>NZ_QPIG01000010.1 GCF_003337215.1 Oceanihabitans sediminis
GCATAAAAAAACCCTTCATTAAATAAATAATGAAGGGTTTAAAAAAGGCGACGACCTACTCTTCCACAATGTAGTACCATCGGCGCTAATGGGCTTAACTTCTCTGTTCGGAATGGTAAGAGGTGAGCCCCATCGCTATAATCACCTTAAGTTTTAAGTAATTAGTGATTAGTTAAAAGTAATTAGTAAACTAACTACTAGGAACTAACTCCTAAATACTGCTGCGTATCTGCAGCAAATATCTTAACATATTGAAAAAAATGACATGAATATGATTGTTTGTTTGTACTCTAAAAAACAGGCGTACAATAAGCCTATGGGTTATTAGTATCACTCGGCTATGACATTACTGCCTTTACACCTATGACCTATCAACGTGGTCATCTCCCACGACCCTTTAAAGAAATCTCATCTTGTGGTGGGTTTCGCGCTTATATGCTTTCAGCGCTTATCCCTTCCAAACGTAGCTACTCTGCAATGCTCCTGGCGGAACAACAGATACACCAGAGGTTTGTCCAACTCGGTCCTCTCGTACTAGAGTCAGATCCACTCAAATTTCTAACGCCCACAGTAGATAGAGACCGAACTGTCTCACGACGTTCTGAACCCAGCTCGCGTGCCACTTTAATGGGCGAACAGCCCAACCCTTGGGACCTTCTCCAGCCCCAGGATGTGACGAGCCGACATCGAGGTGCCAAACCCCCCCGTCGATATGAGCTCTTGGGGGAGATCAGCCTGTTATCCCCGGAGTACCTTTTATCCTTTGAGCGATGGCCCTTCCATGCGGAACCACCGGATCACTATGCTCTACTTTCGTACCTGATCGACTTGTAGGTCTCTCAGTCAAGCTCCCTTATGCCATTGCACTCTACGCACGGTTACCAAGCGTACTGAGGGAACCTTTAGAAGCCTCCGTTACTCTTTTGGAGGCGACCACCCCAGTCAAACTACCCATCAAGCACTGTCCCTTCAGATGAAGGTTAGACTCTAGACAAGCAAAGGGTGGTATTTCAACAATGACTCCACAACGCCTAGCGACGCCGCTTCAAAGTCTCCCACCTATCCTACACATTACTTATCCAAAGCCAATACTAAACTATAGTAAAGGTTCACGGGGTCTTTTCGTCCCACTGCGGGTAATCGGCATCTTCACCGATACTACAATTTCACCGAGCTCATGGTTGAGACAGTGTCCAGATCGTTGCACCATTCGTGCAGGTCGGAACTTACCCGACAAGGAATTTCGCTACCTTAGGACCGTTATAGTTACGGCCGCCGTTTACTGGGGCTTCATTTGATTGCTTCGCCGAAGCTAACAACTCCACTTAACCTTCCAGCACCGGGCAGGTGTCAGGCCATATACGTCATCTTTCAATTTAGCATAGCCCTGTGTTTTTGATAAACAGTCGCCTGGACTCTTTCACTGCGGCCCATCCGTAGATGGGCGACGCTTCTCCCGAAGTTACGCGTCTATTTTGCCTAGTTCCTTAACCATGAATCTCTCGAGCTCCTTAGAATTCTCATCCCAACTACCTGTGTCGGTTTAGGGTACGGGCTGCTTCATTCGCTTTTCTTGGAAGTCGCTTCTCTGGATTATCACCGCGGCCGTAGCCTTAGTGTACTATCGAGGTGTTACCACTCTCTTCAACGAACTATTCCGTCAGTTCGCACCAAATATACGCCTCCGTCACTTTTAGTATGAGCAGGTACAGGAATATTAACCTGTTGTCCATCCACTACCCCTTTCGGGTTCGCGTTAGGTCCCGACTAACCCTCAGCTGATTAGCATAGCTGAGGAAACCTTAGTCTTTCGGAGTGCGGGTTTCTCGCCCGCATTATCGTTACTTATGCCTACATTTTCTTTTGTAGCTACTCCAGCATGCCTCACAGCACACCTTCAACGCCACTACAATGCTCCCCTACCACTTTTACAAGTCCATAGCTTCGGTAATATGTTTATGCCCGATTATTATCCATGCCGAACCGCTCGACTAGTGAGCTGTTACGCACTCTTTAAATGAATGGCTGCTTCCAAGCCAACATCCTAGCTGTCAAAGCAGTTCAACCTCGTTTTTTCAACTTAACATATATTTGGGGACCTTAGCTGATGGTCTGGGTTCTTTCCCTCTCGGACATGGACCTTAGCACCCATGCCCTCACTGCTGATTAACATTTTATAGCATTCGGAGTTTGTCAGGAATTGGTAGGCGGTGAAGCCCCCGCATCCAATCAGTAGCTCTACCTCTATAAAACTATAAATCAACGCTGCACCTAAATGCATTTCGGGGAGTACGAGCTATTTCCGAGTTTGATTGGCCTTTCACCCCTACCCACAGGTCATCCGAAGACTTTTCAACGTCAACCGGTTCGGTCCTCCATTTAGTGTTACCTAAACTTCAACCTGCCCATGGGTAGATCACACGGTTTCGCGTCTACCACTACTAACTAAAGCGCCCTATTCAGACTCGCTTTCGCTACGGATCCGTGACTTAATCACTTAACCTTGCTAGCAACGGTAACTCGTAGGCTCATTATGCAAAAGGCACGCCGTCACCCCCTAAAGGGCTCCGACCGCTTGTAAGCGTATGGTTTCAGGATCTATTTCACTCCCTTATTCAGGGTTCTTTTCACCTTTCCCTCACGGTACTAGTTCACTATCGGTCTCTCAGGAGTATTTAGCCTTATCGGATGGTCCCGACTGTTTCATACAGGATTACTCGTGTCCCGCACTACTCAGGATACCACTATATCCACATTCTTTACTTATACCGGGCTATCACCGTCTATGGCCAAGCTTTCCAACTTGTTCTAATTCATCTTGCTTCTAATCTCGTGGTCCTACAACCCCAACATTGCCGTAACAATGCTGGTTTGGGCTAATCCGCGTTCGCTCGCCACTACTAACGGAATCACTATTGTTTTCTTCTCCTCCGGGTACTTAGATGTTTCAGTTCTCCGGGTTCGCCTCCTTGCGGATAACATGTCTTCAACATGCTGGGTTGCCCCATTCGGATATCTGCGGATCAACTTGTATGTGCCAATCCCCGCAGCTTTTCGCAGCTTATCACGTCCTTCATCGCCTCTGAGAGCCTAGGCATTCCCCATACGCTCTTTTGTAGCTTATTGTACTTTTTGTCTTTTAATGAGTTTCGATTTAATTGATAAATCAACTAAATCTTGATTAATTACACTCGCTCGTGGTGAGTATAATTAACCATACAATTTTTATATTAATATTAGAATAATCTAATTTTAATTTTCATGTATCTTTTTCAATATGTCAATGAACGTTTTTCCTTTTTCAGGAATCGTGGAGAATATCGGAGTCGAACCGATGACCTCCTGCGTGCAAGGCAGGCGCTCTAGCCAGCTGAGCTAATCCCCCAATTACTAGTCGTTAGCAATTAGCAGTTAGTAGTTAGTAATAACCACTACTCAAACTTCTAGAATTTCCTTTTAATAGTAGTTAGTAGTCTCAGGCAGACTCGAACTGCCGACCTCTACATTATCAGTGTAGCGCTCTAACCAGCTGAGCTATGAGACTCTACTATTATTATCAGTATTTAAATTAACAGCTTGAGAATAAACAATTTATTGTCCTCTAATTTTGTATTCCTTAGTCGTCTTTCTCTAGAAAGGAGGTGTTCCAGCCGCACCTTCCGGTACGGCTACCTTGTTACGACTTAGCCCTAGTTACCGATTTTACCCTAGGCCGCTCCTTGCGGTGACGGACTTCAGGCACTCCCAGCTTCCATGGCTTGACGGGCGGTGTGTACAAGGCCCGGGAACGTATTCACCGCATCATGGCTGATATGCGATTACTAGCGATTCCAGCTTCACGGAGTCGAGTTGCAGACTCCGATCCGAACTGTGATAGGGTTTATAGATTCGCTCCTTCTCGCGAAGTGGCTGCTCTCTGTCCCTACCATTGTAGCACGTGTGTAGCCCAGGACGTAAGGGCCGTGATGATTTGACGTCATCCCCACCTTCCTCACGGTTTGCACCGGCAGTCTTGTTAGAGTTCCCGACATTACTCGATGGCAACTAACAACAGGGGTTGCGCTCGTTATAGGACTTAACCTGACACCTCACGGCACGAGCTGACGACAACCATGCAGCACCTTGTAAATTGTCCGAAGAAAAGTCTATTTCTAAACCTGTCAATCTACATTTAAGCCCTGGTAAGGTTCCTCGCGTATCATCGAATTAAACCACATGCTCCACCGCTTGTGCGGGCCCCCGTCAATTCCTTTGAGTTTCATTCTTGCGAACGTACTCCCCAGGTGGGTTACTTATCACTTTCGCTTAGTCACTCAGACCGAAATCCGAACAACTAGTAACCATCGTTTACGGCGTGGACTACCAGGGTATCTAATCCTGTTCGCTCCCCACGCTTTCGTCCATCAGTGTCAATATATTATTAGTAATCTGCCTTCGCAATTGGTATTCCATGTGATATCTATGCATTTCACCGCTACACCACATATTCTAACTACTTCATAATAATTCAAGACAACCAGTATCAAAGGCAATTCTACAGTTGAGCTGCAGACTTTCACCCCTGACTTAATTGTCCACCTACGGACCCTTTAAACCCAATGATTCCGGATAACGCTTGGATCCTCCGTATTACCGCGGCTGCTGGCACGGAGTTAGCCGATCCTTATTCTTACAGTACCGTCAGCTTCTCACACGTGAAAAGGTTTCTTCCTGTATAAAAGCAGTTTACAACCCATAGGGCAGTCTTCCTGCACGCGGCATGGCTGGATCAGAGTTGCCTCCATTGTCCAATATTCCTCACTGCTGCCTCCCGTAGGAGTCTGGTCCGTGTCTCAGTACCAGTGTGGGGGATCCCCCTCTCAGGGCCCCTACCTATCGTAGCCATGGTGTGCCGTTACCACACCATCTAGCTAATAGGACGCATAGTCATCTTGCACCGATAAATCTTTAATATGTAAATTATGCAATTAACATACATTATGGGGTATTAGTCAGAATTTCTCCTGGTTATTCCCCTGTGCAAGGCAGATTCTATACGCGTTACTCACCCGTGCGCCGGTCGTCAGCAAGTGCAAGCACCTCTGTTACCCCTCGACTTGCATGTGTTAAGCCTGCCGCTAGCGTTCATCCTGAGCCAGGATCAAACTCTTCATCGTTAAATTTTTAAGTCTTGCGACTTGTTTCTTAACAACTAATGGAATTTTCAAGTACTCAAAATGGTTTATTCTCTTAGTTGAAAATAATCGTTTCCAATTATCTTCTTACGCTGTCAATTCAATATGTCTATGAACTTATTTCTTTTCTTTCTAAACGCTCAGCGCTTAGCGGGTGCAAATATAAAACCCTTTTCTTAATTACACAATGTTATTTGAAAAATATTTTAAAATATTTTTGACTTACCATAACATCACTTTTTAAGAACTTTTCCTAACCACTAAACATCGAAATGTTTCCGTAGCGGGGTGCAAATATAGATACCTTTTTTAATACAACAATGACTTTTTTATATTAATTTCTTAATTATTTTTTAACCGCTTTTTATAACCTTATTTTTAAGGGGTTATGAGTTGATTATTTTT
>NZ_QPIG01000011.1 GCF_003337215.1 Oceanihabitans sediminis
ACACCGTATAAAAATAATTGCGGTTCAGTGCTTAATCAAAGGTCTTTGCGTGTTTGTAACGTCTGATTTTCCTTCGACAAATCCTCGCATACAAACCCGAAACTATTCTTATACATAAACGTTGTAGGTAATGCTGACGAAAAACGAAATATGAAAAAAATAATTCTTCCTTTTTTAATTTTAGTATCATTATTTGCCCATTCACAATCAAATACGCAAATTGAAATTGACACCTTAGAAGTGAATTTTGATATTAAAAATATTGTTGAAGTAAACTCACTCGTACTTCAAATAAAAGGTGGAATAAATTCTGTAGCTCAAAAGAAAATCAATGATGACATTAAAAAACATTTTGAATACACCCCTTTCAACGATAGCACATACGTTAACAAATTGCACGATTACTATGAAATAGATTCTACCCAACTGAATTACGGGCCTAATGAAAAATATGGGGACGGGATAACGGAAAACTTTACCGTAGAATACTTATCAAATAATATCTTAAACATTTCTATCTTTTCACAAATCTACCCTTATCTTGGGAGACCGCAATTCTTTTTCAAAAGCCTTATTTATGATTTAAACACAGGGGATAAACTTATTTTTGATGATTTCTTTTCAATTCCAACAGATACCTTAAAAAGCATCTTTAATTCAGAGGGGTATCATATTTATTGGGACAATGATGCTCAGAAATTGAAAAAAGAAAAATTGAAAGAATTAGTTTGGGTAGATAATATTTGCCCTGAGTTTTATTTCAACTACATCGAAGACGAATTATATTTGATGATAAGACCAACGTGCTTAGGCCCTGCTTTAATTGATTATGGTATTCCTCTAAAAAAACTAAAGCAATTTGTAGAACATTTTGAATTTAAAAATAAACTTCAATTATGGGGAACGGACATTAATTCACTCATTGGTCAAGATAGACTACAATTTGGGAAAAAAATTGTTTTTGAAGATTATCCCATACAATATATTGGAGGTTATTTATTGCCAATAGACAATTTTGACAACTCATTTGGAATTCAAGAATATTCTTCTTCAGACAAACGGATTTTATTGTTCTTTAAAAGTATAGATACTCATCAAGATATTATTATCGATATTTTAGAAATTGACAACAGCGAATTAGAAAATAGAATCCTAACCGAATATTGTATAACCAAAAATGGATTAGAAACAGAAATCATTGCACTTGTAAACCCGACAGAAACTGAATTTCATACCAAAATAATAAAAGCGTGGAGAGCTAACCGAAAGACAGGAAAATTTGAAAACGTGAACGAACGAAAAATTGAAAAATGTCCTAATCATAGCTACGGATTATGAAAAGACTATTTTACATATTGCTGCTATTATCAATAGTGGGTTGCAGTGTACGAAAACACCAGTTAAATACAAATGATTTGTCTAACTCATCAATATATGATTTTGGAATAACTAAAAAGGCTGAATCTCTACGAGCAACTTTTGTTTTAAAAAATACATTCGATAATCCCATAAATTTATACAAAGTAGCAACAAGTTGTAAATGCGTTAAAGCTGAATTAAACAAAACCAAACTAAAACCTGATGAATCTACCAAGGTGAATGTTACATTTAATACAGAGGGATTAAAAGGATTACAAAAAAAAGTAATCACAATTGAAACTGACAACCCACATAATAAATATTTGCAATTTTACATCAAAACGGAAATCATTGACTGATCGGATATTAAAACGCGGATAAAAAAGCACTACCTACAACATTGTATAAGCGTAATGCGGGCCAAAGTGCTAAATATGAACGAATTGAATATTAGTAAAAATAAGGATAAACCGAAAGTGAAGTGCTTTTAATCCCGCACTACGCTTATACTTGACCGTTGTGCATAATTTACCAAAACTCGCAAAAAAGATGACCTTTAAGGAAGTTTATAATCGGACAATTAAATATTATCCATCTGAAATTGATATTTCGGACGGGAAAACGGTTGAAAAAAATAGCGGGAATTTTAAAACATTATCGGAATCTTGGGACAATGCGGAATTGAAAGCAGATAATGAATCTGATTTTATAAAACTAATGGTTTGGGGAATTTTTTGCGCTTATCATAAAAAAGCAATTGACAACTTTCTGAACGGAAAAAAGACAGTTTCTCTGACTGAATTGGATATGGAATATCTGAAATACAAGTTTGAGGAAAGTTTACTCGATTCGGAATTTGATAATTATGCAGAATTGAGAACGGAATATAAAACTGATTAAAAAAACTATGCACAACAATGTATAACCGCAATTACGGCGGATTCGACTGCGTCCGAATCCACTCGGAATTGCTAACGTCAGTGCTAAACCGAAAAATTTGCGTACTTTAACCCGTAACTGACGGTTATACGAGACCGTTGTGCATAATTTAGAATGACCGCATTAGAAAAAATAAGTTTTGTCTTAATATTTACAATTGTAATTTACTTTTGGAATAAATATGTTGTGACAAGGTTGATAAAGAAAGTTGTAAAAAGTAATTCAAATAATAAATGGCTTTCCAGAAATCAAGATGTAATTATTAAGATATATCAAGGTTTTTTTTGGTCATCACTTTTTCTATTAATAGTTACTATGATATTAAGCAAATAAAATAAAGCTCACCAAATTGACATTTAAGGAAGTTTATAATCTAACAATTAAATATTATCCATCTGAAATTGATATTTCGGACGGAAAAACGGTTGAAAAAGATAGCGGAAATTTTAAAACATTATCGGAATCTTGGGACAATGCGGAATTGAAAACAGAAAATGAATCTGATTTTATAAAACTAATGGTTTGGGGAATTTTTTGTGCTTATCATAAAAAAGCAATTGACAACTTTCTGCACGGAAAAAAGACAGTTTCTCTGACTGAATTGGATATGGAATATCTGAAATACAAGTTTGAGGAAAGTTTACTCGATACGGAATTTGATAATTATGCAGAATTGAGAACAGAATATAAAACTGAATAAAAAAACTATGCACAACACCGTGTATAGCTCATTGCGGCTGAATTCCTTACCGGAATTCATTGCAATTCACTACATTTGGGTTATGCGGAAAAATCCACACGGATTTTCCCGCAACGAGCCATACACAAAACCGTTGTAGCACATATAAACAAAACTATGAACAGAATTTTAACATTACTGATTTTAACACTAATAACAACTTCTTGCAAAAAGGATATTGGAGTAACTGACAAAGAGGTTAATTCAGTCCAACAAGTT
>NZ_QPIG01000012.1 GCF_003337215.1 Oceanihabitans sediminis
GATTTTCAATGTTGACGAGATCAAAGTCTCTGCGTATATAATAACCTTATTCCTCTCCTTTGTTCTTTCTTATTTATAGGTCTTAATTTAGTGTTTTTATTAAAATGCTAACTTAAGCCGTATATAAAAAATTGCTGGTGTTGTACTAAAACAAAGGTTGTTGCACGTTTGCTACGTCTGATTTTCCTTCGGAAAATCCTCGCACGCAAACACGCAACTTTCCATACACAATACCGTTGTAAAACATTTAAACAAACATTGAGAATTCAAATTATCATATTGATTTTAATCACAAATTTTGCTTTCGGACAAGACAAAGTAACTATTGACAAAAATCTTCCCAAATATGAGATTAAAGATGAATTCAATCGATTTGATGATATTGGAAATCCCAAAAATGACTTTGAAAGTTTAAAATTTAACTTCAAATCAAATTCTGAAATAGAAATCAGAAATAGTTATACCTCTGGATTTACTGGAAATGACATCAAGTTTTCTATTGACAAACATTTGAATATTAAAAAAGTAACATACAACTATTGGACTGACGTTGTTGATTTGGATAATTTAATTACTTATCGAGTAAAAAAAGTAAATCTGAAATTAAACCAAAATCCATTTGACAAAATAAATGGTTTGCGTGGAATGTATATTTTAGAAGTACAACATATACGAAATGACTCTTTGATAAAAACAGAACAAATCAAAGGTAAATTCAAAAATTTTAAAGGAATCAACAAACAATCTTCTGACTATAAATGGACATTAGAACAAAACAAGATTTGGTACGGAATTACAAACGAAAATGGAGTTTATCTAAAGCCTGACAAAGTACCAAGTTTAAAATCTGATTATAAAATATTGGTAAAGGAAATTAAAAATATAAAAGGTTATGTACCAAGTAAAATAAAAGCCTTTGTTGTAATTAATGAAAATGGTAAAATTGAAGAGAAGCCAATTAGGTTTTTAGGACAATTAGATAAAAGTATTGAAAAGCAGATAACGAAATTGCTGATTGAATTGACTGAATGGTATCCTGCTTGTGTAAATGAAAAAGAAGTTAAATCGCAAATTCCAATAGTAATTGGAACTGAATAAAAACGTTTTACAACAACGTGTATAATTCATTGCTAGTACTCGCCTACTTGGAAATTCCTTCGGAATTTCCTCTGGTTCGTTTTTGTTTACTAATTTAGTTGCTGAAACACGCAACGAAATCATACACAACAACGTTATGCTACATTAGACCAATGAAACAAACATTAATACTTTTAATTGGAATTTTAGTTTCCACAACAACTTTTTCGCAGAACAAAGCGACGGAATTATATACTTCTGGAAACTCGAATTTTAAATCAGGAAAATTTCAAGAGGCAATTTCAAATTATACGGAATTGATGGAAATGGTGGACGAAAAAACTGTTCGAAAAACTTGTTTCATAAATCGTGGACTATCATATGACCGAATTAAAAAATATGGTTTAGCAATATCTGACTTTACAGAAGCAATTAAGTTGGACAGTACTGATATGGCTTCATTTATAGACAGAGGACTTTCTCAAATGCACGCTGGAAATTTAGAAAAAGCAAAAGAGGATTTTAATTATGTCGTTGTAAAAAACAATAACAATGGAATGATGGAAGCATCACTTTATTGGCTCGCTCGAATTAATTATTCTCAAGGTAAGTTTGAGGAAGTAATTAAAAATTGTGACAGATATTTTACCATAAACGCAAAAGACCCTGAATTATATTTCATTCGTGGAACTGCGAACGATATGTTGCGGAATTTTGAGCAATCAATAATTGACTATTCAAAAGCAATTGAATTAAAACCAAATTATGTGGAATCTATTGCAAATCGTGGAACTGCGAAAATCAATCTTCTGACTGGAAACGGAAATTTACAACCGAGTAAAAAAGAAACGAAAAGTGCTTGTAAAGATTTAAAGAAAGCGAAAGAATTGGGAGATAATGCAGTCGATGATTTAATTTATGCTTATTGCGACAGAAAAGATAAAAAGAAACGGAATTAATAACGTAGCATAACACCGTATATAATTTATTGCTAGTTCTCGCCTACTTACGAAAATCCTCGCGGATTTTCTATTCGGTTTGTATTTACTAAATTAGTTACTTGAAACACGCAACAAACCATATACAACAACGTTAGCAGCAAATTAAAAAAACCACGATTATAAATAATAAATTATGAAAATAATTGTACATATAGCTTTGTTCTTTATTACTTCTATGTCTTGTTTTGCGCAGAAAAATATATCAATCGATTTTAATATTGAAAATAAAGAAAGTTTAAATACATATCTTACTGAAAAAGAAGTGAATTTTGAAAAAGATGATTTATACTCTATTAAAGATTTTAATAGTTTCGCCTATCTGAACAATAACGACAAACTTCAAGTACCTGAAATTTTATTCTTCAATTCAAACGGATATTTAGTTAAAAATAGATTTAATGACAATGAATGCTCGCAGGTTATTAATGAAATTGAAAAAATCAATTCATTAAAATTCAATAAAAAAGTCACAATTAACGATTGGTTAAAACATATTTCACCTTTAAACCAAGACATAACTGAAAATGGGAGTGTTTTTATTATAATAAATTGGGCGAAATTTGTTGATAAATTTAATGAACAATCTTTCGAATGGTATAAAGAGTTAAAGAATCAAAATTCAAATTTAAAAGTCAACTGTATTTTATTGAATTTAGATATACAAGAAAACTGGAATTTAACTGAACAGCAGAAAAAAGCATTAAATATAGAATAAAATCTGCTGCTAACAAAGTACTGTGGTAAAAAACAAGTAAAAAAGCATTAATTTTTCACCAAGGAACTTCTGTAGCTATCCTCATATATTAGTCCAGATTTAGCAATAGCAAAAGCTTGTTTTAATAGCTTATTGC
>NZ_QPIG01000013.1 GCF_003337215.1 Oceanihabitans sediminis
AGAGGGGATTTTCAATGTTGACGAGATCAAAGTCTCTGCGTATATAATAACCTTATTCCTCTCCTTTGTTCTTTCTTATTTATAGGTCTTAATTTAGTGTTTTTATTAAAATGCTAACTTAAGCCGTGTATAAGCTATGGCTTGGTCAATGCCTACTTGGAAAATCCTGCGGATTTTCCTCTGGCAAGTGCCTGTTTGGAA
This sequence comes from Oceanihabitans sediminis, assembly GCF_003337215.1. Lineage (GTDB taxonomy): Bacteria > Bacteroidota > Bacteroidia > Flavobacteriales > Flavobacteriaceae > Oceanihabitans > Oceanihabitans sediminis. The sequence continues at coordinate 202 of NZ_QPIG01000013.1, forward strand.
TCGTCCGTAACTAAACCACGCCACAGCTCATATACCAAACGTTGCCAACAAGTTGAAAAGAACCGTATGAATAGAATAATAATCGGACTGATTTTAATAATTAGTTCACTAAACTTAACCTTTGGACAGAATTTACAAGAAGGACAAAAAAGATGGAGTTCTGACCAAAAACTAACAATTGAGGATTTTAAAATCAAAATCAGCGATGAAAATAATGATGTCGTTTTCAGCCAATTTATGATTTCACACGCAATCGGCGGATTTGACTTTATGAAACGCAATCTGAATCAAAAAATAGAAAATATATTTCTTGGCAATGCTTCGTGGATAGACACCACAAAAGTTGCTGACATTCAAAAACAAATTGACTTTCAACAAATGCAATTTGACCTTGCCGAAATTCACGCAAGAAAATTTAGAAAAAGAGCATTGGAAAATAAAGGCCAAATCGCAAAAGGATTTGACATTATAAACCAAATCAACAACGACATTATGACTGAATTTTCTAAAAGTCGCCTGGAATTGGTAGAAGAAACTGAAAGCGGGCGAAACGTACAAAAAATCGTGGAATGGAAAGAGAAAATAGCAACTGAATTAAAAGAATTGGACGAGTTTAGTTACGAGAACAAAAAGAAAATCAAAACGGAAAAATAAAACCAGTTGGCAACAAAGTACTGTGGTAAAAAACAAGTAAAAAAGCATTAATTTTTCACCAAGGAACTTCTGTAGGTATCTTCATATATTAGTCCAGATTTAGCAATAGCAAAAGCTTGTTTTAAGAGCTTATTGCATACTGCAATTAGTGCTAATTTTTTACTTTTTCCTTTAGCAACTAATCGCTCATAAATATCCTTACAAGCTTTATTGTATTTGCAGGCATTAAAACTGCACATAAATAATAAGTTTCGAAGTTTTTGGTTCCCCATTTTACTTATTTTACTGCGGCCAGTTACACTGCTGCCACTTCTTTTTATCACGGGAGTTAATCCTGCATAACTACACAATTCACTACCACTTGTAAATCGTTTAAAACCATCTGTTAGAACCACCAACATTAGAGCTGTTTTGTTTCCAATACCTGGTATGCTTTTTAATCGGGTTAATACTTCTTGATGCTCTTGTTTAACTAAAATCAAAAGTTTGTCTTCCAGCATTTTTATTTCTTTTTGCAATTGCTTCAAACTACGTTTTAAAGAGCTTACAACTGCTTTACTAGGGTTTCCTAAAACAGATTCACCGTGTAATTTATTTTTAATCATGGTGCTTTGTTTTGTAT
>NZ_QPIG01000014.1 GCF_003337215.1 Oceanihabitans sediminis
GTCCAAGTCACTGTGGTTTCTCCAAGAGGGAACGTTGCCGGAGCATCATTGGTAACGGAAGCTACCCCGCAATTATCAGCTGTAGTTGGAGCCCCTAGAGCAACACTAGTTGCTATACAAGACGCATCCGCACTTATTACTACATCCGTAGGACAAGTAATTGTAGGAGGTGTTGTATCATTAACAGTTACCGTTTGTGTACAGGTAGCTGTAAGGCCTGTATTATCAGTTACTATCCAAGTCACTGTGGTTTCTCCAAGAGGGAACGTTGCCGGAGCATCATTGGTAACGGAAGCTACCCCGCAATTATCAGCTGTAGTTGGAGCCCCTAGAGCAACACTAGTTGCTATACAAGACGCATCCGCACTTATTACTACATCCGTAGGACAAGTAATTGTAGGAGGTGTTGTATCATTAACAGTTACCGTTTGTGTACAGGTAGCTGTAAGACCAGCGTTATCAGTTACTATCCAAGTCACTGTGGTTTCTCCAAGAGGGAACGTTGCCGGAGCATCATTGGTAACGGAAGCTACCCCGCAATTATCAGCTGTAGTTGGAGCCCCTAGAGTAACACTAGTTACTACACAAGACGCATCCGCACTTATTACTACATCCGCTGGACAAGTAATTGTAGGCGGCGTTGTATCATTGACAGTTACCGTTTGTGTACAGGTAGCTGTAAGACCAGTGTTATCAGTTACTGTCCAAGTCACTGTGGTTTCTCCAAGAGGAAAAGTGGCAGGAGCATCATTGGTAACGGAAGCTACTCCACAATTATCAACTGTAGTTGGAGTTCCTAGAGCAACACTAGTTGCCTCACAAGACGTATCTGTACTTATTACTAGATTCGTAGGACAAGTAATTGTAGGAGGCATTGTATCATTAACAGTTACCGTTTGTGTACAGGTAGCTGTAAGGCCTGCGTTATCAGTTACGGTCCAAGTCACTGTGGTTTCTCCAAGAGGGAACGTTGCCGGAGCATCATTGGTAACGGAAGCTACCCCGCAATTATCAGCTGTAGTTGGAGCCCCTAGAGCAACACTAGTTGCTATACAAGACGCATCCGCACTTATTACTACATCCGTAGGACAAGTAATTGTAGGAGGTGTTGTATCATTAACAGTTACCGTTTGTGTACAGGTAGCTGTAAGGCCTGTATTATCAGTTACTATCCAAGTCACTGTGGTTTCTCCAAGAGGGAACGTTGCCGGAGCATCATTGGTAACGGAAGCTACCCCGCAATTATCAGCTGTAGTTGGAGCCCCTAGAGCAACACTAGTTGCTATACAAGACGCATCCGCACTTATTACTACATCCGTAGGACAAGTAATTGTAGGCGGCGTTGTATCATTAACAGTTACCGTTTGTGTACAGGTAGCTGTAAGACCAGCGTTATCAGTTACTATCCAAGTTACTGTGGTTTCTCCAAGAGGGAACGTTGCCGGAGCATCATTGGTAACGGAAGCTA
>NZ_QPIG01000015.1 GCF_003337215.1 Oceanihabitans sediminis
AATCCGTAGCGATAGCTTCGTTATCTTCACCATTACATTCCATAGTTTCATCTACTATTTCTGTACAGATTGTTAAGTCTGGCGGAGTAGTGTCTTCTAGAGTTAATGTTGCTGTAAATGTGCTAGAGTTACCCGTAGCATCTGTTAAAGTGTATGTTACTGTAATTGTTCCACCTTGACCACAAGTTGATATTAAATTTGCAAAGTCAAAATCAGAAGTAACAGTAAAGTTGTTATCACATTCATCCGTTGCACAATTCTCTAATTCGGTTATATTCGCATTGTTCCAATCTGTTGCAATAGTTTCATTGTCAGGTCCATTACATTCTATAGTTTCATCTAAAACTTCACAATTTGAAGTGTCAGGAGGTGTAATATCTTTAATTAACTCTGTAGTTGTTTCAGATGTTGACGTAACATTCGATCCGTCCACAACAATATTACCTGTTACTGTAGCAGTATTAAACACTTCCGTAGCATCAATATCTGCTTGCGTAATTAAATATGTTGCATTATAAATCCATGTTTCGGTTGGATCTAATTGGTTGTTTTGATTTACGTCCCCGTTTATTAAGATTATCGCTGCTGAAGGTGTTGCGTTATCTAATAATGAATCTGTAATAATTATATTTTCTATAGAAACATTTCCTGTATTAGTTACTTCGAAAGTATAGGTTATAGTTTCATCAATCTCAGTACAATTATTTGCATTTTCATTGTTGAATACTCCTGTTTTAACAAGATTTATTCCACCATCGTTACATAATGTAACATCTGGGTTCTTCGCATCTATCACATAGGTATCTGAAGCTTGTAAAACCGCTGATCCATCTGGTTTATTACCATCTGCTGTTACATTGTTAGTAATGTTTCCAGCATTAACATCGTCTTGTGTTACGGTATATGGATCTGCAGTGAATACCCAAGTTTCTGTAGGATCTAGGATGTTATTAGCATTCGTATCTCCAGCAAGCGTAAGAGAAGCAGTAATGTTTCCTCCAAGTAAATCATCCATAATCACGATATCACTGATAGATACTTCACCAGTATTGTTTACTGTGAAAGTATACACTATTTGATCACCTTCGGATACACAACCACTAGCATTGGAGGTAGCTGCTTTAACGATAGTGATTCCGCCATCGTTACATAATGTAACATCTGGGTTTGTAGCATCTATCACATAGGTATCTGAAGCTTGAAGAACCGCTGATCCATCTGGTTTATTACCATCTGCTGTTACATTGTTAGTAATGTTTCCAGCATTAACATCGTCTTGTGTTACAGTATATGGATCTGCAGTGAATAC
>NZ_QPIG01000016.1 GCF_003337215.1 Oceanihabitans sediminis
CTTACCATTCCGAACAGAGAAGTTAAGCCCATTAGCGCCGATGGTACTACATTGTGGAAGAGTAGGTCGTCGCCTTTTTTAAACCCTTCATTATTTATTTAATGAAGGGTTTTTTTATGCTTTATTGCAAAGGTTATTGCTTCCAAGTAATATTGTTTTAAAAACAACTAGATATATTTTGAAGCTTTAAGAGAAATAGGGTATTTGCTTATTTCAACTAACAACTAACAACTAACAACTAACAACTAACTGTTAGATTTTATTCATAAAAAAAAATTTGATGACTATCTAGGTCTAAAAGGAGATAAAGATCTGTCCAGTAATTATACATTTTAAAACTAAAAAGGTTCTACGCATCATTAATTAAGAGTAGAACCTTTTTTTTATAAAATTATTACTGTAAAGTATTTATAACAGGTGTTGTAATTACTAATCTAGTTTTTATCAGATCCATTCTTTTTATATTTTACCACTAACCACTAACCACTAACCACTAACCACTAACCACTAACCACTAACCACTAATTACTAAATATTATGATTCTATTGATTAAAAATATTTAATAATAAATACAGCTTTTGTCTTGCGATGGACTTTATATAAAGACTAATTGTAATATAAAATTCTAATTAAAGGAATTTATATAAGATGATTTTTTAAGTCTTCAGAATATTTGTTGCCTATAATTCCAAAAAGCTTATTAGATTTTTATACAATATGACTTAAAAGGATAACTTTTATATACTTCCTGGAGGCTTACCGGATAGAACCTTTTTATATATTAGATGGTTTATAAGATCCGTTTCACTAATGATACAGGATATACTTGTATATAATTGAAAAATAATCAACTCATAACCCCTTAAAAATAAGGTTATAAAAAGCGGTTAAAAAATAATTAAGAAATTAATATAAAAAAGTCATTGTTGTATTAAAAAAGGTATCTATATTTGCACCCCGCTACGG
>NZ_QPIG01000017.1 GCF_003337215.1 Oceanihabitans sediminis
TGTTGACGAGATCAAAGTCTCTGCGTATATAATAACCTTATTCCTCTCCTTTGTTCTTTCTTATTTATAGGTCTTAATTTAGTGTTTTTATTAAAATGCTAACTTAAGCCGTATATAATTTATTGCTAGTTCTAGCCTACTTACGAAAATCCTCGCGGATTTTCTATTCGGTTTTTATTTGCTAAATTAGGTGCTTAATCACGCAACAAACCATATACATAAACGTTGTATGCCATTTGACCAAACTGTATGAATAGGACTGAATTATTTGATAAGGTTTTAAAACAGATTTACGACAATCCAGATTCTTTTTGGATAATTCCGACTTGGTGTGAACGTGAATTTGGAATAACTGACAGAAATCTAATCGAATCAATTGTTGACGAAATGATAGAACGTGATTGGGTTTTACCAAAAAATCATAGTAAATATTCCGTGATGATAAAATATAACGGACAACAGGTTTACGAAAAATACGGATCTTATTCATCATTTGAAAAATCTATTAATAAGGCGAATAGCAGAACTAAAGCCGAAAAAAATATTAAAATAATACTTTCAATCATTGGTGGAATTGGTGTTATTTATGGTTGTGTTTTCACTTATTTAAACTATCAAAAGGATAAAAAAATTGACAATCAACAATCTGAAATTAAAGCGTTGGAAAAAACGATTGACTCGTTACAAACCGAATTAAAAAAACGGCATACAACAATGTATAACCGCAATTACGGCGGATTCGACTGCGTCCGAATCCACTCGGAATTGCTAACGTCAGTTCTTAACCGAAAATCATTAACTTTAATCCCGTAACTGACGGTTATACGAGACCGTTGTAAAACATTTAAAACATACCGATGAAACTAATAATTTCTACCTTACTTTTAATTTCACACCTAACATTATTTTCTCAGTCAAATAATTTTGATGGTGATTATTATCGTGCACTCGGGAAAGA
>NZ_QPIG01000018.1 GCF_003337215.1 Oceanihabitans sediminis
CGTTGTAGCACATATAAACAAAACTATGAACAGAATTTTAACATTACTGATTTTAACACTAATAACAACTTCTTGCAAAAAGGATATTGGAGTAACTGACAAAGAGGTTAATTCAGTCCAACAAGTTTTGAATTTTTACGATGGAGAGTGTTTAAGACATAAAGGGTTTGAAACTAAAAACGGAGAAACGATAACTTATTTCGAACTTGAAATGAGTAAAAGTCCGTTACTTGAAAGTAATGCGAAAAAATTAAATCCACACTCTGGAAATATTGCTTATTTATTTTATTCAAGTTTAGACGACGAAAAGTCAAATTATGATCAAGTTAGAATTAAAATAAATCTGAAAGACGGAACAAGTTCTGAATTTTCATATTCGGACAAAGAAATTGAGGCAATTGAAAATCTTATGCCGAAAATTGTCAACATTTCGGAATTAATAACAAAGAAAGACTTTGAAACTCTGACAAAATTATTCGACAAGTCTATTGAACTGGAAACAAGTCAAATTGCCGGATTATTTAATAACCTTGATAATCAATACGGAATTATAAAACAATCTCAATTTCAGGGTTTCGAATTTAAGGACACTAATAATTTTGGTCAAGTAATAAAAGCAAACGTCGTGCAAGTAAGGGAAAAAATTGCATTGACAATGGCTTTGGTTTTTAATAGAAATAATCGGAATTTAATTTCCATCGAATTTGAATAAAATACGTGCTACAACACCGTATATAATTTATTGCTAGTTCTAGCCTACTTACGAAAATCCTCGCGGATTTTCTATTCGGTTTGTATTTGCTAAATTAGGTGCTTAAAACACGCAACAAACCATATACAACAACGTT
>NZ_QPIG01000019.1 GCF_003337215.1 Oceanihabitans sediminis
CTACAACGTTTATGTATAAGAATAGTTTCGGGTTTGTATGCGAGGATTTGTCGAAGGAAAATCAGACGTTACAAACACGCAAAGACCTTTGATTAAGCACTGAACCGCAATTATTTTTATACGGTGTTGTAAAACGTTTTTATATTTTGAATATATCAATTGTTTTTATCCAAAAGATTTCAGATTCAAAAAACTGAAGTTTTGTTTTAATTATTCGGTCAGTTTTGTCTCTCGGATGTTTTGTTACAAATCTTGCCTTAGAATTATTAAAATCTAAAGTATATTTTTCATCAAAGTCTTCTTGTTTATTTGATAAGAAAGTAATCACTTTACCTTTCGCAATCCATTTTCCTTTACCGTATTTATTTACTTCAGGCGGAATTCCCTGTTTATTATTTGAATAAGAGTGGAAGATGAATGTTCCATCCTGATTTAAGGTCAATTTATATTCAATAAAATGAGTTCCTTCTTTCCCGAGTGCACGATAATAATCACCATCAAAATTATTTGACTGAGAAAATAATGTTAGGTGTGAAATTAAAAGTAAGGTAGAAATTATTAGTTTCATCGGTATGTTTTAAATGTTTTACAACG
>NZ_QPIG01000001.1 GCF_003337215.1 Oceanihabitans sediminis
CCGTAGCGGGGTGCAAATATAGATACCTTTTTTAATACAACAATGACTTTTTTATATTAATTTCTTAATTATTTTTTAACCGCTTTTTATAACCTTATTTTTAAGGGGTTATGAGTTGATTATTTTTTGTTAGTGAGTAATTGTTTGGATTAGGAAACAGGAATTAGGTAATAGGGATTAGAAATTAGTGGTAGTAGTTTGGTGTTTTGTTGTTGGTTTATCTGCGTTAAGGATAGAAGCGGCATCCTTTTGGCTAGGTTTAAATGAAAAATGTTTCTCCTTATTATATGTATACTATAATATAGTATGAATATGATTATTAAAAAAAGTAGCCAAAAGATATAGCGGATAGCCTGACTTTACTTAACTCCTAAAAAGTTAAGTAAAGGAACGCCCAAGAAATTACATAAAGAAATTCCATACTACTCCGAAGCGAACTGCGAAATCTCTGTATGGGTGGTTTGGTGCTGAGTAATAATTATAGCCTGTCCATGCTGAATTTAAGTGTTCTGCTTTTAAGTAGATTCTGGTTTGGCGAATTTTTGCATTTATAAAGAAATCCATTCTAGGGAATGCTCCGTATTTTTTTTCGGTTTGCGTGTAGAATTCTGCCAAAACAGGATCGTAAGCATTCATATAATACTTAGTAAAGTAATTGAATGTAACTCCTGTTTGTAGAAACAGTGCGTTTTTAAAGAAATGGTTGGAATAGTATAAGGTGTTTCGGGTTACAAACTGTGGCACATTTAAAGTTTGCGCATCGTCCTGAACATTTTGATACATTACCGTATTATACAATCCTAGATTTTTATATCTAATATCTTTTTCTACTTTAAGCTTTAAGTAGTTTATAGTATTGGTGTTTTGAAATGGCTTTACCATACCATCGAATTCACTTTTAGCAAAAAACATATGGTCGCTAATGGAAGTAAAATTTAGGGTTAAATTTACAAACTTGTTTGATTGTAATTGAAACTCTAGATCTTGGGTTTTGGTGTTATTGAAATTATTCTGCCAGTTATAGTTTTTATAATCGTGTTGATATAAAAGGAAGTTATAATTAGCTGCTTTTGAACTAGAGTTAATCTTAGCACTAAGTTTTATATCATTACTTATTGCGTATGCGGCTTTAGCCGTAAGATAGTTTCCGTCGAAATCTCCAGAAATGTTTACTCCTAACTCTCCTTGTAACTCAAATTTGTTTATAGTTTTAGCATAAGAAGCTCCTACTCCAAAAACGTTCCCTTTTAATCGGTTTGTAATTTTGTTTCCGTTTAACACCAATACATTATCATAGCCATAATTAAAATCGTTATGATTTACATTAAACTGAAAGTTTCCAAGAGTTTTGTTGGTGTATCTTAGATTCAGTTCGTTGTATAGGTTTTCTAGCGTTACTCTTTTACTTATATCTCTTGGTTTAAATGATTCACCAAAATAACTATTTTCACTAACTTGGTCGAATTGAAAAAATTTGTCTTCGAATGAAATAATATGACCTAGACTTAGATTGTTGTTTGAGAGCGAATCCTTTTGCTGTACTATATAATATAGGTGATCTAAACGAAAACGTTTTCCTTTTAATATACTCTCGGCATCTTCAAAATTCACTTCAAGAACTCCCCTATCTTTAAATTCTGGATCTCCATTTTCAAAATAGATTAGGTTACTATCTTTTAATCCGCCATTTTCTTCATTCATTAAATCCTGTGCTACAAAATGCGCATTGGCTATGTAGCGGTTATTTTTGGTATTATATGAAGTTGTGAATCTGAAATTCCCTGTACTTGTGAGTTGGTGTTGGTATTTACCAATGGAACGCATTCCTTTATAAGCAATAGAGAAATTTAGTTGTGGCGATGTATTTACCGTTAATAAAGCGTCTAATTGTTGCCCTTGTGTAAAGGCTGTTTTATAATACAAATCGGTTAACGGGGTTGGCACACGATAGTAATTAATATCCTCTACTTCCATAAAGTTGAAGTGCCTTGCTCTTGCACCAAAAAGAGGCATAAGCTTATTGTTTGCAAATTGATAAGCTAGTGAATTATAGGTTTGCCCCACATTGGCAAATTGTAACAACTCGAAGTTATCTTTTCGTAAGTAATTAAATTTATACTCTTTTTTTATAGTAAGCGTAGTATCTAAATGTACCGAATCTCTTTTATGAGAAATTATTAGATAGTCGGTAATTTTAGCATCTTCATTTTTAACAACATTATTACTTCTGTCTCTACCGAAACTAGATGATAAACTGTCGTTTAAAATATTGTTTTGATTATTGTTTTGCGAAGGTCTTTTTTGTAATTCTTGCTTTGGCGAAACTTGTGAGTACCCAAAATGAAAAACACTTAACAAAAAGAATATAAGAATTTTTTGCTTCATAATTATTTTTTAGACCTTGCAACTGCCTAAAGCAGATTATTAATTTTTGTAAGCCTCTACTAAAGCTTTGGTGTTTAAGGTGACAAAAATAGAAAATATCTTATAGGTATAATTACAATTATACGATTTATAATTACTCCTTAATATTAAGATTAACATAAATGCTGAAATTAAATTATTCGGAATTAAAAATGGAATGCGGAACAGATGAAGCTGGCAGAGGCTGTTTGGCCGGACCTGTGACTGCTGCTGCTGTAATTTTGCCATGCGATTTTACAAACAATATTCTTAACGACTCCAAGCAACTAAGCGAGAAAAAGCGAGAAGTCTTAAAGCCTATTATTGAAACAGAAGCACTACACTTTGGCATTGCACACGTTTTTCAGGATAAAATAGATGAGATCAATATTCTTAATGCTTCCATTTTAGCCATGCATCAATCCATTGAAGCATTAAGGCAAACTCCAGAATTTATTATTGTAGATGGCAATAAATTCAAACCATACAAGGACATTCCACATGAAACGATTATAAAAGGAGACGGGAAATATCTTAGTATTGCTGCAGCTTCTATTTTAGCAAAGAACTATAGAGATGCGTATATGAATAAGATTCATGAAGAATTCCCAATGTATAATTGGAAAAAGAATAAGGGTTATCCAACCAAAGAACATCGAGAGGCAATTAAAAAGTACGGCATCACCAAATACCACCGAAAAACATTTAGATTACTTCCGGATCAAATACAACTAGACATATAAAATTTATAAACTATTAATACTTGAATGTACTTCTTATATTTGTACAAATTCTTACATGCATGAAAAAAATTTGGAACCTTCTTTTATTTTTAATTTTACTTAGTAGCTGTAATAATGCTAATAAACATGTAAACCCAACAGATTATATTCCAGAAAATGCTTCCGTAATAATTCCTATTCATAATTTAGAAAGTTTAAAGAGCAATTTAAATAATAGTGACTTTTTAAATGAACTTTCTAAAAGTAAAACTTACGAAAATCTAAGTGAAAAATTAGAGAACCTAAAACACTTAAATACTACCAATCTGCTTTTACTTTGTTTTAATTATGACGAACAAAACAACTTACATTATACGATAATCACTAAACAAACGGCAGATTTATTTGCAGTCGATTCCCTTCCAAATATTAAAGTTGAAAGCTATCCGTTTCAAAAGATATCTATTAACAAAACTGAGATTGAAAAGAACATCACCTACAACACTTTTAAAGACAGTATATTTATAGCTTCTTCCAGTAAACATATTTTAGAAAAATCACTTACTACCAAAAATAAAAACGAAGATTTAAAAAGCATCTTAAGAACCACCGATGATACCAAAGCTTTTTCTATTCTTATAAATAACAAAGAACAAAAACCTGCACAATCTATATTTATTAAGGATTCCATTCCGTTTAAATCATTCACCAATAATACACTTGTAGATGCAGATATAAGTCAGGATAATTTCATTTTAAGCGGTATCACTAAAGCAACAGACTCTACTAAAAGTCTAATTAATGTTTTTAAAAACAGTGTAGCTAAGGTTAATAAAACAGCCAATATCGCTCCTAGTAATAGCGATGGCTTTATGAGTTTTACTTTTGATGATTTTGCTGTTTTTAATAAAAATCTAAAACTACACAGACAAGATTCTTCTGAAACTAGCAGCTCCCTTTTTGATAATATTATTGAAGTTGGAGTTATTTACGAAGGAAATAACCAAGCAGTAGTTTTAAACTCTTTAGACGCTATTGCCACAAAAGACGCTTTATTAAATGAGCAAAACTTAGCGGACACCTATAGACAAATTGAAATTTTTGATTTTAGTGAAACTGCATTATTTAATAAAACTTTTTCGCCATTTATAACTTCTAGTAAAGCTAATTATTACGTTAATATAGATGACTTTTTCGTGTTTGCTAACAATAAAGAAACTTTAGAAAACATTATTGCAAACTACCAGAATAAAACTACTTATGGTGAAAGAGATTATTACCAAGACACCACCGTCCACTTAACAGACGCTTCCTCATTATTAATAGTCACCAATAACCCTACATTAGAAAATCATATTCAAAAGAATTTAGGAGAAGAGTTCGATATAAGACTAGACTCATACAAAGCTTCGGCATTTCAATTTGTATACGATAACAATTTCGCTCACGTGAATATTATAATTAAAAAGAACAAAACAAGAGCTAGAGAAAATTCTATTACCGAATTATACAACATCAAATTAGATGCAGATTTATTAATCAACCCGCAATTAGTAAAAAACCATATTACAAATCAAAAAGAAATCATAGTTCAAGATATTAAAAACAACCTATACATGATTTCAAACAAAGGAAAAGTACTTTGGAAAAAACAGCTTCCGGGTGCAGTTCTTGGTCAAATACAACAAATAGACATGTATAAAAACGGAAGATTGCAGCTTGCTTTTGCTACTTCCAATAAAGTATATGTTTTAGATAGAAACGGAAAGGAAGTCGCTCCGTTTCCTTTGAATTTCAAAGATGCTATTACGCAACCACTTTCGGTTTTTGAGTATGACAATAATAAAAAATACCGCTTATTAGTAACACAAGGTAAAAACGTACTTATGTACGATGCCAAAGGAAAAACAGTAAAAGGCTTCAAATTTAATTCTGCTGAAAGCGCTATCAACCACCAACCGCAGCACTTTAGAATTGGCAGCAAAGATTATTTAACCATAAAAACAGACAATAAACTTTATATTCTGGATAGAGTTGGAAAAATAAGAGTCCCTATAAAAGACAAGTATGAGTACTCCAAGCAAGCTGTATACTTATATAACGATAAGTTTACAACCACCACAAAGGACGGAAAACTTGTAAGTATTACAACCAAGGGGTCTAGCGCTAGCCAAAACTTAAACCTTGGCAATAAGCACCATTTAGTTACCACTAGCAGAACTTTGGTAGCACAAACGGATAATAAACTAACTATTAAAAATAAAACCTTAGAGTTAGATTTTGGTAATTATGATATTCCGAAGTTATTCTATTTAAATAACAAGATTTATGTTTCAGTAACCGATTTACAGTCGCAAAAAGTTTATTTATTTGACAGCAATGCCGAACTTCAAAATAACTTCCCTGTTTACGGTACTTCTGCAATAGAACTAGATAATTTAGACAAAGACAGAAACTTAGAGTTTGTAACAAAAGGTGAAAGTAATTCGGTTTTAATATATCAGATAAATTAATAAAATTAAAAGCAATCTAAGAACCTAAATAGGAAAAGCTGAAGTAAAATGCTTCAGCTTTTTTATGTCTATTCCTAGCAAAATGATTAGTATTGTATTCTTAAATTCTACATTATGATTACACGTAAAAACGCATCTATATCAAAATTTATAATTCACAAAGTTGGTAATAAACACAACAGCACAAAAAACGCATTTTCTAACAAAACTGTAGATTTTGACGAGGCTAGTTATGACCTTATGCTGCCTTTTTTATTAAGACCTTTTGGTAGTGTGGTGCAGAGTTATCGCTTTAACCACCATGCCGATGTTCGTTTAAACGAAATCAATAATTACTCTGACACCATTTTTAATGATGACGATGCTTTTGTAGAAACTTCTCAGAATATCGTGAAGCATTTGTACGAGCAATCCAACTCCTCACAAATAAAAACAGGTGACGTTTTAGTGGTTCTTTTTGAAGGAATTGAACACAAGGAAATGACCACAAATGCTCTTGGTATTTTTAAAATTGAAAACAAAATAAACTTCTTTCAAACCTTTTTAGAAAATGACAATTACGATGTATTGGTTCAAAAAGGAATCAGTTCTAAAAAAGTAGATAAAGGATGCTTGATTTTAAACCAAAACGATATGGAAGGACGAATCGTTTTAAGTGCAGACAACAATAATTACGATGCACAATATTGGACAAGTCATTTCTTAAATATCAAGTTTGCAGACGATGCAAATAATCACACACAGAACTACCTGGAACTTTGTAAAGAATTTTCAGAAGAAATTATTAAAACCTCTTACGGGGAACAAGAAAGAAATACTTTTTTAGCAAAAACAATTGATCATTTTAAAGAAAATGAAATAGTAAATGTAGAACGTTTTATAGATGAAGTTTTTGAAGAAGAAAAACAAAAAGTCGCTTTTGAAGACTATAAGAAAACTTTTGAAGGAGAACAGAATGTTTTAATTAGAAATCAATTTGATGTAGCTGAAGCTGTTGTTAAAAAAGAAAAGAAAAAGTTTAAAACCGAAATTAAACTAGACACCAACATACAAATCAAACTAGATATTGATGCACCAGATGCTTCCACCGAATATCTAGAGCGTGGTTATGATGAAGACAAAAAAATGCATTATTATAAAGTGTTCTTTAATGTAGAAGGATAATATGAGATTTAAAATTGACAAGTTCGTAATAGCCATCCTTATCGTAATAGTTGTCGCTTACTTGTTTCCTTCTTTAGGAAGCAAAGAAAGCACTATCCCTTTCGATACTATTGGCTCTATTGGGATTTCGTTAATTTTCTTTTTCTACGGATTGAAGTTAAGTCCGGATAAAATTAGAAGCGGATTAAAAAACTGGAAGCTACATCTTTTGGTTCAGCTCACTACTTTTTTGTTTTTTCCTCTTCTTGTAATTGCTTTTAAACCATTAATAAATACTGAGGCTACTCAAACACTTTGGCTTTCCTTTTTATTTTTGGCTGCACTTCCATCTACAGTTTCCTCATCAGTAGTTATGGTTTCTATTGCAAAAGGAAATATTCCTGCCGCAATTTTTAACGCAAGTATTTCCGGATTAATTGGCATTGTAGTTACACCATTATGGATCGGTTTGTTTTTAAAACAATCTACTACAGACTACAATATACAATCCATTTATATTTCCCTTATTACACAAATTTTACTTCCTGTTATTTTAGGGATTATTTTACAGAGGTTTTGGGGGAAGTTCGCTTTAAAATATAGTAAGCAGCTTACTTTATTTGACAAGTCTATTATACTACTTATTATTTATAAAAGCTTTGCAGAATCTTTTGCTGAAGATCTTTTCGGTTCAGTAAAAGCTACCGATTTACTATTACTTTTCGCGATAGTAATTGCTTTATTCTATATGGTATATTTTATAACTGGATTTATTTCTAAGAAATTACATTTTAATTCAGAAGATAAAATAACGGCACAATTCTGCGGAACTAAAAAGTCTCTAGTTCACGGAACTGTTTTCGCTGACATTTTATTTCCAAGCAGCATGTCTATTGGCTTTATTTTACTTCCGCTAATGGTTTTTCATGCTGCACAAATTTTCATTGTGAGCATTATAGCTACTCGTTTAGCTAAAAGAGAAAATATTCTTGAATAGACTAAAAAAGAAACCTAAAGTGCTTCTGTCTTCAATTTGAATTCTGCTTCAAAAAGTGCTGTAAAATGCTTCAGAAGTTTTTCTTTTACTTCTTCTTCATTTACTTCTTTTTTACCTAATTCAACATTTAAAGAAGTAACTGCTTTTCCGCGAATACCACAAGGAATCATATTATCAAAATAACCTAAGTCGGCATTTACATTTAATGCAAATCCGTGCATGGTTACCCAACGAGAAGCACGCACACCCATTGCGCATATTTTTCTAGCAAATGGTGTTCCTACATCAAGCCAAACACCAGTTTCACCAGGGCTACGCTCGGCTTCTACTCCGTATTCCGCAAGGGTAAGAATAATCATTTCTTCTAACAAACGAAGATATTTATGTATATCTGTAAAGAAATTATCAAGATCTAAAATTGGGTAACCAACAATTTGTCCTGGTCCGTGATAAGTGATATCTCCTCCTCTATTTACCTTATAAAAACTAGCTCCTTTTTCTGTAAGTTGCTCTTCGTTTATTAATAAATTAGACATATCTCCACTTTTTCCTAAAGTATAAACGTGTGGATGCTCTACCAATAAGAAGTAGTTTTTTGTTGGAGTAGTTGACTCCTCTCTCCTATTCTTGATTTTTGCATCTACTATAGATTGAAATAAAGACTCTTGGTAATCCCAAGTTTCCTTATAATCTTTTAATCCTAAATCCTGTAATTCTATTGTTTTGTTCAAAGCAATTATGGTATTTAATACTCTGCAAATATACGTTTTTTATTGCTTAGGATTATTCAAAATTACTAGTGCAGCTATAACTCCTGGCACCCAACCACAAAGCCATAAAATAAAAACAATTAAGATAGAACCGCATCCTCTATCTAAAACAGCTAAAGGCGGACAAATGATTGAAAGTAGTACTCTCCAAAAACTCATATAATATATTTTAATGATACTTCTAAACTTCTATCGTAACTATATAACCACAAAGGAAGTAAAGATTGATTTGATTAATGACAATTATTAGACGTTGTTTCTTCTAATTTGTTACAAAGCATTATCTTTGCTGATTCTTTAAAACAAAATACAAATTAAATGTCTCAATTATCTGAACAAGAATTAGTACGAAGAGATAAGTTAGCCAAATTAAGAAATTTAGGCATTAATCCTTATCCTGCAGATTTATATCCTTTAACCCACCTTACAGGTGAAATAAAGAAGAATTTTAAAGAAGGCGATAAAGTTAAAATAGCTGGGCGTTTAATGTCAAGACGTATTCAAGGTAATGCTAGTTTTGCCGAACTACAAGATAGTGAAGGTAGAATTCAAGTATACTTTAATAGAGATGAAATATGTCCAGGTGAAGACAAAAGCAAATACAACGACATATATAAAAAATTACTAGATATAGGTGATTTTATTGGTATAGAAGGAGATTTATTCACCACTAAAGTTGGTCAAAAAAGTGTACGTGTAACAGACTTCACTTTATTAAGTAAATCTTTAAAACCATTACCATTACCAAAAGAAGATGCAGATGGTAATTTACATGATGCTTTTAACGATCCAGAATTACGTTACAGACAACGTTATGCAGATTTAGTAGTAAACCCAAAAGTAAAAGAGGTTTTCATTAAGAGAACAAAACTTTTTAACGCAATGCGTAACTTCTTTAACGAAGCGGGTTATTATGAAGTAGAAACTCCAATTTTACAACCTATTCCTGGAGGAGCAGCTGCTAGACCATTTATAACACACCACAACAGTTTAGATATTCCTTTATACATGCGAATTGCTAATGAGCTTTATCTAAAACGTTTAATTGTTGGTGGATTTGATGGAGTTTATGAGTTTTCTAAAAACTTCAGAAATGAAGGAATGGACAGAACACATAATCCAGAATTCACTGCCATGGAAGTTTATGTAGCTTACAAAGACTACAACTGGATGATGGATTTCTGTGAGAAATTGTTAGAACATTGTGCTATTGCAGTAAACGGAACTACAAAGGTTACTTTTGGAGAACATGAAGTAGATTTTAAAGCTCCTTATGCTAGAGTAACCATGGCCGACTCTATCAAGCATTTCACAGGATTTGATATCACTAGTAAAAGTGAAGATGATATTCGTGAAGCTGCTAAATCTATGGGTATTGAAGTAGACGATACGATGGGGAAAGGGAAATTGATTGATGAAATTTTTGGTGAAAAATGTGAAGGAAACTATATACAACCAACTTTCATTACAAACTACCCAAAAGAAATGAGTCCGTTGTGTAAAGAGCACCGTGACAATCCTGATTTAACAGAGCGTTTTGAATTAATGGTTTGTGGTAAAGAAATAGCGAATGCTTATTCTGAACTTAACGACCCTATTGATCAACGTGAGCGTTTTGAAGACCAGTTGAAACTTGCTCAAAAAGGAGATGACGAAGCTACAGAGTTTATAGATCATGACTTCTTACGTGCTTTAGAGTACGGAATGCCTCCTACATCCGGAATGGGGATTGGTATGGACAGATTACTTATGTACTTAACCAACAACCAAAGTATTCAAGAGGTATTATTCTTCCCGCAAATGCGTCCGGAGAAAAAAGCTTTAGCTATTAGTGATGAAGCAAAAGAAGTTTTAAAAATCTTAAAAGACGCTGAAAAATTAGAGCTTACAGATTTAAAATCTAAATCTGGTTTAAGTAATAAGAAATGGGATAAAACCATAAAAGAACTTACTAAAAACAATCTAGCTAAAGTAGAGAAAACAGACGAAGGCTTATTTGTTGAAATAGTATAAATTATTATTTCTGCTTTCGCGGAAATCTATATACCAAAAAGGAACTACAGAACGTAGTTCCTTTTTTTTATTCTAATTAACTGCTGAAAATATCGTAACTTAATACGGAATTAAATAACTGAAGCTATGAAAAAGATACTATATATATTAACGATATTGCTTCTTACCAATATAACTTCAGCCTACGCTCAACAAACTATCAATCAGCAAAAGTCCATTGTAAACTTTCACATTTCCGGAGGCGTATTCTTTAAAGTAAAAGGGACTTTTACTGGAATGCAAGGTGATTTTAATTTTGATAGCAAGGCAATAGAAAACGCAAACTTTCAAATCTGTATAGATGCTGAAACAATAAACACAAGCAACAACAAAAGAGACAATCACTTACGTAGTCCTGATTTTTTTGAAACAGAAACATACCCTAAAATTTGTTTCCAATCTAAACAGGTAGTAAAATCGGCATCAGGATATACTACTATAGGAAACTTAAGCATTCACGGAGTTACAAAAGAAGTAGAAATTCCTTTTACTTTTGAAAATAATATTTTTACAGGAAACCTTACTATCAATAGGTTTGATTATGATATAGGTCTTGATTTTGGAACCTTTCGTGTAGGCAGAGAAGCTTCAGTAACCATAACATGTGTTATAGAATAATTAGGTTTCTATTCCCTTTTCTTCTTTAAAACTTTATTCTACTTTAGCGAAAAATTCCCTCCATGAAACCTTTTATCACAAAATACTTTTTTCTTTTTTTTATTAGCATAACATCTTATGCGCAAAACCATAATACCTATTACCAAAGCGTAGTTGATAATGTTTCTGCTTCAAATATTCTTGCCGATTTAACAAGTTTTGAAAACTTCGGCACTAAAAGAGTGGGTACAACTGCATTAACAAATACAGAAAACTGGATTACTTCTCGTTATCAAAATTTGGGTTATACAGACATTGAACTACAACCCTTTTCATATAATAGAGGTACAAGCAACAATATCATCGTAACAAAAACTGGAACCGTTTATCCAAACACATATATAATTATAGACGCACATTACGACACTTTAAATGGCCCAGGAACAAATGACAATGGAAGTGGCACCGTTTTATTATTAGAGCTTGCAAGACTTTTAAAAGATGTAAATACCGAATACTCTATAAAATTCGTTCATTTTAGTGGTGAAGAAGACGGACTTATAGGAAGTCAGTATTACGTTGACAATACGGTATCTCCTCAAAATTTAGATATTAGATTGGTATTTAATATCGATCAAGTTGGCGGTGTAAGCAATCAAACAAACAATAGCATTACTTGCGAAGAAGACAGAAGTTCTCCAACCGGAAACAATAGTGCTTCATCTGCAATGACGAGTATTTTGGCGAATTGCATAGAATTGTATTCTAATTTAACAACGCAATTATCCTATGCATACGGATCCGATTATGTTCCTTTTCAATATAACGGAGAAGTAATAACAGGCTTATATGAAGCTAATGAATCTCAATACAGTCATACTGCTTCAGATGTTTTATCCAACATGGATCCTAATTATTTATATGAAGTAACCAAAGGCTCTCTAGGTGCATTATTAGAATTTGCAGTTAGCTCAGAAACTTTAAGCATTTCACAAAACGATAAGGAAACTTTTAAATTGTATCCAAACCCTAGTAGTAACGGAATCGTATATTTAAGCAGTAATGCTTCATTAAATAATAGCAGTATAAAAATTTATGACGTATTAGGAAAAGAAGTTTTTAGTAAATCGAATTTACAAAACCTAGAAAGACTTCATCTGAAAAAGTTACAAAAAGGCGTATATATTGCCGTTATAAAAAACAAGCATACTAGCATTACAAAGAAATTAATTTTGAATTAGAACGATATTTCAAATTGAATCATCAATAAAAAAAGGCTTCCTATATAACTCGGAAGCCTTTTTTATTTTATAAAATGGATACTTCTATAATCCTAGCACCTCTTTTCCTTGTTCAAAAACGACATCTACTGGAATATTAGCAGAGCTTAATTTATCTAAATCAGCTTGTAATTCTTCATAAATCATTCCTTTTTCAGCTACTAATTTTGCTACTCCATCATAATCTCCATTTCCTTGAAGCGTCAAGATAAGCTTAGATAAATCTTTCATAGCAGTTTCCATCTTATCAAAATTAACTTTAAAAGTACCATCTTCATTTTGACTAAAAGCACCTTGTTCTTTAAAGAAATTAAAGCGAATCATATTGGCTTTTCCGTGAGCAGAAGAAGCTCCAAAACGTACTGATCTAAAAATACCAGCCATAAAAGTCACCATATTATCTTTTATATCTTCCTTCAATTCTCCTTTTGCATGCAACTGTTGAATCATATATAAACCAAGAATATCTGCCTTTCCTTCTTCTAGAGCACTTGCGTGTTCTTTTAATGCTTCACGAACAGTTCCTTTTCCGTTGATAGTATTTTTAATTCCTAGTCCGTGAGCAACTTCGTGAAACATAGTGTTTGCGAAAAATGCATCAAAAGTTACGTGTTTACGTTGACTTTCATCAATTAAAACATCTGAAATAGGTAACACAATTTTATCGAATTTTGCCTGCATAGCGTTCTTCAACTGCAATCTTCTTGTTCCTTTTTGCAGTTGAACTTCTTCGTCATTTGGTAAATTAATAGCAATTGTTTTTCCTCCCGAATTACAATCGCCTGCATAATACACCACATCGTATGCATTTAAATCGCTATCTGTTCCAGGAGTTTCTTTTTTATACGCTGCATCTACCGGAAGTCCTTTTTGTAATTCTGGTAAATAGGCAGAAAATTTTGCTAAACGTTCGCTCCATTCTTGATCTTTAATAAGTACATAACCCTCATGAGCAGCTTTATTTCCAAAAAGTTGATCTTCATAAGTTTCAATCGGGCCAATTACAATATCCAAAGTATTTGTTTTCATATCCATCCAAGCCAAATCACTTGCTTGATACTCGTCATTAAGTAATGCGGCAGCACGTAACTCAAGGTAATTTTTTAAACCTGCATCATCTGCAAGTTTTGAAGCTTCTAATAATAAATCTGAAACTTCTTTTACTTCCGTTTTAAACTTCTCGTGGTAAGGAATGGTATATAATTTTCCGTTTTCATCTCTACGAACAAAATTATAAATACTAGATTTATCTTCCATTTCGGCAGAAGCAAACTCTTCTTTAGTCATATTTTTTGGATAAAAATTTGCTCCGTCTGGCTTTTCACCTACCCCATCTACAAAGGCTTTGTTTCCGTTTAATCGGTCCCATGGTCCGTAATTAATTTCTACAAACTTCTTTGTGTCTTCATCTGTGATACCATTTAATAACGCATCTTTATCTCCATAAGCTTCATACCAAAATAAATCGTTCATTTTGTTAGCCGCATCTATTAAAAGAGGAAGCATTTTTCGTTCGTTGTCTGTTAAAGAGCTTAAATCTGCCGATAGTTTTACTGGCACATACTTGTTTAAATTCTGTTGCATTTCCGTAGGTTTTACATCTTCTGTTACAAGAACTTTTTTCCCTTGCTCTTTACAAGAAAAAGCAAAAACTGTTGTCATTAAAAGGATTGCTATTCGTTTCATTATCTTAGTGTTTTAGTTATCTTTACAAAGATAGCCAAATAGTTAGCAACCTTATAAACTATAAATGGCCTATAATTACTAATCATTTAAAATTTATACTTATGAAAAAATATCATATACTTCTCGGCTTATTCCTTACCTTATTTATAATGAATTGCGAAGGACCAGCAGGACCTCCTGGAGCAAACGGTTATGACGGACAAGACGGTATTGACGGTTCTATATTTGAAGCTCCTGTTTTTGAAATTGACGTTGACTTAGCACCAGACCCAAACACGAATACTTATTCTTTTAGAGAAACCTTCTCTGCACATGGCATTCAACTTTATAATAACGATGCGATTTTGGTGTATAGATTAGAGGAAGTAGATAACGGACTAGACGTTTGGCGACAATTACCGCAACCTTTTATTACCGATTTAGGTTTGATGTTTTATAATTTCGACTTTACACAGTTGGATTATACCATTTATTTAGAACCAGATTTTGATGCGAATGCTGTATCACAAAACATGGTAACAAATCAAATATTTAGAGTGCTAATTATTCCTGCTGAAGTAAGTTTATCTGACACAGACAAGTCTATAGATAATGTCATGAAAGCTATAGGAGCTACTGAGGAAGACGTCATTCGCTTTTAAAAAAATACGCCTTTCAGACTACACTTCACAGTCGAATACTCGCTAACAGAAACGTTAATAGCGAGTTAAAAAGGTTTCTTGCTTTAAACCATTAGCCAATTACAAAGTCAAAGAAATAACAAACATTAAAAAATATAGTTATGAAGAAATTAATAATAGTAACATTAGCTTTTGTAAGTATTCAACTATCTGCCCAAGAGCGAAAAGCAATGAAAGCAGATGTATCGGCAGAAGAATTTGCCCAGTTACAAACTAAAAAAATGGTTTTAGCCTTAGATTTAACCGAAGAACAGCAAAAAGAAATTTCTAAAATTCATTTAGAAAATGCTAAAGTTAGAAAAGCTGAAATGGAAACTAGAAAGCTTAGAAAAAATGCTGAAGAAAAGCCTACTAAGGAAGAAATTCTTAAAATGAAGAACAATCGTTTAGATGCTCAAATTGCAACCAAGCAAAAGTTGAAAAGTATTTTAAGCGCGGAACAATATGAAAAGTGGGAAAAGCTTCAATCTGAGAAAAGAAATAAAGCAGGGAAAAGAAAAATGATTTCTAAAAAGAAACGAATGCATAAAGGAGAAGATAAGTCTAGCTTAAAAAAGCATCAGAAATAATCGGATTCGAAATTAGTCTAATTAAAAAAAGCTCCTCAAGAAGTTTCTTGAGGAGCTTTTTTATTTATAAGGTTTTTGCAACTGCATCTACCGCTGCAATGGTTTTATCTAAATCTTCATAGCTTAAAGCATCTGTTATAAACCAAGTTTCAAAAGCACTTGGTGCTATATAAACGCCATTATCTAACATACCATGGAAGAATTTTTTAAATGTTTCGTTATTACCTTTAGCCGCTGTTTCAAAATCTACAACAGCACCTTCATCAAAATGAACAGAAATCATTGACCCCACTCTATTTATAGTGTGAGTAATATTATTTTTTGTTAAAGCTTCTACTATACCGTTATGTAAATAAGCTGTTTTTTCTTCTAAACGAGTATAAATTTCCGAATCTTTATTTAATTCCTGTAGCATCGCTAATCCAGCAGCCATTGCTAATGGGTTTCCACTTAAAGTTCCTGCTTGATATACTGGACCTAAAGGAGCTAAATGACTCATAATTTCTTTATTTGCAGCAAATGCTCCAACTGGTAAACCTCCACCAATTACTTTTCCGAAGCAAACAATATCTGCTTTCATATTAAAAAGCTCTTGAGCTCCTCCTTTTGCAAGGCGGAAACCTGTCATAACCTCATCAAAAATTAAAAGAATATCATTAGCATCACATACTTCTCTTAATTGCTTTAGAAAATCATTCTGTGGTGGAATACACCCCATATTACCAGCAACTGGCTCTAGAATAATACAAGCTATTTCGCCTTTGTTGGCTTCTATAATTTGCTTTACATTTTCAATATCATTGTATCTAGCAAGCAAAGTATCTTTTGCTGTTCCTTGTGTAACTCCCGGACTATTAGGAGCTCCAAAAGTTACGGCTCCGCTTCCCGCTTGAATTAAAAACGAATCGCTATGCCCATGATAACAACCAGCAAATTTGATGATTTTATCTTTTCCGGTATAACCTCTTGCTAATCTAACCGCACTCATACATGCTTCGGTTCCTGAGTTCACAAAACGAATCATATCTATATTTGGAACCATAGAAACTGCTAATTCTGCAATTTGTGTTTCAATTTCTGTTGGTGTTCCAAAGGAAGTTCCCTTTTTGGTTTTCTCTACAACCGCATCTACAACCGGCTTATATGCGTGCCCTAAAATCATAGGACCCCAGGAATTTATATAGTCTATATATTTATTATTGTCTTCATCTACTAAGTAAGCTCCTTTAGCCTCTTTAATAAATATTGGAGTTCCTCCTACTGCTTTAAAAGCTCTAACAGGGGAATTTACACCTCCAGGAATTACTTTTTCTGCTTGTGCAAATAATGCACTACTACGTGTATAGTTCATAATATATTAATAATCTTTTGGCATTGGTTTTACAAAAAGTACTTGACCAATATGAATATCTGTTCCTTCTAATCCGTTTAATTCTTGAAGGTCTTTTACAGAAATATTAAACTTTCTTGAAATAGAATATAAGGTATCGCCTTTGGCAACGGTATGCTTATCATTATTGATTAAAGACTTCCCTAAAACCTCAGCATCTAATTTGTATAATTGATAACGCTCAATTAAACTAATAAGCTTGTCTGGATATTTTCTGTCGGTTGCATAACCAGCTGCTCGTAATTCTTTTGCCCATCCTTTATAATCGTCTTGTTCTAATTCGAATAACTTACTGTATCGTTTTCTTTCGGTTAAGAATAAAGAATGATCTCTAAAAGAATATTTAGAGTTATTATATTTTCTGAAGCACTCCTGCAAAGCATCATCATCATGGTAAATTCTAGCTCCTGTCCATTCGTGACATTTAATTCCGAAGTGATTATTTGCTTCTACCGAAAGTCTTCCTCTTCCAGAACCAGACTCTAAAATTCCCTGAGCAATAGTGATACTTGCAGGAATTTTATATTTACGCATTTCGTCTTTTGCTATATCGCTATATATGGCAATATATTCTTCTGTAGGATTTGCATATACTTCTGGAATATGAGCTGGAGCTTCATCTGTTTTTGGAGTTTCTTCTTTAGGAGATACTTTTGGAGTTCTATCTACTTTAACCGTTCTGTCTTTTGTAGTTCTTTTTTTAGTAACTACTTTTTTACTAGAACCACAACTAAAAGCAAATAGCAATAAAAAGCATATAACAAATACTTTCTTCATTTTCATTATTGAATACATGGCAATTTTTTCTTTTTTAATACATTATTCATACCTGCAATCCCTTGCAATCCTCCTGTGTGAATTGCTAATATTTTGGCTTGTTCTGGAAAAAATCCTTTTTTCATTAAATCTTGAATTCCAAACAGCATTTTTCCAGTATAAATAGGATCTAAGGGTATATTTTTTTCCTTCTTAAACTGATTGATAAAGCTAATTAAATGGGTATTCACCTTGGCATAACCACCAAAATGATAATCGGTAATAAGCTCCCAATTTGTTTTGCTGGTAAATTTACTAATTTCTTCTTGTAAAAAGTCACCTTTTAGCGCCGGAAATCCGAGAATCTTTTGGTGATGTAAACTAGCATTGATTATTCCTGAAATGGTTCCTCCTGTTCCAACCGGACAGCAAATAAAATCGAATTGCGCGTCTTCTTTGGCTAAAATTTCTTCACAGCCCTGAACAGCTAGACTATTGGTGCCCCCTTCAGGAATAAGATAAAAATCCCCGTAAGTAGCTTTTAATAATTCTATAAAATAATTTTTGTGTTTATTTCTGAAGTCTTCTCTGCTAACAAATTTAAATTGCATTCCACAATCTGAAGCGAAGGAAAGTGTAGGATTTTGTTTCACTTTTTTCTGAAGCTCCTCCCCTCTTATAACTCCTATAGTTTTAAAACCATACTCTTTTCCTGCTGCAGCTACTGCCGCTATATGATTAGAAAAAGCTCCTCCAAAAGTTAATAAGGTGGTTTGTTGTAGTTTTTTTGCCTCTAATATATTCCATTTTAGTTTCCGAATCTTATTTCCAGATATAAACGAATGATTTAAATAATCTGGTTTTAAATAAAGCTGACTGTTCAAACTAATATTTACTTGATCTGGTAGGGTAATCACGTATAGTAGTGTTAAAAATAATCTAGACAAATATACGAATTGCATAGAGGACAGTATCGAGAATAAATGCTAAATTTTTAAGTGACTTTCATACGGGGTCACTACGGAGTCACTACGAGATATAAAACTAACAATAAATGGGTATAAATTTCACCTACAAACAATAATCTAATTTGCAATTTCTTCAAACGAAAACAGCACAAACAACTAGGATTATTATGCTTTCCACTTCGTTTTAACAAAAAATGATAATTTTCCTGAAAAAAGATAAATGATACATTATTATATTTTCATATATTTAACAACAAATTAATAGCGAATTCATTTCTGTTAAGACTCCCAAATCTATAACAAGAAGGCTTTGCTATATAACTAACTTAATAGCAAATGAAACAAACCTACCTAAACCTAACTATGGAGTATGGTATCAAGCACGCCTTTAAATCTTTTTCTTTAGTATTTCTGCTTTTAGCTTCTGTAATTGGTTATTCACAAACAACTCATATATCGTCAACTAGCGATGGTGGTTTTGAAACCGGAAATACATTTGCTGCCAATGGTTGGACTGCGACAGCAGGAAATCCAAATGAAAATCAATGGGTATGCGATTCAGGTTCCACTGGCCATACAGGAGCAAGAGCTGCATATATTACCGACTCAAGGAACGCAAATCCTCCTACACATACGTATGACATTGGAACTACAAGTGTTTCACATATATACAGAACAATTACAATTCCTGCTTCCAATTCTAATATCACTTTAAATTTTGATTGGAAAGGTCGTGGAGAAAGTTCCTTTGACAAAATGCAAGTTTGGTTAGTACCAACTATCTACACCCCAACTTATGGAAATAAAATAACCTCCACCGGAACAGCTCCAACAGGAAAAGTTCAAATAGGCACAAACTATAGCGCACAGACCAATTGGATAAATACCACACTAATTATTCCTGCATCCTACGCAGGCACTACATTCAGACTAGTTTTCGAATGGAGTAATGATGGTAGCGTAGGAACAAACCCACCTATTGCTATCGACAATATTTCATTAATTTCTAATGTAGCTACCCCTCCCTCAAACGACGAGCCTTGTAATGCTATTGCAGCACCAGTAAATGCCGATCTAAATTGTGGAAGCGTGGCTTCAGGAACCTTAGCGTTCGCAAGTAACTCCAATGCAACTACTACCTGTAATGGCACACCTAATGATGATGTTTGGTTTAGCTTTACGGCAACATCTACAGTTCATCATATAAACCTTAATAATATTTCTGGGAGTACCACAGATCTTTATCATGCAGTTTATAGCGGTGATTGCGCTACATTAAACTTAATCACAGGTACCTGTAGCGATCCAAATGAGAGTATTGTTGGGGGGCTTACAATAGGAGCAATCTACTATGTTCAAGTTTATTCATGGAGCAACGCAACTCACAATTCAACATTCAATCTCTGTATAGGTACCCCGCCTCCGCCGCCAGCGAATGACGAATGCTCCGGAGCTATTAGCCTTACAATTAACCTTGATGATAGCTGTACTGCCACGACAGCTGGAACCATACTAAACGCTAGTAATTCTGGAGTTAACCCTTGCTCTGGTATTCCAAACGATGACGTATGGTACACATTTGTCGCTACAAACACGGCGCACACGGTCGACTTACTGAATGTTACCGGAAGCACAACAGACTTATACCATGCGGTATATGCCAACAACCCTTGTACGGGATCAACCACAGCTCTTACTTGTTCAGACCCCAATAACAGTACAACTACAGGACTAACAATTGGAACCACCTATTATGTTCAAGTATATTCATGGTCTGCAAGCTCTGGAGCAACCACAAATTTTGATATCTGTATTGGAACCCCCCCCCCATGCACCACACCTAATACACCGACAGGACCTATAACTTTTGGAACGGTTACAGATGACTCAATTGCCGGTTCATTCAACGCTTCTGTACCAACAGCTAATAATTATTTAGTGATTAGAAGCTTATCCGCAACACCACCCACAATCGCAAACGGAACAACCTACACAAACGGTCAAACGTTTGGAGCCTATACGGTAGTTGATACTGATAATGACACTAATTTTACAGCAACAGGCTTAACACAGACCACCACATATTATTTTTATGTGTATGCATTTAATAACGATGAATGTTCAAGTGGACCAATGTACAGCAACACCTCTTTAAATGGAAATGCAACTACAGTTTTACCTACCTACTGCATCCCTTCATCTACAAATACATTAGACTTTATAGATGACTTTACAACTTCAGGCGCCTCAACAAATATCAATCATACAGCTTCTGGGTTTTCACCAAACGGCTATGGCGACTTTACAAGCTCACATAATATAACTCAAATTAATGGCGGGACTATCAACTTTACAGCCACACACGGAAGTACAGAAAGTTACCAAATGAATATCTGGGTAGATTGGAATAACGATTTAGATTTTGATGATGCTAATGAAAAAGTTTTTGACTCGTCTGCATATGCAAATATAATAAACGGGAGTTTTATCGTCCCAAACACAGCCCCTGCTGGCTCTTACAGAATGCGTATCCGTACAGATTGGAGCTCTCCAGATGTTAGCCCATGTGGCTATGATGATCGTAGTGAAACACACGATTACACTTTAAATGTAACCCCATTAAACTGTACAGCCAACCCACAAACCTTAACAGCCGAATCTAACACCACTACGACAGCTACAATTAGCTGGACACATCCTTCACCACAACCAGGAAATGGATATGATTATATTATTTCAACAGACAATACAACATCCACTCCTGCTGGCGATATATCCGGTACAACCACCGGAACTACAATATCTTTAACAGGATTAACACCAGGCACAACCTATTATGTGTTTGTTAGAGGAAACTGTAATGCTACAGATCAAGGTTACTGGCTAACTACTCTGTTTGCAACTGGCTGTTCAGATACTGTTTTCACACCAACAACATGCCCAACAATTATAGATGTACAAGGAAATGACCCTTTTACTGCCAATCCTTTTGTGTCTGACCCACAAGCAAATATAAGTTGTGAATTTCCTACTGTTACCTTAAAGGTGAATTCAAATTTACATGAAACCTCAAGCTATAAAGTTGAAAAAATAAGCTATCCAAATCCCGCACCAATTTACGACTTTAGCTACTCTACCGGAAGTCAAACGGTTACAACAGACGATTATTGGGCTGACAACAAGACCAATTTAGAGTTTCCTTTTTGTTACTACAACAACACCTATACACAAACCCTTATTGGAGCAAACGGTATGATAACATTTAATAGCGCAATAAATCCTGGCAGCTCTAGTGGATATTCATTTAATGAAAACCTACCTAGTACTGCCGGAGCCTTATTCGAACAAACAATCTATGGTGTTTATCATGACATAGATCCTTCAGGTTTAGCCGGACAGCCAATTAGAAGTCGAATAGTAGGCGCTGCTCCATGCAGACAATTTCAAGTTTCTTGGAACAACATCCCTATGTTTAGCGACAACTCGATACTTTATACAGGAATGATTGTTTTGCATGAAACCACAAACATTATTGAAGTATTTATACAAGAAAAACGTATCGACAACAATAATATTTCCCCTTGGAATAACGGAAATGCTATTGTGGGTATTCAAGGTGCCAATACAGACAGCAGCCCTAGCAACCCGGCTAATGAATACACGGTTGCACCATGCAGAAATGGCCTAGATCCTAATTGGGAAACCTTTAATGAAGCTTGGCGATTTACACCTAATGGCGCTAAAATCAATCCTGATTCTGTTACTTGGTATTCAGCTAGCAATGGCGGTGTAGGTGGAATCCCTATAGGAACAGGCATCACTTTAAATGTCAATTCAGAAGACACCTATTTTGCCGTTTCACAGTATACATTGTGTAGTGGGCCTGTCATGCTTACAGATGATATTGTTGTAACCGCCAACAAAAAAGTATGGAACGGCTCGGCAAGTACAGATTGGTTTACCAGTGAAAACTGGACTCCAACGGGAGTACCTACCAACCAAGACTGTGTTGTTATTCCAGATGTAGCAACGACTTCTAATCGCTCTCCACTTGTTGTGGCCTCAGCTACTAGCGTAGGTTTAGGAAAAACCTTATTGGTAGAAACCAATGGGTATTTAGAGCTATTACCAGACGCCGGCTTGATTATAACAGATGATATTACCGTAGATGGTAAATTGATTTTAAGAAATAACTCTAACCTGATACAAGTAACCAATACAGGCATTACCAATGCGGGTAACATACAGATGCAACGGGTAGTTAACAACCTAACACCTCAAGATTACGTGTATTGGTCTTCTCCAGTTGAAAATTTTGCAGTAACAGCTGTATCTCCAGGATCAAACAGAATATACAAATGGCTACCAACTACTGCTACCATGTATGGAAATTGGCAAGCTACTACTGAAATTATGG
Organism: Oceanihabitans sediminis; assembly: GCF_003337215.1. GTDB lineage: Bacteria > Bacteroidota > Bacteroidia > Flavobacteriales > Flavobacteriaceae > Oceanihabitans > Oceanihabitans sediminis. The sequence continues at coordinate 22,944 of NZ_QPIG01000001.1, forward strand.
AAGCAGCTAAAGGCTATATTATTCGCGGAGTTACTGGCACAAACCCTGAAGGTGTAGCAGCAGCCAATACCGTGGAGTTTACAGGAGTACCAAGAAATGGAAGGCTTCAAATTCCTATCATGCATGGTGGTTATACTGGAGCAGATTATGCTGGTGCTGGGGATACAGATGCAACAGAATTAGACGACAATTGGAATTTAATAGGAAACCCATATCCTTCTTCTATCTCTGCCGATTTATTTATAGCAGTAAACGGAGGTATATTAAGCGATACACCAGACCCAAACACACCTGCTATTTATGGAACCGTGTATGTATGGACTCATGCCACTGCACCAAGCACCATAGAAGATCCTTTTTATGGTGACTATGTGTACAACTATAATAAAAACGACTATATTGGTTACAATAGTACTGGCTCGAACCCTGCTGGGTTTAGTGGGAATATTGCCGCTGGTCAAGCATTTTTTGTACTCATGGATCACAATGCAAGTTCACCTTCTATGGTAACATTCAATAATAGCATGCGTTATAATAATTCCATGCCTACAAACCTGTTCCCTTATGATAATTCACAATTTTTCAGAACATCCCAAATAGATCCTGTACTAACAAATAGAAATGCTTTAGAAAAACACAGAATATGGCTAGATTTAATCGCTCCAAACAATCGTGCTAATTCAATTTTGGTAGGGTATATTGAAAATGCTACTGATGGTATTGATAAACTTTACGATGGTATCGAATTAAGTGAAACAAGCACGCGCTTCTACTCTATTATTGAAGATGAGAAAATGGCCATTCAAGGAAAAGCGCTTCCGTTTGAAGATTCAGACACGGTACCTCTAGGGGTTGTAATTCCGCAAGCAGGAAACTATACTATTGCTATTAACACTATGGACGGTTTGTTTGAAAACACTTTCCAAGACATCTTTTTAGAAGATACTTACACAGGTATCATTCACGACTTAAGAGTCTCTCCTTATAGCTTAAACATAGATGCAGGAACCTATAACGATAGATTCATTTTACGATATACAAACGAGACATTAAGCATCGAAAATCATAACCTTGCTTCGGGGTTAGAAATTTATACTCCTAATAATAATTCGATAGAAATAAAATCTAAAAGCACGATACAACGTGTAAGCGTATATGACTTATTAGGTAGAACGCTTGAAAATCATAATAATATTAATTCTACAAACTTCAGCATAAACAACTACAGCTATGCAGTTGGAACTTATATTGTAAAAGTTACTTTAAGCAACGGAGCTCAAAAATCACAAAAAGTAGTTTTAAAACGCTAGTAATATTTTAAAAAACTGTAAAAAGACCTCGATTTTAAATAATTGAGGTCTTTTTCATTTGTATAAGCCTCGCGTTCAAAAGAAATATTTCTATAAGCTTTAGACCTGCTTCTATATTGCAAGCATCTATATAAAAATTCGGTAAAATAAAGGATATAAAAAGGAAGTACTAGTAATTCTAACTGCTGTCTTAAGTGAATTTTCTCATGATTAATTAATACCTCGTCATTCTTTAAAGCTATGTACTTTAAAAACACAAACGGAAACAAAGCCACTCCGGTATATCCTTTAGGAACTATATATTTTGAGATAAAAATCATAAAATAGTACTTTCAAAAACCCTTCCAAACTTCGTGTTTTCTTAGAAATCTCCCCTAAAAACCAAGGAATTTGTAAACAGGTATTTATTCTAATTTACATTATATTTGTCCTATTACATTTAGGTATAAGAAAAAACATGAAGAAAATTATTCCAATAGAAGAAGGAGATTACTACCTAACACCAGAAGGTTATAAATGCTTCACAGAGCAATATCACTTAAAAAGGGGCTATTGTTGCGAAAGCGGTTGCAGACATTGTCCTTACGGTTATAATAAAAAAACGAACTCTAGAAAATAGATAATAATATCACATTCCGAAAAATTAACGGAAAAACAAACCACTAAAAAATGACATTTAAAGAGCAAATATTAGAAGGAATTCCAGATAATTTACCAAAAGCAAAAGCGTACGATGCATCTATAAACCATGCACCAAAACGCAAAGAAATATTATCTGCGGAAGAAAAAAAATTAGCCCTTAGAAATGCATTGCGCTATTTCGACAAAAAACACCATGCAGAATTACTTCCAGAGTTTAAAAACGAATTAGAAACCTACGGAAGAATCTACATGTATCGTCTACGTCCAGATTATAAAATGTACGCTAGACCGATAGAGGAATATCCTGCAAAATCTAAACAGGCAGCAGCAATCATGCTAATGATTCAAAACAATTTAGATTATGCTGTTGCGCAACATCCACATGAGCTTATCACCTACGGAGGGAATGGTGGTGTTTTTTCAAACTGGGCACAGTACCGACTTACCATGAAGTACCTAGCAGAAATGAATGATGAGCAAACCCTAGTTATGTACTCTGGTCACCCAATGGGGCTATTCCCTAGTCATAAAGACGCTCCAAGAGTTGTTGTTACCAACGGAATGATGATACCTAATTATTCTAAGCCTGATGACTGGGAAAAATTTAATGCATTAGGAGTTACACAATACGGACAAATGACGGCAGGTAGTTATATGTATATTGGTCCGCAAGGAATTGTTCACGGTACTACTATTACCGTTTTAAACGGATTTAGAAAAATTAAAAAAGAACCAAAAGGAAACCTTTTTGTAACCTCAGGATTAGGAGGAATGTCTGGAGCACAACCAAAAGCTGGTAATATAGCAGGTTGTATTACCGTTTGCGCAGAGGTAAATCCGAAAATAACGCAGGTACGATTTGATCAAGGATGGATTGACGAAAAAATCACAGACTTAGACGAACTAGTTGCGAGAGTAAATAAAGCTAAAGAAGAAAAAGAAACCATCTCTATCGCTTATTTAGGAAACGTAGTGGATGTTTGGGAAAAATTTGATCAAGAAAACATTCATATCGATTTAGGAAGTGACCAAACTTCACTTCACAATCCATGGGCTGGAGGATACTATCCTGTTGGAATTTCTTTTGAAGAAGCAAACGAAATGATGGCTAACAATCCGAAACTATTTAAAGAAAAAGTTCAGGAAACCTTACGTCGTCACGCAGCAGCAATCAATAAACACACTGCAAAAGGAACCTACTTCTTTGATTACGGAAACGCATTCCTATTAGAAGCTTCTAGAGCTGGTGCAGATATCATGGCAGAAAATGGTATTGACTTTAAATACCCTAGTTATGTACAAGATATTATGGGACCAATGTGTTTCGATTATGGTTTCGGACCTTTCCGTTGGGTATGTGCTAGTGGAAAACCAGAAGACTTAGAAAAAACAGATGCTATTGCTTGTAAGGTTTTAGAAGAAATTAAGAAGAACTCTCCAGAAGAGATTCAACAACAAATGGCGGATAATATTCAGTGGATTAAAGGAGCGCAAGAAAACAAACTAGTAGTTGGTTCTCAAGCTAGAATCTTATATGCAGATGCCGAGGGACGTATGAAAATAGCACAAGCATTTAATGATGCTATTGCAAAAGGAGAAATTGGCTATGTGGTTTTAGGACGTGACCACCATGATGTTTCAGGAACAGACTCTCCTTATAGAGAGACTAGTAATATCTATGACGGATCTCGATTTACAGCAGATATGGCGATACATAATGTTATTGGAGATAGTTTTAGAGGTGCTACCTGGGTAAGCATTCACAATGGTGGAGGCGTTGGCTGGGGAGAAGTAATTAACGGCGGATTTGGTATGGTTCTTGATGGTAGTATAGAAGCATCTAAACGACTAAATGCCATGCTGTTCTGGGATGTAAACAACGGAATTTCAAGAAGAAGTTGGGCTAGAAATCCAGGAGCAGAATTTGCAATTAAACGTGCTATGGAGGTAGAACCTAATTTAAAAGTTACACTTCCTAATCATGTAGACGATGCTTTACTGAATTAGAAATTAAAACTTGCAACTATGAGACATCTATTATCCATTACGACTTTATTACTTTTATTAGTAATTACCACTTCGTGTAGCTCTGTAAGAGTTGCATCCGATTACGATAAACAAGCAGATTTTAATAATTATAAAACCTTTGCTTTTTATAAAACTGGCATTGATAAAGCTGAAATTAATGATATTGATAAGCGTAGAATATTACGTGCTATAGAAGCTGAATTAACCGCTAAAGGTTTCACTAAATCTGAAAAACCAGATTTACTAGTAAGTATTTTTACAAAATCTAGAGAAGAAGTAAATGTATATAATAATGGTTACGGACCTTACGGTTATGGTTGGGGCTGGAGACCTTACTATTGGAACAATAGTACTGTTACAAGAAATACAGAAGGGGTTTTATATATAGACCTAATAGATGCTTCTAAGAAAGAATTAGTTTGGCAAGGACAAGGAACTGGTTACCTTTCTCAAAACAAGAAGGAAGAACGAATTCAAGAGTTTGTAACTAAGATATTAGAAAAATATCCTCCGGGAGCAAAAAAGTAAAAACAAAAAAAAGCCACTCAAACGAGTGGCTTTTTTATTATATATAAACTAAAATTACTTAGAATATTCGTTTAATAACTCTAAATGCGCTGCATATTGCTCTGCATTTAAAACAGCTTTTAATTTAGCGTTTGTAGATTCAACTAAAGATGCTTTTACTTTTTTAACATCTTCAATACTTGTGTTTCCTCTTAAACCCTTTAAATTTTGATGGTAATCCACTAAAATATAAAAAGTTTCCGCTTGTTGATCTCCTGTAAGTGTTGCTGCTTGGTGTATTGCATGCGTTTGCATTTTTGCTACTTGCTCTGGTGACTGTTGTCTAGAATCCTGTGCCTGTGTTTGTTGTAAACCAATAAAGAAAACTGCTATAAAGCTTAAAAGTGTAAAGTACTTTTTCATATTTATTTAATATTTATAATATTTGAATTTTAAGTGTTCAATATACAAAATAATTTGAAACCTAAAATAGATTTAATTAATAGCTTAAAAGTTTTTCAATTTGAACTTTTACCTTTTCTGTAGAAGGAATCATCGTTTCTTCTAAGATACTATTTAAAGGAATTGCAGGCATATTCTCACTTCCAATGGTCATTACTGGTGCATCTAAATATCTAAAGCACTCTTCTTGTATTTTTCCAGCTAAAGCTCTTGCAAAACTATTGTTTGAAGGTTCTTCTGTTACTACTAAGCACTTACCTGTTTTCTTTACAGATTTCATAACGGTATCTTCATCTAAAGGATAAAGTGTTCGTAAGTCAATTACTTCTATTTGATCTTTCAATCCTAATTCTTCACTTGCATTCATTGCCCAATGCACTCCCATTCCGTAGGTAACTATCGTTAGTGTTTCTACATCATCTTGTTTCCAAATTTCTTGTAACAACCATGCTTTTCCAAATGGCAATACATAATCTTCACTAGGCTCGACCGATGTTGCTCCTTGTGTTCCTGGAACCTTAGACCAATACAATCCTTTATGCTCTAAGATAACCACCGGGTTTGGATCGTAATAAGCAGCTTTCATTAAGCCTTTTAAGTCTGCACCATTACTTGGATAAGCAATTTTAATACCGCGAATATTAGTAATAACACTTTCTACTGAAGAAGAATGGTAAGGACCACCACTTCCATAAGCACCAATTGGCACACGTAGAATCATGCTTACTGGCCATTTACCATTAGATAAATAGCAACTTCTACTTACTTCGGTAAATAACTGATTTAATCCTGGCCAAATATAATCGGCAAACTGTACCTCAACAATTGGCTTTAATCCAACTGCTGACATTCCCACAGTAGAACCAACTATAAAAGCTTCTTGAATGGCTGTATTAAATACACGATCGTCACCAAATTTCTGTGCTAAGGTTGCTGCTTCTCTAAACACACCACCTAATCGCCCTCCAACATCTTGACCATATAATAAACACTCTTTGTGTTTTCTCATTAATTCCTCTACCGCAAATAAAGCACAGTCAACCATCACAACTTTATCTGCTCCTTTTGGTGAACGCTCTCCTTTTTCTTCTGTAATTGGAGTTGGTGCAAAATCGTTTGTAAATAAATCTTCTGGCTTTGGATCTTCGGCAAATAAGGCTTTATCGTAATCTGCCTGAACTTTTTCTTTAGCCTCTGCCTCTATTCTATCAATATCTTTTTGCGTGAATCCGTTATCTAACAATTGTTGCTTAATAACAGGATACGGGTCTCTAGTTTTTGCTTCTTCTAAATCATCTCGATACCACTCCATGCGCACTCCAGAAGTATGGTGATTTAATAAAGGAACCTTAGCATGTACTAAAAATGGACGGCGTTCTGTACGAATAGTTTCTATCACTTTTTCTAAGGCTTGGTAACTTTCTGTAAAGTTTGCTCCGTCGATAGTAATTGCATCTAATCCTTTAAAACCTTTGGAGTATTCATAAGCGTCTTGAGCACGAGTTTCTGCTGCATTCGCTGAAATATCCCAACCATTATCTTGTACTAAATACAAAATAGGCATTTGTTTTAAAGCTGCCATTTGGAAGGCCTCAGCAATTTCTCCTTCGGTAACAGACGCATCACCTAAAGAACACACTGTAATAGGATTTAAAGCTTTTTCATTTTCTGCATGAACCACATGTGGATTCTGTAAGCCTTGTTGCTCTATATATTTCATTCCCATAGCAACACCTGTTGCTGGAATGGCTTGCATACCGGTTGCTGAAGATTGATGTGGAATCTTAGGCTTATCGGCATCGTTTAAACTTGGATGCGAATAATAGGTTCTTCCTCCTGAAAAAGGATCTTCTTTTTTTGCTAATAATTGTAACATTAAATCATAAGGTGTTAAACCGAACGATAATAACATAGCATCATCTCTATAATATGGAAAAGCATAATCTTGAGGCAACAATTGCATACCTAAAGCAATTTGAATTGCTTCATGGCCACGAGAGGTTGCATGCACATATTTTGAAACGTGTTTAAAATTTGCTTCATACAATTCTGTCATTGCTTTTGCTGTGCATAGATTTAAAAATCCTTTTTCTAAAATTTCCTTTTTCATATTATGATCTATATGCTTGTGTTTTGTTTTTTGTAATTATTAGTATCTATCTTAATGCTGCGTTAGGGATTGAGGCTTTGTTGGAGCTCCTCGCAGAGAGCGACTGCCGAAAGCCCGACCCTTGTGGTAACGCCCAAATTAATTTACTCTTTATCTACTTTGGTCATCCAACCAAATTTATCTTTTAACTGACCAGTTTTAATGGCATTTAGTGTGTCATTTACTTCTAACCCTACAGGGCTTTCATCTGAAACATGAATGGTTTCATCCTCTAGTCCAATTTCTTGGATGTAAGCAATACCTACAGCGGTTCCTGTTCCGAATGCTTCTTCTAGACTTCCGTTTTCTGAAGCTTCTTTAATTTCATCGATCGTGATTTTACGCTCGGTAACTTTAAAATTCATAGAACGCAACATATCGATAACACTTGCTCTAGTGATTCCGTGTAACACAGAACCATCAAGGTTTGGCGTGATAAATTCTCCATTGATTTTGAAGAATATGTTCATAGTACCAACTTCCTGAATATATTTATGTTCTGCTGCGTCTAACCAAAGTACTTGGTCGTAGCCTTTTGCTTTTGCTAATTCGGTTGGAAGTACTGCTGCTGCGTAGTTTCCGGCTGCTTTAGCTTCTCCTGTTCCACCATGAGCGGCACGGATATATTGTTTTTCGGCCCATAATTTAATGCGCTTACTATACAGTGCTTGTGCTGGCGATGCCATGATGATAAACTTGTAATGTGTTGCTGCACGCATCCCAATAAAAGCCTCATCGGCATACATAAAAGGTCTTAAATATAAAGCGCTTCCTTCTGTTGGAGGAATCCAATTATGATCTATAGAAATTAATTTTTTAAGTCCTTCAACAAAAATTTCTTCTGGTAATTCAGGCATTCCCATACGCGTTGCACTTTCGTTTAAACGTTTTGCATTTTGCTCTGGTCTGAATAACATTGGCGTACCATCGGTATCCTTATAAGCTTTCATTCCCTCGAAAATTGCTTGTCCGTAATGCAAAGCCATTGCTGCAGGATGCGTTGGAATTAATCCCATAGGTACTACTCTTGCATCTACCCACTCGCCATTATCATAATCGCAAATGAACATGTGATCTGTAAATGTAGTTCCTAAAGGAATGTTGTTAAAATCTAATTGGTCAACTTTTGATTTTTCTACTTTATCAACTGTAATCTTGTACTTCATATTTTTATTTTTTTCATTTCGAAAAACGAAATAATACTGTATTAATTTTATTGAAATTCTTCGCTAGGACGGGAATAACAATATATTATATTTCTCTGTTTATATCAAATTGCTCAAAGTAATCGGCAACACGACGAACGAAGCTTCCTCCTAAAAATCCATCGACTACCCTGTGGTCAAAAGATAAGGATAAATACATCATGCTACGAATAGCAATTTCGTCTCCTTTTTCGGTTTCAATAACTTCTGCACGTTTCTTTATAATTCCTAAAGCTAAAATAGCAACTTCTGGTTGGTTGATAATTGGTGTTCCCATAACAGACCCGAATGTACCAACATTAGAAATGGTAAATGTGCTTCCTTTAATATCATCTCCAGCCAACTTGTTTTCTCTGGCTTTTCCTGCAAGTTCATTTACATTAGAAGCTAGGGTTTTTAAATCCTTAGTATCAGCATTTTTTACCACTGGAACAATTAAGTTTCCACTAGGAAGTGCTGTTGCCATACCAATATTAACATCCTCTTTCACAATGATGCTATTACCATCTACCGAAGCATTTATATTTGGAAAATCTTTTACTGCTTTCGCTACAGCCTCCACAAACAATGGTGTAAATGTTAATCGTTCACCATATTTTTCTTGGAATGCTACTTTATTAGCATTTCTCCAATTTACCATATTCGTTAAATCGGCTTCCACATAAGCAGTTACGTGAGGCGATGTGTGTTTTGAATACACCATATGATCGGCAATCATTTGACGCATTCTATCCATCTCGATGATTTTACCTTTGCCTTTATCGAAATTTAATTGCGGAATTCGGTATGCTGTTGGATCTTGCGTGATAGGTTGCGCATATTTATAGGGTCTACCTTCTTCGATATATTGAAAAATATCGCTTTTACGTAGTCTATCATCCTTTCCTGTTGCAGGAATACGTGCTAATTCTTCAAAGCTAATATGATGTTCTTTCGCTATTTTAATTACTAAAGGCGAAAAGAACGTATTAGTATTAGCTGTTGAAAAAGCTCCTGTTGCAACCTGTGTTTGTTGTACTACTTTTGGCTTTTTGGTTTGCTTTTTTGTCTTAGAAGGTTTTTTGTCTTCTGAAGCTGCTGAAGCTACCTCTTTATTTGTAGTTGCTACTTTTTCTGAAAATTCTAAAGTTGCGATTACCGTTCCTACCGGCACAACATCTTTAGCTTGAAAAAGGATTTTAGTTAATTTCCCTGATGCTGGAGCCGGAACTTCATTATCAACTTTATCCGTTGCTACCTCAAGAATTATATCTCCTTCATTAAAACTATCACCTTCTTCTACTAACCAATTAATGATTGTCCCTTCAGTAATACTTTCGCCCATTTTAGGCATTTTCAATTCAAATTTTTCCAAGCTTAAAAAGTGTTTTATTAAAGAAATAAAAGTACTAAATTTTGCGCTTTCCAAAGCCTAAAACCCATAGTATTTAACTTACATAGAATATAATTCTTTTAAAAGACATTATTTTAGCTAAAAATTCTTTTTAGACCTATATTTGTAGAGTTAAAAAAATAATTTTCCTATGCATTATAGCCTTGATAAAATAGACCGACAGATCTTAACTTTACTGCAACAAAACAGTAATCGAACAACAAAAAGCATCGCTACTGAGTTGGGAATGACCACAACCCCCATCTTTGAGCGCATTAAAAAATTAGAAAAAGAGGGTTACATTAATAAATATGTTGCTGTTTTAAACAATAAAAAAATAGGGTTAAAACAGACTGTTTTTATCGGAATTACCTTGCAAGGGCATACAAGAAGTTTTTTAGAGAAGTTTGTTACTCAAATAAATAGCTTTCCAGAAGTTATTGAATGCCATCGTGTTAGTGGTAATTTTGATTATTTATTAAAGTTAGTCGTTGAAGATATTGAGGCCTACGAAACGTTTATTATATCGAAACTAACTTTGCTTCCTTACTTAGGGAATGTACAAAGTTTAATTGCTTTATCAACCAGCAAAGAAACCAATGAGATTGATTTGGGTAGAATTATCTGAATATAAAAAAGCCTAAGTCGATACTTAGGCTTTTTTCGTACTTCTTAAGAGGTCTTATGAGTTTCTTAAATCGACAATACGGTTTAGTTTTCCTCCTTCACTTTTAGGAATGGAATCACAACAACATAAAGTCACCTGCATACTTAAACCAACTTTATCTCTAATATTCTTTTTTAATTGATTTGTCATTTCCATTAAAGCTGAATTCTTTACAATGTCATCTTTAACAAATCCGTTGCCTAAACCTATTTTCTCTTGGAAATCAGTACTTGTTTCCACCTTTACTTCTACTTGATCTGTAAGCCCTTGTTTTGTTACCACCAACTGATAATTTGGTGCTAGTTCGGTATATTCTGTAAAGATTTCTTCAATTTGGGTATGGAATAAATTCACACCTCGAATGATTAACATATCATCGGCACGACCTTTTAATTTACCCATTTTTATGTGAGTTCTAGAGGTGCTATGATCGTACGACAGACTACAAATATCGTTTGTCCAATATCTAAGAAATGGCATCGCTTCTTTAGAAAGTGTCGTAAACACAAGCACGCCTTCCTCTCCGTAAGGAAGAGGTTCTCCCGTATCTTTATCTACAATTTCTGGAAAGAAATGATCTTCCCAAACATAACTTCCTGTTCCTTGTTCATCCCAAGCTTCTTGCGAAACTCCAGGTCCGATTATTTCACTTAGACCGTAAATATTAGTTGCTTTTACACCTAACGACGATTCTATATCTGTTCTTATCGCTTCTGTCCATGGTTCGGCACCAAGAATAGCATATTTTAAGTTGATATCTGATTTACTCAAGTTTCGCTTTTCCAATTCACTTGCAATGGTTTGCGCATAAGACGGTGTACAACAAATAACTTCCGGTTTAAAATCTTGTAATAGGGTAATTTGCCTATCGGTCATCCCCACAGAAACAGGAACCACAGACATCCCTAATTGTTCTGCTCCATAATGAATTCCTATACCTCCGGTAAATAATCCGTAACCATAACTGTTGTGCATTTTCATTCCTGGTTTGGCACCTCCTGCAGCCAATGACCTCGCCACCACTTCAGAAAAAATATTTAAGTCTTTCTTGGTATATGCTACTACGGTAGGTTTCCCTGTAGTACCACTAGAGCAATGAATTCTCGCTAGCTGAGTTTCGGGCACTGTTAAAAACCCAAAGGGATATCGATCTCTTAAATCTGTTTTTTTGGTAAATGGTAATTTATGAATATCATCAATTGATTTTATCGATGACACATCGATACCAGATTTATCAAATAGATCTTTATAAAATGGCACTGTTTTATATACGCGATTTACAAGGTTTACCAAGCGTTCGCTTTGCAGCTTCCTAAGTTTTACAAGTGGAAGCGTTTCTATTTCTTTATTATACATGATGAGATGTCTTAATTATTCTTTCTAAAATCTTGTAGCGTTTTATAAAAATCCTCTTGCTTGGGTAAGTCTTTTGGAACTTCTCTTAAAGGTTCTACAGCCTCTAGGGTCTCGTGACAGTCGGCAGGTAATTGCTGATATAACTTGGTACCTGCAGTTTTCCAAGAAATCATATCATCACTCACCTCTTTTACTACTTTCGCTGGATTGCCGACTACTAAACTACGCCTTGGAATTTTTGTTTCTGCTTTTACAAAGGCCATAGCTCCTACAATGCATTCATCTCCTATTTCGGCATCATCCATAATAACAGAATTCATTCCGATAAGGCAATTTCTACCTAAGTTAGCCCCATGAATTATAGCACCGTGCCCCACATGAGCACTTTCTTTTAAGACAATAGATTTCCCTGGAAACATATGGACTGTACAGTTTTCTTGTACATTCACTCCGTCTTCCAAGATAATTTGTCCCCAATCACCACGAATGGTAGCGCCTGGTCCGATGTAACAGTTCTTTCCAATAATGACATTGCCAGTAACTGCGGCTAAGGGATGTACAAAACTACTTTCATGTACAACAGGTGTGTAGCCTTTGAATTTGTAAATCATGTTTAAGTGATAAGCTGAAAGCTATGAGCTTTGAGCTTGATTAATTTTTAATATTTAGTTTTCTTCTTAACGAAGATATCATTTTTCCTTTTTCAGTCAATAATGCACGATTTGATTCATATTGCTCTTTAGAAATATACTTTCTCAAATATGCTTTTGTATTCCAAGTCACACATTCATGACTGCTATCCCAAGCCATTTTAAGATATCTATTAAAATTGGCATCCGTACTAGCAGAACCTTCAGAAATATTAGCAGCTATTGAGTCTGCGGCTCTAGAAAACTGAGAGGTTAATCTAAAGGTTTCTTTATGTGGAAAGGTTTCAACCAATTCATTAATAATCTCACCAAAAGCGATTGCTTTCTGATATACAATTAAATTCTCAAAACTAAAATGATAGTTACTTTCAAATTTCATAATGCTAAATCATATTAAGTATAGTTCTCAAAATCCAACTCATAGCTAAAGGCTCAAGACTCAAGGCTATTTATAGGTCTTTAATTTTTCTTTTGTGAATTCTGAAAGCACTAAAGTTCCACTAGTTGCAGCACGTTCTGCTAACAGCGTATCCCAATCTTCCGTTCCTTTCCAGAAAATCGCTTTCATTTCTTTAATCGCTTCTGGATTGTAGGTACATAAGTGCTCCGCTGTTGCTTTTACAGCCTCGTCTAAAGCTTCTGTAGAATCGTAAACTTGTGTATAAAGTCCTTTTTGTTGTGCCCAGTCTGCAGGGTAAAATGAGTTGGCATCAATTGCGATTTGCGACATGGCGCTTAATCCCATTTTACGCTCTATAGCTGGTCCGACTACGAATGGTCCGATACCAATATTTAATTCACTTAATTTTATGGCAGCAAATTTCGATGCCATACAATAATCGGTTGATGCTGCTAAACCAACACCACCTCCTACGGTTTTACCTTGCACTCGACCGATAATAAATTTCGGACATTTGCGCATGGCATTAATAACATTTGCAAACCCAGAAAAGAAAACCTTTCCTGTTTCTGCATCGTTGATGTTAATTAATTCATTAAAACTTGCTCCGGCACAGAAGGTTCTATCGCCTCCACTCTTAAGAACAATCACTTTGATGTCATCGTTAGTTCCTGCATCGGTAATTGTTTGTGCTAATTTTGCTAAAATATCTCCCGGTAGAGAGTTGTGTGCAGGATGAAAAAATTCTATATATCCTACTTCGTTTTGTATGTCTAGTTTAACATAAGGTTGACTCATCTTAATATATTTTTTGTCTTTCCTGCGAAAGCAGGAGTCCATTTTATGATTATTACTTTTTCTTTAAAGATTCCTGTATACGCAGGAATGACAGACTAAATTAATCCGAATTGCTGGAAATGGTGGTTTAAATGTTTACGCTCTAATAAATACCACTCGTATCTATTTAAATCTCCAAAAACCATATTTGTTAAAACGGCATCTGGATTTTCTTTATAGAAGGCAACATAAGCCTCTCTTGCTTCAAAGAATTTTGCCTTTGCTGTTTCGAAATCTGGATGTTTTAAATCTTCTAACTCTTCTTTTTTATACGTTGGGAAACTCGTTCCTTTTGGGAATTTCTCGTAGTTGTATAATGAATTATGAACTTTCTCAACGATTTTTTCCGGAGTGACACATTCGGTTACTTTAATTTCTCCTGAAGCTAATCTGTAACCTTCTTCAAGGTGTTCTAAAAGATGCTGAGGCGTTAGAATTCCCCATTTCGGTTTAGAATCTTCTTTTAATTTTGAAAGGCATTCTTTGATTTTATCTTCGGTCATTTCAACAAAAACCTCTTGCTTTTTCTCAACCATCGTTAAGATCGTTGCAAAGGCTACCATTTCGTCGGTTAAGGCATCAAAAACCTCAACATACCATTTTACGATTCCGCTTGGGTGTTCTGCTGAAGCCACATCACGATCAATTTTTTGCTTACAAGTTAAACGCACATAGATCGTGTCGTTGTGGTATAGCGGACGAAGGAATCTACATTCTTCCAATCCGTAGTTTGCTGCTACAGGCCCTTTATTAGGATAAACAAATAAACCGGCTGCTGCTGCTATAATGAAATAGCCGTGTGCTGTTCTTTTTTCAAAAATACTACCGTCTAAAGAGGTGGTATCGGTATGTGCATAGAAATGATCCCAAGTAAGATTCGCGAAGTTGATAATATCAGAATCTGTTAATGTACGGTTATGCGTTTTAAGCGACATACCCGCTTTGATATCTTCCCAGTGGTATTTAAATGGATGCTGTTCTGCTTCCTTATACTCGGCATTTTGCTGATAAATACCTGTAATTTCTGTTAATGTGGTTGGTGAACCTTGAATGGCTGTACGTTGTAAATAGTGTTTTATACCACGCATTCCACCCATTTCTTCTCCTCCACCAGCACGTCCTGGACCACCGTGAACTAAGTTTGGTAATGGTGAACCATGGCCTGTACTTTCTTTAGCCATATCACGGTTTATCACTAAAATTCGTCCGTGGTGACTTGCCGCATTAACCACATAGTCCTTAGCTACTTTATTATCGTAAGTGGCGATAGAAGATACTAACGATCCTTTACCCATTTGCGCTAATGTAATGGCTTCATCCAAGTTTTTATATGGCATTATAGTACTTACTGGTCCGAAAGCTTCGGTTTCGTGTACTGCTAAATTTGTAAACGGATGATCTTCACGAAGTAAAATCGGACTTAAGAATGCGCCTTTTTTAGCATCGGCACCAATCGTCTCAATCTTATCTAAATCACCATAAACAATACTTGCTGTTTTAGATAATTCTTGAACACGCTCTCTCACTTCGGTTACTTGGTCTTTACTCACCAAAGCTCCCATGCGCACCTCTTTTAATCTCGGGTCACCAATAGTTACTTTAGACAAGGCTTTACCTAGGGCAATTTGAACATCTTCAACCAAATTTTGCGGTACAATTATTCTACGGATAGCCGTACATTTTTGTCCACATTTCACAGTCATTTCATTTCTAACCTCTTTAATAAACAGGTCGAATTCTGGCGTTCCAGGAATAGCATCTTCACCTAAAACGGATGCGTTTAATGAATCGGCTTCCATATTAAATGGCACAGACTCGTCGATAATTCGCTTATGAGATTTTAATAAACGTCCTGTTGTTGCCGAACCGGTGAAGGTCACGACATCTTGAGATTCTACGGTATCTAAAATCGTTCTTGCCGAACCGGTAATAAGTTGCAGTGCGCCTTCTGGTAAAATTCCAGAAGCTATAATTTCACGAACAACAGCTTCGGTTAGAAACGAGGTGTTTGTTGCTGGTTTTACTACAGCAGGCACACCGGCCATCCAGTTCGTAGCACATTTTTCTAACATTCCCCAAACCGGGAAGTTAAAAGCATTAATATGAACAGCAACTCCTTTTTTAGGCACCATAATATGATGTGCCATAAAGCGACCACCACGAGACAAATCGATAGCATCACCTTCTACGTGATACGACTGATTTGGAAATAATTTACGTAGCGATGCATTGGCAAATAGGTTTCCGAAACCACCTTCAATATCTATCCAGCTATCTACTTTTGTTGCCCCTGTTCTATAACTTACTTCGTAAAAAGCGGCTTTCTTTTTCATAAGGTAAAGCGCCAGACTTTTTAGCATATTTCCACGTTCTTGAAACGTCATTTTACGTAGTTTCTCACCACCTTTTGTTCTTCCGTAGTGAAGAATTTCGCCAAAATCTAGACCTTGCGTATCCGATAAGGCAACTACTTCTCCTGTAATAGCGTCGAACATTGGAACACCTTCACCTGTACCTTCTGTCCATTTTCCGTTGACGTAATTTTGTATTTTTTTCATAATATTGCCCACGACAGTGGGTGTTTTTTAAATTTGAAATTGAAGCTAAAATTGAAGCTGAATGTGCTCCGAGTTCAATTTCATTTTCATTTTACTTTTTTATTCTTCATCTATTTTTGAGACCTAACAGGTTTAAAAAACCTGTTAGACTTTATTCCGTCCGACTGCGTTTGCGTTAGCAATTGAAGCGGCATCCTTTTTTGCCATTAAAAGCAAAAAAGATATAGCGGAAAGTGCGACCCTTGTGGTAACGCCCAAATACTACAGATTTACGTTTTCGATAACCGCTGCATAACCTTGACCAACGCCAATACACATGGTTACTAAAGCATAACGTTTTTTCTGCTCGTTCAATTCTAGAGCTGCAGAATACGTGGTTCTCGCACCGGTAACACCTAGTGGGTGACCAATGGCGATAGCACCTCCATTAGGATTTAACCTCGGGTCGTTGTCTTTTAATCCCCACGCACGCGTACACGCTAAAGCTTGAGCAGCAAAGGCCTCGTTAAGTTCGATAACATCCATATCGTCCATTGTTAAACCTGCTTTTTCTAGTGCTTTATTAGACGCTTCTACAGGACCAATACCCATAATTCTTGGCTCGACACCGACCACAGCAGAACTTACGATTCTTGCTAGCGGTTTAAGGTTATATTTTTTTACGGCAACTCCAGAAGCAATGATTGTTGCTGCTGCACCATCGTTTAATCCTGAAGAGTTTCCTGCTGTTACACTTCCGCCTTCTTTTTTAAACGCTGGACGTAATTTTGCCAGTACCTCTAAAGAACTCGTTGGTTTTACGAATTCATCTTTTGAAAATTGAATCGGGTCTTTTTTACGCTGTGGAATTTCTACGGTAACAATCTCCTTTGCCAGTCTTCCGTTTTCTTGTGCTTTGGTTGCTTTTTGCTGGCTCCAAAGTGCGAACTTATCTTGGTCTTCTCTTGAGATATTATATTTCTCTACTAGGTTTTCGGCAGTGTTCCCCATACCGTCTGTCCCGTACATCTCGTTCATTTTCGGGTTTACAAAACGCCATCCGAAACTAGAGTCGTACATTTTAGAATCGTTTCCAAAAGCACTAGAAGGTTTAGCGATAACGTATGGCCCGCGGGTCATATTTTCTACACCACCAGAAATAAACAAGTCGCCATCTCCAGCTTTGATTGCTCTATTAGCGTGAATGATTGCTGATAACCCTGAACTACATAATCGGTTCACCGTTTCTCCTGGAACCGTAAAAGGAAGGCCTGCTAAAAGCGCTGACATTCTCGCTACGTTACGATTGTCTTCTCCTGCTTGGTTAGCGCAACCCATAATCACATCCTCGTAAGCATCACTTGGTATGTTTGGATTACGTTTTACAATTTCTTTGATTACAATAGCTCCTAAATCGTCTGTTCGTACAGCAGATAAAGTACCTTTGTAATTTCCTATTGGTGTTCTAATTCCGTCTATTATATAAGCTTCTTTCATAATCTTTTATTCTTCTCAGCAGCTGAGCGTTTTAATATTATAATTTTTTATTTTGGATTCCGTAGCCCGTACGAAATACCAATGGTATACATCTAAAATTTAATTCAGAATAGCAGAAAAGGTATCACCTTGTCTCATATCCCCTGTTTTAAAGCCTTTCATAAACCACTCCATACGTTGCTCTGAAGTCCCATGAGTAAAGCTATCTGGAGAAACCGTTCCTCTTGTACGCTTTTGAATGGCATCATCTCCAACTGCATTAGCTGCACTTAGAGCTTCTTCGATATCTCCTTCTTGTAAATATTTTCTATTGTGATGCGCCCAAACACCTGCATAGAAATCGGCCTGCAACTCCTGAGCTACAGAAAGTCTATTGGCCTTCGCTTTATTAGATTGCGATTGCAATTGACGTACTTTGTTGGACGTTCCTAATATGGTTTGAATATGGTGACCAATCTCATGTGCTGTAACATAAGCGATAGCAAAGTCGCCTCCCTTAGCACCGAAACGTGATTTGAGTTCGTTGAAAAAGACTAAATCCATATACACTTTTTGATCTCCTGGGCAATAAAATGGTCCGGAAGCGGAACTTGCGCTTCCACAAGCCGTATTCACAGCGTCACTGAACAATACCATTTTAGGTTCTTTGTATTCCCCTAAATTATATTCTCTAAAAAGTTGAGTCCATATATCTTCTGTATCTGCCAATACGGTAGCCATAAAATCACCCATAAGTTGTTCTTCTTGGGTTAATTCTCTTTGCTCTACCTGCTGAACCGTTTGACTATTACCTACTTGTTCTATAATTGGAGCTATTTGCTTTCCTGTTTCACCACCAAAAAGCTGTAAGAGAATCACAACAACGGCGACCAAACCACCACCTGCTGCAATTTTACCTTTAGCCCCCATACCACGACGGTCTTCTAAGTTTCCACTTTTTCTTCTACCTTGCCATTTCATATATTAATAGTTTTATGGTTTATTCCCAGTCTTTTTGCGTTCTATAAGCAACCCCTTTAAAAAGAGCTACTAATTCGTCTCCACGTTTTACTTCAATAATATTAAAGCCCAATCTGTTTTTTACATTTTCAATTACGGATTCGGCCACTAAATAATCCCCTTCGTTTAAGGCTTCGATATGATTGATACTCGTTTCGATAGAAACGGCATATTTACCATGGGTATTCGCTGCAAAACCGAAGGCGGTATCTGCTAATGAATAACTGATACCACCATGGGCTTTCTCCATACTATTAAGCATTTCCTTTCTAACGGTCATCCCTACTTTGCAACGTCCTAATTCACATTCTAGAATTTCAATTCCTAGCCATTGACTATAGGCGTCTTGGCTGAGCATTTTGTGTGGGATTTGAGCTGGATTTAAAGGCATTAGTTATTAGGGATTAGGGATTAGTTCGTTCTAAAATTTTTCTTCTTAATGAAGATAGCATTTTTGTTAATTCTGAAATTAATTTTCTATTCTCTTCATCTTTTTCAAAGCTAATATAAAATCTTCTTTTGGCTTTCGTACTGCAACTCACACACTCATTGGCACTGTAAATAGCATGATTTATATGCTTAACGAATTGTGCATCTGAGCCTGGATATCCTTCAGCAATATTCAATGCTATAGAATCTGCTGCCCTCCTGAATTGTGATGAAAGCCCATACAGTTCATGATTTGGAAAGTCTTTCACTAAAGCATTTACCACTTCACCGAAATCCATAGCTTTTTGATAAACTTGTAAATCTTCGAACTTAAAATGGTAGTTGCTTTTCATACTAATTCCTATTTCCAAATCCCTAATACCTTAAATGTCTATTTAAAAAACGTCATTCCTTTATTATTCATTCGTCTTAACAACGGACTACAACGGTATCTGTCTTCGTGGTATTCGTTATATAAATCGTCTAATTTTGAAACGCACCAATCGATACCTTTTTCATCTGCCCAAGCCAATAGTCCTTTTGGGTAGTTAACCCCTTTAGTCATGGCATTGTCAATATCTTCGGCTGAGGCGATGTTTAAAAACAAGGCATCTGCCGCTTCGTTGATTAGCATCACCAATACTCTATCGAATATTTGATTTGCTAATTCTTTATCTTGTTTTGGTTCTGGTTTTACAGCACCTTCAGAATAATCATAATATCCTTTTCCTGATTTTCTTCCTAGGTAGCCTGCTTCTGAAAAGCGTTTTTGTGTAAAAGATGGCTTATATCTCGGATCGAAATAGAAGGCCGTAAATACGGTTTCGGTAACGGTATAATTCACATCATTTCCAATGAAATCCATGAGTTCGAATGGTCCCATTCTAAAACCACCAACTTGTTTCATTGCATCATCAATCGTTGCAAAGTCAGCTATACCTTCCTCGTAAATTCGTAATGCTTCACCATAAAATGGACGTGCTACTCTATTCACGATAAATCCAGGAGTGTCTTTAGCAACAGCGACTGTTTTTTTCCAATCGCTAATGGTTTGTATGGACTTTTCAAGAACTTCTTTTGAGGTTTGAATTGCAGGAATAACCTCTACCAGCTTCATTAATGGTGCTGGATTAAAAAAGTGAATCCCAACACAACGTTCAGGCTTTTGAAGTGATGAGGCAATGGAAGCGATAGACAAACTAGAGGTGTTGGAAGCGATAATACAATCGTCTGCAACATAAGACTCTAATTCTGAAAATACTTTTTTCTTAATGTCAAGGTTTTCAATAATAGCTTCGATGGTTAGGTTTGAATCTGCTAAACTTTTCAATTCAACGACATAAGAAATATTCGATTGAATTCTGTTTTTTTCTGCAGAATCCATTCTACCTTTCTCGATTAAACGAGATAATATTTTCTCAAGAGACGCCTTAGCTTTATCTAAAGCCGCTTGATTGGTATCGTATAATTTCACTTGGCAACCAGCAGTGGCCGCAACTTGCGCTATGCCACTTCCCATGGTTCCTGAACCTATAATTCCTACGTTCATGTTTTATATTTTTATTGTGGATTCCTATCTGCGTAGGAATAACAAATCTGTTTATTTAATTATATTATCGAATTTAAGTTGCGGGAAGCAACCTTATTCGAACTTTCTTATTTCCCTTTAAACTCAGGTTTTCTTTTTTCAATAAAAGCAGAAACTCCTTCAGCATAATCTTCTGTTTGAGCCGCTTCAATCTGTAATTTAGATTCTAGAGCTAATTGTTGCTCTAAGGTATTTGTCATCGAGCTATTGAATAACTCTTTGATTAAGCCTAAAGCTTTTGTTGGCATATTAGCGAGTTTCAATGCAAGTTTATTTACTTCTTCATCGAAGCTTTCTAAAGGAATCATTTTATAAATCATTCCCATTTTCTCTGCTTCTTCAGCAGAAATCTTATCTCCTAACATAGCTAAGGCTTGCGCTTTTTGAAAACCGATTAATCGCGGTAAGAAGAAGGTTCCTGCACTATCAGGAACTAAACCTATTAAGCTAAAAGCTTGAATGAAGCTCACTTTTTCATGAGCCACTACAATATCACAGGCTAATGCAATATTTGCTCCTGCACCAGCTGCCACACCATTTATAGCGCCTATAATTGGTTTTTTAATTTTTCGGATTCTGGTAATTATAGGATTGTAATGTTCTTCGAGGATTTTTTTGAATCCCGGATTTAACTCCGGACTGGTTACTTCTTTTAAATCTTGACCTGCACAAAATGCTTTTCCGTTTCCGGTTAACACCATGGCTCTAACTTCCGGATTGTTTTCACAGTCGTCTAAAACACTTTGCAAACGCAAAGCCATTTCGCGATTAAAACTATTGAAAACTTCTGGCCTGTTTAGTGTAATGAAGGCGATTTTGTTTTCGATTTTTAATTCGATTGAATTATTGCTCATACCTTATATTTTGTTTGTCATAAAAAAAAGGGATGGTCTTAAAGAAGATTTTCCCTTCGTTTTAAATAACTTTTATTTTAAACATTTAAAATAGTCGAACGGCTCTTGGCAGTCATCACACTGAAATTGTGCTTTACACGCTGTTGAACCAAACTGACTGACTAATCGTGTGTTTTGCGAACCACAATTGGTACACTTCACAAAACGTTTTCCGTGCAGCAATACATCTTTATCGGCTTCCGGCCCAAGAGGTGCTGCAATTCCGTAATCTTCTAATGCTTTTCTACCTCGTGGCGTAATCCAATCGGTGGTCCAAGCTGGGTGCAGAATTAATTCTACTTCAGAATCGTAACCTGCGTGTTTTAAAGCCGCTTTAATATCATCACCAATAACGTCCATTGCAGGACAGCCGCTGTAGGTTGGTGTGATTTGCACTTTAACTGTATTATTTTCGATAACTGCAGAACGTACCACCCCCATATCCATAATAGACAGGACCGGAATTTCAGGATCTGAAACTTGCTCCAAGATTGGAACTAAGATGTCGTCTATATTTTGTTCTGTTGTTGTCATTTGTTGTTGAAATTGAAATTGAAATTGAATTCGGAGTTAAAAATTCACATCTGGCGTTTCAACTTCGTGTTCGATTTCGTTATTCTATTTTCTTTTTATCATGAAATTCTTCGCTTTCGCTCTGAATGACATTTCTGTTTTACCATTCCATATTTGGGTAAGCACGCTGCATGTATTGCAGTTCTGCCAACAAATAGCCCATATGTTCTGTATGAATACCTTTTTTACCTCCTTTTTGGAAGTATTTAGATTCTGGTGTTTCTAAAGTCGCTTCGGTTAAAACTTCGTTTACTTTTTCGTAATAGGCGTCTTTTAGCTTGGTAACATCTACACCTATTCCTTCTGCAACCATAGCTTTATCGGCCTTCGTTTGATGGAATAATTCATCGGTATAGGTCCATAAATCGTTTATAGCTTCTTGTATTTTGGCTTTACTTTCTGCTGTACCATCACCTAAACGCTTCATCCAATCTGAAGTAAATCGCTCATGGTAACGCACTTCTTTAATACATTTTTTCGCAATTGCAGAAAGTGTTAAGTCTTTACTTTTCTCTAATTCTGTAAGGAATAATAAGTGGTATACATCAAAAAGAAAGTGACGTGCTATGGTATAAGCAAAGTCTGTATTTGGTTGTTCTACCAATAAGACATTTACATATTCACGCTCTTGACGAAGCATGGCAATATCATCTTCTGTTCTACCATCACCTGCTAATTTTGATGCATATTGAAAATAGCTACGCACCTGACCGAATAAATCTAATGAGATATTGGTGCACGCGATATCGGTTTCTAAACTTGGACCATGGCCACATAGTTCTCCCATGCGCTGACCAAGGATTAAGCTGTTATCTGCTATTCCAAGTATGTAATTATATAAGTTTTGTTTCATGTTGAAATTGAAATTGAAATTGAAATCGAATTCGAAATCCCTTCAATTTATATTTTTAATTCTTGTGACAATAATTCTAATAAGCTGATCATTTTCATTTTTCAATTTAGCTAAATCAGCTTCAAGTTCAGTTTCACCTTTACATATGCTTCACTTCGTCTGGTAGATCGTAAAACGTTGGGTGACGGTATACTTTATCTTGAGCAGGCTCAAACATTTCGCCATTATGCTCTGGGTTTGATGCTGTAATATTTTTTGATTCTACAACCCAAATACTTACGCCTTCATTTCTTCTTGTATATACATCACGTGCATTTTCTAGAGCCATATCTGCATCTGCAGCGTGAAGACTACCAAAATGTCTGTGTTCTAATCCGTTTTTACTTCTTACGAAGACTTCCCAAAGAGGCCAGTTTTTTGTTGACATATTATTTATATATTAAATTGAAATTGAACTCTCACTTGCCTTTCGAAATGTATTCGATTTGCAGTGTAAGATCATTTTCAAGTTCTTTTTTTAGATTACTTGTTTTTTCTTTCTTTCCTGTGATTTTTCTGCATAAGCCATAGCTGCATCACGAACCCATTCTCCGCGCTCCCATGCTCCTACTCTAGCTTTCATACGTTCTTTGTTACATGGTCCGTGACCTTTAACCACTTGCCAAAACTCGTCCCAGTTAATTTCACCGAAATCGTAGCTTCCGCGTTCTTCGTTCCATTTTAAATCTGGATCTGGAATGGTTAAACCTAAAATATCGGCTTGCGGCACTGTTTGATCTATAAACTGCTGACGCAGATCGTCATTAGATTTTCTTTTCAGTTTCCATTTCATAGATTGTTCTGTGTGAACAGACTCTGCATCTGTAGGTCCAAGCATCATTAATGCTGGCCACCACCAACGGTTTAGGGCATCTTGCGCCATTTCCTTTTGTTCTGGCGTACCATTACTAAGTTTTAGCATGATTTCGAAACCTTGTCTTTGGTGGAAACTTTCTTCTTTACACACACGAATCATCGCTCTTGCATACGGTCCGTAAGAGGTATTACAAAGTGGCACTTGGTTAATAATGGCTGCACCATCTACCAACCAACCAATGGCTCCCATATCTGCCCATGTAATTGTTGGGTAGTTAAAAATGGAAGAGTATTTAGCTTTTCCGGTATGGAGTTGCTCGTACATTTCGTCTCGTGAAATCCCAAGAGTTTCTGTTGCCGAATACAAGTAGAGTCCGTGACCAGCCTCATCTTGTACTTTAGCAAGAAGCGCTACTTTACGTCTTAAAGATGGCGCTCTGGTAATCCAGTTACCTTCTGGAAGCATCCCTACAATTTCGGAATGTGCGTGTTGCGACATTTGACGAATATGTGTTTTACGGTATTTTTCTGGCATCCAGTCTTTAGGTTCGATTTTCTCGTCTCTTGCGATACGTTCTTCGAATTGTTTTTCTAGATTTTTTATTTGTTCTTCACTCATAATAGTAGCTTTTCGCTCTGGGCTCATCGCCTTTCGCTTATTGAACTTATTTTTTATTTTAATTAGAAACCGGACTTGTAAACAATCACTGATTTCTGATTATGCCTTTTGTAGGCTGATTAGTGCGTTAGGGATTGAGGCTTTGTTGGAGCTCCTCGTAGAGAGCGACTGCCGAAAGCCCGACCCTTTAGGGTAACGCCCAAATGTTTATATTAAACGTCGAAATCGACAACAACTTTTTCTGTAGTTGGTACCGCCTGACAGCTAAGCACCAAGTTTTGTGACACCTCTTTATCGTCTAAAGCGTAATTGATTTTCATCTCTACCGCGCCATCCACGACCTTACATTTACAGGTGCTACACACCCCACCTTTACAGGCGAAAGGTAAATCGGCACCAGCACCTAAGGCAGCATCTAAAATATTGTCGTACTCCTTGGTCATGGTGAATGCGAATTCTTTACCGCCATCGACGATAGTGACTTCCACGCCTTCTACATTTTGTTTGGCTAGACGCTCAGCACGTTTGATATCTTCTTCTGATAGTCCGGTAACAAACAGCTCGAAATGCACCAATTCTTTAGGCAGCCCGGCTTTGATTAAATAATCACTTACATAATGTACCATTTTTTCTGGCCCACATAGAAACACTTCGCTAGTGTCTGGAATATCGATGAATGTTTTGGTGAGGACTTGCATTTTTTCATCATCAAAACGTCCGTTAAACAATTCGATATCGCGACGCTCTTTGGTTAAGAAATAATAAATTTCTAATCTTCCGAAATAGGTATTTCTAAGTTGCTCTAATTCTTCCTTAAAGATAATGGATTTTGCTGTCTTATTCACATAAAACAGTTTACAAGTAGAATTTGGCTCGCCTTGTAAATGCGTTTTTATCATAGACAAAACTGGTGTAATACCAGATCCTGCAGCAAAAAACAAATAGTTTTTAGATTTTTCTACGTTGACCTCCACACCGAAAGTTCCGCTAGGTTTCATGACTTCAAGCGTATCATTTGCCTGAAGTTCATTATTTACAAAGCTTGAAAACTTACCGCCAGGAATTAACTTTACAGCTACCCGCCATTGGTTATCTATTGGACTAGAGCATAAGGAATAAGAACGACGAACGTCTTCTCCGTTAATATCTGCTTTTAAGGTTAAGTGTTGACCCTGTCTAAACTTAAATACATCTTGTAAGTCTGAAGGGATATCGAAAGTGATTACCGAAGTATCATCGGTTTCTTTATAAATGTCTGCAACTTTTAGTTTGTAAAATTCTGCCATTCTATCTTTAATTCGTTTTTCTAAATTTAGCCATATTCGGCCTGTAAAAGAAAAAGAAACTGTTATGTTAAACTTAAATCTTCAACTAACACTTGTTAGTCTGATGTCAAATATAATAAAATAATCTTATATTAAGTTAATACTCCTTTTACTAAAATCACATTCAGGTTTTCTGATAGTTCCCTTGGGTTAACATCTTCTTTTTTAGGTATCCATATATAAAGTGAACGTAAGGTTGTAAGCATAGAAAACATCATAACGTCGGGATTTATATTTACAATTTCTCCTTTTTCTATGCCGGTTATTAATATGTTTCTGAAATCGGTTTCGTAATCCTTTTTCAACTTTTGATAGTACATCATTTTTTCCTCTAAATGCATCCAATCGTTATTTAAGGAGGCCATAGCGAAACTATTCTGCCTTGAAATTTCTACATTTAGTTCTATGATTTTTTTTAATTTATCAACACATGAACCATCTGAATCGTGAATTAATCGCATGCCATTCCGAAACTCTTCTGCCAAAGAAATAATGATAGCATTTAAAATATCTTGTTTAGAATTGATATGATTATAAAGACTTGCTGCCTTCATCCCCATTGCCGTTGCCAAGTCACGCATAGTTACTGCGCTATAACCTTTTTCTTTAAATAGCTTAGCTGCAGTATTTATTATTTCTTCTTTTCTAGTTTCTGGTTTCTTCATCAAAATTAAATATGCTTATAAAGAGAGCTTGTAACTCTTGTTACAAATAAACAGAGAAAAATAGCGGTAATTTGCTTAAAAATAAAATTATGGGAATATTAAATTCAATTTTTGGAAATAAATCTAAGAAAATTAAAGATTTTCAATCTAGAGGCACATTGATAATAGATGTAAGAACTAAAGGAGAGTATGACCAAGGAGCAATTCCTGGATCTAAAAACATACCGTTACAAGTAATAAATAGCAAAATTAACGAGATAAAAAAACTTAACAAACCGGTAATTACTTGTTGCGCAAGCGGAATGCGTTCTGGCAGTGCGGCAACTATTTTAAAGGCTCAAGGTATAGAAGCTATGAATGGCGGAGGCTGGTTTAGCTTAAGCCAAAAACTATAATTTTAAGGTATTAAAGGCTTCTGGTTTTAAGATTGGAGTTTCGTTATACTGCAGTGTCCATCCTAGTGAATTTGTTAAAATATAAAATTTGGACAGCTCACTAATCAATCTGTTTTTAGCATTCGCTTTTAAATCGGAATCCTCTAGTTTTTTCACTAAGGAAGCTTTTATAGTTTCTTTAATGTCGTTATAATCTTTCGCTTCAAAGGGATTAAAGAAATCCGCTTGAATATCATAGTATTCTAAATCTGGACTAATTTTTATTTCTTCCTTCGGAATACTTTTTATGATTAAGATTTTATTAGCCTCATCTATTTCGTATTCGATTTTACTTAAATCGAAAGCGATAGTCACATCGGCATTAACTACCACCAATGCTTTTTTATCTGAAGTATAATACTGTCCGAATATTTCTTTAGAACTTTTATAATTAAAAACTTCACTGAAGTGTCCTTCTGTAACTACAAGCTTTCCAACATTTTTTATTTGCTCTTGAATTAGTGCTGAGCTTTCTTTAAGCACAATACTTTCTTGTTTTTTACTTTCACAGTATTTAAAAGTGAATAAAACAGCCAGAGCAATTATAACACCGAGTAGAATTTTTCGCATATTTCAAAAATACATATAAAAAAACATCAACAACAAAATCTTTTATGATAAATCTTGTTATTGATGTTTAAAATGAAACTTGATTAATAGCATTGTAAATTTAGTCTTTTATTTGAGAGTTGAAGATTAATTTCGTTGAAAAGAAAATATATTAGTCAAAACGCTTATCAATTAATTACCAACATCTTAAAACTCCATAAAAGGATGTTTTTGAAGTAATTGCTCTGACCTATTTTTAATATTTTCTACAAATTGAAGATGCGCTTTTGAACTTGGATTAAAAGGTTTATGCCTTAAGCCTTTTTGAATAACAGCAACTTCTTTCATTGTAACTTCTGATTTAGGAGAAATCCAGGTCTGTTTAAACCGCTCCCATATATAATTTACCGCTATTTCATTTGGGTGTAACATATCTTCCTTATAGAAACGATAATCACGAAGTTCATCCATCATGATTTCGTAACTCGGAAAATAATAGTTTTGAGGGTTCTTAACCAAGAATTGATGTATTGCAGCAATTAAATGCGCTTTGCTTTGTGTGTTTTCTACAAAACCGTCTTTTATATGTCGCACGGGAGAAACGGTGAAAATCACAGAAGTCTTTTTATTCAGCCTCCTGATAGATTTTTCTATATTTTCGAGAGATTGTAAAATAGTATCTACAGAAAGTATTTGCTTTTCGAACTCTTTTTGAGGAACCTTATGACAGTTTGCAACGGTTTTATCGTTAGCAATATGATTATACACCCAAGAAGTCCCTAATGTTATTATTATATGAGAAACTTCTTGTAATTGCGTCTTTGTTGCTGTAATCCTTTCGTTTAGTTGTTGCAGTAAAACTTCTTTAGAAGTATTGCTAAGTAAAGAGTGCGCATCAAAACAATGCCATTGTTCGTTATGGAAAAAGATATCCTGTTCTGTGAATTCTTTTTCTTCAATAGCATTTACAATTAAAGCTTCAATAGCTTTTGGATGAAACAAAATACCGAAAGGGTTTATGGTATTCTGAAACTTAAAATAATCAAATTTACTTCCTATGTTTTCAGAAAAACAAGATCCAATCAACAAGAGTTTAGAATTATAATCTATAAGATTATTCTCTTGTTGATGGATTGGTATTTTTGTTAAGAAGTTCATTCTCTTTTACTCCTAAAAAGGAGATGTATTAAGCTAAATAACTCTTAGCTTCGTTTAGAGCGGTTTCGATTCCGTCTGGATTTTTCCCTCCTGCAGTAGCAAAGAAAGGCTGACCACCGCCACCTCCTTGGATGTGTTTTCCTAATTCTCTTACAACCGTTCCTGCATTTAAGTCTCTTTCTGCTACCAATTCTTTAGAAATGTAACAAGACAGTAATGCTTTACCGTTTTGCTCGGTTGCGAAAAGCAAGAATATATTAGACTGGTTCTGACCTAAATTAAAGCAAACATCTTTAATTCCTGCTGCATCTAAATCTAATTTCTTTGCTAAAAACTGAATACCGTTTACTTCGGTTAACTCGTTTCTTAAATCGTTTATTATATTTTTAGCCTTATCTTTTAATAAAGCTTCAATTTGTTTTTTTAATTCTGAATTTTCAGCTTGTAAGTTTTGCAATGCTTTTACTGGCTCTTTAGCATTATTAAGCAAATCTTTCATTTCGAAAAACGCTTTATTGTTTTCTGCATAGAAATCTTTAACCGCATCACTTGTTATCGCTTCAATACGACGAATACCTGAAGCTACAGCTCCTTCTGAAACAATTTTAAAATGCCAGATATCTCCGGTGTTTTTTACATGTGTTCCTCCACAAAGCTCGATGGATTGTCCGAAACGAACTGCACGAACGGTGTCACCGTATTTCTCACCAAAAAGCGCCATTGCACCTTCGTCAAGGGCTTTTTGCATAGGAATGTTTCGTTGTTCTTCTAAAGGTAACTTTCCATCAATTCTTCTGTTTACGAAGTTTTCTACTTCGCGTAATTCTTCTACGGTTAATTTTGAAAAGTGTGAAAAATCAAAACGTAAGTATTTAGAATGAACTGCAGAACCTTTTTGCTCTACATGATCCCCTAAAACTTCTCTTAAAGCCTGATGCAATAAGTGTGTTGCTGTGTGGTTACATTCTGTTCTGTAACGTTGCTTAGCATCTACAGAAGCTTTAAAAGTTGCATTTACATCTTTTGGTAAGCTCTTAGCGAAATGAATAGATACATTGTTTTCTTTTTTGGTATCAACAATATAAATTACATCTCCTTGAGCATCTTCTAAATATCCTTTATCACCAACTTGCCCTCCTCCTTCTGCGTAGAACGGAGTAAGATTAAACACTAATTGGTAAAGTTCCCCATCTTTTTTAGAAACTACTTTTCTATACTTTACAATTTTCACTTGTGCTTCAAGTGTATCATAACCTATAAATTCTTGTTCTTCGTCATCAATTAAAACCGTCCAGTCGTCTGATTTTAATTCTGATGCTTTTTTACCTCTGTCTTGTTGCTCTTTTAGTTTCTTTTCAAAATCTTCAACATTATAAGTAAAGCCTTTTTCTCTAAGAATTAAATCGGTTAAATCCTCTGGAAAACCGTATGTATCTTTAAGTTCAAAAACTTTTGCTCCAGAAATTTCTTTTGTTTTTGCAGATTCAACTATACGATCTAAAAGCATTAAGCCTTGATCTAAAGTTCTTAAGAAAGAAGCTTCTTCTTCCTTAATTACGTTTTCAATAAGTTGGCGTTGTACTTTTAATTCAGGAAAAGCTTCCCCCATTTTCTTTACAAGAACGTCTACCAATCTATAAATAAATGGTTCTTTTTTATCTAAGAAAGTAAATCCGTAACGAACCGCACGACGTAAAATTCTACGAATCACATAACCTGCACCTGTATTTGATGGCAATTGTCCGTCGGCAATAGAAAAAGCTACCGCACGTACGTGGTCTGAAATTACTCTAATAGCAACATCGACTTTTTCTTCTTTACCATAATCTTTATCTGTTATGGTTTCAATTTCTCTAATAATAGGCGTAAATACATCGGTATCATAATTAGACTGTACTCCTTGTAAAACCATACAAAGACGCTCAAACCCCATACCTGTATCAATATGTTTATTTGGTAAAATCTCTAAGGAACCATTTGCTTTACGGTTGTATTGCATGAATACTAAGTTCCAAATTTCCACAACCTGTGGATGGTCCATATTCACTAAAGATTTACCATCTACTTTAGCTTTTTCTTCTGCAGAACGAATATCTACATGAATTTCACTACAAGGTCCGCATGGCCCTTGCTCACCCATTTCCCAGAAATTATCTTTTTTATTTCCTTTTAAGATTCGGTCTTCAGAAATATATTGTTTCCAAATATCATAAGCTTCGGTATCCATTTTAAGGTTATCGGCATCATCACTTCCTTCAAAAACCGTAACATATAAGATATCTTTATCAATACCGTAAACTTCTGTTAAAAGCTCCCAAGCCCAAGCGATAGCTTCCTTTTTAAAGTAATCGCCAAAACTCCAGTTTCCTAACATCTCAAAAAGCGTGTGATGATAGGTATCATATCCTACTTCCTCTAAATCATTGTGCTTTCCTGAAACACGCAAACACTTTTGGCTATCGGCTATTCTGCTATTTTTGGGCTGGGCGTTTCCTAAGAAATATTCTTTAAAAGGAGCCATTCCAGAATTAACAAACATTAAAGTTGGATCATCTTTTAACACCATTGGTGCAGACGGCACGATGCTATGTTTTTTTTGTTCGAAAAAACTTAAAAATTTAGAGCGAATATCTTGAGACTTCATGTACTTGTATTAATATCTTATTTCTGTTAATTTATTTTTCTTCACAAACTTACAACGACTTACAGCTTAATATTTTGTTAATTCTAAACATACTAACTATTAAAGTTAAAAAATTATTTGATAATATTTTGTAAGTTTGTTCGTTTGCTGTTAACTATTAAGTGGAAAACCAACTTTAATAATAATTGCAAAAATAGAATAAAATAAGTAATGAGTAAGGTAAAATATTATTATGATTCCGAAACGCTCTCCTATCGAAAAATAGAGCGTAAAAAAAGACGCACAATTAAGTACGTTACACTATTTTTAAGTGCTGCTGCATTGTTTGGTTTCTTTTTTGTTTTTATTGCTAGTCATTATTTAGAATCCCCTAAAGAAAAAGCCTTAAATAGAGAGCTTCAAAATCTAAAATTAAACTTCGAATTACTAAACAAAAAGTTTGATGAAGCAGAAGCTGTTCTTGCAAATATTGAGGACAGAGACAATAATATTTACAGACACTATTTTGAAGCTAACCCAATTCCTGAAGAGCAAAGAAAAGCTGGTTTTGGTGGAATTAACAGATACAAAGGTTTTGAAGGCTACGATAATTCAAAACTTATCATAGAAAGCAACAAACGTATTGACAGGTTACAAAAACGTATTGTTGTTCAGTCGAAATCATTAGATGAAATTGCTACCCTTGCCAAAGAAAAAGAAAAACTTCTAGCTGCTATCCCGGCTATACAACCAATACGAAACGAAGACTTAACGCGTATGGCCTCTGGTTACGGTATGCGTACCGATCCTTTTACCAAAGCAAGAAAAATGCACTGGGGAATGGACTTTACCGCTCCTAGAGGAACACCAGTTTACGCTACTGGCGATGGTGTTGTAGAACGTGCAGATAGCAATGCTGCAGGTTA
This sequence comes from Oceanihabitans sediminis, assembly GCF_003337215.1. Taxonomy (GTDB): domain Bacteria; phylum Bacteroidota; class Bacteroidia; order Flavobacteriales; family Flavobacteriaceae; genus Oceanihabitans; species Oceanihabitans sediminis. Next base: position 55,052 of record NZ_QPIG01000001.1, read on the forward strand.
CGGAAACCATATTAGAATAGATCACGGTTACGGCTATGTTTCTCTTTATGCACATTTATACAAGTACAATGTAAGAAAGAACCAAAAAGTAAAACGTGGTGATGTAATTGGATTTGTAGGAAGCACAGGAAGAAGTGAAGCACCTCACCTTCACTACGAAGTTTTTAAAGACGAGCAACGAATAAACCCAATAAACTTTTACTACGGAAGTTTAACTGCAGAAGAGTTTAATGAACTATTAAAGCATGCTGCTTTAGAAAATCAATCTTTAGACTAGATTTAAATGTTTATAGAGTTACCTGAAAAACGATATTACGGAATTGGCGAACTTGCCAAGGCTTTTGATGTGAACACATCTTTAATACGTTTTTGGGAAAAGGAATTCGATATCCTTAAACCTAAGAAAAACGCAAAAGGAAACAGGAAATTCACACCTGAAGATGTAAACAATCTAAAACTTATTTACCATTTAGTAAAAGTAAGAGGCTTTACTTTAGAAGGTGCAAAAACACATTTAAAAGAAGAAAAGCAAAAAACCCTTTCAAAATTTGAGATTATTAGTAAATTAGAAGGAGTTAAAAATCAACTCATCAAAATTAAAGAACAACTGTAACATTCTCGTTACATTTGCTACTAATAAAACAAACGCAAACACTTAAAACAATTTATCATGAAAAAATGGTTAATACCAGTAATTATCATAGCCGTTATTGGCTTTGGTCTTTATAATTGGGCTGTAGGATTTAACAATACAGCAGTAAGACTTAATGAAAATGTAAGTGAATCTTGGGGTAATGTCCAAACTTCTTACCAACGTAGAAACGATCTTATCGGAAATCTAGTAAACACTGTTAAAGGTGCTGCAGATTTTGAGAGAAACACTCTAGAAGCAGTAATTAAAGCAAGAAGCGAAGCTACCAAAACAACTATCGACCCTTCTAATATTACACCAGAACAATTAAAGCAATTCAACCAAGCGCAAGGTGGATTAAGCAGTGCTTTATCTCGTTTATTAGTAACAGTTGAAAGATATCCTGAATTAAAAGCTAATCAGAATTTCTTAAAACTTCAAGACGAATTAACTAGCACAGAAAACACGATTCAAACCGCTAGAACTCGTTACAACGAAGCTATAAAACCTTACAATACACATGTTAAAACATTCCCTAATTCTATATTAGCGGGTATTTTTAACTTTGAAGGAAAACCATATTTTGATGCTGAAGCTGGAGCTGAAAAGCCAGTAGATGTAGAATTCGATTTTAACTAGAATAAAGATGTCTAAAATAGAAGATTTTTTAACTGCACAAGAAGAACTAGAGATTGTTGAAGCTATTCGTACTGCCGAAAAAAATACGTCTGGAGAAATTCGCGTACATCTTGAAAAATCTTCTAAAAAAGACGTTTTTGATCGCGCTATGGAAGTGTTCCATTATCTAAAAATGGACAATACCAAAGAACAGAATGGTGTTTTAATTTACGTTGCTGTAGAAGACCAAACCTTTGTTATTTATGGAGACAAAGGCATTAACGATATTGTAGGAAAAGATTTTTGGAACTCTACTAAAGACGTAATTCAAACACATTTTAAAGCAGGAAATTTTAAACAAGGTCTTGTAGATGGTATTTTAAAAGCTGGTGTTGTACTAGAAAAACATTTCCCTTGGCATCATTCAGATATTAACGAATTACCAAACGACATTTCAAAAGGCTAATGATAAAACCCCAACAAATAAAGTATATTATAATACTGTTGATAGGTTTATGCTTTTCGCAAAACTTATTAGCACAGTTTGATATTCCTGCAATTCCAAAAGAACAAACAAGCGTATACGATTACGCAGCTTTACTTTCTAATTCAGAAAAAAACAACTTAGAACAGAAGCTTATTAGATATTCTGACACTACTTCTACGCAAATTGTGGTAGCAATTATACCAACAACCAAAGGAGAGAACATCGGGCTTTTATCGGCTAAATGGGCTCATGATTGGGGTATTGGGCAAGCAAAAGAAGATAATGGGGTGTTTATCTTATTAGCAAGGAACGATCGTAAGATATGGATTTCTCCTGGCTATGGTGTTGAGCACAGACTTACCGCAGGTATTGTTGGTGAACTTACCCGAAACGTTATCATCCCTGAATTTAAAAGAGGAGATTATTACAGCGGACTAGATAAAGGTACCGATGCTATTTTCGAGGTTTTAATGGGAGAATATCAAGGTACTAGAAAACAATCTAAAAAAGATGAAATACCTGTAGGATTTATTTTCTTTATGATTATTGTTTTTATAATCATCATTGTTTCTCTTTCAAAAAACCAACGGGGCGGTGGCAGCGGTGGTTCTGGAAGCAACAAAGGTGGTGGTTTTAGCATTCTTGACGCTATTATCTTAAGCAATATGGGAAGAGGCGGCTATGGCGGCGGTAGCTTTGGAGGTTCTTCTGGAGGAGGATTTGGGGGCGGTGGCTTCGGAGGAGGTTTCGGTGGCGGAGGATTCTCTGGTGGTGGCGCTGGTGGAAGTTGGTAAATTCACAAAAACTTTCAAAACATCTAATTCAAAATTCCATTTTATCACATAAAAAAAGGCTCTACATAACGTAGAGCCTTTTCTTTTATATCGCTTTTATATAGCAATCTATTTATTACTTCTTACGCATATAAACACTTACTGGAACACCGTGAAAGTTAAACTTCTCACGTAGTTTGTTCTCCAAGAAACGTTTATATGGTTCTTTTATATACTGTGGTAAATTACAGAAGAAAGCAAACTGTGGTTGCGGCGTTGGCAACTGCATGACATACTTAATCTTTACGTATTTAGCTTTATAAGCTGGTGGCGGATAATTTTCAATTATCGGCAACATAACGTCATTTAACTCACTTGTTTTAATTCGTTTTGTACGGTTTTGATAAACCTCAACAGCTGTTTCAATTGCTTTGTAAATACGTTGTTTGTTTAATACCGAAATAAACACAATTGGCACATCGGTAAAAGGAGAAATTTGCTCTCTAATATAAGCTTCAAACTGCTTAGTAGTTTTAGTATCTTTTTCAATTAAATCCCATTTATTTACCAGGATTACGATACCTTTTCTGTTACGTTCTGCAAGCCAAAAGATATTTTGTACCTGACCATCGAAACCACGAGTAGCATCTAAAACTAAAAGACAAACATCACAATGCTCGATAGCTCTTACACTACGCATTACAGAATAGAATTCTAAATCCTCTTTTACTTTCGATTTTTTTCTAATCCCAGCAGTATCTACGAGATTAAATTCGAAACCAAAACGGTTGTATTTTGTATCTATAGAATCTCTTGTAGTACCCGCTATATCTGTAACGATATATCTATCCTCTCCTATTAATGCATTAATGAATGAAGATTTCCCTGCGTTTGGTCTTCCTACAACAGCAAAACGAGGTAACTCATCTTTTTCTGCTGCAGCTTCCTCTTCTGTTTTTTCTGGTAAAGCTTCTACAAGAGCATCTAATAAATCTCCTGTTCCACTTCCGTTTATACTTGCAATAGTAAAATACTCCCCTAATCCTAGACTATAGAACTCTACTGCATCTTCAGCTCTTTTTCCGTTATCTACTTTATTAACAACTAAAAAAACAGGCTTATCTACTTTACGAAGTAATTTAGCAACATCCTCATCCATTCCTGTTACACCAGATTCTACATCCACCATAAAAATTATAGCATCTGCTTCATCTATAGCTAACTCTACTTGCTTGTCTATTTCTGCTTCAAAAATATCATCGCTTCCCTTTACATATCCTCCTGTATCAATAAGCGAAAATTCCTTTCCGTTCCAGTCACTTTTTCCGTAATGTCTATCTCTAGTTACCCCACTTACCGCATCGACAATGGCTTCTCTACGTTGAATTAAACGATTAAAAAATGTGGACTTTCCTACATTTGGTCTTCCGACAATAGCTACTATATTACTCATATTTCTTGTTTTAATCTGCATTACATATCCTGTAAGCGCTTGCAAAGGTAGTGTTTAGTTATTTAACAATTTTAATTTATTTTCAATTAGCTGAAAATAAATACAAAAGAGACTATAAAAAATCTTTACATTAGAAGCTTTAAAGTTAAATAAATGTCACTAAGCAACGAAATTGTATTAAGGCCTCGTTTTAAATTTGATGTAAAACAGGATAACCAAACGCTTTTAAAAATCTTTGAGGACACTAAAAACACACAAAGTGATTTTATAGTTTCTAGAATAGATGATCATGTTTTTATCAAGATTCCTAAAGTGAAACAGCACTTTTGGTCTCCACAATTACATTTAGAAATTAGCGAAAACGACACAAAAGGCACTTGTACTATTCGTGGGTTGTTTGGACCAAACCCAACGGTTTGGACCATGTTTATGTTTTTCCACTTTATAGTGGCGTGTTTATTTTTTGGATTTGGCGTATGGGCATATAGCAATTGGACTTTAGACACCAATTACTCACTACAGTTATTTGTAACGCTGTTTATGGTCCTTATTTGGTTTGCTCTTTACTTTGGCGGAAGCATAGGAAAGAAAACTGGTACAGGACAGATGCATGAATTACATGGGTTTATGCGTGACACCTTGCGAAGTAATGGTATTCATACAGAATACTAATAATTACTGATTATAACCAAAACGTTTCAGCTGTCGCTGATTGCTTCTCCAGTTCTTATTTACTTTAACGTAAAGTTCTAAGTGTATTTGTTTACCAAAGAATTTTTCTAAGTCTTTTCTAGCTTCAACTCCAACACGTTTTAAAGCAGCTCCTTTATGACCTATAATAATTCCTTTTTGTGTGTCTCTTTCTACCATAATTACAGATCGAACACGAATAATTTTTTCTTCTTCAAAAAACTCTTCGGTGTCTACTTCTACAGCATAAGGAATTTCCTTTTTGTAGTGTATTAATATTTTCTCTCTAATGGTTTCGTTAATAAAGAAACGCTCCGGCTTGTCTGTAAGTTGGTCTTTTGGATAGAAAGGTGGTGATTCTGGAAGTAAGTCTAAAATTCTATCAAAAACTTCTTTTACATTAAATCCTTCTAAAGCTGAAATAGGAAAGATTTCTGCGTTTGGCACTTTTGATTGCCACAACTGCACTTGTTCTTCTAATTGCGTCTGATCAGACTTATCAATTTTATTTAAAAGAAGTAATACTGGTATTTTTGAATTAGTGATTTTATCAAAGAAAGCTTCATCTTTCAATTCTCTCTCCCCTATTTCTACCATGTAGATTAGCACATCTGCATCTTCTAAAGCAGACTTTACAAAGTCCATCATAGAAGCTTGCAACTCGTAAGCAGGCTTGATAATTCCTGGTGTATCTGAAAGGACCACCTGAAAATCATCTCCATTAACAATACCTAAAATTCTATGACGCGTTGTTTGCGCCTTGGATGTAATAATAGATAATTTTTCGCCAACAAAGGCATTCATTAATGTAGACTTCCCAACGTTTGGGTTACCAATAATATTTACAAAACCAGCTTTGTGCATTTCTCTTAATTTTGTTGCAAAGATACGTTAGCAATTGTTTGTTTTCTATAAAACCTTGTTATTTTTAATAAGAAGATAGCTAAATAGCTCCTTTAAGTATATTAAAAAAGAAGGTATTACTTCTATAAAATCATTTTTTTGATCTACTTATATTGAAGATATTATTCTTCAATTTATCCATAGTACTTATGTAACCAAGCTCGAATATCTCGTCCATGTTTTTCATACTAAATGTACCATAGTGCATGATTTCATCTGGAGAAATAACCATATTACAATCTGAAAACTTTGCTAAAGACTCTGAAGCAGACATAATATCATAAGCTCTTTTAAGAACAGAATATGAGTATTTAATATCTTTAGCTTTAACAGGAGTTAGCGGATTTACATATACACCTATCAAGGTTTCACACTTTTTTCTTAATGGTTCTGTTGGAAAGTTATTAAGCACACCTCCATCAATATAATGGGCATTCTTAATTTTTACCGGAGTGAAAACACCAGGAAAAGATGCCGAAGCCAAAATTGGTTTGATTACTTCACCTGAACTAAAAATTCGCAGTTTTCCTGTCTCTACATTGGTTGCTGTAACGTATAGGGGCTTCTTTAAACTTTCAAAAGAATTATCTGGAAAACATACTTTAAATTCTGCTGCAAGTTTTTCAGAATCTATAAATCCTGGTTTAGAAAAGGCGAAATTATTCGTTCTAAAAATTGGCACTGTTTTAAAAAAATGAAGAATTTCTTCCCAAGGCATACCTGCGGCATACATTCCTCCTACAATTGCCCCTGCACTTGTTCCTGAGATATGTGTTGGAAAAATCCCAACTTCTTCTAAAGCTTTAATAGCTCCTATATGCGCAACTCCTCTTGCTCCTCCTCCAGAAAGTACTAATCCTATATTCATTTCTTCTTTTATTATTTATTTGGCTTGTATTTGAAACTTAATTAAGCCACCATCTATTTCTGCTTTTATAAGTTTTCCGTTTTCATAATAATAAATACTTTCATTTCCTCTAGCATTCACTTTTTTATATGTGTGATTTCCAAGAGGCACAATCGTATTCATTTTTCCTTCTTCTTCAGAAAAACAATGTTTTATATTTTTTGGTTCTTCAAAATACAATAAAATTGTACTATAGTTTATAGCTTCTTTAAAAACTCTAGCCTCCTTCTTTTCTTGCTTAACAAGATAGTGATTTTGCTCTCTTTCTATTTTAGTTTCTGCATGAGGTTTATTATTCACTACCACATTAACATCTGATTCTTGCAGCTTATTGTTGCTAAAAACAACATGATATTTATAGTTTACATGAATTTCTTTTATAAACCTTGTACTGATATCGGTTTTGCTCTGATAATGCATTTTAGAGTCTTTAAAAGACTTTGAAGCCTGCAACTGACCAACTATCTTGCCTTTTAGAATAATATCAAAATTTAAAAGCGTTTGGTTTGTAGTTGCTCCAAGATCTTGAAAAGAAAATACGTGAAACAGTATTAGGTAGAAAAGCATTATAACAGTTTGATTTTATGAATACAAAATAACATTAATATTTTAGATGGAAAATATTTTTGTTTTGCAAATGGCAAATAAAAAAGCAGACTATAATTTTCTTATAATCTGCTTTACATATATTCTTTGGAAAAGAACTTCTTAGTTTCCTTTGTTATAATCTTCTAAGAATTTAGCTAATCCGATGTCGGTTAAAGGGTGATTTAATAACCCTTTAATTGAAGATAAAGGTCCTGTCATTACATCTGCTCCTAATTTAGCGCAGTTAATAACGTGCATAGTATGACGTATAGAAGCCGCTAGAATTTCTGTTTGAAAACCGTAGTTATCATAAATCATTCTAATTTCATCAATTAAGTTTAAACCATCTGTAGAAACGTCATCTAATCTTCCTAAAAAAGGAGAAACATAAGTTGCTCCAGCTTTAGCTGCTAACAAAGCTTGTCCTGCAGAAAAAACTAAAGTTACATTGGTTTTAATTCCTTTATCAGAGAAATATTTACATGCTTTTACACCATCTGCAATCATAGGAAGTTTTACTACAATTTGTGGGTGTAGTGCTGCTAATGCTTCCCCTTCTTTCACCATTCCTTCAAAATCTGTTGAAATAACCTCAGCAGAAACATCTCCGTCAACTAGTTCACAAATCTTTTTGTAGTGGTTTAAAATATTTTCTTGACCAGTAATACCCTCTTTAGCCATTAAAGATGGGTTTGTTGTCACACCATCTAAAACGCCTAAATCTTGCGCTTCTTTAATTTGATCTAGATTTGCAGTGTCTATAAAAAATTTCATATCTATTGTTTTATACTGTTTTTAAATACTCTAATACTTGCTGACTTACCTTCTCACCAGTAAAGCCAAATTTATCATCTAATACTTTTGCTGGAGCAGAATACCCAAAGTGTTCTAAACCGAATACTTTTCCGTTTTCACCAACTAAACCTTCTAAGTTTACAGGTAATCCTGCTGTTAAACCGAATAATGGTTTATTTTTAGGAATCACGCTATTTTGATATTCTTTAGATTGTAATCTGAAAACTCCTTCTGAAATTACCGAAGCTATATTCACTTTTAGGTTGTTTTCTTTTTCTAAAATTTCTGCAGCAGCAACTAATGTTGAAACCTCTGAACCATTTGCAATTAAAACAACATCTGGATTCTCTACTTCTTTTACTAAGTAACCTCCTTTTTCTGCAGCTAAAGCTTCGTTATATCTAGAGTCTCCTTGCGCTTCAATATCTTTAATTCCTTGTCTAGATAAAATTAACCCTGTTGGTCTTTTCTTGTTTTCTAAAGCCATTTTCCAAGCTACAACTGTTTCAGCAGAATCTGCTGGACGTAAGGCTAAGAAACTTGGATCTCCGCTGTGGTTCTTTAATTTTTCTAATAAACGAATTTGTGCTTCTTGCTCTATAGGTTGGTGTGTTGGTCCGTCTTCCCCTACTCTAAACGCATCATGTGTCCAAACATATTTCACTCCTAACTCTTGAAGTGCACTTAAACGAATTGCTGGTTTCATATAATCTGAAAACACAAAGAAAGTTGCTACTACAGGAATAACTCCACCATGTAAAGCAATACCGTTAGCAATACAAGCCATTGTTAACTCTGCAACCCCCGCTTGTAGGAAAGATCCTGTAAAGTCATTCTTTTGAATTGCATGTGTTTTCTTAAGGAAACCATCTGTTTTATCACTATTAGATAAATCTGCTGAAGAAACAATCATGTTTTCTACGTTCTCTGCTAAATAACCTAATACAGCAGAAGAAGCAGCTCTTGTAGCTAAACCTTCTTTAAAGGATACAGAAGAGAAATCTAATTCTGGTAATTCTCCTGAAAGGAAGAAATCTAATTTATCTGCTAATTCTTTATTCTCTGCTCTCCAAGCATTTATTTCTGCTTTCTTTTTTGCAGCGTTTGCTGTTTTTTCAGCTATTACATTTTTATAAAACTCTTGAACATCTTTATAGATATCAAAAGGTTTTTCTGGATTTGCTCCTAAGTTTAATAAGGTTTTTTCATAGTCTGCATCTGTATTACTAATTGGCTGACCATGTAATTCGCAGTACCCTTCAAAAGGTTTTCCTTCTGCAGTAACAGAACCTTTTCCTATTACGGTTTTACCAATAATAAGTGTAGGTTTTTCTGTTTCGTTATTTGCGTCTTTTAAAGCTTTTCTAATTTCGTCGTGGTTATGACCATCAATAGTTACTACTTTCCATCCCCAAGACTCATACTTCATTGCAGTATCTTCTGTAGTTACTTCGTCTGTAGAAGTTGATAATTGAATATCGTTAGAATCGAAGAACATGATAAAGTTACTTAACCCTAAGTGACCAGCAATTCTTCCTGCTCCTTGCGAAACTTCTTCTTGAATACCTCCATCTGAAATAAAACCATAAACTTTATGATTCATCCAATCACCAAAACGAGCTTTTAAATATTTTGCAGCAATTGCAGCTCCTACTCCCATAGTGTGACCTTGACCTAATGGTCCTGAAGTATTTTCTATTCCTCTTTCAAAATCTACTTCTGGGTGACCTGGAGTGATAGAACCCCATTGTCTGAAGTTTGCAATATCTTCTTTAGCATAGTTTCCTAAAAGGTAATATTGCGCATACATTAAAGTAGACAAATGACCAGCATCCATAAAAAAGCGATCTCTAAAAGCCCAAGTCATATCTGTAGGGTCAAAATTGAAGAATTCTGAATACAGAATATGCATAAAATCTGCTCCTCCCATAGGCCCACCTGGGTGCCCGGAATTTGCTTTTTCTACCATAGCTACTGCTAAAGCTCTAATGTTATCTGCTGCTTGTTGGTCAATTTGCTTGTTCATTTTTTATATTTTAATACGTTTAATAAACTTGTTTTCAATTAGAATTTATTCTACAAAGATGCTGATTATTTCACAAAATATATAGTTATTCAGTGATTAAATCGTGCTAAAATTTATAGTTTTTCATTCTTCTATAATTCCTTTTAAGCAGAAGAAAAATTTATATAAGTTTTTATTTAAATAAAGTTAAAGATTCACTTTTATTACATCTAAGAATTTTGGAATCGTAGCACTCCAATTATAAACGTCTTTTATTTTTACTCTAAAAGCATCTAAAGCATTAGGTTCGCCATGAATTAAAAATATTTTTTCTGGAACGTTTTTAATCTTAGCCATCCAGTCTATTAAATCTTGTTGATCGGCATGCGCAGAGAGACTCTCTATACTTTTTATAGTTGCATTAACCGGATAATATTTTCCGTAAAAATGAATTTCATGAGCGCCTTCCAACAGTTGTCTTCCTCGTGTTCCTTCGGCTTGGTAACCTACTAACAAAACAGTAGTAGATGATGCATCTATCATTTGCTGTAAATAGGTTAAAACCCTTCCACCGGTAACCATTCCGCTTCCTGCAATTATAATTTTAGAGCGCTTATCGTCTATTGTTTCCCAAGTTTCTTTATATGACTGAATAATATTTATATGTTCGCACATGGCATTGTAATCTGCCGGTGATAATTTATGCCATTTAGGAAAACGGTTAAAGACTTCGAGTACATTATTTCCCATTGGGCTATCTACGAAAATAGGGATATTAGTAATCTTATTTTGTTTGTAAAGCTTCCATAGAATATACATTAGTGTTTGTAGTCTTTCTACAGCAAAACTAGGTATGATAAGGTTTCCTTTTTTATGTAAGGTTTCTTTAATGATTTCTGAAAGAACTTCTTCAACATCTTCCTCTGGATGTAACTTATTTCCGTAAGTACTTTCAATAAAAAGAAAATCTGCCCATTCTGGTTTTTTAGGATCGTTAAGTAAGTAATCATCTACTCTACCAATGTCACCTGAAAACACAAATCGTTTTCCATCTATATCTAATTCAATAAAAGTTGCTCCGATGATATGTCCGTTATACTGAAAGCGATAAGAAATATGCTCTGTATATGAAATCCATTTATCTTGAACTTCCACCTGAAAATGCTGCACGGTTCTTTCTGCTTCTTTTACCGTATAGAACGGAAGGGCTGGATTATGCTTTGTGAGTTTTTCTTTGTTTGCTCTATCTGCTTCTTCCTCATGAATTTTTGCACTATCGCGTAAAATAACTTCGGCAATTGCTAAAGTTGGAGCAGTCCCAACAATCTTACCTTTAAAACCTTGTTTTAAGAGCCTAGGAAGGTAACCAACATGATCTAAGTGACCATGCGTCAATAAAACAATATCAATTTCTTCAGCATTAACAGATAAGTCCTCCCAATTTTGTTCACGCAGTTCTTTTAGACCTTGAAACATTCCACAATCTATAAGAATATTTTTGCCAACAGCTTCTAATAAAAACTTGGAACCAGTAACGGTTTCTGCGGCACCTAAAAACTTTATTTTGGCAAAATCTTTCATGAGTATTGGTTTTAACTGTTACAAAGCATTGTTATTTCTTTTAAAATTTTATGTTTTCTAGTTTCTGAAATTCCTAGATGATCTAAAAAGAAAGTATCGTTTAATAAATCCCGACAAAGCACCACATCTCTACTTAGCAAAAAGTGTTTTTCTCTTTTGGTTAATAAAGTTGAAACGGTAACAGGATACAAGCCTAATCTGTCAATTCTATCTTTTAAACCTTCTCCTTTAGGATAATCCCAACTAAGTAGTTTCAAGCCTACACAATTACCAAATTGCTTAGCATCTTCTGTAAACCTAGTATTAGTTACTACCCAGCCGCTAGTTATTTTAGTTATATTGTTTGTACTGTTGTTCCAATGTTCTTTAACGTCTAAGTATCTTGAGTTGACATATAGCGGTACTTTTACATTACACTTTAAACCATCCTCACTATGATATTTACATTCTATAATGGCAGTTTCTCCCTCTTTATGTGCTATTACATCTATTTCATGCTTTACACAATCTCCTTGTACAATATCTCCTGTATAAGTTTCATAGCCTGAAAATTGCAAAAGGGCACTAATAAATTTTTCAAATGGAAAACCTGTTGGCCCCAATTCGAAAACTGCTCTTTTAAGCTTATACTTAGAAGCAAAATGGCTATGGTCTTTTTTTAGTAAAGCAAAAGCTCTATTGTAAATTTCTTTTGTAGAAATACCTTGATATAGCTCATCTCTCACTATATCTAAAATATGATTTACTGTTTTATCACTTGCTCCAGTACGTTTTAATGAACCATATAGCTTCTCTAGTGAAAATTTCTCTTTTTCCCCACCAGACTTAATGATGTTTATATCTAAATTATTCATAGGTCGAATCTTTATTTATTCGTGTAACACTAAGAACGGAACGATTGTATGGGAGCCTAATTCTTAACCATTGGTTCTTTTATTATTTTATAATTTCTGGAGCATCAGAAGAAATCTTAGTAAACCAAGCATCCTCATTTTATATTTATGATCGCCTTAAATTCTGCATTACTAGTAACGGAATAGCAATCTTTAGACTGATCTTATCAATGGTTGATTGAAAAAGAATGTTTTCTAGATAAGAATGCTGCGTGTTTACCATAATTAAAAAATCCACTTCATTTTCTTCCACATATTTATTGATGGCTCCGTCTACTTTTCTACTATCTTCTGAAAAATAGTTTAGTTCGTTGTTGCAAACTGTTCCTTCTATAAATGCTTTATTATCTTCTTGTCTAAAAGATAATTTACTACTAGAGGACACATAAAGTAAATCGATTTTTGTTCTATATGGTGTAAGTAAATCGCATAACAACTTTAGCTCTCTTCTCTTATACGGAATTAAAAAGTTGGTTGGAAACAGTGCGTGTCTTGGCTGAGAATACTTATAACCTTCTGGAATAGCTAATACCGGACATTTTACATATTTTAAAACTTGCAAGGTGTTACTTCCAAAAGTTAAGCTGCTTTTATTTGACTTTCCTTTTGTTCCCATTACAATAAGATCAATGTTCTTATCGTCTGTTATTACTTCAGCTTCATCTAACAAAGTATTATTTGCAGACCTAGTAAAATAGGAAAACCTTGGGTTTGGAGATATTTCTTTTACTGCCGCTAATAGCTTTGCGAGATTTTCTTCGGATTCTTTCTTAACCCTTGCAACAATATCATCAAAAACGGTTCTACTTAATAATTCTTCATGATTATAAACCTCTGCTTCATAGGCATGCATGAAATAAAATTCAGCGGTTTGGTACTTAAAAAACTCTAATGCATATTTAATTGCATTCATTGAGTTGTCTGAAAAATCGGTTGGCATTAAAATTTTAATCATAGTTATTGTGTTTTATAAGTTAAATATAAACCATCCTCTTCATGTAAATTATGACATTTATCATACAACACCTAAACATTTCATTACAAACACTTTAAAAACTAAAACATCAACAAACCCCCTTCTAATTATTGAGTGTTTTTCTTACAAAACAATAGCAGAAAAAAGCCAGACTTACATCTGGCTTTCATCGGTTAATAGCTCGTAGTTTAATTAAGTTAATCCCTAGACTATTTAAACTACATTATAAATGTAATTCATTATAAAACAAGAAACTATGACAATCATCATACTTCCCTAACTAACTTTGACTTATCTTTAGATAACCACAAGAAGTAGAACTATTTTATGAGCACCTTATTCTTTAAAAATTTAGGAAAGTTATTTTATGCAATTGCTGCAGCAGATAAAAATATTGACGATATGGAAATATTGGCTTTAAAAGAAGTTATTGAATCTGATTGGAAAGCTATGGATTTGGCCAACCATGATGATTTAAAACTGATTACCGCTACGTTTAACAACTTAAAAAACGAAGACAACCAAAACATTGACAAGCTATTTTCTGACTTTATAAACTTTAAAAATGAAGAACATCACTTGTTTACTAAGTCTATTAACAGACTTATTCTGCATACTTGCAATGCTATTGCTAGTAGCTTTTCTAGCAGAAACAAATCGGAATTAATCCTACTAGCTAAGCTAGAAATAGAACTAAAGAAATAATGGAACTAATAATTCAAACTGATTAATATCATAGAAACACATATTTTTATTACTTATATTGAAAACGAAAACAACAAATTAGCATACCATGATTACAAACTTAGAACAAAGGGAAATAGATTATATTTTAGAGAATAATTACATAGGAAATTTAGGATACATCTCTCAAGACAAACCTTTTGTAGTTCCTATTACATATTACTTTGACAAAGAAAAAAACATTATTATTTGTTACTCTGGAGACGGACACAAAATGAATGCAATGAGAAAAAACAATGCTGTTTCCTTACAAGTTGCAGATATAGATTCTGTAATCGATTGGAGATCTGTTCTTGTTCATGGGGATTTTGAATTACATTTTGCAAGTGCAGCAAAATCTTATTTACATCAATTTTCCTTAGGTGTAAAAAATATTATTACTAAAAAAGAACATCACAAACCAGATTTCATAAGTGAGTTTTCTAGTAAAATTTATAACGAAGAAGTTCCTATTGTGTTTACAATTAAAATAAAGGAAATTACAGGAAGGAAAAGGTTGAAGTAACTAATACCGTAAACATAAATAGATTATGATTTAATCTTGCTTTTTAGCAGCTCTTTTTTCTTGTCGCTCTAGTTTTCTAAAATAACCTCGAGTTAAGAAGTTGTGTTTTAAAGCTTCCATATTTTGATTAAACTTATCTGTACCTTCATTAATATTCTCCATAGATGCTTTTAAACTTTCAACCAATTCTTTATCCGTTGTTATATAATTTAATGCACCATCTCCCTCCTTAAATTTGGTAATGGTTTCGTTTAAATTATCTATTACCAATTTTATATCCTGACTTGATTGATTTAAATTGGTGATCATATCCTTTACTTTTTGTGCTTCGGCTTCATTATTCAACATAACACCTGCAACACTATTTTCCATATCTACATTAGCAACAAGTGCGTTTATTTCTACAATAGTTTTATTGGCTTCCAAACTGGCCAGTTTAAGATAATTAATAGTTTGCTTTAAATCGTTGGAAGCTATTGTGTCGTTTATCAGCATTCCTAGAGTTCCTTTTCCGCTAGTAATTTCATTCGCAATATCTAATAATTTTGAGGTTAGTAAAGCGGCATTTTCATTGGTGGTATTTAAGGTGTTAAGCATTTCGTTAGTTCCAATTTTCGAATAAGACTTGATGGTATCTCCGTCTGAAATAATTTCTGCAGTTCCCGATCCAGGAATAATATTTACAATCATATTTCCTACCAAACCATCTGAACCAATTGTTGCAATGGCATTCTTTTTAATATGCGTTTGCATTCTTTCTTCTATAAACATGCTCACGTTAATTGTAGAATCATTAACCATAGTTATATCCTTAACGGTCCCTACGTTAATTCCGGAATACCTTACGTTATTTCCTTTCATTAATCCGTTTACATTATTAAAATTGGAGCCTATGGTAAATGTTTTTGCAAATATATTTTGGCGTTCGCCTATAAAGTAAATTGCAGTAATAAAAATAAGCGAACCAAGGATTACAAATACACCTAACTTTAGTTTCTGATTGGTTGATTTTTTCATAATATGCTATATTTTTTTACTTAAAAAATGCTTTTACTTGTGGATCTTTGGAAGTAGATAATTCTGCGAAAGTACCTTCGACATAATTGATACCATCTACCAGTAAAAGAATTCGTTCTGAAACTACACGTGCACAATCTATATCGTGAGTTATAATTAAAGAGGATGTTTTATACTGCCCCTGAATACGTCGCATTAACTCAATAATTTCTTTAGAAGTTATAGGATCTAAGCCACTGGTTGGCTCATCGTATAAAATTATTTTCGGTTTTAATATCAAGGTTCTTGCAAGTGCAACTCTACGTTTCATTCCTCCAGAAAGTTCTGCAGGCATGAGGTCTATAGTGTGCAATAATCCAACATCTTCTAGTGCGTTATTTACTAATTCTGAAATAGAAGTATCTGCATCCATTTTACTTTTATGACGTCTTAAAGGGAATTCTAAATTCTCTCTTACAGTCATGGAATCATACAAAGCGCTTCCTTGAAAGAGAAAACCAATCTCGGTTCGAAGTGTATCTAAATCTGATTGATTTAAGGTGTTTATTTCTTGATCCATGATTTTAATACTTCCGGAATCTGCTTGCAATAAACCAACCAAGCATTTTATCATCACCGATTTTCCAGAGCCAGATTTCCCCATAATAACCAAGTTTTCTCCTTTATATAATGCTAAATGGAAGCCGTTTAAAACATGGTTTTTTCCAAAACTTTTTCTTAAGTCTTTAATCTCTAACATGAGACGTCTAGGACTTTTTACTTCATGAGAATGTGATATGTTTAGATTCGTATTCATAATATTACAGTTCGAAAAATATATCGGTAACAAAAACAGCAACAAAATCGATAACAAATAAAAGCATTGATGAATATACTACTGCTGCATTTGCTGCTGCACCAACACCAACGGTTCCTTTTTCGCAATTATATCCTTTAAAGCAACCAACTAGCGCAATAGCAAATCCGAAAAAAAAAGTTTTAATCGTTGCCGGAAGAATATCGCTAAACGACAATGCATCGAAGACCTTATTAAAATAAAGCACAAAGGAAACATCTCCTTTAAGGTTTTCTACAATATAAGACCCGAAAAGCGCAATAGCATCTCCTAAAAGCACTAAAAGTGGCAACATTAAGGTAGCTGCAAGAATTCTAGTAACCACTAAAAATTTAAAGGGATTGGTTCCTGATACTTCCATAGCATCAATCTGCTCGGTTACTCGCATAGAACCTAACTCTGCTCCTATACCTGAAGCAATTCTGCCAGCAAAGGTTAAAGCTATAATTACCGGACCTATCTCTCTAATAATAGATAAGCTTACCATAGAGGGCATCCAAGATTCTGCTCCAAAATCTTCTAATGTTGGTCTTGTTTGCATGGTTAGAACCAAACCAATTATAAAACCCGTGACACTAACTAACAGCAGCGAACGGTAGCCTATATTAAAACATTGATTTAATAACTCTTTGGTTTCAAAAGGTCTTGAAAATAGCTCTTTAAAAAAACGTGTAGCAAATAAGCTTAGTTCGCCAATTTCAACAAAAAAAGACTTTATTCCACCTGACTCACTCATTTTCAAAAGTTTAAACTAAAATTATAATTAGTTAAGTTAACTATTAAATTGATACAAATGAGTATTTTAATCCTAAGTTTTTAGGAAAAAACAGCAAGAATCATCTATCTATTCAGGAAAATAACCTTCAAAATGGAGCTTGTATAAAAAAAGACTTCTGAAAACAGAAGTCTTTTAAGGTTATAATATTCTATAGTTAACTTTTTATATATAATTTTAGTTTTCTAGTAATTTAACTCAAACTAGTTCAACTATTTCATATCAGAAGAAAAAACCACTATCTCTTAAGAACCAAAGTATTGTCATTATTAACAACAACCATTAACTCCGTTTGTGTTATAGATAATATTTCCCATACTTCAACATATTCTCCAAAATCAATACTTAAATTACTATTATCTGTAAAATTATAAGTGCCTAGCATATAATATGAAACCTCACAATTTCCATTATCGACTAGATCATACACTGCTTCCTCATATAACATGCCCGAAGTGAACTCAACATTAGTTAATTGATTACATTCTGTTTCCACCTCACCATTTACTGAATACATAAACCATATATTTTGTAGCAATTCTTCTGTAGTAAAATCACGAGTAGTAAAGGAACCTATATTACTATTTGTTGTATTTCCGCTAGAATCCTTAGCTACTACCATCCAGTAATAAGTTGTTTCAGGAATTAATTCCTCCTGAACGCCATAAGCATTTACTCCAAGATTATTCGTAATCGATGTTAATGGCGGATTTTGTGTATCTAAATAAACTTGATAGGTTACAGCATCTCCATCAGGATCTGTTGCACTTTGCCAAGTTAATTGAGGCTGTAAATCTACACCATCGGCCACTTGTTCTAAGACAAAGTCATTTGGTGCTTGATTAATTGCTACAGCGTCATCATCACTACTGCAGCTAGTAAAAATAAAGCCTATAAATATTAAGTAGAATAAAGTTTTAAAGTTAATGTTACATTTTGTTAAGTACATTTTTTTGATTTTTTTAATTAATAACTATTTCAAAACTAACACATTAACCCCATCACCAAACCCCAATTTAGTATTTAGCATATACCATATAGTATTTGAGGGATATGAGTTAGTATTCATTTTCTTTATTAATAAAATGAATATCTAGACCTGAATACTTGAAAAACACATTCAAATCGCACGAACCTCACAACAAACTAATTTTCAAAGACATTAGCTACAAATTAGAAATAAAAAAAGCACTTTGTAGTTGAATACAAAATGCTTTCTTGACTAATTTCAAATAAGATGGTTTTACTCAATGAGTATTTTAACATTGTTTATACTTTTGGTTTCTGTACTTGACTCAAATGCTATATGATTTGAAAACTTAATAACTTTACATATAACTGTATTCATAACTACAAGAATGTTTTGAAAGCAAAGAATAGCTTTGTTTGTTAAAGCTTACTCAAAACATCATGAATTTCATATCCACTAAGATCAAAATATTTTGGATCTGAGGTTTTATCTACAGTAATTAGGTCCATCTGTACACTTGGAGTATCATTGTTTTTCTCAAAATGAACACTTCTTACCATCAAGCCCTCTGGGAAATTTTCATCTATTTTTCGTGTAGTTGTTGCTGACGTACCACTTGAAAAATCCTGAATCTGTCCGCCAAAAAGATGATTTCCACTTAAATCAATGCTTATATCTTTAGTAACCCATGCATGCATTTTTGTTTTTTCTTTACTATTGAAGTAAATGTACTTTCTACAACTTTTACCATGAATTTGCTTCACCTCGTTTGTTCGCTCCCACTTTCCATTTTCATCTTCTATATAAAGTTGGTCTCCCGCCAATTTTTCTGCCATCTTCTGAAAGTTAATCATAGGCATTTTTGTAGCTATTTTATCTTGAGTATTTAGCATATAAAGCGCCGCAGCTTTATAATCGAATAGCATTCTTGACTCATCTTTACTTCCTTCATTATTAATTAAGCACTCACCGGTATCACCAAAAACCATTTTAGTGGTTGTTGTTTCTTTTAGTTTTCCATTTTTCTTGAAGGTTTTCATCTCCAGTGCCAAGGTTGCTTTTACAGGATTGTTTGGAACAGGGTAGCGAGTATCATTTTCATAAGTAATGTCTTCAAGAGCTTTTCGACCTTTCTCACGTTGCGGTTCGGCGTGCTTTTCTTTCATATCTTCACGCACTTTATTCTTTATTTGACGCTTAATTAATCCACGTTGCGCATGTAGTGGAGCGACAAAAACAAGGGACAAAAAAACTAACAATGGTAATAGATATATCTTTTTCATAATTGTTCTTTTTAATATTTAAACAATTACAAACCTATCAATCAAATAGTTATACAACAACCCTTAGTTAGAATTTGGTTGTGATGAGTTAGAATTAGTATATAAACTGTGATAATTATTATAGAAAGTATTTTAAGGAACTAGATATCAATTAAAAATTTATTTACTTAAATCTTAGCATCGTTTCTAATATATCGTTAATCTGTTTGGTTTTTTGCCTAGACACTGGTATTTCGGCATTATCCTTCATTATTAAGCTCCCTCCATCTTGTTTAAGAATTCCTTTTACATATTTAGGGTTTATTAAATGAGATTGATGTACCCGAATAAAATTATGTACAGATAAAAGTGCTTCGATTTCTTTTAATGTTCTACTAATTAAAACTCTCTTCTCCTGATTACAGAATATGTTTGTATAATTATTATCTGATTGACATCTTACTATGTTTTCAACATCCACAATTTGATAACCGACTCCTGTTGGTAAAGCTATTTGCGAGGGTGCATTATCTGTTTTATTTAAATGCTCTTGTAGCAATCGCCATTGCTTATCACTAGTTTTATTACGTCTCTTTTCCCAAGATGAGATTGCTTTTACAATGTTTTTTTCGGTGATTGGTTTTAGAAGGTAATTAATGGCACTATATTGGAAAGCTTTAATAGCATATTGATCGTAAGCCGTTGTGAATATAATATCAAAGTCTATAGGAAGGATATGATCCAATAATGCAAAACCATTAAGATTAGGCATTTCAATATCTAGAAATAATAAATCCGGTTTATTATTCTTAATAAATTCTAAGCCCAAGAGAGGGTTTGTAAAAGTACCTACCACCTTATAATTAGGGTTTATCTTACTTATTAAATTTTCAAGCACATTTATACAATGTGTTTCATCGTCTATTATAATAATTTTCGTCATAGCTTAATGATCATATGTTAATGTTATTCTTGTTCCTAAAGAGCTTCCATCTACCTCAACTAGATCTGTAATTGTCAAATAAATTTTATAATCATTGAGGAAGTTGTACCATTTTAGTCGGTCATGAACTATGGATGTCCCCTTAGAAGTGTGTAATTTTTTCTTTTTAGCACTTGCTTCTCTACCTACACCATTGTCTTCAATAATTATTTTTAAATTTTCAGTTGTATCAAAAGTAATTGTTAGTTTTTTTAATGATTTTAAGCTAGGTTGAAGTCCGTGCCAAATAGCATTTTCAACAATAGGTTGCAAAAGCAAAGGAGGAATACTGTATTGTGAAAGTGCTTCTTTAGAAGCTACTTCAATAAAATAAACAAACTCTTTTCCCATTCTACTTTGTTCTAAGGAAAGATATAGTTCTAAGATTTCAAGTTCTTCCTCCACTGTTATTTTTTTCAGATTACTATTGTATAAGATACTTCGTAATAAGCTTGAAAAATCGTCTAGATACGTTATTGCATCCTCATTTCTAGAAGTCATAATCAAACTCTTAATAGCATTCATACTATTAAAAATGAAATGCGGATTCATTTGCGAGCGCAAAGCTATCATTTCTGTTTCCTTTAGTTTTTTATTAAAGTCATCTTTAGTTTTTTGCTCTCTTTCTTTCTCTATTTCTGAATAAAGCTGGAGTAATTCATAGCTTTTTTGACTAACTTTTTTATCAAGTTTACGATTCATACGTTCCTGAATCTCTTGATTTTCTTTTAGCTGTTTTATCAACTCTACATTGATTTCCTCCTTTTCTTTTTGAAGTAAAAAAACATTTTTCCCTAAGGCCAATGAAAAACAATACACTTCAGCTAACAGTCCTACTTGAAACACAATATTTAGTGACTCGGTAAAATTAAAAATATGCCCAGGAATAAGATGTACATTATTAATAGACAGATATGTACTAAGTATTGCACCCACAAAAAAGAAGGTCTGCCCTACTATAAAATATATTAGTAAAGGATGTTTTACTTTATAAATAATCCAGATAATTAAAATAAAATTAATAGGTAGAATTACAAACCGAACAAGCAAAAACATTTGCTCCATATACTTAGCATCTAATAGTAAATGGCTAAAAACAAAATTTGTTATGGCATACAAAAAACAGAATAACCCCAAGTAATAAAGTATTCTTTCTAGTAGTTTATCATACTTTTTTACTACAAGGAGTTGTTGAATAAAAAAGACATAAAACCCTATAAATATAAATTGCACAGGTTCCATTAGATTGTTTACAAGTACAGGAGCTTCATTAATAAAATCACCAAACGGCGACATAGTTCCCTTAAGTACTAGAAAACCATAAACCAATTGAAAAAACAAATAACCTAAATAATAGAAATAAAGTTTTTCACTTAAACGAATCCAAAAAACCAGTGTAAATACAAAAATGGTAATCAAAGAAACTATATATAAGTATAAAAACCCAATAGCAGATTCCTCTTCTTTATAGAGGTTTCTTGAGAATTCCCAATATCCTCTTTCAGAATAAATAACTGGTGAACCTATAGCCTTTCCGCTATTTGTTTCAAGTTTGATATAGACTATAGATTTTTCTTGAGGCCCAATTCCTAAAGGTGTAAAAAAGTGTTCTGATTTATTTGCTCTCTCTGACAAGGGCACCAAAACACCATTCTTGAGTTCCTTAAAGCTTCGATCATTTTCAACATAAACCGTTATATAATCCTCTAAACTATACAAGTAAATTTCAGTAGGTTTTTGAGAAGTATTTTCTATTATAAACTGAAGCCAAATACTTGTATCTAGTTCTGGCTTGTACAAGGAATCGTATGACAACCATGAGGTTTTTTGTCTTATATTTTCAAAAGACGTTTCCTTGTCAGCACGTAGCACCTTAACATTTTCATTTGCAAGCAACTCTAGTTTATACGGTATAGAATCGGCCACAATCTGCCCATTAAGGCTAGTTAAGCCAAATATGAACAAACAAAATATTAAAACATTGGTTTTCATGTTCTAACAAAAATACCAATCTTATTTGAAACCTTCTCTGTCTTTTAGAATTCAGTCACTTTCATTTAGTATTTGGTAGCTTTAATAGGATTTATAATTAAATTGATTACGTATTATTCCTAAAAAAACTGAAATAGCTTTATTCCTTTTAAAATATCATGTACTAAACAAACTGTATCGAAACTGTATTTAAATGTAAAAAGCCTCTCCAAAAACAAATTCTAGAGAGGCTTTTTTAAGCTAAAAACAGAAACAAGACTATTGCCTACGCACAACTAACAAAGGCATATCTCTGTTTCTAATTAATAGATCATTGGTTACGCTTCCTATAAATAGTGATGTAATATTATTTCCTCCTCTTGCAGAAACCACCACAATATCAAAATCACCTTTTTCTGCATGTAATTCAATAACCTCAACAACAGAAAGCTCTTCTCTATCGGTATATTTGAAAGGTATATTTTCTGGTAGTTTAAATTTCTTTCGGAATTGTTTTACCTTCTCCTGTAAATGGCGTTTTGTTTTATCAATAGCTTTTTCTGTATTGATATACGGGAAGAAAACCGAAGGAATATTATACACATGTAAACCTTCAATAACTCCTCCTGAACGTTCTACTAAGCTTTTCGCTACCGTGAAACACCTTGAAGATGCAGCACTAAAATCCGTAGGAACTAAAACTCTTTCAAATCTATGTTTCGCTTCTTCTGGAACTAATAAAACGTGTGCATCTAACATTCTAACTAACTTCTGACTCAAAGCTCCGGTTCCTTGTAATTCATCTTTATTACCCGTTACCACGATGTCAATCTTGTATTCTTTGGCAAGATGCGTTAAGATACTTTCGGTATAATCATCTGAAGTAATTAGCACGGTATGCGGAACAGAAGCTGTATAATGTTTCTCTACAGTTCTTTCAATTTCTCTATCTACTATATCTTCAACAGTGATTCCTTCTTCTAAAAACTCATCGTATAAGTCATAAAGTTTATATTGTTTGATATTATGGGTGAAATATAAGTGCTCAATATTCCACACTTCACAAAGAAAGCTAACGTACTTTAATAAAATAGCATCCATCTCGGTTAAGTCTAAAGCCACCATCAATTTTAACTCGTTATCTAAATTTATTTTCTTTGACATGTCCTCTAAATTTGCTTTTTAAATATAATTCTAATCTTTGTATTTCCGGAACTTAAAGCTCTATAAGTCGGTTATATTTGGCTTTTTACCGGTATCGGATTCTCGATCAATCTTTTTAAGATTTTTTTCTTCTCTTTCTTTGTTTACAAGTTGAAGAATGTTTTTCCTATACGTTTCACGCTCTAAAAGTTTTTCTTTTCGTTCTGCTTTTTCGTGATCTTCCTTCACTCCTCTAAACAAAGAAAAGCACATCATGACGAGCAGAATTGCAAATGGCAATCCAGAAATAGTCACTACCGTTTGTAGGGCGTTTAATCCTCCTCCATACATTAAAACCGAAGCAATAACACCAATGGCTACAGCCCAAATTACTCTTTGAAATTTAGGCGTTTTCATTTTACCTCCAGATGTAATACTATCGACTACTAAAGCTCCAGAATCGGCCGAAGTAATAATAAAACTACAAATAAGCACCACTCCTAAAACTTTCAATAATATTGCTAGCGGGAACTTATCGAAGAACACATAAAGTGCTGTAGAAATATTATCATTTACCGCAGCAATCATTGCTGTATCTCCACCAAGAATATCTCTCATGGTAATTCCTCCAAAAGCACTAAACCACAAGAAAGTAACTAAAGCAGGTAGGATTAACACACAAAGAACAAACTCCTTAATGGTTCTACCCTTTGAAATACGAGCTATAAATGTCCCTACGAAAGGTGACCATGAAATCCACCATCCCCAATACATGATGGTTCTTGTTTTTTGCCAATCGGTTCCACGTAAAGCTTCCGTCCAAGTTGACATATCTACAAAATGCACTAAGTAACTTCCAATGTTTTGAATATAAGATTTAAAAATAAAGGTAGTTGGCCCTAAAATAAGTACTAACAAGAAAATAGCTGAAGCCACTCTTACGTTCAATTTACTTAACATTTGCACCCCTTTATTTACACCACTAAATGCAGAAAGCGTTGCCGCTAATGTTACACAAATAATGATAACAACTTGATAAAAAAGCGAACTAGGAACCCCAAACACATGAGTAAATCCGGAGTTAATTTGTCCTACTCCAAAACCTATAGTTGTTGCTAGTCCGAACAAAGTAGTAATTACCGCCATAATATCTATAAGGTCTCCCATCCAACCGTGAATTCTATTTCCTAAAATTGGATAAAAAACCGAACGCAAGGTCAGTGGCATCTTTCTATTAAAAGTAAAATATGCTAAAGAAAGCCCTACTACCGAATAGATAGCCCAACCATGAATACCATGATGTAAAAAGGAAAAGTTAATAGCCTCTTGAGCAATAAGAGCAGGTTCTTCTCCTGCTAATCGTGGCGGATTTAAAAAATCTCTTACTGGATCTGCAATACTAAAAAGCACCAATCCGTTACCAATACCGGCACTAAACAACATGGCAAACCATGCCCACAAACTAAACTCGGGTTTAGCGCTACTTCCTCCTATTCGTATACCTCCATATTTACCAAAGGCCATATACAAACAAAAAACTATAAATAAGTTTACAGACAAGGTGTAAATCCAACCTCCATGTGCAGACACTGCAGTTTGTGCAATTCCAAAATAATAATCTGCTTGTTCCTGAAAAATCAGGGTAAATCCAACGCTAAAAACAACAGCCGCAATAGCTGCAAAGAATACCGTTTTATTTACAACCAAGCCAAGAAACTTTGAAGCACTTTCTTTTCTAGTAACTTTAATCGACATATAATATTAGTTTATTTATTAAGTGAAAACTCCTGTTTTAAAAAACAGGAAGAAAATCTTATAGGGTGTTTGTATAAAAATGCTGAAATTAACAACAATAGCTTTTACACTTGTATTGCTGATTCACCTTAGCAAAAACAAACTTGCTATCTGCTTTTTTTTAAACCTATGCTGTAGACAATTCATATTTATTATATTTATACAACATCGGAAAGGATAACACTTAATAAGCTATTTTGCAAATATTCACATTGAAATTCCCTAATAGCATATAGATAATAACTATATAAAGAGAAGCACTTGCTAGATTAATAATAAACTAGATTAACGTATCTTGCAGCTATATTTAACGAATAAACTATGGAACAAAACAAAATGCTGAATTTTATAAAAGATGTATTAAACAACATGCCAAACGGTTGGCTAAGCACGACAACACATCGTTTAGATATTTATAATGAAGAATTGGCCAAAACCCAATTTTTAGAGCAATTTGAAAACCTATATAACAATAGCAACACAGAAACTTCTGCCCTAGCAGAATTACCAACAGCCTACGATTATATTCGTTTAGGCCATCCTTTATCTTGTGTATTAGAATGGGTAATTGCAAAATCACTTAAGCTACACCCTAACAACGTAATTAGTTTTTCTTCTAAAACAATTCCTGTTATAGCGATTCTAAGAAAGAATTTATTTGAAAAGAAAAACACACAAATTCTGTACACTGGCGAATTACCAAATATTTTTGATGCTGAGGTACTTAAAAGCGTTTACGGTTATAATTTTGAACTGAAACAGATTGAAAGCACCGAAGATGTTTCAAAATACAACGGAAGCACGGTTTTAGTTTCAGAACAAAATGAAATTAATAAAACAAGTCTAAACCCTAATATTGATTTCTACGTAAACCTTCATTCCGATCTTGGAAGTGTTTTAATTATCAACGGAAAAGAGAATGCGCACTATGTTTCCGATATTCAACATGTAAGAAGAAGAGAAACTATTGCTATGACACCTGCTAATTGTCATATTGCACTTAAATCATTAGCTACAAATACTTCTATTGAAATACCAGCAAACAACAAAAAAACAAACAAAGCACTTGTTCTAGAATCTATAAATAAAATTACAGGAACCAATACAAAAGCTTTGGTTGCATCTAGCGGATTATCTATTCAATATGCCATTATGATGGGACTTGTGCATGATGCTCTTGAAAATCATAAAGGAAAAGATATCAAGTTTATTGTACCACCAAACTGTTATGGTGGAACCAACGATCAAGCTAGACGTGTTACTGCCTGCATTGACAATGTAGAAATTGTAGATTTACCTGTAGATGGCGACAACGACATGGTTCAGAGTATTGAAAAGGTTTTAACAAAAGTTGCTGCAGAAAATGCAATTCCTTATATCATTGCAGAAATCCCTACAAACCCAAGAGTAGAAGTTCCAAATCTTATAGCTTTAAAAGAAGCTTTAAGCAAAGAAAGAAAAACAGCAAATGGAGAAACTGCTATAGATCCTGTTTTTATCTTAGACCAAACTTTTTGTCCGAATGTGCACTTTTTAGGGGAGGGAGAAATACTTTCAACCATTAGAACTATTTCATTTGCTAGTGGATCCAAATTTCCAAGTGGTGGAAAATGTACCGCAGGATACTGTGTAGGAAATTCAAAAACAAATGCTTTAATAGATAAAATTGAACAACATCTAACTCTTTGTGATAACGAGGCTACAGCACTTCAATATGAAATATTAGCAGAGCAAACGCCTTCAATGAATCAAAGAATTATAGACGCATATAAAAACACCAGAGAGTATGTAAACTTTATTCAAGCTACATTACCAGAGGCGAAAATTAATTTTGTTTCCGAAGAACTAGCAGAACAAGGGTTTACTCCTTCGGTTTTTTCTTTAGACCTTCCTACAAAAGGAAATAGCCCAGAAGAAAGAGAAACCTACAAAAGAGCTTTAAATCATAAGTTAATCAACTTAATGATTACTGAAATTCCAAACGAAAGCAAATACTGTGTAAGTTACGGTCAGTTAAAAGGGTGTTATTGGACAATTCCAGCAACCTCAACCCAAGGAACAACCAAAGAAGGAGATAAAGATTATATTGCAAGAGTATCCTTGTCCCCCGACTTAAATATGGAACTACACAAAAAAGTTTTTAAAGACTTTGTTGATACCATAAAATAAAACAACTATTTTCAACCATCAAAACAAACAGTCTATAGAGGCTTAAGTATATAAAAGAATGAATTTAACAAAATCAATTCCAACTGCTTTAGTAACCTGCCTTTGTTTACTACTTAGCCTCTCTAGCTGTGGGCCTAAACAAGTTGAAGAAATAAACATTGGGTATATTGGTCCGCTTTCTGTAAGAGCTGTAGACTTAGGCGTAGATCCTTCCAACGCGATGCAGTTAGCTATTGATCAATACAACGCAAACCGCGCAGATGGTGAACCTAAAATAAACCTGTTTATAGAAGATGACCAATGGAATCCTAAGAATGCAATACCCGTTTACAACAAGCTACGCGAAGAACATAATGTTGAAATAGTTTTTGTAAGTAATACCAATAGCAATATTAGACTACAAGAGAAAATTTTAGAAGACGGAGTCATTTTAGTAAACCCTTTAAACAACGGAAAACAACTAAATGTTTTAAACAAAAACACCTTTCAAGTTGCAAAAGACACCGAACAGGCAAACGGGCTAATTGCTATTAGAATTATTGAGCTAGGTTTAAAAAAAGTGGCTCTATTTCAGTTTCCAAATGTTTATATGACTCGTGCTTCAGAAGAAGTTGAAAGACTTTTAGACAACGCGAATATAGAAATACATGTAGTACCTACAGAGGTTGGACAAACAACTTTCAAAAAACAGCTAGAACAATTAAAAAGCGAAGAGCACGATGCTTATGTGTTTTTTGGCTACAAAGAATTTGGCTTTGCAATGAAAGAGGCTAGAGACATGGGAATTACTGCGCCATTTTTTGGTTCCACCGTATTACTAGACCCGGAATTTTATAACAACTCTGAAGGAGCAATAATTGGCACCGAGTATCCTTTCTTTACTCCTGCTGATGGGAATAGAATCTTAGTAAATGAATTTCTGGCAGATTTCGAAAAACAGTTTAACAAAAAACCTGTTTCTGTATGGCCTACTATGCAAGCCTATGACGCGACAAACTTAGTTTTAAGTAGAGTTAGAACAATAAACCAAAGTAAAGATGTAGACAGTTCTTTTGATGATTGGTTAAGAGAGTCTCTATTGAAGGTAAATTACTATCAAGGAATTTGTGGAAATATCGCAATAAAAAAAGAAGGGGGATCCAAAGGAATTTATTTTTCTTTATACAAATACGATTCAAAAGAAAACCCAATCGTTAAAGTTAAAAGATAATACAGCCCCAAAATGAAAATTAGCCATAAATTAATATTAGCCTTTAGTGTTTTAATTGTCATTTTAACAGCTGAGATAATACTTAACCAAGTTATTACTAACCGCGCAACCAAAACGTATGAAACGCTTCAATCTGAAATAAATCCCACTTTATCTGTTTTAAAACACTACGAATCTATTAATAAAGAATTCACCTTATTATTAAACAATAGAGTAAATGGAGATGACAGAATTAGCTCCATCAATAGAATTAGAGGAATTATTGATGTGGAACTTGCTTACTTAGAAGCGGAACTAAAATCTATAAAAGAATCTATACCGATTGAAAATCCCGATAAATTATTAATTGAGGAACTTATTAAAGATACAGAAAAATTAATAAGTATATCTGAAAAATTAAAACTCTTATTTAAAAATAGTAAAAACCAACAAGATCTTTTAAATACGGCAAAAGGTATTTATCAGAGTGACATTTTAGTTCTACATGCTTCCATAGACAAAAATATAAACCAGCTGAATGTTAATTACAAGCGCGAATTTGAAGCTTATAATAATGAATTAGCTAAAAATTTAAAAAATGTTTCAAATATCATTCTGCTTACCGGAACTTTTGGAATTATCCTGGCCCTAATCATTACATTTCAAATCACTTACTCCATTTCAGATCCTATTTTTAAATTAAAAAAGGCTGCCCTAAAAATGAGTAAAGGAAATTTAGACGAACGAGTTCAAATTACAGGGGATAACGAACTAGCAGAATTAGGAAAGCATTTCAACCACATGGCAAACGCTCTTAAAAAGAGTTTCAATGAACAAGAAAATCAAATTGAAGAAATAAAATCTGTTAATAAAGAATTAGAACAATTTGTTTATGTTGCCTCGCATGATTTACAAGAACCACTTAGAACCATGTCTAGCTATGTTGGCTTAATAAGAGAATTGTACATAGACAAATTAGATGATAATGCATCTAAATATATGTCGCATGTAGAAGATGCTTCCTTAAGAATGAAAACCCTTATTAAGGATTTATTAGACTATTCTAAAATTGGAAAAGAAAAAACCGTTACTACTGTAGACCTCAACCAAATAGTTAAAGATATTTTAACCGATCATGAGTTAATTATTAAAGACTCTAATGCTACAGTAGATTATGATGTACTTCCAACGGTAAACGGCTTAGAAGTAGAACTAAAACAATTGTTTCAGAATTTAATAAACAACGGTTTAAAATTTAGAAAAGAAGGCACCGACCCTCATGTACAAATCCAAGTGGAAGACCAAGGAGAATACTGGCAGTTTTCGGTAAAGGACAATGGTATTGGAATGGATAAGAAATTCCATGAAAGGGTATTTATTATTTTCCAAAGACTACATAACAGAAACGATTACCAAGGAACAGGAATTGGCCTATCTATATGCAAAAAAATTGTAGATATGCACAAAGGGGAAATTTGGATAGAATCTGAAGTAAACCAAGGCAGTACTTTTTATTTTACTATATTTAAAGATTTAAATGAAATATGAGAAAATTTAACACCATTTTACTGATTGATGATGATATTGCCACCAACGAATATCATGAAATAATCATCAACATTGCTGGCGTGGCCAATAAAGTACATTCGGTAACTAGCGGACAAGAAGGTTTAGACTACCTAACTTCTAAAGGGAATTATAACGGAAAAGAAGATTCTTTCCCGCAGCCTGATTTAATTTTTCTAGACATAAATATGCCTGCTATGAATGGCTTTGAGTTTATGGAAGAATATGAAAAGCTTGATGAGGGCCAAAAAGGAAAACACATTTTCGTGATGCTGACCTCTTCTCTTAATCCAGACGACAAGAAACGAGCTATAGAAAACAACTATATTCAAGATTTTATGGATAAACCGTTAACTAAAGAATTAGTTTTAAAATTACATGCTAAATACCTTCTTTAAAAATTAAGAAGCATTAAACTTAAAGATATTTCGAAATATATTAATTTAAATTTCGAAATATTTATTTCCCTCTAAATTTCATATTCCACGACACAGAAATAGAATAGATCCAGAAATAAGCACCTGGGTCGAAACTAATTTCTTGATGAGTAATACCTGCCTGAATTCCCCAAGCATTCTTATTACTTTTTGAAGTGAAATTATATCCTAAATTTAGTTTTTGAGAATCTAAATTAATTACAGCTTCATCAATTCCTTCTACATAAAACCTATTTACTTCTGGCGAATACCCTAAACCTACTCCAACGCTATAGTAATTATCTGCATTTCGGCTATATTTTCTATAACTTAAAGTCCCCGAAACACTTGTTTTTGGTTCCCCTGGAGTTACATACGAACGTAAAGACCAGTAGCTATTACCTGTATACCAACCTACAGAACCCGTGTAAATAGTAGTACTTGCATTATATTTAAGAGTTCTAAAACCAAGGGAAGCTTCTAAACTTTTAGGTAAAGACTTATATAATTCTGCTCCATATCTTAACTTAGGAAATAAGAATGAATTTGAAAAACCTACATTCACATAAGCATATAAGCCTTTAGTGATTTTCGGATAAGCATCTATTTCAAATTGCGCTCCAGTAGACTCAAACCTATTATTAATATTCACTTTTGCATGAATACTTCCGTATTTGGTTTGTCGTGCATATTTCAATAAATAATACTGCATCGGGTCAAAAACTTCAGAGTATAAATCCACCGAAGCACTTGCTCCTATGGTGTTTTTACTTAAATCATCTAATAAGCTATCTTTAAAGCTTTTTGCTTTTGCATGTCCTGGGTGTTTCTCTAAAAGTTGTTGAAGTGTTTCTAAGGCAGTCTCTTTTTTATCTAAATCTTCTAAAGCACTTGCTTTTAAATAAAGTAAATCCGGGTTTTCCGGAAAGTGACTCAGCCCTTTATTCGTCATTTCTAAAGCACTATCAGGAGCGTCGCTTCTTAATTCGTTGGTAATAGCCAATTTCCAATCATTTAATCTATCTGGGCGATCCTTTAGAATGTATTCGAATTCTTTTTTAGCTTTATCATAATCGCCATCCCAAGAGTAGGTGTTTGCCAAAAACGAACGAATATCATGGTAATTAGGATACTTTGTTAAAATGAACTTCAGGGAATCTTGCGCCTTGGCTCTTTGCTCATTAAAGGCTAATTCTCTAGCACGTTCAAATGCAGTATCAGGATCTCCTGTAAATTCTTTTTCTTGGGAAAAAGAAAACATACTAGTTAATATTAAAATGATAAAAAGGTGCTTTTTCATACTTAAATTATTTTACTATAAGCCGGATTTAAAATTTTTATATTCAGCTGATTCTGGATAGACTTCAATTAAACTATCCATTATTTTTTGTGCATTTTCAAGCTTATTCTTTCGCTGATATGCCTTTGCCATTTTAAAGCTAATTTCGGGATCTTCCACTTCGTTTTTTATAGCCTGCTTAAAAATTTGTTCGGATTTATGCTCTTGATCAGACCACCAATATATATCTAAAATCGCAGCATAAGCATCGCTTGCAAAAGGAGATCTAGTAATAGATTCTAGTATTAGCTTTTCGGCAGTTTCATAATCTCCTTTCCAGGCATGAATACGCCCTTTTAAAACTCTTACTTCTGTATAGTTTGGCAATTCATTCAGAATATAATCACAGAGTAAGCTAGCGGTTTCATATTCTTTATCAAAAGCCAAATCTCTAGCTATTATAAGTAATTCATCAAAGTTTTTTCCTTCTGCATATTTATTTATAAACATTAATTCTTTGTCTGAAAACTTTCGTTTAGAAACAGAATATATATTCAAGCTCTCTGGAAATATTCTATTATGCTGTGTCACATAAGCATTCATTTTTTTGAACGCCATTAAAGAATCTGAAATAGTTTTGGCTAAAGCCTCATCCTCTATTCTAGAGGTTTCAAAATCTTCGTTAATTTTATACAATTCTTTATTGGCAAATAAATACTCTTTGTATATCATATCATTAATATCGCCTTTATATCGCATTAACGGAATATGCTTCACATTTCTAAAATTTTTCACAGTGTCTAGGCCCTGCCCCAACCAAGAAGCTTCTTTTAAGGGTTTAAAAGTATAGTTGTGTTGCAAATAACTAAGTAGTGTTGGTGCCACATCCCAATGCGAAGAAACAGATTTAAACCTTTCTGCTTTTTTTAACATCGGACTATAAACTAAAAGCGGCACATGATACCTGCAAAGCTTGTCTTTCATTGCAATAGGAATCAATCTATGATCTCCTGTGATAATAAAAATAGTGTTTTCATAATCTGGCCTTTTAGAATAAGCTTCCATATAATCCTTAAGACTTTCGTCGGAATACAACAGACTTCCATAAATATCTCTATGACTTAAAATTTGCTCTTTTAAAGCATCTGTTTTTTCTGAAACCCTAACGAAATCGTCTACCTGCTTCATATATTCCTCTTTATTTGGATATTCAAATGGCTCATGATTGGTAAGCGTCATAATAATATCTAATCGAGGTTGTTTCTCTATACTTTGAGATTGCAGTGCTTTTTTAAAAATCGCACTATCTGGATACCCCCAAGTAAAACCTCCTTCATTCGCTTTGGTTTTCTCAAAAGCAGAACCATAACTAGATTCATCAATCAAATTATCTATACCATTATACTCTAAAAAGTTAATTTTTCTGTCGAAGCTAGCAGCATCACCAGAATAGAAAGAAGTATTATATCCATTAGCTTTTAAAACATTGATTAAAGATAAATGAGATGGTGTGTCTTTAATTTCTAAAAACCCTTGATCGCCATAAGGCAAAGAACCAAATAATGATGGTAAAGCGCCAAAGGACCTACCGGTTGTACTAACAAAGTTTTCCCAATATAAAGATTCCTCAATAAGACTATCCAAATACGGAGTAAAGCCACTATAATTATTCCCATCTACAAACTCACTTCCAAGACCTTCTACTACAATAAAAACTATGTTTGGTTTTTCTTCCTTTGTATTCAAAAACGAAGACAAAACATCTGGTGAATTAAAAGGTTTTAAAAGTGGATAATCTGATCTTTCGGAAAAATTATACGCACTTAATTTATTTTTATCCTTTTGAAATTTAATGATATCCGTTACTAAAAAAGCCGTTTTATTTTGAAATTTCTCAGAAGTAGCTGCTGATAAAAAGAAAGTTATTCCTCCAAATATTAGAAGGGTTGCGAGTCCACTCCACAAAACTATAGAAGCTTTAGCATATTTTTTAAGTAGCAGATAAAGCAGCAGAAATACTGCAGAAAAAGCAATAAATGGCAGAAAGTATACAAACGAAATAGCTTCTGAACTTGCAACCGTATTAAATGCATCGTCAAAAGAATAGCCTAAAACATCTGCGCCAAGATTGATTAAAGTTGTTAAACTATATTTTACCAATGAAAAGTGAAGAATAACAAATACTACAAAAATCACAGCTATTAAAATGGAAGCTACTTTTCTACTCAAAAAATTCGAGATAAGATATAGTGGAAAAAACAAAATCCCTACTATTAATCCGCTCCAAAAATCATTTATAAATTTATATAGAATGACTAAGCCTAAACTTAGTTCTGCTTCCACCTGTGGTTTTGACATGAAAATTTCATACAGCCCAATCAGCCAATAAGCTAGAATTAGAGCTATTATGAAATACATATAATTTAAAATATCATTATTTTTTAAGCTAAGCTTCATTCAGTACGATCTATATTCAATTTTAACTTGTTTCTGCTGCAGTCATTCCTTTTCGCTCCATTGCTCCCCATTTCTTTTTCTTATTGAAGTAATAATCTATATTCCCTCTAATTGCTGCATATAAAACGATTGGGTGAAGTATTATTGGCTCGATAAAACAAAGGAGAATTAGTTTATAGCCAGCTCCTTTTTTCTTGTATTGATTATAGGTTAATTCTTCGGAATATAACGCTACAATAGAAAAAAGCACAGAGAATAAATAAGCAAGTGCAATAAATAAAACAGCATATTGCCAGTGTACTAAATTGAAAGCTATTAAAATACCGAAATATATAATTCCTGTTACTTCTACAACTGGTGCTAAACGTTCAAAAAACAACCAATACGGATAACTTAAAAGACCGAATTTTCCATAGTTTTTATTGAACGCAATTTTACGATGTTTTCTTAAAGTTTCAATGGTTCCGCGAGTCCATCTATTTCGTTGTGAAATAAGTGTTTTATAATTATCTGGAGCTTCTGTCCAACATAATGGATCTGGAATATAGGCTACTTTATACTTTTTATTCTGTTCTTCCATATAGCGTCTCATTCTAACAATGATTTCCATATCTTCTCCAACAGTAGCTGTATCATACCCTCCAACTTTAATTGCTGTTTCTTTTTCAAAAATACCAAAGGCCCCCGATATTACTAACAAACCATTTAACCTACTCCAAGCCATTCTTCCTAATAAGAAGGCTCTTAAATATTCTAGAATTTGTGCTTGAACTATTAAGTTTTTTGGTAAGTTGACTTCAATTAATTTTCCTCCTTTTATAACGCAGGAGTTGGCAATTCTAATTACTCCACCTGCTGCAATTACCTTATGATCGGTAGCTTCCATAAATGGTTTAATCATTTTTTGAAGCGCGTCTTCCAATAATAAGCAGTCTACATCTATACAAGCAACATATTTACTTTCGCTAATGTTTAACCCCATATTTAAAGCATCTGCTTTTCCACCATTTTCCTTGTCTACTACAATTAGTTTTTCAAAGGCAGGGTTTTTCGATTTAAAAACACCTTCTCTAAATGGTTGGGTTTTTATTTTTTCATTTACAACATATTCTACATGCTCTAAATCGTAAGCTTCAATAAGTTTTTCAAGACTATCATCTGAACTTCCATCATTTACAATAATTACATTGTAATTAGGGTAGTGATTAGACAAAAGGGAACGTACATTTTCTACAACATTAAGACTCTCATTATATGCCGGAGCGATAATGGTTATAGAAGGCGATATAGGTGATGACAATATATGATTATAGTTTACAAAACTGTTTTTTTTAACATACTCTATTGTTTCAACTGCTGAAATTATGGACAATACAACATATGACAGCACAGCCAAAAAGGAGCCTGTAAAAAACAGATAATGAAATATGTCTATTATTATTTTAATGATATCGTTATCCATTTCTGTTTTCTAATTTTTTACTAGATTCAATAAACTCATTTCGGCATCTATTCTCAGGTCACTAGTACTAGTATTTTCAATCAAAGATTCTTCAGCCTCATAGCCAAATAACTCCTTTAATACTTTTAATGTATATACTCTAACTTCTTTTTCAGGATGTGATAACAGTTCTATAAGAGTTTCTTTCGTTTCAAATTGCGTATAAATCTTAACTAATTTTAATGCGAATAAAACTACACTTGTATTGGAAGATTTCAACCATGGTGTGATATCACAAATCTTTTGGTTCTCTAAGTTTAACAAAGCTTCAAGCAATAGAAGCTGATGCCATTCTGAAAGCGGAGTTTCTAAATCATCTAGAAAACTAAGTCCGTTAAACTTAAATAAGTGAACAGAATATAATTGTGCTTCTTTTCTAATTTCTTTTCTAGGGTGGTTTAAAAATGTTGCTACTTTATCTTGAGTTTCATAAAC
Source organism: Oceanihabitans sediminis (assembly GCF_003337215.1). Classification (GTDB taxonomy): domain Bacteria; phylum Bacteroidota; class Bacteroidia; order Flavobacteriales; family Flavobacteriaceae; genus Oceanihabitans; species Oceanihabitans sediminis. Next base: position 91,362 of record NZ_QPIG01000001.1, read on the forward strand.
CTTGAATCGTCTTAACTCTACAATAGCTTTGGCAACTATATGCCATTTCTTACTTTCTAATCGTTGTGTAGCGTAAGTAATAAGACCTATTTTATGGTAGAGCGTTTTGATAGAATCTGACATTTCACCAGACACCTCATTCATTAAATTACTAAGGATAGTGATAACACTTTTTCGCTTTGAAGTAGATATAATAGCGTCTTTTATTCTAGTAATTATAGCTAGTTGTTTCTCACTAAGTTCGTCGAATCCTGTCCCTGAGTACAGATACTCAACAACTAAAGCTTCAAATTCTTTTTTGTTTTTAATAATTTCTTTGCCCTTAATATTTAAATAAGAACGAATGGCTCTAAGACTAATAATAAGTGTAATAATGCATATTATTAATGCTAAAACTATAAGAAATCCTATTTGTATTAATACAGGAGCTTGATTGAAAGCATCAATTAGGTATTCATATAAATTCACGGTACTAGTAGGTTAATTTTAGCTAAAAAATCTTTTAAGTCTAATAACTAATTCATTTGGGCTAAACGGTTTTGTCATAAAATCATTGGCTCCTAAATTAAAAGCTTTAAGAACCATTTCCTCCTGACCTGCTGATGAAAAAATGATGATTGGGATATCTTTTTTCAACTTGTTTCTAATATAACTGACAACTTCAAGTCCACTGTAAAAAGGCATCATAATATCTGCTAAAACCATATCTGGTTTATGGCTTTCTACTAATTCTACAGCTTCTTTTCCATCAACGGCAACCAACACTTCATAACCCTCCTTTTCTAGTCTATATTTTAAAAGTAAGGAAAGTGTTGAGTTGTCTTCAGCTAAAACAATTTTACTTCGCTGCATTCTCTATTAATTTAAGCTCATTTTGCAGCTCCATTTTTACCTGATTAAAAATTTCTAGACTTGACTTTATATTTTTATTTATAAGATCTAAATCCTTCTCTTTTTTTAGCTCAGATTCCAATTGTAGGATAATTGGTTCTAATTTTTTAATGCTAAAAATTCTAATACTAGGTATGATTTTATGGGCTACTTGGTAAATTTCGGGTAATTTATTATAATTTATTTCTGTACTTATAGCATTCATATACACATCAATATCTACCAAAAAAGTATCTATTAACATCTTGCATACTTTAAGATTTCCATCTATCTCATTCTTTAAGGGCTGCAAATCTACAAAGCTATAATTGGGGGTATTCATCACTATTTTCACTTTTGTTTTAATAATCGAAAACATCTAACTATTAAGATTATTTTACTTTGTTTTATTAAAACCACAAGCAATTACTTAAGATAGAAAAATTTATGTAAATGTACAAAATATTCTCAAAATTAAATGATTAACGACTGTAATTACAACAATGAAAGATCTCTCTTACAGCTTAAAAATCACTACATTTAACTTCTTATAATTCATAAAACGCTCGTTTTTATCTAATTTTTAAATTTTAAAGGCTGTAAAATGAAAATCGAATTTAAAGAAGAACGAAAAATTCCATCAATGGTGGCTTTGGCTTATTTTAATTAGTATTGGTTTTTTACCAATCTTAGTAATCTACAAACAACTTATACTTGGGGAAGCTTTTGGAGACAAACCTATGCCAGATATAGGTGTTGTATTTTTTTCTCTATTTATTTTTAGCCTCATAGCCTTATTCTGGTTTCTAAAATTAAAAACAGAAATAAATCAAAAAGAAATAAAAATTAGCCTCTTTCCTTTTATCAAACAAAAACAAATAAGCTGGGAGAAAATAAAAACTGCTGAAGTAATTAATTATGGTTTTGTTGGTGGTTGGGGAATTAGACTTGGAACTAAATACGGAACCGTTTACAATACACGAGGAAATATTGGTCTAAAAATAGAACTCTATAACGGCACAAAACTTCTTATAGGAACACAAAGAGAACAGGAATTAAAAGCTATTATTGAAAAACTAAGAAAAGAAAATTAATATCTTTAGTATCATTTCATTAACAAAAGACCTTTATATATTGAGAAAAAGAAAGATAGTTTTAATTAGCCTAGTAACAATACTTGTCATTGGTTTTTTAATACCTCAAAATTTAAAAATGCCTGTTCAAGGAGCATCAAAATCTGATTATAATCAAAAGTCTTTTTGGTTTTATCCTTGGGGAAAATCTGTAACCCACAAAGGTGTAGATATTTTCGCAAAAAAAGAAACTCCGATTAATTCATCTACATCTGGCCTTATATTATTTTCTGGCACAATTCCTATAGGAGGAAATGTTGTTTTGGTTCTCGGTCCTAAATGGCGATTACATTACTATGCACATCTGCATGAAGCGAAAAAGCCTTCATTATCATTTGTTAGTAAAAACACTATTATCGGAACCGTGGGAGCAACGGGTAATGCAGCAGGAAAAACACCACACCTACATTATTCTATTATGACAGTAATACCATACGTTTGGCAAATTGATTCCGACAGGCAAGGTTGGAAAAAGATGTTCTACCTAAACCCTATAAAATATTTTTAATATGAAAACCTTTACTTTAATTCTATTCCTAATAAGCTCTCTAAGTATTATCGGCAAAAGCAATCAAATACCTGGAGATTATCTTTATAAAAGTGGAAACGCAAAACATAATATTGAATACAAACTTCAACTATTTAAAGACGGAACTTTTACTTTTCATTCCCTTACAAATATTGAAAATCCTCCACAAAAAAACTATCTATTCGGAAAAGGGACTTGGGCTAATGAAGCCAAAGTAATTACTTTCCATACCAATAAAGAGAACGATATTAACGAAAATACACTCTAAACCTTAACGATACCAAAGCTAGATTTATCACAAAATCACCTCGTGATAAATCAAATAAAATAGTTCCTACAAGTCTTCAGTTTTTTAAATCAAAAATATTTTGGATAGAAAGATTAAAAATCAATAAATCCTAAAAACACTTACTACAGCAGAAATAATAAATTCTACTCCTATCGCAATTACTATAAAACCTATAATTCTTGACAATGCATTAATCCCAGATGCACCAAGCGATTTGGCTATAAAGAAAGAGCTTTTTAAAATCAAATAAATACAAATAGCAGCCGAAACGATTGCTCCAAGAATAATTAAAACACTCTGTAACTCTTGAAATTCTTGATTATAAGCAATAAGTAAAGATATGGTTCCCGGACCAGCAATCATTGGAATTGCTAACGGAGTTAAGGATATTTCAGATCGGTTTTCTATATCCTTTTTCACTTTTTCCTTTTTCATCCCCTTATGCTTATTAAAATCTCCCGTTAACAAAGCAAATCCAGAAGTAGCAATTATCAACCCTCCTGCAATTTTTAAAGAGTCTAATGTTATTCCGAAGAATGACAGAATAAACTTCCCTAGAAAAAAGGAAATAAGCAATATAATTAACACGTTAAACGAAGTCCAAAATGCTATTTTATTACGTTCTAACCTACTATTTTCTTGGGTCAACCCTACAAAAACAGGTACGGTTCCAAAAGGGTTCATTACAGAGAATAAAGCTCCAAAAATCATTAAAAATAATTCCATTTCTTTTTGCCACAAAATTTGTTCTATTTGTCCGCTTTTGAATGAATTTTATGCGAAGTTTAGGTTAAGTTAATGCTACCAAAACAAGGGGGTAATCAAGCTAACAAATGAAGAAGATGCAAAATAAATAGGAACACCTCATTTTGTTTCACTAATTTAGTTGTAAGCAAAGTATTTATAGTAATTACATGAGAAGTATCAACAAAAACATCTACTTAATCTGCATCGTTTTCATCTCATTCATCTGTGGTTTTAGTCAGCAAACGAGTCTTAAAGATACTACCAATAAAGAGGTTTCTATTTTATTTATAGGAAACAGCCTAACTTACACAAACAATCTTCCTCAATTAGTAAAAGACCTCGCTAAGAAACAAAAAATAGAGGTAGCGTATAAAATGCTTGCTTTGCCAAATTACTCCCTTGAAGATCATTGGACAAACGGAACAGCCCAAGAATTAATCACTAAAAACCAATATGATTTTGTGATAGTTCAGCAAGGCCCATCTTCGCAAATTAAAGGCAGAGAAATGTTACTAGAATATGGTGAAAAATTTCAGAGTATCTGCAAACCAAACAATGCAAAACTATGTTTCCTAATGGTTTGGCCGTCTTTAACATATTACCATACTTTTGAAAATGTCATTAAAAACTACAGTCTTGCTTCGAAAATAAACAATGCCATACTACTCCCCGTAGGTCTAGAATGGAAAAACCACTTTGGTAGCACTAACGATTTTCAATATTATGGTGCAGATGGTTTTCACCCTTCATTAAAAGGCAGTAAAGAAACAGCCAAAATTATAGTGAAACATTTATTGCTAAAAAGTTGAATCTTATATTAAACTATATAGTTAGCAAACAACTATTCCTTTGTTTTAATAAATTTCGGATTCACATACAATTTACCTTCTTTCAGCTTCTTCCAATAAGCCCTCATATCGGCATTAATTTCTGGAGCCATAATGTACAAGCCTATAATATTTGGAAAGGACATAGCAAGAATCATCATATCTGCAAAACTTAAAACAGCTCCTAAACTTACCGAAGCACCTAATACAACAAAAACCAAATACATGACTTTATAAACCATCTCTAGTTTTTTACTTCTTCCAAATAAATAAGTCCAAGAACGCATTCCGTAATAAGACCAAGAAACCATAGTTGAGAAAGCAAACAAAAATACAGCAATCGCTAAGACAGACGGGAACCAAGAAACAACACTTCCAAAGGCATCAGCTGTAAGCTCTACACCTCCTAGTCCGCTATTTGTTTCATGCATTCCAGTAAAAATTAAAACTAAAGCAGTCATGGTACAAACCAACATGGTATCAATAAATGGCTCTACCAAGGCAGTAAAACCATCTGCAATTGGGTTATTTGTTTTTGATGCACTATGTGCAATTGCAGCAGAACCAACCCCTGCTTCACTAGAGAATGCCGCACGTTGTAGCCCTATAATTAACACACCAATAAATCCTCCTTTTAATGCGTCTGCAGAAAATGCTCCTTCAAAAATTGCAGTAATAGCACCTCCTATATATTCAATATGATATCCTATCACAATCAAACATCCTAAAACATAAAAAATCGCCATTACCGGAACCACTTTCGCTGTTACTTTGGCAATACTTTTAATACCCCCTATAATCACCGCTCCAACTAATAAGGCAAATCCAATTCCGAACCAAAAACCTTGTCCTTGTAAAAACGGAATTTGCTCTGAAACAATTTTAAAAGCCTGATTAGACTGTAACATATTTCCACCACCAAACGAAGCACCAACACCAAGCACAGCAAATAAAATCGCTAAAAACTTTCCTAATTTTTTAAGGTTTTGTTTTTCTAAACCATAGCGCAAATAGTTCATTGGCCCACCAAAAATCCTACCTTCTTCATCTATAAAACGATATTTTACACCTAAAGTACATTCGGCAAACTTTAAAGACATACCAAAAAATCCTGCTAAAAACATCCAAAAAGTAGCACCTGCTCCTCCTAAAGAAATTGCCACAGCAACACCTGCTATATTCCCTAGACCAACAGTTGCAGAAACCGCGGTTGCCATTGCTTGAAAATGCGTAATCGTACCAGGTGCATTAGGGTCGTCATACTTCCCTTTTGCTAAATCCATAGAGTGTTTGAATCCGCGAATATTCACAAATTTTAATCGTAGAGTAAAAAACACCGATCCTAAAATAAGCCAAATCACAATAAACGGAATCGTATTGGTTTTCACATCTCCATTAGGATGTAAAAGAGCTTGTGGTTCTTGAAATTGTATTTCACCTAACGGAAGCGCTTTAAAAGTTCCAACTGCTGGTTTTCTAGAAATAACATCTCCCTGTTTAGATATATGTTGTAAAACCCCTGCTGCTGAAGCTGTAAAAGGTATTTCTATTTTTTGTTCATTTTCTAGTATGGCAATTTTCTCTCCTTTTTTAACTTCTGCACCATCTTCAACAAGCCATTTTTTTAATAGAAATTTCTCACGAGCACCTACCTCCTCTTTGGATAGTAAAATACTTTTAGAAGAAGTATATACCACAGGATCATAAATTCCTAAAGTAGCAAAAGGATCCCAAAACAAAATAGCTCCAAGCACATCTACGGCCGGTTGCACTTTACTATTAAAAATCTCTGTAATAGATTCTGCTGGAATTTTAAATGTCTTTGAAGTATTATTTCCTTCAGCATCACTAATAGTAACAGAATGGTTCATTCCCTCTATCAAGCCAACAGATTTCGAAGATTCTAAGTCGGTATTTACATTACTCCATTTATATTCATAAGGAGCTTCCCCCCCCTGAACCGAAACTTTCGCAATACCGTTATTTATTTCGGAAGAAGGGTTTTGAAGTTCTAGCTTTATCGTCATTTTGCCTCCTGACGAAACCTGAGCATTTGAAATAAAATATATAAATAGCGTAAAAAGAACAAAAAGTCTTATTTTTATCATGAAAACAGTAAATTTTTTATGGTTTTTTATGGAAAATCACAATTTACGGATTAACAAAAGGTCTGACAAAACATTCAATATTTATTTTTATTTCAGAACAAGATTTTGCTGTTTTTTCCCAAAAAAAGAGAAAACAAGTTTGTTTTTTTAATAATTCCTCTATATTTGCCCTGAATTTAGAACCGAAATGAGAAATTTATCTATTATTCCTGCTATTATTATTGCAATTGTGATTTTCACACCTGCAACAGGGATGCTATAGAAAAAATATAAAATATATTTAAAAGCCTCCCGAGAAATCAGGAGGCTTTTTTTATTAGTTAAAACAAAATGACAACACATACAAACATTATTATTATCAGCATTATTATTCGCTCCCGAGAGTGAGGATTTCTGGTATCTATAATACTAAGCCTTTCTCACTCACCTGAGAAAGGCTTTTTTTGTTTAAAGACTTAAAGAACACATAAAAAATCTATTGAAAACAACAACACCAAACATAGAACAAACACACATCATGACAACTTTCACTAACATTATTATCAGCATTATTAATATTCGCTCCCCCGAGTGAGAAATGCTGCTATACCTATACCTAAGCCTTTCTCATTCATTTGAGAAAGGCTTTTTTTTTAACCAAAAATCAAAATTTAATAATCACATACCATGTACTACAACGACAACACAGTAATTTATCTAGACGGAAAATTTGTTAAAGCTAACCAAGCTTCCACAGATTTATACAGTCAAACGCTTCACTACGGATACGGCGTTTTTGAAGGAATTCGCGCCTATGCTACAGAGAACGGAACTCAAGTTTTTAAATCTTATGAGCACTTCGAACGCTTGAAAAGATCAGCAGAGCTTATTCAAATTCCATTCGCGTATGATGTGCAAGCCTTAGTAGATGCTACGGATGAATTGTTGCGTAGAAATAAGCTAACAGATGCCTATGTTCGTCCTTTGGTGTTCTGTGATCCCAACATGACACTAGCGCGACCAAACAATGTTTCTATCATGATCTGCGCTTGGGAATGGGGCGCATATTTGGGCGACAAACAATTGCGTTTAATGGTTTCTTCTTATTGCCGACCTCACCCCCGCTCTATAAAAATTGAAGCCAAAGTCTGCGGACATTATGTGAATTCAATTCTTGCTACAAATGAAGCCAAAGATAAAGGCTATGACGAAGCCTTGCTTTTGGATAGCGATGGTTTCTTGGCAGAAGGTCCGGGTGCTAATTTATTCTTCGAAAAAGATGGTGTTTTATTCACGCCGCAATTGGGAAATATCCTTCCCGGAATTACGCGCGCAACAGTGTTAGAAATAGCCGAAGAACTTGAAATGGAGGTTCAGCAAGGCTTATTTAAGCCGAATGAATTATTTGAAGCAGATAGTGCTTTCTACTGTGGAACAGCCGCTGAAGTCATTGGAATTGCTTCGGTTGATGAAACTGTATTTCCAAAAGCTTGGAAAGATTCATTAGGGAAAAAATTACAAGATGCTTACTCAAAAAGAGTGAGAGAAACTTCAAACGTATTGAGCAAAAACTAATCATGAAAACTTTAAATAAATACAGTAAAACAATCACGCAAAACGAATCTCAACCTGCTGCACAAGCTATGCTTTACGGTATAGGGTTGACGGAAGAAGATATGCAAAAAGCACAAATCGGGATTGTGAGTACAGGTTACGAAGGGAATACCTGCAATATGCATTTGAACGACTTGGCGAAAGAAGTCAAAACAGGGGTTCAAAACGAAAACCTTGTTGGATTGATTTTCAATACGATTGGCGTAAGTGATGGGATTTCCAACGGAACAGATGGAATGCGATTTTCTTTAGTTTCCCGTGATGTTATTGCTGATTCAATCGAAACCGTGGTTAGCGCACAATGGTATGACGCAGTTTTAGCCGTAGTGGGTTGCGATAAAAATATGCCTGGTTCTATCATCGCCATGGGCAGATTAAATCGTCCTGCGATCATGGTTTACGGTGGAAGTATTCATTCTGGAAAATGGAAAGGTGAATCTTTGAACATCGTTTCGGCTTTTGAAGCCTTGGGAAAGAAATTTAACAACACGATAAGTCCAGAGGATTTCAAAGGCGTCATCAAAAATGCTTGTCCAGGTGCAGGTGCTTGTGGCGGAATGTACACTGCCAACACGATGGCTTCTGCCATTGAAGCTCTGGGAATGAGTTTACCTTACAGTTCTTCAAATCCTGCTTTGAGCGCTGAGAAAAATCAAGAATGTTTAGCTGCTGGAAAGGCGATACGCGTATTACTTGAAAAAGACATCAAACCAAAAGATATCATGACCAAAAAGGCATTTAAAAATGCCATTACCATGGTTACCGTTTTGGGTGGTTCTACCAATGCGGTCTTACACTTAATCGCGATGGCGCATGCTGTAGAAATCGAGTTAACATTAGAAGATTTCCAGAAAATCAGCGATAAAGTTCCTGTTTTAGCCGATTTAAAACCAAGCGGAAAATACCTGATGGAAGATTTACATGCTGTTGGTGGTGTTCCTGCAGTGATGAAATATTTACTGGCCAACAACTTGCTTCACGGGGATTGTTTAACCGTAACAGGAAAAACAGTTGCCGAGAATTTAGCTGAAGTTCCGAGTTTAACGGCAGGTCAGGAAGTGTTTTTCTCATTGGATTCTCCTGTTAAAGAAACGGGGCATTTGCAAGTTCTGTTTGGGAATTTGGCACCGAATGGAAGTGTGGCGAAAATCAGCGGAAACGAAGGTGAATTTTTTGAAGGTTCTGCAAAAGTTTACAACGATGAATACGAAGCAATTGATGGAATAAAAAGCGGCGAAGTGAAATCGGGAGATGTAGTGGTGATTCGCTACTGTGGACCGAAAGGAGGTCCTGGAATGCCAGAAATGCTCAAGCCAACTTCTGCTATCATGGGCGCTGGCCTTGGGAAAAGTGTTGCGCTTATTACCGATGGAAGATTCTCAGGTGGAACACACGGATTCGTGGTGGGACATATCACGCCCGAAGCTTATGAAGGAGGAACGATTGCTCTTATTGAAAATGGTGACACCATTACCATTGATACGAAGAACAATACCATGAATTTAAAAGTGAGTGAAGAAGAATTGGCGCAACGAAAGTTGAATTGGAAACAGCCTGAACTTAAAGCGAAAAAGGGAGTGTTGTATAAATATGCAAAGTGTGTTTCGTGTGCATCTACAGGTTGTATAACAGATAAATAATGAAAGAAATGACAACAACAAAAACAACAGGCGCTCAAGCGGTAATGAAATCTTTAGTCGCGGAGCAAGTCGATACAATATTTGGATATCCCGGAGGAGCAATTATGCCGATTTATGATGCTTTATACGACTATGAAGATGCGGTAAAACACATTTTAGTTCGTCATGAACAAGGCGCAACACATGCTGCTCAGGGTTATGCGCGAACATCAGGGAAAACGGGAGTAGTTTTCGCCACTTCTGGACCGGGAGCAACGAATTTAATTACAGGTTTGGCGGATGCCATGATCGATTCAACGCCTTTAGTTTGCATCACAGGACAAGTTGATTCGAAATTACTGGGAACAGATGCTTTCCAGGAAACAGATGTGGTGGGGATTTCTATGCCGATTACAAAATGGAATACCCAGGTAACCAAAGCAGAAGATATTCCAGCGGCGATTGCAAAGGCATTTTATATAGCGAAATCTGGTCGTCCAGGACCTGTTTTAATCGACATTACCAAAGATGCACAGTTTGGTGAAATGGAATTTCAGTACGAAAAATGTACGACGATCCGAAGTTATCGTCCGAAACCTAAATTGAATTCAGCCTTGGTAGAAGAGGCTGCAACTTTAATCAATGGAGCGAAAAAACCGTATTTATTGATCGGTCAAGGCATCATGCTATCGAATGCCGAACAGGAACTTTTGAATTTCGTTGAAAAATCTGGAATTCCTGTGGCTTCTACTCTTTTAGGATTGGGTGCTTTCCCAAATCATCATCTTTTATATGCTGGTTATTTAGGAATGCACGGAGATTACGCGGCGAATGTCAAAACCAACGAATGTGATGTGCTGATTGCTATCGGAATGCGCTTCGACGATAGAGTGACTGGAGATGTTTCTCGTTATGCCAAACAAGCAAAAGTGATTCATGTGGATATTGACGCTTCGGAGTTGAATAAAATCATCAATGCTGATGTTGGAGTTCATTCCGATGCAAAAGAAGCACTGACTTTATTGACAGAGCTCGTTCAAGAGAAAAAGCATACGGCTTGGTTACAGGAATTCAGAGATCTTAAGAAAGTTGAGGTTGAAACTTTGCAAAAAAGTACAGACGAATCATTCAGCGATGAGATAAAAATGGAAGAAGTGATTAAGATGCTTTCTGAAATTACCAAGGGAGAAGCTGTTGTTGTTACCGATGTTGGTCAGCACCAAATGTTGACTGCGCGTTATTACGAATACAATAAAACGAAGAGCAACATTACATCTGGAGGACTAGGAACGATGGGATTCGCACTTCCAGCGGCGATTGGAGCGAAGTTCGGAGCACCAGAAAAAACAGTCGTTGCCATAATCGGAGATGGCGGATTCCAAATGACTTTACAGGAATTGGGAACGATTTTACAAAGTGAAGTAGATATAAAAATCATCATTCTCAACAATCGATTCCTTGGAATGGTGAGACAATGGCAACAAATGTTTTTCGAAAAACGCTATTCTTTTACCAATATGGTCAGTCCGAACTTCATTGCTTTGGCTCAGGCATATTCCATCAGCGCTAAAAAAGTTGAAGCTCGTGAGGAACTGAAAGAGAATTTATTAAAAATGTTGCATCACAATGGTCCTTATTTACTTGAAGTCATGGTCGCAAAAGAGGAAAATGTTTTCCCAATGATTTGCACAGGCGCTTCGGTTTCAGAAGTACGATTAAACTAATAAAAAAATGGAAAAAACATATACCGTTTCGGTTTTTACAGAAAATAGCATTGGAATGATGAATCGTGTGACTATTGTTTTCACGCGTAGACATTTAAACATTGACAGTATTACGGCTTCTGAATCTGAAGTCCCTGGCGTATTTCGCTACACGATTGTTTTAAGAACAACTCGCCAACAGGTAGATAAGGTGGTAGGTCAACTGGAGAAAGTAATCGATGTAATCAAGGCTTTTGTTCATGAAGAAAATGACATCGTTCATCAAGAGGTTGCTTTGTATAAGATTAGGACAGAAACATTAACGAATGGCGATGTCGAAAAGGTAATTCGTGAACATCATGCACGAGTATTAACAGTTGACCCTCAATTTATGGTCATCGAAAAAACCGGACATGTTGAAGAAACACAATTGCTTTTCGAAAAGCTCAGACCGTATGGAGTGCTGGAATTCGCAAGATCTGGAAGGGTGGCAGTAACGAAACCGATGAAGGAGTTGAGTACATACTTGGAGGAGATTTAGATAATTATGAATTGTTCAATTACGAATTAAAAAAAATATCACTCAACAGATTTACGAATAAACGATTTGCAGAAAAACAAATTAACAACTTCACAAAAAAACGAATTAACAAATAAACAATAGAAAAAATGGCAACAATAAATTTTGGAGGCGTATTAGAAAACGTAGTAAAGCGCGATGAATTTCCGTTGGGGAAAGCGCAAGAAGTATTAAAAAATAAAACCGTAGCTGTAATCGGTTATGGAGTTCAAGGACCTGGGCAGGCGCTCAATTTAAGAGACAATGGAGTAAATGTCATTGTGGGTCAACGCAAAGGAACTGGAAGTTGGAAAAAAGCTTTGGCAGATGGTTGGGAAGAAGGAAAAACACTTTTCGAAGTGGAAGAAGCTTGTGAAAAAGCAACTGTAGTGATGAATTTACTTTCTGATGCGGGTCAAATTCAAGCTTGGGAAGGAATGAAAAAACACTTAACCAAAGGGAAAACGCTTTATTTCTCTCATGGATTTGGCGTAACCTTCCACGAAAAAACAGGAATTGTTCCTCCTACGGATATCGATGTTGTTTTAGTTGCACCGAAAGGCTCGGGAACTTCGCTGAGAAGTTTATTCTTGAGTGGTCAAGGTTTGAATTCCAGTTATGCCGTTTTCCAAGACGCAACAGGAAAAGCAGAAGAACGTGCTCTGGCATTAGGAATCGCCATTGGTTCGGGATATTTATTCGAAACAACATTCCAAAAAGAAGTGTACAGTGATTTAACAGGAGAACGAGGTGTTTTAATGGGCGCTGTAGCAGGAATATTTGAAGCGCAATTCAATGTTTTACGTCAACGTGGACATTCGCCAAGTGAAGCATTTAACGAAACTGTGGAAGAATTCACACAAAGTTTAATGCCGCTGATTGCAGAAAACGGAATGGATTGGATGTTTGCTAATTGTTCAACCACTGCACAACGTGGAGCATTGGATTGGAAAGGAAAATTCCGAGACGCAACAGAACCTGTTTTGAATGAATTATACGACAGTGTTGTTTCAGGAAAAGAAGCAGAAATCTTAATCGAAGCGAATAGTAAAGCAGATTATCGTGAAAAATTAGAAGAAGAACTCAGCGTTATGCACAACAGTGAACTTTGGCAAACTGGATTAGAAGTGCGAAAATTAAGACCTACGAAATAATGGAATTATTAGACAAAGTTTATGAAGCTAGGGAACGAATAAAAAACGTTGCGCTGCATACACCTTTAATGAAAAATGAAAACTTGAGCGAGGAATTCTTCGCTCAAGTTTACTTGAAACGGGAAGATTTACAACCCGTTCGCTCTTATAAATTGAGAGGTGCGTACAACAAAATTGTTTCGCTGAAAGACGAAGAAAAAGCCAAAGGAGTAGTATGCGCAAGTGCTGGGAATCACGCTCAAGGAGTTGCTTTTGCTTGCCATAAATTGAATATTAAAGCGGCGATTTTCATGCCGGTGACCACTCCACCACAAAAAACAAAACAAGTCAAGCTCTTCGGGAAAGACAAAGTTGAAGTGATTTTAAAAGGCGACACTTTTGATGAAGCTTATGAAGAAGCCATGCTATTTTGCAAAGTATCCGAAGCAATTTTCATTCATCCCTTCGACGATGAAAAAGTCATGGCTGGACAAGGAACAATAGCTTTGGAATTGTTAGAAGACAGCAAAAATCCCATAGATTATTTGTTTGTTCCGATTGGGGGAGGTGGTTTAGCCGCTGGAGTAAGTTCGGTGTTTAAACAACTGAGTCCGCATACGAAAATCATTGGTATTGAACCTGAAGGTGCTCCATCCATGAAAAATTCAATTCAAAATGAAGTCAACACAACTTTGGAGGACATTGATAAATTTGTAGATGGTGCTTCTGTAAAACGTGTGGGAGAAAAAACTTTTGAAATCTGCAAGAACAACATTGAGGACATTATCCTTGTTCCCGAAGGAAAGATTTGCACCACGATTTTACGTTTGTACAATGAAGAAGCCATTGTCGTAGAACCTGCTGGAGCATTAACCATTTCTGCACTCGACTTTTACAAAGATCAAATCAAAGGAAAAAACGTAGTTTGTGTGGTAAGTGGCAGCAACAACGACATCATCCGTACGGAAGAAATCAAGGAACGGTCTTTATTGTATGAAGGATTGAAGCATTATTTCCTCTTGAAATTCCCACAACGTCCGGGTGCATTAAAGGAATTCGTTAACGACATTTTAGGTCCAAACGACGACATCGCCTATTTCCAATATTCAAAAAAGAACAACCGAGAAACCGGTCCTGTGGTCGTTGGAATTGAGTTGCAAAACAAAGCCGATTTATCTGGAATTGAAGCAAATTTAAAAGCGCAAAAGTTTACCTATCAGTATTTGAATGGAAATAGGGATTTGTTTACGCATTTGATTGGTTAAATATTAAAAAAACAAAAAGCCTAATTCATTCATCCTGAATTTTCCTTAGTTCATTCAATTTATTCCCGTATTCAATATTCTTTGATTGTTATTTAATAGACTAGCTGATACATTTGACTTATATAATAATTAAAATCAAAAAAAGATGAACAGAGAATTAGTTTTTTTAAGAGTGTTTGCTTCTATAGTAGCGATTGGTGTTGTATTCACTAGCACAACTGCGTTTAACCAAGGTGACAATCAAAGATTCAGTGAAATAGATGTAGAACGTATCAATATAAATGAAAAAGATGGTAGCGTAAAAATGATCATCACCAATGTAGACCGTTTTCCGAATGGGAATGAGAGAATCAATCAACGACCTACTAATGAAGATAGGAAAAAACGTTCTGGAATGTTATTCTTTAATGAAGATGGTATAGAGTGTGGTGGGTTCATTTATGATGGAAAAAAGACAGAAAATGGACATACAGCTGGGCTTTCGTTAACTTATGATCAATACGATGGAGATCAGGTAATGCAATTACTTACCCAAGATTTTGGGCAAGGAGATAAAAGAAGTGTGAGTAGTTCTTTGGTTTTTAATGATCGTCCGAGCAAAGAATCTCAACTAAAGCTAATGGAAATAAACAAAGAACTAGATACATTACGCGCGACTGACCCTAAAAAAATGCAAGAAAAATACTTACAATACCAAGAAGAGGGCTTGATTGGTAGTGTTCCACGTGTTATGCTCGGGAAAACTAGAAGTGAAAATAATGGTTTATTTTTGTTTGATGACCAAGGAATGCCTAGAGCCATGTTTTATATTGACAAAGAAAATAATGCTAAACTAGATTTCTACGACGAAAATGGAAATATATTAGGGTCATTTCCTCAAAAATCAAACTAAAAAAATTTAATTTTTTAAATAGTCCTATCCAACAATAGGACTATTTTAGTATTTTGCTTCTTTAACTTTTAAATGAAAGATATTCTTCAAAAAACTAGTCAGAACCGCTACTTTCTGTTGTTCATTTTAATCTTTGCTTATGTGCAATCCATCTACACACGTATCTCCGTTAGTAGACAGATAGACACCTATACCTTTACACCAGAGGCAGCCTTAGTTACATTATTGACTTCGGCCTATTTATTTTCTATTCTATACTTTTTCATCAGGAAGTGGCAGAAAAGAGAGCTACCTGATACTCGCCTTGTTTTAAAAATATTTGGAGCTTCTCTCCTCACCTATTTAGTTTCTTTGGAATTGATGAGTTTTTTACTAGCTGCAGTATTGGGGAAAATTGAACAAAATTTCAACCAACACACCTTTAGCCTTGCTTTGTTTTCGCGTTTCTTAGACGGCATAATCTATGGGAGTTTTTTTCTAGCCTATTACTATTATCATAAAAACAAGCAGTACCAGCAAAAGCTTGTGTGTTACAACCAAGCGATTACAGAAAGTAAAATAAATCAGTTAAAGACACAATTAAATCCGCATTTTCTGTTTAATAATTTAAATGTTTTGGATCAATTAATTGAGGAAGACAAGCATAAAGCCTCTGACTTTTTAAATGAATTTTCGGAAATATATCGCTATGTTCTACAGTCCTCTGAATCGGAATTAGTTGATATCCACGAAGAAATAGCTTTTGCGAAACAATACTTTAAACTTATTGAATATAAATATGGGGGTGCTTATCAATTACATATAGAAGAAACTAAAAATAAGGCTTACGTTGTGCCTTTAAGTCTACAATTATTGATTGAAAACGCCATAAAACACAATCTTGGAACGCAGGAAAACCCCATCATTATCCATATCTCTTTAACGGAAAACATCTTGGTTGAGAATAATGTAAATCTAAAACGAAATATAAACAGATCGTCTGGAAAAGCTTTACAGAATCTTCAAGCCCAATACCAATTATTATCCCAAAAACCCATAAAAGTTAAGGCTACTAGCACCAGTTTTATCGTTTCAATTCCCTTAATTTATAAAGCATAAAAATGATTAAAATTCTAATTATTGAAGATGAGATTCCTGCAAGGAAAAAGCTTAAAAGATTTATTGAAGAAGTAAAAACTCCATATGAAATCATAGCCGAAATAGACACCATAGAAGCCGGTATCGATTTTTTACATAAGCATCAAGTAGATCTAATTTTCTCGGATATTGAATTATTAGATGGAAATGCTTTTGAGATTTACCAAGAAGTTAAAATTACTTGCCCCATCATATTTACCACTGCTTATCATCAATTCTTGATGAACGCTTTTGAGAGCAATGGTATTGGCTATTTGCTAAAACCCTTTTCTAAAGACCGTTTTCAAAAAGCGTGGGATAAATTTATGTTATTAAATAACATGCCTACTTCTGAAAATCAAAGCTTATTACAACTTACTGAGCTTCTTAAATACAATTTATATACAAAGACGTACAAAAAACGTTTTATCATCAATTCACAAAAAGGAATTTACTTTTTAGAAGCAGAGAATATCGGTTTCTTTCAAGCTCAAGAAGGTGTTGTTTTTGCTTACGATTTTTTGGGTAATAAACACATGCTAACCGAGACTAGCTTAAAGGAAATAGAAGAACAACTTAATCCTATAGATTTCTTTCGCATCAATCGATCTGAGATGGTACAAAAATCACATATTGTCATGATAGAACGATATAACAAAAACTCACTCGCTGTCAAATTAAAAGCTAAGGATAATTACTTAAAAACAAGTCAGTCTAACACGGCAAGATTTAGAGCATGGCTAGAAGAATAATTGATTGGACTACATTTATAGCAGACCGATCAAAAGAATTGAGTAGTTATTTACTAAGTCGATAGATTAAAGATTAATTAATTTTTAAAAAATTAAAGAATTCATATAAAAAAATAAAATTGAAACCTCAATATATTGAAAGCTAACATAGCAGTGTTGCCTTTTCGTATTCAATTATAGCTGATTAAGATGTACTGAATCATGTACCTGCAATATAAAACTTAAAACTGAAGACATAAAAAAAAGGGTTGTGAATACACAACCCTTTGAATTAATTAGCTTTAAGCTTCGTAGCGGGAACTGGACTCGAACCAGTGACCTTCGGGTTATGAGTTTAACTAAAACCCTTATTTTACGCTATTTACGCCTTATATAAATTAAATCATGTACCTGGTTATGTACTCTGATTTATAATAATTTTCTATTCAAATATAGTAATTATTATCTAAAATTGTATGTTAAAACTCACTCCACAAGTATATTAAATACAACTTCAATTTAAACAATCTCAAATAAAAGTGATCAATCATAACAAAAAAACTCTTCTTAAAAAATATCTCAAAAAAATTTTATAAGAATTAAATTTATCATTATAATTATACTGAAAATCTTCCTTAGCACTACTCCTAAACTATACAAAAAGTGAAAATGACAAAATTTCAAATAAATGACCCTAGCTTAGAGTCCCAATGGAGAGCGTTAATTTTATTTGGAAAAAATAGTGCCACCTATAAGTTTGCTTTTGCAAAAAGTCTATTAGAACTAATAGATAATGAAACAACAAAAATTTCTTTGTCCGATTTATCAAAACCCTTTTCAAAAAATATTATTGAACATCTAAAACAAAATGACAAACAAGGTAACTCAAAATCAAGTAGTTTTTTAGATGTATGCAGAGATCATATAAAAGGAGAAGTTACAGATGAAGAATTGTGGCATAAAACTGAGAAATTAGGTTTCAACAATGTAGTTGATGCTTTTCAAAATATAAACGGAGGCCAAATACCAGATTTGTTTTATGAGAAGAATTATAAAGGAGGAAACAAGGAGATTATAATAAAAGATAATCTCTTGAAGCTAAAGGAGTCTTTTCACTTTCAGAACTTTGATCAGGAAGTAGAAGCTCGATGGAATTTAGTTGAAACAGCCTGGAACTTAAACCTTAACCCCAAACTTCTTGAGGTTAAATATGATGAAGAAAAATCTTTATTCTTTTTAGAAAACAGTTTAATGAGAAGAACAGATATTACCTCTGTTAGAGATTCATTAAATGGTTATCAAAAAGGAAAATGTTTTTATAGTTTTCAAGACATATCTGTTGTAAGTGGTTCAGAAAATTTATGTGATGTGGATCATTTCCTTCCTCATTTAAATAAATCCTTTCATAATGAACTTGGAGCTAACATTGATGGGGTATGGAATCTTGTGTTGGCCGATAAGAATGTAAATAGAAATAAATCTGCCCGTATTCCAGAAAGAAGATTCTTAGAGAGACTATATAATAGAAATGAATTTTATATTGAAAGTAAACATCCTTTAGCTGAAACTATTATTAATCAAACAGGAAGCACAAAAAAGAAAAGAATAGATTTTTTAAATAAACAATATCAAATTGCTCTAAATTCTGCTATTATAACGTGGAAGCCAGAGATAGAATTAAAAGGAAATTTTTAATGAGTGTATTTAGCAATATCGAAAAAGAAAGAAAAATATATCAAGGAAAGTATTTTTTCTTAATTGAGGATGGTTTTCCTGTATCACCAGGCCATATTTTAATAATATCTAATCAGGAAAAATTAGATTATTTTCAATTAGAAGATAATGAAAAAGCGGAACTAACAACTTTAATTGATAAGGCTAAGGAATTAATAGAAAACAAATATAGCCCTGATGGATATAATATAGGAATGAATTGCGGTGAAGCTGCTGGGCAATCTGTAATGCACTTTCATTGCCATGTCATTCCAAGATATATTGGCGACATGGAAAACCCAAGAGGAGGCGTTAGACATTGTGTTGAAGGTAAAGGAAATTATTAAAAACACATATTTCCTTATTTATTAATAAAGGACCATTGACTCGTTTACGCCAAAAAATTAATTGAGTGTACCTAAAAGGAAAGAATAGTTTTTGTTAAGTTTATGAAATTGAAAGAATATACTAACATAATTTTTAATAATTAAAAGACAACGAGTAATGGCACATAATTCAGAAGTAGAAGAGCTTTTAATGGAAACAGTATCCGGATTAATCCGCTCAAGAAGAAAAGAGCTAGGCATAAGTCAAGAGCAAGTTGAGTACATGGCCTTTGGAGTAAACTCTAAAAGTAAGTGGGTTTCTAGAATAGAGAACGGAAAACGCAAAGGAATGACGCTAAAAACTTTAGCGAAGGTTCTGCATACTTTAAAGGTTGACATTAAATTTGAGCCTCAAGAAATTTAATGAGACCTATATCAAAACAAAAAACGCCCCTAGAAATAGAAGGCGTTTTTTTGCTCAAAAATCAAATCAAAAGACAACTAATTAAAATCTTTTCCTTTATCCTCCATTAGCTCCTTAAGCATACGTTCGATTTTATCAAGTCTATTAGGAATATCGGCTATTCTTTTTATAAACTCTACTTCCGGATCCGACTGAACATTCAAAATATTGATTTGAGTTTTAAGGTCTTCTCCTGTAAGTAAAACCGGGCCTTCTCCTGAACTCAAATAAGACATACTTACATTGGGGAACACTTGAACTATACGCTCCTTCATACCACTTGACAACGAGTTCACTCCATTGACTACATGATATACAGATGCCGGACTTTTATATCCAAGCTTTAAACTTAAAGAATGCTGCTTTAAACCAAGCGCATTAATAACATTCTTTAAGATTTTTGAATCATTTTCGTTTACTTCTTCTTTCATTAGTTTCTTGAAATTTAATTATTTACTTTTTATCCCTAGTTTCGTTCAGTACAGAAAAATACTCAAACTTAACCTTCTTAATCTAATGTAGTACAACACCTTCTTTTTTCCAACCACAAACAGACATTATAACCTCGTTTGGTACTGTTCCGTATATATTGGTAGTAAAAGAGTAACTCCCTGTATGCTCGGAAATTTAAATTGTTTTAGATATAAACAAACTTTAAATTTAGTCACTTTCTTTTCTAGGTAAACATACAAATTACTTATATGTAAGGTTTATTTGCAAATAAGACGATTAACACTGTTTAAGAACCATATTTATTTAACTCATCACACTCTTCTTTAGTTAAAAAAGCATTACAGACACTAAGTTCTACTAAAACATTATTAATCACATTGAAATACACCCCAAATTCTTTAGCGTAAACAACATCATAATAAGCATCCTTTGACTCTTTTTCATAATAACGCTTACTATATTCATACCTATAAGCACTGATAGAGCTACCAAATTCACACCCCATACATTTGCTTAATCTGGGTTTGGAACTACCTAATAAAACAACTCTAGCCTCATCATTTTTTAAAGAATTAAACTGATGTTTTAATTGTCCTATAAAATTTTGACATTCATCTAGATGATAAATTTGATATTCTCTGAATATGCTTTCGATTTTTATAAGATCCAATGAACGTAATGCATCATCAACAACTTCAATAAACTTTTTTGAAGTTGAAGGAGTAAAATAGTCAACTAATGGTCCGGCATTTTCTAATTTTGTAATCATATAAAGTATATAATATTAAAAATAATAAATTTAAAAAACATTACATTATGCTGCGTCGCTACTACCGTACATAGAGTTATTATGAACGTTAGTTATCTGATTTCTCCACTCTTTCTTACCAGACTGAATAATCTTTACACCAGTAAATCCTAATGTATTACGCTCATCATCTACTGGATAATTGCTAATTAAGATTCCATATTGATATGGATTCTTTTTGAAAAAAATATTACCAAAATCTGACTCTAGCGTACAATTCCAGTTTTTATATACACGATTGCTGGATTGATTATATCCGGATGCAATACGTACTGTAACTCCTTTTTGATTAAAGCGTATTCCCTTGGTAGAAACATCATAAAAATGTGATTCAAAATAATCCAATAAACGAAGGTACGCCTCATCATCAATAAACGATAAAGTTTCCCGTCCTTCCTCTGTTAACATCTGTTCATAAGACAAGGTATCTATGTCCTTCACTGGTATAAATGAACCCTCCGCTTGCATTTTCACAAACTTGGTATGCGTGCTTAAGCCTTTCACATTCTGATTAAAGAGATTATTACGCCATTCTTCATCCGCAAAAATCTCCCAATCTTGTTCAAATTGCGCATAATGCTGTAATAGCCCGATGCTTGCCATTAACTTAAATTTTCGGTTTTTATGATATCCGCAAAATCGACCTGTGATTCCCTGAGCACCATTAGCTAATTGTTTATCTCGTGGCTCTATACCAAAACGCACTTTCTCTTTAAGAATACCTAAATCTTTCCCTGCTGTAAGCGCTTGCACAATAATTAAGACAACTCTTTGACCTCTTTTCAGTATTAAATCTGAAAGCTCTTTTATCCCCTCATTTATACTAAAATCACAATCTGCATCAGAGCCAATCAATATTGTGGTACATTCTTTTGTATAACTCTCACGCAACAACCTTCTTAACTCTATTGCTCTGGACGTATTTGACTCTCTAATAATACCTAACCCACTGTCAAAAGTGTTTAAAAAATTCACATATTCTAACGTTTTAGGATGAATAGTATAGATCTTTTCGCCATCAACATCTTGAGCTTGTATTGGTCTAAACCCTTGAGGTATATCTTCAATTACATCATCCTCTAACATTTCAGAAATTCCGTAGTATTCTGGTGGTCGGACACCAACAATTACATCCACATCAGACGCACCTGTAAATTGAGCATCCAAAATATCATATGGTGTTGCACTAACAGCTAAAAGTTTAATATCAGGAATGCGACATCTCAATTCTGAAAAAAAGGCTAACTCAAAAGAGGATTCTATTCCAGAACCATACTGATCCTCATCGCGTACAATTAACTGCACGTCATATTCATTAACCACTTTATGTGGGTTAGGATGATTAAAGAAATCACTCATTTTCATAACCTTTAAAACCGAAGGCTTCATAGCCCCAGTGACGCAGTCATAAAATTCGCGTTCAAGTACGCGACAATTTTGGTCATACAAATCTGTATCTCGCATACTAGTTACAAATAGAATCGACTCGTACTCCTTAATCATTCCTATTACAGGTAAAACATAATTACACAAAAAATAGATTGTTCCGGATTTACCACTTTGCATAGATGCAACAAAAGCCATATTCTGGTTGCCCTCTTTTACAGAAAGCCCAATACGAAGAGCATTAATAACTTGATTCGGGAAGATACCGGTTCTTTTCGCGTTATTTAATGTGTCTACAATATTCTCTTCTAGAGTTTGTGGTGCGTCTAATTGCTGAAGAAGAGTTTCTATCTCAGCGTCCCAAAAGTTTTGATAAGCAGTCATATTAACAGAATTAAAGATTAATACTGCAATAATACAACAGGACTATGCAGTGTAATTGCACAATTTAATGACTGACAACGTTATTTATTATTTAGCTTCTTTAAAGTCCTCTAATATTTTAAAAATTATATCGGCTTGCTGCTCGGTAAAGACTCCATCAATACCCAGACTATGATAGTTTTTAAATGGAGAATCATATAACTTACTTGGCTCTATTTTACCATTTGTTGTTAAGAATTTCTTTATAGTGTCTAGAAATTCTATTTGCACAGCATTTAATTGATAGTCGTTTATGAATTGTGCGAAAGATTGGTCTACTTTCTCTGAACTAAGCCCCATTAATGAGATAATAAATTTTACTAAATTGAATTGCGAACCTAATTCTTTCTCAATAGTTTCCTTATCAATACCACCTTTAAAAAGCATGGCTTCTAAAGCTTGAAGTTCTTCTTTTGTAATGGTTTCTGCTTTTCTAATTCTAGCTATTGTTATATGATTTTCGTTTTCGCGAATTAATTGCTCGAGACGATATACATTGTTTTGAAACGGAGAAGGTGTATATGTATCTTCTTTAGGTTCACTAATAAAGTCACTTATTTTTACTTGATCCTCTAGAATATGATCTTCAAAATCTGTTGTCACATAACGTTGATCTTCTGGGTCTATATATTTGACAAGTTCACGAACTGCTTTTCTTAATTTTTCTAAATGTACAATACCCTCTATCCCCCAAAACTCTTCCTCTAAAGGAGCTTTAATTATGTCCTCCTTTTCTTTTACTGCTGGAATAGTGGTTTTCTTTAAAAGTTTCTTTGAGGTGTTTGCGACTTTAGAAATAGGTAACATAAAACTATTAATATACTCCTCCTTATTTGGTGTTTCTAATCGCTTTGCAATTAATGTATATAAAAGCTTATCGTAATATCTCGCTAAATCTGAATCTCCTTTTTGAGGTTTTACTAATGGCGCTAATTTCTCTTCAATTCGCTTGACATCTCGTTTAGATAAATGGTTCCAAAGCTCTCTATTTCCATTGCCAAATTCGTATACAATTTCCAGCTTCATTTTCACATCAAAACGTTCAAGATTTAATCCATCTACATCTCTAAATAAACCATCTAACAACTCTATTTTAAAAGCTTGCAAAGACTCGTCCTCTTTAAATTGACTGCTTTTTAAATATTCAGCCAGACGCAATCGGATGCCAAATAATATCTCGGTTAAACTTTTTTGTGTACTTGCTTCAATACCTTCCGGGTTTTCGCTAAAGAACTCAAAGTTTTGGCATAGGTCGAAAATCAAAAAATGTGTTTTATCCTTTCCAGGACCAAAAAGATCTGGGCGTAAACGGGAGCCACGACCAATCATCTGCCAGAATTTTGCATATGATTTCACGGGTTTATAGAATACCAGATTTACACAACTAGGAGCATCAATACCCGTATCCATCATATCAATAGAAATTGCAATTTGAGGTAAACGCTCTTTCTCTTCGTCGCAAAAGCGATTGATAAATTCTTTAGCTTTAGGTATATGATGGGCGATGACTTTTACATAATCATTGCCATATAACTCTTTGTCCAACTCCATAAAGATGTCTTTAAGAAACTGGGCATGTTTTCTGTTTTTAGCAAATATGATGGTCTTTCCTAATTCATCTCCCCCACGTTTTTTAATCCCATTTTTAATTAGGTATTGTAATGTTTTAATAGCTGTAGGTTTATTGAATAACCATGAGTTTAATTCTGAAGACGCAATCCACTCATTTCCTGTAGCTTCTTCCCCATCTAATATCTCTTCTTCAAATTCTTCTTTTTCTTCTTCTGAAAGCTCTTCGTATTTTATTCCCTCTCTTAAGAACTTGGTAGGAACTTCAATTGATTTGTATGGACATAAATGTTTATTCTCTACAGCTTCTTGAAAGGTGTAGGCATCTGTAGGCGTTTTATCTGCCAGGCCAAACATGTGATATGTGTTTTTATCTATACTGTTTTTAGGTGTTGCTGTTAGACCTAAAAACAAGGCGTCGAAATAGTCAAAAATAGCTTGGTATTTTTTATAAATCGAACGATGGGCCTCATCAATAATAATTAAATCGAAATGACCTACCCCATAAAAACGAGCTTCTTCATCTCGATTTCTATCGATTAAGCCCATCATAGTTGAATAGGTAGAAAAAGCGATTCTAGCATCTGGGTTGTCTTTATCTTCTAATAGATTAACACTTGCGTGTTGCGGTAAGAATTTAACAAAGCTCCTTTTAGCTTGTTCTACTAAACTAATTCTATCGGCTAGAAATAGTATTCTTTTTGCCCAATTACATTCTAATATAACTTTAGAAAAAGCTATAGACACTCTAGTTTTACCTGTTCCTGTTGCTAAAACTAATAGCGCACCACGATTGGTTCCTATTAACTGACCATTAGTTTTGTCGTTACCGGAAAAATGCTCGGCTATACTTTTAATAGCGCGCATTTGATACGTACGCTCTACAATTTCAGTATCGATTGGAGCTGTACGAATGTCTTTGCGATGTGTACGACGAAAAATAACTGTTTGTAATTCGGATTTTGTATAAAAGCCGTGTACTGGCCTTGCTTGTTTATAAAACTGATCGTCCCATAAGAATATTTCGTACCCGTTACTATAGTACATTACAGGTCTTTGGCCATGCATTTTCTCTAGGCAGTCTGCATACAATTGCGCTTGATTTTCCCCTTTTGTAGCACTCTCTAGTGTTTTTTTTGCCTCTACTAATGCTAATGGCAAGCCATTATCATCCCAAAGAACATAATCTACATAACCTATTCCGGATTTGTTTGTGGACTTAGGCATGTGCTGCACCTTGTATTCTTTATCGTTGACTCCTCGTAAGTCCCAACCGGCTTCGCGTAAATTTACATCGATGATATATTTACGAGTTTCGTGCTCGTTACGTGGATGCTGTACCTGATCTTGTGTATTTGCCTCTACTTTATTGGCTTCAATTTGTGCCTGTAAGTCTTCAATTTGCTTTTTAAAGAGTTCGTTTTTCTCTGCTAACTGCTGCCTTTCTTCTTCTTTAGTTTTTAATTGCTCTTGAAAATTTGACAACTCCTTGTCGAGTTCCTTTTCAAGCGCCTGAATTTGCATTTTAGACAATTCAGCATCTCCTTTCTTAGGAATGAAATCAAAATTAAAAATACCTAAATCTGAAAATGTTTCCTTTGCATAGGATTTTGCAAACCATTTAGCGAAATAAAATAGATACTCTATTGTATTATGGGAGTCTACATCGTTTACTGGTTTGTTATGAGCCGCAAGATTTCCTATTTTTTTTATTAGGTGTAACTCTTTATAGAGCTTGTTATTGAATTGGGCTTTAAATTCTTGTTGAATTAATAAGTTGTGTAATCCTTTATCATAAGGCAGCTCTAATTCTCTGTCGTTTGTGTACATCCAGTTCACTGCAACTTCTAGCGCCATACGGCTATAGAACAGCGAGGCTCTTGGATCTGTAATGACCAATTGCTCTGCTTTTTTTGCTCTTTCGTAAAAGACTGCAAATTCTGATTCTAAAAACTGAAAATTTGTATTCATCTGACTAATATACTAATGTGTACGTAAATATTTACATCTTGCTAAAAAGAATAACGTGATGATTTTCATTTAACTTTCTCCTATCTTTTTACTCTTGCTACTTTTTCTAATGCCCCAGACATTAACTCATTAAATCTTCCCCAACTTTTTCTTGATTGCCTTTTAATTTGATTACCATCATTAAACTCATTGAAAGATACATTAGCCTTTTCAACATAACTTAGGTAGTTTCCCCAATCGTAACGCGTTGTTTTAGTCTTACCATTAAAAATTTGTCTTCTTTTAGCACCTTTGTAAGTGAAACGCTTGAATAATGAATTTTTATGGATTTTGTCGTCGGTAGTATCAGCGTTAATAGTTAAAGAGATTGCTCTTTTAAAAGCTCGCTTCATTGAACGGTTAAATTTTGAATAACCAGCTGTTTTAATTAAAGCCCGTTGTCCATTATACTCAAAACCTAAATACTCTAAAGTCTTATTTTTCTTTACCCCAGTTACTTCATCAATTTCATAACCCTTAAATTTACCTTGTTCATGTTGAAAGTGATATACTTTTGTTTTATCTGCATGTATTTCTAATTTCGCTTTATCCTTGACTAAAGACCGTATTCGCTTAATAGCTTCTACTTGCTGTTCTCTTGGCACCACTATAATTAAGTCATCACTATAGCGTTGATAAAACCCTTTTACAGCATCACTATCTATATAATCTTGAACTTCTTTGTCAAAATCTAACATATAAATATTAGCCAATGTTGCACTAAGTGCTGTTCCTTGAGGTATCCCTTTTGTTTTAGTAGTTTTTGAAATTAAATGCAAACTATTTTTTAAAAACTCCGTTTTATCACAGTATGCTATGGCATTATTATCTTTTAAAAACTGCTTACGTTTAATTGGCTTTTGTCTAATTCTTGCTTTTTTAGGGTTGTTTTCCGTTTTTGTTTTTATCCAAATACGGTCTTTATAATTCCGAAATAGTAAATTTTCATTTACATATCTCATATCTATAAGAGATTTGTAAACTCTATAATGGTCTTTGGGTAGTGTTTTTGAACCATTCCAGACTTCTGCCCATTTTTGTTTGAGAATTTTATGATCTAAACTGTCAAAGAATTTAGTAACATCTGCAACTATAACAGTTAGCTCTCTGTCATTATTATCCTTTATAAATTGAAAGGTTTCTAAAGCAAAATCTATATTGCATTTATGTTTGTTTTTTTTGCCTTCAATTTCAACTTTCCTGTAGGCTACTATAGATTTATCGAAACTCTTAGTTTTAAGTAAATCATTATATTTTTTAGAAAGCAGGTAACTATAATAAGAATAAATTTGAGCATCAAAATGACTAGCGAAATATATTTCTCTTGCTTTTGGTCTAATAGCTTTGACTCTTGTACGCTTTTTGCTTTTATTTAATAGTCCTTCTGTATTGGCTCTAAATTTTCTTTGGAAGATAGTTCTATGCAAAAAAGGAAGAAAGCTATGTTTAGCTATTTTAGCATCATCCATAATATAGCCTTCCAATTTAGAGATATCTTTACGCTCTAAAGGAAAACCTATATGTGGATATTTTTTAAATTTTATCCAAGGATGTTCTTCTACTTTCTTCATAATAAAAATAAGGGTCGAGATTCGCTAGTAGCAGGCTTATGATTGAACAATGCTCTGTCGGCAATTGCACCATTACTGGTGGTTACCACTACACTTTTCAGGTATAATAATTGCTTATATTGTGATAGAGGTCATTAATATAACATATCAACTTATGAACAACATTAAACTAAACAACTTAACAAGCACATTTCTGGCTGTTTTATCAATAGGAGCAGAAATTAATCAAACTTCTCTTGACATTGGTATTTAGCACTCACTTGACGTATATCTCAAGCAATAGTAATTGTGCGAAACGTTCTTCTCGGCCACTCGACCCTGTTCTTTTATATTAATATTTCCTTTTATTCATTCTTTCCTTTTTTCTCTAAAAGCGCTTTTTGTTTTTGTAATATATAAATTGCTTTTAATCTTACTTTTTCTTCCTCTATAAGGTTTTCAAATTCTGAAATAACCTCCGCTCTATAGTCTTGATTAAAAGCAGTAAAATCTAACTGAAAAGCAGTTATAACTTCCTTGTAATCATTAATTTTCTTTGTGCTTTCAATTATCCTATTAACATATTTAGTATCCATGGTTTTCTTTTTTTTTTACACCAACTCTCCTTTAAACGCTTTTTGCAATAAGCAATTAAACAAATCTTCACTTTCTTGTAACTCTTGTTTCGCTAACTTTTTTTGTTTTTCGATTAAGTCTATTTTTTCAGCGAATTGATTTTGAAGTTCAATTGGTGGTGCAATGAATGGAAATTTTTTAAAGCTTGCCATTGGTGGAAAATTAGGTATTCCGGCTCCTCTATTGGCTCCAAAATGTTTATCTCTAAAATTCTGTTGCGTAAAATGAAAGACAAAAAAGTCTTTTCTCATTTTTTGTTCATCTAATGTGACCTTTAATAAAGCTTGATTGATAATACCTTTTTTGGCATCTTTAGGTATAATTGCAAGTTTACCTAAATATACACCAGAACAGCTTATAATTATATCACCTGGTTTAACTTCGAATCCTTTTAATCTTTCAAAATTTTCATCATCAATAAAGTACCTCTCAAAATTGAAATCATTATTTAAGGCATGGTATTGCTCGTAAACTAAATAACCTTGTTCAACAAAAATTTCTTTTTTCAAAGCACCACCAAAAGGACCTCTTTTTATTGAACCTTTTTCATTTACTACCAATTGTTCTATTGTCTTCGTTTTCCAATTATTTGGATTATTCACAACATCCCCAAACATCTCCAAAAAGATAGATTGCGCTAGCAAATCGTATTCTTTAAGTAGTTGTGCGGTTTTATCGCGTAAGGCTGCTGCATTGTCTAAAATGCTGGCTATTTGCTTTTGGGTTTTTAGTGGTGGATTTGGAACTCTTATATTTTTCAAACCCGTTCTAGTTATTTGAGGTTGTGCAGAACCAGATATTACATCATTCAAACCGCGCGAAATTAAAACATACTTAAGAAAATTTAAATCATATTCTTTACTTAGGTCATCTAAAGCCATTGCATTACCGTTGATATAAGATTTTGGCTCACTAACGTTTATCTTACCACAAGTCGCACCCCTACATGTTATCAAAACAGTTGGTTCTTCGTGAGTATAATTCGAATAATAGCCGATTATTCCATTAGCTCCGTAAACTGGATAACCTGAATCAAGTAATTTGCTACTAGAAATCGTTTTCCATTGCTTCGGATTACATATTTCTGTAAGAAGAATAGTTTCCATTATAGACTTTTTTGTAGTTTTTCCAATAAAAGGTTTCTGACTGAATTTGTTTCTTTAATTCGTTCTAATATTTCAGAAGGCGCATCATATTCCACTTCTTCATATACAATTTCTTTGTATCGGTTAATGGATAAATCCCAGTCATTTTCTTTAATTTCTTTTAAAGGCACTAAGAAAGATTGGGAGGTACGGTCTGCATAGTCATGTGTACAAGTACCACTCATAAACTTATCTAAACCTAAATTTTCTGGTACATCTTGCACATGCAATAACTCGCCTTTACTACTATGCATTTTACCCCAATACTCACTTTTTAAGTATCGGTAATGATCTAAAATCTGTGGCAGATTAAACTTCGCATGTATGGTGTCTTGTTTTTCTTTTTTATTAGGTAAAAAGTCATATCCGTCTTCTTTGTCATCACCTTCTTTTTTTGGCTCATCTGCACTTGCATCTGCATCTTTTATAAGCTCTTTTCTTTTCGCAAAGGCATCACCAAACGCAAAATCATTAAATAACTCTGCATCTACCAGTAAGTTTCGTTTTTGGTCTAAAGACTTTCCGTCTGCTTGCATATCGTAAAACCACACGTTATCTGTACCTCCATTATCGGTTTTTGTAAAAATGATAATAGCTGTACTTACACCAGAATAGGGTTGAAAGACACCAGAAGGTAAGGAGATTACCGCTTCTAGTTTATGATTTTTTACAATTTCTGAACGGATACTTTTAAATGCTTTACCTGCACCAAAGAGCACACCATCTGGTACAATTACTGCTGCACGACCACCTTTTTTTAATTGGCGTAGCATTAGGGCTAGGAATAGGAGTTCGGTTTTTGTGGTATCGGTTACGTTACGTAATCCGGGCGCAATACTTTCTTTGTCTATGGTTCCTTTAAAAGGTGGGTTTGCTAGAACTAAAGTATAAGCATCGCTAACTGTATTATCTTTA
Source organism: Oceanihabitans sediminis (assembly GCF_003337215.1). Taxonomy (GTDB): domain Bacteria; phylum Bacteroidota; class Bacteroidia; order Flavobacteriales; family Flavobacteriaceae; genus Oceanihabitans; species Oceanihabitans sediminis. The sequence continues at coordinate 121,873 of NZ_QPIG01000001.1, forward strand.
CTTACTGCATCTACATCTACAATATTAGGTTCTTCAACTCCGTGCAAAAACAGATTCATAGACGCAATACGTAGCATGGTAGCATCAAACTCGGTACCATTGAACATGGTTTTGTTTATATGCTCTTTATGTTTGTCTAAATCGGTAACGCTATTGTGTTTGTCTATATACTCTTTAGCTGCAACCAAAAAACCTGCAGTACCTACAGAAGGGTCACAAATGGTGTCTTCTAGCGTAGGCTGCATCATTTCTGTCATTAACTTAATAATGTGTCTTGGTGTACGGAATTGCCCAGATGTTCCTCCTCCTTCTAGTTTAGATAATAGATATTCGTAAATATCTCCTTTAATATCTTGTTTTGACATATCAACTCGCTCTAGTTTTTCAATTACTAGATCTAGTGTTGCTGCCTTATTGATACCGAAAGATGCATCTTTCATGTAGGTACTAAACAAACTTTTTTCGCTTCCTAAACTACGTATAAAAGGGAAAATACCATCTACAGAGTTATTAAAAATTTCGTGACGTGCTTGCACGTCCATCTCTTTTAGGTTCTTCCATCTAAAATTTTGCTGGTCTTTACCAAAAATAGGACTAAAGTCTTTATTAAGTCGTTTTGCCATGCGCTCGTTGCGCGTTTCGGTTTCATCTAAATCTTTGATGAATATTAGGTATGTTAATTGCTCAACGATGGTGATGGTGTTGGATATTCCACCAGTCCAGAAGGTATTCCAGATTTGGTCTATTTGTGATTTTAATTCTCCTGTAATCATGTTATTTAATATCTATACTTTTAAATTAAATTATCAAATTTTTGTTTCATGGTAGGATTACCATGGGTTAATTTCTTAATGGTTAAGTCGTCTGCTTTATTGTTTGCCAAACGTAAGTTATTTACCGATGCTAGTAAAGCATCTTTTGTTTTTTGTAAATGGGTCATTGTTTTATCAATTTCCTTTATAGCATCTCCAAACTGGCGACTTGCTAAATCGTAGTTTCTTGCAAATCCTTTTTTAAAATCATTTATCTTGTCTTCAAAATTGGTAATATCTATATTCTGATTCCTAACAATACTTAACTCTGCTTTATACTGCAAGGACTTCATTCCTGCATTTCTTAAAAGTGTAATGATAGGAATAAAAAACTGAGGCCTTACCACATACATTTTCTCATATTTGTAAGATACATCTACAATTCCGGTATTATACAGTTCATTATCCGACTCTAATAATGATACTAATATAGCATATTCACAACCTTTATCTCTGCGATCTTTATCTAGTTTTGCAAAAAAATCCTCATTTTTCTTTTTGGTTGCTGTATGGTCGTTTTCATTCTTCATTTCAAACATTATTGAAATGATCTCATTTCCGTTTTCGTCTAGTTCCCTATAGACATAATCGCCTTTAGTCCCTTGCGAAGTATCATTATCTTTTTCGAAATAAGCGTTTTGGAATGCCGTTGCTCTTAACTTGTTAAACTCTGTCTCGCAATGCTGCTCTAGGGTTTCCCCTATCATTTTAGTTGACAGCTTTTGTTTATAGTCTTTTAATCGCTCGATCTCCTCATCCTTCAACTTTATGTCTTTAGCTACGTGATCTAATTCTCGTCTGAAGTCTTCCTTTAAAGATTTTTCCAGGTTTATCTTTTCCGATTCCTTTAATTTTAAATCGTTAGCAAGTTGGTTCCTTTCATTTTTTAGTTCATTAACCGCTTTTTGAAGTTCCAATTGCTTTTGTAATTCCGAGCTTTCAATCTTAGCTTGTAACTGTCTTATCACTTCTTGTTGCTTAGACAGCTCCTCTGCTAATTCTGATTTGCTTTTATGTTTTAAAGCTTCAATTTCACGCTGTTTATCTGCCAACTGTTGTTGGAAAGCTATTTTTAATTCAGATTCTTTTAACTGAAGTGCAGTTTGTTTTTCCTTACTAGCAGACTCCAAACGATTATTTAATTCGTCTTGAAATTGCTGGTCGCGTACTTGCTTAACAATATCCGTGTAAACAGAATCATCTACCTTAAAAACTTCTTTACAATTTGGGCATTTTACGTTGGTGTTCTCACTCATAGCTTTATTTATTATTGATTATAGCTCAAATTTAAGAATGAAGTGTGCGGGGTGACTGCATAGTTATTACGACACTTTGTATTTACTGGCAAAAAATGGATACAACTCTTTTAACAAAGCCACTCCATTCTCAGAAGATTCAATAATTATGATTTTATCACCAATTTTATTATTACGTTCTACGTAACCTTTATTTAATAAATATTTATCACAAAAATAATTGCCATTATCATCTTGAGCTATTATGCCCTTATGAAGAAATTCCTCTTCTTTCTTTAACTCCCATTTTGCTTTATTTCTTTCAATATTCGAATTATCATCGATAAACTCCTTCATATAGTCAACAATATCCAGTAGCAGATAAATAGTGCTCTTATAAAGGTTATGATTTTTACTTAAAGATAGATATTCATCCGCTCGTAGTTTTTTTCCGTTATCATGAGATCCATCCTGAGTTATATTTAATATTCTATAAATGTTTTCAGCTACCATGGGGTGAATCAATTCACTGTAATACTCGTAACTAGTATTTTGCCCTGATAGGAAGTAACTTGAACCACTGATTCCTCCATGAACGTGACGAATTTCATCTGGGATCAATCCGATTTCATTTAATTTATCTAAAATAGCTTCCATAATCTTTCTTATCGGGTTCAGCATATCTTGAGCTAACTTAATTTTTTCTGGATTTTCTATATCTTTTATGAGGCCAATCATTCTTTCAAAATGATTTGCTCCAATATATTTATTTGTGCAAATTTCAAACTGATTTGGGTATTTATGTTTCAACTGTGTGATTTCTTGTTGATCAGCAGCCGCTATAACTTTTTCTATAAACCCCTTATTATCAACACCTTTAATTACAATAGGCACATTAAATCTTTCAACCCATTTTATATCCCCTTTATATTCCAATTTGTTTAACTCACCAGTAAAAACAAAAACAGGAAACCATTTTAATTGCCTTAACTCAGAAATTTTATTAAGAGAATTAATTAAGCCATCAATACTATGTTCTTCATTCTCACTTTCATTGTAAGCAAGACCATCCAATATCACTGCATCGAAATAGTTCGTTTTCATACCTGACTCTAATATAGCCATCCCTTCTTTTGATGTTTTGTAATGAACAAGCTCAATTCCATTTTGATAAGCAAGCCTATCAAAATCTTTGTTAAAATCATCATCAATCCACAGAACTTTATATTCTTTCATGTTTTTCTAGTTTAAACATTACACCTACTTTAAATTCTTCGTTTTCATTATTAATTAAATCCCATTTCAAATTGTGAGATTTTGCAAATATGCCAACATGCCAGCCCCCGATACCAGTGTTACCGGTTTTACCAGCTTTCATAGATTTTGTACTATAACTTTGTTTAGTTACTCCCTTTGGTAAAGGATCACCATTATTTTCCAAGAGTAAGTCAATGTATTCTCCGTTATCTTTCAATGTGATTTTAAAAACATTATTTTTTGAATTACCGCCAAACCCATGTCTTATTGCATTATTTAGAACACACTTAAAAGCATTTCTAAGCTGACTTTTATCTGCATATATTTTAGTGTAAAATTCATCCTCATCATAAGACTCTACAATACTGAAGGACTTGCAGGATTCTCTTTTGGCTAATTGTTTTATGAATAATTTCACATCAAATACTTCTTTTTTTATATCTTCTACAGTATTGGATAATGAGTTAACCTGTTCAGAGATAACCCTAACTGTATCTGTTAAAGAGTTTAATAGTATATCCATGGTAGTACCATCTCTTTTATCTAAGACAGTCCCTAATTGTATACCATTTGTACGAGAATTAAACTCTCCTTTAATATATTCAACAATAGAATTTAAGCTTGAAACATCTTGATTTAACATATGACGTTTAGAGCTTAGATCAGCTTCTTGTTCTTTCTTGAAATTATCGAGTTGTTTTTGATATCCCGATTCTAAAACTAATTTTTGAAAACGTATTTTCTTTTCACGTTTTACAATATCACTTTGCTGACTCGTTAAACTAGGCACATCTATGATAAGTGATTTGATATCTTTTTTATTAATATACTTTATTGCTGCGCCCTTTAAAAAACCAAGTAATTGCCTTTCAACATAGTCTTTATTTAGTTCCTGAACTAAAAAATCTACTAAAACTCTATTTTCATCAACAGTAAAAATTGCAACATTCTTCTGAATAGCTATTTCTTGATTTAAAGTATCAACAAATGACGGTTTCAAGTCACCCCCTATAGTAGATAAAAGTAAAGCTCTTCCATTAAATAGAACATGATTTTTAAGATTCCCTCTTTCTTCTAATTTTGAAATATCAATTTCAAAATTATCTATGTTATTAGATAAATCTTTAATGCTAATAGCTTTCAATAATTCCGAAGGTTGAGACTTATTAATTTTTGCCGGGACAACAAACTCATCCAATCGTTTAGGGTTTGAAAGCTCCCCTTCAGTTAAAATGTCAAAATATTGAGACGGATATAAGCTATATTTCTTTTTTCTTATCTCTTCTAAGGTAACTATTCTAGAAACATCTTTAACCTCTACAAAGTCATTATAAATATGGTTTATTTTATTTATAGATTTTTCTGAAAAATACGATCCTTTTACTAACCTTTCTACTAAGGAATCTGTTTCAATCATCAATACACTGTCTGTGTTCTTTGCTTTATTTAAAATCCAAATGCAAGTCCTTATTCCAGTGTAATTTATTATCCCACTTGGCATCGTGATAATAGATTCAACGAAATTATTTTCTAATAACTGTTTTCGAATCGCAATTTCTTCTTTTTGAGTTGCAAACAATGAACTCTGACCTAATAAAATGACAGCTTTCCCTTTGGAATTAAGAAGATGAATTGCGTGTTGTACCCAAGCTAAATTCGCATTATTTTTATGAGGTAATCCATACTTAAATCTTGGATCTAATGGACTTACATCTCTACTCCAATTAGGTACCTTAAAAGGGGGTTGCATAATTACAAAGTCAGAATCTAAATTTGGAAATTGATTCTCTGCTAGAGTATTTTTAGCTTCACCAAATTGAAATGAATTTTTATAATTAAATGCGAAACGTAGCTTTGCGATAGCCAGCACAGATCTATCTAGTTCTTGTCCGTAAAATTGAAATTTTTTCTGAGGATAAGTATCGGCAATTTCCTGAAAAAAACCACCTGAACCACAAGTTGAATCTAAAACAGAACCTTCTGTTGGCGCTAATAATTGAACCATTAATTTTGAAACTGAATCAGGTGTTGTGAAACTGGTTACGTTTCTTCCTTCATAATCAGAAAACCTTGTAAGTAAGTTACCAATAAGTTTAGAGAAACTTAAATCATCTTGTGGTAACTCAAGACTTGAAGTTATTTCAAAAAGCTCCCTAATTATATTTAAATCATATTCACCTTTGAATTTTCGGCTAAAATCAAAAAGACTAAATGTATCTTTAATCTTATCATTTTGATCCTCTACTGATCTGAAAGCTTCGATTAGAAGGTCCAAAAAATTGAGATTTCGTGAATTTTCAGCTAGATAATCCCAATTAGCCTTTTGCGTTACTGAAATTTCATTTATTGGGTTATTTGAACACTTATCACTTGCATACTTTAAGAATATTAAAGAAATCACTATTTCTCTAAGTTCTTTTATATCCTTACTTCCTCGAACATTGTTAAAAAAACTCCAAAAATTATTTTCTAGACCACTCATTAATCACAATTTTAAAATTACTCTACAAATTAAAGTCATAATAATGCAAAGTAATTGCATAGTTAATTTAAATAATATTCACTCATTTTTCTCGTATGTTCACTCAATTGTTCTTTAAGCTTTTCTGGTGCTAAAACTTCAACATCTTTACCGTAAGATAATAACTGCTGAACCAACTCATTATTTATAATAGTTTCGAACCATACTTGATCTTGTTTATCATCTTCAAAAAACTCTTCGTAATCTGGATGGAATGGTTTTGTTTTAAAATAGTTTTCTCTACCATTATAAAACCGTAAAATCACTTTTTCTATTGGAGCATTTAAAGGCCTTACGACACCTACCATGGTTCTGAAAAAATTATTCCAGTCCGTATCTGACTCGACATACTCAACATCTTCAAGAACATTAAACCCAATAATTCTTTCATCTAAAGGAATACTCCATTGTTTGATTCCTTTCGAACTATTTAGCCCAAATACAAACCATCGCCTATTATATTGTTTTAGAAGGTACGGATGAAAATCAAAAACACTCGATTGCTGATCTTTGAAGCCTTTATAATTCATTTGAAGAACTTCTTTTTTCTTAATAGCTAAATAAAGTGGTTTCAGATGTTTAATTCCCTTATATTCTTCATTTTGGTCGTAAAATAAAATTTTTGAATTATCAGTTTCTGGGTCTTCTTCATCCTGAAACTTGATTAAAGCCTCCGCAAGTTTGTTATATTTTGGATGGTTTTGAAATCTTTCCAACAACTGTTGGGCGGCATCAATTAAATATTGCTCCTCTTTTAGTAAAGATTTTTGTGCTATTGAGTAATTGGGGTTTGTATATTTTAAGATTCTTATTTTTTCTGGTAATGGTGCAGCAAACCCATTTTCTTTATCTCTAAACACCTTAAGGTCTTCTCGTAAAGTTCTTGTAGATATACCTTCTCCCGGATAATATTCAGCAATTCTTTCATTTACATACCTCAACAATTCTTCAAAATTGTAAGATTTATTACGAAAGCAATAATCTAAAATATTATATCTTAAATGTGCGTGGGTACTATTTGCCATTCCATAATTTTTTGAAAACATTAAAAATATAACTTTTAAACTATAAAGTATAATTGCAAATGATATAATTCAATTGTTTACATCTTACGCCTAATAAATTATGATCTTCTCAACTTTAACAAATAATTCAATTGCTGTATTTCTTGTTTCAATAGTTCAATATCCTTTTTTGTAGCAGGCAAGCTATTTGGCATAAACATCTTTTTTGCAGTGTAGATAGCAGCATCAGCTGCTACAGAACCTAACGCTACATTTTTAATATCCGAAGCAAGAGCCCCTTTAGTTTCTTTTTTTTGATTTGCTAAAAATTCCACTTTATTTTCTAACTCCACAAGTTGTTTACTAATTAAATCAGGAGCCATTAATTTATCTTGCGACTCTACCTCTTTCTTTTCTTTTTGGTAATGACCAGAAATATATTTGTAGTTATTACGCTTATAACTTGCTTTTGTTTTACAACTTGTAGTGCAGTAAACATGATTACTTCTTCTTGATTGAAATGGCTCATAACAATGCTTACAATTTTTAATTTTTTTCATGTTTTTGTCGTTGATTTGGTTATTAATACGTTAAATAAGGTTTAATTTAACCTTTTACTATGTTCTTAAACTTGGACCTGAAAAAGTTATAACGTTAAACATTTCGAACAACCTATCATATATTCTGTGTCCATACCTTACTCCCATCGCTTCAAGTGTTTCATCAACATCATTTGATGAGGAAGCAAAGTTTGCAGTTGCATAGGTTACTAACTTTTTTTCATACCTATTAGATAGCAAATTTCCTACTACATCAAAAATGCCATAATTACTTGCGTTATTCTCTGCTCCTAAATCATCTATACAAAGTAGTTTTCTTTCTTTATCCGAAAAAAAATATTCTTTTTCCATAGGAGTTGAACATTTTTCATAATCGCTAACAAGAGATTTTGAACTATAGACCTTAAATCTTAATGGATTATAGAACTTAAATACTCTTTCAAAAACCTTAAAATAGTCTGTTTTACCTATACCTACTCCTCCAATTATCAATAAACCTTTATTGAAGCTTGGTGTATTCAAACCTTTTATAAGATTGCTACAATTGAAAAACTCTAAGTCATTTAAAAAATAATAAAACAACACTTTAATATTTTTGATTGTATATGCATTTTCAATAAAATGCTTACCATACATATCAAAAAAAGTGTACTTAAAAACTTTCCATAATTCTTCTTTAGTTGGTGGATTTGGTTGCTTGATCACATTTTCATCAATAATGTTTTTCACTCCTTGCATGTTACTAAACAATTGCCCTACAGATTGTGTATCGTTGTATCTCATTTTAAGCTAACTTTCTATTGGTTTGTAATTCTGTTTTCTGATTGTATCTGCTTATCGTAGTCCTCTCATTTTCTTTCCATTTATTTAAGCGTGTTTCAATTTCAAAAAATTGCTCTTTTTCAAATCTCATTTTTGTTTTATCTGAATTTAACTCACTCCAATAATTAAAAAAGGATTCTAAAGTTTTAATATTAAAATTAGAGAAAGAGAAAACCTGCTCTCTAAATATTTTTTTTCTATTTATTATATTATTATTTTTATTATTAGTTGTTGCTATTTGATTGTTAAATGATTGTGATTCGTTTGCTAAGCGATTGTCAAATCGTATGCTATTTTGTGTGCTACTTTGATTGTCAATGTTTCCATAATTGACTTCTGCTACAAAATCATTTAAATTAGGGATAGAAATTTTAGTGTAACTGGTTGTGGTTTCAATAGCTAAAGCACTTGTCAGTTCTAGTTTTGATAAAGCAGTCCTTACTTTACTAACTGTAAGTCCAGTTTCAACAGCTAACCTCTCATAAGAAGTAATAAACTCTCCTTTCCTTACAACGATTCCTTGCCACTTTTTATCACTATAATTAACTTTAATTAAGCAATGAAAAAAAACCTTACATGCATTTAAGTCTGTATACCATTCCCAGTCCACTATCCCGCGTAACAACATAATAAATCCTGAATTTGTCATTTTTACCTATTTTTAATTCTAATAAACTATCTATCATACAATTTCAACATACCTGTGTTCACCTCTAAATCTTTAGATTTTTGAACAAGAAATCTTGAGCATCCTGTTCTGTAAAAACAGGCATTCTTTTTTTCTGTTTTTTATTAATTGATTTAGGTTTTGGTAACACATCAAGTGTAGACAATTTTGTCTCCAGCAAACAATATAGCCTTACCAATTCCTCTTCCGGAAGTAGCTTAGTTATTTCCATTACTGTTGATGCGTCCATAATCCCCTTAAGAAAACAGCTTATTAGGTGTTTGTTATTAATTATTTAAGACAAACATAACACAGCACTTTTTTGGGGTGTGCCGATTTGCGCACCTTTGCGCACCTTTGTGCCGGTTTTTGCCGATTTGCGCACCTTTGATCCGTTTTGCGCACCTTTGCGCACCTTTGATCTGTTTTGCACACCTTTGATCCGTTTTGCACACCTTTGATCCTTTTGGATTTGATCCAAGGCTTTAGAAAACTCCTAACAATACAGGAATAGATCTTAATACAGAAATGATCACCTGAATTTCATTATATTAATCAATACTTAATTAATATAAATTAGAAAATCCTTAAAAAACAAAGGCTCAGACCTTGGTAATAACCATGGTTCTGAGCCTTTATTCTATGTGGCAAAATAATCTAAATTAAAAATTAAACTATAGCTATCATTTATAAAAACGAGAAAAATCTTCTGGCAATTCTGCATCAATATCTCTTAGGTAACTTTCTAATGCAGACATAGAAGAATGACCTGTTATAAGCATCAGTTTACTTTTAACAGCATGTGGTGACATATTAGGCTCTTTTGATATTTTCTTATAAAGCTCTGTAGTAGCTGTATGCCTAAAGCTATGTAAACTATAATCTACACTTAAGCCAAAATGTTGTTTTACTTTTTTAAATCGATTTGTAAAATACTCACGTTTAGACCCTTCCTTAATTTCCCATTCCCCACCTATTTGAGATTTTGTAAATAAGTAATCCGAAGGTGAAAACGAACTTAAGTCAGGTATTTTATCTAGTAGGATTTTAGGAATAATTTTTTCTTTCACTAACTTATTTTTAGCTTGAACATGCATTTTATTATCAATTAGATTTATATCTCCTATTTTAAGTCTACACACCTCTATTGGCCTTAAAAAACCATAATAAATAAAGTCAACAAAAAGAGATAAAAGAGGATCGTTTTCCTCCATATATTCTTTTATATCTCTAAGCTGTGTTGAATTATAAGACTTATTACGTTTAGCTTTTGACGTAAGTTTATTTATTTCTTTTACAAAGTTATTGTGTAATACATCATTGTCTATTAAGGTTTGTATAAAAGTACTAATATCAGTTCTAGCGTTGTTTCGGGTTCTAGCGCTAGTCTTTTGCAATACTTGATTTAAATATTGTATCACAATCTTTTTATTGATCTTATCAATTGAATCTGTTTCTTTAAATCCATTCTCATATAGCCATCTATAAAATTGATTTATTCGACTTTTAAATTTTGGAAATGAATTACTATTAAGGACTTGTTCTTTAGTATCTAAAACTAATTTTTGCGCCTCTACAATCGTAATATTCTCCTCCTTAGCAGCAACATCTTTCACTTGTAAAGTTTCTTTAGGTATAGCTCTAATAACTTCAACTGTTTTTGGAGCATCGTTAATGATTGGTTTTGGCTCCTCCTTAACAACTATTTTCCTACCACCCATTAAATTATCTCTAACATGTGAATTATCTTTTAAGTAAGGATTATATCCTGCATCAAGAATATCTGCAAGTTTACGTTGAATAGGTTTTAGAATAGCTAATCTTTCTTTCCTTGTCTTATAACTATTAGCAGATGCTTTAATTCTTTTTTGCTGTATTAACTTACCTGTCTCAGGATTTCGAAAAGAATAATACACATACCATGGTTTACTAAGAGCTGTTTTTTGCTCTTTTTTGGTAAGCTTAGACCAGTTATTAATATCCACACCTCCTGTGTAGATTTTAGGTTCATTGTAGTCGGGTTTCATAGCAAAATCATGTACTGAATCATGTACCTGCAATATAAAACTTAAAATTGAAGACATAAAAAAAAGGGTTGTGAATACACAACCCTTTGATTTAATTAGCTTTAAGCTTCGTAGCGGGAACTGGACTCGAACCAGTGACCTTCGGGTTATGAGCCCGACGAGCTACCTACTGCTCTATCCCGCGATTTATATTTAGAAATGATTGTCTTAGCTTTTAACTTTCGGTTCATAATGCCGACTCAATCATTTCCGGTTGCAAATATACAACGCTTTTTCGTTATTACAAGGAAAATTCTAAAAAAGTTTATTGTTCGATATTTTTCACTTGAATATCAACTAATTATGAGTTATTAAATTGAACAATAATCTCTATTGGATTACAACACACCTCGCAATCTTCAATATAAGATTGTTTTTTTATGCTAGTATCTACAAGCATCAATATTTCTAGCCAACAATAAGGGCAAGAAAAACTGCTCTTTAATAAAATAAAAATAGGCAAAATAAATTTTGCCTATTCTATAAGTAAGTATATCTATATTAATCTGTTGCAATAGCAGATTCTGAAGCAAATTGAAACTTTGTTAATATATCTGTAGGGTCCTGTTCTATTAAGCTTGCTACATCACTATTTGTTAAGTTATTGTCACCTAACATTACGGTTCTTAATTCTTTAAGGTTTGCTAATTCATATGGCAAATACCCCGACAAATTATTGCTTGTTAAAATCAGCTCTTTTAGGTTTACAAGACTACCAATTTCTGAAGGAATTTGACCTTCTAACTTATTATCTATCAAACTTAGTTCTTCTAATTGGACTAATTCACTAATCTGTGTTGGAATTGATCCTGTTAAAAAGTTACTTCCTAAAATTAATTTCTTAAGATTTTTTAAACTACCAATAGTACTTGGAATTTCTCCTGTTAAGTTATTACTAAACAATTCTAAAACTTCTAAGTTTGTTAACTGGCCTACAGCCTCAGGAATACTTCCATTAAAAGAGTTCATAAATAACTTTAAAGTTCTCAATGCTCTTAAATTGAAAAGGGATTCTGGTAAATTCCCTTCTAATTTATTAAAACCTAAGTTTAATTCTTGGAGCGAAACTAGATTGCCTATTTCTTGAGGCAGTTCTCCTTGTAAGTTGTTCATTTGTAAGTTTAGTCCTACAACCTTATTGTCTTTAACTGTAACTCCATACCAAGAAGATACTGGTTTTTGTAAATCCCATGAAGTATTCCACTCTGCCCCTTGTGTTGCATGATATATACTAACCAATGCATCTCTTTCTGCTTTTGAAACATTTGCTGTCGCAAAAACACAAACAAAAAGACAGATTATAGTAAGTTTAAAATTCTTCATCCTTAACTGATTTGGGATTAATTTTATACGAATCTAAAAGATATATAGATTAAAAACAAATTTATTCGATGAAGTGCACAGGTTTATAAAATGGCTTTAATTTTATTACATAAAAAAAAGCTTTGTAAACTGCTCTCTTAACAAGTTTAACTATATGATAATAAGTAAATAATTTCTTTTTGTTATTTATGAGTAAAAACTCCAATAACCCAAAAAGGGTTACACAAGTTATATCTACTATATACATTTCTACTTAGGGTGTTTTACACATAACAAATACTACATGTAATTTCAAATGGAAGTATTATTATAAAATCGACCTTTCTTTAAAAATCATTAAATGAAAGGTCGATTATAACTAACTAAATAAAATAGCTTTTAATTACTCCTATTAGAGCTCCTCACAAATATCGTTTCCAATATTATTAGTAAAAGTAAGGTTGGTATAATTTAAACTAGAATTAGCTGCAATTTTTCTTTCTACTATTCCACATCCACCACTATTAGAAATTTGAACATTATTTAATGTTAATGTTATAGATTGACTTGTTTGATCTCCTAAAGAAAGACCTCCATTTTGATTAAACCAGTTCCAATGTGATTGACCAGCATCAGAAATAATAGTATTTTCAATTTTATTTAAACTACTTACACTTTGAGTTATATTAATTCCTTTCCAACTACCTTGCCCATTTAGTCCTGAAAAATTTACAGGATTTTCTTGTGTACCTAAAACCTCTAATACTGTATTATTATGGATCATTTGAATACCATAATCTTCAGCGAAAATGATATTGCAACCATCCATGATTTTTAAATGACCAGGTCTTTCATTCACCCTATCTTGTCGCACATAAATATTCTCTTCTATAAAAATCGGAATACCAGGATTTAACCAGGTATGAACTGGTCCATCTACCTCGTCTTCAATATAACCTCGGTTATATATAGAACCAGAGTTTACATAAATTTGGTTGTTACCATTATCGGCATACGTAGTTTGTTCTCCATCTAAAAACTTAACTTTCCTTGCTGCTATTTGCATAGGAAAACCTTGATTTTCAATTATCATATTAGCTTGCCAACCATCAATATTTGCGGAAGTAGTAACAAAAACTCCATCACCTTTGTTTTTACGAATAATAGTGTTTTTAACCTCTACTTTGCTGCCATTTACATTAGATAATGCAGGTAAACTTCCATCAGTTCCTCCAGCAAATTCTATAATACAATGATTTAAAATATTATTGATATCTCCTGAATCCATATAAATTCGATTCCAAGCTCCAGGTGTTTGATTGGTTCCTGTAAACACAATAGGCTTAGAAGTTGTACCATTTGCAATTAATGCTCCTGTTCTTGTATCGTAATCGTCTATAATTAAACCCCCTCCTTGCTCAAAAGCAATTGTAACACCTGGCTCTATAGTTAACGGTGCTCTAACCTTTACCTCACAAGGCCATATATAATCAATTCCTGAACCGCGGTCTTCAAGAACCATGGCTTCTGTTATGATAGAACAGTCCAGGACCAAAGGCTCTACTGTTGGGTCTGGCTCATCAGCTATTGGGCCTAAACTATCATCATCTGAGCTACAACTAATTAATACTATACAAGTTATGGACATGTATAAAAGTGTTTGCATTTTAAATTGAAAATTTTTCATGTTTGATTTTTTTTAATTATTGAATTTATTATTGATTGAAATTTAATTAATAGGCTAAATTTTTATTTGTATATGTTTACTACTGAAGCCATTTAGTTAATGTATTCAGAAGCTAGTGTATTGGTTTCTTTGAGACAATTCTGACACAAACATATAGACGAAGTAAGAGTAGCACAACCGCAAATTAGAATTTGGAGGTTATGATTTAGAATTTGGATAAAACAGTGTCAAATAGGTATAAACAAAAAATACCCAGTTATATATATAACTGGGTATTTAAAAATGTTTTTTTGAAACGCACTGACAACTCTTATTTACTTATGAATTTATTAAGTAAGAGCTTTCAGTATAATCTAAATTGTAAGGTAATTTACGCGTAGTCCTCAAGCTTTAATGTAATGTTTTCCCAATCTTCCATTAACTTAGAAAGCTTATCCTTTTTAGATTGATAATTATCGAAAAAATTAGGCTTAGAAACGACTTCGTCATAGTTTGTAGCTAATTCAACATCTATTTCTTTAATTTCTTTTTCTAACTGATTTATTTTCGATTCTATATTGCTCAGTTTATTATTAAGAGATTTTAGCTTCTTTTGTTCTTCGTAGCTATGTGTTTGTTTTTCTTTAGGAGCAGATTTAATTACGGTACGTTTTTCTACTTCACGCAAGTTAGCAACATTACGCTGTTCTAGATAATAGTCAATATCACCAAGATATTTTTTAATCTTTTCGTCTTTAAACTCGTAAACAGTATCTGTTAATCCTTGAAGAAAATCTCTATCGTGAGAAACTAGAATAAGAGTTCCTTCGAAACGCTTTAGGGCATCCTTTAAAACGTTCTTAGATTTAATATCTAAATGGTTTGTAGGCTCATCCATAATAAGCACATTGAAAGGCTGAAGCATTAATTTAGCTAATGCTAAACGGTTTCTTTCTCCTCCAGAAAGTACTCGTACAAATTTTTCGACTTCGTCTCCTCGAAATAAAAACGAACCAAGAATATCTCTTACTTTACTTCTATTGGTTTCGTTTGCAGCATTAATCATTGTATCTAATACGGTTTTGCTTCCGTTTAAATACTCTGCTTGATTTTGAGCAAAATAGCCTATTTGTACATTATGACCTAGTTTTAGCTTTCCGTCGTGCTGAATATCTCCAACAAGAATTTTTGCTAATGTAGATTTACCTTGTCCGTTTTGACCAACAAAAGCAGTTTTCTCATCACGCTCTATCATCAAACTAATGTTAGATAACACTTGATTATCTCCATAGTTTTTTGAGATGTTTTCAGCTTCAACAACTACTTTACCTGGTGTAACGGAAACAGGAAAATTAAGCGTCATTACACTATTGTCATCTTCGTCTACTTCAATTCTATCAATCTTATCTAATTTTTTAATTAGAGATTGCGCCATAGTAGCTTTACTTGCTTTAGCTCTAAATTTTTCTATTAGCTTTTCGGTTTGCTCAATCTGTTTTTGTTGATTCTTTTGTGAAGCTAATTGTTGCTCTTTTATTTCGTTACGAAGCACTAGATACTTCGTATATGGTTTTGGATAATCATAAATTCTACCTAATGAAATTTCAATGGTTCTATTGGTTACATTATCTAAAAACATCTTATCATGCGATACAATTACAACGGCTCCGTTATAGTTGTTTAAGAAACTTTCTAACCATATTATAGATTCAATATCTAAGTGGTTTGTAGGCTCATCTAAAAGAAGTAAATCATTATTTTGCAGAAGTAGCTTTGCCAATTCAATTCGCATTCTCCATCCTCCGGAAAAAGTATCGGTAAGTTTATTAAAATCTTCTCTTTTAAAACCTAAACCTTGTAATATTTTTTCGGTTTCCCCTTGATAGTTATAACCACCTAGAATTTCATATTGATGCTGCAGATCATTCACATCTACCATCAACTGATGATATCCGTCACTTTCATAATCTTCACGTTCTGCTAGCTGTGTATTTATATCTTCTAACTGTGCTTCTACCTTTTTTATTTCGGTAAAAGCTTCGTAGGATTCCTCTAAAACCGTTCTTCCTAAAACGAAATCAATATCCTGCTTTAAAAAACCAATTTTCAAATCCTTATCTGAAGCTAATTGTCCAGAATCCGGCTCCATTTCTTTAGATAATATTTTAAGCATGGTTGACTTTCCAGCACCATTTTTTCCGATTAAACCAACTCGGTCTCCAGAATTAAGTTTAAAAGTGATTTCTTCAAATAAGTATTCACCTTGAAAAGAAATAGATAAGTTATGGATATTAAGCATAGATTGGTAACAATAGTTACGTGATTTTAAGAATTAAAAGTTAATTTTGTAGTATTAACTAGTTTGCAAAAGTACATTAAAAATTATGTTTAAAAAAGGTTCTAAAATATATAGTATAGTAACTGGTGTATGTCCTAAATGTCACCAAGAATCCATGTATTATCATAAAAACCCATATTACTTACGCCATGTAATAAACGTTAAAGAAAATTGCTCAAAATGTGGTACCCAGTATCGTTTAGAGCCTTCTTTTTTCTTTGGCGCAATGTATGTTAGTTACGCATTAGGAGTTGCTTTTGCAGTAGCAGGATTTGTGGTTAGTTATTTTGTTTTTGACGCTTCTATACATGCTATATTTATTTCGATAATTGCTACTTTAACGGTATTTGCACCAATTATTTTACGTTGGTCTAGAAGTATTTGGGTAAATATCTTTATCCACTATGATAAAGAGATAGCTGAGAAAGTCAAACAAAATAAGATAGAGCAGGTTTAGTACTTGATAAACCTCTCTATATTAATCTCCTCTTCTAAGGGCAAACTTAACTCTATGAATTCATATAACTGTTTTGCAATATAAGGTGCTATCATAACACCTCTAGTTCCAAGACCATTTAAAACAAACATGTTTTTATGTGAAGTATGTTTTCCAACTAGCGGTCTTCTGTCTGATACCGTTGGTCTAATACCTGCTACTTGATCTACAACCTCAAAATCACATTTTAAAAAGGTTTTTAGCTTATTTAAGAGCTCTTCTCTTGCTTGTTGTGTTATTGCGTTAGTTTTATCTTTCCAATTGTATGTGGCTCCTACAGTATATAAATCCTTTCCTAAAGGAATTAAAAATACACTAGATTTTAAAACATAATCTATTTTTAAATCTGGAGCATGAATAACTAACAACTCCCCTTTTGCTTCTTTTAAAGGTAGATGATTAAAGAAAAGATTTTGTATAATTCCAAAACCTTCAGCGAAGACAATATGTTTCGCTCTAATATACTTGTATTGTAGTGTATCTGAAATTTGTAGAGAATCATAATTAAAAGATTCTTCCACCAGTTGCTGATTACTTAAAAGTGATTTTTTATAACTTTCAATTAATAATTGGGTATCTATCCTACCTGTTTCTAAAACTTTACCAAATCCAAACGGAGCTTCAATAGCAGGGTTCTCATTTTTAATTATTTCTGATGAAAGATATGTTGACAATTCAGGTTTATCTGCTGCTACAAACCAATTGTTTTGTTCTTCTACAGAAGTGAAGCGTCTATACACAGGAGTTTTATGATCTAGTATAACACCACATTCCTTTTCAATCTTATTGTAAATAGGTAAAGCTAGTTGTATTTGCTCCGTGCTTTTCCAAACAGAAGTGAATCGTTTTAATACCACCGGATTATATAATCCGCCAGCAACTAAAGATGACGTTTGAGATTTATCATCAAAGACAACAAAACTTTTATTATTCTCTTTTAGTTTCTCACAGAAATGAATTCCAGCTAAACCACAACCAACTATAATATAATCTACGTTCAAAATATCGTTATTATTTTTATTCAAATATACAGATTTATAAGCTCGAGTAATTTGATTAAATAAAGAAACAAAAATTATAAAAAACAAAAATGCCCACTTAAAAGTGGGCATTTTTTATAATTTACAATGTGACTAGTAAGACCACATATCCATTTCAAAGTTTCTGATTTTTTCTTTAATTCTATCAGACTCTAATAATTGCATTAACGCATTATCATTAATATACTCATCAACGGTTCTGTCGCCATATACATTTTCTTCTTTGTAGATATAACCGTTAAAACGTCTAGAGTTTAGGATATGATCGTAAGAAAATGGCACTGCACTGTTTTTATTGTTAAAAGTTTTTGCTTCGTGTAGCACTTCTCTTGCATCTGGAAAGAAAATCCAGTATAAAGGGTTTGGCTCTCTATTTTCTTCGTCTGCACTATCAATAAAGTTTACGTCTGGTGCTGCAGGTGCAATACCTAGTAATCTGTATTTAAGTTCACCTTGACGTTTATCAAAGTACCAAAGACCTTTAATTAAATAAGCACTAATATCATACGAAGAAATTTCTCTCTTTGTAATATATTCAGGGTCTACATAACCATCAGCATTTAACTGATCGTAACCAATATCTAGAGTATCAATTTTTCTAGTAATATCTTGTAAATCTTTTAAACTACGTTTTGCAGTAAAGTAAGAATCGTCATATACATTTTCAATTTTACCTTCTTTAATTGCTTTAGTTAAAACATCAAATAGAGAACGTCTTTCACTTCCAATATTATTAGTATCTATTGGATAGTATAAAGGAAAGTTTATACGTTCATCTAAAACCACTTTTTCCCAAGTCATTTTAGAGTACATAATGTCTCTATCATCTACATAACCATATTCTAATGGTTTGTCATTATCTACAGCTTTTTGTGCTTCAGTTCTAACTCCGATTTCTTGCGGTGTTTTTGCATTTAAAATATTTGCTTGCGAAAAACCTGTAGTCGTTACTGCTACACTAAAAATGGTTAATAAAAAAGATTTATAATTCATCTTACAATTGATTTATTTTTAAATAATACTATAAAGTTTGATTAGTTAGATAACTCTATAATAATTGGTGCTGCTGGCTTAATTCTTGGACCGTTACTTTTAGACTTAATATCAAAGATTGTTACATCTGCACCTCTCTTAGCTTTACGTAAAGCTGCTTTTGCTTGAGAGTTCAGTCTGTTTCCTTGACAAGTTACACTTGGTGATCCAGGTACTTTAAACTTGAATGATGTTACTGTTAAAGGCAAATCGAAATCAAAGTCTTCAAGTACTGCCTCCACTTTTCCGATCTCTACGTTATTTCTAGGTAAAGAGAATTGTCCAGTTTTCCCAACCATTTGTCCAGAAGGCTTTGGAATATCTTTAATTCTAAAGCTTTTCTTATCTCCTACAGTTGAACCATCTTCTAATTTAGCTGTAACATTAATAGTTACTTCACTACCAGTAGTTGGAACCATATTATATTTACCTGCTCCTGACCCTTTTCTTAAACCAGCACCTGTAGCATTTACTTTACTATCTGGAACACCTGCGAAAGAAATAGTCATTGGGTTATTTACGCCACGGTAAACAACATTCATTTTATCTGCAGATATAGTTGCAGAGTTTGGTCTTGGTACAACAACATAGTTAGCTGAAATAGGAATTTTTAATTCTTCATTGTTTTCAATAAAAGTAAATTCTCCTTTTAATTCGTGCTCTCCCACGTTTCCTACGTTAAAGTCTAAAGTAGCTGCTCCTGAAGAATCGATAGCTTTAGAAAGATCTACTTCTTTACCTTGAACTGTTAATTTAGTTGGTGGTACATTAGCATATTTTCCAATTACTACTCTACCTTTAAACTGCTCTCCTGCGAAGAATGCAGATTTTTCTGGCAATACGATAGCTTTATAGTTGTTAAGTGTTGTTGCTTCAGAAACAATATTTCCTAAGAATAAACTGAAAATATCAGATTCTGTTACCTTAACATCATTTTGCATTGCTGTTAACTTTGTATAGGATGCAATTGCAGGGAATCCTTGATAGTGGTATGATAACCAATCAATTTTCTTTCCTTCTTTGTCTTCTACTGGGTTCGTGCTGAAAGTTTTTTCAAAAGCTTCTGCTCTTCCTCTATAACTTTCGTCTGTAGCTAGAATTTCATTAATTGCTTTTTTATACTCATTAATGTTATCCATTACCTCTTGACCTTTTTTTGTTAAACGGTCTCCAGTAAACCAAGCTGCATCAAGGATATCTGTTTTATCCATTGCTTCGAAGTCACCTTCTTTAATAGACTCTTGATATTTTCCTGCTTTAATTAAATCTGCTTTTAAAGATTCTAGGTAATTAAAGAATTTATCTGATGCAATTTTCACCTGCTTTGCTCTTGCTGCAGGCACTTTAAATTGTTGTGGATTCTCTTCCGCTTTAACATCTAATTCTGCTAACAACTTCTCATTTCTTTCTGTTGTAGCTTCGTTAGATTCCGCGAATTTAGCTTCCATTAATCCAAATGCTGAAAGCACTTCTTTTGACATATTCATAGCCATCATTGCGATGAATACTAAATACATCAAGTTAATCATTTTTTGTCTTGCAGACGCTTTTCCTCCTGCCATGTCTAATTAGTTTTTTAGGTTAATAATTATAATTAATAACTAATACTAATTAGTTTTTGTTCATTGCAGATAACATTCCACCATATACTCCATTTAATGAAGATAAGTTAGATGCTAAAGATTGCATTTGTTCTTTAAGTTTAGCAGCATTTTCTACAGCCTCTTCGTTAATTGAAGCTTGTCTACTTGCACTTTCTACTTGTAATTTATAAAGACTGTTTAAAGACTCCATTTGAGATGCAGCTAAAGAAAGCTCTTCGCTATATTTCTTTTGAGATGCAATAGAATCTACTGTTGGAGCAATTCCTTTTGCAGCTCCTTCAAAATTCTTAATGCTTGCTCCTAAGCTAGCCATTAAGTCTCCGTCAATTTTAGCCTCTTTTAATAAGTTGTCTAATTTTTTAGAAAGTAAACCATCAGCATCTTTAGGGTCTTCTTGTTTTACTTTTTTAACACCAGTTGAAGTTCCTCCAGCTAATTCAGGGTATACTAAAGACCAATCAATTTCACCAGCTTGCTTTTCGAAAGCTGAATAGGTAAATACTAATGCTTCCACAATCATACCAAGAGTTAAAATTTCAGAAGCGTAAGGCCAATGCTGAATTTTAAATAAAGCTCCAATAATTACTATTGCTGCTCCTAATCCGTAGATCATGTTAGTGATGGTCATTTTTTTCTGTGCCATAATTTTTGTTTGTTTTTTAAAGTATTTCTACTTAAGGTTGATTAATTATTAATTTTGGTTGTTTATTAGTTTGCGTTTGCTGTAACATCAGTTCCCATATAATCTTGAACAGTTCTGAAGCCAATATAACTTCTTGCAGAATCTGCATATTCAAAATCTCTAGAACTAACTTGTAAGTAGTAAGCTACGTCTTTCCAAGACCCTCCTCTTACAACTTTACGTTGGTTATTAATATCGTTTACACTTGGGTTGATAGTTGAAACGTATTCGTATGAGTTAGGATCGTAGGATGCACTTACCCATTCTGAAACGTTACCAGCCATATTATATAAGTTATAATCATTAGGCTCGTAAGATTTTGCTTCAACAGTATATAATGCTTGATCTGCAGCATAATCTCCTCTTAAAGGCTTAAAGTTTGCCATGAAACATCCTCTATCATTGATAGCGTATGGTCCACCCCAAGGGAAAGTAGCTCCTTGTAAACCACCTCTTGCTGCGTACTCCCATTCTGCTTCAGATGGTAATCTGTACTTATTAACGTAGTGTTGTTTTTTAGATTTTCTATAAGCGTTGTGATATAGTGTTCTCCACTCACAAAATGCTTTAGCTTGTTTCCAAGACACTCCTACTACTGGATAATCTCCATAAGCATCATGCCAGAAATAATCATTATGCATTGGCTCGTTGTAGGAGTAAGCGAAATCTCTAATCCAAGCTGTTGTATCTGGATAAACCTCAACTGCTTCCGTGATAATAAACTCAGATCTTCTTTTTCCTTTGTTACTTACTTTTGCTGCTTTTTCAATATCCATATACGAATATTGGAATTTAAATTTTGAAACATCCCAGGTGCGTTGTCCGTTATAAGACTCTTCAATAGGAAGATACATAGTATCCATAACCTCTACATAATACTCATCTGGATATTCTGCTGTATCAAAAATAATATCTACATCGTGGTTTAGTTTTCTACCTTCATAACCAGTCTCACCCATTCCGCTATAGTTATCATACATGTACTTTTCGTAAGCGTTCATGTTTTCTGGATCTGCATCTTTAAAGGCAAATTCTCCAATACCACCATCACCTGGAGTTGCTCCAACCTCATCTGCTAATATTGCTAGTTTTGTTCTAATAGTTGAATCTCTAACCCAGTTTACAAATTGTCTGTACTCACTATTTGTAATTTCTGTAGCATCCATATAGAATGATCTTACGGTAACTGTTTTTGTTGGTGCATCTTGTATACCAGCTAAGTCATCATCTGACTTACCCATTATAAATGCTCCACCAGGAATTAATTCCATTCCGTAAGGTTTTTCCGGGTGCCATTTTTTTCCTTTAACACCAACCAACTGTCCTCTGTCACCAGAACCACAACTTGCAAGGAATGCTAAAACTACTGTTAATAATAGAAACTTCTTCATATTCATTAAAAACTCGAGGTTAATTATATTTATTCTCAAAATTAAAGAGCGTAAACTTATTTATATATTTTTTAATTACCAACTTTTTCTTTTAAAAATAACTCTAGTTATCGTAAAAATAAACCATTTCAACGACAATTATAGCATTTTATTTTAGTTAAATTTTTTAAACACAATTCTTCTGAAAAGCTTTATACCATCTTTCAGGTACATTATTGTTACAAGCATCTTCATAATCTTGATGCGTGCAAGGTAATAACGTATGTTTTTTTAGTTTATTATTCACTTCACTTAAAAAAGGTATTTCTATCCACCATCTACCTGTTCTAATACTCTTATAAAAAATCAATTCTTGATCTTCTACAAGTGTGATAAATTTCTGGTAACTATCCGCATCTTTGAAGTCATCATCTTTTACTCTGTAGTTAACGCCTTCAATAAAATACCAAATGATTTGTGAGATTAACATGGCAGTGACTTCATCATCTGTTGATGGTTTGTACTCCCATATACCTAAGGAAGATACTTTATTGCTTATTCCCGCATAGCGAGAAATAGCACATATTTCTTTTCCGTCTAAACCGTTTGGGCTCACTCGTTGCTTTGCACTAACTTCTGAAGCTTTTATAGACCCCAAATCAATACTTACAATATTTGCATCTCGAAGTATTGGCTCTACAATAGTAATATCTTTAGAAACGTCTCCTAATCTATAAGCATCAAAATACAACCTATCCATCAAATCTATTTCCTCCTGAGAATTGAAATAAGTTTGATAGCCTAAAGTGGAATAATTAAATAAGTTGAATGGTTGATCTAAAATAATCTTTCCAACAAAGCTATTGTTCTTTATTGGTTTTGCAGAATCACCTATGTCAAATTTAGAATCTACATTCACAATATTAACCATAGGAATCAAATCATCATAAGCACGATAATTTGCATAAGTCAAATCTTGACTCCCTCCTAATATAATAGGTATCACCTTTTTCTGAACTAAAACAGAAATAGCAGATTTTAAAGCGAAGTAAGTATCTTCTACTGTTTCTCCTTTATTAATGTCCCCTAAATCTGCTATAGTTGTTGTCCAACTTCCAGGAAAAAGTGCATAGAATGATTTTCGGATTTCATTTAAGTTGAAATCTTCTCCTATATAGTTTTCATCATTCCTGTTTTCAATTACACCTAATATTGCAAGCTGTACTCCGTCTAAATCTGGAATACCATTTTGCTTTGAATGTATTCTTATTTTTCTTCCTAGCGCTTGCTGTGGTAACAACTCGTTATGAGCCAAAACCATATCGGATACTGGCGAGAGAAAATTAAAATTCATTTATTTTTTCTTTTTAGTAGCCGGCTTTTTCTTAGCAGCAGCTTTTTTCTTAGTAGTTTTCTTTTTTGGTGCGTTCTTTTCAATTATTGCTTGAACTTCTTCTAAAGTAAATTTAGAAACATCCACCGTTTTAGGTAATTCTATTTTTGTTTTACCCTTAATAATATTGTGTCTTCCCCATCTTGCCTTCTCTACTTTTATTCCTTCTTCTTCCCAATGGTGAATTACCTTATCTTTTTCTTTTTGAATTTTATCTTCAATAAGTGTTACAATATCGGTTTCAGATAAATTATCCCAATCGTATTTTTTGTTTACGTTAATAAACATATTGTTCCATTTAATATATGGACCAAAACGACCTTTTCCTTTTTGTACTGGCAAATCTTGGTAGTGATAAATAGGCGCATCTGCTTTTTGTTTTTCTTTTATTAAAACTATAGCATCGTCTAAATCTACACTTAAAGGATCTGTTCCTTTTGGTAAAGAAACATAAGCCGAACCAAATTTCACATAAGGCCCGAAACGACCATTATTTACCTGTACTTCTTCTCCTTCGTATGTTCCTAAATCTTTTGGAAGCTGAAATAAATCCATAGCCTCCTCATAAGTAATAGTGTTTAACTGTTGGTCTGGAGATAAACTTGCGAAACTTGGTTTCTCCTCATCATCTACAGTTCCAATTTGCACCATTGGTCCGAATTTACCCAAACGAACACTTACTTGTTTTCCTGTTTTTGGATCTGTACCTAAAATACGTTCACCAGATTCTCTATCTGCATTCTCTTGTACGTCGATAACTATTGGGTGGAAAGTTTTATAGAAAGACTTCATCATCTTTTTCCAATCCTTCTTTCCTTCTGCTATATCATCAAACTGATTTTCAACTTTAGCTGTAAAGTTATAATCTAAAATGCTTTCAAAATGATTCACTAAAAAATCTGTAACAATCATACCAATATCGGTTGGTACTAGTTTTCCTTTATCTGACCCTACTTTTTCTGTAAGCTTTTTATCTTTTACCGTTCCGTTTTTAAGAGTAAGCTGTGTATAGTTACGTTCTATTCCTTCTACAGTTCCTTTTTCAACATAGTTTCTATTTTGAATAGTAGAAATTGTTGGCGCATAAGTAGATGGTCTACCAATACCAAGCTCTTCTAATTTCTTTACCAAAGAAGCTTCAGTATATCGTGCTGGTGGTCTTGTGTAACGCTCTGTCGCGGTAATATATTTATTTAAAAGCGTTTCGTTTACCTTTAATGCAGGTAGCATTCCGTCTTGCTCTACATCTTCATCATCTGTTCCTTCTAAATACACTTTTAAGAAACCATCGAATTTAATCATCTCTCCATTTGCAGTGAATACTTCACTATTTTTAGATGATTCTATTTTAACATTTGTACGCTCTAATTGTGCTTCACTCATTTGTGATGCAATAGCACGTTTCCAAATTAAATCGTATAATCTTGCTTGATCTCTATCTATATTTACAGAATGTGTAGCAAAATTTGTAGGACGAATAGCCTCATGCGCTTCTTGCGCGCCTTTTGACTTTCCTTTGTAATTTCTAGGTTTGCTATATTTTTCACCGTAAGCCGAAATAATTTCTGCTTGGGCTCCGTTTTTAGCTTCTTCAGATAAGTTTACACTATCTGTTCTCATATAAGTAATTAATCCAGCTTCATATAAACGCTGTGCCATATTCATGGTTTTACTTACCGAGAAATATAATTTTCTTGCTGCCTCTTGTTGTAAGGTAGAAGTTGTAAATGGTGCTGCAGGCGCTTTCTGTGCAGGTTTTTTCTGCAAATCTGCAACTTTAAAATCTGCACCAATATTACTTTCTAAGAAAGCATAGGCTTCTTTTTTTGTAGCAAAGTTCTTTGGAAGTTTCGCTTTAAAAGACTGGCCTTCTTCGTTAGAGAATTCTGCATCAATTCTATAAGATGCTTCAGCTTTAAACTCTTGAATCTCTCTTTCTTTTTCAACAATTAATCTTACAGATACAGACTGTACACGTCCTGCTGAAAGACCTCCTTTTACTTTCCTCCATAAAACTGGAGAAAGCTCATATCCTACAATTCTATCTAAAACCCTACGTGCTTGTTGTGCATCTACTAAGTGATAATCAATACCTCTAGGGTTTTCTATTGCTTTTTGTATCGCTGCTTTCGTGATTTCGTGAAAAACGATACGTTTAGTTTTCTCTTTATCTAATTTTAACGTTTCTGCTAAATGCCATGCTATCGCCTCACCCTCGCGATCTTCATCACTAGCTAGCCATATCATTTCTGCTTTCTTCGCTAAATCTTTCAGTTTTTTTACAACTGCTTTTTTATCTTTAGAAACCTCGTATTTAGGGTCAAAATCACCCTCAACGTCTACTCCTAATTCTTTTGAAGGCAAATCTGCAATATGCCCAAAACTAGACTCCACTTTAAAATCTTTTCCTAGAAATTTCTCTATTGTTTTTGCTTTTGCAGGTGACTCTACGATTACTAAATTCTTCGCCATATTTCTATTTTTTCAGTTTGCAAAGGTATGCGAAAAAAAATTTACGTTCCTAATTTATTATAATTTGACCAAATTCTCCGTCCTATTAAAGTATAAAAAAAGCCTGAATAAACAGGCTTTCCTTTTTTGAAAATTAAAGTATTAAGTATTTTCTATCTACTTGTTTACTTCTATAACATCAAAACCAATACTGTCCTTATATATATAGTAAGCAGGAATATATGAAAAAGATGCTGTTACAAAAATTCCAACAAAACAAAGTATCATACCCACCAAAGAAGCTAGAATAGAACTCACCATAATTAAACCGAAAGAAATTAACCATTTTTTATTTCCTAAGGCAAAACCCGATTTTATGATGTCAGAAACCGATTGCTCTGGATTAAAAGCAAAAATCAGATTCATTAGTGTTATTGGTACGATAACATAAAACACAGGCAAATAACATAAAAGCACTGCTATTAAAGAAATAACGAAGGTTGCTAGTGATAATTTTATCATTTTTGGCAAATACGGTTTCTTTAAGTAGAAGAAATAATCATCGGAACCAACTTCATTCAAATCTTTCATTTTACATATTCTATAAAATCCCGCTCGCATACCAAAGCTAATTACCGAAGCTACTAAAGCTAACAAAAAAGAAAATATCACAAACGGAACCATTACAACAGGGTTTGGCTCACTACTTTGTTCGAACATACTTGGGTCTATAATTCCAGCACCTAATAAAGGCAAATACATTAATAAGTAAAAAGGCAGCATTACCAATATTGTTAAAAGCAACATGATCAAACCTTGCAACCATACTTTTTTAAAGAGATCTATACTTCTATTAAAAATATCTCCAAAATCTAATTCTTTAGCGTTTTGCACTTTACTCTCAAACTCTTGTAAGGTCATCTTATTGTTTTTTGTGGTTAGTATTCAAATGTAGGGAATTATCTATAAAAAATTTCGAATATTTACATTCTGCCACTTTGTCACTTTACTTAAAATAATTGTATCTTTGCAATATTATTGAAAAAGTTTATAACTAATGATATTCCGCCTTTGCGGAAAACAGGTATGGAGAAAATAATAGACGAAAGCAAACAAGGTGAAAGCCTAGTTTTAGAAAACAAAAAAGAAAACACTCGCAAGCTTTTTATTGAAAGTTATGGTTGTGCTATGAACTTTAGTGATAGTGAAATTGTAGCTTCCATATTATCTAACGAAGGTTTTAATACAACAAACAAACTAGAAGATGCAGATTTAGTTCTTGTAAACACCTGCTCTATTCGCGATAAAGCAGAACAAACCGTTAGAAAACGTTTAGAAAAATACAATGCCGTTAAAAAGACAAACCCAAAGATGAAGGTAGGAGTCTTAGGTTGTATGGCCGAACGCTTAAAGAGTAAATTTCTTGAAGAAGAAAAAATTGTAGACCTTGTTGTTGGACCTGATGCTTATAAAGATTTACCAAATCTACTTGCAGAAGTAGAAGATGGTAGAGACGCTATAAACGTAATACTTTCTAAAGAAGAAACTTACGGAGACATTTCTCCAGTACGTTTAAATAGCAACGGAGTTACCGCTTTCGTTTCTATTACACGTGGATGTGATAACATGTGTACGTTCTGCGTAGTTCCTTTTACAAGAGGAAGAGAACGCAGCCGTGATCCACAAAGTATTTTAGAAGAAGTAAACGATTTATGGAGCAAAGGCTACAAAGAAATCACCTTACTCGGACAAAACGTAGACAGCTACCTTTGGTATGGCGGTGGATTAAAAAAAGATTTTGATAAAGCTACAGACATGCAGAAAGCAACTGCAACAAATTTTGCGAAGCTTTTAGAAATGTGTGCAGAAGCGCAACCAAAAATGCGTATTCGTTTTTCAACTTCTAATCCGCAGGACATGACGCTAGATGTGGTTGAAACAATGGCGAAATACGATAATATTTGTAAGTACATTCACTTACCCGTTCAAAGTGGTAGCGACAGAATTTTAAAAGAAATGAACAGACAACATACTCGCGAAGAGTATATTGAGCTTATAAACAACATCAAACGTATTTTACCAGACTGTACAATTAGTCAAGATATGATTACTGGTTTTCCTACAGAAACAGAAGAAGATCATCAAGATACGCTAAGCCTAATGAGAGAAGTAAAATATGCCTTCGGATATATGTTTGCTTACTCCGAAAGACCTGGAACTTTAGCAGAACGTAAAATGGAAGATGATGTTCCTCTAGAAGTAAAGAAAAGACGTTTACAAGAAGTAATCGACTTACAATTAGAGCATAGCTATGAAAAAACACAATCTTTTATTGGTAAAACAGTTGAGATTTTAATTGAAAAAGAAGCTAGAAAAGGAGATAAAGATTGGTCTGGAAGAAACAGCCAAAACCTTCTTTGTGTATTCCCTAAAGAACACTATAAGGTTGGTGATTATGTAAATGTAAAAATTACAAGCGCTACAAAAACCACATTAATTGGTGAGCCAGTAGGCTATTCAGAAAACAACTAATTTTTTATTAAATTTAAGGAAACTCTCAATTTAGAGAATAGTTAATTATATGGAATCCATTCAAGCAATAAAACAACGTTTTGGAATTATTGGTAACGACCCAACACTAAATCGCGCTATTGAAAAAGCAATTCAAGTAGCCCCAACAGATATTTCGGTTTTAGTAACTGGAGAATCTGGTGTTGGTAAAGAAAGTATTCCTAAAATTATTCACCAATTATCACACAGAAAACACGGAAAATACATTGCCGTTAACTGTGGTGCTATTCCTGAAGGCACTATAGACTCCGAACTTTTTGGTCATGAAAAAGGGGCCTTTACAGGGGCTACAGCTACCAGAAGTGGTTATTTTGAAGTTGCCGATGGTGGAACCATTTTTTTAGATGAAGTTGGAGAGCTTCCGCTTACCACACAAGTACGCTTATTACGTGTGTTAGAAAACGGAGAATTCATCAAAGTAGGTTCTTCAAAAGTACAAAAAACTAATGTTAGAATTGTAGCTGCTACAAACGTAAACATGTTTGAAGCCATTAAAAAAGAAAAGTTTAGAGAAGACTTATATTACAGATTAAGCACCATAGAAATTAACCTTCCTGCCCTACGCGAACGCAAAGAAGATATTCATTTACTGTTTAGAAAATTCGCTAGTGACTTTGCTTTAAAATATAAAATGCCAACCATCAAATTACAAGATGATGCGGTAGATTTGCTAGTTAAATTCAGATGGCCAGGAAACATTAGGCAGTTACGAAATGTAGCAGAGCAAGTTTCAGTTTTAGAACAAAACAGAACTATAAATGCCCAAGCACTTCAAGAATATTTACCTAAAGGAAGCACAAACTTGCCGGTTTTAGTAAATAACACAAAAGCTGAAAGCGACTTTAGTAATGAGCGTGAAATTCTATACAAAGTATTATTCGACATGAAAAGCGATTTAAATGATCTTAAAAAGCTTACCATGGAATTAATGAAAAACAGTAACACCTCTGAAGTTCAAAAAGACAACGAGCATTTAATTCAGAAGATTTACGGAAACGAAGAAGACGCCGAATACGAAGAAGCAAAAGAAGAATTAAGAGTACTTGCTGTTTCTCAAAATGAAGATGCAGAAGTTATTCAAGATACTACAGACAAGTATCACTTTGCGGAAGAAATTGAAGAAGAAGAAACCCTGTCCTTACACGATAAAGAATTAGAGTTGATTAAAAAATCTTTAGAACGTCATCAAGGAAAACGTAAATTAGCAGCTGCAGAACTTGGTATTAGCGAACGCACCTTATACCGAAAAATTAAACAATTCGACCTTTAGGTATATTTGACAAATCAAACTCCACTTGAAAAAGGGTTTACAACAATTTTATTTTAACAACACGTATTAATGAAACACCTTAATTACATCTTTCTTTTTACAATAAGCACGATATTTTTTTCTTGCGGACCATATTCGTTCACAGGAACTTCTATTGCTTCCGATGTAAAAACATTTCAAGTAAATTACTTTCAAAATAATGCCATCTTAGTAGAACCAGGAATCGAAAGAGATTTCACCATAGCATTACAAGATTTAATTACAAATCAAACCAATTTAAGCTTGGTTAATTCTAATGCCGATTTAGTTTACGAAGGAGAAATTGTAGAATATAGGATTTCACCAACAACAGCAACATCTCAAAATACAGCAGCTCAAAATCGACTAACAATTGGTATTAACGTGCGTTTTTTCAACAAAAAGAATGAAGAAGATAATTTTGAACAACGCTTCACCTTTTATTACGATTACAAAGGAAGCTCGCAACTTATAGGATCGATTAAAACTACTGCATTTGAAGAAATTTTTGAACGTATTACACAAGATGTTTTCAACGCTTCTTTAGCAAAGTGGTAATTATAACAAAGAAATAAATTTGGCTTAGCCAATGAACAATACAGAATTCACATATTTATTACAAAATCCGCAAGAGGTTACAGCTTCACAAACCGAAGCTCTAAAAACCATTCTGGATACTTTTCCGTATTGTCAATCTGCAAGAGCACTGTATCTAAAAGGTTTAAAAAACAAAGAAAGTTTCAATTATAACCAAGAGCTTAAAACAACGGCTAGTTATACCACAGACAGGAGTATTTTATTTGATTTTATCACTTCAGAAAAATTCCTTCAAAACGAAATTTCTAAAAACATCAAGCAAAACACAGAGCATCTAAAAGATATTCCCGTTGATGTTGAAGATATTTCTGTAAACAAAAAAGTCACTTTAGATGATCGCCTAAAACAACAAATAGAAGAAACCACAGGTGTTCTAGACCCTGATTTATTCGAGCCAAAAACTAAAACTTCTAAAGTTGAAGAAGTTAAGGAAGTTGAAGAAAATGCTCAATCAGATATAGAAGAACAACCTAAAGAAGTTCCTTCACAAGAAACGAAACAAGAAAAAGATTCACCAGATAAAATCTTAAACATAGGAAAGCCATTGCAATTTGGTCAAAACGAAACACATTCGTTTAACGAATGGCTAAAACTAGCAAGCTACACCCCTATTGAGCGTGAAGAAAAACCGAAACCAAAGAAAAAAACGAAGTCTGAAAAGGAGAAAAAATTCGATTTAATAGAAAAATTTATCTCTAAAAATCCAAAGTTAAAACCAACAAAAACTGCTACAAAAAACAATAATATTGCCGAAGAGCGTATGATTCAGCCAGAGTCTCTAATGACAGAAACTTTAGCTCGAATATATGTAGAACAAAAAAACTACAAAAAAGCCATACAATCTTATAAAATATTAATTTTGAAATATCCAGAAAAAAGTGGTTTCTTTGCAGACCAAATTTATGCAATAAAACAATTACAAGAACAAAACAACAAAGAATAATATGTTTACAGTATTTTTAATATTAATAGTAGTGGTCGCTTTTTTACTAGTTGTAGTAGTAATGGTACAAAACCCAAAAGGCGGCGGATTATCATCATCTTTTGGTGGTGGAGGAACACAGCAATTAGGTGGTGTTCAGAAAACAACCGACTTTTTAGACAAAAGCACATGGACCCTTGCAACTATACTAATAGCATTAATTTTACTTTCTAACGTAGCAATTAATAAAAGTGGTGTTGTTAAAGAATCTAAAGCTTTAGATATCGAAAATGTAACTACTCCAGTTGCTCCAACTACACCTGCCACTCCAGCAGTACAAACAGAAGAAACTCCAGCAGAATAATCTGTTTCACAAAATATATCGAAAAATGCCAGCTATCAAGTTGGCATTTTTTTTTGCCCATTACCTACCTAAATCTGAAACTTTGTCAGACAATTTTTATTGGCACATTTTTCGCTCATTAGCTAATCGTTAAACAAAATTTTAATTAACTAAAAAAATATATAAAATGAGTAAAGTAAATATCAAACCGCTTGCAGATCGCGTTCTTGTAGAACCACTTCCTGCAGAAACTCAAACAGCTTCTGGTTTATTCATTCCAGATTCTGCGCAAGAAAAACAACACAAAGGAACTGTTGTAGCAATAGGTCAAGGTAAAAAAGATGAGCCTCTTACAGTAAAAGTTGGTGACACTGTTCTTTACGGAAAATATTCAGGCAGTGAATTAAAATTAGATGGTACAGACTATTTAATGATGCGTGAAGAAGATATTATGGCAATCATCTAGATGGCTACTGCGAAAGCAGATATCTTAAATCAAAATACTTAACAAAAAACAAGATTCCTGCTTAGGTGGGAATAACAAATAAAAATTTTCATTATGGCAAAAGACATAAAATTTGATATTGATGCTCGCGACGGATTAAAACGTGGTGTAGACGCATTAGCAAATGCAGTAAAAGTAACATTAGGACCAAAAGGACGTAACGTAATTATCGGAAGAAGCTTCGGTGCTCCGCAAGTAACTAAAGATGGTGTTTCTGTTGCAAAAGAAATAGAATTAGAAGATGCTCTTGAAAACATGGGAGCACAAATGGTAAAAGAAGTAGCTAGCAAAACAAACGATCTTGCTGGAGACGGAACCACTACTGCTACTGTTCTTGCACAAGCAATTGTAAAAGAAGGTTTAAAAAACGTTGCAGCTGGTGCTAATCCAATGGACTTAAAAAGAGGAATCGACAAAGCTGTTACAGCAATTGTTGAAGACTTAGAAAAACAAACACAAAAAGTTGGAAACTCTTCAGACAAAATAAAACAAGTTGCTGCTATTTCTGCAAATAACGATGATGTTATTGGAGATTTAATTGCAATGGCTTTTGGTAAAGTTGGAAAAGAAGGTGTTATCACTGTAGAAGAGGCTAAAGGTACAGATACTTATGTAGACGTTGTTGAAGGTATGCAGTTTGACAGAGGATACCTATCTCCTTACTTTGTTACAGACAGTGACAAAATGATTACAGACTTAGAAAACCCTTATGTTTTATTATATGACAAAAAGGTTTCTACAATGAAGGATTTACTTCCTGTTTTAGAGCCTGTTGCTCAGTCTGGAAAACCATTATTAATTATCGCTGAAGATGTAGATGGTGAAGCATTAGCTACCTTAGTAGTAAACAAATTACGTGGTTCTTTAAAAATTGCTGCTGTTAAAGCTCCAGGATTTGGTGACAGACGTAAAGCAATGTTAGAAGATATCGCAATCTTAACAGGTGGTACTGTGATTTCTGAAGAAAGAGGATTTACTTTAGAGAATGCTACTTTAGACATGTTAGGAACTGCAGAACGTATTACAATAGACAAAGACAACACTACTGTTGTTAATGGTTCTGGAGATAAAGACATGATTAAAAACAGAGTTAGTCAAATTAAATCTCAAATAGAATCTACTACTAGCGACTACGATAAAGAAAAACTTCAAGAACGTTTAGCTAAATTAGCTGGAGGTGTTGCAGTATTATATGTAGGTGCTGCTTCTGAAGTAGAAATGAAAGAAAAGAAAGACCGTGTTGACGATGCTTTACACGCTACTCGTGCTGCAGTAGAAGAAGGTATTGTTGCTGGTGGAGGTGTTGCTCTAGTACGTGCAAAAAAAGTATTAGAAAAAATTACTACAAGCAACCTAGACGAAACTACAGGTGTACAAATTGTAAACAGAGCAATTGAATCTCCTTTACGTACCATCGTAGAAAACGCAGGTGGCGAAGGCAGCGTTGTTATAAACAAAGTACTTGAAGGTAAAAAAGATTTCGGTTACGATGCTAAAACAGACAATTATGTAGATATGCTGAAAGCTGGAATTATTGATCCTAAGAAAGTAACTAGAATTGCATTAGAAAATGCCGCTTCTGTTGCTGGAATGATCTTAACTACAGAATGCGCTTTAATAGATATTAAAGAAGATAATGCCGGAGGCGGAATGCCTGCTGGTATGGGCGGAGGAATGCCTGGAATGATGTAAAAATCGTTTTTAAATTAATTAACATCAAAACGCTTCTAGAGAAATCTGGAGGCGTTTTTTTATATCTATCATTTAAATACAACAAGCAATTATAACAGATCTTTTATAAGTGTTTTTGCTTTCACCTCATCTGCTTCATGAACAAAAATTTCAATCTCCCCTAAGATACCTGGATAGGAAGAATCTGATTTATTAATTTCAAAATAAGCAATACCTGCCTCGTCAAGTTTGTTTTTAACTCCAGACACTAAAACTTGTGAGTTCCCCGAAAAAATTAACTTTCTATCCATAACGTATATTTTTATATGCTATCCTAAGTTACGCATTTAATTAGTAATTCCACTAAGTTAGAAACCTAAAAACTTAAATCTAACTTGTTTATTATAAACAATTTGAATCTAACTTCAACTTTTCAAAATTATGTTTAAGCGATGTAAAATCTATTTTTAGATAAGTATTTTTTCGGTGTGGTTAAATTGAAATAAAAAAACTGTATCCTGTTTATTAAATACATTCATAATGAAAAGGTATATTTCTCTGCTTACTTTCTCTATTTTAGCCTTTAATAAAAGCTTCAAACAAGAGCTTGAAACTAAGAAAAAAGCGCAAGAGAGGTAATAGTTGAAAATGGTTTTGCTTCTGAAAAAAAAATTTATAGTCAGTCTAAAAGTAATTTCATTAAATATGAAGCCATTAGCTGGAACAGATATTCATGACAACACTTCGTTTAAGTTCTTTAACTAAACATAAAAAGTTTTATGGTAATCACCATTGAAATTGATTTTAGACAATTACATAGTTCTACGCATTGTACCTCGCTCCTTATATTTTCTTTTTACTTTTATAAGTTTATATCTAAAGTCATCAAACAACAAACTCATTAACAAAACCAAAGCAGCCACCAATAAGGTTTGAAGTTTTAATTCTACAGTTGAATAGAAAAACCCACCTACTAAACCTCCTACAAAAAAGGAAAGAATTATATATGTTCGAAGTTGAATATTGGCTTTCAGTTTTTTTTTCTTTCTAGCTGATTTTTTAAAAAACAATTGCGAAATATCAATTCCTAAATCTGTAAAAAGCCCTGTTAAATGGGTGGTTCTAACAACTGCATTGGAGATTTTCGTCACAAAAGAATTCTGAATTCCCATAGCTAAAAGCAATAAGCAAACAACTAAATTAGGTGATTGTATTTCGATATAAATACTATAAAAACCTATGGCTAATAAAATAAAAAACTCAATAATGGTGGGAACTAAATAAATATTTAATCGCTTAGTATCTTTAAACCTCAAGATTAAAAAACTAGACAAAAAAGAGCCAAAAAGGAAAGAAAATATATAAAGGAAATAAATGGTTCCTTTCCAAAACTGAAAATCTGCAACGTCATTTATAAATAGAGCAAAGTGACCGGTAACATTTGTTGTTAATTGCTTAAAAGATAGAATCCCAGTTACATTTACCATTCCCGCTACAAAAGAAAGTATAGTCGCTATCTGAAGATTGTGCTTTAATGTTCGGCTTTTACCCTGATGTCTAAACATACTTGACTTTTAAATTATATTGCTACACTCACAAACTATTAATGTAAGATTTAAAATAAAACTAAAAAAGCCTGAATGTAAATATATTCAAGCTTTTTTTAAATGGATTTCAAAACGAATTATTCGTCTTTATGGTCATCAACCACTTCGTCATCACGATATTTACAACATGCATGTACAGCATCATAAGCTTCATCTGAAGCTTTTATTTCTTTGGTATCATGACCAACTGCAGCAATACTATTATGAATTTCGTTTAAATTTGTTTTCTCTTCATTATAAATTACTTGTAATTCATGTGTTTTCACATCCCAAATTGCAGATTTCACACCTTTAATCTTAAAACATGCTTTCTCAATTCGGTTTTTACACATTCCACAAACACCATCTACTTCTAAAGATGCCTTTGCATTTTTATTTTGCGCAAAACTTGTTGCACTAATAAATATTAAAGCGATAATTGCTATTGTTTTTTTCATTTTAATAGATTTTTTTTAATTCCCGCATGCACGGGAAACACTGTTGTTATAATTATTAATTTATTCTAAATCGCAATCCTGCATAATAGTTAGATCCAAAAATTGGGCCATATACAAAAGTCGTATCAAAATATGGTCCGAATGGATTATCTGCTCCTAAAACAGGATTGTATTGTTGTACATTTGTAATGTTTTCACCTCCTAAATATACTTCAAATTTTGGAGAAAACACTTTGGTTATTTGCACATTTACAGTCCCTACACTTGAAGAATACTCCCCTAACTGATACTGTAAAGGATTTGTTTCAGTGGAAGAAAATCGCTGTTTCCCTAACCAGTTAAAGGTAGCATCAAATTTCCATTGTGATAAATTCGTTTCAGAAATCGCTGTTTCATAGGAAGCATTTGCGAAAAATCTATTCTTAGGAACAAGAGGTTTTTCTAATTTTTCTGAACCATATTGCGTTTGTACATCGTAGTATTTATATGCTAATCGCATATCGAAATTTTCAAACACATTATAATTTATTTCCACTTGAAAACTATTCGCATAACTATCTCCTTCTAAATTATAGAAATTCACCTCTTGAGGGTTTTCAAAATCAACAACTACTTGATTTTGAAAATCTGTTCTATAGTAATCAAACGTGATATCTGCCTTTCTAGAAAAAAAATCGAAACCTTGTAAGAATGACACTCCGTAATTCCAAGCTATCTCCGGGTCTAAACCATAGATTTCCCCATTAGCATTCAAGATATTTATGCTTCTAGAAGTTGAGAAAACACTTTGGTTTTCTGCAAATATATTAGCGCTTCGTTTTCCTCTTCCAAAAGAAGCTCGTAAGGCAGATTTTACCCAAGGAGTATATCTAGCATGCACTCTCGGACTTATAAAAGTTCCTAAAAGGTTATGAGAGTCTACACGCAGACCAGCTGTTATATTCACATCATTTAAATTATCAAAAGCATATTCAAAAAAGGCTCCAATAGCCGACTCTGTTCTGCCATAATCGGTAGTATTTACCAACTCATCATAATGGTCATAAGTATAGCTTATTCCGGTTTTAAACTTGTTTCTAGAATCGGAAATAATAGAATTATAAACCACCGATGTATATAAGCTATTATGCGTTATGTCATAATTATTTAATCCGAAATAAGAATCTTGTTCATGACTACTAAAAGCTGCTTGTACTCCTACACTTTGCCACGGAATCTCTGTATTTACATAGCCTAATTTTGTAGAAACTTCATATCTTTTTGTGTCTATTTCACCTCCCCATGCATTGGTAGTACCTCTATCTTTTATCGGATCAAAGTTTACTTGTCCGGTTTGTTTTTCGTCATTTAAAAACTTAAAGTTTATAAAACTTACAAAACCATTTTCTGTGTTTGTGTATTGCCAACGGTTCATCACATTTATTTGATTATAAATTGGCATATCCATAAAACCATCGTCATTTACATCGTGTTTTTTACTACTTGTATTTCCATGTAAATAAATTCCAGTATCCCATTTTTCACTAACCTTTGTGTTGATATGAGTATTAAGCTCTAATCGTTCATTTATTGCCCCGTAAAGGTTCACAAACAACCTATCGTCTGTAGATGGCTTAACTAGCTCTGCATTAATTTGTCCTGCAATACTTTCAAAACCGTTTACAACACTCCCCGCTCCTTTGGTTATTTGAATACTTTCTACCCAAGTTCCTGGAATAAAACTCAATCCGTAGGCCTGAGAAGCTCCTCGAATTGATGGAATATTTTCTGTTGCAATTAGTAAATACGGACTTGTTAAACCAAGCATTTTGATCTGTCTAGTGCCTGTAACAGCATCTGCGAAATTCACATCTATTGATGGATTTGTTTCAAAGCTTTCAGATAAATTACAGCAGGCTGCTTTTAATAGTTCATCACTACTTACCGTGAATGTATTGGTTGCATTCAAGTAGGATTTTGCTGTAGTTTGTTTTCTAGAAGTTATGGTGACTTCTTCTAATTCGCTTTTTGGTTCTAAAGTAATTTGAAGCTTTTTGGCACTAGTAACTTGAATGGTATCGGTTTTAAAACCTACATAACTTACTACTAATTTTGTATATGATTTATCATAAGGAATTGTGAAATTTCCATCAAAATCTGAAGTTGTTCCTACGGAAGTCCCCAACCAGTAAACATTCGCTCCAAATAAAGGAGCTTCTTTTTTACTTTCTGTTGCTTCTAAGATTTTTCCACTAATTTGCTCTTGAGAAAAGATTACTAATGGAAAAATGAATAATATATATAATATGTTTTTCATTTTTTTATACTCGTCTGAACGAGAAATATTTAATTTTAGTTTTACTATTAAAATCTGTTGCACAAATAAATACAAGCAAGTGCATACTGCTATATATTGTGTTTTAAAACACAATACAGCGTCTTCATTTTCATGAGAAACTTTTAAAAGAAAAATTAAATCAAATTAGAAAAACATCGTTAACCAACTGTATGTCAACAACTATATTAGGTGGAGTATAATTTTTATGCGGAATGATTTGTTCTAAATCAATCTCAAAAAGATTCATATAAGAAAAGGCAAATGTTGTTAAAAACACTTGTTCTTCAATATCTATATCGTCAAATGAAGGAGTTTTTACTGCATCTTGCCCTTGAATAACTTCTATCTCATCTTTACAACAAGACATCATTTCTACTGAAGTTTCAGCAGAAACTTCCTCTATTTCTGGACCACAACTTTTTGCTTCAGAAAACAGAGAAATATCTATTAAATTATCACCACAAAAATGCTTTTCAACAGTCATAGAAACAGTTGAAAATAGCACCAAAAAGGCTAATACTATAGAAAAACTTGTATGTAGTACTTTTTTTATCATTTGTAATCTTCGATTCAAAATTACAAAAAAGAATATAATTAGTCCTCTTTTACCAAAGGATTAACAGTTTAGTCCTGCTGTTTATAATAATAAAAAGCCGGAATTAAAAGTAGTAAGATTAGCGGCTGAATTAAAAATCTTCTAATATTAAAGAATAAGTAGTAGTCCTCCTGTTTTGGGTTTATTACAAAGTACAAAAACAAGACCAATAGAATTATTAGAGACAAAGTATAAATAATAGTAGAAAACTTAATAATGCTTTTATCTCGAAAAAGCACAAATAAGATAGCAAGAGATATTACGGTATTAATAAAATAACGTAACACAGTTGAAAAGGTTAATTTTAATGCTTCTCGTCTTGGAGAATCTATATACAAGTAATCGCTTTTGAAGAAATCTAAATATGGGTCATAAAAAAGCTGTGTTTCAAAAAACCGAACAAGTATTAATAAGACTACCAAAACGGCTAATAGTACATATTTTGAAACTTTATGCATCTCCTTCTTTTTTTAAAGAGAAATGATTTACCCAAACTACCCACAGTAAACATACCATACCATAAATTATAGCAGGAAAAATTATATCATGTAAAATATACTCGTGCTTTGGGTAATGATACAAACCAGCAGTTATAGCTGCAATTCTAACCAAATTTGTAATATAAATCAAAACGCTACCAGCCAAAATATAAATAGCCGTAGTTTTAAATTTTCCTGCAAAAGCAATTATAAATGAAATAAATAAAATAATAACACTAATAGAGTTACATCCCTCAATAACCCGAGCAAGATATTTGTTGTTTATAATTAATTTTAAAGAAGGCTCATCTGGATGCGGAAGAAGTTTCACATCATAATCTAAAACAGTTAGCAGCTCTGCACTTTGCACCCCAACTAAATGCGTCATATAATCTGGATAATATTCTGAATCTGAAGAATATTGCAAATACATTTTATAAGCAAAAGTTAAAACAATATACACCAATAGAAAAGTCACTATAAACCTAATTACCGATTTGTATTTTATAAAAAGTTCCTTCAAAAGTTATCTATTATTTTACAAGGTTAAATTTATGCAAAATGTTCTTAATTAAATTGGTTTTTAAATACTTTTACCAAAAGTTTAAAACATATGAATTTTGAGCAATTAAAACCAGAAATTGAAAAAATCACCCAAAAGACAGAAGGGACTGTAAACGACAAACTTCTTTCTATTTGTACGCTTTTAGAAAAACATATTCCTTACTATAATTGGGTTGGTTTTTATTTTAAAAACGGAGATAAAAACGAACTAAAACTAGGTCCGTATGTTGGAGAACCAACAGACCATACCATCATCCCATTTGGGAAAGGTATTTGCGGACAAGTTGCTGTGAGTAATAAAAACTTTGTTGTTCCAGATGTTGCAGCTCAAGACAATTACATAGCTTGTAGCATAACGGTTAAAGCTGAAATCGTAATCCCTATTTTTGTAAACGGTGAAAATATTGGTCAAATTGATATAGATTCAAACACGCCTGATCCTTTTACCGAAGCTGATGAGCGCTTCCTTGAATTTGTTTGCGAGCAAGTAGCTTCAATACTTTAGATAGGGCATTATCAAACATA
The DNA here is from genome assembly GCF_003337215.1 of Oceanihabitans sediminis. Taxonomy (GTDB): domain Bacteria; phylum Bacteroidota; class Bacteroidia; order Flavobacteriales; family Flavobacteriaceae; genus Oceanihabitans; species Oceanihabitans sediminis. The sequence goes on from NZ_QPIG01000001.1 coordinate 162,612, forward strand.
ACAAACCCCTTAAATCTTCATTTAATGAATCAAGATTTAAGGGGGTTTCTATTTTTAGGTTTTATATTGAAAATTTACATTCCTGTTCTAATTGCTTCAACAGGATCTAACTTAGATGCTGATAAGGCAGGAATAACTCCTGAAACCAAGCCAATAATGGTGGAAAGTATAAAACCAAGAAGCATATTACTAAATGATAGCACAAACTCAAAACTATCAGAAAAATTAGTCAATACTATAGAGACCACCCAAACTAGGAAAAGTCCGACTAAACCTCCAATTACAGCTAAAATTACAGCTTCAAACAAAAATTGAAACAATATAAACCTATTCTTTGCTCCTAGCGATTTTTGGATTCCTATTAAATTGGTTCTTTCTTTTACACTAACAAACATAATATTTGCAATTCCGAAGCCACCAACTAAGAGAGAAAAGCCACTAATAATCCATCCCATCAAGTTTAATTGCCCAGTAATATTATCTATTAAATCGGTAAAACCCTGAAGTTCATTTACAAAAAAATTATTTATCTCTCCTGCCTTCAATCCTCTAAAGTTTCTTAATCCTTGAGAAATAACTGCATTAAACTCCGATAAATCTATTCCCGATTTTGGCTTTACAACTATTGCTGGAAAAGCTCTTTTATTATTATCTCCAAGCAACCTTCTAACAAAATTTACCGGTAAAATTGCCGCAGTATCTTTAGAACCACCAAACAAGCCAGAACCTTGTTTTTTAAGCACACCAATTACGGTAAATTTCCTTCCGTAAAGTCTAACTTCTTTTCCTATCGGGTCAAAATTTCCAAATAAGCTACTTGCTATTTCATCTCCTAAAACTACTACTGGAGAACCAGAATTAGATTCAGCTTCATTAAAAAACCTTCCTTTTTCTAATTCTAAACTTTCAATATTATAATAACCACTTGTTACTGCTGCTATTTCTACATTTTCAACAGAAGCTCCATCATATTTTATGGTTTCCGGGTTTACATTTAAAGTATACGAAACAGCTTCTACATCTGGAATCTTACTTTCAATAAACTGATATTCTTCGTAGGTAACGTCTGGAAATTGTTCTCGTTTCCATTGCGGAATAGTTGTAGGTCCAAACGAAAACCGCATGATATAAATTGTACTATTATCTAAAGAACTAACTGTACCTTTAATTTCATTTTTTAGGGAATCTACTGCTGCTAAAACTGCAATAATGGAAAAAATACCAATAGTTACACCTAATAAAGACAAAAATGTTCGTAACACATTGTTTTTAAGTGCACTTATTGCAAAAGAAAAGCTCTCTTTAAAGAGACGCAAATACATTAACATAGGTAGTAGATTTATTCGTTTTTAACGTGATATAAAGGTAAGACGTTTTTAAATAAGTTTTGTTACAAAAAAGGAAAAACAAAGTTCCAAGCAAACCTTGTTAATAACTACTAGATTAATTTAAAAAAACAATTAGCTTTTCTTTAATTAAAAGCACTTTATATTATTATTTTTGCACCCATACAACAACATTTTACAACACAACAAATAAAAAATGAGCAACAACAAAACAATTAAGTCGGCTTTAATTTCGGTTTTTAGCAAAGATGGTCTTGAACCAATTGTAAAAAAACTTAACGAACAAAGTGTAACTATCTACTCTACAGGTGGTACAGAAAAATTTATCAATGATTTAGGAATTAATGTAGTACCTGTTGAAGATGTAACTTCTTACCCATCTATTTTAGGAGGGCGAGTAAAAACTTTACACCCAAAAGTGTTTGGAGGAATCTTAAACAGACAAAATCATTCGGGTGATGCTGCAGAATTAGCAGAATACGAAATCCCACAAATAGATTGTGTAATCGTAGACTTATATCCTTTTGAAAAAACAGTTGCTTCAGGAGCAAGTGAACAAGATATAATTGAAAAAATTGATATAGGAGGAATTTCATTAATTCGTGCAGCTGCAAAAAACTATGCAGATGTAGTTTGTGTTTCTTCGGTAGAAGATTATGCGGAATTCTTAGAATTAATCACAGAAAAGAACGGAAGTTTATCGGAAGCTGACAGAAAATTATTTGCTGCAAAAGCCTTTAATGTTTCGTCGCACTACGATGCTGCTATATTCAATTATTTCAATAAAAATCAAGAAATCACTTCACTAAAAATTAGTGAAACAACCGGAAAGGTTTTACGTTATGGAGAAAATCCACACCAAAAAGGATACTTCTACGGGGATTTTGATGAACTTTTCACGCAACTACACGGAAAAGAATTAAGCTACAACAACCTTTTAGATGTGGATGCAGCAGTAAACTTAATGAACGAGTTTAAAGGTGAAGCTCCAACTTTTGCTGTTTTAAAACACAATAATGCTTGCGGATTTGCGCAACGCGAAACTGTTCTTGACGCTTACCTAGATGCTTTAGCTGGAGATCCAGTTTCAGCTTTTGGAGGGGTTTTAATTTCAAATACTGAAATTGATAAAGCTGCAGCAGAAGAAATTCATAAATTATTTTGTGAAGTAGTAATCGCTCCTTCTTTTTCTTCTGAAGCTGAAGAAATTTTAAAAGGAAAGAAAAATAGAATATTACTAGTTCTAAACGATGTAGAATTTAAAGAAACTACAGTAAGAACTTGCCTAAACGGAATTCTAGTTCAAGACAGAAACTCTAAAACAGATAAGCTTGAAGATTTAAAACAAGCTACAAACAATAAACCAACAGAAAACGAGTTAGATGATTTAATCTTTGCATCTAAAATTTGTAAACACACAAAGTCTAACACGATTGTTTTAGTAAAAGACAAACAATTATGCGCAAGCGGAACAGGTCAAACTAGCCGTGTAGATGCATTAAATCAAGCTATTCATAAAGCACAATCTTTTGATTTCGAGTTAAAAGGTGCAGTAATGGCGAGTGATGCCTTTTTCCCGTTCCCGGACTGTGTAGAAATTGCAAATAATGCAGGAATCACAGCAGTGATTCAACCAGGAGGATCTATTAAAGACCAATTAAGCATTGATTATTGTAATGAAAACAATGTAGCAATGGTATTTACTGGAACAAGACATTTTAAACACTAAAATCCTGCTCAGTCAGGAAATAAACAGACAATAAAAACACTATCTGCTTTGTTTAATAAAAGCTATTTTAAAGAACAAAGCAGATGTTTTTTAACAATAATTAAAAGCCGAAAATCATAGAGCTAGCACTATGAATTAGAAGCTATTAAAACATGAATATAAAAATCAATTTTATAAAGCTTTTTATTATCTTTACAAGATTTGATTGTTAACATTATAATTACAGAATAAAGAATGGGATTTTTTGACTTCTTAACCGAAGATATTGCAATAGATTTAGGAACAGCAAACACTTTAATTATTCATAATGATAAGGTTGTGGTAGATAGTCCTTCTATAGTTGCTAGAGACAGAATTACTGGAAAAATTATTGCAGTTGGAAAAGAAGCTAGCATGATGCAAGGTAAAACTCACGAAAACATTAAAACAATTAGACCTTTGAAAGATGGTGTAATTGCAGATTTTGATGCCAGTGAGCAAATGATAAGCATGTTTATTAAAAACATTCCAGCTTTAAAAAAGAAATTATTCACTCCTTCTCTACGCATGGTAATTTGTATTCCATCAGGAATTACAGAGGTTGAAATGCGTGCAGTAAAGGAAAGTGCAGAACGTGTTAACGGAAAAGAAGTTTATTTAATCATGGAGCCTATGGCTGCAGCAATTGGTATTGGTGTAGATATTATGCAACCAAAAGGTAATATGATTGTTGATATAGGAGGTGGTACAACAGAAATTGCTGTAATTGCTCTAGGAGGTATTGTTTGTGACAAATCTGTAAAAATTGCAGGAGATGTTTTCACCAACGATATCATCTATTATATGAGAACACAACATAACTTATATGTTGGAGAACGTACTGCTGAAAAAATTAAAATTCAAATTGGTGCTGCTACCGAAGATTTAGATCTACCGCCAGAAGATATGAGTGTTCAAGGTCGTGATTTACTGACAGGAAAACCTAAGCAGGTACAAATTTCCTATCGCGAAATTGCTAAAGCTTTAGACAAGTCTATTTTAAGAATTGAAGATGCGGTAATGGAAACACTTTCTCAAACACCGCCAGAATTAGCTGCAGATATTTACAATACAGGAATTTACCTTGCAGGTGGAGGTTCTATGTTACGTGGTTTAGACAAGCGTTTATCTCAAAAAACAGATTTACCAGTTTATATAGCTGAAGACCCATTACGTGCAGTTGTTCGTGGAACAGGCATTACACTTAAAAACATTGCTAAATTCAAAAGCGTATTGATTAAATAAGAAATAGACCTACTTAAATCATGCAGCAAATTGTTAATTTTATTATTCGTAACAAAACCTTTTTGTTATACATACTGCTGTTTGCTATTTCTGTAGTCTTTACTATTCAAAATCATTCCTATCATAAAAGCAAATTTGTAAATTCTGCAAATTTTGTTTCAGGAGGTATTTATACCCAAATGAACGAGATTAGTCAGTATTTCGGATTAAAACATCAAAACAAACTACTTCAAGAGGAAAATAACAGACTTAGGTCTATTGTATCATCCAAGTTAGAAACGAAGCCTTCTTTTATAGATAGTCTAACTTTTGCTTCTACTTATAAGTTTACTCCTGCACTAGTTTTAAAAAACTCCTATACGATTAGCACCAATATTCTACTAATTAACAAAGGAAAAAGAGATAGTATACAACAGGATCATGGGGTAATTACTTCGAAAGGAATTTTAGGAATTGTTGACCAAACAAGTAAAAAATACGCTACGGTTATTTCTATACTAAACACTAAAAGTAAAATTAGTGCGCAACTAAAAAGAACAAATCATTTTGGTACACTAAAATGGAATGGAGAATCACCTAATATCGTGCAGCTTATTGATATTCCTTCTAATGCAAAACCTATAAAAGGAGATAGCATCATTACATCTGGTAGATCGGCTATTTTCCCTAAAGGAATTCCGGTAGGAAAAATCACTAATATAGAATTGGATGCTGCAGGAGACTTTTACGAATTAGATATTGAGTTATTCAATGATATGACGAATATTGAACATGTATATATAATTGAAAATAAAGACGCTCAAGAAATTACGAACCTACTAAATTCTAAAAATGAATAGCATAGCTTCTGTAAATACAATTCGTTTTATTACACTTGTTTTATTGCAAGTTCTTGTGCTTTCTCATATTTATTTCTTAGGGTATATAAATCCGTATTTATACATTCTTTTTATCATCTTGTTTCCTGTTAAAAACAACAGAATCGTTTTATTACTTCTAAGTTTTTTATTAGGAATTACAGTAGATATGTTTCTAGATTCTGGAGGAATGCACGCAGCTGCATGTGTTACCATTGCATACATAAGGCCTATGGTTTTAAAATTTTGTTTCGGTACCATTTACGAGCACCAAACCATCAAGTTTAATCAGGTAGAAATTGGCCAGAAACTGACCTATATCAGCATATTAACCTTAATCCATCATTTCATCTTATTTCTTTTTGAAGTTTTTAACTTTTCTAAGATAATTTTAGTACTTCAAAAAACGTTATTCTCAAGTATATTTACTATTATACTCTGTGTTCTAGTAACTATAATATTCAGTAGAAAAACTAAATGAGACAATTATTACTTTTCATTTCCATAATATTTGTTGGTTTACTTTTTATTGCAAGACTTTTTTATCTGCAAGTATATCAAGGAAACACCAATAATTTATACGAAGACAATGCCATACGTAAGGTATATGACTACCCTAAACGCGGATTTGTTTATGACAGAAACGGAAAACTTTTAGTTTCAAACCAACCGTCGTATGACGTGATGGTAATTCCTAATGAAGTAAAGCCTTTAGACACTTTAGAATTCTGTTCTTTGTTAAAAATCACAAAAGATCAATTTAAAAATACCTACGAAAAAGCATGGAGGTATTCACCAAGATTGCCTTATGTATTTCTTCCGCAACTTTCTAAAGAAGACTATGCCATTTTACAAGAAAAAATGCGAAAATTTGAAGGTTTCTATATTCAGAAACGATCCTTAAGAAATTACGAAACAACCATAGGCGCTAACGTTATTGGGGATATTGGAGAAGTAAATCAAAGAATTATAAACAATAACCCTTATTATAAAATGGGTGATTTAATAGGAATGCAAGGTATTGAAGCTTCCTATGAAAAAACCCTACGAGGTGTAAAAGGAATTAAGTTTATTCAAAAAGACAGATTCAACAGAGATATTGGTCCTTATAAAGATGGGAAATTCGACACCCTACCAGAATCTGGAAAAGACATAAAAACAACTATTGATGCTACTTTACAAGCATATGGTGAGGTTTTAATGCAAAATAAACGAGGAGGAATTATTGCCATAGAACCTGCAACGGGCGAAATACTTTCTATGGTTTCTGCACCCACTTATAACCCCAATTTATTAGTAGGTAGAGATCGCTCTAAAAACTTTACAAAGCTGTTTAGAGACACTATTGCAAAACCATTATTTAATAGAAGTTTACAAGGGGTGTACGAACCTGGTTCTCCTTTTAAACTAATGAATGCCTTAGTTGCATTACAAGAAGGGGTGATTTCTACAGAAGAAAGAATTACATGCTATACCGGATATAGATATGGTAATAGGTTTATGAAATGCCATTGTAGAAGTGGTAAGCAAAACAATATGATTGACGGAATTCAAGAATCCTGTAATGCTTATTTCGCAACTATATATAGACGAATTTTAGATAAACCTGGAGATGCTTCTGTTGGTATTGATATCTGGAGTAATCATGTAAAAAGTTTCGGTTTAGGAAATTTCCTAAATAACGATTTATATGTAGGTCAAAAAGGAAGAATTCCAGACAGAGAATATTATAGAGGAATTTACCCAAACACCTTTTATTCCACTTATACCATTTCAAATTCTATCGGACAAGGGGAAGTTGCTACAACCCCTATTCAATTAGCAAATATGGTTGCTGCTATTGCAAATAGAGGATTTTACTATACGCCACATATCATCAAAGAAATTAAAGGTGAAACAATTGATCCTAATTTCACCACCCCAAAGTATACTAGCATAGATAAAAGGCACTTTGAACCTGTAGTAGAAGGAATGCATAATGTATATAAAAACGGAACAGCAAAATATGTACAAGTACCAGAGATTGAAATTTGCGGAAAGACTGGAACGGTTGAAAACTTTGTAAGAATAGACGGTGTGAGAACACAATTAACAGACCACTCTATTTTTGTAGCATTTGCCCCAAAAGACGATCCAAAAATTGCCATTGCAGTATTTGTTGAAAACGGATATTTCGGTTCTAGATTTGCTGGAAAAATAGCAAGTTTAATGATTGAAAAATACATTAAGGGCGAGACAACAAGAAAGGATTTAGAAAACTGGATACTTTCGCATAGCTTAGAAAATGAATATGCAAAACCATATTCAGGAGAGCCTTTTAAAATTAATAGAGGAACAACTTTACAGGTAATTTCTCAAGAAGAAGTAAACGAACTAAAAAAACAACTTGCCAAATTAGATAAATAAAATATGTTTAGAGAAACAGATAGACATTTTAAATTTGATTGGGTAACAATAATTCTCTTTTTATTATTAGTTGGTTTTGGTTGGCTAAATATAGTTTCGGCTTCGCATGTAGGTGTAGAGGTAGATTATTTTGATTTCTCACAACCCTACGGAAAACAATTAGCTTTTATCGGGCTTACCATATTACTCATCATCTTTATTCTATCTATTGAAGCAAGGTTTTATGAACGGTTTTCTAGTGTAATTTATCTTATTTCCATGCTTTCCTTGGTCGGAATTTTCTTTTTCGGAAAAACAGTAAATGGGGCAACATCTTGGTACGGAATTGGAGGCATGACCATACAGCCTAGCGAGTTTGCAAAGGCAGCAACAGCTCTTGCTGTAGCAAAATATATAAGCGATTTAAATACAGACCTAAAGACTTTTAAAGACCAATTAAACATTCTAGTTATTTTGGCCATTCCTGCTATTTTAATTCTTTTACAAAACGACACAGGTAGTACATTGGTTTATGTTGCTTTCTTTTTTGTTTTATATAGAGAAGGACTACCAAAAGTATATTTATCACTTGGTGTAGCTTTGGCACTTATTTCTATTTCTGCTTTAAAATTCGGGGAGGTTATTACTTCTATAGCCACTGTGCTAATTCTTATTTTAAATCATTTTAGCAAGAAAAAGAAGCCTAGCATTTTACAGCCAATACTTATAGCTATAGCAAGTATCGCTTTAGCTTTTAGTGTAAATTTCTTTTACGACACTATTTTACAACAACACCAAAAAGACAGAATAAGTCTTTGGTTAAGGTTAGAAAAAGATCCTGCAAAAATAGAATCTATGCGTAGAGATATTTTATACAATCTTTACGAATCTGAAAAAGCAATTAGTTCTGGCGGATTAACCGGAAGAGGTTTTCTAGAAGGAACTAGAACCACTGGAAAGTTTGTACCTGAACAACATACAGACTATATTTTTAGTACCGTAGGAGAAGAATGGGGCTTTTTAGGATCCACATTTGTAGTAGTTGTGTTTGTTCTTCTACTACTTCGCGTTTTACGATTAGCTGAGTTACAAAAATCGCAATTTAGTAGAGTCTATGGCTATGCCGTAGCCTCCATTATTTTCTTTCACTTCTTGATTAATATCGGGATGGTAATGGGACTAATTCCTACAATAGGTATACCACTTCCGTTTTTTAGTTATGGAGGCTCTGGACTTTGGGGATTTACTATTTTACTATTCATCTTCATAAAGTTAGACTCTAACAGAATTAATGAATGGTAATAGCTTAAATTATTTCTTTTTAAGCTCTAATTTTTCAGCAAAATAATCGCAAAAATCTTTCATTGTTGCTGTCATCTTTTCGTCTTGCGTTGCTCTATTAAAGGTGTTTGCCATAGCAACTAAGGTCTGATGAAAAAATATTTTCATTTCATCTACAGGCATATCTTTTGTCCAAAGATCTATGCGTAACATTTCTTGTGTGTTGCTATCCCAAACAGAAAGCATTACAGCTTTTGCTTCTTCATTAGTAATACCTCCATCTTCTGCAGACCAAGTTAATTTTTCAGGAACTCTGTTCTCGTCTAATTCGACGTTTAATTCTATTTTCGATGTGATTTTAGACATTATAATTCTGGTTTAAATCTTGATTTATTAAATATTTCTTCTGCGTCTTTAATTAGCATTTCCTTTAAAGAAACAGAATTGTTTTCCATATATGCTTTTACAATCTGCCAACCAATGTATTGACCTATTCTTCCAGGAGATTCTCTATCTATTTCAACTAATTGAAACTTAGAAAAAGGAGCTGGATTTATAAACCTATTTAGTAAATTAGGATCTGTACTATACAGTAACTCTCGCTCTACAAAGTACGCCCATATCTGTGCTTCGTTAGTTTTTGCCCAATCTAATTGCTCTTGTGCATAACCAATTCTTTCTGCATCTGTTTTAAAAGGAATCATAAGGTCTTTGAAGTACAATTGCTTGCCAAAGTATATCATCTCATCTAAAAAGGTTTTGTTTTTCTTCGGAAAAATATAAGCTTGTGCATATTCTGAAGCTAGATCGATAACGATATTATCTTGAGTAAAAGTTCTAGATATATATTTCTGAATTCCTTCATAAAAATGATGGTCGCTCCCTAAATACGTATCTATTGCAATTAATGAAATGGTATCGGTTACAATTACTTTATTCCTATAGTCCACAAAAGACGTAGCACTTACTAAACGAGGTGTTTTAAACTCCGGAAAATAATATTTTATATGCTGAAAAAGGCTTTTCACCTCTCCTTCTACTAAGTTTAAATCAGGAAAAACCTTCTTTACCTCCTTATTTAGCTCTATCTGAATAGTGTCTTGCATTTTAGCTATCCAAAAAGAATCGGCATATTTTTTAGAAAACATAAACGGAAAAGCATCTTTCAACTCCTGTAGTTGCGATGGCTTCGCGTTGGCAAATGCTAAATCAAAACGCTCAATAGTTGCAGACATTTCTATTTTAGAAATTTCTTTTTCGAGTTTTGAGTCTTGTTTACAGGAAACAAATAAAACTGTAATGAAAAGGAATAAAAAAATATTCTTCATGAACTTATTTTTTTTATGGAGCTATTGAATTATTTTTGTTTGGCAAAGGTACTATTCTTTGTTTTAAATCCTTCAAAAAATGCAAACAGAAAAAGTAACACAACATATTATAAACTGGTTAAAAAACTACGCTTTAAACGCAAGAGTGAATGGCTTTGTTGTAGGAGTTTCTGGAGGGGTTGACTCTGCAGTCGTATCCACACTATGTGCTGAAACTGGCTTAGAAGTTTTATGTCTTGAAATGCCAATACACCAAGCAGCAAGCCATGTTAACAGAGCACAAGAGCATATATCGCAATTAAAGAAAAGATACAAGAATGTTCGAGATGCCAAAACAGATTTAACGCCTGTTTTTGAAGAATTTAAAACGGAAGTTTCCTTAGAAGGAGAACAAGCAATTGTTGATATGGCTCTAGCCAACACTAGAGCAAGATTGCGAATGACCACTTTATACTACTATGCAGGACTTCATAAATTATTGGTTGCCGGTACTGGAAATAAAGTAGAAGATTTTGGTGTTGGATTTTATACAAAATATGGCGATGGCGGAGTAGATTTAAGTCCGATAGCCGATTTAATGAAATCGGAAGTTTACAAAATTGGAGAGTACTTAAAAGTCCCAGGATCTATATTAAAAGCAGCACCTACAGATGGTTTATTTGGTGACGACAGAAGTGATGAAGACCAAATAGGTGCATCGTACCCAGAGTTAGAATGGGCAATGCAAGTTTATAATGAAGGAAAAACCGAAGAGGATTTTACAGGTAGAAAACAAGAGGTCTTTAAAATTTACAAACGCTACAACAGAGCTAACAAACACAAGATGATTCCTATACCTATTTGTGAAATTCCAAAAAATCTGAAATAGATTAGCTGTAATCAACTGAATTTCATTATCTTTACTTTACGACTAATAGCAAAACGTCTGTTGTTGCCCCAGCAGTTATAACAATCTTAAAAAAATTATAGTTATGATTAAACTGTTGGTAGTTGACCATCACCCGATTATTAGAAAAGGTCTAGAACTACTTTTTATTGCATCTCCTAACATAAAAGTTGTAGGAGCTTTAGACAATGGTGAAGCCATTTTTGACTTCCTAAACAAAAACAAGGTAGATATTATTATCGCTGAAATTGACTTGCCAAAACTTAATGGTTTAACTGCATTAAGAAGGCTAAAAAAAGAACACGCTGAAGTCAAGGTAATTATGTTTAGTGCACAGCCCGAAGAGATCTATGCTATTAACGCCATTAAAGCAGGAGCTTCTGGATATTTATCTAAAACAGCTAATATTGTTACTATAAACGAAGCAATTTTAAAAGTTCATAATGGTGGTATTTATCTAAGTAATGACCTTGCTCAGCGATTAGCTGTTGGTAGAAGGGTAAGCAGAACTGGGAATTTCTATAAGAAGCTTTCTACAAGAGAAATTGAAGTGTTGAAACTTATTTCTTCAGGAAGAAAAAACAAGGAAATCGCAATAGAATTAGATATTAACGAAAAAACAGTTAGTACTTATAAAGCACGTTTAATGAAGAAACTTAATGTGTCTAATATTGTTGATTTAATTAATAGAGCGAAGCTATTAGAACTATAAAACTCTGTTTAACTTTCTAGAAAGCAACATTTTTAAACTAGAATAATCTTTTACTTCTTCAAGTATATCTTTATTTACTTCCGATTTATTATTAAGAGTTTCCTGCATAAACTCGGTAACTTTTTGGTCTATTAAAAAGCAACGTAAGCTTAAAATAGTTTCACTTGCTAGTTGCGCAACGGTATGCTCTTTTTCCTTTGGAAATATATCCTTTCTGTGCCAATTAGATAAACTATAACGCTCATCATCCATTAAAATAGATGTGATTTCTGAAGCTACTTCAGGCTCTACGGTATTCACAAAATGTTCAATAGCAAAATCAGGATTTTGATTTAAGTTATCTATAATGGTATAGTACAAGTTTTTAAACTGCGGATTGGTGAATTGTATTTCGTCATCCTGTAAGTCTAAATATATCTTCTCAAACACTTTTGTTTGATGCTTCACAGGTTCTAAAACCAATTCATTTTGCTCGTTTTCTTTTAAAACCAAATCTTCAAAATCCTCTACTCTGTTTCCGTACAATAAAAGGATTTCAATAATTTTTCTTTCTAATAAATACTGAACATCAACTTTTTTAGCTTGTTGCTCTTGTTTTATTACTTGAAAAGCTGCTTTTTTCTCTTGAGGCTGTTGCTTTTTAGCATCTTGAAAATCTTTTTTATCAATCTGCGCTAAAGTTGTAAATAAAACTTGCTCGCTAATATCCATGATTCTAGAACACTCCTGAATATAGATTTCCTTTTTAATTCTATCTGGAATCTTTGCAATACTATTTACAATATCTCTAATGGTTTCCGCTTTTTTAATCGGATCATTTTTAGATTCCTCATATAAAACCGAAGCCTTAAACTGAATAAAATCTTGAGCGTTTTCGGTTAAATATGCCGTTAATTCTTCAAAAGTGTTTTGTTTAGCAAAACTATCTGGATCTTCACCTGCAGGGAACGTGCATATCTTCACATTCATTCCTTGTTCAAGAATCAAATCAATTCCTCGAAGCGAAGCCCTTAAACCAGCTGCATCTCCATCAAAAAGTACGGTGATGTTTTTGGTAAGTCTATTGATTAATCTTATTTGTTCAGGAGTTAAAGCTGTACCAGACGAAGAAACCACGTTATGCACACCAGTTTGATGAAACTGAATAACATCAGTATAACCTTCTACTAAGTAGCAATTATCTTCTTTTGCAATACTTTGCTTTGCCTGATAAATACCATAAAGCACTTTACTTTTATGGTAGATATCACTTTCTGGGGAATTTAGATATTTGGCTGCTTTTTTATCGTTGGTTAAAATACGTCCTCCAAAACCAAGCACACGCCCACTCATACTCTGAATAGGAAACATTACTCGACCTTTAAACCTGTCGAAACGTTTTTCTCCCTTTACAATGGTGAGTCCGGTTTTCTCTAAAAACTCCAGTTTATAAGCTTGTTTTAAAGCTTCATCTGTGAATGCTTGCCACTCATCTAAGGAATATCCTAGGGCAAACTTCTTAATAGTTTCGTCTGTAAAACCACGTTCTTTAAAATAGCTTAACCCAATACTTTTTCCTTTATCGGTATTATGAAGTATTTTCTGAAAATAAGAGCTTGCATATTCACTAACCAAGTACAAACTTTCACGTTCATTTGCTTGTTCTTTTTGTTCGTTAGTCTGCTCGGTTTCTTCAATTTCAATATTGTACTTTTTGGCTAAGTACTTGATAGCTTCTGGGTAGGTAAAATGTTCGTGTTCCATTAAAAAAGCAACAACATTCCCTCCTTTTCCGCTAGAGAAATCTTTCCAGATTTGTTTTACAGGGGAAACCATAAAACTTGGAGAGCGTTCGTCACTAAACGGACTCAATCCTTTAAAGCTACTACCTGATTTTTTTAATTGTACAAAATCGCCAATAACCTCCTCTACTCGAGCAGTTTCAAACACTTGGTCTATGGTGGATTTTGATATCAAATTATAAGATTTAGTGAATGTAAAATTACAATATTCATCGAATATTAAAAGTAATATAGCAATTGTTTTGAAAAGAAAAAGCCAATAAATTTTATGAATTATTGGCTTGTATATTTAGAAATCGAAACGAGGTTACTTCTTTCTGTCTATCACGTAATTTACCATGAGCTCGAGAGAATTTCTATAATCGCTTTCTGGATATTTCTGTAAAATATTTAAAGCATCTACTTGAAACTCTTTCATTTTAGTTACCGCATAATCCAATCCGCCATTAGCCTTTACAAAAGCAATAACTTCTTTTACTCGTTTTTGATCTTTATTATGGTTTTTAATAGAATTGATTAACCACTTTTTATCTTTTTTACTAGCATTATTTAAGACGTGAATTAAAGGCAAAGTCATTTTTTGCTCTTTAATATCAATTCCTGTTGGCTTACCGATTTGCTCTTTTCCGTAATCGAATAAATCATCTTTAATTTGAAAAGCCATACCAATAAGCTCTCCAAATTTTCTCATATTTTCTACATCTGAAGATTCTGGTTTTACAGAAGCTGCTCCAAGACAACAACAAGCTGCAATTAAGGTTGCTGTTTTTTGTCGGATGATTTCATAATAAACTTCTTCTGTAATATCTAGCTTCCTTGCTTTTTCAATTTGAAGCAATTCCCCTTCACTCATTTCACGAACTGCAATGGAAATAATTTTCAGTAAATCGAAATCATTATTGTCTATAGAAAGTAGTAATCCTTTTGAAAGTAAATAATCCCCAACCAGAACGGCGATTTTATTTTTCCAAAGTGCATTTATAGAAAAGAAACCACGGCGACGATTACTCTCATCTACTACATCATCATGTACTAAAGTTGCTGTATGAATAAGCTCAATAACCGAAGCTCCACGATAGGTACGCTCGCTTACTTCACCATTAGAAACCATTTTTGAAACTAAAAACACGAACATTGGTCGCATTTGTTTTCCTTTTCGGTTTACAATATAGTGGGTAATTCTGTTTAGTAAGGCAACCTTAGAAGACATGGAAAGTTGAAACTTTTGTTCAAAAAGCTCCATCTCATATGTAATAGGTTGTTTTATTTGTTCTACAATCTTCAAAAGAAAATAAGTATAGGATATGTGATAGCAAACGTACTAAAAAAGGGTGTGAAATGCTATTTTTCTTTTACAATTAGTATTCTTATTAAGGAATATTAACTTATTTCTTATTAGCTAATTGTCCGCAAGCAGCATCAATATCTTTTCCTCTAGAGCGTCTAACTGTAACTGTTATATTATTGGCTTCTAGTGTAGAAACATACATATCTATAGCTTCTGGGTTTGCTTGTTGAAACTCCCCATCATCAATAGGGTTGTATTCTATTAAGTTTACTTTACTTGGAGCAAACTTACAGAACTCTACTAGCGCATCTACATCCTCTATTTTGTCGTTAATACCTTGCCAAACTACATACTCGTAGGTAATGCGGTTTTTAGTTTTTTCATACCAATAGACTAAAGCTTCTCGCAGATCTGCTAAAGGAAATGTTTTATTGAATGGCATGATAGAAGAACGAACAGAATCTCTTGCTGAATGCAAAGAAACTGCTAGTTTAAATCTCACCTCATCATCTGCCATTTTTTTAATCATTTTTGGCACTCCAGAAGTAGAAACTACAATTCTTTTTGGAGACATACCTAAACCTTCTGGCGAAGTGATTTTATCAATTGCCTTTAGTACGTTATTGTAATTCATAAGTGGTTCTCCCATTCCCATGAAAACAATATTACTTAATGGCCTATTGTGGTATAATCTACTCTCATTGTCTATAGCAACTACTTGGTCATAAATTTCATCTGGGTTTAGGTTACGCATACGTTTTAAACGTGCTGTTGCACAAAACCTACAATCTAAACTACATCCTACCTGACTAGAAACACATGCTGTTGTTCTGGTTTTAGTTGGAATTAAAACAGATTCCACAATTAATCCGTCATGTAAACGCACCGCGTTTTTTATAGTACCATCATTACTTTTTTGCATGGTATCTACACGAATATGATTGATAACAAAGTTATCTTCTAGCATTTGCCTGGTTTCTTTGGATAGGTTTGTCATATCCTCAAAAGAGTGGGCAGATTTGCTCCACAACCACTCGTATACCTGGTTTCCACGGAAAGCTTTTTCTCCTTCTTTTACAAAGAATTCTCTAAGCTGTTCTTTGGTTAATGCTCTTATGTCTTTTTTTGTTGTTGCCATTATGATGCAAAAGTAATGAAAGGATTTTCTATGAGCGAATTAGATGAACTGATTTTTTCATTTTAAACTACTAGTTCGTTTTTACTGAAGCTGTTCTGCCTTAATCTAAACCTCATCGTTAGGTTCGCATTAGTGATTGAACGGTCTGTTTGAGCTCTTTTTATGTTGTTGCACATATGCAACATAAAAAAGCGAGTAGTGAAAGCACGACGCAACGTAGCCTAAGCGGAGTTGGGTAATGCCATAAAAAAAGCCTCTAAAAAAGAGGCTTCGTTTATTTTGTGATTTGCTTTGTTAGATGATTAACATCGCGTCACCGTAGCTATAGAAATTGTATTTTTCTTTGATAGCTTCATCGTATGCTTTTTTGATGAATTCATGTCCTGCAAAGGCCGAAGCCATCATTAAAAGTGTTGATTTTGGTGTATGGAAGTTGGTAATCATACAGTTTGCAATGCTGAAATCGTATGGAGGGAAGATGAATTTGTTTGTCCACCCTTCGAACTCATTTAGGGTTCCGTTTGTAGAAACCGAACTTTCAATGGCGCGCATTGCGGTTGTACCAACTGCACAAATACGTTTTTTATTTAGTTTTGCCGTGTTGATAATATTTGCTGCTGTTGCATCAATTTTAATTTCTTCACTATCCATTTTGTGCTTAGAAAGATCTTCTACCTCAACAGGGTTAAAAGTTCCTAAACCTACGTGGAGTGTTACTTCTGCAAAGTTTACTCCTTTAATTTCTAAACGCTTTAAAAGGTGTTTTGAGAAGTGTAAACCTGCTGTTGGTGCTGCTACAGCCCCTTCGTTTTTAGCAAAAATAGTTTGGTAACGAACTTCATCTTCTGGAGTTACCTCACGGTTTATATATTTAGGTAAAGGAGTTTCACCTAATTCATTAAGTTTTCTTCTGAATTCTTGGTAAGATCCATCGTAAAGAAAACGTAGAGTTCTTCCTCTAGAAGTAGTATTATCTATTACCTCTGCTACTAGGGTTTCGTCTTCACCAAAGTACAGTTTATTACCTATACGAATTTTACGTGCTGGATCTACTAACACATCCCAAAGACGTTGCTCTTCATTAAGTTCTCTTAATAAAAATACTTCGATACGTGCTCCGGTTTTTTCTTTATTACCGTATAAACGAGCTGGAAATACTTTTGTGTTGTTAAGTATTAATACATCATCTTCATCAAAATATTCAATTAGATCTTTAAACATTTTGTGTTCAATGGTTTGTTTTTCTCTGTTTAAAACCATTAAGCGAGATTCATCTCTGTTCTCTGCTGGGAACTCCGCTAATAACTCATCTGGTAAATCAAACTGGAAGTGAGACAACTTCATTTTAAAATTCTGCATGTAGTAATAATTAGATTATGTAATGTAGTTTACAAGATTGCAAATATACAATCTCAAAGTAGGCGTTGTCAAGTAAATAGCCAATTATCTTTTAAAAATTTTAAAGCCGATAGCATTTAAGTCGTCCCAAAATGTAGGGTAGGATTTTGAAACCACAGAAGCGTCTTGAATAATGATTGGTATTTTTAATGCTAAAGGCGCAAAAGCCATAGCCATCCTATGATCTTGGTAGGTTGCAATTTCTATATTTTCTTTTAAAGAAGCGCAAGTTTCTATGCTAAGGGAGCTATTTGTTATTTGAACCTTACCTCCTAATTTTTCTATTTCAGTTTTTAAAGCAACCAACCTGTCTGTTTCCTTGATTTTTAAAGTATGAAGACCGGTTAATTCACAAGCTAAACCTAATCCTAAACAAGTAACAGCAACAGTTTGTGCTATATCTGGCGAATTTTTTAAGTCTAAACTTATAGTGGATTGAGAGTTAGTTTCTGAAACTTTTTTAAGAAGTAATCCTTGCGGAAGAAAAATAGTTTCCACTCCAAATTTCTTATAAATTTCTACTAAGGAAGCATCTCCTTGCAGAGAGTTTTCTTTATAGTAAGCTAAGCTAATTTCTGTTCCAGCTTTACTCATCGCAATAATACTATAATAATAGGAAGCAGAAGACCAATCGGATTCTACCACAAAGGTTTTATCACGGATTGTAGCTTTTGGTTTTACCTTAATAGTATTACCTATAAAACTTGTTTCCACTCCAATTCCCTGAAGTAAAGTCAAGGTCATGTTTATATATGGAATCGAGGTTATTTCGCCTTCTAGTGTAAGTTTTAATCCGTTCTCCAGCTTTGGTGCAATTAGTAATAATGCCGAAATATATTGACTACTAACATTTGCTTGGAGGTTGACTTTATTTTTAAATATTTTCTTTCCTTTTATTTTTATTGGAGGAAAGCCTTCGTTTTTTAAATAAACTACTTCTACACCAAGTTGCTGAAGCGCATCCACCAAAATTGCAATGGGTCTTTCTTGCATTCTAGAAGAGCCTGTAAGTATAACTTCTCTATTTTGTTGAATAGAAAAATAAGCCGTTAGGAAACGCATAGCTGTTCCGGCATGGTGAACATCTATTTCATTGCAATCTACCTGCAAAGCTTCTTGCATGACTTTAGAATCATCTGAATTAGAAAGGTTTTCTATTTTCAGATTAGGATATAAAGCCTGCAACAACAGTAATCTGTTAGATTCACTTTTAGAACCCGTGATATCGATTTTTAGATTTCGATGTATAATTTCAGATTTATGTAGTTGCAGATTCATATTAAAAAAGATTCCTGCTTTCGCAGGAATTTTTAATTATTTTAATTTTTCGTTATTATGGTGACGGTCGTGATCGCGTTTGGTTTTTAAGTCTAACTTTTTATCGAAAGCCTCTTGTAAATCTACTCCCGTTTGGTTTGCAAGACATAAAACTACAAACATAACGTCTGCTAGCTCTTCCCCTAGGTCTTTATTTTTATCGCTTTCTTTTTCACTTTGTTCCCCATAACGTCTTGCTATAATTCGCGCTACCTCACCTACTTCTTCGGTAAGTTGCGCCATATTTGTAAGCTCGTTAAAATAACGAACGCCATGGTTTTTAATCCAATTATCGACTTCTAATTGTGCGTTTTTTATATTCATAATTATCCTTTTTTAAGCACTACCTTTTCAAGTTCTTTTTCTACTTTAAGCTGATAAAACTGTTTAAACTGCTCATAATCTGAAGCAAGAACTAAACTTTTGTTTAAGTCTAAAGATACAGTAAACTGTAGTATATTTCCTTTTTGATTAGATAAAAAAGTGTATTCTCCTTCTGTACCATTGAACTGGATTTTACTACTTTCTGGTAAAGTATCCACAACATATCCTTCAGGAAGTTGCATATTTATAATATACTTATCTGAAAATGGGTAAACAAAATCTATTGGATAGTTTCTGGTATCTTCTTTGAAAGGGTTTTCTTTAGATGCAAAAAACAACATCGGACTAAAATACACCTTGTCTCCTATTTCTTCTAAAGCACTTTCTAGGTGAAAGTCATAAGTTTGCAAAATAGGCTTAGACAAGTCTTTAACATTCTTGTTATCATATTCTAAAACTTCTAAGGCACCTCTGTTTTTTTCTAAGCTTGCCATCATTTCTTCCTTATTGAAGTTATGATATTTGTTTCTAAACCTAGCAGCTTGGTAATTTGTTAAATGGTTTCTAACTTTTCCTGTAGCAGACAAGTCTTCATTTAATTTTATACTTATAGAAACCATTTCTCGAGAAGACACTTTTGGTATTAGCTCTACCCATTCTGATGTACCGTTTTCTCTGATTAATCTTCCTAACCAGTTTAATGTTTTTGATGGAAGAATATTTGCTGTTGTATAATGCTCTGAAGCATCTAAATAAACAACACCTCCGTTTAACTCTGCTGCACAAATAACATAATTAAAACCTGAGCGAGTTGGAAGTAAAGGTATCCCGTTACTTTTAGTACTTACTAGGATAGGATTTGCTTCAATTCCTGCATAACGCAACATAGAAACTAGCATTAAGTTGATATCTGCAATATTACCAACTCCTTCTCTATAGGCTTTTGCAACACCTAAATCGGTTGTATAGCCATGCAAATCATTCCATTTAACTTTAGCTTTTACAAAGTCGAAAATTAATGCAGTCTTTTCTTCTGGGCTACTAACCGAAGCTATTAAAGCATCTATATCTTTTTTAAAGTATCCTGTTTTATTTAATTCGCCTCCAAAGTCGGAATTATCATAAATTGTTTTAGTTACTTTATCCCAAGAAGTTGCAAGGTTCTTTATAGGTTCTCCTGGATACTGAATAGATTGTAATTCTAAAATTAATTTAGATTGATAGTTTCCTAAGTTATCTACATATTCTTCTCCTTTTAATGCTGGAATATTATCTAAACTTGCTGAAACAACATTATCTACATAATCGATAGTAGATTTATTAGTTGTTGATGCTGTTACAACTCTATTTGAAATATTTCTTTCTTTTGAAGATATAGTAAAACTATTGGTAGCTTTTGTATTAGTAAATTTAGGAATATAACTAGCTCTTGGGTTTAACAGCGTTTGGTACAGGTAATATTCTGGTGTTTTTAATTCGAAATCTAGTTTTTTTATTGGAATTGATTGCTGAAATGGAATATCATCAATACCTGTAAAAGGAGATACTATGGTATATCTGTACTCAATTACAGAACCTTCTTTAACAATAGGCATGGTGAATTTTGTAGTTTCCCAGTATTTATTTGTAGCTTCTTCAAAAATACCATTACTTCTAAGCTTATCTTCTTCTATTTTTTTGCCGTTTAAGTTATAGGTTACAGCTTTTAAGCCTATTAGTTTTTCTTTAGAATCATTAGAACTACCTACATACAGTCTAACAAATTTTGTTGCTTGATCAAATCCGTCTTTATTATAAATTTTAATTCGTTCATGGATTTCATTTTTTTGCATAAACCCTTTTCCTTGTTGGAAATCGAAATAAATTTTTTGACTTCTGTACAATACCGTTGCGTTTGCTTCGGGGTTAGTTGGGTTGGCTTTTTCTGTCAGCTCTTCTTTACTTACCTTACCAAATTTATAGTCCTGAGCAAATGCTACCTGACTAACTATTAAGGCTACAATAAATACTATTTTTTTCATATGATTAGGGTTTGGTTTTTAATACTATTTTTGATTTATCTTGCTTTACTACGCTTAACCAAAACGATCTAAATTCTTTATACTCGTCTTTAGTATAAGCACCTTTATTTAATACAAACTTACGATGGTATAGTAGTTTGTTATTTTCAATAGAAACACTCGCAATATATTCCCCGAATTTGTTTTTTATTGAAACCGGATTCATTGTAGCTTCTACCTCTAATGTTTCAGGAATTTCGATAATATATTCATCTATATCTGTAAATCCTCTTTCTACTTCAAAAGGTAAATTTCTGTCTTTATAACGCTTTGGTGCGGTTTCAATTCTATTAAACATATTAGGCTGCAACAATAGTCTATCTCCTGTTTTCACAGCATATCTAGCAGCTTTAAGTTCCACTTCTTCGATAAATACTATACTATCTTTATTATTTGTAAAGTCTAAAGAGTTTATTTCTAAGTTATTTATATAATTCCAATAGTCTTTATAGTATAGTTGTTGGTTTTTTTCTGTTTCGTTTTGCACCCCTTCATGACTTCCGTATTGTGTTCCATAAGAATTCATAACTACTTGGGCTTCTAAACTTCCTTCAGCATCTAATTTAATAGTTGCTTTTGTGTCTAATAAGTTTTCTTCTGTTTTATAAGATTTTGTTCGTACTATTTCACCTCCTTCTGGCTTGATTAATAATACATCCCTATCATCTGTAAAGTTTGCTGTATAACCAAACGGCACTGTTTGACTAGTACATTCTAGAAATATATAATCGGATTTATTAGGGACTGTTAGAATGACATGGTTTCCTTGTAAAGAAGAAAAGGAATCGTCTATATTTCTTAGGTTAGAATCTCCATAAACCACCGTATAATAGGATGGCACTCCCACCTCTTGCAGTAATGCCATGGTGTAATTGGTAAGTCCTTTGCAATCTCCGTAACCTAGTCTATCTACATCACTAGCTAGCATTGGTTTCCATCCTCCAATTCCAACCTGAATACTAATATATCTGGTTTTATCTTGCATATAATTATATACAATCTTCGCCTTTTCTATATCTGTTTCTGCATTTGCAGTTAAGGCTTTAATTTCATCTTTAACTGCTTGTGGCAATTCTTGGGTTCCAGCTATAAGCTTATCGTTCATCCATTTTCCAAAATCTTGCCAGTTAGAATTTACTCCTTTTACACCTTTCATACTAAACTCCTTTAGAGTTGCTTTAACAGAAGGGACTATTTTAGCAAAGGACGGACTGTATTGTTCTGGTTTAATTGCTTTTAAGTTCTTGGCTTGGAAGCTATATTCGGAAAGAACATCTATGTTGTAGTTTTCTAAGTTTTCGGTTTTTAAACTTATTTCTACATTAGAATCATTAATAATAGTATAGGTACTATTTTCAACACTTGTGTAATACCCGTCTAAAGGATACCAACTTGGAAGGTTTACAGTGAAAGAAGTTTCGTATTCCTCGATATATTCAATTGTGTATGGATAATTTGTTGGTGTATAATCTAGATATTTAATTCTAGAATCGGAATACAGTGAAAATCCGTCTACAGCATTGGCATCTGAAAACTTGTTTTTTCTTATTTTTTTTATTTCTTTCCCATAAGCATTGTAAACAATAGCTTCTAGTTTTTTTATATTTACATTCTCATCGTAATGTAAATAAGCATTAACTTTAGAGTTTCCACTAGAATTTAGGATTGTTACAACGCGCCTTTGTTTAACAAGGATTTTATCATATTTTAAAACTTCAATACTTAAATCATTTTGCCTAACAATGGCATTTGCATTCTCTCTTAAACTAGAGTCAATAATTAAGGATTGTAACGAAAATTCTTGTGCTGTAGATGAGAAAACAAGCAACAGAAAGAAAAAATTTAATGTTGATTTAATAGCTGTAAATTTTATGGAGTTAAAAACAAAAATATTAATTTAAAGTTTTCACACAAATTTGACAACTATTTATTTGTTTTCTGTATCAATAATTATGGTTACTGGACCATCATTTAATAGTTCCACTTTCATATCTGCACCAAATTCACCTGTTTGCACTTTTTTTCCTAAATCTTTTTCAATCTGTGCAACGAAGGATTCGTATAAAGGAATAGCAATATCTGGTTTGGCAGCCTTAATATAACTTGGTCTATTTCCTTTTTTGGTATTTGCGTGTAAAGTGAATTGAGATACCACAATTGCATCGCCACTACTAGCCATTAGTGAATTATTCATAACACCATCGGCATCATTAAAAATTCGAAGATTCACAATTTTGTTGGATAACCACTTTATATCTACTTGGGTGTCTTCTGCCACAATGCCCAAAAGAATTAAAAGTCCTTGTTGTATTGAAGCAACTTTTTCTCCTTCAATAGTAACACTTGCATGGGCAACTCTTTGAATTACTGCTTTCATTTAAGTAAGAACACTAAAGTATTTTAATTATAATTATCGGTTCTGTAGTGCTCGTCTTCCCCTTCGATAATGCTTACATAGCTACGGTAACGTGAATAAGCTATTTCATCTTTATCAACAGCATCTTTAATAGCACATTTTGGCTCTTCAATATGCAAACAATTATTGAATTTACAATTCTGCTTTATTGCGAAGAACTCTGGAAAATAATCACTTATTTCTTCCTTTTCCATATCTACAACACCAAAACCTTTTATACCTGGAGTATCAATAATTTTAGCGTCAAAACTTAAATCGAACATCTCTGCAAAAGTAGTTGTATGTTGCCCTTGGCTGTGTTGTACAGAAATTTCTTTGGTTTTAAGGTCTAATCCTGGTTCTATAGCGTTTACTAAAGTGGACTTACCTACTCCCGAGTGACCAGCAAACATACTTACTTTTCCATGCATCATAGCTTTTACCTTATCTACATTTTTGCCGGTTTCGGCCGAAATACCAATACATTCGTAGCCAATAGACCTATAAACATGCGCTAAGTATCTAACCTCATCTAGAGTTTCTTTACTATAAGCATCTATCTTATTAAAAAGCAAAACTGTTTTTATTGAATATGCTTCGGTGGTAACTAAAAAGCGATCAATAAAGGAAGTGAATGTAGGAGGATTATCTATTGTAACTAATAAAAATACCTGATCAATATTGGCAGCAATAACATGGGTTTGCTTAGAAAGATTTACAGACTTTCTTACAATATAATTTTTTCTATCGTGAATGGAATGAATAACACCTGTTTCTTCATCGTTTTTTGTTTCTAATTCAAACTCAACAACATCTCCAACTGCTATGGGGTTGGTACTTCTAATACCTTGCAATCTAAACTTTCCTTTTATTCTGCACAGGTAGGTTGCACCCAAATCTGTTTTTACAGTGTACCAACTTCCGGTAGATTTATAAACTAGTCCTATCATTCTTACAAAGATGCTATTATTAAATTAAAAAGTAAATATACAAACTAAGACTTTAAAATTTTTCCTTGATGATTTATAGATTCTTGATGAATGGCTTTAAACATACTTAAAATAAACTCTTCACTTAATCCTTTTGACTTCCCTTCTACTATCATTTTTTCAAGAATTTCTTTCCATCGTTTTCGCTGCAATACAGCAACATTTTTCTGTTTTTTAAGCACCCCAATATCATCTGCTACTTTCATTCTTTTTGCTAACAAATCAATAATTTGATTATCAACCAGGTCAATCTGTGATCTTAATTTATTCAATTCATTATTGTAGGCTGCTTCTGGATGCGATTCTTTTCTTATTTGTAAATCCTTCATTATTTGCACTAAAGTAGCTGGTGTTACTTGTTGTGCTGCATCACTCCATGCATTGTCTGGATAGGTATGTGTTTCAATCATTAGTCCGTCAAAATTAAGATCTAATGCTGTTTGCGACACATCGAAAATCATATCTCGTCTTCCCGTGATATGCGAAGGGTCGTTTATTAAAGGTAGATCTGGAAACCTATTTTGAAACTCTATAGCCAATTGCCATTCTGGGATATTTCTATATTTAGATTTTTCGTAAGTAGAAAAACCTCTGTGAATTGCCCCTAGGTTTTTAACTCCGGCTTCGTACAACCTTTCAATTCCTCCTAACCACAAAGCCAAATCTGGGTTCACAGGATTTTTAACTAGTACTATTTTATCTGTACCACATAAAGCGTCTGCAATTTCTTGCATTATAAACGGACTTACGGTAGAACGCGCACCAATCCAAAGTAAATCTATATCATGCTCTAAAGCTAATTTTACATGGTATGCATTTGCAACTTCTGTACAGGTTTTCATGCCTGTTTCTGCCTTCACTTTTTGCAACCATTTTAAACCTAAAGCCCCTACTCCTTCAAAATTTCCTGGTCTTGTTCTTGGCTTCCAAATTCCTGCTCTAAAATAATTCACATCGGTATCTTTTAACTGATGTGCAATTTTTAAAACTTGTTCTTCGGTTTCTGCACTACACGGCCCAGCAATAACTAGCGGATGATCTAGCTTCATATCATCTAACCATGTTCGTAACTCTTTTTTATTTTCCATAAATTTTAAAATTCCAAATATAAAACTCTAAGTTTGAAATACTTTGTTTTGAATATTGAATTACAATTTGTGATTATCACATTCCTCTTTAAGTTATGATTTTATTCTTTCTAGAGCTCCCATTAAATCTTCGGTGGAAGCACATATAGAAAAACGAACATACCCTTCTCCAAGAGGACCAAAAACTGTTCCCGGAGCAACAAAAATGTTTTTTTCTTTTAATAGTTTTTCTATAAAATCTTCTGATTTAATCTGGTTTGGGAGTTTTGCCCAAACAAATAATCCAGAGCTATTTTTATCATAAGTACAATTTAAAGCATCTGCTATTTTCCAAAGAACTTCTCTTCTTTGCTTGTACTCGTTATTTAAGCTATTATACCATTTTTTAGAAGACTTTAAAGCTTCAATAGCTCCTTTTTGAATGCCATAAAACATACCAGAATCCATATTGCTTTTCACTTTTAAAATAGTATTAATATGTGAAGCTCTTCCTAAAACCATTCCAACTCGCCAACCAGACATATTAAAAGTTTTACTTAAAGAGTTTAGCTCTAAACAAACATCTTTTGCATTTCTAACACTTAAAATACTTTTAGGTGCATCATTTAAAATAAAACTATACGGATTATCATTTACTATTAAAATATCATGTTCTGTAGCAAAGTCTACAACTTCTTCAAAAAACTTTTCACTTACCTTTGCCCCTGTTGGCATATGCGGATAGTTCATCCACATGATTTTCACCTTACTTAGGTCTAATTTCTTTATTTCATTTAGATCTGGAAGCCATTTACGACTTTCATCTAAATTATAATATATTGGATTTGCTCCAAGCAACTTCGTTACCGAAACATAGGTTGGATAGCCCGGATTCGGGATAAGTACTTCATCTCCGGCATTTAGAAAAGCCATAGAAATATGCATAATTCCTTCCTTGCTTCCCATTAATGGTAAAACCTCTGATGCGGGATTTAATGTAACTAAAAAATTTTCTTTATAGAAAGCTGTAATCGCTTCGCGAAGCTCTAATAAACCTTGATAGCTTTGATACTTATGAGCGTTTTCATCTTGTAAGCTTTCGGTCATTGCTTTTATAACGCTTTCTGACGGAGGCAAATCCGGACTTCCTATCCCTAAATTAATAACCGGCTTTCCTGCTGCTTTAAGCACATTTACTTCACGTAGCTTTTTAGAAAAGTAGTATTCTTCAACATGCTTCAACCTATCTGCTACCTCCATCATTAATTTGTGTTTTTAAAATCGTCATTATATACAAAGGTAAAACCTACAAATTTAGTCCTACATGGTTTTAAGATAATTTTAGTTCTAAAACATTAACTTTTAACAAGCATTGCTTTATTTACAATATTTTTAATCTTAGAATAACTTAAAGCCATTTACAGCTAAAGAACAGAATTAGAAAACAACATCTATCCTTCATTTTTTAGCTATATACATGTAATATTTACTTATTTTTACGCAAAATACTTTTTAATATGTCTATTGAAGTAAAAAACATCTCTAAAATATACGGAAACCAAAAAGCGCTTAACCAAGTATCTTTTAAGGTAAACAAACCTGAAATTGTTGGTTTTCTAGGTCCGAATGGTGCAGGAAAATCTACTATGATGAAGATTTTAACCACTTATTTAGATGCAAGCGAAGGAGATGCAACTGTTAATGGTTTTGATGTTAAAAAGGAAACTAAAAAAGTACAGCAAAGTGTTGGGTACTTACCAGAACACAATCCGTTGTATTTAGAACAATATGTAAGAGAGTATCTTGGATTTAACGCGCAAGTATACGGAGTTTCTAAAAGCCGAATTGATGAAGTCATCCAACTTACAGGCTTAAGTCCGGAAGCTCATAAAAAAATCGGTCAACTATCTAAAGGATATAGGCAACGTGTAGGTTTAGCAAACGCTCTTTTACACAATCCGGATGTTTTGATATTAGACGAACCTACAACCGGTTTAGACCCAAATCAATTGGTGGATATTAGAAATTTGATTAGAAATATCGGACAAGAAAAGACAGTTTTTCTTTCTACACATATTATGCAAGAAGTAGAAGCTATGTGTGATCGCGTTATAATTATAAATAAGGGAGAAATTGTAGCAAACAAAACCCTGAAGGATTTACGTGACGAAAAGGAACAAGTTGTTATTGTAGAATTTGACTACCGTGTGGAAGATGCTTTTTTACTAAAACTTCCGAAAGTAAAAAGCGTAAAAAACACCCATGATTTTATTTACGAAATCACCTTTGAAACTTCTGAAGATATGCGTTCTCACGTATTCGATTTTGCTCATGACAACCAATTAAAAATATTACAACTAAATCAGAAAAACGCTAGTTTAGAGAGTTTATTTAGGGAGTTGACGAGTTAACTTTTACAAAGCTTCATCAAAGTAAATATCTAATTTCGAAAGAATATAAAAAGCGGTATTATTTTTTTAAAAGAATTAATTTTTTAATCCTACTGAAAAATCAGCCTTCCATTATAAAATTCTTCCACAGCGATTGTAGCTGGTTGATTTAAGGAAATCACATGACCCGTACTTCTGATTTCCCCTGTAAGTGAAACTTGCGGATTTACAACCATATCATTAGAACCTCTATGGTAGAAGTTTATATTCTGGGCTATTAAATCTTCGCCTTGAAATCTACCCGAACCAGAGAAAAAATTAATATCTACATTTTGACTTTCTCCTGAAATATAAAAAGAGGAAATATTATTGGCTACCACACTTAATTCTTGAGAGTTAATCGCTAATCTAAAATCACCAATAGAATAACTTTCTGGTCTATTATAATCTTCGGAAACCAACTTCAGCTTAGGATAATGCAATACACCATCACTAGAAATAGTATGCTGTGTAGAACTTCTAATCACCTTTATGCCTGGAGCAGAAACATATATTTTGGTAACTCCGTACTCGCGTACAAGATTACAAGTATTTGTGTCTTTAAGTTGTAATTCATTATTTATAACTTTTACTTCTAAATCTTTTCTTATGTTTTTTCCCGTTTCAATAATAACACGAAAACCTATATCCTGTTTCAAGATTAACTCGATGTCCCTATCTACAAAAATATTTTCAAAAGAAGAAATAGCGACTTCGTCTTGAATAATCGTCCCAGTTTTTTTTAAACAACCATTTGCATCTTCACTATCGCATGCAAACATGAATAGCGCAATAAATATGTATATAAAGTTTTTCATTTTGTTTATTCTAAAAACGTATTTATTCATATTAAACTCTTCCTTTCTATTACAATCTTATACCTACTCCTAGCTCTACAGCTTCCGCTTTTGCTCCGTGAGATTTCAAGGTTAAAGCTGCAAACCATTTCTCACCAAAATATCGTTTCAAACCTACTCTAATATAGGTTCTTCCTTCAAAATGATACGGATAATAAGCATAATACCCCAATTGCGTCACCAAAGACATTTTGTTTATAAACAACTCATGCCCTACAAAAACACCTACTCGTTTATAATCGGCTGTACCATCTTCCCCTTCTTCAGGAAAAGCTGCGGCTCTATATCTTATATATTCCTTTAAAAAATTGGAAAAAAATACATCAGTTCCTAATTGAACCGCACTTTTAAAACCTAGACGCTTGTCGGCATAAGCAGAAAGAATATAAAAAGGAAACTGTCCGCTACCAATCAAATCGCTTTCGTTAATTCCGCTTCTAAAAACTAGATTATATTTTATAGGTTGTGTAAACTTCTCTTTAGATTCTCTTGTAATATATTCCGGATCTTCTTCGTCTAAATTATATGTCACACCAAAATTAAAAGCAATGGTATTTACACTTGTATTTGGTGCTTTTACATTTGCATTTGAATAGTGTATGAGGGATAAGCCTGCCTGCAAACCAAACCTATCTAGCAATCGCTCTTTTTTATAATTAAGCATCGCATAGGTACTACTTAATATATGAGAACCGAATGCTACATTTTTATGATTAGCATCCTTGTTGTATGGATTTGTAGTATATGCCAATCCCTGACCTATACGAAACATTAAATTTCGTTTTAGAAAGTAAAAATTATAATGCGCATATACGGAAACATTGTTTCCAAGCGTCTCATTTTTCAAATCTTGATAAGCAAAGGAAAGTCCGTAATCGGGATAATTAAAACCTTGTTGCCATGCTTCTTCACCAAAGGTTTTCTTGTTCCAACTTATAATCACACCTTCTGGATGTCCTTGAATTAAATGTAAAATATCAGTGTTATGCAAAGCAATGTTTCCTGCAAAGTAATTCACATCCATAGTGGACTTTGTTGCTTTGTTTTCTTGTGAATACGTACAAACACAAAACAAGCAAAATAAGTAGGTAAATAAACGCTTCATTAAATTTAGTTAGATTGTAAAAATAGCATAATATTTAAATAATACAGATGCATCTAGTTTAATCTCACCCTCTTTTACAGGAAAAAACCAAAAAACAATATAGAATCCATATAATTTTACTAATTTTGCAGTTCAATTATTAAGAGGAAAAATTTGTCTGATTGCAACCTCTATGTTTTTCAATACAGAAAAACAGATTTCCAAGTTACTTGGAGATTAAAAAATGCTAAAGCAGTAACTCATCTACTTCTCTAGCGGCGCGCAATCTTATTATTTTTCTGCAATATAACAGTTTAAAAAACAATTATTTATGCCATATTTATTCACTTCCGAAAGTGTATCAGAAGGACACCCAGACAAGGTTGCAGACCAAATTAGTGACGCTTTAATCGATCACTTTTTAGCCTTCGACAAAGATTCTAAAGTAGCTTGCGAAACACTAGTTACAACAGGTCAAGTTGTACTAGCCGGTGAAGTAAAATCAAACACCTATTTAGATGTGCAACAAATTGCAAGAGACACCATAAACAAAATTGGCTACACTAAAAGCGCCTATATGTTTGACGGGAATTCTTGTGGAGTTATTTCGGCTATTCACGAACAGTCACCAGACATTAATCGTGGTGTTGACAAAGTAAACAGAGAAGAACAAGGAGCTGGAGACCAAGGAATGATGTTTGGTTACGCTACCAACGAAACAGAAAACTACATGCCTTTAGCATTAGACCTTTCTCATAAAATCATGTTGGAACTAGCTGCTTTACGTAGAGAAAATAAAGAAATTACTTATTTACGTCCAGACTCTAAAAGTCAAGTAACTATTGAATATAGTGATGATCACGTACCACAACGAATTGAAGCTATTGTAGTTTCAACACAGCATGACGAGTTTGTTTTACCAAGATCTAAGTCTGCCGCTGATGTGGATGCTGCTGAAAAAGAAATGGTAGCTAAAATTAACAAGGACATAAAAGAGATTTTAATTCCGCGTTTAATAGCAAAACTACCAGAGCATATTCAAGTATTATTCAACGATGATATTAAATACCACATCAATCCAACAGGAAAGTTTGTTATTGGTGGACCTCATGGAGATACTGGTTTAACAGGTCGTAAAATTATTGTAGACACTTACGGTGGAAAAGGCGCACACGGTGGTGGAGCTTTTTCTGGGAAAGACCCAAGTAAGGTAGACAGAAGTGCTGCTTACGCAACAAGACATATTGCTAAAAACCTTGTTGCCGCAGGAGTTTGCGAACAAGTTTTAGTACAAGTAAGCTATGCAATTGGTGTTGCAGAACCTATGGGAGTTTTTATAGACACCTACGGAACTTGCCCATTTAATATGACCGATGGCGAAATTGCTGAAAAAGTTTCTAAAATTTTCAATATGAAACCAGCTGCTATAGAAGATCGTTTAAAACTTCGTAATCCTATTTATAGCGAAACTGCTGCATACGGACATATGGGAAGAAAGAATGAAGTAGTTAAAAAAACATTCTCACAAGTAAACGGAGAAGACTTAACAGTAGATGTTGAGTTATTTACATGGGAAAAGTTAGATTATGTAGATAAAATCAAAGCAGAATTCGGTTTATAAATTTCATTTTTCATAAAATTCATATAAACCTCTAGCAAATTGTTAGAGGTTTTTTATTTGTCATATAAAAATTAGCACAAAACAAAAACAGCTAATCATTTAACTAACAAACACATACCGCAACACCCGTTTTACACAAAACTAATGATGAAAAAAAATCTAAAAAAAGACCACAAATTATAGTTGTAAAATTCGAAAACTTAAATATCTTTGACAAAAAATTGGGGGAGATACTCAAGCGGCCAACGAGGACAGACTGTAACTCTGTTGTTTTTTAACTTCGCAGGTTCGAATCCTGCTCTCCCCACCAAAACAAGCCTTCTTTACTTAAGAAGGCTTTTTTGTTTCTAGAATAATCATAAGTTGGTGCAATTTTTGTATTTTTCAATACACTATGAAACATATCTTTCTTTTCTTTTTTTTATACACCATATCTGTTTGCTCGCAAAATACTGTGAAAGCTACTTTTATTAAAGACACTACTTTAACTGTCCAATCTTTAGTCGAAATAAATAATTTTGGAACCCAGTATCATATACAGCACAACACTCTCTATAAAACAGAAAACACAAAATCTAGCAATTACAGTAATGTGCAGTTAGGAGAAATCACCTCTGCAAATGCATTCAATCCTTTAAAATTAAACCTATTTTACAGCGACTTCAATACGGTAATTGTTTTAGATAACAGACTTTCAGAAATATTCAAAATAGATTTCAATACCACAAAACCATATAAAAGTGTTTCACATATTTCAACTGGAAACGACAATACCATCTGGATTTTCAATCAAGATACACAACAACTTGAGCTCTATGATTACAAAACAAATACTGTAAGAGCAAAAACACTGCCTATACAATCCAGATTACTAGACATTAAAAGTAATTTCAATTACTGTTGGCTACTTACCGAAAACTATTTATACAAGTACAGCTACTTTGGTAGCACCGTAAGCAAAATAGAAAACAAAGGATTTACAGCCTTAGAAGAAGACAACGGAAACTTAATTCTTCAAAAGGAAAACAGTCTTTTTTACCACAAAAAAAACACCAACGATTTTCAAAAATTAGAAATACCAAATTTGTTGATAAGTCAGTTTTTACTAACCAACGAAACCTTGTATATTTACCATTCGAAAATCCTCAGTAAATTTCAACTAAAAACAGAATAAATATGCACGTTGCCGTAGCAGGAAATATAGGCGCTGGTAAAACTACGCTTACAAAATTACTAGCAAAACATTACAAATGGGAAGCCCAACTAGAAGACGTGGTAGACAACCCGTATTTAGATGATTTTTACAACCAAATGGAACGTTGGAGTTTTAACCTACAAGTGTATTTCCTAAACAGTAGATTTAGACAGGTTTCCGAAATTCGCGAAAGCGGTAAAGACATTATCCAGGACAGAACCATTTATGAAGATGCGCATATTTTCGCTCCCAACCTTCACGCAATGGGCCTTATGACCAATCGCGATTTTAAAAACTACTCCTCTCTTTTCGAACTTATGGAAAGCTTCGTTCAAGGTCCAGATTTATTAATCTACCTACGCAGCTCGATACCTAATTTGGTTTCGCAAATACACAAACGTGGTCGCGACTACGAAAACTCTATCAGTATTGATTATTTAAGCCGACTAAACGAACGCTACGAAGCATGGATTACTGGTTACAACAAAGGAAAACTACTAATTATAGATGTAGATAATTTAGACTTTGTTGCAAATCCAGAAGACCTAGGGTTCATCTTAAATAAAATTGACGCAGAAATAAACGGATTATTTTAATCCCATAAATATAATTTGGGCGTTACCACAAGGGTCGCGCTATCCGCTATATCTTTTTTGTGCTAAACCGACACAAAAAAGGATGCCGCTACTATCGCTAACGCAAAAAAAAAGCTCTTTCGTCATTTAAACGAAATGAGCTTTTTTTATTCCTTTAAATAAACATATAACTAATACAACAAGTGTTGTTTACTTTTGTTCACCCAACCAGCTTGAGTTGAATAATCCACATAATAAACTTTTAAATCTGCCTGACTTTCATAGTCTACAAAGTAAATTTTCTTATCTGCCCGGTCCGCATACTCCACAAAAAACCATTTACCATTATTTTTTCCTGCCTGACTAGAGTACTTTACTTTATATACCTTTAAATCTGCCCGACTAGCATAATCAACCACATAAACTTTAACATCTGCTTGGTTTGCATATTGTACAGAGTAGACTTTTTGAGCCATAGTTTTTAAAGAACTAAGCAACAAAACAATAATAAATAATTTTTTCATTTTTTGTGGTTTTAGAAAAAGTAGAACTTAAAAGTACCTATTTAATCTTATTATGCAATAAAGCCATTTTCTCTTGCATGCTGTATAGCTTGTTCACTAGTTTCAATCATTAAAGCTGGTGTGGTTTTATTTTTTTCAAGCAAGCATTTTACTCTAAGTAGTTTCTTTTCATGCTTAACATTTCGTAAATAAATAGCTTTTATCCTTCCAGGAAATTGTTGTGCTACTTCTAAATAAATATCTGCATCCTGCTCTGCACTATCTCCAATTAAAATAAAAGGTAATTCAGGGTATGTATTTAGTAAATCAATAATTTCCTTTTGCTTTTGAGGCTTTTCAGCTTCCGTTTTTCGCTTCAAAATATCTTTAAAACTTCTTAATAAAATTGGTCCTTTCGGGAAATCATTCTGCCTTAAAAACAATTCTAAGTATCGGTATAAATTCCACGGACTATTACTTACATAGAAAATCGGATTTACATTTTCTCCAGACTTCCCTCGATGCAATAAATGATAAAATGCTGCTGCACCCTCTAATGGCAGACGCATTTTTGCAGATTTAAAAAGTGTATTATAAAGCAATCGCCATTTAAGAGTTGAAACCACCCCGGTATGCAAAATGGTATCATCAATATCGCTAACAACTCCAAAATTTGCTGTAGAACTTGGTATTAAAATTTCAGCAGGAAAACGATTTCTGTTTTGTATGCTTCGTTTTATTCTATCGTCCTTATAAGAAACTTCGCAAGCAAGCCAACCTTCTTCATTTGCCATCGCTTTCAATCCTTTCAAGTCTGCTTTCACTTTAAAATAACCATGATTATCACTTTTGGTACGTAAAACCGTTCCATCTGGTAATTGTATAGAAATTCCAGCGTTTTTCACCTCATCACTTTCCATTCGCTTCCAACTATTGACTAGCAAACTAAAGAAACCCTGCTTTTCTAAATCAATTGATTCGTCCTCTAGAGCCCTTCCTCGTAAATAGAAATGCGTATCGGTTCCGTAACTTTGAAATGCAATAATTTGAACAGGATCTCTTCTAAATAAAGACATAAATCATGAATGTTTTAAAAAAGTAAAATAACAAAAAACCACGCATAAAGCGTGGTTTCAATCTATAAATATATTAGCTTATTATTCTTTTTCTAAAACGCTAACTGTAACATTATCTCCAAGCTCTTTCACTTTTCTTTTTACTTCTTCAAAAGAACCTTTAAAAGTTTCTTCTTTTACATTTTCAATTCCGTTCGTTATGGTAGTAGTTTTTACAGTTGCTTTGGCTGAGCCATCTGTATATTTTTCAATAGCCGCTTTTTTAATGACTTGCGTATTTCCATCTTGAACAACTTTTTCAATACTCACTTCATTTTCAACAGTCATAGCATCATTAGCATGTCCGCCAAGTATTGGAGCAACTACCAAACCAATTAAACAAGTAAGTTTGATTAAAATATTCATAGAAGGTCCTGAAGTATCCTTAAAAGGATCTCCAACAGTATCCCCTGTAACAGCAGCCTTATGCGCTTCACTTCCTTTGTAAGTCATTTTACCATCTATCTCCACTCCTGCTTCAAAAGACTTCTTAGCATTGTCCCAAGCGCCTCCTGCGTTGTTTTGAAAGATTGCCCAAAGAACACCACTCACGGTAACTCCAGCCATATATCCTCCTAACATTTCAGCAATTGCTAAATTATCCATTCCGAACAACATCGGAACAAAGGCAATTACCAAAGGAAAACCAATAGTCAATAAACCTGGTAGCATCATTTCTCTTAGTGAAGCTTCGGTAGAAATTGCCACACATTTATCGTATTCAGGCTTTCC
Organism: Oceanihabitans sediminis; assembly: GCF_003337215.1. GTDB lineage: Bacteria > Bacteroidota > Bacteroidia > Flavobacteriales > Flavobacteriaceae > Oceanihabitans > Oceanihabitans sediminis. The sequence continues at coordinate 198,267 of NZ_QPIG01000001.1, forward strand.
GGTTCCTTCCATAATTCCAGGAATATCTCTAAACTGACGACGCACCTCTTGCACCATTTCCATAGCTGCTTTTCCTACAGCATTCATTGCTAAAGCAGAAAATACCACAGGCACCATTCCACCAACAAAAAGCATAGCTAAAACAGGTGCTTTAAAAATGTTAATTCCGTCAATTCCTGTAAAAGTTACATAAGCAGCAAAAAGCGCCAAAGAAGTTAATGCTGCAGAAGCAATTGCAAAACCTTTTCCGGTGGCAGCAGTAGTATTTCCAACAGAGTCTAAAATATCTGTTCTCTCTCTTACAATAGGATCTTGCTCACTCATTTCGGCAATACCACCAGCATTATCGGCAATAGGCCCAAAGGCATCAATTGCTAACTGCATTGCTGTAGTTGCCATCATAGCAGAAGCCGCTAAAGCCACACCATAAAAACCCGCTAAGGCATAAGATGCCCAAATTGCACCAGCAAATAATAACACAGAAGGAAAGGTAGAGATCATTCCCGTAGCTAAACCTGCAATAATATTAGTTCCAGCTCCAGTACTAGACTGTTGTACAATTTTTAATATCGGCTTTTTACCTAATCCTGTATAGTATTCGGTAATAGAAGAAATAACAGCACCAACAAATAAACCAACTAAAGTAGCATAGAAAACTCGCATAGAAGAAATATCCTGCAAGCCTTCACCAAAGAAATTCATTTTCATTGTTTCTGGCAACATCCAAGTTACCAATGCGAAACACGAAATTGCCACTAGAGCAATAGAAACCCAGTTCCCTAGGTTTAAAGCTCCCATTACCTGATTTTCTTTAGCATCGTTGCTTTTTATTTTTACTAACATGGTTCCGATTACAGAAATAATAATTCCAGCTCCGGCAATAGCCATTGGTAGTAAAATTGGACCAATTCCTCCAAATGCTTCACCAATATTACCACCCATATCTTTAATCACATAGTTTCCTAAAACCATTGCAGCTAAAACAGTTGCCACATAAGAGCCAAATAAATCAGCTCCCATTCCCGCAACATCTCCAACATTATCCCCAACATTATCAGCAATAGTAGCTGGGTTTCTTGGGTCATCTTCCGGAATACCCGCTTCAACTTTACCAACTAAATCGGCTCCTACATCGGCAGCTTTGGTATAAATACCTCCACCAACTCTAGCGAATAAAGCTATAGACTCTGCTCCTAATGAAAATCCTGCTAAAGTTTCTAAAACAATAGTCATGTCCATAGTGTTTGTCCAAACACCACCCATGAAGAAATGAAAGAATATAATAAAGAAAGTAGTCAATCCTAATACTGCTAAACCAGCAACACCAAGTCCCATTACCGTTCCGCCACCAAAAGAAATTTTTAATGCATTTGGTAAACTAGATTTTGCCGCTTGTGTAGTTCTAACATTTGTTTTGGTTGCTATTTTCATTCCGATGTTTCCTGCAAATGCTGAAAAAACAGCACCAAAAATAAAAGCAATAACAATTAACCAATGTGTAGTAGGCACAACGAAAGAAACTATTGCTAGCAATACACTTACTATTAAAACAAAAACTGCTAATAATCTGTATTCTGCTTTTAAGAAAGCTAATGCACCTTCATAGATATGGTCTGAAATTTCCTTCATTTTGCCATCTCCAGCATCCTGTTTCATAACCCATTTTTGTTTAATCGTCATATAGATTAAACCTAAAATTGCCAATACGATTGGCATGTAAATCATTATTGATTCCATATTGTTTTTGTAGTTTGGTTAGTTTTAATGAATGCTAATGTAATAAAATCAATCAGAAGTAAAAAATCTTTTAAATTTGATAATTTATTAACAATATAAAAGGGATTTTATTAATTTTAAAGCTATATGTTTTAGAATACAAAAACCTCTAACACCTATAAACAAAGGTAACAGCAACCGAAACCACATAAAATAAAAAAGCCTTTCATTTGAAAATGAAAGGCTTAACTATAAATATATCTACTAATTAGATTGTGAAATCTCCGTTAGTTTTGTGCTCGCTATTTTCATAACGATCTACACATTTATTTAAAATGTCATAAGCTTCAGCAGCGTTACCCCATCCACCGATATCTACTTTTTTCTTTTCTAAATCTTTATACACTTGGAAGAAATGTGTGATTTCTTTAATTCTGTGTGGATTTAAATCATCAATATCATTGTAGATATTCCAAATTGGGTCTGTTACTGGAACACAAATTATTTTTTCGTCTGGTCCTTTTTCATCTGCCATATGGAAAACACCAATTGGTTTTACTTCCATAACACACATTGGAAAAGTTGGCTCTGTTCCTAATACTAAAACATCTAGTGGATCTCCATCTAATGCTAAAGTTTCAGGAATAAATCCGTAATCTCCTGGATACATCATAGAGGAGAATAACATTCTATCAAAACGAATTTTATTTAATTCGAAATCGTATTCGTACTTGTTTCTACTTCCTTTTGGTATTTCGATTAATACATCAAAAGTTTCTTTTCCTTTTGGACTCATATTATATATATTATTAATATTTCCGCTTAAGCGAAAACAGTTTTATTAATTATCTAAAAATTTCGGTTTGCAAAAGTACGGAAACTATTAACTTTTACAAAGAAAACACTATCTTAGTTATCTATTAACGCCTAAATATCTTGCTTTTATGTCCTTTTTTAGCAAAATCCTTATTGTATCCTCTCTGTTTTTAACTTTTTCAGGCTATTCTCAAAATCTAGAATGTTGTTCTTCTAAAGAAGAAATTGAAGAAACGCTTTCTGGATATTGGAAAATAAAAGACGACTCCTCTAAAAGTCTCTACCATTTTTGGTTTGAAAACGGAAGAGGAAATGTTGAAAATGTAGAAACAACCGAATCCTTAGGGAAATATTTATCCGTAAAAGGTTCTCATTCCTACTTATATATCAAGGAGGAAGATGCTTCTTTTGCATTAGAATATATCTTCAAATTTGGAAATTGGATTTCTACCATTAAAAAACTAGATAAACACAATCTTTCTTTAGAAACCAACGGAGAAATTACAGATTACTATAAGATAACTTACTAGAAGTTAAACCCAAAGCTTCCTGTTACACCAAACTTTCTAGCATCTGGATAATTAGCTTCATTTAAATAATTTCCTCTAAAGTTAAAGTCGATTCTAAAGACTTTAAAAATATTACCTACACCTACACTATACTCATAATACACCTTATTATTTGGTGAAATTAATGGTATATTATAAGGGTTTGAAGTAGTGCTTAAAGCAATATTACTATCGGAAAGTTCTCCCCAAGCAGCTCTAAAACCAATAATCTCTCTCCAATTTAATTTACGTAAAAACGGAATTCTTGAAAAGAATCTTCCATTAAAATTATGTTCTAAATGCATAGACGCATAAGTATCTGTAACAAACTCATAATAGTCCAGCTGCGCGAAACTATTATAAACAGAGAAGTAAGATTGGTTTCCAGGTATAACACTTAACAATCCTAAAGGTACATCTCCAAAGGTTTTACCGGCTTCTATGGTAGTATAAAGTCTTCCTAAACCTCCAACAGACCATGGTTGCATATAAGAGAATTGAAGTTTGGTATAATCAAAATCACTTTTAAACATTCCTTGACTTCCACGAGTTACTTGCGCAAACAGTCTAGCAAAATCGTCGTTTGCTTCATGACGCTCAACCCCATATCCTGTCATTTTTCTTTTTGGAAAATAGGAAACAGAGAAAGCAGATTCAAATTGTTTGATTTCTGATTCTATTCCTGTTGGCGTATTATAGTCTAAACTAAAAGTTGGTGAAGCAGACTCTAAGGTTCTATAGTTTCCACTTAGTTTAAAAACCACATTCTTAATAGGCTCCAACTCTACTGCAAGAGTAGTTATATTGATGTCTGTAAGCTTATCATTGGTTCCAGTTCCTATTAAAGAGGAAGAAGCTAAACTTCTACCCAAAACATCTGTAGAGGTTGTTAAACTAGCTCCTATCTGTTCGATATCTCTACGGTTTCCACCAGAAATAATAAATCGGTTTTTCTTATTAAGCAGTACTTTTCCTGAAATACCGTACTTAAATTTATTGTCTTTAAATCCGTATGCTGTAAACCCTTCTACTCGCCAAAGATCATTTTGTCCAAAGTAGGTTCTTCCTCCTACTCTTAGACGCATTCCTTCCACCTCATTAAACCCGAAAGTAGAAAATATTGGTCCGTAATCTAAATTCCATTCTGGAAACTCAATATATCCGGAAGCCAAAATACTTCCCATATTATATAATCGCTTAAACTTTTTAACGGTTTTAAGTGTATCTAACATTTTGTAAACACCTTTTTCGTCTTTACTTAATGCTTCCATTCGGTTTTCTTCCCAGAAACTATCTTCCCGATTGTAAATATCTTTGTCGTAGTTATAAACTTCTTCACTATAGAATTTCTCGTCTTTCGGATTATCGAAAACGTAATTATCATATAATGTAGTACGCTTACCGTAAACACCACGAGATTTTTCTTTTTTGTTAAAAGAGAAATCAGACATGAAGTAATCTCTTTTCAGTAATAATAAAGAATCGCTTAAAACATCAAACTCCTGCTCTATATAAATTTCTTTTACCCAGTTTATATTGGCACTTTTAGATGCCTGCATATTAATTTCCTTAATAGCATAAGTGGTATCTGCTACCCAAAAATCTCCTTTAAAGGTTAGTTCATTTTTACGTCTTGGGTAATAAATAATATTATAACACCATTTATTGTCTCTATAAGTACTATCAGCTAAAACATAGTTATAGGTATGAATTCCTGTTTTAGAAATCGGACTCACAAAACTCTTATCGAAAAACTTCAGATAATTATCATAAATATCAAACTCTGAATACAAATCGTTTACAAAATCAATAATAATTTGATTATCACTGAATCCGGAATTTTTATTCCCTAGTAAATCAACTTTTTCTTTTTTAAGCGTATTATCTCCGTAAACTTTAGAAACTGCCTCATTAATAAAAATTGGCAAATAGGTTTTTCCGGTAACTCGAGAAGTATCTACTTCATTAAAAACAAACTCCATTCCTTTGAAAAGTTTACTCTTTATAAGCGCACTATCAATAGTGTTTAAATCGAATTCTACTTTTTCGTATTTATCGTATTCGTATTGATTGAATTGTCTTAACCCATTTTTACGTTTGTGTGCCCAAACCTTTTTAAGAATAGCTATTGCTGGGTTTTCAGATTCTTTTTTAGACTGCTTTCCTGTTACAATAAAAACTTCGTCTAAAGAACCTGTTTCTTCTTTAAGAATAAATTTAAGATTATAGTTAACTCGCTTTTCTAACGGAATATCTAAAGTAGCAAAGCCTATAAAAGAAACAATAAGCGCATCCCAAGTATCTTTAGACTCTAAATAAAAAGTTCCGTTTTCGTCTGTTATTGTTCCTTCAGAAGAACCTTTAAAAATCACATTTGCGAATGCAACCGGCTCATCAAATTCGTCAAACACTTTACCACTAACCTTTGTTTGTGATAAAACGGACATAATTCCGAAGAAAAAAAATACTATACTTAGTTTATAATTCATACCCATAAAAAAAAAGACTTCATTAACAATCAAGCCAATGAAGTCTAATAATAATAAAAATATTAGTTTTATTTTATTTATACATCACTTTTTTGACTGCGTTAATAACATCGGTACTATTTGGTAACCATTCTGCTAGTAAAACTGGCGAATAAGGTGCAGGTGTATCTGCAGTATTAATTTTAATAATTGGAGCATCTAAATAATCGAATGCTTGCGATTGTACTTGATATGTAATTTCTGTAGCAACATTTCCAAATGGCCATGCTTCTTCTAAAATTACTAATCTGTTTGTTTTCTTAACAGAATTTAAAATGGTCTCGTGATCCATTGGTCTTACTGTACGTAAATCGATAATCTCACAAGAAATTCCTTCTTTTTCTAATTCTTCTGCTGCTTTGTAAGCTTCTTTAATAATCTTACCAAAAGAAACGATAGTTACATCTGTACCTTCTCTTTTTATATCTGCAACACCTATTGGAATCACGTATTCTCCTTCAGGAACTTCTCCTTTGTCCCCGTACATTTGCTCACTTTCCATAAAGATAACTGGATCATCATCACGAATAGCAGCTTTCAATAAACCTTTAGCATCGTAAGGATTAGAAGGAACAATCACTTTTAAACCTGGTGTATTAGCATACCAGCTTTCAAAAGCTTGCGAGTGTGTTGCTGCTAATTGTCCTGCAGAACCTGTTGGCCCACGAAAAACAATAGGACATTTAAACTGCCCTCCAGACATTTGTCTAATCTTAGCTGCGTTGTTTATAATTTGATCAATCCCAACTAATGAGAAGTTAAATGTCATAAATTCCACAATAGGTCTGTTTCCTGTCATAGTAGATCCTACTGCTATACCTGCAAAACCAAGCTCTGCAATTGGAGTATCTATTACACGTTTCGGACCAAATTCATCCAACATTCCTTTACTAGCCTTATATGCTCCGTTATATTCAGCAACTTCTTCTCCCATTAAATAAATGCTCTCATCTCTGCGCATTTCTTCACTCATTGCTTCACAAATAGCTTCTCTAAATTGTATTGTTTTCATTCCTAATTAATGTCTTCAAAACTGAAGAACTTTTTTAGTTAATAATAAAGACAACAAAAATAGCAATAAAAGGAAAACTTTCTCTATAAGATTTGTTTAAAATTTACTATGCGCGCATAGTAAATAATCAAAATAAAATAATTAACTTCGTGGCTTGGAAAAAAGTCTAGAATTTTACCACATAAATTCAGGAGAGAATTTAGGAAATTATAGTCTTTATAAATTTAACCTTAATTTAATTATAAGAATATGAAAATTTTAGTGTGTATCAGTCACGTTCCTGACACGACATCAAAAATTAATTTCACTGAAGGAGATACAAAATTCGACACTAACGGTGTTCAGTTTGTAATTAACCCAAATGATGAATTTGGTTTAACTCGCGCTATGTGGTTTAAAGAAAAACAAGGTGCAAGTGTAGATGTAGTAAATGTTGGAGGACCAGAAACAGAACCTACTTTAAGAAAAGCTTTAGCTATTGGTGCAGATACGGCAATTAGAGTAAATACAGAAGCTACAGATGGTTTTGCAGTTGCAAAACAACTAGCAAAAGTAATTGAAGATGGTGGATACGATTTAGTTATTGCTGGTCGTGAGTCTATTGATTATAATGGAGGAATGGTTCCTGGAATGATTGCAGGTTTAACAAACGCAAACTTTGTGAATAACTGTATCAACTTAGAAATTGACGGGACTAACGTTACTGCCACTAGAGAAATTGATGGTGGAAAAGAAACAGTGTCTACAACTTTACCTTTAGTTATAGGTGGACAAAAAGGACTTGTTGAAGAAAGCGACTTACGTATTCCTAACATGAGAGGTATTATGATGGCTCGTAAAAAACCATTACAAGTTGTTGAGCCTGTAGCTGCAAATGCAGAAACTGCTTCTGTAAAGTTTGAAAAACCAGCTCCAAAAGGTGCAGTAAAACTTGTTGCTCCAGATAATTTAGATGAGTTAGTAAACTTACTTCACAACGAAGCTAAAGTAATATAAATCGCAATTTCAAATCGCAGTCGCCAATAATATTTAATTGGAAGTAGCCTTTTTGAAATTTAAAATTTAAAAAATATGTCAGTTTTAGTATATACAGAATCAGAACAAGGAAAATTAAAGAAAACAGCTTTAGAAGTAGCTTCTTACGCAAAAGCTGTTGCCAACCAACTAGGTACAACAGTAACTGCAGTAGCTATTAACGCTAACGATACTAGTGAACTTGGAAAGTATGGTGTAGATAAAGTTTTAAATGTAACAAATGCAGGTTTAGATGCTTTTAATGCAAAAGCTTATGCAGATGTATTAAAACAAGCAGCAGAAAAAGAAGGATCAAAAGTAGTTATTGTAAGCTCAAGTGCAGACAGCAAATATTTAGCACCATTATTATCTGTTGGATTAGAAGCAGGATTTGCTTCAAACGTGGTAGAGGCACCTTCAAGCACTTCGCCATTTACAGTAAAACGTACAGCTTTCACAAACAAAGCTTTCAACATGACAACTATTAATACCGATGTAAAATTAGTTGCCGTATCAAATAACTCTTTCGGATTAGTAGAAAGCGAAGGATCAGCTACAGCTGAAGACTTCTCTCCTAGTATTCCAGAAATTAATGTAAAAGTAGAATCTGTAGATAAAGCAACAGATAAAGTAAGTATTGCAGATGCAGAAATCGTTGTTTCAGCTGGTCGTGGAATGAAAGGTCCAGAAAACTGGGGAATGATTGAAGAACTTGCAGAAGTTCTTGGCGCAGCAACAGCTTGTTCTAAACCAGTAAGTGATTTAGGATGGAGACCTCATAGCGAACACGTAGGGCAAACAGGAAAGCCTGTAGCTTCTAACTTATACATTGCTATTGGTATTTCTGGAGCTATCCAACATTTAGCAGGAATCAATGCAAGTAAAGTAAAAGTAGTTATCAATACAGACCCAGAAGCTCCTTTCTTTAAGGCAGCTGATTACGGTGTTGTTGGTGATGCTTTTGAAGTAGTACCTGCTTTAATCGAAAAATTAAAAGCTTTTAAAGCACAACAATAATTAATTTTTTATAAATTGTATTGGTAAAAAGGACTGTTTAAATTTTGTTTTGTCCTAATTTAAGCAGTCTTTTGTGTTTTAAATTATGAGTTTAGTTAAATTAAATATTAAAGGAATATCGTATAGCCAAACCCAAAATGGCGCATACGCCTTGATTTTAAATGAAGAAGACGGAGACAGAAAACTCCCTATCGTCATTGGTGCTTTTGAAGCACAGTCTATTGCGATTGCTTTAGAAAAAGAAATTCGCCCACCTAGACCACTTACCCACGACTTATTTAAAAATTTTGCAGACAGGTTTGATATTACAGTCAAACAAGTAATCATTCATAAATTAGTAGATGGAGTTTTTTATTCTAGTCTAATTTGTGAACGCGACAAAATCGAGGAAATTATTGATGCTAGAACTAGCGATGCTATAGCATTAGCACTTCGCTTTCAAGCTCCTATCTTCACTTATAAAAACATTTTAGACAAAGCTGGAATTTACTTAAAAGTAAACCCTGAAAAAGAAGACAAAGAAATAGAAGACGATGTCTTACTTGACGCTTTGGTTACTGAAGAAATTGAAACAGAATCTCCTAGCGATAGTTTCGCTAACAAATCCATAGAGGAACTGAATATCATGCTTGAAGAAGCAGTTGCTAATGAAGACTACGAAAAAGCAGCACATATTCGAGACGAGATCTCTAAACGATAACCCATTACTATGAAAAGAATATTACTAGCTATTACGGCTATTTTTTTTGGAATTTCTATAAGTACGGCTCAAGACCTTGAGAAAAAATGGATTGCAAACGACCAAAACAACATTTTTGAAACTTTAGAATTACGAGAAGGAGAGTTTAATGCCGATAATGCTTCAGGAGATTATTTACACCAAAATAAACTATTGGTTTTCTACTTCAATAAACCAACAGACTCTGTAAGTGATTATAAAATTAAAGAACACACGGATTCTACTTTAGTGTTTTCAGATAATAATATAGTTTACCAGTTTACAGCTTCTCAAGAAACAGAAAAAGTTATTGCAGTAACAGACACAGCAGAAGCAAATAACACAAATGGAACTATCGTAGATAGTCAGGGATTTTCTTTTGAAAGTCTATGGAGAGGGATTTTAGGAATGATTTCTCTTATTATTTTATCTTTTCTTTTTAGTAAAAACCGCAGAGCAATTAACTGGAAAACCGTTGGACTAGGGTTAGCTTTTCAACTTATTATTGCAATAGGAGTTTTAAAAGTAGATTTTATAAAAACTGGTTTCGAAATAATTGGAAAAGGTTTTATTTCTATTTTAGGATTCACCCAAGCAGGTAGTGAATTCCTCTTTGGTGGCATGTTAGATGTTACTTCCTTCGGGTTCATTTTTGCTTTTCAAGTACTACCAACTATCATATTCTTTTCTGCTTTAACATCGGTGCTTTTCTACTTAGGAATCATCCAAAAAGTCGTAAAAGCTATGGGTATATTACTAACTAAAGTTTTAGGAATCTCAGGAGCTGAAAGCTTAAGTGTTGCGGGAAACATCTTTCTAGGGCAAACAGAAGCGCCTTTACTAATTAAGGCTTACCTAGAAAAAATGAACAGATCCGAAATTCTACTAGTAATGATTGGTGGAATGGCTACAGTTGCAGGAGCTGTACTTGCAGCTTATATTGGTTTCTTAGGTGGTGATGATGAAGTGCTTCAACTATTTTACGCAAAACACTTATTAGCAGCATCGGTAATGGCTGCACCTGGAGCTATTGTTATTTCAAAAATATTATATCCACAAACAGAAGAAATCAATACAGATGTACGCGTTTCTTCAGATAAAATTGGTTCAAATTTCTTAGATGCTATAGCAAACGGAACAACAGAAGGTTTAAAACTTGCAGTAAATGTAGGTGCAATGCTTCTTGTTTTTGTTGCTTTTATAGCAATGGTTAATGGGATTTTAGGTGGTGCTGCCAGTTTTGATGGCTTCACGATTGAAGCATTAAATATCGATTGGCATTTTACTTCTTTAAATGAAGTTATTGCGAATAATACACCTTATCAAAAATTCTCTTTAGAGTTTATTCTTGGTTACGTATTTGCTCCACTAATGTGGCTAATTGGAGTTGCAAAAGAAGATATGGCTTTAATGGGACAACTTTTAGGTATCAAGCTAGCTGCAAGTGAGTTTATAGGTTATATCCAGTTAGCAGATTTAAAAAATGCTGCAAGCGCAACACATTTAACTTATAACAAATCTATCATCATGGCAACTTATATGTTATGCGGATTTGCAAACTTTGCTTCTATTGGTATTCAAATAGGGGGAATTGGTTCTCTTGCTCCTGGACAACGTAAAACCTTATCGGAATTTGGTATAAAAGCATTAATTGGTGGTACAATAGCATCGCTAATGTCTGCTACCATCGCAGGTATGATAATAGGATAACAAATTCCTATATAGGAATCTTATTTATATATTAAATTAAAGCATCTTATTGATGCTTTTTTTTTATTTTAGCTTGTATATGAAACTGATAATATTTCAGCTTCTAATTGTATAATTTAAAGGTATTTCCATTTACACGGAAAGAGAAACATGAAACAGTATTTAGATTTAGTAAAGCACGTTTTAGAAAACGGAAACGAAAAAGGAGATAGAACAGGAACAGGAACAAAAAGTGTTTTTGGTTACCAAATGCGTTTTGACTTAAGTGAAGGTTTCCCTATGGTTACCACAAAAAAACTACATTTAAAATCTATTATTCATGAACTACTTTGGTTTATAAAAGGAGATACAAATATTAAATATCTAACCGAAAACGGCGTTCGTATTTGGAATGATTGGGCAGATGAAAATGGCGACTTAGGACCTGTTTATGGTCACCAATGGAGAAACTGGAACAGCGATGAAATAGACCAAATCAAAGAAGTGATTCACGCCTTAAAAACAAACCCTAACAGTAGGAGAATGTTAGTTTCTGCTTGGAATCCTTCGGTTTTACCAGACACATCTAAATCTTTTAGCGAAAACGTAGCAAACGGAAAAGCTGCACTTCCTCCTTGCCATGCTTTCTTTCAATTTTATGTAGCAAACGGGAAATTATCTTGTCAATTATACCAACGTAGTGCCGACATATTTTTAGGTGTTCCGTTTAATATTGCGTCTTATGCTTTATTCACGATGATGATGGCACAGGTTTGTGGCTATGAAGCAGGAGATTTTATCCACACCTTCGGGGATGCACATATTTATAGCAATCACTATAAACAATTAGAACTGCAGCTAACAAGAGAGCCTAGACCGCTACCGAAGATGAAAATTAATCCGGAAGTGAAAGATATTTTCGACTTTACTTTTGATGATTTTACCTTAGAAGACTACAATCCTCACCCACATATTAAAGGTACCGTTGCTGTATAAAACAGACCAAAACACATGAAAAGCATATATTTTTTAGCTCTTTTTCTATTTACTTTAGTTTCATTCTCACAGGAAGCAACAACATCTGTAAAACCTATAGATGATGTAAATGAAGAGGAGACGGAAGCTGTTTCATTTGCAATAATAGAAAAAAAACTAGCCCAAATTCCCCCTCAACAACCTTTACTTATAACTTTTAAAAGAATTATATTTACGTATAAATAGTAATCATGTTCGGACTAAAAAAGAAAAAACCTCAAATAGATAAAGAGCAATTAGAGCTTATACAAAATGCACAGCGTAGAATAAAACAAAAAAAACGCCTGTACACGCATGTCATTATATTTTTGGTCTTTAGCTTACTACTCTACACTTTTAATGTAGGACTTGGCTTTGCAAATGAATTTACTCTAGCAACTTTCCCATGGTCTGTGGTTATTATAGTATTTTGGTTTATTTTACTGTTTTGGCACACTATAAACGTATTTATAATTAATAGGTTTATGGGGAAAGAATGGCAACAAAAGCAACTAGAAAAGCTTGTTAATAAGCAAGAAGATCGCATTGAAAAAATGAAAAAAGAGCTTAAAAAGGAAGCTCCTCTTGTTGCTAAAACTGAAATCTACAACCAAGAACTAGCATCAAAAAATCAAACGCTTACAATTATTGCTGCTGCTGGAGAAAATGATGCTATTGGTAAAGGCAATAAACTTATTTGGCACTTACGTAATGATTTAATTCGCTTTAAGAAACTTACTTCTGGTCACCACATTATTATGGGTAGAAAAACTTTTGAAAGTTTTCCTAAACCTTTACCTAACAGAACACATATTGTGATTTCTAGACAAGAGAACTACCAAGCCCCAGCTGGTGTAATTATTGTGAACTCCCTAGAAAAAGCTATCGTAGCAGCAAAAAGTGATTCGCAACCTTTTATTATTGGTGGTGGCGAAATCTATAAACAAGCGATGCCTCTTGCCGATAAATTAGAAATAACTCGCGTTCACGAAAGTTTTGATGCAGACACTTTCTTCCCTAAAATAGATACTTCAGTTTGGAAAGAAACCAGCAAAACATTTCATGGTAAAGACGAGGAGCATGATTACCCATTCACTTTCTTAACTTACGAGAGAAAGTAATTATGCTTAAAATGCATAAGGCTAAATACGGCATATTTATTATCCTATTTATGGTGTTTACTACTATAAATGCGCAAAGCCTTTATAAAACACCTTCGGGTAAAAAATACCATTTAAGCTCTTGCAGAATGGTGGAAAATGTCTCTAAAAAGCTTTCTAAAGAAGACATTTCAAAGTACAATCTCACTGCATGTAAAATATGTAAACCGCCACAAGTAGGTAATATTACAAGCAGAAATAGCTTTTATGCTTCAGATAAATCTGTAGGAAAGTCATCAACCACCCAATGCAAAGGAAAAACTAAAAAGGGCTCCAGATGTAAACATAAAACTAGCATTGCTAATGGCTATTGCTACCAACATACTAGTCAAAACAACACAAGTAATTCGTTTTATACTTCCCCAAAAATTTCTATTACAACATGCGGAGCAAGAACCAAATCTGCTAGCTTGTGTAAACGAAAAACTAAAAACAATGCAAGGTGTTATCAACATTCATAACAACCTGAAGCAATTTTAACTAAATTTGCGACATGATTAAAGACCTTCAATTACGAGTTTCGCTTAAAGAGGAAGAAATTCCAGACATCCTTTTAAAAAAAGCAGTAAAGAAACTAGATATATCAGCTAAAGATATTTCTGGAGTAAAAGTATTACGTAAATCTATAGACGCCCGTAAACCCAAAATCATCTTTAATTATAAAGTCGCTGTTTATATAAAGGAACCAGTTCCACAAACTTCAGAATACATTTTTGATTATAAAGATGTTTCTTCAGCAAAACCTATTCATATTATTGGTTTTGGTCCTGCAGGAATGTATGCTGCACTTCGCTGTATTGAACTTGGTTTTAAACCAATCGTTTTAGAACGTGGTAAAAACGTACAAGACAGACGTAGAGACTTAAAAGCCATCAACCGAGATCATTTTGTTAACGAGGATTCTAATTATTGCTTTGGCGAAGGTGGAGCAGGAACCTATAGCGACGGTAAATTATATACTCGAAGTTTAAAACGCGGGGATGTAAGACGTATTTTTGAAAACCTAGTATATCACGGTGCTACAGATCAAATTCTAGTAGATGCACATCCGCATATTGGAACCAATAAGTTACCAAAAGTAGTTGCTAATGTTAGAGAAACTATTTTAAAATATGGTGGCGAAATTCATTTTAACACACGAGTTACAGATTTTGTAATTAAGAACAACGCCATACAAGCATTACAACTTCAAAACGGAGATGAGCTTACTGCAAACCGTGTTATTCTGGCAACTGGGCATTCGGCAAGAGATATTTATTATTTATTACACAAGAAAGAAATTGCCTTACAAGCAAAATCTTTTGCAATGGGAGTTCGCATAGAGCATCCACAACATATTATAGATTCTATACAATATCATTGTGAAGGGAAACGTAGCGATTTACTTCCTGCTGCAGCTTACAGTTTAGTGCAACAAGTAAATGACAGAGGGGTTTACTCATTCTGTATGTGTCCAGGTGGATTTATCGTTCCTGCAGCAACTGCAAACGGAGAAGTAGTGGTAAATGGTATGTCGCCATCAAAACGTAATAACGAATTTGCCAATTCTGGAATTGTAGTTGAAATCAATGCAGATAAGGATTTAGCTAAATATGAAAAATTCGGCGTTCTTAAAGGTTTAGAGTTTCAAAAAGACTTCGAAAAACTAGCTTTTACTGCAGGAGGAAGAACGCAAACAGCACCGGGACAACGCTTAACCGATTTTGTTGAAGGGAATATGTCTACAGACTTAAACCCTACCTCCTATCAGCCAGGATTAAATTCCGCACCGCTTCATTCTTTATTTCCTAAATTAATAGGAAGTAGATTACGTCAAGGTTTTAAAGCTTTTGGTGATAAAATGAAAGGATTTTATACTTCCGAAGCAAATATTATTGGTGTAGAGTCTAGAACCTCATCACCTGTAAATATTCCAAGAAAAGAAAACTTAGAATACCCAGAAATAAACGGTCTTTTTCCATGTGGAGAAGGAGGAGGTTATGCTGGTGGTATTGTTAGCGCAGCAATGGATGGAGAACGTTGTGCCGAAGCTGCAACCGTAGGCTTATAAAACACGACTAAAATCACATCTATTTTAATACCCTATATCAAATAACATGAACCAAAATAGGAAGTAGCATAGCATCTAAAAAAAAATCCTATTTTTGCACTTTAAAACAGAAAACACATGAACGCATATATTTTCCCTGGTCAAGGGGCACAATTCACAGGAATGGGTTTAGACTTATACGAAAACTCAAGTGAAGCACAAGAATTATTTGAAAAAGCTAATAAGATATTAGATTTCAATATTACAGACATTATGTTTGAAGGTACTGCTGAAGCTTTAAAAGAAACAAAAGTAACGCAACCTGCTATCTTTTTACATTCTGTAATTTTAGCGAAATCATTAGGAGATAGCTTTAAACCAGAAATGGTTGCAGGTCATTCTTTAGGGGAATTTTCTGCTCTTGTTGCAAGTGGCGCTTTAACTTTTGAAGATGGTTTACGACTAGTATCTAAACGTGCTTTAGCAATGCAAAAAGCTTGTGAAATGCAACCAAGCACAATGGCTGCTGTTTTAGGCTTAGAGGACAAAGTAGTAGAAGATATTTGTGCACAAACAAAAGGTATTGTTGTTGCTGCAAATTACAACTGCCCAGGACAATTAGTAATTTCTGGTGAAATAGAAGCTGTTAATCGTGCTTGTGAAGCTTTAAAAGAAGCAGGAGCACGTAGAGCTTTAGTACTTCCTGTTGGTGGAGCATTTCACTCGCCAATGATGGAGCCTGCTAGAGAAGAATTAGCCGCTGCAATTGAAAACACAGTATTTAGCAAACCTAATTGCCCAATTTATCAGAACGTGACTGCAAGTGCTGTAATTGATGAAGCTGAAATTAAAAGAAACCTAATTTCACAGTTAACTGCACCTGTACGTTGGACACAATCTGTACAACAAATGATTGCAGATGGCGCTAGTTTATTTACAGAAGTTGGACCAGGAAAAGTACTTCAAGGATTGGTAAAGAAAATAGATAGAGAAGCACAAGTTGCAGGTGCATCATTTGAAAAGCAAGCTTAATGAAACGCACCCTATTTGTATTAATTTTAATAGTATTTAATATTGCTATAGATCAAATTTCTAAATTTTGGATACGTGCAAATGTTACAAAACACAGTAAATCTGAAATTATAGGAGATTACCTTACATTACATAATGTAGAAAATGCTGGTGCATTCTTAGGAATGGGAAGTGAATTGAACCCTACTATGCGAGCCATTTTTCTACTTATAATTCCTATTGCAGTAATGGTATATGTCTTATACCTTATTTTTAAGGACAAGAACTTAGACACTTATTCTCTTATAGGTTTTTGTTGTATTGTTGGTGGAGGAATGGCTAATATTTACGACAGATTCATATATGGTTCTGTAACAGATTTTCTACATATAGATCTTGGAGGTGTTTTTAGAACCGGAATTTTTAATGTTGCAGATATGTCTGTGATGCTAGGACTCGGACTTTTAATTACTGGAAATATCCTTCTCAATAAGAAACAAAAAACCTCGAAATAAATTTCGAGGTTTTTTTATTATCTAGCTAAGCTACAAGCTTCGCAATCTTTTATTTCTCCGTAATAGGTTTCCCTATATCTATGAAGGGTTTTGTAAGGGATACTTAGAAATTGCTTTCTAATATAAGTTACTCTTGTAAGCAACTCCCCCATTTTTGGCGTGTATCTTTTCTCTTGTTTTGTTTCTCTTTTTACAGTTATCAGTTTCATAATTTCATTTATCATTAAATACAAAGTAACGAAAATTTATGACCAATTCAAAAAATCAAAACCTAAATCATTGAAAATCAAATTTTTATTATCAATTCAATAATAACATCCACAAAGAATTAACAGATAGTCAATAGATAAAACACATTGTTAACAATATGAAAACGCGAATTTTGACAGAAAAGTCTTATTCTCTAATATATTGTTCCCATTTCCAAGCAGAACGCATAGCATCTTCTAAGCTTAATTCTGCTTTCCAACCAAGTACTTTATTAGCTTTCTCGGTATCGGCATAAGCAGAAACAATATCCCCTGCTCTTCTACCTACAATTTTATAATTTAATTTTTCACCAGAAACGCGTTCAAAAGCTTGAATTACTTCTAATACAGAACTTCCTTTTCCGGTTCCTAAATTAAATGTTTCGTAGTTTGTGATATTATTGTTGTTCAGGATTCTTTTTAAAGCAACCACATGCGCTTTAGCTAAGTCTACTACATGAATATAATCTCTAATACAAGTTCCATCTGGAGTAGGATAATCGTCTCCAAAAACAGAAAGCTGTTCACGCAAACCAATTGCTGTTTGCGTAATAAAAGGAACTAAGTTTTGAGGAACGCCTAATGGCAACTCTCCAATTTTAGCACTTTCATGAGCACCCACAGGATTAAAATAACGTAAGGAAATGGCTTTAAAACCCTCCTTCACCTTACATACGTCTTGAATAATTTCTTCTCCAATTTGCTTCGTATTTCCATATGGAGATTCTGCTGCTTGTACTGGTGCATTTTCCGTTATTGGCATTTTTTCGGCTTGACCGTAAACTGTACATGAAGAACTAAAAATGATATTAGAATGTGGTAATTTATCTATTTCTTGCAAAAGATAAATTAAGCTATTCAAATTGTTTTCGTAATATTTTAAAGGATTTTCAACACTCTCTCCTACAGCTTTACTAGCTGCAAAATGAATGACTCCTGTAATACCTTCATGACGTTTAAATAAGTTTTGTACCTTAGTCTTATCTCTTAAATCTAATTCTTCAAAAATTGGTTTCTTTCCTGTTATAGAAGTAATTCTATCTAAATTTTCTATAGAAGAATTTGATAAATCATCTACAATAATCACTTCAAAACCTTCGTCTTGTAAAGCAACAACTGTATGAGATCCTATAAAGCCTAATCCGCCAGTAACTAGAATTTTATCCATTAATAAATTCTTTAATTTTATTAGTTATAAATGTTATTTGCTCATCATCTAATTCTGTATGCATAGGTAAGGAGATAACATCTTTAACTAATTGGTTTGTTACAGGGAAATCTGCTTCCTTATACCTTGCATCCTGATATGCTTTTTGTTTGTGTAAAGGAATCGGGTAATACACTCCACATGGAATATCATGGCTATTTAAAAACTTCACAAGTCCGTCTCTATCTACACCCTTTAATTTTAAAGTATACTGATGGAATACATGGTTATCTGCATCTCCAGAACGGAAAGGTGTTTCTATTTGAGGAACATCTTTAAGAGCAGCATCATATTTATTAGCAGCCTCTATTCTACTTTTATTATAAGCATCTAAATGCGGAAGTTTCGCGTTTAAAACTGCAGCTTGAATAGAATCTAATCTAGAATTCACTCCTACTACATCATGGTGGTAGCGCTCGTACATTCCGTGATTTACAATACCTCTTATAGTATGAGCAAGAGTGTCATCATTTGTAAATATCGCACCTCCATCACCATAACAACCTAAGTTTTTCGAAGGGAAGAAAGAAGTAGATCCCACATGACTAATCGTTCCTGCTTTAGCTTTCTTGCCATCACTATAGGTATAGGTAGCGCCAATTGCCTGTGCATTATCTTCGATTACATAAAGATTATGTTCTTTAGCAAGGTCCATAACCGCTTCCATATTTGCACACTGTCCAAATAAATGAACAGGAACTATAGCCTTTGTTTTTGGAGTAATCGCATTCTTTATAGCTTCAATATTAATATTAAAGTCGTCAGGATTCACATCTACTAACACCGGAGTTAATTGTAATAATGCGATAACCTCAACTGTAGCAGCAAAAGTAAAGTCTGCTGTTATAACCTCATCGCCTGGTTTTAAACCTAATCCCATCATTGCAATTTGCAGGGCATCCGTTCCGTTTGCACAAGGAATTACATGTTTTACTCCTAAATATTCTTCTAAATTCTTTTGAAATTCATGAACCATTGGTCCATTTATAAAAGAAGCATTATCAATTATTTCTTGAATCGAAGGATTCACAATCTCTTTTATAGCCGCATATTGACCCTTAAGGTCAACCATTTGTATTTTTTTCACAGTGTAATTTTTAAAAACCTAAATAAGCAATTTAGGCATATTGTATAAGCTACGAAATTACGAAAAACCAAGACGTTATACAACGAAGACAACTTAATTAAAACAATTTATTAAATACTAGTTATGCATATAATTTAAAAGAAATGTATTTTAGCAAGAAACATAAACACATTGTCATTTTTATATAACACACTGATTTCTATAACTTCCTTCGTTCTAAAAGGAATCGCACTATTTAATGAGAAAATTAAGAGCGGAGTTGTTGGTAGGAAACAAACACTTAACACCCTACAAAATAACATAAACAAAACAGATTCTTGTATTTGGTTTCACTGCGCATCTTTAGGCGAATATGAACAAGGTTTACCAGTTTTTAAAGAAGTAAGAAAGCAATACCCAAAACACAAAATAGTTTTAAGTTTCTTCTCTCCTTCTGGTTATGAAGTTAGAAAAAACACCGATGCTGCAGATATTGTTGTATATATTCCTTTAGACACAAAGGGAAATGCTAAAAAGTTTTTAGACATAGTAAATCCCGAGCTTACAGTTTTTGTAAAATATGATATTTGGCCAAACTTTTTAAACGAACTAAAAAGCCGAAACAAAAAAGCTATTTTAATTGCTGCTTTATTTAGACCAAAGCAGAGCTATTTTAAATTTTACGGAAAGCAATTTAGAAATGCCTTATTTGCTTTTGATCATATTTTTGTTCAAAACGAATCATCCAAACAACTACTGAAACAAATTAACTACCACAACGTAACTGTTTCTGGTGACACACGATTTGATCGTGTTTTTAATCAGTTAGAACAGAATAACAACTTAGACTTTATTAAAGAGTTTAAACAAGATAGTATTTGTATTGTAGCGGGAAGTACTTGGCCGGATGACGAACAGGTTTTAGTTGACTTTATTAACCAAAATGCTTCAGAAAAAATTAAATTTATTATTGCGCCGCACAATATAAAAACAACGCAAATCAATAAACTCAAGGGGCAATTAAAGGTTTCTACAGTACAATTTTCAGAAAAAGAAGATCAAAACCTAAAAGAACATCAGGTATTTATTTTAGACACCATTGGATTACTTAGTAAAGTTTATCACTATGCAGACATCGCCTATGTAGGAGGAGCAATGGGAAATACTGGTTTACACAACACTTTAGAACCTGCTGTATTTGGTATTCCTGTTATTATTGGAAAAAACTACAAGAAATTCCCAGAAGCATATGATTTGATTGCAAATGGCGGAATGTTTTCTATAAAAAACAAAGAAGAACTGAACAAGACACTTAGTGAATTAGTTCAAAATGAAGAAAAAAGGAGAGAAATTGGACTTCGAAACTTAAATTTTATCAAAAAAAACACCGGTTCTGTGATCCAAATCATGGACTTTTTACGTAGATAAACCGAAATATGTGCATTTTGAAATAAATTTGTTAAAAATGTTAACAAAACTATTGCATTTTTAATGTAGAAGTTATTACATTCGTACTATTAAAATTAACACTAAAACTATTACAAATGAAAAAATTATTATTAAGTGCTGCTTTATTATTAGCATTAAGTATTTCATTCACTTCTTGTAGAGAAGTAAAAGAAAAATCTGAAGAAGCTGGAAACGCTGTTGAAAACGCAGTTGACGCTACTGGAGATGCATTAAACGATGCTGCTGATAACGCAGGAGATGCAATGGAAGAAGCTGGAGACGCTGTTGAAAATGCTGCTGATGACGCTGTTGACGCTGCAGGAGATGCTGTTGACGCTGCTGGTGAAGCAGTAGAAAAAGCTGGTGAAGCTGCAGGAGAAGCTGTTGAAGGTGCTGCAAACAAAGTTAAAGAAGGTGTAAATAAAACTGTTGACAAAGCTGCTGACGCTGTAAAAGTTGAGTAGTACTTACTCTAATTGTATTAAAAAGCCTTCATATTATATGAAGGCTTTTTTTGTGCGTTATTGTTTAGTAACTTAAATTATGAGAATAAAAAAAGCCTCTATCTTTCGATAAAGGCTTTAGTACTGAAGACGGGACTTGAAACATACTATTTATTTCATTTTACTTAAATGCATATTATCTACAAAAACCAAACAAACAAACAACATTAGCCATATATAAAGGATTAACAGAAATCTAAACTAATTGAACGTAATTTAAAACAAAACATATTTTACGTACAAATTACGTACAAATATAGATTTTAATGCTTAAATTTGAGTATTCAATTACCTATTAAAACTATAAAATTATGGCAGTAGTATATTTTGTGTATCGTTCGATTAAAGAAAAAGCAAATCTAAAGGTTAGACTTCAGTTAAATGATAAGAACAAACAATTTGAAGCAAGTACACAAATACATACTTCTAAAACTTATTGGAATATTGACCGTAAAAAGAAAAGAAATTTATCTGCATCGTTAAAGAACGAAAATATAGAGATTAACAAAAAGTTAGATAGTCTTCAAAGTTTCATATTAAAGAAGTATGAAAAAGAATTACCTCAACCAACAGAAAAGAATTGGTTAAAAAATACTGTTGCCAAATATTACACACCTACCGAAGAAAATAAAAAACAAAGTGAACTTATAACAGATGCCATTCAATATATTATAGATAATGCAGATACAAGAAAAAACTCAAAAGGCAGTTTAGGATTATCTAAAAGCAGAATTAATTCCTATATATCACTAAAGAATATTTTAATTGAATATCAAAAAAACGAACGTTTTCTAATCAAAGACGTTAATATAAAATTTGCTAAAGACTTTCTAAAGTACCTACTTCAGACTAAAGGTTATCAAATTAGTTATGCCACTAAAAAAATTGCAGATTTAAAAACTGTTTGCTTTGATGCAGAAACCAACGGAATTCCTGTTCACTTTCAACTCAAAAAAATTGATAGCACTAAACCAACTAACAATAATATTATTTATTTAAACGAAGCAGAGTTAAAACAAATAGAGAAAACAGAACTACCTACTGAAGCATTAAACAATGCTAAAAAATGGTTATTATTAGGGTGCAATATTGGACAAAGAGGAAGTGACTTACTTAACATAAATGAAAGTAATTTTGTCAATAGAAACGGTTTAGACGTAATCGAACTCAAACAAAAGAAAACTGACAAATTTGTAACTATACCAGTATTAGAAACAACAAAAGCAATTTTAGAAACTGGACTACCTTACAAAATATCAATTCAAAAATTTAACAAACAGATTAAAGAGGTATGCAGAATAGCAAAAATAGATAACGTAATAAAAGGAAGTATTATTAAAGTTATAGAAAATGAAAAAGGCAAAAAAGAAAATAGAAAAATAGAGGGCAACTACAAAAAATGGAAACTTATTGGCTCACACGTTTGCAGACGTTCGTTTGCATCTAATCTATACGGAACACTACCTACACCTTTAATAATGAGTATAACTGCACACAGTACCGAGAAAATGCTTTTAAATTATATTGGAAAACAAGGTTTAGACTACGCCCAACAGATAGCAGACTTCTATACTCTACAAGCACAAAAGCAACAAAAAGAAAGCAATCTTACAGTTGTAAAGAGGGCATCTAATGAAAACTAATTAACATATTTAGTGTTGATAAAAACATAACTTACTGATTATCAAGAAGTACGGAAATCTGATAATAACCTAATGACAACTATTTTTTCGTTTTAAACTATATTATAGTAAATTAGCATCAGTAAATAAATAACAAAAGAGCATTACATTGAAGTAACACTCTTTTATATCTGTTATCAACTTTTAAAACTTTTCGAAGGGTTTTTTACATAGTTGTAATACAAATGTAATAATAAATATTAGAATAGATATAATTGAATCTAATATTTCTACATTTTTAACAGATATAAAAATCTGTAACTTCTCTGTACTGCTCATAAAAAACCATTTTAATTATGAGCAAACACATTCAATTCATTCAGGTAACCCCTGAACAACTTCAAAACGCAATTATTGAGGGCGTAAAATCTCAATTACAAGAACTCAAAGAACACTTTCAACCAAAGCAACCAAACGAGTATTTAACACGCCAAGAGGTTGCCGAAATGCTCTCTGTTGACCTTTCCACTATCCATAATTGGAAGACAAAAGGAATACTCACTGCATACCAGATCGGTGGGCGTGTCTTCTATCTACGTTCAGACGTTGAAAATGCAATTATTAAACTTAAAAACTAATTGTATATGAAAACGAAAATTCCAACACCGATAGTACACGTTTACAAAGAGTTTAATATTGGAAAATACAAAACTGTAAGACATTTTGAACTTTTTGAATGTAGCAAATACCCTATCTTATCAAAGCATATTAACATAAGTGCAAATAGAAATTATGCTTTATCAATGCCAACTTATTGGCTAAAGATAAAAGAGGAAAAAATATGGACAGATTACATTACTGGACTATTTAAAACTAAAATTCCTAATGTATATAAAGGTGATGCAGACAGAAAAAAACACTTATTACTTTTTAAGTTTTCTGACAACGGAGAAACACTGAATGTATATTACTTTCAGAACTACTACACAAACGATTTAAGACACGTTTTAAAACACATCAATACAGAACATTAAAAATTAAATAGAGGGCGTAAAAACCCTCTTTTTAATCTCTCATTGTTGAGGTATATGGTAACTCATATTCTCAACCCAGACCCCCTATGCATATTTGTGATTGATTACCTTAAATTAAAAGTAACTAATAATGACCTAATAAAACACTTGTGGTCACACCCCCTCATATACTTTTACTCCGAAAAAGAAACACTACTTAATGACAAAGAAACAATACACACACAAACAACAAAACAATATAAAGGCATTTATTTTTATATAGAAAATAAAATATTATACATAAAATTCAAACCTCATTATTACTTTAACAACAATCTACATAACGCAAATGACTTCCACATAATTAACTGTATAAGAATACTAAAAGAGTTTATTAATACATTCCAAGTAAACCCGTATGACCTATACATAGTTAATATTGAGTTTGGAATAAATGTTATAATACCTAAAAGTATAATTTGCATCAAAGACTTACTTGCTCAAATGATTTACCACAACCAAAACGAATTTTACCCTGATAAATCACACGCATTCTCAAGAAGAAGTACAACCATAAGGCAAAACGGAAAAATCAACCTTTACAAAGTATTAAAGTGTTATGCAAAAGGCATACAATACCCACAATACACTGATATAAATACATTGCGTTATGAAATAAAAAGTTGTCGCAAAAACTACATTAACAATCTCGGCATTTACAACCTCAACGACCTACTAAACAAAGAAATATACAATAAATTAGCAGACGTATTAATTAAAGAGTTTGAGCAAATATTAATCATTGATGATAATGCCAAACCTATATTAAGTGACATAAAGTTAAAACATCACAAAAAAAGATTGTGCCAAATACACTGGAGAAAACTGACTAACAAGAGCAAAAATACTTTTAGAAAAAATATAACTGCGTATAACGATGCATTAGACACGTGTGAAACACATCTAAAAAAGGAATTAACAAACTTAATAATAAAGAAATTAGACGAGTTAAAAAGTGTGCCGTTTTAACACTATATAAGGTTTAAATAAGCACACCTTATAGTTTTATGTAAACTGATAAGGGAAACCTAAATAACACCCCCTACACCCACTATTTGAAGTTTACAAAGACATCTACATATAAACGCACACTATAATAGAAATTGTCAAAAAGTTTGGTATAAATTATAATAGTTAAAAAACTAAACTTTTCAAGAATACATTGACGGTATATAAGTTTTATCTATAACAAACACATAACTAATAGCAATTACAATTTTCCATATATTAGTTAACTGATTTTATACTGATTATTAATAATTGATTTGTATTGATTTAATTAATTAATCTTTTATTAATTTTATAAGAAACCTAAACACCTAAAGCAAAGTTTATATTAGTAAGAAAAAGTAAGATTACACTCGAAAATACTCGCCAAAACCAAGTAAAAATAGTGAGTATTAGTGAGTAATAAGTTTTGAATAATCAAACTTTTTTCAAATTAACAAATATACATTATGTGTTTATTCAAGAAAAAAGACAAGAGGCATAATAACTATTATGATAATACTGCAAATATGTATAAAGGGCATTTTTCAGTAGCATTATTTTATATAGTTATATTTATAATAGTTTATGCCATACACACTCTTTACAACTACTTATTTTAATGAATATAGAACTACTTCACAATATATGCAAAGATGCAACACGCAAAGCATTTAACGAGTTTAAAAGACAAGTTGAGGTTGAACTATTCCCTTTCAATAATTCATTAAAAGAGAACCTACAAAAACAGATGCTTGAACAAATTAGAATGCAAGTAACTAAAGAGTATATGAGTAAAAACAATTTGTCAATACAACAATTAAAAGTATTAGATGAAGTTATAAATCAATATAGCAACATTGCATTAAAGACTTCAGACAACTATTCTAAAAAAATAAACCCCTCTATTTAAGAAGGGATTTTTATTATAATTATCTATTACAATTAATACTACCAGTCATCGTCAGTATCTAAAGCAACACCACTAACATAATTATAAAATGATAGTGATAAATCATTCATTGTTTTTTCCAAACTTGGTACTGCATCTGTGTAAGACCTCTTAACACTACCATCTTTTTTCCTATAAAAAGCATCATAAGAGTACAATGTTTTTTGCCCTCCATCAAGATAAAATTGACCAATTATATAGTCAAACCTATACCTACCATCTTTAAAAGATATTTCTAAAGTATAATCCATATTCATATAATGAGTATAACCTACTGATTTATGCCACCAAGCACTACTTTTATAACCGTTAAGCCTAATCTTCTGACCCTTGAATTTTGCTTTTAATACTTCTTCAGGATTTTTATAAGACTCCTTAACCCAGTCTAATGCTTTTTGATAAATTTCTGAAGCAGACATTCCCTCTACCTCAACAACTATTGGCTCTACCCCATCTGGCGTTAATTTTAATTGAGGTATTTCTTGTCCGAATGTGATAGTTGTAAAAACTACTGAAAGTGCGAGTAAAATAATTTTTTTCATTTTTTTGGTTTAAAATATTGATATTAACTAATTTACAAACATATTAAATTTAACACTAAATATAATGACCTTATATGAATTTAATAAATTAGATATGAACGCCCGAATGGAAGTAACGAACCAAAAAGGCGTTTTTTTAGATAACTACATTACAGATAAAGAAAGGATAAACCTTTACGCAATAGATATGTTTTTCGTTGAGGTTGTATATACTCCTAAAAAGAATTTTATACTTGAAGTTAGAAGTTTTAAAACTGGACAAAGTTTAGACAAGTATTCAAAAGATTTTAGTGATGGTTTTTAACTTAAAAATCAAACTACGTACAAATGACGTACAAAAAAAAGGACATAAAACGAAAAAGCCTTGAAAATCAAACGATTAACAAGGCAATTTGTACTGAAGACGGGACTTGAACCCGTACGTCCTAATGGACATTGGATTTTAAGTCCAACGTGTCTACCAATTCCACCACTTCAGCATTGGTATGTTTTAAGAAAGTCTCAGAGCGAAAGACGGGATTTGAACCCGCGACCCTCACCTTGGCAAGGTGATGCTCTACCCCTGAGCTACTTTCGCAGTCTTTGTTATGAACGAGCAATATTGCTATTGCGGTTGCAAATTTAAAAGAAATATGTGAATTGCAAAGCCTTTTTTAAAAAAATTTCAAATTATTTTTAATTTCCCTTTTTCTTCACCAACATTCTCTTGATTTCATTAAGCTTCATCAAGGCTTCTACCGGCGTAAGTGTATCAATATCAGTGTGTAATATTTCTTCTTTTATTTCTTGCAACAAAGGATCGTCTAAATTGAAAAAACTTAGCTGCATTTCATCTTTTATAGATTTTACCTTATCAGTTAGTTCTTCACTAGAGTGTGAACGCTCTAATTTCTTTAAAATCTTGTTTGCTCGATGCAAAACTTGTTGTGGCATTCCTGCCATTTTAGCCACATGAATTCCAAAACTATGCTCACTACCACCCTCTACAAGCTTACGCAAGAACAATACATTATCTTTTAACTCTTTTACTGAAACATTATAGTTTTTAATTCTTTTAAATGTTTCTGTCATTTCATTAAGCTCATGATAATGCGTTGCAAAAAGAGTTTTAGGTTTTGCTGGATGCTCATGTAAGTATTCACTAATAGCCCAAGCTATAGATATTCCGTCATAGGTACTTGTTCCCCTTCCAATCTCATCTAGTAAAACTAAACTTCTATCACTTATATTATTTAGAATGGAAGCAGTTTCATTCATTTCTACCATAAATGTAGATTCTCCCATCGAAATATTATCACTCGCCCCTACTCTAGTGAATATTTTATCTACTAAACCTATTCTAGCAGCTTTTGCAGGTACAAAACTCCCCATCTGAGCCAACAGCACTATTAAAGCGGTTTGACGTAAAATAGCAGACTTACCAGACATGTTTGGTCCAGTAATCATAATAATTTGCTGACCATCTCTATCTAAGAAAACATCATTAGTAATATATGGTTCACCAATTGGTAATTGCTTTTCTATTACGGGGTGTCTACCATCTTTAACCTCTAAATCATGGGTATCATCAATTACAGGATATACATATTTATTATCTTTTGCCAATTGCGCAAATCCGGCCAAACAATCTAACTGACCTACTAAATATGCGTTTTGCTGCACAGGTTTAATATATTGGTTCATCCAAACTACTAAATCTGCAAACAGTTTTTGTTCTATAGTTAAAATACGTTCCTCTGCACCAAGAATCTTGCTTTCGTATTCTTTTAATTCTTCTGTTATATATCTTTCGGCATTAACTAAGGTCTGCTTTCTAATCCATTCCGCAGGCACTTTATCCTTATGCGTATTTCTTACTTCAATATAATAACCAAATACATTATTAGATGCTATTTTAAGAGAAGTTATTCCTGTGCGTTCACTTTCACGCTCTAACATTTTATCTAGATAATCTTTACCCGATGTGGAAAGCGCTCGAAGTTCATCTAACTCCTCTGAAAAACCAGTTGCAATGGTATTTCCTTTTAAAACATTAACAGGAGCATCTTCATTAAGCATTCCTTTAATTTTCTTTCGAAGCACATCACAACTTTGTAATTTATCCCCGATAATCTTTAGGGATTCATTATCGCAATTAGACGATAATGCTTTTATAGGAATAATTGCCTCTAAAGAATTTTTCAACTGAATTACCTCTCTTGGGTTCACCTTTCCAGTAGCAACCTTAGATATTAATCGCTCTATATCCCCAATATGCTTGATGTGATTCTGTGTCTTTTGAAGCGTAGTTTTGTTTTTCGTAAAAAAATCAACCACCTCATGACGTTGCTTTATTTTTTCAGCATTCTTTAAAGGTAATGCCAACCAACGTTTTAATAAACGCCCGCCCATTGCAGAAATAGTCTTATCTATAACCTGCAACAGCGTAACAGCATTATTATTGGTAGAATGATATAGTTCTAGGTTTCTAATAGTAAACCTATCCATCCACACATAGTCATCTTCTGCAATTCTAGCAATAGAAGTGATATGCTGTAGTTTATTATGTTGTGTTTCTCCTAAATAATGTAAAATAGATCCTGAAGCAATAATACCTTCGTGAAGATCTGCAATACCGAAACCTTTAAGTGTTTTTGTATTGAAGTGTTTCGTTAGTGTTTCGTTTGCATAATCTGTTTGATATACCCAATCTTCTAAATAAAAGGTATGGTAATCGGTGCTAAACGTATCATTAAAAAGGGTTCTTTTTTGTTTGGACACTAAAACTTCACTCGGACTAAAATTCTGAAGAAGCTTATCAATATATTCTGCGTTTCCTTGAGAAGTTAAAAATTCTCCCGTAGAAACATCTAAAAAGGAAATTCCTATTTTGTTTTTCTCAAAATATACCGAGCACAAAAAGTTATTTGATTTAGAAACTAAAACCTCATCATTAAGTGCAACTCCCGGAGTTACAAGTTCGGTAACCCCACGTTTTACAATGGTTTTTGTTTGCTTAGGGTCTTCTAATTGATCGCAAATAGCTACACGCTCACCTGCTTTTACAAGTTTTGGCAAATAAGTATTTAAAGAGTGATGCGGAAAACCGGCTAGTTCAATTTCATTATCGCTTCCTGCTCCTCGCTTGGTTAAAATGATGCCCAGTATTCCTGCGGTCTTGATAGCGTCCTCTCCAAAAGTTTCATAAAAATCTCCAACACGAAACAACAATAAAGCGTCTGGATACTTTGCTTTTATAGCATTGTATTGCTTCATTAAAGGTGTTTCTTTTTTTGCTTTTTTTGCCAAGTGTAAATATGTTATTTTTGTACTATTATATATCAATTTCGTAAGATTGCTAATGTACTTATAATTTGATTTTTTTTGAAGGGAAACCAACAGAAGTTATATACATTTGTTCACAATTTTACAGATGAGATTGCTGTATTGCAAACCACTAGAAAGGAAAATTTGAAATGAGAAAACTAAAAAATAGCGAATTAGACAGATTAAGTGTTGACGAATTTAAAAACACAGATAAAACACCTATTATCATCGTATTAGATAATATTAGAAGTCTAAATAATATTGGTTCTGTTTTTAGAACTAGTGATGCTTTTTTAGTTGAAAAAATTTACCTCTGCGGAATTACCGCTACTCCACCACATAAAGACATTCACAAAACTGCTCTAGGCAGCACCGATACCGTTGCTTGGGAATATGCAGAAAACACCTTGGATGTTATTGAAAAACTTCAAAAAAACAATGTAAAAGTATGTTCTGTGGAACAAGCGGAAAACGCAACCATGCTTGATGAGTTTTCTCCGGAATCAAATACTACCTACGCTTTAGTTTTTGGTAACGAAGTGAAAGGTGTTGCACAAGATGTAGTTAACAAAAGTGATGCAGTGATTGAGATCCCTCAATTTGGAACCAAGCACTCTTTAAATATTTCTGTTAGTTGCGGAGTTGTAGTTTGGGATGTGTTTAACAAACTACAAAAAGTATAAACTTATTCGCAGATTTTTTCAAGTAACCAAAGATAATCTTCTCTGTTTTTTACAAAGTCTTTCTCAGAGATATCAATGATTTTCACATTTAATTCGGTTTGCTCTTTAAGGAAATCTAAGTAACCTGTGTTGATTTTTTCAAGGTAATCGTTTTCAATATCCTTCTCGTATTTTCTTCCTCTCTTCTTGATATTTTCCTGAAGGCGCTCTGTATTTTGATATAAATACACATACAAATCTGGCTTTGCTATATCTTTATATACCTGATAAAAGAGTTTTCTGTAGAGTTTAAATTCGTCTTCTGGCAAAGTGATTTTTGAAAAAATTAAAGATTTAAAAACATCATAGTCGCTAACTATAAAATCTTTAAACAAGTCTAGTTGCGATAAATCATCACTAATTTGCTGGTATCTATCTGCAAGAAAAGACATTTCTAAAGTAAAAGCATAGCGCTTTGGTTCTTTATAAAACTTTGGCAAAAAAGGATTGTCTGCAAAGCGTTCTAAAATAAGTTTTGCATTAAAATCACGAGCTATTTTATTACTTAAACTAGTTTTTCCTGCACCAATATTCCCTTCAATTGCAATAAAGTTATACTTAGAAAAATCATATTGTTTGATTGGGTTCTTCAGCCAAATATTAATAGACTCTAAAACACTAGAATCCTCACATTCTTCTAATAAAACAGCCACTTCTTTCTTTAGTTTTGGATGTATAAAATTAGAAGCTATATCTGCTAAAGGCTGCAAAACAAATCTACGTTTATGCATTTCTGGATGCGGAACAATCAAAGAAGTAGTTTCAATGATTTCGTCTTCAATAAAAATAACATCTAAATCTATAATTCTAGATTGATACCCTTTTTCTTTTGAACGAATTCTACCTAATTTCTTTTCAATTTCAAGTAGCTTTTTTAAGAGCTTAGCTGGTTTTAGTTCAGATTCTATTAGTAAACATGCATTTAAAAACTCTTCACCTTCAAAACCAAAAGCTGGAGTTTTATAAACTTTAGAAATACTTTTAATAACACCTATCTCATTATAAATGGCATTAATAGCGTTTTGCAAATTATTAAATTTGTCGCCTTGATTGCTTCCTATAGAGATGTATGCCTTCTGTGATTGATTCATAATTTAGTGAACTACACTTCACTTTTTCTATTCTGTAAATAACTAAAACGGCCCTGAAATTAGCCAAAATCTGCTGCTGCAAAATAACTAAAACAATTTCTAAAGCATTCTATTTATCTTGGCTATTTATTCACAATTTAAAATTCGCTTGGTTTTCTAAATTCTATTTTACACAAAAAAACCTGTACTATTCTTAAAACGAATAATATATAACTTTATATTAAATGCTAAACTTATGCTAATGTGTATCTTTGTATAATCTAAACATCCATATTAATACGTAAATACTTACACAAACTAATTTGTATTTTTCTATGAAAAAAGCTTTAAAAATTATTGGTATCACACTACTTATTTTAGTGGCTGTTTTGCTGGCTATTCCATTTATGTTTCAATCACAAATCAAAGACATGGTTAAACGTTTTATAAACGAAAACGTAAATGCTAATGTGGAATTTAGCGATGTCAACCTAAGTTTATTAAGTAGCTTTCCGCAGGCTCATGTTAGTGTAGACGATCTAGTGATTACCAATTTTGAACCTTTTAAAGATGAAACTTTTGCTACTGCAAAGTCAATAACTTTCGAAATGTCTGTTAAAGAGTTGTTCAAAAAAGTAGATGAAGGCCCAATTGTAATAAACACGATCAATCTAAACGAAGCTTTACTTACTTTAAAAACTAACAAGTTTGGAGATGTAAATTATGATATTGTAAAAGAAAAAGAAGGTCAAAACGAAAACACCTCTACAGAGGAGGCGTCTTTCACCATTGATGTAAAAGACTATGCAATTAATAATAGTGCGTTTACCTATTTGGATGAAGAGTCTAATATCACTTTTTATATTACAGAATTAAATCATTCTGGAAATGGAACTTTTTCTGGTGATATTTCACAATTAGACACAAAATCGGAAGCTAAAGTAAGCTTAAGCTTAGAGGACACCGAATACCTTAGTAACAACATAATAAAACTTGATGCTTTAATTGATTTAGATTTAGAAAATAGCAAGTACAGCTTTAAAGAAAACAAAGGTTATATTAATCAGTTACCATTAGAATTTCAAGGTTATATCAAGATGCTTGATGATGGGCAAGAGATGGATATTTCTTTTGAAAATCCTGGCTCAGACTTTAAAGATTTCCTAGCTGTAATACCTAAGGAATATTCTAAAAACATTGAAAACGTAGCAACAACAGGAAACTTTAAAGTAAAAGGAAATATTAAAGGGGTAAATAACGATACTACTATTCCGCATTTAGATATTAATATAAGTTCTAATAATGCGTCCTTTAAGTACCCTGACTTACCAAAACGTGTTGAAAATATCGCAATAAACGCATCGGTTAAAAACGATGATGGAAATATTGACAATACATATTTAAACATCAAGACTCTTAACTTCAAAATAGATCAAGATGTTTTTAAATCCTCAGCAACCATAAAAAACATCACCAAAAACATGCTAGTTAATGCAGATATAGATGGTGTTTTAAACTTAGCAAATATTACTAAAGCATACCCTGTAAGCATAGATAAAGAATTAAGTGGAATATTAAAAGCAAAATTAAATACAGCTTTTGATATGCAGGCTATAGAGACTAATGCATACAAACGAATAAAAAACAACGGAAGCGTTAGTATTACTGATTTTATATTTTCAAGTGAAGATATTGTAAACCCAATTCATATTAGTAAGGCAGATGTAACTTTTCATCCTGGTATAGTTTCTTTAGATAGCTTTGATGCTAGAACAGGAAAAAGCGACTTAAACGCTACAGGTAACATCAACAATTTACTAGGGTTTTTATTAAGTGACGGGAAATTAAAAGGAAATTTCAATGTAAAATCAAACACTTTTGCTATTAGTGATTTTATGGTTGCAGACACAGAAGTTGCTGCTAAAAACAAAACCACAAGTGAAGAAGAATCGTTAAAAATTCCTGCTTTTTTAGATTGCACAATTCAAGTAGATGCTAAAACAGTATTATATGATAATCTTACGCTTAAAAATGTAAAAGGAGTATTACGAATTAAAGATGAGCAAGCAGATTTAGACAATATGACTTCTAATATATTTGATGGTGACATTGCTATTTCTGGTTTGGTAAACACCAAAAACAAAACGCCTCTTTTCAATATGAATCTAGGTATTAAAAACTTTGATATCTCTCAATCTTTTACAGGTTTAGAATTACTTGAAAGTTTAGCACCAATTTCTAAAATCCTACAAGGAAAGTTAAATACAACTATAAATTTATCGGGAGATTTAGACGAAGAGTTTTCACCAAAACTATCCTCTATCTCTGGAAATGCTCTTGCCGAATTATTAACTACCGAAATAAGCTCTGCATCTGCTCCTCTACTAAGCAAACTAGACAATGCTTTAAATTTCATTGATTTCAGTAAACTGGATTTAAAAGATTTAAAAACGAAATTAGACTTTAAAGACGGAAAAGTAAATGTAGAACCATTTGACATAAAATATAAAGACATAAAAATAACTGTGGATGGCTCTCATGGTTTTGACAAAAGCATGGCTTACAATGCCGTTCTAGAAGTTCCTGCCAAATACTTAGGAAGCGAAATCAATAGGCTAATTGGAAAAATAAACGATCCTGCTGTGGAGAATATAACCATTCCAGTTACAGCTATTATTGGTGGAACATTTATGACTCCAAGCGTTAAAACAGATTTAAAAACCGGAATCACGAATCTTACGAAACAATTAATTGAGATTGAAAAACAAAAACTTTTAAATCAAGGTTCCGAACAACTAGGAAATATTATTGGTGATGTTTTAGGCGGAACGAAACCAAAAACTGACAGTACCAAAACACAAGAAAACAATCCAATTAAAGATGTTTTAGGAGGTATTATGGGCGGAAATAACAACAACACAAATAACACCCCAAAAGACTCAACTAAAACAACACCAACCAAACCAACTATTGAAGAAGGTGTAAAAGATGTTTTAGGCGGAATTTTTGGAGGAAAAAAGAAGAAAGAAACAGTAAAAGACACAGTTAAGTAAAAAACTTACTGAAATATTATAAAAATTAGAATAATTGAATTACTTTTGCATCCACAATTAAAGAATCATTATGTTAAGAATAGAAATTAAAGAAGGCGAAAATATAGAACGTGCTTTAAAACGTTACAAACGTAAACACAGAAATGTGAAAGTAATGCAGAATTTAAGAGAGAATCAGTTTTTTACAAAACCATCGGTTAAACGTAGAAGACAATTATCTAAGGCTGCTTATATTCAAGGCTTAAGAGACGCTGAAGATATTTAGTAGTTCATTCTTAATTTACATATACAAAAACACGCTTTTTAATTTAAGCGTGTTTTTTTGTTGCCTTTTATTTTCATATTAAAGCAAAAAAAATCACCAACGGAAATGTTGGTGATTTTTCTTTAGATTTATATTTGATTGATTAACTTATTTCGATCTGTACTATCAACCCTTCATTGGATCTTATATTAAAAACGCGTTGGTCTTCAAAAATAAGGTACTGGCCTTTTATACCAACTAGTTTTCCTGTGTAAGAACCTTCCTTTTTAATGTTCAAACTTTTTGGTTTTTCAGGGTATTGCAAAACTGGAAAATCAATATTCGTTTCGGTATTCGATTCAATATAATAATCTTTTGCTTCTTCTGGAATATGAGTTTTTAGTCTTTCGCGCCAAGCAACTAAATCTTCATCTGCAATGTCATTTTTCAACATAGTTCGCCAATTCGTTTTATCGGCAACAAACTCTTTTAAAGCAACTTCGGTAATTCCTGCCAAGTAACGATTAGGAACCTCAACAATTTCGATGGCTTCATGAGCTCCCTGATCAATCCAACGCGTTGGTACTTGCGATTTTCTTGTCACCCCAACCTTCACATTACTAGAGTTAGCCAAATACACAATATGCGGCTGTAGCTGCACTTTCTTTTCGTATTCTAAATCTCTATCCTCTTTATCTAAATGGGCGGTACTTAACTCTGGACGCATAATCCAATCTGCTGCTTGCGGAATATCAAAAAAGCAACTCTTACAGAATCCTTGCCGGTAGATTTCCTTATTCAAACCACAGTTTAAACATTGGTAGCCAACAAACTTCATCTGAAGCGTTTTACCTAATAATTGATTCATATTTAAGAAATCGGAATCAAACACCAAATAATATTGAATTGGCTGTGAGAATTCGGTTTCCATTTTTGTCAAAACACCTTGGTATAACATAAAAAAAAAGTCTTATTTTTAAACTTTTAAAGATAATATAAATATGCCAATTCCTATAGTCAATTCTATTGCTTCCTGGTTTTTAAAAAAACGATTTCATCAAATTGAATTGTTTTTAAAATACCCAAACGAAGTACAAAACGAACTATTATTCTCGCTAATTAACACAGCGGAAAACACTGAAATTGGTAAGATGTATGATTTTAAGTCTATTAAAACCTATAAGGAATTTGCAGAACGAGTTCCTGTTTCTACCTACGAAGAGATTCAAAGTAATATAGAGCGTTCACGACAAGGTGAAAATAATATTTATTGGCCAACGCCTATAAAATGGTTTGCCAAATCTAGCGGAACAACCAATGCAAAAAGTAAGTTTATTCCGGTAAGTTCAGACTCATTAGAAGATTGCCATTATGCAGCTAGTAAAGATTTATTGTGCATGTATTTAAACAATAATGAAGATGCTCAACTATTTACAGGTAAGAGTTTACGACTTGGAGGAAGCAAAGAGCTGTATACCGAAAACGGGACTGTTTTTGGTGATTTAAGCGCTATTCTAATTGACAATATGCCTTTTTGGGCAGAATTCAGTAGCACACCAAGTAATAAGGTTTCCTTAATGAGCGATTGGGAGCACAAAATGCAAGCAATTGTAGATGAAACTATCAACGAAAATGTTACGAGTCTTGCAGGTGTACCTTCTTGGATGTTGGTATTACTTAATAACGTATTAGAAACCACCAAAAAAACAAATATTCACGAAGTTTGGCCAAATCTTGAAGTCTATTTTCATGGGGGAGTAAGCTTCAAACCTTACCAAGAACAATACAAAGCTATTTTACCAAATAGTAATTTCAAGTACTACGAAATTTATAATGCTTCGGAAGGATTTTTTGCTATTCAAGATCAAAACAATTCTAGCGAACTTCTACTGATGCTAGATTATGGTATTTTCTATGAATTCATTCCGATGGATACCTATGGAAGCAAAGACGAAAAAGTAATTCCGTTAAGCGAAGTAGAAATAGGAAAAAACTACGCAGTAATTATCACTACAAATGCCGGACTATGGAGATACAAGATTGGTGATACTGTTAGATTTACATCTATTAGTCCGTATAGAGTAAAGGTTTCTGGTAGAACAAAACATCATATAAATGTTTTTGGAGAAGAATTAATTATTGAAAATGCTGAAGAAGCACTTAAAGTAGTATGTAAAGAAACTGAAGCTGAGATAGTAGATTTCACCGCTGCCCCTGTTTTTATGCAAGGAAAAGAAAAAGGTGCACATGAATGGCTGATTGAGTTTAAAAAACCTCCAAATGATATAAACCGTTTTAACGAATTATTTGATAATACATTAAAATCATTGAATTCGGATTATGAAGCCAAACGTCAAAATAATATTACCCTAAACGAACCTAAAATTCATATTGCAAGAGAAAAACTGTTTTATGATTGGTTAAAACAAAACAACAAATTAGGAGGGCAGCATAAAATTCCTAGACTTTCAAACTCTAGAGATTACCTGGAGGAGTTACTGAAACTTAATACACAGTTAGTTTAAAATAAAAAAGCTTCCTAAAACAGCATAAAAAAACCCAAGCAAGTTGCTTGGGTTTCTTTTTTATACTACTAGCTTTTCTTACGAAACAGCTTTCAACTTTTTAATTGTAGTTTTAGTAAGCTTTTCTTCAGCGTAAGCTTTTGTTACGTTTAATTTAGCCTCTTTAGTTCCTGGTAACTCAAACATAGCATCTGTTAAAATCTCTTCGCAAAGAGAACGTAATCCTCTTGCTCCTAGTTTATATTCAACAGCTTTTTCTACAATAAAATCTAAAGCACCATCTGTAATAGTAAATGCAATATCATCCATTTCAAACAATTTCTTATATTGTTTAACGATAGCATTTTTAGGTTCTGTTAAGATAGCTTTTAGTGTTTTTGCATCTAAAGGATCCATGTAAGTTAATACAGGAAGTCTACCAATAATTTCAGGTATTAAACCAAAGTCTTTTAAATCTTTTGGAATAATATACTGTAATAAATGGTTGTGGTCTACAACATCATCGCTCATAGAAGCGCTGTAACCTACAGCCTGCATATTTAGTCTTTTTGAGATTACACGCTCAATTCCGTCAAACGCTCCACCTGCAATAAATAGAATGTTTTCTGTATTTACTTCAATAAACTTTTGGTCTGGATGCTTACGCCCACCTTTTGGCGGAACATTCACAACTGTTCCTTCTAATAACTTTAAAAGAGCTTGCTGTACTCCTTCCCCTGAAACATCACGAGTTATAGATGGGTTGTCACTCTTACGAGCAATCTTATCTATTTCATCTATAAAAACGATTCCTTTTTCAGCTTTCTCTAAGTTATAATCTGCAGCTTGAAGTAGTCTTGTTAAAATACTTTCTACATCTTCTCCAACATAACCAGCTTCAGTTAGAACTGTTGCATCTACAATTGCTAATGGTACATTAAGCATTTTTGCTATTGTCTTTGCCATTAAGGTTTTACCGGTTCCTGTTTGACCAACCATAATGATATTTGATTTTTGAATTTCAATATCATCATCTGTAGGTGGTTGCAATAATCTTTTATAGTGATTATATACAGCAACAGACATTACCTTTTTAGTAGAATCTTGACCTATAATATATTCGTCTAAAAAGGTTTTAATTTTTTGCGGCTTGCGTAAAACTAGCTCTGCAGATAAATCACTATTATCTGTTTGCTTAGATTCTTCTACAACAATACCATGCGCCTGCTCTATACACCTATCACAGATATGTGCATCAAGCCCAGCAATTAATAAATTAGTTTCTGGCTTTTTTCTACCACAAAACGAGCATTCTAAATCTTTTTCTGCCATTATAATTTAATTCCTATTTTTCATTTCTATTTTAGCTTCTCACTAAAATCTCATCAATCATTCCGTACTCTTTAGCTTTATCAGCTTTCATCCAGTAGTCACGATCACTATCTTTGTATACTTTGTCGTAATCTTGACCAGAATGCTTACTTATAATATTATAAAGTTCTTCTTTTAAGATTAAAATCTCACGAGCTGTAATTTCGATATCACTTGCTTGTCCTTGTGCTCCACCTAAAGGTTGGTGAATCATCACACGAGAATGCGTTAATCCGCTACGTTTTCCTTTTGCTCCTGCACATAATAAAACGGCACCCATAGATGCTGCCATACCTGTACAAATAGTTGCAACGTCTGGTTTGATAAACTGCATCGTATCATAAATACCTAATCCAGCATAAACGCTACCTCCTGGAGAGTTGATATATATTTGAATATCTTTATTAGCATCTGTACTTTCTAAGAATAGTAACTGTGCTTGAATAATATTTGCAACCTGATCGTTAATTCCAGTTCCTAAGAATATAATTCTATCCATCATTAAACGAGAGAAAACATCAAAAATAGCGATGTTCATTTGGCGCTCTTCAATGATATTTGGCGTCAAGTTTGTTGGGTACATACTACTAATAATCTTGTTGTAGTAAGTGCTGCTAATTCCTTGATCTTTTATTGCGAATTTTTCAAATTCTTTTGCGTAATCCATATGTTGACTTATGTGTTTTGTTATTTAAAAAGGCGTTAGAACTCATAAAGTTTTAACGCCTAAATATAAGGATTTATTCTTTAACCTTTCAATCTTCAGATTTAAAAAATCTTTCTGACGTATTACGGATTTTCTCTTAAAACAAGAGACACCTTTTGGTTATTTGTTATCTCCGTAAACTTCTTTTACGAAGTCTTCGTAAGTTAATTCTTTCGTTTCGATATTAGCTTTTTCTTTATAGATATCTAATAATCTTTGGCTAATGATTTGCTCAGAAATTCTTCTAGCTTCGTCTTGATTAGAAAGTACACGTGCAGCAATATCTTCTAATTCTTTATCTGAAGGATTCATTTGACCAAATTGAGCCATTTGCATTTTGATCATGTTTTTAGCTTGACCTTTAATATCCTCTAGAGTAACTTGAATATTGTTATCTGTAATTAACTTTCCTTCGATTAACTGGTAACGTAAGCTTTTTTCAGACTTTTCGTACTCTTCTTTAGCTTGCTCTTCTGTTAATTGTTGCTCACCTGCAGTTTGCATCCATTTTTGTAAGAAAGCTGCTGGTAAATCAAATTTAGTATTGTCTACTAAATACTCTGTAATATCATTTAAAAGTTTTTGATCACCTTGTTGCACGAATTGCTTTTCAGCATCTTCTTTGATCTTGTCTTTTAATTCTGAAACAGAAGTTACGCTTCCGTCTGCAAATAACTTGTTAAATAACTCTTGGTCTAAATCTGCTAACTCACGTTTGTTGATTTCAGTTACTTCAAAAGTTACTTCGATATCTAAACCGTGTGCTTCATCATGTTGAATTTTTAATGCATGCATTAATTCATGATCGTCGTTATATAAACCTTTTGTTTTTAATGTAATTACATCTCCAACTTTAGCTCCAACAAATTTCTTTGCGTTTGCAGCTCCTTTAAATTTATCTAAAGTTAAAGTTACTGTATTTTCAATTTCTTTTTCTTCGTTTTTAAAAGTTCCAGTGATTTCACTGTCTTTTTCAATTGTAGATTGAGAAATTAATTTACCATATTGTTTTTGGATGTTTTCAACTTGATCGTCGATCATTTTGTCTCCAGCAACAATTTTATAATGTGTAATTGGTTTTTTACTTTTTAATTCTACTTCAAATTCTGGTGCTAAACCTAATTCAAATTCAAAAGAAAAATCACCAGCATCCCAATCTATTTCGTCTTGCGTTTTTGGTAATGGTTGTCCTAAAACATCTAACTTTTCTTCCGTTAAATATTTATTTAATCCTTCTTGTAAAAGTTTGTTTACTTCATCAACTAAAACGGCTTTACCATATTGTTTCTTAACCATTCCCATTGGTACGTGACCTTTTCTAAATCCAGGAATGTTAGCTGTTTTTCTGTAATCGCTTAAGATTTTTT
This sequence comes from Oceanihabitans sediminis, assembly GCF_003337215.1. Classification (GTDB taxonomy): domain Bacteria; phylum Bacteroidota; class Bacteroidia; order Flavobacteriales; family Flavobacteriaceae; genus Oceanihabitans; species Oceanihabitans sediminis. The sequence continues at coordinate 239,046 of NZ_QPIG01000001.1, forward strand.
CAATTTTATCGCTATAATCTTCTTTAGCGATGTCTACTTTTACTACAGCATTTAATGCATCAATGTTTTCTCTTGTAATATTCATTATAAATGATATAAAGTCCTTTATTGGACGTTAACACTAGTTATTTAATTTCCCGATTTTATAGGGAAAGACCTCTTAAAACAGAATGCTTAAAGCGTGCTTTAACACATTTTTCCATTCAAAAAGGAGTGCAAAAGTACTATTTTTTTAGACTACTACAAAGTTTTTAACGTATTGTAAACTAGCTAATTTCAAGTAAAGTTATTTATTAAACAAAATAATCAAACAACTTTACTTGAAAGCCAATTAAAAACCTATAGCTTTTAGGATGAATTAGTTATCCTTAACTAAGAAGGATTGTAATAAGGATTGAAGGATAGACAATAAGACAGAAAACAACATGGCTGTCCAAAAAGAACTCACCGAAAAACCGTCTACAAATTTATCTGCTAGAAGTACCAATCCGGCATTTATAACAAACATAAATAGTCCTAAGGTAATGATGGTAATTGGCAAGGTTAAAATCACCAATATTGGTTTTACAATAAGATTTAAAATAGAAAGTACTAAGGCTACAATAATTGCAGTTACGTAACTATCTACACCTACGCCATTTAAAATATTTGCTAGCACAAAAACGGCAATAGCATTTAGCAAAAGTCTTATTATTAAATACATATTTTATTTTTTTAAATTGATTATCTAGAAAGATACGAAATCTATTACAGATTGGTAAAAATCTTCTGGATTTTCGGCATGCAACCAATGTCCCGAATTGGAAATAGTAATAATTTTTGCTTCCGGAAAGTGTCTGCTAATAATAGCTTGATCTTGTTCACCAATATATTCGCTTTTATCACCACGAAGAAACAAAGTGTCTTTATCAAATTTAGCATGTATAGGAAGTGCCTCACCTACTTCGCCAATGTTTTCGATTAAAGCCTGTAAGTTTAAACGTAAGTCCAACCTTCCTTTTTCAACCCAGTATAAATTCTTCAATAAAAATTGACGAACCCCTAAATGAGTAATATATTGAGAAAGCATTTTATCTGCTTGTCCTCTAGATTTTATTTTATCGAAATCTAAACTATTCAGACCTTCTAAAATCACATCGTGATGAATTGGATATAATCTAGGAGAAATATCTGCAACTATTAGATTAGAAACCAATTCAGGATATTCTGAAGCAAATAGCATTGCTGTTTTCCCTCCCATGGAGTGACCTAACAAAACAATATCTTCTAGTTGATGCTCTTCACAATATCTTTTTAAATCTGAAACTAAAACTTCATAATTAAATGTAGCATCGTGAAAACTTCTACCATGATTACGTTGATCTACTAAATGCACTTGAAAACCTGCTTCGCTAAATTGCGTTCCTAGCGTTTTCCAGTTGTCTCCCATTCCTAAGAAACCATGAAGGATTACAAATGGTTTTCCTTCTCCTATTACTTTTGCGTATAATATTTCTTTTTCTTCCACCTATGCTTGATTTTAATTAATAAAATTACTTCAATCTTTGTAAATACATTTGAATAACATTTTCTACTCCAAGATAAAGACTTTCTGAAACTAGTGCATGACCAATAGAAACTTCTAATAAACCCGGAATATTTTCTTTGAAATAATGAATATTATCTAAAGATAAATCGTGACCAGCATTTACACCTAAGCCTAATTTGTTACTTAATTCCGCACATGCAACATACGGTTGAATGGCTTCTTTGTTTCCTAAGCCATATTGATGCGCAAATGCTTCGGTATATAATTCAATTCTATCTGTTCCTGTTTCTTTAGCGCCTTCCATTTGCTTTAAATCTGGATCTACAAAAATAGAAGTTCTAATTCCGTTTCGTTTAAATTCTTGAATAACCTCTACCAAGAAATCTTTATTCTTAATAGTATCCCAACCTGCATTACTTGTTAGTGCGTCTACACTATCTGGCACCAAAGTTACTTGTGTTGGTTTTATTTCTAGAACCATATCTACAAACTTCGGAATAGGATTTCCTTCAATATTATATTCTGTATAAACTTCCGGTTTTAAATCGTAAGCATCTTGATAACGTATATGTCTTTCGTCTGGTCTAGGATGAATAGTTACTCCTTCTGCTCCAAAACGCTGCACATCTTTTGCAAACTGTACTACATTAGGCAAATCTCCACCTCGAGAGTTTCTTAAAGTAGCTATCTTATTAATATTTACGCTTAATTTCGTCATTGTAAGAAATTTTATTAGTTCTGCAAAAATACAAAGTAGAACAGCCTTATTGTACTATTTTTTTGATTAATTTGCAAAAACAAATTAGAAGAAATGAATCTTTCAGATTACATAATTAACGACATAAAACCCCTCTCAATTAACGAGGATGTTACCGACTTAAAGTTGCTGTTTAACCAGCTGACCAACTCGCATATACCCATTAAAAACGAAGAGAATGTGTACTTAGGTTGTATTTCTGAAACAGATGCTCATTGTTTTGAAACGAACAAGTCTATTAAAGATATTTTATATGCTGCGGAAGGCTTTTTTGTAAGACAAGAAACCAATTGGTTAGATATATTAGAAGCTTTTGCACAGAATTCCACCAATATCATGCCTGTTTTAGATGCAAAAAACACCTATTTAGGCTATTACGAATTAAATGATATTATTCGATTATTTAACGAAACACCTTTTTTTGCTGAAGCGGGTGGCATCTTAATTGTTGAAAAAAGTTTGAACGATTATTCGTTTAGCGAGGTTAGTCAAATTGTAGAATCTAATAATGGGAAACTTCTAGGTGTTTTTATTTCAAAAATTGAAAACGATATAGCGCAACTAACCTTGAAAGTTGGAAACACTGGACTTAACGATATCATGCAGACATTTAGACGTTATGGGTACAATGTTGTTTCAGGACACGAAGAAGACTCTTATATGGAAAGCTTAAAAGAGCGATCTGATTATTTAAATAAATATTTAAACATATAATATGAAGATTGCTATTTACAGCCAATATTATACTAAGAAAACCTCGGAAGCTTTCGCTATTTTATTAGATGTTCTTTTAAGAGAGAAGATTTCGGTTTGTATTGAAAAAGAATTTCTAAAACAGTTAGACGAAAAAGTTAGAAACAACACAGAAATTCAATCTTTTACAGAATTAGACAAGAGTTTTAACTTACTAATTAGTATTGGTGGAGACGGTACCATCTTACGAACCATAACGTATGTTAAAGATTTAAACATCCCTATTGTTGGAATTAACACAGGTCGTTTAGGTTTTTTAGCAACCATTCAAACAGATGAAATTGAAGAAGCTTTTATCAGCATTTTAAATAAACAATATAAAATCTCTGAACGTAGTTTACTTAGTGTAGAAACCAGTCCGGAAAACAAAGATATTTTAGAAGCTAATTATGCGTTAAACGAAATTGCTGTAAGCAGAAAAAACACGACTTCGATGATTACCGTGGATACCTTATTAGACAACGAATATTTAACTTCTTATTGGAGTGACGGATTAATTGTTTCAACACCTACAGGTTCTACAGGGTACTCTTTAAGTTGTGGCGGACCAGTAATTACACCATCAACAAACAGTTTTGTATTAACACCTATTGCACCTCACAACCTAAGTGCAAGACCTTTGGTTATACCAGATTCTACAGAAATTGAATTAAAAGTAAACGGTAGAGAAAATCAGCATTTAGTATCACTTGACTCTAGAATTGCAACCTTAGACAACAATACGGTGATCAAAATTAAAAAGGCTCCGTTTACTATAAAAATGCTAGAATTACTAGACGAAAGCTTTTTAGATACGCTGAGAAAAAAATTACTTTGGGGAGAAGACAAACGCAATTAAAACAATAAATTAGCAGATAATTAGTTTAATCACATATCAATTTGTTTCAAATTGTTAAAGGCTAATCTTATTTATTATATTTGCAAACTTTTAATTATTTATGAGGTATTTTTTTATTATAGTATTGAGTCTTATCACCATACAGCTCTCGCATGCACAAACCTATGAGGTTGGTGTTTTTGCAGGAGGAAGTAATTTTATTGGTGATGTAGGTTCAACAAAACATATATCTCCTAATAAACCTGCAATAGGCGGGATTTTTAAATGGAATAGAAGTGCTAGACACTCTTTCCGTTTTTCTCTTATATACACAGAATTAGAAGGAATAGACAGTAATTCTGACGACCCAAGAAGAAAAGAAAGAGACTATAAATTCAATAATCATATAATAGAAGCCTCTTTAGGATTAGAATTTACCTTTTTCGATTTCAACTTACACAATCGTAAAACAAACGCTACACCTTACTTATATACTGGAATTACCGTTGCAAAACACGATAATTTCCATTTTGGACAAAATGGCCAATTTGTAAACGACAATACTTCTAGTTTAGCTTACGGAATTCCTATGGTTTTAGGCTACAAACACCAAATAGCTAGCAGCCTTATTCTTGCAGGAGAAATAGGAGCTAGATATACTTTTACAGATGAAATTGATGGAAGTGTTCCTGATGCTGAAGAACTTTTTGACAGGTTTGCTTTTGGTAACACAAACAATAACGACTGGTATGTATTTACTGGAATTACATTAACTTATACTTTTGGTAAAACACCATGTTACTGCATTTTTTAAATGGATTTAAAAGAACAAATAGACACTAACAGACTTCCTAAACACCTAGCCATCATCATGGATGGAAACGGTAGATGGGCAAAACAAAAAGGAATGATTCGCGCTTTTGGTCATGAAAATGGCACAAAATCGGTTCGCGAAATAGTAGAAGCTTCAGCCGAATTAGGTATTGAAAATCTTACTCTTTACGCCTTTTCTACAGAAAACTGGAACAGACCAAAACTAGAAGTTAAAACTCTTATGAGACTTTTAGTTTCTTCCTTAAAAAAGGAAATTGAAACCCTTCAAAAAAACAACATAAGACTTTCTGCAATAGGAAACCTAGAGGCACTTCCTAAAAAAGTGCATAAAGAATTACTGGAAGTTATTGACAAAACAAAAACTAACAATAGATTAACGCTTTCTTTAGCTTTAAGCTACGGATCAAGGGAAGAATTAATAAATACAGTAAAAAAAGTAGCAATTAAAGTTAAAAATAATATAATTTCGCCAGATAATATTGATGAATCATTTATAAATGAGCATCTTTACACGCACAATTTACCAGACGTAGATTTGCTTATTAGAACTAGTGGCGAACAACGTATTAGCAACTTTTTGCTGTGGCAAATAGCCTATGCAGAACTTTATTTTACGGAAACCTTATGGCCAGATTTTAAAAAGCAAAATCTGTACGAGGCAATTATAGAATATCAAAAAAGAGAAAGAAGATTTGGGAAAACAAGTGAACAACTTAGCTAAGTTTATGCCTTTGAAAGCATTTACTACACGTTTTATAGCATTATTATTTACAGTATTTAGTTTAAGCACTTTTGCTCAAGAAACTACATTTGAAAAAGGAAAAAAGTACACCTTAGCAGAAATAACTGTTAACGGAAACACTAATTTTAGCGAACAAACAATCATTACTTATTCTGGACTTAAGAAGGGTAGTGAAATACAAATTCCTGGTGAGGAAATTAGTAACGCTATTAAAAAACTTTGGAACTCTAATCTTTTTAATGACATTGACATCTACCTTTTAAAAGTAGAAGACAATAATGCTTACCTAGAAATTAGATTAGCCGATTTACCAGAACTTAACGAAGTAAAAATTACAGGTGTTAAGAAAGGTAAAAGAGAGTCTATCATTAAAGAAAACAAACTTACTAAAGGAGTTAAAGTGACTGAAAACTTAGTTACTACAACAAAAAACTACTTAGTAAACAAGTACAAAAAAGATGGTTTCTATAATGCTAAAGTCAATATCAATAACGTAGAGGTTATAGACTCTTTACAAAAATCTAGAGTTAATATGGTATTAGCTATAGACAAAGGAAAAAAAGTAAAAGTGCAAGACATTGTATTTACAGGAGATTCTGTTTTAACAGAGAAAAAGCTTCGTAAAGCAATGAAAAACACAAAAAAGAAAAGCTTTTTTAACTTACTAAAACGTTCTAAATATATTAAAGACGATTTTAAAGAAGACCTAACTAGCGTTGTAGACAAATACAAAGAAAACGGTTATAGAGATGCTAGAATCATTTCAGATAGCTTAGTAAACAACAAAGACAATACAGTAACATTGTATGTTGATCTAGAAGAAGGAGAACAATATACTTTTGGTGATATTTCTTTTATTGGAAATACTGTATATACAGACGATCAATTAGGTAGAATTCTTCGAATTAAAAAAGGAGAAACTTATAACGGAGTTCTTTTACAAGAAAGAATTGCTGACAACACAAAACCAGACGCTAACGACCTAACAAACCTATATCAAAATAACGGATACCTTTTCTCTACTATCAACCCTGTTGAAGTAAATGCAGAAGGAAATGTTATTGATATGGAAATTAGAATTTCTGAAGGAAAACCTACATACTTCAATAGCGTTACCGTTCGTGGAAATGACGTTACTAACGATAAAGTAATTTACAGAGAGTTACGTACGCGTCCAGGTCAACTATATAGTAAAGCAAATGTTGTTCGTACTATTAGAGAGCTTAGTCAATTAGGTTTCTTTGATGCTGAACAAATTTCAACAGACTTTAAAAACCCTAATCCAAACGAAGGAACTATAGATTTACAATACGGTGTTGTTGAAACAGGATCTAGCCAAATCGAACTACAAGGTGGTTACGGTGGAGGTGGTTTCATAGGTACCTTAGGTTTATCTTTCAATAACTTCTCTATTAAAAACATTTTAAACAAAGAAGCTTATAAACCTGTACCAAGAGGTGACGGACAAAAACTAGCGCTTCGTTTACAAGCAAGCAGATTTTACCAAACCTATAGTTTCTCATTTACAGAACCATGGCTAGGTGGTAAAAAACCAGTACAGTTCTCTACTTCTATTTCGCATTCAAAGCAGTTCTTATACAACCCAAGAACAGGAAATGCAGATAAAGACAAACGTTTTAATATTACAGGTATTTCTGTAGGTTTAGCAAAACGTCTTTCGGTACCAGATGATTACTTTACATTATCACAAGCGGTAAGTTACCAACATTATGATTTATTAAACTATAATACTGGTTTATTTACCTTCGGAAATGGATACTCAAACAACTTAGCATATACTATTGGTTTAAGTAGAAACAATACATATAACGATCCTGTTTTCCCTACAGGAGGATCTAACTTTAGTATTACAGCAAAGCTTTCTGTACCATATTCTTTATTTAATAATGTAGATTATTCAGCTTTAGCAGCAGAAAGAGATGAAAAAGTAGATGTAAGAGATAACCCAAACAATAATGATTTCGTAAGAAACAATGCAGCAGCAAGAGTTTCAGAAATTGATCAAGAACGTTTTAAATGGTTAGAATTCTATAAAATTAAATTTAAAGCAGATTGGTATACACGTATCGTTGATAAATTAGTTCTACGTCCAAGTATTGAATTTGGTTTCTTAGGAGCTTATAACAATGATAGAGGAGTTATTCCTTTCGAACGTTTCTTCCTTGGAGGAGATGGTTTAGGAAGTTATAGTTTAGATGGTAGAGAATCTATTGCTTTACGTGGATATGAAAACCAATCATTACAACCAATAGATGAAAATGGTAATGTTACAAATGATGGTGGATCTATCTACAACAAATACTCCTTAGAGTTACGTTACCCTATTACACTAAAACCTACTGCAAAAATTTATGTATTAGGATTCTTAGAAGGAGGTATATCACATAACAGCTTTAGAGACTACAGTCCGTTTAATATTAAAAGGTCTGCTGGTTTAGGTTTACGTTTATTTATGCCTGCTTTCGGATTACTTGGTATCGACTTTGGTCACGGTTTCGACACAGTTCCAGGTCAAGGAAATCAAGTAAGTGGATGGCAAACACACTTTATAATCGGACAACAATTTTAATTGAAATTAAAACTTGGCACGGTATTTTCTATTAACAAATTGATTATTTAGAAAAGGAATTGAAATTTTTAAAATTAAATTTCGTTAATTTTGAAAAGCTTAATTCTAAAAGTGACAGAATAGCAACAAATAATCATCTGTCCTTTTATAAAATTTATAAGCCAATAAATTATAAAATATAAAACAGATGAAATCAAAAGTTCTTATTTTACTGGCAATTGGATTTATGCTCAACATAACAAATATTCAAGCACAACGTGGTGTAAGAATCGGTTATATTGACACAGAATATATTTTAGAAAACATCCCTGAATACCAAGAAGCAACTTCACAGTTAGATTCTAAAGTTCAGAAATGGAAATCGGAAATAGAATCTAGATTAAGTGTTATTGAGCAAAAAAGAAAAGACCTAAGCAACGAAAAAGTTCTTTTAACAAATGAGCTTGTTGCAGAGAGAGAAGAAGATATTAAGTTTGAAGAGCTTGAAATTTTAGAATATCAGCAAAAAAGATTTGGTCCTAACGGCGATTTAATGATCCAAAAAAGACAATTAATTCAGCCAATACAAGATCAAATATTTGCAGCAGTTCAAGACATTGCTTCAACTAAAAAATATGATTTTATATTCGATAAATCTGCAGATGTAGTAATGCTTTACTCCGCTGATAGATTCGATATAAGTGAACAAGTTATTAGAGCAATTGTAAGAACTTCTAAAAGAGAGCAAGCAGCTTCTAAGAAAGAAAGAAGAGAAGCTCAAGCAGAAGATGTAGTACCAGAAGTAAATGATGCTATAGATGAAAGAAGAAAAGCTTTAGAAGAAAAGAAAGCAGCCCGTGCAGCGGAAGCAGAAAAACGCAGACAAGAACTTCTTGAAGCTCGTGAAGCTAAAAAAGAAGAAGCACAAAGAAGAAGAGATAGTATTATTGAAGCTAGAAAACAAATTAGAGAAGAAAGGCTAAAAGAAAGAAATACTACAAATGAAGAAAATGTAGATACCAAAGAAGACGAAAGTTCTAAAACTGTTAATGAAGCTGAAGAGCCTAAAACAGAAGAAAAAGTTATAGAAGACGCTGCAGAAAAGAAATTATCAGACAGAGAGAAGCGTAAACAAGAACTAGAAGAAAGAAGACAAAAAATTCTGGAAGATCGTAGAAAAGCAAAAGAAGAGCGAGAAAAACAGAAAAACGAAAAAGAAGACGAAAATTAAAAACAAAAATTATAACACAAATTAAACTTTAAGAAATGAAACAATTTAAAACCCTATTATTAGCAGCAGCTTTATTCATTGGTGGAACAAGCTTTATGCAAGCGCAAACTAAAGTTGCACATATCAATACACAAGAACTTATTTCTCAAATGCCAGACATGAAAACAGCTCAAGCTGAAATGGACAAACTTGGTAAAACGTACGAAGCAGACATCAAAGCAATGGTAACAGAATACCAAAACAAAATGAAATTATATGAGTCTGAAGCTAACACGAAAACAGACGAGGAAAACCAAAAGCGTTTAATCGAGGTACAAACAATGCAACAAAACATTCAAGAATACCAAGGTCAAGCACAACAAGATATGCAAAAGAAAGAAATGGACTTATTAAAGCCTATTACTGAAAAAGCTAAAGCTGCTATCTTAAAAGTAGCAAGAGCTCAAGGTTTTGCTTATGTATTAGATTCTACACAAGGTGGTGGAGTTATCATGGCAGATGGTAAAGACTTACTTGCAGATGTAAAAAAAGAATTAGGTTTCTAATAAACATCGAAATAAAATTTCAAAAGAGCCGTCTTCTACAAGACGGCTCTTTTATTTTATAAACTAACGATAACAAGCGGAAAGAGTAAAAACTAATTTATTTTTTCAATGTATTTATTTACTTTTATATGCAATTTAAAAACTCATGAGTAAACAAGCTATCGGTATGTTTGATTCTGGTGTTGGAGGAACTTCTATATGGAAGGAACTTAACGCCTTACTTCCTCATGAAAACACTATCTATTTAGCAGATAGCAAGAATGCTCCGTACGGAAATAAAAGCAATAAAGAAATACTTTCTTTAAGCGAAAAGAATGTAGAATTTCTAATTAAAAAAAAATGCAAACTTATAGTTGTTGCCTGCAATACAGCTACAACAAACGCCATTCACAAACTGCGTGAAAAATACAATATTCCTTTTATAGGCATAGAACCTGCTATTAAACCAGCTGCACTACAAACAAAAACCAAAGCAATAGGTATTCTAGCAACCAAAGGAACCCTTTCTAGCGATCTTTTTCATAAAAAGACCAATCTATTCACAAATGATATTAAAGTGATTGAACAGGTAGGAGAAGGAATTGTAGATTTAATAGAAAACGGAAAAGTTGCAAGCGATGAAATGAAAGAGCTCTTAAAGATCTATATGCACCCTATGCTAAAAGCAAATATAGATTATCTTGTTTTAGGTTGTACTCATTACCCGTATTTGATACCTCAGCTATTAGAAATTCTTCCTAGCCATATTAAGATTATTGACTCTGGAGAAGCGGTTGCAAGACAAACAAAAGCCGTTTTAAGACAGCACAACCTTCTTAATAACGTAACAAACAAACCTACTCTTAAATTCTATTCTAACGGAAAGCCAGAAGTAATGCAACAGCTTCTAACTAATGATTACCCTGTAGAATATTTAGATTTTTAGAACTCTTTAAAAACAAGAAATATCTAAAAATGACAAAGGAAACAGATTGACGCTTTTTATCAAGTGTTTCCTTTGCAAGTCGTATTCCTATATTGGCATTATCCAACAAGTTCAATGAGTATTCTCTCAGCCACTAATGTAAGTCTAGGCACCTCAATACAACATATTAAAGATAAGAAAAATTATCACTTATTAAGCTGTATTTTAAAACTTTAACATATCAGTCTTCCTTAAACCAACTAGAATATTTTACGTAGTTTTCTGCGATTCGATTAATTTCCCCGTGGATTAACTCCTTACTTATATCTTTTACTTTCTTTGCTGGAACACCTGCATAAATACTCCCCGCCTCTACTCTAGTATTGGCAGTTACCACAGCTCCAGCTGCTATAATACTATTACTTTCTACAACACAATCATCCATTACAATGCTTCCCATTCCTATTAAAACATTATCATGAATGGTACACCCATGAACAATAGCATTATGCCCAACAGAAACATTATTTCCTATAGTAGTTGGTGACTTTTGATAAGTAGCATGAATTACGGCTCCGTCTTGGATATTTACCTTGTTTCCCATTTTGATAAAATGCACATCCCCTCGAATGACAGCATTAAACCAAACGCTACATTGTTTCCCCATAGTTACATCACCAACAATGGTTGCATTTTCTGCTACATAACAGTCTTCTGGTATTTGTGGATGCTTATTATTTACTGCTTTTATTAATGGCATAATATTGATTTTAATAGAAGAACCTATGATAAGCATAGGGTTCCTTAGGTTAATTAATTATTCAAAATTAAACTTTTAAAGAAGATAGAAAAGACAAAATCCATGATAAAAAAGTAATATCAAATATCCAGAAACATGAAAGTATAGTTATAAAAAAAAGCCTTCATAAATCATGAAGGCTTTTTTGTGAATTGTATTAGTTAACTGCCGGACATAAGCAGTGATATTTTTCTTTTCTACAGTTAAAGTTATAACCTAAAGTTACTTGGTGAAAACCACCATTATTAAATACTACAGAGTTCGCTTGGTAAGCATAAGTATATGCAAACATAAAGTCGTTATAGTTAATACCTAAAAGAGGTGATATATACTGAAGCTTTTGATCGCTAACCGTAGTACCATCTAAATACTCTGCACCATCTAAACTACGTCTGTAAGATAATCCTCCCCAAACTTTACCAAAGTCCATTTCCTTATAAACTTTAGCATTTAAATCAAATGAAGCTTCTTTTGTTCCATCTTTATATTGAAATAATACAGAAGGCTCATAACTCCACTCAGATCCAAATTTTCCAAACACAGAACCAACAGAAAGTAAATAACGTCTTAAGTTACTTGTTACTTCTATATCGTTATTAATACCTTCATTATTCAACACATTCTTTACTGTTGCATGTGCGTAAAAGTTATATAAGTGGTAAGAAAAACCAAAGTCTATATTAAAGTTTGTGGAGCTTTGTTCAATTCCTGCAATAATAGGATCAAATCCTTCAGCTAAGAAAGATGTTTCATCTAATTTATACTGAATCATCCCTACACTTAATCCAAAAGAAAGTTGGTTTAAATCAACTTCACTTCTTGAAAACATTAAATGATGTGCATAAGTTACATAAGCTCCATTTTGAGAATGGAACCCATTTTTATCTGTAAAAAATATACCTCCTATAGCAGATTGTGTTTCACCAATTCTACTATTTACACTTACGGTTGCTAGTTGTGGTGCATCATCTTGACCAAACCACTGTTGTCTACCTGTAACTCTTAGCTTAGCACAATTTGCTGCACCAGCCATTGAAGGGTGAATTAAATAGTAATTATCTGTTAAATAGTCTGTATATATAGGAAGTCCTTCTTGAGAATTAACAAATTGAGTACTAAACACAACTAGTACTATAAGGTATAACTTTTTAAAATTCATAGTTTTAGTTTTCAAGTCAAATTGTGCAAATGCACATTCTTACATCTATTACAACTTAACCTTTCCATTAAATCAAAATAATTCCCTCAAATATATAAAAATAAGTCTTTACAAATCTAAGAACAAAAGTTAAAGATTTTGCTTAATCGATTTTAACTTCATTTAATACAGTTAAGAAAACCCAAATATATAGATTACTCTTGTGTTCTTTTAGTATTTTTGTAAAAAATTTGATTGATCATGAGCACATATAAAGTTTCTATACAAGCAACCAACAATCCAAGTATTGTAAAGTTTGAGTTAAACCAATTTATAACCAAGCATCAAAGCTTTGAATTCAATAATATAGACGAGGCTAAATCATCACCATTAGCACAACAATTATTTTACCTTCCATTTGTAAAAAAAGTATATATCACCAGTAATTTTATTGCTGTTGAAAGATATAGTATTGTGGAATGGCCAGATGTTCAAGAAGAAGTTGCTGAACAAATACAAAACTACTTAAATGATGGCGGAATTGCTGTAGAAGAAACTGCAACTGCTAAAAAAGTACCTGTAACAGTATATGCTGAAAGTACTCCAAACCCTTCGGTAATGAAGTTTGTGGCTAACAAAAAACTAGTTGCTGCTACCTTTGAGTTTACTTCTATAGATGAAGCAAAAGCTTCTCCTCTAGCTTCAGAATTATTTCACTTTCCTTTCGTAAAAAGTGTGTTCCTAGATGAAAACTATGTTTCGGTTACTAAATATGAAGTTGCAGATTGGAATGATATTTCAATGGAACTTCGTGAATTTATAAGAACTTTTATAGAAAACGGAAAAGATGTAGTTACTGCAGATGCTCCAGAAGTTGTAAAAAAATCTACGGAAGCTTTAGATCAAACTTATGAAAATCTTGACGACACTTCAAAAGAGATTGTAAACATACTTGAAGAATACATCAAGCCAGCTGTGGCTAGTGACGGTGGAAATATTCAATTTGAATCTTACGACGCGGAAAGCAAAAAAGTAAAAGTTATTTTACAAGGAGCTTGTAGCGGGTGCCCTTCTTCAACTTTCACCCTTAAAAACGGTATAGAAAACATGTTGAAAGAAATGCTTAAAGGTAGAGTTGAAACTGTTGAAGCTATAAACGGATAATTCTTATCCTACTCATTAACTAATAGTTAAATCATTGCTAATAGTTTTTTTCTTTAGTATAATAATTTGTAAATTGATAGTTCAACTAAATATTAATTTAAAACCAAGATATACTATGGCAGTAATGAAAGTAATTGAAGTAATGTCTAATTCAGATAAAAGCTGGGAAGACGCAACAAAAAAAGCTATAAAAGAAGCTTCAAAAACTGTAAAGAACATTAAATCTGTATTTGTACAATCACAAAGTGCAGTTGTTAAAGATGATAACGTAACAGAATTTAGAGTAAACTTAAAATTAACTTTTGAAGTAAAATAAATCACTCTAAAAATATTATTAAAAAGCGATCTCTAGTAGATCGCTTTTTTTGTGCCGTTATTTAACTAACTTTGATTATGAGAAAACTCATAATACTCTTTTCCTTTCAACTTGCTATAGTATTTACCAGCAATAGTCAAACCACACAAAACATGACACAGCAATTCACAAACAACCTTATACATGAAACTAGTCCGTATCTATTACAACACGCTCATAATCCAGTAAATTGGTTTGCTTGGAACGAAGAAACACTAGCAAAAGCAAAAAAAGAAAACAAACTAATTTTAATTAGTGTTGGTTATGCTGCTTGCCATTGGTGTCATGTAATGGAGCATGAGAGTTTTGAAGATGTAGAAGTTGCTCAGGTAATGAACAGCAATTATATAAATATAAAAGTAGACAGAGAGGAACGTCCAGATATTGACCAAGTATATATGAATGCTGTACAACTCATGACAGGCCAAGGGGGCTGGCCTCTAAACGTTGTAGCTTTACCGGACGGCAGACCGGTTTGGGGAGGAACCTATTTTAAAAAAGAACAGTGGATGCAAGCTCTGGAGCAGATAGCAGAATTACACGCTAAAAAACCTGAGAAACTTACCGAATATGCAGACAAATTAGAAAGTGGTATAAAAGCCGTGGACCTAGTTAAGCTAAATACAGACGAAGCCGTTTTTACCAATGCTATTATTGAAAAAGCAGTAAATAATTGGTCCTCTCATTTTGATCATCATGAAGGTGGAATGAAAAGAGTACCAAAGTTTATGATGCCAAACAACTATCACTTTTTATTACGATATGCATATCAAAACAAGGATGAAGATTTACTAAAATATGTAAATCATACCTTAACTAAAATAGCTTATGGCGGAATCTTTGACCAATTGTAAGGCGGATTCTCTCGTTATTCGGTGGACGCTAAGTGGCACGTTCCTCATTTTGAAAAAATGCTTTATGACAATGCACAACTTGTTAGTTTGTATGCCGACGCCTACCTCCTAACAAAAAACGAACTATATAAGGAAGTTATTACCAAAACACTAGCCTTTGTTAAAAGTAATTTAACCAATAGCGAAGGTGCTTTTTATTCTTCTTTAGATGCAGATAGCAATAATGCTTCCGGCACATTAGAAGAAGGAGCTTTTTATGTTTGGAAAAAAGAGGAACTTCAAAAATTACTAAAAGAAGATTTCCAGCTATTTTCAAACTATTATAATATAAATGTGGATGGTTATTGGGAGCATGACAACTATGTATTGATTAGAAAAGAATCGGATGCCTCTTTTATAAAAACGCATAATATTACAATGGAAGAATTCCTTCAAAAGAAAAACACTTGGAAAGAAATTCTTTTAACCGAAAGAAACAAAAGAGACAAACCTAGACTAGACGATAAATCATTAACTTCTTGGAATGCACTTATGCTGAAGGGCTATATAGATGCTTATCGTGTTCTTGGCGACAAAGAATATATAGACGTAGCTAAAAAAAATGCAAACTTCATTTTAAACAAACAACTAGAAGCCGACGGAAGATTATTCCATAATTACAAAAATGGAAAAAGCACTATTAACGGATATTTAGAGGATTATGCGGCAACCATAGAAGCCTTTATCGCTTTATACGAAGTGACGCTAAATGAAAAATGGTTAAACACTGCTAGAGATTTAGCAAACTATAGCCTAGATCACTTTTTTGATGACCAAAGTAAAATGTTCTTTTTCACTTCTAATTTAGACGCTTCCTTGGTTTCAAGAAGTATCGAATATAGAGAAAATGTTATTCCTGCAAGTAATTCTATCATGGCTAAAAACCTATTTAAGCTGTCTCAGTATTTTGATAATATACACTTTTACAAAACGGTCTCTACGATGCTAAATAATGTAAAACCCGAAATGCAAGAATATGCTTCGGGATTTTCAAATTGGTTAGACTTAATGCTAAACTTTACAATGCCGTTTTACGAAGTAGCAATTGCAGGTGAAGATACTAGTCAAAAAGTAAAGGAACTAAATCAAACCTATTTACCTAATAAGCTAATTGCTGGAAGCGAAACTAAAAGCAAACTTCCTTTACTACAAAATAGGTTTATAAAAGATAAAACGATGATTTATGTTTGCCTAAATAAAGCCTGTAAACTTGCGGTTTCTAAAACAGAAGATGCTATTCAACTTTTAAAAGAGTAATTATATAGAACAAGCTTCCATTTTTTTCTTAAAGAAAGTTTAAAACCCTTTTCTTTCTCCATTAATTTCAATACTATTTATAAATTCGCAAACTAAAATAATAACTAAAATACAAAATTATGGAAATTGAAAAATGGGCAGAAATTGGCATGGAATTTATAACTACCTACGGTTTAAAAGTTATAGGAGCTATTGCCATCTGGATTGTAGGTTCTTGGGTTATTAAAAAAATAATGAAAGGCCTATCTACATTAATGGCTAAAAGAGAGTATGACTTAGGGTTGCAAAAATTCTTAGTAAACCTATTAAACTGGGTATTAAAAATTCTTTTAGTAATTACAATACTTGGAAACTTAGGTGTTGAAACTACTTCTTTTGCTGCAATTATTGCTGCTGCCGGTTTAGCAATTGGTATGGCACTTCAAGGTTCTTTAGGAAACTTTGCTGGTGGGGTATTAATCTTAATTTTTAAACCTTTTAAAATTGGAGATTATATTATAGCACAAGGCGAAGCTGGTACGGTAAAAGAGATTGAGATTTTTACGACTAAATTAAGAACGCCAGACAACAAAGAAATTATTATTCCTAACGGAAGTCTTTCAAACGGAAATATTACAAACCTAAGTACAGAAGACACAAGACGTGTAGACTTTACTTTTGGTGTTGGTTACGATTCAGATATTAAGCAAACAAAAGAGGTTATTTTAAGTGTTATTGAATCAAACCCTAAAATATTAAAAGATCCTGCACCAGCCGTGAATGTATCGGAATTAGCAGATAGCTCTATTAACTTCTTTACTAGAGTTTGGGTAAACAAAGAAGATTACTGGGATGTAAACTTTGATATTATTGAACGTACTAAAGAAGCATTAGACGCTGCAGGAATAGATATACCTTATCCACACAGTGTTGAAATTCACAAAGAAGCTTAAGATTTCTTCTTAGGTTTTAAAGCCACGAAATCTTTTAAATAATAAGGTTCAAAATAAGCGACATCTTCTATGTCGCTTTTTTTGTACTTATTATATGCAACTACAGACATTTCGTTTGCCGAAGGAAGTTTATCGTCAATAAAAACAGCATTTTCATGTTGAATTAAGCCTTTCGTTTTCTCTACTCCATTTCCAATAAAGTAAACTTTACCTTTTTCTAAATAACTAGCAAAAGACTGCTCATCTAGAATTTGTGCTTCAATTTCTCTAATCGTATTGAAATTAGCATCAAAAACAGCAGAGTACACTTCCATTCTTCTAGCATCTAACATAGGAATAATTAGTCCATTTTCTTCTTTTACTTGTCGTGCTAAAGCCTCTAATGTAGAAACAGAAATTAACGGCTTATCTAAAGCGAAACAAAGCCCTTTTGCCGCCGATACTCCTATACGTAACCCGGTATAAGACCCTGGACCTTTACTAACCGCAATCGCATCTATTTGCGAAGATTTTATATTGTTTTCTTCTAGAATTTGATTAATATATACATGTAATCGTTCTGCATGAGAATACTGTTTACTATTATCCTCTAGTAAAGCAAAAGTCTCTCCTTCTTTAGAAAGAGAGACGGAACAATTTGTTGTTGCTGTTTCAATATTTAGAATGATACTCATAATCTATTATGAATCTATTTCAGTTTTTATTTTGCCTTTTCGTCCGATTTTATTTGAACTGCATCTCCATTTTTAAGGGATTTGGTAACGGTGTTATACGGACCGGTAATAATCTCTTCGTCTTCTTGAAGTCCTTCTAAAATTTCGATATTAGAATTATCTTGAACTCCAGTTTTTACAACTCTAAGTTTTGCTTTTTCACCTTCTTTGATAAATACACATTCAAATTTTTCTTCGCTCTCCCCTTCAACAGCTTCTTTTTTTCTTGCTGATTTAGTTGAAGAAGTATCTGTTTTAATAACAATTGCACTAATTGGAACACCAACTACATTTTCACGTTTGTTGGTGATAATATCTACTGTTGCTGTCATTCCAGGTCTGAATGGAGAGTAGAAATCATCTTTCCCTTCTAATAAATCTTGATAAGACTCTTCCAGAATTCTAACTTTTACTTTAAAGTTTGTTACTTGATCGGATGTTAAAATACCATCTGCCGAATTCGCGATTTGTGTTACTAATCCTTTGAACTGCTTTTTTAAATAAGCATCTACTTCAACAATAGTAGAATCGCCTATATTAACCTTTACAATATCATTTTCGTTTACATCTACCTCTACTTCCATATTGGTTAAGTTTGCCACACGAAGAATTTCTGTTCCGGCCATTTGCTGTGTTCCAACAACACGTTCTCCTAATTCTACATCTAGTTTAGAAATAGTTCCGTCCATTGGCGCATAGATATTTGTTCTGTTTAAATTGTCACGAGCTTCGTTTACGATAGCTACAGAACTTTGCACATTGTAGTATGCCGACTGCCTATTTGCTTGTGCAATTTCGTAAGAAGAAGTAACCTTATCCCAATCTGCCTTTGAGACAATTCCTTTTTCAAAAAGCTGTTTGTTTCTGTCATAATTAGCTTTTGCTTCTTTAAGTGAAGCTTCTGCTTGATTTAATCCAGAGCGAACATTCTGTAAGGAAGCCTGTGTACGCGTTAAGTTAGATTGATAAATATCTGGATTTACACGAACCAACAAATCTCCTTTTTTCACTTGCTGTCCTTCAACAACTGGAAGTTCTATAACCTCCCCAGAAACTTCACTAGAAAGTTTCACTTCTATTTCTGGTTGGATTTTTCCTGTAGCCGAAACGGTTTCAATAATATCAATTTTGGCAATTTTCTTGGTTTCTACTTCCTTAAAATTACCTTGTTTACCAAACCACCCTGCTTTTTTTCCTCCAATTAAAAGTGCTAGCAATACAATTACTGCAATTACAATGATGGTTAATGTTTTCTTACTCATGGTTATTAGTTTAATGCTGTGATTGGAATTCCGAAATAGAATTCTAAAACTTTAAGTTTAAATATATAATCATACTTGGTTCTTACTACTTCGCTTTGTGCGTTTTCTAATCTGTTTTTAGATTGACTAAAATCGAAAGCGTTTAATAAACCAACATCATATCTTGCTTTTGAATAATTAAATGCTTCAGATCTAGCTTCTTCTGTTTTTAATGCTGCTTCGTAAGCTTTTAAAGCTCCTTTTGCATCATTGTATGCTTGATAAACATTGGTCTCTAAATCTAGATTAGCTTGCTCTAGTAAATACTTTGTATTTTCAATTTGAATTTCGCTACGTTTAATATTGTTTCTTACTGAAAAACCATTGAAAATAGGAATGTTTAAATTTAGTGAAAATCCGTGACTCTTATTATCTGAAACTTGATCTGTAAATTCTGGTGTATTGAATAATTGAGATCTAAAATAATTAGTTCCAAAACTATAAGAACCGCTTAAAGTTGGTTGTATAGCTCCTTTTGCTATTTTTAAATTATATTCTGCTATTTCGCTATTGTTTTCTGCTATTTTAATATCGTAACGAGTTTCTTTTGCTTTTGCAATGATAGCTTGTGGTGACTCATTTAAAATAGAGGTTGGCGGCACTTCGTAAGCTGTATCAATGATATCAAAATTTTCATAATCTTCAATTAATAATAATTGTGCTAGACTAATTTTAGAAAGGAAAATGGCATTTTCTGCATTTACCACTTGTTGGTCTTGCGATGCGATTGTTGCTTCAATTTCTAATAAATCACCTCTTGGTAAAGAACCTGCTTCAACCAAATCTGTAGTACGTTGTAGTTCTTCTTGAGTAATTGCCTGCTGTGCTTGTAAAACTTTTAGCTGTTCTTTATTGAATAAAATTTGAAGGAAAGCATTTGCTATAGTTAGCGACATATTATCCTTCATATTATCTAACTGATATTGGCTAGCTAATATCTCTAAATTAGAACGACGAAGTTGGTTTAAGTTTCTTAATCCGTTGTAGATATTTACACCAGAGCTTATTCCTCCACTTAAATTTCTAGTAGTAGAATTTACCGCATCGAAGGTAACTGGATCTTGGTTTAGTCCAATATTCCAGGAATGAGAAACCCTTGCATTAAGCGAAGGTAAAAAGTTTCCGAAAGCGTCTTTTTTGTTTAGTTCTGCATTTTGCAAATCTAATTCACTCTGCTTCACAGAAATGTTGTTTTCTAAAGCATATTCTACACATTCTTGAAGCGTCCAAAGTTTATCTTGGGCTTGGGATGTGATGCTTACTAGCGCAAAAAGTATAAAAATTATTTTTTTCATAATTAAATTATAAGTCTTTATAAATGTAAATATGTTACAGTTGTTTCCGTTATTTATTTCTGAGCGTATTTTGGAATCCCTTGTACTTGGTTCCAAACTTTAATTTTATCTTCTTTAGAAACGCCACTTTTTACTTCTACAAAAATACCATCACTAATTCCTAGTTCCACATCTTTTCTTTCAAATTTTTGATCGGAAACTTCCAATTCTACAAAAGGAGTTTTTGTTTTTTCATCATATTGTACCAAAGCTTCTTTTATGGCTAAAACATTTTCAGCCTTATCTAAAATGATAGAAGCATTTGCACTTAAACCTGCTCTAATAAAAATAGAATCTATTTTTTGAAGAGTTCCTTTAATTTCAAATTGAATTGCTCCATTTTCGGCAACACCTTTTGGTGCGATATAATCTAAAACCGCATCGAATTTTTGATCTTCAATAGCTCCAACAGTAATTTCTAATGGTAAGCCTTCTTTAATTTTACCAACTTCACTTTCATCTACTTTTCCTTCGAAAATCATTTTCTTCACATCTGCAAGAGATACGATAGAAGTCCCTTCGTTAAAATTATTTGCTTCAATTACTTGATTTCCTTCCTTCACAGGAACATCTAAAACCATCCCCGAAACGGTTGCTCTCACTTGGGTTTGAGCGATATTACCTAAACCGCTTGTAGTTCCTGTTTTAATAATATCGTAATTTTGTCTTGCAGTATTGATATTTATTTTTGCTTGTTCAACACTTTGCTTAGCTTGTAAATACGTGTTTTGGATTGCTTCAAAATCGTTAGCTGAAATCACTCCTTTATCAAATAATGCTTTTTGACGCTTGTAGCTAGCTTCTTGCGTTTCGAAATTAATTTGTGCCGTTTGTAAAGCTGTTTGATTAAGAGCAATACTTCCTTTTGCATTTGTTAAGGAAGAAACATTAGGGATTACTCTAATTTTAGCAATTAGGTCTCCTGCTTTAACATATTCTCCAGCTTCAACAAAAATCTCTTCTACTACTCCAGAAATATTAGACTTGATCAAAACCTCGTCTTTTGGTACAATGTTTCCTGTCGCTACGGTTTTAACGGTTATTGTTTGTTCACTAGCTACATCTGTAGTATAAGTCACAGGGTCCTCCTGGTTCTTTTGCCACAAATAATATAATGCTGTACCAAACACTAAGACTATTAATGATAAAACGATGATGGTTTTGGTTCTTTTCATTTTTTGATTGTTTAATTTCTTATTTTCTAATCTTATTTCTTAACTATAAATCTTCACTAAATACTACTCGGTTCTTAAAGCATCTACCGGTTTCATTTTAGTAGCACTATTTGCTGGAATTAATCCTGCCAATAAACCAGAAACTACTAGTATAAATAATGCTATAAAAATCACAGACATACTAACACTAGGGTTTGCAAAGTTTTCTACTGGCCCGTTACTATCTAAAATATAATTCATTATAAATATTACGAATGCTGCAAAGGAAATACCTACCATTCCGGAAATGATAGTTAATAACAAACTTTCTTGTAATACTTGTGACTTGATAGACCAAGGTGTAGCACCAAGGGCGCGTCTTACACCAATTTCTTTAGTTCGTTCTTTTACAACAATTAGCATGATATTACTAATTCCTATAATACCAGACATTAAAACTAATGCTCCAACAAAATACCCAACTAAGGATAAAATGGCAAACAAACCGTTTACGCGTCCAAAAGCTTCGGATAAATCGAAGTTACCAATGGCTCTATCATCTTCTGGATGAATTTTATGACTCGCTTTTAAAAGCTCCATGATTTTTGGTTTCAATGTAGTAATGGAAACTTCATCTTCTGCCGTTAAAGCCATCCAACCTACATTATCACCGCTATTAAAAGCCTGACCAAAAGTAGTAAAAGGGATAAAAATAGTATTTGCATCTTCTTCTTGGTCTCTACTGTTGGAAGCCTTGAAAGTTCCAATTACTAAGAAATTTACGCCATTTACTTTTATATAAGTTCCTAAAGGGTCTTCGCCCTTATCGTATAAACCGTTAATAACATCTGTTCCAATGACGCAAATTTTTCGTTTTGCTTCAATATCAGAATAGCTTAAAAATCTACCTTGTAGAATATCTATTGGTTGTTGAAAAATATATTCAGGATAGTCTCCATTCACTTGATAGGCTCCCGTTTTTGTTCCTCTTGTCACATTATTTGCTCCTTGGAATCCTCCTAACTGAAGTCTTGGAGAAACATATTTTAATTGGGGAATTTCTCTTTTTAAGGTTGCTACATCGTGAAGTTTAAAATTGAAAAATCTTCCTTTAGGCAAGCCTTTATATTCTTTTGAAGTTCCTTGGGTCCACATAAACATAGAGTTTGTTGCAAAATTCCCAAAACTAGAGGTTACACCATTTTTCAAGCCATTTGTTAATGCTAGAAGTAATACTAAAATTGTAATACCCCAAAACACACCAAAAGCAGTTAAAAAAGTTCTAAACTTATTAGCTGTAAGTGCTTGTAATATTTCGTCCCAACGGTCTCTGCTAAACATATTATTCGTCTCTTAGTGCTACAATTGGTTTGATTTTGGCTGCTCTGTATGCTGGAATAAACCCTGCTATTGCCCCAGCAAATACTAAAATAAAAACGGTAGTAATTGCTGTATTAAAGTCTACTTGGGGATACTCTATAAAATCACTTTGTATGAGTGGACCAACGAGCTCAAGTAATGCTAGACCTAAGATGAGACCTAACAATCCTGAAAGAAGCGTTACAAAAACAGATTCTTGTAAAATCATTCCAACTATAGACCATGGCTGTGCTCCTAATGCTTTACGTATACCAATTTCCTTGGTTCTTTCTTTTACTATAATCAACATGATATTACCAACACCAACAACTCCAGCTATAATGGTTCCTATACCTACAAACCAAAATACTGCAGATATAGTACCTACTAAAGAATAGATTTTTTTAGCTTCCTCTAAAGTATTATTTACTCTTACGGCATTTGTATCATCTGGAGCGACGGTTTGCCTTTGTTTTATTTCACTTTCTATTGCTGTAGCTATAGCTTGAGATTCGGCAACTGCTTGATCGAAATTGTCAGACATTTTAAGTGTAAACATCATGTTTCGGATATTATCCCCTCCATTAAAAGCTAATTGTGCTGTGGTTAGAGGCATAAAAACTTTACTTTCATCTCTTTCTCCTCCCGGATCATAAAACACTCCTACTACTTTAAAGTTAATACCATAAAGAGAAATATTTTTTCCTATTGGGTCTTCGCCTTTAAATAAATCTTGTGATACTTTATTTCCAATAACCGCCACCTTTTTCAACCCTTCTACATCGGCAATATTTATAAAGCGCCCGCTAGTTATATCGGCATTTTCAATAAATTGATTTCCTGGTAAAATTCCTTGAATTCTATAATTACCAGATTCATTTTTATAGTTTACTAGTCCGCCCCAAATAGTATAAAAAGCAGATTCATGTTCTATATTATCGGCATATTTTGTAGATACAGCATTGAAGTCATCATTTTTAAGCTGAATACGCCTTCCCGGATTTAGGCCTTTATATTCTTTAGTAGTGGAACCAGCCCAAATACTTATTAAATTGGTAGCATCTCTTTGAAATTGAGATCTAACACCGTTTTGAATTCCGGTACTGATTCCTAAAAGAATTACTAATATGAAAATTCCAGACGCTACAGAAAGACCTGTTAAAAAAGTACGAAGCTTATTTTTGCTTAGGGTTTCGAATATTTCTTGCCAACGCTCTAAATCAAACATGCACTGAAGCTCTTACTTGTTCTACCTTACTATCATCTATAATCAGTCCGTCTTTAAGGTGCACAATACGTTTTGTCATTTGTGCTATGTCATCCTCATGTGTCACTACAAGAATGGTTTTTCCTTCGTCGTTAATACCTTGAATAAGATCCATGACTTCGTAAGAAGTTTTAGTGTCTAATGCTCCTGTTGGCTCATCTGCCAATAATACTTTTGGATCTGAAGCCAAAGCTCTAGCTATCGCTACACGTTGTTTTTGACCTCCAGAAAGTTCGCTTGGCAAATGGTGAGACCAATCTGCTAAACCAACTTTTTCTAGATAATGCATAGACTTTTCTGCTCTTTCTTTTCGTTTTACACCTTGGTAATACAAAGGCATTGCAACGTTATCTAGCGCCGTTTTATAATTTATTAAGTTAAAAGACTGAAAGATGAAACCTAGGAATTTGTTTCGGTAGTTGGCAGCAATTTTTTCATTTAGATTTTTAATAGGAACTCCATCAAGGGTGTAACTTCCTTGATCTGCTTCGTCTAACATTCCTATTATATTCAGCAAAGTGGATTTACCAGAACCGGATGAACCCATAATAGATACTAGCTCTCCTTCTTTCACATTAAAATTAATTCCTTTTAAAACGTGAAGAGAATTACTTCCCATTTGATAAGATTTCTGTAAATCTTTTATTTCTATCATCCTGAATATTTCATTTTACATCTAAAAAAACTAGACGCTAATCGACTAGCTACTACAATAATAAACAAACCACAACCGAGTTTATACTAATTAAATGTTAAGAAAACATTTATACAGTATAGAAGTTAGACTATAGAAAATAAAATATGTTACAGAGAAATACTGTTTATTTTGCTGTTTTTTTGGAAAATTTTCTGTAGATAAAGAATCCTATTCCACCAACTAAAATATAAGGAACTGCCATTAAATAAACTATACCATCGTTTACACCTTTGGCGGTACTTTGTCCTTCTTCGGTTTCTAAAACTGCTCTACACATAGCGCACTGTGCTTCTACAGGTGTAGAAACTAAAAGAACTAATATGGCAAGTAAAATTATTTTTTTCATTTTAAAGTTTTTAACCTTCCTTTGATAGCAAAGGAATAATCAAATTTACATATAATAAGGCGAAATCATAAGATATACTACAACACCCGAAACGGTAACATATAACCATAACGGAAAGGTAATACGTGCAATCTTTTTATGCTTTTCAATATTATTAGTGATTCCTCTAACAAAAGTGATTAACACAAATGGTATTACAGCTATAGATAAAACAATATGACTAATTAAAACTGTAAAATACAATACTTTTTGATCACCTAAATAGCTAGTAGAATTACTAGTCATGTGATAAGCAACATACATGATTAAAAATGCTGCAGAAAGTGCGATGGCAAATTTCATCAAGTTTTCATGTAATTTTACCTTTTTGTTTTTAACGGCAATAAATGCAAGCACTAAAATAACAGAAGTTAGTGCATTTGTAGAAGCATATATTGGTGGCAAGAATACGGGCAGCTCCACATCAATCTTGATACCAAATAAAGCAGCAACTGCTACCGGAATTAACACAGACAAAACAACAATTAACTTGTTGTATTTTTTTTCGTTTTGAATGTTTTGCTCTTGAATCATATTCTTAATCTTACAAATTGCTTCTAAAGTGAAATAAAAAACCTACTCGTTTAATAATTTAGCTACGTCTTGTTTTAGCATTGAAATTTGCTCTTCTTGCCCTTCTTCATCTACTTTTTCTTCTTCAGAAATCATACCGTTGTAATAAATAACAGGGTTTCCGTTAACTATTCTAGAACGAATGAATCCGTTTTTATCTATTAAAGCAAAATTTCCTGAATGCTCAAAACCTCCTTCGGCTTCAGCTTCTTCTGCAGTATACAAATTGAAGCCTTGGTTAGCTAACTTATAAATATCCTCTTGATTTCCTGTTAAGAAATTCCAATTAGGATTTGTAACTCCATATTGTTCAGCATAAGCCTTCAATACTTCTGGGGTATCGTTAGCTGGATTAATAGTGAATGAAGCTACACCAAAGTTTTTATTATCTGGAAACGTATTTTGTATATCTACCAAGTTTCTGCTCATTCTAGGGCAAATAGTAGGACAGGTTGTAAAGAAGAATTCTACGATATATACTTTTCCTAAATAATCTTCATTAGTAATAGTTTCACCATGTTGGTTTGTAAAACTGAATTCTGGTACTTTTTTAGCTTCTCCGTTAATTTCAAGGAATGCTAAATCTGAAGTTCTCATGGTTCTATCATCATTAGAAACACTAACACTTCTGCTTTCATCTCTTACCACATCTTTATTGCTGATTCTGTCAACAATTTTTGGTATAAAGATGATTCCAAACACTAAAATAACTAGGGCTATTCCTATGTACGAATAATTTGATTTCTTGTTCATTTTAAATTTTGTTTAATATTTAAATAGATGCAGGTAAATTGTATTAATATTACTCTGGCTTATTTAATAACTCGTTTGCTCTTCTAGTTTCTGAATTAAAGTTACCTTTTCGTTTTTGACGATATTCAGTAAAGATTATTCTTAAATCTTCACTCATTTTGTTTTTTAACTCAGCGACTTTTATACAATCGTATGATTTTAATTGGTAAACTGGCTTATTACTCTGCTTTTCGTTATCAGTTCTATCATCAATTCTACCTCTTAGGTTTAATTCTTTATCAATAATTACAACATCATTAGTTGCTAGATTTTCATCTAAGTCTTTAATTAAGTTTAAACTATTATATAGGTGTTTGATTTCATTTTCGGTACCGTAGACATATTTCCAATATTCTAAATACTCATATTTGCTTAGTTCCTTTTTTAGTACTTCGGCTTCAGCTTTTGCAGAATGAGGTAACACCATAACAATTTGAAATCTTTTAAATCCTTTGAATTTATCGTACATCAACTCCTTTAAGTTAGACATAGCGATATATTTATCTTGCGGATTTGTACCTATGAAACCTAAAATGGTAATATGATCTTTTAATTGAATGGTTTTGGTATCATCGGAAGTGAATCCGGTAATATCTGAAACATTTTCTTCAAGTATATCTAGTGCGATATAATTATGTTTAGCAGGGTATAAAAACAACAGAAACACGACTGGAAGGAAGAATAAAATTCCGAGTATTACATTCCTTTTTATTTGCTTTTTATTCATAATACAAAAATAAAAAAAGGTGGTTTAAAAACCACCTTTATATATAAATTAAACACTTATCAATATGTTAAAAATCGTGTTTTACAAAACCTGAGTTTAAAACATCTCCAACATATCCTCCTTCTTGTAAAAGGATGAAGATTAAATAACAAATTAAGAACACTCCTGTCCAAACTACCATACGTCTAAAAGCAGAAACTTCGTCACGCATGTGCATGAAATCCCAAGTAATATAATATGCTTTTACAATAGTTAAGATAATGAAAATCCAGTTAAGAAGTTTCATTCCCATAAAGTGCTCGTTTAAGATTTCAGGTTTGTATATACCTAAAATTACCTCAATTGCAGTTACAAAGGATAAGAAAGCTAATACTCCCCAAATCTTTTGAGTGTTGGATTTAAATTTCCAAAGTCCTCTAAATATTTCTAGTTTATGCTCGTGTGCCATTTTTGATAATCTTTTTTTGAATTAAACTAAGTAGAAGAATGTAAATACAAACACCCATACTAAATCAACAAAGTGCCAATATAATCCTACTTTTTCAACCATTTCATAACTTCCTCTACGCTCGTAAGTACCTAAGATAACATTGAAGAAAACAATGATATTTAATAACACTCCAATAGATACGTGGAAACCGTGGAATCCTGTAATAAAGAAGAAGTAATTAGCGAATAATGGTGGTCCGTACTCGTTATGAGTTAAGTTAGCACCTTCTACTACTGTTTTACCTTTTGTTTTTAATTCTTTTAAAGACTCGTTTCTATCAAGAATAGTCTTGTGACCATTCTCATCAGAATACGTTGTTTTAACTAATATATTTGGATTAGCTTCAAAACCTGCTACAACTTCCTCGTAAGTAAAGCTAGTTAGAGGCTTTTCATCAGCGAACCAAAGTCCGTTTTTGTTTTGATGTTGTGTACGCTCTGTTGGTTGTGCAATAGCGAAATCTTTTAAAGCTACTCTATTCCCATCGGTATCTACAAACTGAATAATATTACCACCGTGAGTTGATACAGCTCCAAAATCACCTTTAATAAATGTGTTCCACTCCCAAGCTTGAGAACTTAAGAAAACCAAACCACCAAGAACAGTTAAGAACATGTAAACTGTGGTTTTCGCTTTGTTCATTTTATGTCCAGCATCTACGGCTAATACCATAGTTACCGATGACATAATTAAAATGAAGGTCATGAATGCCACGAAAATCATTGGATAATTTCCATGTATAAAAGGAACGTGGGTAAAAACGTCGTCTGCTATTGGCCAAATTTCAGCAAATTTGAATCTTGAAAATCCATAAGCTGCTAAAAACCCAGTAAATGTTAGTGCATCGGAAGTGATGAAAAACCACATCATCATTTTTCCATAACTTGCGTTCAAGGGCTCTTTACCGCCTCCCCAAGTCTTTTCTTCTGTTCCAGTATTTACAACTGTCGTGTTCATATAATTGGTTTAGTTTTTAATAAAGTTGGACAAAAATAATCATTTTATTTCTCAAATGAAACATAGATCTTTAAATTTTGAAACTCTCTAAATAATCTAGGCCTTTGATAGCCTATCAATCTAGCTATTACACTCTATTTTATCCTACAAAATACAGGAATAAAAACAGATAAATCCATAGTATATCAATAAAATGCCAAAAAGTTGCTGCTAATTCGAAGCCTAGCATATTAGTAGAACTATACTTTTGTTTAAAATGATTATAAATTACTACTAACAAACAAATCAAGCCTGCAACAACGTGTAAAATGTGCACCATTGCGATCAAATAGATATAAGACATGGTCACATTACTAGTTGGACCAGTAAAATTATACCCTAAATCAATAATTTCTTGAAAACCTTTAAACTGATTAAAAATAAATAGCAAACCAAATACCAATGTAGCTAAAAGCCATATGGTAACCTGTTTTCTATCGTCTTTTTTTAATGCACGTTTTGCTACAAGAAATGCAATACTACTAAGTATTATAAAAACTGTACTTATAATAAATGCATTTGGCAGTTTGAAGTCTTCTAACCAATCTGGTCGTGTACTACTTACAACAAATGCACTAGTCCATCCTGCAAAAGACATAACTAGTGATATAATTCCAAACCAGAGCATCATTTTTTTTGCTCTTCCGTGTTTTTCTTCTAAAGTCCCTTGGGTTAAATCCATGATTAACGTATAAATTTATCTAATACATATACTATTTGTAGCAATGTAATATAACTAACACTAACAATCATTAAAGTTCTAGCTGCTTGCGTAGTCATTTTTTTGAATAATTGAAATGCATAATATAGAAAGCCCAAACCTAAAAGCCCCACTATAACTGCTGATATTGGTGTAATATATAGTTTACCAGTAATACCAAATGCTGGTATTAACGAAGCTAAAAGCGTCCATACAGAATATACGATTACCTGCACTGCACTAGCCCTATCTCTTTTTCTTGTTGGCAACATAAAGAAGCCTCCTTTTTTATAATCTTCAAACAAAAACCATCCAATTGCCCAAAAGTGTGGAAACTGCCAAAAGAATTGTATTGCAAACAAAGTACCTGGCTCAATTCCAAAATTATCTGTAGCTGCAACCCAACCTAACATAAATGGAATAGCCCCAGGAATTGCCCCTACAAATACAGCTAATGGTGTTTTTGTTTTTAAAGGGGTATAAACACAGGTGTAAAGGAATATAGAAATCGCACCGAACATTGCTGTTTGCTGATTGATAGTATATAAAATGGTAATTCCTAGAATGGTAAAGATGGCAGCAATTGAAAAGGCAACATTCACAGACATACGCCCTGCAGCAACAGGTCTATCTTTAGTTCTGTCCATTAAAGCATCTAGGTCTTTTTCTATAATTTGGTTAAAAGCATTAGAAGCTCCAACCATAAAATAACCACCAAAAGCTAAAAGAACTAGCGTTTTATAGTCTACTGTTTCAACCCCTAGCAAATAACCTGCAAGAGAAGAGAACACGACGCTTAATGCTAAGCGCATTTTTGTAATTTCTTTAAAATCGGAAATTACCGAATGTTTTACTGTAGATGTAACTGTAGTGTCCAATTAAAACGCTTTGTTTTGCGAGGGCAAAGATACTTTATAAAACCTTATTTAAAAAGAAAAAACTACAAGCTTTTTACATGTGGTTTTTTACTTTGAAAAATTGCAAGAAATCTTATAAATCATAGTACCAATTAAATAAATCAGTTCTTATTCCTAGATTAAACCAAACCGTATTATTTTTAAATGTAGTTAGTGTATTTGCTTCAGGGTTAAAATCTCTAAAACTTACATCTGCAAATATTTTCAGGTTGGTTGCCGAATTAATTAAATATCCTGCTTGTACATTGGCGAAAAATGTATTTGTTTTATTTCCTTGCCCAACCAAAACACCCGTATCTGAAGGTCTATCATTATACGTCCTGTAAATATCTGCTCCATAACTAAAGTTATCGGTTCCATCATTAAAATCTAAACCTCTAGATCCTAAAATCACTTTAGCATTTCCAAACCATCTATCATAATGATAGCGACCAATCAGAATGAACTCGCTAAAGTTAGCTCCCCATAAATGCGCCATAGATTGGTTATTATGTCCGTAGTTCAAGAAAGAAGAATTATGTGAATAGGTAAACGGTCTTACTCTATTATATTCTGCCTGTAACATTAAATTTTTAAA
The DNA here is from genome assembly GCF_003337215.1 of Oceanihabitans sediminis. Classification (GTDB taxonomy): domain Bacteria; phylum Bacteroidota; class Bacteroidia; order Flavobacteriales; family Flavobacteriaceae; genus Oceanihabitans; species Oceanihabitans sediminis. The sequence continues at coordinate 270,246 of NZ_QPIG01000001.1, forward strand.
CTTAAAAGCATCATAATACTTCACACCTAGTTGGTAACCAAATTTGTTCTTCCAACTCTTTTCACCACCTTTTATATGATTAAGAGAAAATTCATCTAGGATAAATTGACCATAGGTATTAATATTATCATTCACCTTATACTTTGCAGATAGACCTAAAATAGCATTACCAGCCTTTTGACCTGTTTCAAACTCTATAGCACGGTAAAATATTATTGGGTTTATATAATTAATCTCGAAGTTTCTATTATCGGTTTTAGCCCAAATTACAGATTCAAACAAACCTATATTCAGTTTTTTTGTAGCATTCCAACTCAAGTAGTGCGTTGCCATATATTTACTTAAATAGGCTCCGCTATCGTCTTTAGCAGATGGTCTTATATCTTTAAGCCACATCCAAGTATTGGTATATTTAATTTTCCAAAACTTCGTATTTAACTTTAAGAATGTAGAAGGACTAGCTGCATCACTTATAAATAAGGAACGATAACCATCACCAATAAAGTTTTTTCCGTGTCCGAACTGCACATTGAAAAACGCTGCAGGTGCATAGGACAAGTAAGCTTCGGCTACGGGATAATCATAAGAGTCTGACTTAAATCGCTTCGCGATACCTCTTCCCGGAATAACAGCAGTTTCATCTGCTCCCTTAATAGATTCTGCATATTGATTATAGTATTGCGCAAATCGACCTTGACTTTCGAAAACGGAAGCATGAAAACTAAACTTATTACTTTTCCCTAAACCTCCTTGTATGTAAATACCTCTTGTATTGTTATAAGTAGAACTAAAATCTGCATCAGTATCTTTTCCTACTTGTAAATCGAAAATAGGATCTACAGTAAACCAATAGTCTTCCGATTGGTAACGCACTAAATGTTCATCCCATAGTTTTCTAGATAAAAGTGAAGCATCCGCTTTGCTTAAAGATTCATTTGCCGCTTGAAAATCATAATACTTAGAAACTTCTTCATATACAAATGGCTTAGATGCAGTATGGCTATTGGTTCCAACTAAGTTGATATTTCTATCAAATTTAGCATAGGCACTATGTGTAAAAGGGATATTTAACTGACTGGTGAATTCCTTATTTGTGTAAGGCACTAATTTTTGGCTAACACTATCATATTCTGTTTTTATAGCATCTTCAATAGATTGTACTTTTTCTTTTTCCGAAACAACTTTTGCTTCAACAGTTTGATTTACGATAGGTATCTGAATTGGAACGGTATATTGTTTGAATGTTGGTTTTCCATTATATGTTCCTGGTGTAATTTTCGGCAAGTCTTCAAAAACACGTGTAGCTTCTTCTTTAAGCTCCTCGTACATGGCATCAATATAAATAACCTTAAAAGCACCTTCTTTATCAACTTCAAAAAGAACAACAACTTCCCCTTTATATTTTTCTTCAGAAATCGTTTCAGGAACTTTAAAATTATTGAAAATATGCGTCAATACTTGTGTGTCGAAGCAATGCTGAAGCTGTTCTATCGCTACAGATTCGCAATCTGGGAAAACAGGTGGTTTTTCAGAAAGGGTTCCATCTTGAGAAAACGATAAAAATGGAGAAAGAAATAATATAAAAAGGAATTTCTTCATAGTATGGTTACTGTTGTTTTAATGCTGAAAGATACTATTTTTTTATAATTAGAAAGACTATACAATTTGAAGTTTTCTTGTGGTAAGTAACGATATTATATTAAAAGAAAAATCCCGTTACAAAACTTGTAACGGGAGTTAATTATATGATAAAAATTAAATTTTTAATCTTGAACCATGAATGAGATAGGGAAACCGTAAGGTACTGTTACCGCTTTTCCACGTTGCATTCCAGGTTTCATTTTAGGTAACTGACTTACAACTTTCACAGCTTCTGCTTCTAGTCTTGGGTGTGGTGCTCTTGCACGTACTCCTACAACTTGTCCGCTTTTGTCAACTTTAAACTGAATACTAATTCTATGTTTACCTGTTTTTAATCCTAAATCTTGTGCTAAATCTGTGTTGAATTTCTTGTTTACAAATCGAGCGATTTTTTCAGACATACATTTTTTTCTAGCATTGTTATTTGTTTCGCCTTCACATCCTGGGAATACAGGTACGTTTTCAATAACTGCAAAAGGAACTTCAATATCTTCTTCTACTTCTTCAATCTCTTCGATTTCTTCCACCTCAACGATTTCTTCTTCTTGAGATGTTTCTGTAGATTCAATTACTGTTTCTTCCACTTCTTCCTCGTCTTCAACAACCTCAATAACTTCTGGTGCTGCTGGTGGCGGTGGCGGTGGTGGTGGCGTTTGTAATTGCTCTGTAATTGGAATTTCTTCTTCTAACTCATCATCTAAATTCAGTACACCAATATCAATCGCAGACTTATCATACGTTTTATAATTGATTGCGTAATTGGTTAAAAATAACATTAATGCTAAACCTATTAGAAAGTATAGCGTGCTGTTTCTACCAACATTTGCTTTCGGATTTTTCTTCAGTTCCATATTTTTTAGTTTTTACTAGAGGCTAAAATAACCAATTATTTGGCAAAAAAGCAAGTGTGTATTATTTTTTAACTACTTTTTTTTTCAATATCAATAAAGTAATTACTGTTGTGCTAACACCAATGGTATTTGCTAAAACATCCATGTAATCTGCCGACCTATAGTCTGTTAATATTGCTTGTAACACTTCAATAATTATACCAAAAAGTATTGAAGCAACAACAGAATACAATAATGATTTATAAAAAGGCAATTTATATCGCTTAAATAACACAACAAACCATAGAGAGGAAAGGAAAAAATACGCAATAAAATGGTATATCTTATCCGCATTAGAGTATTCGAAATCTGGCATACCAGAAACGCTTACTAAACTAACCGCAGTTAAAGCTATTGTGTAACCTAATGCAACAAAAAAAGCTATCTTTTTATGCACCAATAAGTGTTTTATAATCCTCAGCAGATAATAAATCATCTAGTTGAGAAAGATCTGATGCTTTTAATTTAATCATCCAACCATCTCCATAAGGATCTGTATTTACTTTCTCAGGCTCGTCTTCTAAAGACTCGTTAAACTCGATGATTTCACCAGAAAGCGGTAAAATTAAATCTGAAACTGTTTTTACTGCTTCCACGGAACCAAAAATTTCTTCCGCATCAAGAGTTTCGTCTACTGTTTCTACTTCAACATAAACAATATCACCTAATTCACTTTGTGCAAAGTCTGTAATACCTACTGTTGCTACATCTCCTTCAATTTTAACCCACTCGTGGTCTTTTGTGTACTTTAATTCTGCTGGAATATTCATAGTATTTTTAAATAATTTTTTGTTATTAGCAAATGTATCTAATTGTCTTGTAATTTTAAATATTAATTACCAAAATTATATCTTAAGGTTAATCCGGATCTAATAGATGTTTGTGGAAAAGCTGTAGATATAGCATATTCTGAGAAGGTATAATCAAAATAGAAAATACCGGTTAAGTTTTTACTAAAGGCATAATCTGCTGTAAACTTCGTACTCCATAAGGATTGCCCAGATGTAATTTGGTTATTATTAAGATCTAAATATCTAATAATTGTTTTATTGTCTCTATAAGATACATCTGCCTTTAAGTTAATATCACTTATAATTGTTTTTCTAGGACCAGCTAATTTAGACTTCATTCTAACGTCTTTAATTCTGTATCCTAATCCTACTTTATATTCTTTACCTTGAATTTCTGTAACTAAGTTATTGTCGAAGCTTAGAGATAGCATTCTATCTTTTTTCATTTCTAACAACACTTTTACATCGCTTTTAGATTCAAAGTCTATACGGAATAACGGACTAAACATTTCTGTTAAGTTGATATTACTGTATAATTCCTTGTTTTTGAAATCTCCGTTTTGGTCTAATGCATCTGCAGGTTGGTTTGCAAACACCACTCCTTCTTGCGCAGCAGTATAGTCTAAGTTAGATCTAAACTGGTTGATGGTATATGCCGAACGATAACCATGAGATAGAGAGAATCTTTTAAAACGTTTTTTAAACCAATTAAGTTTCATAAAACCAGCATATTTTAAATCCCAGTTTGGCACCGGAATATTTCTAAATGCTGTGGTTTTAGTTTTACCTGCATCTTGCCCTTTATAAGCAGCTAAGAAAGCTGGTAATAATACCGCCTGACTAGATTTACCAAAACCTTCTGGGAAGCCTTCTGCATCCCTAGTGTAGTTTGTGTTTCCATAGAACTTTTCTGCCAATCTTTCTGCAATAATTAACCTATTCTCTCTAAAGTCTTCAAAAGGTTTAGATTCTATCTCATCACTTTTACTAAATGCTGTTTTTATTAAAGCAGAAGAGATAGTAAAGTTACCGAAGCTATTAGGAGTTAAGGATTGGTATTCTAAATCGCTATTCACATTAAAGTTTTCTGCAAAGTTTTCGGCGTAAATTCTATTACCAACAATATCAATTTTAAGATCTCTAAATGGTTCTACATTGATGGAATAATCAAATTGTTTGGAAGTAGTTTCCGTATACTGCTGATTAAATTCTGGATATTGGGTTAACCATCCGTTACGAGCGGCTAATTCTCTAATATCTCGCTGACTTCCGAAGGTATAACCTACCGTTGGCTTAAGGGTTCCTATAAAACCTGGTGTTTGTAAATATCCAGGAAGATAAGTTCCGTTGGTTTCATTATAATTAAGCTGAATTCGTTTTACACTAGTGATTAAACCTATTCCGAAATTACCAAGTTTACTACTTTTTTTCGTTTGCGTTCTATTATTAGGTTCTGCTCCTGGAGGTGTTGCTCGACTAGTTCTTGCTCTAGAATTAGCTCTACCTCTTTTTTGTTCTAATCCTATATATTTATACAGCTTATTCATATCTAAAGATGCATTAATATTATGTTGGTTAGCATTAGAAATAGAGTTTCCTAAATCATACGTTTTCCCATCTAACTGAAGGTCTCCAAATAAATCAGATCCTTTTTGCCATTGAAACTCTCCGCTATACGTATAGGTTGCATCAATAAAACTGAATGTTGGTATTTTATTTAATGGTAACTTATAGTTTACTCCTAGTTTTTGGTATTGCCTGTTAGGATCCCCAAAATCAAAGAAGCCATCCCAAACATCTAGATCAGAATCTTGTCTTCCGTTTAATTCGTCGTTTACAAAATAGTTTCTAACAATATTATTGTTGGAAGCAGTAAAATCAAGACTTAACGCCTTAGTTAAGTTATAGTTTATGGTGTATTGAAAATCGAAATTATAGTTTCTTCTGTATAATTCTTCTAAACCAATATTTGCTCCACCTAAATCAACATCTCTAAACTTTTGTTTATTGAATTGTCTTGTATAGTTTGTATTTACAGTGAAACTAGATGGCAATAAACTAACATTAAAGTCTTTTAATAATTTTAAATACTTACTATTAAATAAAGAATCATTCTTTTTGAAAGGCTCTATAACAAGTGGATTGAAATTATATGCATAGTTCACTCCTGCTCTTACTTGTTGGTCTAAAGAACGTTCAATTTCGAAATCTCTATGTTCTACTTTATTATATGAATAACTTAGTGTTAGATTTTCTACATCATAGAAACGTGGTGTTTTATCTGTCGTTCTATTTTTTCTTACTCCAATGAAGTTGATGCTTTTTCGCTTCGTATAGGTTTCAGATTGTTCTTTTATGGTTTCTTGTTCTTCGGTAGTGGAAGCTGCATCAATTCTAGTTTGTAATTCGATATCCTCATATAGTTTATCGTATTTAGGAGTGATGCTTTCTTCTCCTTGACCATAGTTAAACGGAATTTGCATTCCCCATTTCTTTGGTAATAACTGCCCCACATTTACATTGGTTACAACGTCATATTGTTTTACATCTTCAATACTACGCTCTTGCGGACCTTGTTCAATAGAACCAAAACCAGAAGTACTATATCTTCCTGTTGCACTTAAATTTGCGAAATCTGCAATATTAGCATCTGCACTTACAACCGTTGCCCAACCGCCTTCGTTATCCATTTCGGCTAAACGCAGTTCGTTGAACCAAATTTGTCCGCATCTATTACTAGAAGTTGCATTTTTAACCCCTATCATTAGCGTTCTAATATCTCCAAAGTTCGGGTTTCCAAAGATAGCTACACGTTGCTGTCCAACTGTATGAGAAGCATATTCTGGAACTGGATTATCACTTAATCCGCCATCTACAACATCGTAAAAAGTAGCTTCGGTTGCACTAAAATTATCGGCTATAGCTTTTGCTTTTATTTGTTGTAATATTTCTAATCGGATATTTAATTCGTTTTCTTCTGGCCAAAGTTCCGATCTAGAGGTACCTGTAGAAACTTTTAGAGGTACTTCTATTTGGTAATAGTTTTGCGTAAGGTCATTACCCATTCTTACAAAACCTACCAATTCTCCATCTGCAAGTGGCGATCTGTCTTCACCCATTTCAGCATGCATAAACATTTTTAACTGTTTATACTGCCTCATATCTACATTGATGTTTTTATAAACAGCTCTAGCATCATGAGATTCTAAATCACAAACCTTAACAACTAGGGACTGTTCGTTTTGTCTAATTACGGTATTGTTGTTATAAAGTTCTTCTGGCTCTACTCCTGGAGGAGATTGGTATACACCTTCGTTTTCTAAAGTATTTACAACCCCAAGAGTGAAGTTTGTATTTAAGTCTAAATTCGGATCTCCTAAATCTTCATCTAAAGTTCTAGTGTATCTTCTCCACTCACTACGTACTAAATCTAATGTACCAAATCTAAATACTGTTGGCTGACTAAATTCTTTTACATACATACGGGCAAAACGTATAGAACGTAAATCTGCTATACCTCCTACTGCATTCGTGAATTCTGTAACCGGAACTCTAAACTGATACCAAACAGGAACTACGGTTTGTCCGTTAGGCAAGTTTCTAACCTGACTATCTTTTTTATCAACGATATATGGATTACTTAAGTTTAAGTCTGAAGGGGTGATATCTAATTCATATTCAAAATAACTATCAATGGTATTCATTGTATTATCTCTATTAATATCCTCAACATCTGGTTGCGTTGTACTACCCCGATTGTTATCTGAAAACGCATCGGGAGAGTTTCCTTCTACACCATTATAACGTTTATATCTTTCAAAAATATCTCCTTCTCTATTCAGGAAATAATCATAATTATCGTTTGAAGGATCATCTAAACCTGCATAAGCCGCACTTAAGCTTTGTTCTTCCAAATCATTATAACCATCGTAACCAACATCTTGATTTGTTCTTTCTCCTCCTGTGGAATCGAAGGCATAAATTAATGATTGGTTTAATGGAACAACAGAACCCCAGTCTGTTTGATTAAACATACTTACGTTTCCATCTTTAGGCAGACCATTTTCGTACATTTTTCTACCATCCTTAATAATATCTTCTGAAATATTTCCAAGGTTAAAAACTAACTTACCTCCAGGGTTTGAAGCATTTTCTTGGAATGGATCTTGCAACCAAAACTCGATATACTCCACATTTGCTTGTTCAAAATCTGTTGAAGTTAAAGCTCTTGAAATTCCTGCCCAAGAGTCTTGTGGATTGGTTAAAATCCCGTTTGGAATATCCACATTAGTCGTTTGAAAGTTATATGGCCCGCGCTCATTAGGATAATAAGCTAAATCTAATGTGTTTATTACTGTGGTTTGTCCTTGTGCGATATCTTGCTGCGGGAAAAGCTCGTTAATAAATACTCTAGATGTATATAAACCAGACATATCATCATCACTTATTCCACTTGGGCGACGGTTACTATAGAAAATTGGATCAATATGATACCAGTTTAACATGGCACGGTTGTAACCGTTTGTAATATTTTGAACGTCATAAGTATCGGTGCCGTCTACTCTAATAGGTCTACTAGATAAGTACCATGATTGTGCCGATTTTAAATCTATAGCAGATTGTGAACCTTCAAAATCATCTACATAAGAAGTTGCTTCACCTTGAAAATCGGTTCCTTTTGGAGAACCTGGTCGCAATGCTGCAATTTCACCAGAAACAGAAAAATTAGAAGGAACATCTGTATCAATATTTGGTAATTTATTAACCAATCTTGTTAAGAACGGAACCTCTGTTGAATAATTAATATTGAAACCATAAATACGGTTATTTATTGGTTCATTGTTATAATTTGCTTTTTGGGTAATTGGTCTTTCTTTTAAGCTGATATATGTAGCACCTAAAAGTAATTTATCACTAACCTTGTGCTCTACATTTATTCCAAAGAAACGTTTAGATTGTTGACCGAAAATAGAATTATTTTCTGTAGAAACTTGAATAGGTGTATTTGAAGCTTTTAAGGCTTCATCTAAAATTTGCACCCTACCTAATTGATAGTTTACTGTATAATCGATTCCTTCTACTAGCACACGACCACCTGCTGTAACCTTCACAGAACCTCTAGGTACATTAAATGCTCCAATAGGAATTCCTTCACCACCAACAGATTTATAACGTCCTTTAATTTGGAATTTATTTTTCTCTACTTCTTCTAAAGCGGCTGTTTTCGTTTCCTTATACAGCACATCATATACGTATTTCTCCTGGTTTGGATTGGTATAGGTATCTGCTTGATAATCGGCTTCATTGTTAGATGGGTTTCCATCATCATCTAAAATATCGAATAAATAACGACCGAAAGGCTCTACTTTGGTGAATACAATTTTTCCGTTTTGCGGAATAACTGTAATGTTTGGCACAAAATCGAAGAATCCATCACCACCAACTTGCGGATCGTTATTGTAGTTTAATTTATCTAAATGAAATAAGCGAATTAAAGGTGTTTCAGAAATTTCTGAATCATCACCAGAAATAGAAGTGTTTCCATTAAAAATTGGGAAGGTAGTTCCTGAAACCGGCGTAATATAGTTTACTGGAGAACCTTCGTTATAAAATATATTTAATTTAAAATCTTCTTGACTTAATTGATACGCTCCTGTATCATAAATATTTTTCATCATTAAGTCCCAAATCGGTTGATTTGTAGAAGTAATCGGACTCTTTAATAATTTTAAAACTAAGTTGTTATTATTTACTCCTGTTACATTTCCGTCAAAATCTGTATTCACACCAGTAGCATCTACTCCGTCGTTAGCAAATTCCCCAACTTGATACACTTGCCCAGCAACAGTAAATTGGAATGCTACGGCTAAAACTTCATCGTTATTTAATCGTTGGTTTAAAGAAATATACCCCAATTGAGTGTTTAATGTATATTCCTGTCCCTCTTGTAGTTTTCTTGCGTTTTCTAACTTCGCATAATCAGCTCCCTCGGTTACACCACCAACCATAATTCCAGATTGTACGGTTGCAATATCTCTAATCTGACTATTTAATTGTGAACCAGCACCACCAATATTTAATGGATTGAAAGCATTGTTTTTGTTACTAGGATAAGCATTTGGACCTACCGTTACGTTTACTGCTGAACCTACTCTTGCACTTTCACCTAAATCCTGCAAGGCTACAATGTTCCTTACGTTTTCTGTTCTATTATTTCTATTTGTTACCCAAGCTTCAATTCTTGTAATTTGAACTTGTGTATTTATAAACGGATAGTTGTTTAATGCAGCATCGTAGTTCTCTCTAAAGTAATGTGCTAGGAAAAAGTGTCTGTTTTCATCGTAATCTCTAGCAAAAAATTCAAACTCTTCCATTGTTCCTCCCCCTTGCGCTATAACAGATTTGGTGTCTGATTTTTGTTCAGAAAAAACCGCTGTAATGGTTGTTCTACCAAACTGTAATTGTGTTTTTACACCAAATAAACTCTGTGCTCCTGTAATTAAAGAACTATTAAGTGGCATACTTACGTTACCTACTTCTATTTTTTGAATGATATCATCTTCGGTAGGTGTGTATTCTAACTTTACCAAATTTTGAAAATCGAAAGTAGATTCGGTGTCATAATTTGCTGTTACTTGTAAACGCGTACCTACTTTTCCTAATAAACTTAGGCTAATTCGTTGATCGAAATCAAAAGTGAAGCTGCTTCGGTTTCTTGGTGAAAATGCTGGATTATCTTGTTTTGAAAACAAAACTCCTAAATCCATTTCTACCGAACCTTGTGGAACAACTTCAATGGTATTACTACCAAAAATAGTTTCGAAAAGTCCAGAATCAACATAAAATTCTGGTAAAAGATTTTTCTGTTCGTCTTCACTACCTGCTTTTTTACCATCAAAAGCATCAATTTTTTCTTTATAATAACTTCTTAAATTTTCTTGAGCTACAAGTGCTTGATATTCCTTCGGAGTTAATATTACTGGATAATTAATATTGAAAGCTCCAACTGTTTCGGTATAAATATACTTGTCTGTAATTGGGTCATAGGTATATTTGGAAACAATACTTGTTGGATTTGGCATCTCTAAGTTACCTAGACTGTAACCTGTACTGGTAGAATCTTGCGGAGTTGGCTCTTGAGACCAAGCTACAAAAGACAACAAAACGGCAACCATGGTAACAAGTTGCTTTTTGATTGTTTTTGTGGGATTGTAGTTAGTTGTATTCAAATCTTATTATAAGTTTTTTAAAGCTTGCTTTATAATTACTTCAACGCTTGCATCGGGTTCTGTGGCAATAACTTTATCAACCGCACGTTCTGCTTGCTTTTTATTAAAACCAAGAACTTCTAAAGCAGATAACGCTTCATCTTTATTTGTATTGTTTTGAGATACAGAAACTTCATCTATATCATAAATCTTTAAAACCTTATCCTTTAAATCAAGTATAACACGCTGTGCAGTTTTAGCTCCAATTCCTTTTATAGATTGTATTAAAGCAACATCACCAACAGCAATACCCTCTCTTACTTGTTTAGGAGTTAACGAAGAAAGCATGGTTCGCGCAGTACTAGCACCAACCCCACTTACAGAAATTAACAGTTTAAATATTTCTCTTTCTGCCAAAGAAGAAAAACCAAAAAGTGTATGCGAATCTTCTTTTACTTGAAGATAGGTATACAATTTAAGGTTTTCTTGATCTGGTATTTGAGAATATGTATGTAAAGAAATATTAAGCAAATAACCTACTCCATTACAGTCTATAACAACGTCTGTTGGATTTTTTTCTACTAATTTCCCTTGTATGTGTGTAATCATATATGAACCTTCGTTAAACTCTCAAATGTAATAAAATAATTACGCATTATCATGGTGTAGGAATAAATCCCCGGAAACTGTAATTTTTAACGATTAAAAAATTTTAATCGCTTTGTTTTTTCGCTCTTCTTTTTTCCCATCTTTCTTTTTCCTGCGCGTCAATAACTGCAATCGCTGTCATGTTTACAATCTCATCAACACTAGCATTTAACTGTAAAATATGTACTGGCTTGCGCATTCCCATCATAATTGGCCCGATAGAATCTGCTTTATTAAGTTCTTTTAATAACTTATAAGTAATATTTGCAGCATCTAAATTCGGAAAGATTAATGTGTTTACTTTTCTTCCAACAAGTTTAGAGAATGGGAAAATATCTTTTATTCTTTGACTGTTTAAAGCGAAATCTGTTTGTAATTCCCCATCTACAATCATATCTGGATTTACTTTATGCAATAAAGAAACTGCATCTCTCATTTTAGAAGCTTTATCGTTAGATGAAGATCCAAAGTTAGAATAGCTAGTTAGTGCAACAACCGGTTCCATACCAAACATTTTTACTGTTTTAGCTGTCATCTGTGCAATTTTAGCTAAGTCTTTTGCTGTAGGATCAATATTTATAGAAGTATCACTTAAGAATAACGGTCCTCTTTTTGTCATCATTAAGTTGGTAGTAGCTACTCTAGTTGCACCCGGAGCCATACCAATTAACTCTAACATTGGTTTTACAACCGAAGGATAACTACGAGAATATCCTGAAATCAATGCATCGGCATCTCCTTCATTCACCATCATAGCAGCGAAATAATTTCTTTCACGCATCCATTTTTGTGCAGAATAATACGTCATTCCACGACGTTGGCGCTGTTGCCAATACACCTTTGCATATCTGTTCTTTCTTTCTTCTTCTTCATCTGATTTAGGATCGATGATTGGCACATCTGCATCAAACTCTATTTCCTCCTTAAGTTTTTCAATTTTATCTTTTCTTCCTAAAAGAATAGGGTATGCAATCCCTTCTTCGTAGACAATTTGTGCTGCTTTTAAAACATCTAAGTGATCTGCTTCTGCAAACACAACTCGTTTAGGATTTGTTTTTGCTCTATTAAGTAAAAGTCTAACAATTTTATTATCGCTACCAAGACGGTCTAACAATTCGTCTTCGTATTTATGCCAATCTTCAATAGGTTCGTTTGCTACACCACTTTCCATTGCTGCTTTTGCTACAGCTGGAGGAACTGTTGTTATTAATCTAGGGTCAAATGGTTTTGGAATGATATAATCTTTACTAAAAGTCATTCTAGTTTCCCCGTAAGCAATATTTACTTGTTCTGGAACTGGTTCTTTTGCAAGATCTGCTAAGGCTACTACCGCTGCCATTTTCATTTCTTCATTGATTTTTGAAGCACGAACATCTAGCGCGCCTCTAAAAATGAATGGGAAACCTAAAACATTATTTACTTGGTTAGGGTGATCACTTCTACCTGTAGCCATGATAATATCATCTCTAGTTTCTACTGCTAATTGATAATCTATCTCTGGATTAGGATTTGCCATTGCGAAAACTATTGGGTTTTCTGCCATAGACTTTAACATCTCTGGTGTTACAATATCTGGGGCAGAAAGTCCGATAAACACATCTGCATCTACCATTGCTTCTTCAAGAGTATCTATTTTACGATGTGTAGCAAATTCTGTTTTTTGCGAAGAAAGGTTTTCTCTATCCTGTCTGATTACCCCTTTGCTATCTAGCATCACAATATTTTCACGACTCGCTCCAAATGCTTGATATAATCTAGTACAAGAAATTGCTGCGGCACCGGCACCACTAACTACAATTCTAGCATCTTTAATATTTTTCTCTGAAAGTTCTAATGCGTTTAATAAGGCTGCTGCAGAAATAATTGCTGTACCGTGTTGGTCATCATGCATTACAGGAATGTCTAACTCTTCCTTTAAGCGTCGTTCTATCTCAAAAGCTTCAGGGGCTTTAATATCTTCAAGATTAATTCCTCCAAAAGTTGGTGAAATCATTTTTACCGTTTGAATAAACTCCTCCACATTTTCGGTGTCTACTTCAATATCAAAAACATCAATTCCTGCGAAAATTTTAAAAAGAAGTCCTTTTCCTTCCATTACTGGTTTAGATGCTTCCGGACCAATATTTCCTAGACCAAGAACGGCTGTTCCGTTAGAAATTACAGCTACTAAGTTTCCTTTTGCTGTATATTTATATGCGTTGTTTTTATCTTTTTCAATTTCTAAGCAAGGTTCTGCGACACCTGGTGAATACGCTAAAGACAAGTCTCTTTGAGTTGCATATTTTTTAGTAGGTACTACTTCAATCTTTCCTGGAGTTGGCTTTGCGTGATATACTAAAGCTTCTCTTCTTTTGCTTTGTTTACTCATAATTGCTATTCATTTTAAGGAACTAGCAAATATAAGTTATTAAGCGAATAGTACATAGAAAAAAGAAAACAGTCTCGCGTTCTATTTCTTTAAAAACTGAATATTTCTAACTAAGCCAGAATATTTTGTGCGCTTTACAGCCGATTTTTTAAATACTTTTCTAAAAGTTTCTTCTGTGATTTCTTCCCAATCTTTTTTAGTCATGTCTAATAGTTCGGGATGCGGATTAAAAAGTGGCTCTGCATGTGCTTTTGAAAATCTATTCCAAGGGCAAACATCTTGACAAACATCGCAGCCAAACATCCAATCGTCCATTTTTCCTTGAAATTGTGTTGGAAGATTATCTTTTAGCTCAATTGTTAAGTATGAAATACATTTACTTCCATCAACCACATAAGGTTCTACAATGGCTTGGGTAGGGCAAGCATCGATGCAAGCAGTACAAGTACCACAATGATCGGTTACCCTTGAATCGTATTCTAATTCTAAATCGATGATAAGTTCTGCAATGAAATAAAACGAACCTACTTGTTGGGTTAATAAATTAGAATGTTTACCAATCCAACCTAAACCTGATTTTGCTGCCCAAGCTTTATCAAGAACTGGCGCGGAATCTACAAAAGCACGACCATCAACCTCTCCAATTTCTTCTTGAATATGATGTAACAGCGTTTTTAATTTGTCTTTTATAATGAAATGATAATCGGTTCCGTAAGCGTATTTAGATAGTTTATAGGTGTTATCTTGTTGTTTTTCTTCAGGGTAGTAATTTAATAATAACGAAATAACGGATTTTGAACCTTCCACTAATTTTGTTGGATCTAAACGCTTATCGAAATGATTTTCCATATAATGCATTTCACCATTCATGCTTTTGTTTAACCATGCTTCTAAACGAGGTGCTTCGGCTTCTAAAAACGCTGCCTTACTAATTCCACAAGATAAAAAACCAAGGCGTTTTGCTTCAGCTTTAATGATTTCTGTGTATTTGGCTTTATTATTAGGCATTAACTTCGTTTTTCAAACTTTAAAAAAGCATTTTTAGGCTTTAAAGTAATTAAAGGAGTCACTTCGATAGACTCAAAATTTGGAAGGATTTTATAAGTGAAGACTAATTCTGAAATTGCAATAATCATTTCAAACATAGCAAAATTATTACCTATACATTTTCTTGGTCCGGCACCAAAAGGGAAATACTGCGAAGAGAACTTTCTTGAACCTTCACTGAATCGCTCTGGTATAAACTTATTTGCTTGTTCCCACAAATCAGGGTGGCGATGCATCTCGTAAACCGAAAACAATAGATTAGATCCAGATTCAAAATGTAAGCTATTAAATGTGTCATCTTCAACATTTACACGATCTATAAAATATACCGGTGGGTATAAGCGCATAGATTCTTCAATCACCTGCTGACAAACTTTTGATTTTGTAACCAATTGCATTAAATCGTCACTTTCTTTTAATACTTCAGCACGCTCTTGTAAAATCTTTTCTTGCCATTCTGGATATAAGGCTAAAAGTTGTGTGGTAAAAGTAAGTGCATTGGATGTTGTTTCGTGACCAGCAGTAAATAAAATTAGTATTTCGTCTATAAGTTGTTCTTCTTCCATAGAACTGCCGTCATCATACTTTGCATCTAACAGCATGTCCAGTAAATCATGTTGTTTTACAGAAGAAGCTCTTCGTTCTGCTACAATTCGTTTTAAAATCTTTCTAGCTTCTTGCGTTAAATCAAGATGTTTTTTAATCTCCCCACTAATATGAAACCACCAAGATAAATATGGCTGACGAAGTTCTTTTACCAACATCTTTTGAGCTTGCTCGGTAATATATTGCAGTCGGTTAATATCTTCTTGATTTGCTGCAGAGCTAAACAAAGATTTTACCACTGTTTGAAAAGCTAAATCATTTAAAATTGGAAAAACATCTATTTTAGTATTGGGTGTGATCTTCTTATACTCGGTAAGAATTGCCGATTTAATGGTCCCCAAAATATTTTGTAATTGCTTTTTATGAAAGGCAGGCTGAATAAGTTTTCTTTGTCTTTTCCAGTGCTCTCCTTCTGCCGTTAATAAACCTTTACCAACATATTTAACCAAGTCTTCTGTTTGAATTTTAGACTTAGTATAATTCTTATGGTTCTTTTGAAGGACATACTCTGCAAAAGCAGCATCTCGAATAAAAACGACACCTGTATGAAAGCCTATTTTCAATCTAAAAACATCTCCTTGCTCTTCAAAATTCCTATGGTGAAAAGGCAACGGATTTTTGAGTATCTCAAGCGAATGTTTTACGAATCGGCTTAAAGGAACTGTGGGTATGTTGTTTTTAGTTTTCAAATTAAGATGTACTTATTGAAAGTATTTATAAAGCTTTCAAAGCGAATAGTGAAATGTTTTGAATTCTAAAACAAATCGCCTTGCCTTGGACCTTTAACTCTACCTAGATGTTTATATGCTAATTCGGTTACCTCTCTTCCTCTAGGGGTACGCATAATGAAACCTTGTTGTATTAAGAAAGGTTCATATACCTCTTCGATAGTTTCTGAGTTTTCACTAACTGCTGTTGCTAAAGTTGTAATACCTACTGGGCCTCCTTTAAACTTATCAATTAAAGTTGAAAGAATTTTATTATCCATTTCATCTAAACCATGGGCATCAACATTTAGGGCTTCTAATGAGAAACGAGCAATTTTAATATCGATACTTCCATTACCTTTTATTTGCGCAAAATCTCTAACCCTACGCAGTAAGGCATTTGCTATTCTAGGTGTCCCTCTACTTCTACCAGCTATTTCAATGGCTGCTTCCATAGAGATTGGTACTTTTAATATTTCTGCACTACGCTGAACAATGGTAGTTAATAACTCTGTGTTGTAATATTGCAACCTACTTTGAATTCCAAAACGAGCTCGCATTGGTGCTGTTAATAGACCAGAGCGAGTAGTTGCTCCAATAAGTGTAAAGGGATTCAGATTGATTTGAACCGTTCTTGCATTAGGTCCTGTTTCAATCATAATATCAATCTTATAATCTTCCATTGCAGAGTAAAGATATTCTTCTACAATTGGACTTAAACGATGTATTTCATCTATAAATAAAACATCGCGTTCTTCTAAATTTGTAAGTAATCCAGCTAAATCCCCAGGTTTATCTAAAACAGGTCCTGAGGTTACTTTGATACCTACTTGTAATTCGTTTGCAAGTATATGAGCTAAAGTAGTTTTTCCTAAGCCTGGAGGTCCATGAAAAAGGGTGTGATCTAATGCTTCTTCACGACCATTTGCAGCTTGCACAAAAACTTGTAAGTTTTCTAATACTTGATCTTGCCCAGTGAAGTCATCAAAGGATAATGGCCTTAATTTTTTTTCTACATCTAATTCTTCCGGAGAAAAATTTTGGTCTGTTGGATCTAGGTTTTCGTTCATAGTATTTCCCGTGATTAAGGGAACTTATTAGTGTTAGCTCAACGATAATTGAGATGCTATTATTTTATATATTCTAAACGGAATTTAGAATGACCAAGAAGTCAAAACAAATATAATGAAAAAGACCTTTGAAAGCTTATAACTATCCAAAGGTCTTTTCGTCTTTTTATTTAAATCTGCTAATGCAGTTTTTATTTAGTGTTGAAGTTCTTCTTCTCCTTCTTTTAAAGGAACGTTTTGCGGAACGAAATCAACATCATGTCCTGGCTTAGAATAATCATATGGCCATCTGTAAACATGAGGGATATCTCCTTTCCAGTTTCCGTGGATATGCTTAACTTCAGTAGTCCACTCTAATGTGGTAGATTTCCATGGGTT
Organism: Oceanihabitans sediminis; assembly: GCF_003337215.1. Taxonomy (GTDB): domain Bacteria; phylum Bacteroidota; class Bacteroidia; order Flavobacteriales; family Flavobacteriaceae; genus Oceanihabitans; species Oceanihabitans sediminis. Next base: position 287,600 of record NZ_QPIG01000001.1, read on the forward strand.
TTTAACAGCTCGTTTTCCGTAGAACATAGATGTGAAGAAGTTATATAAGTAAATTAACTGTGCAGCTCCTCCTATTAAAGCAAATACAGTAATGATCACGTTTGTGTTTGCTAGGTCATCAAATAAAGGGAAAGTTGAGTTTGTATAGTAACGTCTTGGTAAACCAGCCATTCCGATGAAGTGCATTGGGAAGAAAACTCCATAAGCACTAATTGCAGTAATCCAGAAGTGAATATAACCTAAGTTTTTATTCATCATTCTACCAAACATTTTTGGATACCAGTGATAGATACCTGCAAACATACCATAGATAGCAGATATACCCATTACTAAGTGGAAGTGAGCAATTACGAAATATGTATCGTGAACGTTAATATCTAATGCTGAATCTCCAAGGATAATACCTGTTAAACCACCTGTAATAAATGTAGAAACAAAACCAATAGAGAATACCATTGCAGGGTTCATCTGAATATTACCTTTCCAAATAGTAGTAATCCAGTTGAATGCTTTTACCGCTGATGGAATAGCAATTAATAATGTAGTAAATGTAAATACAGATCCTAAGAATGGGTTCATTCCTGATACGAACATATGGTGACCCCATACGATAGTAGATAAGAATGCAATTGCTAAGATAGAAGCAATCATCGCACGGTAACCGAAAATTGGTTTACGTGAATTAGCTGCCATAATCTCTGAAACAATTCCCATTGCAGGTAAGATTACGATATATACCTCAGGGTGACCTAAGAACCAGAATAAGTGTTCGAATAAAACTGGCGAACCACCTTGGTAGTGTAATACCTCACCTTGAATAAAGATATCTGATAAGAAGAAAGAAGTACCGAAACTTCTATCCATTATTAATAATAATGCTGCAGATAATAATACTGGGAATGATACAACACCAATAATAGCTGTTACAAAGAAAGCCCATATAGTTAAAGGTAGTCTAGTCATAGACATTCCTTTTGTACGCATGTTTATTACTGTAACAATATAGTTTAATGATCCTAATAATGAAGAAGCAATAAAGATAGCCATAGATATTAACCATAAAGTCATACCCATACCAGAACCACCTTGGGCCATTGGTAATGCACTTAATGGTGGATAAATTGTCCATCCTGCTGCTGCTGGTCCTGCTTCAACAAAAAGTGAGATTAACATAATAACACTTGATATGAAGAATAACCAATAAGACACCATGTTTAGGAAACCGGATGCCATATCACGTGCACCAATTTGTAATGGAATAAGTAAGTTACTAAAAGTACCACTTAAACCAGCTGTAAGTACAAAGAATACCATAATGGTACCGTGAATAGTTACTAGTGCTAGATATATATCTGCATCCATCACTCCACCTGGAGCCCATTTTCCTAGTAATGCTTCAAATATAACATTAGGCTCTTCTGGCCATGCAATTTGAATACGGAACATTAGTGACATAATTACCCCAATAATTCCCATAAGAGTACCAGTAATTAGGTACTGCTTAGCAATCATTTTGTGGTCCATACTAAATATATATTTAGTCATGAACGTTTCTTTATGATGGTGCTCTGCGTGTGCTTCGTGTGTATCTGCGTGTGCTGACATAATTTAATATTCTTTTGTCTTATTAAATTTAGTTAATTAATGAGTTTTTGAAAGTTTTTTGTTCTTTCATCCATGCATCAAACTCTTCTTGAGTTTCAACAATAATATTCATTTGCATATTGTAATGAGATTTACCACAAATCTTATTACATAATATTAAATAATCAAACTCATATCTCTCAAGAGGCTGTTCACCTTTAGCGATTAACTCTTCACTTTTTTCTGCTCTGATTTTGTTGATTTTAGCAACTTTATCAATCATATCTGGAGTTTGTCTCATCTCAGCAGTTGTAATTGTTGGAGTAAATCCAAACTGAGTAACCATTCCAGGAACACAGTTCATTTGCGCTCTAAAGTGAGGCATATATGCAGAGTGTAAAACATCTTGTGAACGTATTTTGAATAATACTGGACGACCTACTGGTAAATGTACTTCAGATACAATTACGTCATCTTGTGCATTAGGGTCAGACTCATCAACACCTAAGATATTAGCTCTATCTATATCGATTAAACGTACGTTTGCTTTTCCTAAGGTATTATCTGCTCCACCATATCTAGCTTTCCAGCTAAATTGTTGTGCATATAATTCAACTACAATAGGATCATCGTCTTCGCTTACATTCATAATCGTATTCCAAGTAAATAATCCGTAGATAATTAAACCAGATAATACAACTACAGGAATTACAGTCCAGATAAATTCTAAGGTATTGTTATCTGCATAGAATAATGCAGTTTTACCTTTTTCTCCTTTATACTTATAAGCAAAGTAGTGTAAAAGAAATTGTGTTATTATTTGTACGATAAAGATTACTGCAAGAGAGATAACCATCAAGTTATCAATTTGAGCACCATGTTCTGAAGCAGCATTAGAAAGAAGAGGTAAATCTCCTAACTCTACTACACTCCAAATTGTAATGATATAAATGAAAGCTAAGAAGCCCATCATTAAATATCCGTTTATGGCATTATCCTTATCTGTAGCAATTTGGTCGTTTGATTTACCTACTTGAGCTAAATCAAAGATCTTAACCAGTTGCCATATGGCAATTGCTATACATACTAAAACTAAAATTGTTAATAAAGCAGTCATTTTTGTCTATCGTCTTTATTTATATTTTATTAATAATGGAAATTTTCACTTTCTTTTATGAAAGGATTTCTCTTTGGTAGTAATGGTGCTTTTGTTAAAGCATTAAATACTATAAATATGAATAATCCTGCAAATAAAAGTACTGAGCTAATCTCAGGAATTCCTATTGACCATCTATCACCTACAGTAGCTGGCATAATCATCGTATAAACATCTACATAATGACCAACTAATATGATAACACCAGTCATAACTACGAACCAAGGAAGACGTTTGTAATCACTGTTCATTAACATTAAGAATGGGAACACTAAGTTTAGAACTACCATACCAAAGAATGGTAATTTATAATCGTTTACTCTTGCAACAAAATAAGTAACCTCTTCTGGAATGTTTGCGTACCAGATTAACATGAACTGAGAGAACCATAAGTAAGCCCAGAAAATACTGAATCCGAACATGAATTTAGCTAAATCATGTAAGTGACTATCATTTACATGCTCTAAATATCCTCTAGATTTTAAGTAAAGAGTTATAAATGCAATAACAGTAATTCCACTTACTAACATTCCTGCTAATACGTACCATCCAAATAATGTAGAGAACCAGTGAGGGTCAACACTCATAATCCAATCCCATGACATCATAGATTCTGTATATAAGAAGAATACTAAGAATGCTGCAGAAATACGGAATGCTTTTTTAAAGTTTCTGTTGTCTTCAGCTGTATCTTGAGCGATGGAAAATTTACGTACAAAGTGGCTATAAAGAACCCAACCACCTAAATAAATGATACCTCTAATTAAGAAGCCCCATACATTTAACCAACCAGCTTTACCTTGAATTAATTTATCGTGAGCTACTACTTCAGGATCCATCCAAACAAAAATATTGTTGTGTCCTATAAAGTGTGAAGCACCAGCTATTATTAATACGATTAAACCTCCTGGTAAAAGATAAGTTGAAATACCTTCCATAACACGGAATAATACTGGAGACCAACCTGCTTGTGATGCTCTTTGCACTGCGTAGAATGCTAAAACACCTAAAGCAATCATCATAAAGAAGAATGCTGCTACATAAATTGCAGCCCAAGGTCTATTTGCTATTTGATGCTGTACATGTTCTACATGTTTTTTGTGTTGATCAGCTTTAGCTTCTGCTGTTATAGCGTGTGTATCATCTGCATGTGCTACTTCTTCGCCATGGTGTTCATCAGCGAGTATTGTTTCTACTTCTTCAAAAGATTTATGAGAAGTCATAAAACCATAACCAACACCTAATAATCCTAAAATTATTAGTGCAATTGAAAATGTCTTTAATTTATTTGAGAATGTGTACATATCTATATATAAACTTTATATGATCTTATTTTTCTAAATCTGCTTTCAACTTTAAAACATAAGCAACAACTTGCCAACGCTCTTCTTCATTAAGTTGATTTGCGTAAGAACCCATTGCATTTTTACCATAATAAATAGTATGGTAAGTACTTCCTTCGGTAATTGCTCTACCAACATCTGCATAACTTGGGATACCTAGTATTTTTTCACGTTTTACTAAGTTACCTTGCCCTGCACCTTTGTTACCATGGCAAATACCACAATAAATATCATACAATTCTTTACCTCTTGGTGTATCGATTTCTGAAGAATCTAAAGGACTTTTTAAATTAGCTTTAGCATATTCAAAACCTTCCGGTGTATTTTCTATTTCAAAAGGAGTATATCCTCTTGGTATTGTACCGTCTACTGGTAATTGAGCTGCTACCCCATTTGCAAAGGCATCAGACTCGCTATACGTTTCATAAGGTACAGCTTCGTACATATTAGGAAAAAACTGATAGTTTGGTCTTGAATTTTTTTGACAAGATACTACCGAACTTACCACTATTACTAATACAAATATTTTGATTAAATTCTTCATATTAATGTTCATCTTCTTTTTCAATAATATTAACTTCTACAGCTCCGGTTTCTTTTAATAATTTGGTTAGCGCTTCTTCATTATTATGAACAGCAATCTCCATTAAAAAGTGATCATCTGTAGTTCTTGGATCTGGGTTTTCAGCATCTTTAAATGGCCATAATCTACTACGTAAGTAAAAAGTGATTACCATTAAGTGAGCTGCAAAAAATACCGTTAACTCAAACATGATAGGTACAAAAGCCGGCATGTTTTCAATAAAGCTAAAACTTGGTTTACCACCAATGTTTTGAGGCCAATCTTCAATCATAATGTATTTCATCATGAATATTGATACTGCTAAACCTACAGCTCCATATAAGAATGCAGTGATAGCTAATCTTGTTGGCGCTAAGCCCATTGCCTTGTCTAGTCCGTGAACTGGAAAAGGAGTATATATTTCTTCAATGTGGTGTTTCTCTGCCCTTACACTTTTAACGGCATTCATTAAAACATCATCATCTGTATAAATAGCGTGTATTACTTTAGACGTTTCCATATTACTTACTCGTCGTTTTTAGTTTTGTTAACTTGTGCTCCAGAAGTTCTTGCATCTACTCCAGTTCCTACTAAACTATCTCCTCTTTCTCTGATAGTTTTGTATTTATCTCCAGAAGATTTTAATATAGTTTTCACCTCTGCTTGTGCAATTACAGGGAATGTTCTTGAGTATAATAAGAATAATACAAAGAAGAATCCTATTGTACCAATAAAGATACCTATATCAATAAACGTTGGAGAGAACATTGTCCATGAAGATGGTAAGAAGTCTCTATGTAATGAAGTTACGATAATTACGAAACGCTCGAACCACATTCCAATATTTACTACAATAGAGATTACGAATGAGAACATGATACTTGTTCTTAGTTTCTTGAACCACATGAATTGCGGAGAGAACACGTTACAAGTCATCATTGCCCAGTAAGCCCACCAGTAAGGTCCTGTTGCTCTATTTAAGAAAGCATATTGCTCAAACTCTACACCAGAATACCAAGCGATAAATAACTCAGTAATATAAGCCACACCTACAATAGATCCCGTAATCATGATTACGATATTCATTAACTCGATGTGTTGTATTGTAATATAATCTTCTAGGTTAGATACTTTTCTCATAATAATAAGAAGCGTATTTACCATTGCAAATCCTGAGAATACCGCACCTGCAACGAAGTAAGGAGGGAAGATTGTTGTATGCCATCCTGGTATAACAGAAGTTGCGAAGTCAAAAGATACAATTGTATGTACTGAAAGTACTAAAGGAGTTGCTAATCCAGCAAGTACTAAAGATACTTCTTCAAAACGTTGCCAATCTTTAGCTCTACCAGACCAACCGAAACTTAATAAAGAATAGATTTTCTTTTGGAAAGGTTTTACAGCTCTGTCTCTAATCATTGCAAAATCTGGTAATAAACCTGTCCACCAGAAAACTAGGGATACAGATAAATACGTAGAAATTGCGAATACATCCCAAAGTAGCGGTGAGTTAAAGTTTACCCACAGAGATCCAAATTGGTTTGGAATTGGTAATACCCAGTAACCTAACCAAGGTCTTCCCATGTGAATAAGCGGGAATAAACCAGCTTGAACTACTGCGAAAATTGTCATCGCTTCTGCAGAACGGTTAATTGCCATTCTCCATTTTTGACGGAAAAGTAAAAGTACTGCAGAAATAAGTGTTCCTGCGTGACCAATTCCTACCCACCAAACAAAGTTTGTAATATCCCAGGCCCAACCAATGGTTTTATTTAAACCCCAAGTTCCAATACCTGTAGATATCGTGTATAGTATACATCCTATTCCCCAAAGAAAAGCAACTAATGCTATAGAAAATACTATCCACCATTGTTTATTTGCTTTACCTTCTATAGGTCTAGACACATCAACAGTAACATCGTGATATGATTTTTCCCCTGTAACTAAAGGTCTTCTAATAGGTGCTTCGTAATGAGACGCCATAATGCTTTATAATTGTTTCTTAATTAATCTTTTATGCTTCAGTTGTATTTCTCACTTTCGTATGGTACAGCACGTTTGGCTGAGTTCCAACATACTCTAATAAGTGATACTTACGTTTATCTTCTCTAAGTTTTGCAACTTTAGAATCTTTATCGTTTATATCTCCAAATACCATTGCTCCGTTACCACAAGCTGCAGAACATGCTGTTTGGAATTCACCGTCTTTAATCTCACGTCCTTCACGCTTAGCATCAAGAATTGTTTTTTGTGTTTTTTGGATACACATAGAACATTTCTCCATAACTCCACGAGAACGTACTACTACGTCTGGGTTTAATACCATACGACCTAAATCATCGTTCATGTGGTAATCAAACTCATCGTTTTGGCTATATAAGAACCAGTTGAATCGACGTACTTTATAAGGACAGTTGTTTGCACAGTAACGAGTACCTACACAACGGTTATAAGCCATGTGGTTTTGACCTTGACGACCATGAGAGGTTGCTGCAACAGGACAAACTGTTTCACAAGGTGCGTGGTTACAGTGCTGACACATTACTGGTTGGAAAGCTACTTGAGGATTCTCAGAAGCTTGCTCTAATTCACCAAATTCACTTAATGAACTACTTAAACCAGAAATATTGTTTTTCTTTTCTAAATCGTCACCGAAAGATTCTTCAGAAGAATAGTATCTATCAATACGTAACCAGTGCATATCACGGCTTCTTCTCATTTCTTCTTTACCTACAACAGGAACGTTGTTTTCAGAGTGACAAGCAATAACACATGCTCCACAACCTGTACAAGCGTTTAAGTCGATAGATAAGTTGAAATGGTGACCAATAGAACGATCGAAATCATCCCATAGGTTTGCATCTTTTGATGTTACTGGAATTTCTTCGTGGTTATAAGACACTACAGGAACAGCATTCCATTCCTTTTTATCTTTCGTATTAAATATCTCTAGAGTAGTTTCTCTAATGATATCTCCACGACCCATTAATGTATTATGTAATTGTACACAAGCAAATTCATGCTCACCAGATACTACATTTATAGTAACGTCTGTTTGTACATTTTTAAAGTCTTTGTATAAAGGATATGCATTCGTTCCCGTTTGCATTTCTTCTTTTAAACCATTTGTTCTACCAAAACCGAAAGAGAATCCTAAGGTTCCGTTAGCTTGACCTGGTTGAATAATTACAGGAACAGTAACTGTTTGTCCGTTTACTGTTAATTCAACTAAGCTAGAGTTTAAACCACCTGTTGCAACATGCCAGTTTTTAACACCAAGTTTCTTAGCGTCAGCACTAGACATTGTTAAGTAGTTATCCCAAGTTGTTCTTGTAATTGGATCCGGGAACTCTTGTAACCATGGGTTATTAGCTTGTTGTCCGTCTCCCATACCTACTTTGGTATATAATACTAACTCGAATTCTGAAGCTTTAACTGAATTTGCTAAATCTCTAGCTGCATTTCCTGCTGATGGAGCAGTTTCTTCTGTTTCAACAGCTTCAGAAGCAATATCTTCAACCGTTGAAGCTCCTCCAACAAATACACCATCGTGTAAAGCTTTGTTGTAAGAAGATCCGTTAAGTATGTTTGTTTTCCAAGTTTCCTTGATATAATCTGCATACGAAGTATCATTTCCAATCCATTTCAATAAGGAATCTTGGAATTGTCTTGTATCAAATAAAGGTCGGATTGTTGGTTGCATTAAAGCATAGTGCCCTTTCTTCATTTCAACATCTCCCCAAGACTCTAAGTAGTGAGGTGCTGCTGCAATATAAGTAGTAGCTAAAGCAGTTTCATCTGCTTTCATGCTAAAGGTAACCGAAGTTTCCGTGTTTTTTAATCCTTCTGCAAATTCAGAAGCATTTGGTAATGTATATAATGGATTTACTCCACTCATGATTAAAGCTCCTACTTTTCCTGCTTTCATATCAGCAATTAAAGTATTTACCGCTTTATCATTTCCTTGTCTTGTTTTGATAGGTGTTTTTGGATCGAATGCTTTAGAGTTTAAAGCTTCGTTGATTTCAAAAACAACTGTTTGTGCATTTACATCTTGTAAACCTGTTACAACAACTGCACTACTACCAGCTTTTTTAAGTTGTGAAGCTGCTTGTTGTACAACTTTATCAACTCCTTCTGGTAATTGTCCTGAAACAGAACCTCCAACTATATAAGAATGTAATTTAGCTAAAGCTATTTTTTGTTGACTTACTGTTAAAGGAACACGTTTATCTGCATTTGCACCAGCTAAAGACATGTTAGATTCAAACTGAATATGACGAGACATTTTTCCGTTTTCAGGAATTCTGTTCTTCGCATAGCCAGAGTCAAATCCTCCTCCTTGCCAATCTCCTAAGAAGTCTGCACCAACAGACACAATAGTCATTGCTTTAGAAAAATCGTAATTAGCTAAACCACGTTCACCGTACTTAGCTTGGTAAGCATCTAATGCAGCAGATTCTGAAACAGCATCATAAACTACATGACGAACATTACCGTATTTTTCTTTAAATTCTGAAATTAACTTAGAAGTTGATGGACTGGCAAAAGTTTGTGTTAATAACACAATATCCTTATCGGATCCTTTTAAATCCTCCAGTTTTTGCATGACATTTTTATCCAACTCCGTCCATGAGATATAATCCTCTCCATGAACTGGACCTTGAACTCTTAAACTATCATACAATCCTAAAACCGAAGCGTTTACTCTAGCATTAGCGTTTCCGTTAGAAACAGCCATAGTATTGTTTTCGATTTTAATAGGACGACCTTCGCGAGTCTTAACTAAAACAGATGCAAAGTCAAATCCGTCTGCAATGGTAGTTGCATAGTAGTTTGCTACACCAGGAATAATAGTATCTGGTTGCACTACATAAGGAATTGACTTAATAACTGGCCCTTCACAGGCAGCAAGAGATGCTGCAGCTGTACTAAAACCAACATATTTTAAGAAATCACGACGTGTAGTAGTAGACGCTTCTAATGTATCTTTATCTCCTAAAAATTCATCAGTAGGTATTTCTTCTACAAATTCGTTTTGTTTTAGCGCCTCAACAATAGAACTATTTTCGTTTAGCTCCTCAACACTTTTCCAGTATTTCTTGTTTGATGACATATTATATAATTGAATTACTTCTTATTATTAATTTTTATTTCTCTTAAAGAGATTTCGATTTTTCAGAAATTACTAAAACAATATTAGTAGTGACATTTTCCACATTCTAATCCACCCATTTGTGCAGCAGTTAACTCTTCTACACCGTATTTTTTAGATAACTCTTCGTGAATTTTTGTATAGTATGCGTTGTCTTTTACTTTAACATTTGTATCTCTGTGACAGTTAACACACCATCCCATTGTTAATGGAGAGTGTTGGTACATAATCTCCATCTCCTCTACAGGACCGTGACATGTTTGACACTCTAATCCTGCAACTGTTACGTGTTGCGAGTGGTTAAAGTAAGCAAAGTCAGGTAAGTTATGAATACGAATCCATTTTACTGGTTTTGCTTCTCCTGTATATTTTTGATCTGCATCACTCCATCCTGCAGCTTCGTATAATTTTTGAATCTCTCCGTCATAGAACTCTTTTGAGTATTCAGCAGTAGTTTCTCCTGTATATTCGTAAACTGATTTGTGACAGTTCATACAAACATTTAAAGAAGGAATACCTGAAGTCTTACTAACTCTTGCTGATGAGTGACAGTATTTACAATCAATACCATTATCACCTGCGTGAATTTTGTGAGAGAAGTGAATTGGCTGTACTGGCTGATACCCTTGATCCACACCAATTTGCATAAAGTAACCAAATGCGAAGTAAGCAGCTGCTAATAAAAAGATAATAACAGTTACAATTACTAAGAATTGATTCTTTACAAAAGCTTTCCAAAGTGGAATACTTTTATCTTCAGAAAGATCTACACCTTTAGCTTCCGCAAAGTTGCGTAATGTTTTATTTACTAACATTAATGCAAATGCTAATAAACCAAACAATACTGCTAGGGCTCCTAAGATTAATTTATTAGAAACACTATCCCCTTCACCAGCTACTGGAGCAGCACCAACCTGAGCAGCACCTGCTGCAGGAGCCTGAACCTCCTCTGCTGTATATGCCAAAATATCTGAAATATCTTGATCTGATAATTGTGGAAAAGCAGTCATGGCAGCACCACCGTACTCATTATAAATCTTGTTTGCGTAAGCATCTCCAGACTTAACCATTCCAGCACTGTTACGAATCCAAGCATTCATCCACTCTCTGTCTAAACCTTCACTATCTTCTAATCTCTGCATTACATTACGTAAAGCAGGCCCTGTCATTTTCTTATCTAGCTGATGACATGCTGCACAATTCGAATTAAATAAAGACTTACCTTTAGCTGGATCACCTTCTTGCGCAGAAAGCGTAATTGAAAACGTAAGTAAAAAAACTAAACTTAAGCGTAAAATGGATGCACTTAATTTACGGCGAATCACCTGTTTCATATTATTTGTTGGATTAACTTCTAAACTTTGGTATGGTTTTTTCATTAACATAAAGAAAAAATACAGTTATAAAATCTCAAGCAAAAGTAATATTAAAAGTCGATTTTAGAAATGTTAGCGAACTGTTAATTGCTAATTTAGAGGAATTCTAAATAACAATTTTTACAACAATTAAGTTAATTAGATTTACATTTGCATTAAATAGTATTGAATATGACATTATTAAGAACAAAGTCCATAGGTATATTTTTCGCAATTTCACTAGCATTTACAAGTGCTAACTTTGCACAACAAGGGGATGTTATAGTGAATCAAGACAGTGAAATTACCCGTTTATTAGAGTTAAAGAAGGAAATAAACACAAATGAAGACTCTAAAGACCGTTACAGAATACAAATATTCTCTGGAAGAAGAGGTGCTGCTGAAGAAAGTCAGGCGGAATTTAAAAACACTTTTACGAAATGGCGAAGTAAATTAGTTTATGAAACTCCTAACTACAAAATATGGGTTGGAAGTTTTAAATCGCATTTAGAAGCCGATCGCGCATTATTAGAGATAAAAAAAACCTTCCCAAATGCTTTTAGATTTAAACCTAAAACAGATAAGATATAACCTTTATAAGAGATCAAAAATGAAAAGCCTTCAAGGGATTAAACTTTGAAGGCTTATTTTTTTAATTCTAACTATTCAAAAGTACTTTACAAGCACTTTTGAATAGTTTTAAAGAAAGATTCCACAACTAAGATACATCCAGCCATTGAAACAAAAAAGGCGACCATTGGTCGCCTTTTTTAATTTTATAAGTGTTGAATTTATTTCAATTTCTTTTTTACTTCAACTTCTTGGAAAGCTTCAATGATGTCACCTTCTTTGATATCGTTGTAGTTTTTAATTTGTGTACCGAAATCATATCCTTTAGAAACTTCTTTAACATCATCTTTAAATCGTTTTAAAGAAGCTAATTCTCCTGTAAATACAACTACTCCATCACGAATTAAACGTATTCCTGAACTTCTATAAATCTTACCAGTTAATGCCATACATCCAGCAATACTTCCAATTTTAGAAACTTTAAATATTTCTCTAATTTCTGCAGTACCGGTAATCTCTTCTCTAAGCTCTGGAGATAACATTCCTTCCATTGCATCTTTAAGATCGTTGATAGCATCATAGATAATAGAATAAGTTCTGATATCGATTTCTTCTTTATCTGCTATTTGACGTGCATTACCCATTGGACGAACGTTAAATCCGATAATGATAGCATCAGAAGCCGAAGCTAATAATACATCACTTTCTGTAATTGGCCCAACACCTTTATGTATGATATTGATTTGAATTTCTTCCGTAGATAAATTCTGGAAAGAATCTGTTAATGCTTCCACAGATCCATCCACATCACCTTTTAGGATAATGTTTAATTCTTGGAAATCACCAAGTGCAATTCTACGTCCGATTTCATCTAAAGTAATATGACGTTGTGTACGTACAGATTGCTCACGTTGTAATTGTGTACGTTTTGTAGCAATTTGTTTTGCTTCACGTTCGTCTTCAAAAACATTGAACTTATCACCTGCTTGTGGTGCTCCATCTAATCCTAAAACAGATACTGGTGTTGAAGGTCCTGCCTCTTTAATTTCTTTTCCACGCTCATCATGCATTGCTTTTACTTTTCCGCTGTTTTTACCAGCTAAAATGTAATCACCAACACGTAATGTTCCTGCTTGTACTAATACGGTAGACACATATCCACGACCTTTATCTAAGAACGCTTCTACTACAGTACCTTGAGCAAGCTTATCTGGGTTTGCTTTTAATTCTAAAAGTTCTGCCTCTAATAATACTTTCTCTAGTAATTCTTTAACCCCTGTACCCATTTTTGCAGAAATATCTTGAGACTGAATTTTACCTCCCCAATCTTCTACTAATAAGTTCATTTGTGCTAATCTTTCCTTAATTCTTTCTGGATTAGCAGTTGGTTTATCAATTTTATTAATTGCAAAAACAATTGGCACTCCTGCTGCTTGAGCATGAGAAATTGCTTCTTTTGTTTGCGGCATGATGTCATCATCTGCAGCTGCAACAATAATAGCGATATCTGTTACTTGAGCTCCACGAGCACGCATTGCCGTAAAGGCCTCGTGACCAGGAGTATCTAAGAATGCTATTTTTTGCCCGTTATCTAAAGTAACTCCGTATGCACCGATGTGCTGTGTAATTCCACCAGACTCTCCTGCGATAACGTTTTCTTTACGAATATTATCAAGAAGCGATGTTTTACCGTGATCTACGTGACCCATTACTGTTACAATTGGTGCACGTGGTTTTAAATCTTCTGGCTTATCTTCAACTTCTTCTATAGTTTCGTCTAAATCTGCTGTTATAAATTCAACTTTATAACCAAACTCGTCTGCTACAATAGAAAGTGTTTCTGCATCTAAACGTTGGTTCATTGTTACCATCATACCAAGCGACATACATGCTGATATAATTTGTGTAACTGGCACATCCATCATGGTTGCAACTTCACTTGCTGTAACAAACTCTGTTACTTTAAGGATTTTGCTTTCTGCAGCTTCTATTTGCTGATCTAATTCTGTTTGCTCTCTATGAAGCTCTCTTTTGTCTCTTCTATATTTAGCACCTTTCCCTCTACTTGTCTTCCCTTGAAGTTTTTCTAGAGTTTCACGTACTTGTTTTTTCACATCCTCTTCACTAGGCTCCTCTTTTACAATGTTTCTTCTTCCTTTGCCTGGTGCTGATTTATTCCCTTTATACCTACTGTTTCCTCCTGAAGCTGCTGCTCCTGGTTTGTTATCACCTGGTTTAGAGATTCTACGACGTTTACGTTTATTATCTGAAGATTTATCACCTTTCTTATCGTCCTTTTTCTTTTTTGGCTTATTAAATTGGCTTAAGTCAATTTTATCACCTGCAATTTTAGGACCTGAAAGTTTTTGATATTTCGTTTCTACAACTTCTGGCTCTGCAGGTTGCTCTTCTGTTTTAGGTTCTTCTTTTTTAGCAGCGGCAGGTTTTTCTACTTTTTCTACCTTTTTAACTTTCTGTACTTTTTTAGGCGCTTCGGTTTCAGCTACTTTTTCTTTTTTAACTTCTTTAGGCTTTTGAGCAGCTTCTTCTTTAACCGATTTCTCTTGCTTAACTTCGTCGGTTTTAGGTTTAGCCTCTTCTTTAGCTGGTGCTTTCACAGCTTCTTTTGGTTTTTCAACAGGAGTTTCTGCAGGCTTTTCCACCTTTGCAGTTTTTTCTGCAGGCTTTTCTTTTGACTTTTTCGCTTTTGGCTCTAAGTCAATTTTACCAACCTGTTTAGGTCCAGACAGGGTAGTTTTAGCCTTAACAACTTCTGCTTCTGCAGCTAGTCTAGCTTCTTCTTTTTTAGCTTCTGCTAATCGCTTTTCTTCTAGTTCTCTTTCGCGTTGTAAACGTAGAGCTTCCTTTTCTTTTTGCTTAGCTTCACTAACTTCTTTAGATGCCATTTTCTTGGATGCATCTGTTTGAAATTCATCAGAAAGGACCTTATATACCTCTTCTGAAATTTTTGTAGTAGGACGCTTCTCTATTTCGATGCCTTTAGATACTAAAAAATCCACTGCACGATCTATAGAGATGTTAAGCTCACGTAATACTTTATTTAATCTTACTGTTCCAGCCATAAATTGCTTGTAATATAACCTAAAAAATTGTTAGTCTTCAAATTCTGCTCGCAGAATTCTAATAACTTCGTTAATTGTTTCTTCTTCTAAATCTGTACGTTTCACAAGGTCTGCTACTTCTTGTTCTAGTACACTTTTTGCTGTGTCAAGCCCAGCTTTGCTAAATTCGTCTATAATCCATCCTTCGATCTCATCTGAGAATTCACGTAATTCTACGTCTTCTTCAGCTCCTTCTCTAAATACATCAATTTCGTAACCTGTTAGTTTTCCTGCTAAACGGATATTGTGTCCTCCACGCCCGATTGCTTTACTTACTTCTTCTGGTTTTAAAATTGCTTCAGCTCTTTTATTTTCTTCATCAATCTTGATAGATGTTACTCTAGCAGGACTTAATGCTCGTGTAATATACAACTGTAAATTAGTTGTATAATTAATTACATCAATATTTTCGTTTCCTAATTCACGAACAATTCCGTGAATTCTTGATCCTTTCATACCCACACATGCTCCTACTGGATCAATTCTATCATCATAAGAATCTACAGCTACTTTTGCTTTTTCACCTGGTATTCTTACTACATTTTTGATAGTGATTAAGCCATCAAAAACTTCTGGAATTTCTTGCTCGAATAATTTTTCTAAGAACAATGGTGATGTTCTAGACATAATTATTGCAGGCTTGTTTCCTTTTAACTCTACATTTTCAATAACTCCTTTTACGTTATCTCCTTTACGGAAGAAATCGGAAGGAATTTGTTTATCTTTTGGTAAGATGATTTCGTTTCCATCATCATCTAAAAGAATTACAGCTCTGTGACGAATATGGTGTACTTCTGCTGTATATATTTCACCAATAATATCTTTAAATTGCTTATAGATATTAGTGTTGTCGTGTTCGTGTATTTTAGAGATTAAGTTTTGACGCAGTGCTAATATAGAACGGCGACCAAGATCTATTAATTTAACTTCTTCAGATACATCTTCACCAACTTCAAAATCCGGCTCAATTTTACGTGCTTCTGATAAAGATATTTCTTGATTTGGCTCTTCTACTTCACCATCTGCAACTACTACTCTATTTCTCCAAATTTCTAAATCTCCTTTATCTGGGTTAATAATGATATCAAAATTATCATCATCACCAAATTTCTTTTTTAAAGCATTTCTAAAAACATCTTCTAAAATTGCCATTAAGGTTACACGATCTATTAATTTATCATCTTTGAATTCTGAAAAAGATTCAATTAATGCAAGATTTTCCATAACTCCTTTAAATTAAAATTTAATCATAACTTTTGCTTCTACAATATTTTCGTAGGCAATATTTGCCTGTTTTTGGACTGTCACTTTACCTTTACCAATTGGTTTTGGCTCTCTGCTCTTCCACTGCAAAGTAATTTCATCTTCGGTAGCTTCTGTTAGCGCCCCTTCAATGGTTTCTGTTTGTGTCTTAACTTCTAAAGATCTTCCAATATTTTTAATGTATTGTCTTTTATGCGTTAATGGAGATGTTGCTCCTGCAGACGCTACTTCTAATGAAAAATCCTGTTCTTCTCTATCTAAATTATGCTCTATAGCTCTGCTAATGAACATACAGTCCTCTACAGTCACGCCGTTATCACCATCAATTATAATTTTAATGGCATTGTCTGGTGCAATAGATAAATCTATTAGAAATAGATCAGGTTTCTCTTCTAAACCTTGTGCTAATAATTCTTGTACGGTATTCTTAAACATTTATTGGTATAAAAAGAGGGGGCTTTTCGCCCCCTCATCTTTTCTTTTTCGTTTCAACGATGCAAATATACAATTTTTTATTGAAAATCAATAAGGTTTGAAATGTCATTTTAATTTCTTAACTTTAAAGGGCTATTTCTTTTTAATTAAATTCAATAAATATATGAAAAAAATACTCGTTCCTACAGACTTTTCAGAACAAGCAGCTTACGCGCTTGAAGTCGCAGCACAATTGGCAAGAAAAAATAATGGAGAAATCCATTTATTACATATGGTAGAACTCCCAATTAACCAAATTACAGAGATGGGTGTAGTAGGTGGAGGAGACTTACCTGAGGCGGTATTTTTTATGAAATTGGCACAAAAACGCTTTGAAGAATTACTAGCAGAAGACTTTTTAAAGGGAATTACTGTTCATGAAACGGTAGATTTCCAACAAACTTTTGACGGTATCAAAAAAACCTGTGATGAAAACAATATTGATATGATTGTTATGGGATCACATGGAGCTACCGGACTTAAAGAAATGTTTATTGGGTCTAACACTGAAAAAGTGGTTAGAACATCTGAAATACCGGTGCTTGTTATTAAAAATAAACACGAGAGTTTTACTGTAAGTGATTTTGTATTCGCTTCCGATTTTAAAAACGACAACAAAGAAACTTATAGACAAGCCATTGAATTTGCGAAGTTTTTTAATTCTAAAATACATTTACTGTTTGTAAATACAGTGAACAATTTCACCACAACACCCGATGCAAAAGCTAGAATAGCTAAATTTATTGAAGGTTTTGAGTTTGATAATTACGAAGTAAATATTTTTAACGACTCTACAGTAGAGAAAGGTATACTGAATTTTTCTCACCAAGTAGAAGCTGATTTAATAGGAATAAGCACACACGGAAGACAAGGTATTGCACATTTCTTTAACGGAAGCATCAGCGAAGACCTTGTAAATCACGCTAAAAGACCGGTAATCACCTTTAAGATATAATTATAAAAACTTATGTAAATAAAAAAGTCTTCCTTTTGGGAAGACTTTTTTGTTGGCCTACTAGGGCTCGAACCTAGACTCTTCTGGACCAAAACCAGACGTGTTGCCAGTTACACCATAGGCCAATGCTTAAATTGCGAGTGCAAATTTAAAACAAACTTTTGTTTGTGCAAGTCTTTTTTGAAGAAAAATTAAAAAATTTTACTTTTTAACATTTGCAAGCACTTTTACACCTCACCGTATTTTGTTTTTAAAACATCTACAAGCCTAATTACCTATTAAATAAGTTATGAAAAGCTTAAATTTTGTGCTTCTTTGATATTTATTATTAAATTCGCCAAGTTAACAACATAGATTTTACATGATAGACTTCAATTTCAAAAAGTGGAATACCATTTTAGGTTGGTTTTCTTTTTTTATAGCTTTAATCACTTATAGTTTAACAGTTGAACCTACCGTTAGCTTTTGGGATGCTGGAGAATATATTTTAACTTCTTCTAAACTGCAAGTTGGTCACCCACCAGGTGCTCCCCTATTTCAAATGATGGGTGCATTCTTTTCTATGTTTGCTATGGATCCTGCACAAATTGGATTTGTAATGAATATGATGAGTGCTTTTTCTAGTGCATTCACCATTATATTTATGTTTTGGACCATTACACTTTTACTTAAAAAGATAATTGGTTTTACTAACGCTTCATGCGAAGAAAACAAATCAAACGAACAATTAACAAAACAACAATATATTGCTATTCTTGGCTCTGGACTTGTAGGCAGTTTGGCTTTTACTTTTACAGATTCTTTTTGGTTTAATGCTGTAGAAACAGAGGTGTACGCCATGGCAACCTTAATTATGTCTGTATTATTCTGGCTAGGGCTTCGTTGGGAACAGGATATGCACAAACCTAGGGGAAACCGTTGGCTTATTTTAATAGCCTTTATTATCGGGCTTTCTTTTGGAGTACATTTCATGGGGTTATTGACTATTCCTGCAATAGGTTTAATTTATTTCTTTAAAAACTATAAAGAAGTAACTGTAAAAAACTTTATTGTTGCCAATGTGGTAGCAGTAGCTATTTTACTTGTCATCTTCAAACTACTTGCTCCTAATATTTTAAGATACTTTAGTGTTTTAGAAATTTTCTTTGTGAATACTGTAGGGCTTCCGTTTAACTCCGGAACTATCATCGCGCTGGTTCTTTTAGTTGGAGCTATTTATTACGGATTAGATTACACAAGAAAGAAAAACTACATTCACTTAAACACAGCAATTCTTTGTGTTACTTTTATTATGATTGGATTCTCTTCATGGACTATGCTTCCTATAAGAGCAAATGCCAATGTTGTTGTAAATGAAAACAACCCTTCTAGTGCAAGAGAGCTTTTAGCTTACTATAATTTAGAACAATACCCAGAAACACATTTGTTTTACGGCCCGCAGTTTACAGATCAGTATTCTGGATTAGATGAAATTGAGCCATATATAGATGATAAGCCTAAATATGAGAAAGACGAAGTTAATGGCAAGTATGTTGTTGTAAATGACTACAAAAAAGCGAAGCAAAACTACAACCATAAACACGCCTCTCTCCTACCTAGAATGTGGAGTCCAGATAATGCCAAAAACTATTTAATGTTTACTGGTATTTTAGATTTTAAACTGAAACCTGAATACCAACTAGAAGAAGAGCTAAGAAAATCGATTTTTGATTTTAGAACAGATCTTTCTAATGGATTAATTGGTTACGAAGATTATCATAACTTTTTAAAGCAATTTGGTCAATATTTAGATATTGAAAAACCTTCTTTAATAAGTAATATTATTTACATGTTTGAATACCAATTAGGGTATATGTACTGGAGGTATTTTATGTGGAATTTCACCGGAAAACAAGATGATATTCAAGGAAAATATGACAACCACGGAAACTGGATTAGTGGAATTAATTTTATAGACGAATGGCACCTAGGTTTATCTCAAGAAAACTTACCTAGTGATGTAAAAAACAATAAGGGAAGAAATACCTACTACTTTTTACCGCTCATCTTAGGGCTTATAGGTCTGTTCTTTTTATTCAATAGAGACAAAAAAGTTTTCTGGAACATGCTAGTATTTTTCCTTTTTACAGGAATAGCAATTCAAGTTTATACCAACGTAAGACCATTTGAACCTAGAGAGCGAGACTACTCCCTTGTAGGATCTTTCTATGTATTTGCACTATGGATTGGTTTTGGAGTTTATGCTATATATGACGGATTAAGAAAATATGTTTCTTCTAATTTACTAGCACCTTCTATTACATTAGTTTGTTTAGTTTTAGTTCCTGGAATTTTAGCAGCAAACAATTGGGACGATCATGATAGATCTAACAAATACACTGCTGAAGCAATGGCAAGAATGTACTTAGACTCTTGTGAGGAAAATGCCATATTGTTTACTATTGGTGATAACGACACCTTCCCACTTTGGTATGCGCAAGAAATTGAAGGACACAGAACAGATGTTCGTATTATCAATACAAGCTTATTCCAAACAGATTGGTATATCGATCAAATGAAACGCAAGTCGTATCAAAGTGACCCAATACCATCTCAGTTTACTCACGACCAATATAAGCACGGTACTAGAGATTATATAGCTAAGCGATTAGTCTCTAGAGACACCTTGATGATTAAAGACTTCTTAGACTTTGTAGGAAGTGATGAGCCAAGAACAAAACTTAGTTACATCATCAGACAACAAGGAGATGATCCTAACAATTACCCAAGTCAATTAGTAAATTCTAACTATTTACCTGTTGAAAATATTAGAATTCCGGTTAATAAAGAAAACGTATTAAAATACGGAATCGTAAAAGAGAAAGACGCCGATAAGATTGTTGACTATATAGATATTAAAATAGGTGGAAGCGCCTTGTTTAAAAACCGATTATTAATGCTAGACATTATTGCTAATAATGATTGGAAAAGACCTATTTACTTTACAGGTGG
This sequence comes from Oceanihabitans sediminis, assembly GCF_003337215.1. GTDB lineage: Bacteria > Bacteroidota > Bacteroidia > Flavobacteriales > Flavobacteriaceae > Oceanihabitans > Oceanihabitans sediminis. The sequence continues at coordinate 308,130 of NZ_QPIG01000001.1, forward strand.
CGCTTATAACGAAGAAGATTATATTTGGATGAAAGACTATTTACAATTAGATGGACTATGCTACAAACTAGTACCTATCAAAACTCCTGTAGATAGAGCAAACCCGTTTGATATGGGAAGAGTTGATAGCGAAACCATGTATAATATTGTTAAAAAATGGGATTGGGGTAACAGTAATAGTCCGGATATTTATCACGATGTGGAGACTAGAACAAATTCTATTACTTACAGAGGAAATTTAGCGCGCTTAGTAGAGCAGTTTATCAATGAGGACAAGCCTAAAAAAGCAGAAGAAATTGCAGACCTTGCAATGGAAAAGATGCCTGTAGAATACTTTGGTTACTACACTTTATTAGAGCCTTATATTAGTGCTTATTACGAAGTTGGCGCTAAAGAAAAAGCCCGTAAACTTTTTAAAGACGTAAGTATTAAGTACCAAGAAAACTTAAATTATTACAGTTCATTAGACCATAGAAAACAAAGAGAACTTGGTGAGGAAATTATTACAGATATTGAACGCTACAAAGCATTAGTAGATGTAGTAATTAATTACGATAATGAGTTTGCAGAAAAAGAAAGCAAAACATTTACTAACTTCTTACAATTGTTTAGCCATTTTAATTCTGGTTACGATGAGGCAGACGAGCAGTTTTTAGATTAAGAAGATTATTTCCATATAATACCTTTACAAATCTCCTTAAAAGCTAAAATTAAGCGTTTTTAAGGAGATTTGCTTTAGTAGCAACACGAAAGTAGCATCATGAATTTAACTCCAGTAAAAACACCTTTAGTCGTTAAAAAAATCTTCCCAAACTATATATGGGATATAAAGACGAACGCAAAGGAAATTTACTTGACTTTCGATGATGGCCCGACACCCGAAATCACAAAATGGACTTTAGAAACTCTTAAGCAATACAATGCTAAAGCCACCTTTTTCTGTATTGGAAATAATATTGAAAAACACCCTAAAATCTTTTATGATATATTAAAAGAAGGACATTCTATAGGGAACCATACCCACAACCATATAAAAGGCTGGAAAACTTCGGCAGAAGACTATTTAGCGAATGTAAAGAAGGCACAAGAGGTAATTGACACTGCAACTGGAAAAGAAAAATTAGAAGAGGTAAAACTTTTTCGCCCTCCTTACGGACAAATAAGCCCAAAACAAGGTTCAGAATTGCTAAAAATAGGCTATAAAGTAATCATGTGGGATGTACTTTCAATAGATTGGGACGCTTCTGTTTCTAAAGAAAGATGCTTAAACAATGTGATTTCAAAGGCAGATTCTGGAAGTGTTGTTGTATTTCATGATAGTGTAAAAGCCTCTAAGAACTTACAGTATGCTTTACCAAGAACACTAGCGTTTTTTAGTAAAAAAGGCTATACTTTTAAAGCTTTATAATTCTAAACGTAAGTTTGAATAAGGTTAATTAACGTATTGGCATCATGCTCCCCTGTTTGCCTCCATTTCATTTCGCCATTTTTGTAGATTATTAATGTTGGAAGTTTTTTAACACGTAAAGCTTCAGCCAATTCTCGGTTTTTATCTACATCAATTTTAATAACTTTCACCTTATCACCAAGCGCAGCCGCTACATCTCTTAGTATAGAATGCATTGCTGTAGATTGTTCATTCCACTCTGTAAAAAAGTCTAAGAGCACAGGAGTTTCTACATCTATAATTTCTCCAAATTTTGACATATCCTTTGGTTTTTGGTCAAATGTTGTATAGTAAAAATAATAATTTTATTACTAAATATAACATTTAATAGCGATTATGCACTAACCGAACCTCGTTTTAGTTCAATAACTGTTATTTCTGGCCAAATTCCAACACGCCCAGGAAATGCTAAAAAACCGAAGCCTCTATTTACATATAAGTACTGCCCAGCTTCTTTGTATAGTCCTGCCCATCTAGGGTAACGGTATTTTACCGGACTCCATTTGAAGTTAAAAAATGGAATTTCAATACCAAACTGCATTCCGTGAGTATGCCCTGAAAGCGTTAAGTGAATCTTCTTTTCAAAGTCAATAATATTAGGCTCCTCTAAAACCTTGTTTAAATTAAATCTATCACTTTGGTCTACCTCTTTCTCTTTATAATCGAAGTGAGAAGGGTCATGAGACATTAATACATTAAAACTATTTTCTTCTAGGTTTTTGGTTGCTTCTTTTAAGCTTCCGCGCTTCGGAAAATGTCTAGAAGCTCCCCAATTTTCCACACCTAGAATATTAATTTTCTCTCCATTTCTTTCGATAGCCCTACTTTCATTCAGTAATAAATCAAAACCTATTTCCTTATGAACCTGCTCTAACTTATTTTGATTCTCCTGAATTTCTTCCTTGGTTTTATAAGCATAATAACCATAATCATGGTTTCCTAAGACAGCATATTTTCCATCTTTAGCTTCTAACCTTTTAAAAATATCTACCCATGGATGCATTTCTTCTGCAACAGAATTCACCATATCTCCGGTAAACACTATCGTATCACTTTTCTGCTGGTTGATTAGGTCGATAGCATATTCTATTTTCTCTTTATTATCGAAACTTCCTGCATGTACATCACTAATTTGTGTAATGGTATAGCCGTCAAAAGAAGCTGGTAAATCCTCAAAAACCACTTGTTGCTTGATTACTTTGAAGTTGTATTTCCCTTTTATCACCCCATAAAGAAACCCTGCAAATGGTATTGCAGCAACACCAAGCGCTAGCTGACTAACAAATTTTCTTCTGGAAGGAATAGCTTCTTTAATGGTATTATCGCTCTTAAAATAATGGAAGGCCGTTTCGAAAACACGAACAATATCTTCGGTAAAAAGAAAAGCAAAAACAAAAAGCTTCGGAACTACATAAGTCAGAAATAAAGCAACGGTATAACCGGTATTTAAACTAAACTTACCATCTTTTTGCACTAGGTACATTTGGTAGTAAGACACTGCACAAACCACTGCAAACAGTACCCAAAAACCAATAAGTACAAACTTATTTCTAGTTAGGGTTCGTAAGGCAGAAAAGGTATAAAACTCTAGTAATAAAACTAAAGGTATTAAAATTATAAATCGCATGGTTTTGTTTTAAGTGTCTGCAAAGATAATTTTAAAAACAAAGAAAATACCTTAAGGTGTTGTTAATAAACCACTAAAGCTTTTAACAAAAGGCCTTTATTTATCATAAACAATATAAGCAGAAACCATCCAATAATTGATTTTATCTCCGTCTATAGCCTGAGCTCCAGGAATAGAAAATTCAAAAGTATGGTTTCCTTTTTCTACATTGCCTAAGTCTATTATTTCTGGCAGAACATCACTTCCCGGACACCAGTTAGATCTAGAATAATCGGAAGAAGCAATACGCTCTTCTATCTCCTCCCCTTTCCAAGTAGTGGTTTCTGTCCATACTCCTGAAGTAGGATTAAAACGTCTAAAACTAGCACAATCCTCTCGCCAAGGAACAAATTGCTTTATCACTTTTGAGTTGAACTTGATGATGTTTTCTTTTTCTGTAAACTCATCGCCACCTTTATGCCCGCCATGACCTGTGGTGATATAATACAGTTTTGCGTTTTTTAATGTTTCTGAAACAGGTAGATCTATTGAAAGATTTCCTTTTGAAAAAGCATCATAAAACCTTTGAGCTCCAGCATATTTAGAAGTATTCAACACAGAAATAACCTCTTGTTTTTTCTTAACATGATTTGGAATAGTACTTTCTTCAAAGTCAAGTTGCACAGAAATATTATACCCTTGTTTGGTCCAAGTATCTATAAACACTCCGATATAAACCTCATCCTCTAATAAAGGTAAAAGATGTGTAATGTTTTGTTCCCATTGAACCGCATCTTCCCACTTTGGAATATACACCGGTTTCAAAGTAGCTACTCTTTCGTTATCATTAAAATGACCAACTCCAAAAGGAGTCATAAATCGTAGTAGCTCTACACTAGGTTTGTAGGTTCTATCATCAAATTGTACTGTTTTTATCCCTGGAAAAGCATCAGAAAACTGTTCTCTGGTTAGTGTATTATTCTCAAAATCTAGTAAGCTTAAATCTGCAGAAGCAGGAATAACAAACAGGGAACCCGACTTATCCCATGGATCACCATTAGATGTCAGCTTCACATTAACTGTAACATTTGGCTGCAATTCATATTTAGGTAATTTTACTTTTTTTAGCAAAACGCGTCCTGCATCTAGCCTTAAAATATCGTCATCCAGTTGCAGTGTATCGCTTTTGAAAGCCATATCGAAATACAGGTTTTCCTCCTGAAAAACGGAAACGCTATAATTTCCTATTGAAGGGATTTCAGCCTTACATGAAACAATTAGAACACTTATTAGTAGTAAAAACTTTATTTTCATTTTATGAATTTCTTTTGATTGAAGGTATAAGGGCGATTAAACCATACTGCAAGTATACTATTTAACGATTATTTCGTCAATAAAAGTCCAAGCTTTATTTCCTGCACCTGCTTTACCATGCGGAATGATTCCGAAATTAGGAATAAGTAATTTTATAAATCGTGTTTTTGTTGATTTCTCAACTTTCATAGGAACTATTAACTCTTCAGAAATAGGTGATTTCAACTGTTGCTTTTCTTCAGCTGTATCAAAAACTACAGTTCCTTCTTTAGGAGCATAAATCCAATTTACATTTCCGTTATGGAATCTTGTTTCTACCGATTGTATTGCTGTTTCTTTTCCTAAATCGATAGTAATTTCAATATCCTCTCCCCAAAATCCTAGCCATTGCTTATCATTAAAACGCGTATCACTACCGGCAATCCCATTAATTAATCCGGAAGCCCCACTTCCTAAGTAAGCTGGGTTAGGCTTTTTATTGATGGTGATTTTCTTTCCAACAGCTTTATGCACAAGAATTTCTTGAGTAAATGTTTTCCCTAGAGCTTCTACATCGTTAAAAACCGAAGCTTTTATCGTCGTGCTTTCTGTAATAGGTATAGGTTTTGTATAAATCTCTGCCTGTAGATTTGGTTCAGAACCGTCTTTGGTATATCGAATGGTTTTTCCTTGAGAAGCAGTTTCTAGTTGGAAAGCAACTTGATCTTCTGAAGTAATCATGCTTCCCTCTATTTCATAGAAATGATTTGCGTAGTTGATTTCTAAAGCATCTAATCGCTTGTGAAAGTTTTCGACTCTAGCAGCAAATTCCTTATAATTCTTTTGAGTTGGAGAAGACCAAACCACCTCACTTAAGGCCAGAATTCTTGGAAACACCATATACTCAACTTTCTTGGAACTCTGCATATACTCTGTCCACACATTTCCCTGAGCACCAAGTACGTATTTAGCTTCTTCCGGACTTAATTCTTCCGGGATAGGGTTTAAACCATATACTTTTTCTAATGGTAAATAACCACCAATGGCTAGGGGTTCTGCTTTATCTTCCGATTGATAGTGATCAAAATAACAATGAGAACCCGGAGTTAAAATCACTTGATGCTGTTGCTTTGCTGCTTGGATAGCACCATTAAATCCGCGCCAAGACATCACTGTTGCATTTGGTGCTAATCCACCTTCTAGAATTTCATCCCAACCGATGATTTGTCGACCTTTACTATTTAAATACTTTTCTATTCTAGAAATAAAATAACTCTGTAATTCGTGTTCGTCTTTTAAACCTTCGTCTTGAATTCGCTGCTTACAAGCCGCACAGTTTTTCCAATGGGTTTTAGGCGCTTCATCGCCACCAATATGAATATATTCACTTGGGAATAATGCTAAAACCTCATCGAAAACATTTTCTAAAAAGGTAAAAGTTTCCTCTTTAGAACAATATATATTTTCATAAACCCCTCCTTTTTTAGCAACCTCTACTTGTTCACCGGTGCATCCTAGTTCTGGGTAGGCAGCAATAGCCGCTTGGGAGTGGCCCGGCAATTCAATTTCAGGAATTACGGTTACAAACCTTTCGGTTGCATAGGCTACAACCTCTTTAATTTCTTCTTGGGTATAATAACCACCATATCTTTTTCCGTCGAATAATTGTGGTTGGCTATCATAATGACCAATTAAGGTCTCGCTTCTAAAAGCAGCTATTTCTTGTAGTTTAGGATATTTTTTAATTTCAATACGCCAACCTTGGTCTTCGGTTAAATGCCAGTGAAAGGTGTTTAACTTTAGCATTGCCAAAGCATCGATATACTTTTTTATAAAGTCTACAGAAAACATATGTCTACCAACATCAAGATGCATTCCACGATAAGGAAATTGCGGAGCATCCTCTATTTTTAAACATTTTACAGCTAGCTTCTTGTTTGCAAATGTGTTATTTTCAAAACCTACAGGAAGCAATTGCCTTAAACTTTGCACTGCATAAAAAGCACCTTTATCGCTTAATGCCGATATTGTAATTTTATCTTCTGAAACTTCTAAAGTATAAGCTTCCGGGTTTGTAAAGTTTTCCTCTTTTACAAAGGAAATCGTATTCACTCCTGTACTTTCTTTCAAGCTAATACCACTTCCTTCCAGTATAAAAGCCTTTAAATACTCGGACGCAATTTTAAAACCTTCGGAAGCTATAAGTTGTGTTTCGTCACTTAATATAAAATCGCCATTAGCAAACTCTAGCTTAGAAGGTTGCGGAATAATCATGGGTTCTACAGAAGGAACTAGCTTTTTATTACAACTAAATAAAACAGACAAAAGTAGGCAGAGAGTTAATTTCTTGTTTTGCATTTTACTATATTAGTTCACTAAATTACTAATCTATTTTTAATGCGGCTTTCCCTCTATTCTATTTTTATTGTATTTCTACTTTTTTCTTCCTGTAAACAAGAAAATAATGTTACCGCTGCACAAAAAACCAAAGACCTTATTCATTATGTAAATCCGTTTATAGGAACTGGTGGTCACGGGCATACATACCCTGGAGCAAGCATGCCTTTTGGAATGATGCAACTAAGTCCGGATACCCGATTAGACGGTTGGGATGGTTGCTCTGGTTACCATTATAGCGACAAGTATATTTACGGTTTTTCGCATACACATTTAAGCGGAACAGGAGTTTCCGATTATGGGGATGTGCTTTTAATGCCTACCAACGAGGTTGAATTTAATAATGGAGCAAATGGCGAAAAGGGCTATAGAGCAGCTTTTTCTCATGATAATGAAATTGCCGAAGCTGGATACTATAAAGTGCACTTAGACAGTACAAATATTGAAGTAGAATTAAGCGTTTCCAAACGAAGCGGCATACATAAATACACTTTCCCAAAAGACGCAAAACAAGTTGTTGTTTTAGATTTAGTGCATCGTGACGAAGTTTTAGATTCTAAAATAAACACCTATTCTAATACAGAAATTGGAGGGCATAGACACTCCAAAGCATGGGCAACAAATCAGAAGTTATTTTTTAACATGTCTTTTTCAAGACCTTTTAAAAACATGACTTTATTAAACGATAAAAATGAAGGTAAGACAGTAAAAGCAGCCTTTGAGTTTGATGCTTCCGAAAACCAAACGCTAGAAATTAAAGTAGGTATTTCTGCCGTAGATGAAATTGGAGCAAAGAAAAACCTAGATCAAGAAATTGCCAATAAGACTTTTGAAGAAATAAAACTAGAAGCACAAGAAACTTGGGAAAAGCAATTAGAGAAAATTGTTATTGAAAGTACTAACGAAGATTATAAAACCAATTTTTATACTTCTGTTTACCACACCATGTTAGCACCAAACCTATACCAAGATGTGGATGGTCGTTATCGTGGTATGGACTTAAAAATTCACGAGACCCAGGATTTTGATTATTATACTGTTTTTTCGCTTTGGGATACTTACCGAGCTACGCACCCGCTGTACACAATTATAGAGCAAGACCGAACTAATGATTTTATTAATACTTTTCTAGCAAAATACGACGAAGGAGGCATTATGCCAATTTGGGATTTAGCAGGAAATTATACCGGCTGTATGATTGGTTACCACGCAGTTCCTGTAATTGCAGATGCTTATTTAAAAGTCATTCAAAACTATGATATTGAAAAAGCTTTTACAGCAATGAAACATTCTGCGATGCAAGATAAATTGGGTCTTAAAAGTTATAAAGAATTTGGTTTTATTCCCGTGGAAGCAGAAAGCGAATCGGTTTCCAAAACTTTAGAATACGCTTATGACGATTGGACCATTGCGAAAATGGCACAGGCTTTAGGAAAAGACGCAGACTATAAAAGTTATATAGAACGTGCACAATACTATAAAAACGTTTTTGATCCTGAAAGCCAATTTATGCGAGGGCGATTTCGAAATACTTGGTTTGCTCCCTTTGATCCTTACGAAGTAAATTTCAACTATACCGAAGCGAATGCTTGGCAGTATAGCTTTTACGTTCCACAAGATATTACTGGTTTTATAAACTTACTTGGAGGAAAAAAAATCTTAGAAAAAAATCTAGATAATTTGTTTGTTGCTAAAGACGAAACCTCTGGTCGCCACCAAGTGGATATTACGGGGTTAATTGGTCAGTATGCGCATGGAAACGAGCCTAGTCATCATATGGCTTACCTATATAATTTTGTAAACAAACCACATAAAACACAGGAGAAAGTCCGCCAAATTTTAACAGAGTTGTACACAAATACACCAGACGGTATTTCGGGTAATGAAGATTGCGGACAAATGAGTGCTTGGTATGTGTTTAGCTCGTTAGGATTTTACCCTGTTACGCCTGGAAGTAATACGTATATTATTGGAAGCCCTTTGTTTGAAAAAGCAACTATACAGCTAGAAAACAATAGGCAATTTCATATAACAGCCAATAATTTAAGCGATACAAACATCTATATAAAATCTGCTTCCTTAAATGGAAAGCCTTTAGAACAATCTTATATTTCGCATCAAGATATTATAAACGGTGGTCATTTGGTTTTTGAAATGAGCAACAGTCCATCGAATTGGGGTACAAAAGATTCTGAAGTTCCTTCCACAGAAATAAAAGAGCACTTAATTACACCTGCTCCTTTTATAGCCAAAGGAGATGTCGCTTTTAAAGGTAAAACAGAAGTAGTTCTAGAAAATGCAGATGCTTCCGCTGCAATATTTTATAGTTTGAATGGAAAAGAATTTGAAGATTACGAAAAGCCTTTTAGTATTTCTGAAGACGCTTCCTTGCGAGTATATTCTGAGAAAAATGCTATTAAAAGTGCTGTACTTGAAACCAATTTCTATAAAATTGATCCGAATATTTCCTTAAAACTAGAAACCGAATATGCCAACCAATATAATGGAGGTGGAAAAAACGCACTTATAGATGGAGTTTATGGGGCAGCAGATTTTAGAACCGGTACTTGGCAAGGATATTTTGACACAGATTTAATTGCTACTGTTGACTTGGGGAGTGAAAAAGAAATAAGCTCTGTAAGTGTAAACTTTTTACAAGACCAACGCTCCTGGATCTTTTTCCCTACGGAAATCCAGTGTTTAGGTTCTAAAGACGGAAATCACTTTACAACACTAGGGACTTATTCTTTTGAAAAACCAATGCCTTCCGAAGAAGTAAAAATACAACAAGTATCTTTTAAAGAAACCCAATCAAACTACCGATACATCCAGCTAATTGCGAAAAAACTAGGCAAGCTTCCTGAGTGGCATCTTGGTTATGAAGACGGTGGTAGCAGTTGGCTTTTTGTAGATGAAATAACAATCAAGTGAAGATTATAACTATATTTAAAATATTAAAACTAACTAAATGAACAATCAAAACAACAAATCTGCTTTAACTACGCTAGTTACCGTCTTCTTTTTTTGGGGATTTATCGCCGCTTCCAACGGGGTGTTTATTCCATTTTGTAAAACCTATTTTAATATAGATCAGTTTCAGTCGCAATTGGTGGACTTTGCTTTTTATGGTGCTTATTATATTGGTGCTTTGTTACTATTTATTATGTCAAGTGCCGTAAAACGAGACATTCTTAACAGTTGGGGTTATAAAAACGGCATCGTTTACGGTTTGGTTCTTTCGGCAGTTGGCGCCATAGTTATGTATTTTGTAGTAAATGGTTCCCAACAGGGACAAACGGAGGTTTTTTATTTAGTGCTTTTAGCATTGTTTATTGTAGGTTTAGGTTTTTCATTACAACAAACGGCAGCCAATCCTTTTGCTATTGCTTTGGGTGAACCATCCAAAGCTTCCCACCGACTAAATCTAGCAGGAGGAATTAATTCCTTTGGTACAACCATTGGCCCGATTATTATTGCGCTAATCATCTTTGGTTCTACCCCTTTAACGGGTGACGAATTGAATGCTATGATTGCGAATAACGAAATAAAACTAACAACAGTTCAAGCTTTGTATTTAGGCGTTGGAATTTCCTTTTTATTAGCTGCTGCCCTATTTCATTTTTCTAAGAATCTTCCGCAGGCAAAAGCAGACTCAAGCTTTGAAACAGCAAATAAAGCACGAAATATTCTAATTATATTAACCCTAATTATTGCTACTTGTTTCTCTTTGATTTTCATGACCTATACTGGAGATAATGTAACAACAGAAGCCTTAGAACACAAGCGACTTGTATTGTTATTTATAGCCTTGCTTTCGGTTATAGCTTGTATCTGGATTGCTTATACGAATGCTTCTAAAAAACCAGATGGTTGGGGAGCAATGAAATACCCGCAATTGGTTTTAGGGATGCTTGCAATCTTTATGTATGTAGGTGTAGAAGTTACTATTCAAAGTAATTTAGGAGAGCTACTTAAATCGGTTGCCGACAAAGTTAACAACCTAAATCCGTTAGACATGCCGGTAATGAACGATGCGGAGATAGCCCCTTTTATTTCCTTGTATTGGGGAGGTTTAATGATTGGACGTTGGGTTGGTGCTATTACCGTTTTCAATCCAAGTAAAGGTTTAAAAAAGTGGTTGCTTATTATTGTACCATACGTTGCATTGGGAGTGATTTTATTGGTAAACTATGGCAAATATTCTGCAACAGAAATTTTATTATTTAGTATCTGTGTAGCTATTCAAATTGGTGGTTTCTTTTTAGCTAAAGACAACCCGGTACAAACCTTAAAAATATTTAGCAGCTTAGGAATCATCGGAATGCTACTAGGTGTTTTTGCTTCTGGGCAATTAGCTTTATTCGCATTACTTTCTGGAGGGTTATTCTGTTCTATTATGTGGCCAAGTATTTTTGCATTGAGTATTGCTGGCTTAGGAAAATATACCTCGCAAGGATCTGCCTTCTTAATCATGATGATTTTAGGTGGTGCTATTATTCCGCCGGTTCAAGGAAAGCTAGCTGATGTATTCGGTATTCAATCTTCTTATTGGATTGCAGTACTATGCTTCGGTTATCTACTTTTTTATACTTATAGAACCAAAACCATCTTAGACAAACAAGGTGTAGAATATTAAAAACTTTAAAAAAAGGGCTTAGCGTATGTTAAGCCCTTTCTATTTATAATAAAGAAGAACATGAAAAGAAGAAACTTCCTCAAGAAAACCTCTTTAACTAGTGTTGGATTAGCTATTGGCTCTACCCTTTTGGCTTCTGAAGAAACTACGAATACAACCACTTCACCAAACACTTCTAAAGAATATAACAAAGCATCTTTACCTGTAGTTGTGGCAACCTGGAAGGTGAAAAATGCCACAGCAAAAGCAATGGAAATATTAGAAGCAGGAGGAACAGCTTTAGATGCGGTAGAACAAGGTTGCATGGTAGAAGAAGCAGATATCAATAATAAATCTGTTGGAAAAGGAGGCTTGCCAGATAGAGATGGAAAGCTAAGTCTTGACGCTTGTATCATGGATAAAAACGGCAACTGTGGTTCTGTTGTTTATCTTCAAGATGTAACTCATGCTATTTCTGTAGCTAGAAAAGTTATGGAAGACACGCCGCATGTAATGCTTGCGGGAGCAGGCGCAAAGAAGTTTGCCTTAGAAAAAGGTTTTCAAGCAGAGAATCTACTAACGGATGCTGCGAAAGAAGCCTGGGAAAAATGGAAAGTAGAAGCCAAATACAAACCCATTATCAATATAGAAAACCATGATACTATTGGTATGTTAGCTATAGATAAAAATGGAGATATTGCTGGAGGTTGTACTTCTAGCGGGCTTGCTTATAAATTAGACGGACGTGTAGGAGATTCCCCAATCATTGGAGCAGGATTATTTATAGACAATGAAGTTGGAGGCTGTGTTGCCACCGGCCTAGGGGAAGAAGTTGTAAAAACCGTTGTTAGCTTTTTAGTAGTAGAACTCATGCGTCAAGGAAAAACACCACAAGAAGCATGTGAGGAAGCCATTGGCAGAATTGTAAACAAGCCCAACAGTAATTATAAAAACTTTCAGGTTGGTTATATTGCTATAAACAAACAAGGAGAAACCGGAAGCTACGCCATTCACGAATGGTTTAGTATGACCAAGTTTCAAGATGGCGTGAACGAACAAGTACCTTCGGATTATTATTTAAAGCAATAGAAGATTTCTTTAAGTCTCTTTATTTTTAGTTACTATCTATAAATTAAAACCACTTAATAGTTAAGTTCACTAACTTTTGTTTGAAGTTATTGTACGGTGGAAACAAAAACTCTATGGAACCAATGGTATGCTGTTTCATTACCGAGCGCATATTGGAGAACTCCTGAAATCCAAAAACACCATGTGCCTTACCAATACCACTATTATTACTCCCTCCAAAAGGTAAGTAGTGATTAGAATATTGCACCACATTATTATTAATAGCAGAACTACCTGCTCTAGTATTCTTTAAAATATAATTGGTGTTTTTCTTACTCTTTGAATATACGTATAAGGCCAAAGGTTTTTCTCCAGCATTTATATAGGCAATTGCTTCCTCTAGGTTTTTGTAAGTTTTTATAGGAAGTATTGGTCCGAAAATCTCCTCTTGTAAAAGAGAAGCCTCTTCCGGTAAGTTAGAAATTACGGTTGGTGTAATAAAATTATCTTCAGAAGCTGTTTTACCCCCTATTTCTATGGTTGCATTTTTCGATGTAGCATCTTCTAAATGATTTACTAAACGCTGAAAATGTTTTTTATTTACTACACGACAAAGCGAATTGGAAGCAGCTGGATTTTCGGTATAAAAATGTTGTAGCTGTTTTTTTAGTTCTGTGATAAAGGCATCTTTTATCGTGTCTTTTATCAAAATATAATCTGGAGCAATACAGGTTTGTCCGCTATTTAAAAACTTTCCCCAAGTAATTTTCTTTGCAGCCTTTTTTAAGTTAGCTGTTTCGTCGATAATGGTTGGCGACTTCCCTCCTAACTCCAGGGTTACCGAGGTTAGATGTTTGGAAGCTGCTTGCATCACTATTTTTCCTACTTGCGGAGATCCCGTAAAAAAGATATGATTAAAAGGAAGTTTTAATAATTCTTGCGACACCTCCACCTCTCCTTCTACAAGAGCAATTTCTTCTTCCGAAAATAAATCTGTCACTATATTGGCCATGACTTTAGAGATGTTGGGAGTCATTTCCGAAGGTTTAATAATCACTGTATTTCCTGCAGCTATTGCCGAAACCAATGGTCCGAAGGTTAAGTTTAAAGGGAAATTCCACGGAGAAATAATTAAACAAACCCCTTTAGGCTCGTACATATACCAAGAAGAAGAGCCTATAAAAGCCATAGGAGTTTCGACCTTTTGGCGTTTCATCCAGGATTTCAAATGGGATTTGGCAAACTTAATTTCGCTAACCACCGGGTATATTTCTGTTAAATCGGTTTCGGTATATGGTTTTTTGAAATCGGTATACAGCGCCTCACGAATTCTTTCTTTATAGGTGATTTCTACTGCTTTTTTTAAAGCATTCAGTTTTTGAATACGCTGTTTGCATGTGCTGTTTCCTACTGCAAATTGGTTTTCCTTTTGTTTTGAAAACAATTCAAAATACGGATTATTTTTAAAGTCCTTCATAGTTATTCCCTGTTTAACAAGTGCTTTTTTCTATTCTGCCTGTTGTCACACACCTGTTTTTTCTCTGTGTCGAAGTTAAACAAAATACTTTTCCCCGATGCGAAAAGCTGCTTTCATCTTCTATCTGCCTAAAATCTGTAGTTTATGTGTTTTTGTAACAAGCAAGCAAGAAAAACTGCTGCTGAAATTAGAGGAAATATTTTAAAAAAGAAAATTAAAAAAGCGACAAAGATGCTCTATTAGGAGGGCTAAGTACAAGTTGTAAATCTGTGTTATTTGGATAAAAAACTGCATATTTTTACTACGGAGTCACTACGGAGTCACTACGAACCATCCTCGAACCATCCTCGAACCATCCTCGAACCATCCTCGAACCATCCTCGAACCATCCTCGAAGTATCCTCGAAGTATCCTCGAAGTATCCTCGAAGTATCCTCGAAGTATCCTCGAAGTATCTATGGAAAAATATTTGCTCTGAAATAAGGAAAGTCCTTAGCTAAAAAAAGTTCTTCACAAATTGCATTTTATTTCCCCATTTAGGATAGAAATAAATCCTAGTGAAGCCTTCAAAAGTCTTAAAGGTCTAATAAGTTTTTCGTAGCTTTGAATTTCTTTCAAAACAAATACTATGTCCGAACAAAAACGCCTTTTTTTAGTAGATGCTTACGCATTAATTTTCCGTGGCTACTACGCATTTATAAAAAACCCAAGAATCAACTCCAAGGGAGAAGACACCTCAGCAATTATGGGGTTTATGAACTCGCTTTTAGATGTTATAAAACGAGAAAGACCCGATCATCTTGCTGTTTGTTTTGATAAAGGCGGAAGTGCAGACCGAGTAGAAATGTTTGAAGCCTATAAAGCAAATCGTGACGAGACTCCAGAGGGAATAAAAACGGCCGTTCCGTATATATATGAAATTTTAAAAGCCATGCATATTCCTATCATGGTTAAGGAGGGATATGAAGCAGATGATGTGATAGGGACGCTTGCAAAAAAAGCCGAAAAAGAAGGATATAAAACCTTTATGGTTACGCCAGATAAGGATTTTGCCCAGCTAGTTTCTGAAAATATATTTATGTACCGACCAGTTTTTGGTGGTGGTTATGAAACTTGGGGAATTCCGGAAGTACAACAGAAGTTTGAAGTAGAAGATCCGCTTCAAGTCATTGACTATTTAGGAATGATGGGCGATTCTTCCGATAATATTCCTGGGCTTCCAGGAGTTGGTGAAAAAACAGCAAAGAAGTTTTTAAAGCAGTTTGGTAGCATGGAAAACCTATTAGCTAGTACCGATCAGCTAAAAGGAAAAATGAAAGAAAAGATTGAAGCCAATAAGGAGCTTGGAATGCTTTCTAAGCAGCTAGCCACGATTATGCTAGATGTTCCTGTGGAATTCAATGAAAAGGATTTTGAAATGTCGGAGCCAGATATTCCGAAGGTTACAGAAATCTTTCAAGAATTAGAATTCAGACGTTTGATTGACAATTTCAATAAAACTTTTGCTAAAGAAACGGAAGCAAGCACTAGTACCGATAAAAAAGCAGCAGTTAAAACAACTCCTAAGGAAGAAAAATCTGCCGGAGAAGGACAGTTTTCTTTATTTGGTGGCGGTTCTGATTCAGAAGCAGCAGCTTCTACACATTCAAGAAAAACAGCCGAAACCACGCCACACTTCTACCAAAGTGTTGCACCAGGTATGGCAACCAAGCTTTTTATTAAAAACTTAATGAAGCAAACTTCGGTGTGTTTTGATACAGAAACTACCGGATTAAATCCCTTGACTGCAGAGCTAGTAGGAATTGCTTTTTCTTGGGAAGTTGGTAAAGGATTTTATATTCCGTTTCCGGAAGACCAGCAGGAAGCACAGGAATTAATAGAAGTTTTACGAGTGTTTTTTGAAAGTGAAACCATTGAAAAAATCGGTCAGAATTTAAAATATGATATTAAGGTTTTAGCTAAGTATGGTATTAGCGTAAAAGGAAAGTTATTTGATACTATGCTAGCGCACTATTTAATCAATCCGGATATGCGTCATAATATGGATGTACTAGCGGAAACCTATTTAAACTATACGCCAATTTCTATCACAGAATTGCTAGGGAAGAAAGGAAAAAACCAACTTTCTATGCGTGAGGTTCCTTTAGAAAAGCAAACCGAATACGCGGTAGAAGATGCCGATATTACGCTGCAGTTAAAAGAACATTTTACTAAGGAATTAGGCGATGCCAATACCCAAAAGCTTTTTGATGAAATCGAAATTCCGTTGCTACGCGTTTTAGCAGCTATGGAATTAGAAGGAATTCGCTTAGACACTGCCTTTTTAAATTCTCTTGCTGATGACTTAAATAAGGATATCGCGAACCTTGAAAAGCAAATTTTTGAGGTTGCCGGAGAAGAATTCAATATTGCTTCCCCAAAACAATTGGGAATCATTTTATTTGAAAAACTGAAGTTGGTAGATAAGCCTAAAAAGACCAAAACGGGTCAGTATGCAACTTCTGAAGACATCCTATCCTATCTAGCAAAGGACCATGAGATTATTCGAAATATTTTAGAATATCGCGGACTAACTAAATTAAAGAGCACCTATGTAGATGCCCTTCCGCTTCAGGTAGAAGCAAGCACTGGCAGAGTACATACAGACTATATGCAAACCGTTGCTGCTACCGGAAGATTAAGTAGTAATAACCCAAACCTGCAAAACATTCCTATTCGTACCGAAAGAGGAAGACAGGTGCGAAAAGCCTTTGTTCCTAGAAACGAAGAATACACCTTACTGGCTGCCGATTATTCGCAAATTGAATTACGTGTTATTGCAGCCTTAAGTCAAGAAGAAACCATGATTGAAGCCTTTAAAAACGGAGAAGATATTCACGCTTCTACCGCTTCCAAGGTATTTAATGTACCCCTTGCCGAAGTTACTAGAGAACAACGTAGTAATGCCAAAACGGTAAACTTCGGAATTATCTATGGGGTTTCTGCTTTCGGGCTAAGCAACCAAACCGATTTATCACGTAGCGAAGCCAAGGATTTGATAGACACCTATTATGAAACCTATCCGAAATTAAAAGCCTACATCAGTAAGCAGGTAGATTTTGCTAGAGATCATGGTTATGTAAAAACGGTTTTAGACAGAAGACGTTATTTAAAAGATATTAATTCTAGAAACGCGGTAGTTCGTGGTGCTGCAGAGCGTAATGCGGTAAACGCCCCTATACAAGGATCTGCGGCCGACATTATTAAGATTGCCATGATTAACATCTATAACAAGCTAGAAGCTGGAAACTACAAAACGAAAATGCTTTTACAAGTACATGATGAATTGGTTTTTGATGTTTATAAGCCAGAACTAGAGGAAATGAAAAGCCTTATTAAAAGCGAAATGGAAAACGCCTTTAGCCTAGATGTTCCATTAGACGTAGAAATGGATATAGGTGAGAACTGGTTGGAAGCGCATTAATTTGAACCAATTATGAAGACCATTCTTGTTACCTGTGCCATCATTCATTTTGATGAAAAGATTCTTGCCGTACAACGAAGTGCCACAATGAAACTTCCGTTGAAATGGGAGTTTGCTGGTGGTAAAATTGAAGCAGGAGAAACGGAAGAAGCTTGCGTAAAGCGTGAAGTTCTTGAAGAATTAAATATTCATATTGCAGTCAAAAAGCGGCTGTCTCCGGTTAGCCATGCTTATCCAGACTTTAAAATCCAATTGATTCCTTATACCGCTGACTATGTTTCAGGGGAATTGAAGCTACGAGAGCATGCTGATTATAAATTAGCCCATAAAGAAGAACTGCTAAGTTTGGATTGGGCTGAGGCGGATGTGCCGATTGTTAAAGAATTATTAGAGCTATGAATCAAGGAATTTACGAAGAATTAGTAACGCAACTTGTATCTGAAAAGATAAATGAACTCGATAGAGATAAGTTTTTTCTTAAGAAAAGTGAAATAGATAAAGAAGAAGCTTCAGATGTGCTATCTAAACATCTTTCAAAAACTTTAAAACATGCTTTTCAACTTGTCAAGGGAGTAAATAAGATTGACAAACAAATTGAAATTGCAAACAAAATCATCAGGCTTCTAAAAGAAGAATTCAACAAGCAAGAATTTGACGATGACTTAGTAAGTGTTGAAGGTGAAATTTTAAAAGCTGTATTCTCTAAAGCAGATGCGCATTTTTCAGACCTTGACCTTCACCTAAAGGAAATCACACCATATACTAGACTTACACAAAGTGAATTATTTACTGGAGGCAACGGAGGCTTATCTCTTGAGAGCGAATTAAAAAAAGAGATTCTCTCATCTAATCAAATAAACCTATTAGTTTCTTTTATTAAGTTTAAAGGAATCATAATCCTTGAGAATGAGCTTAGAGAATTTACCGAAAGAGGTGGCAAACTAAAAGTCATTACAACTACATATATTGGAGCAACCGACTATAAAGCGATTCAATTGCTTTCTAGTCTACCCAACACAGAGGTTAAAATTTCCTATAATACTTCAAACGAAAGATTACACGCAAAGGCATATTTATTTTATAGAGATTCAGGGTTTCATACTGCTTATATCGGTTCTTCAAACTTCTCTAGGTCTGCACTTACAGATGGTTTAGAGTGGAATTTAAAAGTAACTACAAAGGAAGTTAGTCATATTATAAGTAAATTTCAAAAAACATTTGATGCTTATTGGGCGAGTGATGATTTTGAATTATTTGATGAATCCATACATAAAGACAAACTAATAAGCGCATTAAAACAAAGTAAATTTAGCAAGCCTTACGAAAACACTTCTGCTTATTTCGACATCAAGCCATTTCCATATCAAAATGAAGTTTTAGAAAAACTAGAAGTAGAAAGAACCGTTCACAACAGATTTAGAAACCTAGTAGTTGCCGCCACTGGAACAGGAAAAACAGTAATTTCAGCATTTGACTATAAACGATTTAGACAAAATAACAAATCATCAAAATTGCTTTTTCTAGCACATAGAAAAGAAATTATACAAAAATCACTTTCAACATTTCAAGGCGTATTAAGAAACAATAATATCGGTGAACTATGGGTTGATGGAATGGTTCCTAATAATTTTGAATTTGTTTTCGCATCTGTTCAGTCGGTGAACAATCAACTTGAAACGGTAGGATTGGCACCCGATTATTATGACTATATCATTATTGATGAATGTCATCACCAAGCAGCGAAAAGCTATAGAGCTATTATCGACTACTTTAAACCAAAAATACTTCTTGGACTAACAGCAACTCCCGAAAGAATGGATGGTGGAGATATTTTAGAAGATTTCCATGATAGAATCGCTGCTGAAATAAGGTTACCAGAAGCTTTAAACAGAAAACTACTTTGTCCGTTTCAATATTTCGGCATTACAGACAGTATTGATTTATCAAATGTAAGTTGGGCACGAGGGAAATATGTGGCCAGTGAGTTAACCAATATTTATACAGAAAGTGACAGAAGAGTCCGAGAAATTATCGATGCTTTAGAGAAGTACACGAAAGACATACACGATGTGAGAGCTCTAGGTTATTGTGTCTCTATGGAACATGCTCGTTACATGGCTGAAAAATTTAATTTAGTTGGATTAAAAGCTGATTATTTAACAAGTAATAATAGTAACGACCGAACTGCTATTCGTCAAAAATTAGAAAAAAAGGAAATCAACTATTTATTTGTAGTTGATATGTTTAACGAAGGAATAGACATTCCTCAAATTGATACATTACTCTTTTTAAGACCTACAGAAAGTTTAACTATTTTCCTTCAACAATTAGGAAGAGGATTACGTCTATATGAAGAAAAAGATTCATTGACTGTTTTAGACTTTGTTGGAAATGCACATTCTGAATATAACTTTGAAAGTAAGTTCAGAGCACTTATTGGTAAAACAAATACTACCGTAGTTAAAGAAGTAGAAGATAACTTCCCTCATTTACCACTAGGATGCTCTATAATTTTAGAGAAAAAAGCAAAAGCTACAATTTTAAAGAACATTACAGCAGCAACCTCTTTAAATAAAAACAAATTAATTCAAAGAATACAACAATTTCAACACGACACACATTTACCACTAACCATCACCAACTTTAGTAAGTTTTACAATATTCCTTTACCTTCTATTTACAAAAGAGGTAGTTGGAAACGACTTTGCAACCTTGCAGGTAAGTTAGATGATTTTAGTTCTGTAAATGAAAAAGAAATCGTATCAGCTATTTCTAACAAGTGGCTTTCTACGAATTCTTTAAGTTACTTCACATTTATTCTAAAACTTGCTCAAAAAGATTTCAATATCAATATTTCTAATTTTAATGAAACCGAAAAATCCATGCTCTTAATGTTACATTATGATATTTGGCAAAAAGAAGGTGGTTTTAATTCATTAGAAAATAGTATTCAACAAATTGGAGCTAACAAAGTTTTAGTTGAAGAAATAAAAGAGGTTTTAGAGCTATTAATTGAAGATATAAACTTCAAAGAATTACCAATTGAACTTCCATATGAACAACCATTAAAATTACACAGCCGATATACAAGGGACCAAATTTTAGCTGCTTTTCAATTCAGTAGCTTCGAAAAAAAATCATCAAACAGAGAGGGAACGGCAGAAAACAAGGATTTAAACACAGAAATACTATTTATAAATCTTATTAAATCTGAAGAAAATTTTTCACCAACTACTATGTATGATGATTATGCTGTAAATGAATTATTATTCCATTGGCAAACTCAAAACTCCGCTAGACCAGACTTAGGAAAAGGCTTATCTTATGTTAATCATAAAAAAACAGAAAAACGTATTTTACTTTTTGTTAGAGAAAAAGCTAAAAATGAATATGGTAAAAGTATGGGGTATGTATTTATTGGTGAAGGCGAACTAAAAGACTATAAAGGTTCAAAACCTATGAGTATAAATTGGAAGCTTCAAGAACCAATGCCTCATTATTTATGGAAAGATGCTGCTAAACTTTCAGTAGGATAAATAACTTTAAAATCAAAAAAAACAGCCTCCAATCATTCGACTGGAGGCTGTTTCTATATAACATCACTTTTAAGACAACTTAGTTCTTAATAAGCTTATGTGTATGGGTTTTATTATCTAGGGTTTGGATATTTAAAAGGTAAACACCTTCAGAAAGTGTGCTTAGATTTATATTTTTCATGGATTTGCTTTCCATCAATTTTTGCCCTCTAAGATTGTAAATAGCTATTGTAGAAATCTGATTTGGAGTAATACCTTCGACATGTAATACATCCTTTACTGGATTAGGGTAAATACGAATACCTGTAGTATCAACAATATCTTCTATTCCTAAAGAACCTGTTTGCATTATAAAGTTGTCGTAAAAAGCACTTCCTCCATAATTATTATGTAGCATATTAAACCCTACAATATCTACCATTGTAAAGTTGCTACGGGTATGCGCTAAAACATTATTTAGATAATATTTTAATTCGGTATCTGATACTTCAATTTTAATGTTTAGCCAAGTATTTGGCGTCCATGCTGCATCTTCAATATAAAAAGCTGTATAGTTTATGTCATCAATTGTATAAATTAAACCTCTATACTCCATAGCAATTCCTGCTACAGGAACAAAATCGTCATTGGCATCAATACCAAAAAGAGTAAACTCAAAATCGGCACCATTGGCTTCTGTTACCATCATATCAAAAGATATTACAAAGTCTTCATGCGTTTTTGGGGTATCGAATGTTTTAGCCGCACCAAAAATAGGCAGCCATTGCGGGTTAAAATCTGGTTCAAAAGCATTTTTAAATGCATAAGTCCCATCTGTAGCCTTTTCATCGGTTACCACTTGGTTAAGAAGGTAGCCTCCTTGGTTGTCATCGGTTACTTCCCATCCGTTTTGGGTGTTTAAAGATCCAAGGGTGTAACCCTCACTCGCTTCAAAAGAAATAGTTTCTTGAGCGGTTGCTACAACTCCTAAAAATAGTAATAGTAGCATTGCGTAATTTTTCATCATAATTATATTTTTTAGAATAACAAATCTAGCCATAATAGCAGGGTAAAGCAATTGGGAAACTATTAAAAAAAACTTAAAAAACCCTTTAGTTTAAAGGGCTGACAAAGATTTTAAACATACAAAAGACTCTAATTTCTAGACTTTATTTTAGTCAGTTAGTTATAAATGAGCATTTTGACCAGGAGATTGACTACTAGTGTTTCTATTCGCTCTAGAATCCCTCCTTTTGTAAGTATATACGCTCTTTTGGTTTTCTGATTAATAAGTTATAAATGTCAAATTCTAATTCAGATAGGTCATATACTCAACAGCTATTGTTTTTATTCTTCATTTAAGCCACCTTCGACCCTTTATTTACACCCTGATTACTAGACACATAAATGCTTTAAAAAATAGTTTGTTGTTGCTATTTACCACTAAACCTAGCACTTAGAATCTATACAGAGGTATTTTGTAAGCTTTGGATTTTTGAGGCCAGAAACAGGTTGCATTTAATGAGATAACACAGCCACTTAGAGCAAACAGAAACGATGAACCGACTATTATGAGAAAAAAAATACTGTATTGGATATTCTTTTTATTCCTCATGACACCATTATTACATGCGCAGGATATTGGTACGTTAAAAGACCAAAAGCCATTTACTTTTCATGGTAGTATTGGCGGGGGTGCTAATGCATTTTCTTCTAATGAAGAATTCCCTACGCGAGATCCTTTTTCTTGGAATTTATACGGTAATTTTACTGCTTCCGTTTACGGACTCTCCCTACCCTTCTCTTTCGCTGTATCGCAATATTCTGAAAGTTATACCACTCCTTTTTCTCAGTTTGGTATTAGTCCCACTTATAAATGGGCAAAACTACATCTTGGGTATAGAAATATTTCTTTTTCGCCATTAGTATTTGACGGACATAGTTTTATGGGTGCTGGAATAGAACTTTCTCCTAGAAATTTTTATTTCGGAGCTTTTTATGGAAGATTAAATAAAGCTATTAGTGAGGATCACCGAACAGAACATGCGGTAGAACCGCAATACGAACGAACAGGCTATGGTGCTAAAGTAGGGGTTGGTGGCGATCATACAAATTTTAGTTTACAATATTTTCATGCTAAAGATGATGAACGATCTATTGAACGAGCTCAGGATAGTTTAACCACCATACTACCTCAAGAAAATAGTGTTGTTGGCTCCTCTTGGAAGTTTACTTTTTTTAAAAAAGTAACTCTTAGTGGTGATGCTGCATTTAGTGTTTTAAACAGGGACCTTTCTTATACCACTATAGACAGTATTGGTGAGAAAGAGATACCACGAATTATTCAGAAACTCATACCTATCAATTCTAGTTCTGTATTTAGTTGGTCTGGCCAGATGCAATTAGCGGTAATGCTAAGAAATTTTAATGCAGTATTGGGTTACCGCCGTGTAGAGCCCGATTTTAAATCCTTAGGTGTACCCTACGCTTTAGATGATGTGGAAATGATTAGCGCTAACATTAATACCAACTTTAATAAGGGGAAAATAAATCTGCATGCATCTTTTAACAACCAGCACAATAATTTACAAAACATGCTAAACTCCAAATTGATAACACAAACGGGAAATATTTCCTTAAATACGTTTGTAAGCCAACATTTGAATATTAATATGAATATGACCGGTGTACGGGTTTTACAGGAGGATGGCTTATTACAATTAACAGAAGAACAACGATTAGATCAAACTATGTTTACCGCTGTTCTTTCTCCGTCCTTAAACTTTTCAAATTACCGGCACCAGCACACTATTAGCGGTAATGTAACCTATACCAATCTAGAGGATAAAAACCCAACTACTCAAGCACAAACGAATGGGAATAATTTATCTTCATCATTAAACTACGGTATCTACTTTACACAGAAATACTTTGACCTGAACACCTCTGTACTATACAGTGTTTATGAACAGCAAAACAGTGATTACAGTTCCTTAGGCTTTAATATTGGCGGGAACATGCAGGTGCTTCACAGTAGAAGTTTAAACCTACAAGGGAGTATTGGGTATTTTTTAAACAAAGCCTCTGACTCACCAACAGGAAACAATTATACCTTTTCCTTTAACGGAAGTTATATGCTATTTAATAGCCATTCTCTTGGGCTTTCTGCTAGCTATATGATTACACCGCCTGTAAACTTAAATCCACTAAACGAAATAGAACATGTTCCTTATGCAGTTAACAGTAAAATGTTTACTGCTGGTATCACCTATTCTTATAGTTTTTAAAATCTGATTGACTATGAATCCTATCCAAAAAATATCGAAACATTTAGTTGTCTTACTATTAATTTTAAGCTTCAGTCCTATAGATGCTTATGCGCAATTTCCTGTGCAAGTAAATGTGAATGTACAGCAACCTGTACCTCCATACTTGCCACAGATAAAGGCGAATATCATAGGTAACAGAACAGGGCAACTGAACCAAGACATTAGCAATCATCTAGCTATAACTTTGGTAAACTCTGGTAATTCTCCGAAGCGAGTTAAGCTATTTGGAAAAATAGAACGTTTATCTCCCGGGCCGATGAGTATTACGGTACGACCAGGTTATCAACCATCTAACCCTATTATGATAAATCCGCAACAAATGATTAGGCTTAATCAACCTATGTTGGATGATGCATTTGGAGGTTTTTCGCAAAGTGATTTGGTTTTTAACAATACGAGTTTAAGAGAATTAAGCCAAGGAGGCTTAAACTATAAATTACCTGAAGGAACGTATCGTATTTGTGTTACAGCATATGATTATGAAGCTCCAGGACAGTCTATCCCCCTATCTGCTCCAGGAACCGGATGTGCCGTTTTTACTATTTGCTATAGAGCTGCTGCACCCCAAATGGTTATGCCTGTATCTACCATGATGCAGTCTTTTGGTGGATTTCAAGATTATACTCCTACATCCTCACAAATTCCATTTAGTTGGACACCACCAACCACTACCTGTGGTATGCCGCTAGGTGCACTGAATTATGATTTAGAAATTCGTAAAGTTTTTCCGGGACAATCTATTAATGATGTAGTATATAATCCGCCAGTTTTTGAGAAAAAAAATATACGGACTACCACTTTTATATTAGACACTTTACGTTTTCCTAATGTGTTTGAAAATGGAGAACGATATACGATACGAGTTAAAACCAATTTTAGGGCTATGCCTGGCAGTCCGCTAGAAATAGCCAATGAAGGATATAGCCAAGTAGCAGGTTTAAATTATGTTTTACCAGCATCGGAAACCCCAGAAGTAGAGGCTCCAGCATTGGTAGAGGATATAAAAAATCCTACGGAATATGCTACAAATAGGATTAACGGAAAACTTTTATGGAGCTTTAAACAATCTGAAGCAAGTTCTCCTGAAAACAATAGCAATATCCCAACAGCCACAGGAGTAAGCCCTTCTATTACTGAGGTAAGCGCCCCGCTTGTTTCTAATATAGAAAATTCTCCAATAGGTGTTTATATGGGTAATAATGACATTCTAGCACAAAATGCTTCGGCACTATCACAAACAGACCCTACACTAAATATTGCAAGCACCTATAATACGGCAGCAACTTATTTTCCAGGTGTAACAAGCGCTACACTTGTGGCTGTAGCACCTTATGAGCCAGCAGAAAATATCATTAGTACCAATGCCGCTAGCTCTGTAAGTTATGCGTACGAACACTCGGGAAGCGATCCTTCAGAAAAAAAATATCCGCTGAGTAATGTTACTGTTGTTTTAAAAGGAAAACAAAAATCATCATCTGATTCCCCAAGTCAAACAGGGGTTAGTCCGTTTGTTAATTCACCGCAATACACACCATATACCATACAGAATGATGTACAATTCTCTGGATTACGAACTATGGATGATTGGCCAGGTGCTGCAAATATTAGTCAAACGAACAATACACCAAGCATCTCTAACACAGGCGCAACAAAAGACAATTTCAGCTCCACCAATATTAGGGACCTTTCCTTAAAAGTATTGGCTTCTGGAGTAACGAATGCCGAGGGAAATTATACCTTAGATTTTATTCATCCAAAATTTTCTGGGCTTGACCAATATGAAGAGCTTGTACTAAGTGTAAATGCTCCAGGCTTTTATGATTTCTCCTATGAAATCCCGATAAACGAAATAGACACCTTAAATGAAATTAATCTAGGAGAAAAGGTGCTTCTTGCTGATACTTATCGATTTTCAGCAGTAGTACATGCCCCAAGTATTGAAGGCAGTGATGCTAACCTAGGGAAAATGCAAGTTCGCATGTATCGTGAGGCACAAGAAATAGCAGAATTTCCTTATTTACAGCAAGAAGGAAATGTAGCTTCGGAAGCTAGAGAAAGCAAGAACATACAAGGTAAAGAATATGTATTAGTAGCGGTTGATAGTATTAATAAAGGAGAAGCTCACTCACAAAAATTCGAATTTAAGAAACTATTCTATCAAGGTAATCTTAAAGTAGAGGTCCAAGCTGAAGCAGAAAACTTAGAAACTTTAGCAACAGACCTTCGAGTTAGCTCTCAAAACATCGCTAAAGACAAGATTATGTTGGTTAATGCAAATTACAATGCCTTGCTTTCAGAACCTGCCGTACGAGGTCGAGTAGCTTTATATGCTGGAGAAAACACCGTATCTATTCAAGATGCTATTGTAAAAGTAACTTATAAGGAAGAAGATGTATTGTTTGGAGGGCCTCCAGTGAATATAAACCAAGAAACCTTAGATATCATAAACAACATACAAGATAACCAAGCACAGTTACCACCAGCAGACTTAGAGGACCCATTAACTTTTAGTGGTATTCAAACTTCCAATGGGGTAAGTCTTCCTGTTACCGTTACTAGCTCTACAGCAACTAGCAACTATGCAGGAGCTGCTACTCATATAAGCAGCAGTAGCGTTGGCCAATTTCAAGTAACACCTGCAATTAATATCTCCGATTTATCTGAAACAGCAAACAGCATACCTGACTTTTTAATAGATCCAGGATATTATTCCACAACAACAGATGCATCCGGTAATTTTTATATTGGAAACTTACCAACCCTAAAAGCGGGTGCGGAATTCACCATTGAATTAGTTTCGGTACCTAATAAATATCGAGACTTAGCGGTTAACCCTGCTAACAAAAAATTTGAAACAAGTATAGCCTCTGGTGTCATAGCCTATAAAGAGTTTAAGCTAGACGCTCAAGTAACTCCGCTAGTAGGAAGGGTTGTTGATGCAAATGGAGCAGCTTTAGGCAATGCAAAACTTCATTTTGAGGGGAGTGATTCCTTTTTTGAAACAGGTAGTACAGGGATTTTTCAAACAAGCTTCTATCCTGGAACACATACTATTATAATAGAAAAACCAGGATATGTAACAAAAGAAGGACAGGTGCACATAAAGAAAAATCAAGTAAACATAGATCCTCCTTTAGTGCCTGAGGCACAAGAATCAGCAGCAGCAACACCTAGCGATAGCGAGGTATTAAACAACAGCAATCCAGAGGGGTTTTATCAAAGCTTAAACCAATCTCCAACCATACAAACAGCATTGCAAAATGGCGGGGTTCTAGATGCAAGTTTATTTGGACAAGCAACGCATGTAGCTGAAGTATCCAATCCGCATGCCACTATAGATTTCCTGTTAGATGATACGTTCCCAACAACATCATCTTATGCCGGAAGCACCCTAGACATGGGTAACATAGGCTACTTAAATGAAAAAAGAGCCAAAGTTAAATTCCTTGTAAAAGATGAAACAGACACAGACAAATTACTTGAAGGCGTTAGCATTAATCTTTTTAACACCACTGGTGTGACCAATGCAGATGGAGCCTTTTTATATGAAGGATTTGGCGGTAGTGTTGATATAACACTAATTCCGGAAGAAGGATCAGGATATCTTCCTTTAGAATCTTCCATAGAACTTAGATCCGACAACCAGCTTTATGAAGTGACCTTATTCCTTGAAAAAGGCATCCGACTATATGGAAGTGTAAGCAGCAATAACACAGCTGTGGATAGTGTAAGTATATCTGTAGAAGGAAGTAGATATATCACAAGTCTATCTCGTGAAGATGGCAGTTATGAATTATTTGTACCTGCAGGAGAGCAAGAAATTCGCGCAGCAAAAAGCGGGTATATCGCGCATAGAGAAAATATGAGCTTCCAATCGGGGAGTGATGTAGAATTCCACTTTACTTTAGAAGATGGCGGCGGTAAAAACATTGAACAATTATTAGGCTTTGATATTGAGCTAGAAGAAGCTGAAGCCTCTGCTAATGGGGCAGAAATATGGACCGGAAGATTTGTAAACATTCAACCATATTTACCGGTTTTTCAATCAGACGGTCAGGCATATTTACCATTTGCAAATATAAAAGTAACATTTGATGAAGACGGCAATGCCATACCTGAAAACAATAAAGTTATAACTGACGAAACCTCTATAGCCCTTACCTTGTTTCAATATTTACCAGTTAAATTTGAAAACAAAGGAGCACAAATTGCTGTCATAAAAAACTCTAAAGGATGGGGAAGTATTAGCGGACAATTAGCATTAGATGTAGATCGTATTTTAGGAGAATACCATGTTTCCTTTATGAAGGAATACTTACCTCAGATTATAACCACAGACCAATCTACACCTGGTTCTATTGAGATATTCCTTGGGGAAGGTGCCACAGGCATGCCGGGAATAGGAGATGAAAATATAGGAACCATAGAAGGTATGGTTGAAGATGCTGTTCAAGATGTAACAGAAGATATCACACCACCTAATACAGAAGAGATAGAAAATGCTGTTAACACAGCAAACAGCTATATAGCAGATGCAGAAAACCTTAGATTCCGATTGGCTGCAGAAGGATCGCAACCGGTAAAAATTGAGTTGTATGGTTTTACAGTAGTTTTAGATTTAGCCAATACGCTAATTAGCCCTGAAGGTTTAGATCTTTCCGGAGAAATCCATTCCCCACAATTTGGTCCTGTTGAAGCTCTTGAACTTTCACTTGAAACCCTTAAACTAAATCAAACTTTCCAAATAACAGAAATTGATATTCCAACCGATGATTTACCAGAACTAGAAATTGGTGGATGGAAAGGATCCTTGACCTCTCTTTTAATCAATGAAAGCGGCTTGAAGTTAGGAGGAGAAATATCGGTTAAACTTCCATATTCTGACACTTCCTCCTTAGCGTTTTCTAATTTAAAGATTACCAAAGACGGAGTTTACGGAGGGGAATTTGAAGTTACTAGAAACGGCATTGACTTATTTGATGCAGCCTTGATAAAAGACAATGGAACGGAACTAAGTTTTGGTCAAATTGGAAATAGTGGCATCTACAGTTTATCTGGTAGTGTGGATATGGAATTTAAAAAACTAATAGAGGAAGAGATTAAAATTCCGAGATTCCAAATTCAAACAGATGGACATTTTTCTG
Source organism: Oceanihabitans sediminis (assembly GCF_003337215.1). GTDB lineage: Bacteria > Bacteroidota > Bacteroidia > Flavobacteriales > Flavobacteriaceae > Oceanihabitans > Oceanihabitans sediminis. The sequence goes on from NZ_QPIG01000001.1 coordinate 337,484, forward strand.
TACAAGCACCTGTAAACTATAGTTCTGATTTTGGTTTTGCTTCCTATAGTGTTGATGACTTAGTAATAAGTAACGCGACAGGACAAATGCCATATATAGAACTTTTAGGTGAACTAAATACCGATATCCCATTTTTAGATTTTAGTGCAAACAACATAAAGTTTCAGGCTACCGAAAGTGGCAGTGCCAAATTAACGGTAGGTAAAATTGTAGCCGACCTTGACGTTCCTGTAATTCATTGCGGGTTAGAATTAGATTTAAGAGACAACGGCTTTGCCGGTGGTGGTAATTTAGAAATACCAGGAACCTCTATAGGTGCCGACATTAATTTCCATTATTTTAAAAAAGCCAATGGTATAGATATGGGTGCATCCTTTGTTGCAGGAGCTCCAATTGTCTTGGGAGCAGCAACAATTGATAAACTAGGAGGAGGTTTTAGTTATGACACTAGTGATGATGCATTTGAGGTAGAAATTGAAGGAGAAGCATCTATAACTGGGCTAGCAGAGGCAGTGAAACTTGCGCCAATTAATCTAAGCGTAGTATCTGGACCAATTATAAAGGGAGATACAAAAGTATTGATAGGAGATGAATTTACACTTGCAGAATCTACAGTTGAATTAAATTTTCCTTCCAAATTATTTGCTATAACTGTTGATGCAGAAATGGAACCAATGGAAGGATTAGGGAAAGCAGACTTAAATGGTTTAATGCGAGCAAGCTGGGATCCAACGAAAGCTTATGCTTTCCTTGGGGTTAATACCACGATTAAATTAGCCGGTTTGCTAGATGCTAATGGACAGTTTGCTATGGGAGTTAATGTAAAAAACCCAAAACATGGTGACAGTGATATTGCCCATTACTTTAGAAATCTAGATAATGACTTAGTAACAAGTAATTATACTTTCTCTGGTTTATATGCTTACGGTAAAGTAGATATAGGCCCTCCTAGACCTAAAATTAAAGGAGATTTTTGGGTAGCTAGCTTTAGTGCAAATTATTATTCTAGCATAGAAACATGTTTGTTATTTAATTTCGCTGAGGCCGATTATCTTTTAAGTGTTAAAGGGAATTTAAATGCCTCGGCAAGTGCTTGTATTGATGTATCTGTATGGGATGGCTGTATTAGTGGTCATTTTAATTCCTGCTTTAGATTAGAAGGAGGAAGAAATAATGATAAAGGTTGGTTTTTTACAGGAAAAATTGCTGGAGATTTAGAATTCCGAATGGGTGATATAAGATATATGAGGTGTAATAATTGGAGAACAGGCTTTTGGGATGTAGAGGATAGACGAGGAAACGATATAGATGTAGGTTGGGGAGTTAGAGCTTGCGCTGGTGCTCATGCTAGCATTGAGTACAGCCAAACAAGAGGATTAGATCTTAGTGGTGGCTTAGGGGCCGTAAACACAAATAATTATTGTAATTAATAAAATATTAAATAATGAAATATTTAAAAGCAAGATGGGTATGGAACACGTTTTTCATTATCTTCAGTATAAGTGGAATGAACGTAGCATTTGGGCAAGAGACAAAGCAACAAATACTATTGCCGGGTCCAAATGGCGTGCATATTTCTACTCAAAATCTATTTGATTATCCTGTTTTAAAGGAAAAGAGGCATTTTCCTTCACCTGACCAAAAGATTATTATTTGGAAATCGGATGCAGGTAAAAAGAAAATGCAAAAAGTTACGGAACTATCTTTTCCTGGGTCTCCTAAAGAGATGCAGAAAAAATTAGGAGAAAAGGGAAGCTCTATTATACTAAAAAAGCTAAATGCTAACAATATGGATGAAGCCTATAGTTTGATAAAACAACACGGAGTAGACACCTTAGGATTAGCCATTATTTCTCCTATAGTTCAAGAGGCATTTGGGTTAACTTATGTAGATTCCTCTTGGGAGGTTGGCCAAAAAGTTAGCTATCATTTTGATAGGGTTAGCTCTAACAAAGCAGAGAAAGACATTTATTCTGAAAGTTTAAATGGAAAACTCCCACAGTATACAAGTAAATATAAGCTCCTACAATATTGGTCTGCCGATAGTATTGCTTTTACAAGATGGGGTGCGAAAGTACCTAGTTCTGAAAGCACTCCATTATATGCGCAGCTCTACACTTTAGAAGCATCGAAAAAAGAGTTTTCTGTTGCAGATTTGACTTATATAAATCGCACTGACACTGACAGTACTTATGTGTCTTTCTCCAAACCTATTAAACCAAATAGCAGAATTGCTTGGTATATACGTACCATTGACGCAGCAGGAAACCTTGGAAAACCTTCCGACACCTTATATGCTATACATTTTAATAAAAACAAAATAGCACCAATTGAAAATCTAAAAGTAAGAGACACTTTAAATAGCTTGTTGGTTACCTGGAAACCGCTACCATCCAAAGCGTATTATACGGCTATTCAAATATTAAAATCTAGGAAATTAGGGGAAGACTATGTGGTTTTAGATACCATAGCCCCTAGTAAAAGCTCTTTTATGGACAAACAAGTAATTCCTGGCTCCTCTTATTTTTATAAAGTACGCCCTTTACTATTTGATTTACCAGGAGTAGAACCCATGGTATTTACAGAAGCTTCCGGTTACAAAGAAGTTAGTGAGGAGCTAGCACCATCTACACCACAAGGTTTACAAGCCGTAAATAAAGAAGGTAAAATAACACTAAGTTGGTTGCCTAATCCGGAGCTAAATATTTTTGGATATTATGTTTTACGAGGGACTTCTTTAAATAATATGAAGGTTATTAATGGGCCTATTAAAAGTCATCATTATATAGATAGCACCTTTAGCAAATCTTACTCCGGGCAATATACCTACGCCTTACAAGTATTAAATAACGGGCAAAAAATGAGTGATACTTCTAAAGTTGTTTCTGTTTCTATTCGTCAGGCAACCGTATTACTTTCCCCTGGAGGAGTACAAGCGAGACGTGTACCTGAAGGAATACATTTGGAGTGGGAAAACACCAGGATTAAAGACAACAGCATTGTTGGATATATCTTATATAGAAGAGAAAAAGGAGAAGCAACTTACCAGTTGCTAAGCAATAAGCCTATTTCACTTCCTGCCTTTTTAGATTCCAATACCATTTCGGGAAAAAATTATGAGTATGCGGTAAGCTCCATTGATGCATGGGGAAACCAAAGTATTCTTTCTCCTTTTGTAAGTGTTTCAGCGGATAGTGATAGCTATTTGAAGCCACCTTCTAGTATTTCCCTTCGAAATTTATCATCAGGCATAGAGGTTTCTTGGCCAAAACCATATGATGCAGGCACTCGTGAATACGTTATTTACCGAAGTGCTATCAAGAGTAATAGCTTTGATAAAATAGCAACGGTTAACCCTGCTAGTCCATATGTTGATAAAAATGTGCAAGAAAACACCCTTTACAAATATGCTATTTCAGTAAAGTCAAATAATAAAGAAGGATCTAAAAGTAGCGAGCAACTAATAAGAAGATAGTAGTCTTACTATCAAAAAAAAGCAGCCTCCAATCGTTTGACTGGAGGCTGTTTTTATATAAACTAAACTGTAAAAAGTTTAACGTTTCTTCTTTTTAAACTTTGCTTTGTTCTTTCTTCTGTTGAACGGAACGGCATCATCAAAAGTGTGCTTTGCATCTCCTTTTGGTTTGTTTTTACGCCATCTTTCGTTTTTCTCTGGAAGTAAGACACTAAGTAAATCTTGACGCCCTAATTTGTTTAGGGTCTTTTTAATCCAGGCTTTGTTTTCATCTTTATACCAGAAGAAAAAACGATGTTGCTCTTCTTTTTCTTTTTGCGATATTGGTGTATTCACCTTTTTCAAGGTATAAGGATGGTATCCGCTGTAATAAATTACCGTAGCCACCGTCATAGGTGTTGGCGTAAAACCTTGTACTTGCTCTAACTGAAAGCCCATGTCTTTGGTTTCGGCAGCAAGGTTGGCCATATCTTCCACTTCACAAGCTGGGTGGTTGGAAATGAAATACGGAATTAATTGCAGCTTTAAGTTCTTCTTGATATTAATCTTATCAAAACGCTCTTTAAACTTATGGAAGTATTGAAACGATGGTTTACGCATCAGTTTTAATACCGGATCACTAGTATGCTCTGGCGCTACTTTTAGTCGGCCAGAAACGTGCTTAGTCATTACTTCCTCTGTGTAAGCATCTAATTCTTTAGGGTCGGCATTCTTATTGAATTCTGGCACTAACATATCGTGACGAATTCCAGAGCCAATAAAGGATTTCTTTACTTTCGGGTGGCTATCTACCGCCTGATATAATTCGGTTAATGGTTTATGAGAAGTATCTAAATTACTACAAATTACAGGAGAAATACAACTAGGCGCCACACATTTGTCGCAGATAGATTGTACTTTCCCTTTCATTTTATACATGTTGGCAGAAGGTCCACCAATATCCGACAAATAGCCTTTAAAATCTGGCATATTTGCCACAAGATCTACTTCTTTTAAAATAGACTCCTGACTACGAGAGGCAATAAATTTTCCTTGGTGTGCCGAAATAGTACAGAAGCTACACCCACCAAAACATCCACGGTGAATGTTGATGGAGAACTTGATCATTTCGAAAGCAGGAATTGGCCCTCGCTTATTATATTTTGGATGTGGTAATCTTGTATATGGTAAATCGAAAGACGCATCCATCTCTTCTTCGGTCATGGTAGGATATGGCGGATTAATCATCAGCGTCTTCTCTCCTACTTTCTGGAAAATTCGTCTAGCTCGTAATTTATTCGACTCCTGCTCTATAACTTTAAAGTTGGAAGCAAATTTCTTTTTATCGACCAAACACACTTCATGCGGAACGATTTCTATATCTTCCCAATTACTGTTTTTAGGAATTTTGTCTTCCTTTCCTAAAAGTACTGCTGTTTGATTGATGGTCGTTAAGCTACTAAACGGAACCCCTCTCTGCATCAATCTTACCACCTCACGAAGTGGTTGCTCTCCCATTCCGTACACCAACATATCTGCTTTAGAAGTTTCTAAAATGGTTGGTTTTAGCTCATCACTCCAATAATCGTAATGGGTCACACGACGTAAAGAAGCTTCAATTCCACCAATTAACACTGGAACATCTGGCCATTTTTCTTTTAAAATATTTGAATATACAGAAGTTGCATAATCTGGACGGAAACCAATATCCCCATTTGGTGTATAGGCATCCTTATCCCTTTTTCTTTTGTTCGCATTATAATTGCTCACCATTGGGTCCATACAACCACCGGTCACCCCAAAAAACATTTTAGGACGCCCTAGTTTCACAAAATCCTGAAGATTATCATGAACATTAGGTTGCGGAACAATGGCCACACGCAAGCCAAAACTTTCTAGCAAACGCCCAATTACTGCCGCCCCAAAGGTTGGGTGATCAATATAAGCATCGCCACTAAATAGGATGACATCTAGTTCTTCCCATCCGCGTATTTTTACCTCTTTGTTTGTGGTAGGTAACCAATCTGATAATTGTAACTCTCGCATATTGCTGCAAAAATAGTCAAAAATTGACTCGTAAACATTATAATTCTATTATTTTGGGCGTTACCCTGCGGGTCGTGCTTTCCGCTATATCTTTTTAAAACAAGCAAATAGCTTCTTAAAACGGAAATCTTTTGTCGTTATATTTATAATACCCAGGTGTTTTTCCTAAGCAAGTTTTAAAAAGGATGCCGCTACAATCCCTAACGCGGGCCTACTTGCTAGCTATGGTGCTAAGCTTATAAGTCAAGTGCTTTTAAACTCTCTACTCTATTTCTAGCTAAGAAATCGTCAATAGTTTCAAAATGCTCTATTACTCGTTTTTCTTTGAACTCAAAAACTTTATTCGCTAGTCCTTGTAAGAAATCTCTATCATGCGAAACCAGTATTAAGGTACCATCAAATTCTAAAAGCGCTTCCTTTAAAACATCTTTCGATTTTAAATCTAAGTGATTGGTAGGCTCATCTAATATTAAAAGGTTTACCGGTTCTAATAAAAGTTTCACCATGGCTAATCTGGTTTTTTCTCCACCAGAAAGTACGCCCACCTTTTTATCTATATCATCGCCTTTAAACATAAAACGACCTAGGATGTTTTTTATTTGTGTACGCACATCGCCTTTTGCTACTTCGTCTACCGTTTGAAAAATAGTAAGCTCCTCATCTAATAGTGCCGCTTGGTTTTGGGCAAAGTAACCCACTTGTACATTATGACCAAGTGTGCAAGTTCCTGCTACATCGATTTCGCCTAAGATTGCTTTAATCATGGTGGATTTTCCTTCTCCGTTTCTTCCAACAAAACAAACTTTTTCGCCACGGGCAATAGACATGTTGGCATTATTAAATACTACATGATCGCCGTAAGCTTTAGAAACATCTTTTACGGTTACCGGATAATCTCCCGATCGTTGGGTTTTTGGGAAACGTAATTTTAATGCCGAATTATCGATATCATCTACTTCAATAATTTCTAACTTTTCTAGCATGCGCTCTCTAGAAGTCACCTGATTGGTTTTAGAGTAGGTTCCTTTAAAACGTTCGATAAAGGCAATATTATCTGCAATAAATTTTTGTTGTTCTTCGTAGGCTTTAAGTTGGTGTGCACGTCTTTCTTCTCGTAATTGTAAGTAATGTGTATAGTTTGCCTTATAATCGTAAATACGCCCCATGGTAACTTCAATAGTACGATTGGTAATATTATCGATAAAAGCCTTATCGTGCGAGATTACAACAACAGCTTTAGCTTTGTTTAATAAGAAGTCTTCTAACCAAATTACGGATTCAATATCTATATGGTTGGTAGGCTCATCTAATAAGATAAGATCTGGTTTTTGTAAAAGAATTTTAGCCAATTCAATACGCATACGCCAACCACCAGAAAACTCGTTGGTTTGTCTTGTAAAATCTTCCTGTTTAAAACCTAGACCTTTTAGCGCCTTTTCTACTTCGGCATCATAGTTTATATCTTCTAAAGCATAGTACTTTTCCCCTAGATCGGATACACGCTCAATAATTTTCATGTATGCATCCGACTCGTAGTCGGTTCTAGTTTCTAACTGCTTATTTAGTTCGTCCATTTCTGCCTTCATATTAAAGACATGGGAAAAAGCTTTGGAAGCCTCTTCGAAAACAGTGGTATCATCTTCTGTTAATAAATGCTGTGGTAAATATGCTATTACGGCTTCCTTCGGGTATCGAATATGTCCGCGTGTAGCTTTTTGCACACCAGCAATAATTTTCATCATGGTAGATTTTCCGGCACCGTTCTTCCCCATTAAAGCGATTTTATCGTTTTCATTAATGGTAAAAGAAACATCACTAAATAAGGTATGTCCGCTAAACTCTACAGCTAAATTATCAACAGAAATCATAGTATATATTTTAAAGGTGCGAAATTAGTAAAAAAAGGAATAGATGTTTTATAATAATATGGTAGGATTTTGTGAAGGAAATTAAGAAAACAATAGGCCTTTTTTCGCTTTTAAGTTCCACTTACAGCACTAGATCATTTAAAGGTAATTAGCAGCTAGATGAAATAAAATATAGAAGATATTGTACTTTATAAAAACTAAGTTTTAGTATATCAAAGAGATAGAAGAAATAGGTATAAAATTAAAAAATAAAAACTTTGTAGATAAATCTACTCAAAAATAAGTGACCACACTATTTGGTAATCAAATATATAATCGTAAATTTGCAAACTCTTTTTTAAGAGAGGAATGTTTAATCTACCTAGTCAAAGACAGGTAAAAAAATTAATTAATAACGTGGACACATTAAGCTACAAAACGATTTCGGCGAACAAAGCTACTGTAGATAAGCAGTGGGTTTTAGTTGACGCTGAAGGTCAAACTTTGGGTCGTTTGTCTTCTAAAGTTGCAAAACTTTTAAGAGGAAAACACAAACCTAGCTTCACACCACATGTTGACTGTGGAGATAACGTAATTGTTATCAATGCAGAAAAAATCAACTTATCAGGAAACAAGTGGAATGACAAAACTTACATTCGTCACACAGGTTACCCAGGTGGTCAAAGAAGTTTAACTGCTAACGAAATGTTTGGAAAAGATCCAGCAAGATTAGTAGAAAAATCAGTAAAAGGAATGCTTCCTAAGAACAAATTAGGTGCAGAGCTATTCCGTAATTTAAATGTTGTAGTTGGTACAGCTCATAAACATGAAGCACAAAAGCCAAAAACAATTAACCTAGCAGAATTCAAATAACATGGACGTAATTCACAAAATTGGTCGTAGAAAAACGGCTGTTGCACGTGTATATCTTGCAAAAGGAACTGGTAAGATTACGATTAATAAAAAAGACATAACAGATTACTTTCCTACTGCAACATTACAGTACAAAGTAAATCAACCTTTAGTTATGACTAACAACGATGGCAACTTTGATATTACAGTTAATGTATATGGAGGAGGTATCACAGGTCAAGCAGAAGCAATCCGTTTAGGTTTATCTCGTGCAATGTGCGAAGTAGATGCAGAAAACAGATTAACTCTTAAACCTGAAGGTTTATTAACTAGAGATCCAAGAATGGTAGAGCGTAAGAAATTCGGTCAGAAGAAAGCTCGTAAGAAATTCCAATTCTCGAAACGTTAATTTATCTGCAATTGGTTGGATAATCTATTGTATCGTTAATACCAACTTATTGCAAACAAACAAAAAAAATAAAACAGTTATTGTTGTCCTAGGAACCCGAAGCAATTCGGTGCAGGATTTAGTTTAGCATCTAAATGATTAAGGCGATTTATAAAATGACCACTTAATTATTGCTAATTCAACAGAACGTAAACTATTACAAAATGGCAGTAGAAGTAAAAGAATTACTTGAAGCAGGTGTACACTTCGGACACCTTACACGTAAGTGGGACCCAAACATGGCTCCTTACGTATATATGGAGCGTAACGGTATCCATATTATAAACCTTTACAAAACAGCAGCTAAAATGGACGAAGCTGGTGCAGCACTTGCAAAAATTGCAGCATCTGGTCGTAAAATTTTATTTGTTGCTACAAAGAAACAAGCAAAAGACATCGTTGCAGAAAAAGCAGGCAGCATTGATATGCCTTATATTACTGAGCGTTGGCCTGGTGGAATGTTAACAAACTTTGTTACTATTAGAAAAGCTGTTAAGAAAATGGCTTCTATTGATAGAATGAAGAAAGACGGAACATTCATGACTCTTTCTAAAAAAGAAAGATTACAAGTAGATCGTTTAAGAGCTAAGTTAGAAAAAAACTTAGGTTCAATTAGCGACATGACTCGTTTACCAGGAGCTTTATTTGTTGTAGATATTAAGTGTGAGCATATTGCAATTAAAGAAGCACAAAAATTAAACATTCCTATCTTTGCTATGGTGGATACAAACTCTGATCCACGTCAGGTAGATTATGTAATCCCAGCAAACGATGATGCTTCAAAATCAATTGACAAGATCTTAACGCACGTTACTAATGCAATCGCAGAAGGATTAGCAGAACGTAAAGCTGAAAAAGAAGCTCCAAAAGCAGACAAGAAAGCAGCTCCAGCTAAAAAAGCTGAGAAAGCAGCAGCGTCTAAAGAAGAGGAAGAATAAAATAAGTAAACAAATTACAAATAAGTCGTTTCGTTTTTTTTCTTTATTGGAAATATAATGAAACGACTTTTTTAAATAAAACATATCGAAGCTATGGTAAAAATAACAGCAGCAGAAGTAAATAAATTAAGACAGTCTACAGGGGCTGGAATGATGGATTGCAAAAAAGCTTTAGTAGAAGCTGAAGGTGATTTTGATAAAGCAATTGAAATTTTACGTAAAAAAGGTCAAAAAGTAGCAGCAAAGAGAGCAGATCGTGAGTCTACTGAAGGAGCTGCAGTTTCTAAAGTAAACGCTGATAACACTGCAGGTGTTGCTATCGTTTTAGGATGTGAAACTGACTTTGTTGGTAAAAACGAATCTTTCTTAAAATTAGCAAACGAATTTGCTGAAATCGCTTTAAACTTTGATAACAAAGAAGATTTCTTAGCTGCAGATTTCGGTGGTATGACCGTTGCAGAAAAATTAGTTGAGCAAACTGGTGTAATTGGTGAGAAAATTGACATCAATGCATTTGAGAAATTAGAAGCACCTTTTGTTGGTACTTACGTACACATTAACAAGATTGGAGCTTTAGTAGGTTTATCTGAAAAAACAGATAACGCTGAAGAAGTAGCAAAAGACGTAGCAATGCAAGTAGCATCTATGGGAGCAACTTCATTAACTTACAAAGATTTTGATCCTGCATATGTAGCTGCTGAAACAGAAGCTAGAATTGCAGTTATTGAAAAAGATAATATCGAGTTAGGACGTTTAGGAAAAACCCTTAAAAACGTACCTCAATATATCTCTATGCAACAAATTACTCCTGAGGTTCTTGCTAAAGCAGAGGAAGATGCTAAAGCTGAATTAAAAGCAGAAGGAAAGCCAGAACAAATCTGGGACAGAATTCTTCCAGGAAAAATGGAGCGTTTTATCTCTGACAATACTACTTTAGATCAAGAACAATGTTTATTAGATCAAAAGTTTATTAAAGATGAAAAAATGAGCGTTGGTGATTATGTTTCTTCTAAAGGTTTAGAAGTTACAGGATTTAAACGTGTATCTTTAGGATAATCCAATACCTGCGAAAGCAGCAGTATATAAAATATAAGACCACTACTCTTTTTTAAGATGTAGTGGTTTTTTTATTTCTGCAAATCTCATATCTAAAAAAAGATATTCATTATATTTGCTAAACCCTTTTAAATAAAAGTGTAAAAACTTACAAACAGCTAAACAAAAAATGAAATACAAAAGAATTCTTTTAAAATTATCTGGTGAAGCATTAATGGGAAAACGCCAATACGGTATAGACCCGGAACGTTTAGCAGAATACGCCAAAGACATTAAAGAGATAACAGAACTAGGTGTAGAAGTTGCCATTGTTATTGGTGGAGGGAACATTTTTAGGGGAGTTGCAGGAGCTATGAACGGTATGGACCGCGTACAAGGTGACCATATGGGGATGCTTGCAACGGTTATTAACGGCTTAGCACTACAAAACGCACTAGAAGATGCCGGAGTAAAAACGCGCTTACAAACAGCTATTAAAATCAATGAGGTAGCAGAGCCATTCATTCGCAGAAAAGCCATGAGTCATTTAAACAAAGGACGTGTAGTTATTTTTGGTGGTGGTACAGGAAACCCTTATTTTACTACAGACTCGGCTGCAGTTTTAAGAGCTATTGAAATTGAAGCAGATGTTATTTTAAAAGGAACTCGTGTAGATGGTATTTATAACGCAGATCCAGAAAAAGACAGTAATGCCATTAAATTTGAACATATCACTTTTGACGATGTTTTACGTAAAGGTTTAAAAGTTATGGATACAACTGCATTCACTTTAAGTCAAGAAAACAAATTACCTATTATTGTTTTTGATATGAATAAAAAAGGTAATTTATTGAAAGTAGTTACTGGTGAGAATATCGGTACCAAAGTAAATTTATAATACAATTAGCAAGCAATAAAATAAATGCAACCAAAGCTTAGTATTGCTTTTAAGAAGCGAGCACTAATTTTGGCTTAGTTTTTGAAAACCAACAAGTAATTAAAATTTTTAGAAATGAACGAAGACATTACATTTATAATAGACTCTACAAAGGAAGCAATGGTGAATGCTGTTAAGCATTTAGAAAAACAATTCTTAAACATTCGTGCGGGAAAGGCAAGTCCTGCTATGCTTGGTAGTGTTAAAGTAGACTATTACGGATCGCAAACACCTTTAAGTCAAGTTGCAAACGTAAACACTCCGGATGGTAGAACGATTACGGTACAGCCTTGGGAGAAAAACATGCTTCAAGAGATTGAGCGTGGTATTGCTTATGCGAATCTTGGTTTTAACCCGATGAATAATGGAGAAACTATTATTATAAATGTTCCGCCTTTAACAGAAGAAAGAAGACTTGCCTTAGCAAAACAAGCTAAAGCAGAAGCTGAGGATGCTAAGATTGGTGTTAGAAACGCAAGAAAAGATGCTAATAACGACTTGAAAAAAGTAGATGGTATTTCTGAAGACCTTCAAAAAAGTGCTGAGCAGGAAGTTCAAGAATTAACAGATAGCTTTATCAAAAAGATAGATGACTTGTACGCTGTTAAGGATAAGGAAATCATGACTGTTTAATATAAAAGCGACTTAAAAGTCGCTTTATTTATACCTTTTCATCTCCGTTTTCGTTACTATAATTATGCAACATATAAAGAACTTTTTATTACTAGTTTGTTTCTTGCAGTTTGCTATAGGTGTTGCGCAAAATAAATTCCCATTTATACCAAGCAACCAACACCAGTTAACCGAAGCGCAGATAGAAAACACGCCAATTAACATAACTGCAGACATCTTATTGTTTAACGAGAGAGGAAAGATACTTTCTATGTCTAACTTGTCGTTAATGACCAACCCAGACTACAAACCTCTTTTCTTTGCAGACACACAAGGGCAAGTAAAAAGCGTTGTTTTTATAAAGCAGAACAAGCAACCTGTTTTAGTGGAAGTAAATAAGGAAGCAGCTTTTACTCCAGGAGAAAAAGCATTAGACTTTATTGCGAAAGATATTAACGGGAAACACTATAAGCTTTCGGAATTACGAGGAAAAGTGGTGGTTTTAAATTTCTGGTTTACGAAGTGCGGACCTTGTATTGCTGAAATTCCGCAGTTAAATGCTTTAGTTTCTAATTTCAAAAACAAAGATGTTGTATTCTTAGCAATCACCTTTAACAAGAAAGATATTGTAAAACCTTTTCTAGAAAGTAATCCTTTTGCATATACTATTTTACCAAATGCTAATGATGTTATCTCTATGTACCGAGTAAACAGCTACCCTACTAGCATAGTAATAAATAAAAAAGGAGAAATTGTTCTGAAAGAATTAGGTTATAGAACCAATATTAAAGAAGTATTAGCAACTTCTATAGACGCATCCTTATAATCCTAATGAAAAAATTCTGCTTTAGCTTTTTGTTATGTATTTCGTTCTTTTTAAGTAAGGCACAAACTCCTATTGCAAACGATAGCCTACAAGTAAAAATTGTAAAAAAAGATTCTATAAAACGAAAGGCATTTGTACAGCAGTTAGGAAACGGATTTTTTCCAACAAAATATATTGATATTGATCTGAAGTATTTGGTAAAATACAACCAATACGAAGGATTTAGAAATGGTATTGGCGGACAAACCAACAATACTTTTTCAGAAAATGTACGATTCAATACTTATGTAGTTTATGGTTTTGGTGACCAGAAATTCAAATACAGTATTGGTGGTGGTGTTAAACTGAAAGACAAGACAAACACTTGGCTTAACGTATCCTATACCGATGATTTAAGTGAGACAGGAAGTTCTACCTTTTTAACCGATAGCAGGTTTTTTCAACTTTTTGAACCTCGTCTTTTAAATATTAATCTGTTTCACAAACATATTACCAAAGCTATTTCTTTAGAGCATCAATTGACTCCGAGTTTGATTGGAGAAACAGAAGTAGCTATAAGTAATGTAAACACCACCTACGATTATCAATTTGTGGTAAACGGGAAATCCTTTAACGAAATTCACTTGAGCACTTCTAAAACTGCTGTGCAGTGGAGTCCGTTTAGTAAGTTTGAAACCGTAGATAATAAGTTTAAAATATTGAAGGATGGTTACCCAAAATTCACCTTACAATACACCAAGAGTTTTAATGGCGTTTTTAAAGGGAATTTTAATTTCTCTAAAGTAGATTTTAGAACCATCTTTAAAAAAGAATTTGCAAACGATGCTTTTTCTTTATTAACGGTAACTGCAGGATTGGCTAGTGGCGAAACCCCTCTTACCCATTTATATCATGCCTACCCAAACAATATTAATAAAGAAACAGTGATGCAACGTTTTTCTGTTGCCGGAGTAACTAGTTTTGAAACCATGTTTTTTAATGAGTTCTTTTCCGATAGAATTACCACCTTTCAATTAAAACATCATTTGAGTCCGTTTAAAATAAGCAGACGTTTTAAACCAGAGTTAGTACTTATTACAAGATTTGCTATTGGGGACATGAGTCATATAGACAGACATCAGCAAATATCCTTTAACACGCTAGACAAAGGCTATACAGAATCTGGAATAGAAATCAACAAACTGGTTTTTGGTTTCGGTTTAAGCTTCACCTACAGATACGGAGCTTATCACTTAACTAATATAGAAGATAATATGGCATTGAAATTTACTTTTAATGTTACTTTATAATTATTTAACCATAGTAATACCTAGCTTTTCCATACCTTTGCAAATTCTGTTTAAATACGATAAAAACAGTTTACAAAAAGCGTTTTTCTTGTAGTTAAATAGGATCTATATTTTTTTAATTATACTATGCTTAAACTATTTACAAAAAGTTTCTGGGACGTTGTAGCTAGAATAATACTTCGTAATAAAATTGCTATCATCCTTGCTATACTAATAGCAACAGGGTTGCTTGCTTCGCAATGGAAGCATATGCGCTTTACCTATACCGAAGCAAATTTATTACCAGATGACCACATAGTTAACCAAGAGTACAACAACTTTCTAGATGTTTTTGGGGAAGAAGGTAACCTAATTGTTATAGGAGTTAAAGACACAACACTCTTTACGGTTGAAAAGCTAAATGCTTGGAACAAACTTTCGCAAAGCTTTAAAAATATAGAAGAAGTAGAAACGGTTGTTTCTATTAGCGACCTTCAAAAACTTGTTAAAGACTCCGAAAAGGAACAGTTTGCACTAGAGCCTTTTATAAAAGACTCTATCACTTCTATAGAACAGATAAACCTGCTTCAAGAAGAACTCTTTCAGAAGTATCCTTTTTACGACAACTTTTTATTCAATAAGGAAACAAAAACAGTACGTACAGCAATCTATTTAAAGAAAGACATTGTTAATACTGCTGCTAGAAAAGATTTTGTTTTTGACCATCTAATTCCTAAGATTTCTGCTTTTGAAGCACAAACTAATATGGAT
Organism: Oceanihabitans sediminis; assembly: GCF_003337215.1. Taxonomy (GTDB): domain Bacteria; phylum Bacteroidota; class Bacteroidia; order Flavobacteriales; family Flavobacteriaceae; genus Oceanihabitans; species Oceanihabitans sediminis. The sequence continues at coordinate 352,518 of NZ_QPIG01000001.1, forward strand.
GTTAGGGTTTCGGGGATGCCTTATGTTAGAACCCTAAACGCACAAAATATTGTAGATGAGATAGGAACCTTTATTGGTTTAGCACTAGCGGTTACTTCCTTAATTTTCTTTTTCTTCTTTAGATCTTTTAGAGCAACATTCATTTCGTTGATTGTTGTTTCTTTTGGGGTAATGTGGACCTTTGGTATCATAGGTTTCTTGAAATATGAAATAACTGTTTTAACAGCTCTTATTCCGCCATTAATTATTGTTATTGGAATACCAAACTGTATTTTTTTAATTAATAAATACCAGCGAGAGGTTAAGCTTCATGGTAATAAAGTAAAATCTTTACAGCGTGTGATCACTAAGGTTGGTAATGCAACTTTAATGACGAATATCACAACCGCATCTGGTTTTGCTACTTTTATTCTAACCGAAAGTCAGCTTTTAAAAGAATTTGGAATTGTTGCTTCCTTAAGTATTGTAGCTATTTTCATGCTATGCTTACTTATTATTCCTATTATTTACACTTTCCTTCCACATCCTAAAGACAGACATTTAGAGCATTTAAATAAACGTTGGATTGGTGGTTTTGTAAATTGGATAGAGAAAATGGTGAAGCAGAAACGAATTACCATTTATATCTCGGCTGTATTACTGCTAACTTTTAGTTTAATTGGAATCTTTCAGATTAAAATTTCTGGAAGTCTGATTGAAGACATGTCTAAAAAGGCTGAGTTCTTTCAGGATATTCGCTTTTTTGAAGAAGAATTTAACGGTATTATGCCTTTAGAAATTTTGGTGGACACCCAACGTAAGAAAGGTGTTATGAAACTTTCTACTTTAAAAAGAATGGATGAACTCGAAGAGGTCATTCTTGAGAAGCCAGAACTTTCAAAGCCAATTTCTGTAGTTAGTTTGGTGAAATATTCTAAACAAGCTTATTATAACGGAAACCCAAAATACTATCAGTTACCAACAAGTCAGGAGAATAGTTTTATCATGTCTTATGCTAAAAACTCTTCGTCTGATGTAGACTTATTAAGGAATTTTGTGGATAGCACTGGGCAGTATGCACGTATCACTACCTTTATGAAAGATATTGGTACCGATAAAATGGAAAATATTGAAGAAGACCTTCAAAACAAAATAAACAAGGTTTTCCCAGAGGATAGGTTTACGGTTACCATGACCGGAAAAGCATTGGTTTTTCAAAAGGGAACTAAGTATTTGGTTAAGAATTTAGCCATTTCCTTATCGCTAGCCATTTTATTAATTGCCTTATTCATGGCCTATATGTTTAGGTCTTTAAGAATGATTATAGTGTCCTTAATTCCTAATATCCTTCCCTTATTAATAACAGCGGGATTAATGGGCTATTTAGGCGTTCCTATAAAACCTTCTACCATTTTAGTATTTAGTATTGCCTTTGGAATTTCGGTAGATGACACTATTCACTTTTTAGCAAAATACCGACAAGAATTAATTGCAAACAACTGGAAGATTAAGAAATCTGTTTATGCCGCTTTACGCGAAACAGGAGTAAGTATGTTTTATACTTCTATCGTATTATTCTTTGGTTTCTTAGTATTTACATTCTCTAGTTTTGGAGGAACCGTTGCCTTAGGAGCATTAGTTTCTGCAACACTATTATTTGCCATGTTATCTAACTTATTACTTTTACCTTCCTTATTACTTTCTTTAGAAAGAAGTATTGCAAACAAGGAGGTTTTAAAAGAACCTTCTATCAATATTATTCCGGAGGAAAATGATGAGGAAGATGCCATGGAAAATGAAAAATAATAACAACAATAAATTATCTTTGCAACTATATTATTTAAAGCATTTATAAGATTTTAAAATATCATATTATGAACACATATACCGTTTCAAAATTATTAACATCAGAACAATTTGGTCAAGAAGTTGAAATAAAAGGTTGGGTTAGAACCTTTCGTGCTAATCGTTTTATTGCTTTAAATGATGGTTCTACATTAAACAACATTCAATGTGTTGTAGATTTTGAAAACACTGCAGAAGAAACTTTAAAACGTATTACTACAGGAGCTGCAGTACACATAAAAGGAGAGTTGGTAGAAAGTCAGGGAAAAGGACAAAATGTAGAAATAGTAGTTTCTAGTATTGAAATACTTGGAGATTCTGATCCGGAAAGCTACCCTATTCAACCTAAAAAACACTCTTTTGAGTTTTTACGTGAAAACGCACACTTACGTACACGTACAAACACTTTTAGTGCTGTAATGCGTTTACGCTCTACTTTATCTTTTGCAATTCACAAATATTTTAATGACAACGGATTCTACTATATGCATACACCAATTATTACTGGTAGTGATGCAGAAGGAGCTGGTGAAATGTTTCGTATAACTAGCTTAGATGCTAAAAACCCGCCATTAAACGAAGCTGGTGAAGTAGATTTTAAAGAAGATTTCTTCGGAAAAGAAACAAACCTTACTGTATCTGGACAGTTAGAAGCAGAAACCTATGCGATGTCTTTAGGTAAAGTGTATACTTTTGGTCCGACTTTTAGAGCAGAAAACTCTAATACCTCTAGACACTTATCCGAATTCTGGATGATTGAACCAGAGGTTGCTTTTATGGACTTAGCAGGAAACATGGACTTAGCAGAAGATTTCATGAAGTTTGTTTTAAAATACGTTTTAGATAACAACAGAGAAGATTTAGAGTTTTTAGAAAAGCGTTTATTAGACGAAGAAAAAACGAAGCCACAAGCAGAAAGAAGTGAAATGAGTTTGATTGAGAAATTAAACTTTGTTATAGACAATAACTTTAAGAGAGTTAGCTATACCGAAGCTATTGATATTCTTAAAAACTCTAAACCAAATAAGAAAAAGAAATTTAAATATATCATTGAGGAATGGGGTGCAGATTTACAATCGGAGCACGAGCGTTTCTTAGTAGAAAAGCACTTTAAATGTCCGGTAATTTTATTTGATTACCCTGCAAACATCAAAGCATTCTATATGCGTTTAAACGAGGATGGCAAAACCGTTCGCGCTATGGATATCCTTTTCCCAGGAATTGGAGAAATTGTAGGAGGTTCGCAACGTGAAGAGCGTTTAGAAGTTTTAAAAGAAAAAATGCAAGCGCTTAACATTCCTGAAGAAGAACTTTGGTGGTACTTAGATTTACGTAAATACGGTACCGCAGTTCACTCTGGATTTGGTTTAGGATTTGAGCGTTTAGTAATGTTCGCTACCGGAATGACGAACATTCGTGACGTAATACCTTTCCCAAGAACACCACATAACGCAGAGTTTTAGAAAGAAGCTAATTAAATACTATTCGCTATAGCATTTAAAAGTTTATCTTTCATTCCTATTTATATTATCTCTCCTCTTTTTTATTAAAGTGGAGAGATTTTTTGATTTTAAAAAACATAAAATCAAAAGGAGTGTAGATGTGAAAAATATTTATTAAATTATATTTCAAAACAAGTTCGTTTTAAATAGAAATATAGCTAGTTTTATTTATTTTTATATTAAATCAAAATACGCAATGCTTAAACAATATTTACAGTTCAAATTATCGCAAAAATTGTCGCCTCAACAAATTCAATTAATGAAATTGATACAGTTGCCTACGCAAGCTTTTGAACAACGTTTAAAGCAAGAAATTGAAGAAAATCCTGCTTTAGAAGTTGGTAAAGAAGAAGTAGATAGTGATTTTGATGATGATTTTGATAACTCTAATGATGACTATGAGGATAACGATACTATAGATGCGGGAGACATTAATGTAGATGAGTATTTAAGTGATGACGAAGTACCTGATTATAGAACCCAAGCCAACAACTATAGTGCAGATGATGAGGAAAAAACCATGCCTTATGCTGCTGGCACCTCCTTTACACAGCATTTAATAAACCAGTTGAACACCTACAGACTTAATGACGAAGAACGTGATGTTGCTGAATTTTTGGTTGGTAGTGTAGATGAAAGTGGGTATATACGTAGAGAGCTATCTGATATTATGGATGACTTAGCTTTCACTCAGAATGTGTTTACCACCGAAGAAAACATTAAAAAGGTACTGAAAATTGTGCATCAGTTAGATCCAGCTGGCGTTGGAGCAAGAAACTTACAAGAATGTTTAAGTATACAACTACATAGAAAGGAACAAAACGCTAATGTTGTATTAGCATCCAATATTATTGACCATGCTTTTGAGCAGTTCACTAAAAAGCACTACAAAAAGCTATTACAAAAATTTGATATTACAGAAGAGCAACTAAAAGATGCTATTCATGAAATCGAGCGTTTGAATCCGAAGCCGGGTGGAAGCTATGCAGGAAATAACAGAATCATAGAACATGTGGTTCCTGATTTTGCTATTAAGATTGTAGATGGGGAATTAGAACTTACCTTAAACGGAAGAAATGCTCCAGAGCTTCATGTTTCTAGAGAGTATAACAATATGCTTAAAGGCTATAAAGAATCTAAAGAGAAGAGTAAGTCGCAAAAAGATGCTGTGATGTTTATCAAACAGAAACTAGATGCAGCAAAGTGGTTTATTGAAGCTATAAAACAACGTCAGCAAACTTTATTTGTAACCATGAGTGCTATTATGCACTATCAGAAAGAGTATTTTTTAACAGGGGATGAGCGCAAACTAAAACCTATGATTTTAAAAGATATTGCAGACGAAATAGACATGGATGTATCTACCGTTTCTCGTGTAGCAAATAGCAAATATGTTGACACCCCATACGGAACGAAACTGATTAAAGAATTCTTTAGTGAATCTATGACTAACGATCAGGGAGAAGAAGTTTCTACTAGAGAAATAAAGAAGATATTAGAAACAGTAATTGAGGAAGAAGACAAGCGAAAACCTTTAACAGATGAAGCTTTATCCAAAATTCTTAAAGAAAAAGGCTACCCTATAGCAAGGCGAACCGTTGCAAAATACAGAGAGCAATTAGATATATCTGTGGCTAGATTACGTAAGAAAATATGATAAACTTCTTATTAAAAAGCATATCCTATATCTTACATCCTTTAATCATGCCATTATGTGGTTTGGTTTTTTACTTTGCAAAATCTCCTAGATATATTCCTATTGAGATTATAGAAGCGAAGCTTATATCTATTACCATATTAACTTTAATCCTGCCTATCCTTATCTATTATCTTTTAAAAACATTAGGTAAGGCAGAGAGTGTTGATTTAAAAACCACCAAAGAACGAGTTTTACCCTTAGGCTTAAACTGTATTATTATATATTTGATATTAAAGCGGGTTTTTCCTTCTAACCAAATGATAGAATTATATTATTTCTTCATTGGTGTACTACTATCCAATTTAGCCTGTTTAATACTAGCTATTTTTCAATTTAAGGCAAGTATTCACATGATTGGTATTTCGGGCTTATTTATGTTCTTTATAGCCTTCAGCATTAATTTTGGAATAAATATAAATGGCACACTTTCCTTAATGGCTATTTTTACTGGAGCTATTGCAAGTTCTAGGTTGCATTTAAAAGCACATACTTATAAGGAACTCCTTGTTGGATTTTGTGTTGGGTTTGTACCGCAACTAATGGTTATGTTTTATTGGTAGTTTTAAAGGATATAAAACATCAAGCCAATTTTCACTGCTCGCATATCTATAGAAGCAGCATCTAATTTTGCATCGCTATTGAAGATAGGATTCAAGCCATAATACACATGTATGTTCCAGGTATTATAACCTACGCTTAAGGTTAGTCCGTACTGCATTTTATTGAAGTCCGCTATATTACTATGCTTGATATCTGATTCTCCAATAAACTTGGAAGAATTAGCAAACACATAACCAAGCTTTATTCCGGTATAAATTCTCCAGAACTTATATTCTGTAGCGGTAGAAGTTCTCCATCTAAACTCTAAAGGGGCTTCCACCATATAGGTAGTAAATTTATTTTTACTATAAGAAATATCATTATTATCTAATGCAGTATAGCTGTAGTTCTTGTCATCTGCTGTATCAATAAGCATATTCTGATTAAAAGAATTACTAGACAAACCAATACCTAAGCCTATAGCTAAGTCTCTTTTGGTATTGATAGGCATATCTTTTATAAAGCCGATATGAAATCCGCTAGAGAACCCGCTTTGTGAGATTCCTTTTGGACTATTTAGTAGTAAATTATAGGTAGCACCACCATAAAATTGATCTTCTTTATATAGGCTATCCACTTCCGTAACAACCTCTTCTTCTTGTGAAAAAGCAGTTGCTAAACAAAGTGTACTAAGCAATATTAGAAGATAATTTTTCATAAAATGATACAAAAAAGGCGTTAAGATTTCTCAAAACGCCTTTAATAAAATTAAGATTTAATTATTTTTTTAAACCTTCTAAGGCATTACCTTTTCTGGTTGTATAATTAATTTTAAGTGCGTTTACCTTACGCAACTCTTGTTTAATATCTGTTACCAATCCCATATTAGCATCGCTATCTACTTTTAAAGCAGTAGTTAGAAAAGGAACTTCCTCCTCACGTTTAGAAGCTCTTTCCGCAGCTATAAAAGCGGCGATATCTTTTACATCAGCAAACTTATCGTTTAACTGAATTCTAGCTTCGTCACCGAATTGCTTTTTATAGTTTTCGCTTGGTTTTCCAGCATATATGTACATTACCAAGTTTTTCTTATCTAATTTTTCAATTTGATCTGCTTGTGGTAATTTATTCTCAATCATTAAGCTGTTTTGTCTCATAACAGTAGCCACCATGAAAAAGAACAATAACATAAATACAATATCTGGTAAAGATGCTGTAGAAATTGCTGGCAATTCGCCTCCTTTTTTCTTTTTAAATTTAGACATATTTAATTTTTTATCTAATTAGACTTCGGCTCTGCCTCAGAGAATTTTTGAGGAACTCTTAATTTAATTTCTTCTAGCTTAGATTTAAGTTTTTCTTTTGTATCAGAAGAGGTTCTTGGATCTGCATACGCTTTTTCCGCCTCAACAAAACTCAAATTTAAACTAGGATAGGTTCTTTTAAACTCTCTATTTCTTAACTCATTATAAGCAGCTATGATCTCATTTTGTACTGCTATATAAGTGTCGTACTTAGTAGCTCTGTCATTTTGCAAAGAAATAATAGCTTTATCAAAATTATCTGATGACCTAGGGTTCTTTTTCCCTTGGCAATATTTACAAGCATCTTCTCCTGTTCCTCCTCCATTATCAAGAAAATCAACAGCAGCTGCACGCAAATCTTTAATTTCGATTACCTTCTCTTCTCCTCCAGTTTTTAGAAATAACTGGTTATTTCTATTCACTTCTAATTGGAAAATATTCTTTTCTTTAATAATCACATCCTGTTCTGTTTCTTCCATAGGAGGTAATTTCCTATTTAGTCCAGAATCTGTTTCAATGGTTGTGGTTACTAAGAAGAAAATGAGGAGCAAGAAGGCGATATCAGCCATAGATCCTGCATTTACTTCTGGTGCTGCTCTTTTTGCCATCTTATTTAATCATTTTTTTAATTCCTGAGAATAACATAGATCCTATTGCAATAACTGCAAGTATATAAAACATGTTTAACCCAGCTCCTACTAGTTTTGAACCACTAGCAGAAAGTACTTCACCATCTTTCATTGGAGTTTCTATTCCTGATGCCATAAAGTAACTAATAAGGGCTACAACTAAGAAAGCTCCAACTCCCATTAAGGTACTTTTTAAAGTGGCTGCATTGGTGAAAACATTTTTTAAGGTAAATAGCACCACTAGAACTAAAATTAGAGCTAATACAGCATAAGCTATATACATAAAGGTATTTACCATTCCGCTAGATTCTCCAGCTTTAATGGCTTCATCACCAACTCCAATAATTCTAATTAGGAAGAACATGGCTATAACACCAATAACCCCTGCTATTATGGTAATTATTTTTTGTGAATTCATAATATTATTTAAAAATTAGAATTATTACTATTACTTCTTGTGCTTTGATAACATATCCATTAATGTGATAGAAGAATCTTCCATGTCATTAACGATGCTATCAATTTTCGCAATAATGTAATTGTAAAAGATTTGAAGGATAATAGCCACAACAAGTCCGAATACTGTTGTTAAAAGTGCTACTTTAATACCTCCTGCAACAAGTGATGGTTGCATATCTCCAGCTGCTTCAATTTTATCAAAGGCTTGAATCATCCCGATTACTGTACCCATGAATCCTAACATTGGCGCTAAAGCGATAAATAAAGAAATCCAAGAAACGTTTTTCTCTAATTGTCCCATTTGAACTCCACCGTAAGCTACAACAGCTTTTTCAGCAGACTCTAAGTCTCCGTCAGCTCTATCTAATCCTTGATAGAAAATAGAAGCAACAGGTCCTTTTGTGTTTCTACATACTTCTTTAGCAGCATCAATACCACCAGACTGTAATGCGTCTTCAACGTTTTGCGTTAATTTCTTTGTGTTTGTTGTTGATAAGTTTAAATAGATAATTCTTTCAATAGCAATAGCTAAACCAAGAATTAAACATAATAATACGATCCCCATGAATCCTGGACCACCTTCTATAAAACGCTTTTTAAGCTCTTGGTGAAATCCTTGAGATTCTGCTGCACCATCAGCTGCATCATCTTGAGTTGTAACAACTGTAGTTGCAATAGCACTTGCGTTAGTAGTTGCATTTGCTGTTCCGAATGCCATAAAACATACTATGGCTAGAATTGAAAATAATCTTTTCATCGTTCTGATCTTAATTTTATTAGTTTAAAGTGTTAAAGATATAAAAAAAATGCAATTAAAAAATAAAAATATACCTTATACAATGCGATTTTATTTCAGATAAAACTTCATTTGTATTAAGTATTAAAAGAATTTATAGGAAAACATCTTTAAATCCTTTTGCAGAGAGGAAGGGATTCGAACCCTCGATACCCTTTTGAGGTATACACACTTTCCAGGCGTGCGCCTTCGACCACTCGGCCACCTCTCTAGTTATTTTAACTCTTAATTACAGGGGCTCAAATAACAAAAAAAATAGGAGTTGATAAAATTTTGAAAGTTAATTTTATATCATTTCCCCTCTTAATGGTGTTTCAAAGGTGATTTTGAATGTTTTACGTGGTATTTTTCGTCCTAATAGGTACATTAGTTTTGAAATTGCTGCCTCAGTTGTTATGTCTTTCCCCGAAATTAGGCCTATTTTTTTAAGTTTTTCACTAGTTTCATACTGTCCCATCACCACAGAACCTCCAGAACACTGCGTAACATTGACAATTTGTATCCCTTTTGCAATTGTTTTTTCTAGTAAATTTATAAACCATTCTTCGGTAGTGCAGTTACCTGCCCCGTAAGTTTCCAAAATAATTCCTTTTAAGTTGGGAGCACTAAAAATGCTTTCTAAAAGGGTTTCTGAAATTCCAGGAAACAACTTCACCAATGCGATGTTTTCTTCAAAATTTGTAAAAACTTTGAGTTTGGTTCCTCTTTTAGGCCTTAACAAATCGTCATAATTCACTTTTAAGTGCACTCCAGATTCTGCTAACTCTGGATAATTTAATGAAGCAAATGCTTCAAAGTGCTCGGCATTTATCTTGGTACTTCTGTTTGCACGGTATAATTTATACTCAAAATACAAACCAACTTCCTGTATTACTGGAACTTTATGTTTTTGTAAGGAAGCAATTTGAATAGATGTAATTAAATTTTCTTTGGCATCTGTTCGTAAATCACCTATTGGCAATTGCGATCCTGTAAAGATTACAGGTTTGGCTAAGTTTTCTAACATAAAACTTAGTGCCGAAGCGGTATAACTCATGGTATCACTTCCGTGTAACACCACAAAACCATCAAACTTTGAATAATTATCTTTTATAATTTCTGCTATCTGCGTCCAATATACCGGATTCATATTACTAGAATCTATTGGTTCGTCGAAAGAAATAGCATTAATAGTACAGTCTAATAAATTTAGTTCTGGAATTTTATCGGAAAGATTTTCAAAATCAAAAGCTTTTAGAGCTCCCGTTTCTGGGTTCTTTATCATCCCTATAGTTCCTCCTGTATATATTAATAGTATGTTTGGTTGCGTGATAGACAATTTGATTTAGGTTTTAAAGTGATACGATATTTCTTTTAAATAAAGCAAAAGCGCTTTAGATTCCAAAAACATCTTTGGAGTTCTGTGTGGTAATTTCGGCAATTTTTTCATGCGGAAGATTATATAGCTCCGATAATTTTTCTAATACCTTAATTATATAGGAAGATTCGTTTCGCTTTCCTCTATATGGTGTAGGTGATAAATATGGGGAATCTGTTTCTAAAACAATATGCTTGATATCAATTTGGTTTAAAAACTGATCTATTTTTCCGTTTTTAAATGTAACTACTCCCCCAATACCTAGTTTCATATTATAGGAAATAGCTTGTTTTGCTTGTTCTACATTCCCAGTGAAACAATGAAAGATTCCAAACAGCTTTTCGTCTTTTGTTTCTTCTAAAACTTCAAAAACCTCATCGAAAGCATCGCGACAATGAATTACAATTGGCAAGTCATATTGTTTTGCAAGTTGTATTTGGTGCTTGAATGCTTCTTTTTGATTTTCTAGTAAGGTTTTATCCCAATATAAATCTATTCCTATTTCGCCAATAGCAATAAATTTTCGCTTTGCTAGCATTTCTTCTACGTGAGCAAGTTCTTCTTTGTAATTTTCTTTTACAGAAGTAGGGTGCAAGCCCATCATTAAATGCACGTATTCTGGGTAATCTTTTTCTAATTGCAACATAGACTCGGTGTACGAAGAATCTATTGCAGGAATAAAAAATCGTTTTACATTAGCATCTAAAGCTCGTTGCATCATTGCTTCTCTATCTTCCGAAAAAGCATCGCTATATAAATGAGTATGGGTATCTGTTACAATCATGTTGCAAAAGTATAAGTTCTTTTACAAATAACCTTAAGTACTACCTGCTTTTAGCATAAAACAAAAGCATCCTTAATATAATTTCGCATTTATGCACTAACTCTTTCAATTATTGTATTTTTATAACATTGAAACAAGAAATTATGACAAACATCGAAGACCTTGACCTTAAGGATTTCCTCCTAAAGAAAGGTTATACAAAAATCAAGATTAAACTTACGAAAACGAATCACTTTGAAATTAAAGCAACTATAAATGGTGTGAAAGGTCTTTTTATTTTAGACACTGGAGCATCTAGTTCTTGTGTAGGATTTGAAGCTATTGAAACTTTTGGCTTGCAGGTGAAAGACTCTGAAATAAAAGCAGCAGGTGCTGGAGCTAGTGATATGCATACGCAAATATCTAAAAGCAATGATATAAAAATTGGAACTTGGAAAAAGGACAAAGTAGCTTTAATACTTTTTAATCTGACACATGTTAATACAGCTCTCACCAATCATAACGCACAGCCTGTAGACGGTATTATTGGTGCAGACATATTAAAAAAAGGAAAAGCAATTATTGATTACGAGAAAAAATATTTATATCTGAAGAAGATAAAGTAAAGAATTTTACTAATTTTATACACATAAGCAAGAATTTAGTTCCTAAAAATTTATGAACACTTCTATAATTATAGCAGATGACCACCCTTTAATGCTTCGAGGCATACAGGACTTTTTAAGTTCTAAGGGATTTAATGTTTTAGGAAGCGCTACAAACGGGCAGGTTGCTTATAACCTTATTGTAAAAAAAAAGCCAGACATTGCTCTCTTAGATATTAGAATGCCACAAATGACTGGTCTTGAAGTTGCCGAAGCATGTAAAAAGAATGGCATAAACACCAAGATTATTTTAATCACTTTTGATAAAGACGAAGACATTTACGATCAAGCAAAAGCACTTGGTGTTTATGGTTATATACTAAAAGAGTTTGCTATTGAGGAAATTGAAACATGTATTGCGCATGTTGAAATGAACGAAACTTATTTTAGCGAAGAAATTTTTAACTACCTCAACAAACCGAAAAACACAGAAAAGGTAAGTATTATAGCCTGTCTAACTAAATCTGAAAAAAAGATTATCTATTTAATTGCAGAAGGATTAACTAGCCAAGAAATAGCAGATAAGCTATGTGTTTCTATAAGAACCATTGAGAAGCACCGTGCGAATATAGTTGCCAAGTTAGCAATAGACAATAAACCCACTTCCCTTTCTATTTGGGCAAGCCTAAATAAAGATAGGTTTTAAAAATTACGTATAAGTACGTATTTTAAATTCTCACTATATAATATATCTTTACATTGCTATTAATCGGCCTTATGGAAGGCTATTGAAGGCTCTAATTTTTACATAAATTAGAGCCTTTACTTTTTTAAAAACCAAGTCTAAATAAATATTACGTAGAACTACGTATTTTATATACCAATAAGAAAGTATATCTTTACAGTGCTATTAATTAGTTCTTAGGGAGAATTATTTACATGAAAACTCTGCATTATTATAATGTGGGGTTTTCGCATTTTTAGGGGTAGCCTAAAAAAATTACGTAGAACTACGTATTTGATATAAGAACAACTTCCTATACCTTTACCATGCTATTATTTAGTTCTTAGGGAGAATTATTTACAAGAAAAAACTCTGCGTGGTATCTTATCCGCAGAGTTTAATTTGAATAAAAAAATGAAAAATACCATTAACACTTTACAGAAATTTATCATTGCTGCTTTTATAGTATTAATTATAGTAGTTATCACGATTAATATTTATATACATTTTATATAAATTAGTTTGTTGGTTAATCACAAAAAAAAAGCGCAACTCTTTCGAATTGCGCTTTTTTTTTATTTAAAACTAATCTATAGTTCTAAGGCTTTCTTGATATCGTTATCCATTAGTAATTCTTCTGGGTTTTCTAATGCTTCTTTAACAGCTACTAAGAAACCTACAGATTCTTTACCATCAATAATTCTGTGATCATAAGATAATGCCACATACATCATTGGGTGAATTTCCACTTTTCCATCTACAGCGATTGGACGTTCAATAATATTGTGCATTCCTAAGATACCACTTTGAGGAGGGTTAATAATTGGCGTAGATAACATACTACCAAACACCCCACCATTAGAAATTGTGAATGTACCACCAGTCATTTCATCTACTGTTATTTTTCCATCTCTTGCTCTTAGTGCTAATCTTTTTACTTCCGATTCAACACCTCTAAAAGTTAAGTTTTCTGCGTTTCTAATTACCGGAACCATTAATCCTTTAGGTCCTGAGACAGCAATAGAAACATCGATGAAGTCATAAGAAATCATTTCCTTATCATCAATCATAGAGTTTACAGCAGGATACATTTTTAATGCTCTTACTATAGCTAAAGTAAAGAAACTCATAAACCCAAGTCCTACACCATGCTTAGACTTAAACTCTTCTTTGTATTGTTTACGTAGATTAAAGATAGGCGTCATATTAACCTCATTAAATGTAGTTAACATTGCCGTAGTATTTTTAGCTTCTACTAAACGCTCTGCTACTTTACGACGTAACATAGACATTCTGCTACGAGATGTACCTCTGTTTCCTCCTGTTGGAGTTCCCATAGATGGCACTGCTTTTACAGCATCTTCTTTTGTTACACGACCGTCTTTACCTGTTCCTTTAATTGCAGATGCATCCATTCCTTTTTCTGCTAAAATCTTTTTAGCAGCTGGACTTGCAGTTCCTGTTGCATAAGTTTCTTCTGCCTTTGGCGCTTCCGCTTTAGGAGCTTCCGCCTTTGGTGCTTCTGTTTTAGTTTCTTCTTTTGGTGCTGATCCACCTTCTGGTTTAGCTGCACTTGTATCGATTAAACATACAACTGCACCTACAGCAACAGCATCTCCTTCTACTGCTTTAAAGGTAATTGTTCCGCTAGCTTCTGCTGGAAGCTCAAGTGTTGCTTTGTCACTATCTACTTCTGCAATAGCCTGGTCTTTTTCAACATAATCACCCTCTTCAACTAACCATGTTGCTATTTCTACTTCTGTAATAGATTCTCCTGGTGAAGGAACTTTCATTTCTAAAATCATGCTCTACAATTTTATTTTATTTTCCAGCTTTTGCAGGAAACTTAATTATTTATTTTTAATTATATATTTTATTCTCGGTTTAACAAGAATGGCAATTTACTTTATTAACGTTGGTTGTTTTTTGTTTTATCAAAAACATAATCGATAACTTCTTGGTGACGTTTTTTAGAACGAACCGAGCTACCTGCTGCTGGTGCACCGTAAGGTCTTCTGCTTGCTACTCTAAAAGTTTTAGCTTCGTCTAAATGCATTAGCATATGACTGTAAGCTCCCATGTTTCTTGGTTCTTCTTGAGCCCAAACAATATCATCAGCGTTTTTATACTTACTTAATACTTCACGAATTTCTTCGATTGGTAATGGGAAAAGTTGCTCTACTCTTACTAAAGCTACATCTTCTCTTTCTAGTTTTTCACGCTCTTCTAATAAATCATAGTAGAACTTACCAGTTAATAACACCAATGTTTTTACTTTATCTGCTTTCGCTTGTGCATCATCAATTACCATTTGGAAACTTCCGTTTGCAAATTCATCCACGGTAGAAACTACTAAAGGATGACGTAATAAACTCTTTGGCGTAAAAACAATTAAAGGCTTTCTGAAATTAGCTTTCATTTGCTTACGCAACAAGTGGTAAATATTTGCTGGTGTTGTACAATCTGCAACAAACATATTATCTTTTGCACACATTTGAAGGTAGCGCTCCATTCTTGCTGAAGAGTGTTCTGCTCCTTGACCCTCATAACCATGTGGCAACAACATCACTAATCCGTTTTGAAGTTTCCACTTATCTTCTGCTGCAGAGATATATTGATCTAACATAATTTGCGCTCCGTTACTGAAGTCTCCAAATTGTGCTTCCCAAATAGTTAATGTTTTTGGGCTTGCCATTGCATATCCATAATCAAAACCTACAACTCCGTACTCTGATAATAAGGAGTTATAAATATAGAATTTTCCTTGATTATCGCTAATGCTGTTGTGTAAAATAATTTCTTCTTCGCTATCCTCTACCTTTACAACTGCGTGACGGTGTGAGAATGTTCCTCTTTCTACATCTTGTCCAGAGATTCTAACATCGTATCCTTCTTCTAATAGAGACCCATAAGCTAAATGCTCTGCCATAGCCCAGTCTAACTTGTTTTCATCAAACATGTTTTGTCTAGACTCGATTAAACGAGAAATCTTACGAATGAACTTTTTATCTTTTGGAAGACTAGAAAGTACTTTAGTGATTTTAGCTAAAGCTTCTTTTGAATAAGTGGTATCAATAGCTTTATTCATTTTATCTTCTTCAACAGTCGTATAATCTTCCCATTCATTTTGCATAAACGGAGTGATTACTGTTTTAGTTTCTTTTCTAGAATCTTCTAATTTTTCTTCTAAAGAATTTTTATATTCTTTTTCTAACTTAGAAACATAATCTGCATCTATAATACCTTCAGCAATTAACTTATCGGCATAAATATCTCTTGGATTTTTATGTTTAGAAATTGCTTTATACAACAAAGGTTGCGTGAACTTAGGCTCATCACCTTCGTTATGCCCATATTTTCTATACCCAAGCATATCGATAAAAACATCACGCTTAAACTTCATTCTAAAATGTAAAGCAAATAAAGCTGCATGTACTACTGCTTCTGCATCATCTGCATTTACATGTAATACTGGTGAAAGTGTTACTTTAGCAATATCTGTACAGTAAGTACTAGAACGTGCATCTAAGTAATTGGTAGTAAATCCTATTTGGTTGTTTACTACTATATGAATGGTTCCGTTTGTCTTGTAACCATCTAATTGTGACATTTGCACAATTTCGTATACCAAACCTTGTCCTGCAATTGCAGCATCTCCGTGTACTACTATTGGTAATACTTGCGATGGGTTATCGGCATATTTATCGTCTTGTTTTGCTCTTGTAATCCCTTCAACTACTGCTCCAACTGTTTCTAAGTGCGAAGGGTTTGGTGCAATATTTAGGTTTATTTTCTTACCAGCTTCTGTAACTCTATCACTAGTCCAACCTAGATGGTATTTTACATCTCCGTCAAAAACCTCTTGCTCGTAATCTTTACCATCAAACTCACTAAAGATATCTTTAGCCGATTTTCCGAAGATATTTGTCAGAGTGTTTAAACGACCACGGTGAGCCATTCCCATTACAAATTCTTTTACATCGTATTCGGAAGCTTTTTCAATTAAAGCATCTAAAGCAGGAATTAAAGACTCCCCTCCTTCTAATGAAAAACGTTTTTGTCCTACATATTTAGTATGTAAAAAGTTTTCAAAAGAAACAGCTTGGTTTAATTTATTAAGGATGTATTTTTTTTGTTCTGCAGAAAACTGTGGCTGATTATCGTTTACATTTAACTTCTCTTGGAACCAAGAAAGCTCTTCTGGTTTACGAATATACATGTATTCCACACCAATAGAGTTGCAATATATTGCTTCTAAATGCGTACGAATTTCACGAAGTGTTTTCGTTCCAATTCCAATTATTTCTCCAGCGTTAAAAACCGTATCTAAGTCGCTTTCTGAAAGACCAAAGTTCTCAATCTCTAATGTTGGCGCGTATTTACGTCTTGCTCTTACTGGGTTTGTTTTAGTAAACAAATGCCCTCTAGTTCTGTAACCATCAATAAGTTTTACAACTTGAAATTCTTTGGTTAAGCTTTCTGAAACGTGATCGCAAGAAAAGTCTTCTGGGTTTATATCGTTTGCTCCTGAGCTTTCGTTTCCAAAATCATAGCCTTGAAAAAAGGCTCTCCAACTTGGCTCTACAGAGTCTGGATTTTTTAAATATTGGTCGTATAGTTCAGCAAAATATGCTGTATGTGCTGCGTTTAAAAAGGAATATTTATCCATTATGTTTTTTGAAAAAATCTAGCTTCTACAAAATTTCTTCAAAAATACAAATTTTACTAAACTTAGAAGGAGTTTTAGTATATTTAAACTTATAATTAACAAAATAATTACTTATTTCATTCCATCATAATTCCTAAACCAAGAAAACATGCTTCGTTCCACACTTTTAAATAAAAAAATTGTAGCCTTTTTAATTTTCTCAAGTTTTGCTTTTACAACAGTAATAGCACAAGTTACTCCTCAAAATGAAAAAAGTGATTTCTGGAAAAAGGTGCGTTTTGGTGGCGGAATTGGCTTAAGTACAGGAAGTAATACCTTTAGTGCAACTCTAGCTCCTAGTGCCATTTATCAGTTTGATGATAGTTTTGCTTTAGGGGTAGGATTGAGTGGTTCTTACTACAGCAGAAAAAATATGTTGAAATCTACTATTATTGGCGGAAGCATAATTGGCTTATACAATCCTATAAGAGAGATTCAAGTTTCTGGAGAGTTTGAGCAAAATAATGTTAGTAGAAATTTTGACAACCCTGCTATTAAAGATGATAATTATTGGTCGCCAGCACTATATGTTGGAGCTGGATACCGAACAAGAAATGTTACTGTTGGGGTGAAATACGATTTACTTTTTGATGACGATAAAAGTATTTATGCAAATGCTTGGAGTCCTTTTGTGAGAGTGTATTTCTAAGGTTTTAATGAGTTCCTTACTCACTATACTTATTTCTAAACCAAACTTTTTGCCATTCTCGTTTTAGGATTAAGAAGGAAACATCTTCCGCTAGTTGCAAGGTATCGCTACCATCTAACTGCCTAACTTTGTCTTCTGGCACATCTATTATATATAGTAGATTCAAATACTCGACAAATTTTTCTTGAATAAGGTGATACACCGTTTCATGAAGCATTAACTTTAGGCTAGAAGGAAGTATCTCTTCACTAAAATCTAAATCGATATTAGCAAAAAGAAAATCTTTATTCAGTTGTTGGATTAGCTTTTTATAAAGATTTAAGTCTTCAGCCTTTTCTATTAACTCATTAAAAGTAGCAGGTACATGCATAATTTTAGTCTTGCGAAACAGCAATTTCATTACTTGTTTCCGTTATACGTTTCTGCTACAGCAGAGAATTTATTAAACTTCTCTATTCATTAATTGTTCTCCAAATAACTTTAGAGCAACTTTATTTTCTTCAGAAATATCTAAAGTTTCTAATACCGCAAAAGCCATATTTGTGTAATTTACAATCTCTTGTCTAGTTGCTTCGGCAGCACCACTTGTAGTAAAAGCTTCTTTTACCGCTTCAATTTTATCTTTAGGATCTGAAGGGCTCAAACTGAATAAATGCTGCAACTGAATTCGGTCTTCTTCAGCAGAAAACTCAATAGACTTTATATATAGGTATGTTTTTTTATTTTCAATAATATCTCCTCCAACTTGTTTTCCGAAAGTTTTAGGGTCTCCAAAAGCATCTAAATAATCATCTTGTAATTGAAAAGCGATTCCTAAGAACCTTCCAAAGTCATATATTTTATTTTGATCTTCCTCTGAAGCTTTTGCAACAATAGCCCCCATTTGCATAGCAGCACCAACCAAAACAGCTGTTTTGTATTCAATCATTTTTAGGTATTCAGGAATACTAACATCTTCTCTTGTTTCAAAGTCGATATCATACTGCTGTCCTTCACAAACCTCTAAAGCCGTTTTACTAAACAACCTCGCTAAGGCTTGAAAAATTTCTGGATCATATTTTTCAAAAAGTTGGTATGCCAAAATTAGCATAGCATCTCCAGAAAGAATTCCCGTATTGATATTCCATTTTTCATGCACTGTTTGATGCCCTCTACGTAATGGAGCGTCATCCATAATATCATCATGAACTAAAGAGAAGTTGTGAAATACTTCAATACTTAATGCAGCGTCTAATGCCTTTTTATAATCGGAGTTAAAAATATCTGCTGCTATTAAAGTTAAAACAGGGCGCAACCTTTTACCTCCTAAATTTAATATATAATGTATAGGATTATATAAGGTCTGCGGATTCTTATCTGTTGTAAATGCATTTAAATACTTTGTAAATGCTTCCTGATAGTAAGGTATATTTTGCATGCTGCAAAAATAATCGAAAAGCTATAACATAAGCATACTTTTTAGTAAATGTTAAGAAAAAAAAACAATACTACGGAAACTATTTAGGTTTATAAAGTTTCCCGTTGTAAATTTGCGCAAAATTATGAGGGAAAAAATTATACATACCGCAAGTGAGCTTTTTATAAGCTATGGTTTTAAAAGTGTTACCATGGATGATATAGCCAATAAGCTTGGCATATCTAAAAAAACTATTTACCAACATTTTGACAATAAAACCAAATTAGTAGAAACCACTACCTCTCACATGTACGAAACTATTTCTCACGGAATTGACTGTATATGTGACTTAAATAAAAACCCTATTGAAGAAGTTTTTGAAATCAAAAGGTTTGTAATGGAACATTTAAAAGACGAAAAATCTTCGCCACAATACCAGCTTAAAAAGTACTACCCAAAGATTTCGACCTCTTTAAGAGCAAAGTATTTTGATAAAATGCTTTGTTGCGTAAAAGAAAACTTAGAAAAAGGAGTAAAACAAAAACTGTATAGAGACTCCATAAACAAAGACTTTATCTCTAGGATTTATTTTAATGGTATAACATCTTTAAAAGACCAAGAGGTTTTCCCATTAACAAGCTTTTCTATGAATTCCCTTATGGAACTTTTTATAGAATATCACCTTCGTGGTATTTGCACAACAGAAGGACTAGAAGTTTTAAACAAACAATTAAACGCAGATCAAAAATGAAAAACATTTCATTAGCAATATTATTATTAATTGGTTTTATTTCTTTTTCTCAAGAAAACAGCCAAAGTTTTAGCTTAGAGGAAGCGATAGATTATGCTTTAGAAAACAATCGAAAAGCAAAAAATGCCGCTAGAGATATTCAAGCGGCAGAGCAACAAAAATGGGAAACAACTGCTACCGGTTTACCACAAATAAATGCTGCTGTAGACTACCAAAATTGGATAAAGCAGCAAGTTTCCTTGTTACCAGGGGAATTAGCTGGCGGTACTCCAGGAAGCTTTATTCCTGTAGCTTTTGGAACCAAGCAAAGCATGAGTGCAACCGCTACCCTTTCGCAAAAAATATTTGACGGATCTTACCTTGTTGGGCTACAATCTGCTAAGGTGTTTTTAGAAATCTCAAAAAATGCTAAAGAAAAAACAGACCTAGAGGTTAGAAAAGCAGTAATCAACGCCTACGGAAATGTATTATTAGCAGAAGAAAGCATTAGCATTTTAAAGAGAAACATCGCTGTCCTTGAAAAGAATATTTTCGAAATCAATAAAATTTACGAAAACGGACTAGGAGAAGAAGAAAGTGTAGAGCAACTACAAATCACCCTTACAGGAGTCCAAAGTCAACTAAACAACACCGAAAGACTAAAAAAACTAGCCTACCAAATGTTAAACATCACGCTTGGTTTAGATCTTGAAACAAAAACAAAGCTAACAGATAGTTTAAGCGGATTAGCAGATTATCATTCCGTTTTAGGTTTATTAACTGTAGAAGAAAATGTAGAAAACACTATTGATTTTAAAATTGCACAGAATGATAAAATCTCTAAAGAGCTTTTATTAAAACTAGAAAAAAGCAAAGCGTTACCAACCCTGAACGCTTTTGTAAATGGCGGCTATATGGCAAACAGTCAAACTTTTTCTTTTACAACGGATGATCAAAAATGGTTTGGCTCCTCTTTATTTGGCATGAGTTTAAACATTCCAATATTTAGTTCAGGAATGCGAAGCGCTGCTACGCAAAGAGCTCAAATCAACCTTGAAAAAGCACAAGATGATTTAACCGAAACACAACAACAATTAAAGCTTCAAATTGCATCGGCAAAAAGCGATTACCAATTTGCTTTAGAGGATTACGAGAACAAAAAACAAAATCTAAATCTTGCAGAACGTATTGAAAAGAAAAACCAAACCAAGTTTTTTGAAGGTATTTCCTCTAGTTTTGATTTACGCCAAGCACAAACACAATTATATACCGCACAACAAGAATTATTACAAGCTATGCTAGACGTTATTAATACAAAAGCAGAGCTAGAAACGGTACTAAACATAACTCCAAAAAACTAATAAACCAACTCACGCATAATCTCAGTAAACAAATGAAAAATATATTTTCCATTCTATTATTAACGTTACTTATAGCTTCTTGTTCCGGTGAAAAGAAAAACAATTCGGTGGAAAAAGTCATTGAAAGTAATGACTTAAGCACTATCCGAACTAAAAGAACTGAATTAGTAAATAATCTTAAAGAATTACAAGATGAAATCAAGTTACTTGACGAAAAGATTTCGCTGTTAGATACCGCGAAGCATATTCCATTAATTACAACTTTTACTGCAAAGCAAGAAGTATTTAAGCACGTACTTGAAATACAAGGAAATGTTACCACCAAAAACCTTTTAACATTAACTCCAGAATTCAATGGTATTCTTACCAATGTGTACGTTAAGGAAGGACAAAAAGTGAAGAAAGGACAAACTCTAGCGAAAATTGATGATGGCGGATTAAGCCAACAATTAGCACAGTTACAAATTCAGGCAGATTTAGCTAAAACCACTTTTGAACGTCAAAAAAGATTATGGGATCAAAAAATTGGAAGTGAAATTCAGTTCTTACAAGCAAAATCTAATTTTGAAGCACAGACCGAAGCAGTAAACCAACTTCAAAAACAAATTGCAAAAACCACTGTTAGAGCGCCATTCTCAGGAACTATAGACGATGTTATTTCAGAGCAAGGAAGCGTAGTTGCTGCAGGGCAAACACCGCTTATGCAAATAGTAAACCTGGATGAAATGTATATTGAAACAGATATTCCAGAGCGTTATATTTCCGATGTTGTTAAAGGTAAAGATGTAAGTGTAGAGTTTCCTATTTTAGGAAAAACAATAGCTACAAAAATTAAACAAGCCGGAGATGTTATCCATCCAGCAAACAGAACTTTTAAGGTAGAAGTAGACATTCCAAACGAAGACAAATCAATTAAACCAAACTTAGTCGCTAAGCTTAAAATCAACGATTACACCAATAAAAATGCCCTACTAATTCCGCAAAGTATCATTTCTGAAAATGCAAATGGAGAACAGTACATTTATGTAATAAAAAACAAAAATGACAAGCAGGAAGGTGTCGTAGAGAGAATCATCATTAAAACCGGAAAAACGCAAGGAGATGTTATTGAAGTTTTAAGCGGTATTGAAGATGGGACAGAAATTGTACAAGAAGGTGCAAGAAGTATTAAAGACGGACAAACCGTTCAAGTAATTAACCAATAAGCTTGCAATTTATAAATTGTTTAACTCATGATTGAAAACAAAAAGAAAAAAGTAGAAAAGGAATTTGGTTTGTCCTCTTGGGCTATCAATAATAAGACTACTATGTATGTTCTTATTTTGGTCTTTTTCTATTTGGGTGTTTCTGCATTCTTTAGCATGCCTAGAGAAAATTTCCCAGAAGTAAACGAAACTAAAATATACATTAGCTCTGTTTTCCCTGGAAACACCGCAGAAGACATTGAGAAGCTTATAACAAACCCTTTAGAAGACAAGTTAAAAACCATAAGCAATGTAGTAGAAATCACCTCAACTTCGCAAGAGGATTTCTCTATGGTTATAGTGGAGTTTGATGAAAATATTACTGTAGACCAAGCCAAACAAAAGGTAAAAGACGAAATAGACACAGAAGTTTCTAGTGAAGACTGGCCTTCTTTTAACGGTGCAAAAGTAGATCCAGATGTTTTTGAATTAAGCCTTTCGGAAGAAATGCCTATCCTAAACATTAATATTTCTGGAGATTATACAGTTGAAAAACTAAAAGAGTTTGCAGAACACTTACAAGATAAAATTGAAGATATTCAGGAAATCAAAAAAGCAGACATTCGAGGTGCTCAAGAAAAAGAAGTTGAAGTTGCTGTAGATATTTATAAAATGATGGCTGCACAGGTAACTTTTAACGATGTTATTGGAGCAATCAACAACGGGAACATAACCATGTCTGCCGGAAACCTTATTGCTAGTGGACAAAGAAGAACTATTAGGATTTTAGGAGAAATTGAAAAACCTTCAGAACTAGAAAATTTTGTTGTAAAAGCTGAAAAAGGAAAAGCAATCTATCTTAAAGACATAGCAAGCGTATCCTTTAAAGAAGAAGACAGAACCACCTTTGCTCGTGAGTTTGGAGAACCTGTAGTGATGCTTGACGTAAAAAAACGTGCAGGCAAAAACATGGTGGATGCAGCAGAGAAGGTACAATTAATTGTGAAAGATGCTATTGAAAATGTTTTTCCACAAGATTTAAAAGTCACTATCACAAACGATCAATCACCAGTAACTATTGGGCAGGTTGACGACTTAGTAAACAATATCATCTTTGGGGTTATACTTGTTGTAACAGTTTTGATGTTTTTCTTAGGTTTCAAAAACGCCATTTTCGTTGGTTTTGCAATACCAATGTCTATGTTTATGTCTTTAATGATTTTAGAGTTATTAGGACAAAGCCTAAATACCATGGTACTTTTCGGGCTAATCATGGGACTAGGAATGTTGGTAGACAACGGTATTGTAGTTGTTGAAAACGTTTACAGGCTTATGGACGAGGAAGGCATGAATAGAAAGGAAGCTGCTAAAAAAGGAATTAGCGAAATCGCCTTCCCTATTATAATTTCTACCGCTACAACCGTTGCTGCATTTATTCCTTTAGGTTTATGGCCAGGTATCATGGGGCAATTCATGATGATTTTACCAATTACTCTTTCTGTAGTTTTAGGTTCTTCGCTATTTGTTGCAATCTTCTTTAACTCGGTATTGGTTTCTCAATTTATGAGTATTGAAGACAAAAACATGCCATTAGCTAAAATAGTTAGAAGCACCATAATAATGACAGTAATTGGTCTTTTAATTTTCTTTTTTGGAGGAGACTATAGAGCATTAGGAGTTCTAATAATTTTTACAGCAATCATGCTTTGGGTGTATCGTTTACTTCTTCGTAAGTGGGCAAATAGCTTCCAGACAAAAACCTTAGTAAGATTAGAACGTTGGTACGAAGGACAATTACGTTGGGCACTTTCCCGTTGGAGACCATACGTTTTAAGCATCGTAACATTTATTCTTTTAATAGTTGCCTTTATTTCCTTTGGTGCTTCCCTGAAATCTCAAAGAACCAAAGTAGAGTTCTTTCCAGATAATAAACCTAATCAGATTATTGTTTATATAGAATATCCTGAAGGTACTGCCATTGAAAAAACAAACGCTATTACAAAGCAAATTGAAAAGCGTGTTTATGATGTAATTAACCAAGACCAATACTTAGATAACGGATATAACTTCTTAGTAGAAAGTGCCGTTTCTCAGGTTGGTGAAGGAGCAGGAAATCCGCAAACCGACGGTGGTTCTGCTGCCGAAATGCCTCACAAAGCAAAGATTACAGCTTCTATGCGTGAGTATAAATTTAGAAGAGGTGAGGACAGTGAATTATTACGTCAAAAAGTACAGGAGTCGTTGGTAGGGATATTCCCGGGAGTTTTAATTTCTGTAGAAAAAGATTCCAACGGACCGCCAGCAGGATCCCCAATTAACATTGAAATTGAAGGGGATGATTACAACGAGTTAATTGCTGTTGCAGAAAATATGCGTGAATTTATCAACACCAAAAATATTGCAGGTATTGATGAATTAAAAATCGATGTCAATAAAGACAAGCCTACCATGCGTGTTATTATAGACAGAGAAAAAGCAGGAGAATTAGGCATTAGCGCAGCGCAGATTGGTCAACAATTACGTAACTCTATCTTTGGTTCTAAAGCAGGAATTTACAAGGAAGACGGAGATGATTTTGATATCTATATTCGTTTTAATGAAGAGAACAGATACAATACTAGTGCGCTTTTTAACCAGCACATTACCTTTAGAGATAATACCGGACAAATAAAAAGTGTCCCTATTTCTGCTGTTGCCAAGCATGAAAACAATTCTGGATTTAGTGCAATCAAACACAAGGCCACCAAGCGTGTGGTTACCGTTTACTCTGCACTATCTCCCGGTCATACAGATGCCGGAGCAATAGTTTCGCAAATTCAAAATGAAATGAAAGGTTTTGAAGGAGTTCCAGAAGGAGTAAAACTTGATTTTACTGGTCAGATTGAAGAGCAGAATAAACAAATGACCTTCTTGATGGGAGCTTTCTTTACTGGTATTGGTTTGATATTTTTCATATTAATTTTCCAATTTAATTCTGTTTCCAAACCAACTATCATTATGCTAGCAATTATGTTGAGTTTAATTGGTGTGTTTGGCGGAATCGTTATTACTGGAAGTGCTTTCGTAATTATGATGACCATGGTTGGAATTATTTCCCTTGCCGGAATTGTAGTAAATAACGGTGTGGTTTTACTAGATTATGCACAACTATTAATTGATAGAAAAAAACATGAACTAGATCTAGAAGAAGATGCATACCTAAGTACACGTGACTTATACGAAAGTATTGTAAAAGCCGGTAAAGCTCGTTTACGTCCGGTTTTATTAACGGCAATTACCACCATATTAGGTTTAGTACCGTTGGCAATTGGTTTAAATATTAACTTCTTTACTTTATTTTCAGACTTTGATCCAAATATTTATATGGGTGGAGATAACGTAGTTTTCTGGGGGCCATTAGCGTGGACAGTAATCTACGGACTGATAGTTGCTACTTTCTTGACTTTGATTGTAGTTCCTATTTTATTCTTTTTAGTTATGAAGTTTAAAATGTGGTTACGAAAAAAATCTGCTTCTACTGAAAACCTAGAAGAAGAAACGCCAATAGTAAAAGAGCCAATAGCAGGCATAGAAGATTAACTCTTAAAAAATCCGAAGTATAATGCTTCGGATTTTTTTATTTCTTTAGAATAGAATAAAACTTGCACAACATTTTAGTTGAAGTTTTTTTATGTTAAATTTGCAACTTAATTTTCGATAAGGATATGTACAGAAGTCACAACTGTGGTGAGTTAAATGCATCACATATAAATACAGAAGTAACTCTAGCTGGATGGGTTCAAAAATCTAGAGACAAAGGTTTTATTGTTTGGGTAGATTTACGAGATAGATACGGAATCACGCAATTAGTTTTTGATGAAGAACGTACTTCAGAAGCAATGATGAAGCAAGCACAAAAACTTGGACGTGAATTTGTAATTCAAGTAAAAGGATCGGTTATAGAACGTGCTTCTAAAAACCCTAATATGGCTACTGGTGATATTGAGTTGTTAGTTTCCGAATTAACTATTTTAAACGAAGCTCTTGTTCCACCTTTCACTATTGAAGATGAAACGGATGGTGGAGAAGAATTACGAATGAAATATCGCTACTTAGATATTCGTCGTAATCCTGTAAAAAACAGCTTGATTTTTAGACATAAAGTAACTCAAGAAGTAAGAAATTACTTATCTAAAGAAGGCTTTATCGAAGTTGAAACTCCGTACTTAATAAAATCTACACCAGAAGGTGCTCGTGATTTTGTTGTACCATCTAGAATGAATGCCGGACAGTTTTACGCATTACCACAATCACCACAAACCTTCAAGCAATTACTTATGGTTGGAGGAATGGATAAGTACTTCCAGATTGTAAAATGCTTTAGAGATGAAGATTTACGTGCAGACAGACAGCCAGAGTTTACACAGATAGACTGCGAAATGGCTTTCATAGAACAAGAAGATATTTTAAATGCTTTTGAAGGACTAACGCGTCACTTATTAAAAGAAGTAAACGGCGTTGAAGTAGAGAAATTCCCTAGAATCCTATATGACGATGCTATGCGTTTATACGGAAACGACAAACCAGACATTCGTTTTGGAATGGAGTTTGGGGAGTTAAACGAAGTAGCCCAACACAAAGATTTTGGTGTTTTCAATAATGCCGAATTAGTTGTAGGTATAGCTGTTCCTGGCGGAAACGCTTATACTAGAAAAGAAATTGATAAATTAATTGACTGGGTAAAGCGTCCACAAGTTGGAGCTTTAGGAATGGTTTACTGTCGCGTGAATGATGACGGTTCTTTTAAATCGTCTGTAGATAAATTTTACGACCAAGAAGACTTAGCTAAATGGGCAGAAGTAACAGGTGCAAAAGCAGGAGATTTAATCTGTATACTTTCTGGCGAAACCAATAAAGTAAGAGCACAACTAAGTGCTTTACGTATGGAATTAGCTACTCGTTTAGGCTTACGAAAACCAAACGAATTTGCTCCTTTATGGGTAATGGATTTCCCACTATTAGAATGGGACGAAGAAACAAACCGTTACCACGCAATGCATCACCCGTTCACCGCTCCTAAACCAGGACAATTAGAATTATTAGATACAAATCCAGGAGAAGTAAAAGCCAATGCTTACGATTTGGTTTTAAACGGAAATGAAATTGGTGGTGGATCTATTAGAATTCACGATAAAAAGACACAAGCAATCATGCTGAAACATTTAGGGTTCTCTGAAGAAGATGCCAAAGCACAGTTTGGTTTCTTAATGGATGCTTTTGAATACGGAGCTCCTCCTCATGGTGGACTTGCATTTGGTCTTGACAGATTGGTTGCTATTCTTGGTGGACAAGAAACTATTAGAGACTTTATCGCATTCCCTAAAAACAATGCAGGTCGAGATGTTATGATTGACGCTCCTGCTCCAATTGACGATGAGCAACTGACAGAACTAAGTTTAAAACTGAACTTAAAATCATAAATTAAAAATCCTGCCAAGTGCAGGATTTTTTAGTAACTTCATCACATGCCAAAGCAACAGATCATTAAACAGATTTTAGTTTGGAGGTATAAGCACATCTCCCAAAAAAACTTTGTTTATATACTTAGTGTTGTAGTTGGCTTGTTAACTGGTGTTGCTGCAGTTACTCTTAAAAACATCACCTATACGATACAATCGTTTTTAAAAAGAGGAATTATCTTTTCTGAAAATCAGTTGTATTTTATACTCCCGGTAATTGGGTTATTTTTAGTTTTTCTATATACTAAATATCTCGCTAAAAAAGGCATGACACCAATCGTTCCTCCTTTTATTAAGCGTGCTATTCCTTCTTTACTTTATTCCTTATTAAGACAGAAGGGGCTTTTATCCTATAAACTAATTTACCACCCTTTAATCACCGCCCCGCTTACTGTAGGTTTTGGTGGTTCGGTTGGATTATTAGGACCCGCAATCACTTCTGGTTCGGCGTTAAGTTCAAATTTAAGCAGGATTTTACATGTAGATAAAAAAACAAGAACACTGCTTATTGCTTGTGCTACTTCTGGAGCATTAGCTTCTATGTTTAAATCCCCAATTGCAGCTATCGTTTTTGCGGTAGAGGTATTTAGCTTAGATCTTACTTTTGCTTCTTTATTACCTTTACTTATAGCTTCCATTTCTTCGGTATTGACTTCCTATTTCTTTTTAGGAGACGAGTTATTATTCGATTTTAATGTTAGCGAAAAGTTTCAAGCAAGAGACACTGCTTTTTATATGCTTTTAGGAATAGGTACAGGAATTGCTTCTATTTATTTCACAAAAATATACTTTGCTATTTATGCCTTTTTCGATCGGTTTAAAACCAAGTTTAGCAAACTCATGGTTGGAGGTATTGCCATTGGTATAATGCTATATTTTATTCCGCCACTTTACGGGGAGGGTTTAAGTTTTACAAAAGATTTATTTGAAGGAAACTATCTTCATGCACTTGGAACTAATCCGTTTGACGCTTATACCGACAATATTTGGGTGGTAATTCTCCTATTAATTGGTTTCACCATTTTTAAAGCGATAGCAATGACAACTACTTTTGCTGCCGGTGGAATTGGTGGGGTTATTGTACCAACTATGGTAATGGGAAGTGCTTTGGGGAATGTTATTGCCAAAGTGATAAATAATATTGGTTTTGGACATCAAGTTTCCGAAGCTAATTTCACCCTAATAGGTATGGCGGGTTTGATTGCAGGAGTAATTCACGCGCCATTGACTGCTATTTTCTTAATTGCAGAGATCACAGGTGGCTATATTTTATTTTTACCGCTTATGATTACGGTTGCTATCTCTTATATGATTACCAAAAACTATATGGATCATACGATTTACACCCGCGAATTGGCAGAAAGAGGCGACTTACTTACCCATGATAAAGACCACAGTGTTTTAACACTTATGCAATTAGATAGTGTAATAGAAAAAAACTTTGTTAAAGTACGTCCTGAAATGACTTTGGAAGAAATGCTACATCAAGCAGTGTCGAAATCGAACCGAAATTTATTTCCAGTTATAGATAAAGACACAAGATTGGTAGGTGTTATTACACTAGATGACATCAGGACAGTCATGTTTGATCAAGAGCTTTACAAAACAACTTCTGTAGAAACCTATATGCACAATCCGCCAGAATATATTATCTACGAAAAAGATTCTATGAAAATGGTAATGAAAAAGTTTCAACATTCCGGAGCATGGAATTTACCAGTTATTAAACACGGAAAATATCATGGTTTTGTATCAAAATCTAAATTACTAACGGCATACAGACGAGAATTGATTAACTTTACACAATAATTTAAACCATAAATGAAACAGCTTATTCTTATTATATTTTTAGCAACCATTGGAAGTATCATCGCTGGTTTTACCTTGGATGTTCCTTATGCTGAGAAACTAATTGGTTTTGGGGTTATTAGTTTATTTGTTATTGTGTTTCCGTTATTCTCTTATTATAGATGGAAAGATAAAAAATTAGAAGACTATATGCTTACCAAAGAAAATTTAGAGAAAATGCGTAAACGCGAAGGAGACGCTAGAAAATTATAATAGATCTACAGAAGCAACTAGTTCAAGTTTCTTCTTTCAATAAAAAATCGCTTCATTAAAGCAGCAGCATCTTCTTCCATTACACCACCTTCTATTTTAGTTTTAGGGTGTAATGTAGCACCCATTGCCTTACAACCTCTATGATCATCGGTAGCACCGTAAACTATTTTCGAAATCTGACTCCAATACAAAGCCCCTGCACACATTTGACATGGTTCTAAAGTCACGTATAAAGTACAGTTCTTGAGGTATTTTCCGCCTAAGTAATTAGCAGCCGCAGTAATTGCCTGCATTTCGGCATGAGCTGTAACATCATTTAATAATTCGGTTAAATTATGTGCTCTAGCTATAATTTTATTTTCAACAACAATAACAGCACCTACAGGGACTTCGCCTTTTTCAAGAGCAGCTTCGGCCTCTTGTAGTGCTTTCTTCATGAAATAAGTATCATCAAACGGATTTATCATTGTATCGGTTTTATCATTTTCGAATTAGTAAAAATACAATTTCAAATCGAAACTAGTATTGTATCATTTTCAAATATTACATTTGTATTAGATGAAGAAGATTCTAGACCATATAAACTATCCAAAAGATTTACGTCTTTTAAAGGAAGAGCAGCTAACTAAACTCGCCAAAGAGTTACGTGCTTTTATTATAGATATTGTTGCTACAAAAGAAGGGCATTTAGGAGCAAGCCTAGGCGTTGTTGAACTTACTATTGCTTTGCATTATGTATTTAATACTCCGGAAGATTTATTGGTTTGGGATGTTGGGCATCAAGCCTATGTGCATAAATTACTTACAGGAAGAAAAGCTGTTTTTCATACCAACAGACAGTTAGGGGGTATTTCTGGATTCCCAAAAAGAGAAGAAAGTGTATATGATACTTTTGGAGTGGGGCATTCTTCAACTTCAATTTCTGCTGCCTTAGGAATGGCAATTGCCTCACATTTAAAAGGGGAAACCAACAAACAACATATTGCGGTTATTGGAGACGCTTCTATAGCAAGCGGAATGGCTTTTGAAGGACTAAATCATGCAGGGGTTACCAATGCCAATCTATTGGTAATTCTTAACGATAACGCTATTGGAATAGACCCTAGTGTGGGCGCTTTAAAACAATATTTAACCAACGTAAAAAAAGGAACACAAAAGCAAGACAATATTTTTGAAGCCCTAAACTTTAATTATTCGGGACCCATAGACGGACACGATCTTCCTGCTTTGATTTCAGAATTAGAACGACTTAAAAAGCTTAGTGGCCCGAAATTTTTACACGTAATAACCACTAAAGGAAAAGGTTTAAAGCAAGCAGAAGAAAACCAGGTGACTTATCATGCTCCTGGAAAATTCAATGCTTTAACCGGGGAATTACATCCAAAAGGAAATACCGTTGAGCCACCAAAATACCAAGATGTTTTTGGTCATACTTTAGTGGAACTTGCAAAACAAAACAAAAATATAATTGGTATTACTCCAGCAATGCCAACAGGGAGTTCTTTAAAATATATGATGCGAGAATTTCCTGATCGCGCTTTTGATGTAGGTATTGCAGAACAACATGCCGTTACTCTAGCTGCGGGTATGGCTACCCAAGGATATATTCCGTTTTGTAATATCTATTCTACCTTTTTACAACGTGCTTACGACCAAGTTATTCATGATGTAGCCTTACAAAAACTCCCAGTAATTTTCTGTTTAGACAGAGCTGGTTTGGTTGGTGAAGACGGAGCAACCCATCATGGTGTTTTTGATTTATCGTGTTTAAGATGCATACCAAACCTCATTATTTTTGCTCCTAGAAATGAGATTGAGCTACGAAACATCTTGTACACAGCTCAGCTAGGATTAGATGCACCGATTGCTATTCGCTACCCTAGAGGAAGAGGGAATAACCTAAACTGGAAACAAGCTTTCTCTCCTATTCCAATAGGGATAGGTCAATGCTTGAAAGAAGGAAAAGACATAGCGATTTTAAGCATTGGAACTATTTGTGATAATGTTATAGAAGCAATAAATCTATTTGATGACGATGAAGGAATGGCTCACTACGATATGCGTTTTGTAAAACCTATAGACAAAACCTTGCTTCACGAAATATGTAAAAACCACAAAACCATTATCACCATTGAAGATGGTTCTATAAAAGGTGGTTTTGGAAGTGAAGTACTTGAATTTGTTTCAGAACAAGCATACCAAAACAAAGTACATATACTTGGTATTCCAGATAAATTTATAGAGCAAGGAACTGTAAATAATCTTCAAAAGATTATCGGACTGGATCCAGAAAGCATCGCTAATAAAATAAAGGAGATTAACGAATCTAACTAATAAGCACTTCAAAAGGACTTAAATATTAAAACTCAGTCCCTTGATTTTTTTATACTCCATTATTGCTTTGCTATCAGACAATACAGAAACATAATTACATACGCTCAATAATCGTTTGTAAAGACTTTCCTCTTCAGTATTGATAGTATTTGGTAGCTTTTTTAGAATTATTTTATCGAACTCTGTTAGCGTTCCATCAAAATTATTATTTACCGCAGTGGTATAAATATGCAATAAGGTTTTTAATACTTCAAAACCTGAAACCTCTTTATCTAAAACCTCTGGCGAATTATATACATTATCAATACTTATTTTAATAATGTCGTTAATTTGTGCTTCGTACATGCTTTTATCTAAAAGAGCCGAACTAAACTCTCCTTTTAGTATAGCTTCTTCGTTTTTAATAAAAATATCCACCGCTTCATTAATTAAGGTATTAATCGTTAAAGCCCTTAAATAACTAATTCTATCTTGAGTATTACTTAACTCATTGTATTTTTGAATATTAAGTGTATTTCTTACCAGCTTAATTAAATATTCCAAAGCATATTCCTCTTGGATTAAACCAAGGTTAATTCCGTCTTCAAAATCTATGATGGTATAGCAAATATCATCTGCTGCTTCTACTAAATAAGTAAGTGGGTGTCGTGCATAGCTAATATCTGTTTCGCTTCTACTTATTAAACCTAAATCTGTTACCACATCTAAAAATGCTTCTTTTTCACTTTGAAAGAATCCGTATTTTTTATCTGCTATATGCTTTGTTGGCTTTTTAGGCAGAGACTCTTTTGGATATTTCATAAAGGCACCAAGAGTTGCATAGCTCAAGCGTAATCCACCCTCACGTCCTACTCTACTTTCGGTTAAAATTTTAAAACCGTTTGCATTTCCTTCAAAATCACATAAATCTTGATATTCTTTAGGGCTAAGCTGTTCTTTATATTTTTTTCCTGCTCCAGATTTAAAAAACTCGCCAATAGCTTTTTCTCCTGAATGTCCAAAAGGCGGATTTCCTATGTCATGAGCCAAGGCTGCAGATGCTACAATAGCTCCAAAGTCATTTGCATGGTAGCCGTGAATATTTTGCAAATGCGGATATTTCTCAAGAAGTTTAATCCCTACTTTTCTTCCTAGGGAACGACCAACCACACTTACTTCCAAACTATGTGTTAAGCGTGTATGAACAAAATCTGTTTGCGAAAGCGGAATTACCTGTGTTTTATCCTGTAAACTTCTAAATTCGGAAGAGAATATAATACGATCATAATCTACTTCAAACCCTAATCGCGTTTCGTCTTGTTCTTTTCTTAATCTTTTATTGGTATCGCCAAAGCGCTTTAAAGAGAGTAATTGTTCCCAGTTCATAGTATATAAATAATAAGGTGCAAGATAGTATTTTGAATGTTAAGAAATTATTTCGAAATAAAATAAAAACGCTTATTTCTTAACATTAAGCTAACTGTTTTATTACTCTTGTTTAATGCTTAGTTAACACCCTCTTTACTTTGTTGCGGTTTCTTTGCCCCAAGAAATTAAAACTAATAATGAGAAAAATTTTATTCATATTAACAGCATTTACTTCATTCATTAGCTACTCGCAATCGGCAGGCTCTTTATCAGGAAAATTAATTGATAAAGAATATAATAATGAACCTCTTGCTTTTGCAAATGTAATTATTAAAGGTACTTCTACAGGAACTACTTCAGACATGGACGGCCTTTACACCTTAAACAATCTAGCTCCTGGAAGCTACACCATAGCATATAGTTATGTTGGATACGAAACGCAGGAAGTACCTGTTGAAATCCTACCTAACAAAATTACTGTTGTAAATGTTAGCATGAGTGCGAGTTCCGCTTCCTTAGATGAAGTTGTAATTACTACCACTACCAAAAGAGAAAGCGAAACAGCTTTATTATTAGAACAAAAGAAAGCAGTTGAAATCAAACAAAGTATTGGTGCAGAAGAACTTTCTAGAAAGGGGGTAAGTGATGCCGCTGGAGCTGTTGCAAAAATTTCTGGAGTATCAAAACAAGAGGGTTCCAGCAATGTATATGTTCGTGGTTTAGGAGATAGATACTTGAATACAAGTATGAATGGTTTAGCATTGCCTTCAAACGATGTAAACAAAAAGAATATCGACTTAAATTTATTTTCTTCAGATGTGATAGAAAATGTTTCAATAAGCAAAGCATATTCTTCAAAATATTATAGTGACTTTTCTGCAGGAAATGTAGACATCAGTTCTAAAGATTATAAAGGAAACGGATTCTTTGAAGCTACCGTTAGCACTGGATTTAACACAAATGCAATTGACAAAAGCTTTGTAAGAAATGAAGGAACTGGATATTTTGGTTACTACGGAAGATACAACCACAATCCATTTGCTGTTGTTTTATCCCATGGTATAGATCCTGAAAACGCAGGAACTCCTATGAATATTGGTTATGGAGCTTCCGCTGGAAAATCATTCGATTTAAATGATGAGTCTAGACTAAGTCTTTTTGCTACAGCTTCTTTTGAAAACAAATACAACTACAGAAAAGGTTCTGCAGTAGATTATACACTTACCGAAAAGAAAGCCTTTATAGATAATGCCGAAGAATATGAATACGGTACAACTACAACTGCTATGGCTTCCATTAACTACAGAATAAACAGCGATAACAGTCTTAAGTATAACTCCCTATTTATAAATAGTTCTTCTGATAAGATTGGCTATTTCGGAATAGATGGAAAAGGTAGATCTCGTGATGCTATCTTAAACACAGACGAAGGTTTTTATCAAATGAATGCACAGTTTGATCAAACCCAAATGTTCGTTAACCAATTATTAGGAAATCACACTTCAGGAAAGCTTGATATAGATTGGGGATTTGGCTATAACTACGTATTCTCAAAACAACCAGACAGAAAACGTATAAGTGTAGAAAACTATCATTACGCTTTAGATAATGATAGCAGCACCAACCCTACTTTTTATAGCAATGTGGTTTTTGATAACCAACGCTATTTTCAAAATATAGAAGATGACGAATACAACGGAAGATTAAATCTTGCTTATAACGCAAAGGAAAACCTAAAGTTTAACATTGGTTTCAACGGAAGAAGCAAACAAAGATCTTTCAATAATATTCGCTACGGATATGATATTATAGATGCTGGTTACGGAATTACAGATGTAAATAATTTTGACAGCATTTTCAACCTAAACAACTTGAACCTTAACCAATCGGACAATGGTATTTACCAAATTCAAGTAATCAAGCCTACTCCTACTCTATCGAATATAAACCGACCGGGACAGTATGAAAATGCTTATAAAGGAAACCTTAATATTTACGCAGGATATTTTGATGCCGAAATTAAATCTGGTGAAAAATGGTTATTCGTTCCAGGAGTTCGTTTAGAATCTATCGAGCAGAAAATTGCTTTTAATGTTATCAACTTAGGAAACTTAGGAAATAGCGAAATCACTTCTAAACAGACTTTTGTACTTCCTACATTAAATGTGAAGTATGCCTTATCAGAAGATGCTAATTTACGTTTCTCTGCTAGTCAAACAGTTTCTATTCCAGAGTTTAAAGAAGTAGCTCCTTTTGTTTACGAAGACATTTCAACTAGAATGGGTGGAAATCCAGATTTATTAGAAAAAGGATATTCTAAAATTTGGAATCTAGATTTAAAGTACGAATGGTTCTTCAGTAAAAGCGAAATACTTTCTGTAGCAGCATTTACCAAAGAAATCAAAGATCCAGTAAACTTAGTAGTTGGTGCAGATGCCACAGGAACACAACGCTACTTTAGAACAGGTGATAAAGCAAATGTTTACGGATTGGAAGTAGAAATTAGAAAAAACATTCTAACAGATGATAATGACGACACAAAACTTTCTGCCGGACTTAACGCTACATATATGCATACAGAGCAAGACTTATATCGCTCTATCGACGGAAAATTCTATGACGTAAGCTTCCAAGAAAGTGATGAAACTCTACAAGGTGCTTCTCCATTAATTCTAAATGCAGATATTAATTACTCTCCTACTTTCGGAAACTACAAACCAACAGCCAACCTAGTTTTCTCTTATTTCTCTAATAGAATTGACGCATTAGGTTCTGGACAGTTAGGAAATATTATTGAAAAAGGAGTTCCCTCTTTAGATTTCATCTTAAAAAACAAGGTGAAAGAAAACTTTGAAATTAACCTTGGAGTGAAAAATATTTTAAACACAAACATAGATTATTACAGAGAAACTGTTTTAGGAGACATTTCTGTAAACTCTGCAAACGGAAAAGGTGTAACCGACTACAAAAGAGGAATAGACCTTAACCTACAACTTAAATACAAATTTTAAAAACAATTTAAACACAACTCAATTACAATTAAACTTAAAAACAATGAAAAAATTTATTTTAGGAATTTCCTTAGTAAGCGTGCTTTTCTCTTGCTCAACAGATGACACTTCAGACATTATCATCAACGATAACAGCACTGTAAACAATAACAACGGCGGAAGCAACGATACAGACGAATGTATTTATCTTTCTGGAACCTATGTAGAAGACTTAACTTTAGATGCAGACAAGTGCTACAAAGTAAACGGATCTTTAATCATGGCAGAAGGAACCACTTTAACTGTACCTGCAGGTATGACTGTTGAAGCTTTAGCTGCTGGAGCAAATGTATATATCGCTATTTCTCAAGGAGCAAGAATTATTGCAAACGGTACAGCTGCTAAGCCAATCGTATTTACATCAGACGCTTCTTCTCCTGCTGCAGGAGATTGGGGAGGTTTAATTCTTTTAGGAAAGGCTCCTATCAACTCGGTAACAGGAACATCTACTTCCACTTCAGAAATTGCTAGTTTACCATTTGGAGGAGCAGATGCAGCAGACAACTCAGGAAGCTTACGTTATGTAAGAGTAGAATATTCTGGAGGTGCTGCAGATGGACAATCTGAAAACAACGGATTCTCTTTTTACGGTGTTGGAAACGGAACAACAGTAGAATACATTCAAGCATACGAAGGAAAAGATGATGGTGTAGAATTCTTTGGCGGAACAGTAAACGCTAGTTATGTTTCTGTAGTAAACGCACAGGATGATTCTATTGACTGGACAGAAGGTTATACAGGAACAATTACTCATGCATACATCAAGCACGGTGCTAGTCATGATAAAGGAATTGAAGCAGATGGGTACAATACAGATTTTAGTAATGCTGCAGGTTATTTCTCTAAACCAACAGTAAACAACCTTACAATTATTGGTTTAGGATCTGCAACAGGTAACGAAGCTATTAGATTAAGAGCTGGAACTCAAGGAATCTTCAATAATGTTTTAATTGAAGGATTTACTGAAGGTTTCGATCTAGATGGAGATGCTGGTAACAATCCAACTGGAGCTGGAGTTTTAAGTGGAGACTTAAGCGTTACAGATATTACTTTTACAGATGTAACTCTTAACATGAAAAACGATACAGCAGAAACCTTTACAGAAGCAGAATTTATTTCTGGTAACGGAAACGGTACAGGAACAGATTATGCTACTTGGGGAGCTTCTTGGACAGTAGAATAAATAGGTTGAATTAGTCAAAACAAAAAAAGCATCTTAAAATTAAGATGCTTTTTTTTGTTTTAACAGATAGCTTTTTAATTACTTAGTGCTACTCCAGACGAATTCGTCCAAGAAACCACACTAGCTATAGCGTTTTTGTTGTAATCTACTTCTTTTAAAGTTTTATCATTCCAATAAAACCATTTGCCGACTTTTTTCCCATTATCATAATTTCCAGAAACTGTTTTCTTACCTTCCTGATCAAAACTTAACCACTCCCCTTGAAGTTTACCATCTGCAGTATAGAATCCTGTTTGACTCACTACTCCATTGTCATGATAGTACACAACCTCAATAAATCCGGTTTCCTTATTAAGTTTTAATGTTCTCTCCTGCTGCGCAAAAGAAGCCACTGAAATCATAAAGACAAAAAATAAAATAAATTGCTTCTTCATCATTATTATGGGTTTTAATTAATATTAATTCAAATATAAGAAAATTATTAACACCTACATAACTTTCGCTTAACATTAATTTAACATTAAAGTTTTAATTACTTGAATACAAATAATCTAAGTTATTTTAAATTAGATTGCTTTTAATAATTAATTAATATTGGCTTGACCTATAGTTTACTTATAAGATGGATATTTGCTTGTATTTTAAAGTACATTAGAAGTATTTCATATAATCTATTAGTTTTTGTCGACTATATTATCATGAATTCTATAGGCTGCCTCAGGCCAAGGCAGCCTTTTTTCGTTTATTAAAATTTAATGATTTGGAAACATTAACTTCACGAAAATTTAAGTTCTTTGCAACGACAAAAACTATAAAATGAAACTACTTTTCAAAAGTATTGCAGTGATTCTGTTTAGTTTTACTACAATACAAGCACAAGAAAATCAAACACCTACGTTTGGAAAAGGCCTATTTAACCTTGTTGGAAAAGACAGCACATACACGATGAAAATTGGTGCTAGAATGCAATTCCTTGCAACTTCCAATTGGGAAGATGGTGCTTCCAATCAATCAAATTTTTTAGTAAGACGTGCTAGATTGAAATTCGATGGCTTTGTTTTTAGTCCGAAATTAAAATACAAATTACAACTAGGACTTTCTAATAGAGATATGTCTGGTGCTTCAGAATATACTAGCAATGCACCTAGATACATTTTAGATGCTGCCATTAAATGGAATTTCCATAAAAACTTTGAACTTTGGTTTGGTCAGGCAAAACTTCCTGGAAACAGAGAAGCTGTGATTTCTTCAGGAAACCTTCAACAGGTAGATCGCTCCATGCTTAATAGTGCTTTTTCTTTAGACCGCGATTTAGGAATTCAGTTAAGACATCATTTTTATTTATCGGAAAACTTCGTTATTAAAGAAGCTTTTGCAATTTCTAAGGGAGATGGAAGAAATGTTACTTCGGAAAACCTTGGTGGATTTCAATATACAGGAAGATTAGAGTTTTTACCTTTTGGAAACTTTAGTAATAATGGAGAGTATACTGGTGGGGATTTAAAACGAGAAGCTACACCTAAATTAGCTTTAGGAGTTTCTTATGATTTCAATAATAAGGCCGTTAAAACTAGAAGTAACCAAGGTTCTTTTATGATTAACGAAAACGGAAATTTTCATGAAACAAACATTTCTACTTTATATTTAGACGCAATGCTGAAATATCAGGGTATTTCGTTTATGGTGGAATATGCCGATAGAACTGCCGATGAAGTTTTTTACACCAATGAAGATGGTAAAACCTCCTATGTAAATATAGGATCTGCTTTAAATCTTCAATCTGGTTATTTGTTTAAAAACAATTGGGAAGTTTCAGCAAGATATACCAATGTAGATTGGGATAAAGTATTAGCTAAAGCCAATCAAAGACAGTATACACTTGGTATTTCAAAATATATAGTCGGACATAAATTAAAACTTCAAACAGATATAAGTCATTTAGAAGTTGCAAATGGAAACAACGAACTCCTTTACCGACTTCAATTTGAAGTACATTTTTAAAAACATAACAATTAGGTAACATTATAATCAAGAACACTCAAGATATTTGCAAACAATTTTAAATTAAGATATGGAAAATATATACTTATACATGATTATTGCCCTTGCTATTTTAGCTATTGCTGATTTAGTAGTTGGTGTAAGTAATGATGCGGTAAACTTTTTAAACTCTGCAATTGGTTCTAAGGCTATCTCGTTTAAAACAATTATGATTGTTGCGAGTTTAGGGGTTGCAGTTGGTGCCATCTTTTCAAGCGGAATGATGGAGGTTGCGCGTAAAGGAATTTTTAACCCAGGAGAATTTATGTTTAATGAAATCATGATCATATTCATGGCAGTAATGATTACAGATATACTACTACTTGATTTCTTTAATACTATTGGGCTACCAACCTCCACAACAGTTTCTATTGTATTTGAATTACTTGGAGCTTCTGTAGCCATGGCATTAATAAAAATTGGTCATGACGGAGGTACTTTTGTTGATCTTTTAAATTACATAAACACTTCTAAGGCTGCTCAAATTATATTTGGTATACTCCTCTCTGTCGTCATAGCGTTCTCTGTGGGTGCTTTGGTACAATGGGTATCAAGATTGCTTTTATCTTATAATTTTGAAAAGAAAGCAAAATGGATTTCTGCTCTTTTTGGAGGTTTTGCTCTTACATCTATAACCTATTTTATCTTTATAAAAGGTTTAAAAGGAACTTCCTACGCAAGTGAATCATTTAGCATACTTGGAGGAGAAACTATGAACCAATTTTTAGAACATTATGCTGCATCTATCATTGCAGTTAGCTTTATAATTTGGTCTTTACTTTCGTTCTTATTAGTTAGCTTATTAAAACTTAATATATACAGAATCATCATTATTGTTGGAACTTTTGCTTTAGCATTAGCTTTCGCAGGAAACGATTTAGTTAACTTTATTGGTGTACCAATGGCTGCCTTTAGTGCTTTCGAGCAATGGTCTGCATCAGGAATGCCAGCAACGGAATTCCCTATGGGAGTTTTAGCTGAAAAGGTAACTGCTAACAACTGGTTACTTTTTGCTGCTGGAATGATTATGGTTCTTACTTTATGGTTTTCAACAAAAGCGAAAAACGTAGTAAAAACATCTTTAGATTTATCAAGTCAAGGAGAAACAAAAGAGCGTTTTCAACCAAACTTTCTATCAAGAGGGTTTGTAAGAGTTGCCGTTGGAATGTCTCAAATGTCTTCTTATATATTACCAGAAACTTGGCAAACAAAAATTGAAAAACAATTTGAAGCACCTGTAATCAAATTACCTAGAGATAAGGTACACGAGTTACCAGCTTTCGATATGGTTCGTGCTGCTGTAAACTTAATGGTTGCTGCTGTTTTAATTTCTTTAGCAACCTCTTATAAACTACCTCTTTCTACAACCTATGTAACTTTTATGGTTGCCATGGGTACTTCTTTAGCAGATAGAGCTTGGGGAGCAGAAAGTGCTGTATATAGAGTTGCTGGTGTATTAAATGTAATTGGTGGTTGGTTCTTTACTGCTTTAAGTGCATTTGTTGCTGCCGCTTTAGTTGCTTATTTACTTAACTTAAACCTAGAAGTTATGTTCCCAATCTTATTGGTTGCTGCTTTTGGTTTATTAATAAGAAACTATATTTCTCATAACAAAAAGAGTAAAGAAGTAAAAGAAGAAGACAGCCTAACAAAAGCTGAAAGTAGTTCGGTACAAGGAGTTATTCACGAAAGTGCTAAAAACATTGCAAATGTTGTAAAACGTGGAAACAGAATTTACACAAATGCTATTAAGGGACTTGCTAAACAAGATTTAGCATTGCTTAAAAAGAACAAAAAACAAGTTGTTAAGCTATCTAATGAAATTGATGAGTTACGTGATAACATCTTCTATTTCATTAAAAACTTAGATGAATCTAGTGTTGGTGCTAGTAACTTCTACATTAATGTATTAGGATACTTACAGGATATGGCACAATCCTTAGAGTATATCTCTAAAGTGAGTCATAAACACATTAACAATAATCATAAGAAACTTAAATTCAATCAAATTAAAGAATTGAAGCAAGTAGATAATAAGGTGGAAGTCTTATTTGATGATATTAAAGAAGCTTTCGATTCGGAATCGTTTGAAAAGATTGGAGCTATCTTAGATGATAAGACAGAAGTGTACAATTTGGTAAAACAGAAGATTCAAGCACAGGTTGCAAGAACTCGTTCTGAAGAATCTTCTCCAAAGAACACTACCTTATACTTTGGTTTATTATTAGAAACTAAAGACTTATTGAATGCTACAATGAACTTATTGGAAGAGTATCATGGAGCACACGATAGTAGTATAAAGCCAGCTGTGTTAGGTGAAGAAAACCAAAAGCACTAATAAGCTTTAAAGTTTATTCCATAAAAAAACCATCTCAATTGAGATGGTTTTTTTTATTTATAACACTTAATTAAATAATCTACTAATTAACCTTCGCAACTAGTACATTCTTTCTTTTGTTTGAACTTTTGAGCTGCATTCATACTGTGTTGGTAGTATAAAGATTTAAGCCCTAGTTTCCATGCATTAATATAAAGCTTGTTAATATCCTTAACCGGCATATCTGGGTGCACCATAATGTTTAAAGATTGTCCTTGATCAATGTGGTTTTGTCTGTTTGCCGCTTGATAGATAATACTCATTTGATCAATTTCAGAATAGGTTTTAAACACATCTTTTTCGTGATCTGTAAGTTCTTCTAAATGCTGAACAGAACCATCATAATCGCGAATACTCTTCCAGATTTCATTGGTATTTAATCCTTTCTCTTCTAAAAGATCTACTAAGAACGGATTCTTAATAGTCGTTTTTATTTTCGCAATATCTTTTACATAGCTATTAGACCAAATCGGCTCAATTCCTTGAGAAACCTGTCCTAAAATAAATGCCGAAGATGTTGTAGGTGCTACAGCATTTAAAGTAGTATTACGTCTTCCGTATCCTTTTAATACTTCTGGCTCTCCAAATAATTTTGCTAATTCTACTGATGCTTTTTTAGATTTCTCGTGAATAGTTTTAAAGATTTCACTGTTTAAATTGAAAGCTTCTTGACTATCAAAAGGCATCATCTTAGATTGTAATAAAGAGTGCCATCCTAAAGCTCCTAAACCTAAAGCTCTGTTTTCTTTAGCGAAGTTATAAGCTTTTTCCATAAATAGGAAGGTTTGTTGGTCATCTCTATTTCTAGAATCTCTATACACTTCTAACTTCGTAATAAACTCTTCTAAAACGGCATCTAGGAAATA
This sequence comes from Oceanihabitans sediminis, assembly GCF_003337215.1. Taxonomy (GTDB): domain Bacteria; phylum Bacteroidota; class Bacteroidia; order Flavobacteriales; family Flavobacteriaceae; genus Oceanihabitans; species Oceanihabitans sediminis. Next base: position 395,504 of record NZ_QPIG01000001.1, read on the forward strand.
TACCATGGTTTCAACAGCATCGGTGTCTTTCCACTTATCATAATGTAATAAGTTAATAGAAGAAAGCACACATACAAACGACCATCTATCGTTGGTTGGAAGCATGATTTCTGTGCACAAATTACTTGCATAGATATCTAAATTCTTGTCTTTATAAACATCTGCTGCGTTGTTATTGGCATTGTCTTTAAAGAAAATATAAGGATACCCTATCTCTCCTCTACGCTGTAATACCTTTGCCCAAATTTCTCTTTTATCTACATCCCCATCAATCATTTCCTGCATCCACTGATCACCAACAGTGACACCGTGGGTTAATTCTTGAATTGGGTTTCCTTCGGTTCCTATTTCTAAAAACTCATGAATATCTTTATGTTCGATTGGTAAGTATGGTGAAAAACGACCTCTTCTTACAGAACCTTGACTTACAACATCTACCATTTTTTCAAATAGTTGCATGATGTGAACTGCTCCTGAAGATTCTCCGTTGTTTTTAACTGGAGCACCTCTATGGCGTAGCTTTCCGAAGTAACCAGAAGTACCACCTCCTAGTTTAGACATCATACCTACTTCTGATTGGGTATATAAAATATCACCCATATCATCATCTATATGCGAACCAAAGCAACTAATAGGTAGTCCTCTTTTCTTTCCGAAGTTGGACCATACAGGAGAAGCTAAAGAGAAATAACCTTCTGCCATATACCCGTAAAACTTATCTGCAAAGCCATCTATTTTTAAGATTTCTTCTGCTCTATCTGCAATCTCTCTAATTCTTGCCTCTGGAGTAGTTCCTTCTGTAAGGTATCCAGACGACAAAAACTTACGACTATTTTCTGTAAGCCACTTAATTTCTACATCTTTGGTAGAACCTTTTATAGCCTCTGTTCTTGCGTTTATTAGTTCGTCATGATTAGAAGTCTTTGCTTCTTGGCTTAAATCAGCCCCGGTAGTTTGGTTTGTGTAGTTACTCATTTTAAAATAGGTCGTCGCTTGTTATACTTTTGGTTCTTTTGCTATAGTTTATAGATCGCTTCACGAAGAAATCTCCGTGCTTTGTTCCAATTATTTCGTCATCAAACCATTCGGTTTGTGCTACTAAGTCTTCGTTTACTACGAAAACTTTTTCAATTCCAATACTTTCTAATGAATTATTAAAACGGTTTTTAATAAACTCGTTAATCACATCTTTTGGTAAGAAGTCTAATTCTCCTGCTTCAAAAATCCAATCAATTATTTTGCTTTCAGATTCAAATGCTTCTTTACACATTTCCTGTACTAAAGTTGCATGTGCTTCATCAAACCAAGTTGGGTTTTCTGCTTTAATAATTTTAATGATATCAATTCCAAAATCTCCGTGAATCTGCTCTTCTTTAGAAGTTGCTTCTACCACGTTAGAAATTCCTTTAAGCATGTTTTTATGCTTATTGAATGCCATAATAATTAAGAACTGAGAGAATAAAGAAACGTGCTCTATAAAAAGAGAGAATAATAAAATTGACTCGGCAAATTCTTTATTGTCTTCGCTTTTAGCATTTTTTAAAGCTGTTTCTAAATAATGCACACGACGCATAATTACAGGCTTCTTTTTTAAGTGCTTAAACTCATTGTTTAGACCTAAAATTTCTAATAAATGTGAATATGCATCTTGGTGGCGCACTTCACTTTCTGCAAAGGTTGCTCCTACAGAGCCTATCTCTGGTTTTGGCATTTTATTATATAAATCTCCCCAGAAACTTTTTACGGCTACTTCAATTTGAGAAATAGCGAGCATGGTATTTTTAATAGCGTTTTGCTCAACAATGGTAAGCTTGGTTCTAAAGTCTTGAATATCGCTAGTAAAGTTAAACTCTGAATGAATCCAATAGGAATGTCTAATAGCATCTACATACTCGTTAAGCTCTGGATACTCATAAGGCTTCAGGTTTATACGTTTTTCAAAAATATTTGTTTTTCTAAGTCTAGCCTGTTCATCTCTATATAAGATATACGCCTTTGCAACATCGTGAAATGCGCTTTCCATTAACTTTTCTTCTACAAGATCTTGTACCTGCTCTACCGTTGGCACATACTTGTAATCTTTTTCTTTTCTATCCAGTAGCGCTTTTAATACATTTACAGAAATCGCATTGGCATCTTCTTTACTTCCACTACCAACAGAAAGCATTGCTTTTTCTACGGCATTGGTGATTTTGTTTAAAACAAATGGGCTTGTTTCGTAATCTCTTTTAATAATCTGAGTAATCTCCATAATTTATAATAAATAGCTAGACAGTTTCAAGAATGATTTTCACACATTCAAAATTTGTTAATAAACCGACAAAATGAATTTAAAGTTTCATCCTCAATTAGAGGAATTTAAAAGGGTGTGTTTTTCAAAAAAAATAAAAAAATCTATTTTTTTTCACCTCCAACAAAGATTGATAATTGTACTTAAAAAAGAAAGAAGATTCTGTAAACGTTGTCAACAAGTTTTTAACAAATCAGTGTTTCTCTTGTCTCACAACGGTTTACACAGATTTATTCTAAAAGCCTGTTTTTAAAGTTTTTAAAAACACAAAAGCTTGTTAGCAGCTGTAAAATATAGAAAGTTGAATAAAGCTAGCAAACAAAAAACGAGTGCAAAAGCACTCGTTCTTCACCCCTAAAATAATTAACCAAAATAGTTTATTTTATAACCAATTAATCTCTTAGTATTTAACTTTTAAAAAATGAATTTCGAAATAGATTAAGTGAGTTAACCATCTATATTTTGACCAATAGCAATGCTAATATTGTGAAATAAATCTGAGAGTTTTTATACAAATGTATGGTTGGTAGTGAATTTTGTATACTTGGTATGATTTTTTACAAAATTGGTAAAATGTCAAAAAAGCAAAAATATCAACCAATTATACATGAAACTCTACCAATTATACATTATTTTAAAAAACAACACTTTATATTATTATATTTGATAATATGTTAAAAGCTGTAATTGTAGATGATGAGCCTAAAGCAATCCAGAGTCTTTCCTGGGAGCTCAGTCATTTTAAAAAAGAAATAGAAATTGTAGAATCCTTTACCATACCAGAAGAGGCGATAGCTTATTTAAATAATTCAGAAAAAACGCTTGACTGTTTGTTTTTAGATATACAAATGCCTACTATGGATGGATTTCAGTTTTTAGATAAAATTAAAAACAAAGACTTTTCTGTTGTTATCACTACAGCCTACGATGAATATGCTATAAAAGCAATAAAGCACGAAGCTATTGACTACCTATTAAAACCCATTGATTCGGATGATTTAAGCAGCACTATAAACAAGCTAAAAAACATTAATACCAAAATTGTTAATTACGATAAACTAGAAGAACTATTCTCTAAGTTTAACGAAGACAACAACAAACAAAAAATAACTATTAATACAGACGGAAAACTTATATTTTTATCTGTTGACGAAATTATTTTTATAGAAGCCGAAGGAAACTATTGCACCATTTACCTGTTTGAAAGCGATGCTATGGTTGTCACAAAAAAAATAAAAGAACTAGCCGCTCTACTGCCAGAGAAAATGTTTTTCAGAATTCATAATTCCTATATAATAAACCTATACAAGGTTAAGGAATTTATTAAAACAGAAGGTTATGTTATCATGCAATCAGAGCACAGAATTCCTGTTGCAAGACAACGCAAACTTGATTTTTTAAACAGACTGTAAAACATGAATAAAAAAGATAAGTCTATAGCTTATAAGTATCTTATTCTGGTTACTTTTTTTCTAATTGCAAACAACACGTTTGCAAACCCATCTTTAGATTCCCTTTTTACTAATCAAGTTAAAAACTTCATTAAAGTAAAACCTAAAACGTACAAACAAATTGACAGTGCTTTTAGCTTTATACGCAACGATACTTTAAGAATACGTTACCTCCTTAACAAAAGTCAAAAGGCAAACTACCTAGAAGGAGAAAGTTATGCTTTAAATAAGATTGGAATTATTTACAGAAATAACTCTAAGTACAAAGAATCCCTACTTTTACATAAACAAGCTCTAGATCAGGCCGAAAAAGCAGATAACTTAGAATTACAAATTATCAGTTTAAACATGCTTGGTGTTGTCAATAGGCGACTAGACTTGATACGCAACGCATTAGACTATCACACACAGGCCTTAGACCTTGCCGAAACTGCTAGCGCACAAACAGATGTTTTAAAAAAAAGCATAGCAGTATCTAGAAACAGTTTAGGAAATATATATCTAGCATTAAAACAATACGATTTAGCCTTAGACCAGTTTAACCATTCCTTGATTATTGAAGAGGAACTAAACAACTATCTAGGATTAGCAATTAATTACCATAATATAGGTTATGTATTAGAACATAAAGGACTGCTCAATGAAGCACTTGTATCCTACAACACATCATTAGAGTATAACAATAAAATAAATTCAGATATAGGTAGGGTTATTTGCAACAACAGCAAAGGTGTAGTTTATATCAAACAAAAGAATTATAAAGAAGCTCATAAGGTATTACATAGCGCCTTAAAAACAGCCTTAAAATTAAATGACAACTACCACCTCGCACCTGTATACATAAACTTAGGCTGGTTACAATTTAAAGAAAAGCATTACGATAAATCGGAAGCCAACTTAAAAAAAGGATTAGAAATATCTAAAGACTATAAATTAATTTCTTCGGAAAGCGATGCCTATAAGTACCTTTCAGAATTATACGAATTAAAAGATGACCACAAAAAAGCTATAGAATACTATAAAGAACACGTAAGCATAGACCAAACCTTAATAAACGAAAGAAATCTACAATATGTAAACGACTTAATTATCAAGTATGAAAGTGAAAAGAAAACCAACCGCATTAAAGAATTAGCAAACGAAAATGAAATCGTAAAACTAAGACTCGAAAAAAACAGAAGAATCCTATTACTAAGCATTGCTGGAGCTTTTTTAATCTTCGGAATCATATACATTCTCAACAGACAAAGGAGACTAAAAAGCGAAAAACAAATTATCACGCTAGAGCAAGATATGTTGCGAAATCAAATGAATCCGCATTTTATTTTCAACACACTAAATTCTATCAAGCTTTATATTATTAATAACGAAAAAGAAAACGCTGTTTACTACCTAAACAAATTTTCTAAACTCATTCGTAAAATCCTAGTAGCATCTACCGAAAAAACCATCTCACTAGAAGAAGAAATAGACACCATGAAACTCTATTTAAATATAGAAAATATTCGATTTGACAATGAAATAAACTATCATTTTAAAATTGAAGAAGGCCTAAAAACCGAGGCTATACAAGTACCATCACTCATCTTACAACCTTTTTTAGAAAACGCGTTATGGCATGGCTTATCGTCTAAAGCAGAAAACAAAAAAATTCGTATTGAAGTATTTCAACCAAAGCACAATGCTATTACTATTACCATTACAGATAACGGTATAGGAAGAGTGGCTTCTAGAAAAATTAAAAAACAAAAAACACTGAAACGTAAATCGGTAGGAATTTCATTAACCAAAGAAAGACTAGCTAACTACTCTAATCGTTTTTCTAACAACTATTATTTAGAGATTGAAGATCTTTACGACAGGAATTCACAAGCAGCAGGAACCAAAGTAACTATTGAAATACCAATAGAATCAAGCAAATCAAAATCTGCTTAATTACTTCATAGATTCGGTAACTTTTTCTAATTCGGCATACCAATCTTCGCCAAACTTTCTAATTAAAGCTTCCTTTACAAACTTATAAATAGGAACTTGAAGTTCTGCTCCTAAAGAGCAGGCATCGTCACAAATTTCCCATCTGTCATAATTAACAGCAGAAAACTCGGAGTATTCCTTAACACGAACAGGGTATAAATGACAAGAAACTGGTTTTTTCCAATCGATTTCACCTTGGTTATACGCTTTTTCAATACCGCAAAGAGCCGTTTTTTTCTCATCAAAAATTACATAAGCACAGTCGGCTCCACCAATTAACGGAGTCTCCAACTCACCAAATTCTGTAACTATAGAAGTTCCTTGGGCTTCAATTGCTTCAATACCTTCTTTACGTAAAAAAGGTTTTACCTTAGGATAAATACGCTTCATTATTTCTACTTCTTCAGCATTTAAAGGAGCTCCCGCATCACCATCAATACAGCATTGTCCTTTGCATGCCGATAAGTTACACACAAAATCTTTTTTAATGATGTCTTCTGAAACTATTGTATTACCTAATTGAAACATTTTTTTTGGTATATTGAGATATAATTAAAGTGCAAATATAGCAGATAATCAACAAAAAAAACTAACTTTAAATAGACTTAAAAATTACAAAGATTTAATGGTATGTGTTCTTTTTTATAACGACATTTGCACCCGAATTTTAAAGCAACTATTATGCAACTAGATTTTAAAGAAATATTCACAGCGTTTATGATTTTATTTGCTGTAATTGATATTGTAGGAAACATTCCAATCGTTATTGATTTACGTAAAAAAGTTGGCCATATACAAAGTGAAAAAGCCTCTATTATTGCCGGTGTTATTATGATTATATTTTTGTTTGTAGGTCAAAATATTCTTTCATTAATTGGCGTAGGTGTTAACAGTTTTGCTGTTGCAGGTGCTTTTATTTTATTTTTCATTGCATTAGAAATGATTCTTGGTATTACACTATACAAAGAAGATGATAATAGCGCCATGACTGCTTCGGTTTTCCCATTAGCATTTCCATTAATTGCAGGACCAGGAAGTTTAACAACTTTACTATCTTTACGTGCAGAGTTTAGAATTGAAAATATTATAGTTGCTGTTTTAGTAAACGTATTAATTATATATATCGTTTTAAAAACCTCATCTAAAATTGAAAAACTAATTGGGCAAAACGGAATTAGTATTATTAGAAAAGTATTTGGAGTAATACTATTAGCTATCGCTGTAAAACTATTTGCTCATAATATAAAAGCATTATTCGATCAGGTTGTTTAAGCTCTAATCTTTTCGATTAAAAAAGAATAAACATGAAAATTTTCACAATTATATTTACCATTATAGGTGTTGGACTAATTATTTTCAACCTTACACAAATAGATTTTAGCAATCCTTTTGGAGACAAAAGTGTTGTTGCTCTAATCACTATTTTTGCTGCACTTTGTGCTATTTTATTACTACAAATTTTAAGACTTTCTAAACGAGTAGATAAACAGTTAAAAAGGCAAAAGTAATGTTTGATGTTTTAGTTATTGGTGGCGGAACGGCTGGTATGTCTTGTGCTTTAATTTTGGGTTCAGCAAAAAACAAAGCCTATGCAAAAGACAAAAAAATTGGTATTATTATTCACCAAAGAGCTTCACATTTACAAAGTGCATTATTCAACAATGTTTTAGGCTTACAGCCAGGAACAACAGGTGCAGAGATTTTAAAATCTGGCAAGCAACAACTCGCTTCGCAGTACCCACATGTTACACAAATAGAAAAGGAAAAAGTTTCTGAAATAATCCAAACAGAAACCGGATTTAGAGTCCTAACAAACAAATCTAGTTACACAGCTAAATGTGTAGTTATCGCTGTAGGTTACACAAATTTAATCAACATAAAAGGATTAGAAAGTTATATAGAACCTCATCCTAGAGCTGTTATAGAAAAAGAAAGAATCTGGTTAAAAAACACCGATCATAAAATAAAAGAAGGCTTATATGTAGCTGGAACTTTAGCGGGTTGGAGAAGCCAGTTTGCAATTGCTTCTGGAAGTGGCGCACAGGTTGCTACAGATATTTTAACCCTTTGGAACAACGGAGCACACACCAAAGTGCACGACAAAATATAATTAGTTTTGTTGGCTTAAGACAATCACTTTTTCAATCATTATATCCTGCTGATTGATTACCTGCTCATAAGTACCATTTCCATATAATTGATCTCCTAACGAAGCTTTTATGTATTGTTTAATTTCTTCTTGAAATTCCACGTTACTGTTAAAGCGTTCTCTTATATATTCTTTAAAACCCTCTACCACATCATCGCCAATTATAAAGTCGTTTATAAAGTCTTCTCTTGTTAAACCATCATAAGCTTCCCTTTGTTTATCTAATTGTTCAAAGACAAAATAATTCACTAATCCGGTTTGTGTTACCAAACCGAAAGTTTCGTTTTGCATGCTTAAATCTAGAGGGACAAATACATCTGGAATAATACCGCCACCACCATATACTACTTTTCCTTTAGGGGTAACAAATTTTAAGGAGTCTGCTATTTCCATTTTTTCAGGGTCTACCAATTCGCCACTTTCTAATCGCGAAAAGTACTCATCATAATAGTCTTTATTTCCATTTTCATAAGAACGCTGTATAGAGCGCCCTGTTGGCGTATAGTACCTAGAAACGGTAAGACGAACAGCACTTCCGTCACCTAGTTGCATTTCGCGTTGCACGAGACCTTTTCCGTAGGATCTTCTTCCTACAATGGTTCCTTTATCGTTATCTTGTAAAGCTCCGGCAATAATTTCACTTGCAGAAGCAGAGTTTTCATCTATTAAAACAAAAACATGAGCATCTTCAAAATCACCTCTTTTAGTTGCAAAGCTTCTATCTATATTTCCCCGTTTGTTTTTTGTGAACAAAATAAGCTTGTCCGCTTCTAAAAACTCATCTACAATCTTTTCAGCAATATTTAAAAACCCTCCTGGATTTCCTCTTAAATCTAAAGCAATTTGTGTAGCTCCCTGCCTTCTTAGTTTTGTTAGTTCTTGTTTGAATTCTTTATAAGTAGATTCCGCAAAACGGTTGATTTTTACATATGCTAAATCATCTGTTAGCATATAAGCGGCATCAATACTTTTAATAGGCACATGATTACGCTTTACTTTAAAATCTAGTAATGTATCTTCACTCTTTCTGTAAACCTTCAGATTTACTTCTTCGTTTATTTTTCCTTTCAGCTTACTAACAACAAATTCGTTTGAAAAGTTTTTACCGAATAACGTATCTTCATCTGCATAAAGAATTCTATCACCGCCTTTTATTCCAATCTTTTCACTTGGCCCACCACTAACAGGTCTTATAACCGCAATGGTGTCTTTATAAGTATAAAAACTTACTCCAATTCCCACAAAATCTCCCTTCATATTTTCGCTAACACGCTGCATATCTTCTTTTGGGATGTATACAGAATGAGGGTCTAAATTTTCTAGGATTGCATTAACGGTAACATCTACAATGCTATCTGTATTTACTGCATCTACGTACTCATAGTCTATAAAATCTATGAGTCGGTTGAGTTTATCTTTTTTACTATTTGTAGTAAATAATTTATCTGAAGAGTCTGAAAAATTTAACTTTCCTCCAATAAAAATACCAACCGCAATGGAAACTCCTAGTAGTAATGGTAAGTATTTTTTTGTTTTGTTCATTAGGCTGTTAAATCTTCTATTAGTTCTAATTCTATCCCTGCTTTTTCAAGAAAACGCAATCCAGCATCATCTTTATAGGGTTTGTGGTAAACCACTCTTACAATTCCTGCTTGGTGAATTAGTTTACTACACTCCTTACATGGCGATAAGGTTATGTACAAAGTAGCTCCTTTACAAGATTGTGTTGAAGAGGCAACTTTTAAAATGGCATTTGCTTCCGCATGTAATACATACCATTTTGTATAACCTTCATCATCTTCACAGTAATTCTCAAAACCAGTTGGGGTTCCGTTAAAACCATCAGAAATTATCATTCTACCTTTTACTATTAAGGCTCCAACTTTTTTTCGCTCGCAGGCAGATAGCTTCCCCCATTCTTGTGCTATTCTTAAATATGCTTTATCATACTTAAGCTTTTTCTTTTCTAGCATATATTATTTCGTTTTTTGAGCAGTGTTTTTGTTGTACAAACTCTCTTCACAAAGTAGTATAACGAATATACTCGCTTCGTATTTTAATTACAACACTTGAAGGTTAAAGTTTTATAAAACTTTTAGGCTTAAACTATAAAATCGCTATTCATTATCATAGGAATTACAAGCCCCACTACAATAGCAGAAACTACCATAATCCAATCTCTTTTTGAAAACCTAAAAATGGTTTGCATTAAAAAGCCTAAGAATAGAACAACAAATACAATAATTATTTGTGCAATTTCTATACCTAATGCAAATTCTATAAGGGTAAGGAATTTATTATCAGACCTTCCAACCATCATTTTAAATTCTCTAGCAAATCCTAGTCCGTGAATCAACCCAAAGAATAGAGTAGAGAAAAACAGAACACCTATTTTCTCTTTTTTAGCAGTTTTCCCAGCCGTAAATACGTTAAATAGCGCAACAATAAAAATGGTTATGGGAATTAGAAATTCTACAAGGCTTCCGTTTACACTTACCACGTTATATGCTGCTAAAATTAAAGACAAGGTATGACCAAGAGTAAAAACAGTAACTAAAAGCAATACACGTTTCCAATCTTTAAACAGATAAGGAACTGTTAATACAATTAAAAACAAAACGTGGTCATAGCCATTAATATCCAACACATGATTGATACCGTATTGCACATTAAACATGAAATCATCTAACATATTATAGAGGTTTTTGGGTGTTTTCAAATATACAATTTTAAATGAAACGAGCATGAACACTATGTTATTTTGCCTTTTTCAAAGACGTTTTCTTCTTCCTCAATTAATAAATTTAGCTATATAGCAGAGCAGCTACATTAAACGCTATTTTCTTCTATTTCTGATTCTTATCATTTTTAAATCTATTAAAAATATTGTAACTTCATTCGCTTAATTATGCACTTTTAAAACAACTAAAAATGGAGGATAAAAAGCCAAAACTAACTAGACAGACCGGTGCTCCGGTTGGAGATAATCAAAACGTACAAACGGCAGGGCCTCGTGGACCACTATTAATGCAGGATGCTTGGTTTCTTGAAAAAATGGCAAACTTTGATAGAGAGGTTATTCCTGAAAGACGAATGCACGCGAAAGGCTCTGGAGCTTTCGGAACTTTTACAGTAACTCACGATATAACAAAATACTCTAAAGCCGATATCTTTAGTGAAGTCGGAAAACAAACTAAAATGTTTAGCCGATTTTCTACGGTGGCCGGAGAGCGTGGTGCCGCAGATGCGGAAAGAGACATTCGCGGATTTGCACTAAAATTTTACACCGATGAAGGTATTTGGGATTTAGTTGGAAATAACACACCAGTATTTTTCTTCCGTGACCCGATGAAATTCCCGGATTTAAACCGTGCTGTTAAACGCGATCCGAAAACAAATTTACGTAGCGCAAATAACAACTGGGATTTCTGGACCTTACTTCCTGAATCCTTACACCAAGTAACTATAACAATGAGTGATCGCGGTATTCCAAAAGGTTACCGTCACATGCACGGATTTGGTAGTCATACCTACAGCCTTATTAATAAAGACAATGTAAGGCATTGGGTAAAGTTTCACTTCGTGACACAACAAGGAATTGAAAACTTAACGGATGAAGAAGCAATGAAAGTTGTGGGAATGGACAGAGAATCATCGCAACGTGACTTGTTTGATGCTATCGAAAGAAAAGATTTCCCTAAGTGGAAAATGTACATTCAAGTCATGACGGAAGAACAGGCAAAAACCTATCGCTTCCACCCTTTCGACTTAACAAAAGTATGGTCTAAAAAAGACTTTCCTTTAATTCCTGTTGGAGAGTTCGAATTGAATAAAAATCCTGAGAACTATTTTCAAGATGTAGAGCAAGCTGCTTTTAATCCAACCAATATTGTTCCTGGCATTGGATTCTCTCCAGACAAAATGCTTCAAGGTAGATTATTTTCTTATGGTGATGCACAACGTTATCGTTTAGGGGTGAACCATTATCAGATTCCTGTAAACAAACCAACTTGTCCGTATCACTCTAATCATAGAGATGGAAGCATGCGTGTAGATGGCAACCATGGAGGCACTTTACATTACAATCCTAATAGTTATGGCGAATGGCAAGAACAGCCAGACGGAAAAGAACCGCCATTAGAATTAGATGGTAGCGCTTATGCTCATAACTTTAGAGATGATGATGAGGACTATTTCACACAACCTGGTGATTTATTCCGCATCATTAAAGCCGATGGAAAAGCCGATGTATTATTCAAGAACACGGCAGCTCAAGTTGGTGGTGCAGAAAAGTTTATTCAAATACGCCATATAAGAAACTGTTATAAAGCCAATCCGGAATACGGAGAAGGTGTTGCAAAAGCATTAGGATTAACAATGGATGAAGTGAATAACTTCGACATGACTCCTTATGACAGATGGGCTCCAAGACCTAGTAATAGATAGTTTTTAGATAATTAAATAACAAATAAACAAAAGCCATAAATATTCGATTTAAGATAATTTATGGCTTTGTTTTTTGCTTTTACCACAAAACTTCTAATGAAATCACACAAAAACAAATAATATACTGAAAGCCAATAAGTTAAACTATTCACAATACTAACACAAATGTCATAATAAAGTCTTATGTTTGAAATTGGCCTTGAAAAATCAGGTTTCAAACTATTCACATCTACTTATTGTTTTACAAACAGCTATTTCGAACAAAAATCGAATAGCTATAAGTATGGTTATGTCTAATATTCACTTAAAATTTATCTCATATGAAGAAGAAGTTTTTTAATGCGAAAATTTATCGCAATGATGCAGCAACAGAAATGATTGTTGAAAATGGGAAAATCACACAAATTGGAACGAATTTACCTAAATGTGATGAAGAAATCGATCTTGGCGGAAAGTTAGTTCTGCCACCTTATGTCGATCCACATCTACATTTAGATTACGTATATACTTTATCAGAATTAGGGCAAGAGGGTGCTGGCTCCGGAACCCTGTTTGAAGCTATCGAATTATGGCCCAAATTCAAAGAAACACTAACGGTGGAAAGTGTAAAACGATTGGCTATGAAAGGTATTAAAGACGAAGTATCTCAAGGTGTACAGCATATTCGTACGCATGTAGATGTTACAGACCCAAAATTTACAGCCCTAAAAGCGATGTTGGAGATGAAAGAGGACCTAAAGGACACTGTTGATATTCAAATTGTAGCTTTCCCACAAGAGGGCATGTATATGTATAAAGGCGGACTAGAACTCGTAGAGGAAGCACTTAAAATGGGAGCCGATGTTGTAGGTGGAATACCGCATTACGAGCCAGCAAGAGAATTTGGAGAAAAATCAATTCACGATATCGTAAAGTTGGCTTTAAAATACGATAAAATGATTGATGTGCACTGTGATGAAACCGATGATCCGCATTCACGATTTGTAGAGCTATTAAATGCGCTTGTGTATATGGAAGATTATGGGACTAGAACCACAGCGAGTCACACCTGCTCCTTTGGTTCAGCAGACGACTCTTACGCCTTTAGAATGCTAGATATCTTCCAAAAGACTAAGATGAACTTTATTGCTTGTCCAACAGAGAATGCTTATTTACAAGGTCGACAAGACACCTATCCAAAACGTCGTGGATTAACGAGAGTGAAAGAATTTTTAGAGTACGGCATTAATGTGGCTTTTGCACAAGATTCTATTAACGACCCATGGTACCCAATGGGGAATGGAAATATGATGAATATTTTGGATAATGGTATCCACTTAGCGCAGATTATGTCTTCGGAAGATGTAAAAACCAATTTCGATTTAATTACCTACAATGGCGCACGTTGTTTGAATATACAAGACAGCTACGGCTTAGAGGTTGGAAAAGCTGCTAACTTCATTGTTCTTAACGAGTCTTCCGTTTATGAAGCCATTCGTAAAAGAGTGGATGTGTTAGCCTCTGTACGTAATGGGGATTTCCTATTCCGTCGTAAAGAACCAGCTTATGATATTCCTTTAAACTTGTAAATAAACTAACAATTGAGGTTGCAACAATAAGACTTTAATCGTATTATTTTTATGGATGGATTTGTAGAAATAACAGAATATATTTTACGTATTGGTATCGCATTTTTCTTAGGCGGTATCATAGGTTTTGAGAGACAGTGGCGACAAAAGAATGCTGGACTCCGAACCAATACTTTAGTTGCTATTGGCGCAGCCTCATTTGTATTATTATCTATAGATCTGCACAGCCTAACTGGCGGTGATCCGAGCAGGGTAACGGCACAGATTGTGACAGGTATTGGTTTTATTGGCGCTGGTGTGATTATGAAAGATGGCTTCGATGTGAGAGGGCTAAATACTGCAGCGACAATTTGGTGTTCTGCAGCGGTTGGAACATTAGTTGGCATGGGCTTTCTTATTGAAGCAAGCGTTACTACAGCAGCCGTAGTCTTGTCGCATATCATTCTTCGACCTATAAGTTTACGACTATCAAAACTTTCAGCCTATCGTAAAACTGAAGTTAAAGAAACCTACTATCAAGTCTCTATTGAGTGTGCTTTGAATACAGAGTCCAACGTTCGATTTTGGTTATTAAACCATATCAAAACGAATGATCAGTTATTACTACGTTCTATTAATAGAGATCTGTCGGAAAACAATCCGAAAGAGGTTCAAATCCAAGTTGAAGTCGCTACTATTGGTGAGCAGGAGAATCTTTTAGAAAATTTAGTGACTAATCTAATCATGAAATTGGAAGTCACACATGCCGGATGGAAATTAGTGGGCCGAGAAACGGAGTTTTAATTCTGAATCAAGCAACAAATTGAAGCCTTACAAACATTAACAATAAATAACTATGAGTAAAAAGAATATTACGGAACAAGTTAAAAGTAGTTTTCCGTGGTTGATTATGATATTGATGTCATCAGTGACTTTTGTTGGAATACTCTCTGAGCTTATGCCGTCTGGGGTTTTACCGTTAATGATGGACGACCTAAACATTAGTGAAGTACAAACCGGAAACCTAGTAGGTTACTACGCCATAGCTTCGGCAATATTTGCTATTCCACTGATTTCATTAACCATGCAATTCAACCGGAAGTATCTTTTACTACTCTTATTGGGTGGCTTCGCCGTTTCTAATATTGTCGCTGGACTTGTTCATAACTACACCATAATAATTGGTTTAAGGGTCATTGGAGGAATCTGCGCTGGGGTGATGTGGCCAATGATTGCAGCCTATGGTATGCGATTAGTAAGTGAAGAACATCACGGTAAAGCCATTGCTGTAATTATGGCCGGAACCACCCTGGGCATTAGTGTTGGAATGCCTATCATGACGACTATTGGAAATGATTATGGATGGCGAACAGAGTTTATAGGACTTGGAGTTTTTATTATCCTTATCGCCTTAGTTAGTTTCTTTGCTTTGCCTTCCTCACCAGGAGAAAAGCTGACCAAAAACTCTTCACCCTTCGCCTTATTAAAAATCCCTGAAGTTTTAATTATTCTTCTGCTTACCCTACTTGGTGTTGTTGCGCATTATGGGGTTTATGTATATATCACCAGTCTTGTTGAAGAGATTCAGCTTGCTGGAGGTGTAGAAAGTGCCTTATTGTTTTTCGGAATAGGCTCTTTAATTTCGGTCTTAATAGCCATTAAATATACCGACAAATACTTGAGATTATTGACCATAGCTATGTTTGGATTGATTATTATTTCCATGGTTATTTTTCTCCTATTCAGCGGAACAACGGGCATCGGGCATTTCGCCTTCTTTTTATGGGGTGTTTCATTTGGGCCTTTAGTAACTTTGTTACAAGCAGCGGTAAGCAGACAGGTAGAAACCGCCAAAGACGTTGCTACATCGGTGCAATCTTCCGTATTCAACTTATCGATTATGATTGCATCTTCTTTTGCCGGAATATTACTCGGAATATGTTCTCCAATGAGCTTGGTTTATTTAGCTATTGCTCTTTCAATTCCAGGTATGATAATTTCATTTTTTGCCAAAAAGGCTTTAAATTAAACAAAAACGAATACTTAATTAAGTAATAATATGAATAACGAAACATCAAAAAACAATCCGCTGATATGCGATATAGAAACTGGCATGTGTGAAACTACAGATACAACCTCTGAAAGTACTTCTACAAACAAAGTTTCTTCGGATAAAAAATCCATTAAAATCATTTATTATACAGATCCTATCTGTTCGTCATGTTGGGGAATCGAACCGCAACTACGCAAACTCAAATTAGAGTATGGAGATGCTGTGGAAATAGACTATAGAATGGGTGGTTTATTACCGGACTGGAGTTATAATAGCGGCGGAATAAGTTCTCCTGCAGATGTTGCTAGTCATTGGGATGAAGTGAGTGTTCACTACGACATGCCAATAGATGGTGACCTTTGGTTAGAAGACCCAATGGATTCATCTTACCCGTCCTCTATTGCTTTTAAAGCCGCTCAACTACAAGATAAGCAGAAAGCTATTTTGTATATGCGTGAAATGAGAGAAATGATGTTTTTAGAAAAGAAAAATATGGCTAAATGGGAAAATTTGGCCATTGCAGCTGAAAAAGTTGGACTAGACCTAAAGCAATTAAAAACGGATTTTGAAGGAAAAGCGCAGGACTTATTTAAAGAGGATTTAAAATTAGGTCAAGAATTAGGTGTGAGAGGATTTCCAACCATGTTCTTTGTTGATGAGGCAGGCAATCAAGAAACCGTTTACGGTACCAGACCTTATGCTTTTTACGAAATGGCTATTCTGAAATTAAATCCGAATGCCGAAAAAAGCGAATACAGCAAAACATGGGAGCATCTATTCGCTATCTACCCGACGCTCACAGCTAAAGAGTTTTCTGAATTATCAGGAACACCGAGAGCAGATAGTGAAAAGCAATTAAACGACTTGGTTTCTGCAGGAAAATTAAAAACATACGCAACCAAGAATGGTTCTATTTGGAAAATCACCAAATAAAACCAACTTGTAATAATTAAAAAAGGTCTTCGATTCTATGCATCGAAGACCTTTTTGTTTTTATTATTTTTTCTTGAAACTATCCTAGAGGAATAGCTAATAGCGGAATACTTAATTCATCAATTAAATCCTTCTTCTTATTTTCTGTAAACAATCCGTAGATGATATTTTTCTTTCTGTGCCCAGCTATTACAAGGTCTATATTATTTTCTTCAACAATTTTCTTAATCGACTTAATAACCGATCCTTCAATTAAAAAACCTACCGTAGGAACTTTATGTTTCTCTTCAACCTCCTCAGCAAATTCCTTAAGAAAAAGAGATGCTTTTTTATTGTCTTCGGTTCTTTTATCGTAAATATATTGTGGTCCAGATTCCCTACTTAACAAATCTGTTGGGTTTGCTGCTGCAACCTGAGTTATCCATATTTTTCCACCTGTAAGCTTTGCTAGCTCCACAGCATGAGAGGTTAATAATTCTGCATTTTTCGGTTTATCTACAGCAACAAGTATATTCTTCATAAAAATTAGTTTATTAAAACCCTAATTTAAGAAAAATTGTTAAAAAACTAAGAAATACCCAAAACTCTTTTACTGAAACAAATCGGAAGACAAATATCTATCTCCACGATCGCAGATAATACTCACAATAATTCCACTTTCTAAAGTGCTTGCCAATCTTAGTGCCGCAGCTGTTGCTCCACCACTACTCATACCCGCAAATATTCCTTCTTCTTTTGCTAAGCGCCTTGTCATTTCTACTGCTTCCTCACGACTCACCTCAAGAGTGCTATCTACTTTATCTGCATTAAATATTTTTGGTAAATAAGCCTTTGGCCATTTACGAATCCCCGGAATATTAGAATCGTCGGTTGGCTGTACACCAACAATTTGTATGTTTTTATTTTGTTCTTTCAAGTAAGTGGAGGTACCCATAATAGTACCCGTAGTTCCCATAGAAGACACAAAATGTGTGATTTCGCCTTCTGTATCACGCCATATTTCTGGCCCCGTAGTATTATAATGTGCTTTCCAATTATTATCATTCGCAAATTGGTTAAACGAGTAATAGTTTTCATTTTCTACTTTAGCAATAGCATAATCTCGTGCTCCCTCAATTCCATCTGGATGAAGCGTTACCTTTGCCCCATAAGCCTCCATCGTTTGTACTCGCTCTTTGGTTGCAGTTTCAGGCATCACCAATTCTAGATCTAATTTAAATATACCTGCTATCATTGCTAAAGCAATACCTGTGTTTCCGCTTGTAGCTTCAATTAATTTTGAAGAAGAATTGATTTCTCCTTTGTCTAAAGCATCTTTAATCATAAAATAAGCTGCTCTATCCTTAACGCTACCACCAGGATTATTCCCTTCTAGTTTAAAATACAAACTCACATTTGGGTTGGTATTTAATACGCGGGATTTTACTAGTGGTGTATTTCCTATTTGATCTAATATACTTGTGTTCTTCATTTTTTTTCTGTTTTGCTAATTACTTCCACGGTTGGCGTATGTAAAACAATAGAATTTTTATCTACAGAGGCCGTAAGCCAAGTACTTCCTCCTATAATGCTATTTTCACCAATAATAGTATCGCCTCCAAGAATAGAAGCATTGGCATATATCACTACATTTTTCTCTATAGTAGGATGACGTTTTACATTTTTCAGTTGTTTTTTAACCTTAAGCGCACCAAGAGTTACCCCTTGATAAATCTTAACATTCTCGTGTATTTCCGCTGTTTCACCAATTACAACTCCGGTTCCATGATCTATAAAAAATGACTCCCCTATTTGCGCACCTGGGTGAATATCAATACCCGTAAGTTGGTGGGCATACTCCGTCATAAGTCGCGGTATTAAAGGTAAATTTAGCTTATAAAACTCACGCGCCATTCTGTAAATAGCAATCGCATAAAATCCAGGGTATGCTAAATATACTTCTTCAATAGAAGCTGCCGCTGGGTCATTTTCGTAGATAGTAGCCGCATCCTTTTTTAAACTTGAAAACAAATACGGAATACTCAAACAAAAGTCCCCCCATCTTTTACAGGGTTTATCGGCAATATGCGGACAAGCTAAATCACGAATAACAATAAACAAAGATTCTAATTCTTCTATTGCTTTTTCGGTATCTGTGGTACGATCAAATAAAGCTCTAAAAAGTAACTGGGTAAAACGCTGTGACTCTAATTTCAAGGTCATCGAGACATTAATTTCTTCCTTTTGTTTATTTATTGCACTTATCAACTTAGAGTGATCCATAAAATTTTATTAGAGTTTCATAGGAACAATATAATGGATTTAATTTTAGATATTAATTGGTTTATCAGCTTTAGATTATACAAAAACAAGATGCACGATATTATTCCTAAGGTCAAAGATAAAACTTACACATATTAAAATCACTAAAGATTTTCTTAATCTATTCGTAAAATAATTTATTGTACTTAGCATTTAAGCTCAAAAAAATATAAGATTTCCCAAAACACGGAGTTTAAAATTATAAGTAATTTTGCTCTCTCCTACCACAAACAGAATTAGCAAACAAGAATTAGGACTACAATCCCTTTTATTGTATATTTCTCTACTTCTACATGGTAGTAAAAAAATTTCTTTTATCGTTTTAATATAGAAGATTTAGATTTCTATCTTATAAAATATCGATTTCATTTATGAACAAAAAACATACATACTATTCTGTTTTAGATTTAGCCTTAGTTTCTGAAGGACATAGTCTGAAACAAACTTTTAATAACACCCTTGAATTAGCGCAAAACGCCGAAAACTTTGGCTACACAAGATACTGGTTGGCAGAACATCATAATTCGCCAAATATTGGAAGTAGTGCAACTTCGGTTTTAATAGGTTATGTTGCCCAAGGAACAAAAACCATTAGAGTGGGTTCTGGCGGTGTAATGCTACCCAACCATTCCCCTTTAATTATTGCCGAACAATTTGGAACACTTGGCTCCTTATATCCAAACCGAATTGACTTAGGTT
The DNA here is from genome assembly GCF_003337215.1 of Oceanihabitans sediminis. GTDB lineage: Bacteria > Bacteroidota > Bacteroidia > Flavobacteriales > Flavobacteriaceae > Oceanihabitans > Oceanihabitans sediminis. The sequence goes on from NZ_QPIG01000001.1 coordinate 415,347, forward strand.
TAGGGAGAGCACCTGGAACCGATAGAGAAACAGCACAAGCAATTCGATCCGACTTCATGCAAGCTGCTCATTCTTTTCCTAATGAAATAGAAAAAATTGAAAGATATTTTTCTAAAGAAAATGCGAATGCTAAAGTCCGTGCTACAGTTGCAGAAGGTGTTGACGTTCCTCTTTATATCTTAGGCTCTAGCACAGATAGCGCACATTTAGCAGCAAAAAAAGGATTGCCTTATGCTTTTGCTAGTCACTTTGCCACAAGACATTTATGGGAAGCTATAGAAATTTACCGTAAAGAGTTTCAGCCTTCAAAAGTTTTAGAAAAACCTTACGTGATGGCTGGTGTTAATATTATTGTTGCCGATACAGATGAAGAAGCACAGCGTTTATTCACCTCTTTAATCCGTATGATTGTTGGTATTCTTACTGGAAAACGGGATTTTGTACAGCCTCCAACAGAAATGAACGAAGAATTCAAAGAGATCATACAACACCCACAAATAAATCAGATGCTGAAGTATTCCTTTATAGGAAGCAAGGCAAGCGTGAAATCCCAGATTGCAGAATTTATAGAAAAATCTAAAGTAGATGAACTTATTGCTGTCACAAATATTTATGACATAAAAGACAAGATTAGATCTTATGAATTGTTTTCTGAAATTATGAAGGAGCTAAACTAAAACCGAAACTCCCTAACAAAACAAAACCCTATTAAAACATTTGTTTCAATAGGGTTTATTATTTCTAATTAACTCGTCAAAGAGCTAATAGTAAACTATTCTTTTTTAGCAGAACGGTTAAATTTGTAAGTAATACCAACGTTTAATCCGAAAGAAGAATATGGTACTTTTTGAGATAATTTTTTAGAAGAATCTGTATTCGATTGGTCTAACTCATCTACATAAGTTGTTTCCTTGTTATATCCTTCAGGTAAGTTGTCAAGAGAATAAAAGCTTTGAACAGCTACTGTACCATCAGGAAGAACGATATCTGTATTAAATTCTGATAATTCAGAATCTTTTCTCTTTAAGCTAATCCCGTAGTATTCTGCTTCCACAAAAAGGCTAAAGTTAGAGCCTAAGTCATACTCATATCCTAAAGCTCCTGTAAAACCTAAAGGGAATTTTCCGTGGAAATCTTCTTTATAATTAGTTTGAGAATAAGATCCATCAGGAAGACCAAATGCTTGAGCTACTGTTGTTCCTTGAGGGTTAGAAGCATTAGGCTCCTCAACATAATAATTTTTATCAGAAACTACCGCTTCTGTTTTACCCCCTACTTTAATTAATGCTCCAAAACGACCATATATGTTATTAGTGAATTTATATACTGCAGAAAGAGATCCTCCAAAAGCTCGTGCTCTAGCAATTGCATCTGTCTCTCTATAACCAGGAACATAAACATCTGCAATCGTTTGATCTGTACCTTGTAAGTAACCTACTCCAAGATCAATACCAAAAGTTTCATTTAAGAAATAAGTTCCTCTTACTTGAAAGTTTACACCTTCACCATAACTACCGTATTCGTTTTCTACACTTGTACTAGTTACAGTTTCTCCTAATTTCATTTCAGCACTTCCAATTGCATATCCTGATCCTACTGAAACTTGTAGTTGTGAATAAGACACTGTACTAACAATAAATGCTGCTAATAATACACCTAATTTTTTCATAATTTTTTTGTTTGTTTTTAATATATAAAAAAGGTTGAAATCATGGGCTACGAAACCCATAAAATCAACGACCGACAAATATAGTTTTTTTAAGGAAAGGAGCTAAATATTCAGATAAAATCTTCTAACATAGAGTTAATCAAGTGCTAATTTCATTGAATTTCATTTGAATAAAAGGCATAAAAAAAAGCCGAAAATATTTCATTAAGAAACACTTACAGCTTGTTTATTTGTACTCAAGGTGGGAATGAACCACCCTTTATTTAGATAGTTTACTAAACCCTCTAAAAACAACCCCAACACCCTTATTTTATTACTACTCAAAGGTTTTATTTATAATATTACAAATACATTTAAGTAAGGATAAATTAGAACAAATACGCAAAATGTGGGGAATATGTGGGGAAAGTATTTAACTTTAATTATATTTGAGTGTTCAACAATGTAATGTATTATGGCAACTATTAAATTTATATTAAAAGGAAACAACAACCCTAGCACAATTTATTTAAGGTTTAAACATGGGAGAAAATATGATTTTAGCAAATCAACATCACTACTTATAAACCCTAAATATTGGAACAACCAAAAAGGAGCCGTAAAACAAATTTCAGAATTTGCAGACAAAAAGAATTTACAAAACGATCTTAACAACCTTAAGACTTTAATCTTAAACAGCTTTAACGATCATTACTCTAAAGGTGGAATAATAAATTCAGATTGGTTAAACCATACAATTAAACAATACTTCAACCAAGACAGCAAAACAGATTTAAACTATTTGTTAGACTACGCAAAACACTACAAAGAGAATTCAAAATCTAAAGTTTTAAATACTGGTATTACTGGCGTTACTAATAACACTCTAAAACGATATGTTACCATAATTAACAAACTCACATCTTTTGAAAGTCACAAAAAGAAACGATACACTTTTGAAATGATTGATTTAAAGTTTTACAAAGACTTTAAAAACTATCTACTTAACACCGAGAAACTAAATTTAAACACTACTGGCCGTTACATTAATTACATTAAGACACTTTGTATTGATGCAAAAAAATACGGCATTAAAATAAACCCGATAGTTTTAAACGGGGAATTTAGAGCAACAAAAGAAAAAGTTAGTTTTATAACACTTAACGAAACCGAAATAGAAAATATCTACAAACACGACTTTAAAGAGAAACCATATTTAAACAACGCTAGAAACTGGTTAATTATCGGCGTTTGGACTGGCGCCAGAGTTAGCGACTTATTAAATTTCACTAAAGAGAATATACATAATGGGTTTATTGAATACACGGCAAAAAAAACAAATCAAAAAATAATCTTACCACTACACCCACAAGTTAAAGAGATACTAGATAACAACAACGGCGAGTTCCCTCGAAAAATAACAAATCAAAGGTTTAACGATTATATTAAAAAAGTATGTGAATTGGCTAAAATAAACGAGGTCGTTAAAGGCGCTAAACAAACTAAACTAAAAAAAGGCGTTTGGCGTAAAGTAAAAGGAGAATACAACAAATACGAACTTGTTACCTCTCATATATGTAGGAGATCATTTGCAACAAATCATTACGGCCAACTTCCAACCCCTGTACTAATGGCCGTTACTGGACACCAAACCGAAAAAATGTTTTTAAACTATATTGGTAAAACTGCAAAGGATAGCGCAAACGTATTAAATAACTTTTGGCAAGTTCAAGAACAAAAGAAACAACAGAAAACAAAACTAAAAATCGTTAAAACAGAAACAGCATGAAAAATCATTTAGACATAACAACGCCGATAGGTTTTTATAATACCTATTTTGAATTATTACCCTTATACAAAACAAGAAAAGAGGCATTTAACTATTTAAACGAACAAGTTAAAAACATAACTAGTAAACAACCTTATAAAAATTATAAGGAATTTAGAAACAAAATAGCGGGCTAATAAAAAAACATTGTTCAAATGGATAAACAAACACTAAAAACAAGTTCCTACAAATTAACAGACTACCTAAAAGAAATAAACGAAAACCCCGAACGCATAAACAAATGTAGCACTGCATTAAAAAAAGACTTATTAATACATATCGAAAACGAAAGTTTTAGATTACTTAATAAGATTAACTCTTTATTAATTACTGCAACAGATTACCCATACCCTAAAGAGTATTTACCAAACAAAGAATTTGATTACTGGGCAAATACAATAAGAGTAGGTTTTTTTAATTATAATGACTATTTAAGACTAGAAAAACATATTTCAGAAAACATACAAATCGTAAAAAAGAAAAAACCTTTTCAAGAGTTTTTCTACAAAAACGGCCTTGAGGCATTTGATTACCTTGACGAAAACTTTACAGATAAAGACAAGTTCCCAACAGCTAAATACACTCTTTTATATATTTTTCTTAACGAACAGAAATTAATCAAAACAACCGCACAAGGTTATTTAATGTTCGTGAAACAATACAAAGAAATTAAACCAAAGTTTAGCCGATTGAATTTCGAACATAAACACGACAAAAGATACAAGAAATTCGAACGGGAATTAACTGAACTTTACAACCTATTTTCAAAAACTCAATAAGATTGAATTAAATTGATATAAAGTTGAATTAACGACTTCTAATATTTGCCATAACATTATTAATCAAAACATTATAAGTTATGGAAACAATTCAGTTTTTAAGTACAACGCCAACAGCACTAGCAAACCTAATTGATGAAAAAATTAAGGCACAATTAGACGAACTAAAACAAAACTTCCAACCTAAAGAGCCAGACGAGTTTTTAACAAGAAACGAAACGGCCGACCTTTTAAAAATTAGTCTTACTGCATTACATGACTGGGTAAACAAAGGTATTTTAAAACCCTACAAAATGGGGAATAAAACCTATTTCAGTCGTAAAGAAGTAATAGAAACATTGTATAACTCAAACAAGTAATACAATGAATACGGGCAACATACAATTCAAAAGAGCCACTTATTTACAGACTGGCACAAATCAAAAGAGAACAACAATAGACTACGAAACGAAGTTCAATAACGATCCTTTGTTTTCTAAAACTATAAGGCTAGAACTTGACAACGGGTTCCACGATAGGAGCCGTTATTTTGATTACTGGCTATATTTCAAATATGACAAATGGTATAATAGTGCAAAAACTGGACTGGCCAATACTAACATTAAAAATGTTTTCGAGGGAAACATAACAAGAGAATTAAACCTAACCACTAAAAACCATAAAGGCCGAAACTTTGAAACCCCTCAACATTTAGTAATTATACAAAGTACTAACATTTGTAAGAGCTTAACGATTGATATTTTTAAAGACTTTTATATATGCAAAAAAGAAATACTCAAACACTTTATAGTTGATCACATTAAGAAACATAACATAATAAAAAAAGAGCCGTTAGACAGCTCTTTAATTTGTTCAAATGTTCGTAATAACGGGCAACGCTAATACAAAGTAAATGTAATGAATTTCACACCTAAATACAACGCTCTAGGCCTCAAAAATTATCTAGACAATAACCCAACCTCTAAATTAGATTTTATTGACGCAATTCTACTTAACGAAATTCACTCACTAATTGAGAATTGGCAAAACATAAATACAATTGAGATTAATAATGAAACTTACTATAATATATCTTATGACAAATTACGATCACAATTACCTCATTTAAATTACGGCATAAAAAAGAACAACCAAAAAGTTAAAAGGCCTAATAGTGGTATTGCTGAAAGGTTAACAACTGGTTTGTTAAAAGAAAAACTAATAAGTAAACATATAAATAAAGAGGCGGGAAATATCGTTTACTTTAAGTTAACACCTATCGGAAATAAACTGGCAACCTATCGGAAACAAACCGACAACCCTATCGGGAATAAACCGACAACCCTATCCGAAACAAAACAGCATAATAAGTATATAAATAATAAGAATATTAAATATAAGAGAGAGGGCTCTCACTTTGATTTTTTAAACTCTAATAATAAAGAGATTAAAGAGATTAAAAACAAATACAAGTTAACTAGCGAACAATGGAGTTTGTGTATTGAAAAATTTAAACTCAAACCAAAGAACAACGGAACTATTGAAAGTTTTAAGAGTTTTGTTATTAGCTGGGTAGCAAACACAAACTCAACCCAAAGAGAACAACAACAGCAACCTATTGAAAATGGTTGGGGGCATTTACCTTTAAAATAACATAAAGGCGAATACTTTTATAAGATTTTACCACAAAAATAAAGGGGTATGGGTAAACATCTATAAGGTCTTAACCTAGTGTACATCGCCTGTTAGTCGGAATTTTACTCACTTGAAAATACTACATAGGGGGGTATAGTATTGAATAACAGTATATTAAGTCATTATTTAAGGAGTTAAAACAACTAACCATAAATAATGATTTTCTGTTTTTGGTATTTATGCAACATTAAAAGAAACTGGTTCTATTAAGTTCTATACAATTAAGGTTTTTTTGAATTGTGGGGAATATGTGGGGAAAATAAAAACGTACTATCCAAATATTAACCATGAATAGTACGTTTTAAGAAATTCAAAGTACTCAAGGTGGGGCTCGAACCCACACTCCTAAGAATCGGATTTTGAATCCGACGCGTCTACCAATTCCGCCACTTGAGCATTAAAGTGCTGCAAAAATAATTTATTTTTCCAACAAACTATGAAAAAGAGCACTTAAATCCTTTATAGAACAAAAAAAAACTCTAAATTTGCACCTCATTAAAAAATAGGCAGTTTAAACCGCTACAAAACAATAGGTTAATCATGTTAAACACCATTACCGAAGCTAAGATTTTTTCTTGCATGCAAAGTAAAGTACTTGCACAAAAAATTGCTGACGCTTATGGAACACAACTAGGAAATGTAATCACATCTACTTATAGTGATGGTGAGTTTCAACCATCTTATGAAGAATCTATTCGTGGAGCACGTGTGTTTATTATAGGATCAACAAATCCTGGCCCTGAAAATTTAATGGAAATGTTGTTAATGATTGATGCTGCAAAACGTGCATCGGCAAGACATATAACAGCAGTTATGCCTTATTTCGGTTGGGCAAGACAAGACAGAAAAGACAAACCTAGAGTTCCTATTGCAGCTAAATTGGTTGCAAAAATGCTGGAAGCAGCTGGAGCTACTAGAATAATTACTATGGATTTGCACGCAGATCAAATACAAGGATTTTTTGAAAAACCTGTAGATCACCTGTTTGCATCCACCATATTTTTACCATATTTAAAAAGTTTAAACCTACCTAACTTAACAATTGCTTCACCAGATATGGGTGGTTCTAAAAGAGCTTACGCATATTCTAAGGCTTTAGAAAGTGATGTTGTTATTTGTTATAAGCAACGTGCTAAAGCAAATGTGATTTCACACATGGAACTTATTGGTGATGTTACAGGGAAGAATGTAGTTTTAGTAGATGATATGGTAGACACAGCTGGCACTTTAACAAAGGCAGCAGATTTAATGATGGAAAGAGGTGCTCTTAGCGTTCGTGCAATTTGCACACACCCTATTTTATCTGGTGGTGCTTACGAGAAAATTAAGAACTCTAAGCTTGAAGAATTAATAGTTACAGACTCTATTCCTCTTCAACAAGAAAGCCCTAAAATTAGAGTATTAAGTGCTGCTAATTTATTTGCCGAGGTGATGCAAAATGTACACCACAACAAATCTATTAGCTCAAAATTTTTAATGTAGTCTGTTTTTCTTCTAACCGAAGAGCTACAGATACTTGAAAGAAGATTTAAAATTAATAATTAAATATAAATAAAAATGAAATCAATTACAATCAACGGATCTCAAAGAGAAAGCGTGGGCAAGAAAGCAACAAAAGCCTTACGTAATGCTGGTCAGGTTCCTTGCGTATTATACGGAGGAGACAAACCAGTGCATTTCTCTGCACCTGAATTAGCCTTCTCTAAACTAGTATACACGCCAAATGCGCATACAGTTGTGATTGAGCTTGCTGACGGGTCTACGTTTAATGCAGTTTTACAAGACATTCAATTTCACCCTGTAACAGACAGAATTCTACACGTAGATTTCTACCAGTTATTTGATGATAAAGAAATCGCATTATTCGTTCCTGTAAACTTAGTAGGTAATTCTCGTGGAGTTAAAAATGGTGGTGTTTTAAGAAAAAACAACAGAAAACTTCGTGTTAAAGCTTTACCAGCTAACTTACCAGACTTTATCGAAATCGACATTACTCCATTAAAAATTGGAGATAAGGTTTCTGTAAGAGACTTAAATCAAGAAAAATATACTTTATTACATTCTGACAACACAGTTGTTTGTCAAATCAAAACTTCAAGAACTGCGGTTGTTGATATTGATGAGGATGAAGAAGAAGGTGCTGAAGAAGCAGCTGAAGCTACTCAAGAATAAATTTCTTTATTTTAAAACATTAAAGCATTCTGTCTCGATACTATCGGGAAACAGAATGCTTTTTTTATTTTTACAAAAAACGAAAACCTTCTATGTGTACATTTCTAAAACACTTTTTCAAACAAAAAGAAACACTACATAAAATAGAAGAAATAGATACTATGAAAAAATATCTTATTGTTGGACTTGGAAATATTGGTGATAAATACACTAACACTAGACACAATATTGGCTTTAAAATATTAGACCATTTTGCGAAAAAAGAAGATCTTACTTTTGAAACGCAAAAACTTGGCGAAATTACTAGCTATAGATTTAAAGGAAGAACTTTCATTTTCTTGAAACCAAGTACCTATATGAATTTAAGTGGAAAAGCAATTCTGTACTGGTTAACCAAAGAAAAAATTCCACTAGAAAACTTACTAGTAATTACAGACGATTTGAATTTACCTTTCGGGAGCATTCGTTTAAAAACGAAAGGAAGCGATGGTGGTCATAACGGACTTAAAGACACACAAGAAAAGCTAAACACTACAAAGTACAACAGATTCCGTTTTGGAATTAGCGATGCTTTTAGCAAAGGAAGTCAGGTAGATTACGTTTTAGGAGAATGGACAGAGGAAGAAAATGCTAAACTTCCTGAAAGATTAGATAAAGCTACAGAACTTATAAAATCTTTTGGTACAGCTGGTGTAAACAATACTATGAATACTTTTAACGGGAAATAAAACTCCTAAGTTTCTGTGATATTTCTACTTCATTTGAAATAAACATAAAGAGCATTCTATAAAGATTGTCTAGAAAATAAATTATAGATTTTTTGTTACTTAAATAGTATAGCAAAATCGTACTTTTGTTATTCCATTTTATAAAGCAACAAAAACCTATTTTAATCATATATTGTTATTATTGCTTTAATTTAGATAGCTTTATTCTTTTGTATGTTGAAAATTAAAAACTTTAATAATTCTCTTTGCAAAAACTCTGTTGCAACAATTGGTACTTTTGATGGGGTTCATATCGGACATCAAAAAATAATCGAAAGACTAGTTAATACTGCCAAAAAAGACGGTTTAAAATCGGTTGTTTTAACCTTTTTCCCACATCCAAGAATGGTCTTACAAAAAGACGCTAACATCAAGCTTATTAACACCATCGATGAGCGTTCTGAAATACTAAAAAACCTAGGTCTAGACAGTTTATTCATCAAAACATTTACCCAGGAGTTTTCCCGTCTTACTGCCGAAGAATTTGTAGTAAACATTCTAGTTAACCAACTGCATATAAAAAAAATAATCATTGGTTACGACCATCATTTTGGAAGAAATAGAGCGGCAAATATTGACGACCTAAAGAAATTTGGAGAATTATATAATTTTGAAGTAGAAGAAATTTCAGCACAAGACATTAACGATGTTTCTGTAAGTTCTACAAAAATTAGAGCTGCCTTAGATGCAGGAGATATACTAACAGCAAATTCCTTTTTAGGTTATAACTTCATGTTAAAAGGTACTGTTGTAAAAGGAAAAGGCTTAGGAGGAACCTTAGGTTTTCCAACGGCAAATATTCAAGTAGATGAAGATTATAAACTGATACCAAAACAAGGTGTTTATATAGTTAGTGCTACACACAAAGAGCAAAAGCTATTCGGTATGATGAATATTGGCACTACTCCAACTGTTAGTAATAAAAGCAAAGAAACAATAGAAGTTCATTTCTTTGATTTCAACCAGGATATTTATGGAGAAGAAGTATCTATAGAATTTTTAACTAGAATAAGAGACGAACAAAAATTTGATTCGGTTGAAGAATTGAAAAACCAAATCAACCAAGATAAAATTGAAGCCTTAGAGTTCTTGAAACAACATCATGCTAAATAACTTTCTATTTAAACATATAGACAATAGTGCTCTAATTGTATTTAGAATCCTTTTTGGCTTATTATGTTTTTTAGAATCCGTTGGGGCTATTTTCACAGGCTGGGTTAGCAGAGCTTTTGTAGACCCAAAATTCACTTTCACTTTTATTGGTTTTGGATGGTTACAACCGCTTCCGGGAAACGGCATGTATATTTACTATTTGGTCATGGGGATATTTGGCTTCCTGATCATGATTGGATATAAATACCGATTAAGCAGCATTGCTTTTGCACTTATGTGGACAGCCACTTATTTAATGCAAAAAGCATCTTACAACAACCATTATTACTTATTGGTTTTACTAAGCTTTATCATGATATTTCTACCTGCAAATAAATATCATTCGGTCGATGCTAAAATTAATCCCGAAATAAAAAGTAATTCTATGCCGCAATGGTGTGCTTGGGTGTTTATTTTACAAATGTTTATTGTTTACACCTACGGTTCTATTGCTAAAATATATCCAGATTGGCTAGATACAACTACCATGAAGATTTTCATGCAAGGAAAAAGAGACCTTCCTATTATTGGTGAGTTTCTTCAGCAAAACTGGATACATTACTTTCTAGCCTATGGAGGTATTCTTTACGATGGCCTAGTAGTTATTCTTCTGCTTTACAAACCAACTAGAAAACTTGCTTTCTTCGGTTCTATTTTCTTTCATTTATTTAATTCTGCAGTGTTTCAGGTTGGAATTTTCCCATACTTAGCATTAGCTTTCAGTCTTTTCTTTTTTCCGCCTAAAACCATTAAAAATATCTTCTTTAAGAAAAAGGAGTTTTACGATAAAGACGAAATTATTGTTCCTAATTACAACAAAGCACTTATTACATTTTTTTCTATTTATTTTATCATACAGATTGCATTACCAATCCGTCACCACTTTATAAAAGACAATGTACTTTGGACAGAAGAAGGACATAGATTGTCTTGGCGCATGATGCTTAGAGCAAAATCTGGATTCATTACTTTTAAAATTAATGACAAGGGAAATAGTCAACAAGAAATCATAAAATTGGATGATTACCTAACGCAAAAACAAGTAAGATTGGTTAGCACCCACCCAGATGCCATGTGGCAATTTGCCCAGCGCCTCAAAGAAGAATACGCCGAAAAAGGAAGAGATATTGAAGTATATATACACAGCAGCATAAGCATAAACGGAAGAAAACACCAAGACTATATTGATTCTGAAATAGACATTGCATCCGTTTCATGGAGCGCTTTTAAACATAGCGATTGGATTTTACCTTCAAAACTAGATTAAAAGCGGCTGCAATCTAAACTATTTCTTATTTTTGCACATTCCACTGAAATTTATCAGCTTAAAAACACAAAACATGTTACAGGTACCATTTATTAGAGAGAACAAATATTTAGTAATTAAGAGTTTAGAAAAACGTAATTTCGATGCTTCAAAAATTATTGATGAAGTAATTACTCTTGATGAAGAGAGAAAACAAATTCAAACAACATTAGATAATACCCTTGCAGAATCTAATGCGATCTCCAAAGAAATTGGTATCCTTTTTAAATCTGGTGAAGCGGAAAAAGCAAATGTTTTAAAAACTAAAACCTCAGCTTTAAAAGAAACTTCTAAAGAGTTAAACGAAAAGCTAAACAGTACTTTAGAAACTTTACAGGACTTATTATATAAAATTCCAAACGTACCACATCCTTCTGTACCTGCAGGAAATTCAGAAGAGGACAACGAGGAAGTTTACAAAGAGGGAGACGTTCCTACATTACACAGCAAAGCTTTACCACACTGGGAGCTTGCAAAGAAATATGATATCATCGACTTTGAGCTAGGTAATAAAATTACTGGAGCAGGATTTCCTGTTTACAAAGGAAAAGGTGCTAGACTACAACGTGCATTAATCACTTATTTCTTAGATAAAAACACCGAAGCAGGTTATACAGAATACCAACTTCCACACTTAGTAAATGAAGCCTCAGGTTTTGGAACAGGGCAACTACCAGACAAAGAAGGACAAATGTATCATGTTACAGAAGATAATTTATACCTAATCCCTACAGCAGAAGTTCCTGGAACAAATATTTTTAGAGATGTTTTACTTAACGAGGCAGATCTTCCTATAGGCATTACAGGTTATACTCCGTGCTTTAGAAGAGAAGCCGGAAGCTACGGTGCACACGTTAGAGGACTAAACAGACTACACCAATTTGATAAAGTAGAGATCTTACGAGTAGAACACCCTGAGCGTTCTTATGTTGCTTTAGACGAAATGGTAGAACACATTAAATCTATCTTAAAAGAATTAAAATTACCATACAGAATTTTAAGACTTTGTGGTGGAGATTTAGGTTTTACATCTGCGTTAACCTATGATTTTGAATTATTCTCTACTGCTCAAGATAGATGGTTAGAAATCTCAAGTGTTTCAAACTTTGAAACTTTTCAAGCAAACAGATTAAAACTACGTTTTAAAAATAGCGAAGGTAAAAATGAACTTGCCCATACTTTAAACGGAAGCTCTTTAGCTTTACCAAGAGTTTTAGCAGGAATCCTTGAAAATTACCAAACAGAAGAAGGAATTGTAATACCTGATGTATTAGTTCCTTATACAGGATTCAAAATCATTAACTAATTATAGATATTTCACAGAAAAACCTACAATATTTTTAATATTTTACAAGTAAAGCGCTAAAAGTTCGTGCCATTCGTCGAATTTTTAGCGTTTTTTATGGTTTTTTGATTTTTTTTTATGATGTTTATAAAACCAAACTCTAAAAACCTATTTATGAATGAAGAATATCCTTCGTGTTTTTCTTCTAGTTATTTTGATTTTTGTTGCTATTAAAGTTTTATTCTAGGGTTTTGGTTGATTATTCCTATGAATAATTCTGCAATAGCGGCGAATTATTAAGGATATTTGAAAAAAGTCCCAGTCTAGTTTTTGAATCATGTTAAATTGACATCGATTAATAGCACAATAATTTAGATTGGTAAATGCCTGAAATAATATTTCAGGCATTTTTTTATATTCTTATTCACAACATCTACAACTTACATTTCTTATATTTACCCAAAGTAGTTTTAAAAAATGCGGTTTTTATTTATAATCTTTTTTGTTTTTTGTTTTCAAGCAATAGCACAAGACCAAGATGTTATTGTGGCAAAAGAGTATTTTAAAAATGGAGAGTTTGAAAAAGCGCAAATTCTATATAAAAAGCTTATCCAAAAAGATCCTTATAACTATAACTACCTTACCCAATTAGTTAAAACACACCAACAGTTAGAACAATTAGATAAGGCTCAAGAGCTACTAGAACTACAAATTTCAAGAAGAAACTATCCTGCGCTATTTGTAGAGTTAGGTTATAACTTCCAACTTCAAAATAACCTAGAAGAAGCAAATAGCAACTACAACAAAGCTATAGAAACTATTAATTCCAATGTTTCGTATGCATATTCCGTTGGTCGTTCGTTTGAAGATCACTCCCTTTTAGAACAAGCCATAGCAACCTATGAGAAAGCAATGGAGCTAAAACCAGACTTCAACTTCAACATACAATTAGCTAGAATATATGGAGAACAAGGAAATGTAGAAAAGATGTTTTCTAGCTATATAAACTTCATTCAAAGCAATGAAAAGTATATTCCTACTATAAAAAATTCCTTCAGTGAGTTTGTTAGTGAAGACAAAAACAACCCAAATAACAAAATCCTGAATAAGATTCTATTAAAGAAAATTCAAGAAACACCAGACTTACTTTTCAATGATTTATTGAGTTGGTTGTACATGCAACAAAAAGAATATTATAAGGCATTTCTTCAGGAAAAAGCCATATTCAAAAGAAACCCAGAAAGTTTATACCGAATAGAAAGTGTTGCATTGGTAGCTGCAAGCGATAAGCAAGACGATATTGCTAAAGAAATATTTGAGTATATCATAGAAATTGCTTCAGATCCAGGTATCACCCTAAAGGCACATAGTAATATTCTTCAGATAGAAATTAAAAACGCACAAGAGAAAGATTATCCAGATTTAAACAAGAAATACCTAAACCTATTAGAAACCTACGGAAGGTTCCCTGGCACAATAGACCTACAAGTGGATTACGCGCACTTTTTAGCCTTTAACTTAAGAGATACAGAGCAAGCGAGCAATGTTTTAAAAGAAAGCTTAAAACTAAACCTATCAAGTCACCAAGAAGCCAAGGTGAAATTAGAATTAGGAGACATTTTAGTTTTACAAGAAAAATTTAACGAAGCATTAATTTACTATACCCAAATTCAAAGAAATCTAAAAAACAGCACCATATCGCAAACAGCTCGTTTTAAAGTAGCAAAAACTAGTTATTATAAGGGCGATTTTAAATGGGCAGAGTCGCAACTAAATATATTAAAAACTTCCACTTCGCAACTCATAGCAAATGATGCTTTAGACTTGAAACTACTAATTTCAGATAATAAATTCGAAGATTCCACACAAACAGCATTAAAACTATATGCTAAAGCCGATTTGTTAGAATTTCAAAATAAAACTAAAGAAGCCATAATAGTTTTAGATAAGATTTTACAAGCACACAAAACCGAAACTATTGTAGATCAAGCGCTTTTTAAACAAGCATACCTTTTTGAAAGAAAAAAACTTTATGAAAAGGCCGAAGAAAATTACAAACAAATAATCGCTAATTATAAAGAAGAAATATTAGCAGACGATGCGCTTTTCTACCTAGCTAACTTATATAAAGACATCCTAGACCAGCCCGAAAAGGCAAAGGAGCTATATGAGGAAATTCTTTTCAATCACCAAGACAGTATTTATTTTATAGAAGCTAGAAAAAACTACAGAATGCTTCGCGGAGACGCCATTAACTAAAGTAAAATTCCCACATTATTCAGCAAAAAAAGACAAAACGCTTTGATGCTGCACTAGAACTTCTGTTATTTGTAGTATCTTTTTAAATTAGAAACGTAGCAGGATGATAATATACAACGTAACCGTTAATATAGACGAGAGTATTCATGACGATTGGATGCTTTGGATAAAAGAACATATTCCGCAAGTACTAGGAACTGGTAATTTCACAGAAGCCAAACTTACAAGAGTTTTAGTTGAAGAAGAAATGGGCGGACTCACCTACTCTATTCAATACCGAGCAAAATCTCGTGAGCATCTAGATAAATATTATAGAGAAGATGCCGAAAGACTAAGAGCAGATGGATCTTTGAAGTTTGCAGATAAAATGTTAGCTTTTAGAACAGAATTAGAAATAGTAGACGAATTTTCTGTAACTTTCAAATAATTCTATCCTAACAGGTCGAAGTATAATTACATATAAAAATAAATCGTGAATTCGTGGGCAATCAACACCAAGTAAAAGCAAAAAAACATTTAGGACAGCATTTTTTAAACGATGAATCTATCGCAAAAAGAATTGCAGACACCCTAAGCCTTAAAAACTATAAAACCGTTTTAGAGATTGGCCCAGGAACCGGAGTTTTAACCAAGTATTTGCTAAAAAAAGATATTACAACCCATGTCATTGAAATTGACACAGAATCTGTAGAATACTTAAAAAACAACTACTTAAATTTAGCTTCTAGAATTATAGAAAAAGACTTTTTAAAGTACGATTTAAACGAAGTTTTTAAAGGCGAACCATTTGCCATTATAGGAAACTTCCCTTATAATATTTCTACTCAAATCGTTTTTAAAACCTTAGAAATGCGCGATCAAATTCCGGAGTTTTCTGGAATGTTTCAAAAGGAAGTCGCAGAGCGTATCTGCTCTAAAGAAGGTTCTAAAGTTTACGGAATTCTTTCAGTATTAGCACAAGCATTTTATGATGCCGAATATTTATTTACTGTACCTCCAGAAGTTTTTAATCCGCCACCAAAAGTAGAATCTGGGGTCCTTCGACTTACAAGAAAAGAAAACTACACTTTACCGTGTAACGACAAGTTACTTTTTAAAGTAGTAAAAGCAGCTTTTCAACAAAGAAGAAAAACGCTTCGAAACAGCTTAAAAATCTTTAATTTATCCGATAATCTAAGAGAAGATGTTATCTTTGGCAAACGCCCAGAACAATTAAGTGTGCAACAGTTTATAGAACTTACACAGCTAATTGAAAATGATATTAACGAATAAAATCTTTGTCGTTTCGATAGAGTGAAAAGATTAATAAATCTCATGTCTGAAGAAAACGAAAACATACAATTTGAACTTACCGACGAACTTATAAAACAAGTTGAAGACCTTATCGCTATTCAAGATGATAAGGAACTACAACGATTGCTTAATGAGTTTCACTATGCGGATATTGCAGAAATTCTAGATGAAGTAAATCTAGAAGAAGCCATGTATGTTATCAAACTTCTAGATTCCGAAACCACTTCAGAGGTTTTAATGGAGCTAGACGAGGACAATCGTGAGAAAGTTCTTAAAAATCTTTCCAACAAAGAGATTGCAGATGAGATTCAAGAGCTAGACACCGATGATGCGGCAGATATTATTGCCGAACTTCCTGAAGAACGTCAAGCAGAAGTAATCTCGCAAATTGCAGACGAAGAGCACAAAGCAGAAATCACCGAACTTTTAGCATACGACGAGGACACCGCCGGTGGACTTATGGCTAAAGAGTTGGTGAAAGTTTATGAAACATGGACGGTTGCCGGATGTTTACGTCGCATAAGAGCACAAGCAAAAGATGTAAGAAGGGTGCACTCCATTTATGTGGTTAACAAACAAAATAAATTGGTTGGTCGCCTTTCATTAAAAGATTTAATTGTTGCCAAAAGCGAACAAAAAATCGCAGACATCTACATCACTAGTGTAGATTATGTAAAAGTAGATGAAGATGCAGTAGAAGTTGCTAGAGTGATGCAAAAGTATGACTTGGAAGCTATTCCAGTTGTAGATGAAAATATGGTACTTCTTGGCCGCATTACCATTGATGATATCGTAGATGTAATTAGAGACGAGGCCGATAAAGATTACCAATTAGCAGCCGGTATTTCACGAGATGTAGAAGCAGATGATAGCATTTGGAAACTAACTCTCGCGCGCCTACCATGGTTACTAATCGGGATGTTTGGAGGTTTAGGAGCCGCTAGTATTATTGAATATTTCAATGAAAGCATGGGAGCATTCATTGTTCTTTTAAGCTTTGTTCCACTTATACAAGCAACCGCAGGAAACGTTGGAGTACAATCTTCGGCAATTATCGTACAAGGATTAGCAAACGACAGCATAGATGGCAACATCTTAAAACAACTCTTAAAAGAATTTCTTTTAGGCCTAGTAAACGGTTTCGCCATTGCCCTTATAGGATTATTAATCACTCATTTTGTTTTTGGCACACCATATATCGTATCCATCACCATAGCAATTGCACTAATTACCGTAATTGTAATGGCCGCATTAATAGGTACATTTATTCCAATATTTTTAAACAAAAGAGGCATAGATCCAGCAGTTGCAACAGGTCCCTTTATCACAACAAGCAATGATGTTTTTGGGATACTAACCTACTTTCTAATTGCAAAAATTATACTAGGGTTTTAATATTTAGAGCGTTTACTACTTCGCTTTTCAAGCTTATTACCAGATTCAGCTTCCGTACTTCGCTTCGTAGTACCGCGCTTTCACTACTCGCTTTTTTATTTCAGATAAAAAGAGCTCAAACATACCGTTCAATCGCTAACGCAGAACTAAAAATAAACTTTATTCTTTCTAAGAAAACAATTGAGAAGTAAAAAGTTTGTATTTTTACTTAACAAACTAAATCCTTCCCTTCACCAAGGGAGTTTCTTATGAAAATACTTCACCTAGATACCAATCATGCCCTTTTAATAAATCAATTACATAATTTAGGACATATAAACGAGGAGGATTATAACTCCTCTAAAACAGAAATTGAAGCCAAAATTGCAAAGTACGATGGCATTGTAATTAGAAGTAGGTTTACCATAGACAAAAGCTTTATAGATGCGGCTAGCAATCTAAAATTTATAGCTCGTGTTGGGGCTGGTTTAGAAAATATAGACTGCGATTATGCAGCTTCTAAAAACATTCATTTAATTTCTGCTCCAGAAGGAAATAGAAACGCAGTTGGCGAACATAGTTTAGCCATGCTACTTTCCCTTTTTAACAAACTAAATAAAGCCGATAAAGAAGTAAGAGCAGGCAAATGGCTTCGCGAAGAAAATCGCGGAGTGGAATTAGATGGAAAAACCGTTGGACTTATAGGCTACGGCAATATGGGTAAAGCCTTTGCTAGAAAACTTCAGGGTTTTGAAGTAGATGTTTTATGCTATGATATTAAAGAAAATGTTGGCGATAAAAATGCAGAGCAAGTTCCCTTAGAAATCTTATTTCAAGAAGCAGATGTATTAAGCCTACACACGCCCGAAACCTTATTAACTAGAAATATGATTAATAAAGAATTCATCAATAATTTCGTAAAACCTTTTTGGCTTATCAATACAGCACGAGGCAAAAGTGTTGTTACAGCAGATTTGGTTTCTGCATTAAAATCTGGTAAAATTTTAGGCGCAGGACTAGATGTTTTAGAATATGAAAAATCTTCCTTTGAAAGTTTATTTACTTCAGAAATACCAGAGGCTTTTCAATATCTAATTCAATCTGAAAACGTAATACTTTCCCCGCATGTAGCTGGCTGGACCAAAGAAAGTAAAGAAAAACTAGCACAAACCATCGTAGATAAAATCCAAACCTTTACAGAATAAAAACAAAATCTTAATTCAACCTTACAATAAATGAAAATAATACTTAAAAATATTTCCGCTGTAATCCTTGGATGGGTTGTAGGTAGCTTTATAAACATGTCCCTTGTTCAAGTAGGAAACAGTGTTTATCCAATAAAAGGTATAGATCCAAACGACATGCAGGCTTTAGCCGAAATTATGCCAACATTAGATACGCAACATTTTATATTTCCTTTTTTAGCGCATGCTTTAGGAACATTAGTAGGTGCTATGGTCGCTTATGTTATAGCACATAATCATAAAATGAAATTCGCTTTAAGCATAGGAGGTTTCTTTTTACTAGGAGGAATTGCCGTTAACTATATGCTAACGGGTCCTGCTTGGTTTACAGTTTTAGATATTGTTGCTGCTTATATACCAATGGCTTGGGTTGGCGGAAATTTGATGGGTAGATTATTAAAAAAAGAAACAAAGTAAATCAATAAAAAATCATGCAATACGAAGCAAGTTCTGCAGAAGACTATATAAATCAGATTCCAGAAGAAAGACAAGAGGTTTTTAAAAAACTTAGAAACACCATAAAAGAAAACCTTCCTAAAGACTTAGAAGAAGGTATTCAATTTGGTATGATAGGCTATTACGTACCCCATTCGGTATATCCTGATGGTTACCATTGTAACCCCAAAATCCCACTACCTTTTATGAGTTTGGCTTCCCAAAAAAATTCTATAAATCTTTACCATAGTGGTATTTATGCAAAAAAAGAAATTCAGGATTGGTTTGTAGCAGAATACCCTAAGCACTGCAAGAGAAAACTTGATATGGGAAAAAGCTGTATTCGATTTAAAAAGTTTGAAGAAATTCCATTTGATTTAATTGCGGAATTATGCCGCAAAATCACCACTCAAGAATGGATTGATATTTACGAAGCACAAATAAAAAAATAGTCATTTATTTTAAGGAAACACAAGCTATGAAAAAAAGAGTTACAGGAATTGGAGGGTTATTCTTTAAAACCAAAAACCCTAAAGAAACTAAAGAATGGTACAAAAAACACTTAGGTTTTAACACCGACGATTACGGTTGCACTTTTTGGTGGAAAGATAAAGATGGAAATGATTGCTCTACACAGTGGAGCCCATTTGCGGAAGACACAAAATATTATGAACCTTCGAAAAAAGATTTTATGTTTAATTATCGTGTAGAAAACTTACACGAATTAATTGCAGCATTAAAAGAAGAAGGTGTTACTGTTGTTGGAGAAATAGAAGAATACGAATATGGGAAATTTGGTTGGATTCTTGACAACGATGGAAACAAAATAGAACTTTGGGAGCCGGTGGACAAAGCTTTTCAATAAGCCAGCTTACTTCTAAAAGGAATTTACCTATTTCTATAATCAGATATAGATTTAATTCATTAAATTAGTAGTCAATACTTTAATAAACAAATAATTATGTCGGATAATAAAAAATTTAGTGATGACTTAGATGATATGCTAGGTGACGCAAAAGAAGGAGCTAAAAAAGCAGCAGACAAAGCTGGCGACTTTGCAGAAGGCGCTAAAGAAAAGGCAAAAGAATTTGCAAATGAGTTTTCGGAAGACGCTAAAAAAGTATTAGCTGACGGCAAAAACGTTGCTATCATCGCGCACATCACCCCTATTGGTTGGATCATAGCTTTAGTAATGAATAGTGGAGAAAAGAAAAATGAATATGCCTCATTCTATATCAGACAAGTGCTTGGCTTAGGTATTTTATCCTTACTCTCTAGCTTAATCCCTGGAATTGGATGGGCAATCTCAATAATATTTACCGTTTTATGGATATTGAGTTTAATTGGAGCATTAAGTGACGAAAAGAAACCTACACCAATTCTTGGGGAAAAATTCCAAGAATGGTTTAAATCTCTTTAAAATAAATAAAGCCAAAACAATTGTTTTGGCTTTATTATTATATTTATTATCGTAATATTACAATAACAAACTTATGAAACTCTATTTTTAAAACTATGGGAAGCACAAAACTAAACATTCACGTCGCAGACATTAATCACCTAGCCAAGGTTGCCAAAGTGATTAGTCATCCCGCAAGAATTGCTATTATTAAATATATAAGCACAAGTGAAACCCCATGTAATTGCAACGATATTGTAAAAGAAATTGGCTTAGCCCAACCTACTATCTCACAACATTTAAGCGAAATAAAGAAAATAGGATTGTTTGATCAGTCGGCAACAGGAAAAAGCTTAAACTACTCTATTAACATCGATAAGCTAAATGAATATAGAAGATTGATTAATGACTTCTTTGTTAAAACTCAGGTAAATTGCAATAAATAATAACCCCTTGAAAAAACACAAAAACACCTTAGTTCTCTGCACCTGAAATTCTTGCAGAAGTCAAATAGCAGATACTTATTTAAACACATTTACTAAAAACTATAATGTAAGCCTATATAGCGCTAGAATTGAAACACATGGACTAAATCCTAGAGCTGTTGCAATACTTAAGAAGACGGGTTAGACATTTCTAAGCACACTTCCAACCACGTAGACGAATACAAAGACATAGACTTTAATTTCATCCTTACAGTATGTGATCATGCAAATGAAAACGGTCCGTATATCCCAAGTAAAAAAGCTAAAAGGCTATATCATAATTTCTTTGATCCTTCAGAAGTTATTAGAACCGAAGAAGAAAAACATGCTGCTTTTTTTAAAAGCTAGAAATGAAATAAAAGATTATTGTATTGGTTTTATTGAAGAGTATTTAAACGAAAATGCTTAGTCATTTTCATTAGCCTCTCCATTAGAAAATTTACTTTCTAATTCTGCTTGAAACTCTTCCATAACAGGTCTAACCGTACTTTCTGGCAAGTCGGCAATCTTGATATACATTAAGCCATCTACCGCATTATTAAACAAAGGATCTACATTAAACGCTACTAGTTTAGCATTCTGCTTAATATATTTCTTTAATAAAACCGGAAGACGTAATGCTCCTGGCTCTACCTCATCAATAATTTTATCAAACTTGTTTAAATCCGCTTCAGCTTCGTCAAATACAAAGTCTTTATCTGCATCTTTCAGCTTTACTTTAAACTCCTTTTTAGGATGAACATATTGGGCTACATACGGATCGTAGTAATGTGATTTCATAAATTCAATCATTAAAGATTTTGAAAAATTTGAAAACTGATTACTAATACTCACACCACCAATTAAGTATTTATGCTCAGGGTAACGTAAGGTAGTATGCACTATTCCTTTCCAAAGTAAGAAAAGAGGCATTGGTTTTTGTTGATAGCTCTTGATAATGAAAGCCCTTCCCATTTCAATAGACTGGCTCATCATTTTATGTAACTCCGGCTCGAACCTAAATAAATCTTGTAGATAGAAACCATCAATCCCGTATTTCTCGAAAATCTTAGAGCCTAAGCCCATTCTATAAGCTCCTACTAATTTCTGAGCCTCATTATCCCATAAAAACATATGGTGATAATAATTATCGAAATCGTCTAAATCTATAGCTTCATTGGTTCCCTCTCCTACTTCTCTAAAGGTGATTTCTCTTAACCTACCTATTTCATATAATAGATTAGGAATATTTTTAGCCTCCGTTAAAAAGACCTCATAATTTTTACTTTGTAATAATCTTGAGTCTTGTTCACGCAAAGCATCCACCTCTTTAATCATGCTCTCAGCGTTACCTGGAGTTGCAATAGACTTTGGTGGTTTTACGGTTCCTTTTAGCGTGTTGGATATATTATCTAAAATCCTAGGTTTATCTTCAAATGCATGCGAAAGCATATAAGTCTTTCGTCTTAAAAACTCAGAAAGACTTCCAATAGTTTCATGTTCCTTCTGATCATTAACACTAATTGGCTTTCCTATTCTTACTTTAATAACCCTTCTTTTTTGCGTTAACAGTTCCGAAGGTAGTTTTGCAGTTCTAAACGTATCGCTAATTTTGGATAGCTTATAAAACAACTTGGAGTTTTTAGCATGAAAATAAATAGGAACTACAGGAACTTCGGCTTTTTTAATAAACTTGATTGCTGTTTCTTCCCAAGGTTTATCTACCACTAATTTTCCATCTCTATAGGTAGAAACTTCCCCTGCAGGAAAAACCCCTAATGGGTGCCCGTCTCTTAAATGAGTAATCGCATTTTTAAAGCCAACCACACTAGATTTTATGTCTTTTTTATCCTCAAAAGGATTAACTGGCATAATATAAGGCTTCATTGGCTCTATACGATGAAGCAAGAAGTTTGCAATAATTTTGAAGTCTTCTCTTTTCTCTAGCATCAATTTTAAAAGCAAAATACCATCAATACCACCAAGCGGGTGATTAGATACTGTAATGAATGCACCATCTTTAGGCAAACGCTTTAAATCTTCTTCAGGGATTTCGAATTTAATTTGAAACTCTTCTAAAATAGCTTCTAAAAATTCTAATTCGCTTAGATGCTTATTTCTATTATAAATTTTATTGAGAGTAGATATTTTAAGCACTTTCATGAGTAACCATCCAAAAGATGTACCTAGAAAACCATACTTATCTGCATGTATAGCTTTTGCTACTTCCTTTGCCGTTACTAGACTCATATTTTAAAGTTTTTTAAGTCTACAAATGTACTAAATGTTATTTAGAAACTATCTGTACTGTAGATTGTGTTAATTGTTTTAAAAGTACTGTTTTTTCTTTTTCTAACTGCTTAATTGCGTTATCATTATAATGTCTTATGGTATATAGGGATACATTTTGGTTATAAGTCACCCTAAATTTCGCCCTTAAATGCAGCAACAATTTCTCTAAATTACCATACATATCATCTACACAAACCGAAAAACTAATAGCGGAATTCTGTATAACATGCACCTTCATTTTATAAAGATGTAATAAGCTGAAAATTTCGCTGATATTTTCTTCTACTATATAAGAAAAGTCTAAGGAAGATAGTGAAATTAAAACTTGATTTTTCTTAACGATAAAACAGGGAACTTCTGGATCTATATCTACTCCCCTGCATACTTTTGTACCGACTTCTTCAGGATTTAAAAAGGACTTCACATACAAAGGAATCTCTTTACTTTGTAATGGCTGCAAGGTTTTAGGATGCATCACTGAAGCACCATAAAAGGCAAGTTCGATTGCTTCATGATAAGATATATGGTACAGTTGCTGTGCATTTTCAAAATAACGAGGATCTGCATTCATTACTCCAGGAACATCTTTCCAGATAGTGACACTTTCTGCATTTAAACAATAGGCAAAAATAGCAGCGGTATAATCACTACCCTCTCTTCCTAATGTTGTGGTGAAATTATTGGCGTCGCTTCCTAAAAAACCTTGGGTAATATTTAATGTATTGGTATTGCACTTAGCACTTATTTGCTCTTGAGTAATTTCCCAATTTACGTTGGCGCTTCGGTAGTAGTTGTCTGTTTTTATAAACTCTCTTACATCTAGCCAAGTATTATTTAGCTGCAGTTCGTTTAAATACTCACTAATAATGGTGGTAGAAACTAATTCGCCATAACCAATAGTTTGATCATAAACGTAGTTATAGTCTGGGGATTTGTTTATTTCAAAAAACCTGCTCAATTCGTTAAAAAAAGCATTCACTTTGGAAAACACTACATGGTTTTCATTTTCAAATAAATCTAATAAAATTTCATTATGAAACTTTCTTACATCTTGAATAGAGCTTTGTAATGCTGGCTTGTCATTAAAGTAATTTGCAATAACCTGCTCCATTGCATTGGTCGTTTTTCCCATTGCCGAAACAACAATCAAGGTATTTTTATGACCTACTTTTTTTAGTACTTGCACTAAGTTTTTTACACCATTTGCATCTTTTACAGATGCCCCTCCAAACTTAAAAACTCTCATATATTTGCTATATAGTTTTTTATTCCTTGTTCATCTAATTGCACTACATTCCAATCTCTCATCACATTTGCACCCTTTTTTTCGTAAAAGGCAATTGCTGGCTCATTCCAATCTAAAACCTCCCAATTTACTCGTTTTACACCAAGTTCGCTAGCGTAAAGAACCACTTTATCAAGTAATAAGGTTCCAATACCCTTCCCTCTGTGTTTTTCGCTAACAATTAAATCTTCCAAGTGAATAACTTTTCCTTTCCAGGTAGAATATCTGTAATAAATTAATGCTATTCCGGCAATTTCATTAGCTTCGGTAGCGGCTATAAAACAAGTAAAAGCAGGATTCTCACCAAAACCATCTTTTTCTAAATCTTCTATAGTGAGTTCTACAGCATTTGGTTCTTTTTCAAAAACTGCTAATTCTACTATTAAATCTAAAATTTGTTTTGCGTCTTCTTTTACCGCTTCTCTAACAAAAAACTTCATTTACATCATTTTATTAGGTCAAATATAGTTTAATGAAGCCAAATTTTAAACATTAAACTCTAAGGAAAGCAATTTGGTTTGCTAAAAAATACGATATTTGCATAAAATCATTTTTAGCTATTATGCCTCAAAAGAATCAAACTTTAGGAGAATTTATTATTGAAAACCAATCGTCATTTAAATATACTTCTGGTGAATTATCTAGACTTATTAACTCTATAAGGTTAGCCGCAAAAGTAGTGAATCACGAAGTTAACAAAGCTGGTTTAGTAGATATTATTGGAACTGCAGGAGACACAAACATACAAGGTGAAGACCAACAAAAACTAGACGTTTATGCGAATGAAAAATTCATTAGAACATTAACAAAACGTAATATTGTTTGTGGAATTGCTAGTGAAGAAGAAGATGACTTTATTGCTATTAACAGTCAAGACAAAAACAACCAAAACAAATATGTTGTTTTAATCGATCCTTTAGATGGTTCTTCAAATATTGATGTAAACGTATCTGTAGGAACTATATTTTCTATTTACAGACGTGTTACCCCACTTGGAACCCCAGTAACCAAAGAGGATTTTTTACAAAAAGGTAGCGAGCAAGTAGCTGCTGGTTATATTGTTTACGGCACTTCAACCATGATAGTTTATACAACAGGATGTGGTGTAAATGGTTTTACACTAAACCCTGCTATTGGAACTTTCTATTTATCGCATCCTAATATGCAATTCCCTTTAGACGGAAAAATATACTCGGTAAATGAAGGTAATTATATTCACTTCCCACAAGGTGTAAAAAACTACATCAAATACTGCCAAATGGAAGAAGGAGACAGACCATATACTAGTAGATATATTGGTTCTTTAGTTTCCGATTTCCACAGAAACATGATTAAAGGTGGTATTTATATGTACCCAAAGAGCAGCAAGAGCTCCAACGGTAAATTACGTTTATTGTATGAGTGTAACCCAATGGCTTTTATAGCAGAACAAGCTAACGGAAAAGCTAGCGATGGTTTCAATAGAATTTTAGATATTGAACCTACAGAACTTCATCAACGTGTACCATTTATCTGCGGAAGTAAAAACATGGTCGAAAAAGCTGAAGAATTTATTCAAAAAGCAGATAATTAGTAGCTTTAGGGTTTTATTTTTATTGTTTTTGGTTAAAAGCGATTGTTAACCAATAATTATGAAAAAAAACCAAACCGAAGAGCCTATAGGTAATACCTCAGAGGCAGCTTCAAAAATTGATGCAATAAAACAGCTCATTTTTGGAGAAAACATCCAAGCTTACGATAGTGAGTTTGAGGCTGTAAAAAACGATATCCTTACTAAAAAGCAGGAGTTAGAAGACTTAATTGATGAAGTTAGAAAAGAGTTACTTCAAAATATAGATAATCTTAGCACAGACATTAATATTAGAATTACAAATCTTGAGAATTCTTTTAATGACAAAGCAGAGAGTCTTGACGAAAAGAAATTAGACAGAAAACTACTTGGCGAATTGTTAATGAATCTTGGTGAGAAAATAAGTAAGTAATAATTTAATTACTAGCACTTATGAATCAAGAAGATAAATTAAAAGTACTTAAGGACATCTTGCTTACAGATGAGCGGGAGTATGCCTCTTCCATTCATAAAAAAATAAAAATTCTTGAAGAAACAGTAAATAAAAAGAATAATTTATCTGAAAAAGTAGATCCTATTATTGAAGATAGATTACAGGAGTTTATTAAAGAAATACCAAAAACGCTAGGACCAACAATTACCGAAACACTTAAGTCAGAAATCAAGAACTCTCAAGACGCCGTTGTTGAAGCAATGTACCCTATTCTAGGTAGAATGATTAAAAAGTACATTCAAAATGAAATCCAAGTGCTTTCTGAAAAAATCAACCAACAACTAAACAACACCTTTTCCTTTAAAAATTTAAAGCGAAAAATAAAATCAAAAATGTCTGGGGTTAGTGAAGCTGATTTAATCATCAATGAGCTTCAGCAAACCAAATTGAACCAATTTTTAGTTATCGAAAAGGGTTCAGGATTATTAATTTCAAAATACTCCAAAACAGATGATATAGATGAAGAAATGGTTGCAGGTATGCTTACAGCTATAAAAAGTTTTGTAGAAGATGCTTTCAAATCTAACAATCAAGAATTAGAACTTATTAACTATGAAACTTATAGTATTTATATTCAAAACTTCTCTTCCTATTATATTGCCGTTGCTATTTCCGGGGTGTTTCAAGCAGAACACAGAAGCAAATTAGAGGACAAACTATTAGATTTTGCTCAGAATGTTATTAATAAAACAGACTTAAAAAACACAGAATCATTAACAAAAAAACTAAAAGCATATTTCTCAAATGAGTTTATCTAAAAAAATTGTTTTGTTAGGCCATTTTGGCGTTGGTAAATCCTCACTAATTAGACGTTTTGTAGAAGATACTTTTACAGACAATTACAAAGTAACTATTGGAGTTCACATCTTAAAAAAAGAGGTGGAAGTTACAGATAAAACTATTGTAAATTTAATTATTTGGGACTTAGAAGGTAATGACGATATTGCTAATACAAGACCATCCTATATGTTAGGAACTAATGGTATTATATATGTATACGACCTAACAAGACCTACTACCTACCAAGATCTAAAAAAAGATTTAGATTTTATTAAAACCAATTATGCTAACATCCCTATCAAAGTTGTAGGAAACAAAAAAGACTTAGTTACTAATGTTTTTTTAAAAGAAAACGAAGATGCTTTTCAGCCTTATACCGATTTCTTTACTAGTGCTAAGAAAAACACTAAAGTTGACAAGATGTTTTCAACTTTAGCTAAAGATTTAATACTTTAATAATGCTTCAAGAGTTAAAAAAATCTCACAAAAAAGACTTCACTCAATATATTCTTCTTGACAACAAAGGAAATATTATTGATTCTGATGGTGTTTTTTATTCACAAATTATAAATAAAAACATCAGTAGTTTACATCCTTTTTTTGAAAGCTTCAGCTACTCTCTTAGTATCCCGAAGAAAGAACTTATATTTTCTTGTATTCATTTAAATACCGATAAAGGCAATATCATTTCGGATATCCTCATAAAAACTTTAGATGACGATAATGCTTTAATTATAATACAAGATTTATCTACGCATTATAAAAATTACCAATTAACTGCTCAAAAAAGAAATGAGTCTGTAATTAACTCACAAATACTAGAATTAAAAAACAAGTATTTAAAAGAGAAAGAAGAGTTTAAAAACAACTTTATTGCTAATTTTAGTCACGACATTAGAGAGCCACTTTCCGGAATAAGCACTTTTGTTGAAATTTTAAACAAAACCAATCTAAACGCAGAACAGAAAGGTTATGTAAATCTTATTTATGCTTCATCCAATCATTTAAAACATATGATTGAAGACATTTTAGATATTGCAAAAAAAGAAGTTGGTAAGCTTAACCTCGTAGAAGAATCTTTTAATTTAAAAGTGTTTATTGAATCCCTAGTTTTATCTCATCAAGTTAAAGCAAAACAAAAAAGCTTAGATTTTGAATTAGAACTAGATTCCAAAACACCAGAATTCATACTTGGAGACCCATACAGATTAAAACAAATTCTAGATAATTTACTAGACAATGCATTAAAGTTTACCCATAAAGGGGAAATAAAACTTCATGTATCCCTCAACCAAATAAGAGCGAATAAAGCAAGTATACATTTTAAAGTTTCAGATACAGGAATTGGTATTGAAGAAGAAAATTTCGAAAAAATATTTGACAGTTTTACGCAGCTTCATCAAGAACACCACATACAAGGAAACGGCTTAGGCTTAGCAATAGCGAAGAGTCTTATAGAATTACAAGAAGGCACTATTTCTGTTACTAGCATAAAGGATAAAGGCACAACTTTTTCAACTAACTTAAGCTTTAAGGTTGATAATTCTAATCCCCAAAAAGTAGAAACAAATTCTACCATAGAAATTAAAGGCAAAAAAGAAAAGTATCATATTCTTTTAGTAGAACATTCTGAAATCACACAGCTTGCCGTTCTTAAAATCTTAGCAGCAAAACGCAAATTCTATTTAGACATTGTTTCAGATCCAGAAGATGTTATTCCTATTTTAGAAAATCAAAATGTAGATGTTATTTTGATGGATATTAATCTGCCAAAGTTATCTGGTGACGAACTAGCGAAACAAATAAGACAACTTTCAGACAAAACACTTAAAAAGACACCAATTATAGCATTAACAGGAAAGGTTTTTCCAGAAGACTTAAAACGCTATAAAAAAGCAAAAATAAACGAAGTGGTTTCCAAACCATTTGATGAAGCAAGTTTACTAAACGCCATCAATAAACACTTAAAATAAAAAAGGCGAATTCTGTTGAATTCGCCTTTTTTATATACATAGAATAAACTTATCTATTCATGTTTTTAATTTCATCTATAAAAGTATCTAAATCCGCACCCTGTCTTACTAAAGTAAGTGCTTTATCTGTTACATACTTCACATTTGAAGAATTGAATCCTAATCCAACTGCTATCTTATTTAAAAGCAGTCCTTCGTATTCTCCTTCAATATGATCCACATATACCATTCTTACTAAATCATATAAACGCTCTAAACGGTTATCATAAGATGTTGGAGGATTAATAGGATGAGAAGCATAATCTTTTAAGATTATTTTAAAATCATCCTCACTAATATTTAAATTTCTAGCTAATCTTTCTAAAAACGCTCTTTCTTCATCTGTAATAACACCGTCAGCCATTGCAACTCTTACAATTGACGCGAAATGATCTTCATTACGTTTTTTAAATCCACTATCAAATAAATCTGAAATTGACATATATTTTCTTTTTTTATACCCAACAAAGATAATTAAACAAAACACTTTTTAAAACATTATTATTAGCTTTTTTTAATGCAAAAACAATCCTCTTAGAAGGAAACTATCACTAAAAAAAACACCACTCTATTAATGGCATAAAACATTGTATGTTTTATCTTTGCACAAAATTAAATTAGGTGAGTAAAACACTTCTCTCGCAAAATTACGCACAGTTATTGCAAACGCAAAAACTGCAAACTGCTATTGCCCAACCCGAAAATAAAATACATATAAAAGGCCTAGTTGGTTCTTCTGTATCCTTCATTATTTCTGAATGTTTTAAACAAGCAGAAAGACCATTCCTGCTCATTTTTAATGACAAGGAAGAAGCTGCCTTTTACCTAAACGATTTAGAGCAACTTCTTAATGATAAAGATGTTCTTTTTTACCCTGGAAGCTACAGGAGACCCTATCAAATTGAAGAAACAGACAATGCTAACGTATTGCTTAGAGCGGAAGTTTTAAACCGAATAAACTCACGCCGAAAACCAGCAATAATTGTTACTTATCCGGATGCGCTTTTTGAAAAGGTTGTTACCCGTAAAGAATTAGAAAAAAATACTTTAAAAGTTTCAGTAAATGATAACTTATCCATTGAATTTGTAAACGAAGTTTTATTCGAATACAAGTTTAAACGTGTTGATTTTGTTACAGAACCTGGGGAGTTTTCGGTTAGAGGTGGAATTGTAGATGTGTTTTCTTTTTCACACGACGAGCCATACCGAATAGAGTTTTTTGGAGATGAAGTGGATAGCATCCGAACTTTTGATGTGGAAACACAACTCTCAACCGAACAGATTAAAAAAATAAGCATCATTCCAAATGTTGCTAATAAACTTATTGAAGAAAGTAGACAGAGTTTCTTAGATTATTTGGCTGCAAAAACGGTAGTCTTTTCTAAAAACACCGATTTAATGCTTTCAAGAATTGACGAGTTTTTTGAAAAAGCTGAAGACGCCTTCAAAAGTCTTAACTCCGAATTAAAACATGCGGAGCCTGACGAGTTATTCTGTAACTCTACTACTTTAAAAAAGCAACTACTAGACTTTACTGTAGTAGAATTTGGTTCGCAATCGGTTTTTAAAACTAGCGAGAATGTTATTCCATTCAACACAACACCACAACCGGCTTTCAACAAAAATTTCAACTTACTTATAGATAACCTAAACAGCAATCACAACAAAGGTTATACTAATTATATCGCCTGTGTAAGCGAACAACAAGCAAAACGTTTTCATGATATTTTTGACGATGTAGAACAGGATGTACATTATAAAACCATTGTACTTTCTTTATTTCAAGGTTTTGTAGATAACGACAGCAAAATAGTTTGTTATACCGACCATCAAATCTTTGAACGATACCATAAATTTCACCTTAAAAATGGTTATGCAAAAAAGCAATCCCTAACCTTGAAGGAGCTTACTAATTTAGATATTGGGGATTATGTTACACATATTGACCATGGAATTGGTAGGTTTGGCGGACTTCAGAAAATAAATGTAGAAGGGAAAAAGCAAGAAGCAATCAAATTAATTTATGGAGAACGCGACATCCTTTATCTAAGTATTCACTCGCTTCATAAAATCACCAAGTTTAATGGAAAAGATGGAAAAGCACCAAAGGTTTATAAACTTGGAAGCAAAGCTTGGAGAACATTAAAGCAAAAAACAAAATCTAGAGTTAAAGAAATTGCCTTTAACTTAATTCAAGTATATGCAAAACGTAAACTAGAAAAAGGCTATCAATACAATCCTGATTCTTATTTACAGCATGAGTTAGAAGCGTCTTTCCTTTATGAAGACACACCAGACCAAAGCTCTGCAACTGCAGATATTAAAGCAGATATGGAAAGTGAAAGACCAATGGATAGATTGGTTTGTGGTGATGTTGGTTTTGGTAAAACAGAAGTTGCAATTCGTGCTGCTTTTAAAGCTGTAGATAACGGAAAACAAGTTGCTGTTCTAGTACCTACAACTATTTTGGCATATCAACACTCTAGAACTTTTAAAGAGCGTTTAAAAGATTTTCCAATAACAGTAGATTATCTAAACCGTTTTAGAACAGCTAAAGAAAAACGCGAGACTCTAGAAAAGCTAGAAAAAGGACATGTAGATATTATTATTGGCACACACCAACTAGTAAATAAAAACGTAAAATTTAAAGACCTTGGCTTACTGATTGTAGACGAAGAACAGAAATTTGGAGTTGCAGTAAAAGAAAAACTTAAAACACTTAAGGAAAACGTAGATGTTTTAACCCTTACAGCAACGCCAATTCCTAGAACGCTTCAGTTTAGCTTGATGGCAGCAAGAGATTTATCGGTTATAACCACTCCTCCACCAAATCGTTATCCTATAGAAAGTCATGTGATTCGCTTTAGCGAAGAAGCCATTCGTGATGCTATTAGTTATGAAATTCAGCGTGGTGGACAAATATTCTTTATCCACAACAGAATTGAAAATATTAAAGAAGTTGCCGGAATGATTCAGCGCCTAGTACCAGATGCAAAAATTGGTATTGGTCACGGACAAATGGAAGGAAAGAAATTAGAGCAACTCATGCTTTCCTTTATAAATGGTGACTTTGATGTTTTAATTAGTACCACCATTGTAGAAAGTGGTTTAGATGTACCAAACGCAAACACCATTTTTATTAATAACGCCAATAATTTCGGACTAAGCGACTTACACCAAATGCGTGGTCGTGTTGGAAGAAGTAATAAGAAAGCATTCTGTTATTTTATTACTCCAGAATACTCTGCTATGACCGAAGACGCTAGAAAACGTATGACTGCTTTAGAACAGTTTTCAGAACTTGGTAGCGGATTCAATATCGCTATGAAAGATTTAGAAATTCGTGGAGCCGGAGATCTTTTAGGTGGTGAACAAAGCGGATTTATTAGTGATATAGGTTTCGATACTTATCAGAAAATTCTAAATGAAGCTATTGAAGAATTAAAAGAAAACGAGTTTAAAGATTTATATCCAGACGACGGAAAAGAAAAAGAATTCGTAAAAGATATTACTATTGATAGTGACTTCTCACTACTGTTTCCAGACGATTACGTTAATAATATCGCAGAAAGATTAAACCTATACACCCAATTAAACGATCTTAAAACCGAAGAAGAGCTCCTTACTTTTGAAGAGCAACTTATAGATAGATTTGGAGAACTTCCAACACAGGTAGTAGACTTACTAAATTCTGTTAGAATCAAATGGATTGCATCCAAAATAGGTTTAGAAAAGGTAATCATGAAAAAAGGCAAATTGGTTGGATATTTTATTAGCGACCAACAAAGTGCATTTTATCAGAGCCCAGGTTTCACTAAAGTATTACAATATGTGCAGCAAAACCCGAGAGCATGTAATATGAAACAAAAAGACACTAGGACCGGCTTAAGATTATTGCTTGCTTTTGATAAGATTAATTCGGTAGAAAAGGCATTAAACGCCTTAAAGCCTTTTTTGGCATAACGTTTGAACTAGTTAAGAAAACCAATTATAATGACTAAGAAATTATTTTTTTTATTAGCTTTTTTGCCTAGTATTCTTTTGGCACAACACACAATAAAAGGAACATTCAGCCCTGCAGAAGAGTTTAAGTTCGCCATTCTTTATAAAGTTACACCAACAACATCTATGTATGTAGCTAATACAGGAATAGATGAAAACGGAAATTTTGAGTTTCCTCTAGATGAAACTGTAGCTCCTGGAATGTACCGAATTGTTTATGCCGTACCGCAAGACGAATATAATTTTGATGTCATCTATAATGCTAAAGAAGATATCGAACTTACCTTCAACCTAGAAGAAGGAGTAAAATATATAGCTTCTAAAGAAAACACGCTACTTGACGCTTACAACAAAAGTCTGCAGTTAATTAGCAAAAACATACATGCATATTTTTCAAGCGCTTCACAAAGCGAAGAAGAATTTCATAAGGTTTTTGATGTTTTAAAAGAAACACAAAAAGAATTTGAAACAGCTTCCCAAGGACTTCTAGCAGCCAATTTCGTTAAAGCAAGTAAGCCATATATTCCAGCAAAAAAGGAAGATGCACAGACTTTTTCTAAAAACTTAAAAGCAAATTATTTTACTAATATAGACTTCGGAAATAAAACCCTACAAAGCTCTAGTTTCTTAATAGAAACAGCTTTAAATTTTGTATTTACATTTACCGATAATAACAATAAAAATGAAGCTTTCAAAAACAACATTGACATTGTCATAGAAGCTATTGGAGAAAATCCTGTTATAAAAGAAATTATTACCGAAGTGCTTTTTAATCAGTTTGCAGACAGTAATAACGAGGAAGTTGCTAACTATATTTCAGAGCAATATTTGCTAGCAATAGCGAAAGAAAAAAAGGATGAAGAACTAATTGAAAGACTTACTGTTTATAAAAACACATCTATTGGCGCTCTTGCTCCAAATTTCCCAATAGAAATTAAAAAAGGAGAGCAATTTGTAAAAACAGATCTTTACAAATACGACGAGGCTGCACAGTACATAATTGTTTTTTGGAGCAGCACTTGTTCACATTGCTTAAACGAATTACCTAAAGTACATAGGTATATAGAAGCTTTAGAAAGCAAAAAAGTAAAAGTAATTGCAGTTGCATTAGAAGATGATATTTACAGATGGAAAGACAGAACTTACGACTTCCCAGAATTTATTCATGTGTTTGGAAAAGGAAAATGGGAGAACCCAATTGGTGATGCTTATGGTGTAACTGCTACTCCGACCTATTTTATTCTAGATGCCGATAAAAAAGTAATTGCAAAACCTTATGATTTCCCTGCAATTGAAGTTTTTTATAAAAAACATCCTATTATTTTAGAAAAGAAGAAAGCCGAAAGCGAGCATTAATACGCCTTTGTTTAGTAAAAGACTTCTTTTAATTATAGTATATTGCATATATAATTCATTCTTATGAAATTAAACTTATTGTCTTGCGATGCTATAAGACCCGATAGAAGAGCAATTGCTAAATGTATAGAAGAGGTAGCAACTAGCATGAGTGCTTCTTTAGCCCAAGAACTTACTGATATTCTTTTAGAAGGAGATGCCGTAGATATTGAAGTAGCGGATAAAAATTCTGGTTCGGTGTTAAGGTCTTTGCGAAAACTAAGCATAGACTATGAAATTATAGAGTGATTTTCACTTTATAATTTTCGTTAAATTCATTCGAAACTTAAAAATGATAAAAGGCATTTTCTAAATGCTCTATTTCATAAGTTTTTCCGGTTTTAACAACGGCAATAATATCAAATCGAACCTCAACATCTAATTCGTTTGCTATTACATATTCATCTACAGCTTTTACTAAACGTTGAATTTGTTTTGGCTTTACAAAGTCCTGCGGATTTCCAAAATCGATAGTAGATCGAGTTTTCACTTCTACAATAGCCAACACGTCATTTAACTTTGCTATAATATCTACTTCTGCTTTTTGAAATCTATAATTACGCTCTAAAATATAGTAGCCTTTTTGCAATAAATAATCTACTGCAAGGTCTTCCCCTATTTTACCAAGTTCATTATGTTGTGCCATATCAACTTTCTATAAACCCTTTTAAACTGCTTCTTGTTTCTTCCGCGAAAGCGAAACCATATATAACAACAAGATAATAAATTAGCAGCATTTAGCCTAAGTTCCTATCAGCTGCAAGCCACAAGCAACAATCCTTGTATAACTTTATAAATCCTATAAGAAGTCCTATCTTTGCAGTTAGTTTAAAATTAGCAAAATGGCAAGCCATATTAAGTGTCCGAATTGTGGTATTTACAACACAGATAAAGATTATTGTACCAATTGCAATACCCTTTTGTCTTACCAAAAAAAACGTGAATTAGCCTTTGCTAAAGAAGAAAAGGAACGCAAGGAAAGAGAGCGTATAAATAAAGAAAACTCTCCTTCTTTGTACGAAAAATATAAAAATCATCGGTTTTTTCTAGTACGTGCTTTTGTTAAAATCATCCATTCCATTTGGATGGCATTTATGGCAATTGGGATGTTTGTTGCTTGGTTAATTTCGGCAGTTGTAGCATGAGAATTTTAAAACACCCCATTTTCTACCTTAGTGTTTTAATAGCAACAATCATATATATACTTCAAAGATTAGAAGTTCCTATTCCTAATTGGATTAACTTTTATGTGAATGACTTTTTATGCATGCCTATAGTTTTAAGTCTATGCTTAGCTGTGTTAAGAATCTTTAAAAAAACCGAAACTTTATACGTACCTCTATTTGTGGTTTTAGCACTAACAAGTTATTTCGCTGTTTATTTTGAATGGCTTATGCCAAAAGTAAACAGCAGATATACAAGGGATATTTTAGATATTGGCTTGTACTTTTTAGGCGGACTTCTATTCTATAGGTTTCAGAAGAAACTATTCTAAAAAGCGTAAGGTAGCTTGTTCTTTAGCTACATTCATTTCTACATTTCTTCCTAAAATTAAAGCTCTATTATCTTCTTCATGCCCTGAAGGAACATTAAAAACAATTGGAAAATCATATTCCGCTAAAACATCCAGAATAAGTTGCTCTGTAGAAGACCCCCAAACCGTAGTGTTTCTTCGCATTTTACTCATATCGCCAACCATCACACCTGCACAATTATTAAAATAACCTGCTCGCTTTAAGCTCTGCAACATTCTATCTATATGATATTTGTACTCTCCTATTTCTTCAATAAATAAAATCTTTCCAGAAGTATCTATGCTTGTTTCTGAACCCAGCATGGTATGCAATAAGGTTAGATTCCCACCAACTACAGGCGCAATAACTTTTCCAGCTCTATTATATTTGGAGCCAGCTAGCGTATAAGAAATTGGTTTCCCAAAAATGGCATCTTTAAAAGTAGCAACGGTTTCTCCCAAGCCTTTTAAATCCTTTGTTAAGCTTACACACATTAAGGCATGTAAAGACTCAAATCCTTCGTTGTGAACTTGGTTATGTAAGGCAGTAATATCACTATAACCAATAATCCATTTTGGTTTTTCTCTAAACTTCGTATAATCTAATTTATCTAAAATTCTTACCGTTCCGTAACCTCCTCTTGCGCACCAAATAGCACTTATTGTAGAATCATCTAATGCATTTTGAAAATCTTCACAGCGCTCTTCATCGGTTCCAGCAAAATGATTGTTTTGCTTAAACACATGCTTACCCACAACTACATGTAGCCCCCAACTTTTAAGCAATCTTTTTGCTTGATCAATTTCGCCTGTTCTGCCTTTTAATATTCCTGAAGGAGCAACAATAGCAACAGTATCCCCTGCTTTTAAATAATCTGGTTGAATCAAAGTAGTATGTTTTTTAATGCTTTTATCTTGTGCGGAAACGGATAGTAATCCGTAGAAAAAAATCACACAAAACACATGCAAAAAGGTTTGTTTTCTAGTCATAATGTAAATGTACATTTTTTTATAAAACTATATCTAAAATTTATAATTACTCCTTTCTAAATCCTTGTTAAAATGCGTACTTTTGTAGCTTCAATAACAGTTAGTCATTGCAAAATAAACGAAGCTTTTAATTATTTAGTGTTAGCATTTATACATTACTAAATCGTATTACTTCTTGCAAAGAAAACTATTAAAAATTTACATAAATGAATCCACATAAAAGATATACAATTACAGCAGCACTTCCTTACACAAATGGCCCAATTCATATTGGTCACCTAGCAGGTGTTTATGTTCCAGCAGATATTTATGCACGTTACAAAAGGCTAACAGGAAACGATGTTGCTTTTATTTGTGGAAGTGATGAACACGGAGTTCCTATCACTATTAAAGCAAAAAAAGAAGGGGTTACGCCACAAGATATTGTAGATAAATATCATGCTATAATTAAAAAATCTTTTGAAGATTTCGGGATTACTTTCGATAATTATTCTCGTACTTCTGCAAAGATTCATCACGAAACTGCTTCCGAGTTTTTTACTACTTTATATAATAAAAACGAGTTTATAGAAGAAACCACAGAACAGTTATATGACGAAGAAGCTAAGCAATTTTTAGCAGATAGATTTGTTGTTGGAACTTGCCCTAAATGTGGAAATGAAGAAAGTTACGGAGACCAATGTGAAGCTTGTGGAACTA
This sequence comes from Oceanihabitans sediminis, assembly GCF_003337215.1. Lineage (GTDB taxonomy): Bacteria > Bacteroidota > Bacteroidia > Flavobacteriales > Flavobacteriaceae > Oceanihabitans > Oceanihabitans sediminis. Next base: position 453,457 of record NZ_QPIG01000001.1, read on the forward strand.
GCCATAATGCCACAGATTTAATCAACCCTAAATCGGCAATTACCGGAAACATTCCAACATTAAAAGAAACAAAACACTGGTTTTTACCTTTAAATAAACACGAAGACTTTTTAAAAGAATGGATTTTAAAAGGACATAAAAAAGACTGGAAACCAAATGTATACGGACAAGTAAAATCATGGATAGATGATGGTTTACGTCCTAGAGCTGTAACAAGAGATTTAGATTGGGGAATTCCGGTTCCTGTAGAAGGCGCTGAAGGAAAAGTACTTTATGTATGGTTTGATGCTCCAATAGGATATATTTCTGCTACCAAAGAATGGGCAGAACGCGAAGGAAAAGACTGGGAGCCTTACTGGAAAAATGAAGACACCAAATTAGTTCACTTTATTGGAAAAGATAATATTGTATTCCACTGTATCATTTTCCCTGCTATGTTAAAAGCAGAAGGATCTTATATTTTACCAGACAACGTTCCTGCAAACGAGTTTTTAAATTTAGAAGGAAACAAACTTTCTACTTCCAAAAACTGGGCGGTTTGGTTACCAGAATATTTAGAAGATTTCCCAAACCAGCAAGATGTTTTACGTTATGCACTAACTGCTAACGCGCCAGAAACAAAGGACAACGATTTTACTTGGAAAGATTTTCAAGCAAGAAACAACAACGAATTGGTGGCAATCTTCGGAAACTTCATCAATCGTGTGGTTGTACTAACCAATAAATATTACGACGGAATTGTTCCGGAACCAGCAGAATTATCTGAAGTTGATAAAGAAACACTTGCTACCCTAAAAGCATATCCAAATGTAATTTCTAGTTCTATTGAAAGATATAGATTTAGAGAAGCTAGTCAAGAATTAATGAATCTTGCTAGACTTGGAAACAAGTATTTAGCAGACGAAGAACCTTGGAAGGTTATCAAAGAAGACGAAGCACGTACAAAAACCATCATGTATGTAGCCTTACAAATAGCTTCGGCTTTAGCAACATTAAGCGAACCATTCCTTCCGTTTACATCTAATAAATTAAAAGGAATTCTTTCACTCTCTAATAGTGAAAAAGAAAACCTATGGAATGATATCGCCACAAACGATGTTTTAGTTCCAGCGGGACACCAAATAGGAAAAGCAGAATTACTATTCTCTAAAATTGAAGACGAAACCATCCAAAAACAATTAGATAAATTGGAAGCAAGTAAAAAAGCAAACGAAATAGCAAATGCAACAGTAGAGCCACAAAAAGACACTATTACTTTTGAAGACTTTACAAAACTAGACCTTCGTGTTGGAACTATTTTAGAAGCTGAAAAAATGCCAAAAGCTAAAAAGCTTCTAGTATTAAAAGTAGATACAGGATTAGATGTAAGAACCATTGTTTCTGGAATTGCAGAAAGCTTTACAGCAGAAGAAGTTGTTGGTAAAAAAGTTACAGTTTTAGTAAATCTAGCACCAAGAGCTTTACGTGGTGTAGAAAGTCAAGGAATGATTTTAATGACAGAAACTCCAGATGGCAAACTAGTTTTTGTTAATCCGGATGATGCAATTGCTAGCAATGGTTTACAAATAAGTTAAGATGGCAAATTCGGAATATTTAAAATCCCATTGGGACAAAGCATATAACAAAGAAGACAATCAATTGGGTTGGTTTGAAGAAAAGCCAACCCAAACGATGCAACTTGTTGAAGCTTGCCAACTTAAAAAAGACGCTACTATTTTAAATCTAGGCGCAGGAACCACCAATCTAATAGAATCCCTTTTAGATGCTGGTTATACAAAGCTTATTGCAAACGATTTAAGCGAAGTTGCTTTACAAAAACTGCAATCTCGCATAAAAGAATCGCATAACTACGATTTAAAAACTATTGCAGACGATATAACAAATCCTTCCGACTTACAAAATCTTCAAAACATAGATTTATGGATTGACAGGGCAGTTCTTCATTTCTTTTTAAAGGAAGAAGAACAAAGGGCTTATTTTAATCTTATAAACAACATCCTGGCTAAAAAGGCTTTTGTACTTATTGCTGTTTTTGCTTTAGATGGAGCAGAAAAATGTTGTGGTTTAGACCTTAAAAGGTACAATGTAGAGATGCTTCAAGAAAAATTAGGAGAAGGATTTAAACTTGTAAACACCTTCAACTACACCTTTATAAATCCTTTTGGAGGAGAACGCCCATACGTATATTCTCTCTTTCAAAAAATATAGAAAAAAGACGCTTTTGAAGTTTTACCTTAATACAGCACTCTAAATCACTTTATACCCCAACATAAAGTTGTATTAATTTTCTTATAATAATTTTAACATCCAATCTCGACTTTTTTTCGTAGATTAATATAGATGCGCAAGCAACAAGCTATGCTATACTATTGCATATACTTGCTGCTTGATAGAAGCATTAACAAGCTATGCTATACTATTGCATATACTTGCTGCTTGATAGAAGCATTAAAATCAGACCAATTTTTAAACAATTTTAAAATTAATAAACTTATGAGAAATGTAATTCTTATTGTTTTTAGCATCTTCATGCTGTCCTGCGGAAGTTCTAAAACAATTCGGGATTCCAAAAAAGTCATTAAAGGCGATTGGACCCTAAATTCTATTAGCTACAGTGAAACAGGGACATACAACGTAACACTCTTTAATGATGTTTCTAAATCCTGCTTCGAAGGATCTAACTGGCAATTTATTCCAAATAACAATACCGGTTTATACACTGTTTCTAAAGCAGGTTGTACAGAAGGAGATCGTTATTTTGTATTTACTATTCAAGAGATAGATGCAACAACAGGTCTTTATAACTTCCTTTTAAAACCAACAGATAAAAAAGGAAACTCAGAAACCAACCAAGGGTTTAGATTAAAACTGAATGCTTTGTCAGACACAAACATGCAATGGCAACAAACAGTTATGGTAGACAATAAACCTTTTTCAATAATTATGAACTTTACAAAACTTTAAAATCATGAATACATTTATTAATAAATTAAAAATTTTTACTTTAGCAGGAATCGTTCTTGTTAGTTTTGCTAATTGTAAAGCTGTAGATAACGCAAACAACAAACAAAAAGGTGCTGTAATTGGTGCTGCTGGTGGTGCTGTATTAGGTGCTATTATTGGTAACAATGTTGGTAAAGGTGGTAATGGCGAATTAGGTGCTGTTATTGGTGGTGTTGTTGGTGGTGGTGCCGGTGTTCTGATTGGAAACAAAATGGACAAACAAGCACAAAAAATTGAAGAGGAAATTCCTGGTGCGGAAGTAGAAAGAGTAGACAACGGAATTGTTGTTACTTTCGATGAGAATAGTGGTGTATATTTTGACACAGAAAAATATAACATCAATGCTGCTTCACAACAAACCCTAAACAAATTAGTAAACGTATTTAAAGAGTATCCTGACACAAACATTTTGGTTGTTGGTCATACAGACAGCTCTGGACCAGAAGCCTATAATATGACGCTTTCTAAAAACAGAGCCTATGCAGTAACTAACTACTTAATTTCAGCGGGTTTAAATAGCGGAAGATTTACCACGAATTGGTTTGGAGAATCACAACCAAAGTATGACAATACTACTGCGGAAGGACGCGCAAAAAACAGACGTGTGAATATCGCTATTCTACCAAATGAGAAAATGATTGAAGACGCAAAAAAAGAATCAAACCACTAAAATAAAATATATGAAGATTAAAATATTAGGACTTTCTGCAATCGCAATGTTATTCATTACGAGTTGCAACTCTAACAAAAAACAATCAGAAACAGATGCAACACAACAAGAAGAAGTTGCAGATATGCATAACAGCCAAAACTCTCTAGACTGGGACGGTACTTACACAGGAACACTTCCGTGTGCCGACTGTGAAGGTATTGAAAGCACTATCACCTTAAATAGCGACTTAACATATAGTGCAAAAGCAGTTTATTTAGGAGAAAAAGGCGTACAGTTTGACAGTGAAGGGAAATTTAAATGGATGGATAATGGTAGTAAAATACAATTATCAGACGAAGAAGGAACCATGTACTTTGTAGGAGAAAACACCTTAACCCTATTAGACAAAAATGGAGAAAAGAACACAGGTGAGTTAGCAGAACATTATGTTCTAAAAAAACAAGACCATAGTACTTATGAGTTTACAGACACCAAATGGCGCTTAGTAAAACTGATGGGAAAAGACATCTCAGACTCTGAAGTTTTTATCTCATTTGCTACAGATGAAAATAAAGTTTTTGGTTTTTCTGGATGTAACAATTTTAATGGATCTTTTGAAGTAGCACACGGAAGCCAATTAAAACTTTCAGAAGTTGCTACAACTTTAAAGTCTTGTGAAGAGGCAAACATGGATCTTGAAAAAGAGTTCATGGAAATGCTTAACACAGCAGATAATTTTTCGTTACACGGAAATACCATGACACTTAACAAAGCTAAAATGGCTCCATTAGCTACTTTTGAAGCAGTTGAATAAGTTTCTTTCAAACAAAACACCAATTAAACCCAAGTTAGCGCTTGGGTTTTTTATTTCATTAACCTTTCCCAATTCCAAAACGTTAAGAAATCCCTTTTTTTAAAGCTTCTCAAGACTAAAATAATTTATATGATTATATTTGTGAGTTAATGATTTTCTGTAATCAGAAAACTATAAAACAAGCTTTCATTTAAATTAAAATCCATGAAAAAAATTGCATTATTTTTAGGACTTTTCTTAAGCGTCCTAGTAGCCCAAGGGCAACAAAAAATGACTCCAGAACTTCTTTGGCAAGTTAAACGCATTAGCGTGATTGGTCTAGATAGTCAAGGAGAGCAAATGTACTACCGTGTAAGCACTCCTAATATGGAAGAAAACGGATTTGACTCTAAATATTACAAAATAGCGGTTACGGGTGGTAAAGCTCAAGAAATAGCAAAAGAAGCTATTGAAGTTGCAGATAAAAACATTTCACCTGACGGAAAATATAAATTATTTGATAAAGCGGTTGCTATTGAAGCCATTCACAGTAAAGATGTTTATAAATCTTTAGAAAAGTCAGATGCTTATATCTTTACCGATTTAGACAACAGACATTGGGATGTTTGGAACGACGGAAGGTATAGCCACGTATTTTACAAAGAGGTAAACGCTGACGACTCTGAAGCTATAGATGTTATGCCTAACGAGCCGTATTACAGTCCGCAACGTCCTTTTGGAGGTGATGAAGACTATATCTGGTCGCCAGACAGCAAAAGCATTTACTACGTGAGTAAAAAACTAAAAGGAAAGGCTTACGCTACAAGCACCAACACCGATATTTACAAATACGATTTAGCTACAAAAACCACGACTAACATTACCGAAAACAATAAGGGTTATGATATGAATCCGGCATTTTCTAGCCAAGGCGCTTTAGCTTGGACCCAAATGAAAACTGATGGTAACGAAAGTGATAAAAACGATATTGTAGTTTTAGAAAACGGTGTTGAGCAAAATCTTACAGCACAATGGGATGGTACCGTAAGAAGTTTTACATGGAAAAAGGACGGAAAAGGTATTTACTTTACTGCTCCTGTAGATGGAACCATTCAGTTGTTTGAAGTGAATTATCCTGGTAGAAAGCGTATTGCTCCTATAGTAAAGCAACTGTCTGAAGGACCTTTTGATGTTACTAGCATTGTTGCAGAATTAGACAAAAAACTATTGGTTACTCGCTCAGATATGAATCATGCGAACGAAGTTTATAGTTTTGATTTAAAGAAAAAAGACTTCCAACAAATCACCCAAGTTAATACAGAATTCTATAGCCAAATCGATATGCCAAAAATCGAAAAACGCTATGTAACAACTACAGACAATAAGCAAATGTTAGTTTGGGTTATTTTACCTCCAAACTTTGACGCTTCTAAAAAATATCCAACCTTATTATATGCACAAGGAGGACCACAATCGCCACTATCGCAGTTCTATTCTTTCCGTTGGAACTTCTCGTTAATGGCTTCTCAAGATTATATCATCGTTGCACCAAACCGAAGAGGAATGCCTGGTCACGGTGTGGAATGGAATGCAGAAATTAGCAAAGATTGGGGCGGACAAGTTATGGACGATTACCTAAGTGCTATTGATGAACTAGCTAAAGAACCTTATGTAGATAACGACAGACTTGGTGCTATTGGTGCTAGTTTTGGTGGTTATTCGGTGTTCTATTTAGCTGGTATTCATGAAAAACGTTTTAAAACTTTCATCTCTCACGATGGGGTTTTTGATACGAGAACCATGTATGGAACCACCGAAGAATTATTCTTTGTAAATAACGATTGGGGAGGAAACTATTGGGATACTAATAACACCGTTGCACAAAAAGCTTATAACGAATTCAACCCGATAAATATGGTTTCTAAATGGGATACACCTATTTTAATCATACAAGGAGGAAAAGATTACCGAGTGCCAATTGAGCAAGGTTTAAGTGCTTTTCAAGCAGCACAACTATTAGATATTAAAAGTAAATTACTTTATTTCCCAGATGAAAACCACTGGATTCTTCAGCCGCAAAACGCCATTGTTTGGCAAACAGAATTCTTTAAATGGTTGAAAGAAACTTTATAAAGAACACTAAACCCCTTTTCATTGAGAAGGGGTTTCTTTTTTATGTTATTCACTTAAAATATCCCATTTAATAGCTCGATTATCTTTCTATATTTGTAGCTCAACTTTTAGAACCTATTAATCATGTCGATGATTTCCTATATCCTTTCTCAAACCCAACTTCCGGATGTTTCCGTAAAAAATACTATAGAATTATTAAACGAAGCTTGTACCGTTCCTTTTATTTCACGTTACCGAAAAGAGCGTACAGGAAACCTAGACGAAGTTCAAATTGGAGAAATTGTTAAGTACAAAGAACAATTTGAAGCTTTAGAAAAACGCAAGATCAGCATTCTTAAAGCTTTAGAAGAACAGGAAGTTTTAACTGATGAATTAAAGAAGAAAATTGAAGCTACGCAAGACTTAACCACCCTTGAGGATTTGTATTTACCCTTCAAAAAAAGCAGAAAAACCAAAGCAGAAACGGCTAGAAAAAACGGTTTAGAACCTTTGGCTAAAATCATCATGAGTCAAAATGCTTCAGATGTAGAATCCATAGCCTATAAGTACATAAAAGGAGTTGTTACTTCCGTGGAAGATGCTTTAGAGGGTGCTAGACATATCATTTCTGAATGGGTTAATGAACGCACCGATGTTAGAAACAATATTCGACGTCAGTTAGAACGTTTTGCTATGATTTCCACGAAAGTGGTAAAGTCTAAAAAGGACAGCGAAGAAGCGCAAAAATTTAGAGACTATTTTGAATGGGAAGAATCTCTTGGACGCATCCCTTCCCATAGATTATTAGCCATTTTAAGAGCTGAAAAAGAAGGTTTTATTAGATCGAAAATTTCTATTGATGATGAAAAGGCCTTGGCTAAAATTGAAGATCGCATTCTTCGCTCTAACAATGCTTGTAGTAAAGAAATAAAACTAGCCATTCAAGATGCGTACAAGCGATTGCTACTACCATCATTATCAAATGAAGCGCTACAAAATGCGAAGGAAAAAGCCGATGCAGCTGCTATTTATGTTTTTGCGAAAAATTTAAAACAATTGTTATTAGGATCGCCTTTAGGTGAAAAGCGTGTGTTGGCCATCGACCCTGGATTTAGAACCGGTTGTAAAGTGGTTTGTTTAGATGCCCAAGGGAATTTAAAACACAACGAAACCATTTATCCGCACCCACCAAAAAACGATGCTATTGGTGCGATGAAGAAAATAAGTTCGCTTTCTGAAGCGTATCAAATTGAAGCCATTGCCATTGGAAATGGAACCGCTTCTAGAGAAACCGAAGCTCTTATTAGAAAAATTGGTTTTAAAAACGACATCCAAGTGTTTGTAGTTAGTGAAGCCGGAGCCAGTATTTATTCGGCATCTAAAATTGCTAGAGAGGAGTTTCCAAATTATGATGTTACTGTACGTGGTTCGGTTTCCATTGGAAGACGATTGCAAGATCCTTTAGCTGAATTGGTAAAGATTGATGCCAAGTCTATTGGTGTGGGACAGTATCAACACGATGTGGACCAAAGTAAACTTAAAAACGAATTAGATACGGTGGTGGAAAGCTGTGTCAATGCCGTTGGTGTAAACATCAACACAGCCAGTGTTCCCTTATTGAGTTATGTGTCTGGAATTGGTCCGAAATTAGCTGAAAATATTTTCAACTATAGAACGGAACACGGTGTTTTTACATCAAGGAATGCCATAAAGAAAGTCCCACGTTTAGGAGACAAGGCCTTTGAACAAGGAGCCGCTTTTTTAAGGATTAAGGATGCTAAAAATCCCTTAGATGATTCGGCGGTACATCCAGAAAGTTATGCCATTGTAGAAAAAATGGCTAAGGATTTAGGGAAACCTATTACTGAGTTGATTGGTAATTCGGCCTTACTTCAGAAAATAGATTTAAAACAATATTGCACAGATTCTGTAGGTTTACCAACCCTTCAAGATATTATTAAAGAGCTAGAAAAACCCGGTTTAGATATTAGAGAGCAGGCCAAGGTTTTTACTTTTAATCAGAATATTAAAACTATAAACGATTTACAGGAAGGACAATTACTACCTGGAATTGTAAACAATATTACCAATTTTGGAGCCTTTGTTGATGTGGGAATTAAAGAAAGTGGTTTGATTCATGTTTCTAATCTTTCCGATAGTTTTGTGAGCGATGTCAACGAACACGTTCACCTGCACCAACAAGTAATTGTGAAAGTGTTAGAAGTAGATGTTGCTAGAAAAAGAATTCAACTAAAACTTCATAAATAAGCTTTAGTAAATTTTATGATTTTAATAGCTAATTAATTAGTTTCTAATCCATAAAGAGTTTGTACATTTACCGCTTCAAATTTTAAGAAGCTAATTTTATTCGGATGAAAAAGGCAAGAATCGCTCTAGTAATTGGAATCTTTTGTATTTCCATATTCCCAATCTTGGTGAAGTTAAACCTAACTCCTGGAGTTATTTCGGCATTTTACAGGATGCTGTTTTCTTTATTGTTATTGTTGCCTTATGTTTTGATTTCAAAACAATTTAAGCTCCCAAGTTTAAAAGCTGGACTTTTAGCGGTTTTATGTGGGGTTGTTTTTGGTAGTGATGTAGCTGTTTGGAATATTGCCATTCAAGAATCTACTGCAACACAAGCTTCACTATTAACAAATTTATCTCCTGTATGGGTAGGTGTTTTAGCTTTATTCTTTTTAAAAGACAAACCAAAAATAAACTTTTGGATTGGCACCATGATTGCCATAGTAGGAATGATTTTGCTAGTAGGTTTTACAGTATTTAAAAATCTGGATTTTGATTTAGGCTTTAGTTTCGGAATACTTTCTGGTGTTTTATATTCGTTTTATATGCTAATAAGTAAAGAGGTTTTAAAAACAATGAATGTAATTAGTTTTATGACCATTACTTTATTCTCCTCCTCTATTTATTTAGGTGGCGTAAGCTATGCTTTAAACGAACCGTTTTCTGGTTTCTCTAATACTGCTTGGTTCGTACTATTTATTCAAGCTGCAGTTTGCCAGTTGGCAGCCTGGTTATTAATTAGCTTTGCTACACAACATATGCGCGCTACTAGAGTTTCGGTAAGTTTATTAGGTCAGGGTATTTTGGCATCCGTTCTAGCTTGGTTATTCATAGACGAAGCTATTTCGTTACAAATGGTTTTTGGCGGATTCGTTTTACTTTTTGGAATACGAATTACCTTCTACGAGAAACCAATATTTTCTGCTTTTCGTAATAGAAAAAGCTCCCTTAAAAAACCAACTTTAAAAGGAGCCTAAACATTAAAGATTTTTTTCAAGAATAGCTCTAATTTCGCTACTATAGATACCAACTACAGCTTTAGAATAATTTTTCTGAAGCCTTACAAGAGATGCTTCTGTTTTTGGCAAAAAAAATGTTTTAAATTATTAAATGACATTCATTAAGTTGAGAGAGTTTCTATTTTAAAAGCAAATAAAAAAAGCGACCTAAGTCGCTTTTAATTAGAAATTTATATGTTTTTCTATTTCCCTAGTAAGAGTAGTTCATTACAAACAACTTCCGTTGTATAACGTTTTACACCATCTTTATCATCCCAAGAGCGTGTAGTTAACCTCCCTTCTACTGCAACTTCTTTGCCTTTAGCTACATACTTTTCAACAATATCTGCTGTTTTCCCCCATGCAACAACATTATGCCATTGCGTGTTTGTAACTTTTTCGCCTTTCGCATTTCTATAATTCTCATTAGTAGCTATAGAAAATTTTGCTAGCTTTTTTCCCGATTCTAATTGGATGATTTCTGGATCGTTACCAAGATTACCAATTAACTGTACTTTGTTTCTTAACGTATTCATAAGATAAGGTTTTAATTATATTGAATTTCATTTGTTCCATTCAACACTGCAAATATGAAACAGCATGCTAAAATTACTCGGTATTTACTCGCTTAATGTCGATTGTAAATGTTTGTAGTCATTTGTAAACGAATAATTTGTATATTGTTATATGAAATTTCATATAGAAACAGAAAGGCTAGTATTAAGAGAAATAAGGGATGGTGACTTAGAAGGCATGTATGAATTAGATTCTAACCCGAAAGTGCACAAATATTTAGGAAACAAACCAATTACAACAAAAGAACAAGCAGCAAGCTATATTAAGAGTATCAAATCTCAATATATAGAACGCGGAATTGGAAGGTTTGCTATTATTGAAAAGGCTACAGGAACTTTTGTAGGCTGGTCTGGAATCAAATTTAATACAGGAGAAAAAGAAAGCATAGGTGACAAAAAAGATTTTTATGATATAGGCTATAGACTTATAGAAAATTTCTGGAGAAAAGGATACGCTAGAGAATCTGCTGAAGCAGCACTAGCTTTTGCATTTAATGAATTAAAGCTTGAAACTATTGTTGGAACTGCAGAAACCGAAAATATAGCTTCAAATAAAATATTGAAAAAAATTGGGTTACAGTATTCAGAAACATTTGCTTACAAAGACGTAATGCTACATTGGTATACACTAAATAATAAAGATTATGCAAAAAAAATGTCCGGAATGCGGAGATAAGATTGTTGGCAGGATAGACAAGAAATTCTGTAGTGATGGCTGTAGAAATAGTTATAACAATAGAATTAACAAAGACAGCAAAAACCTAATTCGGAATACGAATAATAGGCTACGTAAAAATTATAGAATTTTAGAAGCTCTTAACCCTAATAAAAAATCGAAAACCTCTAGAGCCAAGCTTATTGAAAAAGGCTTTGACTTTAATTATATCACAAGTATTTACACTACCAAAGCTGGTACTGTTTATTATTTTGTTTATGATCAAGGTTATTTACCTTTAGAAGGTGATTATTATGCACTTGTAAAACGCGAATAACAATGAAAAACTTATATCTAATTTTAGCATTCATCTGCTTCAGTTGCAATACGAAAACAGAGAAAAATGTAAGCGAAACAAATACTTCCGAAAAAGCCATAACAGATAGCGACGCGCAAGCAATTTTGTTAGATAAAAAGAAAGCAAACTATTTATATCATTTTGCATTTAATTGCATGGATCAAGAATATCCAAACAAACTAGGACAAGTACTTGGGGATGCCTCTTACTTAAAAACCCCAAAAGAGCTTCACCCCGCTTTTTATGGCTGTTTTGATTGGCATAGTTCGGTTCACGGACATTGGACACTAGTAAACATCCTAAAGTCCTATCCAGAATTTCAAGAAAGAGATGCTATTTTAAAGAAACTAAAAGCAACCCTTACCAAAGAAAACATTTTAAAAGAAGTTGCTTATTTTGATGACGAGCACAACAAAACCTTTCAGCGAACCTATGGTTGGGCTTGGTTATTAAAACTTTCTGAAAGCTTAAAAGAGTGGCATACTCCTGAAGGAAAAGAATTTGCTAAAAACCTAGAACCATTAACCAATCTTATAGAAGATAAGTGCATCGAGTTTTTTAATAAACTAAACTATCCTATTCGAGTGGGCGAACACCCTAACACAGCATTCGGGATGAGTTTTGCTTTAGATTATGCCGCTAAATACAACCCGGAACTAGCAAAAGTTATTAAAACCAAGGCGAAGGAATTTTATTTTGAAGATGAAGATTGTCCGCTAACTTGGGAACCTGGTGGATTTGATTTTCTATCCCCTTGCCTAAAAGAAGCTTCTTTAATGGCTAAGGTGCTTCCGAAAAAAGAATACATAAAATGGCTAGATAAGTTCTTACCAGAATTTAGAGAAAACCCTTCTCCATTTATGCAAACAGTAGAAGTAGTAGATAAATCGGATGGAAAAATGGCACACTTAGACGGATTGAATTTCAGTAGAGCTTGGTGCTTATATGAAATGGGAGAAATTTTAGATAATCAAAAAATGATACATCTTGCCAACACCCATTTTAATGCGAGTTATGATAAAATAGATTCTGGCGAATACGCAGGTTCGCATTGGCTTGCTTCATTTGCATTATATGCCTTAAAAACCAACCATTAATACATCCATATTTTTAATTAGTAAACAAATAGTAAGAGGATAAAGAGAGAAACATCCGTAGTCGGTTACCGCTATTAGCGTATCGTATCTTTATTTGTCAAAGAAAAAACCAAAATACGAATCACAGATACCCCTGAAGATTTAAAAGCTAAAATAAGATTTTAAATCTTCTAGTTGAAGCACAGTAAATATTTACCTCCAATTCTGACCTTTAAACTGAAGCGCCGCTTTAAGTATATCTTTCTGACTAATTTGCCCAATCAGTTTTCCTTCTTCAATTATAGGAAAACGTCTACGTTTTGACTCTAAAAACTTATTGGCTGCGTCAAAAATATTCATATTACCATCTATGGTTTCAACATCTTTAATCATTCGTTTTTCAACATTATCTTGAGCCATTGGCATATTATAATATTTACTATCGCTAATCTGTTTTAGGCAATCTCCTTCACTAATAATTCCAACCAATTCATTGTTCTCATTTACAACTGGACCACCTGAAATATTGTTTTCAACAAGTGTTTCAATTACAGATTCAATTAACTGTTCTGGTTTAAAAGTGATTAGATTTCTAGTCATAAAATCACTTACTCTTAATGCTTTCTCTTCTACTTCATTTTGATGCTTTCTAGCACCTTGAAAACTCTTTATTCCCATTTTATTTTTGTATTTAATTCTATTTAATATACTTATTATCATCGAGTTACACAAGATGATTGTGCTAAATTTATATTTCTTAATTTTAAGCTCTAACAATTCCCTATAATTATGTTCAAAAAAACGCTTGCTATTCTTATTCTTTGTTTGGCTGTGTATTGGAGTTTCGATGCATTATTACCGAATAAAATTTCAACTATTGATGCTCCTGAAAATAGCTTTTCAACACATAGAGCATTAGTACAACTAAAAGAAATAACTAAGGAACCTCATTTTCTTGGTAACGAAGCTCATAATCAAGTTAGAAACTATATAGTAAGCGAACTAGAAAAACTAGGCTTAGAAACCCAAATTCAAGAAGAATTTTCATTTAGCAAATGGGGAAATGTTTCCAAACCGAAAAATATTTTAGCTAGAATAAAAGGAAGCGATACTAGCAAGGCACTACTTTTATTAACACATTATGATAGTCAGCCACACTCCTCATTTGGGGCTAGTGATGCTGGTTCTGGGGTAGTAACAATTCTTGAAGGAATTCGTGCTTTTTTAAGCGAAAACAAAACCCCAAAAAATGATATCATCATCTTAATAACCGATGCCGAAGAGCTAGGATTAAATGGTGCTGATGTTTTTGTTAATAAGCACCCTTGGGCAAAAGATGTTGGTTTAGTATTAAATTTTGAAGCTCGCGGGAGTGGCGGACCAAGCTACATGCTTATTGAAACCAATCAAGGAAATGCCAATTTAATGAAGGAATTTGTAAAAGCAAATCCAGAATACCCAGTTGCAAACTCCCTTGCTTATAGTATTTATAAAATGCTTCCAAACGATACAGATTTAACTCGTTTTAGAGAAGATGGGAATATTGACGGATTCAATTTCGCGTTTATTGATGATCATTTCGATTACCATACGGCACTAGATACATACGAACGCTTAGACCGAAACACTCTAGAGCATCAAGGTTCCTATTTAATGCCATTGCTACATCACTTTAGCAACGCAAACCTGAACAACCTTAAAAACACCGAAGATTATATTTATTTTACTGTTCCAATATTTAAAACCGTAATCTATCCTTTTTCATGGATATCACCAATGCTGCTTATAGCAGTAATGGCTTTTATTGGTTTATTGATTTATGGTTTTAAAAGAAAAACTTTACAAGGAAAAGAAATTCTAAAAGGCTTTGCTCCTTTTCTTATAAGCCTCATCGCAAGTGGTCTTGTTGGTTATTTTGGTTGGGAAATTTTAAAAAAATCATACCCACAATACCAAGAAATGCTACACGGGTTTACGTATAACGGTCACACCTACATTATTGCATTTGTTTGTTTGGCTTTAGCTATTTGCTTTTATAGTTACCACTTATTTAAAAGCTCTATTAAGACAGCTAATTTATTAATAGCTCCTTTATTTTTCTGGATAATTATTTGTGCTCTTGTAGCTTTCCAATTGCAAGGGGCGAGTTTTTTTATTATCCCAGTATATTTTGGATTATTAAGCCTGTTTTTACTCATCAGACAAGAAAAACCAAACCTCATCTTACTTGCTTTATTAGCAGTTCCACTGCTCTTTATAATGTCTCCATTTATAAAAATGTTTCCAGTTGGTTTAGGTTTAAAAATCTTATTTGTTTCTGCTATTATTGTGGTACTCCTCTTCGGACTACTTACTCCTGTCTTCGGATTTATAAACCATAAAAAACGATGGTCGTATTTATTCTTAATCCTAGGAATTGGAAGTCTTATTTCTGCACATTCTAATACCAAGTACACAAAAGATACCCCGAAGCCTAATAGTCTTTTATATGTTTTAGACGCAGATGAAAACACCGCTGTATGGGCAACTTATGATGAAATCTTAGATGATTGGAATAAAGAATTTCTAAGCGATGATCCAGATCAAGCGGGTGCACTCGCAAAACACACCATAGGAAGTAAATACAAGTCCAACTTTACGTATACTAAAAAAGCACCTTTGAAAGATATTGCAGAGCCGAAAGTAGAAATTTCACACGATACCATTATTAACGGAAAAAGAAAAGTCGCTATTTGTATAACATCGCAGCGAGAAGCAAATCGTTTTGAAGTGTTTTCATACGGTAAAATGCAATTTCACTCTATCAAAGTAAATGGCGTTGAGAAAAATGATTCCGTTGGAGATTTTTCTACTAATAAACTAAGCACTCGTTTATTTAGTTATTATGCTACAGACAAGGAATCATTAGACATTATACTAAGTTTCCCAGCTTCACAAAAATTAGATTTACAATTCTATGAAGCAAGCTATGATTTATTAAAAAACGAAGCTTTTAATGTTCCTGATAGAGCAGAAAACATGATACCAAAACCTTTCGTTTTAAATGATGCTATAGTAATAAAGAAGTCCATTGTCTTAGATTCATATAAGTCAAACAATTAGCATCTTTTTAAGATATTAACTAGTGAATTTTTATAGATTTGACCTCAAAAAATAATTTTCAATGAAAAAATTTCTTCTATTAGCATGTATCACTTTGAGTTTTAGCCTACATGCACAAAACAACCAAGAGCTTTTAAAACACTACGAAGCCTATTATAACCAAATGAAAGTGCAAGGAGATGTACAAGGTATGATTAATGGTTTAACACATTTAAACGTTTTAGCTCCTGAAGCAGCAAAGCAAGATACTCTGGCTTTTTTATATATGAATGAAGGAAAATTCATGCAAGCTTTAAATACTATTGGTGCAGATCTTTACGCTACAGATTCTAATTTAGCTGTAGAGATTAAAGCAGTTTCCCTAAAGTCTTTAAAGCAACCTAAATTAGCTGCAAAACAGTTTGAAGAATTATTTAAAAGAACTCAAAACGCGAGGTTTGCCTATGAATTAGCGGAAATTTATTTACAAACTCAAAATTTAGAAGATGCTGCTAAGCATGTTTCTTTCGGTTTACTACACGTTAGAGAGGACATGAAAAGGGTTTACTACGAAACACAACAACCTTATCAGGTACCTTTAAAAGCTGGATTCTTATATTTAAAAGGACTCATCACTTTCAACGAAAATAAAGAAGAAAATATCGACAGGGCTATTTCATATTTAGAGCAAGCATTAACGGTAGCTCCTAATTTTAATTTAGCCTATGTAAGCAGAACCGCTTTACTAAGTCAAAAAGAACAACCTGAAGAAGAAACAAAGGATTAATTTATTCTTTCAAAAAACAAAAAACCGCATCAAATAGATGCGGTTTTTATTTATATATAAGTTTAATTACTGTCTTACTAATCGGAATGATTTTGTTTGACTAGCATGCTTCAGAGTTACTATATAAACTCCAGAAGTCATAGCTTCATTTGTTGAAACAGCAACTTGATTATTAGAGCAAACAAGTGTATTTTTATAAACTTGTCTTCCTGTCATATCAACAATACTTACATCTAAAGTCGCACCGTTTAATCCTGGAGCATGAATATAAAATGTAGTATCATTTAATGGGTTTGGATACAAACGACTACCTACTAACATGCTATTATCATCAATACTAGCTGTTGGATCTTCTACTAAAACAGTATAATCCTCAACCTCTCCATAAGCAAATACACCACAAGGGTCTGGATTAGCATCATCCCAAACAACTTTTACACGCATACGAGTATTTCCTAAGGCAGCATCTGCAGGAACCGTAATATCCATGGTGTGCGGACCAGATACACTTGTACCCGAAGCTAAAGTATAAACTTCTCCAGCATCATCTAAAACACCATTTTGATTCCAATCAATAAAAGCAAACACATAATCACTTCCATCTGCAGTTATCTGCACCGATAATTGACTTGTTTCTTCTAAACCAACAGTAGCTACTTGACTTGTAAAATCATTATATCCTAAGTGAGAAGTTGAGGAGTTATTAATACCTGCATAGGTAACATTAGTAATATTTTCATAATCGGTATTATTAGCCGAACCATCACAATACTGTATTGTCGTAGTGAATGTAGCAGTAGAAGAATACACTGTCTCTCCCGATGCTGTACAAGTAGAAACCAATCTCCATTCTACTACATCTCCAAGCACACTAGGAGCTGCTGCATTATACGCTAGGATCTCATTAGAAGCTGTTCCTTCATCAACCCAACCTTGACTATTTGTATTAGATTGCCATTGAAAAGACATTCCTGAAGTAGCCGAATATCCTTGAGCAGAAACCGTATAAGCTGAACCTGGATTTCCAGATGTTGGATCAACTATTGCTGTTCCTGCATCTGGTACACCAGTACAAGCTGTAATTACATCACAATCTCCAAAAAAGGAAACAACTCCATCGGCTGCCTCACCAAACCCAACTGGCTCTGGATCTGAACTAGCTATCCAAGTCCCATCAGACAAGAAATAGATAACATTAGGAGTATTCATTGCAGCGACAACTTCCATATAAGAACTTGCGCCACTATAATCAATAGTTACACCAATCCAAAAAACAGTCTCTGTACTACCTGCTATAAAAGTAAAAGGACTAGCTAAATCTAAACTAACTTCCATAAGATCAAACCCGAAAGCATTTGATAAATATGTAGAGGAAGTTGGAACCTGCATAGTAGTAGAACTTAACTCGACTCCTGGCCCTGTTCCAGAGTCAGAATCTTTATAAAAATGTAACTTAACACCATCTATAGGTACACCTGGTTCCACCAATACATTAAACTGAACAGTATTCAGCGTGTATGTACTATTAGCATCCACAACTAGATCGTTGGCAAAAATAAGACTATGTAGGCTTCCAAAACCATTCTCTACTTCTGCTCCAGCTAGGGTTTCTTGGGAGCAAGGTGTGGATTGCGCAAAACTGGAAGTCCACGTAAGCATAGAAATTATACCTACAAAAAATAACATTGTAATTTTTTTCATAATAAAATACTTTAAATAATATTGATTAATAAAAAACCTCATCCCTATATAAAAAAGCACCCATATTAGAACAGATATCTTTTTAATATGTTTTGAAGATTAATTAATGAAAATAGAAAATGTTTATTGATATTCCAAAATTCTTCGACTAACTACCAATATTCTCAGCATCTATACAGCGCTAAAAACAAAACACTTAACAATAATAAACATTGTACTCACAAGAAATTCCCAATATTATTGAAGCATATTTTTAATAAAAAATTCTATTAATTTTCTAAAATAATTTGTTTCCTAAAAACAAAAAAGCCAGCATTACATGCTGGCTTTTTTTATAAGTATTCTAATATTATACTACCAAATTCTTACTCTTTCTTCTGGAGCTATGTACATATTATCTCCTTCATTAATATCAAAAGCTTCATAGAAAGCATCAATATTTAATAATGGTTGTACTGCTCTATTCATTCCTGGAGAATGTGGATCTGTTTTAATTTGATTCTTTAAAGCTTCATCTCTATATAAAGTTCTCCAAACAGTTGCCCAAGACATAAAGAAACGTTGCTCTGCTGTAAAACCATCAATATCTGCTGGTTTATTACCATCAAAACTTAGTTGTAAAGCGTCGTAAGCTGCAAGAACTCCTCCTAGATCTCCAATGTTTTCCCCTAAAGTAAAAGCACCATTAATATTCGTTTCTGGTAAAACTTCAATAGCACTATATTGGTCTGCTAAAGCTTTTCCTAAGTTTTGGAATTCTTTTAAATCTGCATCTGTCCACCAGTTATTAAGGTTTCCATCTTTGTCATACTTTGCTCCTGAATCATCAAAACTATGAGAAATTTCGTGACCAATTACAGCTCCAATTCCACCATAATTTACAGCATCATCTGCAGTAAAGTTAAAGAATGGTGGTTGTAAGATAGCCGCAGGGAATACGATTTCGTTATAAGCTGGGTTGAAATATGCATTCACCACTTGTGGTGCCATAAACCATTCGCTTTTATCTACTGGCTTACCTAATTTGTCTATGTTTTCTTGATAGTTATAAGCAGATACATTACGCATATTTTCTAAATAGCTACCTCCTTCTTCAACACTTTTAATTTCCATAGCAGAATAGTCTTTCCACTTATCTGGATAAGCAACTTTTACGCTTGTAGCACGTAATTTTTCAATTGCTTTTTTCTTAGTTTCTTCACTCATCCAAGGAAGAACAGAAATTCTATTTTCAAAAGCTGTAATTACATTTGCAATCATTTTTTCTGCACGCTCTTTAGCTTCTGGCGGGAATTTTTGATCTACATATAATTTACCTAAAGCTTCACCAACAGACCTATTTAGGGTTTGTAAAGCACGCTCTTCTATTGGTCTTTGTACTTTTTGTCCTCTTAATTCTTTACTATAGAATTCCCAGTTTGCATTTTCTAATTCTGTACTTAATCTTCCTGCAGATCTATTTAATGTAGACCAACGTAAAAAGGTTTTCCAGTCAGACACATTGTTTTCTGCAAGAACAGACTGTAAAGCCTTCATATAGTTAACATCACTTACAATTACAGTATCTAATGACTCTACACCAATACCTTTAAAATAAGTCTCCCAGTTTATTACAGGAACCATTTTTTGTAAATCGGTAATTGCCGTTGGGTTATAACGTTTAAGAGGATCACGACGATCTACCTTATCCATTTTTGGTTCCGCTAAACGAGTTTCAAAAGCAAGAATTTGCTCAGCTTGTGCTTTTGCTTCTTCTTTAGTATCTCCTAAGTATTGTAGCATTCTAGTAATATGAGCTACATATTTTTTTCTTACTTCTTTTGAGTCTGCATCATCTTTCACATAGTAATCTCTATCAGGTAAACCTAGTCTGCTAGTTCCTAAGTAACCAACATTCATATTACTATCTTTAGGATCTGCACTCACTCCAAAACCAAAGAAATTACCACCTCCTTGAGGCTCCATTTCTATTAAATAGCCTTGTAAGTCTTCTATATTATTGATAGATGCAATCTTTTCTAGAAGTGGTTTAAGAGGTTCAATTCCTTGCTTATCTCTAGATTCTGTATCTAAGATAGTTTTAAAAAGAAAAACTGCTTTTTCTTGATCTGAACCTGGCAATACTTCAATGCTATTTAAATCTTTATCATCTGCCATAGCAGCTTTTAAAATTGCTAAAGCATCTTCATCTGTTTTTTGACGAAGCTCATCAAAACTTCCCCAACGAGTTCTATCGTCTGGAATTGAGTTATTTTCTAGCCATTTTCCGTTAACATGTTTAAAGAAGTCCTCACTAGGTTTTACGTTAGTATCCATGTAATCTAAATTGATTCCAGGAATTTGTTCAACTACTTGAGCTACTTCTTTTTTCTCCTCTTGCTTACAAGCAACAAGTCCAACAAAAGCAAATGCACCAAGTAGTGATAGTTGTTTAAGGTTAGTTTTCATTTTTATTTAAGTGTTTAATTTTGGCCACAATTTACCATATAATAGCTTGTTAAGCACTTGTTTTGCTACATCTTAACAAAATATTAATAAATAAAAGCAAGTTGATTATGAAATATTAATTTTTAACTTTTTCTAATAACTGTTTCATGTACAGACTATCAGATTCTTTTTTTAGAGCTATTACTTCTGAAACCTTTTCGTTAGGAATTGCAATAGACAAGACATAATGTGCAACTTTCCAGGTATTGTTTTCTAATTTCATAACTCCGGAGCCTCTACACAATTCCATTTGGGTATCTAATAACTCGTCAAACCAAGCTATTTTAGTATCTTCTGAAAGATAAATATTTCTTTCTAAAGCTGAAAAACTCCAAGCACGTCCCTTATCAAAATGTGGTTTAGAGTAGCTTTTAAATTCTTCTACTTGCCAGTTTTCAGAAGCATCTGTACCAATAAAAACGGCATCCTTAGTCATTAAATGAAAATACGCATTAAAATCTGCTTTGGAAGCCGCATCATGCCAAGCGTCTAAATTATTATGGATTTCTGCTTTTATTTCTGTAGGAGAAGAAGAAATCTTCGGTTTTACATCTGCACCTATACAGGCTGATAGTAAAATGACAAACAATAATCCTAAAACTTGCTTCATCTTTTTATGGCTTTTGAATGTTTTGTGATTCTCTTTCAATCTTTTTATTCATTTGAAGATTTAAGTTTGAAAATGCAGATAAAAAATCTCTAAGCACCAAAAGCACTTCTTTTTTCTTTGGATTAGAAAGATTCATTACTCCTTCTAATTTCAACATTTTAGTTTCTAAAGCTACTAATCTTGCTTGAATATGTGGTGTATCAAATTCGCTTGGCAAGGATTCCTTTAAATCTTTAATAAAGGCATTTAGAATTTCGTTATTCCCTTTAAAAAAAGAAAAATCTGCTTGTTGTACTTGTAAAACTATTTCATCTAGCTCTGTATACTTCTGCCAAAATTTATCTGAATTCTGTCTCTTTCTATCTAAAATAAATTGGTCATATTTTAAGGCAGAAATATCCTCTTTTGTTATTTGCGAAGCAGTTTCTTCTGTTTCGGTTTCTATTACTGGAGTTTTAGCTGCGTCTTTGCAGGAAAAAACACAAAAAACGAGTGCTATGTATAAAAATACTTTCATGTATGTTAAGCTATTGTGTTTACAAATATATTGTATTCTTTGCTTTTATTGTTAATTACGCCTTTCGGTTCTTATTTTAAGTTAAATTTATCACCTTGTCTCTAGAATTCTTTATATTTTTGACACCCCTTAAATATAGAAATTTATGACTTCAAAAATTTTAATAATTGGTGCTTGCGGACAAATAGGTTCTGAGCTTACACACAAACTAAGAGACATTTACGGTGTTGATAATGTTATTGCTAGCGATATTAATACTAGAAATTTAGAACTAGTAAATTCGGGTCCCTTTGTAATTCTAGATGCTAAAAATTTCAACGCTATTAAAGACTGTTGTATTAACAACAACGTAAAAACAGTTTATTTAATGGCTGCTCTACTTAGTGCTACAGGTGAAAAATACCCAATGGAAGCTTGGGATTTAAACATGAATTCGCTTTTCCATGTTTTAAACTTAGCGAAAACAAAAATAATTGATAAAATATTCTGGCCATCAAGTATTGCTGTTTTCGGACCTACAACTCCAAAAGAAAACACAGAACAACGCACTATCATGGAGCCTTCAACCGTTTACGGAATCACGAAACAAGTTGGTGAGCGTTGGTGTCAATATTACCACGAAAAATACGGTGTTGATGTAAGAAGCATCCGCTACCCAGGAATTATTAGTTGGAAGACATTACCTGGAGGGGGAACAACTGATTATGCTGTTGAAATTTATCACGAAGCTTTAAAAAACAAAACATACGAATGTTTTTTAAGTGAAGAAACAGAGTTACCAATGATGTTTATGGACGATGCCATTAAAGCAACCGTAGATATTATGCAGGCAGACACAGACGCTATTAAAATTAGATCGTCTTATAACTTATCTGCAATAAGCTTTACTCCTAAGGAAATTGCAGCTTCTATTCAAAAAGTGATTCCTGAATTTACAATAAGCTACAAACCAGACTACAGACAAGACATTGCTGATTCTTGGCCAAAAAGCATTAATGATACTCCAGCTAGAGAAGATTGGAATTGGAAACATGAATTTTCTTTACAAGATATCACTAAAGAAATGCTTACGCAGTTAGGAAAAAACAATGGATAATGTGATTTTTAATTCATTTTTAGGTAGATTAGCGTAACCTAAACTCATAAAAATGAAAAATCAATTATCTATTATCTTAATTTTATTCTGTACCACCTTTATGGTTGCTCAAAAAGGAAAAATACAGGAAGGCGACTGGAAAAACTTAAAAGGCATTACTAAATACAACTTGGTTTTTGACTATTCTAATCTTGAAATTCCTAAATACGACAACGAAGAGGAGTTTTTAAAAGATAAAATGAAAAAACGAGAAGATAAGGAAGCAGGAGCAGGAGAAAGATTTAAAGAATCGTGGTTTGCAGACAGAGAAAACAGATACGAACCTAAATTTATTGAGTCTTTTAACAAGCGTTGGAAAGAAAATGAGATAGTAGTTGATAGAGATTTTGACGAAGCAGAACACACTATTAAAATCCACACTACCTTTTTGTACGCAGGATATAACGTTGGTGTTATGCGACAAAACTCTAAAGTAGACGCTATTTTAACAGTGTATAAAAATGATGCTCCAGACAAAGTGTTATTTGAAATTAAATACACCAAAGCTGAAGGTAAAGGTGCATTTGGTAACGACTTTGATTCTGGTTATAGAATTTCTGAAGCTTATGCTAAATTAGCTAAAACATTTGCTGCTAATTTGAAGAAAAAAACAAAATAAAAATTTCTTAGTTTTATAAAAAAGCGGACCTATTGGTTCGCTTTTTCTTTTTTTCCCATATCTATTAAATAAGCTAGATTCTTCACTATTTTATCGTGCTTTTTAACAAACGGATTGGTTTCATCCCATACATATCCTGCAAGGACAGCACAAATTTGCCTCTTCACATCTTGGTTTTCTGGTCTATGAAAAAATAAGGTTTGTAAATTTCCTGTGTACCACTCTTTAACATAAGTAGAAAAAACATTTACTCCTTTCATTATATAACCAGTATAATCTGTTTCCCAATCAACCGTTTCTCCATTAAGTTCTTTAGTGATAAGTTTTGCTGCAAGTATAGCAGATTCTGTTGCAAAAGTTACCCCTGATGAAAAAACAGGATCTAAAAACTCTGCACTATTACCTGTTAAAGCATAGCCTTTTCCGTATAACTGTTTAACAGACTTAGAATAGTTTTTAATATGCACAGGTGGGAATTTAAAATCTAAGCCTTCAAAACGTTTGTAATAATATTTAGAATGCTTCAGAAGTTGTTGCATTTTTTCTGTAGTGCTTCCTTTAAAAGAATCTAGAAAGGCTGTTTTTCCAACAAAACCAATACTTGTATCTCCATTAGAAAAGGGAATCACCCAAAACCAGGTATCCAAATCCAATACATCAAAGGTAATAATGGTTCCCTCCTCACCTTCTGGTCTATTGGTATCTTTTACATGTGTAAAAATAGAAGAATGCTCCGGAATAGTTGATGGTTTATCTAAGTCTAGCAATCTTGGTAATACTCTTCCGTAACCACTAGAATCTATAATGTGTTTTGCGTGGATCTTATAAACAGAATTATTCTCGTCTTTTATACTGGTAACAGAAGTTCCATCTTCATTAAAAACCACATCTACTACTTCATGTTGAAACGCAATATCTACGCCTCTATTTACCAGTTCTGTTGCAAGAACATTGTCGAAATCGGCTCTTGGAGCTTGCCAAGTCCAATCCCAACCTTCAGTGTGTTTTTTACTAAAGTCGAAGTTACATACAATATCTCCTCTTAAAAATCTCGCTCCGTGTTTTTTTTCAAAGCCAAAATCTTTTAGCGCATCTAGCAATCCAACTTCTTCAAAATGTTCCATGCATCTAGGCAATAAACTCTCGCCAATTACAAATCTAGGAAACTTACTTTTTTCAACTACTTTTATTTTTTTTCCTTGCTTATGCAAATAAGATGCAGATACACACCCGGAAGGCCCAGCTCCAATAATTAAAACATCAATACGTATTTCATTCATAATCATTATTATATTTAAGCCGAATTACATTAGATTTGTACACACAAAAATAACCACTTTACTATTAGTAATTTAAAATTATTACTAAAATAGTCAGAATAATATATATAGATGCTAACATTTAACGGAAAACTTGGAATAGAAGACTTTTATAAAATAATTATTGAAAACAATAAAATTAAAGTTGAAGATTCCGTTTTTAAAACTGTAGAAGACAGTTTTAATTTTCTAAAAGAATTCTCCAAAAACAAAGTTATTTATGGTGTAAATACTGGTTTTGGGCCAATGGCACAGTATAAAATTAAAGATTCAGAACGTATTCAATTACAATATAATTTAATTCGTAGCCACGCATCTGGAACCGGAGAACCTATTGCACCACAATATGTAAAAGCGGCAATGCTTGCACGATTGAATACACTTTCTTTAGGAAACTCAGGAGTTCATAAATCTGTTATCGAACTAATGACCGAGCTATTAAATAGAGATATTACGCCATTAATTTATCAGCATGGTGGTGTTGGTGCAAGTGGAGATTTAGTACAACTTGCTCACTTAGCTTTAGTGCTAATTGGAGAGGGTGAAGTATTTTATAAAGGAGAAAGGTTAGCTACCAAGGAGGTTTTTGAAAAAGAAAACCTACAACCAATATCGGTTGAACTTCGTGAAGGTTTAGCACTAATGAATGGTACATCGGTTATGACTGGAATTGGTCTAGTAAACACAATGTACACAAGAAGATTATTAAACTGGATGATTTCTTGTTCTGCAGCAATTAATGAAATTGTAAAAGCTTACGATGATCATTTATCTGAAGAATTAAATAATTCTAAAAAACATAAAGGACAACGCGAAATTGCCAAAAGCATGCGTGAACACTTAAAAGAT
Source organism: Oceanihabitans sediminis (assembly GCF_003337215.1). Taxonomy (GTDB): domain Bacteria; phylum Bacteroidota; class Bacteroidia; order Flavobacteriales; family Flavobacteriaceae; genus Oceanihabitans; species Oceanihabitans sediminis. The sequence continues at coordinate 479,091 of NZ_QPIG01000001.1, forward strand.
AGTAAGCTTACAAGAAAAAGAGAACACCACTTATATGATGTAAATAATGATGAGGTTTCCGTTTTTCAAGATAAGGTTCAGGAGTATTACTCTTTACGTTGTGTCCCACAGGTACTAGGACCTGTTTTAGACACGCTAAATAACGTGGAGCAGATTTTAATTGAAGAAGTTAATTCTGCTAACGACAACCCAATAGTAAACGTTAAAAAGAAGCATGTATACCACGGCGGAAACTTTCATGGCGACTATGTTTCTTTAGAGATGGACAAGCTAAAAATAGTGGTTACAAAAATGAGTATGCTTGCTGAAAGACAACTAAACTACTTACTAAACCCAAGCTTAAACAATATGCTTCCGGCGTTTGTTAACCTTGGCCAATTAGGTTTAAATTTTGGTATGCAGGGCGTGCAATTTACTGCAACCTCAACAACTGCAGAAAACCAAATGCTATCAAACCCAATGTACGTACATTCTATTCCTAACAATAATGACAACCAAGATATTGTTAGCATGGGAACCAACGCTGCTCTAATCACTAAAAAAGTGATTGAAAATGCTTTTGAAGTAATGGCTATTGAATTAATCACGGTTGTTCAGGCCATCGAATACTTAAAAGCACAAAACAAGGTCTCTTCAAAAACAAAAAAACTGTATGATGAGATTAGAGAAATTGTCCCTATATTTACTAAAGACGTGGTCATGTATCCGCATGTAAATAAGGTGAAAGAATATATTATGAACACACCATGTAACGCCTAATTCCAATAACTAAATCCTTAGTTTTCGGAAGCTAAAAATTATAAAAATCTCTTCGAAAAAGAATTGAAAAAAGAATATAAACAAATGAAGTGCGCTTTAATAACAGGAGGCTCTAGAGGCATCGGAAAATCAATTTGTATACAACTTGCAAAAGATACAGACTACCACATATTAATTAATTACAACAGCAACGAAGCTGCTGCAATAGACACATTAAAAGCTGTTCAAGAAGCTGGAAGTACAGGTGAAATTATGGCATTTAACGTAGCAGATGCAGAACAGGTGAAATCTAAATTAGATGCTTGGCAAGAAGCAAATCCGGATGCATTAATAGAAGTGATTGTTAATAATGCCGGTATTACAAAAGACGGTTTGTTTATGTGGATGCCCCAAGAAGATTGGCAAAACGTTATCAACACTTCCTTAAACGGATTCTTTAACGTCACCAATTATGCTATTCAAAAAATGCTTAGAAACCGCTTTGGTCGTATTGTAAATATAGCTTCGGTTTCTGGTGTAAAAGGAACTGCAGGACAAACTAATTATTCTGCAGCAAAAGGAGCAATTATAGCAGCAACAAAAGCCTTATCGCAGGAAGTTGCTAAAAGAAATATTACCGTAAACGCTGTGGCTCCTGGTTTTATAAAATCGGATATGACAGCAGACTTAGACGAAAAAGAACTTAAAAAATTAATTCCAGCAAATCGCTTTGGTGAAGCGCAAGAAGTGGCAGATTTAGTTTCCTTTTTGGTTTCAAAAAAGTCTTCTTATATTACTGGAGAAGTAATAAATATTAACGGAGGGATTTACTCTTAACACAATCTTATTATAAAGATGAAACGAGTTGTTATAACAGGAATGGGAATTTATTCCTGTATAGGAAAAAATTTAGAGGAGGTTAAAAACTCCTTATACCAAGGAAAATCAGGAATTATTTACGATCAAGAACGTAAAGATTTTGGTTATCGCTCCCCGTTAACAGGAATGGTAGAAACTCCTAATCTTAAAAAACAACTTACAAGAAGAGAACGAATTAGTTTGGGGGACGAAGGAGCTTATGCTTATGTAGCTACTATAGAAGCCTTAGAAAATGCTAAACTGACGCAGGATTATATAAACAAAAATGAAGTAGGCATCCTTTACGGAAACGATAGTACTGCAAAAGCTGTTGTAGATTCTGTAGATAAAATTAAGGAGAAAAAAGACACAACACTTGTTGGCTCAGGGGCTATTTTTCAAGCAATGAACTCTACCGTTACCATGAATCTTTCTACTCTTTTCAAACTTACCGGAGTCAACTTTACAATTAGTGCTGCCTGTGCTAGTGGGTCCCATGCAATTGGTATGGCTTACCAACTTATAAAAAGTGGATTACAAGATTGTATTATTTGTGGTGGAGCACAAGAAATAAACAAATATGCAATGGGTAGTTTTGATGGTCTTGGAGTATTTGCCATGAACCTTGAAAACCCTGAAAAAGCTTCCAGACCATTTGACAAAAACCGAGATGGTCTAGTACCTAGTGGAGGAGCGGCTACTTTAATTGTAGAAAGCTACGAATCTGCCGTAAAACGTGGAGCCCCAATTTTAGCCGAAATTATAGGTTATGGATTTTCTTCTAACGGAGAACATATCTCCACCCCTAATGTAGACGGCCCTTCAAAAGCAATGAGCAAAGCAATAGCGCAATCTAACTTAAAAGCTTCAGATATAGAGTACGTAAATGCTCATGCAACCTCAACCCTTGTAGGAGATGCCAACGAAGCTAAAGCTATTGTTAAAGTTTTTGGCGAAAATGGCCCCTATGTTAGCTCTACAAAATCTATGACTGGTCATGAATGCTGGATGGCAGGAGCTAGTGAAGTTATTTACTCCATGCTAATGATGCAAAATAACTTTATTGCACCTAATATCAACCTTGAAGAACCTGATGAAGATGCTAAAAAATTAAATCTAGTAAGTAAAACGATAGATAAAAAATTTGATGTATTTTTGTCCAATTCTTTTGGATTTGGGGGAACAAATTCAGCCTTAATAATAAAAAAATTATAACACAATATGACTAAAGAAGTTATTATTGATAAAATAAACGACTTTCTTATAGACGAATTTGAAGTAGAAGCAGATGATATTGCACCTGAAGCTAACTTAAAAGACACTCTAGAACTAGATAGTTTAGACTTTGTAGACCTTGTAGTTGCAGTAGAGTCTAACTTTGGCGTAAAATTAGTTGGAGAAGATTTTGTTAACGTAAAGTCACTTCAAGATTTCTACGATCTAATTGAAAACAAATTAGGTTAAACAACTTTACCTTTAAAATTTATGGCTACTGAGTGGCAAGGAAAATCCCGAGGCACCGTTCTTGGATACAAAATATTTGTTTTCAGTATGAAAACCTTCGGAATTAGCTCTGCTTATTTCATCCTCTATTTTGTAGCTTTTTACTTCTGTTTATTTTCTTCAGACAGCACAAGAGCAAGTTATTACTACTTCCGAAAAAAACGAAACTACTCCCTACTAAAAAGTTATATTAGTGTTTATAAAAGCTACTATGTTTTTGGACAAACCATTATTGATAAAGTAGCAATCTCTTCAGGATTAAGAGATAAATTCACATATGATTTTGACGGTGTAGAACTCCTAAATGAAGCCCTAAAACAAAAAAAAGGCGGAATACTTATAAGCGCCCATGTTGGTAATTTTGAAATTGCCGAACATTTTTTTGGAGACTTAGAAGAAAGCGCTTCTATTAGCATTTTAACTACAGATGCCGAACACTCTGCCATTAAAGAATACTTAGAAAGCATCACCGAAAAACCGAAAGTAAAACTCATTTTAATTCAAGAAGATCTAAGTCATATATTTGAAATAAATGCAGCATTAGCTAGAAACGAATTGGTGGTAATAACTGGTGACCGATATATAAAAGGTTCTAAGTATTTAACACAAGATTTATTAGGGGAACCCGCAAAATTTCCTGCAGGTCCTTTCATGATAGCCTCGCGCTTAAAAGTTCCTGTACTTTTCGTGTATGTAATGAAAGAAAGCAAGAAACATTACCATCTTTATACAAGAAAAGCTCAAGCAAAACACAGAGATGCTCAAGCCCTATTAGAGGAATACACACAAAGTGTTTCTTGGATGCTAAGCAAATACCCATTGCAGTGGTTTAATTATTTTGATTTTTGGAATTCGCTAGAAGAAAAAGAAGCTAAATAAACCTTTCCTTTTCAGAAAAGTTTCAACTTTTATATTATTTAATATTGAAGTTGTTTCTATATTTAGAGTTAAATTCAGAAATTACCAAAAACTTATCCTTTTGAAAAACGTTTTAGTTATACATTATTCGCAATCTGGACAACTTACAGAAATTGTAAACAACATTGTTTCCCCTTTATCAGATAATGATATACAAATAGACTACCATGAAATAAAAATGGAAAAACCTTTTCCATTTCCATGGAAAGAAGAGGATTTTTATGGCGCTTTCCCTGAAACTTTTCAGCAAGTACCAGAAGCTGTAAAACCGGTTTCAGCAGAAATATTAAACAAAAAATACGATCTTATAATATTAGGCTATCAGGTTTGGTACTTAACACCATCAATCCCTATTAATTCTTTTTTACAAACTTCAGATGCTGAAAAACTACTAAAAAACACACCAGTAATAACGGTTATTGGCTGTAGAAATATGTGGATTATGGCGCAAGAAAAAATGAAGAAGAAACTTTTAGACTTACAAGCTAACTTGGTAGGAAATATAGCTTTAATTGACAGACATTTAAACCATATTAGCGTTATAACTATTGCAAAATGGATGTTCTCTGGAAAAAAAGAAAGTTATCTAGGTATTTTCCCAAAGCCAGGAGTATCACAAAAAGACATTGACGAAGCCGTAAAATTCGGACCAATAATATTAAAACACTTACAAGAAAATAATTTCAACAATTTACAAGACGCACTATTAAAAGAAGAAGCAATAAAAATTAAACCATTCTTAGTAACTACAGATAAGCGTGCAAACATTATCTTTTCAAAATGGTCTAAATTAATACAATCTAAAGGCGATAAAAACAGTCCGAAAAGAACTTTTTGGGTAAAGTTTTTTAGTTATTACTTGTTATTTGCCATCTGGTTTATTGCTCCTATAGTTTTTATATTATTTTTAATAACTTACGTATTTTCAATGCATAAAATAAAAAAAGATAAAGTATATTATTCGTCAGTAAAATATATAGAGTAAATCAAAAAAATGAAGGAAGTTTACATCAACAAAATTTCGAAATATTTACCAAACCGTCCCATTTCCAACGATGAAATGGAAGAAAAGCTAGGTACAATAAACGGTAAAACTTCTAAAGGAAGGCGTATTGTTTTACGAAACAATAAAATTAAAACTAGATATTACGCCATAGATGATAATGGCAATATCACGCATAATAACGCGCAACTAACTAAAGAGGCTATAGTTGCATTGTGTGACGATGATTTTAAACTTGAAGATATTGAGTTGCTTTCTTGCGGAACCTCTAGTCCAGACCAAATATTACCATCGCATGCTGCTATGGTTCACGGATTTTTAAAAAATAGAAATCTAGAAATAAACTCCCCTTCAGGAGCTTGTGTTTCTGGAATGAACGCTCTTAAATACGGCTATATGTCGGTTTTAGCAGGACTAACCAAAAATGCCGTTTGCACAGGATCTGAAAGAACTTCCTCTTGGATGCTGTCTGATACTTTTGAAGAAGAAATAAAACACCTTGAAACCCTAGAAGACAATCCGATACTTGCTTTTAATAAAGACTTTTTACGTTGGATGCTTTCAGACGGGGCTGGGGCTTTTTTATTAGAAAGCGAACCTAAAGGGAAAAACCCATTAAAAATTGAATGGATAGAAGGCTACTCCTACGCTCATGAAATTGAAACATGCATGTATGCAGGAGCAGATAAATTAGAAAACGGATTCTTAAAACCATGGAGCGAATATCCTTCAGACCAATGGAGCAAGAAATCGCTCTTTGCCATGAAACAAGACGTTAAACTGCTTGGTGAAAATATTCTAGTAAAAGGAGTGGACAGTCTTAAAACAGCTATGAAAAAACACCATATTAAACCAGAAGATATAGACTATTATCTACCGCATGTTTCCTCTTATTATTTCAAAGAAAGTTTATATAAAGAAATGATAGAGCAAGAAGTTGAAATCCCATGGGAAAACTGGTTTATGAACTTAGATAAGGTTGGAAATATAGGTGCAGGTTCTATTTATATTATGTTAGAAGAACTTGCTAGTTCAGGGAAACTAAAAAAAGGAGAGAAAATATTACTTTCAGTACCAGAAAGCGCACGTTTTTCTTACGCTTATGCACTTTTAACTGTTTGCTAAATGGCCTTACCAATAAATAATATCTCGCATTTAATTCCACAAAAAACACCATTTGTTATGGTGGATACTTTAGTGGATTTCACTGCCGAAAAAGTAACTTCTAGTTTTACGATTTTAGACAGTAATCTTTTTGTAGAAAATGCGACTTTTTTAGAATCCGGACTAATAGAAAATATGGCACAAACCGTTGCTCTGCATACCGGATACAATTATTTTTTAAAAAATGAAGAAGCTCCAGTAGGATATATAGGGTCGATAAAAAAAGTAGCTATTTTAAAACTTCCTACATTAAACGAAACCATTACTACAGAAGCAACCATACTTCATGAATTTATGGGGGTAACTATGGTAGAAGTAAAAGCCTTCAATCAAAATAAGGAGGAAATTGCTTCAGCAGAAATGAAAACAGTTATAGCCAGCTAATGAATAAGTTTCAGTCACTAGATATTTCGAAATTTTTACCTCATCGTCCGCCATTTTTAATGGTAGACAAACTAATATCTATTGACGATGAACATGTACAAACTTCCTTTGAAATCAAAGAAGATGGCATTTTCATAGACGAAAACAAACAGTTTAATGAAGTTGGATTAATTGAAAATGCAGCACAAACCTGCTCTTCAATTGTTGGTAAAAGTTATTTTGAAGAAGATGATTTATCTGGAGAAGGCAATCAACTTATTGGCTTTATTTCAGCAATTAAAAAAGCCACCATTTTTGGAGTTCCTAAAATAGGAGACACAATTATTTCTAAAGCTAAATTAAAATCTAGATTCGATACAGAACAATATAGCATTTGCACATTAGAATGCACGATTGCTACTTCCAACAAAGAATTATTATCTTGTGAACTAAATCTGTTTATACAAGAAGTTAATAAGTAATTTCACCAATGAAAAAGAGCGAAGTACCTCAAGACAAAAGCAATTTAGAGTCTGCCAATTTAAGGGAGCTATGCTATGCAGTAGATGAAAATGGCGAATATACTACAGCTCACACCACTGGTTGGGACCCAAAAACTATAGCGCTAAACAATGCTATTGAAGAAATAAACCAACGTGTAGAAGAGGCTAAAAACAGAGTGCTAAATTACCAAACAAGCCCGATTGAGTATTATATGGAACTCCATAAAATGGACCTTCCTATTTTGGCGAGTTATGTCGGTTTATGGAAGTGGCGAGTAAAAAGACATTTCAAACCTAAAGTATTTAATAAATTATCAAACAAGCTACTTCAAAAATATGCTGACGTTTTTGAAATAAGCATTGACCAATTAAAAAACATAGAGCATGCAAATTAACTTTACACACCATCAATCAGCACATTGCGAAAATGGTGTGGTTTCAAACCTGATGAAACATCATGGTTTTAACGTAAGCGAACCAATGGTTTTTGGCATTGGCTCTGGCTTACTATTTTGCTACATTCCGTTTCTAAAAGTCAATCATGCTCCGGCAATTTCATACCGAGCAATGCCCGGTTTTATATTTAAACGTTTTGCTAAACGAGTAGGCATAAAAATTGAACGAGAGAAATTTAAAGACCCTAAGAAAGCGAAAGCTAGATTAGACGAAAATTTACAAAAAAACAATCCTGTAGGCTTACAAGTTGGAGTTTACAATTTAGTGTATTTTCCAGATGAATATCGTTTTCATTTTAATGCACACAACTTGGTGGTATATGGAAAAGAGGAAGACAAATACCTGATTAGCGACCCGGTAATGGAAACTGTAACCACCTTAACAGAAAATCAACTAGAAAAGGTTCGTTTTGCAAAAGGTGCATTACCACCTAAAGGGCACATTTACTACCCAACGGATTTCCCGAAAGAATTAGATTTAGAAAGAGCAATCGTAAAAGGAATTAAACATACCTGTAAAGATATGCTGGCTCCTATTCCTATTATTGGCGTAAAAGGAATTAGATACACAGCCAAGCAAATAAGAAAATGGCCTATAAAATTAGGCACAAAAAAAGCAAATCATTACTTAGGGCAAATAGTAAGAATGCAAGAAGAAATTGGTACTGGAGGAGGCGGATTTCGATATATTTTCGCTGCATTTTTACAAGAATCAAGCAAGGTTCTAAACAACCCTAAACTAGCGGAGCTTTCTAAAGAAATGACACAAATTGGTGATTTATGGCGTGATTTTGCGGTAGATGCCTCCAGAATTTACAAAAACAGAGGCGCTAAAGCAGATGGATATAATGATGTTGCCAAACAATTAGAAACTATAGCAGACAAAGAAGAAGTTTTCTTTAAAGCTTTAAAAAAGGCTATATAGTTATGATTCAAATTGATAAAATTTCTAAAAAATATAAAACTGCAGATGTTTTTTCAGTTTCTAATCTAGACCTGAACATTAGCGAAAATGAAATCTTCGGACTCCTTGGACCTAACGGAGCGGGAAAGACCACTTTGATTTCTATACTTTGCTCGCTAGTAAAACCAACCTCAGGTACATTTAGTATTAACGGACTTAACTACCAGCAAAATAAAAACGAACTAAAACAACTTATAGGGATTGTTCCTCAAGAATACGCTTTATACCCTACCCTAACTGCTTTTGAAAACTTAAAATACTTTGGAAGCATGTATGGCTTACATGGTAAAACATTAAAAAACAGAATAAACCAGTATTTAGAAATATTAGGATTATCGCAATTTGCCAATAAAAAAATAGATACTTTTTCTGGCGGAATGAAACGAAGAATAAACCTTATAGCAAGCATTTTACACGAACCAAAAGTTTTGTTTTTAGACGAACCAACCGTTGGTGTAGATGTTCAGTCTAAAAATGTAATTATAGAGTTTCTTCAAAACTTAAATAAAAAAGGAACAACTATAATTTACACTTCGCATCACTTAAACGAAGCAGAAACATTTTGTACTAGAGTGGCTATTATAGACCACGGAAAACTTATCACAAAAGGAAAACCAGCAGATTTAATTAGCAATCACGAAGGAGCGCATAATCTAGAAGATGTGTTTTTAAGATTAACAGGTAAAGCACTAAGAGACCATGCGTAAACTTTGGGCTTCGGCATATAAAGAGTATTTATTACTCATAAAAGACTTTGGAGGACTTGTGGTATTATTTATCATGCCACTGGTGCTTATTATCACGATAACGATTATTCAAGATAGTACCTTCAAAACTATTAGCGACACTACAATCCCAATATTAATTGTAGATAATGACCACGGAACGGTGGCACAAACTATTCAAGACGGTTTAGCAAATTCAAACACTTTTCAAATCATTGTAAAAGAAAACGAAACAATTGCTAGAGATTTAGTTTTCTCAGGAAAATACCAACTCGCTATTATCATCCCAGAAGATCTTTCATCCGATTTAGAGAAAAAGGTAAACCAAAATGTAGAAGGTATTATTGCTCAATTTGGCTTGGAAGATGAAGATAAATCAAAAAAAACTACTATTCCGAAGAAAGAAGTAAAATTATATTTTGATCCCGCCACTCAGGTTTCGTTTAAATCTTCCGTTAAAAACGGAATTGATAAAATGATATCAAAAATTGAAACGCAGTCTATCTACAAAGCCTTTCAGAAACAAATTTCAGACGATCCTTCCGAAGCTATCTTCGAAACAGAAAGCTTTATAAGTTTTAAAGAAATTTTACCTATAGTAGATGACGAGGAAATTAAACCAAATTCGGTACAGCACAATGTACCTGCTTGGACTTTATTTGCCATCTTTTTTATTATTGTTCCTTTATCCATCAATATTGTGAAAGAGAAAAGCCAAGGGACCTTTGTTCGTTTACGTACCAATCCTGTTTCTTACGCAACGGTTTTAGGAGGAAAAACACTTATTTACCTATGTGTTTGTATCATTCAGTTTATATTAATGCTGGCAGTTGGTGTATATTTATTTCCAATTATGGGGTTACCAACATTAGATGTTTCAGGAAGATTACCATTACTTTTCCTTGTAGCTATATTTTCTGGTTTAGCAGCAATAGGCTTAGGCTTATTACTAGGAACTATTGCAAAAACGCAAGAACAATCGGCACCTTTCGGAGCAACATTTGTAGTTATTTTAGCTGCTCTTGGTGGAGTTTGGGTTCCGGTGTTTATTATGCCTAAGTTTATGCAAACTTTGTCTAATATTTCTCCAATGAATTGGGGCTTAAATGCATTTTACGATGTATTTTTACGAAACACAGGACTTCTAGAGATTTTACCAGAAATAAGTTTACTATTCTTATTTTTTATAATCACCACATTAATTGCAATTGTATATAATGAAAAGAAAAACGCCGTCTAAATCCAAATTAATTGAACATACTAGTCAGGTACGTGTGCGTTTTGTGGAAACAGATCCCTTAGGAATTGTTTGGCACGGAAACTACATACAATACTTTGAAGATGGCAGAGAATCTTTTGGAAGAGAACATGGAATCTCCTACTTAGACCAAAAGGAACACGGCTATGCAACACCAATAGTAAAATCTAGCACAGACCACAAGCTTCCTTTGCGTTATGGAGATATTGCAACAATTAAAACCATTTATGTAGATAGTCCTGCAGCAAAAATGGTTTTTCGCTATGAAATATATAACCAAAACAATCAATTAGTTTGCACAGGAGAAACCGTTCAGGTTTTTGTTGATAAAATTGGGGAAGGTGACTTATCTTTAACTATTCCAGAGTTCTTTATGGAATGGAAAAAAAATGTTGGCTTATTAAATGACTAAAGTTTACGTTTCACATACTAATATTATTTCGTCCTTAGGTTTTAACACAGAAACTGTTGTAGAAAACATTCACAACGAAGTTTCTGGATTACAACGAATAGATGACAAATCTATTCTGCCAGAACCTTTTTATACTTCTTTAATTCCCACAGAAAAACTACAAGAAACCTTCAAAAAACTAAATCCTAAAGGAGATTATACTCGCTTAGAGCAAATGATGATTTCTTCCTTACATAAGGTTATAGAAGCTTCTAATATAGAATTGAATGACAGAGTCGGATTGATTATTTCCACAACCAAAGGAAATATTGATACACTAGACGAAAACAATCCGTTTCATAAAGACAGAGCTTATTTAAGCGAATTAGGAAATCAAATAAAAGATTTTTTTCATTTCAAAAACGATGCTATTGTAGTTTCCAACGCTTGTGTTTCTGGAATACTTGCTGTAGCAGTAGCAAAAAGATATATTGAACAAGGCGAATACGACCACGTATTTATTACTAGTGGAGATGTAATAACAGAATTTATCCTTTCCGGATTTAATTCTTTTCAAGCTTTAAGTAGTGAGCCTTGTAAACCTTATGATGCAAACCGAAAAGGAATTAATATTGGCGAAGTTGCTGCAAGCGTTTTAGTAACTAAAGACGCTAACAATTTAGCCGCTGAAGCAGTTAGTATATTAGGGGAAGGCTCTTGTAACGATGCTAACCATATATCCGGACCATCCAGAACAGGAGAAGGACTCTACAGAAGCATGCAGTCTGCCTTTAAACAAGCTGGTATTACTGCTGAAGAAGTAGATTTTATTTCTGCTCACGGAACAGCCACCATGTTTAATGACGAAATGGAAGCTATTGCTTTTAATAGATTGCAATTAGGAACCACTCCGCTAAATAGTTTAAAAGGCTATTTTGGACATAGTTTAGGTGCTTCCGGATTGGTAGAAACTATTGTAGGCATGCATTCCTTAAAAAACAATACACTTTACAAATCCTTAGGTTTTGAAAACTTAGGAGTTACTCAACCTTTACATGTAATTACAAAAACCACCAATAAACATATAAATAGATTCTTAAAAACAGCTTCCGGATTTGGAGGTTGTAATACAGCAGTCTTATTTGAAAAAACCAAATAAAATATGTCAACTCAATCTATAAAAGCAATAGATGCGATTCAAGAAGCACATAAAATTGCATTTGCTCCTTTTGTATTTCAAGCTACCGTTTCTTTAAGGAAACTAGGGATTTTTGACCTAATTTTTGAAAGAAGAAAAAAAGGAGGCATTACAGTTGAGGAAATTGCAGAACAATTACTTTTAAGTAGCTATGGTGTTGGCGTATTATTAGAAATTACAGAAAGCTCTAATATAGTTTCTAAAAACGAAACAGAACATTACGAACTTACAACCATTGGTTACTTTTTAGCATATAACGAAACGGTTAATGTAAATATAAACTTCACAAATGAAGTATGCTACAAAGGCTTGTTTCATTTAGACGAAGCAATAAAAACTGGCAAACCTTCCGGGTTAAAAGAACTAGGAAATTGGAGTACGGTTTACCAAGGCTTATCACAACTCACACCTTTACAACAAAAATCATGGCTTGAATTTGATCATCATTATTCCGATGATATTTTTAGCGATGCTTTAAAACTTCTATTTAAAAAAGAAAGAAAACATATATTTGATATTGGCGCTAATACAGGTAAATTCACCATACAATGTTGTACTCACAGCGAGCAAGTAAACATGACCATGATTGATCTTCCTGGTCAGTTAAAAAAAGCATTAGCCAATGTTAAAAAAGCTGGTTTTGACAAGCGAGTAAAGGGGCATGAAATAGATTGGCTTTCAGAAAATCCAACAATACCAACAGGAGCAGACACATTTTGGTTATGTCAGTTTCTAGATTGTTTTTCTAAAGCCGAAATTTTAAAAGTCCTTAAAACCTGTGTAAATTCTATGGATGAAAATGCGGAATTAATCATCGTAGAAACCTTTACAGACAGGCAAAAATTTGACAATGCTAAATTTATTTTAGAAGCCACTTCGCTTTACTTTACTGTAATTGCAAACGGAAACTCTAAAATGTATAAAGCTACAGAATTTCAAGAAATAGCTTCAGAAGCTGGTTTAAAACTAAAAGAAGATATCGCCATTGGTGAATACCATACCATGTTTACCTTTAGTAAAGCATAATACATGAATACAAATTATTATATAAAATCCTATTCTAGTATAAAGAACAATCAAGTTTCTTTAAATGGCTCTGTGGTATACCAAAAAGAGGAAGCTGCATTTTCAGAATTTATAAAAGCAGCCTATAAAGACCAAGAAACAAAATATCCTAAGTTTTTTAAAATGGATAAGCTAAGCAAGCTTGCTTTTTTAGCTGCAGATATTCTTTTGAAAAACGAAAACTTAGATCAAGAAAAAGACAAGGATATTGCCATTGTTTTTTCTAATAAAACATCAAGTTTAGATACCGATAGAAAACACCAAGAATCTATACAGAACAAAGAGAGCTACTACCCTAGCCCTGCTGTATTTGTTTATACTTTACCAAACATTTGTATTGGAGAGATAAGTATAAAACATAAACTGTATTCTGAGAATAGTTTTTTTATCTTTGAGAACTTTAACGCAGCGCATTTAACTACTTACACAAATAGTTTATTATCAAGCGGCAAAGCAGAACAAGTTCTTTGTGGTTGGGTAGAATTTGATACAGAAGATAACTACGAAGCATTTTTATATTTAGTATCTCCAAAAGGTACACTAGAACACAATAAACAAAACATACTTAAAATATATAATACGTAATATGGACGCATTAAAACAAGAATTAAAAGAAAATATCATAGAGCAATTAAACCTTGAAGATATGACTACAGAAGACATAGCAAATGATGATATGCTTTTTGGTGACGGATTAGGTTTAGACTCCATTGATGCTTTAGAACTAATTGTAATGTTAGATAAAAGCTATGGTATTAAGTTAACAGACCCAAAAGAAGGTCGTGCTATTTTTGAATCTATCAATACAATGGCTGCTTATATTACTGAACACAGAACAAAGTAAAAACGCTATTGTTAGTTAGAATTTGAGAATGAACAAAGGAGTTGCTATAACAGGAATGGGAATAATATCTGCCATTGGAAACAATGTTGCAGAAAACTACCAGTCGCTAATAAAAGGCGAGAAAGGAATTACTCGCGTTTCTAAAATTAAAACCAATCATGTAAATGATATTATGGTTGGCGAAATTGATTTTACAAACGAAGCATTAGAGCAACAACTTGGCTTATCTTCAGATAATAACTATTCTAGAACAGCTTTGCTAGGTGTTATTGCCGCAAAGCAAACAATTGCAGATGCAAAAATCACAGATATTAACGCTTACAAAACCGGTTTAATCTCCGCAACAAGTGTTGGTGGAATGGACATGACAGAGCGTTACTACTATGAGTACCTAGAAAATGAAGCTACTAGAAAATATATTAAAGGGCATCACGCAGGAGATTCTACTCAAAAAATTGCAAGTCAATTAGGTATTGAAAAAAGTTTAGTTACAACCATAAGTACCGCATGCTCTTCGGCTGCAAATGCCATTATGCTTGGAGCTCGTTTAATAAAAGCGGGAAAGCTAGACCGTGTAGTTGTAGGAGGAGCAGATTGTCTTTCAAAGTTTACCATCAACGGATTTAAAACCTTGATGATTTTATCTGATACCTACAACACTCCCTTTGACGAAAATCGAAAAGGACTAAACTTAGGAGAAGCAGCTGCCTTTCTAGTTTTAGAATCGGATAAAGTGGTTCAAGCTGAAAACAAAAAAGTACTCGCTTATGTAAAAGGCTATGGAAATGCCAACGATGCATACCACCAAACCGCTTCTTCCGAAAATGGAGATGGAGCAACACTTGCCATGCAAAAAGCTTTAGATGTTGCCAATTACACGCCAAAAGACATAGATTATATTAATGCACACGGAACTGCTACCGGAAACAATGATCTTTCAGAAGGAAGAGCTATCATAAGAATATTTGGAGAAGAAGTTCCGGATTTCAGTTCAACAAAAGCCTATACCGGACACACATTAGCGGCCGCTGGTGCTATTGAAGCTGTCTATTCTGTATTAGCATTACAAAACAATGTTATTTACCCGAATCTAAATTTTAAAACTCCAATGAAGGAGTTCCGTATCAAGCCACAACTAGAACTTAAAGAAAAAGCATTACAAACTGTTATGTCTAATTCCTTTGGTTTTGGAGGAAATTGTTCCACTGTTATATTTTCAAAAGAACAATAATGATGAAGAAAGTTTATATACAAAGTGTTGCTTCTATTTCTGCTCAAAAAACATTTGAAAAAGATTACTTTTTAGAAGAAATTGAAGATTATGAAGCTAATGTAATCAACGTTATCAATCCAGTTTACAAAGACTATATCCCACCTGCTGCTGCAAGACGTATGGCAAAAGGAATAAAAATGGGTGTTGTAGCATCAAAAATTGCTTTACATGACGCAGGACTAGAAAGCGTAGATGCCGTTATTACTGGAACAGGAATGGGATGTGTACGCGATTCTGAAAAGTTTGTAAGTGCTATCATAGATAACGACGAACAATACTTAACCCCTACTTCATTCATTCAATCCACCCACAATACCGTTGGAGGACAGATTGCATTAGAATTACAATGTAAAGGCTATAACTTCACCTATGTACATGCTAGTAATTCGTTTGAATCTGCTCTGTTTGATGCAAAGCTTCAGTTAGAATTAAACGAAGAAAAAAACATACTAATTGGCGGAGTGGATGAATTAGGAGATCATACCACAAAAATCAACAAACTAATCAATCACATTAAAGCGGAAGCTGTAAAATCTTCAGAATTATTAGTATCTAATACAACTGGTGCTGTTTATGGTGAAGGAGCAAATTTCTTTGTGCTTTCTAATGAAAAGAAAGATACTTGTTATGCAGAACTCGCTTCAGTAAAAATGTTTAATACTTTAGCCGAAGAAGAAGTTCTACAAGAATTCAAGCTATTTCTAAAGGAAAATAATTTAAAAGTCGAGGATATAGACCTTTTAGTGCTTGGTAATAATGGCGATATAGAATTTGACGGGTATTACAATAATCTTTCAAAAGAGTTCAACAATACGCAACAAGCTTATTATAAACATTTGTGTGGGGAGTTTCATACCGCATCTTCGTTTGCCTTTTGGTTAGCTTCAAAAGTTTTAAAAATACAATCTTTGCCAGAGGTTGCAAAGCTTAACCAAAAAACGATAGCTACTTACAAAACAGTTCTATTATACAACCAGTATCGTGGAGAAAATCACAGTTTCACTTTACTTAAAAAATGCTAAATTTTAAATCTGTAAATATTATTTCAGGCCTTATTCTATTAGGTTTGCTATTTACTTATAACATTTTTAGTTTTTCGGTTTTATGGTTGATATTCTTAGCTGTTGGTTGGCTTCTAATCACAATGGCTGGCTCAGCATTTATTGGTTGGAATTATCATTTCAACTCATTAAATTTTAATCCTAAGACAAATAAAAACTACATTGCAATTACCTTTGATGATGGTCCGAACCCGGAATACACTCCAAAAGTTTTAGCTCTTTTAAAAAAACACCATGCCAAGGCTACCTTTTTTTGTATTGGCAAACATATAGAAATGCATCCGGAAATTTTCAAAAGCATTATTGCAGAAGGACATACCGTTGCAAATCACACCTACTCCCATAGCAATAGTTTTGGTTTCTTTTCTACAAAAAAAGTTACTTCAGAATTAGAGCAAACTAACCAAATAATAAAAAAACACAGCGGATTAGAAGTTAAGCTTTATCGTCCGGCATTCGGAGTAACAAATCCAAATATTAATCGTGCTTTAAAAATCACTGGACTTCAATCGGTAGGGTGGAATAAACGCTCCTTAGACACCACAAAGCTAAAAGAAGAAACCGTTTTTAAACGAGTAACTAAAAACTTAAAAAAAGGGGATATTATTTTACTGCACGATACTAGCGACAAAAGCATTGCTGTTTTGGAACAGTTATTGTTATTTTTACAAGAAGAAAAATTAGAATCGGTAACAATCGATTCTCTATTTAATATAAAAGCATATGCCTAAGATATTTTACCTATTATTTTTCATGGTTTTCGCTACGCAAGCACAAACAAAAATGAGTAGTACGGAAGCAGATGCTTTAAAAACAAAGGTGAAAGCTTTAGCTTCTGCAACACAAACCATTTCTAGTGATTTTATACAATATAAACACCTGGATTTTTTAGATAATGCTATTGAGACTTCGGGAAAACTCGCCTTTAAATCTCCTAACTTATTAAAATGGGAATATGTAAAGCCTTTTAAATATTCGGTTTTATTTAAAGATCAAACACTGTTTATTAATGACGAAGGAAACAAAAGCAATGTAGATATTGGTAGTAACAAGATGTTTAAACAGTTAAACGAACTTATCATCAATAGCGTAAAAGGCGATATGTTTGATGAAACAGAATTCCGAATAGAATACTTCAAAAAAGAAGCAAACAGCTTGGTTTATTTCTTTCCAAAAGAGAAAAAATTTTCTAAATACATAGAAGCATTCCATATCCTTTTCAATGAAAAAGGAGACGTGGTGGAAGTAAAAATGATAGAACCCTCACAAGATTACACCAAGATTGTTTTCACAAACAAAGTTCTAAACCAAACAATAGACAATGCGGTATTTACTAATTAGCATTTGTTTTTTGGTAGTAAGCTGTGCTTCATTCCCTAAAAAAAACAACTTTCAAAATACTGCTATAACAGGTGATATAAACAATCCGTATTTTTCTAACACAAATAAGGATTACGTTTATAAAGCGAATATAGAAGTATACAACAATAGCTTCGGTGGTTTGCTAATTATTAAAAAAACTGGCGAACAGAAACATAGAATTGTTTTCACTACAGAAATGGGAAACAAATTATTTGATTTTCTTTTTGAAAAAGACAACTTCAAAGTAAACTACATCCTGGAGGAACTTGACAGAAAAATACTGATCCAAGTTCTAAAAAAAGATTTTCAAGTTTTAGTTACCAAAAACTTAAAAACACAAGAAGCTTTTACTTCCAACAACCAAACAGTAAAAAAAACAACTCTTGCTAATAAAAACTATTACTATTTTGAAACTCCGAAACTAACCAAAGTTATAAGAGCTAATAGTAGAAAAGAAAAAGTAAGGTTTCTGTTTACAGAAATAAATGATAATATTGCAGAACACATAGAGATTGTACACACTAATATTAAGTTGAAAATCAATCTTAAATCCATAACAGAATGAAAAAAGCCCTATTAAGTTTAGCCTTATTGGTAACAAGTAGCATTGCAATTGCTCAGGTAACCGTGAGCCCGGGAATAAAAGCAGGTATAAATAAGTCTAATATTAGTGATATGGAAGGAACTTCTTCTAAAACAGGCTTTCATGCAGGACTGTTTGTTAATTTAGACCTAGCTAGTTTTTATGAACTTCAGGTAGAAACCACCTACTCCAACCAAGGAGCTAAAGTAAAAAACTACAGTTTAGATAATTACCAAGGAGATGTAATTATAAACGAAAATGGCACTTCCGATTTAAACTTAGATTATCTATCTATCGGTATTGCAAATAAATTCTTTATTGTAAAAGATTTAGGGGTCCACTTTATTGTAGGACCAACCATTGATATCCTTTTAAAGGATGATTTTGGAGACTCTACTCCAATAGACTTCTCCTTTTTTGGAGGTGTTGGTTATGAATTTCCATTCGGACTGGCTATCGAAGCAAGATACAAACAAGGGATTATCGATTTAGATGATGGCTTAACTACCTTTGGAAGCGAAAATACCGAATACGATAAAAACTATTTAAATGGTGTACTTCAACTTGGAGTGGCTTATAAATTCGACTTTAGAAAATAAACCATGCAGTTAAAAGACTTTTACAAAATAAACAATCTAGAGGTAGACAAAAACTTGGCTACTGCTAATATTACTATAAACAAAGAGCACGATATTTTTAAGGGGCATTTCCCAGGAAACCCTGTGACTCCCGGAGTTTGTATGATGCAAATTATTAAAGAGTTGACAGAACAGATTGTTGATAAAAAATTAATGATGCAGACATCTAGCAATATTAAATTTATGGCAATTATAAATCCTGAGAAAACGCCAGACTTAGTATTAACTCTAGATATAAGAGAAACCGAAACAGGTTATAAAGTCAAAAACACTACCACTTTCAACGAAACTGTGGCATTAAAATTGACAAGTAATTTTATAGAAAAATAAAATACTTATGAAATCTATTTTTGTGCTTATTGCTGCTTTTTTTATTACTATTCAATCTTTAGATTTGAACAGTTTAAGAATTGCTTACAAAGAAGCGGTACAAGACAAAACTAAAACCGAAGCTCTTCACGCTTCTTTAGAAAAAATAAACAAAGAAGATAAAACAGAGTTTATTGCATACAAAGGTGCAGTTATAGCTCTAGCTGCCAAGCACACAAAGACTTTAAAATCTAAAAAAGAAGGTTTTATTGAAGGAGTTACCTTGTTAGAGTATGCCATAGAAAAAGACCCAAACAATATTGAAGCACGTTTTATTCGTTTAGGAATTCAAGAAAACACACCTAAGATTTTAAAATACAAAAGTAATATTACCGAGGACAAGCTTTTTATTTTAGAGCATTTTAAAAACATACAACCTTCATCCTTAAGAAATCATATAAAAGACTATATTTTACAGTCTAAAGCCTTTACAGATGAAGAAAAATCATTAGTTTTAGGCTCATAAATAGAAAACACTTTTTAAGTGAATAACGAGCTATTAGTCAACAAAATAAACGCCTTAAAAATTTGTGTGTTAATACCAACATACAATAACGAACGCACCCTAAAACGTGTGGTTGATGGTGTTTTACAGTTCACTGAAAACATTATTATTATTAATGATGGCTCTACAGATAGCACCTCTAAAATCCTAGAAAACTACCCGCATCTTACACATATTCCTATTGAAAAAAACACCGGAAAAGGAAACGCTTTACGGCTAGGATTTAAAAAAGCTAGATCTTTAGCTTATGATTATGCCATTACAATAGATTCTGACGGACAACATTTTCCAGAGGATATTCCTGTTTTTATAGAAGCTTTAGAACAAGCTAAAAACAAAAACCTATTGCTTATAGGAGCAAGAAACATGAGCCATGAATCGGTTCCTGGGAAAAGTAGTTTTGGTAATAAGTTTTCTAATTTTTGGTTTTGGTTTGAAACCGGAATTAAACTCACAGACACGCAATCTGGATTTAGATTATACCCTTTAAAACCTTTAGAAAAACTAAACTTTTACACCAAGAAATTTGAGTTTGAAATTGAAGCAATTGTAAGGGCTGCATGGAATGATGTTGAGGTTAAAAACGTTCCAATCCAAGTATTGTATGATGAAAGTGAACGTGTTTCTCATTTTAGGCCTTTCAAGGATTTTACAAGAATTAGCATTTTAAATACTGTTTTAGTTATCATACTTGCGTTCTATATAAAGCCGAGAGACCTTTATAGAAAATTAAAAAAAAAAGGAATTAAGAGATTCTTTATTGAAGACTTTTTAGGTAGCAACGATTCTGCAACAAAAAAAGCACTTTCCCTTTCTCTAGGAGTTTTTATTGGGCTTTCACCTTTGTGGGGATTCCACACCTTGTTAGTAATTTCGTTAGCTATACTATTGCGTTTAAACAAAGTAATTGCATTTGCGTTTTCAAATGTAAGCCTACCTCCTTTTATTCCGCTTGTTTTGTATGCCAGTTCTAAAGTCGGGCAAATGATTTTAGGAGTAGATTATAACTATACTTTAGATATGTTTAAAAGCGGATTTGAAATTACAGATCACCTAAAAACATATATTATAGGAAGTTTCACACTAGCCCTTGTTTCTGCTATTGTACTTGGGTTTATTAGCTTTATATTCTTCAGTATTTTTGATAAAAAGAAAATATCTCTTCAAAATGGATAGGCTGTTTTTTAAAATATACCAAGGCATAGCTTCCAAAAAACGAATAAGTATTGCTGTTGCTATAGCAGCTATAACAGCTTTGTTTTTCCTTGCTTCTAAAATGGAATTTGAGGAAGATATTACAAAACTTATTCCGCAAAGCGAAAAATCTTCCGAAGTACAAAAAGTACTAAAACAAGTTAATTTTGCCGATAAAATCATTGTAAATATTCAGCGAAAAGAAAACGGAAGCACCGAGGATTTAACAGAATTTGCTTCAGAATTTTTAGATAGTATTTCTTCAACTTCCGAAGCATATATAAAGCATATTCAAGGGCAAGTTGCAGACGAGGATGTCATGAACACCTTGAACTTTGTTTATAATAATTTACCGTTGTTTTTAGATGCATCTGATTATCAAAAAATACAGAACAAGTTAAATAAAGATAGCATTCAGGCCATTACAAACGCCAATTACAAAACCTTGATATCTCCTTCTGGTTTTGTTGCAAAAGTAACCATTTTAAAAGATCCTTTAGGCTTATCATTCATAGCTTTAAAGAAATTACAAGGGCTAAGTTTTGGGGACGACTTTACACTTCAAAATGGTTTTTTGATTAGTAAAGATAAAAACAATGTCTTGCTTTTTATTAGTCCGAAGTACGCCTCAAGCGAAACAGATAAAAACGCATATTTCGCAGCTAATTTATACGCATTACAAGAGCTACTTAACACAAAATTTAACAGGAAAGTAGAAGTAGAATATTTTGGCGGAACACTTATTGCTGTTGCAAATGCCAAGCAAATAAAAAAAGATATTCAGCTAACCGTAGGTATTGCTGTTACGGTTTTATTATTGATTCTTATTTTATTCTACAAAAAGCTAATTGTTCCATTAATTTTATTCACTCCCACTGTTTTAGCAGCACTTTTAGCAGTTGCTTTATTGGTTTTAATACGTGGAAAAATTTCTGCAATTTCTTTAGGAATAGGCTCGGTTCTTTTAGGTGTCACCCTAGATTATGCTTTGCATATTCTCACGCATATTCGCAGTAATAACAATGTAAAAATGCTGTATAAAGAAATTACCAAACCTATTTTAATGAGTAGCTTAACTACGGCATTAGCCTTTTTATGTCTGCTTTTTATAGAGTCACAAGCGTTACAAGACTTAGGAATCTTTGCAGCAATAAGCGTCTTAAGTTCTTCGGTATTTGCTCTTATTTTTATTCCGCAGGTGTACCATACTAAAGTAGAACTTAGCAGTAAAAAAAACATCATAGATCGAATTGCAGCCTATGCATTACACAAAAACAAATGGGCTTTAATCTTGCTAGGAGTACTTTTAACCATTAGTACATTTACTTACAACAAAGTAACTTTCAATAAGGATTTAGCCAAGCTGAATTTTGAACCAAAAGCTTTAATGCAAGCCCAAGAAAGACTAGATGCACTTACAAATATTTCTTCAAAATCGGTGTATATAGCTGCTTACGGAAATTCAGAAAACGAAGCACTTAAAGTAAACGATGCTATTTTATCAAAACTACAAAAGCTTCAAAAAGAAAATAAAGTCATCGAATTTAGTTCCATTGGCTCTTTGGTTCAGTCTAAAGAACTTCAAACAAATAAAATAAATAGCTGGAAGCATTTTTGGACTTCAGAAACCATACAAAACACCCAACAAAACTTCATAGAAAGCGGAAATACTCTAGGATTTAAACCTTCTACTTTCCATCATTTTTATTCTTTATTAGAAAGTGATTTTAAACCACTAACCATTAGTGATTTTGAGGAATTAAAAATTGTTTCAACAGCAGATTATATCACAACAAAAGATGCTTTTTCTACAATTACTACCTTGGTGAAAGTCCAAGATGAAAACACCGAAGATTTAGTAAATGCATTTAAAGAGGAAAAACAAACCATTATTGTAGATAGAAAACACATGAACGAAACCTTTTTAGGAAACCTAAAAACAGACTTTAATCGTTTGGTTTTATACTCGTCTGTAGTTGTTTTAATACTCCTATTACTTTTTTACAAAAGTCTCTCTTTAACCTTAGTTACAGCCATTCCGATTGCGCTTACCTGGTTTTTAACCATTGGTACTATGGGCTTATTGGGTATTCCGTTTAATATTTTCAATATCATAATCTCTACATTTATTTTCGGATTGGGTATTGATTACTGCATCTTTATAACCAACGGTTTATTGCAGGAATATAGAACGGGAGAAAAAGCACTTCCTACGCACAAAACTTCTATCATTCTTTCAGTTATTACAACTATTTTAGGCGTTGGAGTTTTAATTTTTGCCAAGCATCCTGCTTTGCATTCTATTTCATTGGTTTCTATCATCGGGATCTTTTCTGCTTTATTTATATCGTTTAGTATTCAGCCTTTACTTTTTAATTTATTTATTGGCAGCAAAACAAAAAGACCTATTAGCCTTCGTTTGTTATTACATTCTGTTTTGTCCTTTGGGTATTACGGCATCGGCGGTTTTATAATGTCTTTACTAAGTGTGGTTTTAATTCCCATTCTTCCTATTTCAAAAAAAAGGAAAATGTTAGGATTTCATAAAGTACTTTCTACGTTTATGAAATCTGTATTATACACCAATCCCTTTGTTAAAAAACGAATCATCAATCTCCCGAAAGAAAACTTCGAAAAGCAAGGGATTATTATTGCAAACCATACTTCCTTTTTAGATATACTTGCAATTGGCATGCTGCATCCTAAAATTATTTTTCTGGTTAACGATTGGGTGTATAACTCCCCTATTTTTGGAAAAGCAGTAAAACTTGCTGGCTTTTACCCTGTTTCTAATGGCATTGACAATGGTGTTTCTCACTTGCAAACCAAGGTAGATCAAGGATATTCTTTAATAGCCTTCCCAGAGGGAACTCGCTCGTACACCAATAAAATAAAGCGTTTCCATAAAGGCGCTTTTTATTTAGCAGAAAAACTACAACTTGATATTATTCCTGTTCTTATTCATGGAAATTCTGAAGTGCTACCAAAAGGAAGTTTTATTATTAAAAACGGAAGCATCACTGTAAAAATATTAGATAGAATTTCCTCTGAAGACACTGCTTTCGGAACAACTTCTAGAGAAAAAACCAAAGCTATAAGTGCGCACTTTAAAAAGAAATTTGAAGTGCTACGTCAGGAAATAGAAGACGCCACCTACTTCCATAGAATTGTTTTAGAAGATTATAGATACAAAGGAGACGATTTATACCAACAGGTGAAACAAGACTTAAAAAATAATGCTTCTGACTATAAACAAATACTGGATACTATTGATAAAAAAGCTAGCATTTTACATATTTCTAAAGATGCAGGACAGCTAGATTTCTTATTAGCTTTAGATGGACCTGACAGAAAAATACATTCTTTTATTGAAGATCAAAACATCAGAATAATTGTTCGTAACAGCTATATTACAAATACAAATTATAAAATTTCAATCCTTAATTCTTTAGAAGAAAGTTTAGAAAACAATGCTTCGGTTGTAATTATTAATAGCCATGAAATAAAACAAAATCAATTAGAAGACTTAGCAAAAACAGCAAATCTTTTTGTATTATTAAAAGAAAGCCGAAATTTATATTCAGAAACCTTGAGGAATTTAGGTTTTAATATTTCAGCAGAAAATAAATCAAGTATCATCTTAAAAAAATAAAACCTTGAAGTACAAAGAACATTACGATGTGGTAATAGTAGGTAGTGGTCTTGCCGGCTTGGTTTCTGCAATCATTCTTGCTAAAGAAGGTATGCAGGTTTGTGTGCTTGAAAAAAACAATCAATTTGGCGGAAACTTACAAACCTTTGTTCGTAATAAAACAATTTTTGATACCGGTGTGCATTATATTGGCGGACTAAGCGAAGGGCAAAATCTGCATCAATACTTTAAATACCTAGATATTCTTCAAGGAATCAAACTACATAAAATGGATGAAGATGGTTTTGATATCATTTCGTTTGATGGAGACCCAAAAGAATACAGACATGCCCAAGGACATGATAATTTTGTAGAAAACCTTTTAGAAGATTTTCCTGAAGAAGAGAAGGGCATCAAAATGTACAGCAAACAACTTCAGGAAACCTGTAAAAAATTCCCATTATATTCTCTTGAAAAAGGAAAGCCATATTACGATGATGCAGAGATTTTTGAGCTTCCAGCAAAAGATTATATAAACTCTTTTACCAACAACAAAAAACTACAAGCGGTATTAGCAGGAACCAATTATTTATATGCAGGTGATAAAAACCGAACTCCTTTTTATGTTCATGCTTTATCCACCAACTCTTATATACAAAGCGCCTACCGAGTTGTAAATGGAGGGAGTCAGTTAACTAAAACACTCCTTAAAAGAGTGAGAGAACATGGCGGAGACGCTTTTAAACGTCATGAAGTTTCGAAATTTAATTATGAAGATGGTAAAATCACTTCGGTAAGTACCACAAACGGCGTAGAAGTTAAAGGAGATTTATTCATTTCTAATATCGAACCGAAGCTTACCATCAAAATGGTTGGAGAAGATAAATTCAAAAAATCTTATACCAACAGAATTGAAAAAATTGAAAGCACCATTGCGGCCTTCAGCCTTTATATTGTTTTAAAACCGAACAGTTTCAAATATCAAAACAAAAACTTTTACCATTTTAAAGATGAAACTAAAATTTGGGATTCTCTCCATTACTCGCAAGAAAGCTGGCCAGAAGGCTATATGCTTTCAATGGGAATAAAAGATAATACAGCGGAATATGGTGAAACCATTTCTGTAATGACCTACATGAATTACGACGAGTTACTGCCATGGGAAGACACGCATAACACCATCGTAAATAAAAATGAACGAGGACAAACCTACGAGCAATTCAAAAAAGAAAAGGCAGAAATTCTTATTGACGAAATAGAAAAAAAATTCCCAAACATAAGAGATTGCATCGAAGCTTACTACACCTCAACGCCATTATCCTACAGAGATTATATAGGAAGCGATAGAGGGGCAATGTACGCTTATGTAAAAGATGTAAACAAGCCTTTACATTCGCTACTTTCCCCAAGAACTAAAATCAAAAATTTATTTCTTACGGGTCAAAGTTTAAATATGCACGGTATTTTAGGAGTAACCATAAGTGCTATAAATACCTGTTCAGAAATTCTTGGAAAAGATTATTTACTAGATAAAATTTTAGAGTCTAATAAACACGAAGTTTAGCAAAACCGTAAGCTATGGGACAATTTAAGTTATCAAATATTGAACGTGTAAAAGATATCAGCAAAGAGGATTTTATAAATAACTATTATAAGCCCCAGCGACCTGTGCTAATAGAAAATCTAACCAAAGAATGGGATGCTTTTGAAAAGTGGAATCTAGACTATATACAATCGCTTGCAGGAGATCAAATAGTGCCTTTATATAATAACGAAGCAACCAAAGGCAAACAAAAATCTGCCGAACCAGCTACAGAAATGAAGCTGTATGATTATATCGAAATATTAAAAACCCAACCAACAGATTTACGAATTTTCTTTTATGACATCATGAAGAAAATGCCAGTTTTAAGTCAGGATTTCAAATACCCAAATATTGGTTTAAAATTCTTTAAACGATTACCTGTTTTATTCTTCGGAAGCAAAGGTTCTCAGGTTTTAGCCCACTATGATATGGATTTAGCAGACCTGGTACATTTTCATTTTCACGGAACAAAACGAATCACTTTATTTTCACCCGAACAAACAAAATATTTATACAGAATTCCTTTTACCGTGCACAATTTAGAAGAAATAGATATGGCAAATCCAGATTTCAAAAAATTCCCAGCCCTGAAATATGCCGAAGGAATTCAAGTAGAAATGAAACATGGCGACGCACTGTATATGCCGAGTGGATATTGGCATTTTGTAGAATATCTTGACGGGGGTTTTTCTATGACATTAAGAGCTTTTAGCAAAAACCCTAAAACAGCTTTAAACATGATGTATAATGTATTTTTTATGCGTCATTTTGAAAACCTGATGCGTAAACTTAGAGGTCAGAAATGGTTAGATTATAAAAACCGAAAAGCTATTAAAAACACTCACAAAAACCTTGAGAAACTAAAATAAATGAAGCTTTCTTTTTCTGTATTTAAAAAAATATTTTATTCCCTTGCGCTACTTCAAGCACTAAGTTCCTGTGGTGTATCAAAATCAATTAAAGATTTTCCAGATGTAAGTATTTACGATGCTTCCGTTTCAGAAAAAATACAGATTAACGACTCTACTTTTACAACCAAAAACAACTATTTTACTAAAAACAAATTCGGTACTTACGAGTTGTATTTGGAAGGAGATCCATACCAATTGGGATTAAATGCTGGACTACTAACACAAGATTTATTCAAAATACAAGAACATGCTTTATTAGGGAAAGTGAATGAATTAGTTCCTTCTAAATTCAAGCAATATATCCTCCGAAAGTTTCTAGCCTTTTACAACAGAAAAATGTACCTACATGTTCCTGAAGAATACAAAGCAGAAATTTTAGGACTTTCAAAATACGCCTCTAACAAATACGATCATATAGCAGAAAACTATTTGAGGGTTTTGTATTTACATGGCGCGCATGATATTGGTCACGCCATGCAAGACCTAATGTTGGTAGGCTGTTCCTCATTTGCTGCTTGGGGTGATAAAACTGAAGACGGACAACTAATTATCGGTAGGAATTTTGACTTTTATGCAGGAGATGCTTTTGCTAAGAATAAAATTATATCCTTTGTAAACCCCACACAAGGACATAAATTTATGTCGGTTACTTGGGCAGGAATGATTGGGGTAGTTTCTGGAATGAATGAGCACGGATTAACCGTTACAATCAATGCAGGGAAATCTAAAATTCCGTGGATTGCCAAAACGCCCATCTCTGTTCTTACCCGCGAAATTTTGCAGTACGCTTCAACAATTGACGAGGCTATTGCCATTGCAAAAAAGCGACAGGTTTTTGTATCCGAATCTATTTTTGTTGGAAGTGCAAAAGACAAAAAAGCAATCACGATTGAGGTTTCGCCGAAAAACTTTGGTGTTTATGAAGTTGCTAATTCTAACCAACTTGTATGCTCTAATCATTTTCAAAGCGACGCTTACGCGGAAGACAAAAACAATATAAAACACAAAGCAGAAAGCCATTCGCAATACCGTTATGAGCGCATGGAGGAGCTTCTAAATACTTCTGAAAAATTAACGGTTAAAGGAGCTGTAGAGATTTTAAGAAACAAAGAAGGCTTGCAAGACAAAGCTATTGGTTACGGAAACGAAAAAGCTTTAAACCAACTTTTAGCACATCACGGAGTGGTTTTTAAACCAGAAGAACTTCTAGTTTGGGTATCTTCCAATCCGTATCAATTAGGAGCTTTTGTTGCTTATGATTTAGAAGAAATTTTCAATGAAACACCTTCTTCCGATAAAAAACTTTACAAACCAGAATTAACCATTGAAGCAGATGATTTTCAGTTTACGGAAGTTTATAAAAACTACGAACAATACCGAGTCCTAAGCAAAAAGCTTCAAGAGGCAACAAGAAAAGACCAACATCTTAGTCCCAAAAAACTTTCTGAAATACAAAAATTAAATCCAGAATACTGGAAAGTATATTATCTTGTTGGAAAATATTATTACGAAAAAGGCTATTACACAGCAGCTTTAAAAGCGTTTGAAACAGCCATAACAAAAGAAGTCACAACTATTCCAGACCAAGAAAACCTGGAAAAGTATATCAAGAAATTAAGAAGGAAATTAAATATATGATTCCTAAAATAGAGCAAGCATCCACCCTAGAAATAAAAGCTTTTCAAGAAGGAAAGTTAGTAGAATTATTAGCGTATTTAAACGAAAATTCTGCGTATTACAAAACTGTCTTTTCAGAAAATAATATTGACGTTCATTCTATTAAAACGTTGGAGGATTTAACGAAGATTCCAACCACAACAAAAGATCAGTTACAACAATACAACGATGATTTTTTATGTGTTCCAAAAAGTAAAATTATAGATTATGTAACTACTTCTGGAACTTTAGGAGACCCTGTTACTTTTGCTTTAACAGATAACGACTTAGAACGTTTAG
Organism: Oceanihabitans sediminis; assembly: GCF_003337215.1. Taxonomy (GTDB): domain Bacteria; phylum Bacteroidota; class Bacteroidia; order Flavobacteriales; family Flavobacteriaceae; genus Oceanihabitans; species Oceanihabitans sediminis. The sequence continues at coordinate 508,109 of NZ_QPIG01000001.1, forward strand.
CTTATAATGAAGCTATTTCATTTGCTTGTGCTGGCGTTAACAAAGAAGATGTTTTACAACTTATGACCACCATAGACAGACGTTTTATGGCTGGTTTGGCTTATTTTCTTGGAGTAAGAAAACTAGGTGCAGGAATTATTCGTGTTGGCGCTGGAATTCCGGAGTTGCAATGGGATTCTATTTTAAAATTCAAACCAAGTTACTTAATTGCAGTTCCTTCATTCTTATTAAAACTAATAGAACATGCAGAACAGCATGATATCGACTTAAATAATTCGGGTGTAAAAGGAGCTATTTGTATAGGCGAACCTTTACGAGAACAGGATTTCTCTTTAAACAGCTTATCGCAAAAAATAAAAGCAAAATGGAATATAGAATTATATTCTACTTACGCTTCCACCGAAATGAACACCGCCTTTACAGAATGCGAACAGCAACAAGGAGGGCATCATCATCCAGAATTAATTATTGTTGAAATACTTGATGAAAAAGACAATCCGGTTGCTCCTGGTGAAGTTGGCGAGCTAACCATTAGCACCCTTGGTGTTGAAGGAATGCCTTTGCTTCGCTTTAAAACTGGCGATATGGTTTCTGCACATAAAGAAGCTTGTTCTTGTGGCAGAAACACGCTAAGACTAGGTCCTGTAGTTGGAAGAAAAAAGCAGATGATAAAATACAAAGGAACGACTTTGTATCCTCCTGCAATGAATAATATCTTAAACGACTTTAATGAAGTGGATAGTTATATTATTGAAATTTCACATAACGAAATTGGTACAGACGAAATTTTAATAAAAATAGCTGCTAAAGCTACTTCCGAAAAGTTGTTACAAAATATAAAAGATCACTTTAGAGCGAAACTTCGTGTAGCTCCAAAAATAGAATTTCATGATAAAAAGGAAATTCAAAAGTTACAATTTCCTAAAATGAGCCGAAAACCTATTCTTGTAATAGATAAGCGCGTATAATTCTAAGATCGCAACGTTTAATTTAAATACCTCCCTATAAATAACTCAATAGATAACCTTAATTTTATACTTCATAGATTAAAAAAATGATTAAAACCATTATTGTAGATGGCGAGTACAACGCTAGAGAATTAATATTTCCCAAAAACATTAGCCTTACGAATAAACTTTCGGCTTTTCTCTGTATCTATTGGGGTTAGGAAGCTAACCGATACATAAAGAATAAAAGAAATAGCAATACCAATGATAGCCTGTTTGGCGGAAGCGATTTCCCAAGCAACAGGAAGATCTGCACCCAAAGCTACATTAAGATTATAACTTGCAAACAGCAAACCGAACAACATGGAAACCGTTGCAGCTTTTGAAGTACCTCGAGCCCAAAGAAAACCCATTACCAACGGAACAAAAGCACCACTAGTAAGAAAGTCGGAAGCTATCCAAGAAATAGTAAGCACCGATTGAATTCTTAAAGCTATAAAAAGTGCAATGGCAGCCATAACAACAGTTGAAACTCTAGCTACAAAAACACCCACTTTTGGTTTGGCATTTGGTTTTATATATTTCTGAAACACATCTACCGTTAAAGACATAGCCCCTGTGTTTATTAGTGAATCCATAGTAGACATAATTGCGGAACATAGCCCAACAAAAAGAATAGCACTTAAAATAGGACTGCTTAATTTACTTACCATATCTGGTATAATTCCTGTTTCTGGAACCGTTTCGTAAAGTACAGAAGAAAACATTCCTGTATAAGTTACCATAAAGTACAATGGTATAAACGCAAGAAAACTAATGAGCATCATTTTTTTAGCATCCGATCCTTTTTTTGCTGCCGAAATACGTTGCCAAATATTAGCCTGTATCATCCAAGAAGTTCCAAAAGTTATAACATAGGCTAAATTATCCGCTACATTTGAAAAGAAAGAAGAGTAGCCTTCTTTACCATTTTCTATTGCATTTATTTTTACAAACTCCATACCGCCAGACTGCGAATAGCTCAGATAAAACAAGAAAATTCCTGTAAATAGGAAAAACACAAATTGCAGTAAATCTGTTAGAACGACTCCCTTGAAACCACCAAACATAGAATAAGCTAATACAATTAGGGTTCCTAAAATGGCAGCATTCGCATAACCTATATCAAAATAAGCATGAAAGAACCTACCAATAACAATAACCTGTACTGCCGAAGCAATTACCATAAAAATGATGATGAAGACAGTAAGTAATAAAGCTACTGTATTATTATATCTCTCCCGCATTAATTCTGGCTGTGAAATGGTTCCAATATTCCGGATACCTTTAGAAAACATATACATTAAGGCAGTGGCAATCAAAACAGGAACACCATAAATCCAAAAGGAACTCAATCCGTTTTTATGAGCATGATCTACCAAATCAATTGCAGAACCTCCACCCCACCAAGATGCTATAAAGGTAATTGCCAATAACCAAGCGGGTAACTTTCTAGAAGCTAAAAAATAATCTTCGCTATTATCGTTTTTGCTATTCCATAAGCCAATTGCAATAATAGCAATAACATAAATTGCCAATAAGCTAATGGTTAGAGTAGTTCTGTGCATAGATAGTGTTTCGATCTGGATTAAGAATTACAAATCTAAGATTTTCTTAATACATCCCTCCTTTTTTAAAAATCCTTCAAAAAGTTAAGACTTTTCAAATTGTATTCAAATATATCTTTCACTATACTTTTTCAACAAGAAAATGTTATTTCAACAACAATACCCTCATAAGAAACACACACATAATAGTCTTATTATCATGTATTAAGCATTTTAAATATATTATATTTCTAAAGCAAAATCCTTATTATGAGTTTGTTTATAAAAAGCTTTGTTTTCAAAAAATATTCGACACAAAGCCACTATTTAGAACAAGTTTCTTTATTAAATAACACATATAGTGAATAAAATGAAATTCTCAATAAAGCAAGGTTAAAATTTGTCAATTTCATTTTTATATTTACTAATTTTGCAGATATTCTAAAATCAATACTAATTTATAAGATAGCTATAATTCTAATTTTGAAATATAACTTTGAATCATTAAAATTCGATTATGAGAACTAACTTTTATATTATATCAACGATTGCACTCTTGATAACATTTGCATTAGGATTTTACTTAAGTCCTTTTTGGTATGTGATTTTTGCAATCGTATTATTTTTAACAATAGTTGGATATTACGATGTAACCCAAACGCGACACACCATCATGCGTAACTACCCTGTGGTAGGTCGTTTACGTTATGTATTGGAAGAACTTCGCCCTAAATTATACCAGTATTTTATTGAGTCTGATATTGATGGTCGTCCATTTAATCGTGTTGACCGCTCAACTGTTTACCAAAGAGCAAAAGGCGTTCGTGATACTATTCCTTTTGGAACACAATTAGATTTATATGCGGAAGGCTACGAGTGGATTTGCCATTCTATAGCACCTAAAGCTTTCAATACACTCAATAACGATCCACGTATAATGATTGGTAATAAGGATTGTAAACAACCTTATTCTGCGAGTATTTTAAATATTTCTGCAATGAGTTTTGGAGCATTAAGTTCTAACGCTGTAGAAGCTTTAAACGCAGGTGCTAAAATTGGAAACTTTGCTCACAATACAGGAGAAGGTGGTTTAAGTCACTATCATTTAAAACATGGCGGGGATTTAATCTGGCAAATTGGAACAGGTTACTTTGGATGTCGTACAGAAGAAGGGGAATTTAACCAGGAGCTTTTTGCTGAAAAAGCGCAGCATCCTAATGTTAAAATGATTGAGCTTAAAATTTCTCAAGGAGCTAAACCTGGACACGGAGGAATTCTTCCTGCAGAGAAAAACTCTGAAGAAATTGCAAAAATCAGACATATAAAACCACACGTAAAAGTTGTTTCACCTCCATATCATTCAGCTTTTAACACACCATTAGAAATGGTGAAGTTTATTCAGAAATTAAGAGACTTATCTGGAGGAAAACCAGTTGGTTTTAAACTTTGTATTGGTTATAAGAGTGAGTTCATTTCTATTTGCCAAGCAATGGTTGAATTAGATATTTACCCTGACTTTATCGCTGTAGATGGTGGTGAAGGAGGAACTGGAGCTGCACCACCAGAGTTTAGCAACTACGTTGGTGCTCCGTTAATTGACGGATTAGACTTTGTGCATAACATTCTTAACGGAATGGGAATACGAAAGCACATTAAATTAATTGCTTCTGGTAAAATTACTTCGGCATTCCATATTGCTCGTGCTATTGCATTAGGAGCTGACGGATGTTATCAAGCACGTGGAATGAAAATGGCTATAGGTTGTATACAAGCTTTACTTTGTAACACAAACAAATGTCCTGTAGGAATTACAACGCAAGATCCTAAATTAACTGTTGGATTGGTTCCTGAGGATAAGAAAACTCGTGTAGCAAACTACCACGAAAAAACAATTAAGAACTTTGTAGAGCTTCTAGGTGCTACTGGTGTAGATGAAACAAGAAACTTAACTCGTTCTCATATTTACAGACGTGTTTCTTTAAACGATATGATTACTTACGAAGAACTTTTCCCATCTATTAAAGATGGAGCAATGTTAAAAGGAGATATCCCTGAAAAGTATAAATTAGACTTCGCATACGCAGATAAAACACGCTGGGGAATACACCCATAATCTATTCTTGATTAAAGGATATAAAAAAGCCTGCTTCTTTAAAATTAAGAAGCAGGCTTTTTAAATTATACTCGTTTATTATTGTTTTGCAACACCTTCCACGCGTTTTACAGAATCTAGTGTATAAAGACTTAAGCGAACTATACTATTATCAATAGCCTTTAAGTTGTGAGGCACATTACCATCTAGAGCAACTAAATCTCCTTTCTTCAGATTGTAAATAGTATCATGCACACCAAAATCTATAGCACCCTCAAAAATTTCAACCACAATAGGAAAAGGTGTTTTATGTTCTTTCATAATCTGTCCTTTTTTAAAGGCAATTCGAATCTCTTTACTACTATCTGTTTCCATTAAAACCTGCACAGCAGGCCTTGTTTCATTATACTCTAAACTAGTTACTAGTGATGCTACTTTCATAATATATGTTTTAAGTTAATTTTCTTTTGTTAATTACCTAAAATAAGAAATTCTCAAATAGAATCCATTAGTTTTTCGAGAAGATAAAGTTGATACTATAAAATATACAACTTAAATTCTTTAAAAGATATTTTAAATCTATTCTTCATTAAATAAAAAAATGTTAACTTAGGGTAATACAATCTTTTTTAGAGTTTTTAAAAGGATTATACAAACCCTTGCATCCCTAATGATTAAAAGAAAGGAGTTTTTTATTGCCCTTGGTGCATTTATTTTTCTCAATCTAATTGTTCTATTTATTTGGAATAGATATAACCATGAACGTAGATTTGAATTAACTAACCAAATAGAAGATTCTGCACGAAATTTAATTCAAGAAATTAATGGCATAATTAAATACGATATTCAAGTTTTAGAAAACTTAAAATATCGTTTAGAAGTAAGTGATGGAAGAAACTTTGAGTACTGGGATCACGAAGCAAAGATCATTCTAAAACAGGATAAATCTTTTAAGTTTATTGAGTGGATTGATAGCACTATGATCATAAGAAGAGTCAATCCAATAAAAGGAAATGAAGCTGCAATAGGTCTTGACATTTCTAAGTTTGATTATCGGATTGGGGAATGGTTAAAACATAAAGAGGAGGGTTCTACAAATATTACTCCATGGGCAGCACTCACACAAGGTGGGAATGCTTTTTTAGTTGATGTCCCTGTATATTATAATAATCGATTTCAAGGTACAATTACCGCTGGAATGGACTTTAAAAACAATCTTGATGAAATCACCAAAAACTTGGTTGATTATACTATTGAGATTAAAGATGAAAATGGCACTTTATTTTATAGCCATAACGCAAGTTTACATGATGTACTAGATAATGAATCTTCATTCTCGAAAAACTTTACAATTGATAAATTAGACAAACAACAATGGACATTAAAAATAAGTCCAACACCAGCATCCTTTGCCAAAAACAATGATGAGTCTATAATAAATATGCTCATATTTGGTGTTTCTTTGTCAACTTTATTAAGCCTCTTAATCTATTTTTATTTAAAAGCAAAAACGGAAAGCCTTAGAGTTATTAAAGTATTAAGAAGGTTAAAGAAATCCAATAAGAAACTGACTAAAGAAAGAAAAAAAGCCGAAAAAGCTTCCGAGGCAAAAACAGTTTTTTTAGCCAATATGAGTCATGAGATACGCACACCATTAAACGCTATACTTGGATTCATTCAAATTCTAAAAAACTCTAAAGACGTAGAGATTAACAAAACATATTTAAAATTAATGGATAGGTCATCAAAAAACTTATTATCACTAGTAAACAATGTATTAGAAATAGATGAAATTGAATCTGGAAAAATCCAGCTGTTTAATCAAGTATTTAACCCTTCAGAAGAAATAGCTTCTACCGTTAGCCAATACGAAAACAAATTCAAGCAAAAGAACCTAGACTTAGACTTAGAGTTCATAAGCAAGTCTAACAATATGGTTGTAGGTGATGAAGGAAAATACAACCAAGTGCTTATAAACCTCATTAAAAACGCCTTAAAATTTACAAATAGGGGAGGTGCTAAAATTAAATATGAAGAAAGAGTCTTTAACGATAAATTATACGTTAAAATTAGAATCAAAGATACTGGCCTAGGTATTCATAAAGCTAATTTAACAAGCATTTTTGAAAGGTTTACACAAATAGATGTAGGCTTAAAGAAAAAACATAAAGGTAGTGGATTAGGACTTTCTATAAGTAATCAACTTGTGCAGCTTATGGGCGGAACTATTTCTGTAGAAAGTAAACTACATCAAGGAGCAGAGTTTATTGTTGAAATACCTTTTACACTTTCTAAATCTGAAGTAAATAAAACCTTAGAGCATAAAGATATTTATTTTAACAACCTGAACGTTTTAATCGTAGATGACAACAAGGTGAATATTTTAGTTTTAGCAGAAATGTTAAAACAACTTGGAGTTAAATCTGATAAAGCTTTAAATGGTGTCGAAGCCATTGAGCAAGTAAAAAACAATAGCTACCACTTAATATTAATGGACATTCATATGCCTATTATGGATGGTTTTGAAGCTACCCAAATAATTAGAAAGGAAAATAAAGAAGTTTTAATACTAGGTTTATCTGCAGATGTTACAAAAAATGCAATTAGCAGATCTCTAGAAATAGGAATGAATGACTATTTAACCAAACCTCTATCTAAAGATAAACTACACCAGGTATTAACAAAATACTTTTCTGAAAAATTGGATTGAGTTAAGAATAAAGTCTAATATAAGAAGATTAGAAAACAGTTAGGTTCTTTAAAAGCAACCTTAATTTAAAAAACGCTCCACTCCTATTAGAGGAAGCAGAGCTCCATATTCACTTAAGTTATTAAGTATTCTTTACATAAGTAAAATTTTTATTATCTAAAGTTAATTCGTCATCAAAAGTATAAGCTACTAAATGCCCTTCTTTAGCCACACTATAATCTAAACAACAAATATTATCCCTAAATACAGCTGGCTCTTCACCATCTTTGAATTCCAACCAATAGTGACCAAAAAAGACCATCTTATCATCCTTTTTGTAATAGTTATTATCTTTTATGGATGTTGAATCAATTTTTATGTTTGGAAGATTTTTAATTTCCTGAACACTCATTTCCTTATAGGTCTTATTCTTTAAGTCTTCCCACCATTTAAATCGCATTTCATTCCGACGATGCTTGTACTTATCTAAGAATCCCTCACCTCGAATTGTAATTTCTTTTCCTTTTAAGGTATTTTCAATCGCTCTGTACAATGCTCCTTTTTCAGTTTCCGATTCACGAATAAAAGCATCTGTAAGCTTGTTGTTTTCGAGATTCTTTTTGAGATAATCAATACTATTATAATCCCAACAAGCATGAACGGCTCTAAAAGTTTCTGTTTCATAAAACAAAGGCAAGGTTTTAAACCACTCTAAATACATTTTAAATTCCTTTGGCCTGTCTTTAAAATGTTCTATTGTTTTGATATGTTGTTGGATGTTTTTTTCTGAATGTTCTCTTAAATACTCTCCGTTGGCATCTTTCAAATGAAAACAAAGCGCGTTATATTCATGGTTACCCATTAGGGCTATGGCAGTTCCATTATCTACCATTTGCTTTACAATTTCTAAAGTTTCTCTGTTTTTTGGTCCCCTATCAATATAATCGCCCACAAATAATACTTTCCTATCAGGATTTGGGTGGGAATAAAACTTGTATTCCTTAGTATATCCTAACTTTTTAAGTAACATTTCTAGCTCATCTGCATGGCCATGAATATCTCCAATTAAATCAATCATTTTTTATTTTTAGGTTGTTAGTTTTCGTTTATAAAGGATGAATATAAACATCCAGTAGAAAAATTACAAAGGAACTTACTCTTTGATTTCAATATTTATAAGTTCTAAACAAATCGGCATAAAGCATCCCTAAAAAACACATTTAAAACGAATTTTCTTACAAAAAAGTAGGACTTTTAAAATTTATTTCTTATATTGAGAACTCTCATTAAGAATCACAGAGGTGATAGCAACCTGCCCTAGCAGGCGAAGGTGCTAAAAACAATGAGCCTAACTTTTAGGAAAAGTATGTCAACATCCCAATTTCTTACTGATTTTATTACAACGTGTTTATTATAAACTAATAAACATAATGAGCCGTATGTTCAGAAACCCTAAGTTCTAACAAGAACAGCTAGCTTTCTGTTGTGAAACGCTCTCAAATGAAGCCTGTGCTTGTATAGATCCCTTGTGGTCTAGCTATATCGCATACGCATAAACCATGAATTAATTTAAACCTACATAACTATGACTAATTTAACTTTCAACGATTTATTAAATGAACACAGACACTTACTGCGAGATTCTACTTATGTAAAAGTATTTGACTTTTATGTAAGTGGTCGTACAAATGCTTCAAAACTTCAAGAATTATTATTTGGAGAAGAAACCGATTGGATGTACGACTCTAGTTGGGACAAGTCTGAAAGAGCAAAAGGGAAAAACCCAATGAATCAAGAATATACCGACGAAATGAATAAGAAACGTATAGCTTTAGGTGTTAGTCCGCTAACAAAAAATGGCTATAGCACAGGTGACAGTTCAAAAAAATTCTGTGAAGCGATAATAAGAAATTCACCTAAGCATAGTGATCTTTAATTTGATTTCATTTATTCAGATTTTAAAAACTCCTATTTCGTAGATGGAGGTATATCCTATCCAGGAGCTTACAATTAAAATAAGACCAACAAACCTTTAAACCCACTAACTATGAAAATACTAACCATCGGAAAAATCATCCACAATTATTAAGAATTCTTAACTGATAGGGAAATTGAAAAATTACGAAAATTTCAACAAAGTCCTACAGATTTCAAAACCCAAGTCAAGGAATTGCATAGAATTTTATTTGATGAAGAAACAGACTTTATGTTAGACTCTATTTCAGATCATAAAGATAGAGCAAGGGGAAAAAACCCAATGAATCAAGATTACACCACGAGAGTTAATAAAAAGAGGGAAGCTTTTGGGGTTAATCCTTTAGGAAATTCAGGATACGCACAAGACAACACTTCTTTTGAATTCTGTGAAGAAGTAGTTAGACAGAGTAAAAACTACCAAGAACTCTTAGAATTAAAGCGTAGAAATGCAAAACAAACTGTATTTGTTGACATGGATAACGTGTTGGTGAATTTTCAATCGGGTATTGATAGAATTTCAGAAGAAGACAAAGTGAAATATGAAGGGCATTTGGACGACGTTCCTGGAATCTTCTCTTTAATGGAGCCCAATGAAGGCGCTATTGAGGGATATAGGTGGTTATGTGAGCACTTTGACACCTATATCTTATCTACTGCGCCTTGGGACAATCCAACGGCTTGGACAGATAAGCTTTATTGGGTGAAAAAACATTTACCTGACGCGGCTTACAAAAGGTTAATACTTTCACATCATAAAAACTTAGCAAAAGGAGATTTCCTTATAGATGACAGAACAGCAAATGGAGCCGGTAACTTTACAGGTAAACATATTCACTTCGCTGCAGAAGGAAAAGGTTTCCTCGACTGGAAAGCTGTAATTTCTTATATGAAAAACCTAGCTCACTAGTTCACTTTAAAGAATTCAAAATAAAATATGAAAGTAAGCCTTAAAAATATTGAAAATATCATTCTAAAGAAGAAAAGCGAATCAACACTTGCATCTATACTAATGGAATATGCCACCTTAAATCGAAAACTTGCAAACGCAGATAGTCAATCTTGGTATTTTAAGCAAGCTCAAGAATCGACAAATAGAAAACTAGAATCCTTACTAGATCGCTATAAAGAAATCCGAAGTTTATTTAATGAAAACAGTATAGACTACTTCATTCATAAAATCAATAAAAATAATTCCCATATAGCTCATTTCAAGGAAAATGGCATGAACTCTATAAGCTATTTGACCTGCACCTCATTGTCTGATGAAAATGCATTTATCACAGAGCTCATTCGCCTTAAAAGCAAAACAAAAACACTTATGCCTATAGACTATTATTTACAAAAGCCTGAGGAATTATTGATACTTATAAATTAATCATTAAAACCCAAGAAACTATGACCTTAAAAGAACTCGTACAAAACCATACATGGAAAAAAGTATCTGCTAAGTTTTTAGAAATCTATCCTGAAGCCGAAGAAAATATAAAAGGCTATGAAATGGTTTTTGAAAGATTAAAAAAGATGCAGCCTGAAGAAACTAATTTCGCCATTATAATTACAAAAGAAACGGATGAAGATGATGACTACTTTGAGGTTTCCGGTCTGCATAAACATCCAAAAACCAAAGAAGAAACTTATCCGCAAGGCATAGAATTTACACCCTGGACACAATGGTTAGGAATGGATATTTACCAAGAGAGTTTAGATAATTTCTCAGTACAGGAAATTGTGGTTCATTGTCTTTACGAAATGACTTTTGTAGGTTTTTCAGAAGAAGAGATACAAAAGGTACTCAAACGGTAAGTAAGTGCGCGTATTAACTAACAAAATTAATTATTAACCAACAAAAATAAAATTATGAAAAAAACGGACAAAACAAACAACCGTATCACCCTAGGAGGTGTAGATTACCCAAAAAACAATACCGCCGTTATTATGATGGGTGCTTTGGGAACCAAGAAAAAAGAAGTCGTAGAGGAGCTACTTAATATAGAAGGGGAGGTATTTGGCTACGAGCGAGGCTTTAAAGACGTTTTAAAATCTGAAAAAGCGTTAAACTATGCTAAAAGAATGAATAAACTAGACATTAAAGCACTTGATATGTCAGATCCTATAGATATAACTAAGTCATTTAACGCGTTAAGTGACCATCCAGATTTTAATAGAGGAATGCCGCGTGAATTATCCTCTAAAATTGCATTAAGCGATAAAACCAATAAACCCAACCTCATCTTTTTAGATAAAGTTGGTGATGCCATAAACTATATTAATCTGTCCTTTAGTTTAACTAATAAAAGCTATGATTTAAAAGACATACACATCGTTTGGATGATCGAAGATTACAATAAGGTTGTTAAGAGGAATAAAACTGCTGATGGAATAAGATATTCCGACCTCATGTTAGAATCGACGCATAAAGGCATTGCAGATACTATGGAAAGCATCCTTACAGATCCATCTTATAACAAATATATGGATGGGGATATTTGGATTATTTTAGACAATAACGAAAAGATTCGCATTAAAGAAGCTGGTAAAGCCATAGACAGGACATTATTAACTCCTGAACTAATGGAAATAATTGATCGTTACAAATTGAGCATAAACCCCAAAAAAAATAAAACATCTAAAAAAGAAAAGAATAGAGAAATAAGAGAGAGACTTTATCGTGAACAAAAGCAAAGTGATGTGGATGAATTATGGGATGAGATTGCTAAAAAATACTATTAATAGGATATCACAAACTGTTTAATCATTTCGAAAGAACCTAGTAATAATAAAAAACCTCGATATCATGATGATATCGAGGCTAGTTTTTTGTGACCGGGCTGGGGCTCGAACCCAGGACCCTCTCCTTAAAAGGGAGATGCTCTACCAACTGAGCTACCCGGTCAATTTGTTATTGAGGGTGCAAAGATAGAACCTTTTATTAAAAAAACAATAAAGAATAGAAATAATCAATAATAAATTCTATTTCAGCACTAAATTCACCCTTATCACACCTTAATTTTAATCAAAATAAAGATCGTTTAAAAAACTAAGCCCTAAAAAGCAAAAAGTAATATAAAAAACAAAAGCCTCTACATTTCTGTAAAGGCTTTGCCTAACTTGCTCCTCCTGTAGAAAATTGTTTTCGTTCTTTTAAGTATGTTATTCTACAGTAAATTGGACATACTCCTTTTTGGTTCGTTTTAGCTTTATTCAAATAGAATAAAACTGACATTGTTTGTTGCTTCATTTCCAACTGTTTTTTTAGTTAAACAATTGGCATAGATTTCAGATTGAAATGGGATACCTAGCTTTTTTTAATGGGATACCTAATTGGATACCTTAAACACTTCATTTTCCTACAAAAACAAAGTATATCTTGAAAATTGCTAAAAACTTGAAAGGAGCTACAAATGCAGGAACAAAAGGGTATAAAACAAAAAAAGCCTCTACATTTCTGTAAAGGCTTTGCCTAACTTGCTCCTCCTCTTGGGCTCGAACCAAGGACCCTCTGATTAACAGTCAGATGCTCTAACCAACTGAGCTAAGGAGGAGTGTTATTCGCGTTTGCGAGGGCAAATATATATCAATTTTTAGTTATTACAAATATATTTTAAAAAAAAATTCAAATTAATTTAACCACTCCTGTATTGCCTTGAATGCATCGTTACCATTAGCATACAATACAAGACCAATAAGTATTACAAAACCAACTAATTGCGCGTATTCCATAAACTTGTCGCCAGGCTTTCTGCCAGATATCATTTCGTATAATAAAAACATTACATGACCTCCATCTAGAGCAGGAATTGGTAATAAATTTAAAACTCCAAGCATAATAGATAGGAATGCGGTTAAATACCAAAACGCTTGCCAGTTCCACTCTGAAGGGAACATTTGTCCGATAGCAGCAAAACCTCCTATCTGAGATGCTCCTTTTTTAGTAAAGATATATTGAAACTGCGCTAAATAATCTTTTATCTCCCAGTAACCTTTACTAAACCCTCCTGAAATACTTTCTGCTAAAGTGTATTCTCTATTCGTGTACTTAATAAACTCCGGATCTGTTTTAGAATATTCGATACCTATTTTTCTGTCTTCGGTAGGAGTTATGGTAAATTCTTTCTTCTCACCATTACGATCTATCTCTAATAGAATATCTTCACTCACACTATTCTTTAAATGGTATGTAAAATCCGTAGAATAAGCTACTGGGTTACCGTTTACTCCAATAATCTTATCATTAGCTTGTAAACCTGCAATAGCAGCTGGTAAACCTTCGGTTACTACTTCAATTTGAAAAGGAGAACGAGGCTCGATTCCTGGTAAATCTCCTGCTTCAAATAATTGTTTTCCTATATCTTCCGGAATTTTTATTTCTTCAATAGAACCATTCTCATGTTCTACCTTAATATTATCAATATCTCTAAACATTAGATATTTTACGATTCCTTCGGTAAGTTCTTCCGCAGGCTGACCATCTATAGAAATAATTTTATCTCCTTGTTGAAATCCGTAGTTCTCTAAAGTTTTACTTACACCGTAACCATATTTCACATCGTCTTTAGCTACATAATTTGTTCCCCAAGTAAACAGAATAATCATATATAAAAAGAATGCTAAAACGAAGTTCATAAAAACTCCTCCTAACATGATTATTAATCGTTGCCATGATGGTTTAGAGCGAAACTCCCAAGGTTGTGGTGGCTTCGCCATTTGCTCTTTATCCATGCTCTCATCAATCATTCCGGCTATTTTCACATAACCTCCAAGTGGTAACCAACCAATACCATAAACGGTTTCGCCAATTTTTTTCTTGAATAAAGAAAATTTCACATCAAAGAATAAGTAGAACTTTTCTACTTTGGTTTTAAATAGTTTTGCTGGGATAAAATGTCCTAATTCATGCAAAACAACTAATATAGAAAGGCTCAAGAATAACTGAGCCGCTTTTATGATAAATACAGTCATGTATCGATTTTATTTTATAACGTGCAAAAGTAAGCTTTTATAGTTTCTAAAAAAAACGCGGAAAAACCATAGCTTAATCCTTTAACAATCTTTTAAATAAAACGCCTTGATTTGTAGAAAATTTCACAAAATGAACCCCGGAAGACAAAGTTTGAACATCTACTTGCTCTTGATAAGGGGCTTCTAAAACTATCTTTCCCAAGACATCATAGATGCTTAAATCATAAATTTTTAAAGCGTCTGGTTTTTCAATTTTAAAATAGTTTTTTGATGGATTGGGATACAAAAAGATGCTGTCACTTAAAATAAGATTGCTAGTACTTAATGTGACATTATTATTTTTAGAAATTAAATGGACCTCAGGATCGAACAATATTTCGCTAATTTCAAAATTTACAGTTTGCAAAAATGTCTCGCCTTCAAAAGTATTATCTAATACAATATCTAAAACCTCTCCTTGAACACCATTAATTCTTATGGGAATTGGCGCTTCAAAATAAGCTACCGAAGGATGGCTTTGTGTTTGATTGACCTGCAATTGAATTTGATTTGTATCCAACCAAGCCCATTGTATATTATAACTAGGATAACCTTCATTGTAAATCCAATCGTCAAAAAACTCTGTTAAATTTTGTCCGCTAGCAGCTTCCATTTTAGCAATATAATCTGGGGTTTTAGCATAATCAAAAGCTAATTCTGAATCACTTAAATAATCTTGCATTCCTTGATAGAAGTCTGTATCACCCAGTTTTTTTCTAAGCATATGCAAAACCATAGAACCTTTATTATAACTCAACCTACTGCTAAAAATTCTGTTTACATTAGTAGTATCTGCATCGGTTAAATAAACGGCTCCATCTGGCTGCGAAGTAATAAGATTGACACTAGATTGCCTCCAATTTTTAAAACTCTCTTCTCCATCAAAATCTTCCACTACTAAACCTGATAAATAATTAGCAAATCCTTCGTTTAACCAAATATCTTTCCAGCTTCCACAGGTTATTTTATTGCCAAACCATTGGTGTGCTAGTTCGTGAGCTATTAAATTTCTTCCGAAGCTTCCCATAAACGAAACTGTTGTATGTTCCATTCCACCACCCCAACCAAACTGTGCGTGACCATATTTTTCTGAAGCATAAGGATATTCTTCAAACTTAGTTGAAAACAATTCCATAATATCTACAGTGATGGCTGTACTTTCTTGAGCTGTAGCCAAATTCTCTGGATAAACATAATTTACAATTTCAAAAGGGTTCCCGTTATTATCTACTGTATGCGAATACACCTCGTAATTTGTTGCAGCAATAGCAACTAAATAGGCAGGAATAGGAAATTCATGTTTATAATGTGTGGTTTTAAAATTTCCGTTTATTACTTGACTTTGCTCCACCCCATTACTCACTGCTATATATTCCTCATTAGCACCATTAAAAACTGGTGTAGTAATATAAACATCAAGACTGTCTATTTTATCATTTAGGTCTTGCTTACAAGGCCACCAACCTTTTGCTCCGTATGGCTCAGATAGCGTCCAAATAATTGGTGCGCCATTATGAGTTGTTTGCGCAAAAGAACCAAAACCAGAACTAAGTGGGTTTCCAGAATAGGTGATTTCTACAATTCCTGTTTCCCCTTGATTTAATGTTTGAAAAAGAGTGATTACTAGTTCGTCATCACTATTCTGAGAAAAGGTCAATGAGTTTCCGTTTTGTAAAACTTGAGAAACTACCATATTGTTAGTTAAATCAAAGGTTACTTCATTCATATTTTCTTTAGCCACAAAATGTGTAGTTACTACTCCAGAAATACTAGACACACTAGGATCTACAGTAAATTCTAATTTATGATAAGTAACATCGTAATTCCCTGTATTAAAATTAACCCTTTGATTATATATTCTATTGGAAGCCGATTTCATTTCTGCTTCAGCAATAGTATTTAAATCATCTTCATAAGTTTGAGCAAAAGTTAAGCTTAGAGGAAATAGAAAGAAAAGTAAAATGTAATATTTCATTTTATATAAGTTTGAATTAATAAAGTTACAATATTTAACTTTTAAAGTAACCAATATCACAGACGCTCCGTGAAATATATTGTAATTTTGTACAAAAATTTATAAGTCATGCTTGAGTTTTTTAAAGACTACAAATACTTCGCTATTGTTTTTAGCATTTTATCGGTAATCATTCTTACTACTTTTTATAATATTTTAAAGGTAGAAAAGCCACTTCCCATTTACCAACCAGCTTTGGTTAACTATGAATTGGTGGATAGCACCATCCAACACAGAAAAAAATATCATAAAATTGCTGACTTCAGCCTTATCAATCAGAACGGAAAAACCATTACCCAAGAAGATTATAAGGACAAGATATATGTAGCAGATTTCTTTTTTACTACATGTCAAACTATTTGTCCGTTAATGACAGACAATATGCACATCGTACAACAAAAAACCATGAACGATGGGGATATCATGCTTCTTTCGCACACGGTTACTCCGGAGATTGATAGTGTAGCGCAGTTAAAAAAATACGCTATAGAAAAAGGTGTAAACGATGCTAAATGGAATCTAGTTACAGGAGATAAAAAACAAATTTACGAGCTTGCTAGAAAAAGCTACCTTGCTGTTAAAACAGATGGTAACGGTGATGAATACGATATGATTCATACAGAAAACTTTATGCTAGTAGACAAAAAACGTCAAATTAGAGGCTTTTATGACGGTACTAAAACCGAAGACATCCAGCGATTATTAGAAGAGATTGAAAAATTAAAGAAAGAATATAAGTAGTTTATTTAGCTACAATTTTTTTTGCTAAGTCATTTATATTACTTTTGCTTCTTTAAAATCAATCTAAATAAGCATTGCAGACAACAGTAGCACATCTAAAACGCGGGGAACAAGGCATCATTACAGATGTTTCTTCTATCCATATTCCGCTAAAATTACTAGAAATGGGTTGTCTTCCTGGAAACATGGTAGAGCTTATACAAGTAGCACCTTTTGAAGACCCCATGTACCTAAATATTAATGGAACACATTTGGCTATTAGAAAAGAAACTGCAATTCATATAATCATTGAAAAGATAATCCATGAGTAAACAAATAAACGTTGCACTTATTGGAAACCCAAATACCGGAAAAACCTCTGTATTCAACGCACTTACAGGTTTAAATCAAAAGGTTGGTAACTATCCAGGAATTACTGTAGAAAAGAAAGAAGGGGTTTGCAAACTTCCACGCGGAGTAAAAGCACATATTATAGATTTACCAGGAACTTATAGCTTAAACGCTTCTTCTTTAGATGAAAATGTAGTTATTGAGCTACTTTTAAACAAAAACGATAAAGATTTCCCGGATGTTGCCGTAGTAGTAAGTGATGTTGAAAATTTAAAGCGAAACTTACTTCTCTTCACTCAAATTAAAGATTTAGAAATCCCTTGTATTCTTGCTATTAATATGGCTGACAGAATGCGCTACAAAGGAATTTCTTTAGATATAGATTATTTAGAAAAGGAACTTAAAACTAAAATTGCTCTTATAAGCACTCGTAAAAAAGAAGGGATTGACGAACTTAAAGAGCTAATAACAAACTACAAAGAACTATCTGTAGAACCTTGTTTAAATGCTTCGGAAATTGACCCAAAATATTTTGATAGTTTACGCCAAGCCTTTCCAAATCAGCTTTTATACAAACTTTGGCTAGTTATAACCCAAGATGTAAACTTCGGAAAAACAGACCGGAAAGAGGTTGAAGCCATTGCAAGTTTCAAAACAAAATCAAAAAGTGATCTTAAAAGATTACAACAAAAAGAAACCATAAAACGATACCAATTCATCAATAACACCCTTAAAAAAGGACAAACCATTGATGCTTCTCAAGCTAAAGATTTACGCTCTAAACTAGACAAAATCTTAACGCATAAGGTTTGGGGTTATGTAATTTTCTTTTTCGTTTTACTAACTATTTTTCAAGCTATTTACGATTGGTCTTCTGTACCAATGGATTTTATAGATAGCACTTTTGCCTCCTTAAGCGAATGGACAAAAGACAACCTTCCTCCAGGAACCTTTACCAATTTACTTTCCGAAGGAATTATTCCGGGACTTGGTGGTATTGTAATATTTATTCCGCAAATCGCATTTCTATTTTTATTCATTGCTGTTTTAGAAGAAAGCGGTTATATGAGTCGCGTGGTTTTCTTAATGGATCGCGGAATGAGACGATTTGGATTAAGCGGAAAAAGTGTGGTTCCATTAATTTCTGGTACTGCCTGTGCTATTCCAGCAATTATGGCTACAAGAAATATCGAAAATTGGAAAGAACGATTAATCACCATTTTAGTAACACCATTTACAACTTGCTCTGCGAGACTTCCGGTATATTTAATCATTATTTCCTTAGTTATACCAGAAGGTCGTTTTCTAGGCCTAGGATACCAAGCATTAACCTTAATGCTACTTTATTTAATAGGTTTTGGAGCTGCTTTAGTTTCTGCTATGATTTTAAACAAAGTACTAAGACTTAAAAGCAAAAGCTTTTTTGTAGTAGAAATGCCTAACTACAAACTACCCTTAATTAAAAACGTTTTTTTAACTGTTATTGAAAAAACAAAATCGTTTGTATTTGGAGCCGGTAAAATCATATTAGCTATTTCTATTATCTTATGGTTTTTAGCTTCGTACGGACCTGGAGATTCCTTTAATAATGCGGAAGCTATCGTAACCGAACAATATGCTGCAGAAAATTTAAGCGAAAGCGAATTACACAAAAAAATAGAATCACATAAACTAGAACATTCTTTTATTGGTATTGCAGGACATGCTATTGAACCTGTTATTAGACCCCTAGGTTACGATTGGAAAATCGGAATTGCCATTGTAAGTTCCTTTGCCGCTAGAGAAGTTTTTGTAGGTACCTTAGCTACTATTTATAGCGTTGGAAGCGATGAAGAAGAAACCATTAAAAACAGAATGGCAGGTGAAATAAATCCTATTCTTGGCGGACCTCTTTTTAATTTTGCCTCAGGAATTTCCTTGTTATTATTTTATGCATTTGCAATGCAATGTATGAGTACACTAGCCATCGTTAAAAAAGAAACCAATAGTTGGAAATGGCCAATTTTACAACTAGTTTTAATGAGTGCTTTTGCTTATGTAGTTGCCTTAATTGCTTATCAAGTATTAATTTAAGGTTTTACTAAAAATTACGACTATAGTATTATGAATAGCCTTTTACAAGACATATTAGCATTTGCAGCTCTTTTTTTCGCTATCGGATTTTTAGTAAAAAAATTCTTTTGGAAAAAAAGAAAGCCTAAAAATGGCATAAAAATTCACGATTGCGATAATTGCCACTAAAGCTAAATCAAAATACTAATTTCTATACTCAAGCTGAAGGTAATAATCTTCCTTCGCTGGCTTTTGTCCTGCAACTGGATAAGGCATAATATTAATTCCTGAAATACTTATTTCTTCTGAAGCAAATATATTTCCTAATAAGTTTTCCATAGAGTTTGTCGGACTTATAGTTAGTTTTCTTTCTGCTATTTTTTTAGAATCCCTATAGACTTCCACCAAAATAGTCACCTCCCCAGCCCAAATACAATTCACATTTTTAGGGCAACGAGAATCTTCCACAACCTCTACAAACCTAACTTCTAGATCTTCAAAGAGCATCGCTTCTCCTAAGTATAATTTAGAAACAATTATAGGAGCTTCTACCCTTTTTACCGAAGTAGTATCCTGAGCGAAGGAAAAACTAGAAAAAATAATGGCAACAAAAAATAAAATAGGCTTCATATAAAATAAGTTTAGTTACTTCTATCTAACATAAATCAAGCCAATTTAAAAAACCTTTTGAAAAAATCATTATTTTAGCTACATTTGAATAATATTTAAGCATACTTAAATTTTAATTAAAGCAATTAGATATGTCTGTAGCAATTGAAAACTTCGTAAAAGCTATTTACAAAAATGGGAAACACGACGACAATGATACCAAACCCGGAAACATTGCTAAAAAGCTCGGTATCTCTAATGCTGCTGCCACAGATATGGCAAAAAGCTTAGCAAACAAAAATCTAATTAATTACGAAAAGTACAAAGCTTTAGAATTAACTGAAGAAGGGGAAAAATTAGCTCTAAAAGTAATTAGAAAACATAGACTTTGGGAGGCTTTTCTTTATAAAACCCTAGAGATGTCCCTTCACGAAATCCATCGGGAAGCAGAATTTTTAGAGCATGAAACCTCCGATTTTTTAGCAGATAAAATTAGCGAGTATTTAGGAAACCCAAAGTTTGATCCACACGGAGATCCTATCCCTAATGCAGATGGAGAAATAACAACAAAAGACAACTCTACCACATTATCGAAAACAAAAGAAGGTAAAAGTTATATCATTTCTAGATTAATGAGTGACGATAAAGAATTCTTCGACTTTTGTGCACAAAACGGATTGAAATATGGCAACAAAATATTTGTTAGCAAACAGTTTTCTAAAAACAAGATGACACAAATAAACATTAATAGCAACACGATATTATTAAATGAAGATTTTACAAAAATCATATACGTTAATGAAATTCAATAAATTAAGGATATTATCAATAGGTGTATTTGTAAGCTCATTATCAACTCCATCTTTTGCTCAAGAAACTAAAGTTGAGCCTCTTATAACCGATAGGCCAGATGCTACAGAGTCAGCAACTCCAATACAAAAAGGATTTATTCAAATTGAAACAGGTGCATTTTACGAGTCCAATGAACAACACAACATAAAGTTTAAAAAACACACCTACAACACAACTTTAGTCCGCTACGGATTGCTTGACAATCTGGAATTACGTTTAGGTTGGGATGTATCTGAAGAAAAAATAGAAAATAAGCATCAAATTGAAATTTCTAGTGGTTTATCGCCCCTACTGTTGGGTTTTAAAACAGGAATAGCAAAAGAAAATGGACTCCTCCCAGAAATTGGGGTCTTAGGTCATTTATACCTTCCATTTACCGCAAGTGAAGACTATAAACCAAAGACAACCGGTGTAGATTTAATATTTTCGTTTTCACATACTATTAGCGAGAAATCAAGCTTTGCTTATAACCTTGGAGCCTCTTGGCAAGACGATTCTGCCAAAGCCTCTTATATTTATTCAATAGCCTATAGCCAAAGTATTACAGACAAAATTGACACATACATAGAACTATTTGGTGATTTTCCTGAAAAAAATAAGGCAAACCATTTTTGGAACACAGGCATAACATACCTAATATCCAATAATTTTCAATTAGATTGTTCTGTTGGTACTAGTATAACCAAAGGACAAGATATTTTATTAAGTATTGGAGCTAGTTTCAGAATACCCAGTAAAACAAATAAAACATGAAAAATAACATAATTATAATCGGGATTATAAGTCTATTATTTAGCTGTAAAACAGTAGAAAAAGATAACGGAAAACTAAACGTAGTTACCACCACCACCATGATTACAGATTTGGTAAACAATATTGGTGGCGATTTAGTAAATGTTGAAGGATTAATGGGAAGCGGTGTAGATCCTCACCTATATAAAGCCAGCGAAGGAGATGTAACTAAACTAGTAAATGCCGATATCATTTTTTACAACGGTTTACATTTAGAAGGAAAGCTGATAGAGGTTTTTGAAAAAATGGGAAACAGCAGCAAAACACCTATTGCATTAGCAGAAGGAATTGACAAAAACACCTTGATTGGCTCAGAATATTTTGCTTCCAATTACGATCCACACGTTTGGTTTAACATTGAATATTTCAAACAATTTGCTACAAAAGTTTCTAAAGTTTTAGCTGAAAAAGACCCTAAAAACACTGCAAATTATAAAGAAAACGAAAAGCTATATCTAGCAAAATTAGGTAGCCTTCAGAAAAATATAGAAACAATTATTGATACACTTCCAAAGGAGAAACGTATTTTAGTAACAGCACATGATGCTTTTAATTACTTTGGAAAAAACTACGGATTTGAAGTTGTAGGCCTTCAAGGCCTATCAACAGCAACAGAAGCAGGGGTTCAAGATGTTCAAAAGTTAGCTACTTTTATAATTGAAAGAAACGTAAAAGCAATGTTTATTGAAAGCTCTGTACCAAAACGTACGATTGAAGCATTACAAGCAGCAGTCAACTCTAAAGGCCATAATGTAGCCATTGGCGGAACACTATATTCTGATGCGCTTGGAGACGCAGGAACAGTTGAGGGTACTTATATTGGTATGTTTCAACACAATGTAAACACAATAATTAACGCACTTAAATAATGGATAATATAGCCGTAAAAGTTGACGATTTAACCGTAGCTTACAACTACAAACCAGTGCTTTGGGATATCGATTTAGAAATCCCTGAAGGTGTTCTTATGGCTATTGTTGGGCCAAACGGCGCAGGGAAATCTACACTTATAAAAGCTATTTTAGGAATATTAAAACCTATTGCAGGAAGTGTTACAATCTACGGAAATCCTTATGACAAACAACGTAAACTAGTTGCTTATGTTCCCCAAAAAGGAAGTGTAGATTGGGATTTTCCAACCACAGCCTTAGATGTTGTCATGATGGGAACTTACGGAAGTTTAGGATGGATCAAACGTCCGAAACAAAAAGAGAAAAAAGCAGCATTAGAGGCATTAGAAAAAGTTGGGATGCTTGCTTTCAAAAACCGACAAATTAGTCAACTTTCAGGCGGGCAACAACAGCGAATATTCTTAGCAAGAGCTTTGGCACAAAACGCTTCTATCTACTTTATGGACGAACCATTTCAAGGTGTAGATGCAACAACAGAAATTGCTATTATTAATATTTTAAAAGAATTACGAAAAGCAGGTAAAACCGTTATAGTTGTACATCACGATTTACAAACCGTTCCTGAATATTTTGATTGGGTAACCTTTTTAAATGTAAAGAAGATTGCCACAGGACCTGTAAAAGACATCTTTAACGATAATAACCTAACAAAAACCTACGGAATTAATTATAAGGTAAGCATTCAGAAATAATGGATATTCAAGAATATTTTTCATTAGTCTTTAGCGATTATACCCTGCGAACCATCACACTAGGAACAGCGATTCTTGGTGCTGTTACAGGAATGCTTGGTAGTTTTGCTGTACTAAGAAAACAAAGTTTACTTGGTGATGCTATTTCTCATGCTGCCCTACCAGGAATAGCCATTGCTTTTTTAATTACCGGAGCAAAAGACAGTAATATTTTGCTTCTTGGCGCTTTAGTCAGCGGACTCATAGGAACATTTTGGATCCGTGGAATCATTACAAAAACACATTTAAAAAGCGACACAGCCCTTGGCCTAATCTTATCCTTGTTTTTTGGATTTGGTATGTTATTACTAACTTTCATTCAAAAGCAACCAAACGCCAATCAAGCTGGATTAGATAAATATTTATTTGGCCAGGCAGCAACTTTAGTAGAAAGTGATGTTTGGCTTATGGCTGGAGTAACAGTAGTTTGTTTATTTGTTTTACTTCTTTTCTGGAAAGAATTTAAAATTCTATTATTTGATGCAGACTACACCAAAACCTTAGGCTTCAACACCAAATTTATAGATGTTCTAATTACCACATTTATTGTGTTAGCAATTGTTTTAGGCTTACAAACTGTTGGCGTTGTACTTATGAGCGCCATGCTTTTAGCGCCGGCTGCTGCCGCTAGACAATGGACAAACAGTTTAGGTATAATGGTTTTTCTGGCTGCTATATTTGGAGCATTTTCAGGAGTACTAGGAACCGCCATAAGCGCAAGCCAAAACAATCTTTCTACCGGACCAATAATCGTTTTAGTAGCTGCAACTGTTGTGGTGTTTTCTTTTGTTTTTTCACCAAGTCGCGGATTGCTTTTTAAACAAATCCGATTTATAAAAAACAGACGTGATTTAGAACTTCATAAAACACTAGCTTTTATGTATCATATTGCAGAAACTCATGAAGACATATCACATCCGCATACCATTAAAATCTTGAATAACTTCCAAGGATACACAAGAGGAACTCTTCAAAAATTAGTAAAGAAAAATTATGTCACCTTAGACGGTAACATGTGGAGTTTAACAGAAGAAGGCTTTAATACTGCCGAAAATTTATACAACCAACAATCTACAAGCAATGAATAGTGCGCAAATAGAAATACAACTTATTGCTAGCTTGGTGGCTATAGCTTGTGCTATTCCTGGTACTTTTTTAGTACTTAGAAAAATGGCTATGATTAGTGATGCTATTAGTCATTCTATTTTACCAGGAATTGTAATTGGTTTTTTTATCACACAAGACCTCAACTCGCCACTACTAATAGTTCTTGCTGCTCTTACCGGAATTATAACCGTGGTTCTGGTAGAGTATATTCAAAAAACAGGATTAGTAAAAGAAGATACTGCTATAGGGTTAGTGTTTCCAGCAATGTTTAGTATCGGAGTTATTATGATTGCTAAAAATGCAAACGATATACATTTAGATGTGGATGCGGTTTTACTAGGGGAATTAGCCTTTGCTCCTTTTGATAGATTAGAAATTTCTGGTGTGGACGTTGGGCCTAAATCCTTATGGATTATTGGAAGTATTTTACTTGTTACTATCACCCTACTTCTAGCCTTTTTCAAAGAACTAAAAGTTAGCACTTTTGATAAAGGACTTGCTGCTTCTTTAGGCTTTTCACCAGCGATAATTCATTACGGACTAATGTCGGTTTCATCTGTAACTACCGTTGGTGCTTTTGATGCTGTTGGAGCTATTTTAGTAGTTGCTCTTATGATTGCTCCTGCTGCAACCGCTTATTTACTTACAACAGATTTAAAGAAAATGTTGGGGCTAGCAATTGGTTTTGGGGCATTAAGCGCTATTTCCGGATATTGGTTTGCACATTGGCTAGATGCTTCTATCGCAGGGTCTATAACGACCATGTTAGGATTGTTATTTTTAATCGTGTATTTATTTGCTCCGAGTAAAGGGGTTATCGCGGTAATGTATAGAGAAAAACAGCAACGAACAGAAGTGTCTTTACTTACTTTTTTACTGCATTTAAAAAATCACACAGAAAAAAGAGAACGACACGTAAACCACTTACAAGAACATATAAACTGGCAAAAAGTAAGAGCAAAAACAGTTTTAGATTTAGCCCTTAAAAATAATATGATTACTATTAGTAATGATATTGTTTCACTCACCAAAAAGGGGAACACCTTTACTTCTAAGGCTATCGATTATATTATAACCAATGAAGATACGCAGATAGAAGATATGAAAGAAGATTTCTTTTTATTCAGAGGTTAAAACCCTCGCTCTTTTTGCAACTGCTCATAAGCTTCTTGAACCTGACGGAACTTTTCCTCTGCACCTTTTTGATGTTCTTTCCCTAGATGAAGCACCTTGTCTGGATGGTATTTTTTAGCCATATTTCTATAGGCTTTCTTAATCTCTTCTACGGTAGCTGATTTTGGAATTTCTAAAATTTTATAAGCGTTATCACTACTATTATAAAACATAGATTTGATGCTTTCGTAATCACGAGAGCTTATTCCTAAATACCCTGCAATGGTATAAATTGTTTTTTCTTCATCTGCAGTAACCATACCGTCTGCTTTAGCAATTCCGAAAAGGAAATGCATTAATTGCAAACGAGAAGCATGATCCATCATTTGTTGTATTTGTAAACAAACTTGACGTAATGGAATTTTTTGGCTACTTATATTTTTAAAAAGTCTAAAAGCATTGTTTGCTCTTTCTTTTCCGTACATGCTAACAAACTGCTGACGCACGTAATCTAATTCACGTTGGTCTTGTTTACCATCTGCTTTTATCACTACCGATGCAAGAATAAGTAAACTCACTTCAAAGTCTCCCGATGTGGTTTGAGCACGACGTTGTTGTTGGGTTCTATAATTAGGTCTTCTACCCTGTTGCGTTCTTCCACTAGTATATTCTTCTTTTCCAGAAGAAAAAGAATCTACCATACTACCAAGTGCCAAACCTATAATCGCTCCTATTGGTCCGCCAAAAGACCAACCTAAAGAAGCTCCAATCCATTTTCCGAAACTCATACTTTTTTTATTTAATCGTCAAATATACTATTTGTAGGTTACAATTTTCTTCCTTTTGTTACAGAAACCAAATCTAAAATTATAAAAAATAGGTTGTTTGCAAAACGGATTTTCCGCGTTAAGGATAGTAGTGGCATCCTTTTGCACAGCAAAAGATATAACGGATAGCCTGACCTTATGACACCATAAGTGTTATAAGGTAACGCCAATATCACTTTAGCACAATTTTTGCTTAACTTTGTACATAATTAATTATTAAACATAAAAATTACAAGATATGTATCCAGCAGAATTAGTAAAACCAATGCGTGAAGACTTAACTAACGTAGGTTTTGAAGAATTACATACAGTTGCAGATGTAGATGCTGCTATTGCAAAAGAAGGAACAACTTTAGTTGTAGTAAACTCGGTTTGTGGTTGTGCAGCAGCTAATGCTAGACCAGGAGCTAAAGCTAGTTTACAAAATGCAAAAAGACCTGACCATACAGTAACCGTTTTTGCAGGTGTAGATAAAGAAGCTACAGATAAAGCACGTGAATATATGGTTCCTTTCCCTCCAAGTTCACCTTGTATGGCTTTATTTAAAGACGGTGAATTAGTACACATGCTAGAGCGTCATCATATTGAAGGAAGACCAGCAGAAATGATTGCTGAAAATCTTATTGATGCTTATAATGAGCATTGCTAGTATATTTATTTAAATAGATAAACACAAGTTAAAAACCACGGTAATATCGTGGTTTTTTCTATTTTTGAGAAAACGTATTTAAGAAAGAAAATGAGAAAACTTTTAGCTTACCCATTAACCTGTATTTATTTTTTATTCTTCGGATTATCGCTATTGATATTTCACCCAATACAATGGTTTTGTTTTAATGTTTTCGGCTATAATGTTCACAAGAAAAGCGTGGATGCATTACAGTTTTGCTTGATGCGTTGTATAAATCTTTTAGGATCTAGACATTCGTTTTATAATAACTACCCATTAGACACTTCAAACCCAGTTATTATTGTTGCCAATCATCAAAGTATGTCTGACATCCCACCGCTATTATGGTATTTTAGAAAGCATCATGTAAAGTTTGTGAGTAAAAAAGAATTAGGAAAAGGAATACCTAGTGTTTCATACAATTTACGTGTTGGAGGCTCCGTTCTTATAGATAGAAAGAATGCTAGAAAAGCACTTATTGCAATTAGAAAATTTGCAGATTATATTGAAACTAATAAACGAGCTGCAGTTATTTTCCCAGAAGGAACGAGAAGTCGCGACGGAAAACCCAAACCTTTTCACACGAAAGGATTAGAAACACTAATAAACAATATCCCAAGTGCAGTAATTGTACCTGTTAC
Organism: Oceanihabitans sediminis; assembly: GCF_003337215.1. GTDB lineage: Bacteria > Bacteroidota > Bacteroidia > Flavobacteriales > Flavobacteriaceae > Oceanihabitans > Oceanihabitans sediminis. The sequence continues at coordinate 535,788 of NZ_QPIG01000001.1, forward strand.
CATAAACAATTCCTGGAAAAATTTGGAATACGGTAAATTCCCTATGGGAATAGGTCATCACTTAACTTTTACAGCACACAAACCTGTAAGAAAAAGTGATTTTGAAACACAAGAACAACTATTACAACATATAGAAACTACTATTAAGAATAGTATTAAAAACTAAAAAGCAATGTCAACAAGAAACATAAGATTAGAAGTTATGTCTTACTTAGAAAAAGACATAGATTCCTTAATTCAGAAATATTTAATTCCTATTGATACCATTTGGCAACCTTCAGATTTTTTACCTAATAGTGAAGGAGAAGAGTTTTTTGAAGAAGTAACAGAAATACGAGAACTAGCTAAAGAATTACCTTATGATTTCTGGGTGGTTTTAGTAGGCGACATGATTACAGAAGAAGCATTACCAACATACGAATCTTGGCTAATGGATGTAGAAGGAATAGATCAAGTAGGTAGAAACGGATGGTCTAAATGGGTTAGACATTGGACTGCTGAAGAGAACAGACACGGGGATGTACTTAACAAATACCTTTACCTTTCTGGTCGCGTAAACATGAATGCTATTGAAAAAACAACGCAACACCTTATTGCTGATGGTTTTGATATTGGTACAGACAGAGATCCTTACAAAAACTTTTTATACACTAGTTTTCAAGAGTTAGCTACTTATGTTTCTCACAATAGAGTTGCTAAAATTGCTAGACAAAAAGGAAATAAACAACTTTCTAAAATGTGTAAAATCATTTCGGGTGACGAAATGAGACACCATCACGCTTACTGTGAGTTTGTTGAAAGAATTTTTACAGTAGACCCAAGCGAAATGATGCTTGCATTCCAGCACATGATGAAACAAAAAATTACCATGCCTGCTCTGTTTTTAAGAGAATCTGGTAATAAAATAGGAAGCGCTTTTGAAGAGTTTTCAAATACTGCACAACGTATTGGCGTTTACACCTCAGCCGATTATGTAGAGATTTTACAGAAGCTTATAAAACGTTGGGAAATTGACAAAATATCTAATCTAACAGACGATGCAGAAAAAGCTAGAGACTATATTATGAAGCTTCCTGCTAGAATGATTCGTATAGCTGAACGCATGAAAGTTCCAGAAACTTCAGTACAATTTAATTGGGTGGAACCAGCCAAACTGTAAATATTTATGAATAAACAATCTATCATTGAAACCACAAAGCTGTTTGTAAAAGATAGCCTGAAAAACGCCGAAGGCGGACACGATTGGTTTCATATAGAGCGTGTGTATAATAACGCCTTACTAATTTCCAAGGGAGAGGATGTAGATGTATTTATTGTTTCATTAGCCGCTTTACTGCATGATATTGCCGATAGCAAGTTTCACAACGGAGATGAGTCTATCGGGCCAAAAGTTGCCCATAACTTTCTAAAAGAACAAGATCTTGATGCTGAAACCATAGAGCATATTGTGAATATTATAGCAAATATGTCGTTTAATAAATCTTTAGAAGGCGAAATTAATTTTACTTCAAAAGAACTAGAAGTTGTACAAGATGCAGACCGACTAGATGCTATTGGCGCAATAGGTATTGCTAGATGCTTCAATTATGGAGGCTTTAAAAACCGAGAACTCTACAATCCTGAAATTGCTCCTAATCTAAATATGAGCAAAGAAGCATATAAAAAATCAACAGCTCCTACCATTAATCATTTTTACGAAAAGCTATTACTTTTAAAAAATAAAATGAATACCAAAACCGGAAAGCAAATTGCAGAAGACAGACACCAATATATGGAAGGCTTCCTAGAGCAGTTTTACGCCGAGTGGCATGGGAAAAAGTAACATAACTTTAACAAGTATACAGCTTATTAGCATTGAAATATTTCAGTATTTTTATAAATTAATTCTAAAACAAAATAACATGAAAAAATTAACACTTGCACTTTTTGCCTTTTTGTTTGCATTTTCGTCTACAATAACGGCAAATGAAGGTATGTGGTTTTTAATGCATATTGAACGATTAAACCATCGTGATATGCAAAAAATGGGTTTACAGCTTACAGCTGAAGAAATCTACAGCATTAACAATCATAGTTTAAAAGATGCTATCGTACAGTTTAATGGTGGTTGTACTGCAAGTATCATTTCAGAAAACGGATTAGTACTTACAAATCACCACTGTGGATATGATGCTATTGCAGAATTATCTACTGCAGAACAAAATCATTTAAAAAATGGATATTGGGCAGGTTCTTTAGAAGAAGAACTAAAACCAGAAAGTTTATATGTTCGATTCTTTGTTAGAATGGACGACGTTTCTAAGCGTATTTTATCTCAAGTAAATGACGGAATGAGCGAAAAAGAACGCGAAGCTGCCATAAACAAAGAAATAGCTAAAATTGAACAAGAAAACAACGAAGGTGGAAAATACACTGTTTCTGTTCGTTCTTTCTACCAAGGAAATGAATATTACTACTTTGTTTACGAAGATTATAAAGATGTTCGTTTAGTAGGAACTCCTTCTGAAAGCATTGGGAAATTTGGTGGAGACACAGATAACTGGGAATGGCCAAGACACACAGGAGATTTCTCTTTATTTAGAGTATATGCTGATGCAGAAGGAAACCCTGCAGACTACTCAACTAACAACGTTCCATTAAAAGCAAAATACCACCTACCTGTTAATATAGACGGTGTAAAAGAAAATGATTTTGCTATGATTCTAGGTTACCCTGGAAGAACAAACCGTTGGATGCCTGCTCAAGGTGTTGAACAAAACGTAAAATACGCTTATCCTGCTTGGGTAGAAGGTTCTAAATTAAGCATGGATGTAATGAAGAAGTACATGGAGCAAGATGAATCTATCAACTTAATGTATGCTTCTTCTTATGCAAGTATTGCTAACTATTGGAAAAATAGAGGCGGTATGATTGAAGCTTTAACCGAGCACAAAACAGTAGAAAAAAAGAGCAAAACGGAAGCTAAATTTGCGAAATGGGCTAAGAAAAAAGCAAATAGAGAGAAATATGGAAAAGTTATTGAGAACATCAATAACTACTATAGCTTAACAAACGAAAAAGCGAAACAAAGCAACTACCTTTTAGGAATGTTACGTTCTAGCAAGTTTGCTATTTTACCATACAGACTTGGTGGCGCTTTAAAACAATATGCATCTGCTAACGAAGCAGAACGCGCAAACTTACTTCCAAGATTACAGTCTATGGTAGAGAACTCTTACAAAGACTTCCACTTACCATTAGAAGAAGAAGTATTAGCTAAACAACTTGGGTTATTAGCTTCTAAAGCTAACTACTCTTTACCTGCAATTGTTGAAGAAATCGGAAAGAAAAACAACAATGATTTCACAAGCTACACAAAAGCTATTTTCAACTTAAGTATGTTTACTTCTAAAGAAGGTGTTGAAGCATTTTTACAATACCCTGATATGGCTATTTTAGAAAGCGATCCTTTATTAGAATTATCTACGCAATTATTAGACAAATACAGAGAGCAGCCGGAAAGTTTAGCACAAGCTGAAAACGATTTCCAAGCTTCTTTTAGATTATTAGTTCAAGGTTTACGTGAGTCTGGATTAACTAAAATTCAGTACCCAGATGCGAACTCTACTTTACGTTTATCTTACGGGAAAGTGAGAGCTTTACCTGCAGATAGCAGAAACGATGCTAGCATTAACAATTACACTACTTTTAAAGGAATGCTTAAAAAGTACAAGCCAAACGATCATGAGTTTGACATGTCTGAAAAGATGTTAAACGTAGACCCTACTAAAGACTTTGGTCGTTATGCTAATGAGAAAGGAGAATTATCTATCAACTTCTTAACAGATAATGATATTACTGGTGGAAACTCTGGTTCTCCTGTTATCAACGGAAAAGGTGAGTTAATTGGTTTAGCATTCGATGGAAACATTGAAGCTATGGCTGGAGATGTAATTTTCGATTCAAAATTACAACGTACTATCAACGTAGATATTAGATATGTACTTTGGCTAATTGACAAATATGCTGATGCAAAACATATTGTAGATGAGTTAACTATCATCACAAAATAAGCTAACAGCTAATACGTTTACAAATAAAAAAAACTCCAGTGTTGCACTGGAGTTTTTTCATTTATAATAGTTCTATAGTATTTTACTTTCCTGGGAAATTTGCTTTTCTTTTTTCTAAAAACGCAGTAGTTCCTTCTTTAAAATCTTCGGTTCCAAAGCATTTTCCAAATTGCTTGATTTCTACTTTATAACCGTTTTTACCATCTTTATAGTTAGCATTAATTGCTTTAATAGCTTTTCCTATAGCTACTGAAGAATTACGCATGATTTTACCTGCAAGTTTTTCAGCTAAAGGCATTAACTCCTCTAAAGTAGTTACGTGATTTACTAATCCGTAGTCTTTTGCTGTAGCAGCATCAATCATTCCTGCAGTCATTACCATTTCCATAGCACGACCTTTTCCTACTAATTGTGGTAAACGTTGAGTACCACCATATCCTGGAATAACTCCGAGCGAAACTTCTGGTAATCCCATTTTCGCATTATCACTAGCAACTCTAAAATGACAAGCCATTGCTAACTCTAATCCACCTCCAAGCGCAAAACCATTAACTGCTGCAATTACTGGAGTTTTTAAATTTTCAACAAAATCAAATAATAACTCTTGTCCTTTTGCGGCTAACTTTCCTCCGTTTTCTACACTAAAGTTTGCAAATTCACTTATATCTGCTCCTGCAACAAATGCTTTTTCACCGCTTCCTGTTACAATAATAACTTTAGTAGCAGCATCTTGATCTGCTGCCTTAAAAGCTTCGTGCAATTCTTGAATAGTTTCCTTATTTAATGCGTTTAGTTTACTAGGTCTATTAATGGTAATCGTAGTAATACCGCTGTTGGTAGTTGATAAAATGTTATTGTATGACATAATTATATATTTGATGTTTTTCTGCTTAAACAGAAATAACTAATTTATTATTCTTTTGGAAAAGTAACAGTAAAAATGGTACCTGATCCCATTTCTGTTGTAAAGGTAATACTTCCGTTATAAGTTTCCATAATATTTTTAACCATTGCTAAACCTAGGCCCATTCCGCTAGATTTAGTTGTAAATTTTGGCTCAAATATCTTTAGTTGATTTTCTTCGCTTATCCCAATTCCATTATCTGAAACGGTTATTTTGACATCTTCACCATCTTCTAAAACTCTAACAATAATTTTTGGGGTTCTATCCTTAGGTATAGATTGTATACCATTTTTAATTAAATTAGTGACTACGCGAATTAATTGAGTTCTATCGAACTTAGCAATTATCTCTTCTTTGTTTGAAGAGAAATCAATATAATCTTCATTAAAAATATCTAAGGACAGATTTACAATTTCCACCACGTTCAACATTTCATTTTTCTGTGCCGGCATCTTGGCAAAGTTTGAGAATGCCGAAGCAATTGAACTCATTATATCTATTTGCTGAATCAAGGTTTTACTGTATTCATCTACTTTTTGATGAATGTTTTCATCGGTAGGGTCAAACTTTCGCTGAAAACTCTGCACACTTAAACGCATAGGGGTTAGAGGGTTTTTAATCTCATGAGCCACCTGCTTTGCCATCTCTCTCCAAGCCTGCTCACGTTCACTAGTAGCTAATTTAACAGCACTCTCTTCCAACTCATCAATCATACTATTGTAAGACTCTACAAGCGTAGCAATCTCGACTGTTGCAGATTCTATTTCAATCTTCTGGTTTCTTCTTTCTAATCGTGTTTCGTTAATTTTATCACTAATTGTCTTTAAGGATCTTGTGATATATTTAGAAAGAATATAGGCCAAAATGATTGCCGTTAGCAACATAAATAAGTAGGCTAAAGCAATTCGTTCTAAAAACTCATTAAGTTCCTTTGCCAAAAAATCATCGTTTTCTAATAATGGTAAATTTAGAATAGCAATAGGCTTAGACTTTTGATCGGTGATGTAGGTATAAGATGATTGATAAGTCTCCTCTCCCACTTTTCTTTTTTCTACAAACCTATGCTCTACAGTATTTACTAAAGCATTTAAAACATGAGAATTTAAACAGGATTGAATAGAATCTTGTGTTAAACTTGCTTTGGAGGATTTTAAAAGCTGCCCATCTAAATCATAAATAATTAGCGGTAAATCATGCGTAGTTGCAATTTTATATATCTCCTCTCTGAATATAAAAGGGATTTTCTCTGTTTTAACCTCAAAAGACGTTTCTTGAATTACAAAACTAATATGTCTTTTAACAGCTGTTTCTTTACGCTCTAATCGTTGTTTATGATAATCTTCTGTCTCTTCCTTGTATTGAAACACCGAAACCATCGTAATTAAAATAGAAGCTACCAATACCAGGAAAATCATGGCAAGGAAAATACGTAAACGTAAAGAGAGTTTTTTTAGCTTCATAGACAACTAGGTTTCACAAAAGAATTAATATTTGTAAGCCCATAAATATAGCAATAATCACACCAAATACTATTTGGATATTTCTCAAAAACACAAATTTCAAACTCCTTATAGCTTTTTAAAGAGTTTGAAATTTAGTTATAGTATAATTATAAAGGTTATGCGTCTGGGTTTTTACTACGTATATTTTTATAAAGCTTAAAGCCTAGCGTTAAAAGTATTCCTAAAACGAAGATACCTACAACACCAAAAATCCAATTAAAAGCACTTTTTAAAATTACAAGAAAAACCACAGCAAATAGAATAAAGGTTGCTCCTTCATTCCAAATACGCATAAAATTGGACGTTTTAGTAACTATTCCATTTTGTAATTCTTTATAAAATTGATGGGTTTTTAAATGATATATTATTAATAAGCCTACAAAAAACAATTTTACATGCATCCAAGCTTGTTGCAACCAAACAGGCTGTAAAATAAGCAACCAAACAGCAAAAATTATAGCTAAAGTTGCCGATGGCCAGGTTATAATAGTCCATAAACGTTTCGCCATTAAACCTAGTTGCTTTCCTAAAATCTCTTTATCTGGAGAAGGTTTATGAGAGGCTTCTATTTGATAAACAAAAAGTCTTGGAATATAAAACAAACCTGCAAACCAAGTAATCACAAAAATGAGGTGCAGAGATTTTATGTAGTTATAATACTCCATTTCAAATTATGCTAAAGAACCATTTTTCGCCCAATGGTTTACCCATTTCGCAAGTAAATCAACCCATTCTTGATCATCGTTTAAACACGGAATGGTAGTAAAGTCCTTTCCTCCCATTTCGTGGAAAATTTCCTGACCTTCCATAGCTATTTCTTCTAAAGTTTCTAAACAGTCACTAACAAAAGCAGGAGTTACGATGGCTAAATTTTTAACTCCTTGTTTCCCTAATCTTTCGATAGTTCTATCTGTATAAGGCTGTAACCATGGATCAAAACCTAACCTAGATTGAAAAGATGAGGAATAGGTGTCTTCTTGAAATTTTAATTTTTCAGCAACCAATCGGGTAACCTCTAAACATTGATGTCTGTAGCAAAACTCATGTGCTTTACTTGGAGTTACACAACAACTCTTATCTATTTTACAATGTGATTTTGTCACATCTCTTTTTCTAATATGTCTTTCCGGAACACCATGATAAGAAAACAATAAGTGGTCGTAATCTACCCCCTCTAAATGTTTAGCAATACTATTTGCTAATACTTCAATATAATCTGGCTTGTTATAAAAAGCTGGAACAGATGTGATAGTTACATTTGGAAAATGCTTTTTCTGTAATTCTTCAGCAAGAACTAAAATAGTCTCGGTGGTTGCCATAGCAAATTGTGGATATAAAGGAAAAAGCAAAATTTCATCTACTCCCTTATCTACTAATTCTTGCATCCCTTTTTTAATGCTCATACTTCCGTAACGCATGGCTAAGCCAACAGGAATATCTGTTTTATCTTGCATTTTCTTCTGTAAGCGTTCAGAAATTACAATTAAAGGAGATCCTTCTTCCCACCAGATTTTCTTGTAAGCTGCTGCAGATTGTTTTGGTCTTGTATTTAAAATAATCCCTCTAACTAAAAGGTTTCTTGCAACAAACGGAATATCTATAACGCGCTCATCCATCAAGAATTCATCTAAATACTTTTTCACATCATTAGGTTCCGGACTGTCTGGCGAACCTAGATTTACTAATAAAATTCCTTTACTCATAGTATAAATTAAGTCTACGAAGATACTGACATTAAATATTTTTTTGGCGTCGTACCATATTTCTTTTTAAATGCTGCTATAAAATGGCTAGCAGTACTATATCCTACTTTAAGCCCTACTTCATTTACATTATAATCTCCAGATTCTAAATATTTCCTAGCAACTTCCATTTTATAATCTAATAAGAAGCTAAAAACAGAATCACCGTAAATCTGCTTAAAACCTTCTTTTAACTTCTTTAAGCTCAAATCAATTTCATCTGCCAACTCCTGTAAGCTTGGCGGTTCTGCCATTCTAGAAATAATAATATCTTTTGCTCTTCTAATTTTAATAACATTGGTTTCATCCACCAAAAACGGACACTGCTCTACATCTGCATCTTCATTTCTATTAAAATACAAACTTAAAAGTTCAAAGGCCTTTCCTTTAAAATATAGATTTTTAATAGATTGATTTAAGTTATAATGTATCAATTGGTTTAAAACAATAGACATAGAAGGTAGAATCTTTCCGTCTTTATAATATTTCTTATCTACATTATCTGCACTTAGAAAAGTTATATAATCTGCCTCTTGACTAAATAAACTATGGAATTTTTTAATAGAAATAATTAAAGAAACCAACCAAGAATTAGGATTCACATTTAAATGAATAGGCAAATCTCTTTGCGGATTATAAAGTAAAAGAGAAGTTTCCTCTTTAATATTTAGAGTATAGCCGCCATTATTAAACTGAAAGGCACTAGAACCCTTAACACAAAAATGAAATTGAATAAAACTACTGTCTATATCTCGCTCTACAGTAACTGTTTCTTTGTTTTCATTTTGAAAGGTTAATACAAAAAAACCATCATCTACTTTTGTTTCTTCAAAAGTACCTCTAGCGTCATTTTTTATCATATATTTTGTTTGTATTCGTGGTAAACTATTTAGACTAATTCTAAACAACAAGATTCAAAAGTGCTGTTACGGCTACAAAAATAGGATATTTATCATATAATAATAAAAAATATCGTTAAAAAACCAGAAACGACACTAATAGTTCTTTTACCGTTACTTTTATCCACATAAGCGTTCTATTTTTGCTCGGTAATATCCAAGTCAGGTAATGGAGCAATACAATATTTCAAAAGGAAGTTCATTTTACGCGATAGGCTTAAGCTACAAAAAAGCAGATGCCGAGATTCGTGGGCACTTTAGCTTAGATGCTGAAGCAAAACTTACATTGCTTGAACAAGCAAAAAAAGAAGGTGTAGAAAGCCTTATAGTAACTTCTACTTGTAACAGAACCGAAATCTACGGTTTTGCACAACATCCTTTTCAACTTATCAAATTACTTTGTGATAACACAAAAGGAACGGTTGAAGAATTTCAAGAAGTAGCATTTGTATTAAAAAACAAAGAAGCTATTTCACATGTTTTTCGTGTTGGTTCTGGATTAGATAGTCAGATTTTAGGAGATTTCGAAATTATTGGTCAGCTTAAATCTGCTGCAATTGTTTCTAAGAAAAACGGCCTTTTAAATCATTTTCTAGAGCGTTTATTAAATGCAGTTATTCAAGCTAGTAAACGTATTAAAACCGAAACCAATATTTCTTCTGGAGCAACTTCTGTTTCCTTTGCTTCTGTGCAATATATTTTAAATGAAGTAGAAAATGTTTCAGACAAAGAAATTTTACTTTTTGGAACAGGGAAAATTGGAAGAAATACATGTGAAAACTTGGTGAAACACACCAAAAATGATCAAATCACATTAATTAATAGAACAAAAGGTAAAGCCGAAGCTGTTGCTGGTAAATTCAACTTAATTGTAAAAGATTACGCGAATTTGCAAGAAGAAATTCAAGCATCAGATATATTAATTGTTGCTACTGGGGCACAACAGCCTACAGTAGACAAGCATATTATTCAGGCTAATAAACCTTTATTAATTTTAGATTTATCTATTCCTAAAAACGTAAACGAAAACGTTACAGAATTAGATAACGTAACTTTAGTTCACCTAGATCATCTTTCTAAAATTACAGATGATACACTAGAAAAACGCAAACAACAAATTCCTCTTGCAGAACAAATTATAGAGGAAGTTAAAGCAGAATTTAATGCTTGGTTAGAAACTAGAAAATTCGCTCCTACCATTAAAGCTTTAAAATTGAAATTAACCGATTTCAAAAATGCGGAACTAGAAACACAACGTAAAAAACTAAACGATTTCAACGAAGCTCAGGCTGAAATTATTAGTAATAATATCATACAAAAAATTACAAACCACTTTGCTCATCACCTAAGAGATGATGCAATTTCTACAGACGACAGTCTAGAACTCATAAAAAAAGTGTTTCAATTAGAAACATCCTCAAAAAATGTCTAAAATTATTCGAATTGGTACTCGCGATAGCGAACTTGCCTTATATCAAGCTAATGTAGTTAAAAAACAACTTGAAGACTTAGGTCATAAAACAGAAATCGTTCCTGTAAAATCTACAGGAGATTTAGTTTTAAATAAGCCTCTTTACAAGCTAGGAATCACCGGTGTTTTCACTAAAACACTAGATATTGCTATGCTTAATTACGATATTGATATTGCAGTACACAGCTCTAAAGATGTACCAACTGATTTACCAGAAGGTATTGTTCAAGCTGCAGTTATTAAGCGTGGAAACGTAAGAGACACTTTAGTTTTTAAACAAAACGAAGAGTTTTTGAGTTCTAAACACGCGGTTATTGCAACCGGTAGTTTAAGAAGAAAAGCACAATGGCTTAACCGTTTCCCTACACATACCATTGAGGATATTCGTGGAAATGTAAATTTACGTTTACAGAAACTAGAGGATAACGAACACTGGAATGCTACTATTTTTGCAGCAGCTGGTTTAGGAAGAATTGGTAAAAGACCAGAAAACGCTATCAATTTAGATTGGATGATTCCTGCTCCTGCTCAAGGTGCTATCATGATTACTGCCTTAGAGGAAGACGAAGAAATCTTAGCAATCTGTAAAGAAATCAATCACGAGGAAACAGAAATCTGTACTAGTATAGAACGTGAATTCTTAAACCGATTAGAAGGTGGTTGTACGGCTCCTATTGGTGCTTTGGCATTTATAAAAGATGAAGAAGTAACCTTTGAAGCGGTTCTTTTAAGCCAAGACGGACAAAAGAAAATCGAAGTGAAGCGAGTTGAAAAACTTGGTGAACACCATAATATTGCAAAATACAGTGCCGATTATATTATTGAACGTGGAGGAAAGCGTTTAATGGATAGTTTAACACGTGCCGAAAAATTATCAAAAGTATATTCTACAAAATCGCTTACCGAAAGACAACGTCTTCTGGTAAACCAAAACCTTTTAGTTGAAAGTTCCGATTTTATAAAGATTAATATTAATAGATTAAAACCACAAGTGGTTAGAAAGCCTATTAAAAACGTAATCATTACTAGTCAGAATACCGTAGAAGCACTACTTCAAAATTATTCTCCTGCAGAATTACAATTCGAAAACATTTACTGTGTTGGTAGAAGAACCAAACGTTTAGTAGAAAAACGAATAGGTAAAGTAAATCACGCAGAACCAAATGCAAAAAAACTTGCAGCATATCTAATTGAATACTTAGAAGGAACAGAAGTTACTTATTTCTGTAGCAATTTACACTTAGATACATTGCCAACAGTTTTAGCAGAAAACAACATAGAGGTTAACGAAGTAATTGCTTACGAAACCAAACTAGATCCTATAAAATTAAAAGACACAGTTGAAGGTGTTATGTTTTACAGCCCATCAACAGTACAAAGTTTCAAGCAAGAAAATATTGCAAAAGAAGGAATGATAGCATTCTGTATCGGGGAAACTACTGCTCACGAAGCTAGCAAACATTTTGCAGACGTGCGCATTTCAAAAATCCCAACAGTAGAAAGTGTTATTGAGCTGGTTAACGAGCATTATGCAAAACAATAAACGTAATTTCAAGCAATTTCATTTAGGTTAATTATACCACAAAAAAAGATTGTTTAGAAATAACAAATAAAACAAGTCATGATAAAAAACGATTTATTTTTAAGAGCATTAAAAGGAGAAACGGTAGAGCGTCCTCCAGTTTGGATGATGCGTCAAGCAGGAAGATACCTTCCTGAATTTATGGAAATCAAACAAAAATACGATTTCTTTACCCGTTGCAGAACTCCAGAATTAGCCAGTGAAATCACCGTGCAACCTATCAGAAGATATGGTATGGATGCTGCTATTTTATTTTCAGATATCTTAGTAATTCCACAGGCAATGAATATCGAGGTACAAATGAAACCTAACTTTGGTCCATATCTACCTAACCCTATTCGCACACAAAAAGATGTAGATTCTGTAATAGTTCCAGATGTAAAAGAGGCTCTTGATTACGTTTACCAAGCAATAAAACAAACCAAAGAAAAACTTAATGATGAAGTTCCTTTAATTGGTTTTGCTGGTTCTCCATGGACGATCCTTTGCTACTGTGTACAAGGACAAGGAAGCAAGAATTTTGATAAGGCTAAAGAATTTTGCTTTACAAACCCTGTTGCTGCACACCAATTATTACAAAAAATTACAGACACTACGATTGCTTACTTAAAAGAAAAAGTAAAAGCAGGTGTTAATGCTGTTCAAGTTTTCGATTCTTGGGGAGGAATGCTTTCTCCGGTAGATTATCAGGAATTTTCTTGGCAATATATCCAACAAATTATCGATGCTTTAAAAGACGAAACTCCGGTTATCGCTTTTGGTAAAGGTTGTTGGTTTGCCCTAGATACTATGGCAAAATCTGGTGCTTCAGCGCTAGGAGTAGACTGGACATGTTCTGCTAAAAACGCACGTTATCTAACCGGCGGAAACATCACACTTCAAGGAAACTTCGACCCTACTCGACTGTTTTCTCCACCAGCAGAAATCAAGAAAATGGTTCACCAAATGATAAATGATTTTGGTAAAGACAAATATATCGTTAATCTAGGACACGGAATTTTACCTAATATTCCTCTAGAAAACGCAAAAGCATTTATAGACGCCGTTAAGGAGTATAAAGCATAAATTTGTTGTGGGCGTTACCTACTTTTTTAAAGCAACTTTCTGTTTAAATTGAAACAGCTTGCTTAAAAAGTAGGTCGCGCTTTCGGCAGTCGCTTTTTATTTGCTTTTAGTGGCAAATAAAAGAGCTTCAACAAATGCCTCAATCGCTAACGCAAGGCTTGGTTTTAAAACAAAGACTATGGTTAAAAATATACTTAAAGGTATAACAGCTTACACACAGAGTTTCGCATTAATCACCAAATTAAAACTGTGGAAATTCTTTTTTATACCAATAATTATAAGCTTAGTAACCGCAGCAGTAATAGGTATTTCTGCCTATGGTTTTTCAGATGAATTAGGAGGATTTATTGCCAAATTATGGATTTGGGAATGGGGTAAAGAAACTTTTGCACACATTTCTACAGTAGTTGGCGGAATTGCCGTTTTAGTTATCGGATTAATCCTATACAAACATATAATCATGGCTCTTTCTGCTCCGTTTATGAGTCCAGTTTCAGAAAAAATAGAAGCTCATTTTAAAGGTACAGCAAACCACTCTCATCGTAATACAACATTTTCAGAACAACTTTGGCGCGGAATTCGAATAAATATTAGAAACCTAACTAAAGAACTTCTGTTTACCATACCATTATTACTACTCAAATTTATTCCTGTAGTAAATATCTTTTCAACCGCATTATTATTCTTAATGCAAGCATATTATGCAGGTTTCGGTAATATGGATTATACCTTAGAACGCCATTTCTCTTACAGAGAAAGCATTCAATTTATTAGAAAAAACAGAGGTACAGCCATAGGTAACGGTATCGTATTTATGCTATTTTTATTAATTCCAGTTGTAGGGATTATTTTAGTTTTACCAATGTCGGTTACAGCAGCCTCTATAAACACCGTAAAATTAATGAATAACGAAAACAACCATCTAGTTCAATAATTAAAACGGAATGATACTAGAGTTTAACCAGTTTTATATCAATAAAATCCAAGAAAAAGATGCTTGGGAAATCTGTGAATTTGTTGTTTCAAACCAAGATAGATTGAAACGATATTTTCCAATTACCCTAGCAGAAAACTTAACACCAACTTTATCTAAGCTATTTACTGAAAAGCAAATATTAAAATTTCAGAATAAAGAGGAGTTTATATTTCCCATTAAAGAAAAAGAAACGAATGTTTTGGTGGGCTTGGTTTTTATTAGAGAATTAGACTGGGATAAAAAACAAGGAGAATTTGGCTATTGCATTGACGAAACTTTTAAAGGAAAAAAAATAATTACCCAAGCTGTACAACTATTATCAGAATATGCTTTTAAGCAGTTAGATTTAAAAACATTGCAAATTTTAGTTTATAAAGACAATACATCTAGCATTGAAGTAGCAAAAAACAATGGCTTTGAATGGGTAAAAACTTTGAAGAAGGAATTTACTCCAACAGGCGAAAGTCCTTTAGACTTGGAGTTATATAAATTAACCTATAAGGCATAAAACCTTATAGCTTTAAAACAAAAAAATGAAAGACAGATTTTATCAATACATACAAGATTTACAAGATAGCATTACAGCAAAACTAGAAGCTGTAGATGGTAAAGCTACATTTCAACAAGACCACTGGAAAAGACCAGAAGGTGGTGGCGGAAGAACTCGTGTTATTGAAAACGGAAATGTTTTTGAAAAAGGAGGCGTAAATATTTCTGCTGTTCACGGGAAACTACCAGATTCTATGCAAAACTATTTTGGCGTAGAAGATGCCGATTTTTTTGCGTGTGGACTAAGTTTGGTTTTACATCCTAAAAATCCAATGGTTCCAACAGTACATGCTAATTGGCGCTACTTTGAAATGTATAATAAAAAAGGAGAAATTGTAGACCAATGGTTTGGTGGCGGACAAGATTTAACGCCTTATTATCTGTTTGAGGAGGATGCTACACATTTTCACCAAACTTGTAAAACGGCCTGCGATAAACACCACCCAGAATTCTACACTAATTATAAAAAACGCTGCGACGAGTACTTCTATAATTCCCATAGAAACGAAGGCCGTGGTGTAGGAGGTTTATTCTTCGATTATTGCAAAGCTTCAGAAGAAATGAGCATGCAAAACTGGTATGATTTTGTTACCGAAGTAGGTGACAGTTTTCTAGAAGCCTATGTTCCAATTGTAGAAAAAAGAAAAGACCTACCTTATACCAAAGAGCAACGCGATTGGCAGGAAATAAGACGTGGCCGCTATGTAGAATTCAATTTAGTACACGATAAAGGAACACTTTTCGGTTTAAAAACAAACGGAAGAATTGAAAGTATCTTAATGAGCTTACCACCACATGTTCAATGGGTTTACGATCATCACCCAGAGGCTGGAAGCGAAGAAGAAAAACTAATCAAAGTATTGCAAAACCCTGTAGATTGGGTGTAATATGAATTGTTACTGCGGAAATAATAAAACCTATAAAGAATGTTGTGAGGTTTTACATTTAAACGAAGGAAAAACAGAAACAGCAGAGCAGCTTATGCGCTCAAGATATAGTGCCTTTGTTTTGGCAAATGGTGATTATTTAATGTTAACACACCATCGTTCTACTAGGCCTACTTCAGAGAAAAAAGCTATTGTAAAATGGGCAAAATCTGTAAATTGGATAAAACTAGAAGTACAAGAAACTAGCAAGGGATTAAAAAACGACACAGAAGGAACAGTAACATTTAATGCTTATTTTTATGAAAACGGAAACGTAGACCTTATTCATGAAAAATCAGCTTTTATAAAAGAAAATGACAAATGGTATTACCTAGGTTATGCCAAAAAATAAAAATTATGTATCCATTAAAAAGAAATAGAAGATTAAGAGCAAACGAAGCTATTAGAAGCTTAGTAAGAGAAACTATTATTTCTCCAAACGATTTTGTTGTACCACTTTTTGTTGTGGAAGGAAAAGGCGTAAAAGAAGAAATTGCCTCTATGCCAAACTACTACCGTTATAGTTTAGATTTACTAGAAAAGGAAGTGAAAGAACTTTGGAAACTAGGCTTAAAATCGGTGCTACTTTTTGTAAAAGTTCCAGACAATTTAAAAGACAATAAAGGAACAGAAGCTATCAATCCAAACGGATTAATGCAACGTGCTATTAAAGCCGTTAAAAATGCTTGTCCTGAAATGTTAGTCATGACAGATGTTGCGTTAGACCCTTATTCTATTTATGGGCATGACGGAATTATAGAAGGTGGTAAAGTAATAAACGACGATACAGTAGATGTTTTAACCGAAATGAGTGTTTCTCATGCAGAAGCTGGTGCAGATATTGTTGCACCTAGCGACATGATGGATGGTCGTATTTTATCTATTCGTGAAGCTTTAGAAGAAGATGGTTATGTAGATACCGGAATCATGAGTTATTCTGCAAAATATGCTTCTGCTTTCTACGGCCCTTTCCGTGATGCTTTAGATTCTGCTCCAGTAGATGCTAAAGAAATTCCGAAAGACAAAAAATCTTATCAAATGGATTACGCTAACCGTTTTGAAGCAATTCGTGAAACAGAAATGGATATTGACGAAGGTGCAGATATCGTAATGGTTAAGCCAGGTTTATGCTATTTAGATATTGTTAGAGAAATTAAAAACGAAGTAGATGTTCCGGTTGCAGTTTATCAAGTTTCTGGAGAATATTCTATGCTTAAAGCTGCAGCAGAGAAAGGCTGGTTAGACCATGATGCGGTAATGATGGAGCAAGTTACTGCCATTAAACGAGCAGGAGCAGATATCATTGCAAGTTATTTTGCAAAAGATGTTGTAAAATTAATTTCGTAATTTCATAAAAAATTTAATCTATGACTGCACTAATACTTTGGGCCACCATTTCTATTTTCTTTTCATTTCTATGTTCCATTTTGGAAGCTGTACTACTAAGCGTTACTTCCACATTCATAAATATTAAAAAGCAAGAGAAAAAAGACTATGCTTTCAAGCTAGAAGCCCTAAAAGCAGATGTAGACCAACCATTAATTGCCATTCTTACCCTTAACACCATTGCCCATACTTTGGGTGCTATGATGGTTGGTATTGAAGCTGAAAAACTTCCTTTTAAAATAGAAGTTTTTGGTATAAATACCGTAGGAATTATTTCGGCAATTATGACTTTACTTATATTGGTAGTTTCTGAAATTATTCCAAAAACAATTGGTGCTTCTTATTGGAAAAAACTTGCGGCTTTTACTGCTACAACCCTAAACATTTTAATTTTCCCATTAAAGTACACCGGTATTTTATGGCTACTAAAACTTACCACAAAACTTATTGGAGGTAGCCCACACGGAAGTGTATTAAGTAGAGAGGATTTTCGTGCTATGACAAATTTAGCGGAAGAAGAAGGTGTTTTTCATGAAGCAGAAAGTAAAGTCATCAAGAACATGCTTACGTTTAAAGAGATTCTTGCCAAAGATGTTATGACCCCTAGAACGGTGATGACTATTGAAGATGAAAATCAAACAGTAGAGAGTTTCTTCAGAAAAAATGCCAACATAAAATTCTCTAGAATACCGGTTTACACAAAGGACCCAGACAATATAACAGGACTTGTTTTAAAAGACGAAGTATTTAAAGAAATGGCCTTTGGTAATGGCGATAAATTACTTTCAGAAATTAAAAGAAATATCATTATTATTAACAGAGGCTTACCAATTCCACGTTTATTCGAACAGTTAATTGAAAGCAAAAACCACATGGCGCTTGTTGTAGATGAATACGGATCTGTAAGTGGTTTGGTAACCATGGAAGACGTAATTGAAACCCTTCTAGGTTTAGAAATCATGGATGAAAGTGACGATGTAGCAAACCTGCAACTTTTAGCTAGAAAAAGTTGGGAAGCTAGAGCGAAACGCCTCGGTTTATTAGAAGATTTTAAGACGGAAGATTAGTGGTAGAATGCATTATAAATACGCCACTAGGTTACACCAAAATACTTGGAGATAGTGACGGTATTGCATCCATTACGGTTTTAAATCAAATAGAACACTTCGAAGAAGAAACTAACAAAAAGGAATTCCTGAAAAATCAGGAATCCACCATAAAAACTACAGATATTATTCCCTTAGAGTTGGAGGACTGTGTCCTTCAACTCCAGGAATATTTTAAAGGCTCCCGAAAAACTTTCCGTTTTAAAACAAATGCACAAGGAACAGATTTCCAAAAACGTGTTTGGAAAGCATTAGAAAACATCCCATTCGGAAAAACTACCACCTATCTTAAACTAGCCAAGAAACTAGGAGACGTAAAAGCTATTCGCGCAGTTGCCAATGCCAATGGTAAAAACCCACTTTGGATTGTTGTTCCTTGCCATAGAGTAATAGGAAGCGATGACTCCCTAACAGGTTACGCTGGCGGATTACAACGCAAACAATGGCTATTAGAACATGAAAGTCCATATAAACAGCAAAGTTTGTTCTAATTTCTGTTTTGAAGAAACACAAAGAGTTCTATTATCGTAAAATATTTCCTATATTTAATATTCTTATAAATAGCGCTTCATGAAAATATTTAAAAAACTATTCAAAGTCCTTGCTGCTCTTTTAGTACTAACCATTGCAGTACTTTATATTACAGATACAGACTATCTTATAAAAGCAGTGCGAACTATTTACGCCAAAGGACATACCACAGCTTTTTTAGAAGATTATAAATCCTTTGACAATAAAACTCTAAAAGTAGGAACTCCTTTTGCCTGGCCTAATCATTCCAATTATAATGCAGTTAAGGAAACAAAAGCTCTAAAAGGCATCAATAAGCAAAACGGAACCATAGCATACCTAATCATAAAAAATGATAGTATTTGGTTTGAAAACTATTATGATGGCTTTGATAAGGATTCAAAAACCAATTCTTTTTCTATAGCAAAATCTTATGTATCTGCACTTTTAGGAAAAGCTATTATGGATGGACATATTAAAAGCTTAGACCAAGCTGTTAGCGACTTCTATCCAGAATTTAGCGAAGGTTTAGCAGCAAAAATGACGGTTGGAGATTTGTCTAGTATGGCATCAGGAACCAATTGGGATGAGGCCTACTACTCCCCTTTATCTATAACCACTCGCGCATATTTTGATGATGATTTAGCTAAAGTAATTTTAGGGTTAAAAGTAGTAGACGAACCAGGAAAAGCGTTTAAATATGCAAGTGGCGACACACAATTACTTGCAATGGTAATAGAAAAGGCTACCGGTAAAAAAATATACGATTACTTAACAGAAAGCTTTTGGAAGCCTTTAGGAACCGAAAACCAAGCCTACTGGCAAGTAGATAGTGAAGAAAACGACCTAGTAAAGGCATACTGCTGTATTGCTAGTAACGCTAGAGATTTTGCTCGTTTTGGAAAGCTATATAAAGACCATGGTAAATGGCAAGGAAAGCAGTTATTAGATTCTGCTTTTGTAGCAAAATCTATTACCCCTAGGTTTCCTGAAAGTCCGGAGTATGGTTATGGCTGGTGGCTAAAAAAGATAGAGGATAAAAACTTTTTTATGATGCGAGGGCATCTAGGTCAGTATGTTATTGTAGAGCCAACAGACAATATCATTATTGTTCGTTTAGGACATTCTAAAGGACCTAAAAATGAGGTAGCAACATTTTCAGAAGATATTTCCACCTATATTGAAGAAGCCTATAAGATGCTTGCATTAGATAAAAATTAACTTTAAAAAATCGCTTTCGCGGAAAGTAATCATGATTTCTAAATTACATCTTGAAAACATATTATTTTTAGATATTGAAACGGTTCCTGAAACCCAATATTTTTCAGATTTAGACGAAACCAAACAAGCGCTTTGGGAGCATAAAACACAATATCAAAGAAAAGACGAATTTACCGCTGAAGACTTCTATGACCGAGCTGGAATTTGGGCAGAATTTGGTAAAATTGTGTGTATTTCTGTTGGGTATTTTAAAAACCAAGGAGATATTCGAAATTTTAGAGTGACATCTTTTTATGGTGAAGAAGAAAAAATCTTAAAAGACTTCAAAAACCTAATCGATACCTATTTTAGTCAGTCACAGCACTTACTTTGTGCACATAACGGCAAGGAGTTTGATTTTCCCTATATAGCTAGACGTATGATTATTCACCATATAGAATTACCATACAAACTAAATCTATTTGGAAAAAAACCTTGGGAAGTACCGCACCTAGATACTTTAGAACTATGGAAGTTTGGAGACTACAAAAACTTTACTTCCCTAAAACTACTAACAAATGTGTTAGGAATTCCATCACCAAAAGATGATATTGATGGTAGCGAGGTGTATAGAGTGTATTACGAAGAAAAAGAAATTGATAGAATTATTACCTACTGCGAAAAGGACACCATAGCTGTAGCACAGGTTTTCTTAAGGCTTCGTGGGGATGATATACTTCATGACAATGAGATTATTCATATTTAGAAAGGAAAATTAAAGTCTTTTAATAAACCATAATTCTTTTTTTATCGTTAATTTTCGGCTGTAAGTTGCACCGTGATCTATGTCTAAAAACAATATTCTTTCTGTAGAAAATCTTTCTATTTCTTTCTTTAATAATTCTGAAGAAAAAGAAATAATTCACAATATTTCCTATCAGCTACAACAAAACGAAATATTAGGTATTGTAGGAGAATCTGGTTCAGGAAAATCAGTTTCTACTATGGCTATTCTTGGATTACTTCCAAAGAAAATATCTGAAATTACTTCAGGAAGTATTTTGTTTAAAGGCGAAGACTTAACAACACTAGATTCTAAAGCTTTTCAGGAAATAAGAGGCAATAAAATATCGGTGATTTTTCAAGAACCAATGAGTTCTTTAAATCCTTCTATGACTTGCGGAAAACAAGTTTCAGAAGTTATCTTACAACATAAAAACATTAGTAAAACCGAGGCAAAAGCAAAAGTAATTTCTCTTTTTGAACAAGTAAAACTCCCAATTCCAGAAACGACTTATAATAAATATCCTCACGAAATTTCTGGCGGACAAATGCAGCGTGTTATGATTGCAATGGCGATTGCTTGTGAGCCCGAAATACTTATCGCAGACGAGCCTACAACCGCATTAGATGTTACGGTACAAAAGGAAATAATACAGCTCTTAAAAGAGCTTCAGGCAAAAAACAATATGAGCATTTTGTTTATAACGCATGACCTGTCTTTAATTTCTGAAATTGCCCATCGTGTTTTAGTGATGTATAAAGGCGAAGTTGTGGAGCAAGGCGACCTACAAGAAGTTTTTACTAAGCCTAAGAATAATTATACTAAAGCCTTAATTAGCTCGAGGCCATCCTTAGATTACAGACTTAAAACCCTACCAACTATTCAGGATTATCTGCAGGATACAACATCTAAAGAAATTATTACAGAAGCAGACCGAGAAAAACATCACAAAACCATTTACAGTAAAGCCCCTTTATTAGAAATTATAAACCTAGAAAAGGAATATTTTAACACTTCTGGCTTGTTTCATAAAACCGAAGGATTTAAAGCTGTAAACAATGTGAGTTTTAAATTATATGAAGGAGAAACTTTAGGATTGGTAGGAGAATCTGGATGCGGAAAATCTACACTAGGAAAAGCTATTTTACAATTAGACAAGGCTACTGCCGGAAGCATTATTTATAAAGGAGAAGATATTACAAAAGTTTTAAAGCAGAAAATGCGAGAATTAAGGAAAGAAATTCAAATTATATTTCAAGATCCTTATGCTTCATTAAACCCAAGACTAACGGTAGGAAATGCTATCCTAGAACCAATGAAGGTGCACAAACTTTTTTCTTCGGATAAAGAAAGAAAAGAAAAGGTTTTAGAAATTTTAAATAGAGTTGGTTTAGGAGCAGATAGCTACGATAGATATCCACATGAGTTTTCTGGCGGGCAAAGGCAGCGTATAGGAATAGCAAGAACGATAGCTCTACAACCGAAATTAATTATTTGTGATGAATCGGTTTCTGCTTTAGATATTTCTGTACAGGCACAGGTTTTAAATTTACTAAATGAGCTTAAAGCAGACTTTGGTTTTACCTATATATTTATTTCGCACGATTTAGCTGTTGTAAAATATATGGCAGATCAATTACTAGTAATGAATGCTGGTAAAATTGAAGAATTAGCAGATGCGGATGAGATTTACAACAATCCGAAAAAAGAATACACCAAAAAACTTATTCATGCTATCCCAAAAGGGTTATAGCATGAATACTTTTTTGGTTAAATACATAATACTTCCAATAAACTTAAAAGTATTCTTTACTTTTTTAAATAATCTTAAAAAAAATAAATCTGTATTCATCATTCTTAAAAAAATTGGTTTTAATCTTTAACAGATTAAATTAAATATTTGGTTGGTTAGTTAGGTGCTACTAATATGAAAATTTATTTAATAAAAAACAGCTAAAAAGCATCGAATTTCGATAAAAGGCACAAAATTTTAACATTTAAGCCATCCAAGTACACTTAATTTATCGTTAAAATTAATCATTTCTATAAAATCATTTCCGGAATCTCCCCTTCTACAATAAGGTTTCCCTCTGTTGCTTTCTTAATTTCTTCAACGGAAACTCCTGGAGCTCTTTCTAGAAGTTTAAAACCTTCTTTGGTAACTTCTAAAACGGCTAGGTTAGTAACAATTTTCTTTACACAACCTACACCGGTTAATGGCAAGCTACATCTTTTAAGTAATTTAGACTCCCCTGCTCTATTAGTATGCATCATAGCTACAATGATATTTTCTGCACTTGCAACCAAATCCATTGCGCCTCCCATTCCTTTTACCATTTTACCTGGAATTTTCCAGTTGGCAATATCACCATTTTCAGCAACTTCCATGGCTCCTAGAATGGTAAGATCCACATGTTTTCCTCTAATCATAGAGAAACTCATAGCCGAATCGAAAAAACTTGCTCCTGGAAGCGTGGTAATGGTTTGTTTTCCTGCGTTTATAATATCTGCATCTTCTTCTCCTTCAAAAGGAAATGGCCCCATTCCTAGCACACCATTTTCACTTTGAAACTCTACCTCTATATCTTCTCTAACGTAATTTGCTACTAAAGTTGGAATACCAATACCAAGGTTCACATAATAACCGTCTTGTACCTCTTTAGCTATTCGTTTTGCAATTCCTGTTTTATCTAACATTTTCTTAGTTTTTGTCATTCCTGCGAAAGCAGGAATCTTTTTAATTGAAACTTTATTATTACAAGTAGATTCCCGCCCTGCCTGTTGCAAACAGGCTCGCAGGAACAATAACTTTCTATTCTCTTTTTCTTACTGTAAGTTGTTCTATTCGTTTTTCATATTTTTCTCCTTGAAAGATGCGTTGCACAAATATTCCTGGAATATGAATTTGATTAGGGTCTAATGTTCCTACAGGCACTAATTCTTCTACTTCGGCAACTGTTATTTTAGCTGCTCCGCACATATTAGGGTTAAAATTTCTTGCCGTTCCTTTAAAGATTAGGTTTCCAGCTGCATCCCCTTTCCAAGCTTTTACAAAAGCAAAATCTGCTTTAAAAGCATGTTCAAGCACATACATTTTGCCATCAAACTCTCTAGTTTCTTTTCCATCTGCTACTTCTGTACCATAACCAGCAGGAGTATAAATTGCCGGAAAACCTGCTTGTGCTGCTCTACAGCGTTCTGCTAGGGTTCCTTGCGGAATAAGTTCTACTTCCAGCTCGCCAGAAAGCATTTGGCGTTCAAATTCTGCGTTTTCACCAACATACGATGAAATCATTTTTTTAATTTGATTTTGATGCAATAATAAGCCTAAGCCAAAATTATCTACTCCAGCATTATTAGAAATACAGGTTAAGCCTTTGGTATTCATTTTCACTAATTCTGCAATAGAATTTTCAGGAATACCAGAAAGCCCAAAACCACCAAACATGAAGGTCATATTATCTTGAACTCCTTGCAATGCTTCTTGAACTGAATGTACTTTTTTATTAATCATTTTGAATTGTTTTTATTGGAACTGAAAAATACGAAATAAAAAACCATTCTGAAAAGAATGGCTTTTTAATTATGTGTGACTATTAGGGAGATTTTTTTTAATGGAATATTTATGCTAAAATCTATATTCTAATTTTAAAAGTATAAACCTTGGTAGCAATCTATATTCTGTTGTTGATGACCCAATATCACTTATTGAAAAGCTTTTAAAGCTTTTGGTGTTAAACAGGTTTTTTCCTGTAAGTCCTAATGTTAATTTGTTTTCTATGAGTTTATAGCTTGCATCCAAATCTAAAAAATAATAGTTTTTATCAGCTTGTAAATTACCAAAATAATAGCGTTCTGTTTGTAATTTAAAATCTAAATTATTATTAAAAACAAAAGATAAATCTAAAAAACTCACATTATTTGTAAACGAATTGTTTATGGTAGTTTCTATTTCTGTGTTTGTCCATTTTGTACCAATATGGTAGTTAAAAACACCTTTAAAACCAGAACGCAATTCTAAACCATAATTATAACTATTAGAGTTTACGTGCCGTAAATCTTGATTATTCACACTGTTTTTAAATTCACTTTTTGTAAAAGCTACATCTAGTTTTAAGTTAGAAGAAATAAACTTAAAATAATAATCTAGGTTAGAATTAACCGTTATAAACTCTTTGTTTTTAATTACTATTTTTTCAGATTGGGTATGGTTTTGGCTTAGTATTGTGTTGGTTGAAAAGAAATCATGATCTTTACTATACAATATAAATGTATTTGCAAAAAAACGATCGCTCCAATTACCAAGTTGATAATTAAGGACTGCACTTGAAACATGTAGTTGATTAAAACCTCCTGTACCTTTAGTAAACGATCTATAGCCAGTAAAAGCAAAATTGCTAAATACATCTAATATTTTTGCATTTGTTGTATTGTAAGAATAAGAGGTAGTGATTTTATTTTTTTCGTTAATTTTCCAATCAAGTCCTAAACTAGGATTGATGAAAAATGGATTTTGATTACTAGCTTTATTATTATTTTCTAGACTATTAAAAAGCTGATGAACATCTACCTTACCTATAACCTCAAAAGAATTTATTTTTAAGCGGTATTTACTTTTAAAATACAAGTTGTTAACTTGATAGGATGTTTGGTTTTTATAATTATTTGGTTGCTCTAAAACCAAATCATCTTCTAATATTGAAAATGTTGTTGCTAATTTATCTTTTCTAAACTCATTACCCAATTGTATTTCTAATAAATGCCCGTTTTCTTTTCGGTCTAGTAAGTGCGCATTTATACCTGTAAATTGCATATGATTAATATTTTGCTCACTTACATTATTTGCTGTACTTAATGCAGGAAACAAAACTGGATAGTAAAACTGATTAATGCTATAATGTTGAGGTGTTTTTTCATCTATAAACCGGCCTGTTAAAAGAAAAACTGTTTTGTCTTTAAATTTATTTGTGTAACTAATTTTCTGGTCTAAAAGTGTGTTTTGGTGTTGTAAATTTTCAATAGTTGTATTACCATTAAAAACCAAATTAGAAGAATCATTAAAATTGCCATTATTGTATTTGGTTGTAGCTTCTAGCATTTTGGTTTTAGAAATATTGTAGATAAAATCTAATTTTCCAAAGGCTATTCGCTTTTTATTTTGAAGGTGATAATCTTCTGTATTTGTATAATTTATATTATCTACAGCAACAAAATTAATGGAGTTTCTATAAAAATCGGTTTCATCCCAATTAAAAAAGCCTAGTGTTTTTATTTTCAGTTTCTCTGTAGGATTAAAAATAGCGTTAAGCGATACCAGTTCTGCATTATTAAAATTGGTTCTGCTTTGTTTAAAATTAAGGTTGCTTGCAGACAAATTTAACAAGGAATTTACACTTTGATTATCTCCAATACTTGCAGGCTGGTTTAAACGAAATGGGCGAATTAAGTTTTGTATATCTCCAATAGCATTATAACCAATAGAATTAAGGTTGGTAAAAAAGTAATATTTATTTTTTTTACCAAAATTCATCAAATTACCTTTAAATTGATAGAAGTTGTCATTGCCAATACTGGTTTCTATATTACCAAACCAAATGCGTTTAGATTTTTCGTTTAGTTTTAAGTTTAAAGCTACTTTATCACTTTCTTCAACACCTTTTAATAACCTATTATTAGAGTAATTATTAAGCACCTCAACTTCTTCAATTGGATAGGCAGGCATGTTTTTAGATAGTATTTTGTACCCTTTTTCAAAAAGGTCATCGCCATCTACCATTAGTTTTTCAATTTCTTGATTGCCTACTTTTATTGCTCCATCACTATCTATTTGAATGCCTGGAATTCTTTTTAGCAACTCCTCGACTGTTTGCTCTGTTCCAGTAGTAAAATACTTAGTTTTAAATGCAATAGTGTCTTTTTTTATTGAAATAGGCAAATCGGCTTGAATAATAACTTCGTCTAAACTTTCTAATTTTTCTTTTAAAACTACATCTATTTGAATTTCATTTTTAGTAGCATTTAAAATTATAGGAACCGTTTTAGAAGCATAACCTAGAGCAGAAAACACTAAATTATATTTACCTTTATCGTTTGTTTTAATGGTGTAATTACCTTTATTGTCTGAATATGTATAAGCTATAATTGCATGAGACAAGCTATCTTTAAGTATCACACTAACCGAATATAAGTTGTTGGAGTTGTCTTTTATGGAGCCATAAATTGTTGTTTGTGAAAAACAAACGCCTTGAAATATGAATACTGTTATTATAAGAAGGAAAAAGTTAAATCTTATTTTGTTTCTTTTCCACATTTATATATAATTATTTCTTTTAGAGTGATGCTTTTAGAAAAATTTAACCAACTTATTTTAGTCATTAAAATTTAATTCAATCGTACTAATTTTGGTTTCTACTTTTACCTGGATACCTCTTCCAAATTTAGACTGAATTTTCTTTCCTATTTCACTGTCTATATTATTCATAATATGCAGGTGCTCGTTTAGACTCAAAACGCTTAGTTCTTGATTTAACGGTTTATTAGTAAAGTGATAGGGTATTGTAATTCTATTTACATAAAAGGTTACTTCCCTTTTATCGTCATAAGCTTCTAGAATTATTCCTGGCAAGCCGTTAAATTTCCATGGCCCAACTGGATTAACTAATGAAGGTGCAAACCAAACTAAATAGTTCCTTCCTCTAAAAGTAGTTTTTGCTAAATAACATTCAATGTCTTTAATTTTCTTTGTTTGGTTAGTAATGTTCCATTTTATTTTTGGAACTCTCTCAACAGAATAATAGGAGTTTTTACTTATAAGGTTTTTATGCTTTTCATATAAAGAATCATTAGATTTGTTTATGAATATCTCTTTAGCTAAAGAATCTTTTAAAATTATATTAAAGTTTAGATTATTAGAGTCATCTATTTCCTCTACATTTTCCTGGAGAACTTCTGTATACACAAATAATGAATGTGTGTTATTAAAAAACAGTTCAGACTTATATTCAATAGGTCTATTAATTGCTACAGTCATTTTATATTCAATTTTACCAGTAAAGTTAATTTCTTGAGAAAACAGAAAGTTTATAGGTACTATTAAAAAGAGAATAATTATATGTTTTTTCATTTATATATAAAAAATCTACCTTAAATTAATTTAAGGTAGATTATTTAGGGTTAATTAAGCGGATAATGCTTGTTTGGCTTCTGCATACAATCTCTTTATAGTAGCACTAACCTCACTGCAAGGTATGTTTTCTGCCGTCAAAGTAACTGAAACAATTCCTAAACTTACAGTGACTGATACAGAAACAGTACAATCCTTTTTATTAAAAATTTGATCAACATCAAAATTCTCAAAATCTGAAAAAGAATTAAAGCTCACATTTGTATTAATCTTTTCTGATAGATCTGTAGTTTCTGATAGATCTGTAGTTTCTATTTGAATCACTACTTTTTCATCATTAATTGATGAACGCGCAATCGTTGTTCCCATTAGCATAAAAGCTAAAACAAAAAATAAATTTTTCATAATTCTAAAATTTTAAACCAGTTTATAGTTTAAGTACTGGTTGGTTATTATAAATTAAGAAGCTAGAAGCATTTTTAAGAAGCTAATTGTAAAAATAAACTTGCGCAAGTTATTGGTGTTGCAACTGTACTCTTATTAATTTAAGGCTTCTTAGTACTTAAAATAACTGGAATACTCCGCGAACATAAAAAAAAAAAAAAACGGTTCTCACAAGTATTTTTAGAAAACTTTTCCTACAAGTTGTTATTTACGGGAAAACCGTAAAAAACGGGCTGTTTTTAAGCAAAAAGTCATTTGGAGAAGAATGGTTTTGCTTATTTTTATTTAAGCTTGTTGCCTTTTTATTGGGTGAAAAACTAGGTTTTTATTCTTATAGCAAAAAAGAGCTAAAGTTTAAATTTAGCTCTTAATTGCTCTTATATGTGCTTGGTTGTGGTTAGTTTTTATTATATACGAATATTTTACCGCTTATCATATCTCTTATAGAAAGAGTGTTGTTGTTTTCGAAATTAGCACCATAAAGCTCATAACATCTATGGCTTAAATCCTCTAAATCAATCATTTTCAAAAACCAAGTATTCACATCTGTTTCTGAATCGCATTGATGTGAAATAGTATAGCTATAGGTGTCCTCTAAAACATTATTATAATAATCTAAACACTGGTTATTTGTATTAAATACCCATTTTACATTTGGATCATCTTCTGCAACCCAAGTACCAATAATTTCTGTTGCTATGTTTGGTTGTGCTTGTTGTGCTTTACAGCTATTTGAGAATAGTATAAATAAAGCAATTATGAATAATTTTATTATTTTCCATTTTTAGTATATTTTATATATTTATATTATAAACAAGATATTGAGTCTTTTGCTTTTTCGAAAATTTCTTTTCTATCAGTTAAACCATTTTTTCCACCATTAACTTTTTTTGTTACTGTTTTTACAGTTGTATTTGTATTTATTGTGATTTTATCTATTACACTAGTTTTGTAAAACCAAAGAGCACTTAATATTGCAATTGTATCATTGTCTTTTAATAATTCAGGACTAGAAACAAAATCTTTATCTGGATCATATTTGTTGTTATACCAAGTTTGAAAATTAGTGTAATTACTTCTTCCTGTTAATTGAAATATACCTCTTCCTCTATACTTATAGCCATCTCCACTTACCACATCTCCATTTCCCATTCGACAACAGTATACATAATTTGCATGACCAGATGGATTACTAACGTATATATCTGGATTCTTTTTATTTACTGTGTCAGTTTCAGAGTAATATTTAGGGAAAATTTTCAATAATCGTGACTTAGTTGTATAATTAGTACTTTCCTCAACACCAAAACCATTAGCAAAACCTCCAACTTCATGACCTGCCTGTGATAAAAAATGTTGTAATTTCTCTTTTGTATCAATCCCAAAATCTTTTCCTTTATCATTAATTACAGCTTCTAGTGTAGACGCATTATTATCAGACATATTAGGAAAAATTTTCTTTAAATCCTCTTTAGAGGTATTACAATCATCTTCTTCTTGTGGTTCTGTAGGTGGCTTAACACCAGTTTCTTCATTTGGCGCACAATCGCCACCAATACCTGCTATAGGTTGTCCATCTAGAATATTTGTACCAGAGGTTTGGCATGGGTCGTCTTGGTTAGTATTATGACAGGTTTTAATTTTTCTATTTCGTTAAGTGAAATAACTTTATAAGACATTTCCGTTGTGGTTATTGCTTCTAGCTGGTTTAGTTCTTCCTTTTGGCATGCACTAATAATGTATTTGTATATGAAATATAGCAGATTTATATGAACTGATTTTCGGTTTAAAGACAAAAATAGCAGAAAAGAGCGAAACTTGAGTATAGCTCTTTTTAGGTGTTTTATATATATATTGTTATGGGCTTTTATTTTTTTTCTTTGGGTAACCCAGCTAGAATTAAGTTCACAAATGGAATTAAAAATAGCCATTTTGAAAGACCAACTTCGTTTAGCCTTCTAAACCCTAAAGTGGTAAATGGAATTATTATAATTATATTGTATATAGTTCCAATATGATTTAACCCAAATGCAGCCTTCAAAACACCAATGAAAATTGAGATTATTATGTTAATTAACATAAAATACCAAAACTCTTTAATTGAAGCCTTACTTTGAATGTCTGTAGCCTTTTTAAAGGCATTAATGTAATATTTCATAAAACGTTAAATTTATAACTGTGGACCTCCACAATTTGTATAAGCACAGTTTGCGAACTCTTCAGCCACGCAAGCAAATCCAGCTGCAATACAAACTAATTTACTTATTGTGCCCATATTGTCAATAGAATCTCTGGTACATTGTCTAATACTTTCGTAATCACATCCTCTATATAATTGTTGCGTATAATTATCATTAGTATTCGGAAGTGCATTTTCGATCCCATTAATAACAATTGATTCATATAAAATCTCGTTATTAATAGAGTAGATAAATGAGCCGTTGAGTTGGTCTATATTATTTTGAAAATAATTAGTTAATTCTTCGTCATTATTAAAGTCAGGAAGTGGATCGTCAGAAATAAAAGAGAACTCAATATTAAGTTCTTGATATTTATTCGTATGATTATTGTTTTTTGCAGTAGAAAAATTATTAGAATTTTGCTCAAAAAACATAGTGCCAGTTGTTTTAATTTCATTTGTAATTTTTTCATCACTAATATTTTCATTTGAACAAGAAGTGGTAATTATACTTATAAGTAATAATGTAGCTGTAACTAGAATACTTAATCTAAATTTTGTCATTTTTTTAATTTTTGAGTGCCTTTTCTTTTTCTAAGGCTAATTGGTTGTTATTTGTATTTAAATAGTTGTAATTTTAAATCATATTTTACTTCAGATTACTTTCTGGTTGCAAGATGGTTAGTCTCACGTTTGTTATTTTCTTAACTGTTCTATTAAATTTAATTACCCATAACTATAGAAAACACTAAGAGTAAGGCTAAGTGTTTTAAATGATTTATATATAGCTGTTTTTTCATAAATTCTAAAATTTTAAACCAGTATGTAGTTTTGTACTGGTTGGTTAGTAAAAATTTAGCCGAATTTTTTAGCCGAAAAATGTATAGCCGATGTGTATTAAAATAACAAGCCGTTATTATTTTTTAGTACACTAATAAATCTCTTAAGAGTAAATTGCTGCCGAAGCAGAAATGTTGAAAAAACTAGTACTAGTTATAGATTAATCTTGGTGTCTTTAGCAAATTTTTAATGGGCTAAGATTTAAATTTTTGCCTCAAACAAGTCAAACCTAAAAAAAAAAAAAAAAAAAACAAATCACTCTACTTTTAATCTTGTTTTTTTGCATTTCATCGAAAAGAGCCAATTTCTTACAAAACCCATTACGGTTTTCCCGTAAAAAAAGGGGTTTTAAGCAAAATACCATTTAGAGAAGAATGGTTTTGCTTATTTTTATTTAAGCTTGTTGCCTTTTTATTGGGTGAAAAACTAGGTTTTTATTCTTATAGCAAAAAAGAGCTAAAGTTTAAATTTAGCTCTTAATTGCTTTTATATGTGCTTGGTTGTGGTTGGTTTTTTATTGTTTGGTTAAAATTATTTCTTGGTGAGTTGGTATTCTATCATCATCTGGTTGACCCTCAAGCACTATAGACATATCAGATAATTTTATTTTAATTTTTATTTGTTCAGAATTACCAGATTGAGCAGGAATATGTCTTATTTCCATTTCATAATCGAAATAATTGCGCAAATGATCTTCTATAGAAATTTTCACACGACGTTCACTTTCAGTACATTCATTGCAACTTGGTAAATGATTTTTAGATATGATATAATTACCATAAAGCGAATGCTGATAAATGTTAGAAAATGTATCAATAAGACTTAATGTATTAACAATTTCTGTTCCATTGGAATCTATGTACAAATATTCTCCGTATAAGACATCTTCTTTGTATAAAATATTTCTAGCATTTACAGTATCTTGTTCTTTCTTTTTAATTATAAGTTTGAGTGATTCATTACCATTAGTATATTGCCAAGTTCCTATTAATTTTGTTAAATCACCATCTATATCCTTATAGTAGGCATTATCTACATCAAAATCGTTAGGAGTATCATATAGTGGAAATGTTTGCGCTTTACAAGAAAAAAAAGTAATTAATGTTATAGTGATAAAAAAGAATTGTTTCATAATGATTTTGTTTAGTTGCACGGTTCTCTTTCTACCGTAACACATACAAACACGGATTTAAATTTATTTCTTACCTATGAAACACTATAGTTCTTAACTGCAGTTATTTATATATTTGGTTATAGGCAGTATTTATTTGTTTCTTAATGTGTCCATTTTCACTTTATTATCTTTGGAAAAAGCACTATCAACTTTTTTTAAAAACCCTTCAGCTTCTTTATAGTTTTCTATTTTATGATAATTCCTTAGTTTTCCATCTCTATCAAGCTCAATTTCCCAACCATTTCCTATTCTATCAACTTTTAGCATTTGTAAAAATTCATCCTTTGTATAAGAATTAAGGTTAAAGGAATCTATCCGTCTTTTTATAAGCGAAATTCTGATATTTTTTTTAATAGATTTAGAGATTTCAAATAAAATAGAATCCTCTTTTTTTAATAAATAAAATTCCTCATTAGTTAAATTTATTTTATTTTTTATTAAAGCTATTGATTCCTGTTTTTCTTTTAGATTTGTAAATGGAGCGTGTGATTTACATGCAAAAACAAAAAATATGCATAATAAAAATATGTTACTTGTCTTCATAATATAAACTTAATGTGTATAATACCAGTAACTAATATTTTCGTTTAGCACACCAGTAGAGTAATTATATGCAATAAGGACTGTTATTTCTCTACGAACTCTAAATGGGTAGCCATCTATTTTTAACCCTATTTGAATTTCCCCCTGTATATAAATTTTAGTACTCTAATAAATCTCTTAAGAATAAATTGCTGCCGAAGCAGAAATAGAAAAAAAACTAGTACTAGTTATAGATTAATCTTGGTGTCTTTAGCAAATTTTTAATCGGCTAAGATTTAAATTTTTACCTCAAACAAGTCAAACCTAAAAAAAAAAAAACAATTTCAATGTGTTTTTCTAGAAAACTTTTCCTACAACTTGATACTTTATGTTTTGATATTAAAATACTTATGATAAAAAAAGCCATTCTTTTTCAGAATGGCTTTCAACTATATTTTTCTTGAAACTTTCGGTTTTTCCTTTATAAAAAACCAATTTCTGTTAACTTTTGAGCTGTTGAGACCAAGGTCTTACATGAAAACGAACATTACGTTTCCAATTATATTATTCTTGTATCACAAATTCTTAGAAGTCTAATTCTTCTGGTATATCTTCATCAGAATTTTCAGAATCTCCTCCTTGATTAGGATTATAGTTTTCACAATTCACTTCTATAGTAAGATTTTCGGGCTTTTTAAAATCTCCTTTAGAAATGTTAAGAGTCTCATCTTCATAACAGCTCTTCATATACATACCCCAAATTGGTAATGCCATAGCTGCTCCTTGGCCATAAGTAATAGAGGCAAAGTGTGTTGCTCTATCTTCTGCTCCAACCCATACACCGGTTACTAAATTAGGCACCATACCCATAAACCAACCATCACTTTGGTTCTGTGTGGTTCCTGTTTTTCCTGCAATTGGATTGGTAAACTCATAAGGGTAGCCAGTAATTATTTCTCTGTAATCTGCTCGCCATTTATCTCGACCTTTTCCTCTTAGTCTACTTCCCGATCCAGATTGTGTAACTCCTTGCATTAAATTAACCGTTACATAGGCTACTTCTTCACTTAACACATCTCTAGATTCTGGCGTAAATTGGTATAAAATGGTTCCGTTTTTATCTTCAATATGAGTTACCATTACTGGTTTGGTGTATACTCCTTGATTTGCAAAGGTAGCATAGGCTCCCACCATTTCGTATACACTAATATCTGAAGTACCTAAACCAATAGATGGCACTGCTAATATTTCGGATTCTACCCCTAATTTTTTCACTAAATCTACTACTGGTTGTGGGCCAACCTTATCCATTAACCTTGCTGTAATGGTATTAATAGAGTTTGCTAAAGCATTTTTTAATGTTCGCGTTCCACCGTATTTGTTATCAGAGTTTTTAGGTGTCCATGGTTCTGGATTTCCAAACTTATTAGCTTCAATAGTTATTTGGGTGTTTGGTAATTCGTCACAAGGAGAAAGGTGCAACTGATCTATTGCTGTTGCATAAACAAATGGTTTAAAAGTAGAACCTACTTGACGCTTACTTTGTTTTACGTGATCAAACTGAAAGTGTCTATAGTTCATACCACCAACCCATGCTTTTACATGACCAGTTTCTGGATCCATACTCATCATTCCTGGGTGTAAGAAATGCTTATAATAACGCATAGAATCTAATGGCTTCATGATGGTATCAATTTCACTTGGCTTACCGTCTTTCCAAGCGAAAACACTCATTTTTGTAGGCTTTTCAAACGAAGCGATAATCTCCTTTTCACTCTTTCTAAGATCGTATTTCATATGCCTCCATCGTTCACTTTGCCTCATAGAACGCTTCATTAAGGCATCTATTTGATTTTTATCTAAATCTAGAAATGGTGCTGTTGGATTTCTATCTGGTGTGTTTTGATGAAAAAACTCAGCTTGCAGTCTAGGCATATGTCTTGCTACCGCTTCTTCTGCATGTAATTGCATTCTAGAATCGATAGTAGTATACACTTTTAACCCGTCACTATTAATATTATATTTTGAACCATCTGGCTTTCTATTTGCTTCATCGTTTGTCCAATCTTTCATAAAAGCACGAAGATATTCTCTAAAATAGGTTGCTGTACCTTCACGGTGTGACTCTGGTGAATAGCGTAAACCTAAATCTAATTTCTGTAGAGAATCTTTAAGTTTTTCATCTATATATCCATATTTCTCCATTTGCGCTAAAACCACATTACGTCTGTTTTTTACACCAACAGGGTTACGCTCTGGCCTTGGATTATATAAGGAAGAGTTTTTAAACATTCCTACCAACATAGCAGATTCTTTTACATCTAATTCGATTGGTTCTTTTCCGAAATAAATACGGGAAGCAGAACGAATTCCATCTGCATTATTTCCAAAATCGTAGATATTGAAGTATTGTGCTATAATTTCTTCTTTGGTATATTGTCTTTCTAGTTTAGTAGCAATAATCCACTCTTTTGCTTTCTGAGAAATTCTTTCTACAATATTTTTAGAACCCTCACCATGAAATAATTGTTTGGCTAATTGTTGTGAAATAGTACTTGCACCTCCGCCTTTTCCTAATTTAAAAATGGCTCTTAAGGTTCCTCTTGCATCTACTCCTGAGTGATCGTAGTACCTAGCATCTTCTGTAGCAACTAACGCATCTACGAGATGCTGTGGTAATTCGTCATAGCTTACAGGTGTTCTGTTATCGTTAAAATAGAATTTTCCTAATGTTTTTCCGTCTGAAGAAATAATTTCAGTAGCTAAATTGGTTTTAGGATTTTCTAAAACGGTATGATCTGGAAGTGGACCAAAAACACCCCATGAAGCTAGTAGAAATAAGAAGATTACTACCATAAAGCCTCCTAGAAAAAGGATCCAAAATAAACGAATATATTTACTAAAGTCTTGTGTTTTTTCTTGTTTTTTTGCCATAAATAAGTGCCTTAAGTAGCTAAAGATTAATTCATTTGTTTTTCAATTCGTAAACCAACATCTGTAATACCTTCTAAATCTTTAACGCCGTGTACTTTGCCATTTTCACGCATAGCTTGCTCAATATTTATTTGGTATTCACCCATTTCTGTGAAAATAAAATCTTCTTTATACCACAATTTATTCTCTTTAATACTAGAAAAGCCAGTGCCTAAAAATTCGCCATTAGGCTTTGCCATCTTGTACTCTAAAGTATCTTTTATTGTTTTTCCGTGAGGAAAATTTATTTCAACTATAATAAACAAGTTGTTGTATTTGTAGTCTTGGTTATTTCGCAAGTTTACAAACATATTATACTTGTTTGTTGTGTCTGGAGCTGCTACTTTAAAGGCAACCACATGGTCTTTACTCCAAGTATCTGGAAGACTTTGATATACATCAAAAACTCCAGTAGAATCGCAGGAAACAAAGAAAAAAGTAAGACCTAAAAGTAATAGAGAAATACTATTTCGCATTATTATTTTTGTTTTGAGGTTTTCTTCTCTTGTTATTTTTCTTGTTTCTATTGTTTCTGTTCTTATTGGATTTACGTTTGTTATTTCCTTTTGGATTATCAAAACGCGTTAAACTATCTTGACCAACAACGTTTTCAAAAGCCGATTTAGTATCTTCTATAAGTTCTGAAGCATATTCTTCAAGACTAGCAATTTTTTGCTTTTTCTTGTTTAAAGCAATAATTTCATTTGCTTGATCTTTAGTGATCTTATGCCAGTTCATCCATTCCCCTTCATAAGCATACCATAAATGCCCTTTAAAAATATCGGTTTTTTGACAAACTGCAGTACCTTTTTCGGTGTATAGTTTTATTTCTGGTTTTGGGATAGATTTTAATGCATCTAAGTAGCTATCTAACTCGTAATTTAAACAACATTTTAGTTTACCACATTGCCCGGCAAGTTTTTGCGGGTTTAGGGAAAGTTGTTGATAACGAGCAGCAGAGGTGCTTACCGAACGAAAATCTGTTAACCAAGTAGAGCAACAAAGCTCACGGCCACAAGATCCTATTCCACCAAGTCTTGCAGCTTCTTGTCTAAAACCTACTTGCTTCATTTCAATTCTAGTTCTAAACTCTCTTGCAAAAAGCTTAATAAGTTCTCTAAAATCTACGCGCTCTTCTGCTGTATAATAGAATGTTGCCTTACTTGCATCTCCTTGAAATTCAATATCCGAAATTTTCATTTGCAATTTTAAGTCTATTGCAAACTGTCTAGCTTTAACCTTCATTGCCTCTTCTCTATCACGAGCATCCGACCAAATATCTATATCTTTTTGTGAGGCTTTTCGGTAAATTTTTAAAGCACCTTCTTTCTTATCTGAAACTTTTTTACGTTTCATTTGTACTCTAACCAATTCTCCGGTAAGAGTAACCATACCAATATCATGGCCAGATTGCGCCTGTGTTGCAACCACATCGCCTATTGCTAAAGTTAAGTTTTCAGTGTTTTTATAGTATTCTTTTCGTCCGTTTTTAAAACGAACCTCCACCCAATCAAATGGTTTTTCGCCATTTGGGAGTGACATATTTGCTAACCAATCAAAAACAGTAAGTTTATTACAACTATCTGTTCCACATGTTCCGTTATTTTTGCAGCCTTTTGGTTGGCCATCTTTTCCTGTTGAACAAGTTCCACAAGCCATAAAGTAGTATATATTGATTCTGAAAAAACATATTTTTTTCCAGAAGAAGATTAATAAAAATAGTTTCATTTTTAAGGCGTTACACCTTAGCTGAAACCACAATTCAAAGCAAAACTTTGAAGTGTAAAGATAATATTATTTATTAAGTTAATAAGGCGGTGATTTTATAAAACTATATTTTTAAAAATACACGCACACATTATACATACAAACAATTAACAACCAGCTATTTAATCAAAAACAACACCTTAGAATTATTAATTTTAATGCCATTAGTAAAGACGAACAAATCTGAAGAAATGTGGATATTTAACGTTTTAAAAGTATAAAGATTTTAATTAAACTCTACTTCGTAATTTAATCTATTGGAAAGAGATTTTAACTCCTTTTCAGATTTAAAAATATTAGAGAACAATTGCTTACTCCACCCTATTCTTTTTGAATATTGATTGAATGTTTCGTTTTTCCAATCAAATCCGTTTTTCCATAAATTATTAGGAGAAACATAGCAGAAGGTGTAGTCGAAAATCAAACTAGAACTATTGATATCTGATTTTTTTGGAATTTCAATAGAAGCCAATAGCGTAATATTATTAGCCTTACAATTTGCTCTTATTTCTTGTATAACTTTCGGGTAATCTTCGCGTAAAGACTCCAAATCAAAATCATTGTATTCTGTGTTTCCTATTTTTCTGATAGGTCTAATTTGAAGGAGGTCGAAACTCTCTCCATTAAAATGCTTGAAGAGCTCTGATAATTCATAAAAATTATCCTTATTAAAAGTGTAATTAATTCGAACCTCAAACTTATACTTACTCTTTAGCTTTTGAAAAGCATTAAATGCATTATGGAATTTCTTATAACTAGCTTTATTCATAAAGCCTTCATAGCTTTCTTTGGTTACCCCGTGCAAAGAAATGGTAAATTCATTAAGTCCAGCCTTTAAAAGCGCCTCTATACTCTCTTCGTTTAATAAATTTGCATTGGTAGTTAAAGAGATATAAGGAACCCCGTACTGCTTGCCTAATTTTACTATTTCTGGTAAGTTTTTATATAAAGTAGGTTCTGTACCACAGCCAATTTGTAGTTTTAAAGCTCGTTTAAAAATAGTTTTAGCTACCTGTTCTAACTCTTCTGGTTTAAATTGCCCTTTTAGTGTTTTTACATAATCCGCATCTGTAAAATAACACATCTTACAACGTAAATTACAAGCCATTACAGGATCTAGATTTACTGCTAAATATCGTTTATTAAACTTATGAAGCAACCAAAGACCAAAAAATTTAATTCTGTGACTTTTGATTTTTCTATTTAACTGTAATAGCTTGTAAATATTCATTTACTTTTTTTGAGCTAGTGTTTCAAAAATGTTTCGCAAATCTTTTTTGTATGGTAAGTGATCTGCTCTTCCTTTTTTAAATATATCGTTACTGTTTTTTTGCCCTTTACGTAATGCTTTTTGCTCTTCGTATGGTAAAGCATGAATTTCTTTACAATTTGTAGAACAACAGTTATTCATTTCTTCTTTACAAGCATCACACTGAATGAATAATAAATGACAAGCATCATTTGCACAGTTTGTATGAATATCAAACGGGCTACCACATTGGTGACATTGTGCAATGACATCATCACTAATTTTTTCTGCTCTTCTTTCGTCAAATACAAAGTTTTTTCCAATGAATTTATTGTCTAAACCTTTGTCGTTTACCTGACGTGTATACTCGATAATTCCGCCTTCTAATTGGTATACATTTTTAAAACCTTTGTGCTTAAAATAAGCTGAAGCTTTTTCACAACGTATTCCACCTGTACAATACATTACAAGTTTTTTATCCTCTTTATACTCTCTTAAATCGGCTTCAATAATGTCTAAAGACTCTCTAAAAGTATCTACATCTGGAGTAACTGCATTTTTAAAATGACCTATTTCGCTTTCGTAGTGATTTCTCATATCTACCAAAACCGTATTTTCATCTTCAATAAGCTCATTAAACTGCTCTGCTCCTACGTGAATTCCTTTGTTTCTTACATCAAAAGTTTCGTCGTTTAAACCGTCTGCAACAATTTTTGGTCGCACTTTTACTTTCAGTTTTAAAAAGGACATATTGTCTTGCTCAATAGCAATATTCAAACGAATTCCTTTTAAAAAATCTATAGTGTCTAAATGGTTTTTGAAGGCTTCAAATTGATCTGCCGGAAGAGATAATTGTCCGTTAATACCTTCATGAGCTACATAAATTCTTCCTAGAACGTCTAATGCATTCCAAGTTAAAAATAAATGATCTCTAAATTCTTGAGGATTTTCAATTTTAGCGTACTGATAAAAAGAAAGTGTTAATCGGTCTTTTCCTGCTTCTTCGATTAACGCAGCTCTTTCTTTTGCGCTTAAGGTGTTGTACAGTTGCATGCTATACTAGTTTTAAGGTTAAAAAAATATTTGAACATTTTGGTAAAAACCTCCATGTTTTAAGCTGCAAAGGTACATTTTTAAAAATGATTGACAAGAAATGCCTGATTGGAAAAAAAATTAGGACTTTATTTTCATTTAAATAACTAGTAACAGATTAGCTACAAAAAGACTGCTTTTAAATTTTTTAAAAGTTGTTATTGTATTGTAATATGACAAAAGAAGTGTTATTTTAGCACCTCTTACACCAATTAAATTTATATACACAGATGAGTAGCGAAAAAGATGCAAAATTAAAAGCCCTTAAACTAACTTTAGACAAATTAGATAAGGCTTACGGAAAAGGAACAGTAATGAAAATGAGTGACCAGGCCATTGTAGATGTAGAAGCTATTTCTTCTGGATCTTTAGGTTTAGACATTGCATTAGGTGTTGGTGGTTACCCAAGAGGAAGAGTTATAGAAATTTATGGTCCAGAATCTTCTGGTAAAACAACTTTAACTTTACATGCTATTGCCGAAGCACAAAAATCTGGAGGTATTGCAGCATTTATTGATGCAGAGCATGCTTTTGATAGATTTTATGCTGAAAAACTTGGCGTAGATATAGATAACTTAATTATATCACAACCAGACAATGGGGAGCAAGCACTTGAAATTGCAGATAATTTAATTCGTTCTGGTGCAATTGATATTGTTGTAGTCGATTCGGTTGCTGCATTAACTCCAAAGAGTGAGATTGAAGGTGAAATGGGAGACTCTAAAATGGGACTTCATGCACGTTTAATGTCGCAAGCACTAAGAAAATTAACTGCTTCTATTAGCAAAACAAACTGTACCGTTATCTTTATTAACCAATTAAGAGATAAGATTGGTGTTATGTTTGGAAACCCAGAAACAACTACTGGAGGTAACGCATTAAAATTCTATGCTTCTGTACGATTAGATATTAGAAGGTCTACACAAATAAAAAGTACAGACGGAGATGTACAAGGAAACAAGACTAGAGTAAAAGTGGTTAAAAACAAAGTAGCTCCTCCGTTTAGATTAGCGGAATTTGATATTATGTACGGTGAAGGAATTTCGAAAGTTGGTGAAATTCTAGATATTGCTGTAGAATATGAAATTGTAAAGAAAAGCGGTTCTTGGTTTAGCTACGGCGACACCAAATTAGGACAAGGTAGAGACGCTGTTAAAGCCTTGATAAAAGACAA
Source organism: Oceanihabitans sediminis (assembly GCF_003337215.1). Lineage (GTDB taxonomy): Bacteria > Bacteroidota > Bacteroidia > Flavobacteriales > Flavobacteriaceae > Oceanihabitans > Oceanihabitans sediminis. The sequence continues at coordinate 576,979 of NZ_QPIG01000001.1, forward strand.
TCCAGAACTAATGGATGAGTTAGAAGAAAAAATTAAAGCAGCTTTAAAAGAAGCTAAAGAATAAATTTAAAAATCAAAATCCCCGAAACGTTTCGGGGATTTTTTTTATACCACACCATTACTACTAAGGTGATTTAAAATCACTTCTCTAGATTTAGCATTTATGGTTTTTGTATCTTTTGTAGTTAATCCTTCGGTAGGAAGAAACTTATGTATTTTTGCTCGCATTTTCCCCGGACTTCCACTAAAGAAAGTATAAGAGAATCGTTTTTTATTATCTAAGAAAGTTATAGGTACAATTGGTATCTGGTGGTTTATGGCAAGCCTAAATGCACCATCTTTAAATTCGGTTAAAAGAATATGCTCCTCTGGAACCATTCCTTCAGGGAAAATACAAATACTAACTCCTTGCTTCAATCTTCTTTGTGCTCTTAAAAACACAGCTTTCCTACTTCTTTCACTACTTCTGTCAACTAAAATACAAGTACGTTTATAAAAGAAACCAAATAAAGGAATTTTAGCTAACTCTGCCTTACCTACAAATACAAAAGGATTTTTTACAGCAACCAACATGAACATTATATCTGCCATAGAAGTATGATTTGCAATAAACATATAACTCTTGTTGGGTTCTGGAGTTTGTTCTCTTTCAATTTTAGTTTTAAAGCCCATTCCTATTAAAATAATCCTCGCCCAAATACGTGCTATTTTAAAAAACAAAGGATACCAAGCTTCTTTTAAAATAGATATTATTAGAATAGGAAAAAACAGGATAATAGGTAAAGCAACTAGGATATAGAACCAAATACGATAGAAAATCCAGAAAATGTATTTTAATATTTTCATATGGATCAAATCTAATAAAATTATCGAAGTCATCTTTATAAAAAATTTATCTTTGTACTCTAGTTTAACTATAATAAAGATTCCTCCCAATAACTCTCGGGATTGACAGGTAAAAAATATGGCAAGAATTTTAACAGGAGTACAAAGTACAGGAACACCACATTTAGGAAACATTTTAGGAGCAATTATGCCAGCTATAAAAATGGCTGAAGAAGATAAAAACGAATCGTTTTTATTTATTGCAAACCTACATACTTTAACACAGATTAAAGATGCTGAAGTTTTAAGAGAAAACACCTATTCTGTTGCTGCAACCTGGCTTGCTTTTGGCTTAGATTTTGAAAAAACAGTATTTTACAGACAAAGCGATATCCCGCAAACAACAGAACTTTCTTGGTATTTAAGCTGTTTCTTTCCGTACCAACGCTTAACCTTAGCGCATGGTTTTAAAGATAAAGCAGACAGATTAGACGACGTAAACGCAGGCTTATTTACATATCCTATGCTTATGGCGGCAGACATCTTATTATACGATGCAGATATTATTCCTGTTGGAAAAGACCAACTTCAACATATAGAAATGACTCGTGACGTTGCTTCCCGTTTTCATACAAGAATGGGAGAAACTTTTGTGCTTCCAGAAGGGAAAATACAAGAAAACATCATGCTTGTTCCTGGAACCGATGGACAAAAAATGAGCAAGAGTAGAAACAACTTTATCAACATCTTTTTAGATGACAAAAAGTTGCGTAAACAAATCATGAGTATTGAAACAGATAGTACTGCTTTAGAAGATCCTAAAGATTGGAAAACTTGTAACTGCTTTGCGCTTTATAGCATTTTAGCTTCTGAAGAGGAAATTGAAACCATGAAAGCTAACTACGAAAAAGGTGGTTACGGATATGGTCATGCAAAACAAGCTTTATTTGAGCTAATTGTTGAAAAATTTGCAGAGCAAAGAGAACGTTATAACTACTATATGAACAATAAAGAGGAGTTAGACAGAATTCTTGCTATTGGAGCAGAAAAAGCAACAGCAGTTGCAAATAAGGTTCTTGCTCGTGTTAGAGAAAAAGTTGGTTATTAATTAAATAACCTCAAATAATTTTCCCGGAAGCGGCCTTACAACCCCTTTCAATTCCATATTTAAAAGTAAACTTGCTACTTTAAAAGTTGGCAGGTTACATTTTAGTGCAATAACATCTAGCATTTCTTTGTCGTGCTTTTGTAAAAAATCATAAATTATTTTTTCTTGATCATCTAGCTCGACAAAGAGTTGCTTTTGCACAGAAGGTTTTTCAATTTCTTCTAATTTCCAATCTAATATATACGGGACATCTAAAGGAGTAGATAATAAGTGTGCTTTTTGGAATTTTATTAGGTTATTACAACCAACACTTTGCACGTCTGTAACACGTCCTGGAACTGCAAAAACATCTCTATTATAGGAATTTGCAATATCTGCAGTAACTAGACTACCGCCTTTTTCAGCAGATTCTATAACAATGGTTGCCTGACTTAAACCCGCGATAATTCTATTTCGTTTTAAAAAATTAGTTCTTTCAAAGGCTGCGGAACTCCAAAAATCTGTAAAGAAACCACCATTTTTCTCCACTTCAGCAACATACTTTTTATGAGACTTTGGATAAATTTGATTTAAGCCATGTGCTAAGCAACCTACGGTTTGAAGCTCGTGTTTTATAGCTGACTTTTGTGCGGTTATATCTGTTCCATAGGCAAAACCAGAAACAATAACCGGATTAAATACAGCAAGTTCTTCTACTAGTTTCTCACAAAAAGCAATACCGCTAGAAGTAACTTTTCTTGCCCCTACAATACTAATAATTCTTTGTTGTTTTAGGTTTATATTTCCTGCCTGAAACAAAACTATAGGGCTATCTATACAATGTTTTAGCTTTTCTGGATAGGAGGCATCAGCAAAATAATGACAGATAATATTTTCGTCATTAATAAATTGTAATTCTTTTTCGGCTGCCTGTAAATGTTCACTGCTAAACAAATCGCTAATAAGAATACTTCCAACTCCATCAATCTTTAGTAAATTCTGCTTTTTTTCTTTAAAAACAGCTTCCGCAGAACCACAATGAGCAATGAGTTTTTTAGCAGTAATATCTCCAATTTTCGAGACATGCTGCAGGGCCAAAGCATAAAATAAATTATTTTCAGACATTTAATAAATTGATTTTCAACCTACAATTTAATTAATTTTTATAGTGTTAATAAATTGTTAGATGGAATTTTTATCTGCAGTAAAAATATTCTAACTTTGTTTTATGCGATTAGAAACTTACATAAGCGATTTACTATATAGATATGACTGTGTTACAGTACCAGGATTTGGTGCTTTTTTAACACAACGTGTTTCTGCAAAAGTGCACGAATCAACTAATGCCTTCTATCCTCCTAAAAAAGTATTGTCTTTTAACGAGCAAATACAAAAGAACGATGGATTATTAGCAAGCTATATTGCAGATGTAGAAAAGATTCCTTTTGAGGTAGCGGTTATAAAGATTGAAAAAAGAGTACAATCTTTAAAATCGTTGTTAACAGAAGGAGAAACACTTTCTTTTCATAATATTGGTGATTTATCTTTTAATAATGAAGGAAAAATTGTTTTTGAACCTTCTTATCACCTAAACTATTTAACCGATGCATTTGGTTTAAATCAGTTAGTTTCTCCTGCCATTACAAGAGAAGTTTACAAAGAAGAAGCAGAAAAAATAGAGAAAGTTATTCCTATATCTGTTACTCCAGAAAAGCGTAAAACAAGACCTTATTTAAAATATGCAGCAATTGCTTTACTTGCTTTAACTGTAGGTGGTTTTGCTGCTTCTAACTACTATGTAAACCAAATTAATACGCACAACCAATTAGCACAAGAAGAAGCTAACACGCAGTTAGAAAGTAAAATCCAAGAAGCTACTTTTGTTATAGAAAATCCGCTTCCTGCTGTTACTCTTAAAGTAAACAAGCAAGTTGGAAATTACCATATTATTGCTGGTGCTTTTAGATTGGAAGAAAACTGCGATAAAAAGGTGCAACAATTAAAAGAGCAAGGATTTGACGCTAGAAAAATTGGCGTAAACAAATATGGTTTACATCAAGTTGTTTACTCTAGTCATTTCGATAGACTTGAAGCTTTAAAAACCTTACGCGAAGTTAAAAGGACGCACAATAAAGCCGCTTGGTTATTAGTTAAAGACATCAACTAATTCCCTTATTTTTTATTATTTTTATTTTTCCTGCAAGTTGGGATGATTTTTTATGTCTTCTTTTTAAAGTTTCCTGTTAACTAGGATTGCTAATAAAATGAAGATAAATTCTAAAAATCGCTTTACCTTTGCTATTCATTTAAAAATTATAAAATGTCTTTAAAAACTCCTGAACAATCTAGAACCATTATGACCGATTTGGTTTTACCAAGTGAAACCAATCCAATAAACAACCTTTTTGGTGGCGAATTACTTGCTAGAATGGATCGTGCTGCTAGTATTGCGGCAAGAAGACACTCTAGACGTATTGTTGTTACAGCCTCTGTAAACCACGTTGCTTTTAACCGTGCGATTCCCCTTGGAAGTGTAGTAACTGTTGAAGCTAAAGTTTCTCGTGCTTTTAAAAGTTCGATGGAAATTTATATAGATGTTTGGATTGAAGATAGAGAGTCTGGAGAAAAAACAAAAGCAAACGAAGCTATTTACACTTTTGTTGCTGTTGATGAAACAGGAAGACCGGTTAGAATTGAAGAAATTCAACCAGTAACAGAGTTAGAAAAAGAACGTTACAAAGGTGCTTTAAGAAGAAAGCAATTAAGCTTGGTTCTTGCTGGAAAAATGAAAGCAGATGATGCTACAGAATTAAAAGCATTGTTTAATTAAAACAGAGCTTATATAAAACAAAAAACTCCTGCTTTCGAGGGAGTTTTTCGTTATATGAATTTTATATAAACCTATAAGTAATACTACATTTTGTAAATCCAAGAGGCTGGATTCTCTGTTTTAGAGTTGTTAAAAACACTGAAACTTAGGATTGTTTGTCCGTTAGAAGGATTGGTAAACACCTCTCCTATTTCTTGTTTTGTTCTTACTTTATCTCCTTTTTTAACATAGATTTTTCCTAGGTTAGAATATGCTGTAAAGTAATTACCATGACGAATTAAAACAGAAGGGTTTCCGTTTTTAGAAGCTATAATTCTATATACTTCTCCGTTAAAAACGGCACGTACTTTAGCATCTTTTTCTGTAGCTATACGCACTCCATTACTTTGAATCATAATAGTTTTTACAATAGGACTTGGTTGTCTACCATAACGTAGTTTTACCACACCCTTTTCTACAGGCCAAGGTAATTTACCTTTACTAGTAACAAAGCTATTTGCCAAGACCTTGTCTTCTGGTGTCATTGCATACACTGCAGAAGATTTTGAAGTAGATTTTTTTCCTGCCTTTGTATTAGAACTCGCAATGGCTTCTCTAATAATTCGTTCTATTTCTCTATCAATTCTATCAGCTTCAGCTTGTCTGTTTTTAATTTGAGCTGCGTATTTACTTAAATCCTTATTGATAGACTCCATTAAAGATTGATGTTCTTTCAGCTCTTTTTCTAATTCTACCTGAGCAACTTTGTTTTCTGCTATAAGTTTTTGCTTGTCGGCCTTTTGTTTTAGTAAGGCCTTATTCACCTCTTGTAATTCGGCTGTTTTAAGCTTTATAGACTCCCCTTGCTTCTTTTGGTATTCTGCATATTGGTTAATGTATTTAACACGCTTATATGCCTGCTGGAAGTCGCTAGAAGACAATAAGAACATTACTCGGCTTTGTTCACTTTTACTTTTATAAGAAGTAACTATCATTTTAGCATAATTCTCTTTGAGAACTTCTAGCTCTTCTCTTAATTCTGAAATTTTATGCTGATTGTCGTTTATTTCTCTAGTAAGTAAATTAGCCTGTTGGTTGGTTACTTTTATCAAGTTTCTACGAACACTAACTTTATAATTTAAATCCTCAATTAATGTTAATTGCGATTTTTGTTGCGATTTGTTTTTAGAAAGCAAACTGTTTATTTGCTGAATTTCTCTGCGTAATTCTTGTCTGCGATCTTCTAATTCTTGCTGTTTTTTACTTTGAGAAAACGCAGCAGTTGTGCATAAAAATAATGCAAGAATAAAAGCTATTTTGAATATTGATTTATCTGCCATTATTTAAGTACAATTTCTTCGTATCCTGAAGGAATACGGAATGGGAAACTTAGTTTTGAATTTAAGGTTAAGGATCTAAATTCTAAATTTACATTCGTTTCTTCATTAGCTTCTACAGCGTGTATTTTTATAGTTTCTGGAAATGTTTGCTTATCTACTTTTTGATAACTTGTATAGTCTATTTGAAGCATTCTAAGCTCTTTCGCTTGTGCTAGCTGCTGAGAATTCATCTTAAAATGAGACGCATTCAATAGGTAAAATAACTCTAAAGCTTCCGATTGTGTTTTCGGTTTTAAAATATACTGATCGTCTAAAGTTTGAACTTCAAAATCATCCTCTTTCAAACTATATAATGCTTCGCCAAGCAACAGATTTTGTACTTTATTAAAATCTAATTCTATACCCATTAAATCGCTTAAATAAGCATAGTTTCCGTCGAAATAGGTATTATCCCAATTATTATAGAAAGCGACTCTAGTTGGGGTAATTAGAGCTTTAATAATTCCTAATTTACTAATCCAAATAACCTGGTCTTTTTCCATTCTAAAACTTACCGTGGTACTTTTAGAATTGGAGCCTTCGGTATAATCTATCTTTAATCTACCAGCAAGTGTTTCAAAATCTGGAGTAGATTTTAAATGTGCTTTTATAAGCTGTTTTGCTGAAAGATTTAAATTACCTTCTCCTGTTGCAACTGTTTTGGAAGATTTACAACCAAACAGTAGAACAACAAAGGAAAGTATATATATAACACGTTTTAACTGCATTAATTTTTAAGTTCTAATTGTTTTACTTTATCAATAAACGACTTTGCCTTACTTGTATTGTTTAGTTGGGTATATGCGATGCTTAATTGTTTATAAAAATCGATTTCCATATTGGTATCTTCAATAATATAATCTAAACCTGCTTCTAAGTTTCTAATAGCTTTTTGCGGCTGGTTTAAGTTGTTTTGAGCTACTGCATTTACCAAATAAAATATAGGCTGTGAAGGGTAATTTCCTAAAGCTTCACTACTCATTTTTTCTGCTTCGGTATAATTTTCTACTTCAAGATATAATAACATTACATTACGAAGTACACCAAAGTTATCTGGCTCTTTTTGTAAAGCTTGCTTATAATAGTCTAATGCCTTTTGCTTTTCCCCTTTTGCTAAAAAATATTGGGCAAGTTCAATGCTAGATTTTCCCTTTTCATCTTCGGTGACTTTAGAGGTAATCTCTACTAACTGACTTTCGTATTCTGGGTTTTCACCTACAAACTTTACAAAGTCTGAAAGCACCATCATTTTTGCTTCAGGCTTAATTTGAGTACTGTTTAAAACTATTTCCATAGACGAAACAGCTTTGTCTGCCTCCTTATTATCTAAGTAAAACTTATATAAAGCCAAATGCACTAACTGGGAATTAGGGTGACTTTCTAGAAGTTTTTTTGCAGTTTCAAAAGCCTTTTGTTTTTCGTTATTTTCACTATATCTATAAATTAGAGACAGGTAGTTTTTCTCTTCATCTGGATTGTCTGCTACGCGTTCTTCTAGATTTTCTATCTGTTCTTTTTTATTTCCGGTGATATGGTAAATACGATTTCTAACGCGATCTCTTTCGGCTGAAACACCTTTCTCTGCATCTATTTCATCTAAAACTTTTAAAGCTTCCTCAAAATTCCTGCTTTTAACGTAAAGTGTCACCAAATCTTCTTTATAATCTGGATGATACTTTACTAGTTGCTTTACAGTTTGTATTGCTTTATCTGTCTCGTTTAGTTTGGAATAGGTCACATAAAGCTCGTCTAAAAACCACTCGTTATCTGGTTCTTTTTTAACTGCTTTTTTTAGCGCTTCTTCTGCGAGCCCGAAATCTTTAAGCTTATTGTAGTTTTTACCTAATTCGAAATATAAGGCAGGATCTGAATCATCTAACTTTTCGCATTTCAGTAAAGCTTCCACTGCACGATCATAATTCTCAATTCCCTTTTGCTTTAAAGCTTCAAAGAATAATTCTTGATATGCATCTGAAACATCTCCTAAATCATCTTCAGGTTTTTTATTGAAATCCACCTGCGCATAATTTACCTGCGGAAAAAGAAAAATTCCGAAGACAAAAAAGAGTATGTACAGTTGTTTTTTCATTTAATTTACCTGAAAAATAAGTTTATTTCTAATTAAAGTAGGAAGCAATAGTTATTCCAAAATAGAATAATCACCAATACTTATTTTAGTGAATTCGCCGTTATACTTTACATGATTACCAATCATTGCTTCATCTAGCTTAGCGTTTCTGATACTGGTATTATTTTGTATTAAGCTGTTTTTAATGCTAGCATTTTCGATAGTACAATTGTTTCCTATAGATACATTTGGTCCAACTGTAGCGTTTACGAGTTTTACATTTTCACCGATATAACAAGGTTCTATGATTTTTGAGTTCTCTAAGCTTACAGAATCTGCAATTAATTGCTCTTCGTTATCTGCTTTTAAGAAACCAAGCATTCTTGTATTGGTTTCAATGGTAACGGTTTTGTTTCCACAGTCCATCCACTCATCTACGGTTCCTGTTTTGAAAACTTTCCCTTCGGCCATCATTCGTAAAATACCATCATTGATTTGGTACTCGCCTCCATTGGTAATGTTTTCGTCTAAAATTTCTTGAAGTTTCCCTTTTAAAACAGCTACATCTTTAAAATAATAAATACCAATTACCGCTTGATCGCTAACAAAGTTCTCTGGTTTTTCAACAAGCTCTGTGATATTCTCTTCGGCGTTTAATTTTACTACTCCGTAAGCCTCAGGATTCTCAACAATTTTTGTCCAAATTACCGCATCTGCTTCAGGGTCTAAGTTAAAATCTGCACGGATTAAAGTATCTGCATAAGCAATAACTGCTGGTCCGGAAAGAGAAGGTTCTGCACACATGATTGCATGACCTGTTCCTAAAGGTTGGTCTTGTCTGTAAATAGACGCTTTTGCTCCAAGGCTTTCTGCTAATGCTACTAAGCTTTTAACTACATCATCACCAAACCAAGCTGGATCCCCTAAAACAAAAGCTATTTCTTCTATAGGTTGTTTTAAAACCTTAGCAATATCTTTTACTAATCGGTGTACAATTGGTTGTCCTGCTACAGGAATTAATGGTTTTGGAACTGTTAAACTATGTGGACGAAGACGAGAACCTCGTCCTGCCATTGGTACTATTATTTTCATATTTTAATGTGATTCGATATTTATTTAGTTGTTGCTTTAATTGTCATGGTATATATACCATAGTTTCAATTTTATTGAATTAGAGATTGCTAGGTTCGTAGGAATTTATTTAACTCCAGTAGACCCAAAACCACCTGCACCTCTATCGGTTTCAGAAAGTTCTGAAACTTCTTCCCATTCTGCTCTTTCGTGTTTTGCTATTACTAATTGTGCTACACGCTCTCCATTTTCAATTGTAAAGTCTTCGTTTGAAAGGTTTACTAAGATCACTCCTATTTCCCCTCTGTAATCTGCGTCTACGGTTCCAGGAGCATTTAATACAGTAATTCCTTTTTTAGCAGCTAAGCCACTTCTTGGTCTTACTTGTGCTTCAAAACCTATAGGTAATTCTATAAACAAACCTGTTTTAACAATTGTTCTATCTAATGGCTTCAGTATAATTGGCTCTTGAATATTCGCTCTTAAGTCCATTCCTGCTGAAGCTATAGTTTCGTAGTTAGGTAATGCGTGACTAGATTTATTAATTATTTTAATTTTCATTTACTTCTAATTTCAATTTAAACTATTCTTCCTAGTATATAAATTATCTATTGATAAACATTCTTTTTAGCTCTTTTTTTTCTACTAGCAAAGCTATTGTCAAAAATAATAAAACTAAAGCGGTATTTAGATAATAGTTAGCATTTGTGTTTAAGGCAATTACTGAAAGAGCAACCGCTAAAAGCAAATAGCCTAATATAGCTTTTAAGTTATAAGGAACTGGATAGTGTTTTTGACCAATATAATAAGATAGCACCATCATTGCTCCATAAGCTAATAAGGTTGCCCAGGCAGCTGCAATAAAACCTATTTGCTCTATCATTACTATATTGAAGACAATGGTAATTATTGCACCAACAATAGACAAGTACATTCCGTAGCGTGTTTTATCTGTAAGTTTATACCAAATTGCAAGATTGAAATATATTCCCAAACACAGATTTGCCAATAAAACGATAGGTACAATTTCAATTGCAAGCCAATAGCTTTCATCTCTAACAATAAACTCTTTAAAGATATCTAAGTAAGCTATAATAAACACAAGCATGGCGCTACCAAAAATCACAAAGTACTTCATGATGGTTGCATAGGTTTGCTTGGCGTTCTTCTCTTGCGCATGATTAAAGAAAAATGGTTCTGCACCTAGTTTAAACGCTTGAATAAAAATAGTCATAAATACAGCAATCTTATAACAACCGCTATAAGCACCATTTATATCTTTTCCTAATGCACTTGGAAGTAACCACTTATCAAAATTTTCATTAATTACATATGCCATACCTGCCACCATTATAGGCCAGCCATAGTTTAAAAGTTGCTTAAATATAGGGATACTGAATTGTAGTTTTGTTCTTAAGAAATATGGTATTAACAATAAAAATGTAGCAATACTAGCAACAAGGTTTGCGATAAAAATATACTTCACTAAATCTGCACTATCGTACTCCGGGTAATTGATGCCGTATTTAGGAATAGCCCATAAAAAGAAGAAATTAAGAAGTACAACTATAATAATGTTTGCAATTTTTATAGAAGCAAATTTAATAGGCCTTCCGGTGGCTCTTAGGTATGCAAAAGGAATTGCAACAAGAGCATCTAGCACTAAAACTCCGACTAATAAATTAAAATATGTTTGATCGAGGTTTACTAATGCTGCTAGTTGTTGATTGAAAGAAAAAACAACACCTAAAAACAATAAGGAAGTTACCGTTAAACTAATTAAAGCCGTAGAGAAAACTTTCTGTTTATCTTCACTTTTACTAAAAAACCTAAAGAAAGCTGTTTCCATTCCATAGGTAAGAAGCACATTGAAAAAAGCTGCGTAAACGTAAAAAGTAGTATTATCGGAATAGCTTACAGTTCCTAGAGTTTTGGTATGAAGAGGAACTAAAATAAAGTTCATAAGTCTAGGTAACACAGTTGCTAGACCATAAATGATGGTGTCTTTAAAGAACTTTTTTAATGCACTCAAGAAGTTTGTTTTTTAATTCTGCTAAATATACACGAATAATAAACGTTTTGCAATGCTTATTGCTTATTGTCCAGGTTGGGTTGCGGGATATATTTCCATAGGTTTTTTAAATAGATTTTTAATTTTAAAATATTTGATGGTATTACGTTGGTTATATCCAACTACACACTCATTATCCTTTAATTTAAAGGGAAATTCATCCTTAGATGGTATTTGGTTAGCATATTCCGATTCAGGCTCGCTACTCATAATAATATCATTTGTATAATTAGCTTCTGTGATAAAGTTAGCGACATATCCTGGTTTTATTGTTTCTAATTTAGCGTGCATACCTCTAAAATAAACGCTTTCTAGTAAAACATTATTCGTATTATCTTTTACATAAATATGTAAATAAATACCAGAAGCACCACCTTTTACATCTGCAACCCAATGTTGATAGTAACTTTCTGTTATTTCTATTGGAGGGTTTTCTTGAATTAAATATTTATAGGAATTATTGTTTTCTGCATTGTTTTGTTTAACCGAAGAACAATTAAAAAAAGTAACAAAAGACAATAATACAGTCAAAGAAAGAAAACTAGTTTGGATTATTTTCATAACGAATATTAGTTATTTTAAAGATAATAAATCAAATAGTATTCCATAAAAAAACCTCACAGATTGTGAGGTTTTAATTTTGTATTTATAAGAATCCTGTATGTGAAGGAGTTTATTAATTATTTAAAGCTTCTGCTCCACCAACAATCTCTAAGATTTCATTAGTAATAGCTGCTTGACGCGCTTTATTATAAGTTAACTTAAGTTGGTCTCTTAATTCTGTTGCGTTATCTGTTGCTTTATGCATTGCTGTCATACGAGCACCGTGTTCACTAGCAAAAGAATCTCTAATTCCTTTGTATAATTGTGTTTTTAACGACTTAGGAATTAATTCCTCAACTATTTCTAATTTAGAAGGTTCAAAAATATAATCTGAATTAGTATCTGCTTCTCCTTCAATAGGAACAATTGGTAAAAACTGCTCTGTAGTTACAATTTGTGTAGCTGCATTTTTAAATCTGTTATAAACGATTTCGATTTTATCAAACTCGCCAGCAACAAACTTTTCCATTAGCATTTCTGCTATTTCTGCTACATTATCAAAAGTTAAATCATCAAATATATCACAGTTGTTAGCAATAACTTTGTTTGTCTTATTAAAAGCATCATTTGCTTTTTTACCAATAGCTACATAAGAAACTTCTTGGTTAGCATACTTTTCTGATGTTAATAAGTTTACTTGCTTGATGATGTTTGAGTTAAATGCTCCACATAATCCTCTGTTAGAAGTAACTGCAACAATTAACACTTTTTCTACCTCACGTTGTTCTGCATATTTACTTCCAGAATCTCCTTCTAAAGTAGCACTTAAGCTTTGTAAAAGCTCTGTTAACTTATCTGAATAAGGACGCATTGCTGTAATAGCATCTTGTGCTTTCTTTAACTTTGCAGCAGATACCATTTTCATGGCACTGGTAATCTGCATCGTGGAAGATACTGATGTTATTCTGTTACGTATTTCTTTAAGATTCGCCATTCTTTATTTTATAAAGACTCTTAGACTGTGCTTAGAGTGACATTAATTTAACTTTTAAAATTTAGAGTTATGAGTTTGTTTGCTCATAACTCTAAACTATATTTTTTAAGCTTTATACTTAGCTGAAAGGTCTTTACTTACAGCTACTAATGTATCTGTTACCTCGTCAGTTAATTTTCCTGCTTTAAGAGTATCTAAAATTCCTCTGTGTTTGTTGTTTAAGAATTCGATGTAATCTCTTTCAAATTCTTTTACTTTTTCTACAGGAACGTCTTTTAATAAGTTTTTAGATCCAGCATAAATAATTGCAATTTGATCTTCTACTGTATAAGGATCGTTTTCTGCTTGTTTAAGGATTTCAACGTTACGTTTTCCTTTTTCTATTACGTTTAAAGTAACTGCATCTAAATCTGAACCAAATTTCGCGAAAGCTTCTAACTCACGGAAAGCTGCTTGGTCTAATTTTAATGTACCAGATACTTTCTTCATAGATTTGATCTGTGCGTTACCTCCAACACGAGATACAGAAATACCTACGTTAATTGCTGGACGTACACCAGAGTTAAATAAATCTCCATCTAAGAAGATTTGTCCGTCTGTAATAGAAATTACGTTTGTTGGGATATATGCAGAAACGTCACCCGCTTGTGTTTCAATGATTGGTAAAGCAGTTAAAGAACCACCACCTTTTACCATTGGTTTTAAATTGTCTGGTAAATCGTTCATTTCTCTAGCAATAGCATCGTTGTTGATGATTTTTGCAGAACGCTCTAATAAACGAGAGTGTAAGTAGAAAACGTCACCTGGGTACGCCTCACGTCCTGGTGGACGACGTAATAATAAAGATACCTCACGGTATGCAACTGCTTGTTTAGATAAATCGTCATAGATAATTAAAGCTGGACGACCAGTATCTCTAAAGTACTCTCCAATTGCAGCTCCTGCCATTGGTGCATAAACTTGCATTGGCGCAGGATCTGATGCATTTGCAGCAACAATAGTTGTGTAAGCTAATGCTCCTTTTTCTTCTAATACTTTAGCGATGTTTGCTACTGTAGACGCTTTTTGTCCTACAGCAACATATATACAATATACAGGCTCACCTGCATCGTAAAATTCTTTTTGATTTAAGATAGTATCAATACAAACAGTTGTTTTACCTGTTTGTCTATCTCCAATAACCAACTCACGTTGTCCACGTCCTACAGGAATCATTGCGTCAATAGACTTGATACCTGTTTGTAATGGTTCTGTTACTGGTTCACGATAAATTACTCCTGGAGCTTTACGCTCTAGTGGCATTTGGTAAGTTTCTCCAGTGATTGGTCCTTTACCATCAATTGGATTTCCTAAAGTGTCTACTACACGACCAACAATACCTTCACCTACGTTGATAGATGCGATACGTCCTGTACGTTTAACTGTAGATCCTTCTGCAACTACTTTAGAGTGTCCTAATAGTACGATACCAACATTATCTTGTTCTAGGTTAAGTACAATTCCTTCTAGACCTCCATCAAATTCTACTAACTCACCATATTGTGCGTTAGAAAGTCCGTATGCACGTACAATACCATCACCTACTGTTAATACTGTTCCTACTTCGTCAAGAGAAGCTCCTGCTTCAAACCCTTGTAGTTGTTGTTTTAAGATTGCTGAAATTTCAGCTGGTTTTACTTCTGCCATTTTATTTTAATTTAAAGTAAATTCTCTTTTTAACTTATTTAATTTATTTGCTATACTAGCATTGTATTGTTTATCACCTACTTGTAATATAAACCCACCTAAGATGCTTTCATCTACAATACTTTCTAATACAACACTTTTATTAGTAAGCTCTTTTAATTTTGCAAGTACCTTAGCTTCTAAATCGCTAGTCATTGGTATTGCGGTAGTAACTTTTGCAACTTGTTTTCCGTTTAATTCGTCAAAAAGTTGACTATATTTTGTAGCAACTTGGCCTAAGATATTAATTCTTTTGTTAGTTACTAAAACATCTATTAGCTTTTTTGTAGCTTCATTTAAATCTGGGAAAACTTGTAGTAATATATTTTTCTTAGATTCTGTTTGAATTACAGCGCTATTAAGTGCTTCATTTAAATCTTCATTATCTGATATAGTTACAGCAATTAATTGCATGTCATTATTAACAACATCTGCTAATTTTTGATCTGAAGCTAAGCTTAATATTGCTTTTGCGTAACGTATTGCTGCTCTTGATTCTGCCATAGCCTATCTTTAATCCTTTTTCTTTTGCGTTAAATAAAAGAGAAAAGGACTTCGTTTTAATTTATAATTAGTTTAATGTTGCTTCACTTAACATAGACTCTACAAGTTTCGCTTGCTTGTCTTTGTTAGATAATTCTTCACGAACTACTTTCTCCGCAATCTCTATAGAAAGATTTGCTACTTGAGATTTTAATTCTGCAACAGCTGCTTTCTTTTCGTTTTCTATTGCTAGTTGAGCATTAGAAACCATTTTGTTTGCTTCTTCTTGCGCTTGCGTTTTTGCATCCTCGATCATCTTTTCTTTCATCTCGCGCGCTTCTTTAAGCATAGACTCACGTTCTGCACGTGCTTCTTTTAATAACTTTTCGTTATTAGCTTGTAGGTTTTGCATTTCAAGTTTAGCATTCTCAGCAGATTCTAATGCTTCTTGAATACCATCTTCTCTTGTTTGTAAGGCATCTAAAATAGGTTTCCATGCGAATACTCTCATTAATACAATTACTATTAATAAGATAAGTGCCTGCATAAAGAACAAGCCTACCGAAAAATCATTTAATAAAGTTTCCATTATATATAGATTATTAAAATTCTCTTTTTTTTGTTTAATTTAAAACAGTTTCTGCAACCAACCGTTGCAGAAACTTGTTTTTTTCTTTACTGGGAAATTCTTATTTCCCTAGGATTAACGCACCGAATGCTAAACCTTCTAATAAGGCTCCGATGATGATCATCGCAGTTTGGATCTTTCCAGCTGCTTCAGGTTGACGAGCAATACTTTCCATTGCTTTTCCACCAATTTGACCTAGACCGATACCTCCACCGATTACGATAATTCCTGCTCCAATTAAATTGTACATACTAATTTGGTTTTATAAATATTAATTAAACAAATTCTTAATTTAAGCCTAAACACTTTTAGTGTTTCAACTATATAATGAATGCTACAAGTAGCTTTCTTAATTTTTAATGATGCTCGTCGTGCTCTTCTACCGCCATACCAATAAATAACGATGATAACATCGTAAAGATAAAGGCTTGTAAAAAGGCAACTAAAAGCTCAATAAACATGATAAACAATGATAATATTAACGACATTCCTGTAGATGCAACAGGCCCAAAGTCTGCTTTAAGCGAAACCATTAATGCCATTAAGCTCATTACTACGAAGTGACCCGCTGTAATATTTGCAAATAAACGCACTAATAATGAGAAAGGTTTAATAACTACAAAACCTAATAACTCAATAACCGCTAATATTGGTCTTAATATAATAGGTACTCCTGGCATCCATAAGGTATGTGCCCAGAAATCTTTTGTACCACTAAATAAATAAATAACCATAGTGAAAATAGCTAGACATGCTGTAACTGCTATTTGACCTGTAACGTTAAATCCTAACGGAGTTAATCCTAAAATATTTAAGATAAAGATGAAAAAGAATACCGTTAACAAGAAGCCCATAAACTTACGGTACTTTTTATCTCCAATATTTGGTTTTGCGATCTCGTCACGAACATAAATTACTAATGGCTCTAATACTCTAGAAAAACCTTTAGGAACCGTGTTTCCTTTCTTATAACCTCTAGCTAAAGAGCTAAATCCTATTAACATTAACAATCCTGTTAATATCATTCCGAAAACACTTTTAGTAATAGAGAAGTCAATTACTTTAGACGCGTTTGTTGGGTGGTGCGCTTCGTCAAAAGAAAGTGCAGCTGCTCCTTCGTCTAACTCGTATATTTTTGTGTGGTATTTTACTATTTTAGTCCCGTCTTTATCCACAACAACCTCACCATTATCATCGTGGTGAAATTCTGAAGACATAAACGTTTTTAATCCGTTGCTTGTCCAAACAATAACAGGAAGTGGAAAGCCGTAATGTTTTCCAGACGCATTATCTGTATATAAATGAAAGTCGTGAGAATCTTTAAGGTGATGAGCAATAAACTCTCTTATCTCGTCAGGTGAATCTACTAAATTATTTTCAACAACTTCTTCTTGAGCAAACGCTGTGAAAGAAGTTAATGCTAATACGAATACTACTAAAAACTTGATAGATTTTGTTGCTACCATCATATTATTTTCTAACTAATGAAATTAAGCTTTCCTAAATTTTGTGCAAATGTAAGGAATAATTTAAAATGAGAGCCCTTTTTTAATCAAGTTTTTTTCGTTTCAACAAAAACTTAAAATCGCTAAAATTTCAACTCTAACTATTTGCTATTTAATAACTTTGCTATAGCACCTGCTTCTAAAAACAAAAAAAGAAGAAAAGGCACTACTAAACCTACGCGTTCTACTTGAGATAAATCGTCGTTTTCGAAAACTGTAGATTTAAAAATTAACAAGAAAGTTCCTATTTTAAAACACATAAGCATTAGATATGTGTAACCTGCTTGGGTAGGTAAATGCTCTGCCACAAACTCTACTGCTGCATAAATTATTATTACCGCTATAGCTTGAAATATATACACACCTAAAAGTGAGAAACTTAAATCTATACTTATAAGGTTAATATGAACGAAATAACTTATTACAAATAATAGCACTACAGCTATTAGCATAAACACAATACGTTTAATCATCAGAATCTTTATTTGTTAATTTTAATACTTGAAATATTACCGAGCCCATGGAGACAAATACAGCAATAAGGGTTACCACCTTATAATATAATTGGTCTGTGTTGTTAAATTTTACATCTAACCACTCCCCTAGCTTACTTCCTAGATAAATAGTTAAACCCATTTGCAAAGCAATGGATGAAAACCTAACAAACTTATTAAGCTGTTTGGGCTGTTTTTTTTGTGGATTTTTCTCGCTCACCTTGGTTTATATCTTTTAAAGCTCCTTTCATTTTACAAGTTACACTAAATGTAGCACCTGGCTCCACTTCTAACTTTCCTATTACAACTTCTCCTTCAATATATGCTGAAGATTTTAATGTAAGCGTACCCAATAAGGTTAGTTTTCCAGAGAACTTTCCTTCAAAGTAAGCATCTGTTCCGTTTAAGGTTCCTTTTATAACACCACTTTTTCCTACTACAACTTTTCCAGGAGTTTGAATATTTCCTTCAACAGTTCCATCAACTCTTAAATCACCTTCACTAGAAAGATCTCCTGTGATGTTTGTTCCTTGGGCTATGATATTTTGTGATGAAGATCCTGCGTTCGTTTTTTTATTTCTTTTGTTATCTGAAAACATGCTATTAACTTTTTACTATTCTTTGAGGCTTTCTATATAATCTTCTAAATTTTTATGAATCTGAACGATTTTATAATTCTGAGAAGATATGGCTATATGAGGTTTGGTGATTTTAAGTCTATCTTTTTCTTTTAATATATAAGCAAATCCTTTTGCTCCTTCTAAACTTTTCAATCCGTGCACCACCACAAAAGTAGTTTCCGGATTATACACATCTATAGAAGTGCTTAAATCATAATGAGCGATATTGGCAACTACTTCATTAAGGGTTTTAGTGAAATTAGCCACCTCTTCCGTATTCGTTTTATTAAACGAATAGAGTACTTTATAATTATTAGTTGTACTATCTGTTTTAAATTCTTTTACAGCAAGATTAGGTAACACATTTGCAGATATTTCCTGTGCTTGCTGTCCATCCTCTGTATTGGCATAGTTAAGAGCAATAAAATTAATTGCTTTACTATAGGCTTCAAAACCCTGATAACGCCCTAGGGTGGTTGCTTTTAAGAATTCGAATTTAGTTACTATTTCTTCGGCTTCAAAAGCTGTAATATAATCATCTACCTTAGAAAGCACCTCTGCATATTCCTGATTTGTAAACTTAGTATATAGGTTTTTATAGATGTTTTCTGGGCTACCTTCGTCGCTAAAATTTGCAGCATCTGGATTGTTTAAAATAGCAGCATATCTAGATTCCGGATAGTTTGTAGTAATATCATTTTTAGCAATATTAGCTTCAGCATCCTCACCTAATAATTCGTAGATTTTAAATAAATTATATTTTGCTGGAAGCACTAAGTTTTCTTCTGGTTGGTTATTTAAAAGTTGTTTGAATTTATCTTTTGCTAGAGGATATTCTTTAAACTTCTCTTTATAAATTAAACCTAATTGATAGTATGCGTAGTTTCTTCCTTTAGCAATGCTGTCTATTATCTTTTCATCAGAAGGAATTTTATCTAAGTAAAACTGTGGGTCATATAATTCTTCTTCGGAAGCAATTACGCTTTCTGCAACAGAAGTATTTACATTGGTTCCAGTTTTTACGCTATTTGACCATCTCCAATTGTCTTCTAATTCACGGTCTCCCCAAATTTTAGCAAATTCGGTTTTACCATAAGCAACGGTTGTTTGGTTATAAAAATAAAACGAAGATCCTTGTCCCGGAGGCATATTTCCTCTAGAACCTTTTAAATTAGATAATCCGGATGGTTTTTGACCGAAAGAGTTATTGTTTGCAGCAATTAAGCCTTTGCTTCGCTCTGCTGCTGCAAGTCTTTCTTTTTCTTTTTCGGCTTCTACTTTAAGTTTTTCAATATGAGCTTCAAAAAATGTGATTCTATCAGCTTCAGATAAAGAAACAAGATTTAAAATACTATCATTACTTCTTGCAATGTCTTCGTAATAAATTACATCTTCTAGGTTATCTCTTTTTCGTTTTATAAGTCTGTACGGCTTACTATTTGTTACCATATGCAGCATGGTACTATCATAATAAGCTCCTGCCATTTTATACTCAGAAACATCAAAATGCATATCCCCTAAGGTTTGGTAGGTTTTAGCTTTTAAAACATTATCGTTTGTATCGGTTCTTAGAGACTTATTATAGTAAGAAATTGCCAAAGAATCCGATTGGTTTTTTAAATGGTACTCTGCAATTTGATGGTATATTTTATCTAAGAAAGGTCTGTTTTCACGATTTTCTTCTAAGTCTGTAAGTAGCTCTAAAAACTCTAATTTGTTTCCTTCGTTATAATCAAAGTTTTTAGCTTTTTCAATATATGCACTTATATGATAAACTCTTGGCGTTTTTCGGTTAAGTGCAATGACTTTATCAAAGGCAATATTTGCACTGTCCTTATCTCCTAAAGCATTATAAAGCTGCCCCTGGATAAACCTGTATCTTCCGCGTTCATCATTACTTTTTGTTGCTTTTGAAGCAATATCAATTTGGGTTAATGCACTATCAAGAGCTTGTGTATTTATATAAGCTTGAGCTAAAATTGCAGTTGCGTCTGCTAAATCTTGATCTTTTAATGTTTCTTGTTCTAAAAGACGTTTAAGGTTTTTAATAGCTAGTTCATCGTTTTCTAGACGAATATTTGTTTTTTCTCTCCAAATTTTTGCTTTGTTTATTTTATCGCTTGCAGGGTATTTGTATAAAATATAGTTGAAAGACTCTAAGGCAGGAACGAAACGTTGATCGAAATAACGTGCTTGACCAAGTAGTAAATATGCTTCATCAATTTGGTAATTATATTCTTTACCTTGAATATTCATACCGTGTTTTTGAATTGCTTTTACAGCTTTTTCTTCGGCTCTTGTAAAGTTCTGATTTTCACTCTGCCCAGGAAGGGTAACATCTTCTGATATTTGCATTCTCTCTACCGGAAGAATTTCCCAATAATTATCTGTATAGTTTGCGTTTAGGTTTTCTCTACCTTCAGCTAGCGCATTATAACCATTAAAAAGAATGTTATCTCTAGCAGCTAAAGCATGATAGTTTCGACTAATAAAAGTGTTCTTTTTTCTAGAACAGCTAGTTACTAAAGTCATAGAAACTATAATACCTAATATAATTTTATAAGATGTTTTCAAACGTTGGTGTATTTAATCAAATAAATAACTTTAAACTCAGGTAATTATTATAAAAACCGTTGCTATTTTTTAAATAGAAATGGCGAAAAATTACATAAGAACGTAAAAATACGCATCTTTTTTAATTTAGCTATAAAATGAAGGTGTTTTTAGACTGCCTGTGTTCCTGCAAAATAGGACTCTAACTCTTTTAAAGTAGCCTCGCTAGTAACTATATCTTTAATTATTTCTCCTTTTTCTAAAAGAACTATACGCTCACAAACATCGGTAATATGCATTAAATCGTGACTCGATATTAATACGGTTACACCTTGTTCTTGTGCTAGTTCTTTAATAATTTGTTTTAGTTTAATTTGCGTTGTTGGATCAAGGTTTGCAAAAGGTTCATCTAAAATTATTACTTCTGGATTACCTATAAGAGCAGCAACTATTCCTGCTTTCTTTTGGTTTCCTTTACTTAAATCTCTTAGATATTTTTTCTGACCTAGAATTTCGCCATGAAAGAAATCTTCAAATTTTGAAACTAAGGCATCTACATCTGCTTTATTTTGACCACGAAGTTCCCCAATAAAATAGAAATACTCTTCAGGAGTAAGGTAACCTATTAAAAAACTTTCATCAATAAACGAAGAAGTAAAAGGCTTCCATGCTTCACTTTCATGAACCAAAATATTATTATTTTTAATATGCCCAGTTGTTGGCTCAATTAAATCTAACAACAGACTGAAGTAAGTAGTTTTTCCCGCTCCATTATTTCCAACCAAACCAAAGCTCTGACCTTTTGGAATGTCTAGGTTTTCAATATTTAAAACTAAATTTGAATTATATTTTTTAGTAAGATTTGTTGTAGTTATCATGATGTAAAGTTTTAGTTGTCTTGATCGAAAGCATCGATCATTTTATATTTTGAAGCTAGATATTTGTTGGTAATAAAAGTCATTATTTTCTGGTGGAAGATAATTCCGGCAAGCCCTAAGAGTATTAATACCAAAATCCCTATCTCAAAGCTGAAAAAGTAGTTTGCAAGAGCAAAAACTCCTATTGGTAAAATCAATAATGGTAAGCCAATAATCCATTGTACCGCACCTGTGCCTTGAAAATTAAAAGCTGCTCTTTGATTTAAATCAATTTTCTTTCTGTTGAAAGAGCCGCCCAATAAAATCACATAGGTATTTACTCCAATATTATAAATAGCGGCTGCGAAATGGGCTAATAAAATTTTCCATCCAAAATACACATACGGAATACTTAAAACAAAAAGTATAATTACGCTCATAGTCATTAAAGTGTATTTAGATTTTAAGTACTGTTTATACTTAATATTTTGGCTCATTAGCATTTTATAGTAACCACTATCCCATGCCGGAATAAATTGCCCAAAGTTTATAAGAAAAATTCCAGTTACAAATATTCCGACAAAGGCAAATAAGAATTCCATGTCTTGATAAACCGGATTAGGGTAAAAGAATAAACCATATAAAACCCCAAATACCATCAACATTAGAGAAGATTTTGGTCGTTTATTTCTCCAAATTAATTTTAAATCTAGTTGCATAAAAGGTGCAACATCTCCAAAAAACCTTGTCCATTCCATATTAGAAGCATGCACTTCTTGAACTTTAGATTTTAAAGAACTATCTAAAAACAGCTTCTTACGAAGGATTTTAAAATTGAAGTAATATACAACAGCCAAAATTGCTATTGGCACAAGAATAAAAAGCGGATTATTAGCAATTGCTAGAATTCCGTTAGATAAAACATCTGCAAAGTTTATAATTTCAAAATGGTTTAAAGCAAAAAGGGAACCTGCAACAATTATGATAGGCAAAAAAGCTAATTCGGTTTCTGCGGTTAAGCTTTCAATTATAAAATTCAAATAATTAATAATAAGAGTAATTAGCACCATTGCAAGCATCCAAAACGCAATGCTTGAAACATCATAATCATTCACAATAAGTGTTATTCCAAATGGAATGATAGCAAACAAAGGCAGGAAATTAAAAAAGGATAAAGCCGATTTTCCTAAAACAAAATTTACCACTTTTTCTCGTTTTATTGGAAGCGTTAGCAATGGCTTTACACTCATTACTGGTAATTTCTGAAAGAAAAAACGAAGTACTAAATCTCCTAAAATCCAAAAGAAAATAAAACCATTAAAAACGACAAAAGGATCTTTTTCCGGTAATGTTTCTTTTAATAAAGGATACATGGCTACCCCTAAAATTAAAAACATGGCAATAAAATATAAGGCAAAAAATGCCATAATTATTTTAAGTGCAACACTCTTACCAAAACTGGCAGACCTAGTAAATTGCTTCCACTCTAAATCTAAAAAATGTTTTATCATTTGGTTGGGTTTTACACATAAGTAATATTAAAGCCCATTTTGTTACAAACAAAATGCAAATACTAATTATGTTTATTATTTTTACAAAAAAAACTTATGTCGCATTTTCATAAATTAACGGTTAAAAATATACATAGAGAAACAGATAAAGCTGTAAGTATATCTTTTAATGTTCCTGCAGACTTAAAAGAAGCTTTTTCATTTAAAGCAGGTCAATATATAACTCTAAAAACTACTATTGAAGGACACGAAGTAAGAAGAGATTACTCTTTATGCTCATCACCAAAAAGCAACGAATTAAAAGTTGCTGTTAAGGAGGTAGAAGACGGAACCTTTTCTGCCTATGCCAACAATAAATTACAAATTGGAGATACGCTAGAAGTAGCTTCACCTAAAGGAAGATTTGTTTTCACACCAAACGATAAAATCACTAAAAACATTGCTGCATTTGCTGCTGGAAGCGGAATCACTCCTGTTTTAAGCATTATAAAATGTGCCTTAGAAGAAGAAGTTAACAGTAAAGTAATTCTTGTTTACGGAAACAAAACTACAAAAGACACCATGTTCTTAAACGAACTGTTAGAATTACAACACACATATAAAGATCGTTTTTCTATACAATTTGTATTTAGCCAGGCAGATGAAGAAGATTCTATTTTTGGTAGAATTGAAAAAAGCACGGTGAATTATGTCATGAAAAACAAACA
The DNA here is from genome assembly GCF_003337215.1 of Oceanihabitans sediminis. Taxonomy (GTDB): domain Bacteria; phylum Bacteroidota; class Bacteroidia; order Flavobacteriales; family Flavobacteriaceae; genus Oceanihabitans; species Oceanihabitans sediminis. Next base: position 600,909 of record NZ_QPIG01000001.1, read on the forward strand.
TAAAAACGTAGAAGTAGATGCTTTTTATCTTTGCGGACCAGAAGCTATGATACATACTGTGAAGGATGTTTTATCAGAACATGAAATTCCAAATGACAGAGTTCATTTTGAACTTTTTAAGGCGGCAAAACAAGAAGCAATTGAAGAAGATTCTAATGTAGCTTCAGGAAGCACAGAAATCACTATTACGGTAGATGACGAAGACTTCACATTTACAATGTCGCAAAAACAATCTATACTAGAAGCAGCTTTAGATGAAGATATAGACGCTCCTTATTCTTGCCAAGGCGGAATTTGCAGTAGCTGTATTGCTAGAATAAAAGAAGGTGAAGCTACTATGAGACAAAATAATATTTTAACCGAAAGCGAATTAGCAGAAGGTTTAGTTTTAACTTGTCAAGCGCAGCCTACCACATCTAAAATCGTTATCGATTACGATGATGTTTAACAGAAAACAAGCTTAATAAAAAAGCCTACTCCAACGAGTAGGCTTTTTTTATTTCTTATTGAGCAAACAACAAGTTATATAATATTATTAATGGTATCTATAATTTTTTTTGGAGGAATACTTCTGCTTGCATCTACATAGTCTTCCGGGAATTTATTCCCATAAACCGAAGTTGGTATTAAAGGAAAGGCTTCCCTGTCTGCAAGTAAAGCATATTCTGCTGGCTGATTAAAAGGTGCAAATCCTGCGTAAGGATGCGTAACTCCCCAAACGGTAATTACTTTTTTTCCCAACATGGCAGCCATGTGTGCATTTCCAGAATCCATAGAAAGCATTATATCTAGATTAGAAATCACATCTAGCTCTTCCTCTAGATTTAACTTACCTGCTAGATTTATGACATTATCATTTTTCTCTTGAAACCCATTAAGAATTTCAACTTCTCTTTTACCGCCACCAAAAAGCAATACTTTATAGTCTTTTGAAAGAGATTCGATAACTTCTTCCATTAAATCTAGTGGATACATCTTACTCTCATGTGCAGCAAAAGGCGCAATTCCAATCCATTTTCGAGTATCTGTACCAGTAATTTCTAATGTTTTAGAACTTAATGTTACACGCTTTGGAAACTCCGGATTTGATAAATCTAAAGAGAAACCTAATTTTCTAAAAACATCGGCATAACGCTCGTGAGTTGTTTTTAATTGCTGAAAAGATTTACCAGAAACCAAAGCTTTCTTTTCTGCCCTACCCTTATCTATTTGTATAAATTTTCTTCCGAAGAAAAATACTTTCAGAATATTAGTTCGTAATACGTTATGCAAATCTGCAACAGCATCAATATCTAGTTTTTTTAATTCTTTTGAAAGTTTATAAAGTCCAAAAACACCTTTATGCTTTCCTTTTAAATCTATAGAAAAAACAGAAACATTTGCTAAACCTCTAAAAAACGGTTTAAAAAACCCACGTGTTAAAACAGTAATTTTTACATCGGGGTGTTGTTGCGTAAATGCTCGCAACACAGGAACTGTCATTGCAGCATCTCCCATTGCAGAAAGCCTAATAACAAGTATATGTTTAGATTTTTTGGGCATATAATTATAAAAAGAAAATCCTGCTTTCGCAGGAATGTATTACTTCTGAGAACGTAAAACTGGGTTTAGTTCATCGTCATTATACATTTTCATTTGCTTGTACACTTTCATGTATTTATCTCCGTTTGCAATATCATTTAATAAAGTATCAATTGCAGTACTTAAATCTACACGTTGCTCTAGTAAAATGTCTAATTTTTTCTGACAAGCTTCTCTATGTGCTTCTGAAGCATCTTCACGAGTAGCTTCTTCATGCATATGGTATACTTTTAGTGCTAAAATAGAAAGTCTATCTACTCCCCAAGCAGGGCTTTCGGTATTAATTGTAGCATTTTCTTTTACAGAAACATCTTTATATTTCTCTAAAAAATAACTATCAATATACTCCACCATATCTGTTCTATCTTGGTTTGAAGCATCAATTTGACGTTTCAGTTTTAAGGCAGCAACAGGATCAATTTGTGGATCTCTAATAATATCTTCATAATGCCATTGTACTGTGTCAATCCAACATTTTCTGTATAATAAATGTTCTAATAAATTAGTGTCTTTGTCATATACATTGGTAAATGGTTGATCAACCGTATTTACTACGTGATATTTTTCAATTACTTCTTGAAATATTTTATTGGCTTTTTCTGAAAACATAATGATAAATTTTAAAGATGTAAATATACTTCTAAATAATTAACTTTACCACTCAAAACAAAATTACAGCTATGCATATTCACAATTTATCTGAAGAAAACTCGATTTTAAACACTTTTATTGCTGAAATAAGAGATGTAAACATTCAAAAGGACAGCATGCGTTTTAGACGAAATATTGAGCGTGTAGGTGAAATTTTAGGATACGAAATGAGTAAATCTTTGCCTTTTAATTCTAAAAATGTAGAAACCCCATTAGGAAACTGCGATATAGATTTACCTGAAAGTGATATTGTTTTATGTTCTATCTTAAGAGCTGGAGTACCATTACACAACGGATTATTAAATTATTTTGATGCTGCAGAAAACGCATTTATTTCGGCATACAGACATCATAAAGAAAATCCGGATACTTTTGAAATTATTGTAGAGTACTTAGCTTGCCCAAGTTTGGAAGGAAAAACATTGATTCTTGCAGACCCTATGCTTGCAACCGGACAATCTATGCTTGCAACTTTTGAAGCCTTAAAACCATTTGGAACTCCAAAAAGCGTGCATTTAATCAGTATTGTTGGAGCACAAGAAGGTGTTGATTATGTTAGTAAGAATTTTGCCGAAGATACCCATTTATGGATTGCAACAATAGACCCTAAACTAAACGACAAAGGCTATATTGTACCAGGAATAGGCGATGCAGGAGATTTAGCTTACGGACAAAAAGTTCAGCACTAAAAATACGATTGGGGTAATTAATAGTACACTAAAAAACACCTCTTTAATCCATTTCTGTTTTATTAACTCTATATAATTAGCAATCACAATTACTAAAGGAGCAAATAGAAACAGAAAATCACTTCCGTTTTTATTCGGGGAAATTAAAATGATTACTACGGCAATAAACATACCTGCAAAAACGACCTTAAATCCAGGCCTTAACCCGCTAGTTTTCATTTTAATACTAGACACATAAGAAAAAGAAGACCATAAACCAAAAACCAACATAATTGCAGTTGAAACTATATACTGCAATGTATTATAGACACTTAAATCTAGGCATATAGCATGATTCACTTTAAAAAAACGAAAATAACCATCATGCATCACTATAGAAGCCCCAACACATAAAATAAACAAGGTCATTAATCCCACAAAAGGGATTACCCAATGTTTTATATTATCATCTGAATGAAACAATAAGATTAAAGGAATAAGCAGAAAAAATAAAATTGCCCAAAAGTAAAATAAGGCTGCAATACCAATTAACATTGCTGCATCAAACAACTTTGCTTTAACTCTTTTTTTTGTTCGTAAGCTTACTAATCGTCTAACTGCCAATAAAATAAAAAAGTTAGCCCATATAACTTTTGCACTAAACAAAGATTCAGGTAGCAAAAGTAGAAAGAAGCTAAAAAGGACAATTTCAAGATTACTCTTTGGAGTTAAATCGTTTTTAGAAGCAATAAAATTCAGTACCAAAATAGAGAAATAAAGCCCTAAAAAAGTTATCACCTGTTCAAAAATAAACATACTAGATACTGGCGCATCTATATGCTTAAATTTGATTGTTAAAAATGCTAAAGCAGTAATAACAAAAACAATTAAAAAATTAATTGGTTTAGATTTACTGAAAATACTTGTAATCATGAACCCTTTTTGTATTTTTGCATTGTAAATATACTATTATTACTATTATGAAAGACTTCTTATACGCAATTCAGGATTTATTTGTGGATGTATTATTTGCTCCTATTGATGCTTTAGTAGCATTAGAATTAGAGAATTGGTTTGCTGCAAACATCTTTTCTTGGATTTTTATTCTTATTGGATTTGTTGCCATGGTTTATTGGATGATGCAATTAAGAAAATTTGACAAGAATAACGAAGAGGATAAAAGTATCTCTTCGCATTCTTTTTTATAAGATTTTATAAGTCAAATCCAATATCTTTACGATAATACATCTTATCAAAATGTAGTTTTTCTATACTTTGGTAAGATTTTTTTATGGCCTCTTTGTAGGTATCTCCGTAGCTAGTAATTGCCATTACACGCCCTCCAGAAGTCACTATCTTATCATTTTCTAGTTTTGCTCCGGCATGAAAAGCTATAGAATCTGTAATGTTTTCTACACCAGAAATTTCTTTTCCTTTTTCATAAGCTTCCGGGTAACCACCAGACACTAACATTACTGTTGTTGCTGCTCTTTCATCAATTTCAATAGCAACTTTATCTAAAGTCTGATTGGCTATAGCTTGAAATATTTCAACTAAATCATTTTTAAGTCTAGGCAAAACCACTTCGGTTTCTGGGTCTCCCATTCTAACGTTATACTCGATAACCTTAGGGTCGTCACCAACTTTAATTAAGCCTATAAAAACGAAACCTTTATAAGGTAAGTTATCTTTTTGTAAGCCAGAAATAGTAGGCTTTACAATACGCTCTTCAATTTTATTTAAAAATGCTTCTGTAACAAAAGGAACTGGAGAAACCGCTCCCATTCCACCGGTATTTAATCCTGTATCTCCTTCTCCTATTCGTTTATAATCTTTTGCCGTTGGAAGGATTTTGTAGTTTTTTCCGTCTGTAAGTACAAAGCAACTAAGTTCTATTCCGTCAAGAAACTCTTCAATCACCACTTTATTACTTGCTGTACCAAATTTTGCATCTACCAACATGCTTTTTAGTTCTGCTTTAGCCTCTTCTAAGCTATTTAGAATTAAAACACCTTTACCTGCTGCTAATCCGTCTGCTTTTAAAACATACGGAGGGTTTAAAGTTTCTAAAAAAGCATAACCTTCTTGTACATTGCTAGCATCAAAACTTTGGTAAGCTGCAGTTGGAATGTTATGTCTGTACATAAATTCTTTTGCAAACTCCTTGCTTCCTTCTAATTCTGCTGCGGCTTTTTCAGGACCTATAACAGAAACATGCTTTAAGTCGGCATCGTTTAAAAAGAAATCATGAACCCCTTGTACTAAAGGATCTTCTGGCCCCACAACAACCATGTTTATTTCTTTTTCTAAAACTAAGGTTTTAATAGCTTGAAAATCTGTAACTCCAATATTCACATTGGTAGCAATTTTAGCTGTTCCGGAGTTTCCAGGAGCAACATAAAGGTTTTTACATAAAGGGCTTTGAGAAATTTTCCAGGCAAAAGTATGCTCTCTTCCGCCAGAACCAAGAATTAAAATTGTCATGTTGTTTTTTGTTTGTTCAAAAATAAAACTAATGCTTCGATTACACGAATATTTTTTATTTACTTTACAAAAATATCTTTTACAGTTGAATTTATTTGATCTTTCTTTAAAATTAAATGGCTTTCCTATTTCGAAGGCTAGACTTGCTTTAGAGGAAATTCAAAATATAAAGGATACAGACTTTGAAGCCTATATCTTTCAAAAAAGAAAAGAGATTTTAGATTATCATCTTCAAAATAATTCCTTCTATAAAGAAATTATAAAAAACGCTGATATTAAAGATTGGAAGGATGTTCCTGTAATGACAAAACGGGATGTACAGCGCCCTTTAGAACAAAGACTTTCTAAAGGATTTTCAACCAAAAACGTATATATAAGTAATACCTCAGGCGCTTCTGGAGATCCTTTTTTCTATGCAAAAGACAACTTTTGCCATGCCTTAACTTGGTCTATTATTCAAAATAGATTTGGTTGGTTTGATATTGATTTTAACAAATCGAAACAAGCACGATTTTACGGAATTCCCTTAGACAAAAAAGGGTATTATAAAGAGAGGCTTAAAGACGCATTAGGCAATAGGTATCGCTTTTCTGTTTTTGATTTAAGTGATACAGCTTTTGAAAAATGCTTGGAGAAATTCAAAAAAACGCCTTTTGATTACATCAATGGTTACACTAGTAGCATTGTACAATTTGCAAAATTCCTTAAAAAGAAAAACCTCATCCTCACAACTGTTTGTCCTAGATTAAAAGCCTGCGTAGTAACTTCTGAAATGCTTTTTGAAGAAGACAAAAAACTGTTAGAAAAACAACTTAATGTACCGGTTATTAACGAATATGGTGTTTCGGAAATAGATTTAATCGCGTTTCAAAACCCAGAAGATATCTGGCAAGTAAACAGCGAAACTACGTATGTAGAAATATTAGATGAGAACGACCATATTTTACCATATGGAGAAGAGGGCCGAATTGTAGTTACATCTCTTTATAACAAGGCACATCCGTTTATACGCTATGATAGTGGAGACATTGGGATCTTAAGTAAAGAGAGTACAATGCAAAAACCTATTCTTGAGAAACTAATTGGTAGGACCAATGATATTGCCATTTTACCTAGCGGAAAAAAAGCGGCAGGATTAACTTTTTATTATATTACTAAAAGCATTATTGAGGACGACGGAAAAGTAAGAGAGTTTATTATAGAACAACATAAAATAGACACTTTTAAAGTTATTTACGCGAGTTCAGAGGTGATTTCTAAAGATAAAATAGAAAAGATAAAATCTGAAATGGAAAACTATCTAGAAAAAGGGCTAAAGGTTATTTTTGAGAGACAAGATATGATTAAGCGATCTAAAAGTGGAAAACTGAAACAATTTACATCCTTTATTAATTAATATAAATGAAAGACGTTTTAATTATAACAAGTTACTTCCCGCCAGAAATTGGAGCTGCCTCTAATCGTATTTTCCATTTAGCAGAAGGTTTAGAAAAACGCAACTTTAACGTTCAAGTTATCACCCCCTTACCAAACTACCCAACGGGAAAAATATTTGAAAACTACAAAGGGGAGTTTAGGCACAGTAGTACAGAAAACAACATACAAATCCATAGATTATGGCTTTATGCAACGGTATCTAAAAATAAGTTTTTGCGTCTAATAGCTATGCTTTCTTACAGTTTCAGTTTGATATGGTTTTTTACATTTAATAAAATTCCTAAAACCGTAATTGTTCAATCCCCACCTTTGTTAGTTGCATTTACTTCAATGTTTTTTTTACGTTCTAAAAAAAGAAAACTTATTTTAAACGTGAGCGATTTATGGCCTATAGCAGGATTAGAACTTGGAGCTTTAAAGAAGAACTTCAGCTATAAAATGCTTGAAAATATTGAGCGTTTTAATTATAAATCTGCCGATATAATATTAGGGCAAAGTGAAGAAATACTCACACATATACGAACACTATCTCCAGAAAAGAAAAGCTTATTATACAGAAACTATCCTGATTTTATAGCTCCGAAGATAGTAGAAAGAAGTCCTAATGAAACGAAGATAAAACTAGTGTACGCAGGTCTTTTGGGTATTGCACAAGGAATTCATAAACTCTGTACCGAATTAAAATATAACCATATAGAGTTACATATATATGGTTCTGGGGCAGAACAAAATCTAATTGAAGATTTCATAAAAAAGCATCCAAAACTACCTATTTATTTCCACGGAAGTGTAAGCAGAAGCAGTTTACACAAAGCCCTTTTACAATATGATATTGCTATTATTCCACTATTAAACAGAATTTACGGATCGGTTCCTTCTAAAATATTTGAATACGCAAAACTAGGCCTTCCTATATTATATTTTGGAGGTGGTGAAGGAGAAAATATTGTTAATGAAAACAAACTAGGTTGGGTTGCTGAAGCAGGGAATTACCAAGATTTAAATAAGCTTATTGCAAGAATAAATACTTCGGAACTGACTTTAGAGTATAAACAGAAAATAAAAGAAAAAGCAATAAACGTATTTAATTTAGAGAAGCAATTAGAAGAAGTTTCAAGGTTAATCTAATATGCTTTCTCCTCACCTCTTATGGTGTTTATGAGGGTTTTAAGGATGATTTTAAAATCTAATAATAACGACCAATTTTCAATATAAAAAATATCATATTTAACACGACCAATAATATCCTTATCGGTTTCCACCTCTCCTCTATAGCCGCTAATTTGTGCTAATCCGGTAATACCAGGCTTCACAAAGTGACGAACCATAAACTTATCTATTTTCTTAGCATACATATTGGTATGGCTTACCATATGAGGTCTTGGACCAACTACAGACATATCTCCAAAAAGCACATTATAGAATTGAGGAAGTTCATCTATACTTGTTTTTCTTATAAATTTCCCTACTCTAGTTACACGTTGATCTCCTCTAGTAGCTTGATGTAAATGCGCATTTTTATTTGGCATCATAGATCTGAATTTATAACATTCAAACTCCTTATAGTTGAAACCGTTTCTAGATTGTTTGAAAAACACAGGCCCTTTAGACTCTAGTTTTATTAAAATAGCTATTAAAGGGGTTAACCAAGATAAAAAGAAAACGATGACTAGTGAAGAAAAAACAATATCAAAAGCTCTTTTTACAAACTGATTTACAGAGTCTTCTAAGGGAATATTTCTTAAGGATAGAATTGGAATATAATCATAGTATTCATATTTTAATTTCTTTGAATACACATCCTTATTATCTGGTAAAAACTTAACTAATTTCAGATTATTATCCGCAAAATCAACCACTTTATTAAGCTGACTATTTGTTAATTGCGATAAAGAACAATAGATTTCATCAACTTTTTCTTCTTTTATAAATCTGAAACAAGCTTCTATTTCTTCATCTGTTATGTTTTTAAAACTAAAGGTTTTTGTGTGAGAATAACCATATTCTGGGTTTTCTGTAAAAAACTCTTCTAAAGCTTGCGTTTGTTTGTTTTTTCCTAAAATTGCAGTAATCCTAAAGTTACCACCAAAGGAAACCCTATATCTCTGTAATAAATAATAAAGTGCAAACTTAAATATGCTAATTAAAAGAAAAACGGAACCTACATATTTAAAGATTGTTTCTGGGAGAATATTAATTTTATAATAAAGACCTGAGAAAGCAAAAACGACAAGGGTAAAAAGCGCCATTTGCCTTAAAATAAGCGATATTATCAACACCTCCTTCGTATACCTAAAAACAGCATAGAAATTAGAATACAAGGATATAACAACCCAAGCAATAGAGATTAGAAACACAAATGAAACGGGATCTACACTTTTGAAAAAACAAAGTAGCGCAAGACCGTTAATGATGCTTAAATCTATAAAATACGAGATTGGTCTTAAATAGACTGAATATCTTCCGGGTTTAACTGTACTCAATTTATTTTTTTATGTGTTTAGAGAAATCTTTATGCTCACTTTTATGTAGCTCCTCTTCAGATAGTGACTTAAAATAATTGAATGTTTTTAACATTCCTTCTTCCCTTTCTACTTTTGGATACCAGCCTAATAGTTTTTTTGCTAATGAAATATCTGGCTGTCTTTGCATTGGGTCGTCTACAGGTAGATCTTTATAAATAATTTTTTGCTCTGTATTTGTAAGCTTAATTATTTCTTCCGCAAAGTCTTTGATTGTTATTTCATTAGGGTTACCAATATTTACTGGATAAGAATAATCACTAAATAACAATTTATAAATTCCTTCTACTTGATCATCAACATAACAGAAAGACCTTGTTTGCATTCCGTCGCCAAAAACGGTTAAGTCTTCACCTCTTAAAGCTTGCCCCATAAAAGCAGGAATTACTCTACCATCGTTTAATCGCATTCTTGGACCATAAGTATTAAATATACGCACGATACGTGTTTCTAAACCATGAAATCTATGATAAGCCATAGTAATTGACTCTTGAAAGCGTTTTGCTTCGTCATAAACTCCTCTTGGACCTATAGTATTAACGTTACCGTAATATTCTTCGGTTTGTGGATGAACTAACGGATCTCCGTACACTTCGGAAGTAGATGCAATTAATAATCTAGCATTTTTAGCCTTAGCTAAACCCAAAAGATTATGTGTTCCTAAGGAACCAACTTTTAAAGTTTGAATTGGAATTTTCAAATAATCGATAGGACTTGCTGGTGAAGCAAAATGTAGGATATAATGTAAATCTCCTTCAATTTTTATGTATTCTGTAACATCATGTTCTATAAATTCAAAATTTGGGTTATCAGCTAAATGGCTAATGTTTTTCTTATCTCCGGTAATGAAATTATCCATACCAATGACATAGAATCCTTCTTTTAAGAATTTATCGGTTAAATGCGAACCTAAAAAACCTGCTGCTCCTGTTATAAGTACCTTCTTCATAAATGTGTTTTTAAGATGTTCTTCCTATCGAACTATAATTAAACCCTTCTGCCTTCATTTCTTTTACATCGTATAAGTTTCTACCATCAAAAATCACAGGATTATTCATTATCTGTTTTAGCTTATCTAGATCTGGTGTTCTAAAAATACTCCATTCTGTACATATAATAAGCGCATCTACATCCTTTGCTGCCTCATACATATTATTAGCATATTGTAACTGGTCGCCAAACTTTCGTTTTACATTAGGCATTGCTTCTGGGTCATACACCTTTAAGTTTGCCTCGTGTTTTAATAGCTCTTCCATCATATATAATGCTGGAGCTTCACGAATATCATCAGTTTCTGGTTTGAATGCTAAGCCCCAAATAGCAAAGGTTTTTCCTTTTAAATCCATATTAAAATGCGAAAGTATTCTAGGAATTAATATTTTTTTCTGAATATCATTCACTTTAATTACTGCATTTAAAATATCGAAATCGTAATTATTCTCTTTTCCGGATTTATGTAATGCTTTTACATCCTTAGGAAAACAAGAACCACCATACCCTATTCCTGGAAAAAGGAAGCGTTTACCAATACGAGAATCTGTTCCCATACCTAAGCGAACCATATCTACATCTGCACCAACTTTTTCACAAAAGTTAGCTATTTCATTCATAAAGGTAATTTTTGTGGCTAAAAAAGAATTCGCAGCATACTTAGTAAGTTCTGCTGACTTTTCATCCATAATAATAATTGGGTTTCCTGATCTTACGAACGGACTATATAGTTTTTGCATTAATGCTGTTGCTCTATCGGAACTTGAACCTATTACTATTCTTTCTGGTTTTAAGAAATCATCTACAGCAAAACCTTCACGTAAAAATTCCGGATTAGAAACTACATCAAAATCTACCGTTGTTTCATTTGCTATAGCTTCTTTTACTCTATCTGATGTACCTACTGGAACGGTACTTTTGTCTACAATAACCTTATATTCTGTAAGAAGCTTCCCAATATCTTTAGCTGCTCCTAAAACATAAGAAAGGTCTGCAGAACCATCCTCATCTTCTGGAGTTGGAAGCGCTAAGAAAATAATCTCTCCGTGATCGATTCCTTCCTGTAAAGAAGTAGAGAAACGTAGCCTATCTTCTTTTATATTTCTATCAAACAAAACATCTAGTAAAGGCTCATAAATAGGAACAATACCATTTTGCATTTGTTTTACCTTTTCTTCATTTATGTCTATACAAAGAACTTCGTTACCTGTTTCTGCTAAACAGGTACCTGTTACTAAGCCAACATAGCCTGTGCCAATTACTGATATTTTCATAATGTTTGATTTATGTTAAACAAAAATAGGAAATAAATAGAGTATGTTACTTAAAATAGATTCTTAATTGGTAATAGTGTGTTTCTTAAGAAACATTGTGCTATTAAATAGGCAAAAGAAAATAATAAAAAGAAACATTCCCCTATGCACCCAAAGAAAAGATTCTGTAAGAAACATCATCATAAAGATAATATTAAATACTAAGAACAGAAATACTTTTGACTTTATTGCTTTGCGAGTATTTAAAACTAAAATAACCAACAAATAAAGCAGCCCAAAAATCCCAAGTTCTGATAAAAATTGAGCATATAAATTATGGTAATTATATTCGTGATACCCTTTATAGGTATTAAAATTTAGGTGTCTTTCTCTTAAATTTTCTCTAGAAGCATATAATCCGAACCCTCGCCAAAATATATCTTCTTCTTCTATTTGATCCTTTAAAATTCTTAGTTGCAATATTCGTATCGAACTCCCTGTCCAAGGATAGACTCTATTAAATTTTTCACTATGTAGAACCTCATCATAATCAGTTCTAGTTTCCTCAAAAAACCTATCATATACTTGACTTGAAGAAATCCCAAAAACTATTGTTAGCACCAAGATTGACAATATTGCTTTTATGCTTTTAAAGTATTCGACCTTTTTATAAAAAAATAAAAACAACAAATTACAAATCAAAAAAGCAGTAATTAACATTTTGGATGATAGAAGCAAAATTATAAGTCCGAGAAAAAATAGTGACAGCTTTTCTAGTTTAGATTTGTTTTTTTTGGATAACAAATAGAAATAACTAAAACTAAAAAAAACGGATACATATATAGCATTTAGATCCAGAATAGATACTAGATTATGATAAGTGAATACATCTAAGGATTTAGTTTTAAAATAGTTCAATGATGCGGACAACAAAAACAATACTCCAAACAAAACATTAGATTTTGTGAAAATATTAAGTACAATATTATATTGTTTTTTGGAAAACTTAGGAATTACACTAAACGCTATTGGAAATAAAAACAAAGGAACGAATCTTTCTATCCCTTTGATGGTGTTTTTAGTATCTACAGACCAAAAATAAGAACAACAGAACAAAAGGTATAGCCCTATGGGCAGTAAAAGCATCGGAGATACTTTAAATTTTGGTTTATTAATTATAGTAAATCTTAATACAAAAAACAGAAAGACTCCGAATGCAATACTACTTGGAGCATAACCTATTAATAGGGTTGAAAGTATTAGCCCTATTAAATAAGAAAAAAAATCTGGATGATTTATGATAGTCTTAATGTTCACTAATACATGCATTAAAGAAATCTAAATACTTCTTATTAATTAAGTTCCAATTAAAATATTTAATTATTTGATTATTGCAATTATCTAGCTTATCCTGATGATCTGCTTTCAAAACTGTTTCTAGATAATTTTTAACATCATCTCCTGATTTAAAATAAAAGGCATTTTCTTTTAAAATAGTTTTATTAAACTCATTATCATTTGCAATTATTAAAGCTCTTGAAGACATTGCTTCAAGTAAAGACGGGTTTGTTCCGCCGACAGAATGACCATGAAAGTATAAGTTTGAATAATATCTTAAGTTATTTAAATGCTCTAAGTTATATATCCCTCCTACAAAATGAATATGTGGTTGATGCTTAAATTTATCTTTTAAATAAGCTCCAAAAGCATTTACGTCATGCTTTCCTACAACTATAAACGGAGTTTTATTATTAGACGAAGCAACTCCGTCAAGTATCGTTTCAATATTATTTTCTGGTTCTAATCTAGCTATCAACATATTGTAACTGTATGGTTCTAGATTATATTCAGATAAAATGTGTTGATTTGGAGTGTTAAATATTTCCGCTCCGTAAGCAATATATTCTGAGTTTATATTATACGTATTTTTTAAATAATTTTGAATTCCTATAGAGTCTGCAATTAAGTAATCACTAGAAATTACAGCTAGCTTTTCAGCAAATTTTAAAAACCTTTGTACTGGCTTGGAGTATTTAGATCGTTTCCATTCTAAACCATCCATATTTGTAATAATTAACGCCTTTTTAGGTAGTAATTTATACCAAACAGTACTACTTGTATACCCTAATTGAAGAAGTACATCAAAACCTCTTTTTCTAGCGTCTAAAATGCACTTTAAATCATATATAAATTGTCCTGCAGTCCCTATCTTATCCTCTGGGTCATAACAATGTATAATGTTTACACCTTTAAAGTTTTTATTTTGATAAGGATGGCAACTAGAATTATATACAGACACCTCATGGCCTTGCTTTGCCAAATACACAGAAAAAAACTCTGCAAACTGCTCAAAACCTCCATGATAATTTGGTACACCTCTAGTTCCTAATATTCCAATCCTCATATTCTATTTAAGTTAGTTAAGTGGTTTACACATAAAAAGTAGCCTAATATAAATGGTAGTAAACTATTAACATTATAAATTCCAGAAATAATTAGGGAGGTAAATAACAAATAAAATGCAAATCCACCCACTAAATTATTTATTGTCTCCAAGTATCCATTATTTATAGATTTAGCATAAGTTTTTGAATAAAGTCGAGCGATAAAAACTAAATAGAAAAAGACTCCCAAAAGACCAGCTTTAAAATATACTAAAATATAACCGTTATGGATAATAGGAATCAGTTTGGAATCAATTCCTTGGATTGCAAAATCTATGTCTAAATCAACTAAGCTTCCTATTCCCGCACCAAAAATAACAGCGAAAGTTCCTCTTTCACTAATTTGATCGATAGCTTTTTTAGCTTCAAAACCTCTCCATTTATCCCATAGTTCAGCATGATTTTCAATATTAATATCTGCATTGAATATTTCAGATGGCGCCACTTTTAGCTTATACAAGAAGCCTTCAACTCCTGTTGAGTTTCTATCTAAGTTAACGGAGTGTAAGATTACAAACAAAAGAATTATTGAGAAAATAGATGAAACACCAATTAAGATTGACTTCGTGTTCAATCTTGTATATCCATAAATACAAAACATAAAAATAATTAACGCCACAAATTGTGTTCTAGAAAAATAGAAAACAAATGATATAGTGAGGATTATAACGCCTATACTTACAAAGTTTTTATTTAAAAAAAATAGCTTGAGTTTATTTCTAGATAATAAGAAGATAAGTCCAAAAAACTCAATTAGGTTACTTTTTCCTCCTAAATATCTCAAATAATTCACACTTATATCTTCAAGATAAAACCACTTAATTACTATAAAAATATGTGATAAAGCTAATAATATGGAGAAATAGATTAAAAATTTAAATATAAAATCTTTATTATTTATTTTTAAACAGAAAGCATATCCTACTAAAATCATTAAAATTGGTTTAGTAAAATATAAAATTCCCTTTAAAAAATTAAAAGTATCAAAACCGTAATATAAAGAACTAACAATTGATGTTATCAATATTAAAAATAGTAATGAAATTATTTCAAAAGTGAACCTACTTATCTTTATCGTAGGAAGCATAAATATTCCAAACAATAAAGTTAGTGAGTAGGTAAGCTCAAATGATTTCAAATAATAAACATTTAAAACATATAAAATAAATAATATCTTATATGTTTTAGCTATTGAAATATTAAATAATAGTCGTTGCATTAACTCATTTAAATTACCTAAGATTATTTTAGTATTGCGTAAAAGATTTTAATAACCATTTTAAAGGATTATACCTTAATTGTTCTTTAAAATTTATAATTAAAAAGAGATCTTATACAACTTGATAAAGTGGTTGAGGTAAGTTTGCAAAGAAAATTCATTTATTGCTCTTTTATAACCTTTTTGAATGAAATTTTCAACTTGCCCCTCATTTGTAAGAGATTGTTTTATTTTTACTTCTAAAGACTTTACGTCATTAGGTGCAAATAAATAACCTGTTTCTGGCAATATAATTTCAACCAAACCTCCATGATTTGCTGCAATTATTAGTTTTTTAGCCAACATTGCTTCTAGTGCTACTAATCCAAAAGGTTCAGGTTCTGTAGAAGGTATAACTGCAATATCAATACTGTCCCAAATACCCCATATGTTATTTTGAAACGGAACTATTCTACAGTCATTTTCTAGCTTATATTCTTCAATTTTGTTTTGTAAATCATGAATAAAATAATCTTGATTAGGTGGAGGTGATCCTATAAAAATTAGTTTCAAATTATTAAATTCTGGTTTTACATTTTTAAAAGCTTCAAGAAGTAGTAGTTGCCCCTTCCATTTGTTTATTCTTCCTACTAACCCCAGTACAACATCATGTTTTTCAACTTTAAATAAATTAGTTCTAATATTTTTTATTTTAGCTGTACTAGTTTTTGGTGCTTCTCTATCCAAACCATTTAATACTATATGTGATTTTTTTAATAACCTTGGTCTTTTATTGCACAAAAAAGTTTTTGAAGCATTCGAATTAAATACAACTTCGGAAGAAAACAAATCAACAATTACAGGAAATATACTGCTAACTATTTTTGGTTTTTCTATAATCTCATGGACATGCCATATATGTCTGATTTTGTATTTTTTAGCATAAAAAGCACCAACTAATACGGCTAAAGTGTTAGAATGTACAATATCTACTTTAGTTCCTTTTAAAGCTTTTTTTAATTTATTTACAGAAGTTATAATAGTAAAAGGTAGCAACAATAAGCTTTTTATAGTAAACATACTTCTCGAAACTTTAATGATTGGAGAAATGATTACTTTTATATGATGTGCTTCTAACTTCTTTTTTAAAGGACCATCATTAGGAATCACCACTATTACATTAAAATCTGGTCGGATATTAATGCCATTAGCTAAGTATAACAAGGTTTTATCTGAGCCATATAATTCTGCAGACTGATGTATATAAAGAATGGTTTTACTCATAATTGTTTTAAAACTTTAGCAGGAATCCCTCCAATTATTACATTTGAAGAAAACTCACCTTTCACCACAGAACCAGCTGCTACAACGCAATTATCTCCAAGTATACATCCATCAAGAAACGTTACTTTAGAACCAACCCATATATTATTTCCTAATGAAATACCTTTAGAAATTACTCCCTGCTCTCTAATTAGTTTGGTATGGTCTAAAAATATATGATTTTCAGAATGGAAACTAATGTATTGCCCCATTATAACATCATTACCAATTAAAATTCCACCAGAACACCCAAAATATGAATATTCTCCAATTGCAGAGTGATTCCCAATATTTAGTCCTAAACCATATTTAGATAAATGACTAGTAGTGCTTATAGTAGAAAAGGAACCTATTTTTACAGAGTCTCCAAATATTATAGAGTTTTTAGCATAACAATCAATTGTTGTATAATTCTCAATTGTACAACCTTTCCCAAATTTAAAATTGCTTTTATTGTAGATTTTAACTCCTCTACCCAAGAATATTTTTCTTCTTGTATTCAGTATACCTCTTAAAAGCATTAAAAGTCTTCTACTAAAAATAGAAACTATTAATTTATCGGGGATATTTTGGTCTGGTGTATAGGTTTTACCAAAAATTTTAAGAAGTTTTTGTAAAAGTTTTTTTAACATCTTTAATCATGAAATTAAAACCTACGCTTAAATGTGCTAATTGTTTTTTAGGTGTTTTTAAGTGTTTGTTTATATACTTTTTAAACCCTTCTTTTAGCATATGTTCTCTACTTGCACCATAGCCACCAAAGTGAAGGTATTCTATATTTGGTAAATATAATACTTTGAAATTGTGTGTAGTTACTTTTTTGCAAAAATCTATATCTTCTACATACATGAAGTAATCTTCATCTAAACCTTTTACCTTGTGCCAAATAGCTTTTTTAGTCATTAAAAAAGAACCCTCAACCCAATCTACAGATTTTGGTGCCAGGTCTTTAAAATCGCCTGTTTTAAAACCGTTTGTAAATTTGTATAATCGCGATAGTTTGATTAACCTACTAGCTGAAGGAAAATAACCAGCAGAGTGTCTATATTCGCTATCTTTTCCTAGCATTTTAATACCTACAATACCAACATTATTAGTTTTAAAAGCCTCTATTGCCGGTTGTAAACTATGTCTTAAAATAGTGTCATTATTTAGCAATAGAATAAATTCGCCATTACTTTTACTAACCCCTAAATTATTGCCTTTTGCAAACCCTAAATTATCTTTACTTTTTATTAATGTGATATCTGTAGCAAATTCCTTTTCTAATACTTGTATGCTATTATCCTGTGATGCATTATCAACTATAATTATTTCATAAGATATACCTTGACATGTTTTTTTAATAGACTCAATACAGTCTTTTAAAAACCGTTCACCATTATAATTAATAATAATTATTGAGAGTTGTTTTGTCATTTATTATTTAAAGTATTTCCATTTCGAGATATCTAAATTCAAGGTTTTAAGTTGATCTATATCTTGTTTAAAATATGTTTTTAATTCTATTAAAGTTTGCGTATCTATTTCTGGTTTAGATTCGGTATATTTTTGTAAGACACTTTCTTTATAAGTTTTATACTTATTAGAGAGTTTTTGCCCTATGACTTTTGACGCTAGTTGCTTAAATCTTGTTGGCTTTAATAAAGTAGTAGTTAGTTTGTTTTGTTTGTATACCCCACCTTTATTAAATATTTCTTTAAGATTTGGTGGTTTAAAATTATCGGCAACATTTAGAAATTTATAAATGTCCTTTATTTCTTTTTCGGAGTCTGCAATTAAATTTTCAAAAAGTACAATTTTAACATTTTCTTCTCCAAAAGCCTTAATATATTTTTTACAATTTTCGTAATATAATGAATGCTCAGTGTATCGCCAAAAATCACCATATCTATTTGTTTTTCTCTTTAATTCACTATCGATAGCTTCACTAAATGAAAGAGTTTCTAGTAGCAAACGTTTTTGATGCAAGTAATTTGAAAAAGCTCTACTAATTGGGTCTCTTAAAGAGATAATAATTTTCAATTCATCCCCTAAATATGATTTAATTAGAGGAATTACTGTATCTGAAAAGTAAAAATAAGAAGGTGAAATATCTCCAAAAGCACTTTCTTCATCTATACTTTTATAAAGTGATTCATAATCTTCTCTATTTCGAATTATAGTTTTTAATGCTAGTTTATCTCCTGGTCCTTCTGTGTTTTTTTCAAGTATTCTATTTGCGAAGAAATGAAGTTCCTTTTGTTCTGGAAGATATATCTCTGGATGTTCTTTTAAGTAGTTGTATAAAGATGAGGTTCCTGCTTTTGGAACTCCAACTACTAAAAAATTTGGTTTTGTTTTAATCAACATCTTTGTTGTATTTTAGTCCTGACTCTCCATTTATTAGAGGTCGACTTATTAAATATATTTCAAGAATATAATTCAATTATGCATTAAGTCAAACTAAACAAACTTTTATAGTTTTCATAAACTTTATTCTTTAAACTGTCAAGGTTTTTATAACCATTAAATCCATTATCCATTATAACAGAAAAAGTATCGTATAAATCATTAAATTCAACTATGTGGATAACATCAGGGTCCAACCATGTTTTTACATAATTATTTAATTTAGGTATTTCAGAGGTTAATATAATACTTTGGACGTTAAATGAAGTAGCTGTAATGTTTCCATGAAGACTTGTTCCTGCAAAAACTCTAGAAACAGCAATTGCTAACATAATATCATAGACATTACTACTTTTTAATATCTCAACATTATTTGACTTCATGGTACTCAATATTTTCTTTAGTGCAATATCATTACTATGGCCAGGAGCATTTCCTATTGGAAGTAGTAAAATTGGGAGATTATGCTTGAGCGATATTTCATCTAAATTTTTTGCAATGACATTATAATTGTTTTTTGCATATTTTAATCCGACCTGAAAACAAAAGTAGTCTCTTCCAAACTTATTCACCAAATCAAGAGTTGCTTTTTCTACTTTTCTTTCTAATTCTACAATAGGAAAATAATCAGACATTATCAAAGCCGAATCAGGACTTACGAAAAATTCTTTTGTTACACCTATTTCTATTAGGTTATCATATGATTTTTGATCTCTAACCGATAAGAAGTCTGAATAATTTAAAGAATTAGACAAATATTTTCTAGATTTCTGACTAACAAATGATAATCCAGATGCACCAACAGCATTGTATGTGATTTTAGGTTGTGCATCTAAAAAAATTTCTTTAGGTATAATAAATGGTTTTTTAATTTTAAACCCATATGTTTTGGCTAATAACCTTTCCAAAATATCTGAAGGAATTAATTTATTTGCAACACTAATTACTTTAAACAATAAATCTGATTTTAAATAAGATATTATATTAATCCAGGTAGCAAACAATACTGCCCCACCTACAACAACAACTACCGTCTTATCTGTTACTTTACTATTGAACAACTCATTGCATGATTCTGTTTTAATTGCTCCAAAAGCAGATAAATTTGAATTCACACTTCCATAATATTCAATTTGAAGCTTTAAGTAGTCTTCTTTTAATTCTTGTTTAAGGTATTCTGTTATTAATATAGGAAATAATAAATCCCCATAATTATGCCTATCAATAGCTCCTATTACGATAACCTTGTCCATACTATAAATATTGTAAGTATTAATATTCCAAAAACACCTTTAAGATATAAATGTTTAAACTTAATCTGTTTTAAGATAAAAACATAAAAAATAATTAATAAAATTGATGTTGAAATTAATGAAAATAATGTTCCTTTTAAACCAAAATGGAAAGTAAAAAAGATACCAAAGATTACCATTGTTGCAAAAGACAAAATGTTTGCTTTTGCTCTTGATTTTTGTTTCCCTATTGCGGTTAGTATAATACCATAATATGACGCTAATAACCTAGTACTAACAAACAAACCAAACATTGGAATTAGGAAAATTAATTCCTCAAATTTATTATTAAAAAAAACGTCTGAAATAACCTGATTAAAAAAGGTGAAGATTATTACAACAAACAGTCCCAATACAGCTAACAATAACCATAAATCTATAAAAATTTTAGTGTTTTTTTTACTAATTTCATTTCCTTGATGTGTAATTACACTAATTTTCGGTATGTAGATATTAGATAAAATTGTAGAAACGCCTAAAGATCCTGATGCAAGTTTTAATCCACTATTATACGTTGCAACACCAACAGACCCAATAAAATACTTTATTATTATAGTATCAACATTAGAATATAACACAGAAACTATACGGTCCGTTAGATATGGTAGTGACTCTACTATTAATGTTTTATACTGAATAGAATTGTTCTTAAACTTAAAGTTTGTTTTTTTACTAACAATCAATAGAGATGCTAAAAACGTACACAACCTAACAATTAACATGACCATGCAGATAACTGTTATATTGGTAGTATAATAGGATGTAACTAGACAAGATAGAACTAATATTAAAGAACCTATTAAAGTTATTATTGCTTCTATACGATAATCTTCAACAACTCTAAAAACAATGGTTGATAATTGAAAAAAGGAAAAAGAGGAAACCGTTAAAAAAATCAAAATACTGTAAAAATCATAATTCAGTATTTTTATTAAAACAACAAAATATAAAATAAAAACAGCTATAAAAATATAGATTTTTAGTAATAAATTATTTAAAAAGAGATTTTTAAGATTCCCCAAATCTATTCTCCCTTCTCTCAATAGCTTTTGATTTATACCAAAATCAATTAAGACACAAAAAATAGCTGCTAGCGAGTTATAAAAAACATAATCCCCAAAAATTGATTTGTTTAAAACCCTAGCTAAAATAATAAATACAACAAAACTTGCAATTAAATTTGAAAATGTTGAAATCCCAGAATAAAAAAAAGTTAAAATCTTACTTCTCATTGATTTAATAGATTAAATATAATAGAAATTAAGTATAACCTTTTTGGTTTTTTAATAAAAAAACATTTCCAATCGATCTATCAATACTATTCTTGAAAAAAACATAGGATTAAACTCTCCTTCAATAACTTTAAGAGAATAGCTTGATGAAGTTCGATTGTATTCTATAAATTTATTTGGATTAAAGTAATCAAAAAACTTATCTCCTGGTATCTCAAAAACGACATCATCCATTTCAAAAGATGCATCAATAATATCAATTTTTGTTTCTTGATTTTTCCCTGTCATAAATAAAATTTTAATTGGAATAACATTTTCAGGAAAATCAAAATTAATAGTCTGCATGATTTCAGAACCAATTATTTTTTTTGAAACTGAGCGTTTCTTAGAGATTTCCTTATCGTCTACATCTAAATAATAAACCGTAAACTCCTCATTACCAGAAACTATCGCGTTGATATTAAATTTTAAAATATTTTTGTTTTTTACTTCAACGTTAATACCTTCTTGCTCTGTAAATTCTTTAGATTCTTTTTTATCATTTTTACAAGCATTCAAACTTACTATTATAAGTATAGATAAGAATATTTTTTTCATTATTTTGAGTATTAAAATTTAAACAATCATACCAGCTGCGACAGTTTCATTTGTGGTATCATCAACAAGAATAATACTACCTGTTGCTCTATTTTCTCTATAAGAATCCACCATTAATGGTTTTGTGGTTCTAATTCTAACTTTTGAGATATCATTCATTTTTAACTCTGTATCCCCTGTAAGACGCTCAAAAGTATTTATATCATATTTATAAATAACCTCCTTTATCATTGCTGTTTGCTCATTAGTTGTGTGTCTAATAGAATACTTAGCGCGAGGCTTAGAAGGACTATTATTTAACCAACATAACATGACTTCAATGTCTTGAGAGGTTTCTGGCTTGTTATTAGAGCGAACAATCATATCTCCACGACTTACATCAATATCGTCTTCTAATGTAATAGAAACAGACATAGATGCTATAGCCTCATCCAATTCACCATCTATAGTATCAATAGTTTTAATTTTAGATGTAAATCCTGAAGGTAATACTGTTACATCATCTCCTTTTCTAAAAATTCCACTAGCTACACGTCCTGCATAACCTCTATAATCTATAAACCCATCTCTTTGAGGTCTAAGTACCGTTTGCACAGGAAAACGAGCATCTACTTTATTTATATCGCTTCCAATATGTATAGTTTCTAAAGTATGCAACATAGGTGCTCCTTGATACCAAGACATGTTTTCAGATTTATTAACCACATTATCCCCTAATAAGGCAGATATAGGAATGAAACGTATATCTGTAACCAATAATTTAGAAGCTATTTCTTCAAATTCTGAAACAATTTTATTGTAAACCTCTTCTGAAAAATCTACTAAATCCATTTTATTGATACAAACAATAATATGTGGGATATGTAATAAAGATGCTATAAAAGCATGCCTTTTAGTTTGTTCGATAACTCCGTGTCTAGCATCTATTAATATAATAGCCACATTTGCTGTAGAGGCACCTGTAACCATATTACGAGTGTATTGAATATGCCCTGGAGTATCTGCAATTATAAATTTACGTTTCGGAGTGGTAAAATACCTATAAGCTACATCAATTGTAATACCTTGTTCGCGCTCATCACGCAAACCATCGGTAAACAGAGCTAGGTCTACTCCATCGTGACCTTTCTTTTTACTTGTATTTGTAATAGCTTGTAATTGGTCTTCAAAAATAGATTTTGAATCATATAGCAAACGACCTATTAAGGTACTCTTTCCGTCATCTACACTACCCGCCGTTGTAAAACGTAATAATTGATTATTATCTATCATTTTTTTGTGAAATTGTAAAAAAAACCTTTCTAACTTTACCAAAGGTCCTTTTCAAGATTAATTGTAGTTTTTAAAAATACCCTAAACGCTTACGGTCTTCCATAGCAGATTCAGAGCGCTTATCATCACTTCTATTACCACGTTCTGTATTTCTCATACCTGCTACCTCAGCAGCTATTTTTTCAAGTGTATCTGCGTCAGATTCATCACCTCCAGTAATGGTAATATCTCCTAAGGTTCTAAAACGTATTTTTTTTGTTACAACCTCTTCATGGTCTTCTAAAATTAAAAATTCTGAATATGGAATCCAAGCGCCATCACGTCGTACTACTTCTCGTTCGTGAGCAAAATAAAGAGATGGAATAGCGATGTTTTCGCGTTTAATATAATTCCACACGTCCATTTCTGTCCAGTTACTTATTGGGAATACTCTAAAGTGTTCTCCTTGAAAATGTTTTCCATTAAAAATATTCCATAATTCTGGTCGTTGATTTTTAGGATCCCATTGTCCAAAATCATCTCGATGTGAGAAAAAACGTTCTTTTGCTCTAGCCTTTTCTTCATCTCGTCTTCCACCACCAATAGCGCAGTCTATTTTGTTAGCTTCAATAGCATCTAATAAAGTGGTCGTCTGAAGGGCATTTCTTGTCGCATTTTTACCTTTTTCTTCTGCTACCCTCCCTTCATCAATAGATTCTTGAACAGATCCTACAATAAGTTGTACGCCCAATTCCTTTATAATATTATCTCTAAATTGAATGGTTTCAGGGAAGTTATGCCCAGTATCCACATGCATTAAAGCAAATGGAATTTTGGCTGGATAGAATGCTTTTTTAGCTAAATGTGTTACTAAAATAGAATCCTTACCTCCTGAAAATAAAATTACAGGATTTTCAAATTGCGCCCATACTTCACGTAATACGAAAATGGCTTCGCTTTCTAATTCGTCTAAATAATTTAAATAATACTTACTCATTGTTCATGGACAATTTTGGAGTTATATAATCTACGATACGCTGAGCAGCTGCTTCAACAGTTTCGTTTTCCGTTTTAATCTCTATACCTGGATTTTCTGGGGCTTCATAAGGAGCAGAAATTCCAGTCATATTTTTAATTTCGCCTGCTCTAGCTTTTTTATAAAGCCCTTTTACATCACGTCTTTCACACTCTTCAACGCTAGTATTTATGTACACCTCAACAAAGTTAGCATCTTTAACGATACTTCTAATATTCTGACGATCTTTTTTATAGGGTGAAACAAAAGCAGCTAAAACCACTAAACCTGCGTCAATCATTAAGTTTGAAACTTCTGCTATTCTTCGAATATTTTCCGTTCTATCTTCTGGTGCAAAGGTCAAATCCTTATTAATACCTTTTCTAATATTATCGCCATCTAAGGTATAGGTTTTAATGCCTTGTTGAAATAGTTTCTGTTCTACAACATTAGCAATAGTAGACTTTCCAGAGCCAGAAAGTCCTGTAAACCACAATAGAAGTGAGTTATGATTATTTGCTTTTCTCCTATCTTGATGAGATATATGATAGGTATGAGTGATAATATTTTCTTTCATTGACTAGTTATTCTTTTACAATATAAATGAAATTATAAATAAACATAAGCCGAAGCATATTTGTTTAGTATTTTCTACCTTATACCTATACTTTATTACAATGTTTTATTTCGATCTCTTAAACCGTAATCAACTCTATACCACGCACGCTCATGTAGGTAATAAAATAACATTTTTGTAACAACTTCTGCTAAACCAATTTGAAGAGCTGCTAAAGGATTTCCTGATATTATCCACGCTAAAGTCATTGTGTCTAGGGTACCTACTATTCGCCAAGTAATTGTTTTAGCAAGATGGCGTTTTCTACTCTCTAAGGACACACCTTCTTTAGATAAATTAATCTTAAACCAAACCCGCTCATGTAAATAATATAAAATACTTTTCGTGGTGATTTCAGCTAAACCTATTTTTAATCCAGCATAAGGATCGCCAGTAATAAACCATGATAATATTATAGTATCTATGGTACCTATAAACCTCCAAGTAATGGTTTTTGCTATATGTCTTTTATAGGATTTATCTCGCATTATTTACTAACAATAAAATAGCTATTAAGTAAATTTTCTTTATTGTAAGTTAATGTTTTTTTTGTTTCTTGAGAAATAACTTTAAGGCCAACAGCATTACAAATAGCTTGTCCAGCAGCTGTATCCCACTCCATCGTTGGTGCAAATCGCGGATAAACATCTGCATTTCCTTCTGTAACTAAACAAAATTTTAAAGAGCTACCTTTTGAAACTACCTCAACATCGTTCCCTTGCTTTTTTATACTTTCAATAAAGTCTAATGTGTCTTGATTCATGTGAGAACGGCTACCTACAACCTGAACAACTTTTGTATTTCCTTCTTTTGGTTGTATTGGTATAGATGCTTCTAAAACCTGCTTAACTGATACATCATGAGAGGTTAAATCTGCTTTAAAAGCTTTATTAGATTCTACATCTGCATAATATATAGTTTTTGTAGCTGGAACATAAATAACACCTAAAACAGGCATTCCGTTCGTAACTAAAGCAATATTAACCGTAAATTCTCCATTACGCTTAATGAATTCTTTTGTTCCATCAACCGGGTCAACAACCCAGCAAGTTTCCCATGTTTTTCTAACGGAATAATCTGTTTGCTTATTTTCTTCAGAAATAATTGGAATTTCCGTAGGGATTAGAAAAGAGTTAATAATATCGTTCGCTTTTGTATCAGCCTCAGTTAAAGGAGATTTGTCATCTTTAACTTCTACACCAAAAGCCGTATCATAAACTTCCATAATAACTTTTCCTGCTGCTAATGAAGCCTCTATGGCTATTTGTAAATTTTTATCCATTATAATTTGATAGGGCTTTTTTTAAACTATCTCTCCAATAAGGAATTTCGATATTTAAACTGGTTTTTATTTTGGATTTATCTAACACACTAAAATGAGGTCTTTTAGCTGGTGTTGGGTATTCCTTGGTTTTTATTGGTAATACTTTTATGTTAATACGAGCCTCTTCAAAAATTGCTTTGGCAAAATCGTACCAACTAGCAACACCTTCGTTACTATAATGATAGATTCCGTATTCTTGATGATTTGTTGTGATGATTTTTAAAATAGTTTCTGCTAAATCTGTTGCATACGTTGGTGTACCTATTTGGTCTGCCACAACATTTAATTCATTTCTGTCGTGTGATAATTTTATCATGGTTTTCATGAAATTATTCCCGTTTTCAGAATACAACCAAGACGTTCTAATTATAAAATGTTGATTTAAATATCTTGCAACCTCTTGTTCTCCTTCCAGCTTTGTTAAAGCGTAAATGCCGGTTGGAATGGTTGTGTCAGTTTCTATATAGGCTATTGATTTATCTCCTTTAAAAACAAAATCTGTAGAAATCTGAATCAATGTCGTTTTATTATCCTTGCAGATTCTTGCAAGATTACTAGGGCCTAGAGTGTTTATTTCCTTCGCTACTTGTTGCTCAGTCTCCGCTTTATCTACCGCTGTATATGCAGCACAATTAATGCAATAATGAATTGTTTTATTGTTAAAAAAATTCTGAACAGCTTTTAAGTCGGTAATATCTAAAATATCAGAATCTGTATAAATAATGTTTAGATTAGAATAATTAGATTCTATATCTTTTATACAAGTTGCTAATTGCCCATTTCCTCCTGTGACTAAGATGTTTATCATAATTCAGCATTGTCTAATGTAGGTAAAATTATATCTTTCTCAGAAACAACCAACTCATTATTAGGCAGCTGCCAATCTATATTTAGAGTTGGGTCATTATAAATAATTCCTCCTTCAGATTCCTTATTATAATAGTTATCACATTTATATGAAAAGATAGCAGTATCACTTAAAACAACAAAGCCATGTGCAAATCCTCTTGGCACATATACCTGTTTCTTATTGTCTTCAGAAAGCTCTATGGTTACATATTGGCCAAAGGTTGAAGAATTTTCTCTAACATCCACTGCTACATCTAATACTTTTCCTTTTATAACTCTTACCAACTTAGCTTGTGCATGAACACCTCTTTGATAATGTAAACCCCTTAATACACCTTTTGTAGAAAAAGATTCATTATCCTGAATAAACTTTGAAGAAGTACCTGTTAATGTATTAAACTTATTTTCATTAAAAGATTCAAAAAAATATCCCCTTTTATCTTCAAATATCTTTGGTTCAATTATAAAGCAGCCTTCTAATTTTGTTTCTAGTACATTCATTATTTTTTATTCAAAAGGCCTAATAAATTTTTACCGTATCCACTCTTCATTAAAGGCTCTGCAAGCTCTTTAAATTGTTTTTCCGAGATATAACCCATTTCAAAAGCCGCAGCTTCAATGGAGCCTATTTTAAGCCCTTGACGCTCTTCAATAACCTCAACAAATTGTGAGGCTTGCATTAGTGACTGAAATGTCCCCGTATCTAACCAAGCTGTTCCTCTATCTAGTATGCTAACACTTAGTTTTCCTTTGCTTAGATAAGCTTTATTTACATCTGTAATTTCAAGTTCTCCTCTATGGCTTGGTTTAATGTTTTTAGCTATTTGAACAACGGAATTATCGTAAAAATAAATACCAGGCACCGCATAATTAGATTTAGGGTTCTCAGGTTTTTCTTCTATAGAAATTGCATGACCTTCTTTATCAAACTCTACTACACCATAGCGTTCCGGGTCATGAACTCTGTAAGCATAAATAATTCCTCCGTCTGGGTCATTATTACTTTGTAATAACTCGGATAGACCGGTTCCGTAAAAAATATTATCTCCTAATATTAAAGCAACTTTATCATCTCCAATAAATTCTTCACCAATAATAAAAGCTTCTGCTAAACCGTTTGGGCTTTCTTGGACTTCATAAGAAAAGGAACATCCTAAGCTCTTACCGTCCCCTAATAAATCCTTAAACAGCGGTAAATCCTTAGGTGTAGAAATTATTAAAATATCTCTAATACCTGCGTACATTAAGGTTGAAAGTGGATAATAAATCATTGGTTTATCGTAAATAGGCATTAGCTGCTTACTTACTGATAAAGTTAATGGATGAAGTCTCGTTCCTGATCCTCCTGCTAGTATAATTCCTTTCATAGAAAGCTATATTTTTATTACTACGAAGGTGGTAATTAACTATATTGTTTTTCGTAGTAAGATTGGTAAGCGCCACTTGTAACGTTATCTAACCAATCTTTGTTAGTTAAATACCAATCGATGGTCTTTTTTAATCCTTGTTCAAAAGTTACGGATGGTTTCCAACCTAATTCTTTATTAATTTTTGATGCGTCAATAGCGTATCTTAAATCATGTCCTGGGCGATCTTTAACGTAGGTAATCAACTTTTCTGAAGAATCCTTTTCTCTCCCTAGAGCAACATCCATTTGTTGGCAAAGCAACTTGACAAGATCGATGTTTTTCCACTCGTTAAAACCTCCGATATTATATGTTTCTCCTTGGTTTCCTTTATGAAAAACTAAATCTATAGCTATGGCGTGATCTACAACATAAAGCCAATCTCTTGTATAATTTCCATCACCGTAAACAGGTAGTGGCTTGTTATTAATTATATTATTAATAAATAGCGGAATTAATTTTTCTGGGAACTGATTTTGTCCATAGTTATTAGAACAGTTTGTAATTACGTAAGGCAGGCCATAAGTTTCACCATAGGCTCTTACAAAATGATCGGAACTTGCTTTTGAAGCGGAATACGGAGAGTTTGGATCGTAGGAGGTAGTTTCTGTAAACAAACCAGTTTCTCCTAGGGTTCCATAAACCTCATCGGTACTAATATGATAAAATAGTTTATTCTTGAAATTATCTTTCCAAAGATTTTTAAACGCATTTAATAAAATCATGGTTCCAATAACATTTGTTTTTACAAATGCTAAAGGATCTGTAATAGACCTATCAACGTGAGATTCTGCTGCCAAATGAATTACAGCATCAAATTGATGCTCTGTAAAAAGGGCATTAATAAAACCTTCGTTAGTAATATCGCCTTTTATAAATGTATAATTAGAAGCGGTTTCTACATCTGTAAGATTCTCTAAGTTCCCAGCATAGGTTAAACTATCTAAATTAAAAACATGGTAATCTGGATATTTGTTTACAAATAACCGTACAACATGAGAACCAATAAAACCTGCTCCACCAGTAATTAATATAGATTTATTATGCTTCATAGTTTACTATAAATCTTATGATATTTTTTCCAGTAAAAACAAAGCACAGGGTAACAAACGCAGCTAGAGGGAAAATAAGTGTGTATACTCTCCAAATTGAGGTGTACTTTTCTCCTGTATCTTGAAAACTTGATAGGGTATCAAAATAAACATCTTCTTCTACTTTTTGAGCATCTAATTCACTTAAAGCTTGTCTCAACTGCATACTTTCTTTTAGTAATTCATACTCTTTAGTTTTAGTTCGCTCTTGTATAAAACTCATTCCATCCTTGGTTGTATAAGACCCTTTGTTAGAATTTGCCTCATCATTCATCACATCAATATATACTTTTTGTAAAGAATCTACTTGCTTAATAGATGATAAAATATTCTGTCTTTCAATAGAGATTAAGGAATCTCTTTTTTGCATTTTCTTTACAGAATAGGTGTTTGTGAAAGTCGTATTTAGTCCCTCCTCTAAAGATCTAAAAATATCTTTTTTATGTGAAAAAACTTCAATTTGAAATACATCTCCAGAATAAATACTTCTATTTTCAACAAATTCTTTAAAACTAATATTTTTAGCCCTAGAACTATCTATTGATTTTAGAAATTCATCGTATTGAACTATTTTATCGTTTTCATTTTCTGGTCCAGAATGAATATCAAAACTTATAATCTGTTTAGTATCTTCTTCACTGATATTGAAAATCTCCTGCAACTGTGCATAATCCTTTTCATTTATTAAAGCATTATAATATTTTATATTAGTAACTAACTGATATTTAGAATCAAAATAAGGCTTTACTAGCATTTGAGAAGTATAGACGTCTCGCTGAGTTTTTTGAATAATAAAACCTAGTATAGCTGAAACTAGAACTACTGAAGCTATTAACTTAAAGTTTCTAATAAATGGTTTTAAAGCGTAAATAAAGAAGGAAAATATTCCTTTTATTATTTTATAGAAAAAATTAATTACGCGGTTTATACTTTTCCCGAAATAATCGAAGAGAACCAATAAATCTACTTCTTCATTGTTTCTGTTTTGAGGTAATTTATCACTCATAGAGGTTAATTAAATATTTGTTCTAATATTTTTCTTGTTATTAAATAAGTTGGTTTTACTCCCGATGTTCCTAAACCACCAGAGGCTAATGTGCTTCCTGTTTCTAAAGGATTATCACTTGCATAATATGCATAACGCACTTTTACATCTTCATTGATGCTTCCTCTTACCTTAGAGGCTGCCTGAATTGCTTTTTGGTAATGTGCCCCTTCCATTTCAAGTCCGATGACATTCCAAGTTGAATTGTAGAAGAATTTTAAAATATCCTTGTTCTGTAATGAAGTTCCTAAAACAGTAATCATAGACCCTTCGTAAACTTCTAGTCCTTGCCCGTCTAAATCGGCTTTACTTAACTCATTTTTAAAAGGGTAATTATCTGCTGTTCCTTCAAAAATATGTGCTGAAGGTATCATAATATCTCCTTTTCCTCCTTCTAAAATACCAGCTTTCCCCATAATAGAAATAGAGTCTACATACAGGTGTATATCTGATTCTTCTTGTTTATATGGTTTTAAAAGCTCATCAATAGTTTCGTATGCTTGTTCACCAAAAGCATAATCCATTACAACAATAATTGGCTTCTCTTCTTTTAATTTTTTAGCATTGACTTTAATATCAATTTTTGAAAAATCAATCTTATCGATATCAAAAATCTGAACATTGATATTTGTTCCAGAAGAATCTTCAACATAAATCATCCCTTTTTGTAGGGCTTCTTTTGTTACTTTGTTACGTAGGTCTGAACTATCTTTATGACTTATTGCTTCATAAACTTGAAAAATATCTTTTTTGGCTACTAATGTTTTTAATGCATTAGGAGCAAAAAGCGTATTCATGACACTATGCATATTCGCACTTATAATATGAATTGGCCTTTCTAACAATCCATTTTTGTGTAAAATAGATTTAATATTGTTAGCCCAAATTTCTCCATGAATATGATGACCTAGTCTTTCTCTTAAAACTGGAGTAAAAGTTATGGTTCTTCTGTTGTTGTTTACAACTTCTTCTATAGCCAATTTTCCTAACCAATAAACGATGTGTAATAATCTTTCTGGTTGATTTGGTGTTGCAAATTCTTCATATACTTCTAAAATTTCATTGAAGGTTCTTCCTAAAATATTAGCAGTATGCGTAATTGCAATTTCACGTTCTGGCTGTGTAAGTTTCTTTTTAGTTGTTACAGCTTTCTCTAATTTAATCCAATCTCTAGTTGTAGCTCCGTCTTCATTAATTAAAACGCGTTTGCTAATCTTATGTGATTCAACAAAAAGGAAAGTTAAATGCGTAAGTATATCATAAATCTCCGAACGACCACGAGTAATCTCAATGTTCATTTGTTCTTCATCAATTCTATAACAATTACGTCTTCTTTTTGGCGGAATAATTGCCTTAAAATGCGAGTTAGCATAGCCTTCATCACTAGTTAAATTGATAAAAGTACACTCTTCTATTCCTATTGGTAACCTATCTATTACGTAAAGTAGTCCTTCTAATTCTGCTTTTTCTGAACCAATAGACCCATATATTTCAGGTCTTAAAAGCAGTAAAGCTTCTCTTAATGTTTCACCAGAAACTCCCATTGGTTTATAAAAACCTCTATTAAATAGGTGTCTCATGGTAATATACATACGTTCTATAGCGTTCGAGCTTTCTTGAGCTCTTGTTCTTGCATGTTGTTTTATATTACTCATATACTTTGTTTGACTTACAAATATAGGATTATTTAGTTAACCCTAAGTCTGCTAATTTATCAGCTATTTTCCTATCATTAGACAAGCGAGGCAATTTATTTTGTCCGCCTAGTTTTCCTATAGATTTCATATAATCCTGAAACCCTCCTTTTTTCACTTTAGTAAGCTTTAAGGGCTGCAATACTTTACCTTCTATTAAATCTAAATAATATGAATTTTGTTTTTGTAAAGATGCATCTATTTTTTGCGCTAAAGCGGAAATGTTTTCTGGTTCTTTTTCAAATTCTACAAACCATTCATGGTATGGTAATCCTTCGGAAGGACTTATTTGAGGAGCTACTGTAAACTCTGAAACTTCTGCATCGCTACCAACCAAAGCTTCTTGAATAGCCTGTTCTACTTCTTTTCCAATTACATGCTCTCCAAAAGCCGAGATAAAGTGTTTTATTCTACCGGAAACAATCACTCTATACGGTTTTGTTGAAGTAAACTGAACCGTATCTCCAATATTATAAGCCCAAAGTCCTGCAGTTGTAGAGATAATCATCACATAATTTACTCCAATTTCTACATCTGCAATCGTTATTCTTTTTGGGTTTTCGGTATAAAAATCATCTGCTTTAATAAACTCATAAAAGATTCCGGAATTTAATTGCAAAAGCATTCCTTTTTCATGTTGTTTATCTTGGTAAGCAAAAAATCCTTCGCTTGCAGGATAAAGCTCAATACTATCTACTTTTCTACCTATTAAACTTTCAAATTTTGCTCTATAGGGTTCGTAATTTACTCCACCGAAAATAAACAAATTGAAGTTTTTAAAAATATCGCCAACCTTCATTCCTGTTCTTTCTTGAAGCTTTTCAAAATACATTTGCACCCACGAAGGAATTCCAGAAATAATAGTCATGTTTTCCGGAAGTGTCTCTTCTACAATAGCATTTACTTTAGTTTCCCAATCTTCAATACAGTTTGTTTTTAAAGATGGCATTCTATTTTTCTGTAGGTATTTAGGCACATAATGCGCTACAATACCTGAAAGCCTTCCTAATTGAATGCCGTTTTGTTTTTCTAAAACCGGAGAGCCTTGTAGGAAGATCATTTTTCCGTCTACAAACTTCGCGTTGCCTGTTTCATGAATATACATTAAAATGGCATTTCTAGCAGCCTCTACATGTGTTGGCATACTCTCTTTGGTAATAGGAATATATTTTGCACCAGAAGTAGTTCCTGAGGTTTTTGCAAAGTAAAGTGGCTTCCCTTTCCAAAGTATGTTTTCTTCTCCCGCAACTACCCTATCTACATAAGGTTTTAAAGCTTCATAATCTCTTACCGGAACGCGATTAACAAAATCGTTATGATTGTTAACACTTACAAAATCGTGGTCTTTTCCAAATTGGGTAGAAACAGCCTCGCTAATTAGCTTTTGAAAGACTTTGTTTTGTGTTTCAATAGGGTTATTGGCCCATTTTTGAATAGACTTATAGATGATTTTTGCAAATGGTTTTGCTAAAGCTGCTTTTAGTGATAACATTTATTCGAAATCTATAAAATTGGTTGGGTTTATTGGGTAACCATCACTCCAAAGTTCAAAATGTAAATGTGGTCCAGAACTTAATTCTCCTGTATTTCCTGACATAGCAATAACTTCTCCTGCTTTTACCAAGTCTCCTTGTTCTTTAGTTAAAGAAGCATTGTGTTTATATACAGAAATTAATCCGTGGCTATGTTCTACAATAATAACGTGCCCTGTTTTGGTTGTCCACTCTGCAAAAATTACAATACCATCTGCAGTAGATTTAATTGGGGTGTTTTTAGCTAAAACAATATCTACAGCATAGTGTTTTTCTTTGGCGTTATATGGTGATGAAATAGTTCCGTTTGCTGGTGGAAATAATATAAAACTAGCTTTTGAAATTGCAGATTCAAACAGGTTGTATTTATCTTCTTTATCTACTTTTTCACGAAGTAAAGAATCTTCTTTTATAGGCGCAAGATCTATATCTCTTACATCTAGTTTTGCTGCTTCTACAATAGAATCTTTATTAAAATCTAAACTACTTAGTTCGCCGTGTAATACTTTTTTGATAGACTCGAAGTAACGCTCATTAATAGCTATTACTTTTTCTAAGGAATCTGTTTTATAATTTAATATAGTAGCTTTCTTCTTTAAAGCTGTTGAAGAATAACCTGGAATATATTCTTTTAAAGGTGTAAAAGCGATTAAAATAGTTGTTGAAACTACAATAAAAATGGAAGAAAGTGCAAGCAATACAAAAACATTCAGTCTTGTTAATTTAAAAGACAGACGTTCTTCAAAAGTATCTTCATTTAGGATAACTAGCCGATACTTGTTCAGTAGCTTTTTAGCTATTTTTTTTTCTTTTTTCTTTTTTGCTTTCATCTTCTAACAAAAGTATGTAAAATTATAAAGTCTCAGGTTTAATATTATACTAAAGTTGCAGTTAAAACGACATAATTAAACTTTAATTATTAACTTTGCTCTAAATTTAAAGATTATGATTTTAAATATGACACCTCTTTTTATAGGTTGGCCTCAAGTAGTATTAATCGCTGTTGTAATTTTACTAATTTTTGGAGGAAAAAAGATTCCAGAACTTATGCGTGGACTAGGTAGCGGAATTAAAGAATTTAAAGACGCTAGCAAAGAAGAAGAGGAAGAGAAAAACAAGAAAGAGTAGGTTACCTTATTCTTTTAAATAAGAAAAACCAACGTAATTGCATTACGTTGGTTTTTTTGTGTCTTTTAATTAAAGGAAATCTACTTTATTTTTATAGACTTTACGATTGCTTCTAACTCAAACATATAATCGCGTTTGGCAACAGATGGAGCAAAGGCAAAACCTTCAACAACCACATAACGTTGGTTTGCTTCATCTTCAATCATATAATTAACAAAAGGCCCCGACATGAATGCGTTTTTCATATCCCAAATACCTTTAGTTTCTGTTGTTGGCTTATTGTCTACAATAATTTCTGAAAGAAAAGGAGCATAAGCT
This sequence comes from Oceanihabitans sediminis, assembly GCF_003337215.1. Classification (GTDB taxonomy): domain Bacteria; phylum Bacteroidota; class Bacteroidia; order Flavobacteriales; family Flavobacteriaceae; genus Oceanihabitans; species Oceanihabitans sediminis. The sequence goes on from NZ_QPIG01000001.1 coordinate 636,241, forward strand.
TCTTCGGTAATCATATAAGCATCTTCTGTTGGTCCTGGGATAAAGTCTTTATTTATTGAATCTCTAACCTTAATAATTTGATTTACTAAATTTTCTTCTTTATTAATAGTTTCATACGGAATTGAATAAAGCATTAAATTGGTAGTACCGGTAGTAATATCTTTTCTAATCCAGTACACATTATTTTCTTCCTTAGCAATTCTGTAAGCAGTAGGAAAATTGATGGTTAGGCCTAAATTATCTTCAATAGAATTGTTTTTATGTAAGGATAAATTGATTCTACGTTGTTTTTCTTTTAACTCTTCATTTTTAAAAGCTGAAACAATTTTTTTAGCATTTTCTGTTATTTGCTGAATGATTTCCTGTTTTGTTTTTCCGGTAACTAAAACAACTTTTTGTGGGGATGCATAAACATCGCTTGTAAGCTTAACTCCTGCTTCGCTTTCTCCTAATTCTACTTTAAAAATAGTTCTATTTTTAGTTACAAAATCTGAAAAAACTTGTGGTGGTATTTGCGCCATGGTGAAAATTGGCTCATCCTGTGGTAAACCATAAATTGGAGCAGCAAGTACATTTCTAATTGCTTCACCAACGGCACCGTCCCAAAGTTCATTATCTACAACTACGGAAATATTGTTAAGAGTTCCTGAGGATTGTGGAAGGATTCGTTTAGTAGATTTTTCATCATCACAAGAAGTAAACAATAGTAATACCATTGCTACATAAAGAAAATTACGCATAATTATTTTATTTTTATAGAAGTATTAGCCTTTAGAAACAATAAGCTTCATTCCTGGTTTTAAATTGTTACCACTAATATCGTTCCAATCTCGAATATTTTGAACAGAAACTCCAGGATATTTTTGCGAAATACTCCAAAGGGAGTCTCCACTCCTTACGGTATAGGTTTTAGCATTAGCAGGAATTGGAGTGTTTACCTTTGGTTTTGAAGCACTTGCCGTTCTTGCTGCTGTGTTTCTAGGATAAATTGTTAATCGCTGGCCAATACGTAAATCATTACTTCGTAAACCATTCCATTGTTTTAGTTGACTTACACGAACTCCATATTTTCTTGCAATTTTTCCGAGGTAATCACCACTTCTAACGGTGTATCTTGTTTTACTTTCCGAATTAAAAAACTGTGGTAATGGTTTTTCACGTTCATCTAATTCGGCTTTAGCTAAAGCATAAATAGCTTTTTCATTGGTTACAAACTTCCCTACTGCATGTCTTGGCAGGCGTAGAGTATAGTTTTTTCCTTCTATATACGGAATAATATCCAGCTTATACGAAGGGTTTAAAAACTGAAGCGTTTCTACCTCTACTCCTACACTTTCACTAACTTGATCTAAGGTAATCATTTGTTTAACGTGAATAGTATCTGTTTCTATGTATTGAAATTCTGGTTTTAGAGGCTTGAATCCGTGTTCTTCAGCAAATTCAAAAATATACATAGTTGCTAAAAATGCAGGAACATAACCTGCTGTTTCACGTGGAAGATTATGTCGAATATTCCAATAATTCTGATATCCTCCAGAACGTCTTATAGCTTTACTTACGTTTCCTGGACCCGAATTATAAGCTGCAAGTGCTAAATCCCAATCGCCAAAAATCTCATACAATCTAGATAAATATTTAGATGCAGCTTCGGTAGATTTTATAGGGTCACTACGCTCATCTACATAAGAACTAACATCTAAACCGTATTGTTTACCTGTTGCAAACATAAATTGCCACAAACCGGTTGCACCAACTCTAGAACGTGCTCTTGGTTTTAAAGCAGACTCTACAATGGCAAGGTATTTCATTTCTAAAGGAATGTTATAATTGTCTAGCTCACGCTCAAACATTGGAAAATAATAATGGCTTATTCCCATTAGTTTTTCAAAAGATTTTCTTCTGTTTTTTAAAAATGACTTAATAACGCTTTCTAAAGAAGGATTGTATTCTACATTAAATGGAGTTCTTGCATTTAGCTTTGCAAGCCGTTCTTTTAAAACTTCTGTGGTTAATTCTGGGTAATAAACATCTTTATAGTCTAGTTCGCTAACTGTTCTGTAAATAGTGTCGTATAAAGAATTGCTATATAATTCTTCTAACCACTTCTCGTCTATTTTTGCAGCGTGCTCATGATCTTCAAACTCTTTATTTTCATCTAATTCTTCTGCTAGTTTGATTTCTTTTTTATAAAAAGTTTGACCGTCTATTATAGTATCTATAATATAGTTTTTACCTGCTTCCAGTTCATTCTCTGAAAGCCTTAAAGTATCTACAGAAACCTGTAAGCTGTCTTGCGCATTGACCACAGCAAAACTTAAAAAAGAACAAAAAATAAATAGTTTATGTATCTGCATGATTATATAAGGTTTTCTTTAAAACGGGAAAGTTACTACTTTCTTATTTAACCTAACAAAAATCTATTTTAGAAAAAATAATTAACCTTGAACAACATACTTCTTCCTAAATTGGTAGAGATGTTTTCTATTCGAAACAATGAAGACTGTAAGATACTTGTATTAAACCTAGTTGCTAATACATTATAACCGTTTAAAGATATGTCTAGATACTTTAATTTATTTGTAAAACGGAATTCGAAATCTAAAGAAGAAAATGCTTTTTCATTAGCAATTTCTGAATAATTATATGCTGTTTTAACTAAAAAATTGGAGAGAAAATGATATTCTATTTTAGATTGAAACCCTATAGATTCGAAGTCTCTAGAATTTAAACCAACTTTTTGAGTATTATAAGCTAGATAAGGTTTAAAATAGATGTTTGGTAACGCTTTAAAATTCGTTTTAAATCTAGGCGAAAAGTTTATTCTTTTGTTGGCTACCTCTTGGTTTTCTAGTAAATCTATATGTTTAACAGATTCTGAATATGTTAAACTAACCCCTGCTTCCCAAGTATTAAATAAGTAAAAAAAGGAATTTCTTGATCTGAAATTAAATCCGTTTTTAGCTTGATTGTAATATGTTGAAACACTATTTATATCATTAAAAATATAGGATTTTTCTAGAGTGTTTTTAAATATCTGAAAACTACTTATTGAATTAAAGGAATAGTTTTTAGGAATATTATAATCTGTGTATTTTAAAACAAAATTTTGGGTTGTAGACTTATTTAAATCTATATTACCTATTGTAACTGTATTATAGTTATTGACAGCATAATAGTCATCTAGTTGATTTACTTTTGGTAAGTTAATGTTGCTATTATAATTAAAAGTAATTTGTTTTTTTGTATTGATGAAATACCTAATATTTGTAAAAGGATTAAATACAGTTTCTGAAGAAGTATTCTCTAAATTATACTTTTTAATTTTTAGTGAAAACATATGTACAACACCACCGAAATCCACATTCCAATTATCTTTTTTGTAGTTATAATTTAATTTAAAATCTGATTGCATAGTATGAAAACGCAATTTTGAGTTGAAATTACTTCCTAAATAATATGCACTTTCATTCTCCAATAATTGGTTTTGATTGTTTGTTAAATCAGCAAAATCATAACTTGTTTTATTACTGGCAAAAAGTGTATTGTTTTGATTTAGATTGTAGTAATAAATAGCTCCTAATTGCACATTAAATTCACTTTTACGATGATTTTTATCTAGAGAATAAAGGTTTTGATCTAACCATGGTATTTGTTCCTCTAAGAAACCTTGATTACTCGCTAATAAATTATTTTCATTGCTATTTGTGTAGCTTAAGTTAGATCCATAAACTAAAGTCTCATTGTCTGTTAAAGCTAACACTTCTTCAAAAATAGAATTTATACTAAGGTTTTCTCCTCTACTGGAAGTAGCATAGTCTCTGTTTCCTAAACCACTAATAGATGCTGTTTTATTATGGTTTGTATCATTATTTATTACAATAGCATTTGCAAAAAGCCTTTCTTTTTTAGTGTTTTTTAAATAGTTTGTTGCCCGAAAATAAAAGGATTTATTCTGAATGTTTTCAAACTCCTGTCTTGTGTCTATACTATTATTATTGAGGTATTCTGTTTTTTCTGTAAACGATTTTTCTTTATTTACTAAATTATAATAACTCAAAAAATCCCAAGTAGAGTTTTTGTTAATTCGTTTAGCATTTAGAGCCACTATTTTATTGTCAATTTTAGAAAACTCATTTTTATCAATACCGTAGGCAATAGGTGTTTCTATTAAATTAAAAAGTTCTGAGTTAATATTAGAAAATGCCTCTGCTTCATTATTTCCTATTAATTGTTGGGCAATATTATTGGCATTAACAATAAGATTATTTTGATTTTTTCTTTTAAACTGAAAAAAGGATGCCTGTGCTTCATAAAAGTTACTAAAATCTGAACCCCCTGAAACATTACCAAAAATAATAGATTTTCTATCTTTTTTTAGTACTAGATTAATAACCTGTTGCTCTGTCCTACGATTACTTTTTAATAAATTTGATTTACTATAGTTGGATATTACTTCTAGCTTTTCAAGCGCATCTGCAGGAATATTTTCTAATCCTAATTTTGTACCTCCTCCAAAAAATTCTTCGTTTTCTACTAATAGTTTTGTGATCTTTTCTCCCTTAAAATAAAGACTACCATCTTCTTGAATGGTTAATCCTGGTAGTTTTTCTACCAAATCCTTTAACTTCCTATCATTATCGTCTATATATTTAGATAAATTAAAAGATATGGTATCTCTTCTTACTTTTACTTTAGGTTTTTCGTGCTTTATAATAACTTCTTCTAGCGCATGATTATTGGGGCTTAAAAAAATGGAGATTTTATTTTCTTTAGCTGGATTAAAACCAACAATAGTGTCTTTAAAACTTAAATGCTTTGTCTTTAACACATACTTTTTATTACTGTTTAAAGAAACTTTAAAAGCACCTAAAGAATCTGAAATTAAAATATTTTCTGGTGTTTGTTGACTTAAAGAATCTGAAACTATAACTACAACTTGCTCAATGGTATTCCCGCTTATATCTTTTACCAAACCAGTAAACTCTTGTTGTGCAAAACAGCAAGTAGATATAAGAAAAAACAGTAATATACGCATGTAATAAAAGTTTATAATAAAAATAACGTTACTTAAATAAGCAACGTTATTAAGAGTAAAATAGCTTGTTTTTAATTTCCGCCTTGTATTATAATTCGCTTGTATCTTCTTTTAATATCCTCTCTAGTATTAATAAACTCTTCATCTGTTAATACTTCATGTTTAGATAATTTTTTTGGTTTTAGTTTCGAACTATAGGTGTCATTAAAAGCTATTTTTTTTGCTGTATATCTTATGTTTTCAATATTAAGTTCTATAATTAAACCTGGTAAACCGTGATAGTGCAATGGCCCAAAGGGCAATGGCAAATCTGTGGTAAACCAAGCGTAAATGGATTTCTCAGTAACTAGATACCAAAGGTTTTTTCCGGTGTAAGTTGCATAATAACAAGTATAGCCATCAATTTTTTTAGATTTGCTAAAATCTATTTTCCACTTGCTATTTAGGTCTACAGAAATGCTTACTAATTTATCCCAATAATCCATACTTGCGGTTGCAGTTTTAGTTGCAACACTATAGGTATAATCAGGCTCGCCATTTGCTTTATACAAAGCCTCATGATCTAGATTATAATTTTTTGTATCATAATCCCTTAACAGAAAAGATTGGCTACTTTTTTTAGTGAAAGCTACTCCCAGCTCTACAGCGTTCATTAAGCTATCCCTAACTAGTGTTCTTTGGTATCCTTCTTCATAGTCTCTTCTAAATTCATCAGAATAAAAAAAAGGCTCAGTTAGAGACACTTGATAGATAATATGACCAGTATTCTTGCTGTTTTGAGCAATTAAAAACTGAAACGGAAGGAATAAAAAGAATAGGTATTTCATTTTAAAAGACTTTACAAAACAACAAGAAAGAAAGAAAGAAAGAAAGAATAACAAAAACAAATTAATACCTAAGAAAAATCGTTTTTATTTATCAACTATCGCTGTATTTACTCTAAAATAGCAGCAATTCCCGGTAGTGTTTTACCCTCTAAGCTTTCTAGCATAGCACCTCCTCCTGTACTTACATAGCTCACTTTTTTCTCAAAACCAAATTGTTTTACTGCTGCAACTGAGTCTCCTCCTCCTACTAACGAAAAAGCACCATTTTTTGTTGCATCTGCAATAGCATAACCCAAAGCAATAGTCCCTTTTGCAAAATTATTCATTTCAAAAACTCCTAAGGGTCCATTCCATAAAATGGTTTTAGATTGCGCAATGATTTTTGCAAAAGCAGCTTCGGTATTAGGCCCAACATCTAAAGCCATCCAACCATCTGGAATTTCGTTTACAGCACAGGTATCTGTATGCGCATCGTTACTAAAAGCATCTGCAATTACAGCATCTGTTGGTAAATGCACTTGTACATTTTTGTTTTTAGCTTTTTCTAATATTTCTAAGGCAAGTTCCATTTTGTCATCTTCCACTAAGGAGTTTCCTATTTTTCCTCCTTGTGCTTTTATAAATGTAAAAGTCATTCCTCCACCAATAATAAGGTGATCTATTTTATCTAAAATATTATCGATAATTGTTATTTTAGAAGACACTTTTGCCCCGCCAAGTATTGCTGTAACAGGTTTTTCGCCTGTTTCCATTACCTTTTTAATGCTTTCAATTTCTTTAGCTAACAAATGACCAAAACATTTATTTCCTGGAAAAAACTGAGCAACAACGGTAGTAGATGCATGTGCTCTATGCGCTGTACCAAAAGCATCATTCACATAAATATCTCCTAATTTAGAAAGGGATTCAGCGAAGTCTTTATCGCCAGATGTTTCTTCTTCATGAAATCGTAAGTTTTCTAATAATAAAATTTCACCTGGTTTTAATTTTTTTGCTGCTTCTTCGGCTTCCGCACCAACGCAATTAGTTACAAACTTAGTTTCCACACCTATTACGTCTTCAATCGTACTTACAATATGACGTAAGGAAAATGCATCTTGCACGCCTTTTGGTCTTCCTAAGTGAGACATTAAAATACAGCTTCCGCCATCTTCTAAAACTTTAATAATAGTTGGTTTTTCCGAAACAATTCTATTACTATCGGTTACTTTAAAGTCTTCATCTAAGGGCACGTTAAAATCTACTCTTATTAGGGCTTTCTTGTTTTTAAAATTGAAGTCGTTAAGTGTTTTCATTTGTATGAGATATATAAATTGTGCGTTTATTTAAAAGTTTAAAGGTCAATAAAAATAACAAAATGCACAATATTTTATTTATTTAAAGTTACATCTTAAACAATTATGAAGCATAGGCATTAAAACCTTTGTTTATATTTTATTAAAAATGACAACTTGACTATCTTGTGATTTTTAGAATCTGCTTGATTTTTCTTATTTCAATGAAAAATGTCTCGAGATTCAAAACAAAACAACTTCATATATTTGATAAATTTTAAGGTATATTTGCTTCATGCTTTTTAGTGAAATTATAGGACAAGAACATATAAAAAACCATTTAACACAAAGTGTAGATAATGGTAGAATTGCGCATGCACAACTTTTTGTAGGACCCGAAGGTTGCGGAACACTTCCTATGGCTATTGCTTATGCGCAATACCTTTTATGTAAAAATACGGGCAAAGAAAACAATAATGGTAATGCTGCTTGCAACTTAAAATTTGAGAATCTTTCGCATCCAGATTTACACTTTGCTTTTCCTGTAACTACAAGCGATAAAGTAAAAAGCAAACCAGTTTCTAAATACTATTTAGAAGAATGGAGAGAACTACTAAAAGAACAGCCTTACGGAAATTTATTTGACTGGTACAAACGTCTTGGAGTTGATAATAAACAAGGACTTATTAATGTAGAAGAAGCAAATGAAATTGTAAAATCTCTTACACTTAAATCATATGAAGGTGGATATAAAGTCATGCTCATTTGGATGGCTGAAAAAATGCATATTTCGGCTGCCAATAAGCTTTTAAAACTGATTGAAGAGCCACCAAACAAAACCATATTTATTCTTATTGCTGAAGACGAAGAACAAATAATTAATACGATTAAATCTCGTTGCCAAATTTTACACTTCCCTCCTTTAGCTGAAAACGATATTAAAAACTCGCTAATCAAGAAATACAATCTAGAAGATAGTGTTGCAACAAAAATTGCTCACCAAGCTAATGGTAATTACAACAAAGCTTGTGATCTAGTTTATCATGATAGTGAAGATATTCAATTTGAAACTTGGTTTATTTTCTGGATTAGAAGCGCGTTTAAAGCAAAAGGAAACAAAGCAGCTATTCACGATTTAATTTCATGGAGTGAAGAAATAGCAAAAACAGGAAGAGAAACGCAAAAACAATTTCTACATTTTTGTGTAGAATTTTTCCGACAAGCTTTACTTATGAATTATAATGCGAATGATTTAGTTTATTTTGAACCTAAAACCGAAAAATTTAAACTAGAGAACTTTGCTCCTTTTATACATGACAATAATATTTTAGAAATCTCTGAAGAATTACAAAACGCTATCTATCATATAGAGCGTAACGGAAACTCTAAAATTATCCTAACAGATTTATCTATAAAACTAACCAGATTACTGCATAAAAAAAGTCAGACAACTGCCTGACTTTTTAATACTCTTAAAATAGTTTTTTTATTTCTTATAACTAGCATTTAAAGCTTCTGTTACAGGTTCTGTAATATCGTTAGCTTCACTACCATACAGAACACTACCTGCTTCGTTTTTACCTAAGATATACGTATAACCGTGCTTCTTTCCGTAGTCTGCAACAAAGTCTTTCACTTTTACTAAAACGGAATCAATTTCCGTTTGAAACTCATTCTGCATTACTTGTTGCTGCATTTGAATTTGTCTTTGTAATCCTTGTTGCTTTTGTATTAACTCTTGGTATTTTTCTTCTGCTTTTTTCTGTGCCATTTTTCCAGCAGCCATTTCAAAAGCTTTTGCCTCTACTTGAAAAGCATTTGCTAAACTATCTGTATTCTTTTTAAAAGCTTCGTCTTTAAGTTTGAATTTTTCTTCAATATCAATTTTAGCTTGATAATTATTAATTAATTCTCCGTTATCAATAAAAGCAATTTTTTGTTGCTCGCAAGAAGTAAAAACCAAAACAGTTAAGAGTGCATAAATTATTTTTTTCATTTTTATATTTTTTATTAGACCACAAATGTAGAAAAAGGAAAGGAAATACTAATTATAAAAGATTGTTATAGTATTTGAAATAAGAATAAAGAAACACTATTAAAAATAACTTAAAATAAAGCGTTTTAAGAGCGAAACAGAAATTAGTCGTGTATTTCGTTGTTGCGACTAAAAATCATCAAATAAACCTTCTATAAATAAGAATTAGCTATTTTTTAAGATGTAAATTAAGGAAGAATACTCTCCAGATCGTTTTGCAAGCCAATTAGATCGAAAACCAATCCAAAAAGCTTTAAACGGATTCATAAATCCATTTTGATATTTTTCTGAAAGTAGACTTACATAATAAGAATCAAATTTCATTGGAAGCGTATTCACCACTTTCATATTTTCTTTTGAAAAAAGAGAAGCTATAGAATCTTGATTAAAATGCCAAAGATGTCTAGGAACATCATAAGCTGCCCAAAAGTTTTTATAATGTTTTGCATCGAAACTTTTATAATTAGGAACAGCTACGATTAAAACTCCATTTTCTTTTAGTAGTTTTTTAAATACAGAAATTTGCTCTTCTAAGTTTGGTACATGTTCTAAAACATGCCAAAGGGTAATAACATCGAAACTTTGATCTTCAATTTTATTTAAATGTTCAGAGTTAAAAACAGCATTAGTCGTTTTTGAATTTGCAATTTCTCTTGCTTGTTGGTTTGGTTCAATCCCTAAAACTTTCCAATTATTTTTTTGTGCAGTTTGTAAAAAATCTCCAGTACCACATCCAAAATCTAGAAGCGATTTTTTTTCAGAAGAATCAAAATTATTTGCACGCTCAGAAAACGAATTAATGATTTTTAGTTTTCGTTTTAAAGAAATACTTCTAACCAAGTGATATGCTTTTTCAAACAAATTTCTTTTAGAATCTGTATGCGAAATATAGTCTTCGGTTTTATAATATTCAGAAAGATTTTCTTCTTTTGGTTGCGGAACCGTTTCTAAAAATCCGTAGGATTTATTTTGAACTAATTCAAATTCTTCTCCAGAAACAGAATAATCTTTTACCTTAAAATAACTTTCTTTTTTTTTCATTTTGAATAAAACCGGAACTAATTCTAAAAGGACAAATCAGAACAATTTGTCGCAAATACATATGTGTTTTTCATATAAAAAAAACAGATGTTCCACGTGGAACATCTGTTTGATTCCTTAAAAATTATCTGCCCATATAAACTAATAATACAGAAATATCATTAGGAGATACTCCACTAATTCTTGAAGCTTGTGCAATAGAAGTTGGTTGAATAGATTTTAATTTTTCACGCGCTTCAAAACTCATAGATTTGATTTTTGAATAGTCAAAATCACTTGGGATTTTCACGTACTCTAACCTATTTAATTTATAGGCATTTTGTTTTTCTTTAGCTATATATCCAGAATATTTAACTTGAATTTCTGTCTGTTCAATAACTTCATTATCTAGGTTATTTTCTTGAATATAATTCTCTACAGCATTAAATTTTCTAACATCATCTATAGTGATATTAGGTCTAGAAAATATCTTAAACATCTTGTCTTGCTGTTTCACTGGAGAAGAATTCTTTTCTTCTAAAACCGGATTTGCTTCTTCAGGTTTTACACTTGTGTCTTTAAAGAACTGTACAAAATCTGCCGCCTTAGAATGCTTTTCTTCCATACGTTTTAAACGTTTTTCAGAAGCAATTCCTAAATCATATGCTTTAGGAGTAAGACGCAAATCGGCATTATCTTGTCTTAACAAGGTTCTATATTCGGCACGAGAAGTAAACATTCTATAAGGCTCTTCTGTTCCTTTTGTAATTAAATCATCGATTAAAACCCCAATATATGCCTCGTCTCTTTGTAGCGTAAAAGGATCTTTTTCTAGAACTTTTAAACTAGCATTTATTCCTGCCATTAAACCTTGAGAAGCCGCTTCTTCGTATCCAGTTGTACCATTAATTTGTCCTGCAAAATAAAGTCCTTCTACAAGCTTTGTTTCCAAAGTATGCTTTAACTGTGTAGGTGGGAAATAATCATATTCAATCGCATAACCTGGACGGAAAAATTTCACATTTTCAAATCCAACTACAGAACGCAATGCTTTAAATTGAACATCTTCTGGAAGCGATGTAGAGAAACCATTAATGTAATATTCACATGTATTCCAACCTTCCGGTTCCACAAATAATTGATGTCTATCCTTATCAGCAAAACGATTAATTTTATCTTCAATAGATGGACAATATCTTGGACCTAAACTTTTAATTCTACCATTGAACATTGGTGAACGATCAAATCCTTCACGAAGTAAATCATGTACCTTTTCACTAGTATAAGACATGTGACAAGAACGTTGTTTAGTTAAAGGTTTTGTTACATCAAGAAAAGAAAATTTCTCTGGCTTTTCATCTCCTGGTTGCTCCGTCATTTTAGAAAAATCTAAAGATCTTCCATCCACTCTTGGCGGTGTTCCAGTTTTCATTCTACCAGATTCAAAACCTAATTCTACTAATTCTTCTGTAATACCTGTAGCAGCTTTTTCTCCAGCTCTACCACCACCAAAACTTTTATCTCCAATATGTATTAAACCATTAAGAAAAGTACCATTAGTTAGAACAACTGTTTTGGCTTTTATTTTTAATCCTAGTGAAGTTTTAACTCCAATAATTTTATGATTTTCCACTAACAAACCAGCAACCATTTCCTGATAAAAATCAAGATTTTTAGTCTGCTCTAACATCATTCTCCAATCTTCAGCAAAACGCATTCGGTCGCTTTGCACTCTCGGACTCCACATTGCAGGTCCTTTAGATTTATTAAGCATCTTGAATTGTATAGCAGAAGTATCACTTACAATACCACTATAACCTCCAAGCGCATCAATTTCACGAACTATTTGCCCTTTTGCTATTCCTCCCATTGCGGGATTACAAGACATTTGTGCAATGTTTTGTAAATTCATGGTTATTAGCAATGTTTTGCTTCCCATGTTTGCAGCAGCAGCAGCAGCTTCACTTCCTGCGTGACCACCTCCTACAACAATTACATCATATACTTCGTTGAACATGTATTATTCTTTTAACTAATTTTACTTTATTTAAAGTCTTTCTGAGCTATAATAAATTCAGAAAAACATAATTGTTCCACGTGGAACATTGACTTTTTCACGATTAAAAAATCGTGCAAATATACAAGGAATCTTCTAATTAGAAGAAAGTTGATTTAGATAGAAGTTTTCCTTTTCACGCATCAACTTAGCTTCTTCTTCTGTTTTATCTTTATAACCGCAGTAGTGCAAAACACCATGAACAAGTACTCTTTGAAGTTCTTCAGAAAAGGGTACTTCAAAATCTTTTGCATTGTCTTCTACTCTTTCGGTGGAAATAAAAATATCACCTTGTACAATTTTTCCTACAGAATAATCGAAGCTAATAATATCTGTAAGGGTATCATGATTTAAAAATTCTACATTTAATTTATGTAGATAATCATCATCACAGAAGATATAATTAATATCCCCTTCTTTACATTCTTCAGCTATAATTACAGAAGAAATCCATGACGATAAAACTTCTTCGTTTTCTAAATTAAAATTGTTTTCGTAGTTAAAACTAATCATCCTTTTGTTTAAAATACTCTTGTACTTTCTTTTTATAAATAGGTTGCAAAGGTAAACTTTGTCTGTTTAATATTTCAGTAGTATTAAAATATTGTTTTGCGGTAGGTATTTGGCTTTTAGTTTTATTATCGAATTGTTTTTTATTTGTTTGTGCTTCTCTTTTTTCTTCTTGTCCTTGCTCTAAAACAGCTTCTTCTAATTTTAGTAATTCATGTTTTAGATGCATCATTTTTTCTAAAGTTTTATTTGTAAAGCCTTTGTTTAATAAATCTAATTCTATCTGTTCCATTTCCTTTAGAAGATTGTTTCCTGCACCATTTAAGCCTTTTTTATTCAACATATCTTGAAGCGCTTGACGTAATTGCTGTTGTTGCTGATAGATTCTGTAAATTTCACCATTCATTTGCTCACTATTACCTTCTCCCTCACCCTGCTTAGAGCCACCTTCTCCATTTTCTTTACCAGATTCTCCGTCTTTACCTTTTTCTCCATCTTCACCTTCCTTTTTACCTTTGTCGCCTTTTTTCATACCTTCTTGCATTTCTTTTGCAAGTTCTTCTTGACTTTTTATAATATCTGGTAGTCCGCCATCACCTTGTCCTTGACCTGGCTTAGGTTGTCCTTCTCCACCACTACCCTGACCACTCATTTGCATTTGCATATTTTCAAGAATATTACTTAAAAAATCTGCAAGATTATTGGCAGAGGTAATTACATATTGTTGTCTAGAAACACCTTTATATATTTGATTTTCTGAGAATTCACCTAAGGATTTATCTATATTATAAAAAACTTCATGAATTTCTTTATTCACTCGTTCAGAAATCTTAGGTTGCCTTATAGATAAAGCGAATAGACTATCATCAATATGTGAGAAATGCTCTCTTAAATGGTGTTGCTTACGTAAGTGAGAAGCGTATTTATTATGATTGATTTCTATATTTTGAAATTGATCCATTAAAGACTCTTGATCGAAAGAAAATAGTAATAAATTATCCAGGATTTGACGAAGCATAGTCACATCTTCAGCAATTCTCTCTCCAGAAGAAGCAGACATAGCTGCTTGCATTTTCTTGCTCATTTCCTTCATCTTTTCAGCTGCTTGTTTTTGTTTTTGCTTAGCTGATTTTTGACTATCGGAAGTTTTTTCTTGTTCTTCCTGTTCCTTTTTCTCTTCTAATTTATCAGATGCCTCTTGTTGATCCTCCTTAACTTTTTCCTCCCCTTTAAGGTCACGATCAATTTTTTCTGGCTGCCTTAATTCTAGATTTTCCTTTTCTAAAGCATCCATTTCCTTTTGGAATTCTTCAAATTCTTTATTGAGCTCGTCTTGCTTTTCTTTAGTGTTATTTTTAGGAGATTCCTCAGAAAGTTTCTCTTGCTTTTCGGCTAATTTTTCTAATTCTTGTTGAAGTTTTTCTAATTTTTTAGCTACATAGTATTTTTTAGTAAGTTCTAATAGTTGTTCTAAACTTCGCTTCTGACTTTTATTTTGCTTAGAAAGCTCTTCAAGTTTCTCACTTAATTCTTCCTTATCTATTTTTTCTTGTAGTTTTTCAAGCTCCTCTAGAAGTTTTTCATCTTTTTTGAGCTGCTCTTCATTTTCTTTTAATCGCTCTTTTAAATCTTCTTTAAAAGTGTCTAATTCTTCATTTTCTTTCTGAAATTCTTCTAAGTTTTCTTTTAACTGCTTATTGAAGTTTTTCATCATTTCTTCTTGCTGCTTTTGGCGCTTTAAGAAATTATCTAATTTACGTTTATCATTAAAATTAAGTGTAGCTTTTTCTTTCTGTGTTTTTGAAAGTTCTTGCAGTTCTTTTTCGCGTTCTTTAAAATTTTCTAAGGTTTCGTTTAGATCTTTTATAGTTTCCTTTTGTTCTTGTAACTGCTTTTGTTCTTCTTCATCTTTAGTCAATTTAATATAAGAAAAGATCTCACTTTTGGTGCTTTTATATTTATTAATCTCATCATTATCAAATATTTGAAAATATAATTCATAGCTTACACCTTCTTTTAGTTCTAGATTATCCGGGAAGGCGCTAATAAAATCGGCTACATTTGCATTGTTGATAGGTATATTTTTAACGGTTTTATTCTTTTCATCTTCCGTTGGATAATAAACCATTTGAAGTTTAGATAATCCGTAATCATCACTAACTTGTCCGTAGAAATACAAACTTTGCTGATCTAAACTATCTACTTGCATTTTTAAATTTAGCTCTGGGTATTCATCTTTAATAACATCTATATTAAAGGCTAATTTCTCGTAATCTTTTAGGTTTTTATTACTAGTTGTAAGTTGATACTTTAAATTCTTATAAACGCGCTTAGAAGCTTCAAAAACACCTTTAGAATTAGTTTGAAACTCTAAAGTATCTGCAGTATACAAACGAACTCGCTCTGTTGCTTTTGTATGTAATTTCCAAGTAATTTTGGTTCCTTGTGGAACAACAGCGTTACCAGTACTTTTTAAAATTTCATCTTGCATTTTTGTATGGCTTGGATAGTTTAAAACCATATCAAAATACAAAAGTGTTGGTGCTTCAATAACTTTTATAGTGTAAGATTTTGAAGTCACTTTATTTGCCGAAAGTTGAAATGTAATATCTTGTTTTGGTTTACTTATTACATACTCATAATCACCAATAGCTTTTTGTTGTAATAAATAAGTTTCGTTATTATAAGTAATTTGTGCATTTTCTGGAAGCACCTCTCCTGCAGCTTTAATAATTAATTTGAAGTCTTTGTTTTCGGTTGCTTGTAGGTTTTCATTTAAAACATAAAACTGAAACGGAGCAGGTGGCTCATAAGCAGTTTTATAATTTACCACACGTTCATAACTATCACTAAAAAGGTTGAATCTTCCAGAAACCGAAGCTAAAAGCAAAATAAGAACTGGAATTACAGCATATTTTAAATACTTGATGTTCTTTTTAAAATTTATAGCAAGTTTAAACGGAATTAGCTTTAATTCAATAGACTTTTGTTCAATACTAGCAAGAAGAAGTTCCGATTGGGATGCAGATTGTTGTAGTTGAATAACATTAAGAAGTTTATCATTTACTTCTGGGAAATGCTCACCAATAATTCTAGAAGCATCTTCGTAATCTATTCCTTTTTGAAGCTTTATTAATTTAGAAAAAGACAAAGCAATAAATTGGATAAATAACAAAGCTTCAACCGCAACAAAAAGCCAAAATAAAATGGTTCTTCCTATTGGACTTAACCATAAAAAATGTTCGATTAGAAGGGTAAATAAAAAATACAACAAACCGATACTAAAAAATAGAATACTACCTTTTATGAGTTCATTAGTGTAATATCTTCTAATAAACGCTTCTAATTTTGCTTGTATGTTTTTAAAATTCTGCAACATGAAACTATTTAACCTATAAAACTACAATTTTATTTTTTAGCATAAGCTAGTAAAATATATAACATTCTGTTAATTAGCTAACACAATCATGCTACGTTTTTTTCTTTTCAAAGAAGATTAAAAACGAATAACTACAAAGGAAACAAAAAGGAAATACTTAGCTATGTATGTAATAATAGTAACCAATAAGCCAACTTCATTTAACAAACTTTTGAACTTTAATAATCTGTTATGAATTTCAAAAAATCTATCTTTGCAGCTTCAAAAGACAAACACAATGACCAAGAACGTTAGAGTGCGTTTTGCACCAAGTCCAACAGGACCATTACACATAGGAGGAGTTCGTACGGCTCTATTCAATTATTTATTTGCTAAAAAACACAACGGAACCTTTGTATTACGTGTTGAAGATACAGACCAAAACCGTTATGTAGAAGGCGCTGAAAAATATATTATTGATGCTTTAAATTGGTGTAATATTCCTTTTGATGAAGGGCCAAATAAAAACGAAAAATTTGGACCATACAGACAAAGTGAGCGTAAGGAAATTTACAAACAATATGCAGATCAATTAATCGCTTCTGGTAATGCATATTATGCTTTTGATACTGCAGAGGAATTAAATGCGCACAGAAAAGATCATGAAGCAAAGAAAAAGACCTTTATTTACAATTGGCATAATCGTTTAAAACTAAATAACTCTTTATCTCTATCTGCTGAAGAAGTTCAAGCAAAATTAGATGCAGGAGAAGATTATGTAATTCGTTTTAAATCTCCTCAAGATGAAACTTTACACCTAAATGATATTATTAGAGGTAATATTAGCATAGACACTAATATTCTTGATGATAAGGTGCTTTTTAAGAGTGACGGTATGCCAACTTATCATTTAGCAAACATTGTAGATGACCATTTAATGGAAATCACGCATGTTATACGTGGTGAAGAATGGTTACCAAGTTTAGCACTACACTATTTATTATATAAAGCTTTTGGTTGGGAAGCTCCTGAATTTGCACATTTACCACTAATTTTAAAACCTACAGGAAAAGGTAAATTAAGTAAGCGTGACGGAGATAAATTAGGATTCCCTGTATTTCCATTAGAATGGAATTCACCAGATGGAGAGGTTTCTAGAGGTTATAAAGAAGATGGTTATTTTGCAGACGCTATGATTAATTTCCTTGCCTTTTTAGGATGGAATCCAGGTACAGAGCAAGAAATATTTAGCCTTAAGGAATTGGTTGAAGCATTCGATTTGAAACGTGTTAATAAAGCTGGAGCAAGATTTGATCCAGATAAAATAAAATGGTTTAATCATCAATATATGCAAGAGCAAGATAATGATGACTTAGCAGCATTATTTAAACAAAAGCACGAAAACTTAAAAGATATTGATGTAAATTATATTTCATTAGTGGTAGGTTTAGTTAAAGAACGTGCAACTTTTGTTAGTGATTTTTGGGATTTAAGCCATTACTTTTTTCAAGCTCCAGAGAGCTATGATGAAAAAGCATATAAAAAGGCAATGAAAGAAGATACTCGCGAATTACTGAGTGAACTTTCAAATATTATAAACACAGTAGACGATTTTGAAGTAGAAAATCTTACTACTACTGTAAAATCATGGATAACAAGTAAAGAAATTGGTTTTGGTAAAGTAATGATGCCATTACGACTAGCTTTAGTTGGTGCACTACAAGGTCCAGATGTATTTGATATTATGTATATGATTGGTAAAAACCAATCGATAGAACGAATAAAAAACTTAGCAACAGCTATGTAAAAACAAAAAAGCGAGCTAAATAAGCTCGCTTTTTTTATGTTTATATAAATAGTTACTAAAAAGTAATCATTGCGCTAATAGCAAACATAGATTGATTTCCGTTAAACTTACTATCCTTATTTCCAGAAGTATCTAAATCATTCTTATTTAATTTGCTTAGCATATTTGTAAAGCCATAAATATATTGAGCTTTAATTCTAAAGTGACTAAGTCCTGCAGATAAACCTACTGCTCCATCAATATTAAATTTTGAAATATCACTAATTTCTTCTGCAAGAAGATTATTATAATTAGTAATAATATAGTTTTTATACTTATCGTCTTTTAGTTCTAATTCGCCATTGTATTGTAGCATTGGTCCAACATCTAATGTCAAATAACTACCTATAAGCTTTATGTGCGCTTGTAAAGTAATTTGTGCAGCAAATAATTTATAATCTATATACTCACTAGTAGGAGAAACAAGTGTAGGTCTTGCGGCAATACCAATAGTATTTTCAGAAAGTTGAATACTATAACTTACGTTATACCATTTATGGGTTAAATCTACCGTAGCCGACCCTCCTACTACAAAACCATTTCCTTTTTGAGTCTCAAAATTATCTGTAATTATATCGAATTGCGTGAGTCCACCGTGAAGTCCTAAACCATTTTTTATAGGTACTTGTCTATGTTGAGCAAAATTAATTGTAACAAAACCTATAGTACATGCTACTAATAGGATATATTGTTTTAAATTCATAAATTATGTTTAAGTATCAAACAAATATAGTTTATTTTTAAAATTTTAACCTTTTAACTAATAAAAATCAATTTTATGGGACAATTTATTTTAATTCCGTTAATATTCTTCGGATTAATCATTTTAGCATCATCCTTTTTCATGGTGAAACAGCAAACCGCAGCAATTATTGAACGTTTCGGTAGATTTAACAGTATTCGTCATTCTGGTTTACAGATGAAAATTCCGTTAATAGACCGTGTTGCTGGTAGATTAAGTTTAAAAATTCAACAATTAGATGTAATTGTGGAAACAAAAACCTTAGATGATGTATTTGTGAAACTAAAAGTTTCTGTACAGTATAAGGTAGTTACAGAAAAAGTTTACGATGCTTTTTACAAATTAGATTATCCGCATGAGCAAATCACCTCATATGTTTTTGATGTGGTACGTGCCGAAGTTCCAAAAATGAAATTAGATGATGTTTTTGTGAAGAAAGATGATATTGCAGTAGCTGTAAAAAGTGAGTTAAACGACGCTATGATGGATTATGGTTTTGATATTATTAGAACTTTAGTAACAGATATTGATCCAGATCCTCAAGTAAAAATAGCGATGAACCGTATTAATGCTGCCGATAGAGAAAAAACAGCAGCGCAATATGAAGGAGATGCACAACGTATTTTAATTGTTGAAAAAGCAAAAGCTGAAGCAGAAAGCAAGCGACTACAAGGACAAGGTATCGCCGATCAACGTCGTGAAATTGCAAGAGGTTTAGAAGAGTCTGTAGATGTATTAAACCGTGTAGGTATTAATAGCCAAGAAGCTTCAGCGTTAATTGTTGTTACGCAACATTACGATACCTTACAGGCTATTGGAAGTGAAACGAACTCTAACTTAATCTTATTACCAAATTCACCACAGGCAGGAAGCCAAATGCTAAATGATATGGTTGCAAGTTTTACAGCAAGTAATCAAATTGGTGAAGCAATGAAAGATGCTAAGAAAAAGAAAGATAGCAACAAGGGAGCTAACAATGAATAAAATTTTCCTCCTATTGTTTTTGTGTAGCGGAATAAGCATTGCCCAAAACAAAGAAATATTGAAAGAATTAGCTTTAAGAAACGCCAAAACAACAAGTGAGGCTACCATTTCTGAAGATTATAAAACAGTTTTAAAACATACCCATCCATATCTTATAAACCTTATGGGTGGGAATGAAAATGCTTCAGAAATAATTAAAGCATCTTTTAAAGAGCTTCGTTCTAAAGGAATAGTTTATGAAAAAGCCGAAATACTAAGTGTTTCAGATGTAGTTTTTGAACAAGACGAATACAGGTGTCTTGTAAAAGGCTATAACCAAATGAAATTACCTAATCTAAGAGTAAAAGCTACTAGTTACTTAATGGGTTTTTATAATGCAAAAGATAGTATTTGGTATTTTATTGAAGCAGATAAAATGAATAATAAAGAGCTTGCTGATACTTTATTTCCAGGATTTAAAACCAAATTGGAGATTCCGAAAGACGTAGTAGAAACTGAAGAAATTAAAGAATAGTAGTTATTTAACAGTTAAAAAACGTAACAAAAAATCAAATAAACTCATTTTCAAGTTATATTTGTTTGTATAGATACGAAATTGTATCTTAAATTTATTACAAATTAAAAAACACAGTACAATTATGTTAAGAATTTTTGGATTATTTATATTATTAATTTCACCTAGTTTGGTTACATCGCAGAGTATGCTAATTGATACTGGTGGAGATGTTGCTGGTAGAGGCGCAGGCTTAATTGAAACATCTCCTGTTATAATTAACGAAACCTATAAAGGTACACCATATCTTAATGAAGATTATTCTGTAATTTCTATAAATAAAATAGAAGGGGAAACTTTTAGCGCACGTTTTAATGCAGCAGCAGATGCTATGGAAATTTTAGTGAAAGACGGAAAAGCTTATAACCTTTCTCGTGATACAAACTTAGAAGTTACCTTTTTAATATCTAATAAAAAGTATCGTGTTTTTTATTATAAAAACGAAAACAACTCTAATAGAAACGGCTATTTCGTAGTTTTAAATGATGATGATATAAAACTTTTAAAGAAGGAAATCATTAAATTTCATGATGAAAAACTAGCAACAAATAGTTATGATAGTGCTAGACCAGCTGAATTTAAAAGAGAAAAAGATAAATATTACTTCTTATTAAAAGATCAAATTTATGTTACAGAAGTTCCTAAAAGAAAAAAGGACTTGGTATACGCTCTTAATTTAGATTCTGAAAAGAAAGATAAAGTAGAGAAGTTTATGAAGAAAAATAGAATAAAAACAAACAAAGAAGAAGGTTTAATAGAGCTATTTAATTATATAAATACTCTATAAATACCTGTTAAATACTAAAAAAGCTCCAAGTTCTTACTTGGAGCTTTTTTTTTGCTTATTAATATATTTCTTAAATACTGTTTTAAGACTGGATAAATAATCTTCTAAACATTTTTTATCTACAGTAGACTGATGTAGTGTAGGTATAGCAATAGGATTTTCATCTAAATGCACATACAATTCATGATGATTATTCTGAATATCTAGTAAAAGTTCAGAAATCTTAGTTAATAATTTTTGTTGTGTTTTCATAATTCAATACATTTAAAATCAACAATTTAAGTTAATAAATTATATTCAATTTTCAAAATTATTATACTATTAGATTATTTAAAAGGATGACGTTCTTGCCAATCTCTAATAGGATTCAAATATTTAACTAAAAGTTTTAAAAAAGTATTGCCAATAAAGTTATTTGTATGCTTTAAATAAACGTGCATTACATGCGGTTTTGCTCCAATAGAACTTTTAATTTCCATAGCTGTTCTTGCAAAAACAATACTTTCAAAATTATTTTCAATACCATAAATGGTCATTTGGTAAAGCATATTTAAATATAGCTGGTGTTCCTGCTGTAAATCTTGCTTATATCCTAAAAAATAGGTTTCTATCGTGTTATCATTTAAAATCAAGGTATAAAAACCAATTAACTCTTCCTTTAAAAAACAACCAAAAACCTTGAAGTCTTCATTTAAGTATTCTTTTAACTTATAAAAATGATTTGGAGCAAGTTTAAAGGAATTTACCCCTGCATTATCAGATACATTCTCATAAAGAGTATAAAGTATCTTAGATTGCTTCTTTATAGATTCTAAATCTAATTCCCTTGTTTGAATCAAATAGGCTTTCTTTCTGGCTCTTTTGTACCTATCTCTATATTTTTTATTGAAAGCTGCAATATAATCTTCTGTGCTAGTCCATTGCTTTGGAATTGAAAAAAGCATATTTGGTTGCACTTGGACTTTATACAAGTTTTCCTTTTTAAAAAATGCTGTATTTGTGTGAATTGGATCTTCTTCAAAGAAATCTTTAAATGCTATTATTCTAATCTTCTTCTGATATTGCTTTTTAATATCCTTTTTAAGTTGATGTATGGCTTGACTTAATTGTTTGAAATACGCTTCCATAGAAATTTCTTCGGAAAGAAAAAATATACCATGCTGGCCAGTATGCATTAGGTTTCCAATTATCAATGCATTTCCTTTTACAATCTTTGCAAAAAGTTTTTTACCAAGAAATTTTAAATTATTTGAGGAGGTATTTCGAAATATATCATCGGTATACATCTGTACACGTTGAATAACCGCAATACCGACTAGTTTTTCGGCTTTATACACACACAAATAGTTACTATATATGTTTGCAGGAGAAGATTGTTCTAAAGCGCTTAAAAAAGCTTTTTTTAAGAAAATATCACACGTAGGAAGTGCATCCCAAGTATTTGGAAGTTCATTTGTATTCTTAAAAAGTTTAAAGTGTACCAAATAGAAAAAATAAAAGACTGAAAATATACACTTTCAGTCTTTTAATATATTAAATCATTACAATCTTTTATAATCCGCAAAGAAGTGCACCCATTACCGTAAGTGTTAGAATCCAATATCCTGCGTTTATAAAAATATATCTAAAGCTTTTACGCTCGAATAAAGCATTGGTACCGAGAATTGGTAAAGCACCTAAAACACCAAACATTGCACCGTGTAAAGCACCATGTTTAAAAGTTCTAAAAGCACTACCGTAGTCTTCCATAAAAGCAACATAGGATGGTAAAGAATTTGTAGCATCCCCTCCTATCATACCTAATGCACCAAACTGGTGGTTGGTAAATTGCATTAACAAAAAGGCTAATAGGGCTGAAAAAACTAGAGACAAACCAAAAATTATTGCCATGTTTCCTCCTTTTATTTTTTCTTCTGTCATGCCAGATTCACGCATCCAAACAGTTCCAAAAACCTTAGGATTGTACCAGAAAGCGCCAATTAGTAATGCGGAAACAGCAGCTATAGGAATAGCCCATGGATTAATTAATTGCATATATATTTATTTTATAGTTCGTCTTTTAAAGGTACGTAAAAATTATAGTTTTTTTATTATAAGTTTTGTGCTTCAGCAACTAATATTTCGTTTTTATCTTCTAGTGCTTTATTAATAAAATCGTCTATCGCTTCGTTTTTTTCTAAACCGTTTTTCAATAAAATACTTAAAGTAAGCATAGCAGCAATTCTAGTTCCGGCCTTTTTAACAGCTGTTCCAAAAAGAGGTTCTAATTCTTCAAAAGTAACCTCTTTAGCAAGTTCTAAAATTTCAGCTCTTACTTTTTGTTGTTTTTCTTCTGAAAGATTAGTGTATTTCTTACCTAACTGCTGAATCACATTAATAGCTTTCTTTTGAGCTTGTTGCTGTGGTTTTGCTTGTTTATTAGAAGTTCCAGCGGAAGCTTTTGGTTTTGCTTTAGCCCAAGAATCACGTAAACCAACTGTTTTATTAAAAACTAATTTTTCAGCTGTAGCATCATCATCTACATTAAAATATCCTATACGTTGAAATTGAAACTGCTCTCCTTGCTTCGCATCTGCTAGACTTGGCTCAATAAAAGCATTCACGATTTTTAAAGAATTAGGGTTAATAAATTCCATAAAATCTTTTTCTGAATGACTATCTGGAGCTGCATCTAAAAATAACCTATCGTATTCTCTAACTTCAGCTTGAATAGCATGTTTTATAGAAACCCAATGCAAGGTTCCTTTTACTTTCTTAGTAGTATCTTCGATATAAGTACAGTGAATTTCTTCTATGTTTCCGTTTGCATCTTTTACAACACTTTCAGCTTTGATTATATAAGCGTTTTTAAGTCTAACTTCACCTCCTAGTTTTAATCTAAAAAACTTACTACCAGCTTCTTCTTTAAAATCTTCTTTTTCTATATAAATTTCTCTTGAAAAAGGAACTTTTCTAGTTCCAGCTGAAGCATCTTCTGGATTATTTTCAGCTTCAAACCATTCTTCTTTATCTTCAGGGTAATTAGTAATTACGACTTTTATAGGATCTAGAACAGCCATAATTCTAGGTGCCGTTTTATTTAAATCTTCACGAACACAGAATTCTAAAAGAGAAACATCAATCACGTTTTCACGTTTTGCTACTCCTACTTTTTTAATAAACTGTCTGATAGAATTTGGTGTATAACCTCTTCTTCTTAATCCTGAAATTGTTGGCATTCTAGGATCATCCCAACCAGAAACTACGCCGTCTTCTACCAATTTAAGTAGCTTACGCTTACTCATAATGGTATAGCTTAAGTTTAAACGAGCAAACTCACGTTGTTTTGGTAATAATGGATATTCTTTGGAAGCATAAGTATATACTTGCTCTTTAAACCAATCATACAGTTTTCTGTGTGGTTTAAATTCTAAAGAACATAAAGAATGTGAAATTTGTTCTAAATAATCGCTTTCACCATGTGTCCAATCGTACATTGGATAAATACACCAATCGTTTCCAGTTCTGTGGTGTTTTGCATGCATAACACGGTACATGATAGGATCACGCATAAGCATATTAGGATCTTCCATATCTATTTTAGCACGAAGTACGTGAGTTCCAGCAGGGAATTCACCATCTTTCATACGCTCAAATAAATCTAGATTTTCGGCTACGCTTCTATTTCTATACGGACTATTTGTTCCTACTTGAGTTGGGGTTCCCTTCTGCTCTGCCATAGCTTCGCTAGATTGAGAATCTACATAGGCTTTTCCATCTTTAATCATTAAAACAGCCCAATCATATAACTGTTGAAAATAATCTGATGAGTATAATTCGTTTGCCCATTGGTAACCTAACCAAGAAATATCACGCTTAATAGCATCTACGTATTCTTGTTCTTCTTTTGAAGGGTTTGTATCGTCAAAACGAAGGTTTACAGGTGCATTATATTTTTCACCTAAACCAAAACTAATTCCGATGGCTTTTGTATGACCAATATGTAAATAACCATTTGGTTCTGGTGGAAAACGAAAACGTAAATGCTCTTTAGGCATTCCGTTTTTTAAATCTTCTTCTATAATATGCTCAATAAAGTGGAGCGATTTAGTTTCTTCAGACATATATTTCTTTTATCTATAAGGTTTTTCTGTGAAGAATAACCTGCTTAAAATAGGCTGTAAAATTACGGAAAATACTACACAATTGTAACAAAGTTTTTGTTTCTTCTACTTATAAGTATAACTAAAGGGAAACTTAAGATGAGAAATATGAATTATACCTGTCCTAAATGTGCAAATACAACCTACGAATTAGATCAAATACAAGCAACGGGAGGACTTTTTACAAAGTTGTTTAATATTCAAAATAAGAAGTTTACCTCGGTAACATGTAAAAAATGTACCTATACGGAGTTTTTTAAGACTAAAAGTAGCGCAATAAGTAATATCTTTGATTTTTTTACAAACTAATGGGAATAATAAAAGTTGAAAATATTCGTGTTTTTGCAAATCATGGTTGCTTAACCGAAGAGACGAAAATTGGTAGTGATTATCGTGTAGATTTAAAAGTGAAAGCCGACTTACAGAAAAGTGCAAATACAGATGATTTAAAAGATACTGTAGATTATGTATTTTTAAATAAGGTGGTTAGAGAGGAAATGGCAAAACCTTCTAGATTACTAGAAACAGTTGCAAAACGTATTTTATCTCGTATCTTTGCAGAAGACAAACTTATTACTATAGCTACTGTTGCAGTAAGTAAAATTAACCCTCCAATAGGTGGAGATGTGGAGATGGT
Organism: Oceanihabitans sediminis; assembly: GCF_003337215.1. Lineage (GTDB taxonomy): Bacteria > Bacteroidota > Bacteroidia > Flavobacteriales > Flavobacteriaceae > Oceanihabitans > Oceanihabitans sediminis. The sequence goes on from NZ_QPIG01000001.1 coordinate 662,047, forward strand.
AACTATAGAAATGACAGAGAAAAGAAAAATTGCATCTAAGTAGGGTTAAAATAGAATTATTTTTATATTTGCCCTCTCGTTAAATAAAGCGATTTTTTTAATTGAGAATATAAGGTGTCGTGGCCGAGTGGCTAGGCAGTGGTCTGCAACACCATCTACAGCGGTTCGAATCCGCTCGACACCTCAAAAACCTTCAAGTAAATCTTGGAGGTTTTTTTATTTCTAATTTTTATGAAAAATTATGATTAAATATATAACACCATCTACAGCGGTTTAAATCTATTCGACACCTCAAAAACCTTCAAGTAAACCTTGGAGGTTTTTTTATTTCTAATTTTTATGAAAAATTATGATTAAATATATAACACCATCTACAGCGGTTTAAATCTATTCGACACCTCAAAACCTTCAAGTAAACCTTGGAGGTTTTTTTATTTCTAATTTTTATGAAAAATTATGATTAAATATATAACACTATCTACAGCGGTTTAAATCTACTCGAAACCTCAAAAACCATATAGAAAACTAAGATACTTTTATGTTTAATTTTTATGAAAGATTATAATTAAATGTATCACCAACTACAGCGGTTCGAATCTACTAGAAACAACAAAAAAATTGGAATATTTTTTTATCTCTTGTACAGAAAATTGAAAAGCCTTCAAAAGTTACTCGAAGGCTTTGATGTTTATAGTAGTTATGAACTTAAAAATTCTAGTTATTTTTCCGATTGAATATCATCTTCAGTTCCAAATATTCCATCAGAACCGGCAGAAATAATTAAAAATCCTTTACCATTTTTGGTAATCTTAAATTTATATTCTCGATTCCAAGCATCTTTTTTCCAATCTTGTCTTATAGGACTATTTCCTATTAATTGGTTAATATCTTGAGGATATTGGCCAAATTTTTCATTCCAACTTTCCATTCTTTTACTCATTTCAGATATTTCAATTTTAGTTTTATCAGGAAAAACAGATGTTCTTTGATAAGTAAAAAATAGAACTGTACTTAACATGAATACAATAAAAATAGTTAGAAATATTAATACACTTGGTTGTAAAAAATACTTTTGAATTGGTCTTTTAATTCCGTCTTCTTTTACTCTTTTATTTATTCGCTTATGATGTTTAAAATCTTCACGAATTAGACCAAATTCAGCTAAAAAAGAAAGTATTATTTCTAACATTGATTTGGTTAAAAGATGGTATAACCAAATATAACAGACATAGTTTTGTACTCTGAGTTCCAAAATACATAGTCACTTAAAATATCTCTTTTAGTGTTATATCTAAACTCTATGCTATACTTGTCGTTGTATTTATAACCTATACCAACTGCCATATTATTTCCTTCATTTATATCTATATCTTCATATTTTTCATAAGTAACTGAAGAATTCATACTAAGATCATAGATAAAAGATCCATTGATAAATATTTTAGAATTATCATTAAGAAAGAAATAATGTCTTAATCCTATAGGGAATTCAATAGACTTATAATCAACTTTAGAAGATGTAATTTTTAATTCCTTTTCAACTTTATAGTCTTGATAAGTAGGCTCGAAAATAATAGCCCATTTATTTTTGTTAAAAGGCAAAATTACTTCTGCTTCAAGACCAATTCTAAATCCAGATTTATTACCAAAATCAGCATCCCTAGAATTTGTTTTAGAATTATCTACATAAAGTGATGAGCTTTTAAAACCAGGACGAATATTTAAATTAAATAAATCTTGTTTTACTTTAGTTTCATAATTTGTAAAATCTTGATTATTACATTCGTTATAATCTATAAAAAAATCTATTAGTCTGTTCTTGCTGTATTTAAGCTTTTCTACTTTAGAAACTTTAATGCTTTCACATTTTAAATCATTCCAAAGTTGTTGTTTATATCTAGTGTTTTCTCCTATTTGATTATCATCTGTTAGATATTTTTTATACACCAATTGTTCTATATCAGAGTGATCCTTATTATAAAAATATCTAATAATATTCCCTTCCACAAAAGAATATAAGCTTGCTTTTCCTTCAACTAAAACTTTTAAAAAAAGTTCTTCTTCATTAAAAGAAACATATTTATCATTACTTAATTCGGAAACAATACTACTGGATCTGTCTATATTAACGGTTTGTTTTGTGTATTTGAAAATATTATAAACCCCAAACTCTTTAACAGTGTTAAGTGTAGCAATGTTTTTATCTGAATTTTCGGTTAATTTATATTCAAATGAAGTTGGATTATCTTTCCAATCAACATTTTTAATTAAGCAATCCACTTTATTCCCTGAATTGTCAATATAATAGCCATTTTCATAAATAATTTGTGAATAGCAATTTGCACTTAAAATTACGATTAAAATAAATAGTAGATTTTTTTTCATGGTTAGTTTACTTATTATTAATTTATTAAATGATTATTCTTAAAATATTTTACTGTTTTTTTGGTTTATACTTTTTGAATTGAATCTTCTAAAATAGATATTTTTTATAAAAAAAAGAATCCCAATAGAATTTAATTCTACTGGGATTTATATGTGTTTTGCAAATAGATACTTAAATAAACCTATTAGTTTATAGGGTTAAGTTGTTCAATTTTTTCTTTAATTAATTCTTTTTCTTTTGGGAAGAAGCCTTGGACTAAAAGTAAAATTCCGAAACCTAAAATAACAAGTGCTATGATTTTTTTGGTTTTAAAAATTCGTCTAGGAGTAAGTTTACTTTTAAGTGTTTTTGCTGCAAATATTTTTAATAAATCTACTAAAAAATAAACTAATAAAATGGTTCCTAAAAATACTTGAAGCTCGTAGGTATTTGCTGTTAGAGAATTTCCAATTACAATAAAACCAAGCCATCCTAATAAAACGCCAATATTTATAAAGTTTAGCAAAAAACCTTTTACAAATAGTTTTCCGTAATTTTTTTTGAATTCCACTTTATGATATTCTCTTACAATTTCTCTAAAAGATTTAGATGTTTTTATAAAGGAAATGATACCGTAAACTGTTAGTAATACCCCACCAAATATGAGAAAACTAGGGTCGTCTTTCATTTTGTCTAGTAGCTTACTAGTACTATAAAAAGCAACTATAATGAAGATAATATCTGCTAAAATTACTCCAAAATCAAAAATTAAAGCACTTCTAACTCCTTTTGTAGCACTAGTTTCTAGTAATACAAAAAAAACAGGTCCTATGGTGAAGGATAATATAATACCGAATGGAATAGCTGTTAGAATAGCATCTAGCATGAGATAGTCTTTCTTACAAAGCTAATAAAAATGATAGGATTATTCTTCAATAATAATTTTTCCTCCTAAAATAGTGTCTTGTTCAAGAGTTTCTGGATTTCCATAAATATAAATACTACCTCCTGCTCTTACTTTTGCAATTGCTTTTTTGGTGGTATTTACATGAGCAACTCCTGCTGCTTTGATTGTAACTGTAGAATTTTCGGCAATTAGTTTTTTTGCATTGTAAGCACCACCTGTAGTAATATCTATGGTTTGATGTACTACATTACCAGAAAGAGAAACACTTCCACCAGTAACAGCTTTAACGTCTAAAAATCTAACATCTTTTAAAGCGAGTTTAACAACTCCTCCTTCTTGTGTTTTTATCTTAAGGTCAAACTGGTCCATAATATCATTAGAACCTATAAAAGTACCTTCATTTGCATCTATAACATCTAAAGAGGTATAATAAACTTGAACGGTAGTTTCATCACCCTTAAAAGCTGTTTTAAAAGTCATTCTAATTTTTAGAATATCATTTTTATGAACAATAACTACATCCTTAGTGTTTTTACCAGTGATGACCACTTTGTTTTCATCTGCTTTGATAAGTTCAACCTCTATCCTATCATAGACTTTAATTTCGCTAAATTCTCCAATGGATTGTTCTTTAGTTTCTTGAGCGAAAGTTGTGATACTTGTTATTAAAAATAACAGATATAAAATCTTTTTCATCTTATGTTTTTTATTTTAATAACGAGTAAAAGTAGAAAATTGGTATAGCTTAAAAATGTTTATAAGTGGCTTTTAGACAACTTTAACAGCTGTACCAGTTACTGAAACAATGTTTATACCATAAGTTGGTTGCGTTTCTAAGTCTACTTTAATTCCTACAACGGCATTAGCTTTTAAGGCTTTAGCATTTTCTTGTAATTTTTGAAAAGCTTCTTCTTTAATGCTATTTATATTTTCGTTTAAAGCATCTAAATATTTACTGGTTTTAAAGGAAAAACTAGATTTTCGGAGTTGTACACCAACTCCGGTTACTATCCCTAAATAATCAATAATTTTAAATCCTTCAATAGAATTTGTTGTAGTAAGAATCATTGGATTTTAGTTTAAAAATGATTTATTCTGCTTTTCCAACTAAGGTAAAATCTAAATGTTTTTTAACTAAATCTGCATTTTTAACACGTACAATAACTTCATCACCTAGCTGGTACATTTTTTTACTGTTTCGTCCTATAATTGCAAATTGCTTTTCGTCAAAATCGTAATGATCGTCTTTAATATCACGCATTCTAACCATTCCTTCACATTTATTAGAAATAATTTCTACATAAATTCCCCAATCGGTTGCTCCAGAAATAACTCCCACAAATTCTTCGTCTTGATGATCTTGCATGAATTTTACTTGCATGTATTTAATAGAATCTCTTTCGGCTTTGGTAGCTAGATATTCCATATTACTAGAATGCTTGCATTTATCTTCATAAACCGCTTCGTTTACCGATTTTCCTTTGTCTAAATAATGCTGTAAAAGTCTGTGTGCCATTACATCTGGATAACGACGAATTGGCGAAGTAAAGTGACTGTAATAGTTGAAAGCTAAACCATAGTGACCAATATTTTTGGTAGTATATTCGGCTTTACTCATTGTACGTATAGTAAGCGTATCTACAAGATTTTGTTCTTTTTTACCGTTTACTTCGGTTAGTAAATTATTTAAAGAAGCCGCAATTGTTTTACTGTCTTTTAAATTTAATTTATAACCAAATTTAGAAACTACACCTTGTAAAGCTGCTAGTTTACTTTGATCTGGCTCGTCATGCACACGATAAATAAAAGTCTTTTTTGGAGATTGTTTTCCTATAAATTCTGCTACTTTTTTATTTGCAAGAAGCATAAATTCTTCAATTAACTTATTGGCATCCTTACTAGTTTTATAGAAAATTCCAATAGGATTTGCGTTTTCGTCTAAATTGAATTTTACTTCTACTTTATCAAATGAAATTGCACCACTTCCCATACGTTTAACACGCATAATTTTTGCTAGCTCATTTAGTTTTAAGGTTGCAAAAGCAACTTCTGGAGAAGTTTGATATTCTTTTCCACTAATAGCTACTTCTGAAGGAATAGTAGTATCAATTTCTTTTAATTGCGTAGCTTGAATATTGTTTAAATCTGCATTATTTTCAATAATAGCTTGTGATTCTTCATAAGCAAATCTTGCATTAGAATAAGTAACTGTTCTACCAAACCATTGATTTAAAATTTCGGTTTTATCGTTAATTTCAAAAACAGCAGAAAAAGTATATTTTTCTTCATTTGGTCTTAAAGAACAAGCGTTATTTGAAAGAACTTCTGGTAACATTGGTACTACTCTATCTACTAAATAAACCGAAGTTGCACGCTCGTAAGCTTCATCATCTAAAATGGTTCCTTCTTGTAAATAGTGAGAAACGTCTGCAATATGAATTCCAACCTCGTAATTTCCGTTTTTAAGAACTTGAAAGGATAATGCATCATCAAAATCTTTTGCATCCTTAGGATCTATTGTAAAGGTTAAAACGTCTCGCATATCGCGGCGTTTAGCAATTTCTTCTTTTGTAATAGAAGTATCTATCTGATTAGCAAACTCTTCCACCTCATGAGGGAATTCATTTGGAAGTCCGTAATCTGCTAAAATAGAATGAATTTCGGTATTATGTTCTCCTGGTTTTCCAAGTACTTTTAACACTTTTCCGTAAGGAGAATCGGCATTTTCTGGCCAATCTTCTAGAGAAACTAGAACTTTATCGCCGTCTTTAGCTTTGTTAATTTTATTAATTGGCACAAAAATATCTTTGTGCATTTTATTAGAATCGGCTATAAAAAATGCGAAGTTTTTCTTTTCGTGAATTTGAATAACACCAACATATTCGCTCTTAGCGCGTTTAATAATATTAGTTATTTCGCCTTCTAGCTTTCCTTGTTTTTTTCTTTTGTAAACATATAGCTCTACTTCATCTCCGTGTAAAGCTTTGTTAATATTATTAGAAGCAATAAAAATATCGTCTTCAAAATCATCACAAACCACGTAACCATTCCCTTTAGAGTTTAAATCTAAAATTCCTGTATGGTATTCGGTATTGTTTACTATTTGAAATTTACCACGATCAATTTCTTGAATTTCATCTTTAGCTTTAAGTTGGGATAATTTTTTAATGATCTGGTTTCTGCTACTAGCGTCATTAACACCAAGTTTAGCAGCAATTTGTTTATAATTAAAAGCTTGATTTCTTTCTTTTTTTAAAATACTAATTATTGTATTTGTAAGGTTGGAAATCTTGTTATGTGAAGGTTTCCTATGTTTCTTTTTACTCATGTAATTTATTAAATGTATTGAATTTCTAAAGTTAGTGAAATTCTGTTATTCTAAACTTAATTTTAGAGAAGAGAAGTAATTAAGTTTTTACAAACTTACGTCTTTTATATTTAATCGATATTTCCTTAAGGTTAAATCTCAAAAAAAGTAGTTATCCACATATATATATATAATCATCTTTTTCTTTTAAAAATTTAAAAAAATAATACTGTTTATTATTGCTTGTTAATATCGGTATAACTTTTTTAGATTTTAGTTTGATTGTTTGACTAAAGTACTCTATTAACAAGTTATCAATTTGATAATCTCTTCATTTTTAAAGGATTTAATTTCGTTATTAACAACTGTTAATAAGTCTAACTAACAGAAATTGTTTAATAAATATTTAAAATTTTGACGTTGATAAAGTGAAATTGTATGCGGATAAGTTTTCTAAAAATTTCGGCTAACTAATTTGCATATTAACTTCCAGTTTTGGTTTGTAATTTTTTATCAATATTCCTAATTAAAGTTTTAAAAAAGAATAAGAAGATATTAACATGTTATCCTCACTATATTGATAGTTATTAAGACTATTGTTGATTACTGTAAGAATATAGAAAATTAAAATATAAGTATCATAAAATCAATTAATTAGGTTTTATTTCGTAAATTTATAATCCTCTCTTTAAATTTAAAATTACACTGTTAATAGTTTCGGTTTGAAAACCGAGAAGAATTTTTGTTTCATTTAAACTATTTACAGATGAAAAATTTTTACACACTTCTATTATGTATTGTTATTACATGTCAAATTCATGCACAATACACACTTATTCCAGACCCTATTTTTGAGCAACATTTGATAGATCAAGCTATTGACAGTGAAGGAACACTAGACGGACAGGTATTAACAAGTGATTTGGCTATTGTTAATAACTTAGATATTTCTTATTTAAATATAACAGATTTAACAGGTATTCAGGATTTTACGGTATTAACACATTTAAATGCTTCACAAACTAGAATTATAAATCTTGATTTAAGTGGATTAACTACTTTACAAGATTTAAATTTATTTGCTAGTTGGAGCATTGATAAATTAAATCTAACTGGTTGTACAGGATTAACCGATTTAGATTTAAGACTCACCTCTCTTAATAGTTTAGATCTAAGTACTTGTTCAGCACTTACAAATTTAGATTTTTATAAAGGTAACAACATACAGGACTTAGATCTTCAAGGTTTGAGTTCTTTAGTTAGAGTTGATGTAAGTGAATCTTCTTTGCATACTATAAATCTTACAGGTTGTACTTCTTTACAATATATTAATATTAGTGAAACAAGTATTGCTTCGCTAGATATAATAGATAACCCAGTGATAAACAATGTTGGTTTGTATGATTGTAATATTCAAAATTTAAATTTAGAAAATTGTCCAAATCTTGAAAAGCTAACCCTTTCGCTGTGTCTTTCTTTCAATGAATTAAGCATATCTAATTGTAATAGTTTTAAAAATCTAACTTTAAATCACGTTGATCTTTCAAATTTTGATTTTAGCGGTTTAGCAGGTTTAGAAAGTTTAACTGTACAGGAATCAACTGTTTTGGATATAGATTTGTCTAATAGCCCTAATTTACACACTTTAATACTTCATTATAGTGGAACCAATTCCCTAGATTTAAGAAATGGAAACAATATAAATCTTAGTAATTTTAATGTGATTACTACAAATTAAACCTGTATGAATGTAGATAATGAAGTTTATTCTACTGCCAATTGGGATAATGATAATAACTCCTTTATTTTTAGCGAAGACTGTGAGCTAATAAATACTATTAACAATAAACTATCTAATGTAAATATCTATCCAAATCCAGTGGTACATACATTATATATTGATATTGAAAATAAGCAACAATTACAAGATGTTAGTATTATTAATATGGAAGGAAAAGAATTGTTAATAAGTACAGAAAATGAAATCGACTTATCTTCTTTAAGCAGCGGAATTTACTTTGCAGTAATGAATATTAACCAAAATAAAATAGTAAAGAAGATTTTAAAACATTAAAATGTCTTGCTTCATTTTTTAGTTTTAGTACCTTTATCCTGTTAAAACAACAACAACTAAATACTACAATTAATGAAAATATCTATCGGAAACGATCATGCAGGAACAGATTACAAATTTGCAGTAATCAAACATTTAGAAGCTAAAGGATTTACTGTTACAAACTACGGAACAGATAGCAATGATAGTGTAGATTATCCAGATTTTGTACACCCAGTAGCTAAAGATGTAGCATCTAAAAAAGCCGATTTTGGTATCATAATCTGCGGAAGTGGAAATGGTGCAAATATGACTGCAAATAAATACCAAAGTGTACGTTCTGCTTTATGTTGGACTAAAGAAATTGTAGCGCTTGCAAGACAACATAATAATGCAAATATTTTAAGTATCCCTGCTCGTTTTACGGCATTACCACAAGTTTTAGAAATGGTTGATACATTTTTTGAAACTGCTTTTGAAGGTGGAAGACATGAAAATAGAATAAATAAAATTCCTACTACTTCTTGTTAATATAATAATTCGGCTTTTTTAATTATTGGCTTAAATAAATAGTCTTTTATTTTAAAGCCTAGCTAATTATGCAAAAAAATATCCATAGATTATGATAACAATTATTACCAAAACCTTTCAAGAATTAAGCACTCAAGAATTGTATGCTTTATTACAATTAAGAAGTGAAGTTTTTGTTGTAGAGCAAAATTGTGTCTATCAAGATATTGATGGAAAAGATGAAAAAGCACTTCATGTTTTAGCTTACAAAGAAGGACAATTAGTTGCTTATACTCGTGTTTTTAAACCTGGAATTTATTTTAAAGAAGCAAGTATAGGTAGAGTTTTAGTTGCTGAAAAACAAAGAAAACATAAATATGGTTATGCTATTATGGAATCTTCCATCGAAGCTATAAAAAACTATTATAATGAAAAAACTATTAAAATTTCAGCACAGACTTATTTAAGAAAATTCTATAATAACTTAGGATTTGTAGCAATTGGAGAAGAATATCTTGAAGATGGAATTCCGCATATAGAAATGCTTAAAAACTAGCGTTTTTTTGCAACATGTGTGATTAAAATTTCTACTCGTCTGTCGTATTTTGGATCTCCTCCTAAAGGAAATTTTCTTCGCATACCAATATATCGCATACGTCTTTTATTCACTCCTTTTTTAAGTAGATAATCATAAATGAATTTAGCTCTTGCTAACGACAAGTTACGCTGATTTGTTTTGCGGTTTACAGCATCTCTAGAGTTTTGTGTACAGCATACATGCCCTTCAACAGAAAAGTAAATATTATCGTGTTCTACAAGTATGTTTGCTATTTCGTCTAAGGTAGATTTAGATTCTTTTGCTAGTTCCGCATAACCGGTTTTAAAGTAAATATTTTTTAATCTAATTTTATCACCAGCTACAATATTACCACTAGAAATATCTTCTGTAGTTTTTTCGTTTTTAGCTCTTTGTTTTACTTCTTCTTTAGGTTTTTCAACTACAACTTCCTTTTTCTTTTTGGTAACAATTATTTCTACCTTCCTGTTTAAACCTCTTATTTTATCAATTTGATCCTCTTTTATAATCTTCAGTAGCACTTTTCCTTTTCCGTCTACATTACTTATTAAAGATTCGTCTATTTCGTTATTAGAAAATATGGTTTTTATAGCATTTGCTCTGTTTTGTGATAAGGTTAGATTATAGTTTTCGCTTCCTCTATCATCACAAAATCCGTAGATAGATATTTTATCAATATCCATTTCTGCTAGTTGGGAAATAAATAGTAGTAACCTGTTTTCTTCTGTAGATAGAACCTGAAAATCATCTGTTTCAAAATAAACTTCATGTGTTAGTTTTTCTTGAGCTAACAAGGAAAAAGAACACAGAAAAAGAAAGAGATATAGGTTAATTTTATTCATTTAAAATATCAAGGCCAAGAATAAATATACAAGAATTTTTGATATTATTTTAAATAGCTTTGATATTTTGAAGGTTTTGCTAGAATTTGAGTTGCGGTTTTAATTTCTTCATTATGAATTTTATAGTATTCATATAAGCCTTCTCTGTAAACATTTCTTTTCACGATTTCGTCTGTTAATAAACCAAGAATTTGTTCTTTGTTTTTGTCTATAGCTTTGTTTTTAGACTGGTTTAAATTATTTATTAACGTGTTGTAATCTTTTTGAATATCTGTATCTAGCTCTTCTTTTTCAGCTTCTATTAAAACCTCTGCTAATGCTTTTTCGGTTTTTGTTTCAAAATTAAAATCTGAAGCATTTACATAGTTTTTAAAGTCAGTAAAATCGGCATCTGTTAGTTTAAAACTATTAATATCTTCTATATTGTTTTTGTAATAATATTCGGTTGCATAATCAAATATTAAGAAGTTACCGCTTATGGCTTTGGTGATAGGTGAAAGTTTAGAATTATCTAGGTTTTCATCTGGTAAAACGCCTCCTCCATCAAAAACTTTTCTACCGTTTTTGGTTTTGAAAACATGATAATTTTCTTGTTTTACACGAGTGGCATTTCCTTCTTCATCTCTATTCCAATAATCTAGTGCTTGAATACATCTTCCGGATGGCGTATAATATCTAGAAATAGTTACTTTTAATTGTGTACCATAAGTTAATAATTTAGGCCTTTGAACCAATCCTTTTCCAAAACTTCTAGAACCTACAATAACAGCTCTGTCAAGGTCTTGTAGCGATCCTGAAACAATTTCACTTGCTGATGCGCTATTTCCGTTTATTAAAACCACCAAAGGAATTTCTGTATCTAAAGGTTCTTTTTGGGTGTAGTAGGTTTTGTTATACTTTTTTACCTTAGATTTTGTAGTAACTACCAATTGCCCTTTAGGAACAAAAAGGTTTACAATATTCACTGCTTCACTTAGTAATCCTCCAGGATTGTTTCTTAAATCTAAAATAATATTTTCTGCTCCTTGCGCTTTTAAATCTTTTAAAGCATAAGAAGTTTGACTTGTAGTTTTGGTATTGAATTTACTTAATACAATATAGCCTGTTTTATCGTTTATCATAGAAAAGTGAGGCACAGCATCAATTTCTATTTCAGAACGCTTAATAGTGGCTGTATTTTCTTTTCCAAGCCTTAAATAGGTAACATCTACAGTTGAGTTTGGTGCTCCTTTAAGTAAGTTTACTGCGTCATCTTTATAATCTTCAATAGAAACCCCATTGATTTTAATTATTTGGTCACCTGCTTTTAATCCTGCTTTGTCTGCTGGATAATCTTTATATGGTTCTATAATAATTAATTTATCTTTTAAAGTTCTAATGTTTGCTCCTATTCCTGTATAGTCTCCGGTACGTTTAATACGCTCTGCTTCTACGTCTTGTTCGTTATAAAATTGGGTATACGGATCTAAGTTGTTAAGCATGCTTTTTATAGCAGAATCCATTAGTTCACCAGGATTGGTTTCATCTACATAATTCATGTTTAGCTCTTTAAACAGTGTTGTAAAAATTTCAATCTGTTTAGCTATTTCAAAAAAGTCATTTTTAAATGCAGATCCGGTAAATAGAATACTTGCCGCAAATATTGGAATAAGTATTCTTCTAGTAAGTAGTTTTTTCATCTGTATTATTTTTTATTTTTCTTATGAAGCCACCTTCTAAAGAAAAAGATAACAATAAGTGCTATAAGAATAAAAGGCCATATATATAATATACCTAGAAAGAATAAAGATATACCATTAAAACCAGATTTAACAGCATTCCACATTTTTGTTCCGTAGGAAACGGTTACACCAGTTTCTGCTGTTTGTTTATAAAATTCGATATTTAGCGTACTTAAAGAAACTCTGTTTTGTAAGTACTTTAATCGGCCTTGTTTGGCTTCAATTTCTTCTCTAATAGCTGAAAGTTCTCTTTCTATTTCTAGAATTTCTTTTACATTTTTAGCTTTTGAAAGAAGTTCTAGATATCTAGTTTCTAATGTTTTTTTCGCTTTTAAACGTGCTTCAATATCTATAAATTCTTCGGTTACATCTTTTGAAGAAATACGTTTGGTATCAAAATAAGCAACATGATTGCTTATAGAATCTATAGTTTTTTGAAAATTACTAGAAGGCATTCTAATAATTAAATTTCTACTTATAGTATTGTAAGATTTACTAGCATTATCATCTTGTATAAAACCTTCGTTTGCTTTTACAAATTGAATAATTTGTTGGTAGGTTTTTTCTAAATCTTGTGTTTGAAAACGTAGGTAAGATTCTTTTATTAGCTTTTGCTCCATTTCATTTGGGGTAGCTTGAATATTTCCGTTTGGAAAAGCTTCCTTTTCTATAACCATTTCTTTTACTTCGAAATCATCGTAAGAGCTTTCAGATTTGCTACTTCCGGTATTAGAACATGCTAATGGAAGGATAAGTATAAAAATGGATATTAGAAATTTCATGAATTATTGTTTTTGGTTTTTACTAAAAATTTATCAAACATCTTTTTAGTTGCAGCTTCTACTTCTATAAAAGTAGGTTTTTCTTTACCTACATACAAAATCATAAACGCATATTGTGTAGATATGTTGTTAGAAACCAAATGCTTGTTAAGTCTGTAAGCTTCCCGCATTAATCGTTTTATTCTAATTCTATCTACTGCTTTTTTAAAATTTCGTTTTGGTACAGAAACACCAGTTTTTAAGGAAACTGCATCTTGAAAAGTAGTTTTTAAAAATACTAGTCGCAAAGGATATGCCGAAACAGATTTTCCTTCAGTAAAAAGTTTAGTAATAAGCTTTTCACTTTTAAGTTTTTCGGATTTGTTATAAGTAAATTTCAAACAATTAATTTTAGTCTTCAAAGGTAATGAAATAAAAAAACCACTTAACAGCTATTTAAGTGGTTTTAAAAAATTATTTAAATAGAAGTATTTACTTCATATTGTTTTCTTTATTGATATCTGCTATCATTTCTGTTGGGTCTATTTGAACACTTTTAACTGCTTTTGAAGCTTCAAAAGTATAGGTTGGATATGCCCAAGCCCAATCTGCTTTAATAGTTGCGTTTGTTGGTTTTTCACCACGCATCATTTGTAAAGGAATGTAAATATCTTCTGTAGTTCCATCTGTATAAGTAACGGTTAGATCTATAGGCATTGGCATAAGACCAATTCTTTCTAGTGTTACTTTGTTTCCTTCAATATCTTTTACAGCATAATCTATCGTGTTGGTAGTTTGTGTAAAATCTATTAAATACCAGTTTAGTTCTAATCCAGAAACTTTTTCAGCTGTACGGATGAAGTCTATTGGTCTAGGATGTGTAAACGCGAAATCATTGAAATACTTTTTAAGTGTTTTCTGAAGGTTTTCTTCTCCAATAATATATCCTAATTGTCCTAAGAAAACAGCTCCTTTACTATAAGCTGAAGCACCGTATGCTGTATTAAAATTATAACGATCTGCATGTGTAGAAAGTGGCTGTTCAACTCCTGAAGTAGCTAATCTTATATAGCTTTTATAAGATCCTTCTAAAGGATTTTCTTGTTGATAATCCATTACATGATCCATTGCTAAATCGCTTATATAACTTGTAAAACCTTCGTCCATCCATTCGTGTTTAGACTCGTTTGTAGCAAGTAAGAATTGAAACCAAACGTGAGCAATTTCATGAGCAGTTACCCCTACAAGACTTCCAAAGGAACGTTGTCCTGTAATTAAAGTACACATGGCATACTCCATTCCGCCATCTCCTCCTTGAATAACAGAGTATTGATCGTAAGGATACTTACCGATCTTTTCAGAGAAAAAATTCATTAAATCGGCTGTTTTTGGCTGTAAATCTTTCCAATATTGTAAATGTTCTTCCGATAAATCTTTCTTGTAATAGAAGTTTAATAAAGGTCCGTTAGGCATTTGTAAAGTATCATGAATATAATCTGGATCTGCTGCCCAAGTAAAATCATGAACTTCTGGAGCATAATAACGAAGCGTTTTTTTGTTTCCTTTTATTTCTGGTTCCCCTTGTAAATATCCTGTTCCGCCAACTACATAATCTTTATCAATAGTTAGGTTTACTGTATAATTACCCCAAACACCATGGAATTCTCTTCCAATATAAGGGTCTGCGTGCCATCCTTCAAAATCGTATTCGGCTAATTTAGGATACCATTGCGACATAGATAATGCTACTCCTTCTTTACTATTTCTTCCAGAACGACGTATTTGTACAGGTACTTGCGCATCATAAACCATATCGAAAGTTACTTTTTCTCCTGGTTGAATTGGTTCTGCTAAGTCTACTTCTAGAATAGTACCAACTGTTTCATATTTTAACGGCGTACCGTTTTGTTTTAGAGAAGAAACTTTAATGTAACCAATTTCATCCGGACTTAATTTGCTAATTCTGTCTCCTACTCTTTTGTCTGGATCTGCAATTGTACGGGAACGTACATCCATTTCACTTCCTGGTTGAAAAGCATTAAAGAATAAATGATAATAAACTCTATTTATAACATCTGGAGAGTTGTTTGTATAAACTAAGTTTTGTGTTCCTTTATATTGATATTTATTTACATCCATATCAATATCCATGTTGTATTCTACATGTTGTTGCCAATAGGTAGATTTCACATTAGAATTTGTTGAAACAGCCGGTGTTAATGGTGTTAAAGGAGTGGATGTAGTGGTACTTGTAGTACCACATGAAACCAAACTCAACCCAAAAACAAGTAGAAGTAATTTTTTCATTTTGTTAAATTTAATTAATAAAAAAAGGCATCAAAAAAAGTTGATGCCTTTAAGATTATAAAAGATTATTATTTAGATAATTGATCTGCCATAATTAAAGCATTGTAAGCATTTACAACTCTTCCAGATTTTGAAATATCTGAAAAAGGCTTCACATTTGAAGAATCTCCTCCAACAACCACTTTCGTTGTTAATGGTAAACCAGATTCTAAAATCACTTGCTTTACTTGCGCTGCAGTTAATTTTGGATAGTAAGAACGTACTAAAGCAACAACACCAGCAACACCTGGAGCAGCCATAGAAGTTCCGCTAATAGCTTTATATTCGTTTTCTGGGAATGTAGAATAGATTGCAGAACCAGGAGCAAATACATCTACGTTTTTCTTTCCGTAGTTAGAGAAACTAGAAACCATACTAGAACCGTATTTAGAAGTTAATGCACCAACTCTGATATACGTGTCAGACACTTCAACAAAATTCACATTATCGTCTGGGAAGTTAGGTTCTACATCAATATTTTCGCTTGAGTTACCTGCTGCATGTACAAATACTACATCGTTATCTGAAGCGTATTTAATTGCATCTCTTACTTTATCTGCATGTGGAGAGAAAGATTTTCCGAAACTTCCGTTAATAACTTTAGCACCGTTATCTACTGCATAACGAATAGCTAATGCAACATCTTTATCGTACTCATCTCCATTAGGTACTGCTCTAATAGACATGATTTCAACGTTGTTTGCAACACCATTCATTCCAATGCCGTTATCGCGCATAGCAGCAATAATTCCTGCAACGTGTGTACCGTGAGATTCGTCTTTCTTTACTGGTTTTACGTTATTGTCTCCGTATCCAATTTCAGAAAAATCATTGATATCATCCCCTGTAGTTCTTCCGTTGAAGTCTACATTTAAAAGGAAGTTTAAACGCTCGTTAATACTTACTAAAGCACCGTTAATTTCACCAATTGCTTCTTGTAAAGTTAATCCGTTAGCATTCATTCCGTTTGCTACTTGAATAGCTTGAGATAATGCTTCATCTTCTGTTTCAATATTATTAACTTCTTCTAGTGTATAATCTTCTTTACCTAAGTGATTAGCTAAAGTTTCATTAGCACCTTTTACAGCTTGTGCAATTTGATCGTACTGCGCTTTACGGCCAGTCCATAAATCGTAATCTTCTTCTAATTGAGCTTTTGCAGCTTCGTAATCTGGGTTTGAAGTATCTCCAGAAGCTACAATTCTTGTGTGCTCTAATTGCTCATCATAAGCTTCTCCTAAGAAATTCCAACCGTGAATATCATCTACATAACCATTGTTATCATCATCAATTCCGTTTCCAGGAATTTCTCCTTTGTTCGTCCAAATTACACCGTTTAAATCTTCATGATCGATATCGATACCAGAATCTATTACTGCAACGATTACTTTTTGTCCTTTTTTGTTTTTAATGATTTCTGCATAAGCTTTTTCAACGCTCATTCCAGGAATCGTATCTTTTACAAGGTCTAAATGTCCCCATTTATTTTTTTCTACATCTGTTAAGTCAGAAACTTTTAATGGTAAAGCATCTATATTTTCAATAGGTGTTGAAAGGATTTCACTTGTACTTCCACAACCTGTTAAAACAAGTGCAAAGCTCCCTGCAAGTAGGAAGGATTTAATAATTCTCATAGTTTAGTTTTAGTTTATTTATTTATAAAATGTCATTACATGTAAAAACCTTATCTAGTCGCACGCCTTTTTCGGTGTGTTTTACTGTAATGATTTCATTCTGTGCGTCGTGCTCCAAAAATAAGTAATAATTATTATCTGCTGCCAAATTGAGGAAAGTTTCTTTTTCATCAAGTGTTAGCAAAGGTCTTGTGTCATAGCCCATTACAAAAGGTAGCGGTAAATGCCCAACAGTAGGTAGTAAGTCTGCCATAAAACAAATGGTTTTTCCTTTGTAGTTAATCATAGGAATCATTTGTTTATCTGTATGCCCATTTGCAAAGAAAATATCAAAACCTAATTCTGAATTTTTTAGAATTGTTTCGTTTGGAAGCGAAGTAAATTTTAAATGTCCACTTTCTTCCATAGGAAGTATATTCTCTTTTAAAAAAGAAGCTTTTTCGCGATTATTAGGTTTGGTTGCCCATTCCCAATGGTTTTTGTTGCTCCAAAAGTTTGCGTTTTTAAAAGCTGGCTCGTAACCTGTTCTATCTTTATTCCATTGAATACTTCCTCCGCAATGATCAAAATGTAAATGCGTCATGAATACATCTGTGATATCATCTCGATGAAAACCGTGTGCCTTTAGGGATTTATCTATACTATCATCTCCCCACAGGTGGTAATAACCAAAGAATTTTTCGCTTTGCTTATCTCCCATTCCTGTATCTATTAGGGTTAAACGATTTCCGTCTTCAATTAATAAACAACGTGCTGCAATATCTATCATATTGTTAGCATCTGCCGGATTGGTTCTTGTCCATAAAGATTTTGGTACTACACCAAACATAGCACCACCATCTAACTTAAAATTTCCAGAGTTTATAGGGTATAATTTCATAAGTGCAAATTACTAAATAAGATGCATAAGTTATAAAACGTTAAGAGTATATTAAGAAATTACTTGTTTTTACAAGATTTATTTTTTGTGCTTGTTGAAAAAAGTGTTTCCATATTTTTAATTAATTATAAGAAAATGAAAGACTTATAGTGCTAAAAACGCCCCGTAATTTTTTTAATTAAAAACATTTTAAGGAATATTTAATTATCATAAAATCAATCAATCTATTTATTAGTTACAATTATTTATTATTTTCACAAAAAAACATGTAGATGATAGAATTAGCAGGAATAATCATTTTAGGAATATTGGCACAATGGGTTGCTTGGAAATTTAAGATTCCAGCAATATTACCTTTAATTCTAATTGGATTATTAGTAGGTCCTATCGCAGCAGAGTATTTATCTGCAGATGGATCTAAATGGATAGAGCCTGTTTGGGACGGAACCAAAGGGTTATTTCCTGGAGATGGTTTGTATTATTTTGTATCCTTAGCCATAAGTATTATTCTTTTTGAAGGAGGTTTAACCCTTAAAAGATCTGAAATAAAAAATGTAGGTCCAGTAATTACTAAGTTAATTACATTAGGTTCTGCAGTTACTTTTTTTGGAGCAGGTATTGTTGCTCATTATGTTTTTGAGCTAAGCTGGGAGCTATCTTTCTTATTTTCGGGATTGATTATAGTAACAGGACCAACGGTAATTACCCCAATTTTAAGAAATATTCCTTTAAAAAAGGATGTTTCTGCAGTTCTTAAATGGGAAGGTATTCTTATTGATCCTATTGGAGCTTTGGTTGCCGTTTTGGTATTTGAGTTTATAAGTGTAGGTGGCGAAGGAGGTTTTACTAAAAACGCTTTAATGGAGTTTGGTAAAATTATACTCTTCGGAACAACTTTCGGGTTTACATTTGCCCATGCTTTAGCTTATGCCATTAACAAGAAATTCATTCCACATTATCTGCTTAATGTAGTTTCTTTATCTACCGTTTTATTAGTTTTTGTCGAGTCTGAAGTATTTGCTCATGAATCTGGTTTATTGGCTGTAGTGGTTATGGGAATGGTTTTAGGAAACGGAAAATTAGAAAACATAAAAGAACTACTTTATTTTAAAGAATCTCTGAGTGTTTTATTAATTTCTATACTATTTATCCTTCTTGCAGCAAACATCGATATGGATGATTTACTGCTTCTTTATAATTGGAAAACAGCAGTATTATTCGCCATAGTAGTGTTTGTAATTAGACCTTTAGGAGTGTTTTTAAGTACAGCCGGCTCCAAACTCAAATTCAATGAAAAATTATTTATTAGTTGGGTAGGACCACGCGGAATTGTAGCTGCAGGTATAGCTTCACTTTTTGGAAGTAAGTTGCTTAAATTAGGTATTCCTGGTGCGGAATATATTACTCCACTAGTGTTTATGATTGTTTTAGGAACGGTTTTATTAAATGCTACAACTGCTAGATTATTTGCTAAGATTGTTGGTGTGTTCTTAAAAAAATCGGAAGGTATTTTAATTATTGGAGCTTCCAAAGTTTCTAGGCTATTAGGGCAATACCTAGAAAATAACGGAAGACATGTTGTGTTAATTGATAGTAACCATAATAATATTGCTAAAGCAAATGCAGTGGGCTTAGAAGCTTTTGGAACTAATATTTATTCGGAAACCCTAACCGATAATATTGAGTTGAATGATGTTGGTTATTTAATGGCGTTAACCGGAAACACAGATATTAACAAATACGCAATAAATAAATTTAGCAGTCAGTTTGGTGAAAATGGTTCTTTTAGATTGGTTTCTTCAGAAGAAATGCAAGACAAAAATAATACGCCAGAGCAAGGATTGTTTTCAAGTACCGACGATTTTAATTCTTTAAACGAATTAACTAAAAGATATCCTTCTATTCAAGAAATTGATATTAAGGATACCGAAAATTATAAGTTTTTAATTGAGATAACGAATAAGGATAAAGACATGATTCCGTTGTTTATTAAAGATGACAAAGGAAATCTAGAAATTATACCTTCTCATAATACTGAGGTTGATGAAGTTGGTAAGAATTGGAAATTAGTGTATCTTGGGAAAACATTTGAAGAGGAATCTGATGCACAGAAATCGGCCTCTTAAAAAGTAAATATAGTAGTGTTAATTATGTTTATAAACGAAAAAAAGATTCCAGCAAAAGCGGAATCTTTTTTTATTTAAGGACTTTGGTAATCCTCTTATTTTAATTGTTTTTTCGTTTAGTCATTCAGTTTTAAAACTGCCATGAAAGCTTCTTGAGGTATTTCTACATTACCTACTTGACGCATACGTTTCTTTCCTTTCTTTTGCTTTTCAAGTAGCTTACGCTTTCTAGAAATATCTCCACCATAACATTTTGCTGTTACATCTTTACGAAGTGCTTTTACCGTTTCACGAGCAATAATTTTAGCCCCAATTGCTGCCTGAATTGGAATATCGAATTGCTGGCGTGGTATTAATTCCTTCAGCTTTTCTGTCATTTTTTTACCAATATTATGCGCGTTATCAGCGTGAATTAATGCTGAAAGTGCATCTACTGGTTGTCCGTTTAATAAAACGTCTACACGTACTAGTTTAGATGTCTTCATTCCGATAGGATGATAGTCAAAAGATGCATATCCTTTAGAAACTGTTTTTAAACGATCATAAAAATCGAATACAATTTCTGCTAATGGCATATCGAAACTTAATTCTACTCTTTCTGGAGTTAAATATGTTTGGTTTGTGATAATACCACGTTTTTCAATACATAAAGACATAACGTTACCAACAAAATCTGATTTGGTAATAATAGTTGCTTTTATATAAGGTTCCTCCACACGATCAAGTGTAGAAGGGTCTGGTAAATCACTTGGGTTATTTACTATAATTGGAGTTTCAGGGTACTTTCTAGTATAAGCATAGTAACTTACGTTAGGTACTGTGGTAATTACCGTCATGTTGAACTCGCGTTCTAAACGTTCTTGGATAATTTCCATGTGAAGCATTCCTAAGAATCCACAACGGAAACCAAAACCTAATGCCGCCGAACTTTCTGGTAAGAAAATTAACGAAGCATCGTTAAGTTGTAGTTTTTCCATCGAGTTTCTTAACTCTTCATAATCTTCAGTATCTACTGGGTAAATTCCTGCAAAAACCATTGGTTTTACATCCTCAAAACCTGCAATAGGATTGGTTGTTGGATTTTTAGCATCAGTAATAGTATCTCCTACTTTTACTTCTTTTGCTTCTTTAATTCCTGTAATTACGTAACCAACATCTCCAGCTTTTATTTCTTTTCTAGGATATTGCTTCAGTTTTAAAGTTCCAATTTCATCTGCAAAGTAATTTTTATCTGTTGCAATGAATTTTATGTTTTGGCCTTTTTTAATAGAACCATTTATAACTCTAAAGTACGTTTCTACTCCACGAAATGGGTTATAAACCGAGTCAAAAATTAATGCTTGAAGTGGTTCATCTACATTACCACTTGGGGCAGGAATACGCTCGATGATTGCTGTTAGAATATCTTTAATTCCTAAACCAGTTTTAGCACTAGCAGGAATTACATCTTCAGGTTTACAACCAAGAAGGTCTACTATATCATCTGTTACTTCTTCCGGATTTGCACTTGGTAAATCTACTTTATTTAGTACCGGAATAATTTCTAAATCATTCTCTAAAGCTAAATATAAGTTAGAAATAGTTTGTGCTTGTATGCTTTGTGCAGCATCTACAATAAGTAAAGCTCCTTCACAAGCTGCAATAGAACGGGAAACTTCATAAGAGAAATCTACGTGACCAGGAGTATCAATAAGGTTTAAGACATATTCTTCTCCTTTATGAATATATTCCATTTGTATGGCGTGCGATTTAATGGTAATACCACGTTCTCGCTCTAAGTCCATACTATCTAAAAGTTGATCTTGTTTTTCTCTATCTGTCACAGATCCAGTAAAATCCAGCAATCTGTCTGCTAGCGTGCTTTTTCCGTGGTCAATATGTGCAATAATGCAAAAGTTTCTAATGTGCTTCATAATCCAATTTATCTTATCTGTATAAGATTTAGCAAATATAATGCAATTATTGGCCTTTTCACATTTTTATTTCAATGGAATACCGCACTTAAAATAAGATTAAAACATTCTAAAAATATTATAAACAATTGTTATATTGCATTTAAAACCCAAAACATATTGAATATTAAAACCTACTTTTTTATCCTATTAATTTTTATCCCTGTAGGAATATTTAGTCAAGACTACTCTGTTAAAGGTAAAGTTTATGATGTAAACAACTCGCCAATTTCTTTCGCTAATATTGTTTTATTAAATACAGAAACAGATGCTGTTGTTACTGGTACAAGTAGTGATGATTCTGGAAATTTTTTTATAGATAATATTGCTTCAGAAAAGTATATTATTAAAGTTTCATTTATTGGTTTCAAAGATTTCTCTAAAGAAATTGAAGTTGACAAAAACTTAGATTTTGCAACTATAATACTTGAAGAGGATAAGGAAGACTTAGAAGAAGTTACCATTATTACTAAAAAGCCAACTATTAAAAAAGAAGCAGACAGGTTGGTTTTCAATATTGCTAATACAGCCTTAAGCGAAGGAAATATGCTAGAGGTTTTAAAAAGTACTCCAGGAGTTTTAATTGTAGATGAATCGATTATTATTAAGCATTTTGAACCAGTGGTTTATATTAATAATAGAAAAGTTCATATTACAGGTGACGAATTAATCCAATTATTAGAAGGTACTCCGGCAAGTCATATAAAATCTATAGAAGTTATTACAAATCCTCCTGCAAATTATGATGCTTCTAGTGGTTCTGTATTGAATATCATCATGGAAAAGAATTTAATAACAGGTTATAAAGGATCTGTTTTTGCAAATTATACGCAAGGAGATTTTCCTAGATATAATGCAGGGATAGCTAATTTTTATAAAACTGATAAATTCAACATTTCTACTAATTATAGTTTTACACGTAGTAAAATTGATAGAGAAAGTGATGAAGAAATAAACTACATAAATAATGGCGAAATTTATGAAAAATGGTTTTCTAATATTAATAGAAATAGATGGTCAGACTCCCATAATTTAAATTTAAATTTCGATTATTTTATAGATGATTCTAACACTTTAAGCTTTAATTCTAACTTATTGTTTTTGCCGTATTACAAGTATATAGCAAAAGGTGAAGTAGATGTTACAGATAATCAAAACAACTTACTTTATAACTTTAACTCACGAAATACATCAAGAGATAATAAGTATAATTTAGCTTTTGATTTGAACTATACACACAAATTTAAAAATGCTTCAAAATTAAGTTTTAACTCACATTATACAGCTTATGACTATGATAGAAAACAAGATGTACTAAGTAATTATTTCTTTCCTGGTAGTCCAAATGATTCAAATGCGTTTCATTCAAAATCAAACCAAGTAGCAGATATTTTCACTGTACAAGTTGATTATTCTTTACCTATAAGTGAAACAGAATCTTTTAGTGTAGGAGTTAAGACTTCATTAATTGAAAATAAAAGTGATATCAGCCATTTTGATGAAGTAGGAGGTAATCAAACATATAATCCTGCTAATTCGGATGCATTTAATTATTACGAAGATATTTTTGCTGCTTATGTAAGTTACGCAAAGAATTGGGGGAAATGGGATTTATCGGCAGGATTCCGTTTAGAACAAACTAATATTGAAGGAGATTCTCCTTTAACAAACTTAATAGATAAGCAAGACTATTTTAAGGTTTTTCCTACTTTTAACTTAAGTAGTAAACTAACAGAAAGCACTAGTTTATATGTAAATTATAATCGTTCTGTAGATAGGCCTAAATACCAGGATTTAAACTCTTTTAAATATTTTTTAAATGATAATACGGTTGTTGTGGGAAACCCAAATTTACAACCTGCATTTATAGATAAGTTTGTAATTGGTACTTCTATAAACGACACCTATACTATTGAAGCATATTACAATCATTCTATCGATAATTTTTTAGAATTACCTATTCAGGATAACATCGATAATCAATTAGTTTATACTCCTGTTAATATAGAAAAGACAATTGAGTTTGGTTTCGATTTTAGTACTTATTTTAATGTAACAAACAGTTGGTTTGTTTATTTTGTAACTTCTTTTTACAATATTCAAGACCAAGTACATAATTCAGATGTTCAGCTAAAAAAAGATACTTGGTCTAACTATTCGGTGTTAAGTAATGATTTTGCTTTTTTAAAAGACAGAAGTTTGACGGCAAACTTTACCATGGTTTATATTGGAAAAAACCAGCAAGGTTTTCAAGATGTTAAAACAAGACTAGCAACAGATTTAGCAATAAAAAAGACTGTTTTAAACAATAGAGGAACTATTTCTTTATCTGCTTCCGATTTGTTTAATACACAAGGATACAGTGTTACTTCTAGATACTTAAACCAAAACAACAGAAGAGATTTTAAAGAACCTAATAGGTATATAAAACTAGGGCTTAGTTATAAATTAGGTAATAGTAATCTAGAAACCAATGAGCGTATTAAGGAGTTGAAAGAAAGAGATCGCTTAGAAAAGTAAACTCTTATAAATAAAATTAAACTCCTAAAATTTTAGCATCTACTCTAAATTTGGTGTCTATAAGTATATCATGAGTTTCGCTAATGGTTTCATCTGTTATTGTTTTAACACGTAAGTTGAAACTATCTTTTTTAATGAATTCTTTTAGTTCTTTATCAAGAAGGTTTAATTCTATAGTATTAGAATTGGTGTTTTCTAAGTCGTAAATATTTGCAATTTCTATTTCTTCTAAACCTTCAGCATTTATAAAAACATGCATTTCTTTTAAGAAGTTGAAGTTTCCGTTTTCTGGAGATTCAATTGTAAGTTTTATTCTTTTCAGCTTAATACTTTCAATTAAATTTTTCTTCGTGTTATTATTTTCAAAAGTTGTCTCCGATTCTGTTGTAATATCTGGAGTATCAAAAATAATTGGGGCGTTGATTAAAGTAGAAGCAGGAACCGAATAATTGCTTCGATAATCTATATCAAATTTGGTTAAATCATCAATAACACTGCAATTAAAAAGTAGGATAAAAGAGGTAAAAAGTAAAATTAGGGGCTTTTTCATTTAAAATTTTAGTGCTAAAGATACGTTTTTAATAAAAACACATTATTTATATTTTAAAAAATCTAACAAGCAAAGAATAATAAAAGACTTATTTTTGCATAAAATATTTATTACTTGGTAAAAATAGGCAACATAGAACTTCCAGATTTTCCGCTATTATTAGCGCCTATGGAAGATGTAAGTGATCCTCCTTTTCGTGCTTTATGCAAAGAACAAGGAGCAGATGTAGTATACACAGAATTTATTTCTAGTGAAGGTTTAATTAGAGATGCTGCAAAAAGCGTCATGAAATTAGATATTTACGAAAAAGAACGTCCTGTTGGAATTCAGATTTTTGGAGCCAACCTAGACAGTATGTTGCAGACTATTGATATAGTTGAAAAATCGAACCCAGATATTATTGATATAAATTTTGGTTGTCCGGTTAAAAAAGTAGTAAGTAAGGGTGCAGGAGCAGGTATTTTAAAAGATATCTGTTTAATGGAAAGCCTAACTGCTGAAATCGTAAAACGAACCAATTTACCTGTTACCGTAAAAACGCGTTTAGGCTGGGATCATGATTCTATAAAAATTGTTGAAGTTGCCGAAAGACTTCAAGATGTAGGTTGTGCTGCAATTTCTATTCATGGTAGAACCAGAGCGCAAATGTATAAAGGGGAAGCCGATTGGAAACCAATTGCCGAAGTAAAAAACAATCCTAGAATGCATATTCCTGTTTTTGGAAACGGCGATGTGGACACTCCTGAAAAAGCTATGTTAATGCGTGATGAATACGGATTAGATGGTTGTATGATTGGAAGGGCTACTATTGGAAATCCGTGGTTTTTTAAGCAAGTAAAACACTTTTTCGAAACCGGTGAGCATCTAGCTCCAATTTCTTTAGAAGAACGCGTAGAAGCCGCTAGAAGACATTTACAAATGGCAATTGATTGGAAAGGTGAAACTCTAGGTGTTTTTGAAACTAGAAGACATTATACTAATTACTTTAAAGGAATTCCACATTTTAAAGAATTCCGTATGAAAATGGTTACTAGTGATCACTCCGAAGATGTTTTTGCAGCTTTTGATGAGGTTCTAGCGAATTTTTCTGGTTATCAATTTTCTGAATAATTCTAAAAATTAATTTGAAACCAAGTTTTTGGTAATTCTAGTTGAAGCTATTTTTGAAGCTAAAACCCCTAAAATAGTTATCGTTGTAAATACGATTAAAACATTTATAGCCTTTAATGAAACAGGGTAGGGAAGTGATGGTGTAATCATTACTAATGAAAAGGTTTGTTGTAGGAAAATAAGTAGCAAGCCTATTACTAAGCCAACTATTCCCCCTATAAGTGTCATTAAAACCCCTTGATAAAAGAAAATTTTACGAATATCTTTTTGAGTAGCTCCTAGATTAAATAAGGTGTTTAGGTTTTTCTTTTTATCTAGAATCATCATGATTATTGAGCCTATAACATTAAATAGTGCAATAATTAAAACTAAGGTGAAAATTAAATATACAGCAAGATATTCGGTGTTAAGCATTTTATATAGCGCATCGTTAAGTTGAGCTCTATTTTTTAAAACTACTTTATCTCCAAGAATATTTAGAATTTCTGCTCGTACTTTATCTTCGTTAAATCCTTCTTTTAATTTAAATTCTATCGAAGAAACTTGATTCTCTTCGTAGTCTAAAAGCTTTTGAGCAAAGGAAAAAGGAGCGTAAACATATTTATCATTATGTTCTTCGTTTATGTCGAAAATCCCAACATTAACCGCTTGAAAAGTATTATAAATTTGGTTTACAGAAGTTATTTGTCCTTTTCCAGGCTTCGGTACATATAAGCTAACACGTTTTCCGTAATCTAAAACCCCAAAAGAAAGATTGCTTGAAATTCCCCAACCAACTACAATCTGATTGGTATTCTGTGTAAGCCAATTTCCTAAAGGAATAACAGAATCTATAGCATTTACTTTTTCGTAATTTTCGTCAACTCCTTTTATATATGCATTCGGGTAGTTTTTATCATCAAAAGCAATAAAAACACGATCTTCTATAATTTTAGAATAGGATATAATATCTTCTAGTTGGTTTAGTTTTTCTAATTCTTCATTAGAAACTAAAAAAGATTTTCCTTTAGCTGTTTCAGCTTTTAAATCAGGATCCACTATAGATGTAAACTGAAGCGTAAAATCTTTTAAGCCAGCAAAACCAGAAAGTACAATAAAAAGAGAGGCAGAGCCAAGTATAATTCCGATAGCTGCAATTATGGTAATAAAATTTATTGCGTTGTTGCTGCTTTTAGAATGTAAATAACGTTTGGCTATGTATAGTGCGAAGTTCACTATGTTTTTTTTCTGTTATCTAAAAGATTTGGATCTGTAATTGGGTTTTCTTTTCCTTTTAAAGACTGTTCAATCTTGTCTATATACTCTAAAGAATCGTCTATAAAAAATTCTAAATTAGGCATACGTCTTAGTTGGTGTCTGGTACGTTGCGCTAATTCATGTCTAATTAAAGGCGTGTTAGATTTAATTCCAACCAACAACTCCTTAGCTTTATCATTTGGGAAAATGCTTAAATATACTTTAGCAACAGAAAGATCAACAGTTACTTTTACTTTGCTTACAGATATGATAATTCCACGCATTCCACCTTGCGATGCAGCATTTTGCAACACATCTACTAAATCGCGTTGTAATACAGAACCTATTTTTTTTTGTCTTTGAGTTTCTTCCACTTTAATAATAATTTAGATCTAAGTTATTCTTTTGATCTCCTTGCACATAAAACATTAGTATGTACTTCTTTGGTGCAAAAATAGTTGATATTTAAAGATTATCTTACTTTTGAAGATACAATTTTCATATCTTAAAGATAGATTTTAATTTAATAATAATGAAATTTCGGTAAAAACTGAAATATAAATAATTTGTCAATGAATAAAATTGAACACATTGGTATTGCTGTAAAAGACCTTAAGAAGGCTAACAAATTATACGCACAACTTTTTGGTGAAGCTCATTATAAGGTTGAAGAAGTGGCTAGCGAAGGAGTAAATACTTCGTTTTTTAAAGTAGGCGAAAATAAAATAGAATTATTAGAAGCTACAAATAAAGATAGTGCTATTGCAAAGTTTATTGAGAAAAAGGGTGAGGGAATTCATCATATTGCTTTTGATGTTGATGATATAGAAGCAGAAATAAAAAGATTAAAATCTGAAGGGTTTAAAATCATAAACGAAACACCTAAAAAAGGCGCAGACAATAAGTTAGTAGCCTTTTTGCACCCTAAATCTACAAACGGTGTACTTATAGAGCTTTGCCAAGAGATCAAGTAATTAAAAAAAGGTTTGCAAGATTTTAAAATTAGTAGTAATATTGCAATCCGAATTCGGGTCCTATAACTCAGCTGGTTAGAGTATCTGACTCATAATCAGAAAGTCCCTGGTTCGAGCCCAGGTGGGACCACATTTAAAATCAAGCCTTTACAGAAATGTAGAGGCTTTTTTAGCTTAATACTTAATTATTTTATAGTTTTTAAGTCTTATAGCACTCTCTAATATTATTTATAAATAGCAATTTTGTTTGGTTGAAAGTGACATATTAGGTGATTATTTCTGGAGCCTAATTATATCAAGATTCCCTGTTAATCATAAAATTAGCAAAGTTAAGATATAAATTATTGGCAAAAATTTGAATTATTTTCAAGTTTGATTTTGTAAAATCTTTATAGTTCCTTTTCGTTAGGTAAAAACTCATTTTAGTATATAATAATTAGCTTAAGTGTTAATTTTTTAAGAACCTAAAAACAGCCTGTGTTTTCTAATGAAAAATCCTAAACATATCTGATAATCTGATATTTAGAATCAAAGTAGTACTCTAGTAGTTATTCTAATTCTAGAAACGAAATTTTTAGATAAATTTAAATATGCTTTTTTTTGTTTTGATAATTAACATTTTTTTATACATTTACAACACAATGATTAATAGAAACAAAAATATGCTCGCCTCAGTCTTATTTGTTTTGATAAGTTTTGTGTGTGTAGCACAAGACACACCACAGCCACCAGCACCAGCACCACCACCTGGTTTACCTATTGATTCAGGTGTTTATGTAATTTTAGTTATTGGTTTGATGTACGGAGCTTATAAAATATTAAGGTTTAAGGTTAATTCTAAAGCCTAGTACTTATTCAAGTTTACAAGTCTACTTACATACTTGCCAATAACATCAAATTCTAAATTCACTTCTGTTCCAACCTTAAAATTCTTAAAGTTTGTATGTTCATAAGTATAAGGTATAATAGCTACACTGAAAGTGTCTTTTTTAGAATTAACAACGGTTAAACTCACTCCGTTAACGGTTATAGATCCTTTTTCAATAGTCACATTATTAAGTTTGCTATCGTATTCAAAGGTAAATATCCAACTTCCCGAAGCATTTTCAATATTAGTACAAACAGCTGTTTGATCTACATGTCCTTGTACTATATGACCATCTAATCTATCGCCAAGTTTCATAGCTCTTTCTAAATTCACTATATCGTTAACCTTTAATTGTTTTAGGTTTGTTTTTTCTAGTGTCTCTTTAATTGCTGTAACTACATACTTTTTATCGCTTATAGAAACCACTGTTAAACACACTCCATTGTGAGCTACACTTTGGTCTATTTTTAATTCCTGAGTATATGCACATTCAATAGTAAAGTGAATATTATCTAGCTCTTTATCTATTTGTTTAACAACTCCTAATACTTCAATGATTCCTGTAAACATTATTGTCGATTATTTAATTAAATTTGCAGCAGTAAAATTACAAACAAAAGTTAGTATTATTAATGAAGAAAGAAGAAAATATAAAAGTTGGTATTTCTATTGGCGATTTAAACGGAATAGGAGCAGAAATAGTGCTTAAAACTTTTGAAGACCCAAGAATGCTAGAGTTTTGTACTCCAGTAATTTTTGCATCTATCAAAACCATGACCTTTTTAAAGAATCATTTTAAAATAAATGTGAATTTAAACGGAATTCAAAGTGCAGATAAAATTATTCCACAAAAAATAAATGTTTGGAATGTTTGGAATGACCATGTAAAAATTCAATTTGGCAAAGAAGATACGAAAGTAGGTGAATTTGCTATTCGCTCTTTAGAAGCAGCTACCAAAGCCTTAAAGGAAGGTAATGTAGATGTCTTAGTTACTGCACCAATAAACAAGCATAACATACAGTCAGATACCTTTAAATTCCCAGGCCATACAGATTACTTAGCACAAGAATTAGAAGGAAATAGCTTAATGTTAATGGTAGCAGACTCTCTACGTGTTGGTTTATTAACAGATCATGTTCCTATTAAAGATATAGCTTCGCATATTACTCCGAAACTTATTAAAGAAAAAATTGAAACGATTTATCATTCGCTTCAAATGGACTTTAAAATAAGAAAACCTAAAATTGCTGTTCTAGGAATTAATCCGCATACCGGCGATAATGGTGTAATAGGTGTTGAAGACGATAAAGTGCTTAGGCCAACCTTAGAAGCTATTAAAAAAACGGGTAAATTGGTTTTCGGACCTTATGCAGCCGATAGTTTCTTTGGTTCTAATAACTATACAAATTTTGACGCAATTATTGCATCTTATCATGATCAGGGCTTAATACCATTCAAAACGCTTTCTTTCGGACAAGGGGTAAATTATACAGCCGGACTTAATAAGGTAAGAACTTCGCCAGATCACGGAACAGCTTTTGAAATAGCAGGAAAGAATGTAGCAGATAATAGCTCATTCAAAGAAGCTGTCTTTAAGGCTCTTGAGATTTTTAAAAACAGAATAGAGTTTGAAGAAATCACGAAAAACCCTTTAAAATTCAACCAAAAAAAGATATAAACAAAAAAATGTTTATAACTAGGCTTTGGTAAATAAAAATTTATATCTTTGCAGGCTCAAAATAGATGTGAATAATGAAGCTGTTGAAAACATTTACAATTCCATTTGTAGGTTTAAAGGATGGAAATCACCATTTTGAGTATGATATTGAACAATCGTTCTTTGAGCATTTTGGGTATGAAGATTACAATGATTCAAACATTAAAGTAAATCTTGTTTTAACAAAAAAACCAACATTATTAGAGTTGGATTTTGATATTAAAGGATTTGTAAATGTAAATTGTGACTTAACCAATGAGCCTTACAACCAAGAAGTTGAAACAAATTTTGATTTGGTTGTTAAGTTTGGAGATGAATACAATGATGAGAACATTGATATATTAATCATACCGCACGGTGAATATGAAATAAATGTACAACAGTATATTTACGAACTCATTGTTTTAGCAGTACCTAATAAACTAATCCATCCAGGAGTAGAAGATGGAACATTAGATTCTGAAATACTAAAAAAATTAGAAGAACTCAGCCCTAAAGAAGCTGAAGATAAAAATAAAGATGAGGACATTGATCCTCGTTGGAATACATTAAAGAAACTATTAACGGATAAATAACATAAAAAATGGCACATCCTAAAAGAAAAATCTCCAAAACAAGAAGAGATAAAAGAAGAACACATTACAAAGCAACTGCGCCACAGATTGCTACTTGCCCTACAACAGGTGAAGCTCACTTATATCATAGAGCACATTGGCATGAAGGAAAATTATACTATAGAGGTCAAGTATTAATTGATAACTCTGAAGAAGAAAATGTAGCATAAGTACTATGCGTGCATACAATAAAACGCTCCATTGTGAGCGTTTTTTTTGTTTTATGTTTTTCTTTACGTTAAAAACCACTTAATTTGCATTAGAATTTACTAGAAATAGACAGATTTTATAATTTTGTACTCTTTTTGGTAATTTTTAATGATTTTTAGGTCAAATTAACACTCAAAAGTATGAGTAAAATCACAGCAGCAATAACAGCTGTAGGAAAGTATCTGCCAGAATACGTATTAACCAACCAAATATTGGAAACAATGGTTGATACAAATGATGAATGGATAACTACGAGAACAGGTATTAAGGAACGAAGAATACTTAAAGAAAAAGGAAAAGGAACCTCCTTTCTTGCAATCGAAGCAGCTAAAGATTTGATTCAAAAGTCAGATCTAGACCCTAAAGAAATAGAACTAGTAATTGTTGCTACAGCTACTAGAGATATGCAAGCTTCTTCAACAGCTGTATATGTAGCATCTAAAATAGGCGCAACAAATGCTTTTGGTTTCGATTTAGATGCAGCTTGCTCAAGCTTTTTATATGCAGTTTCAACAGCATCAAGCTTTATTGAATCTGGAAAATATAAAAAAGTATTAGTTATAGGAGCAGATATGAATTCTTCTATGATAGACTACACAGATAGAGCAACATGTATCATATTTGGAGATGGAGCAGGAGCAGTACTTTTTGAAGCTAATTCAGAAGGCCTAGGGGTTCAGGATGAATACTTAAGAAGTGATGGTGCAGGAAGAGAATTTTTGCAAGTACCAGCAGGTGGATCTATTGAACCAGCTACGTTAGAAACCGTAAAAGCAGGAAAGCATTTTGTATATCAAGATGGTAAAACTGTTTTTAAATGGGCAGTTTCTAATATGGCAGATGTTTGTATGAAAATTTTAGATAGAAATAATCTTACAAATGATGATGTAAATTGGCTAGCAGCACATCAAGCAAATAAAAGAATCATAGATGCTACTGCTAACAGAATGAATCTAGAAGCAGATAAAGTAATGATGAACATCCAAAATTACGGAAACACTACTTCTGCAACTATTCCTCTATTATTAAACGATTATGAATCTGAACTGAAAAAAGGAGACAATATAGTTCTTGCTGCTTTTGGAGGCGGATTTACTTGGGGGTCTATTTACTTAAAATGGGCTTATAATTCTTAACTAAACAAAAAAGCATAATTTAAATCTAAATATTATGGATATTAAAGACATTCAAAACCTAATTAAATTTGTAGCTAAGTCTGGTGCAAGTGAAGTAAAATTAGAAACAGAAGATGTGAAAATCACTATTAAAACAGGTAGTGATGATAAGACTGAAACACAAACAATCGTTCAGCAAATTCCAATGCAAGCTCAGATGCCACAAGCTCCTGTAGCTGCTCCAGCACAACCAGCTGCTCCGGTTACACCAGCGCAACCTGTAGCTGCAGAGGATGATAACTCAAAATATATCACCGTAAAATCACCAATTATCGGAACTTTATATAGAAAACCAGCTCCAGACAAACCAGTTTTTGTGGAAGTAGGTCAAACTATTAAAGAAGGTGACGTATTATGTATTATCGAAGCAATGAAACTTTTCAACGAAATCGAATCAGAAGTATCTGGTAAAATCGTAAAAGTTCTTGTAGATGATTCATCTCCAGTTGAATTTGATCAACCACTATTTTTAGTAGACCCATCATAATCTAAAGTTTAAAGTTTAAAATTTAAGGTTCTAGTTTCCGCTAGAACAATAAAAACAAAACCTATAAACTTATAAACTCAAAATTATGTTTAAAAAAATACTAATTGCCAATAGAGGAGAAATTGCACTTCGTGTAATTAGAACCTGTAAAGAAATGGGAATCAAAACGGTTGCTGTTTATTCTACTGCAGACGCAGAAAGTTTGCACGTAAAATTTGCAGATGAAGCTGTTTGTATTGGCCCAGCAGCAAGTAGCGAATCTTATTTAAAAATGTCTAACATTATTGCTGCTGCAGAAATTACAAATGCAGACGCAATACACCCTGGATACGGATTCCTTTCAGAAAACGCTAAATTTTCTAAAATTTGCGAAGAGCACAATATTAAATTTATTGGTGCTTCTGAAGAAATGATCGACAGAATGGGAGACAAGGCTAATGCAAAAGCTACAATGCTTAAAGCGGGAGTACCATGTGTTCCAGGAAGTGAAGGAGTTATTACAGATTTTGAAGAATGCCAAAAAGTAGCTGAAGAAACAGGATACCCAGTAATGCTAAAAGCTTCTGCCGGTGGTGGAGGTAAAGGAATGCGTGCTGTATGGAAACCAGAAGATCTTAAGGAAGCTTGGGAATCTGCAAGACAAGAGTCTAAAGCTGCATTTGGAAATGATGATATGTACATGGAAAAACTTATCGAAGAGCCACGTCATATCGAAATTCAAATCGTTGGTGATTCAACAGGTCGAGCATGTCACTTATCAGAAAGAGATTGTTCTATTCAAAGACGTCATCAAAAGTTAACAGAAGAAGTTCCTTCTCCGTTTATGACAAAAGCTTTACGTAAGAAAATGGGTGAAGCAGCTGTAAAAGCAGCAGAATACATAAAATACGAAGGAGCAGGTACCATAGAGTTTCTTGTAGATAAGCATAGAAACTTCTACTTCATGGAAATGAATACACGTATTCAAGTAGAGCACCCAATTACAGAACAGGTAATTGATTTTGATCTTATACGTGAGCAAATCTTAGTAGCAGCAGGAGTACCAATTTCTGGTAAAGACTATACACCAAAATTACATTCTATTGAGTGTAGAATTAACGCAGAAGATCCTTATAATAACTTTAGACCTTCTCCAGGAAAAATTACCACATTACATGCTCCTGGCGGACATGGAGTTCGTTTAGATACGCATGTGTATGCAGGATATACTATTCCGCCAAACTACGACTCAATGATTGCTAAGTTAATTACAACAGCGCAAACACGTGAAGAGGCTATCAATAAAATGAAGCGTGCTTTAGATGAGTTTGTAATTGAAGGTATAAAAACAACTATCCCTTTCCACAGACAATTAATGGATCATCCAGATTATTTAGCAGGAAATTACACTACTAAATTCATGGAAGATTTTGTAATGGAAGAACCAAAAGAAGATTAATTGTAAAACATACTTCTAGATATTTATCTAGAAGTATCAAATTAATTATTTTATTCCTATGAAATTGGGAACTTAAAAACTCCGAAATTTATTTCGGAGTTTTTTTATGCTTATTAAACTACAAAATTTACATAGTAGCATCATAATTAGCTGCTTAAATATTAATACAAACAATTAGTTATTTGGTATTATGATAATTAAGGATATCTGCTAAGTCTTCCTAGCTCTATGTTCGCATAGTAATTTAACAATATAAAATTTGCATTCTATTTTATGCTAAGTATATTTAGTGCTTCAAAAAAATCAACCTAACTAATTATGAGAAAAAAACTACTTAATGTTTTATCGTTAGCACTGTTTTTGCTTTGCTTTTCGGTAAATGGACAAACCAAACATTTTAAAAAGGCGGTTAATGCCAAACAGCAAAACAGCTTAACAATTCAACCTGATTACACAACGTACTCTATTAATATTGACCAATTAATGGTGGACTTGTCTAAAGCACAAGTTAGAGGTGCTTCTAACTTAAGATCTAGTAACTTTACACTAGAAATTCCTAACCTTAAAGGAAAGTCTGAAAGTTACATAATTCAAGAATTTTCTGTAATGGCTCCAGAATTACAGGCTCAATATCCACAAATTAGATCTTATGTAGGATACGGAATTGATACCCCAAGTTCTTATTTAAGATTTACAATTTCACCTTATAAAGGTTTATCTGGAATTATTCTTTCTGGAGAAGAAGGAAAGACTATGGTTTTAGAACCTAGTAGAACAGATGTTTCAAAAGTATCTATTTTAAAGAAAGAACAATCTTACAGTTTAGCTAAAGAGTTTGAATGTACTACTCCAGATGATTTTGATATGAGTTTAGACAACTTAGGTCAAAACTCGCGTACTTCTGCAGATGGTATATTACATACTTTCGATCTTGCAATGTCTGTTACTGGTGAGTATTCTCAATTTCATGGTGGTACTCTTCCTCAAGTAAATGCTGCTATTGCAAATACGCTTACTACGGTAAATGCAGTTTTTGAAAATGACTTTAACGTAAATATGGTATTAATTGCTAATAATGATGATGTTGTATTTTTAGATCCGGCTTCAGACCCTTATAGTGGAACATCAGATGGTGCCTATAATACGGTTTTAAGAAGTACTTTAAACAGTAATATTGGTGTAAGTAATTATGATATTGGTCATTTAATGGCTGGTATAGGAAATAATGGTAATGCTGGATGTATTGGTTGTATTTGTGAATGGAACAAAGGAAGTGGTTTTACAACTAGTACAAGTCCTGTTGGAGTAAACTTTGATATTGACTTTGTTGCTCATGAAATGGGACACCAATTTGGAGCAAACCATACCTTTACTATCAGAAATGAAGGCACAAATGCTCACATGGAGCCTGGTAGTGGTTCTACTATTATGGGATATGCTGGAATTACTGGGGCTACAGACGTTCAATCAAATTCTGACCCATATTTCCATGCATTTTCAATACAACAAGTAATTACTCATGTTTCTACTAGAGACTGTGATGTTGAAACAGATACAGGAAATAGCGTACCAACAGCAAATGCAGGTACTAACTTAACCCTTCCAAAAGGAACACCATTTAGATTAACAGGTTCAGGATCTGATGCAGATGCTGGGGATACCTTAACATATTGTTGGGAACAATTTGATGAAAATGATGCACTAAATCCATTTCCTAGTGCTACATCAACAAATAGTAACGAGCCTTTATTTAGATCATCTATTCCAACAACTAACCCAACAAGAACTTTTCCAAAACTTTCTGATTTAGTTTCATTAGGTTTTAATGGAGGTTTATGGGAAAAAGTTCCAACTGTAGCAAGATCTGCTGACTTTAGACTTACAGTTAGAGATAATAAAGCAGGTGGAGGAGCAAATAGTTATGATGATATGACTGTTACTTGGACAGATGCTGCTGGACCTTTTATTGTGACTTCTCAAAATGAAACAGGAATTAGCTGGAATACAGGTGAAACAAAAACGATTACTTGGGATGTTGCAAATACAACAGGAGCAGGAATAAATGTTTCTAATGTAAATATTTTATTATCAACAGATGGAGGTGTAACTTTCGGTACTGTATTGGCATCAAACGTTCCTAATAATGGGGCTTATGATGTTTCTGTACCAGATGTGGTAGCTCCTTTTTGTCGAGTAATGGTTGAAGCAGTTGGTCATTCATTCTTTAATATTAACGAAAAACATTTCTCAATAAACGCTACTGTTGAAGAGGTATGTAACTCATATGAATCAGGTCCAATAGCCTTAGCTATTCCTGACGGTGCTTTTGGCGGTGGTCAAGGTGCTCCTGTATTTCATTCAATAAATGTAACCGAGAATGTTACAATAGGTGATGAAACTACTATCAAATTTAATGTGGATGTATCTCATCCAGAATTAGGAGAAGTATTAGTGCAAATTCAGCACCCTGATGTTCAAACGAACAATGCTTTTGTTAACGTATGGGTAGGAAATTGCGGAGGAAATTCTAATTTTGATATTACTTTTATTGATGGTGCACCACCAATTGTATGTGGCGATAATATTACTGGAACCTTTACTCCAGATGAAACATTAGGAGTGTTCAATGGTTTATCTACTGCGGGAGATTGGTATATTGCAGCAGTTGATTTTGCTGCTGGAAATACAGGAACAATTAATGATTGGTCTATTGAAATATGCTCTACTGTTTTAAGTACAGAAGATTACACTCTAGAAAACAGTTTTGCAATCTATCCAAACCCTAATAACGGAGAGTTTAATGTGAAATTTAACTCTACTTCAGATAATGTATCTATAGAGGTGTTTGATATTAGAGGACGTTCGGTTTACACGAAAGGATTTAATAATGCAGGAACATTTAACGAAACTATTAACTTAGGAAATGTTCAAGCAGGAATGTACTTATTAAATGTAAATGACGGTTATAGAACTTTCACTAAAAAGATTATTGTAGAATAGTTTCTATTCCTTTTTAATACTATAAAAACTCCGAAAGTAATTTCGGAGTTTTTTTATACCCATAAGTCATAAATAAATACCTTAAATTAGTGCAATGAATTTATCTTATTGGGAAATAAAAACTTGGTTAAGTAATATAGATTTTACTATTGTTGGTAGTGGAATTGTCGGACTTAGCTGTGCACTTCAATTAAGAGAGAAATTCCCTAAAGCTAATATTTTAGTATTAGAAAAAGGAACCTTACCCCAAGGAGCAAGTACTAAAAACGCAGGTTTTGCTTGTTTTGGAAGTTTAAGCGAAATTTTAGACGATTTAAACAGTCATTCGGAAGATCAAGTAGTAGATTTAGTTCATAAGCGTTTAAATGGCTTAGCTCTTTTAAAAAGCAGTTTAGGAAACAAAACTATTGCCTATAAACAATTAGGCGGCTATGAACTTTTTACAGAAACAGATTCAGAACTATTTGAAGATTGTGTTTCAAAAATAAACTATGTGAACCAGTTACTGAAGCCTATTTTTAAGAAGGATGTTTTCGGTTTAAAGAAGAATGTTTTTCAGTTTAAAAAAATAAAAGAAAACTATATTTTCAACCCTTTTGAAGGGCAAATAGATACTGGAAAAATGATGGAGGCTTTGCTTCAAAAAGCACTTTCTAAAAACATCAAAATTCTCAATAATATAAAAGTAAAACACTATACTGAAGCATTGAATTCGGTTACAATAGAAACCAATCAGTTTAAGTTTTCTACTTCCAAACTATTAATAGCAACTAATGGTTTTGCTTCACAGTTAGATATTCCTACTGTGAAACCTGCAAGAGCACAGGTTTTAATCACCAAACCAATTAAGAATTTACATATAAAAGGAACCTTTCATTTAGATAGAGGTTATTACTATTTTAGAAATATTGATAATAGAATCTTATTTGGTGGCGGAAGAAACCTAGATTTTAAAACAGAAGAAACTACCGAATTAGGGCAAACAAGTCTTATACAAAACAAATTAGAAGAATTATTAAAAACAACAATCTTACCAGGTATAGACTTTGAAATAGATTACAAATGGTCTGGAATAATGGGAGTAGGGACAAGTAAACAGCCTGTTGTTAAACAATTGTCTAATCATGTGTATTGTGGAGTTAGATTAGGTGGTATGGGGGTTGCAATAGGTAGTTTAGTAGGAAAAGAATTAGCAGAATTGGTGTAAGATGATAAAACGTTTTTTCTTATTTATATTAAAAACTATTTTTTGGCTAATTGTCTTTTCTGTAGCCTGGGTTTTTCCTTATAAATGGGTTCCTGTGTATATAACGCCATTAATGATTATTAGAAGTATAGAAAATCATCAAAATGGCAAAGAAACATCCTATAATCACCAATGGGTTTCTTTAGATGAAATATCAAAAAACATGCAGCTTGCTGTAATTTCTAGCGAAGATCAGAATTTTTTATACCACAATGGTTTCGATTTTGAAGCTATTGAAAAAGCTTTTGAAAACAACAAAAAAGGAAAAGTTATAAAAGGCGCAAGTACCATTAGCCAACAAACGGCAAAAAATGTTTTTCTGTGGCCAGAACGTAGTTGGTTACGAAAAGGTTTGGAAGTATATTTTACTTTTTTAATCGAGAAAATTTGGGGTAAAGAACGAATTATGGAAGTGTACTTAAACAGTATTGAAATGGGGAAAAACATTTATGGTATTGAAGCTGCATCGCAATATTGGTTTAATAAATCGGCAAATAAATTAAGTATTTATGAGGCAGCAGCAATTAGTGCTATATTACCAAACCCTAGAAATTATCAGGCAAATCCGGCTTCAAATTATATACAAAAGAGAAAGCATTGGATTGTTAATCAATCTAGAAATTTTGGAGTTTTAGATTATAATTTAAATAAAGAAAAAACAGATTGATAGTAAAACAACAACTATATAAACAGTGTTTAGATTTTGTAGAAAACCGTTTGAAAACCATTCAAAATGGTATTTTAGAAATTCAAGAATCTTTAACTTCTGAAACAAAAAGTAGTGCGGGAGATAAGCATGAAACGGGTCGTGCTATGTTACAATTAGAGCGTGAAAAGATTGGTCAGCAATTAGCAGAAACACAAAAATTAAAAGAAGTACTTTCCAAAATAGATGCAGCCAAAGTTTCTGAATCTGTTCTGCTAGGAGGTGTGGTCTACACTACTAAATCCAATTATTTTATTGCTATAAGTGCCGGAGAGTTACAAGTAGAAAAAGATAACTTTTATGCTATTTCTGTAAATACTCCCATTGCTCAATTATTAATGGGTAAAAAAGAGGGAGACAGTATTAACTTTAGAGGAACTAATTTTTGAAGTTTTAAAGGTGATGTAAACAGCAGGTTATTATTTTTTGTCTACTACAGAAAGACATGTTTTAGTGTTCCTATTAATAGCTTCTCTGTGTTCGAAATAAACATTTTCGTTATTCCAAACTGCTTCTATTAGGTAATAACTTCCTTTGAAATAACTATTTTTTACTGTTACCTCTAAATCTGAATTCTCTACAACTTGTAACCTGCTAGCATAAACAATTTCATTGCTTATAATGCTAAATTCTTCAAAAAAAGCTGCAATTAAAGGTGTTTTTGGGTTTCTGTATAAGCTTTCGGGTTTATCGTGAGCTAATAGTTTTTTGTTGTTTAAAACAATCATACTGTCTGCAAAACCTAAAACATCTTCTTTGTCATGCGTTGCAACAATACAGGCTATATTTTTTTCTTTTAGATATCGAAATACGTTTCTGCGAAGCGATTGTTTTTTAAAATTATCTATATGACTAAAGGGTTCATCTAACAATAGGATTTCAGGTGTATTTGCCAAAGCTCTTGCTAAGGCCACTCGTTGTTTTTGTCCGCCACTTAATAATTTCACTTTTGTATTGGCGAAAGGAGTGAGTTCTACAATTTCTAGTAGTTCTTTTGTTCTTTCTTGTTTTTCTTCTGGGTAAAAATTAGAAAGGTGTTTTCCTATATTTTCTGCAACAGATGTAAATGGCATCAAATCGAATTCCTGTGCTACATATTTCATAAAATCATAGCCGACTACTAGATTGAATTTCGGACCAAGAATTTCGGTTTCCTTCCTATAAATATTTCCTTCATTCAAATCATACTTTCCGTAAAGTACTTTTAAAAGGGTACTTTTTCCCGAACCACTTTCACCAATAATAGAAAGATGTTCTCCTGGTTTTACAGAAAAAGATATATTGTTTAAAACAGGGGTTTCCTTGTATGAAAAGGAAAGGTTTTTTACTTGAAGCATATATAAAAATCAAAAAACCCTTCAGTTTTTATACTGAAGGGTTTGGTGTCATTCAAAGTTTTACTTTTTAATTTCTTTGTTTGGTAATTCTTCAAACCCCATATTATAAAGTGTGAAGCCAAAGGTATCAGCATGTTGCTCTAAGATTTTACTCACAGGTGTTCCTGCTCCGTGACCCGCATCTGTTTCAATGCGTATAAGCGTTGGATTGCTTCCTGTTTGCTTGTCTTGTAATTCTGCAGCAAATTTAAAACTATGTGCAGGTACAACACGGTCATCATGATCTCCTGTTGTAACCATAGTAGCAGGGTATTGTACTCCTTCTTTTACGTTATGAACCGGAGAATAAGCTTTTAAGTATTCAAACATTTCTTTGCTATCCTCAGCAGTTCCGTAGTCATAAGCCCATCCAGCTCCAGCTGTGAATGTATGGTAACGTAACATGTCTAATACACCAACTCCTGGAAGCGCTACTTGCATTAAATCTGGACGCTGCGTCATTGTTGCTCCAACTAATAAACCTCCGTTAGAACGACCTGAAATAGCTAAATGCTTAGAATCTGTGTATTTGTTATCGATTAGGTATTCTGCAGCAGCAATGAAATCATCAAATACATTTTGTTTTTGCATTTGTGTTCCAGCTTTATGCCACTCTTTCCCGTATTCACCACCACCACGTAAGTTTGGTACAGCGTAAACTCCTCCTTGTTCCATCCAAACAGCATTAGCAGTGCTAAAGCTTGGGTTTAAGCTAATGTTGAATCCACCGTAACCGTAAAGGATCGTAGGGTTTTTACCGTTTAATTCTAATCCTTTTTTATGGGTAATAATCATAGGAACTTTTGTTCCGTCTTTTGAATTATAAAATACTTGATTGCTTTCGTATGCATCTGAATTG
Source organism: Oceanihabitans sediminis (assembly GCF_003337215.1). Classification (GTDB taxonomy): domain Bacteria; phylum Bacteroidota; class Bacteroidia; order Flavobacteriales; family Flavobacteriaceae; genus Oceanihabitans; species Oceanihabitans sediminis. The sequence continues at coordinate 704,115 of NZ_QPIG01000001.1, forward strand.
AAATCGATACTAGGTTTCCAGTATAATTCAGAATTTCCTGTTTCTACATCGTATTTATAGATGCTTGAAGGTGTGTTGTAGTTTGTGAACGAATAATAAAGCGTTTTTTCTTCTTTCTTTCCAGCAAAACCACCAACATTTCCTAATCCAGGTAATTCAATTTCTCTAATTAATTTCCCTTCATAATCATATTGCGAAACTTTTGAAATAGCATCAACCATATATTCTGTAAAGAAATATCCACCTCCTTTAGAAGCTGTTAATACGTATTCTGTTTCTGCAATAAATTCCTTCCAGTTTTCTGGAGTTGGGTTTTTTGCATCTACCGTTACAATTTTTTGGTTAGGAGCATCTAAGTTTGTTACTAAGTATAGTTTGCTTCCAATGTTATCAATCACTTGAGTGTCGCTATCTGTATGGTCAACAATAGCTACTAAAGGACTGTTTGGTTTTGTTAAGTCCTTTAGGTATAGTTTATTTCCAGAAGTTGAAACTCTTGGAGATAATAGTAAGTAATTGTCGTCTTCTGTTACATTAGCATAAATATATCTGTGCTTTTCTTCTGGAGTACCACCATAAATAAGTTTGTCTTCTTTTTGAGAAGTTCCTAGCTTGTGGTAGTAAACTTTATGTTGGTCTGTTTTTGCAGATAATTCACTTCCTTCTGGTTTATCATAACTAGAGTAGTAGAAGCCTTCGTTTTTGTACCAAGAAATTCCGCTAAATTTAATATCAACTAAAGTGTCTTCAATAATTTCTTTAGTTTCTGTGTTCATTACCATAATTTTTCTCCAGTCAGAACCACCTTCAGAAATAGAATATGCTAATGTTTTACCATCTTTAGAGAAACTTGTTTGTCCTAAAGAAATAGTTCCGTCTTCTTTAAATTTATTAGGATCTAAGAAAACTTCCGCAGATGCAGGATCGCCACCTTTTTTATATCTATAAATTACATATTGATTTTGTAATCCGTCGTTTTTATAAAAGTATGTATAGTCTCCTTCGTTAAATGGTGCTCCAATTTTCTCGTAGTTCCATAAAACTTCTAGACGTTCTTTTAATTCTTTTCTGTATGGGATATTTTCTAAATAACCGAATGTTGTTTGGTTTTGCGCTTTTACCCAGTCACCAGTTTCTTTACTTCTGTCATCTTCAAGCCATCTGTATGGGTCTTTCACTGTTTCACCAAAATGCGTGTATGCAGTATCTACTTTTTTGGTTTCAGGATAGTTTAATTCTATACTAGTTTCTGCTTGTTTTTTTTCTTCATTACAAGACATAATAGTTATTGCTGTAATTAAACAAAGGGTTATTTTTTTCATTTTATGTTAAATTTAATTTGGTATAAAAATAAGATAAATAAAGCTCTAATAAAATTTAGCTGTACCTTTTAGAGTGTTTTTATATTGTTTTATATGGAATTTTTGGTTTTTGGATTTAAACTAGCTGGTTTTTTACTAAATACTCTGCAATTTGAACTGCGTTTGTAGCAGCTCCTTTTCGTAAATTATCTGCTACAATCCACATATTTAATGTGTTTGGCTGTGTTTCATCTCTTCTAATTCTTCCAACAAAAACTTCATCTTTACCATTAGCTAAAATAGGCATTGGGTAGGTGTTTGTGGCAGTATTATCTTGAACTATAATCCCTTCGGTATTGCTTAGTATTTCTCTAACTTCTGCTAAATCAAAATCATTTAAAAACTCTACGTTTACAGATTCTGAATGTCCTCCGCTTGTTGGAATTCTAACGGCTGTTGCTGTAACAGAGAAGGTTCTGTCGTTAAATATTTTTTGTGGTTCTCTAGCAAGCTTCATTTCTTCTTTGGTGTATCCGTTTTCTTCAAATACATCACAATGAGGTAATGCGTTTCTGTTTATTTGGTAAGGATAAGCCATTTCGCCTTCTATTCCTTTTGTTTCGTTTTCTAATTGTTGCACCGCTTTAATTCCTGTTCCCGAAACAGATTGGTAAGTAGAAACTACAACGCGTTTCATTTTATATTTTTCATGAAGTGGTGCAAGCGCTAAAACTAGTTGAATAGTTGAGCAATTTGGGTTTGCTATAATTTTATCTTCTTTGCTAAGTTCTTTGGCATTGATTTCAGGAACAACTAATTTTTTGGTTGGATCCATTCTCCAAGCCGAAGAGTTATCTATAACTACAATACCAGCTTCAGCAAATTTTGGAGCCCATTCTAGAGAGGTGCTTCCTCCGGCAGAAAAAATCGCTATGTTGGGCTTCATCTCTAAAGCAGTTTGTACACAAACAATTTTATAATCTTTTCCGTTAAAACGAATTTCTTTTCCAACCGATCTTTCTGAAGCTACGGGTATAAATTCTGTTATTGGAAATTTGCGTTCTACCAGTACTTGTCTCATTACTTCGCCAACCATTCCGGTAGCGCCAACTACAGCTATTTTCATATAATTTAATTTATAAACACAAATGTAATTATTAAGAGTTTCAATATTCTTAAAAAGGATATAAAAAAACCACCTCGATTAGAAGTGGTTTTAGTATAAAATGGAATTTAGAAATTATTTTTTTAATAAATCTCTGATTTCAGATAATAATTCTTCTTGAGTTGGTCCAGCTGGTTTAGCAGGTTTTGGAGCTGGAGGAGTTTTTGTTTTGTTATAAGCTTTTACAATAGCAAATAAAACAGCACCAACAATAATTAAATTAATGATAGAGTTTACCCATTTCCCGTACATGATAGCGTTTTCTGGTTTAGTAACTACACCATCTGCACCAACAGTTGCTGGAGAAAGTACGTACTTTAAGTCGGCGAAGTCTACACCTCCTGCAAAGTTACCTACTATAGGCATCATAATATCAGATACAAACCCGTTTACAACCATACCTACTGCTCCAGCAAGAATAACGGCAACGGCTAAATCTATGACATTACCTGTCATAATAAAATCTTTAAATTCTTTTAACATGTTTTTTGTTTTATTGGTTAAATATATGTAGCAATTTAACTAAAATTTTATCAAATACTAAATATTACATTTTAACATTTAGCGTTTTAACGATGAAATACTCTTTTTACTCGTTGAGAGATAGCAGTAAGCAATTCGTAGGAAATGGATTTCGTAGTGTTTGCTAAAGTTTCAGCAGTTTGGTTGGTGTCAAAAACAATAACTTCATCTCCTTCTTCACAGATAATATCTGTAATATCTACCATAATCATATCCATACAAACGTTTCCTACTATTGGAGCTTTCTTACCATTTATGCTTACATAACCAATTCCGTTTCCGTATTGTCTTCCTATTCCATCGGCGTGACCAATAGGTATTGTTGCCGTTTTGGTGGTTTTTTCGGCTTTAAAGGCTCTGTTGTAACCAATGGTTTCGCCTTTTTCTATGGTGTGAATTTGAGAAATAATAGATTTAAGCGTAGCAATTGGCTTCAGGTTTTTGTTTTCTTTTTCAGAATTTCCATAACCATATAAGCCAATTCCAGATCTAACCATATTGAAATGTGCTTCTGGAAAATTTAAAATTCCTGAAGTATTGCACATATGCATCATTGGTTGATATCCTAATTTTGCACTAAACGCTGAAGCAATTTTATTGAAAGTTTCTATTTGTTTTAAAGAGAATTCTTTTTCATTAAAATCTTCACTTGCAGCTAAATGCGAAAATATGGAAGCAGGTTTTACAGAAGTGGTATTCTGAAGATTGGAAACTACAGTACCTATTTCTTCTATATTAAAACCTAATCTGTTTAATCCTGTGTTGAATTTTATATGAATAGGGTAGTTGCTTTGTTTTTCTTCGTTTGCAACTTCTATAAATTCTTTTAAAATCTTATGGCTATAAATGCTTGGTTCTAGGCATCTAGCTATAATGGTTTTAAAATATACTGGCTGCGGATGCAGAACCAAAATTGGTTTTGTAATTCCGGCATCGCGAAGCGCAACACCTTCGTTAGTAAAAGCAACAGCAAAGTAATCTACGTTTAAATTTTGTAGATGTTTTGCAATTTCAGCAGCATCTGTACCATACGCAAAGGCTTTAACTACTGCTAAAAATTTGGTGTTTTTATCAAGTTTAGATTTAAGATGTTTGTAGTTTTGAGTTAGTGCATTTAAATCTATTTCTAATATTGTTTCTTGCGCTTTAGGCATCAGAATCATTTTGTTTAGAGACAACTTCTTCAGCATCTTCCACTTGTATTGTCTTTACTTTTTCTCGCATAGTTGCTTTGTAGTATGCAGCACGACTTAAAGGTTCGTATTCTTCTGTTTCACCAAGTAAAACAAGGTTGTCGTTTGTAGATTTTCTATAGCTGTATTGTGCTAGATTTCCAGTTCTTGTACAAACAGCGTGAACTTTGGTGACGTATTCTGCAGTTGCCATTAGGTATGGCATTGGTCCGAAAGGATTTCCTTTAAAATCCATATCTAAACCAGCTACAATTACACGTATTCCTTTATTGGCTAAATCATTGCAAATACGTACTATTTCATTATCAAAAAACTGTGCTTCGTCAATTCCAACCACATCACAGCCATCTGCTAGAATAGGAATATTTGCAGCTGCTGGGACAGGAGTTGAGCGAATTTCATTTGCATCGTGAGAGACTACCATTTCTTCATCATAACGCACATCAACCGAAGGTTTAAATATTTCTACTCTCTGCCTAGCAAATTGCGCACGTTTGAGTCTGCGTATCAGTTCTTCGGTTTTACCAGAGAACATAGATCCGCAAATAACCTCAATCCATCCAAATTGTTCTTTTTGATTTACTGTATTTTCAAGAAACATTTTGTAATTTTAACACTAAAATATAACCGTTTTCCGGTTTCTATAAAGGTGGCGTAAATTTATTAAAAACAAAAGTATAATTTAGCCTAAAACAGGAAAAGTTATAAAATACACTAAAATAAATATTTAGTAAATTTACATTTCAATTAGTGGTATTTTTAAAGAAAAATTAAAAGGGTTTTGAAGAGAGTTTTTCAAGTTTTTAGAAATTCTTTTCAAATTAAATAATAAAAAAATTAGAAAAATGAAAAGGAAGTTAGAATCCGAATTAATAAGTATTGCGCATAGAATCTTAAAACTTAAAGGAAGAGAAGATGTAAATAGAATGCACGAAGAGGTTTCAAAGTTATACGAACAACTTACCGTTTTAAAATTTGCGCAAGAAAACTTTGAAGAAAGCTTGCCTACTATAGGTAATGATTCTTCGTTTTTCGAAATGCTAGACAGTGCTTTTAATAATAAAGTAAGTGATAATATTGAGGTTGAAGACAAGACCTATGTTAATATGGATGATAATGAAGAGGAAGCTATCATGGAGCCTGCTATCGAAACGATAAAAGATATGGTAGCGCAAATGCCTGACGAATCTCAGAAAATAGATGAGCTTATAGAAGAAGTTATACCAAAAGCAAAATATCAAAAAGACGATTTTCATCAAATAACAGCAGACTTTTCAGAAATGCCTGTTTTTGAAAAGGTAACAACTGCAAACGAGAAAAAATCTTTAAACGAAAAGCTTAAAGCAGGATCCTTAAGTATTGGCTTGAATGATAAAATTGCATTTACAAAACATCTTTTTGAAGGTAAAAACGAAGATTACGACAGAGTAATTTCGCAGATAAACACTGCCGATTCTTATCAAGACGCCATAAATTTTATACAAACAATGGTGAAGCCAGACTATAATAATTGGGAGAATAAAGAAGAGATTGAAGAGCGTTTTATAGAACTTATTGCAAGCAAATTCGAGTAATGTCTAAACTATATATTGTACCAACACCAATTGGAAACCTTAAAGATATTACGCTTAGAGCAATTGAAGTATTAAAGGATGCAGATCTTATTTTAGCTGAAGATACACGCACCTCGGGTAAACTCTTAAAGCATTATGAAATTGCAACACCAATGCAAAGTCATCATATGCATAATGAGCATAAAACGGTAGTTGCCTTGGTTGAAAAATTAAAATCAGGAATAACTATTGCATTAATTAGTGATGCAGGAACTCCAGCGATTTCAGATCCAGGATTTTTACTAACTAGAGCATGTGTTGAAAACGGAATTGAAGTAGATTGTTTACCAGGAGCAACAGCTTTTGTTCCCGCATTGGTAAATAGCGGATTGCCAAACGATAAGTTTGTTTTTGAAGGATTTCTTCCGGTAAAAAAAGGAAGGCAAACAAGATTACTGCTTCTAGCCGAAGAAACTAGAACAATGATTTTTTATGAAAGTCCGCATAAACTAGTAAAAACACTTTCTCACTTTTCTGAATATTTTGGAGAAGATAGACAGGTTTCCGTTTCAAGAGAACTTACCAAGTTGTACGAAGAAACACTAAGAGGAACTGCAAAAGAAGTTTTAGAACATTATACCAATAAACCTCCAAAAGGCGAAATAGTAATTGTTGTTGCAGGTAAAGGCAAATAGCAAATTTTCGCACTGTAAAACACTAATTTATGGAAGCTCTACTTCATGATATAAGACAGTGCAGAATTTGTGAAAAAGATTTACCACATGGTCCAAGGCCGATTGTTTCAGCAAGTAAAGAATCTAAAATCATTATTATAGGTCAAGCACCAGGAACCAAAGTGCATGCGTCTGGTATTGCATGGGATGATGCAAGCGGAAAACAATTACGTAAATGGCTACATGTTTCTTCCGAAGAATTTTATGACGAAACAAAATTCGCCATCATGCCAATGGGCTTTTGTTATCCAGGAAAAGGAAAATCTGGAGATCTGCCTCCAAGACCAGAATGTGCACCACAATGGCATGATGCACTTTTTAAAAAAATGCCCAAAGTAGAATTAATTCTTCTTATAGGTATGTATGCACAGAAATACTATTTAGAAAAAGATGCTAAGCGAACACTAACCGAAACCGTAGCGAATTTTAAGGAATACTTACCTAAATTTCTGCCCTTACCACATCCAAGCCCAAGAAACAGGTTCTGGCTTGCAAAAAATCCATGGTTTGAAAACGAAGTAATTCCGGTGTTGCAAGATAAGGTGAGCCTTATTTTAAAATAAATAAGCTTTCTTAAGTTTCTGTATAGAAGTAAAGCTCTATATTTAAAATTCTGCCGTACCGATAAAGGTTTTACAAATGGTAAAGTCTAATTTTTATTGGTATTTTTGAATAAATTAGAAGCTGAGGTTTGTTATAGATTAAATGAAGAAGAACTTTGGCAAATTTCAATAATTATTAATTTAAAAAATATAAAAATGACAAACAAAGTATCAACACACTGGAAAGGAAATATGCAATTTGAATCTGATAATCCTAACGGAAAAACAGTTTTAATGGATACAACTCCAGAAAATGGCGGACACAGTTCTGGATTAAGTCCTAAAGCAATGATGCTTTCTTCTTTAGCAGGTTGCTCTGGTTTAGATGTAGTTTCCGTTTTAGATAAAATGAAAGTGAAAATTGCTGATTTTAGAATGGATGCCTACGGTGAATTAACCGAAGAACACCCTAAGTATTACCATACCGTTACTTTAGAATATCACTTTTATGGCGAAGATTTAGATGAAAAGAAAATTAAAAGAGCTGTAGACTTATCTATTGAAAAATACTGTGGTGTTATGGAAATGTTTCGCAAGTTTGCAAACGTGAAAACCTCCATTCACTATCACAACAAATAAAATTACCCTTTAATTTATCAAAATTTCATTCTAGGAGCTTTTTAAAAGCTCCTAAGGATAAAAATGTTGTAGACTTATGCGTTGGACTATTAAGCCAAATCCAGAAAAAGCCAAATTAGAAAACCTACAAAAAGCACTACAAGTAGATGAAGTTGTAGCTACTTTGTTGTTGCAACGTGGTATTGAAACTTTTGAAGATGCTAAATCTTTTTTCAGACCTAGTTTAGACGACTTACACGATCCGTATTTAATGAAAGATATGGATGTTGCTGTAACTCGTATTGAGCAAGCTTTATCTAATAATGAAAATATATTAGTGTATGGTGATTATGATGTAGATGGAACCACTTCTGTGGCATTAATGTCTTCTTACTTAAGAACAAAAACAGAGCAGGTTGCTACTTATATTCCAGACAGGTATGATGAAGGTTACGGTGTTTCCTTTAAGGGAATTGACTTTGCACATGACAATGATTTTTCATTAATCATTGCACTAGACTGTGGTATTAAGGCTATTGATAAAGTTGCATATGCCAAAGAAAAAGGTATCGATTTTATTATTTGTGATCACCATAGACCAGGAGATAATATCCCAGATGCCGTTGCTGTTTTAGACCCTAAAAGAGAAGATTGTAATTACCCTTATAAAGAACTTTGTGGTTGTGGTGTTGGCTTTAAACTCATTCAGGCATTAGCTTCTAAAGAAGGAAAGCCTGTTGAAGCATTAAGTGAGTATATGGATTTGGTTGCAACTGCAATTGGTGCAGATATTGTTCCTATTACAGGTGAAAACAGGGTGCTTGCTTATTATGGTCTGCAAGTAATAAACAAATCACCAAGACCAGGAATTCAAGCTATTATCAGTCAAACTAATAAAAAGGAACTAACTATTACAGATGTTGTTTTTATTGTAGCTCCAAGAATTAATGCCGCTGGAAGAATGAAGCACGGTAATCATGCTGTTACTTTATTAACGGAAAAAGATTTTGAATCAGCTACAAAATATGCATCAGAAATAGAAAGCTATAACAGCGATAGAAAAGAAACAGATAAAAGAATTACCGAGGAAGCACTTCAACAAATTGAAGAAAACAAGGAGCAAGAAGGATTTACCACGGTGGTATATCATGAGTCTTGGCATAAAGGAATTATTGGGATTGTTGCCTCAAGGTTAATTGAAACGTATTATCGCCCAACCTTGGTGTTTACCAAAAGTGGTGATATGTTAGCGGCTTCTGCTCGTTCGGTTTCTGGCTTTGATGTATACAATGCTTTAGAAGCTTGTTCCGAGCATATTGAACAGTTTGGAGGTCATAAGTATGCTGCAGGATTAACACTAAAAGAAGAAAACTACGAAGCCTTTAAACAGGCCTTTGAAGATGTTGTTTCTAAAACCATAGATAAAACCCTTTTAGTTCCTGAAGTAAAAATAGATATGAAGATTGAATTAGCTCAGGTAAATGATAAGTTATGGCGAATTATCAAGCAGTTTGCGCCATTTGGACCTGGAAATATGACGCCAATTTTCATGACAGAAGATTTAGTTGATACCGGATATGGTAAATGTGTTGGTGATGACGATAAGCATCTGCGAATTACTGTTACTCAGCAACAAGCAGATAGAGTAGTTTGTATCGGATTTAATTTAGGAGATAAACTTCCGCTTATAAAAGACAAAAAACTATTTAAAGCGGTTTATTCTGTTGATGAAAATCATTGGCAAGGAAATGTGTCACTTCAGTTAAAATTAAGGGATATTAAAAAATAAATTTTAATGAAACAGTAGCAATTGAAGCTGTGTTCTAAGGTTTCAACCTAAACCAATAAAAGTGTGATTTAAAAGGGAGAATTAATATTCTTTTAATTCCATTTTCTCCCCATCAAAAACTCCGTAGGTATAATATTGTATCCAATCACCAAGATTAATGTATTTGGAGTTTTTACTTATATCAATATTCAACGGTAAATGCCTGTGGCCAAATACATAATAGTCTCTGTGTTTTTCTTCTTGTTTTTTCTTGCAATATTGTACTAACCACTCATTTTCTTCCCCTAAAAATTTAGCATCATCATCGCCAGAAATTAGTTTGTTTTTAACCGACATATATTGGGCTAACTTTACGCCTAAATCTGGGTGTAGCCAACGAAATAACCATTTACTAAACGGATTGGTAAACACTTTTTTCATGCGTTTATACCCTTTGTCTCCAGGACCTAATCCGTCACCATGACCAATTAAAAAAGTCTTATTGTTAAAAGTAAATTCTTTCGGGTGGAGGTATACAGGAATGTTTAGTTCTTCTTCAAAATAACCATTCATCCAAAGATCATGATTTCCAACAAAATAATGAATAGGAATTCCAGAGTCGCTAATTTCAGCTAGCTTACCAAGGGTTCTTGTAAAACCTTTTGGAACTACTGTTTTATATTCAAACCAAAAATCGAACATATCTCCCATTAAAAAAATGGCAGCAGCATCCTGTTTTACTTCATCTAACCAAGCTACAAATTTCTTTTCACGTGGAAGAGATTGTTCGTGTGTTGGTGCCCCAAGATGGTTGTCGGAAGCGAAATAGATTTTTTTTCCTTTTGGAATATTCATGAAGTAAATATAAATAAATTAGCCTCTATTTAACGAATGATTTATCGGAATTGCTCTATAGTAGGGGCTTCCGAATAAAAACTAGTTATCAGATGCAAACCACTCGGCAAAACTGCTGTCTGTTTCCTGAAGTCTTAAAGAAAATAGAGAAATATGACTTGGTAATTGTTTTTTTATTTTTTCAGCAAAATCAATAACCATCATTTCACTTGTTGGTTGATAATCTACTAAAAGTACGCTGTGATCTCTGTCTGCAAGCTCTTTAGCTAGTTCTATATGTGGGGTGTTTTTATTAAAAACAGTGGCGTGATCAAAAACATCTACGATTTCGTTTTTCACTATTTTTTTAAGATCACCAAAATCTATAACCATCCCGTATTTAACGTTATCTTTATCAGAAATAGGTGTTCCAATTACTGTTACAGACAATTTATAACTGTGCCCATGTACGTTTTTACACTTTCCATCATAGCCATAAAGTGCGTGACCTGTTTCGAAAGAAAATTGCTTTGTGATTCTAATTTTACTCATTGTAAACTTTATTATGTTTGCAAAGATACGTGTTTTGTCAAAGCAATTGATTTTTAGATTACATTTGCCCGCTTTTTTTAAAAAAATACAATTAAATGAGTCAGATTTTTGAAGAAATACCTTTTGTTGAAAACCCTCAATACGAGCGAATTATTGCTGATATTCTAGAGCAAAAATACAGTATAATTGAAGACTTTTTTACAGATGAAGAGGTGGTTATTTTAAGAGATTCTTTAATAGAAAAACAGGCAGAAGATGCATTTAAAAAGGCAGCTATTGGTAATCGAATAAACGAAGTTATTGTAAAGTCTATTCGAGGAGATGTTATTTTGTGGATAGATGAAAAAAACACCAATGACGCCGAAAAAATATTCTTTAATAAGGTAAATAACCTAGTTGACTATTTGAATAAAACTTGTTTTCTAGGGATTCTGTACAAAGAGTTTCATTATGCTTTATACCCAGAAGGCACTTTTTATAAAAGGCATATTGACACTTTTCAAAATGACGACAGGCGAAAACTTTCTATTGTTTGTTATCTAAATGAAGATGGTTGGTTACCAGAAAATGGCGGGGAACTAGTATTGTATTTAGATGAAAATGGAAAAGAAACCGAAAAGGTCATTTATCCGTTTCCTGGTCGTATGGTGATTTTTGAAAGTCAGATTATAGAACACGAAGTAAAACCTGTAAAAACTGAGAGGTTGAGTATTACAGGTTGGTTAAAAACGCGCTAAACTATCTTTTTCTACGATTATAAATGTAAATTATAACAAGTACGATAGCTAATACTAGAAACAGTCCGTTTCCGCTTAAAAAGTTTAAAACATCCATATTATTCTTTTTTGTTTTTGTTATACCTATAAATAAGATAGGCGAGTGTTACTAATATTACAAAAGGTAGCATCGAACCAATAAATACGCCAACTCCGTAAGCGGCATCTGGGGCTTTATTTAGTTTTTCATTGATGTCTACTTCTTGTAAAAGTGCTAAAAATTTCATTTTATATTTTGTTAGCTTCCGTCAAATTTAATCCTTTTGTGAAAGTAGTAAAAATTCTTTTCTAAATTTTACAATTAAAGGTAATCCTCTAGCAGCAATCCATAGGGTAAAAGCTATAAAAATAGCGTATAATTTACAGTTGAAATAATCTAAAACAAGTAGTACTGGTACAAACACAATAAATGTTGAAAAGAGCAGGATGTTTCTAAGGTATTTCATCTTACCTAGTCCTTTGAAAATTCCGTCAAATATAAATGCTAAAGCACAAAGCGGTTGCATCGCTAGTACGATCCAAAAAATGTTGTAAAATTCTTTTAAAACCTCAGGGTCTTTGGTGAAAACTGTTCCTAGCGGAAAGTATAAAAATGCGCCAATTACGGCGATAATGCTTCCGGCGATAATTCCGTATTTAATAAGTTTATTACTTAGTCCTATTAGTAATCCGTATTCTTTTCCACCAAGAAGTTTTCCAGATAAAATATTTCCAGCACTAGCATAGCCATCTATAATAAAAGCGCCAAGAAACCATAGATTTATGGCAATGGTATAGGCGGCAATCTGCTCATTACCATATCTTGTAGAAAAGGAACTTGCTAAATAAAGTGTGACGTTAAGCGCTAGTGTTCTAACAAATAAGTTTAATATCATAAGCACAAAACGTTTCATTTCTTTATTAAAAGGAAAGCTAAATCGTAAGGATATTTCTGTTTTAGTTAATAGGAAATATGCAGAAACTAGTGCCATTAAAAATTGTGCAGCTACACTAGCATAGGCAGCACCTTTAATGTGCATAGCAGGAATATAACCTTCAATACCATACACTAAAATAAAGTCTAGAAGGATATTGGTTAATGCTCCAACAATAGCTATTAGCATCGGGTAGTAGGTGTTTTGTAAACCTCTAAAAGTTCCGAAAATAGCTATGGTAAATAAGGTAAAAGGAAATCCGAAAACCCGAATTCTATAGTAGTCTACGCTATAGCTTAGAATTACATCGGAAGCATTATAGAGTTTAAAAATACTTTCGGCAAAAGGATAGGTACTAATTATAATTAAGATGCTTAGTGAAGTAATAATAAAAATAGCTTGAGCCGGAAGATTTTTAACTGCATCTAAATTATCTGCACCAACATACTGCGAAACGATAGAAGAAATAGCACTTCTTGTTTGCCCTAATACCCAAATAAGCATTGATAAAAATGTTCCAACAATTCCAACAGCTGCCAAAGATTCGGTTCCATTTACTTCTATATTTCCAACAATAGCAGTGTCTGTAATAGATAAAATAGGCTCTGAAATACCAGCAATTAACGCAGGGATTGCTAGCTTATTAATATGTTTAAAGCTAATATTAGTTCGCAAGGGTCTAAATTTATTTTGAAATGCTAAAGGTCGTAACTTTTATTATTAAATCTGTATTTTTGTAGCCTAAAAACCAAGTAATGAAGAATATTTTAGTTCCTATAGGCTCCTCTAAAGACTCCAAATTCACACTGCAATATGCAATAGACTTTGCCCAATTCATGCAAGCAAAAGTTTATGTGTTTAAGTCTTTTAGCGTTGCTCCAAAAATAGGTACAAAGATGCATGTTGATAGTATTGTAGCTAGAGAGCAGGTGGAAGATGTTAAAGAAGTTGTTGACCAAATAGACACTAAAGGTGTTAGCTTAGAAATATTATCTGTAAAAGGAGGCGGGGTTATTGACAGTATTGAAGAAATTAGCAAAAAAATAAATATAGATTTAATTATTGTAGGTCAAAGACCAAACGATATTTCTGAAGCGTATTACTTAGGTAGAACTCCTGGAAATATTGTAAGGCAGTCTGATGTTCCTGTTTTAATCATTCCGGAAGCTTATGTGTATAAACCAATTGCAAAGCTTTTAACAGCAATTAAATCTGGAGTAATTAGTGAAAAGACAAATCTATTACCTCTGAAAGAAGTTTTAGAAAGATTTGAAGCTAAAATGCATTTATTGCAAGTAAAAACCCAAGATTTTTCTGCTAAAGATTCTGTAGTGAATACAGAACTTAAAGCCATGACATCTTCTTCTAATATCAGTGAAAATGCTACTTTATTTCAAGGAGTTTTAGAGCATTTAAATAGTCAGAAACCAGATGCTATATGTGTAATTAGACGAAAGAGAGGTTTCTTTAAAAAACTTTGGGAGAAAAACACCATCAATACTATTAAGAAAATAGATTTTGAAAGCCGCGTACCGCTTCTAGTCTTAAAAGAAGCAGAATAGCTTATTTTATAAAATCAATGCTTTTAGAAACTACCTGTTGCAATGCTTCCGGTAGTTTTTTGTTTTCATAAGGATGTGAAGCTCCAAAAACATGATTACTATTTTTTATAGAAAATAAATCACTTTTTGTATTCCAAGAATGTAAGTTTTCTGCTTCCTCAAATTTCACCGAAGGATCTTCCTTTGCATGAATAATTAAAAAAGGTATGTTTAGTTTTTTTGTTGCTGATTCTATGTTAAACCTTTCTTCGTTTGCTTTATAATCTAGATAGAATTGATAGTTATGTGGCATTTGCTGCTTGGTTCTGCCATTCATTATGTACTTTACTCCAGCTTTTTTCCACTGTTCTAAGTCTCCAGTAGTTGAGGTTCTTTTTCCGAAATTACTAACACTTGCCAAAGTAATGAGTTTGGTAATTCTGTTATCTTCGGAAGCTTTTATAATGGAAATTCCACCTCCTCTAGAATGACCAATTACTGTAATATTGTTTTTGTCTATTTGATTTGAAAATGTATTTTCTTCTGAAAGTAAGTGATTTAGCATACTATCTAAATCATCAAGCTCTTTAGTATAATTATTTTCAGCAAAAGCTTCTAAGTCGGGAAAATCTATTGGTTGCTCTACTGTGCCGCCGTTATGTGAGAAGTTGAATTTTACAAAAAACATATCTGCTTCGCGAAAAGCTTCAGCTACCAAATCCCAGCTTCCCCAGTCTTTAAAACCTTTGTATCCGTGACAAAATATTACTAGAGGCTTTTGTTTTTCGGTGTTTTTAAAAAATGCATCCCAAACAATAGGCTTCTTGTTTTCTCTATATAGAACTAGATTTTTCTGTATCATTACACTTCTTTTTCAATAAAGTTAATCTCTGGATTACATATTTCAAGAATGATTTTTTTGAGCTCTATCTCAAAATTATCTAGTGTTTCTTGGGTGATAAAAGTGTTTTTCTTTTTTTCTTCTTTAGCAGCAAACTTTAAAAATCCTGCTTTTAAATTTTTAAAAGAAATGATTCCGGCTTCTAGAGGGAATTCTATTTTGTTTTCTTGGTGCATCATATAAGCATATAGTAGTACTTGAAAACTCTTACTGTACTTTTTATAGTCTGTTGTAATGGCTTCCCAATCTGCTATTTCTACTTGGTTTTTTTCTACTTTACCAGTTTTGTAATCTATAATTCTTGTGGTTCCGTTGTAGCTATCAACACGGTCTACTTTACCTGTTAATTTGATATCGAAATCCAGCTCTGGAATTTTCAGTGTAGCTATACTTTTGTCTTCTAAAGCAATAATTTTTATTTCATTTCCTTTCTGTACATCATCGATTTCTAAATTAATGAAGTTTAAAACATATCGTTTTGCAATTTCATAAATGATAAGGTTTTTACCGGTAGTAATATCACCTTCTTTATATTCGTTTATAAAATGATGTGTTATCCTTTCGGTGATTTTAGATTTTTGACTTTTTAATTTCTCTACAGTTAAAACCTCACCTACAAAATCTTCGTATAAATCTTCTAAAGTATTGTGAACAACTGTTCCTAAGGTATTAAAAGCAACACTTTCCTCAACGTCTTCCTGTTCTGCAATACCTAATACTTTTTGGTAATAAAAATCTATTGGGTTACGCATATAGTTTGTTAATGAAGATGGCGAGAAGCCTCTTTCTGCAATCGCTTGAATTTTATTTAAAACGGCTACTGTTTTCTCAATTTCAATTAATTCACTAAAACAAGCTTCTACTTTAGGGGTTACAATACTGTGCTTTATTTTATGAACCCCTTCTAATTCTAATTGGGTAATAAATCTACTCTTTTCTCCTCCAGTTAGTATATCAGCTTCTGTATTATATAAAATGTATACGTTTTTAGCACGTTGCAATAATCTGTAAAAATGATAAGTATAAACGGCATCTTTTTCCTTGTAGGTAGGGAGTTTGTTTTGCAGTTTAACATCAAATGGAATAAAGGAATTATTTGTTTTTCCGGAAGGAAGTACCCCTTCATTAACCGAAGAAATAATAACTGTTTCAAAATCTAATACACGTGACTCTAGCATTCCCATAACCTGTAAGCCCTGTAAAGGTTCTCCCTGAAAATCTAGTGTAGCAGAACTTAGTAATTCTTTATAAATACTATGAAGTGTGTGCATGTCTTGTATATAATTATAACTAGTATTTAGTCTTGTTAGTTCATTAAAAAGTTCGTTAAAACGGAATAAATACTCTAAAGAGAGTTTATTTAAAGCTTTGTTCTTATCTAAATCTTTTTTGATGCTTAAGATTAGGTTTGAACAGTTTTTAAGCATGCTTTTAACCCTGTTTTCTTTTAAAACGAATAAGGTGTCTAATATTTCTGAAGAAGCAGGAGCAAGCTCTTTTAGCCTATCTATAGAAATGTAAACAAGATTATTTGTTAGAATAGTATTTGTGATTTTTGAAGCTACATCGGTATTCTCTTTTCGGAATAAGGGTCTGATAAATTGATGCGAAATAATAGCAATTACATCTTTGTAGTAAAAAGTATTATTGGCTTTTTTGTGAATTTGAAAAATTTGCTCAAAAAGAGAGGCTAATGGAATTGACTGCAACGGGAAACCCATTGTTATATTTAACGCGTCTATAGATTCTGGTAAAGCGTTTAATGTAGGCGTAAGTAGGTTTTCATCTGCAAGTATTACGGCTGTTTGTTTTAGGTCGGTATCTTCTTTTTGCAGATCTTTTAAAAGTCCGCCAATAAATTTTGCTTGTCCTATGTTTTTAGGTACTCCAAAAACCTTAATATTCTTTTCTTCGGAATAGTGATTTGTTTTCCAATTAAAGTCATTATCTCTAAAGAAATTCCAGTTTTTAAAATGTTGTCTTGTAAACAAACCAGCATCATGAATAGGGTTGTCAAAAAAATGTTTGTCGACATCCCAATATATTTCAGCCAATTCATTTTGAAGCAACTCTTGTATGATATTTTCTTCGGCCTTATTCAAAGCATTAAAACCTAAGAAAATGTGTTGCTTTTCTTTGTTGCTCTGGATGTAGCTTTCTATATTTTCAACAGCTTCTCTGTAAATTAATCCTTGATAAGCAGTTTTGTTTTTTAATAGTTCTTCTGTAAATTTTGTATAATAGGTATTTAGTTTATTCCAAAAAGCTAGATATTTTTTTACAAACTCTGTTTTAGGTTCTTCTAAAGACCAATGTTTTAAGTCTTGAATTGCGCTTAAGTAATTAAATATTTTTTCCTGCGGAATAAGATATCTATCTACTTCATTAAAGTCTTGTAAAAGTATTTGAGCCCATTTAGAAAAGGAATCAAAGCTTTCTTGGTCTTCCTTTTTTGTAAGCTCTAGGTAAACTTTATAAAAAACAAAAAGGAGCTCTGTATTAGAAGTTTTTTTGAGTTGTGATAAATCTTCCACAAACTCCTCAATGCTTATTATTTGGGGAGCAATAATCGTGTGATTTACTACTTGTGAAATTTGATTTTTTAAAAAGATACCAGCACGTTTGCTAGGTAAAATAAAGATTAGTTCAGATAAGTTTCTGTCCTGTTTCTTTAAATCTTCAAGTACATCTAGAATAAAAGTTGTCATATTATAAAAATAAAAAACGCTTCGATATATCGAAGCGTTTTTATGAAATATTTAGATTGTTTTAGTATTCCTTATTTTCTAAGTTTTACTTCAACACGTCTGTTGTTTTTTCTTCCAGCAGCAGTTTTGTTATCTGCAATTGGGTAATCTTCACCAAAACCAGCAGCTACTAATCTGTCAGCGTTAATTCCGTTAGAGATTAAATAATCTCTAACAGCGTTAGCTCTTCTTTCAGATAATAACTGGTTAGTGTTTTTGCTACCAACGCTATCTGTGTGTCCTTCAATAGTGAAGTTAGACTCTGGGTAATCTTTTAAGATAGCAGTAATTGCTTGTAATACTGGGTAAGTTTCATTCTTGAAAGAAGATTTTCCAGTAGCAAATAAGATTGTTCTAGCGTAGTTGTTTAAAGTAGTCATAACTTCTGCAGTTGGAGCAACTACTTCTGGGCATCCATTGTTAGCAACAGTACCTGCTTCGTTAGGACATTTATCGTCTTTGTCTAATACACCGTCACCATCAGTATCTGGCCATGGGCATCCGTTGTTTGCAGCTGGACCTGCTTCGTTAGGACATTTATCGTCACCATCAGCAACACCATCACCATCAGCATCTGGACATCCGTTTAAAGATTTTAAACCAGCAACTGTAGGACATTTGTCATCTTTATCAGCAACACCGTCACCGTCAGTATCAGGACAACCGTTTAATTCAGCAGGACCTGCTTCATTTGGGCAATCATCTTTAGCATCTTCGATTCCGTCACCGTCAGTATCAGGACATCCGTTAAATTCTGGTAAACCAGGAACTTCTGGACAAGCATCATCTTTGTCATAGATACCATCACCATCTGTATCAGTTCCTCCGAATTTTACAGTAACTCCAGCAAAATGTTGCCAGTGCTTAGATAAGTAATCTTCAAAACTGTGTTTGTAAGATGTTTGAACTGTTAGACCTACATTTTCTGTAAACCAATAGTTTAAACCTAAAGATCCGTTTAAAGTTCCAGCTCCAATTTTATCAATCCAAGTGTAACCTCCACCAACACCAATGTATGGTTCTATAGTTTTAGAGTTTACTAATTCAGCAAAGCTATACTTAATAGTACCATCTACTGCGTAGTAAGACATTTCTTCTACTCTTAAGCTAGGTATATCTTTTCCAATTTGACCTATTTTTTCAATTCGGTTAATAGATCCACCAACTCCGAAAGAAAATCCGTCGTTTATGTATTTAGAAACTGATATCGAAGATAAAGAAGGAAGGATATTCCAGTGGTCTCCAACGTTGAAGAACTCATCAAAATAATCTCCTTGTGGTGTGTCTTCTCCTACAGGATAAAGATCTACCGCGTTTACTCCGAAGCTCATTGCCCAAGGATTGTTTTCATCTTGCGCATGCGTGTTGCTAAAACCTAATACAAGCAACATAGCGAACAATAATCTGCTAAGATTTTTCATATTCAAATATTTAATTTTAAGTGTTAATTAATAAACAAAAGTAAGTTGTTAAATAATATTAACAAAGGCAAAGATAGGAAAAATAATACTAAATTAACTTAAATACAGTCTGTTTGTAAGTAATCTAAATTACCTTTAGTTCTTTTCCAACCTTAATGAATCCCGCTATTGCCTTGTCTAAATGTTCTTTTTCATGAGCAGCAGAAAGTTGTACTCTAATTCTTGCTTTATCTTTAGGAACAACAGGGAAAAAGAAGCCAATAACATAAATACCTTCTTCAAGAAGCATATTTGCCATAGTTTGCGATAGCTTTGCATCGTATAGCATAACTGGTACAATTGCCGAATCACCTTCAATGATATCAAATCCAGCTTCTTTCATTCCTTTTTTGAAATATTCCGTATTCCAAGCTAATTTATCTCTTAGTGATGTATCGTTTTTAAGCATGTCAAAAACTTTGATCGATGCACCTACTATTGTTGGCGCTAAAGAGTTTGAGAATAAATATGGTCTAGAGCGTTGACGTAAGATTTCAATGATTTCTTTTTTTGCAGTAGTATAACCTCCCATTGCACCACCAAGTGCCTTACCTAGTGTACCTGTTATAATGTCAACTCTACCTAAAACACCTTTTTCTTCTAGTGTTCCAATACCTTTAGGTCCTATGAATCCTGTTGCGTGACATTCATCAATCATCACCATAGCATCATATTTTTCTGCTAAATCACAGATTTCGTCTAAAGGAGCAACTAAACCATCCATAGAGAAAACCCCATCTGTTACAATGATTTTGTTTCTAGCACCGTTTTTATTTGCTTCTATAAGTTGTTTTTCTAAATCTGCCATATCGTTATTTGCATAACGGTAACGCGCTGCTTTACATAAACGAACTCCGTCTATAATAGAAGCGTGGTTAAGTGAATCTGAAATAATTGCATCCTCTTTTCCTAATAAAGGTTCAAAAACTCCTCCGTTTGCATCAAAAGCAGCAGCATATAAGATAGTGTCTTCTGTGCCATAGAAGTCTGCGATTCTTTGTTCTAATTCTTTATGTATATCTTGGGTTCCACAAATAAAACGAACAGAAGACATCCCGAATCCATGAGAATCTAAAGTGTCTTTTGCTGCTTGAATTACTTCAGGGTGTGATGATAACCCTAAATAGTTGTTTGCACAAAAATTTAAAACTTTTTCACCAGTGTTTAATGTGATTTCAGCTCCTTGTGGAGAGGTGATAATACGTTCTTCTTTATAAAGACCATTGTCTTTTATTTCTTGTATTTCTTTTTGTAGTTGTTGTTTAATGTTTCCGTACATGATTATTGTTTTTTACAAAGTTAAAATGTTTTTCTACGATTAAGGTAGAAACAGAATTCTTTTTCGTTTTCTTTATTTAAAAGGCCTGTGCCTTTTGAAATTAAAAAGTTACTACCTGAATATTTTCATTAATATATACTAAAATCTTTTTAGTTACTTGGAATTGCATTTCTTCAATTATACGTTCGTAATTTTCTAATTGTAATTGGTGTTTCTTGTCTTGTGCTCCTGTTTTATAATCTATAATTGTTGCTTGGTTTTCAGCATTAATTACTAGTCTATCTGGCCTGATTATTTCTTTGTTTGAAATAATATCACGTTCATTATATATTGTATTGTTTGCAATAAAATAGTCTTTTAGTTCTTCGTGATCTATTATTTGATTTACTATTAACTCTAATTCCTTTGCTTGTTCTGGGGATATTATAGCTGTTTCAATAAAATGTGAAAAAGTAAAGGAAACATCTTCTTTGGTTTTTATATGTGATAGAATATTGTGAATTAGGTTTCCCTTTTCAATAGCTTCTGCTTGTGCTGTGTCCCATAAATAACCCGCGTTAGTAACAATTTTTATGTTATGACTTTCTTTGGTGGTACTAATAAATTCTTCTTGTACTAGAATGTCTTTTGCAACCTTTTCTTCTTTAGAAGTTTTGTTAGCATTTCCAAAAGTATAGCTTGTTTGACCCTCTTGATATAGTTGTGCATTTTTTAAGAAGTTAACAAACAATCCGGCAAAGGTTTTAGGTTTTGCTAATTCGGCACCTGAAAGATTACTTTTTGATATAATATAAAGTTGTTCTTTTGGTCGTGTTAGCGCAACATATAATAGGTTTATGTTGTCAAGCTCTAATTCTGCTTGGTGTTTTGTGTGGATTTGCTGACCTATTTCCCCATAGTTTTCGAAATCGGAATTATAACTCATTAAGGTGCTTGAAAAACCATTAAAATGTTCTTCTTGTAGCGGGAACCACTCTTTTGGCTCCACTTCCCTTTTCATATCTAAATCGGCATAAGGGAATATAACAACTGGAAACTCTAAACCTTTAGATTTATGAATAGTCATAATTTGTACAGCGTTTTGTCCTTGTGGGGAAACAATACTTAAGCTGTCTTTTTTGTTGTTTGCGTGCTCTAAAAAGCCAGAAAGGCTCGAGCCTTGTTTTTGTGAATATTCTAAAACAAAATCTAAATAATATTGTACGTAAGCATTGGAAGTTTCAACAAGATTGAAGTTTCTTACAACGCTTTCTGCCATTTCATATAATGGAAGTTGTAATAGTTCTTTTGGTGAAATAAATACTTGATGCTCTTCAAAATTTTTGAAAGTTTGATATAGCGATTTATTTATGTTTTTACAGAAGAAATCGTGCTTATCGCTTATTTCAAAATTATCTGAAAGATAATTAAGGGCTCTTACTTTTACTTCTTCGTTTTCAGGCTGCACTAATAGTGTTAGAATATTGTCTATAAACTGTACTTCTGGACTATTAAAAATAAGCATGGTTTCCGAAGACATAATTGGCAGGTTTTTACCATTTAAGAATTCGGCAACTGCAACTCCTTCCATCTTCTTTCTAACTAAAATACAGATATCCTTATATTGAAACCCATTATCTAGGCTAGTTTGAATAATTTCTAAAACTTTTTGCGGGTAAAGTTCATCTTTGTTCCCATCCTTTAAATCTAAAAAGTCAATTTGAACATAGCCTTCGTTTTTTTTGAAGGTATTCTGCTTAGATCCTTCATGATATAGCTTGCTATAATCCTCTTTGCTAAAAGCAGTTTCGGCTATATATTTAAAAAAAGCATTATTGAAATTGATTATCTCTTGAAAGCTTCGGTAGTTGGTAGGTAAATTTTCTACTTGTTGTTCTATTTGAAAAGGCTTTGCTTTTTTAGAATATAAATCTATAAACTGATCTGCTTCCCCTCCTCGCCATCTGTAAATTGCTTGTTTAGCGTCTCCCACTAACATTACTGTTCCTTGTTGTTGTTTTATATTTTGTGCAGAAAGAGAGTTGTCTATTAACGGAATTAAATTTTGCCACTGTAATTTAGAGGTGTCTTGAAATTCATCAATAAAATAGTGTCTGAATTTTTCCCCTAAACGCTCATAAATAAAAGGTGTTGGTTGGTCTTTTATTTCCTTTTGAATTAATCCGTTGAATTCGGAAATTAATAGCTTATTCTGTTCTTGCTTTATGGCGATTAACTCTTGGTTTATTGCACTTAAAACAGAAAGCGGAGTAATATTTTTATAAATAGCTTTTAGGAATTTGATATGGAATATTAGCTTTTTACTAGTGTTGAAGGCTTCTATTATTTGTGGTTGAATAGCATCAATGATAGAGCCAGTTTCAGCCGAAACTCTTCCAGGGTATAGAGCCTCGTTGTTTAGTAGAGATTCTATCCATTTTGTTTCGAAATTAACACTGAAGTTATTATTTCTTAATTTATCAAAATGTTTTGGTAAGTAACTACTGTGGAAATCCTTGTGTTGTAATCCGTTTTCGCTAATTAATTGCAGAACATTTTCAGCTATTTCAATAATTTGCTTTTCTACAGCTTTAATGTCTGTTCTTAATTGCTTTTTAAGTACGCTGAAATCCTCTAGGGTTTTATCTTTTAGTTTTTCAATATGTTCTAAATCACTTTCATTAACCAAAAGCTTTGCAATCTTGTTAAAGTCGAATGAAATATCCCAGCTTTTATCTTCATCTGCTTTTTCAATAGCAAATTCAACCAATATTTTGGTTAGTTCTTTATTTGTTCCTGCTTTTGCAATCAAACTATCTACTGCTTCTTGTAAAAGAGAAACTTGATCTAGTTCGACTTCAAAATTTAAAGGTAATTTTAAATCGTGTGCAAAAGTTCTAATTATTTTATGGGTAAATCCGTCAATTGTCGAAACATCGAAAGCTGCATAATTATAGATAATACTATTTAGTATTTTTTCCGATTGCTTCTGCAGTTGTGCAGGAGGAATATTAAGCTCTTCAGAAAGTACTGTAAACATACTATTAGGGTTTTCTAGGTTTTCTTCCAATGAAAATTCCTTTAGCATTTCTACAATACGCTCTTTCATTTCCCCTACCGCTTTATTTGTAAACGTAATAGCTAAAATATTTTTGTATGCATCTAAACTGCTTGCCTGCAATAAGATTTTTAGATATTCTTTTACTAGAGTGAAGGTTTTACCGCTTCCAGCAGATGCGTTATAAATTGTAAATGGATTTTTGTTGACCATAAGTTAAATTTTACACAAGATAAAAACTATCAATGAGTTCATAACTATATATTATTTTTAAATGATTGCTTTTATACGTAAATTTGAAAGAAATTAATTATTAACACTAAATATAAAAATTATGGCTTTCGAATTACCGAAATTAAAATATGCATATGATGCTTTAGAGCCTCATGTTGATGCACGTACAATGGAAATACACCATTCAAAACACCACCAAGGTTATACAAACAACTTGAATAACGCAATTAAAGATACAGATTTAGAAGGAAAATCTATTGAAGATATTCTTACTAATTTAGATATGAAAAACGGAGCTGTTAGAAATAACGGAGGAGGTTTTTATAACCACTCATTATTCTGGGATGTAATGAATCCTGAAGGAAAAGGACGTTTGTCTGGAGAATTAAAAGATGCTATTGAAGCAGCTTACGGTTCTTTTGATGCTTTTAAAGATGCTTTTTCTAAGGCTGCAGCTACACAATTTGGTTCAGGATGGGCTTGGTTATGTGTGCACAAAGGAGGGAAAGTGGAAGTTTGTTCTACACCAAACCAAGACAACCCATTAATGCCAGGAGTTGGTTGTGGAGGAACACCAATCTTAGGATTAGATGTTTGGGAACACGCTTATTACTTAAACTACCAAAACAGAAGACCAGATTATATTGAAGCTTTCTTTAATGTAATTAACTGGAATGAAGTTGAAAGACGTTACGCAGAAGCAAAATAAGTCAAGAAACTTATTCATAATATTGAAAAGCAAATCCGTTAGGGTTTGCTTTTTTTGTTTTAAGATACATAGGTGATTTTTAATCTGTTTCTTAAAAATGAAAAAAGGTGAACGAGAGTTCACCTTTTTTGCCCCAAATCTACCATAAACTTAACCTACTTATGTTATGGTAAGCCCAAATATATGTACGCTTTTTGGAATAATCTAAAAATATTAGATAAACTGCTTATTTATTAGTCTAATGGTGTTAAATAGTGTTTGTTAGCTGTTTTACTTCAGGATTTTAGTAATGTATAAAAATAAGAAATGGTGATCGAGTGATCACCATTTCTTGCCCCAAATCTACCATGAACTTAACCTACTTATGTTATGGTACAGCTAATTTAGGTTTATTTATTACATTAATTTAATTTTTTAGACAAAATACATCTTTATTAGTTTAAGTGTAATTTGTTTAAAATGAACAACTTGCATTTAATTAGTATGCGCGTTCTTCGTTACCTTCGAAAAAGTTGATGAATGCTCTGTTTACAACTCTATTACCACCATCTGTAGGGTAATCTCCTGTAAAATACCAATCACCAAGATTTTTCGGACAAGCCTTATGTAAATTAGCTACCGGTTGGAAAATCACTTTTACTTCCGCATTGATACTTTCGTCACTTAGTAATTCAGAAATCTTATCTGATATTTCCTCGTCTGTAAATAAGTCGTAAAGTTCTTTTACGTAATTTTTAACCTTTGCGTCTTCTAAGTTTACTTGCTTTTTACATTTATTGTAAACCTCTTCAACTAAATGATACTTATTATTGTCTTCTAAAAGCGCTAGCATGGCTTTAAAAGCAACTAAACCTTCTAGTCTAGCCATATCAATACCATAGCAATCTGGGTAACGGATTTGTGGAGCAGAGGAAACTATAATGATTTTTTTAGGGTTAAGCCTATCCATCATTTTAAGGATACTCATTTTTAATGTAGTTCCCCTCACGATACTATCATCTATAATAACCAAGTTGTCTGTTGGTTTAATAACGCCGTAAGTAACATCATAAACGTGAGCCACTAAATCGTCTCTACTACTATCTTCGGTAATAAAAGTTCTTAGTTTAACGTCTTTAATCGCAATTTTTTCAATTCTAGGTCTTTCGTCAAGAATTTCAATGACACGTTCTTTAGAAAGTTGCCCATTACCATCTATAATAGCTTGTGTTTTCTTTTGATTAAGAAAATCTTCAACCGATTCAATCATCCCGAAGAAAGAAGTTTCGGCTGTATTAGGGATGTATGAAAATACTGTGTTGGCAGTATCGTTATTAATTGCTTCTAAAACTTTTGGCATTAATAACTTACCAAGCGTTTTTCTTTCTTGATAAATTTCTGCATCACTTCCTCGAGAGAAATAAATACGTTCAAAAGAACAAGCTTTTCTTTCTAAAGGTTCTAATATTTTCTGAATAGATACTTCTCCAGATTTTTTAGTGATAATAGCATGACCTGGCTCTAATTCTTTTACATCATCAAAATCTACATTGAAAACTGTTTGAATAACAGGTCTTTCTGAAGCTACTACAACTACCTCGTCATCTTGGTAGTAATAAGTTGGTCTAATTCCAGCAGGGTCACGTAATACGAAAGAATCTCCGTGTCCTAAAAGTCCTGCCATTGCATAACCACCATCCCAGTTTTTTGCAGATCGCTTTAAAATCTTAGCAACATTTAATCTTTCTGCAATTAATGGAGAGCATTCGTTTTTGTTATACCCTTCTTTTTTTAGTTTTTTGTAAATCTTGTCTACAGAGTCATCTAAGAAATGACCAATTCTTTCCATTATAGTAATGGTGTCTGTATATTCTTTTGGGTGCTGACCAAGGTCTATCAGGTTTTTGAATAATTCTTTAACGTTTGTCATGTTAAAGTTACCTGCTAGAATAAGGTTTCTGTGCATCCAGTTATTTTGTCTTAAAAATGGATGAACACTTTCTACACTGTTTTTACCAAAAGTTCCGTAACGTACGTGGCCTAAAAGCACTTCGCCTATATAAGGAATGTGTTTTTTCTGTATGGCAACATTGTCTTGGTATTCTGGATGTGCATTAAGCTCTTTATTGATTCTTTGATTTATTTGATCAAAAATATCCTGAATAGGTTGTTGTGCTATAGAGCGAACTCTACTTATGTACCTTTCACCTGGTTTGGTATCTAGTTTAATACTTGCAAACCCTGCTCCATCTTGCCCACGGTTATGCTGTTTTTCCATCATTAGGTACATTTTATTTACGCCGTAAAATGCAGTACCATATTTTTCTTTGTAAAATTCTAATGGTTTTAAAAGTCTTATGTGTGCAATTCCACATTCATGTTTTAAAGCATCGCTCATTATTGTAGTTGTGTGTTTGTTGTTGTGTTACTTATTTGTTTTCCGCTTTATAAATAAATTCTTTTTAAAATATATTGATATTGAATATTTTATGCTGCGGAAATAAAAAAACGCGCTCTAAAATTAGAGCGCGTTTTTTTATGTTAATTCGATATCAAATTGTGTTAAGCTTTTAAACTGCTGTAGTCGTTCATGAACTTCTCGGCTGCTTAAATCTTCCATTCGTTGTGTTCCAAATTTTTCTACACAGAAAGAAGCTAATGCAGATCCGTAGATAACAGCATTCTTCATGTTTTCAAAAGAAACATCTCCTGTTTTAGCAATATAACCTGCAAATCCACCAGCAAAAGTATCTCCTGCTCCTGTTGGATCAAAAACTTCTTTTAAAGGTAAAGCTGGAGCGTAGAATACGTGGTCATCATGGAATAATAATGCGCCATGCTCCCCCTTCTTGATTACTACATATTTTGGCCCCATTTCATGAATCTTCTTCGCGGCAACTACTAAGGAGTATTCTCCTGTTAATTGTCTAGCTTCTTCATCATTAATGGTAATAACGTCTATACGCTTAATTACTTTATGAAGGTCTTCAAGAGCACAATCCATCCAGAAATTCATAGTGTCAAGAATTACTAGTTTTGGTTTGTTTTCCATTTGGTCAAGAACACTCATTTGTACCATAGGGTGTAAGTTTCCTAACATTACAACTTCGGCATCTCTATACTCGCTTGGTACAACAGGATTAAAATGTTCTAAAACATTTAACTCTGTTACTAGCGTATCTCTAGAGTTCATGTCGTTATGGTATTTACCTTTCCAGTAAAAAGTTTTCCCTTCTTTTACTATTTCTATACCAGAAACATCTATATTTTTATTAGATAATAAATCTAAATATTCTTGCGGAAAATCTCCACCTACTATAGAAACTACGGAAGCATCTACATTAAATTGAGAAGCAGCAAGACCAATAAAGGTTGCGGCTCCACCTAATATTTTATCGGTTTTACCAAAAGGAGTTTCAATAGCGTCAAAAGCTACGGTACCTACTATGACTAATTTGCTCATAAAGCGTTCTTAAATTTTATGCAAATATAGTGTTTTAACTACGAATGTTTGAATAAGGTTTTGCTAAATTTATTTATAGGTATATAGATAAATGTAATTTGAGTTAGGCGCAACGTGAGTTTTTAGACTTGGGTTAAGTGTCACGTTATTAGATTTGTAGTGTTGATTTGGGTTTTTAGGTTCAATTATTTTCGACCAAAATCTGCTGGAATTTCTCCCCAGGCTTTGGTTTCCCATTTAACTATCACGGTTTTGTACTCGTTATTTTTAAGCCAATCTACAGCCCTGTCTACCAACTCGAATAAAGTTTTGTTTTTTTCGCTTCGTTCTAATTTTGTGTTGCAGTTTTTCTTTTTCACCCAACTCATAGCGGTTTTAGAATCGGTATATATAATACGTTCGCTATTATTTTTCTTCAAAAAAGCTAGTCCGTGAACTATAGCTAAAAACTCTCCTATATTATTGGTTCCTTCTTCAAAAGGACCTTGAATAAATAGTTGTTTTTTGCTTTTTGTATCTACACCACGATATTCCATAATACCGGGATTGCCACTAGAGGCGGCATCTACAGAAATGGAATTGTAATTAGGAAGTCCGATTTTTTTAAGTTGCTCGCTGGAGAGCTCGCTTTTAAAAGTCTTGAATTTTCCTATATAGTCTTTATAATTACCTTTTAATGCTTTTGTAGCGGCTTCTAAGGTAGGGAAGGATTTATATTGCGCCCCTTGATAGTCCTTTATTAGTTTCTTGCATTCATTCCAAGAATCAAAAACTCCAACTTTATGCCCTTTCCAAATGGTGTAATATTTCTTTTTCTTTTTTGACATTCGATTTACCTTGCGTTTTTTCTTTCAACAGAAACATGAGCTTTTATTACTGCGCCTCAAGAATACTTTCTACTACTTTAGGGAAGTGCTCCATCTCTAAAGCATGAATTTTACTCGCCACATCTTCGGCTGTGTCTGTTGCATCTACTTCGCATTTTGCTTGAAAAATAATAGCACCTTTATCATAATGTTCGTTTACATAATGAATAGTGATACCCGTTTCTTTTTCTTTATTTTCCACAATAGCATTATGAACGTGCATTCCGTACATGCCTTTTCCTCCATACTTAGGAAGTAAAGCAGGATGGATATTTATCACTTTATTAGGAAAGTGTTTTAGAATGTTTTCTGGAAACTTCCATAAAAATCCAGCAAGAACAATAAGATCTGCATTTGCGCTTTTTAAAATATTAAGCACATCATTAGTTTCTGTAAAAGCTATTTTGTTGAATGATAATGCACTAACATTTAGTTTCTTACATCGATCTAATACTTTGGCATGAGGATTGTTAGTTAAAACCTGAATGACAGAAGCATTTTCTCTGTTGTGAAAAAACTTTATTAAATTTTCAGCATTAGTTCCACTTCCGGAAGCAAAAATTACAATTCGTTTCATTTACAGATAATAATGTTTAATTTGGTCAAACAAAAAAAAGAATAATTATTAACAATTAAAGGCTAAAAATGAAAAATTCAGCTTTATTTATTAAATTAGAACCACATTTTTAGTGTAAAGGTGTGTAATAAGATAAAGTTTATTATTTTTGCCACTTAATTAAAACTTAAAATTAAAAGATTATGTCAGACATTGCATCAAGAGTAAAAGCGATTATCGTAGACAAACTAGGAGTTGATGAAAACGAAGTTGTAACAGAAGCAAGCTTCACTAACGACTTAGGAGCAGATTCTCTAGACACAGTAGAATTAATTATGGAGTTCGAAAAAGAATTCGATATCCAAATTCCAGATGATCAAGCTGAAAACATTGCAACAGTTGGTCAAGCTATTTCATATATAGAAGAAGCTAAATAAGAAAAATTTATGGAACTAAAGCGAGTTGTAGTTACGGGTTTAGGAGCATTAACGCCAATTGGAAACACCAAAGATGAATATTGGGACGCTCTAGTTAGTGGAAAAAGTGGTGCTGCACCTATAACATATTTTGATACTGAAAAGTTCAAAACCAATTTCGCATGTGAAATAAAAAACTTTAACGCCACCGATTTTCTAGATAGAAAAGAGGCGCGTAAAATGGACAAGTTTGCTCAGTACGCTATGGTAGCTTCAGATGAAGCTATCATAGATGCTAAGCTTGACCTTGATGCCATTAACAAATTACGTGTTGGTGTTATTTGGGGAGCAGGAATTGGAGGTCTAGAAACATTTCAGAACGAAGTTTTAAACTTTGCAGATGGAGATGGTACACCTAGATTTAACCCGTTCTTTATCCCAAAAATGATTGCAGATATTGCGCCAGGAAATATATCTATCAAACATGGATTTATGGGGCCTAACTATACTACAGTTTCTGCTTGCGCTTCTTCAGCAAATGCTATGATAGATGCCTTAAACTATATACGTTTAGGTCATTGTGATGTTATAGTAACTGGAGGAAGTGAAGCAGCAGTTACCATTGCAGGTATGGGTGGCTTCAATGCTATGCATGCATTATCTACTAGAAACGAAAGTCCAGAAACAGCATCTAGACCTTTTGACGCTACCAGAGATGGTTTTGTATTAGGAGAAGGAGCTGGGGCAATTATTCTAGAGGAGTATGAGCACGCTAAAGCTAGAGGCGCGAAAATATATGCAGAAGTATTAGGAGGCGGAATGTCTTCAGACGCATACCACATGACTGCACCACATCCTGATGGGTTAGGTGTTATTGCGGTAATGAAAAATTGTTTGGAAAATGCAGGAGTGAAGCCTGAAGAGGTAGACCACATTAATACACATGGTACTTCAACACCACTAGGGGATGTTGCAGAACTAAAAGCTATTTCTGAGGTATTTGGAGCTCACGCAAAGAACATCAATATTAACTCTACAAAATCTATGACTGGTCACCTGTTGGGTGCAGCTGGAGCAATTGAAGCTATTGCATCTATTCTTGCAATGGAAAATGGCATTGTACCTCCAACGATTAATCATACAACAGCAGACGAAAGAATAGATCCTGAATTAAACCTAACTTTAAATAAGGCTCAAAAGAGAGATATTAAAGTTGCAATGAGTAATACCTTTGGTTTTGGAGGACACAATGCTTGTGTCTTATTCAAGAAATTAGACTAACTTTCGAATGGGCTACATTCGTAACATATTAAGTTCTCGTTCCAATAGTGACGAGAATTTTGTTGCATCTATCAAAAAGATTTTAGGCTTTAAGCCTAAGCAAATAAGGTTTTACGAAACAGCTTTCACACATCGTTCTATGAATGTAAAAAACAGCAAAGGCCATGCTGTTAATTATGAACGATTAGAGTTTTTAGGCGACGCTATGTTGAGCGCCGTAATTGCACATCATTTATTTATAGAAGTACCAAGCGGTGACGAAGGATACCTAACTAAAATGCGCTCTAAAATTGTTAGTAGAGCGCACCTTAATGACTTAGGAAAAGAACTGGAACTTATAAAACTAGTAGATAGTAAGATTCCTAAAGGTCAGTTTGGAGATAATATATATGGTAATTTATTTGAAGCTTTAGTAGGAGCTATATTTTTAGATAGAGGCTATAAATACTGCGAAAAATTTATTTACAAACGTGTAATTACACCACATGTAGATATTGAAACCTTAGAAGGTAAGGTAATAAGCTATAAGAGTTTGGTTATAGAGTGGTGCCAAAAAGAAAAGAAAAGCTTTGATTATGATGTTTATGAAGACACAGGAAATGATGATATTAGGCATTTTTCTGTAAAATTATCTATAGACAAAAAAGTAGTAGCCAAAGCCCGAGCAACATCTAAAAAGAAAGCAGAAGAAAAAGCTTCAAAGCGCGCTTTTTTTGCTTTTCAAAAGCAGATTTCTAGATCAGATTCTAATTAAGTTTTCAAAAGAGCGAATAGTATAATTTTCTCTTTAAAACAGTGTTAAGATTACCATTAGCTTAACATATTTCTTTGTAATATATAGTATCTTTACATTAATTAAAAGGAATAATTAGATTGAAAAAACTAACCCTAGATGATTTTTTAGAAGACATTGATTATACACTAATTGGTGTTTATTGTTCTTTAGAAGATTATAGATTAGCTTATTTGTTAAACAAGCATTTAGGTTTGAATCTTAGAAGAAGAAGGGATGATATTGAATATGATGATACATCAAGCTACTCTATTTTTGAGTGGGAAGATGAAAAACAATTCACCGTTTGGAATCTAGTTTCTAATATTTGTAAAATAGAAGTGGTAAATACTTCTGAAGCTACTTCCTTATTTACAGACTTAGAGAAATTCACTAAAACAAACTACTTAGTTCCAGAATATAAAAAAGTGAATTTTATTTTAAAAATTAGCGACGAATCTTTCCGTCAAAATGAAAAGGTTTTTGTAGATAAAATAAAAACAATTCCACAAGTTATTACAGCTTATGGTATTGATCCAAGTCAATTAAAGACTACCGATCAATTAATATTTAATTAAAAGATTTCCAAAATATAAAAATGAATACAGCAAAAAGAAAGAAAACCAAAATAGTAGCAACTTTAGGACCTGCAACAAGTAGTAAGAAAGTTTTAAAGGCAATGCTAGATGAAGGGGTAGATGTATTTAGAATCAACTTTTCGCATGCAGATTATGATGATGTAAAAAAACGCATCAAAATGATTCGTGAACTTAATAAGGAGTTTGGTTACAATGCAGCTATTTTAGGAGACTTACAAGGGCCTAAGCTTCGTGTAGGAGTGATGAAAGGTGATATTATTGTAAAAAAAGGAGAAGAAATCACTTTTGCAACTGGAGAACGTTTTGTTGGAACAAAGAAACGAGTGTATATGACCTATGATCGTTTTCCGCAAGATGCAAAACCAGGAGAGCGTATTCTTTTAGATGATGGAAAACTTATTTTTGAAGTAGTTTCAACAGATAAAAAATCAGAAGTTAAGGCAAAGGTAATTCAAGGTGGACCACTTAAGTCTAAAAAAGGAGTGAACCTTCCTAATACAAATATTTCACAGCCAGCTTTAACCGAAAAGGATATTGAAGACGCTATTTTTGCTATTGAGCAAAAAGTAGATTGGATGGCTTTATCTTTTGTGCGTCATGCAGAAGATTTAATGCAGCTAGAAGAGTTGATTAAAAAGCATAGTGATCATAAAATACCTATCATAGCAAAAATTGAAAAACCAGAAGCAGTAGAAAATATCGATAAGATTGTTGCCTATTGTGACGGATTGATGGTTGCGCGTGGTGATTTAGGAGTTGAGGTTCCTGCAGAGCAAGTTCCATTAATTCAAAAGCAACTAGTACTTCGTGCTAAAAAGGCTAGAATTCCAGTGATTATAGCAACGCAAATGATGGAGACTATGATTTCTAGTCTTACACCAACCAGAGCAGAAGTAAATGATGTAGCAAACTCCGTAATGGATGGAGCCGATGCTGTAATGCTTTCTGGAGAAACTTCTGTAGGGCAATACCCTGTTCAGGTGATTAAACAGATGTCAGATATCATTAAAAGTGTTGAGGATTCACCACTTATTCAAGTGCCACAAATGCACCCGCATATTCGTACTAAGCGTTATATAACAAAATCTATTTGTTACCATGCAGCGCTAATGGCAAATGAAATTGATGCAAAGGGTATTTCTACTTTAACCAATAGTGGTTATACGGCGTTTCAAATTTCGGCATGGAGACCATCAGCACATATTTTAGTGTTTACTTCAAACAAGCGAATTTTAACGCAGTTAAACCTACTTTGGGGAGTAAAAGCATTCTATTATGATAAGTTTGTTAGTACCGATGAAACAATTGAAGATGTAAATGCTATAGCTTGTGAAAAAGGGTATCTTGAAGTCGGCGATATGTTGGTAAGCTTAGCCGCAATGCCAATACAAGAAAAAGGAATGGTTAACACTTTGCGTGTTACAGAAATTACAGAATGTAGTTTTAAGAAGTAATAAAAACTAAAACCAGTTGCAGCAATGTAGCTGGTTTTTTTAAAACCCAAACTGAAGCTGCACACTAACCTCATTTTCTTTTGAAGCCGTTTGTTTTATAGTTTTTTCAGTATTTAAATTAGATAACGAAATACCAAGTAATCTTACAGAATTGCTCATCTTTTCTTGATACAGCAAATCTTTAGCCGTATCCAAAATAATATCTTTATCGTTGATAAAATATGGTAATGTTTTACTTCTAGTTTGAAGGGTGAAGTCACTATATTTAATTTTAAGCGTGACTGTTTTCCCTGCAACTTTACTTTTGTTTAATCTCCGCGACACTTCTTCAGCAATATGTTTTAATTTTTCTAGCATAAATATTTCAGAAGAAAGATTTTCTTGAAAAGTTCGTTCTGCTGCAAGAGATTTTCTAGTTCTGTTGGGTTTTACTTCACTAGTATGAATTCCTCTAACAATGTAGTAATAGTAGCGTCCAGATTTTCCGAATTGTTCCTTTAAATATTCTAAGGATTTAGATTTTAAATCCTTCCCTGTAAATATTCCTTTTTGGTACATTTTTTCTGCAGTAACCTTCCCCACACCATAAAATTTTCTGATGTCTAAATCTTCTAAAAATGAAAGAACATCTTCCGGGTTAACCGTTTTTTGTCCGTTAGGCTTGTTATAATCACTGGCAACTTTTGCGATAAATTTATTAATGCTAATTCCCGCAGAAGCAGTTAAACCAATTTCATTAAAAATCCGATCCCTAATTTCTTTAGCAATTAATGTAGCACTAGGGTTTCCTTTTTTGTTTTCGGTTACATCTAAATAAGCTTCGTCTAGAGAAAGAGGTTCCACTAAATCGGTATAGTCTAAAAAAATCTTTCTAATTTTCTTAGAAATTTCGGTATACCTATCAAATCGTGGTTTTACAAAAATTAAATCCGGACAATTTCGTCTAGCTTGCATCCCGCTAATGGCGCTTCTTACACCAAACTCTCTAGCCTCATAACTAGCAGCGCTAACCACACCTCTGGTACCGCCGCCGCCAACTGCGACAGGTTTCCCTCGAAGTTCCGGATTATCCATCTGTTCTACAGATGCATAAAATGCATCCATATCTATATGAATAATTTTTCTGATTGGTAAATCGCTTGACATGATGTAAATTTATAGAATAATAGAATAATCCATGAAGAAAAATATACTCCTTTTTTTTATAATAGTTTCGGTAATATTTACAATTATATCGTCATACCTTGAGAATGATATCATGCATTATTTTTTTAAACCATTATCTACCATATTGGTGATACTATTGCCGGTTTTATTCGCTAAAAATGCCTTACAGCCCTATAAAAAAATCATATTAATTGGTTTGGTGTTTTGCCTTTTCGGAGATGTTTTTTTAATGTTTGACGCATATTTTGTTTTCGGATTAGCTTCGTTTTTAATAGGACACATACTGTTTATTTATGCTTTTACAACTTTCAACGGATTTACTACAAATGTTAAGCCCTTATTGCCACTAGTAATTATTTCTGTCTTGATGTTTTCTGTTTTAAAAGATCATTTAGGTGGTTTACTAATTCCAGTAATCTTATATATAACCTGCATTATGCTTATGGCTTGGCAGGCTATAAACCTATATCTTTGGAAAAAGGAATATGCATTTTTATTAATTGCAATTGGTGCTACTTTGTTTATATTTTCCGATGCTGTTTTGGCATATAGAAAGTTTATTTCTAATTTTACTATCGCACAATTTTTAGTTTCTAGTACGTATTGGTCGGCGATTACATTAATTTCGCTTTCCACAATTTATATAAATGGAAAATCAAAAAGAGATTTCTAATTTAGAAATAGAACGAAAGTTTTTAGTAAAATCAAATGTATTTAAAGCGGAATCTTTTAAACAAACTCGAATTGTTCAAGGGTTTTTAAGCACCAATAAAAAACGAATTGTTCGTGTAAGATTAAAGGGTGAAAAAGGTTTTTTAACCATAAAAGGAGAATCGTCTAAAAATGGATTGTCTCGTTTTGAATGGGAAAAAGAAATCTCTAAAGAGGAAGCAGCAGACTTATTGAAACTTTGTAAAAAAGGAATTATCGATAAAACTCGTTACGAAGTAAAAGTAGATACTCATACTTTTGAAGTTGATGAGTTTTACGGAGACAACGAAGGACTAATTATCGCTGAAGTAGAATTACAAAGCGAAGAAGAATGTTATATCAAACCAACTTGGCTTGGAAAAGAAGTGACAGGAAACAAAAAATATTACAATTCACAATTAAGTGAAAACCCTTATAAAAACTGGTAAAATGAAACAATATATCCTATTATTTTTTGCTCTAGCACTAACAGTTTCTTGTAAAAAGACTGTTGAAAATACAACAGATGAAACGTCAAAAATTGTTAATTCGGAAGTTGCTGATGAGGTGCAAAATGAAGTTCAGGAAGTAGAACCATCTGTTGCTTCACTGAAAGAAGAATTAACCGCTAAAGGGTTTGAAACTTTTGATTACGTAGATGCTAAAACTAAAGACACCATTTTGATGCAAAAGTATTTTATGGTTTTTCTTAAGAAAGGACCAATAAGAACACAAAATGAACAAGTAATTAAAGAATTACAAGAAGACCATTTAGAACACTTAAGTAGAATGTATGAGGAAGGCTATGCTGATTTAATCGGACCTTTTGGTGATGACGGGGATATTAGAGGAATAGCCGTTTACAATGTTCCAACTTTAAAAATGGCAGATAGTTTAGCTAAATTAGACCCAATGGTAAAATCTGGAAACTTAGAAATAGAAGTGCATCCTTGGTGGACCGCAAAAGGACAGTCTTTACGCTAGTTACTCTGAAATAGTAATATAACGATTAGCTTCATTTCCTAGAGCGTCTACAACTGTGATGAGGTGTTTACCTATTTTAGGTATAACTCCTATGTCATGAATGTCTTTTGTTGTGCCAATAAAAGTTTCGTTTAGGTACCAATACAAAGTAGTTTCGGGCTTAGAGTGCGCTATTTTTAAAATCAACTCATTTGTGTTTCCGTCAAAATCTTTTGGCAAGAATATTTTGGTATTCTCTTTAGGGTAGATAAACTGCATAAAAATTGCATTTTCTCCCATGCAATCCTCTCTAAATCTAGGTAAGGTTTTATAAAACGGATTTTTGGTTTTGTAGTAATACTCCATTAAAGGAGGAAGAACAAACCACGACTTGCTTTCTATATTACTTATATCTTCACAAGAAGAATTTACTTGAAATTGTTGGTTTTTGTCTACATGTACTAAAATGTGGTACGGACAAGGCTCTGTTTTTAAGCCACTATTTTGAATATATGTAGTTTTAGTTTCTTCGCAGTTTACCGAAGCTCTATACCCACTTTTAGAGCATATGCTAACTTCTTGCATCTCATCATAAGGTTTAGCAAACCAATCACTATTTGGTAAATAATCAAATACCTCAAATAAAATAGGTGCAGCTGTCTGCACGCCAACCAATCCAGGTCTACCTTCACCATCTGCATTCCCAACCCAAACACCAACCACATAATCTTTAGTTGTGCCTATTGCCCAAGCATCTCGAAACCCAAAACTTGTTCCGGTTTTCCAAGCAATTTTTTTGGAGCCATCAAAAAACTCCCAGCTTTCGTTGTTTTCAGGTCTGTTTACTTCCTTTAAACTTTCGTAAGTTAAATATATAGAAGCTGCATCAAACAAGGTTTTGTCGGAAGTTTTTTTACCAAAATCTATTTCTTCTGAAGCAAGATACGTAGGTTCGCAAAATTCATTGGTAAAATACTGACTTGAGTTTTCATTGAAATGATTCAAGGTAGAAGATAAAGACGCGTAGCTTTTACATAAATCCCAAAGATTACTTTCTGCGCCACCAAGAATTAGCGTTAATCCGTAGTGGTTTGCATTGTATTTAAGATCTTTTAGATGTAATTCTTTTAGGTAATGATGAAATCGGTCTAATCCAAAATTTTGAAGCATGCGCACAGATGGAATATTTAAAGAACGCGACAAAGCGCGGCTAGCGGGAACTGCACCATCATATTCTTTATTGAAGTTTTCTGGTATATAATTTCCAAACTGAGAAGGAACATCTGGAACCAAGGTATTTGGTAATAAATCTCCAGAATCTAGCATTGCAGCATATAAAAAAGGTTTTAATATACTCCCGGTGCTTCTGGGCTTATCTATAATATCTACATCTTTTTCATGCGCTACATCTGTAGGTGAATTGCCAACGTAACTTAGAACTTTACGAGTTTTTACGTCTAAAACTAAAACGGATATATTGTAAATTTCGTTTTGTTTTAAAAGGTTGTAATGGTTTTTTACTGTTTCATTTGTTTGCTTCTGAAGTCTAGATTTTATACTAGTTTGTACTCTTTCTCCAGGATGATTTTTAGCTACCTTTTGTAGTAAATGCGGAGCAGTTTGCGGTAAAGGATAAGGTTTTTGTGGTAAACCTTCGGCAATAGATAACTTGTAAGTTAAGGTGTCTATTATTTTATTTTCTAATAATTTCTTTAGTAAATCATTTCGTTTTACAAGAAGTCGTTCTTGGTTTTTTCCGGGATAAATTAGGCTTGGAGCATTTGGTAAAACAGCTAATGTAGCACTCTCAGCCCAAGATAATTGATTAGAATTTCTGTTGAAATACCTCCACGATGCAGCATCAATTCCAATTACATTTCCTCCAAAAGGAGCATAACTACTGTAATAAGCTAGAATTTGTTCTTTGCTTTCACGGAATTCTAATCGTGTGGCAAGGATTATTTCCTTTAATTTTTCTAAATAGGTTCTTGGTTTTCCTTTTCTAGAAAGTCGGATTACTTGTTGGGTAATGGTGCTTCCTCCACGTTTTACTTCGCCTGAAGTTATATTTTCTTTAAAAGCCTTAAAAATAGAAATAGGATTAAAACCTGGATGTTTGTAGAAATATTCATCTTCAAATTGAATAATACAAGTTTTAAACTTCTCGGGCACCGAGTCGTTTTGTGGAAATCGCCATTGACCATCGTTTGCAATTTGTGCTCCAAGTAATTTGTTGTTTTCACTTGTAATAACGGTTGCAGTTGGATCTTTAAAAAGCTGTTTCGGTAAACAGAAATAATAAGCTACCAAAAGCATCAATAGTACTACTGACTTTACTTTATTTCTTTTAATGTAGCTTATTATTCTATTCATTATGTTTTCCGTGAAAGCGAAACCTTCTTTTTTATTTTACTACTTCAATCCAACGACCTTTATTTCTAACTAAAAAGTCATTGTCATACATAGCTTCTGCTTGTACTCCTGGTAAATAATAAGTTCCTAAATAAGCGGCATTAAGCATGATGTTGAACGTTTTTGTTCCATCTTTTCCTTTTTTATCTAAGTCAAAATAGAAACTAACTCTATCATCTCGAATGTCTGTAAAACGAGCTGTACTAGTTGAGTTACTTCCAAAATCGGTAAAACGAGTGTTTACAATTTCCCATCCTGATGGGAATATTTGGGTTAGGGCAATGTCGTTTATATAATCGTTTTTAAGATTACTTATAGTAACCGATGCAACAAAATCTTGACCTTGTTGTAGTTTTTCAATATCCATAGGGTTTCCGCTAGTATCTTTATAAGAAACAGAAATGTTTAAGCCTCTTTGCTCTGTTAGCTCTTTTCCAAGCGGTAACTTTCCAGAATTTAATACACGCACAAACACAATATTATCTTTATTGTTTTTAAAGGAAATAGCGTTGCTTCCTTCCTTAACTGTTAGTTCGCGTTGTGCTATAGCATTTTTGGTTTTTATCCTTTTCGTTTCACCGTTTAAGGTATATTCTAAATCTAGTTCTTTGCCGCCATTAGCTTTCACCATTTTTGCTATTGCAAGTAAGCTGTATGCTGTGGTTTGCGTACTCATCCAATGATCTTTAGATAAGGATTTTGCAATAGTTTCAGATAGTTCTTTTGCTCGGGAATCTTTAGTTAAAACCATAGTTTCTAAAGCCATTGCGCGGTTTCTGTCTACAGAGCCATAGGTGTAATAATTGTAGGTAGGTGAAATAAATTCGATATTTGCTGTTTTTGAAATTTGCTCACTCGCTTCTTTTTGACCTGCCAAAGCATAAGCTGCAGCCAATCGCCATTTAGCTTCGTTAGAAATTTCTGTAAACTCCTTAAGTCTGTTCATAGCAGCTAAATCTGGACTTCCAGCCAAGGCTAAAGTGTATAATCTGTAAGCTTGTGCTAAATCTGCATTATAGGTTTTATAACTTGGTCTCCAGTCACGAGATGCTTGCTTTTGATAAGCTAACCAATTGCTCTTGAAGGAAAGCGGAAGCACATAGCCTTTCTTTTCAGCCTCTAGCATAAAATGCCCTGTATAACTAGTTGTCCAATCGTTTACAGCGTTTTCACCCATCCAATAGCTTAGTCCGCCATTTGGTCTTTGAAAATGACCAACTTTTTTAATAATACTTTCTATATTATGTTGGATTTCTTGTTTTTTATCGAAAGTCAAATCAAAAATATCTTGTAAATATAACTGCGGAAAAACGCCAGAGGTTATTTGTTCTAAGCAACCATGAGGGTATTCGATTAAATATTGTAATCGTTTTGAGAAATTCATTGGAGGCATTGTTGAAAATTCTACAGTAGCTGTATTGCTTCCCATAATTCCAAAGGTGGAGAAATCTATTTTTTCTGAATCATTTGCTTCTAAAGTTTTGTCTAATGCAACCGAAGAAACAGGATTCGTGTTTAGTACATCTAACTCTACTTTGTAAGTGGATTTTTCACCATTTCCTGAAGCAATTACTTCAACCGTATTTATTCCTTTCGCCTTACTAACGTCTAGCTCAAAATAAGCCATTTGTTCGTCAGGTTTGTCAAAAGTTAAAGTTTGCGTTTTGCTACCAACTACTTCTATTCCGTTGCTTAATTTTAGGCTAATATTTACGTTTTTCATTTTTGATTCCATTGCGAAAACGGTAACAGGAAGTGTTACTTTTTCTCCCGGACTTAATTTTCTAGGAAGGGTAGCTAGTACCATTAACGGCTTTTTTACCTGTACGGTTTTGTCTGTACTTCCGTAGGCTTCGCTGTTAATATCTCCGGCAACAACCATGGTTCTAACCGATCCGATATAGTTTGGGAGTTTGATTTTATGAATTTTATTGTCTCCAGGCTTTAATTCAAATGGGCCTAAAAATTTAACCACAGGTTTAAATCTATTTGCTTTTTTGTCTTTACCAGCCAAGGCATCGGCATCACCACCTACAGCAAAAACTTGGTCTATACTTCCGGAATAAGCCCCGATAACATCATCAAAAACATCCCAGGTTTTTACGCCTAAGGCTTCACGCTTATAAAACTCATTCCAAGCATTTGGCGTTTTAAATCTTGTTAAGTCTAGTAAACCTTCTTCTACCATTGCAATGGTATAAGTCATAGGTTTTCTGTTTTTTTCTGATACAAAAATTTCAAACTCTTGTTCTGGTCGTAACACACTTGGCATTCTTAATTCAGGTTCTAGTTTGGTGTTAGGATTTTCGACCATAATAGGAATTACGCCATACAATCTAATTGGTAAATCGTTTGCTGTTATGGCATGTGGTTGTAAAAGGGAGATATTTACAAATACGTTTGGAGCCATATTAGAATTAATAGGAACTTGTATTGTTGTTTCTTCTGCGGTAGTTTTTACCCATTTGTATTCTAGAACTTCGCTTCCGTTTTCAATGCTTATTAAGGCACGACCTTCTTTACCAGAAGGGAATTTAATTTTAGCGGTTTCACCAACATTATATTTCTTTTTATCTGAAGAGAATGCTAGCATTTTGGCAGCTTCCTTGTCTCCTGAAGGCGTGTACCATCCTTTATAGAAATAAGCGGTTCTTCCTGTTGCATGCCCACTTTTAGGATCTTCTACTCTAATTAAATAACGACCACGGTCTTCTTCTGGAATATTTAATTTAAAACTAGATTTTCCATTAGAATCTGTGTCTAGTTTGAAGCTTTTATATGGCTGATGAAATGTGTTTGAAGTATACGAAGCTAAATCGTCGTAGGAAGAATTCCACCACCAACGCCATTCAATCTTGTATATTTTTACCTCTACATTTTCACGCTTTACAGGTTTTCCTTCGGCATTTACTACAACAATATCAAATTTTTGATTTTCGTCTGTAGAAAAGGAGCCATGATCTTTTTCTTGCGGAGATTTTAATCCTACGAAAGATGTATAAGGAGCATATTGTTTGGTAAAAGCATCCATTGAAAAATCTCCGCCATTTTCGAAAGCACGGATTAAAAACTGAGCGTTTAACATTCCCGGAGCATTTTTAGCAACGTTTATTTTTTTGTTGATAGTTGCTAGCCCGTTTTCATTCACTTTACCATCAAATAGGATTGTTTCTTCGGTAGAAAAAGCACGAGACGGATCGTTAAATACATAATCTTTATAGTTTTTAAAACTTGAGGAAGCACTGCTAAATTTCGCTTTAATTTCAGTTCTTACATTTTTAGCAGGCGCACCATGTAGCCACTTTACGTCTAATTTTCCGTTTAAATATTTTCCAACGGAAAGCACTTCGTCTTCAAAATCCATTTTAATTTTTAAACGATTTGGTTTTACCGTTTCTACTTTTAAACCCTTGTAAAATGTTGCACCACCTACCGAAACTTTTGCGTTCCAATTTCCTGTATTGTCTTCGGTTGAAGTAGGAACATGAAATGTGTATAGATTGTTGAGGTTTTGGCTAGTAATTTTTCTGTAGGCAAGTTTTCCGTTAGCATCTGTGATTTCCATTTTAACCGGATGCTCTTTAGGAAGTTTGTTTCCGGTGTCATTCAGCATAAAAGATAAATGTAAGGTGTCTCCAGGACGCCAAACTCCGCGTTCTCCGTATATATACCCTTTTAATCCACGTTGTAATTGATTTCCAGAAACATCAAACTTACTTAGAGAAAGCGAATTACCATCATTAAGTTTTAGGTAGCTGTAATTATTTGCTTTGGAAACAATTGCAAAAGCGGCATGTTTATCAACTTTTAGCGTAGCCAGTCCTTCTAAATCTGTTTTTGTTTTTACAATTTCTTGTTGCTGAAAATTATATATGGTAACGGTGGCACCTGCTTCAGGTTTGGTGTCTAGAATGTTTGTTACAGCAAAATAATAATTGTTTTTTGTTCCTTTTTTTGCAATAACCCCAAGGTTTGAGGCTAATAGGTTTTGTACTACAGTTTTGTCGCTATAATACGCTTCTTTGCAAGGGTCTTTTCTGTCATTCCAATTGTAATAATCATATTTGTAGCTATAGCTTAGGTTGTCCCAATAACGTTCTTCACGTAAATCGTCATCTTCGCTAGAGTTTTCAGAATATGTGTCATAATAGTAATCCTCTTCGTAATAATCTTCATTGTTTTCAGCGTTTGTAACACTTTGTTTCCCGTCACAGTTGTAT
This sequence comes from Oceanihabitans sediminis, assembly GCF_003337215.1. Classification (GTDB taxonomy): domain Bacteria; phylum Bacteroidota; class Bacteroidia; order Flavobacteriales; family Flavobacteriaceae; genus Oceanihabitans; species Oceanihabitans sediminis. Next base: position 747,333 of record NZ_QPIG01000001.1, read on the forward strand.
AAGGAGTACTCCTTTTTCATATCTAATTCTATTCTGTAAATAGCGCCAGGATCGGCTTTCATATATTTAGATAAATCAACGCTATAAGCTTTCCATTTTCCTGTGTTTTCAGATTCGTTTTGTAGCGTAATGGTATGTTTGGCAATTCTTCTTCCAACACGTCTAGCATCACTTCTGTAGGTGTTATCGAGTTCGTTATCTTGTAAGAATTGTAAGACATTGTCTTCGAAAATTTTGATAATTCTAATATCTACAGCTTTTAAATTAACTGCTTCGAAATTGAATTTTAAGTTTTGTGAATTAGGTAGTATTACTCCGTTACTAATTAGTCTTATTTGCGGTTTTTCTTCTTCAAAAGCTATTAATTCTGAAAATGGCTTTTTAAGTTTATAGCCGTCGGTATTTGTTATCCCTTGAAAAACATCTACTTGAACATTTCCAGCGATTTTAGCTTCCGGATATGCTTTTAGCACATTTCCATCTACAATATATTTTGGGTTTTTAGAATCCTGAATACTTACTAATCCGTCAAAATTCTGTTGTTTTTTTAAAGGATCGGAAAAGTTAATGGATAGGTATTGTTCTGGAGTTTGAATTACATCCACCTTGGTAATAACAAAGTTATTTTTACCCGGAATTGTAATTTTCTTTTCTCCTTTGTTATCCGATTCAATAGATTTTCCGTCCCATTTAATCAAAATTTGGCTGTCATCTACCAAACGATTTATGCTATCTATTTTAAACTCAAAAACTTTTGAGGAGTTAAAAGATTCATTCCAAACTACAGATAGTCTTTCGTTATTATGGGTAGCTTCTATTATTTGCTTTGCTTGCTCCAAAGAAATAATATCTGCTGCACGTATAACTCCTTCTAAATATTGCCATTCTTTACTGTATGACTGAAGGTTGTTTGTATCAATATTGAAGTTGGGACTTATGGTTTTAAACTGAAAAGTGTAGGTTTTAAACTCTGAAGGTACATCTTTGTAAATATCACCAAGCTTTACATTTACTGTGTATTCTGTGTTTGCATCTAAAGCTTCGTCTGGCACAAAACGAAGCGAATGGCTATTATTAACCAATAATTTTCCAGAAATATGCGGTTTTATATCTACAATTTTTTCTAAAATTTCTTGATTCATTGTCCAACCTTCAACATCCTTTGCTAAATTGATTTGAATAGGGTCTGCCACAGAAACTCGTCCGGAAGTTGTATAACTTATATACTCTTTAAACTTGAAGATGTTATCTGTTTCTGTTGTTTTTTCTTTACAAGAAAAAGCTAGTGTAAGAACAAAAAACATTGCAAGAAGTCTCTTGATGTGCATAGTGAGGTAATATTAGAAGTTTTGAATGTTTTAAAGATAAGTAATACAATTCTTGTTAACGTGTTTAGCGCAAACTAAATTGTTTAAAATATCTATGAGATTTAATTCTACTTTAAACCATAAATATGCTTAAAAAGAAATAGCTGCATTAAAGATAATATATTAAGAATTAATTCGGAATAGCAACTTATTAATAATTTGTATCTTTGTGTATATTTATAATAATCAAGAAAAAAAAGACATATGATGGAAGCTATTGCTACTGATTTTGGAATAGATCAAGCATTAAAAACATTAGGAGTAAAAGAATTAAATAATGGAACATCTACAGGTTCTGATAATTTTTCTAACGGTGAAATTATTGAATCTTATTCTCCAGTGGATGGTAAATTAATTGCCAAAGTAAAATCTTCAACTCGTGAAGACTATGATAAAGTGATGGATGCTGCAACTAGCGCATTTAAAACTTGGAGAGATATGCCTGCACCGCAACGTGGAGAAATTGTTCGTCAGTTTGGTAATAAATTAAGAGAATTAAAAGAGCCATTAGGTAAGTTAGTTTCTTACGAAATGGGTAAATCTTTACAAGAAGGTTACGGTGAAGTTCAAGAAATGATTGATATCTGTGATTTCGCAGTTGGATTGTCAAGACAATTAAACGGTCTTACTATTCCTTCAGAGCGTCCTGGTCATGTAATGAGAGAGCAGTGGCACCCAATTGGTGTAGTAGGAATTATTTCTGCATTTAACTTCCCAGTGGCAGTTTGGTCATGGAACACAGCTTTAGCATGGATTTGTGGAGATGTTTGTGTTTGGAAAGCATCAGAAAAAGCACCTCTTTGTTCTATAGCTTGTCAAAATATTATTGCAGAAGTATTAAAAGATAACAATTTACCAGAAGGAATTTCTTGTATCGTAAACGGAGACTACAAAGTAGGAGAGTTTATGACTAAAGATAGAAGAGTTGCTTTAGTTTCTGCAACAGGATCTACAAGAATGGGTAAAATTGTTGGAGTAACAGTTGCTGAGCGTTTTGGTAAATCTTTATTAGAATTAGGAGGAAACAACGCCATTATTATTACACCAACTGCAGATTTAAAAGTAGTAGTTCCTGGTGCTGTATTTGGTGCTGTTGGAACTTGTGGTCAGCGTTGTACTTCTACACGTCGTTTAATTATTCACGAATCGGTTTACGATAAGGTGCGTGATGCGATTGTTGGAGCTTACAAACAAATTAAGATTGGTAACCCATTAGATGAAAATAACCACGTTGGACCATTAATCGATAAAGATTCTGTAAACACGTATTTAGCGGCTATTGAAAAAGCTAAAGCTGAAGGTGGAAACGTTTTAGTTGAAGGTGGTGTTTTAGAAGGTGAAGGTTTTGAAAGCGGTTGCTACGTTAAGCCAGCAATTATTGAAGCTGAAAACCATTTTGAAATTGTACAGCATGAAACATTTGCTCCAATTTTATACATCATGAAATACTCTGGAGATCTTGAAAACGCTATTGAAATGCAAAATGGTGTTGCTCAAGGTTTATCTTCTGCAATTATGACTAACGAAATGAAAGAAGCAGAAAAGTTCTTATCATACGCTGGCTCAGATTGTGGTATTGCAAACGTAAACATTGGTACTTCTGGAGCAGAAATCGGAGGAGCTTTCGGTGGTGAAAAAGAAACAGGTGGTGGACGTGAGTCTGGATCCGATGCTTGGAAAGTGTACATGAGAAGACAAACAAATACTATTAACTACTCAGACGAATTACCTTTAGCACAAGGAATTAAATTCGACCTATAGTAGGTAGTTGTAATTTATAAAAAGAAAGCCACATCAAACGATGTGGCTTTTTTGTTTTATAAATAATTTCTTTTGAAAATGTATAAAAAAGAATAAACCTTGTTCTTTTTCCCTATTCTGGTTTGGGATAGAAACAAGGTTTATATCGTATTGATTAATAGCATTGTAAATATATGTTTTTATGTGTTTGGTTGTATGTGAAAATGTATAGTTGGTAGTGAATATTGTATAGTTGGTAATAATTTATGTAAAACTAGTAATTAGCTATACTTCACTTTTCTTAAAATACGTTGTGTTTCCTTGTATAGAGTATATGCTTCTTCATTATATGCTTTTAAAAAAGGCTTGGCTTCATTCAATTTATCTATAGCATCATGAAATAGGTTGAAATAGCAGATTAAATAAGTTTCAGGAAGATTCAATAGATCTTGTTCTTCGTTGCTATTCAGTTTTTGTCCGTTTTTAAGTTTTTCTAATAAGATGTTATTGGTGTTATAAACGTGATGAAGAATTTTTTTATCAAATTGAGGAGCTTCAAAAAGAAGTTTGGTATCAATGGTGTAGGTTGCGTTATTTCCGAAGTGAATTATAGTTTCTTCTAAAGGATAATATTTAGAATTTTGATGCAGTCCAAGATCTACATATTCTACAATTTTAAAGCTGTCCTCATCGTAGTTTATGGTGACATCATCTAATGTAGAATAAAACAAACGAACTTGTTCGTTAATCATTTCAATATCTACTCTAGAATAGTAGGTTTCGTCATTTATGATTTTTTTCTGCCCAGACCAACACAGTACAAAATATTCTTTAAACACTTTATACTGTGGATTATAGTCTTTTCGCTTGTTTAAAAAGTTAATAACATCATCTAAGGTATGCTGAATATTGTTTTGCGAATGCTTTTCAATTGCTTCAACAATTTTAGAATTCACATCTTTAATTTCGCTTTCAAAAACCTTTGGCATGCTTATGCTACCCTCTCTAAAAAAGATAGAACCCCCATAATATTTCCAAATATTTTTTCTTAAAGATGTTAAGCCTTCAGTAGGTCTAATAGTAACTAACCCAACAACTTTATTGTCTGGTAAATGCGGAAAGGGTATGTTTTCATATTGAACAATTGGCGGGTTATTAAAGTAGGCGTTTATTAAATTTTGGATTTTACTATCATCAAAAAAATCAACTCCTAGAATGGAATTATCTTCATCCTCCACACCAATAACTATATACGAATTGTTTTTAGGGTTGCTATTTGAAAGAGCACAAACATGCTTTAAAAACTTTGCCTTCCCTTCTTGTTGTGATATATCAATTTTACGCTTTTTGTCATAAAAACTGTTCTCATCGTTATGAGCTAATAGGTTTTTAATAAGTAAGCGTTTATTAATCATAATGACAAACCTGTTTTGGGCTCTATAACTAAAATTCTTTTTTAACTATGGTGCTGCTTGCTTGTGCAGTGCAAAACACCAATAAGTCTGCAATATTCACATGCGCAGGGCGAGTAACGGCAAAATAAATGATGTCTGCTATATCTTCAGGCTGTAAAGCTTTGTATCCTTTATAAACATTGTCGGCAGCCTTATCTCCTTTAAAACGTACTTGAGAGAATTCGGTTTCAACCAATCCTGGGTTTATTGCAGAAACTTTAATTCCGTGAGGGATAAGATCTATGCGCATTCCTTCTGTTATAGCTAAAACGGCGTGCTTGCTAGCGCAGTAAACATTTCCTTTAGGGTAAACTTCCTTTCCTGCGGAAGAACCAATATTTATAATATGTCCGGAGTTTCTTGCAGTCATTTGTGGAATAATTGCTTTGCTAACGTAAAGTAAGCCTTTTACGTTTATGTCTAGCATAGCATCCCAATCTTCTAAGTTTCCGGTTTGTATTGGGTCTAAACCATGAGCATTTCCAGCATTATTAATTAAAATGTCTACTTGTTTATATGCTTCCGGTAAAGATTCTATTGCGTCGAAAGTTGCTTGTTTGTCTCGAACATCAAATTGCAGGGTATGTACCTTTGTTTTATTGCTAAGCTCTTTATTAATGCTATCTAATCTTTCTTGTCTTCTTCCGCATAAAATAAGTTGTATACCGTGTTTTGCAAATTCGTAGGCAGTTGCTCTTCCAATTCCACTTGTTGCACCTGTAATTAAAGCAGTTTTTTTCATATTAATATTTCACTTATGTGAGGGTTTATCTTGTTGGATAAATTTACCTATAAAAATACTTATTCGCATTTAATTATGAAGTGTAAAAATCAAATATTTACCTTTTGTTCATGTCTTTTGATTAAGCTCTTAGGGACTAGTTGGTTGTTTTAACAAAGTTTTAAGAATACGGAAGGTCTTTTTGTTTAAATCACTGTAAACAAGTGTTTTGTGTGAGTTTTTTATTGTAAATTATAGAACTTTGAGCGTATTTTTTACGATTAATTTTTTGGTGTATCATCTAAATACCCAAAACAGCTCGTATATTATTATGAATCCAAAAACACAATATTTATGAAAACAGTAAAACAGTTTAAAATTTTTCTTTTAGCCATATTAACTATTGCAATGTTTAGCTCCTGTGATAGTGATGATACTTCTTCAGAAGGAACATCTAGAATATCTGTTAAGTTAATGGATAATCCTGGAGATTATGATAACGTTTTTGTTGAGGTTGTAGATGTTAAAGTTAAGCTTAACGATGCTAGTGAAGACGAAAACGGTTGGGTGAGTTTGAACGCTATTAATACTGGTGTTTATGATTTATTAGAGCTTACAGGTGGTATTAATGTATTGCTTGTAGATGGTTTTGAAGTTCCTTCAGGAACATTAAACCAAATAAGATTAGTGCTTGGTGATGATAATTCGGTAGTAATAGACGGAGTTTCACATCCTTTAAATACGCCTAGTGCACAACAATCTGGATTAAAAATAAAAGTAAATGAACCACTATCTCCAAATTACGAGTATACGTTCTTATTAGATTTTGATGTAAGTGAATCTATTGTAGTAGCAGGAAACTCAGGAAATATTAACTTAAAACCTGTAATTAGAGCAAGTGTAGAAGCAAACACTGGAGCTTTAAGTGGGGTTGTTGCTCCTGCAGATTTTCAAACAGAAGTTACAGTAAGTAATGGAGAAATAACTGCTTCGGCTTTTACAGATGAAACAGGTGTATTTACAGTAGTTGGTTTACCAGAAGGCGTTTATGATGTAACAGTAACTCCAGATCCAGCTTCAACCTATGAAGTCGTGCTTATTGAAAATGTAGAAGTTATCGTAGGTCAAACTTTAGACTTAGGAGAAATCGTATTAAATTAGTTAAAGAATTAACTAAATATTTGTTAAAGAGCAGCACTATTAGTGCTGCTCTTTATTTTTTAACCTATTATTAACAACAGTACAGCAAAAATTTCAACAAATTTACACATGTAAAAATCGAATGCTATATTTGAAAGATTTAAAACAGAAAACAATGGAAGTTACCAATACAATTGATATTAAGTCTATTAATGAAAAAATTGAAAAGGAGAGTGCTTTTGTCGACTTACTTACATTAGAAATGAATAAAGTAATTGTAGGCCAAAAACACATGGTTGAAAGATTACTTATAGGATTATTAGGTCAAGGACATATACTTTTAGAGGGTGTTCCTGGACTTGCAAAAACTTTAGCAATTAATACACTATCTCAAGCTGTTGACGGTAGTTTTAGTAGAATACAGTTTACTCCAGATTTATTACCTGCAGATGTAACTGGTACCTTAATTTATAACATGAAGGAGAATGACTTCAAAATTAAAAAAGGGCCAATTTTTGCAAACTTTGTTCTTGCCGATGAGATTAACAGAGCTCCAGCAAAAGTACAATCTGCTTTATTAGAAGCCATGCAGGAAAAGCAAGTAACTATTGGAGACGAAACTTTTAAATTAGATAAGCCGTTCTTAGTGATGGCAACCCAAAACCCGGTAGAGCAAGAAGGAACCTATCCTTTACCAGAAGCTCAAGTAGACCGTTTTATGTTAAAAACGGTAATTGATTACCCGAAGCAAGACGAAGAGCAATTAATCATGCGAGCTAACTTAAAAGGATCTTGGGATAAAGTAAATCCGGTGGTTTCTATTTCTCAAATATTAAAAGCACAAGAAGCAGTTCGCGAAGTGTATATGGATGAGAAAATTGAAAAATACATTTTAGATATTATTTTCGCGACTCGTTATCCTGAAAAATATAGACTTCCAGATTTAAAGCCTTTGATTTCCTTTGGTTCTTCTCCTCGTGGAAGTATCAACCTAGCAACAGCTGCAAAATGTTATGCATTTATTAAGCGCAGAGGTTATGTGATTCCAGAAGATGTTCGTGCCGTTGTGTATGATGTGTTACGTCATAGAATCGGAATTACCTACGAAGCAGAGGCTGAAAATATTACTTCGGTAGATATTATTAACAAGATTGTAAACGAAATCGAAGTACCATAAACTTGTCATTTCTGTGAAGGCAGAAATCTCTTAATAATTATTTCGAAATTAATTAGATAGATTTCGCATCAACTGCGGAATGGCAATACAAAGATGGATACTAAAGAATTACTAAAAAAAGTACGAAAAATTGAGATCAAGACACGAAGACTGTCTGATCATATTTTTGGTGGAGAATACCATTCTACCTTTAAGGGGCGTGGTATGACTTTTTCTGAAGTAAGACAATACCAATACGGTGACGATGTTCGTAATATTGATTGGAATGTTACCGCGCGCTATAACGAACCCTATATAAAAGTTTTTGAAGAAGAACGGGAGCTTACCATGTTGCTCATGGTAGATATTTCAGGTTCGCAATTCTTTGGTACAGACGAGCAATTTAAAAGTGAAATAGTAACCGAAATTGCTGCAACTTTAGCATTTTCAGCAACACAGAATAACGATAAAATAGGTTTGATTTTGTTTTCAGACGAAGTCGAATTATATATTCCTCCTAAAAAAGGAAAATCGCATGTACTGCGAATTATTCGTGAACTTATTGAGTTTAAACCAAAAAGTAAAAAAACGAATATTTCCGAAGCATTAAAGTTTATGTCTAGTGTTATGAAAAAGAAAGCCATTGTCTTTGTGCTTTCAGATTTTATAACAGATGACTATAGGCAAACCCTGAAAATAGCTTCTAAAAAACACGATGTAACAGGAATTCGCATATATGATAAACGGGAAGAGGAAATACCAAATGTAGGTTTGGTACAAATGCAAGACGAAGAAACAGGCGAGTTGCTTTTAGTAAATACACAGTCTAAAACAGTTCGTAAAAATTATGAAAAGTTCTATCGGGAAAAAGTAGCTTATTATAAAGATAGTTTTGCGAAATCTGGAGCCGGAACCATAGATTGTAGAACAGATGAAAGTTATGTAAAAAAGCTTTTAGGATACTTTAAATTAAGAGGATAAAAGATTAATTATTTATGACTAACGATTTAAGATTTATGAAGAATAAAATTTCCGCTTTCGGTGTTCCGTCAACGGGCTTTTTATGTATTGTCTTTTTTCTATTGTCCTACTTTTCATTTGCACAGCAAATAAGTTCTTCGGCAGATACAACTTCTATAAAAATTGGAGAGCAAATAACCTATAAGGTACAGGTAGAAACAGATACAACAAACCTGGTTGTTTTCCCAGAAGGGCAAACGTTTCTTCCTCTAGAAGTTATTGATTCTTATAAAATTGACACGACAAAAAAAGATGCTACTTATAAACTTGTTAAAAAATATGGCTTAACACAATTCGATTCTGGAACCTATACTATTCCGCGACAAAAAATTCTAATTGGTGATAAAACCTTCTTTTCAGACTCTTTAAAAGTAGAAGTGAAAAGCATTGTGGTAGATACTACAAAACAAGGATTGTACGATATTAAGCCAATTATTGAAGTAGAGAAAAGTCCGAGTCAATGGTGGAAATATTTACTAGTAACCCTATTAGTGTTATCGGTTATTAGTTTTCTTTTATACTGGTTTTTGTGGAGAAAAAAGCCACTAACAAAAGAAGAGAAAATTGCATTACTTCCACCTTATGATAGAGCGAAATTAGCTTTACAGCAATTGGATGAAAGCGGTTATTTAGAAAACGCCGAATTAAAAGATTATTATTCTGAGTTAACTTTCATTATTAGAAAATATCTAGATGAAAAAGTTTACGATCGTGCTTTAGAAAGTACTACTGATGAATTGATAAACAGATTAAACCTTCTTAAAGACGGCAATCAAATAGCTATTAGTAAGGAGGATATTAAAAATATTGAAACTATTTTAAAACGTGCCGATTTAGTGAAGTTTGCTAAATCTGCTCCAGATATTGAGCTTGCAAAATTAGATAGAAACACTATCGATTTAGGAATTGATCAAGTTAAGCAAGCCTTACCAGAACCAACAGAAGAAGAAAAATTATTAGACCAACGCTATCAAGAAGAGCGAGAGAAGAAACTGAAACGTAAAAAGATAGTTATTACTGTAGTAGCTATTATAGCTTTAGCTGTATTAACTTTTATAGGTTTTGGTCTAAAATATGGCTTTACCTATGTAAAAGATACTATTATTGGTCATGAAACTAAAGAGCTTTTAGAAGGAAATTGGGTGACCAGCGATTATGGTTTCCCTGCAATAACTATTAGTACCCCAAAGGTTTTAAAAAGAGATAATCCACCACTACCTGAAGAAATCAAGGAGCAGTTACAAATTACTGTTTTTAATTATGGTAGTGTAGTAGAGCCTTTTAGTGTAAAACTATCTACTATAAAAATTCATCAACAAGAAGGACAAGAAGAAGTGGATTTAAATCAAGTTTCGGAAAAAGCAATTCAAGAGTTTGAAAAGCAAGGTGTTTCTAATATGTTGGTGAAAAAGGAAAAATTTGTAACCCCTAATAATGCCGAAGGGTTAAAAACTTACGGGGCTGCAAGTCTTCCAGTTGCAAATTCAGATAATTTTTATGAGGGAGAGTATGTATTACTACACTTTACTACCAAAAATGTTATTCAAGAAATAGCAATTACCTATAGAAAGGGAGATGTATATGCAAGTGAAATTGTAGATAGGATTATTGATTCTGTAGAATTGGTAAAAGAAGAAGCACCAAAAAAAGAATAGTATTAAAGAATGTTTGAAGGAATAGAATTTTTAAATAAAGAATTTTTCTGGTTGTTTTTACTACTTCCATTAGCTATGCTATGGTATTTTTTCAAGCAAAATAAACAAACAGCCGAATTAAAAATATCAAGCTTAAAAGGATTTCAAGTAACTAATTCGTGGTTGCCTAAATTTCGTCATGCACTTTTTGTGCTACGTTTGTTAGCTTTAGCTGCATTAATAACAGCAATGGCTAGACCACGTACGGTAGATGTTTCAACAAGAACAAAAACCACTCGAGGTATCGACATTGTTATGGCAATAGATGTTTCTGCAAGTATGCTTGCTAAAGATTTAAGACCAAATCGCTTAGAAGCTCTAAAGGATGTAGCTGCAGAATTTATTAAAGGCAGACCAAACGACAGAATTGGTTTAGTAGAATACGCAGGAGAAAGTTATACCAGAACACCAATCACAAGCGATAAGGCTATTGTTTTACGTTCTTTAAACGAAATTAAGTACACTTCAGTCATTGAAGGAGGAACGGCTATAGGAATGGGGTTAGCTACTTCTGTAAACCGATTAAAAGATAGTAAGGCAAAAAGTAAAGTAATTATTCTATTAACCGATGGGGTAAACAACTCCGGATTTATCGCGCCAAAAATCGCAAGTGAATTGGCTTTAGAATACGGGATTAAAGTATATACCATTGGTCTAGGAACAAATGGTATGGCACTGTCGCCAATTGCAATTATGCCTAACGGACAATTTCAATACGGTAGAGTGCAAGTAGAAATTGATGAAAACTTATTAAAAGAAATTGCCAATCAAACTGGAGGAAAATACTTTAGAGCTACCGATAATAAGAAATTAGCTCAGATTTATGACGAAATAAACAAGTTAGAAAAAACAGATATCGAAGAGTTTAAATACTATAATTACGAAGAAAAGTTCCGTCCGCTTGTTCTACTTGCAGGATTGCTTTTAGCAATAGAATTTTTATTGCGATTTACTGTTTTTAGAAGTTTTGTGTAATTGATTATGGTGACCGAATACTAAAAGAAATGTATCAACTAGAAGAAAAAATATGGTTTTGGGTTTTAGTGATTATTCCAGTAATAATCCTACTCTTTTTGATGCTTCAATTTTGGAAAAATAGAGCACAAAAAAACTTCGCTAATAAAGAAGTCTTAAAGAAATTAAGCCCAAACCAATCCCTTTTTAAAAGCATATTAAAAGTTACGATTTGGTGTTTAGCTTTTGCTTGCTTAGCTATAGCATTAGTGAACCCCAAGATAGGAACCAAGCTAGAAACGGTTAAACGTGAGGGAGTAGATATTGTTTTTGCAGTAGATGTTTCAAAAAGTATGCTTGCAGAAGATATTGCACCAAACAGGTTAGATAAATCCAAACAACTTGTTACGCAAATTATAAACACCCTAGCAAGTGATAGAGTTGGAATCATCGCTTATGCAGCTAAAGCCTTTCCGCAGTTGCCAATTACAACCGATTACGGAGCAGCAAAAATGTTCTTACAAAATATGAATACTGATATGCTTTCTTCGCAAGGAACAGCAATTAATGAAGCTATTAAACTTTCGGAAACATATTTTGATAACGACGAGCAAACCAATAGAGTTCTCATCATTATTTCAGATGGAGAAGATCATTTTGGGCAATCTGCTATCCGTGAAGCAGAAGCTGCTAGCGAACAAGGAATAAGAATTTTCACTATTGGAGTTGGAGATGTAAAAGGTGGGCCAATTCCTATGAAGAGAAACGGCATCACTTTAAACTATAAAAAAGATAGACAAGGCGAAACCGTAATTACGCGTTTAAACGAAGAGAATTTAAAGAGCATCGCTTCTGCAGCAAACGGATTTTACATTAACGGAAGCAACACCAACGAAGTGGTAGAAGCTATTCGTGATGTGTTAAATAAAATGGATAAAAAGGAATTTGAATCTAAAGAATTTGCAGATTTTAAAGACCAATTTCAATGGTTTTTAGCATTAGCAATCTTTCTATTATTTATAGATATTTTCTTGTTAGAACGAAAAACAGCATGGTTAAAAAGACTTAATCTGTTTAACGAAAACCTTTAGTTTTCAATAAAATGCAAGTCAGGTAAAGACAAAAATGACTGATAGATATTTTATAAAATCTTTAACTATAAGCAAAGCAGTAGTTTTATAATTTAGTAAAAAATCAAATGAAAAATATATTAATAGTCATATTCACTTTTTTTAGCATTGCTTCTTTTGCACAAGACAGGGAGGAGCAAAATCTTCTATCGCAAAAAAAAGCAAATGACTTGGTGTATAAAGCAAACGTTTTAGTAGATAATGACGAGCTTGTTTCTGCAGAAATGGAATATAGAAAAGCCATTTCAGAACAACCAAACTACGCTGTAGGAGCTTATAATCTTGGAAATTCATATTATAAACAAGGAAACTACGAAGAGGCTTTATTTCGTTTAAAGCAAACAGCAAGACATGCAAATACTAAAGATGAAAAACATAGAGCTTTTCATAATATTGGAAACGTTTTAATGCAAAACAAACAATGTAAAGAAGCTGCCGAAGCTTTTAAAAGTGCATTAAGAAACAATCCTTCAGATGATGAAACGCGCTATAATTATGCTTTAGCCAAAGAATGTGCAGAGCAGCAACAAGACGAGGAAGATCAGCAGGACGAAAATAAGGACGAAGAAAACCAAGACGATCAAGAGAATCAAGACAACCAAGACCAAGAAGATAAAGAGGATAAAAAAGAGCAAGAGGATCAAGGCGACCAGGAAGAAGATAATAAAGATGAAAACTCTGAAGACGAAGGTGATAAGGATAAAAATGAAGGAGAAGATAAAGAAGACGAAGATGGGAATCCTAAAGATGAAAATCAAGATCAAGGAGAAGGCGATAAGGATAAAAAAGAAAATCCACAACCACAACCAGGTCAATTGTCACCACAGCAAATTAAAAACCTGCTAGAGGCAATGAACGATCAGGAGCAAAAAGTACAAGACAAAATCAATGCTCAAAAAGAAAAAGGAGCAAAAGTACAAACAGAAAAAGATTGGTAAGAATCATTTTGTCGTTCCTATACAATTAGGAATTCATTTTGAAAAACTATGAAAACAATTAAACACATAACTATATTATTCCTCCTACTTGCTACAAGTATTGCTTCAGCACAAGTAAAATTTGAAGCAAAAGTAAGTAAGAGTGAACTGGGAGTTAATGAACGTTTACGAATTGATTTTGAAATGAATCAAGACGGAGATAATTTTAATCCGCCAAGTTTTCAAGACTTCACAGTAGTTGCAGGACCAAATCAATCGGTTAGTCATTCGTGGATTAATGGAAAAAAATCCTTCAATAAAACTTATAGTTATTTTTTAGCACCAAAAAATCAAGGAAAATTCACCATTAACCAAGCTACTATTGAAATTGATGGCGAGGTATATAAGACAACACCAATAACTGTAAATATTACTAGCGCTGTAGACAAACCTAAAGATCCTAATGATCCAGATGTTATAATAGCAGATAATATTCATTTGGTTGCTGAGGTTTCTAAAACCAATCCGTATATAAACGAAGCCATTACCGTTGTTTATAAGCTATACGTTGCACCAAATACAGGAGTTAGTAATTGGCGAGAAACTAGTAGTCCTAGTTATAACGACTTCTGGTCGCAAAACATAGATACCAAAGGTTTAAAGGTTTTAAACGGAAAGTATAAAGGAGAGGATTATCGTTATGTAGTGCTTCGTAAAACAGTTCTTTATCCACAAAAAACTGGTAAGCTAGAAATAGAGCCTTTAAGCTTAGATATTACGGTAGATGTGCCAACAAATAGACGTAATATTTTTGGAGAGCGCTTAATGACCCAAGCACATAAAACGATTACTGCAGGTAGCAGGCAAATACATGTAAAAGCCTTGCCAGAAAAGAATAAGCCAGCAAACTTTACAGGAGCTGTTGGTGATTTTGATTTTAGAGTTACCTCTTCAAAAACCGAATTAAACGCTACAGAATCTTTAAGTGCAACGGTGGAGGTTTCGGGTAATGGAAATTTAAAATTATTTGAATTGCCAAACTTAAACGTTCCTAGTTCTTTAGAGGTTTACGAGCCAGAAAATAAAGATAATGTAAGAACAACAGGAAGCGGAATGCAAGGAAAACGCAGTCAGAGTTATACTATTGTTCCGCAGTTTAAAGGAAAGTACCCTTTGCCAAGTATTTCTTTTTCTTATTTCGATTTAAAAACAGAAAGTTATAAAACACTTGCTTCAGATGAGATAGTTATAGATGTTTTACAGGGACCAACAAATGTAGCTTCTAATGAGAATGGAGCTATAAGTCCAAATAAACAAACGGTTATAGCAAATAACGATCAATTTGCTTTCATTAAAACAAAACCAAATCTAGTTTCAGCTAAAAAGAGTAATTTCTTTAAAACTACCGGATTTTGGACAGCTTTATTGGCTCCTTTATTAGCAATTCCTTTAGCAATTGTATTTAGAAATAAACGCGATGAACGTCTTGCAGATGTTACAGGAAATAGAATTAGAAAAGCAGATAGATTAGCTAAAAAATATTTAAGTGAAGCAAAACGTGCTTTAGGGCAAAAAGAAGCTTTTTACGTAGCGCTTGAAAAAGCACTTCATAATTACTTAAAAGCAAAACTACAAATAGAAACTAGTGATTTTACTAAAGAAAAAATCACCGAAACTTTATTAGAAAGGCAAGTAGAAGACCATACCGTTACCGAATTTATTAGCATCTTAAAAAACTGTGAATTGGCTCGTTATACACCAATTACCCAAGTAGAGATGCAACAGGATTATGATAAAGCATCTAAGACTATTTCAGAAATAGATAAACAAATAAGATAAGATTTGATATTCCTTAAACACGGGATTTACTTATAGAGAAAAGATAAATGAAACTATTAATTTACATATTCAGTTTTTTAATAACTACAGTTTCTGTAGCACAGAACAATACACTTTTTGAAGAAGGAAATGCACTGTATAACGAAGGGAAATTTACAGATGCCATATCTAAATACGAGTCTATTTTAGATGCCGAAAAACATTCGGCAGCATTATATTTTAATCTAGGAAATGCACATTATAAGCTTAATAATATTGCGCCAAGCATTTACTATTATGAGAAAGCATTGCAGCTTGCTCCTAATGACAAAGAAATACAAAACAACATAGTTTTTGCTAGAAACATGACCATTGATGCAATTGATGTTGTTCCAGAAGTAGGTTTTTCAAAACTATTTAAAAACATCAGTAATACTTTTTCGTTTGATGCTTGGGCATATATTTCTGTAATAACGATGTTGTTATTTGTGTTGTTGTCCTTGTTGTATTATTTCAGCTATTCTACCACAAGAAAACGATTAGCATTTATTGGCGGCTCCAGTTTTTTACTTCTATGTTTTGTATCGTTATTTTTTGCTTTCAATAAATATGATATAGATAAAAAAGACAGGCCAGCTATTGTTTTTCAACAAGAAGCATTGGTTAAAAGCGAGCCTAACTTAAGAAGTGAAGAAGCTTTTAGACTGCACGAAGGAACCAAAGTTCAAATTTTAGACACGCTAGAAAACTGGAAAAAAATCAAACTTTCAGATGGTAAAGTAGGTTGGATTTCTAGTGATGCAATTAAAGCTTTATAGATTAAAATCTTTTAATTACTACTTTTATAATTTCATATTCTTTTAAAATTTATTTTAAAAGCACACTTTTTTATTACCTTTAAACCCTGTAAATGTCGGATTAAAGTAGTATAAAGCTAAAAATAGGATTATGAAACTAAATAAAGTATTCGAAAACAATAAGGAATGGATAAAGTCTAAACTAGATGCAGACGCTAACTATTTTGAAAAATTAGACAGAGGCCAAAAACCAGAGTTTTTATTTATTGGTTGTTCTGATAGTAGAGTTACAGCAGAAGAATTAATGGGCTTAGGGCCAGGAGATGTTTTTGTACACAGAAACATTGCCAATATGGTTATTGGCACAGATTTAAATGCCATGTCTGTTGTAGAATATGCAGTAAAACATTTACAGGTAAAACATGTGGTTGTTTGTGGTCATTATGGCTGTGGTGGAGTAAAATCGGCAATGCAATCTGCAGACTTAGGAATTTTAAACCCTTGGTTACGTAATATTCGTGACGTATATCGTTTGCATAATGAAGAGCTAAATAAGATTGAAAATGAAGATGAAAGATATAAACGATTAATAGAATTAAACACGCAAGAACAATGTGTAAACCTTATTAAAACAGCAGCAATTCAAAAAGCAATTCGTGATAGTGGGCTAAAAGTACACGGTTGGGTTTTCGATATTAAAACAGGGGAATTAATAGATCTTAAAATAGATTTCGAAAAAATATTAGATAATATTAGAGAGATCTATCATTTAGAATAAAATAAAAAGGCCACTCGACAGAGTGGCTTTTTTTATATAGTAGCTTCTGTTTCCTCTTCAGGAATTGTTTCTTCCTCTTGATCTTCGGCCTTTATGATATTTGGAAATACCATGGGAGCCAATGATTTTACTGGTTCGTATAAAACAGATTCTTTTAAATCTTCTTCGCCAAGAAAAGGAATTGTTTCATTCATTTTACTAAAAACACCTAGAATAACACTTAAAATCAAACCTATTTTTAAGGCGCCAAAAACACCCCCTAATAATTTATTTAAAATTCCTAATGCAGCAAAGTTAGCTAGCTTTGTTAATGCTTTTCCGGCTAAGGAAATGACAAGAATAATTACAATAAAAGTAATTGCAAAGGCAACAATATTTACATATTTCTCTTCCCAACTAAATTTGTTTTGTAAAAATGTAGCAGCATAACCACTAAAGTGAATTGCTCCATATACTCCGGCTACCAAAGCAACCAAAGAAGCAACTTCTACAAAAAGACCTTTCCAAAAACCTCGTACCAAACCAAAAAGAATTAAGGCTCCAAGAATAATATCTAAAACACTCATATGCACATAATTTCGTCAAATATAACAATTAACAAAATTTCTAAGCTTTTTTTCAGCATAGATGTCATAAAGTAACACAGAGGTTTAGTAACTTTGACCTTTCAAATATTAAATGTTTCAATGTCAAGAGATCAAGAATTAAAAGAACGATGGGAGCTAGTGGTAGAAAAACTATCTAAGCAGTTTGCAGATGGTGATACCCTAGATCTAGATGCTATTATCTACTTAATAGGTGTGCAAGAGCTTGGGCAATTCGACAGAAAATTTAAAAAAGACCACAAGTTAGACCTAATGCACATTGCAATTTGTCGACTTTTAGAACCTTATGGTTACTACGAATTCGATTATTTTGATGAAGATAAATGGCCTCATTATAAAATAAAAGAGCAGTTGCCAACCTTAAAAGCAGGTGAGCAAAGCGTTTTAATGAAAGAAGCCATTGTAAACTATTTTCTAGAAGCAGAATTTATAGAATAGTATTATAATTGGGGCGTTACCACAAGGGTCGCGCTTTCCGCTATATCTTTTTTTGCCTTATATCGAAGCAAAAAAAAGGATGCCACTGCAATCGCTAACGCAGTTATCGTAAAAAATAGTAAATTTGCATTCATTTTCCAACAGATATCATGATAGACAAGATTAAAGAACTAATTTCAGAAGCAGAAAATTTTCAAGCAGAAACTAAAGAAGAGGTAGAAGCTTTTAGAATAAAGTATTTAGGCTCTAAAGGTTTGCTTAAAGAATTTTATGCAGAATTAAAAAATGTAGCAAACGACCAGAAAAAAGAATTTGGTCAAATAATAAATACACTAAAAAATACTGCTGAAGAAAAGGTGCAAACCTTAAAAGAATCTTTTGAAAATCAAGAGGAAGAAGCAGGTGTTTATGGCGATTTATCTAGACCAGGAGAACCAATAGAATTAGGAGCGCGTCACCCAATATCTATTGTAAAAAATGAGATTATAGATATCTTTTCTCGTATTGGTTTTAATGTAAGTGAAGGTCCAGAAATAGAAGATGATTGGCATAACTTTACCGCATTAAACTTACCAGAGTATCACCCTGCAAGAGATATGCAAGATACTTTCTTTATTCAAACAGATCCAGATATCTTATTACGTACACACACCAGTTCTGTGCAAGTGCGTTATATGGAAAATAACAAACCACCAATTAGAACTATTTCTCCAGGAAGAGTATTTAGAAACGAAGCTATTTCAGCGCGTTCTCACTGTTTTTTCCACCAAGTAGAAGGTTTGTATATAGATAAAGATGTAAGTTTTGCAGACTTAAAGCAAACGCTTCAATACTTTACTACAGAAATGTTTGGTAAGAGTAAAATTCGTTTACGTCCTTCTTATTTCCCGTTTACAGAGCCAAGTGCCGAGGTAGATGTGTATTGGGGACTAGAAACAGAAACCGATTATAAAATTACCAAAGGAACAGGTTGGTTAGAGATTATGGGTTGTGGTATGGTAGATCCTAACGTTTTAGAAAACTGTGGAATAGACTCTAAAGAATATTCTGGTTTTGCTTTTGGTATGGGAATAGATAGAATTGCTATGTTGCTTAACCAAATTAGTGATATTAGATTATTAAGTGAAAACGATGTTCGTTTCTTAGAGCAATTTAAGTCTGCATTATAATCCCTTTGTAGAAAACAGACATGAAAAAAGATATAGAAATCCCAAAAGTAAAAGGTGTTTATATAGCCGTTGTAAATGAGTATAACGATATATATAAAACACAAGATTGGAACGCTTATATCATCAACGATAAAGATGTAGATCTAGAAATGGTGCTTATTGTTACTAGTGGGTATTCTAAAGACAAGGCTACTTCTGTTTTTAGAAAAAAGCTAGACAAACTACCTAAAAAGAGTTACGCTAAAATTGAATTGATGCAAGAAGAACTTTTTGCTATAAACAATACCTTTCAAGTGTCTTTTTTTGAAGGAAACCAAATGTTTGATAAAACATACTTATTTAGAAAAAATACGATAAACTTAAAAGCACTACAAGCTGTACCGTTAATGGAGGCACGTGGTGTCTTAGTAAAATAAAAAAAATCCTGCAAAAGCAGGATTTTTTCTTTTATACCAATAAATTAATCTAATTTCTCAGTTAGCTTTTTAAAGGTTTTCTTTGCGTCTTTTTCTTCGTATAAAACTTGATACACGGCATTTATAATTGGTAAGCGTGTTTTCTTTTTATTCTTTTTGTTTAATAAATGAGCAGATTTGGTGGCGTAATAACCTTCTGCAATCATGCTCATTTCCATTTGTGCAGATTTTACTGTGTATCCTTTCCCAATCATGTTTCCAAACATTCTGTTTCTTGAAAAAGTAGAGTAACCAGTTACTAATAAATCTCCTAAATAAGCAGAGTTATTAATGTTACGTTTCATTTTGTGCATTTTCTTAATAAAGCGCTTCATTTCACGAATAGCATTACTCATCAAAACACTTTGAAAGTTATCTCCATAGCCTAAACCATGTGCTATTCCTGCTGCGATAGCATAGATGTTTTTCAGCATTACAGCGTACTCAGTTCCAATAATATCATCACTGATTTTTGTCTTTATATAATCGCTAGACAATGCATCGGCAATAGTTTGTGCTTTTCCTGCATCTGCGCAAGAAATAGTTAGGTATGATAGACGTTCTAGCGCAACCTCTTCAGCGTGACAAGGTCCGGCAATAACCGCTATGTTTTCAAAAGGAACTTTATAAATATCTACAAAGTGTTCTCCTACTAGTTTTCCGGTTTCTGGAATAATTCCTTTTACAGCAGATACTATAATTTTGTCTTTAATATCATAGGTTAGTTTTTCTAATTCACTGTACATAAATGCAGAAGGAACTGCAAAAATTAGTACATCTGCGTATGCTGCTATTTCATTGATATCATTAGAAATATTTAATTGTTCTGTATGAAACTCTACAGAGCTTAAGTAGCTTGGATTGTGCTGTTCTTTTAAAATATATTCTTTAATGTAAACACTGCGCATATACCAGCCAATTTCTTGTTGGTTTTCAGATAACATTTTTACTATTGCAGTTGCCCAGCTTCCACTACCAAAAACAGCGTATTTTAAAGGTTTACTCATTAAAAATAGATTTGTTTTTACTCGTTTATATCCTCATAAAGCTTCAAAATGTATGTTTGAAGCATCTTCATTGTAATATCAAAAATAAGCAAAATTTAACGGATGGTAAGTTATTGTAAATCAATAGTATTTGTTTTTTGGCATACGTTTTGAATACTTAAAAATATGAACCTATAAAACATCAGGTTGCGAAATGCTTATAAACAAGAAGAAACAGGTAGGTTTCCATTGCTTTAAGAATCACATTTAACAATCGTTTTATGTAAAATTATAAATTATGAAAACGACAAAATTACTTACCGTATTTGCTTTAATAGCATTATTATTTACTTCATGTTATCATGAAGATATTTACGTAGACGATTTTCATAATACGCCTCCACCAGCACCAATTTCTTTAAATGAAATGCTGAGGTCTTATGAGTTGTGGTATGTGGATATTAATCAAACCATTGGTTATGGCGAAACTCGTTTCTTACAAACTGCATTTACTATATCTTTTAGAAATGGCGTATTATATGCAAACAATAATCTAGTAGGAATAGGAAGCCAGGGTAACGGATATGGTATTTCGGTTGGATATTACGATGCTTACGGAACAGTTTTAGATATAGATCATGATATAGATGGTTTTGAAACTTTTGATGTATATAAAATAGATTATAACACAATTGAGCTTTACAACCCTTATAACGACACCTCGTATTTCTTACATGGTTACCAACGTGCAAGTTTTGATTATGACTATGTGTTTTATGACAATATTCACTATTTCATGCAAGAATATGAAGCTTGGGAAAAAACATATACAAGTAACTACGGTGCGTTAAATGAGTTTGATAACGAAAACTTCCTGCAATTTTTAGCAGGTGGAAACGGGTCAACATTTAGAAGCTCACAAGACCTTCCAGGAACGCATCCTAATGACCTATATTGGGATTATTCAGGGATTTATGGAATAGGGGATGTAAGTGGAAACATGTACGCAAAAACGCTAACATTAGATTACGACTATTTTGATAACGAGTTCTTTGAGTTAAGTATTATTAACGATGGTACTATTGAATTATACCACAACGATTCTGGAACCTTATATGAGTTTAAAGGTCGAGGATATATACAATATTTAAAAACCGGAACTACCTTAGACAAATCTAAAACTAGTGGAGAGAAGCTACGTGTACAACGCACAGAAAAAAAGGAAAACGAGAGAGAAAACACTCGTATTAAATAAAATATTTTATTTGAAATTTAGTTGATTAGTTTATACGAAAGCCAATTAGAGAAATATCTTTAATTGGTTTTCATTTTTTTTAGGCAATTGGCATATTAATTGTTAACTTTAGAATGGATTTAAAAAGTTATTTTTAAATTTTAGAATTATTAATAATTAAACAATTAAAAAACAATTATGGGATTATTTTCATTTATTAAGAACGCAGGAGCAAAAGTTTTTGGAATAGGAAAAACAGATGCAGAAAAAGCAGCAGAAGCTCACGCAGAAGAACTTAAAGAAGAAGCATTAGTTGCTAAAAGACTAGAAACTACCGTTAAAGACTTGAATTTACAAGTAGAAAATTTAAGCATACATATTGATGATGATGCAGCAACTATTTCTGGTATGGCTCATGATCAAGCAACTAAAGAAAAAGTGATTTTAGTAGTTGGTAACTCTAACGGAATTGCTACAGTTGATGATCAAATGACCGTAGAGCACAAAGAACCAGAAGCACAATTTCATACAGTAGTTAGTGGTGATACTTTAGGTAAAATTGCTAAGAAATATTATGGAAATGCTATGAAATACCCTGTTATTTTTGAGGCAAATAAACCAATGTTAGAACACCCTGATAAAATTTATCCAGGACAAGTTTTACGTATTCCTGCTTTAGACTAAGCTTAGAGTATTTATACAAATAATAAAAAAGCCAACGCATTGCGTTGGCTTTTTTATTTAAAATAACTTCTTATCTGTAAAAGTTCATTTCATCTACATACTCCCAAACATGTTTTGGAAGCATTGGTCTTATATCTTTTCCTTCTTTAATAGACTTTCTTATAAAAGTAGAAGAAAGTTCCATAATAGGAGCATCAATATGATTAATACGCTTGTGCTTGTCAAATTGTGTTTCCACTTTACCTTCAGATAATCTAGGGTAGACATAAATATCATGGTTTTCTAGAATAACTTCGTAGTTTTTCCATTTATGGAAACTCTTTAAATTATCCTCACCCATAATCAAGCTAAAATCATACTTGGGGAATTTTTCTTGAAGGTGTACTAGCGTGTTTATGGTGTAATTTGGTTGTGGTAAATGAAACTCAATATCACTTGGTGTTAGCTTGAAATAATCCTTTGTTGCAAGATGCACCAACTCTAAACGATCGTAATTGTCTAGTAAGGAACTTTTCTTTTTAAAAGGGTTATGTGGTGTTACTACAAACCAAATTTGATCTAAATCACTGTTTTCTGCTAAATGATTAGCTATAATTAAATGCCCAATGTGCACTGGGTTAAAGGAACCAAAATACAGACCTACCTTCATTTTAATCTTCTTTATGGTTTATAAAGTCACCTACTAAAGTTTCTGCTTCTTGTAGTGCTTTATCTAGATCATCATTTTCAATAATTACATCAAATAAAGGAGCCGTTGCTAGTTCTGCAGAAGCTTTTGCAATACGCATATTTATTTTGCTATCACTCTCGGTTTTACGCTTTTTTAAACGAATTTTAAGCTCGTCTATACTTGGTGGTTTTACAAAAATAGATAATGTTTCTTCTGGAAATTTTCTTTTAATACGAAGACCTCCTGAAACATCAATGTCAAAAATAACGTGCTTACCAAGAGACCAAATTCTTTCTACTTCGGTTTTAAGGGTGCCATAAAAATTATCCCGGTACACTTCTTCCCATTCTAAAAATTCGTCTTTTTTAATCTTGTCTTTAAATTCTTCAGTAGATAAAAAATAGTAATCTTTTGCGTGTTCTTCCTGCCCTCGCTTTTCTCTTGAAGTTGCAGAAATAGAAAATTCTAAATTAAGTTCTTCTTGCTTCAGTAAATGTCTTACAATGGTAGTTTTACCAGATCCAGAAGGAGCAGAAAACACTATTAATTTACCTTTGTTTGTGTTGTTTTTTTTAGTCACGTATTTTTAGTTTTACGGATAGGTCTTGCCTTGTTTTATGAAGGTTCGCAACCTATTTTATACCTTTAATGGTATAAAATTTAGTTTTTATTTGTGTTGTTTTTTTATTGTAGTCTAAAGAACGTTTAAAAGTTGTTCTTTAATTTTTTCTAGCTCATCTTTCATTTGTACTACCAACTTTTGCATTGGTGCATAATTACTTTTAGACCCGATGGTGTTTATTTCTCTTCCAATTTCTTGACTAATAAACCCAAGTTTTTTTCCGTTAGAATCTTCAGAATTTAAGGCAGAAACAAAATATTCTAAGTGGTTTTGTAAACGAACTTTTTCTTCTGTAATATCAAATTTTTCGATATAGTAAACTAGTTCTTGTTCAAAACGGTTTTGGTCTACTTTCTCTTTCAATTCTTCTACTCCTTTACGTAAACGTTCGCGAACTCCTTCAATACGCTCTGGATCTATAGCTATTACTTGCTCTAGTAAATTTGAAATGGATGCAATTCTATTTCTAAAATCTTCTTCAAGAACCTTCCCCTCGTCTAATCTGTAGGTTTGAATTCTCTCTAAAGCTACTTTAATTTCATCTAAAATAGTATTCCACTCATCTTCATCAATCTCGTCCTTCGCTGTATTTAAAGCGTCTGGAAAACGAACAGCCATTTTTAGTAATTCTGTTTCGTCTCCGTCAACTACTTCTTTTAACTGGTTGATATATTGCTTTACAACAGGTTTATTTAGTTGTGTTGTGGTTTCTTCACCAGTCATTTCAACGTAAATAGAGAAATCAATCTTTCCGCGTTCTAATTCTTTTCCAATTAGTTTACGTAGGCTTAACTCCTTTTCTCTATAGATAGAAGGCATTCTAGCGTTTAAATCTAGGTTTTTGCTGTTAAGCGATTTAATTTCTAAGGTGATTTTTTTTGTTGGTAATTGTAAAACAGATTTACCATAACCTGTCATAGAATGAATCATACATTTTGTTTTAAGATGTACAAAGGTAACTAATTTTAAGCTTTAGCAAATAGTGTTTTATAATATGCACGCATAATAAAATTTTGTAATTTTGCTGTCTAAAATTTATACTATGTACAAGAAACAATTTGAGATTCGTTGGAGTGATATTGATGCTAATAGACATTTAGCAAACTCTGCCTATACTAATTTTATGAGTCATACCAGAATGGCTTTTCTTATGGAGAAAGGTTTTACATTAAAGGAGCTTGCAAAATATAATCTTGGGCCTGTTGTTTTTTATGAGCATATGTATTATTTCAAAGAAGCATTTTTAGGGCAGCCAATAACCGTTAGTTTAGAAGTTTCTGGATTAAGTGAGGACGGTATGCTATTTAAGTTTGAGCATAATTTTTATAATCATAAAGGCGAAAACATCGCGCATTGTGAAATGTTTGGAGCATGGATTGACCTTACTGCTCGTAAGATGACCAAACTTCCTCAAGAGCTTATAGATATAGCAAATGAATTTCCTAAAGCGGAAGGTTTTAAAGTTCTTACAAAAGAAGACACTAGAGCAAATGGGAAAGTTCCTAAAAACTTAGTTCTGTAATTTAGGCGTTTTACTCACTAAATACACCCCTGAAAATATTAAAAGCATAGCAATTATTTTGACTACACTTATTGTGTCAACACCCATTGCTAGTGCAAATACACCTGCTATTACAGGTTGTAGGTAAATAAACGTACCAACAGTTGAAGCCTTTAGACTTCTTAGACCTAATGGATTTAGCATATAGGTAAAGAAGGTTGCGCCTATAATTACAAATCCTGCAGCAAAGTATACGTATGGCGAAAATGTTTCTAGCTTGATTTCTAAAATGTCATGATACCCAAAAGGTAAAACCATAATAAAGCCAAATAAAAACAACCATTTTATAAAGGTGAAAGGGTGGTACTTTTTGGTTAGTTTTTTTATGATAATGATGTAAACACTATAGGAAACGGCATTTAGAAAAATCATGATGTTTCCTAAAAACACATTGTCTCCAATGCGAGTGGATTTTCCGTATACAGAAAGTATTATTGCTCCAGCAAAGCCAAGTAGAACACCAAGAATTTTCAAACCGGTAACTCGTTCTTTTAGAAACAATGCTGAAAATACCAAAATAATGATAGGTGTTGTTATCATGATTACCGATGCATGAATAGGTGTGGTAAGCTCTAATCCTTTTAAGTATAGGAGCATATTGGTACAAACGCCAAATACTGCTGCAAGTGCAAAAGTTTTGTAATCTTTTTTGTCTATTTTTTCTTTAGGCATGAAGGAGTCTAAAATCCAAAATAAAATGGCAGCGCCTAAAACACGAAGTAATACAAAACCAAAAGGTTTTATATAGCCTTCATTCATTACAAATTTTGCAAATGTAAAGTTTAAACCATAGATGACTTGAACTGTAAAAACCGCAAATAAAGCAAAGGTTCTATTGCTCATTAAGTGCTTGTTTTACTGCTTCAATATTTTTTTTAGAGTTTCCTATAAAAATTGCGTTATCTATAATAAAAACTGGTCGACTTAAAAAGGTGTAATGCTCTAAAAGGTAGTGTTTGTAATCCTTCTCTGTTAAGTTTTGGTTTTTTAGGTCCATTTCCTTGTACAGTTTAGCTCGTTTGCTGAAAAGCGCTTCGTAGCTACCTGCTAACTCTTGCATTTGTTCTAGTTGCTCTACGGTAATTTCTTCAGATTTAATGTCTTGTAAAATAAATTCGGAAGGAAGGTTTAGTTCCTTTAAAATTCTTACACAAGTACTACAGGTTTTTAAATGATATACTTTTTTCATGGTATTTCCTGCAAAAGCAGAAGGCTTTAGATTCTTTTCAGATGAAAAAGAATGCTGTTGTTGAAATATTTGAGCTACAAAGTACGTTCATTTTAACTAAAAAAATAATTACTTTTACAGAAAAATTATAGAAATGGATTGGGCTTTTGAAATTGCATTAAAAAATAGAAAATTACTTAAGAACTTTATAGATAATCATTCTTTAGAAGAACTTAACAAAGTACCAGAAGGCTTTAGTAATAATATTATTTGGAATATAGCCCATACTATCGTCACCCAACAATTGTTAGTTTATAAGTTATCTGGTTTGCCTTCGGTTCTGTCTGATGAAATGATTGAAACCTATAGAAAAGGAACAAAAACCGAAGGAGATGTAAGTCAAGAAGAGATTGATGAAATTGCAGGATTCTTATTTAGTACTATTAAAAAAATGCGTGAAGATTATAACAATAATCTGTTTCAAAAATATACCGAATATACCGTTAGTACTGGTAGCACCTTAACAAATGCAGAAGAAGCCATTCACTTTAATAACTTTCATGAAGGCATTCACTTGGGGTATATTTTAGCTTTAAGAAAGTCTTTGTAATTAGATTTTTAAATAATCATTTACTTCTGAATAAGGAATTGTGAATTCAATTATTTCTTTTTCAAAAGCGCCGAGATTAAAATTGTCGTAAAGAATAATAACACCATCTTCGGTAAATCCTAAGGCATTAGGTAAGCTAAATGTATCCTTATTAATATAAGAAGTGTTTGTTTTTTCGGTATAATATTTTTCAACCAATGCAGTAAATTCTACTTCGTTTGTAAGTAAATCTTTATTGGTAAGTAGGTCTCCTGTTTTTGGATTAAAATTTAAGAAACGGAAAACCATGCTTGTATTTGCAGCTCCAGTATTTATACTAGCATTCATTGCTATACAGATAATATTTTCCTTATTATAAATTACTTCTCCGTCAATTAATGCTTCCCATACTGGTAGTTCATTTTCTAGTTCCTCTGAAATTAGTGTATTGAAGTTTCTATAAGCATCCTTAAATGCTTGTATGCTTTCCTCTATAGTTTCTTTTTTTTGTTTTTCGGTTTCTATGTGTAAAGCATCAGAAACAAAGTCGTTTAGTTTTCTATTAATTTTAGATGCAATTTCTTCTTCTGCTTCCGCTTTTGGCATATTAATTTCAATAACAGCGGTGTCTTCATTTAGTATGTTAACTTCAGAAAAAACAATGGTTTTATTGTCTTTCTGACAAGCAGTTAGTATTATAAACAGCATTAGTAAACGGGAAAACTTCAAAGTAAAAAGTATTAATGATTAATGTAAGTATAAAGATATTCTTTCCGTTTGAATACAGCGACTTAAAAGTTATTTTTGTTTTATAAGAAATATAGATATGAAATTTAATACGAAGGTTATTCATGGCGGACAAGAATTAGATCCAGCATATGGGTCTGTAATGCAGCCAATTTATCAAACTACAACTTATGCGCAAACCACTCCAGGAGGGCACAAGGGGTATGCATATTCTAGATCGCACAACCCTACAAGAAACGCCTTAGAAAATGCTTTGGCAAGTTTAGAAAACGGAAATTATGGTCTAGCATTTGGTTCTGGTCTAGCGGCTATAGATGCTGTTTTAAAGCTTTTAAAACCAGGTGATGAAGTAGTTTCTACAAATGATTTGTATGGAGGTACTTATAGGTTGTTTACTCAAATATTTGAAAAGTTCGGGATTAAGTTTCACTTTGTTGGAATGGAGGATGCAAGGGATATAGGAAGCTATATTAATGAAAACACTAAGTTAATATGGGTAGAGACGCCGACAAACCCAATGATGCATATTATTGATATTAAAGCTACTGCTAAAATAGCAAAGAATCATGATGTTTTATTGGCAGTAGATAACACTTTTGCAACACCTTACTTACAACAGCCATTATCGTTAGGGGCTGATATTGTAATGCATTCTGCAACAAAATACCTTGGAGGTCATAGTGATGTTGTATTAGGGGCTTTGGTGGTAAAGGATAAAGTATTAGCAGATAAACTATATTTTATACAGAATGCTAGTGGAGCCATTTGTGGTCCTCAAGATAGTTTTTTGGTTTTAAGAGGTATTAAAACCTTGCATGTTAGAATGCAGCGTCATTGTGAAAATGCAAAGACTATTGCAACATATCTTTTAAAGCACCCTAAAGTGGAAAATGTGTATTGGCCAGGCTTTGAAAACCATCCAAATCATCTAATAGCAAAAGAGCAAATGAAAGATTTTGGCGGAATGCTATCCTTTAGTACTAAAGGAAACAACTATGACGAAGCTATTAAAGTGATTGAAAAGTTAAAGGTGTTTACTCTTGCAGAATCTTTAGGTGGCGTTGAGTCTCTTGCTGGACATCCTGCAAGTATGACGCATGCAAGTGTTCCTAAAGAGGAGCGTGAGAAAACAGGAATTGTAGACTCGCTCATTAGGCTAAGTGTAGGTATTGAAGATGAAGCAGATTTACTTGCAGATTTAGAACAAGCACTAGGGTAATTCGATTTATTAGAATAAAAAAGCTCTAGTTTTAAACTAGAGCTTTTTACTTATGTATGTTTTTGTGTTTTAATCTAAATAATAAATATATCCAAAATTCAACCAAACAAGCCAGTCGTTAGCTTTGTTTGAGTCTAAGGTGTGATTTAAACCGTCTATCCAGTTGCTGTAGTAATATTGCCACCTTAAGTCTAGCATTAAATCGGAAAGTACGGTAAGCTTGTACCTTACTCCAACACTTCCTACAGTAGACCAGGTAGTTCCAGGTTTATCGCTAATCACATTTGAAACGGAGCTTTGCCCGTTAACCCATGGTCCAAAAAAGTTGTTTGGGTTTGAAATATTTCCGTCAGGTTCATCTGTGTAAACCTTAGGGTTGTAAGATGTATAATGAACACCTAAACTAACAAAAGGAGCAAATTGATAACCAAAAGCTTGAAAGGAACGAATACTTCTAGGGAAGTATTCTAACTGCATTCCAATATCAAAATTATTAGCTTCTCCATGATGACTGCGTAGTTTGTCGTAACTTCTTTTAGGGTTGTCAACCCATTGACCAAAATGATCTAACTTTGTTTTATTCCAAGAAATCTCACTTCTTAATTTAAAGTGGTCGTTAAAATAGGTGTCTGTAGAGTAGCAGTTACAATCTGCTCTATAGGCGAAATTGATATAGTGAATTATTCCAATTCCAACTCCGGTGTTTCCTGCGTCTGTTTTCAAATCCTTTCTAACACCAAAGTCAGATTGAAAAGCTACAGGGCCAGCAATTACGCCAATTTCATGCGAAAATCCTAACTGTGGAAATGCTGAATAAGTCCCTGCAATTAAGAACAGAATTAAAGTTAATTGTTTTAGGTTAAGCATGGTGTGATTTCAAAATTAGAGCATAATAGCATAACAAATATATAATTTATCAACATATTCACAATCAAAAAGAAATACATTTTTGATTGTTTTTATAATGCAAAGAAATTATTTTTATAAGTCAAATCTAATAAAAGATTATGCAATATCAATTGATAAAAACAAAAAAAAATAACATTATTTTTAAATATTCTTTATAATTCGGGGTGTGAGGTTCCTTTTTTGTTGTTAAAGAAATTAATTGGAATTGTATTTCTATTTTTAATTAGTATGATTCATAAGAGTTTTGAGACTTCAAGAAGGTTTATTCTTTTTGAAGCTTTTTCGGTTTAAATATATTATTTTACCATAAAACTCGTTAGAGATAAATATATTTGGTGCTGAAAATTTAATTTATGTATAAAAAAATTACATTTCTATTAATTGTGCTATTTCCTATAGTACATTTTGCGCAAGACTACACTGCTCAATGGCAAGCTCATTTTTCATATTATAATATTAAAGATGTTTCGCAGGGAGATAATAAAATATTTGCTGCAGCAGAAAACGCGGTATTTAGCTATGATATATTAACCAATGAGATTAAAACGATTACCACTATTAATGGATTGTCTGGAGAAACTATTTCTGCAATTCATTATAGTGAAATTTACGAGTTGTTACTTGTTGGTTACGAAAATGGCCTAATAGAGATTGTTTTTGATGATGCGGAAACAGGAGTACTCTCTGTTGTTGATATTTTAGATAAGCCTACCATCTCCCCTAATGATAAAAATATTAATCATTTTAATGAGTATGAGGGGGTGGTTTATATTTCAACAGGTTTTGGAATATCCGTATATGATTTAGTCCGATTGGAGTTTGGGGATACTTATTTTATAGGTGATCAGGGAAGTCAAGTCATAATAGAGCAAACAGAGGTTTTTGAAGGGTTTATTTATGCGGCAAGTATTAGTTCTCGAGGTGTAGTCAAAGCAAATGTAAATAGTTTCAACTTAATTGACTTTAATGAATGGGTAAGAGCAGCGCCTGGTGGATGGTATAATTCTGTTGAGACAAATGGTGATAATTTATATGTAGGTAGATCTAATAGGTTTTTTTATGAGCTAGGAGATAATGGATTAACAGAATTAGTCCGATATGATGATCAAACTACTGATGTAAGAAGTGTAGATGATTATTTAATTGTTACTACTAAAAAAGATGTATTTGTTTATGATGTTGCTTTCAACTTATTAGCCAATGTATCAAATAGTAATCCTGAAATTAATTCAGAATTTACCTCAGCAACAATTGGTGGTGATTATTTATACATTGGTACTATAGATTCGGGACTAATCAAAACATCATTATTAAGTCCTATAACATTTGATCAAATAGTCCCAGATGGCCCTCTTTTAAACCAAGCATTTTCATTGGAAGCTGTAAATAATAACCTTTGGGTTACTTTCGGGGACTATGACCTTTTCTATACACCCTCTCCTATGAGAAAAAGAGGGTTTAGTCATTTAAAAGATGAAGCTTGGATAAATATTCCTTTTGATAGTGTTTTAGGTGCAAGGAATTTAAATAAAATTTCTGTGAACCCTTTTGTGGAAAATCACGTGTTTATAAGTTCTTTTCAAGATGGGATTTTAGAAGTTGAAAGCGATGTGTCTGTAGTTTTACATGACCAAACTAATAGTGGATTAGAGTCTTTGGTAGTTCCAGGTAGTCCTGATTATACGAGTATTAGACAAAGTGCTGCTACTTTTGATAGAAACGGTTTGTTATGGACGATGACAGGAAGGGTGCAAAAGCCTTTAAAAACATATGATCCTGCAACAAATCAATGGCAGAGCTTTGATTTTTCCCCGTTAATTTTAGATGGGCTAAATGATGAATGGGGTTTTAGTGATATAGAAATAGATGGTAATGGTACCAAGTGGTTTGGAGGGTACAAACTAGGGCTAATGGGGTTTAACGAAAATAATTCGGGAGACAAAATAAGAGCCATTTATACTGAAGAACAAAATATGCCATCGCCTTTGGTAACTGCTGTAGCTGTTGATAATAGAAATCAAGTATGGGTTGGAACTAATTTAGGTTTAAGAGTATTGTATAATTCATCTTCATTTTTTACCGATCCAAATCCTACCGTTAATCAGATAATTATTTTAGAAAATGGCGTGGCAGAAGAGTTGTTGTATCAGCAGTTTGTTTCAGATATAAAAGTAGATGGCTCCAACAATAAATGGGTTGCAACTATAGGTTCTGGGCTGTTTTATTTTTCTTCTGATGGACAAGAAACGATTTATCATTTTACTAAGGTAAACTCTCCTTTGCCTAGTAATAATATAGTAGACTTATCTATAGATTCTTCCAGCGGTACGGTTTATATTGCCACAGAAAAAGGATTGGTTTCCTTTAAGGCCGGAGGTTCTTCTACAAGTGATAATTTAGCAGATGCTTATGTGTATCCTAATCCGGTTAGGCCAAGCTTTAATATGGCACAGGATAAAATAAAGATTAAAGGAATTTCAGATAATGTAAATATTAAAATCACAGATATTGAAGGTAATCTAGTTGCAGAAGCAGAGAGTAGAACCAATTCCAGGTACAAGGGGTATAACCTAGAAATTGATGGTGGAACGGCCCTTTGGAATGGTAAGAACCTATCTAATAATACCGTGGCTTCTGGAGTATATTTAGTTATGCTTTCAGACTTAGATACCTTTGAAACGAAGGTCTTAAAAATAATGGTTGTGCGATAATGATTGTTAGAACCAATGCTATAGTTTTATCTAAGATAAAGTATGGGGATAACGACTTAATTGTAAAGTGTTACACAAAACAATTTGGCGTTGTTAGTTTCTTATTAAAAGGCATTCTTAAATCCAAATCAGGGAAGTTAAAAAACGCATATTTTCAACTTCTTACGCAATTACAGTTAGAGATTAATTATCAGAATAATAGAACACTTCAGTATATAAAAGAAGTGAAACCTTATTTGGTGTATGCTACCTTACATAATCATATTGTAAAAAGCACTATAGTTATGTTTTTAGCCGAAGTGCTTTCCGCTTCTTTACAAGAAGAGGAACAAAATGAAGCACTTTACGAATATCTAGAAACCTCCTTGCAAGTATTAGATATTGAAGATAATTGCTCTAATTTCCATTTGTTATTTTTATTGAAACTAACAAAGCACCTTGGTTTTTATCCGGAAACAAATAATATACAAGCACCCTATTTTAATTTACATGCAGGTAGGTTTGAAGATAAGCCAACCGATATTTATAGTATTTCAGGAGAAAAGATAGTACTACTAAAACAGCTACTGGGCACAATTTTTGATGATGTATCGTCTATCAAAATAAACGCAAAACAGCGACAGGAGTTTTTAGCTATGTTGTTGCTTTATTTCGATTTGCATTTAGGAAGTTTTAAAAAACCTAAATCCTTAGAAGTTTTTAACCAATTATTTAGCACTTAGCATGAAATATTTTAGTTTTCTTGTTCTCTGTATTTTTACAAGCATTTTTTCTCAAGCCCAACAAATTACGGTATTAAATAAAGAAACAGGAGAGCCTATTCCAAGTGTTGCTATCTATAATAAATCCAAATCTTCTAGCACGATTACAGATTTTGACGGAGTAGCTAATTTATATGCATTTAGGAGTGGAGAGCGTATATATTTTCAGCATCTTTCTTATCATGAGTTCTCTGTGATTAAAACAGAAATCAATTCTTCAATAATAACCTTAGAACCACTTTCATATGGTTTAGAAGAAGTGGTAATTTCTGCTTCTAAATTTAAACAGAGTAAAAGAGATATTCCGCAGAAAATTGTAAACATAAGTGCCAATAGTATTCAATTTGCTAATCCGCAAACAAGTGCCGATTTACTAGAACAATCCGGTCAGGTGTATATTCAGAAAAGTCAATTAGGTGGCGGAAGCCCTATGATTAGAGGGTTTTCAACCAACAGATTATTATTAGCAGTTGACGGCGTAAGAATGAATAACGCTATTTTTAGAGGAGGAAACCTGCAAAACGTGATTTCGATAGACCCTTTTAGTATTGAAAATACGGAAGTAACTCTAGGTGCAGGATCTATTATTTATGGTAGTGATGCTATTGGAGGTGTTATGAGTTTTTATACAAAAACGCCAAGACTATCTTATTCAGATTCTTTAAAGTTTCATGCCAATGCCACTGTTAGGTATGCGTCTGCTTCTAATGAAAAAACGGGACACTTAGATTTTAATATCGGACTAAAAAATTGGGCATTTTTAACCAATGCTAGTTTTACTTCTTTTGATGATTTAAGAATGGGTAAACATGGTCCTGATGATTATTTAAGGCCAGAATATGTTGTAACGAATAATGGGGAAGATGTTATTGTACAGAATAGCAATCCAAGAGTACAGAGATTTTCAGGTTACGATCAAATGAACTTTATGCAGAAAGCACGTTTTGAACCAAAAGAAAACCTGAGTTTTGATTTTGGTTTGTATTATTCTGCAACTTCCGATTTTCCTAGATATGATAGATTGATTCGTTATAAAGGAGATCAATTACGTTCTGCCGAATGGAATTATGGTCCGCAAAAATGGTTTATGGCCAATGCGGGTTTTACTAAGTTAAGTAGTAGAGCTATTCTATATGATAAAATTAAATTTGTATCTGCTTTTCAGAATTTTAAAGAAAGTAGAATTGACAGGAATTTCCAATCTAGCTCACAAAGAAATAAAGAGGAAAGTGTAAATGCCTATTCCGCTAATTTAGATTTTGAAAAACAAATAAGTGCTAAAACCGAAATGTTTTATGGAGTAGAGTATGTTTTAAATAAGGTAAATTCAGAAGCATACACAAAAGACATTCATGCTAATGAAACAAGTTCTATTTTAACCAGGTACCCAGACGATTCTTATTGGCAATCTGCAGCAGTGTATACAAGTTTAAAATATAAGCCAAATTCTAAGTTTGTTTTGCAATCTGGTTTGCGTTATAACTACGTTAGCTATAAGGCAGATTTTACCGAAAATAACGTCTATTTAAACCTTCCATTTGATACTACAAAAAGTAGTACAGGAGCAGTTACGGGTACTGCAGGAATTAGTTGGTTACCTAATAAAACCATGCAATGGAAATTAAACGCTTCTACAGCATTTAGAGCACCAAACATAGATGATGTAGGTAAGGTTTTTGATAGTGAACCAGGAGCCGTTGTAGTGCCAAATGAGAACTTGAAACCGGAGTATGCTTATAATGGGGAGCTTGGTTTAAAATTAGACTTTAGTAATAAAATTATACTAGATTTAGCAAGTTATTATACCTATTTAGATAATGCCTTGGTAAGACGTGATTTTACCTTGAATGGCGAAAGTGAAATAATGTATAATAACGAATTAAGCCAAGTGCAAGCAATTCAAAATGCATCTAAAGCCTGGATTTATGGTTTTGAAATTGGTATGAAAGCAAATTTGACTGAAAAACTTCAGCTTACTAGTCAATACAATATTATTGGCGGTACGGAAGAAGAAAACAATATTGAAGTTCCTGTTAGACATATAGCTCCAAACTTTGGAAACACCCATTTTATTTGGCAAAATAAAAAAGTGAAGCTTGATGCTTTTGCAGAATATAATAAGGAACTTTCTTTTGCGGATTTAGCGCCATCTGAAAAAGACAAGGATTATATGTATGCTCTAGATAGTAACGGAAACCCATATTCTCCTTCTTGGTACACGCTAAACTTTCGTGCACAAATACAACTATTAAAGAGTACCACACTAAGCGCTAGCTTAGAGAATATAACTGACCAACGTTATAAAACGTATTCTTCAGGAATTGCCTCTCCAGGCAGAAACTTTATTCTCTCTTTAAATTATAGTATTTAACTACTGTTTCTAGTTCGTTTCCCTTGTTATTAAGTCTGTTTTATTTTACTGTTTGAAAATTCTATTGTAGTTCCTGGATTTCTTTCTTTCCGTTTGGACCTTGGATACTAGTTTTTTGAGGTTTTCTATAGGTTTTCTATGGGGTTACTATGAGTCTACTATAAAGTATCTACGCTATACATACGCTATATATACGCTATACCTATAGGGAATCTAGCTAATATCTATGGATTATGGTGCATCTGTTTTTTTGATTTGTGCTTGCTGAATTTGGTTTTTATTTTCCATTTTAGCGTAAATAAAAAAGCCTACTCTATTGAGTAGGCTTTGATCTTGTAGCTTTTTAAAAAACTATCTTTTTACTGCTTTTTTACTAATAACAATTCCGTTGGATAAGGTTATTTTTGCGATATAGGTTGACTGGCTTAGCTTGTTTAAATTATACACTTCGGTGCTGCTATTTCCTTGTAGGTTGTATAATAATCGGCCTAGTACATCGTAAATTTTTACATTTTTAATTTCTACATTATTAGAAACTTGAAACTGTACATCGCCATCTTGCAATTCTATAATAGTTAGTCCGGTGTTTAGTTCGTTTTCCTCTGTAGAAAGTGCATTTTCTCTATATACAATTTCAAAACGATCATTAAATTCCCCTGCTTCTATAGAAAAACTATAGGGTGCATTGGATATATTATGTATGTAACCTAAATGCTTGTCTTTTATATAAATATTTTGATTCTCCGTTTCAAATAAGCCATCCACATAGGCGATTGCAAAGGTGTAATTACCAGGGGAAGCTATTTTAACTCCTATTGGTACCACATCTGTGTCTTGAAAAGGGAGTGCTCTACCTTGAATCACAAATCTTTCGTTATTAATTAAGGAATAGAAGTTCTGTGTATCGGTGATTGCGTCGTATAAACGATCGCGTTCTTGTGTTGCATTTTCGACATAGCCTACTAAAATACGAGATGCTGGCTGATTCTCAGGAGCTAAGTCTAGCCAAATACGATGCTTTTCAATACTACCATTTCTATAAAACTGTGTATTATCGTAGGACTTGTCCCTCATATTGTTTCTAAATTCAATAGGAAGTGTTGTGGCAGGACCGTTATTCATGTTTACCATAAAACTTTGTCCGGCAGCTATATATCCGTTAAACCCTGAAGGGCCACTGGTTGTACCTGTACCGTTATAGGTAATATAATCATTGGAAGTATAGTTATATACAAAATCTTCGTAAAAAGGATCTGGGATGGCGCTAGATGGTAAGGTACCATGTGTCCAAATATTTACAAAGCCATCTAAAGCGGCAGTATTTGCCGTGTTGTTTAGGAATTCTAAAGCGTTAATAGCAGAAGGGTAGGGATTCCCTAATAAATTCCAGTCATCGTCTTCATTTGTAGGGTTAGTACCTCTTGAAACATTCCGTGAAATTAATCCGTTAAATGGCACGCCATTATTAAATTCTGCAGTATATAGAGCAGCAGTATTGTTATAAGAGTTAGGTCCTCTAACAATATATCCAAGCCCAGGTTCCATGATTTCCCCTGCTGCATTAATCCAATTTCCTTGGGTACCATTCGCATTGGTGTCTGTTGGCCCCCATTTAAAAATAAGGTTTGTTGGAGATCCAGGAGATATGTTATTTACATTGAAACCGCTAACAGGTGATGACCAGTACACATAATCCAAACGTCTAATTTGTGTGTTTCGTAACATGCTTATATTACCTGTGTTTACCCCGGCATCATCTACTTGTATTAAGGAGCCGCTATCTAAAATATTGAAGGTGCCATTATTATTTAAACTATGATGCACGTGTATATAGTCGTTAGAGTCCACTGTTGCTGTGAATCCTGAGTTCACTGTAAGATTTCCATGCATGAATAGATTGTTAGAAACATTGGTATTAAAATCGTTATTAAGAATTACATTATAGAACTCTTCTGTTCCGATTGGTGTAACGTTATTGATGATTTGCGGGTTGTTTCCTGTGAATATAACCGTACCATTGCCTTCATTAAAAGCAGCTTCCCCTATATTATTTGTCCAATTTCCATACAGAAATAATTGTCCATCTGGAGTAGTATTGTTGTTATCGTCCATGTCTAAGGTGCCAGCACTATCTAATATTAGATTTCCATGTACTTCTAAAACATTATTAGCATCTCCCTCAAGCACTACACTATTCCCGGAAATGGTTATATTATTTGTGTATGCAATATCATTAAACTCATTGGAATAGTTTGCTGTATGGTCTATAACAGCATTATTTAAAGAAGTAGCATCAATTTGTACATTTGTATTGGATTTTGGTACCGCTAGTCCTTCCCAATTGGCACAGTTAAACCAGTTATTGTCAACATCACCTACCCATTGTCCTACCGGGTTACTTGGGTTGATGTTAAAGGTTTTTCCTCCACTTGCAGCGGTATTATCTGTTGGGTCAAAATTATAGCCAGTTAAGTTCCAGTTTCCTGCTACATCAGACACACTGTTTACTATTTCCCTTAAAGTAGCTAAGCCATGCTCTTTATCATTCTCGTAATACCCTCTAATAGAGTTTTCGCTAACCACATTAAAACATCTAAGTTCTGCTGGTAAACGAGATTGTCTTCCTGTACTGCCATTTACTCCAGAACAAGCACTAGATAAAGGCACCCAAGGGGTTCCTATAGTAATACCGTGTAAAAGTGTCCCGCTAAAGTAGTAATTTGCCTCATTAGCATCGGTAGTGCCATCAAAAGTGAAATCTCCTTGCATTAAGTACAGTTGATCATCGCCTGATGTAGATATATTAGCATGTGAGCCAGGAAAAGTAACGTTTGCGCTAAACTCAGCTGTTCTATCTGTAGAGGTTGTACCAATAGTAACGTAAGCATAGACCAAAAATGCATTAGTGGTTGTTACATTAAACCTAAGCACTGATCCTGCAGGAATCGTAGAAGTCCCGTTATATTGTATTTTTGTTTCAAAAGGTTCCTCGCTTGGATCATTACTACCCCCTCCCCATTTTTGGGTTCTTACATTTGCTGGAGCACCAGCTTCGTAGCGCGAGTTAACTAATGAAAATTCTGTTCCTGGTGTGATATCCACTAAAGTAGCTAATAAAAACTCATCGTTAGCACCACTACCATTAATTTGTCCGTCATATCCAACAAAAATTAATTCTCCAGGACTAAATATAGTGGATGTTGTTACTGTTAATGTTGCTGTGCTAGAAGTTGTACTTCCACAGGCGTTTGTTACGATAACCTGATATAGATTACCGTTGTCTGCAAGTTGTGCGTTGGTTATTGTGAGGGAGTTGTTATCTGTTCCAATATTAGACCAGGTTCCACCTCCATCGGTAGATACTTGCCATTGATAATTGGCTCCGTTAGCGCTTGTTACAGAAAAGGTAGCAGAACCTCCAACGCCAGCGGAAATATCATTTGGATTGGTATCAATAATAGGTGCGGAGGAGCTTACAAAAACCGAATAAGGTCCCACTTCATCATTCGACCAGCATCCTTCTACGTTTTCATAGGCTCTAACGTAATAGTCTCCTGAAGTTGTAACGGTTAAGTTGCTTGCCGCGTCGTTGGTTTGCGACTCTCCTAGGGAGCTATTTTGCCAATAATAGGTAACATTAGATGGGGCAGTACCAGAAAAGTTTAGAGAAGTACTAGCGGCACAAACAGGAGTAGCTCCAGTAATAGTTCCCGTAGGGTCTGCAGGAGGAGTACATGGGGTGTCACAATGAAATTCTATGTCATCAATATATACAGTTCCATTTGTTCTGTAAAACTGTATTATTGTATTTGAAGTTGTATTTATTGTTGCTGTATATTGATTAAATGAAGTAGATAATGTAAATGGAGATTCGGGAGCTGCATTCCAATTTGCGCCATTATCTGTGGAGTAATTAACTTGAACTCTACTTGAAGAAGTACTTCCAGCTGCCCAAAAGGTAATAGACTGAACATTTGCTACTTCAGGAGATGTAATGTTAGAGCCAGTTTGTGATCTTATTTGACAACTATAAGATCCAGTATGGCTATTATTACCTCTTATAACTTGGGTACCAGACCAGGTACCTGAGGATAAAGGCCATGAGCCATTTTGATATGATGTAGGCAATCCGCTTTCAAATTTTTCTTCTAAACAAGGTGCCGTATACACTGCGAAGGTTACACTAATGGTGTGTGCCTGTGTTATATTATTAAAGTCATAAGAGGTAACTGCCCCCACAGATACGCCATCTACCAAAACATCTGCTACTGCGTAGCCAGTATCTGCTGTGATGCTGTAGCTTTGGTTGTCTCTACAATTAAGAGTTGTAGTTCCTGTAGGTGTTATGGTACCGTTAGGTCCAGCAGTTGCTGTAATATCGTATGTGTGTTGCGTGTAAACGGCAGTAACGGTATGATCTGCTGTAACATTAGTAAAAGTGTATGGGTTGGCGCTACCAGCAGCCGTGCCATCAACGACCCAATGACTAAAAGTATGACAAGCATCTGGTGTTGCGGTAAAGGATTGGTTAGCTCCAGTATTTATAGTGGTTGTTCCAGGTGTTATAGTTCCTCCTGTGGCTTGTATAACGGTTATTGTTTCTGTGGTAGGCAGTACCTCTCCACTAACATTGATAGTGGGTGTTGTGCCTATTCCAGGAGTGGCATTACTAATAGTTAAGGTACCACTGTAAGTATTTATAGCTAAGCCGGCAACTAAGCGTGTGTAAATGGTTGTTGTGCCATTAAGCGATCCTGCGGGTACGGCAACAGAGTTAGCGTAGCCACCAACTTCCGTTAGTGATACCTCAAAATTGGTAGAGTTAGAAGTTATAGTGGTTCCTGCCACCAATAAGGTTCCTGTTACATTAAAACTTTGTGCTGCTGAAGGCCCTGAACCAACAGTGTAATCTAAATTTGTTAATGTGGTTGGTGTAGCTGTTATGGTTGGAGTTTGAACCGTTAGTTTAAATAAAGACAAATCTCTTTGACTACCAGTATAGCAAGCAAACCTTGGGGCACTAGAGTTATATTGCAAATCTCTACTCGTTATTGAAACATTTGAAAAAATAAAGGATCCTCCGGAATATGTAATGTTCCACCTTTGATTATTTGTTGCAACATTGTCAACAATTTGTACATTATTAGAACTTCCGGTGTAAGAAATATATTTAGAAGTATCTTCATTGTAAATGGTTCTTCCTGAGCCGTTAGTTTCAATTTTCCACACAATAGTACCTGTAGGGTCAGTAATTGTAGAGCTTATAGGGTTAATCGGTGTACGCTCTAGAAACGTTCCAGTATGGAAGTTATTCATAGCATACTTTTCTTCGCTTTCAGCAATTACATAATATCCATCTGTTAACTCAGCTAAAGAATTGATTTTAGTAAAGGTTCCAGTACCAGAGTATTGCCCAAAGCTAGACAAGCTAAAGCCTAGGAAAGCTAAAAATATTAGTGCGTACTTCTTCATCATAAGGGAGGGTTTTTGGATTAATTCAAAAACAAGTCTATAAATATAGCGAAAATATATATATGTGGTTGTTTGAGAGTTGATTAAACATTAACAAATTGTTATTATCTTGCGGGTATGAATTCTGTTAAAACCTATACTTTAGAGGAAGCTAAGCGAATGCTAGAAAATTACTGTGCTTATCAAGAACGCTGCCATAAGGAGGTTGTTGATAAACTGCAGAAAATGCGCATGATACCCGAGGCTATTGATATTGTTGTTGTGCATTTGCTGCAACACAATTTTTTAAATGAAGAGCGTTTTGCAAAGGCTTTTGTTCGTGGCAAGTTTCGAATGAAGCACTGGGGGAAACAAAGAATTACCTTGGAGTTAAGGAGAAAAGACATTAGTAAGACGATTATTAGTATCGCGCTAAAAGAAATAGAACCGGCCGAATATTTAGAAAGTTTTCATGCTCTAGCAGAAAAAAAAGCAGCTACTATAAAAGAAAGCAATCCGTTTAAGAAAAAGAAAAAACTTGCCGACTTCCTGCTTTATCGAGGTTGGGAAAGTCATTTGGTTTACGATAAAGTGAATGCCTTGTTTTAAATTACTTAAAAGCAAAGTATAGGTATTTCTCTTTTCTATTTAAAAATACAGAGCGTATTTTTCCTTTCATTTATGGCATAAAAAAAGCTGATTTTCTATTCCTTAGTAGGATAGAAAATCA
This sequence comes from Oceanihabitans sediminis, assembly GCF_003337215.1. Taxonomy (GTDB): domain Bacteria; phylum Bacteroidota; class Bacteroidia; order Flavobacteriales; family Flavobacteriaceae; genus Oceanihabitans; species Oceanihabitans sediminis. The sequence continues at coordinate 789,099 of NZ_QPIG01000001.1, forward strand.
GCTTGAATATTATTTAGTATTTCCTCTTATAGATTAAATACTACTCCTGCATTTACCGTAAATTGGTTATGAATTTTCTCTGCTGCCGTTAGTTTATCTGTATTATACTTAGCTATTGGTAGGTTTAACTCAGAGTATATTCCAAAACCGTTTGAAAAGAAATAACGTGCTCCAAGGTGGGAACCAAAGTTCTTTAGTCCTAGGTTTAATCCTGGGTATAGGTCAAAGTTTTCATCAATATTAAGAACGTTTCCAATATTAGCATTAAAACGCGCTTTTAAATCAAAACGATCTGTAAAGCTTGCTTTGTCTTGTACTTTTACACCAGCAACATACCTATCTTCTTTTAACTCACTTGGAATACCTAAAGCGTAAGAAGAAGTAAAACCAATAGACATATTCTCTCCTAAACCATAATCATAACTTACATTAATTCCGGTAGCATTATTTTGGAAATTTGCTCCGATTTGTACTTTTTGATCTCCGCTTCCAGAGAAAGATTGTGCGTGCATGAAACTCACACTAAACAATGCAATTGCTGCTAAAATATTTTTCATTTTTATAGATTTAAAGTTTGGTAAAGTGCAAAATTAGCTAAAATTTTGATGCGTTCTAATTATTGCTTGTTTGTTTTTCCAGTCTATCCATTTTTGCCCTTTTATTCTTCGCATCAAATTGTCAAAATGCCTCATAATAACAATATTGTAAATTGCTTTTCCTAGGTTTTTGGGGTTTCTTGCTATAGCTCGTAAGCTCATGGAGAAGCCTGGGGTGAGGTATTTCATATAGTGCCAATATCCTTCTGGCATATATAAAACTTCCCCGTGATTTAATTCGGTGATATATCCTTTTGCATGTTGCAATGCTGGCCATTTTTCAAAATCTGGATTCGAAAAATCAATATCTTCTCTAACGATTAAGGAATGCGGAATTTTATATAAATACTCATTCTGGTCTTGGTCGAATAAGATACATTGTTTTTTTCCTTCAAAATGAAAGTGAAAAATATTCGCCAAATCGATATCATAATGCATAAAGGTATGCGAATTTTTCCCTCCAAAGAACAACATAGGTAAGCCCTTCATTAGTTTTAATCCAAAATCGGGATAAGAATAATCCTTTTGAAGCTGCGGTACTTCCTTTAAAATGTTCCAAAGAAAGATGCGGTATTTTGTAGGTTTCCGTTTTAGCAAATCTACATAGTCACTCATTTTCATGGTGGCATGGGCTTGGTTAAAACCATCTTTATAGTCTACCGGTCTATCGTCATATAAAGGAACTGTTTTATCACCAGCCACTTCCTTCATATAGTCTAAACTCCATTTGCTATACGCAGGCCAATCTTCTATAAACTGCTCTATCACCACGGGTTTTTGTGGCTTAAAGTAGTTTTTTATAAAGTCCTCTTTACTAATGTCTTTAACGCGAGGAATTTCTTTAAGATTCAGTTTCAATATGGTAGATTTTAAAGGGTACAAAGTTACTAAAACCTAAGGACTTTAAAATCTTCCTAAGTATACTTTAACTAGTTATGTGTTTTTCGGTTTTGTTTTGCTAACTCGTTGCGCTCTATTTTATGCCCTGGTCTTGTCCATTTTGGTTTTTCGCCTAAAGCTTCTAGTTTAGAATCGGCAGCTTCTACTGTTTGTGGTTGTACTTTTTTGGTAAAGGGTTTTTGTGGTGTTAAGCCTAGTGTTTCAAACATTTTCATGTCCTGGTCTACATCAGGATTAGGCGTTGTTAAAAGTTTGTCGCCTGCAAATATGGAATTTGCCCCTGCAAAAAAGCAGATGGCTTGTCCTTCTCTAGACATTTGTGTTCTTCCTGCGCTTAATCGCACTTGTGTTTCTGGTAATACGATTCTGGTTGTCGCAACCATTCTAATCATGTCCCAAATCTCTACAGGTTGTTGGTCCTCTAAAGGAGTACCTTCCACAGCTACTAAGGCGTTTATTGGAGTAGATTCTGGTTGCGGATTTAAAGTAGAAAGAGCTACTAGCATTCCTGCGCGGTCTTTGATAGATTCTCCCATACCGATAATTCCACCCGAACAAACGGTAACATTGGTTTTACGCACGTTGTTTATGGTTTGTAAACGATCTTCAAAACCACGTGTTGAAATGACTTCTTTATAGTATTCTTCTGAAGAATCTAAATTGTGATTATAGGCGTATAATCCTGCTTCTGCTAGTCTTTTTGCTTGGTTTTCTGTAACCATCCCCAAGGTGCAGCAAACTTCCATATCCAGTTTATTAATGGTACGAACCATTTCTAAAACCTGGTCAAATTCTTCTCCGTCCTTTACATTTCTCCAAGCGGCACCCATGCAAACACGAGAACTACCTCCAGCTTTTGCACGTAGGGCTTGTGCTTTTACCTGCTGTATGGTCATTAAATCGTTTCCTTCTATATTGGTGTGGTAACGGGCTGCTTGTGGGCAATACCCACAGTCTTCGGAGCATCCGCCGGTTTTAATAGAAAGTAACGTACTGACTTGCACCGTATTTGGGTCATGGTGTAAGCGGTGCACAGAAGCTGCTTCGTAAAGCAGCTCCATCATTGGTTTATGGTATATATCTAGAATTTCTTCTGTGGTCCAGTTGTGTCTTATCTTGCTCATGGAGAATATGGAATTGGTGGTGTTAGCGGTTTATTTGAAAAGGTATTTCACTCCAAATAATACGTTTCCTTTTGGCATTGGCACCAGGTTGGTTTCGGTATATTCTGTATTGAAAATATTGTTTGCTGTAACTGAAAGTTCTAGAGATTTCATAGTGTAATTTACACTAGCATCTACCACAGCATAGCTTTCTCCTGAAGCTCTTTCGGCATATTTATAAATAATATTATGAGAAAGGTTTTTGATAAACTGTGTTTGTAATGCGGCAGTTGCATGGTGCTTTAATGAGTTGATAGCATATTTAGAAAAGTTGTTTACTTCTTCTAAATCATCCTCTAAAAAGGTGTAACCTGCTTTTATTTGTTGCTTAAACCCAGCTATATTGAATTTGTAAGAGGTGTTTAATTCTATTCCTTTTGTATTTAAATCTCTAAGGTTTCTTGCTTCCCATAAATCTGCTTCGTTTTCTTTTACGTAGTCGATTAATTTTTTAGAATCTCTGTTGAAAACAGCCAGTGAAGCATTAAATCTTCCGGTATTGTATTTTACTCCTAGTTCTTCTGCAATAGCTTCTTCTGGATCTAAATTCTCATTTCCTAGGGTAGTAGGATCGCTGTAATATAAGTCGGTATAAGTAGGGATTCTGTAGGTATATCCTATGTTTCCGTAGATTTTTAAATCTTCATTTAATTTATATCCGATGTCTAAACCAGGGAAGGCATGAAATTTAAAATCTGAGAAATAGTTTACAGCAACTCCCGGTGTGATGTCTAATTTATCCTGAGCTAGTTTGAATCGGTGTTCTAAAAACAGGGTTGTCATAAAACGATTTCTAGACCCTAGATTATTACTAGACAAATATACTTTTGCGATATCTACCCCAAAACCAGTAAGCCCCATTTTAGAAGTATAGGAAGCATCTAGAGAAGCTCCAACCTTATTGGTTTGGTGTAAGTTTCTGTAAACAGCAGGGTTTTCTCTTATAAAAACATAGATATCTTGGTTTCTTTTCCAATATATTTTTGGTCTAAGCGTCAGGTTTTCGTTTCTTATTTCTGTGGAAACTCCAACTAAACTAGCCTGTGTTTCTTCGTATTGGTTGATTGCTGAAGGATTTGAGTAAAAGCCATTAGCTCCAAATTTTCTTTCTTGAAAAGAAGCAATTAGGTTGATGGGGCTGTGGTTTGTATTGAAGGCGCTCTTGATGAAATAATTCTGATTGTCATAATCTGTATTATATCTATATCCTTCTGAGGTGTTTCTTGAAACTTGCACGATATGTGAAGAATTTTCAAACTGGCTAGCCACTAAAACCGAACCATGCAGTTGTCCGAAGGATCCCGCTTGTGCGTTTATGGAAACTTGGTCTTGGGTATTCTTTTTTGTTACGATGTTAACAGCTCCTGTAAAAGCGTTTTGTCCAAAAACTCTTGCAGCAGGACCTTTAATGACTTCTACGCGCTCGATAAGTTCTAAAGGAAGTGCCATGTTCATGGTGTGGTGTCCGGTTTGCGCGTCTTCCACTTTTATTCCGTCAATTAATAATAAGGTTTGATCAAATCCACCGCCACGAATGTATAAATCGGCTTGCATGCCGTCTGCTCCTCTACGTCTAATGTCTATTCCCGCCATCTGTTGTAGTAAGTCAGCTACATTGTTTGCGGCACTTTTTTCGATATCTGCTTTTGTAATTACGGTTATGGTTCTAGAATTTTCAGAAAAAGGTAAATCGATTCTAGTTGAGGTTATAACTACAGAATCTAGAAGTTGTTCTTGCTCTAAATTTTGCGCCTGTGTTGCTATGGAAAACATGGCAAGTAAAAGAAATACTGGTATACATTTCATAATAAGATAATTTCTTGTTTTTTGAGCGGCGAAATTACTACCTTTCCGGATTACTAAAGTGGTCCAGTTTTAAAATGATAAATAGTCCGGTTGAGGAAATGTTACAATCTTTGATTTTTTTCGAAAAATCTCCCAATACACCTATTTATATACAAATAGCGCAGCAAATGATTAATGCTATTCAGCGTGGATATTTACCTGAAGGAGCTGCTTTGCCGGGAACTAGAAAGTTTGGAGAACTATTTTCTATAAACAGAAACACGGCAGTAGCTGTTTATGAGGAGCTTGCCTCCCAAGGTTGGGTAGATATTGTGGCCAATAAAGGAACTTTTGTTTTAAAGCCAGAACGAAAAACTGCTGCTTTAAGAGGTGTTTCACAGGGATTAGAGCATTTAACCGCTTATCCTTTGACGGCCGGTTTTCCTTTTCAATCCTCTTTTAATTTAGCATCAACCGACGAATCTTCTACCTGTACATATGTAATTAACGATGGGCAAGCAGATTTGCGTTTGCATCCTACGCATTCGTTTTCTAGGTGGTATAGCGCATCTATGAAACGATCAAGATTAGTTTCTAAATGGAACCAGCCGCAAGAACAGTCTTATGCTGTTTTTAGTAAGGAGTTGCGTAATTATTTAAATGCTACAAGGGGGTTTCATATACAACCGAATAATATTGTAAGTACGCGAAGCACTGAGATGAGTCTGTATATCGTTTCGCAACTTTTGATAGAAAAAGATGCTGTGGTTCTTGTTGGAGATTTGAGTTCTTATAAATCGAATATGATTTTTCAGCAAGCAGGAGCTAATATTATTCCTATTCCAGTAGATGCACAGGGTATAGATGTAGATTTTATTGAAAAAAACTTCACTAAAAACCGCATTCGCTGTGTGTATGTTTGTGCACATAGGCAATACCCAACCACGGTAAGCCTTTCAGCAGAAAGAAGATTGAAATTATTACAGCTTGCCAAAGCTTACGGTTTTGCAATTATAGAAGATGATTTTGATTATGATTTTCAGTTTGATGGATCTGCTATGTTGCCTATGGCTAGTTCTGACGGGGAAGGAGTTGTAATTTACTTAGGAAGGTTAGGGCAGTCATTTTTTCCTAGTTTTCAAATTGGATTTGTTGTTGCTCCTGAAAACATTATTAAGGAAGCCAAAAACTATTTACAGCTGTTAGATAGGCAAGGAGATTTGATACAGAAACAAATGCTTCAAGAGCTTATTTCGGAAGGAGAAATACATCGGTTAATAAAAAAGAATATTACTGTTTATAAGCAAAGACGAGATTGTTTATGTGCGGCGTTAGACATGCATTTTAAAGAGGTTGCAACGTGGCAAGTTCCTGTGGGGGGCTTAGCGGTTTGGTTACAATTTTCTCCAACTATTTCCCTGATTAAACTAGCTGAAAAAGCAAAGGAAAAAGATTTGTTTTTGCCAAAAACCATATTGTATCAAAATAGAGAGGTGTGTGCGATACGTTTAGGTTTCGGGCATTTAAACGAAGATGAAATAGAAGCGGTAATTACTATTTTAAAGGAATCTTACCGTGAAGTTTCAAGCTAGGCTTCAGCATAAAAAAAGCAGCTATTTTACCGTTTTAGAAGTGAAATAGCTGCTGGATGATTCTTTTGAAAATTATTTTATCTCCATAAACTCGTCAAATAAGGTATAGAATTTTTCAGGTTCTTCTAAATACGGATTGTGACTACTTTGTTCAAACATTACAAATTGTGCTTGTGGCATGAATGTTTTGTATTGCACGGCAAATTCTGGAGTAGAAACCCCATCATAACGACCAGCGATAATGAGTGTTTTTGCTTCTACATCTTTTAATTTTCGTCTGTAGTCTTGGTTAATCATGCTTCCGGCAACGTGAAAATCGCCATCTACACCAATAATGGTTGTATATACATCATTAGCCCAGCCTCTAAATTTTTCTTTTGGTACATTTTGCTTCAGTTTTGTGTTGTGGTAATAAATGTACTTGGTAGGAAAGCTTCCGTAAAGGGATTTTAAAGGCTCTTCGCTAGAAAGATATCCTAGGGCGCGAAGTGAATCTACTTTTTTCCATTTTTCTGGAAAATGTGTTTTTGCATAGTGGTTGTAGCTGTCGCAGTTTGCTTGCCACATGGCACCTGAGTGAAACCCATTTATTAGCACCATTTTATCTACATTATCTGCGTATTTTATGGCATAGGCTTGGGCAGGAACCGTACCGTAAGAATGGCCTACCAAAGATATTTTGTCAAAGTTTAGGAGCTTTCTTAGTTTTTCGATAAGTAAAACATCCTTTTCTACAGCATATTCCGAAGCATCTTTCGCATCGTCACTTTTTCCTCTACCAATCCAGTCAAAAAACACAACGGTATTGGTTTTGTAGTAGTGACCAAAGTTTCCTTGCATATAATCGTGGGAGTTTCCTGGTCCGCCTGGAAGAAAGAATATAGGGTCGCCGCTTCCTTTCATTTCAACATTTATTTTGTAGCCATCAATAGTATAAAATTTAGATTCAAATTTTTCGAATATTTCCGGGTCCTGTTGTGCTAAGGCCGGAAGTTGTAAGCATAGAAGGAATGCGAAAAGGGTTTTAATAAAAGATTGCATCATGAACTATTTAGTTTGTTTTTTGAATATTGAATAAGGTATTGCACGTTTCACATTTATACTTGTCTTTTGCGTAAAAGGGAAGCGTTCCAGAAAGGAATCCTATTAAAAAGGAGAAAAAAGATTTAAAGTCTGTGATGGTAGAAACCATTATAACGCGTTTGCTATTACAGTTTATACAAGCTATTGCTTTGCCTTCATCACTTATAGAATATTTCTGTATATTTTCTAGAATATGCTGTGCTTTCATGGCGTCTTCCGCATATACTTTCAATTTTACTCCACCAATAGCATTACTCACTAAAGGATCTGTGTCTATAGTAAGGTTATCACTTAAAAACACCGGGATGCCTTCCGATTCTAAGCGTCCTTTTATTATTTGCGCTTCTGCCGAGTACTGATATTTAGCTATGACTTTAAAAAGGTCGCTCATGATTTACCCTATAAAGGGGAGTTTTGTCTACTGTTGCTTTAGAATACTAAATGTACTAAAAATTATTTCAGTAATACTCCTTTTTAGGCTAGCTATTACCTTCTAGATTTTTGTGTTTGTTAAGAATAGATTGTCAGCCTGGTAATTTATTAGAGTATGTACCCGATTCTTTTTAGTTGATAAGATTTTTGTTTGTGCAGAAATAGAAATCTCTTTTCCTTTATCTTTGCAGTCTATGTTTGCACTAGTAGATTGTAATAATTTCTATGCTTCTTGCGAACGTGTTTTTAACCCTAATTTACAAGGAAAACCAATCGCTATACTTTCTAATAACGATGGTTGTGTTATCGCACGTAGCGACGAGGCCAAGGCTTTGGGTTTACCCATGGGAGCCCCTATTTTTCAATGGGAAGCTTTTTGTAAAAACCATGATATACAGGTGCATTCTTCCAATTATCCTTTGTATGGGGATATGAGTTCGCGGGTTATGGAAATCCTAAAACAATTTACTCCAGATGTTGAGGTGTATAGTATAGATGAATCCTTTTTAGCATTTAAAGGTTTTGAAAACTATGATTTACATAGTTACGGCATACAAATTAGGAAACGTGTTTTGAAATGGACAGGAATTCCTACTTCTGTAGGTATAGCACCGACCAAAGCTTTAAGCAAGGTAGCTAATAAGATAGCTAGAAAATATCCTGCGGAAACCAATGGCGCCTATGTAATAGATACTGAAGAAAAGCGAATTAAAGCCTTAAAGTGGACGAAGATAAAAGATATTTGGGGAATTGGCCGTGCATTAAGCAAACGCTTAGAAGCAAAAGGATGTAAGACGGCTTACGACTTTACACAGTTGTCAGACGCATGGGTTAAAAAGAATTTCTCGGTTACCGAAGCCCGTTTAAAACGTGATTTAGAGGGAGTTCCTACCTTGAAGTTAGAAGAACAAGTAACTAAAAAAGTAATTGCTACTACGAGAAGCTTTGAACATACTTTTTCTGATATAGAAAACATCAAAGAACGTATTTCGACGTTTGCAGCTATATGTGCAGAAAAACTACGTAAACAAGGCTCTAGCTGTCATGTGGTTATTGTGCAGCTAAGTAGTGATAGGCATAAAAGCGATTTAGAGCAGCATAGAAGCAGTATTATGGTGAGTTTATCTTGTCCTAGTAATTCCTCTTTAATTATAAGTAAAGCCGCAGTACAGGCAGTGTCTTCTATTTTTAAAAAGGGAATTAAATATAAGAAAGCAGGAGTTATTGTTTCTGGATTAGTACCTACAGATAATTATCAGCTACATTTGTTTGAACAGGAAAACCCTAAACATCGTTATTTAATGGAGGCTATAGATGCAGTGAATATGAAATATGGCGATTATAAAATCAAACTAGGAAGTCAAGATTTAAAACGGACCTGGAAAATGAAGCAAGAACGTTTGTCGCCAAGATATACTACTAATATAAAGGATATTATTCATGTAAAATAAATTTAAGTAGCAGCGATAATCTCATAAATTAGAATTAATTTTATAATTGAAATAAAGATGTTTTTTCGAAGCTTCGGAAAAATATACATGTTAAAATAAGTTTCCAATGTTATTACACCAATCTAATGCCCTTACGTTTTTTACACCAGAGATTTTAGAAGATTCTGGTGCTACTTTTTTTGATACCGGAATTTCTTGCGGATTTCCTTCTCCTGCAGAAGATTTTAAAGAAAACCGCATCAGTTTAGACAGGGAGTTAATAAAAAATAAAGAAGCTACTTTCTTTGCGAAAGTTAGTGGACAATCTATGATAGGAGCAGGACTAGAGGATAGTGATTTATTGGTTATAGATAGAAGTTTAGAGCCTGCAAATAATAAAATAGCTGTTTGTTTTTTAGATGGCGAGTTTACTGTAAAGCGATTGAAAGTAGATGCAACAGGAGTTTGGTTACAACCGGAAAACCCAGATTATCCTGTTATCAAAATCACAGATGCTAATGATTTTGTTATTTGGGGAATAGTAACCAATGTGATTAAAAAGGTGTGATTAAAAGCTAAAAACTATTACAAAAAAAAACGCTTCAGAATTTCTGAAGCGTTTTTTTATATCATTTATGTTTGTAATTAGTCAGCTAATACAATCACTTTGTTGTCTTTCATTTCGATAGTACCCGACTTTATTTTTAAAAGTAAGATTTTATCGTCATCGTTATGTGGTTGTACCTCACCATGTAGTTCATCAAAGACTAAATGACTTTGCGTATGCGTGTGAATTTTTATTGTTCCTTCTTTCAATAATGAAACGATAGGAGCGTGATTATTTAACATTTCAAAATCACCGTTAACTCCAGGAACTACAACAGAATCCACTTCACTGCTAAATAAGGTTGCTTCTGGTGATACAATTTCTAAGTACATAGTTTTTTAGTATTTAGTATTTAGTAATTAGTATTTAGTAGTGTTGCGCTACTTGGATACTATTTACTGCTTACTGGTTTAGGCTTCCGCTAACATTTTCTCTCCGGCTTCGATAGCTTCTTCGATAGAACCTTTAAGGTTAAACGCTGCTTCTGGTAAGTGATCTAATTCACCGTCCATAATCATGTTAAATCCTTTGATAGTTTCTTTGATATCTACTAATACCCCTGGGATTCCTGTAAATTGTTCAGCTACGTGGAAAGGTTGTGATAAGAAACGTTGTACACGTCTTGCTCTACCTACAGCCATTTTATCTTCTTCAGATAATTCTTCCATACCTAAAATAGCGATAATATCTTGTAATTCTTTGTATCGTTGTAATAACTCTTTTACTCTTTGTGCACAAGCATAGTGCTCTTCCCCTAAAATATCTGCTGTAAGAATTCTAGAAGTAGAATCTAAAGGATCTACCGCTGGGTAAATACCTAACTCAGCAATTTTACGAGATAATACTGTTGTAGCATCTAAGTGAGCGAATGTTGTAGCTGGAGCTGGATCTGTTAAATCATCCGCTGGTACGTATACCGCTTGTACAGATGTAATAGAACCTCTTTTGGTTGAAGTAATACGCTCTTGCATCGCACCCATCTCTGTTGCTAATGTAGGTTGGTAACCTACCGCAGAAGGCATACGACCTAATAATGCAGATACCTCAGATCCTGCTTGTGTAAAACGGAAGATATTATCAACGAAGAATAATACGTCTTTCCCTTGTCCTTCACCAGCACCATCTCTAAAGTACTCAGCAATTGTTAAACCAGATAATGCAACACGCGCACGTGCTCCAGGTGGTTCGTTCATTTGTCCGAATACGAATGTAGCTTTAGAATCTTTCATAGCAGATTTATCTACTTTTTGTAGATCCCATCCACCTTCTTCCATAGAATGCATAAAGTCATCACCATACTTGATAATTCCTGACTCTAACATCTCACGAAGTAAATCGTTTCCTTCACGAGTTCTTTCTCCTACTCCTGCGAATACAGAAAGTCCACCGTGTCCTTTAGCAATATTGTTAATCAACTCTTGGATTAATACCGTTTTACCTACACCGGCACCACCAAATAAACCAATCTTACCACCTTTTGCATACGGCTCGATAAGGTCAATTACTTTAATACCTGTGAATAAAACTTCTGTAGAAGTTGATAAATCTTCAAATTTTGGTGCTTCTCTGTGAATTGGTAACCCAGCATTCCCTGCTTTAGGTAAATCTCCAAGACCATCAATAGCATCTCCAATTACATTAAATAAACGACCATATACGTCATCACCAATTGGCATTTGTATAGGAGCTCCAGTAGCATTCACTTCTGTTCCTCTACTTAAACCATCTGAAGAATCCATAGCAATAGTACGTACTGTGTTCTCACCAATGTGAGATTGTACCTCTAATACTAGAATAGAACCGTCTGGTTTTTTAATTTCTAACGAATCATAAATCCTTGGAAGTTCAGCGCCAGCGTCGAATTCAACGTCGATAACTGGACCTACTATTTGTGCAACTTTACCTGTAACTTTTGACATTACTTTTATATTTAATGTTTGGTATAAATTAATTGCGAAAACATTACATTATTCTATTTTGTTTAGAACAAGGTTTTTTCGCGCTGCAAATATAGTGGTTTTAATTTAAAAAATTAATGAAAAATTACAGCTTTTTAATCCATAAAAAAACACCTTCTATTTGAAGGTGTTTTTTAGTATGTTTTATTCCGGTTTAGTTAATATATACTCCTGTGTAATTTGCAGGGTTTACTTTAGGAACATTTGCGTTATATGTAGTGTTTATTAACTCTATCATTTTGTTTGCAACAATAGCATATCCTCTTGGGGATAAGTGTACTCCATCTAAAGAGAAAGCCCCTCCTGTTACAAAGTCGCTTGTTACTGTAACAGATCCAGAAGTAATTCCTGTAGTTGCTGCTTGGCTTAAGAAAGCATTTGCATCAAATAAAGGAAGATTGTTTGCTGCTGCTGCATCTGCAATAACTTGGTTAAATGCTTGAGTAGCTGTAGCAATTTCTTCTTGCTCTGATGGGGTTAATACCCACTTATCACCTAGAGGTATCGCAACACCATTAACAGACATAGGATTTCCTGGGTCTGCTAGAGTTCCTATAAAACTAGATGCAGTTAATACTATTAAATCTTCGCTTGTAGCTTGTCTCATACCTATTAAAGCAGGGTTGTAAATAGTTAAGTCAGACAAGTCTTCATCCATAATTACTACAGCATTATTGCTTCCTTCAGCAAAATTAATCATTCTGCTATCTGCTTCTTCTTGCGTTAAGTTTACAGGTGGAACACCTACTAAACTTTGTACACCAGCGTTATATGCAGCATAAGCAGCATTAACAGCACCAGCAGTTGGAGCGTCTAAAGGAATTGGATTATGAGGTACCACGGTAAAGTGTGGTGTATCTGTTACATTAGGAATATTTGCTACAATTCCGTTAGGAGAAGCTGAAACTAAAGCAGATACAACCATATTGTATGCTCCTGTAAAGGTAGCTGTGTCTGTTATTGGGTTAGAGCCGTCTCCCCCAGAAGCAGCATAACCTAATACGTCGTTATTTCCAATCCATAAAGAGAAGAAAGTAGGGTTCATTGCTAAAGCATCTTCTAAAACGGTTGCATTAGGTTGTGAAGCCATACGTATAAAGTAAGGGTTTGCATTTGGGAAGTTCGTCATATTCCCAAAACCAGGTGCCAGTAAATGTCCTACTTTTGCACCTGGAACTCCCATATTGTTATACGGACCAGGTATTGTTGTCATTAATTCGGTTGTTGATGGAGCAGGGTATGTAACTGGCACTTGCGCCGCAGTATCAAAAATTAACCTCGGTGGAAATAAATTAGCTCCCGTAATTGGGTGTAAAATTGGGTTTCCTCCTAAAACAAAACCTCCTATATCATCATTCATTAATGGTTGTGTAAAATTACCACCACCTACAACTGCAAATTGATTTGCAAGTATGTTTGGGAAAGATACATTTTGCCCTTTAGCAAATAATGCTCCGTCTGAATATCCCGCAGTAAGCGAGTTTCCAACAGCAACAAAGCTTGAAAAATCTGCGTTTCCACTAGTGTATTCTACTGCTGTAGTTTCCTCAAATATTGGATCTGCTAGTCTAGTGTCATCACTTTCACAGGCAGTAAATGAGATTACCGAAAATGCTAGTAACCATATATAATTTGTTCTCATAACTTCTTTTTTTTATTGATTAATTGTCCATGAAATAAAATACTGAGCACCTACAGCTCCAGAACCTGGCGCACTTACATAATCATGACCTAAAATATTTGATCCACCAACTTTGAAAGTTGATTTCCATTTTGGAATTGTATAGTTGATTTGCGCATCTATAAGGTTTCTAGCAGGAATATATCCGTTATGGAAAGTAGATTGCCATAAGTACTTGTCATTCCATCTCCAGTTAACATTAAATCCGAAGTTTTGGAATAATTCCGTTTTACCAAAAGAAGCTTTAACTTTATGTTCTGGTGTATTGAAACCAGGCTCAAAATCTGGATCTGTAGCTTCGTCAAAATCAAACTGTGCATAGGTATAGTTTAGACCAAAATCAAAACCGTTAAGTACTTTTGTATCTACACCAATGGAAGCACCGTAAGAGTTGATATCTGCTTTAGAGTTTGTGTATGTTTGGTAAGGTTGGAAATCTCCGTTTTGTAAAGCAAGTAGGGAGTAGGAGTTGTCTCCAACTTCTCCATATAGAGGCGTTAAAACAGTTCTTGTTGATATGAAATCTTTATATTTATTATAGTAAGCACTTAAGTCGATATTAAATTTACTCACTCTCCCACGGTAACCTAATTCAAAAGCACTTACATGCTCTGGTTTTACTAAGGCTACATTAGCAGCTACAGGCGCTCCGTTGTTTACCGAAGTTAAATCAAAAGCGTTGCTATACGCATCTCCACCATTTAATGGTACGGTTGCGCTACCCGTGATTGCTTGCCCAGTAGTACTAAGTTGTGAGCTTGTTCCTGTATAACGATCTAAGTTTGCAGGAGCTGAACCAACTAAGATAGCACGTCCGGCTTGTAAACCAATAAATAAATCTTGCGTAGTTGGGTTTCTAAATCCAGATTGGAATGAACCACGTATGTTGTGATTTTTTAATTCATCTGCTGCATATACGAATGAAATTCTTGGTGATACGAAACCGTCAAAGAATTCTGATTTGTCATAACGTAAAGAACCTGTGAATTTTAATCTTTCTTCTAATAATTTTTTCTGAAGTTGTACATAGGCACCGTATTCATTGTAGTTAATAGGTCCGTCGTTATCTGTATAAATTGTTCCAAATGAATTTAAAGAATATTGTCTAAAAGAACCACCCGCCATAATATCTACGAAATCTACTAGATGTGCGAAATTATAGTTAGCATCTGCATGGTATATTTTAGAAGCATCTTGAAACTTTGCTCCTGTTGCTAAATCCGGATCAGCTGTTACGATATCAAAAGCTCTTTCGAATTGTGGTGTTCCAGGAATAAGTCTACCAGAATCGGCATTAGCTCTAGCTGTTGCATGAGCTTGTGCTAATTGCGCTTCGTTAGGATCAAATATTCCTTGACCAGCAGTTGCACCTAGGAAACCTGCTGCATAATCTTCAAACCATTTTTGGTCTGGTTTCCAAAATCTATTAATGTTAATACCAGCAAATCTAGAATCGAAGGAGTTACCTGCTTTTTCTGCTGTAACATATCCTCTTACAAAGAAGTTGTCATTTCTAAGTTCTAGTTTGTGTTGTTGCATAAAGAAATCTTTAATGCTATATCTATTTGCTCCTTGGTAGATAGTGTTTCCGCGACCTACCTTAGAGTTTAATACGATTTCAAAATCATTTTTCCATGGCTTGAAGTGTAAAGCAAAATCTGCTTTTAAGCTTTCTGCTTCGTAATCTATTAAATCACTTTCGTTATAACCTGTTCTTGAGATATAGTGCTTACCATAGTTAGAGGCAAGTGGAATAGGAAATGCGTTTGTAGAAGCAATATTATCCATGTCTAAAGTTGTAGCTACCTCATCACCATATACATTTAAACCGTCGTAACCTGGGTTTTCACGAGTCCATCCTCTATTGTTATAATCTGTATAATCTGTAGCATACCACTCCGTACCTTTTAAGTAAGACACAGAAGCTTTTGCAGCAAAAGCATCACTAAATTTGTTAGCAACTCTCACACCGATATCATAAAACTGATTATCTCCAGCGTTATCACTAGAAGTTAAACCTGTTTTTACATAAGTACTTACTCCTGTATGGTCGAAAGGGTTTTTACTTGTCATGAACATGATACCGTTAAATGCGTTAGCACCATATAATGCAGAAGAAGCTCCTGGAAGCAGCTCAACCGTATTCACGTCTAATTCTGACATCCCTAATAAGTTTCCTAAAGCGAAGTTAAGTGCAGGAGAGGAGTTGTCCATTCCATCCACTAATTGCATAAATCTTGTGTTTGCAAAACCAGCAAAACCTCTGGTATTCACTGACTTAAAGGTTAAGCTGTTGGTATTCATATCTACACCTTTTAAGTTTTCTAGAGAATCAAAAAACGTAGCCGAGCTAGAAGTTTTAATACCCTTAGCATCTAAACGCTCTACAGTTACAGGGGATTCTCTAATTCGTTCAGGCGTTCTAGAAGCCGAAACTACAACCTCGTCTAAAGCTGTTCCTTCATTTAAAACAAAGTTTATATTTTGGTTATTAGCGGTAACCTCTTGTGTTGTAGATTCAAAACCAATACTACTTGCTTGAATTGTAAAAGGTGGGTTTTGATTTACTGTTAAGTTGAAATTACCATCAAAATCTGTTACGGTACCAGATGATGTACCTATAACAATTACGTTTGCACTAGGAATAGGAATGTTGTTGTTATCCACTACTGTTCCTGTTATTGTTGTTTGTGCAAAAGTTATTCCGCAGCAAAACATCAATAAAATCGAAAGAATTGTTCTCATTTTTTAGTTTTGGTTTAGTTATTTAAGCCAATATAAATAAATTTATGAAAACTTTAAGAAAATTTGTGGTAAAAATAAAACGCGCCTATTAAGTTTCATCATAAGATTTCACTAATATGCGCGTATTTTATATTTGTTTACACTAAAAGTGTAAATCGTATTTTTATCTGTTACTCTACCGTTACAGATTTTGCCAAGTTTCTAGGTTGGTCTACGTTTCTATCTAGCATTACTGCTATATGATAAGAAAGTAGTTGTAAAGGAATGGTAGTTAACAATGGTGTTAGAGATTCTAAAGTATTAGGAACTTCGATTACGTGATCTGCTAATTCTTTTACTTCTTCATCTCCTTCTGTAACAATACCAATAATTTTTCCAGATCTAGATTTAATTTCTTCGATATTGCTTACCACTTTTCCGTAGTGCGGATTATTTACAGCTATCACATAAACAGGCATTTGCTCATCAATTAAAGCAATTGGTCCGTGTTTCATTTCAGCAGCAGGATATCCTTCAGCGTGTATATAGGAAATTTCTTTTAATTTTAAAGCGCCTTCTAAAGCTACAGGGAAGTTATATCCTCTACCTAAATATAAAGAGTTTTTAGCATCTTTATATTGTTTGGCAACTATTTGTATGTGTGCGTCAGCTTTTAATGCTTTTTCTATCTTTTCAGGGATTAATTCTAATTCTTGTAAGTGGTGGTGGAAATCGGAGTTAGACATATTTCCTTTCACTTTTGCCAATTTTAGCGCTATAAGCGTTAATACCGTAATCTGTGTAGTAAATGCTTTTGTGGAAGCAACACCAATTTCAGGTCCGGCATGTGTATAAGCACCTGCATGTGTTTCTCTAGCAATAGAAGAACCTACTACGTTACAAACACCAAATACAAAGGCACCGTTTTGCTTAGCAAGTTTAATTGCAGCTAAAGTATCTGCTGTTTCTCCAGATTGTGAAATAGCAATTACAACATCTTTATTGGTGATAACAGGATTTCTGTATCTAAATTCTGAAGCATATTCTACTTCCACAGGAATTCGAGCTAAATCTTCAAATATATATTCCGCTACTAAACCAGCGTGCCATGAAGTACCACAGGCTACAATGGTAATTTTGTCTGCTTGGGTGAATTTTTCAATATTATCATCAATACCAGCCATTCTGATAATACCTTCGTTAGCTAAAAGTCTTCCTCTATAAGTGTCACGAATTGCTTCTGGTTGCTCATGAATCTCCTTTAGCATAAAGTGTTCATAGCCTCCTTTTTCAATTTGCTCTAGACTTAATTGCAATTCTTGTACATATGGAGCCACTAAAGAGTCATCTTTAATTTTTCTTATTTTGATTCCTTTTTTGATTCGGATAACAGCCATCTCTTCATCTTCTAAATAGATAGCTTGTTTGGTATATTCAATAAAAGGTGATGCGTCACTGGCAATAAAATATTCATTTTCTCCAACACCAACTGCTAAAGGACTCCCTAAACGAGCAATTACGATCTCGTCTGGTTTGTTTTTGTCCATAACAGCTATTGCGTAAGCTCCTACGACTTGATTTAGAGCAATTTGTACTGCTTTGCCAAGTTTTACCTTTTCTTTAATTTTTATGTCTTCAATCAGGTTGATTAGAACTTCTGTATCTGTGTCTGATTTGAAAGTATAACCTCTATTGGTTAATTCTGTTTTGATAGAGGCATAGTTCTCTATAATTCCATTATGTATGATTACTAGGTCTCCAGAATTAGAGTAATGTGGATGTGAGTTTACATCATTTGGTACACCATGAGTAGCCCAGCGTGTATGTCCGATACCCACATTACCAGCGGTAGACATTTCGCTTTCTAAACGTTTTTGTAAATCTGCAACCTTTCCTTTGGTTTTAGATACATTAATATTTTTACCGTCATATAGGGCTATTCCAGCACTATCATAACCTCTGTATTCTAATCTTTTTAGACCCTCAAGAACAATTGGGTAGGCCTCTCTGTGACCTATGTAACCTACTATGCCGCACATAATTTTATATTGTTTTTAATGTTTTTTATTCTGTACAATCTCCATCTTCTTTGATACAAGAATAAAAAACTTCTAATTGAATTCTTTTATTTTCAGCAACATTTATGTTTCCACCGTGTAAAACCGTTCCTTTAGGAGACATTACGCTACCGGATGTTATTTTTTCTTCGCTATCTAAAATACTATAATTAAATAACTCATTAATATTGGTTGTTACCATAAGACCTAGTTTTAAGTTTGTAGAGTCTTTCAGTAAGATATTGTTTAAGTGTTCTGTCATTCTCACTTTGTATTTCACTCCATTACCATCACTATCTCTTTCTAAAACGGTTGAGTGAAAACTTTTTGATGATCTTGGGTTATTTACATCTGCTACATCCATATAATAATCTACTAGCGCAGCATCGTTTTTCAGGTCGTAAAGAATTACTCTTTCTGGCTGAAAGTCTTTGTTTAAACCGGCAGTTTGATCTACATGAAAAACAATATTAGCTTCGTTGATTAGCCATTTGTCTTTTTTGCTTTTGAAGTATTCGTAAGCATCTTGTTCTACTCCGTTAACGGTAATATTTCCTTTGAATAAATCTATGATAGCCATAGATCCTTCGCCACCTTTTAAATATAGTTTTTCATCTCCATCGGTAGTATTTGCGGAAGCATCTGCATCTGCAATAACTGTATTTGTTTGGTCGTTTTTAAAAATATTGAAACGGTTTCCGATGAAATTCAAGTTAAACACTTTAGGCACTCTTATAGGGTTTCCTTCGTCGTCTATTTCGGTACCGTCTGTAGTATATTTTACTTGAATTTTGGCTTTGCTAAAATCTAACAGTGTCATATTTCCAAAATCGGCTCCATCAATAAGGGAGGTTTTAAAGTACAGTCCTCTAAAATAATCTTTGAAGTTATTAGAGTTGCTTAATTCTGGATGTGTTAATGTGTCGCCTACTTTTAAAAGGTCTTCCCAGAAAGCAATATCTGTAGTATTTAAATATAAGCTAGGAGCAATAAGTTCTTCTCCTTCTTCAGAAAGATCTGTATCTATTTCGTCGTCGCTTGCAATAAATTGCTCGTCTTTAAATAATAAGGTGCTTTCGTCAAAAGTAATTCCGTTTCCGTTGGAGTAGTATTTTTGAAACTCTTCAATGTTTTCCGGATTTAGGTCTCTTAAGAAATAGTTGTTTTTAAAAACCTCTAATTTAATTGGTACATCTCCAAATAAGGAGTCTATTTTATATTCGCTTTCCCCTGAAGCGTCGAATTCTTTTTTAGAGTGATAAGGAATGATAAGCATTACAGAGTCTATAGCTGCATTCGTTCCGAAGTCTGGGTTATATCCGTTTGGTAAAACCTGTGTTACCACATTTGCTGTGGTGAATCCGTATATAGGATCTTTATAAACCCCTAATAAGTTAGAGGAAAGATTGTTTGTTTGTACCGGGTTCAGTTTTTGGTTATACGTTAAAACTGGAAATCTTATAGATGGCGTATTAAAATTTTCCGATCCTTTTATGTCGCTATCAATATTTGTGAAATCCTTATCACAGCCAATAAAAGCAATGGTTATAAATAACAAGGTGCTTGTTATTTTAAGGGCTTTAAATGTTTTCTTCATAAGTAATTTTTGATGCTATTTTAATACTTCTGTGTTGTAGAAGTTAGTGTAAGCTTCACTAAATTCATCTTTTCTTTTGTAAGCAAGTACTGGTTTTTTAGAATCTTCTAAATGTTTAGTTATGTCTTCTGGCAATTCTTCCGAACCAACAATTAAAGCGTCAGAATAATCTATAGCAACCTTCATTAAGTTTGTGAAAGTTGGTTTTTCTAGCGTTTTAATAGCTTCGCCATTAATGTTATCGAATTTCACCTTGTTAGACATATCTTTGTTTAACGTTCCTTCAAAGTTTTGATTGTAAATAGAAGTAACTATTTTACTATCATTAAATAAAGGTTCGTCTTTATAGTACTCTCTAAGATATAATGGCAATAAAGATGCCAACCAGCCATGCACATGAATAATATCTGGTGCCCAGTTTAGTTTTTTAACAGTTTCTATTACTCCTTTAGCAAAGAAAATAGCGCGCTCATCATTATCTGAAAATAATTTTCCATCCTCATCTGTCAATGTAGCTTTACGCTTAAAGTATTCGTCGTTGTCAATAAAGTATACTTGAATTCGCTCTTTTGGTATAGATGCTACTTTAATAATTAGTGGCATATCTAAGTCGTTAATCACTAAGTTAATACCAGAAAGTCTAATTACTTCGTGTAGTTGATGTCTTCTCTCATTAATATTACCATATCTAGGCATAAATATTCTAATTTGCCCACCTTGTTGGTTTACCATTCTAGGTGTTTCAAATGACATAGATGAAATTTCTGTTTCTGGTAAATAAGGTACTACTTCAGATGATACGTATAATATCCTCTTATCTTTCATAAAGTTTTTTTTAAAGTTTTATGTAATTCGCAATGCGCTTTCAAAGCAATAAGCTCATTTAATGTACTTGCAGTTTTTGATAATCAAAATAAAAATCAAGCAAAAATACAAAATTTTATGCAGTTTGTTGGTAAAATATTAAGTTTGCACTCGCTAATTTAATGTTAAAGGTGAAGATATTTACAGAATTAAAACAAATAAAAAAGTTTATTGAGCAATTAAAGCTAGATAAACAAAGCGTTGGATTTGTGCCAACTATGGGAGCTTTGCACCCTGGACACCTCTCTTTGGTATCCGAAGCTCTTGCAAATAATGACGTTGCTGTTGTGAGTATCTTTGTTAATCCTACGCAGTTTGATAACGCCGAAGATTTAGAAAAATACCCAAGAACTCTAGAGAATGATGCGGCACTTTTACGAACACTTTCTCCAGATATCTTGATTTATGCCCCAACTGTAGAAGATATTTATCAAAATAATGTTGCTGCTGAGCAGTTTAGTTTTGATGGATTAGAAAATGAAATGGAAGGAAAATTTAGACCAGGACATTTTGACGGAGTAGGAACTATTGTAAAACGACTTTTTGAAATTGTAACTCCAGATCATGCTTATTTTGGTGAAAAAGACTTTCAGCAATTAGCCATTATTAAAAAGCTAGTTGAAAAACATCGTATACCTGTAAGAATTATTCCTTGTGCCATTCATAGAGAGGTAAGCGGTCTAGCTATGAGCTCAAGAAACACTAGGTTGAAACCAGCTTATAAAGAAGCAGCTCCTTTTATTTACAAAACCTTAGAGTCTGCTAAAGAGCAGTTTGGCACAAAAAGTGCTAATACAGTTACAGAATGGGTTCATAGTGAATTTGCAAAGCATGATTTATTAGAATTAGAATATTTCATTATTGCAGATGCAGAAACCCTAAAAACCGTAAAAAGAAAATCTAAACAAAAAAAATACAGAGCGTTTATTGCAGTTTATGCTGATGACATCAGATTAATTGATAATATCGCGCTAAATTAATTATCTTTGTCTTATGCAAATACAAGTAGTAAAATCTAAAATTCACAGAGTAAAAGTAACAGGTGCAGACCTAAATTATATTGGTAGTATTACTATTGACGAAGATTTAATGGATGCAGCTAATATTATTCAAGGTGAAAAAGTACAAATTGTTAATAATAACAATGGTGCTCGTTTGGAAACATACGCTATTCCTGGACCTAGAAATTCTGGGGAAATAACATTAAACGGAGCAGCAGCAAGATTAGTTTCTCCAGGTGATGTGCTTATCTTAATTACTTATGGTTTTATGGATATAGAAGAAGCTAAAACCTTTAAGCCTTCCTTGGTTTTCCCTGATGAGGCTACTAATCTTTTAAAATAAGGATGCATAGATCGCTAAAGAAAATATTAAAAATCACACTCCCAATTTTATTGGGAGTTTTTTTAATAGGCTATTCGCTATCCAAGCTTTCTTTTAGTGATCTTCTAAGTTATTTTAAGAGTGCCAATTACGGTTGGATTGCTCTAGGTTTGTTCTTTGGACTTCTAAGTCACCTTTCTAGAGCCTATAGATGGTTATTTCAATTAGAGCCTTTAGGTTTTAAGGTAAAACTACCAAATAGTATTATGGCGGTGTTTGTAACGTATCTTATAAACTATACGATTCCTAGAGCGGGTGAGGTTGCTAGAGCATCTATTTTGACCAATTACGAGGGGGTTCCTTTTGAAAAAGCAATAGGAACTATTGTAGCAGAGCGTATAGCCGATTTGATAATGATATTCTCCATTATTTCTATCACGCTATTCCTTCAGTTTGATTTTATTTATGGTTTTTTGTCCGATACATTCAATCCGAACTTGATTATAGTCGGCGTTGTTTTATTAGTAATCCTGTTTGTAATCTTCACCTTATATATTAAAAAGAGCAAATCAGCTATAGCTATAAAAATTAAAACATTTGTTACTGGTTTACTAGAAGGCACTTTGAGTATTTTTAAGATGCAGAAGAAATGGGCGTTTATTTTTCATACCATCTTCATTTGGGTTATGTATTTGCTCATGTTTTATGTTACTACATTTTCGGTAGAAGAACTTCATGGAATAGGCTTAGGAGCTATTTTAGTAGGGTTTATATCGGCAAGTTTTAGTGTTGCAGCTACCAATGGCGGAATTGGTTCTTATCCAGTTGCTGTTTTTGCTGCTTTTTCCATTTTCAGTATAGCTAAAGAGCCAAGTATTGCGTTTGGATGGATCATGTGGACCTCACAAACCCTTATGCTTATTGTTCTTGGCGGACTTTCTTTATTATTCTTACCAATCTACAACAGAAATAAATAATTTCTTAACTTGCCTCTTTTCAAATCCTAAATTTTTAAAGATGAAGTTATTAATCTACGCTTTTTTATTTCTTTTTACTACTCCTTTCCTATATGCGCAAGCACAATTTGAAACTTTCGAATCTAAAAAACTGAATGATACTCGTGAAATCCAAATTCAGCTACCTAGAGGTTATGAGTTTAATACTGATAAAAACTATCCTTTAATTGTGGTTTTTGATGCCGATTACATGTTTAAGTTGGTTGCAGGGAATGTAGATTATTTGTCTTATTGGGAAGATATGCCAGAAGCGATAGTTGTAGGAGTTAATCAGTATAACAAGCGTAGAGACGATACCAGATATTCGCAGCAAAACTCACTTCCAATAGAAGAAGGTGCAAATTTCTTTGAATTTGTAGGGATGGAGTTGATTCCATACATAGAAAAACACTACCGAATTGAAGATTTTAAAGTAGCTGTAGGGCATGGTGAAACGGCAAATTATATTAACTATTTTATGCTAAAGCCGGCACCATTATTTCAGGCATACATAAGTATTAGTCCGGATTTAGCTCCAGACATGCTAAATTATATTCCGGAAAGACTTCAGAAATTTAATAGCAAATTGTTTTATTATTTAGCAACTTCTAATAATGATGTAAAATCTATAAAAGAAAGAACCCAAGCTTTAGATGCGAGTATCGCTGCTATTGAAAATAAAAACGTTCTTTATAATTTTAAAACTTTCGAAGAACCTTCGCATTATGCTTTACCGGCGCATGTTGTGCCTAAAGCATTAGAAAGTATCTTTTTAGTTTTTCAGCCTATAAGCAGAAAAGAATATAGAGAAACCATCTTGAAGTTAGAAGGATCTCCGGTGACTTATCTATTAGATAAATACCAATCTATTGAAGATTTATTCGGAATTAAAAAACAAATACTAGTTAATGATTTCAATGCAATTGCAGCAGCAATAAACAAAACGGAACAATTTGCATATTATGAAGACTTATCGAAAGTAGCACGTAAGCAATACCCAGAAACGCTGCTAGGAAACTATTATTTAGCCCGTTTTTATGAAGAAACCAATGCGCCTAAAAAGGCCATGAAAGCCTATCATGCAGCCTATGCTTTTGAAGAAATTGCTGGGTTAACAAAAGATATGATGTTAGAAAAAGCAGAGGAAATTAAATTAGATTTCGGTTATTAATTAGTTTTGTGAAATTTTAGAAACCTAATTTAGGTTTAATAACAAGTGTAAAATTAAGAGATTCCTATTTTGTAGGAAGTAAGCATGGCTAAAGTAAAAACAACTTTTTTTTGTCAAAATTGCGGTACACAATTTGCTAAATGGCAAGGGCAATGTACTGCCTGTAAGGAGTGGAATACTATTGTAGAGGAGGTGATTCAGAAACCAGAAAAAAGTGACTGGAAAACACCAAGCTCGGTAAAAACACGAGTTTCCAAACCGTTAACTATCAATGCAATTGACTCTTCGGAAGACGCAAGATTAAATACCCAAGACCAGGAATTTAATAGGGTTCTTGGGGGCGGAATTGTACCTGGATCTTTAATTCTTTTAGGAGGAGAACCTGGAATAGGAAAAAGTACCTTACTGCTTCAAATTGCATTAAAACTTCCGTATAAAACCTTATATGTTTCTGGTGAAGAAAGTCAGAAACAAATAAAAATGCGAGCGGAGCGTATTCATGCGAATAACGAAACTTGTTATGTTTTAACCGAAACCAAGACACAAAATATATTTAAGCAAATAGAAGCACTAGAGCCAGATATTGTGGTTATAGATTCTATTCAAACTTTGCATAGTGATTATATTGAATCTTCTTCCGGAAGCATTTCACAAATAAAAGAATGTACTACAGAGCTAATTAAATTTGCAAAAGAAACAGCGACTCCGGTAATTTTAATCGGGCATATCACCAAAGACGGAAATATTGCAGGGCCAAAAATTCTAGAGCATATGGTAGATACTGTTTTGCAGTTTGAAGGCGACAGAAATCATATTTTTAGAATTTTAAGAGCCAATAAAAACCGATTCGGATCTACAAGTGAGATTGGTATTTATGAAATGCAAGGCTCCGGTTTAAAAGAAGTTTCTAATCCGAGTGAAATCTTAATCTCCAAAAAAGACGAGGAACTATCTGGAAATGCGGTGGCTTCAACCCTAGAAGGACTTCGACCTTTAATGATTGAAGTGCAGGCATTGGTAAGTACTGCAGTTTATGGAACCCCACAACGAAGTGCCACTGGTTTTAACGCAAAAAGACTAAATATGCTTTTGGCTGTTTTAGAAAAACGTGCAGGCTTTCGTTTGGGGGCAAAAGATGTTTTCTTAAATATTACCGGGGGTATTTCGGTAGATGATCCAGCAATTGATTTGGCTGTGGTTGCAGCTATTTTGTCCTCTAATGAAGACGAAGCACTCCCTAAGGATTATTGCTTTGCAGCAGAAGTAGGTTTGTCTGGAGAAATTCGTCCGGTACAACGCGTAGAGCAGCGTATTTTAGAAGCAGAAAAGCTAGGTTTTTCAACCATTTTTGTTTCTAAATACAATAAAATAGCCCTTAAAAATACCGCTATCAAAATTCAATTGATTTCTAAAATCGAGGATTTAGTAAATTTTATAGTTTAAAAAGCTATAATGCAAGGCCTAATTTCTTAAAAATCCTTAATTTCGCAACTCTTAAAAGTAAAAGACAAAATGAGCACGACATTTCCTGAATACAAAGGACTTAACTTACCAAAAGTAGCAGAAGAAATCTTAAACTATTGGGAAGAAAACAACATCTTCGAAAAAAGTGTAACCACTCGTGAAGGAGCAGAACCATTTGTGTTTTTTGAAGGACCACCTTCAGCAAACGGTCTTCCAGGAGTACATCACGTACTTGCACGTGCTATAAAAGATATTTTTCCGCGCTATAAAACCATGAAGGGGTATCAAGTAAAGCGTAAAGCTGGTTGGGATACGCATGGTTTGCCAGTTGAACTTGGTGTAGAAAAGGAATTAGGAATTACTAAAGAAGACATTGGTAAAACCATTTCTGTAGAAGATTATAATGCAGCTTGTAGAAAAGCAGTTATGCGTTATACCGATATTTGGAATGACCTTACCAACAAAATGGGCTACTGGGTAAATATGGATGATCCATATATTACTTACGAACCTAAATACATGGAGTCTGTTTGGTGGTTGCTTAAGCAAATTTATAATAAAAGCTTATTATATAAAGGGTATACCATCCAACCATATTCACCAAAGGCAGGTACTGGACTTAGCTCGCACGAGTTAAACCAGCCAGGAACCTATCAAGATGTTACCGATACAACGGTTGTTGCGCAATTTAAAGCAAACGAAGATTCGCTTCCAGACTTTTTACAAAACGAAGGAACCATTTACTTCCTTGCTTGGACGACAACTCCTTGGACACTTCCAAGTAATACCGCATTAACGGTAGGGCCAAAGATTGATTATGTGTTAGTTGAAACTTATAACCAATATACTTTTGAGCCAATCAATGTGGTTGTTGCGAAGCCTTTAGTAAACAATCAGTTTGACGGAAAGTTCAAGCGTGTGGAAACAAAACCAGAATTATTAGCGTATACATCTGGCGATAAAAAGATTCCATACTTCGTTGTTAAAGAGTTTAAAGGAAAAGATTTAGTCGGAATTACTTACGAACAACTTTTACCTTACGCATTACCTAACGACAATCCAGAAAATGCCTTTAGAGTAATTTCGGGAGACTTCGTAACTACCGAAGACGGTACAGGTATTGTGCATACCGCACCAACTTTTGGAGCCGATGATGCCTTGGTTGCAAAACAAGCAAGTCCGGAAATTCCACCAATGTTAGTGAAAGATGAAAACGGAAACCTTGTGCCACTAGTAGATTTACAAGGTCGTTTTCGTCCGGAAATGGGTGAGTTTGCCGGTAAGTATGTTAAAAACGAATATTATAATGATGGCGAAGCACCAGAAAGATCTATAGATGTGGAGCTTGCCATTAAATTAAAAGAAGAAAACAAAGCCTTTAAGGTTGAAAAATATAAACACAGTTATCCAAACTGTTGGCGTACCGATAAACCAATCTTATACTATCCATTAGATTCTTGGTTTATTAAAGTAACCGATATTAAAGATAGAATGTTCGAATTGAACGAAACGATCAACTGGAAGCCAAAAGCTACAGGAACCGGTCGTTTTGGAAACTGGTTGGCAAATGCTAACGATTGGAACTTATCTCGTTCACGTTACTGGGGAATTCCATTACCAATTTGGAGAACCGAAGATGGTACCGAAGAAATTTGCATTGGTTCTGTAGAAGAATTAAAAGCTGAAATGGCAAAAGCTGTTGCAGCAGGTGTTTTAGCAAAAGATATTTATGAAGATTTTGAAGTTGGAAACAACTCTGAAGAAAACTATGCTAAAATAGATTTACATAAGAATATTGTTGACGAAATTATATTGGTTTCACCTTCAGGAAAACCAATGAAGCGTGAGAGCGACTTGATAGATGTTTGGTTTGATTCTGGATCTATGCCTTACGCACAATGGCATTACCCGTTTGAAAACAAAGAGTTAATTGATGAGAATAAATCTTTCCCAGCAGATTTTATTGCAGAAGGGGTAGATCAAACAAGAGGTTGGTTCTATACGCTTCACGCTATAGGAACTATGGTTTTTGATTCAGTAGCTTATAAAAACGTGGTTTCTAATGGACTGGTTTTAGATAAGAACGGACAAAAAATGTCTAAGCGTTTAGGAAACGCTACAGATCCTTTTGAAACTTTAGAAACTTATGGAGCAGATGCCACTCGTTGGTATATGATTTCAAATGCAAATCCGTGGGATAACTTAAAGTTTGATGTAGATGGTATAGAGGAGGTAAGACGTAAGTTCTTCGGAACCCTTTATAATACCTATTCTTTCTTCCAACTATATACTAATTTAGATAATTTTAGTTACGCGGAAGCAGATGTACCATTAAGTGAAAGACCAGAAATTGACCGTTGGATTCTTTCCGAATTACATACTTTAATTCAGAAAGTAGATGCCTTCTATGCTTCTTATGAACCAACAAAAGCAGCAAGAGCTATTTCAGAATTTACGCAAGAGTTCTTAAGTAACTGGTATGTGCGTTTAAGTAGAAGACGTTTCTGGAAAGGAGACTATCAAACCGATAAAATTTCAGCTTACCAAACCTTATATACTTGTATGGTAGCTATCGCGAAGTTAGGTGCGCCAATTGCTCCTTTCTTTATGGATAGATTATATCAAGATTTAAATTCGGTAACCAAAAAGGAGCAGTTTGAAAGTGTACATTTAGCAAATTTCCCTGTTTATGACGAAAAGTTTGTAGACAAGAGCTTAGAGCGCAAAATGGAAGCGGCGCAAACTATTTCTTCTTTAGTTTTGTCCTTACGAGCGAAAGAAAAAATCAAAGTACGTCAGCCATTACAAAAAATAATGATTCCTATAGATTCTGTAGAACAAAAGGAAGAGATTTTAGCGGTTGCAGATTTAATAAAACACGAAGTAAATATTAAAGAAATTACGCTTTTAGAAGATGCTTCAGATATCTTAGTAAAACAAATAAAGCCTAATTTTAAAGCCCTAGGACCTCGATTTGGTAAGGATATGAAGGCCATTGCTGCGAAAATTCAGCAATTTACCGCTGAAGACATCAAAATAATCGAACAAAGGGGTAGTTTAGATATTGAAATTAACGAAAAAAGTCTTACATTAGAACTCACTGATGTAGAGATTACATCTCAAGATATTGAAGGTTGGCTTGTAGCAAATGAAGGAAACTTAACCGTTGCTTTAGATGTTACAATTTCAGAAGAATTACGCGAAGAAGGAATTGCACGTGAGCTCGTGAACCGCATTCAAAATTTACGTAAAGACTCTGGATTTGAAGTTACCGACAGGATTAATGTTCAGCTTCAAAAAGACGACCAAATTGTTAAGGCAATAGCGTCTAATATGGATTATATTAAAACCGAAACCTTAACCGAGAAGTTAGAAATTGTAGAACAATTAAATAATGGTATAGAAATAGCGTTTGATGCTGTAAATACCAGATTATTTATTATTAAAAATTAGAATTATGGCGACAGACATTAACGTAAGATACGCAGATAAAGACCTAGCGGAATTTAAAGAACTTATTCAAGAAAAAATTAAGAAAGCACAGCACGATTTAGAGCTCATACAAAGTGCGTATATGAATGACCATAATAATGGTACAGATGATACGTCACCTACCTTCAAGGCTTTTGAAGAAGGAAGTGAAACCATGAGTAAGGAGGCGAACTCACAATTAGCAATTAGACAAGAGAAGTTTATTCGTGATCTTAAAAATGCTTTAATTAGAATTGAAAACAAAACCTATGGGGTTTGTAGAGTTACAGGTAAACTGATAAACAAAGAGCGTTTAAAATTAGTTCCTCATGCTACTTTAAGCATCGAAGCTAAAAACATGCAATAATTCACTCCTTAGTAATAAGGAATTATAAAAATATTTTAACTTTTAGAAGCGCTTCAATTATATTGAGGCGTTTCTTTTTTATCGCATTTTAGCTTTTCGTAAGCGGGCTCCTATTATGAAGCAATTATATATTATTTTAAGTTTATTCTTCACTTTTATTTCACAAGCACAAAGTGTTTCGGAGAAAATAATTGTTGCTGCAGATATAACAAGTATTCAAATTGATGGGAATTCTATGTTTAAAATAGAAGTAGAATCGAAACCTGTTGATGAAATTAGCATACAATCTAGGGTAGAAGGAGAAAATAATGCAGGCTATATTCTTGTTACAGAAATCAAAAATGAGACGCTTTATATTGCCGTAAAAAAGCAACCTAGTTTTAAAAATGCAAACGATAAGTTAAGTGCCCATAAAGTTATTT
This sequence comes from Oceanihabitans sediminis, assembly GCF_003337215.1. Taxonomy (GTDB): domain Bacteria; phylum Bacteroidota; class Bacteroidia; order Flavobacteriales; family Flavobacteriaceae; genus Oceanihabitans; species Oceanihabitans sediminis. The sequence goes on from NZ_QPIG01000001.1 coordinate 818,781, forward strand.
CGATAGAACTATTTTTGGTTTTTCCTGAAAATAAGGAGCTTTCTATTGTATCAGACATTGCTTCGGTAGATTTAAAAGGCATTTATAAAAAAGCAGTTGTTAGTCTCTTTAATGGAAATTGTAACTTTCATTCCTTTCGTGGGAATGCCAAAATAAACACTATTGATGGAAATGTTTACCTAGAAACAAACTATGCTAAAATCACTGCGCACTCTAAAAATGGCAAAATCGAAAAAGAAAAAATAGTGGCAGGTGAACATGTTATTAGCACAAAAACTATAAACGGAAACATTAGACTCACTAAAAGTCAATAATATTTCTATTTTTGTTAGTTGATACTATGCCATGACTTTAAAGAAATCTATCCTTCTTATTATTATCATTTTATTAATTGATCAAATTAGTAAAATATATATCAAAACAAATTTCATTCTAGGAGAAAGCTATGCGGTTTTCGACTGGTTTAAAATTTATTTTATAGAGAATGACGGTATGGCTTGGGGTACAAAATTTAGTGATTTCGCTTCTTTTATTAGTGAAAGAACAGGGAAGGTAGCGCTGACACTTTTTAGAATTGTTGCTATTTTCGGAATTGGGTATTGGTTATATGATGCGGTGAAGAAGCAAAGCGCTACGGTACTTATACTTGCAATTACCTTTGTTTTTGCGGGTGCTTTAGGAAATATAATTGATTCTACTTTCTACGGAGTCTTGTTTGATGATAGCTACCATCAAGTGGCTACTTTTTTGCCAGAAGGTGGTGGTTATGATAATTTGCTTCACGGTAGGGTGGTAGATATGCTATATTTTCCAATTTGGAAAGGTTATTTACCAGAGTGGTTGCCACTATATGGAGGTAAGTATTTTACTTTTTTTGAGCCTGTTTTTAATGTGGCAGATATGGCTATAAGCACGGGGTTTATCATGCTTTTAGTGTTTAATAAAAAAGCTTTTTCTAAAGATTAAAAAGTGTATGCTTTCATTGGAGTCACACAATAATCCAAAGGAATATCCTTCTCGTAGATGTCTGAAATTAAAGGCTCTGCTTCAAAAAAAGAGAGGCCGATTTTAATGGTTTCAGGTTTGCAGTCTGATAGAAATCTATCATAAAAACCTTTTCCGTAACCAACTCTATTTCCTTTGTTATCAAAGGCTAAAAGCGGAACAAACACCACTTCGATACTTTCTGCAGCAATAGGAATTCCGTCCACTGGTTCGGGAATATTATATTTGTTTTTTTTGATAACAGTGTTATCTGTAAGTAGGAAGTTTTGAAGTAATCCTGTTTTAAAATCGCTTTTAGAAATTACAATATTTTTGTCTTTTCCTGATAGAATATTTAGAATATAGTCTGTGTTTACTTCCTCTTGTTGTACAATAGATAAGAATACATGATAAAAAGAGTGGCTCCAAATATCTAAGTTCAATAACTGATTGGCAATTTGCAAGCTATAATCATCTACCTTGCTTGGAGATAGTTTTTTTCGCTTTAATCGGTACGCTATTCTTAACTCTGCTTTTGTCATATCTTGTCTTTTGAAATATGAAACAATGCGTCTCCTTGGTAAACAATTGGCAATTCGTTTACATTGATGATGTACCCGGTATTATCTGCTTTTACAAAGTGGTTAAACTTTCCGTATGGATCTGTAATATTTCCTATGATTTCATCTTTTTGAACAATGCTATTTATTGCAGCAGTAGCTTTAAACATACCAGAATACTTAGCTCTTATCCATTTGCTTTCATGAATAAAAACACAGTCTTTTTTAGGTTTTGAAACCTTAAACTTCGCAGAAAGCATTCCTAAACTATGAAGCACTCGCTTCACACCATTCACACCATGATTTGTAACCGTATTATCTATATGAAAAGACTTTCCTCCTTCAAAAAGCAACATAGGTTTCCCTAATTTATGGCAAGTGCTTCTGAAAGATTTGTTGAGGTTTTTTGAGTATAGAACAAAAGGAGCTCCAAACTTTTGAGCTAATTGATCTAGTTTTTTGCTTCCTTTTATAATTCTAATTTGTGGCGCATTAAATCGGCCAGCTCCCCCTGTATGGAAATCCATTATAAAATCTACCTCATGAATTACCTCCTTGATAAGTTTGTGGGCAACCCTACTTGCTAAAGAGCCTTTTAGGCTTCCTGGGAATACGCGGTTAAGATCTCTTCCGTCAGGGAAATCTCTTGTGATATTTATAAATCCGAAAACGTTGATTACAGGAATACAAATAATGGTTCCCGATTTTGGTTTGTTAATCCCTTTTGCAATGATTTGTCTTACAATTTCTACTCCATTTACTTCGTCTCCATGAATTCCAGCAGTAAGTAAAACCGTAGGTCCTGGTTTTTTAGAGCGTTCAACAAATACAGGGACTTCTACCGAGTTAGAAGTGTGTAACTTGGCCACCTCAAAAGTAACTTCCTTACTTTCGCCTAGCTTTATCTTTTCCCCAAGAATAGTTATTACTTCCTTATTGTATATCATTGTTTTCGTTTTGCGATATGCTATTTCTTGTTTCTATTTCTTTCGATATAGGCAATAATATTTTTTGCAATATTTTTCTGAGTAGCACCTTCAATACCTTCTAATCCAGGGGTAGAATTTACTTCTAGGATCAGTGGTCCTCTACTAGATTGTAGCATATCTACACCACAAACAGGGAGTTTTAAAGCTTGTGAAGCGTTAATTGCTAAACGTAATTCTGCTTCGCTTAACCTTATAACTTCTGCGCTTCCTCCTCTGTGTAAGTTAGAGCGGAATTCTCCATCTTTACCTTGTCTTTTCATTGCACCAACCACTTGCCCATCTACAATTAAAGCACGTAAATCTGCTCCTTTCGCTTCGCCAATAAATTCTTGTACAATTACTCTTGCTTCTAGTCCGTTAAAAGCCTCTAGTACCGATTCGGCTGCGTTTTTAGTTTCTGCTAAAACTACACCTAGTCCTTGAGTTCCTTCTAATAATTTTATAATTACTGGTACGCCACCAACGTGTTCTATAACTTCTTCTACGTCTCTAGAATAGTTTGTAAAAACCGTTTTAGGCATTCCAATTCCTGCTTTGCTTAAGTGTTGTAAGCTTCGTAGTTTATCTCTAGAACGTTGTATCGCGTTACTAGTAACAATGGTAAAGACGTTCATCATTTCAAATTGTCTTACCACTGCACAACCATAAAAGGTAATAGAAGCACCAATTCTTGGTATGATTGCATCTACATAATCTAGATATCTGTCTTTATAAAAAATGGTAGGCTTTTCTTGTTCAATAATAATATCACACTTTAAAGGATCAATAACCTCCACCTTGTGTCCACGTTTTACGCCTTCTTCAACTAATCTTTTTGTAGAATATAAATGCGCGTTGCGTGATAAAATAACTATGTTCATAATGTCTTTAAATTGTATGATATGTTTTCTTGGTCTACATCTACCAAGAATTTTTGTTTTAAAAATTGTCTACCTATAAGAACAGGAAACTTCATGTCCTCTCTAGTGCTTAAAGTTAAGTTAATCTTGTACTTTTTTCCAAAAAAAATGACTTCTGATTTTACTTTGTATCTGTTTTCTCTAAATCCGTTACTACTTTTAACATCGGTTTTAGAATAAGTGTCAAAAATCACCTCTTTTCCGTTAAAGTTTGGGTGTCCTTTGCTGTAAAAGGTGCATCTTAAGGTTTCTCCTTCTACTTTAATTTCAGAACAATGGATGGCAGATGTATAAGCACCAGTGTCTATCTTAACATCTATATTGTATAATTCTAGTTTAGGGAAGTCTACTCTGTCCACCCTTCCTATTGTTTTTTTTGTCATGTTAATTTTTTAAAAAAGAGGCGCAATGTAATGAATTAGAACTTGTAAAAAATATCTTTTTAAAATAAAAAATTCCTGTTTAAAAGGTAGTAAATTTTTCTTAAAAAATTAAAAAGAAGTACATTTACAACATGCACAATTCTGCTTTAGAAATTCAAATAAAAACACTGCCTAGGTCTCCCGGAGTATATCAATACTTTGATGAAGAAGGTACGCTTATTTATGTTGGAAAAGCTAAAGATATAAAAAAAAGAGTAAGCTCTTATTTCACTAAAACGCATGATAGCGGAAAAACGAGAGTTCTAGTAAAAAAGATTGCAAGCATTAAGCATATTGTGGTTGCAACCGAAACAGATGCTTTGCTTCTAGAAAACAATCTGATTAAAAAGAACCGACCAAGGTATAACGTCTTGCTTAAAGATGATAAAACCTATCCTTGGATTTGTATAAAAAAAGAACGCTTTCCAAGAGTTTTTACTACGCGAAGAGTTATAAAAGATGGAAGCGAATATTTTGGTCCATACACCAGTATGAAAACCGTTTCTACTTTGTTGGACTTAATCAAAGGGCTGTATCCGTTACGAACATGCAAGTACGATTTGGCTGCTGATAAAATTTCCTCCGGAAAATATAAAGTCTGTTTAGAATACCATTTAGGAAACTGTAAGGGAGCCTGTGAAGGATTGGAAACCACGGAATCTTATGACAAGAATATTGTTGCTATTCGAGAGATTTTAAAAGGAAATTTTAAAGACTCTCTATCGCAATTCAGGTTGCAAATGAAGCGTTTTGCTGAAAACCTACAGTTTGAAGAAGCGCAAAAAATGAAAGACAAGATTGCGGTTCTTGAAAATTATCAAGCAAAATCTACTATTATAAATCCTAAGATTAGCAATGTAGATGTGTTTAGTATAGTTAGTGATGAAAGCTTTGGTTATGTGAATTTTCTTCAGATTTCTTACGGTTCTATTATACGTTCGCATACATTAGAAATCAAGAAAAAGCTAGACGAAACCGATAAGGAATTACTACAGCTAGCAATCACTGAAATTAGACAGCGATTTCATTCCAATTCAAAAGAAATTTACGTACCTTTTAAAGTAGATGTAGGAGAAGATTTAAAGGTTACGGTTCCGCAGTTAGGAGACAAAAAACACATTTTAGATTTATCTATTCGCAATGCGAAATACTATAGAATGGATCGATTTAAACAAATTAAAATCACAGATCCAGATAGGCATACCAATAGAATCATGGCGCAAATGAAAACAGATTTGCGATTGCATGAAGAACCTAGGCATATTGAGTGTTTTGATAACTCGAATATTCAAGGAACACACCCGGTTGCTGCATGTGTAGTTTTTAAAAACGGGAAGCCAAGTAAGAAGGATTACAGGCATTTTAATATAAAAACAGTAGCGGGGCCTGATGATTTTGCTTCTATGGAAGAAGTTGTGTACAGAAGATATAAGCGCTTGTTGGAAGAAAAGGAAAGTTTGCCACAGCTTATTATTATTGATGGAGGAAAAGGGCAACTTTCCTCGGCTTTAAAAAGTCTAGACGCTTTAGGTTTACGAGGAAAAATTGCAATCATCGGAATTGCAAAGCGTTTGGAAGAATTATTCTATCCAGATGATCCAATTCCGTTATATTTAGATAAAAAAAGCGAAACACTTAAAATTGTTCAGCAATTAAGAAACGAAGCGCATCGCTTTGGAATAGAACATCATAGAAATAGGCGAAGCAAAACCGCTTTAAATACCGAGTTAGAGTCTATTGCAGGAATTGGTGAGAAGACTATAGTAGATTTGTTGAAACATTTTAAATCGGTTAAAAGAATTTCGCATGCTAAATTAGATGAGCTAGAAGCTGTGATAGGCGTTTCAAGAGCAGAAAAAATTTATAATTATTATCATAGTACATGAAAAAAATCATCATTATATTAATTTTGTTTTTAGGCTTAACAGGCTATTCTCAAAAACAAGAGCAAAAAGACTTAAAAGTTGGGTTGGTTTTAAGTGGAGGAGGTGCAAAGGGGCTTGCGCATATTGGTGCACTTAAGGTTTTAGATAGTTTAGGAGTGCGAGTAGATTATGTGGCAGGAACTAGTATGGGGGCTATTATTGGATCTTTATATGCTTCGGGGTACTCTGGAAAAGCAATAGATTCTATTTTTAAAGTAGTAGATTTTGATGCCATTATAAATGATAATTTACCACGTAAGGCCAAAACATTCTACGAGCGAGAAAACTCCGAAAAATATGCGGTAACACTTCCGTTTAAAAACTTTAAAGTCAAATTGCCTCAAGCGCTATCTCGAGGGCAAAACACTATGAGTTTGCTTACTAAGTTAACCTTGCATGTTAGTGATGTTGAAGATTTTTCTAAGTTACCAATTCCGTTTTTCTGTGTTGCAACCAATGTAGAAAATGGAGAGGCTGTTTATTTAGAGTCAGGGAGTTTGCCACAAGCAATATTGGCTTCTGGAGCATTTCCTTCTTTGTTTAAACCCGTGAGAATAGATGATCAGGTATTAATTGATGGCGGTGTGGTAAATAATTACCCAATTGATGAACTCCGTGCTAAAGGAATGGATGTTATTATAGGTGTAGATGTGCAAGACGACCTAGCAACTAGTGAGCAGTTAGAATCGGCAGCAAGTATTCTGCTTCAAATTAACAACTACAGAACGATTAATGATATGAAAGTCAAGTCTAAAATGACAGACATTTATATTAAACCAGATATTTCAAACTTCAATGTGGTTTCCTTTGGAGAAGGCAGAACTATTATTGACAACGGATTTAAAGAAACATTAAAGCATATTGATGCCTTAGATAGTGTTCTAAATCGACAGGTAAAAAAGAAAGAGCAGTTCCCTGCGATTAAGCCAATTGATAGTCTTTTTATACGAGAAGTAAATATTGGAGGCTTAGATAAATACACTCGAGCTTATGTTTTAGGAAAGCTGAAGTTTCAGCCAGGCCAAAATAAGATTAGTTATAACACTTTTCAAGAAGGGGTAAATAATTTAGCAGCAACAAATAACTTTGAAAATATTAGCTATAAGTTGGTGCATTCTTTGGTAGACGATACTTATATTATGAACGTAAACCTAAAGGAAAGTAATAGAAACACCCTGTTAAAACTAGGGCTTCATTATGATGATTTATATAAAAGTGGCCTTTTATTAAATGTAACTCAAAAGAAATTGCTTTTTAATAGTGATGTGGCTTCCTTAGATTTTGTTTTAGGGGATAATATTAGATATAATTTTGATTATTATATAGATAAAGGTTTTTATTGGAGTATTGGGCTTCGATCCAGGTTTAATCAATTTAAACATAATATAAATGCTAGAATTATATTAACTCCAGAACAGCAAGAAATTATTAATGTTAATCAGCTAGATGCTAAGCTAACGGATTTTACCAATCAGTTTTATTTGCAAACTCTTTTTAGAAAAGACTTTTCTTTAACCCTTGGTGCAGAACACAAGCATTTAAAAATTAACACTAAAACCATTTTGACCAATACAAATAAAGATAAAACTACCTTTGATAATAGTGATTATTTAAGTCTGTATGGAAAGTTAAAATTTGATACTTATGATAATAAATATTTCCCTAAAGACGGCATGTACTTTGATGGAGACTTTCATTTGTATTTTTATTCATCCGACTACAATAATAATTTCGAGCAGTTTTCTTTAGCTAAAGCAACCATAGGTTATACCAAAAGTTTTGGAAAATTCACCACGAATATTACTACGCAGGGAGGTTTTAAAGTTGGAGATACAGGTGTTAGATACTTAGATTTTGTTTTGGGGGGATATGGAAATGATTTTATAAATAATTTCAAATCGTTTTACGGATATGATTTTATGTCTATTACCGGAAATAGCTTTGTAAAAGGAACTATTACTTTAGATTACGAAATCTTTAAAAAGAACCATATAAATTTTGCCGCGAATTACGCGAATGTAGAAGATAATATTTTTGAAACAGGGGAATGGCTTACTGCCCCAGATTACTCGGGGTATGCAGTTGGGTATTCTTTAGATACTTTTATAGGTCCTATTGAAGCGAAATATTCTTGGTCTCCTGAGGCTAAAGATGGCAATTGGTTTTTTAATGTAGGCTTCTGGTTTTAAGAAGGTCTAATGTTTAAATGTAGAAGTTGCGTTTTTTGTTGTTATGTGTGATGAATCAAGACGTAATCACTAAGCCAAAAAGCAGGCTGATTAATAAAAAAATCACGATATTTGTGACAGACCAAAAATTATAAAAATGCCATTTTATCATAAACTTGGAAAAATTCCACCAAAAAGACATACGCAGTTTAGAAAGCCTGATGGCTCACTTTATGCAGAGCAGCTTTTTGGAACTGTAGGTTTTGATGGTATGTATACCAATTCATACCATGAACAGCGACCAACACAAGTAAAGGAAATTAGAAAACAATATAGTGTTGCTCCTAAAATTGCCAAAGCCAATCATATACAATCGTATCGCTTTAGAGGTTTTCAAGTAAAACCAGAAAAAGATTATTTAGAAAGCCGGAAAGCAGTGCTTACCAATAGCGATTGTACTATTGTTTTAGCGGCGCCAAAAGAATCTACAAGAGATTATTTCTATAAAAACACAGATGCAGACGAGCTTATTTTTATCCATAAAGGCACTGGTAAGTTAAGAACCATGTTGGGTAATATAGATTTTAAGTATGGAGACTATCTACTAGTTCCAAGAGGAATTATCTACAAGATAGATTTTGATACAGAAGATAATAGACTATTTATAGTAGAGTCTAAAAGACCAATCTATACACCAAAACGTTATAGAAACTGGTTTGGACAGTTATTAGAACACTCTCCTTTTTGCGAACGCGATATTCGTCGCCCGCAAGAGCTAGAAACCAATAATGAAAACGGAGACTTTATTATAAAAGTAAAAAAGCAAGATGATATTTTCGAAATGGTTTACGCATCGCATCCTTTTGATGTAGTAGGTTATGATGGATATAATTATCCGTATGCTTTTTCTATCCATGATTTTGAGCCAATAACCGGGAGAATTCATCAACCGCCACCAGTACATCAAACTTTTGAAACAGATGCTTTTGTGGTTTGTAGTTTTGTTCCAAGGCTGTATGATTATCACCCGGATTCTATCCCAGCACCTTATAACCATAGTAATATAGATAGTGATGAGGTTTTGTATTATGTAGATGGTGATTTTATGAGTAGAAATGATATAGATGCCGGTCATATCTCTTTACACCCTGCGGGAATACCTCATGGTCCGCACCCAGGAGCAACAGAACGCAGTATTGGAAAAACAAAAACAGACGAACTTGCTGTTATGGTAGATACTTTTAAACCATTAATGGTTACTGAGGAAGCAATGAAAATTGCAGACGAAGAATACCTAAAATCTTGGTTAGAGTAGTTATAAGGAAGAAGAATTGATACGGGAGATATTTTTATAACTATCTATTGGTTCTTATATTTGAGGATTAACACAACTAAATAATAATTAATTATAATAGTAGAATTTAAAATAGGAAGAAGCAATTTAAGCTGCAGTGCTTTATAATACTTCTTTTACCTCCAAATTCTATTATTCTAAATAAGAAACACAATGAGTAAAAAAGAAGTAAAATCAGTAAATTACGGTTTAGAAAAAATATTTGACGGCGCGCAAGATTTTTTACCACTTTTAGGTACCGACTATGTAGAGTTTTATGTAGGTAATGCAAAACAAGCGGCGCACTACTATAAAACAGCATTCGGTTTTCAGTCGTACGCTTATAAAGGTTTGGAGACAGGTTCTAGAGATTCTGTGAGCTATGTTTTAAAACAAGATAAAATCCGTTTAGTATTAACAACTCCTTTAAATAGTAAATCACCAATTAACGATCATATTGTAAAACATGGTGATGGTGTAAAAGTGATTGCTCTTTGGGTAGAAGATGCTAAGAAAGCATACGAAGAAACTACAAAAAGAGGCGCAAAATCTTATATGGAGCCAGTTGTTGAAAAAGACGAATATGGTGAAGTAGTAAGAGCGGGAATTTATACTTATGGTGAAACGGTACATATGTTTGTAGAGCGTAAAAACTACGACGGTGTGTTTATGCCAGGATTTGTAGAATGGAAAAGCGAATACAACCCAGAGCCGGTAGGTTTTAAGTTTATCGATCATATGGTTGGTAACGTAGGTTGGAACCAAATGAACACATGGGTAAAATGGTACGAAGAAGTAATGGGGTTTGTTAACTTCCTATCCTTTGATGACAAGCAAATCCATACAGAATACTCGGCGCTTATGAGTAAGGTGATGAGTAATGGTAACGGAAGAATTAAATTCCCAATCAACGAGCCAGCAAAAGCAGCTAAGAAATCTCAAATTGAAGAATATTTAGATTTTTATGAAGGTTCTGGAGTACAGCATATTGCAGTAGCAACAGACGATATTATAAAAACGGTTTCGCAACTTAAATCTAGAGGGGTTGAATTTCTTCCACCACCACCACAAGCATATTACGATGATATTCCAAGACGTTTAGGCGATCATATGGAAATCATGAAAGAAGATATTAAAGAACTTCAAAAGCTATCTATTTTAGTAGATGCAGATGAAGAAGGTTATTTATTACAAATCTTTACTAAGCCTGTAGAAGACAGACCAACTTTATTCTTTGAAATCATTCAACGAATGGGAGCACAAGGATTTGGAGCAGGAAACTTTAAGGCACTTTTTGAATCTATTGAGAGAGAGCAAGCTTTAAGAGGAACGCTATAGTAAATCTTCATGCTAACAATTATAAAACTCTAAGTTTATAGGCTTAGAGTTTTTTTGTTTTTATACTTTTGGAATAGTAATTGTATTTATTGATTTATAATAATTTATGTAAGATGAAAAGTTCTTTTTAAATTACATCTACAATTACAAACAACTATGAAAAAGACATTATTTATATTAGCCTCTATATTTTTAATGACAAGCTCTTTTGCTCAAGAAGAAAGCGCTTTTCAGGCCGGAGAGTGGTTTCGTTTTGAGATGAGTTATAGTGGTTTCCTAAAAGCGGGAAATGCCACACTTACTGTAAAAGAAGACCAAATTAAAGGAAGGCCAGTTTACCATGTTGTTGGTAAGGGGTGGACTACCGGTGCTATTAAGTGGTTTTTTAAGGTGAAAGATAGATATGAAAGTTATTTTGATAAGCAAACCCTATTGCCATACAGGTTTATAAGAAATATAGATGAAGGTGGCCATACGAAAGATATCGAAATTCATTTTGATCAGAAAAATCAAAAAGCTTACGTACATAACAAAAAGTACCATGAAAAATCGGTGATAGATACGAAGCCAAACGTTCAAGATATGGTTTCTATGTATTACTATTTAAGAAATAAAATAGATATTGCATCTCTTAAAGTAGGGGACGAAATTCATACAGATATGTTTTTTGATGAAGAAAACTATGGTTTTAAGCTGAAATATTTAGGAGAAGAAATAATATCTACTAAATTTGGAAAAGTGCAAACAGTAAAGTTTCGACCTTACGTAATGGCAGGTAGAGTTTTTAAAGAAGAGGAAAGTTTAACGCTTTGGGTTTCTAAAGACAAAAACAAAGTGCCTTTACGTATAAAAGCAGATTTAGCTGTAGGCTCACTTCGATCTGATTTAGAAGCCTTTAAAGGATTAAAATATCCTTTCAATATTGTTGTGAATAATTAAAAAAACCATGGAAAAAGAAATAACCAACCAGCTTAAAGATAAATACAGTAAAATAGGTCAGAACCTAGATACGCATTTAGAAGGGTTACTGTATAGTAAACCAATGAATTATTGGGATTATATTCAAACAGATGCCTTATTAAACCTGCAAATTCAACGTACCGAACTACCAGATGAAATGGTGTTTATCATGTATCATCAAATAAACGAGTTGTTGTTTAAAATGATACTATGGGAAATTGGTCAGGTTGCAAAAAAAGAAAATCTAACGGTAGATTTCTTTTCTGAAAAACTTATGCGTGTAAGTCGTTATTTCGATATGCTTTCTTCCTCTTTTACTATTATGCAGGACGGGATGGAGATAGAGCAATACAATAAATTCCGAAACACCTTAGCTCCAGCAAGTGGTTTCCAAAGTGCACAATATCGAAAAATTGAATTTGCTTCAACAGAATTAATCAATCTTATAGATAATAGATTTAGAGAAACTATTGACCGAAATACTCCATACGAGCATGCTTTTGATCATTTATATTGGCAAGCTGCAGGAAAAGATTATAAAACCGGGAAGAAAAGCTATTTATTAACAGTTTTTGAAGAAAGATATAAAGACGAATTTCTTAGATTTGCTGCATTCTATAATACGCATAATTTGTGGACAAAGTTTAAAGAACTCCCACAAGAAGCTAGAGAAGACAAAAAACTAATTGATGCCATGCGTCATTACGATTATACTGTTAATATAAAATGGGTTATGGCCCATTATAATGCAGCAAATCACTACTTAAATATAGGAGGTGAAACTGCAGAAGCGACAGGAGGAAGTGATTGGACAAAATACATGCATCCAAAATATCAAAGAAGAATATTTTTTCCAGAACTATGGAGCGAGAAAGAATTAAGAGAGTGGGGAACAAATGTATAATGCTATTTGCAGCTATATGTCTATTTTATAGTTGTAAAGAAGATCCAAAAGAAGAAGAATTAGAAGATTTAGCGGTTGTTGAAGCCGAGCCGGAACAAATACTAGAGTTTGGGTTTAACCTTAACGATTATATTGTTAAAAGAGATACCATAAGAAGAGGCGATAGTTTCGGAGAGATTTTAGAACGAAATAATATTGGCTACCCTCAAATTTTTCAAATTGCAGAAAAAGCGAAAGACACTTTTGATATTAGAAAGTTGCAAATAGGAAAACCTTATACGCTTTTATGTGCAAAAGGAGATTCGCTAGAGAAGCCTAAATGTTTTATTTACCAGCCAAACAAGGAAGAGTATGTGGTTATAAACTTCCAAGACTCTATTCATGCTTATACTAGCAGAAAACCTATAAAGTATGTTGAAAAAGAAGTAACAGGAATAATTACTTCTAATATTTCACAGGCACTAGACGATCAGGGTGTAAGCGTTGCATTGGCATATAAAATGTCAGATATTTATGCTTGGACTATAGATTTCTTCCGCCTTCAAAAGAATGATAAATTTAAGGTTATTTATACCGAAAAATTTATTGACGATTCTATTTATGCAGGAATAGATAATATTAAAGCCGCTTACTTTGAGCACAATAAAGAGCCTTTTTATGCCTTCGAATTTGAAACTGATTCTGTTAGAGGGTTAAAAGATTATTTTAACGAAGAAGCAAATAATCTACGTCGTGCCTTTTTAAAAGCACCGGTGGAGTACAAACGAATTTCTTCTAGATATAATTTAAGAAGACGTATTGCTTTATACGGAAACAGAATCCGTCCACATAAGGGAACAGATTTTGCTGCCAATATTGGTACGCCAATTCGTGCCACAGCCAATGGAACCGTTACAAAGTCTAGTTTTACTAGAGGAAATGGTAATTATGTAAAAATCCGACATAATGCTACTTACGAAACGCAGTACCTTCACATGAAAAAGCAAAATGTAAAGGCAGGGCAATATGTAAAACAAGGAGATATTATTGGTTGGGTTGGTATGACAGGAAATACATCTGGCCCTCACGTATGTTACCGATTCTGGAAAAACGGAAAACAAGTAGATCCTTTCAAGGAAGATCTTCCGGAAGCGGAACCAATATCTGATAGTTTAAAAGCTAAATATTTAGATTTTATTAAGCCGTTAAAAACACAATTAGACAATATTCCGTTTTCATATTCAGAAATAGATAGTATATTAGATGGTAATTTAATTACTGAAGCTAATAACTAATTCATGCATATTTCTAAAATTAACCCAACAACTACTGCTGCTTGGAAAAATCTTGAAAAACATTTCAAGAAAGTGCAGCATGTAGCCATGAAGGACTTGTTTGCTCAAAATCCTAACCGAGCAAAGGACTTCACTATTAGGTGGGAAGATTTTTATGTAGACTTTTCAAAAAACCGAATCACAGATGAAACCTTTCGTCTTTTGCTTCAATTAGCAGATGAGGTGCATTTAAAAGAAGCTATTCAAGCATATTTTTCAGGAGAAAAAATTAATGAAACCGAAAATAGAGCAGTTCTACATACAGCTCTAAGAGCATCTGGGAATGCCGATGTTAAGGTAGACGGTGTGCATATCATGCCGGAAGTTATTTCTGTAAAAGAAAAAATAAAACACTTCACGGAAGCTATAGTCTCTGGAAAACAAAAAGGGTTTACCAATAAAGCTTTTACAGATGTTGTAAACATAGGTGTTGGTGGTTCCGATCTTGGGCCTGCTATGGCTGTTGAGGCACTTCAGTATTATAAAAACCATCTAATAACACATTTTGTGAGTAATGTAGATGGGGATCATATTCAAGATATAATTAATAAAATTAATCCTGAAACCACCCTTTTTATTGTTGTTTCTAAATCGTTTACTACGCAAGAAACTATTTCTAACGCTAAGACGATTAAAGATTGGTTCCTGTCTAGAGAATTTGGTGCAAAACAAGAGGATATAGCTAAACACTTTGTTGCGGTTTCAGCAAATATTGAGAAAGCTAAAGTATTTGGTATAAATCCAACTAATATTTTCCCGATGTGGGATTGGGTTGGAGGTCGTTTCTCCTTATGGAGCGCAGTAGGTTTGTCTATAAGCTTAGCTGTTGGAAACGATCATTTTGAAAAGCTTTTACAGGGAGCAAATAAAATGGATATTCATTTTAAGACGGAAGCATTTAAGTCTAATATCCCTGTGATTCTTGCCTTATTAGGAGTTTGGTATACTAATTTTTATCAGACAGAAAGTGAGGCGGTTATTCCTTATTCTCAATACCTCGACAAGTTTGTTGCATATCTGCAGCAGGGAGTTATGGAAAGTAACGGTAAAGGTGTAGATAGAAATGGCAAGCCAGTAAATTACCAGACCGGTAGTATTATATGGGGTGGGCCAGGAACGAATGCGCAGCATGCTTTTTTTCAATTAATACACCAAGGAACCAAACTTATTCCTACCGATTTTATAGGCTTTGTACAATCCTTACACGGAAATAAAGGCCATCATGACAAACTCATGTCTAACTTTTTTGCACAGACCGAAGCTCTTTTAAATGGGAAAAACATTACTGAGGTAGATGGAAATGAAGCAGTTATTCCTTTTAAGGTTTTTGAAGGAAATAAGCCAACAAATACCATTTTAATAAATAAACTCACACCGGAAAGTTTAGGAAAGCTCATTGCTATGTACGAACACAAGATATTTGTACAAGGAATTATTTGGAACATCTTCAGTTTCGATCAGTTTGGAGTTGAATTAGGCAAGAAATTAGCAGGGGATATATTAAATGATTTAGAGGAAGGTGCTTTTGTCAATCATGATACTTCCACTTCAGAATTATTAAAATATTATGTTAATTTAACAAAATAATTGTTGAAAACTCTGTTTATAGCTTTTTATACTGATTATTAGATATGTATAAATAAGTGATATCTTAGTGATTCAAGAAAAATGTTAACCTTAAGTTAATGTTAAACCATTAATTCCTCGTATTTTTGCAAAAAATTTTAAACAATCCAAATTCATTAAGATGAAGAACATTAAAAGATTTTTATTTTTAGTAGGGGCACTTGTGCTTACTACAGGAACTATGGCACAAAGTACTATCACAGGTACTGTTATTGATGCCGAAATGAACGCACCGCTTCCTGCTGCGAACATTATTGAAAAAGGCACTAAAAACGGAGTGTCATCTGATTTTGATGGTAATTTCACAGTAACAACACAAGCAAACTCAGGAGTAATTGAGATTTCTTATGTAGGTTATACTACTATCAGAAAGCCATTTAACGGTAATACTAATTTAGGTAAAATCGTATTAAAAAGTGACAACTCATTAGAAGAGGTTGTTGTTATGGGATCTGGTGTAATCGATTTAGCAGAAGACAGAAAAACACCTGTTGCTGTATCTACGATTAAAGCAGCTGAGATTCAACAAAAAATAGGAACTCAAGATGTTACAGCAACATTAG
The DNA here is from genome assembly GCF_003337215.1 of Oceanihabitans sediminis. Taxonomy (GTDB): domain Bacteria; phylum Bacteroidota; class Bacteroidia; order Flavobacteriales; family Flavobacteriaceae; genus Oceanihabitans; species Oceanihabitans sediminis. The sequence continues at coordinate 834,765 of NZ_QPIG01000001.1, forward strand.
TAAACACACCATCTGTGTATGTTTCTGGACAAGCTGGAGGTTTTGGAGACACTAACATGCGTGTTCGTGGATTTGACCAAGATAACACTGCTTTCTTATTAAACGGACAGCCAATTAACGGTATGGAAGACGGTAAAATGTACTGGTCTAACTGGTCTGGAGTATCTGATATCGCATCTGCGGTTCAAATACAAAGAGGTCTTGGTTCTTCTAAATTAGCAATATCTTCTGTTGGAGGTACTGTTAACTTTGTAACAAAATCTACAGATAAAAGAGAAGGTGGTTTTGCTGCGGTTTCTACAGGTTACAACAATTACGTTAAAACTGCTTTAGGTTATAGTACTGGTGTAAGTGATAATGGATTTGGAGCAACAGTTATGTTGTCTCATTGGCAAGGTGATGGTTACAACTTTGGAACGAAAGGGCAAGGACAAACATATTTTGTTTCTTTTGGTTACGAAATTAACGAAGCACATAGCTTAAACTTCTTAGTTACTGGTGCACCACAATGGCATGACCAAAACTTTAGAAAAAGAATTTCTGACTATTTAGAGCACGGTAAGAAATATAACTATAACTATGGTTACCTTAATGGTGAATACACAACATTAAGAAGAAACTTCTACCACAAACCAGTAACTAACTTAAACTGGGATTGGACAATTAATGAAAAATCAAGCTTATCAACAGTTGTTTATGCTTCATGGGGACGTGGAGGAGGAACTGGTGGTTACGGAAACGGAAACAACTATGTACCTAATGGAGTAACTGCAGATGGTCTTGTTAACTTTGATGCACTTCAAGATTATAACAGCACTGTAAACGGAGGAATTGGTAATGCTGGTTCTTACACAGGTTCTGGTATTCGTGCTTCTATGAATAATCACGCTTGGTATGGTTTAGTTACTAACTATGAAAATGAATTATCTGATAACTTAAGCTTAAACTTTGGTGCAGATTTACGTACTTATAAAGGAACACACTTTAGACAATTAGTTAACCTTTTAGGGTTAAACGGATTTAACGAAGGTGGAATTAGCGAACAATATGCAGATCCTTATGTAGTATCTTCAACATTTAGTACAGACCCATGGTCTTCATTATTTAACTTTGCAGACGAAGACGAAAGAATTGCATACGATTACGATGAGCGTATTACTTACGCAGGAGTATTTGGTCAGTTAGAGTATTCTAAAGATAAATATTCTGCATTCGTACAAGCAGCTGCTTCTACTCAAAGTCACCAAAGATGGGATAGATTCAACTACACAAAAGAAAACGAAGAATCAGAAAAAGTAAATAATACTGGTTATAATATTAAAGCTGGAGGTAGCTATTCTTTAGGTGAAAATGGTAAAATTTATGCTAACGCAGGATATTACTCACGTCAACCTTACCACGATAATATCTACTTAAACTTCACAAACGAAGTGAACCCATTAACTGAAAATGAGAAGATATTAGGGTTAGAAGTTGGTTACTCTTATACTTCATCTGTATTCTCTGCAGCTATTGATTTATATAGAACATCTTGGAAAGATCGTGTAGTATCTTCATCTTATACAGATAATACAAACGCATTATTCTTTGAAACTGATGAAGGTGTAGAGCAACTACACACAGGTGCTGAGCTACAATTATTATACAGACCTATCAATTCTTTAAAATTAAAAGGATTTGCTTCTGTTGGTAACTGGGAATATATTGGAGATGCACAAACAACAACAAGAAACGAAGATCTTGAAACTATCTCTGTAGATATGGAAGATGTAGACGGAGGTAAAGTAGGAGGTGCTGCACAAACTACTTTAGGTTTAGGGTTTGATTACGACATTGTTGAAAGATTCTCTATTGATGCAGATTACAGACACTATGATAACTTATATGCTGATTCTGGAGCAAGAAAAGAAAATATTGAATTACCAAGCTTTGGTTTAGTAGATATGGGATTATCTTACAAAATGTTAGTAGGAAAAGACAAGTCTAACTCTGTTAACTTAAGATTTAACATCAACAACTTACTTGACGAAGAGTATATTTCTCAATCAAGTACTGCCATCAAAGCAGAAGCTGGAGATGCTACTTATATGGGTCTTAACCAAAAGAACCAAGTATACTTTGGAAACGGAAGAACTTGGAACTTTGGAATTAGATATAAATTCTAATTTTCAATTAAGTTAAAACTTTATAAAAAACCTCTTCCCTGATTGGAAGAGGTTTTTTTATATCTAAAAATGAGTACCTTTGTTTCAACTAATTCAAACTTAAAAATATGTATAGTACTGTAAAAACTCTTCACTCTTATTGGGCTTATTTGGTTCTTATTATTTTATTAATAGCAGTTGTAAATGCTATTTATAAAAGATTTTCTAATAAAGAGTATCAAGCTACAGATTTTAGAATTGCATTATTTACTTTAATAGTATCTCATACGCAATTACTTATTGGTCTTGTGCTTTATTTTGTTTCCCCAAGATTAAGCTTATTTAGTGAGCTTGGTATGGGAGCGGTGATGAAGGACTCTATGAATAGATTATATTTAGTAGAGCATCCTATTATTAATATTCTAGCAATTGTGTTTATAACTATTGGTTATTCTAAACACAAAAAGAAATTAACATCTTTACCTAAATTCAATGCTATAGCAATTTTCTATAGTATTGGTTTGGTGTTGTTCTTATCTAGAATTCCATGGAATGTATGGCTGGCTTAATAGCTTCTAGCATACAAAAAAGGCTTCCGTTATTGGAAGCCTTTTTTGTTTCTATAATTTCAAGTTTTCTTATTCAGAAACCTCTTTGATGATATAATTGTATACTGGGAAGTGATCACTATATCCATCTGTAAATCCGCCATCGGCAAAACTACGTTTAGGGTATCCCTTGTATCTACCGTGTTTATTTACTAGGTATTGTTTATTGAAAATCCCAGCTTTATAAAGTCTAAAAGAAGAATAGTCTTTTTCAATTAGTGGTTGTGTAACCATGATTTGATCAAATAGACTCCATGCATCTCTATATGCGTTAGATCCTAATCCGTCCTTTTTAAACATATCGATATAAGGATTATAAACTCCTTTTAATCCAACTTTATGTTTTTTGTTTTTCGCTTTTAGCACATCTAATACGCTAGCGTTTGTAGGGTTATCATTTAAATCGCCCATAATAAATACTTTCGCATAAGGATCAATAGATTGTAAGGAATCTAAAATACTCTTTGTCAATCTTGCCGCAGCAACACGTTTTGGTCTACTTTTCGCTTCTCCACCGCTACGAGAAGGCCAGTGATTAACTATAAAATGTACCATTTCGCCATCAAGTTTACCGCTAACTAATAATTGATCTCTTGTATAAATACGTTTTCTAGAAGTATCATCATAGATTTTTAATTCATGATTACTTGTGGAAAGTGGCGTAAAGAATTTCTTTTGGTATAGAAGTGCTACATCAATACTTCTTAGGTCTGGAGAGTTATAATGAACAATTCCGTAGTCGTAATTAATTAAAGAAGGGTCGTTTACCACATCCTCTAATACTTCTCTGTTTTCTACCTCACAAACTCCCATAATTACCGGAGCGTTATTGGTTACCTCTTTCCCTACTTCGGAAATAACCTTAGCCATATTTACTACCTTTTTTTGGTAGGTTTCATATTGCTTTGTTTTCATTTCCATTATCGGACTTCTCTCATCAAATTTTGTTGGGTCGTTAATGGTGTCAAACAAATTTTCAAGATTATAAAAACCAACTGTATGGACTTTGAACTTCTTTTTTTCTTGTGCTTCAACACTAATAATAGCTACTAAACAAAGGGTTGTTAGCCAAAATTTTAAATTTTTCATGTAGTAATATTGTTATGTTATAGTTATGTTAATACAAAACCTCTGCCAAAAGTAGATATTTATTATAAATAATGTAAATTTGCATGCGTTAAATAGTATTTATTTAACGTATAAAAAGTTTATTAACTATAAATTTAAGTATGCAAAAAAGATTTTTAATTCTTTTCTTCGGAATTTTATCAGGCTTTACCATGTTTGCGCAGCAAACGGTAGTGACGGGTAGTGTAAAACAACCTATTTCGTTAGAGCCAATTTCAGACGTTACTGTTACAATTGAAGGAACAAACCTTTCTACTCTAACCAATGAGCTAGGAGTGTTTGCTTTTAACAGTAAATTGCCTTTTGGCGAACAAGTATTAAGATTAACAAAAAATGGTTTCGTTCCACAGCGTTACCCAATTATTGTTAATGAAGGTGAAACCTTAACCATTGATGATATGGTAATGGAAAAAGATCTTTCAGGAAATGATTTATTTACTATTACATTATCTGACGATGAGTTAAATGATGATACTAGTGGAGCAGATAATATTTCTGGTCTTTTATCATCCTCTAAAGATGTTTTTCAACGTACAGCTGCTTTTGAATTCAGTTCTTCTTTCTTTAAGGTGAGAGGATTAGATTCAGAAAACGGTTCAGTTCTAATCAACGGAATTGAAATGAACAAGCTTTACAATGGAAGACCACAATGGAGTAACTGGGGAGGGCTTAACGATGTTATGCGTAACCAAGAATTAACTTCAGGATTAACTCCTTCTGCTTACAACTTTGGTGGTATTTTAGGGACAACTAACATGAACACTAGAGCTTCTAGCTACAGAGAAGGTGGTCGTGTAACTTACTCTTCTTCAAACAGAAGTTATACTAACCGTTTAATGGCTAGTTATGCATCTGGATTGATGGAAGGCGGATGGTCTTATGCTATCATGGCAGGAAGACGTTGGGGTAATGAAGGTTTCCAAGATGCCTCTTTATATGACTCAAACTCTTTCTTTGTATCTGTTGAAAAGCAAATCAATGATAAGCATAGCTTAAACTTTACTTCTATATATGCACCTAACAGAAGAGGGAAATCTTCTCCTAATACGCAAGAAGTATATGATTTAAAAGGAATCAAGTATAACGAATACTGGGGATACCTTGACGGCGACAAAAGAAACTCTCGTATTAAAGAAGTAGAAGAGCCAGTTTTAATGTTAAACCACTACTGGGATCTTTCTTCTAAAACCCGATTAAATACCAACGTTGGATACCAATTTGGTAAATTAGGAAATAGCCGTTTAGATTATTCTGGAGGTTCTAACCCAAGTCCAGCATACTACCAAGACTTACCAAGTTATCATTTAGCTGATAGCGATGGACCAGATTACGCTGGTGCTTATTTAGCAGAGCAAGAATTTATAAACAACGGTCAAATTGATTGGAATTATATTTTTACAGCTAACTTAAATAACAACACAGATATTAACGGAAGCAGTCCTGCAGCATACGTACTATACGAAGACCGTGCAGACGATAAACAACTTACCGTAAACTCTATCTTAAGTTCAGAAATAAATGAAAACATCTTATTTAATGCTTCTATTAACTATAAGAAATTAAAATCTGAAAACTTTGGTGAAATATTAGATTTATTAGGTTCTACTATTGGTGCTTCTAACGTAGATTCTTTTGATAATTTCCAATACGACGCCCAAAACCCAGACAGAATTGTAGGAGAGGGAGATAAATTTAGATACAACTATAATTTATTTGCAGATGTGATTTCTGGATATGCTCAAGCGCAATTCAAATACAACAAAATAGATTTTTATCTTTCTGGTAGTGTAACAAATACTACTTACCAAAGAGAAGGTTTATGGGAGCACAGTAGATTTGCTGGAGATAAATCATACGGAAAAGGTGAGAAACTTACTTTTAACGGATTTGGTGCTAAAGCTGGATTTACTTATAAAATTACAGGAAAACATTTATTAGATGTTAATGGTGGTTATATAACAAGAGCTCCTTCTTTACGTAATACATTCTCTAACTCAAGAGAAAATCACAATGTGGTAAGAGGTATAGAAGAAGAAAAAGTAAATGCTTTTGATGCTAGTTATATTTTCAGATCTCCAATTGTTCAAGCAAAAATCACAGGATTCTATTCTACTATTAAAGATGCTAACGAAGTTGGTTTCTATTACGCAGATGGATTAAGTGGTGATGTAATTGCTGAAAACTCTACTTCCGCTTTCGTACAAGAAGTATTAACTGGAATTGATAAAAAGAATATTGGTGTAGAATTAGGTGTTGAAGCACAAGTAACTCCAACTATTAAATTAAAAGGAGCTGCTTCTCTAGGAGAATATACTTATGATAACAATCCTAACTTATACTTAACATCTGCAAGTTTTGAATCGGCTGACGGTTCTATTTCTTACGGACAAGCAAACTTAAAAGATTATAAAGTTGCAGGAGGACCACAACGTGCTGCTTCTGTAGGTTTTGAATACCGTGACCCAGATTACTGGTGGTTTGGTGCAACAGCAAACTTTTTCTCTAATGCTTATTTAGATGTTAATGCTTTAACTAGAACTAAGAACTTCTATTTAGACGCAGATGGATTACCTTTTAATGATTACGATGCTGAGTTAGCTAACGAATTATTAAAACAAGAAAAATTCGACGAGTATATGGTTGTTAATCTTGTAGGAGGTAAATCTTGGAAAATTGATCAATACTATGTTGGTTTCTTTGCTAGTATCGGAAACGTATTAGATAAAGAGTACAAAACAGGTGGTTTTGAGCAAGGTAGAAATGCAAACTTTAGAGAGTTAAGAGACGACAATGCAAACCCAAAACGTGTTTTTGGACCTAAATATTGGTACGGTCGTGGTACTAACTACTTTGTAAATGTGTACTTTAGATTCTAGAAAAGAAATAATAAACAATAAAACATCAGAATTATGAAATGCCAGCCATTCCAGAATTCACAAATTATAAATAACAAAGCCATGAATAGAACAAACAAATTTTTAACACTTATACTTGCCTTAGTAGCTTCGGTAGCTATTACTTCATGTGTGCAAGATGACGATTATACAGTTCCTACAAGTTTAGGAAATGAGGAAAACGAAGCACTAACTAAAATGTTAGCAAATTCTACAGAAGTAGATCTTGCTTATGTAAAAGAATTATATGTAGAAGATGGATCTAGTACTGTTCCTTTTTATGTAGAAAATGATATTTATGTAAAAGGATATGTTTCTTCAAGTGACAAATCTGGAAACTTCTTTAAAGAGTTTTATTTACAAGATGCACCTTCAGATCCAACAGGAGCTTTAAAAATAATCCTTGAGCAAGTTGATACTTACAACCAATACAATCAAGGTCGTGAAGTTTATATCAACTTAAAAGGACTTTATATTGGAGAAGAAAGAGTTGGAAACGGTATCATTACTATTGGAGGAGGAACCGAGTTTGACCAATATGGAGGAACCGTTACAAGGTTAAATACAAACCAAATTAGAACAAACTTATTACGTTCTGATGTAACAGAAGCAATAACACCTTTGTCCGTTAGTTTTTCTTCTATTACTAACGAACATGTAGGTGTTTTTGTACAAGTTGATGGAGTAGAGTTTGCAGATAACTTAGCAGGAGAGCGTTACTTTGACGCTGTACAAGTTTATGATACACAAAGAGCTATGCAAGCATGCGAAGGTTTTGATTATACTGAAATGGCTTTAGAAACCAGTTCTTTTGCTACATTTAAGGAACATTTATTACCAACAGGTAACGGTTCTATAAAAGCTATTGTAAACAAAACTTTTGATGGTAGTACAATTATTTTAGCCTTGAATGATGTTGCAGATGTGGATATGAACGGAACTAGGTGTTCTTTATTAGATATTAATGATTTTACGGTTACTTTTGAAGAAGACTTTGAAAACTTCAATGGGTTTACAGCAGAAGGTTGGACGAATGTAAATATCAGTGGTACTAGTACAGATTGGTTTGTAAGTGGTTTTAATAATAATGACTATGCTAGAATTTCTGCTTTTAACTCTAATAATTCTGAAGCTGATGTATGGTTAGTTACCCCTGCAATAAACTTATCTGCTAATTCAAGTAAAATATTAACTTTTGATTTAGAGATAGCTTACTCAACAGGTATTCATTTATCTGCTTATATATCAACAGATTTTACTGGTGATCCAACAACTGCTACTTGGGAGCCGTTAAATGCTCCAATACCTAATGGTCCATCTAGTGGATTTGGAGGATTACAACCAATTGGTACCATAGATGTTTCTTCTTACAGTGGGGATGTTTTTATAGGTTTCTTTTATGAAGGTTCAGATCCAACACAAACTACAAGATATCATATAGATAATCTTAAAGTTTTAAGTAATTAAAATAACTTTAAGCCTTAAACAAAACCACATCTTAAAGATGTGGTTTTTGTTTTTTAAACACAAAATTATGACACTTTTCGAGTCTTTATTCTTTAATGTATTTAAGCATTATAAAAATGCTAAAAACAAAAACGCCAATCAGATTGCTACAGTTTATATATCTGTGTTGCAAAGCTCTATTTTATTAGTTTTAGGGGTGTTTTTTGCTGGTTTTTCTAAGCAGATGCACTTGGATGCTATTTCGCAAGACAAGGCAATTATATTGTTTGTGTTAGCGACTATCTTTATATTCTTTAAAAATTGGATTCAGTATGCCGGACAGAAAAGAAAAGTTTTAAATGCAAAAATGCTTAGAAAGAAATCTGCCAACCACAGTTTGTTAATGCTTTGGCTATTACCAGTTGCATGTATTGTTCTTTCTGTAATAATTTATCAAGCTGTTTAAATACTGGTGCTGTAGATTCTCTATATATTATTTTTCAGTGTAATATACACCGGAAAATGGTCGCTGTAGCCATCTTTGTATTTCTTTCCAAGATAGGTTCTAAAGGGAGCGCCTTTAAATTTTCCACTAGATATTTTTAAAAAATCTGCATCAAAAATATCTGCTTTGTCAAACCGTAACGAGGTTTCTGTTTCATTTAATAGATTATTAGAAAAAAATATTTGATCGAACATAAACCACTGTCTTTTGTGTTTAGACGTTCCTCTTGAGTAGGTTCGTAAACTTTCCATTGGATTAAATAAATTGAATCCTTCTACTATACGTTTAATAGTATAACTCGACGGATTATCGTTAAAATCACCCATCACAATAATTATAGCTTCCGGATCATTTCTTTTTAAATTCGAAATAATTTCCGCTACTTTATTCGATCCGGCTATTCTTTTATGTTCTGTTTCTTTTTGACCTTCTCTTCTAGATGCCCAATGATTTACAATAAAATGCGTTTTAATGCCTTCTAATTCTCCGGAAACTAATAATAAATCTCTGGTATAATCTGGAAGCCCAGCATCGTTATAAAGTTCTAAAAAAAATATTTCAGAATGCTCTACCGTAAAAAGAGTTTTATCATAAAGCAGTGCCACGTCAATACCGCGTTCATCTTTTGATTCGTAATGCACAAATTTGTAATTGCACGCATCTAAATGTTTTGAAGCTATTAAGTCCTTTAGCACCTTAGCATTTTCAATTTCGGCTAAACCAACTATAGCAGGATGCTTTTCTGTTTCCTTTTTTCCAATATTCTCTATTACTTGTCCTATTTTTTTAAGTTTTTCGTTGTATCTTTTCCTCGTCCAGCGCTTATCGGTAGTAGGTAGCATATCATTATCATACTTCTTTTTATCATCATAAATATCAAACAGATTTTCTGTATTATAAAAAGCTATGGTATGCATATGTTCTTGATTTGTGTTATTAGATAAACCAATCATAATGGGGTTTTTAAAAGAAAAAGTATAAATGAAATTAGTGTAAAGTCACACTTTTGCGTTTCCCCAAAAATATAAAAATAAAACTGCTTACAATTGATTAACTTTGCACTATATATTGATTTATGATAGAAAAAAAAGACATAGGCTTAGAAAAAGCCGTAATTATAGGAGTAATAACTAGAGAACAAGATGAAGTACAGTCTAGAGAATATTTAGACGAGTTAGAATTTTTAACCTTTACAGCTGGTGGCGAAGTTTTAAAACGCTTTACCCAGAAGATGGATATGCCAAATCCTAAAACCTTTATCGGTTCTGGAAAGATGGAGGATGTTAGGCAATTTATAGAAGAAAATGAAGTAGGTACTGCCATTTTCGATGACGAGCTTTCAGCTGCTCAAGAGCGAAACATTAGTAAAATCTTAGGATGTAAGGTTTTAGATAGAACCAATTTAATCCTAGATATTTTTGCGCAAAGAGCACAAACAAGCTACGCAAGAACTCAAGTAGAGTTAGCACAATGCCAATATTTACTTCCTAGACTTAAAGGAATGTGGACGCATTTAGAGCGACAAAGAGGGGGAATTGGAATGCGTGGACCTGGGGAAACAGAAATTGAAACAGACAGACGTATAGTACGTGATAGAATAGCTCTTTTAAAAGATAAAATAAAGACCATAGACAAACAAATGTCTATTCAACGAGGTAATCGTGGTAAGATGGTTAGAGTCGCGCTTGTGGGCTATACAAACGTTGGGAAATCTACCTTAATGAATGTGATAAGTAAAAGTGAAGTGTTTGCAGAAGACAAGCTATTTGCAACTTTAGATACCACGGTTCGTAAAGTAGTTATTCGAAACTTACCTTTTCTGTTATCCGATACGGTAGGCTTTATCCGTAAACTACCAACACAATTGGTAGATAGTTTTAAAAGTACGCTTGATGAAGTTACCGAAGCAGATTTACTACTGCATGTTGTAGATATTTCGCATCCTAATTTTGAAGATCAGATCGAGTCTGTAAATAAAATTTTAGGAGAAATAGGAAGTTCTGATAAGCCAATTATCATGGTTTTTAACAAGATTGATAAGTACAAACCAGAGCCTTTTGATGAAACCGATTTAATTGCAGAAAGAAATGAATCTCATTATACCCTAAGTGAATGGAAGAAAACTTGGATGCATCGAGTAGGGAAGGATAATGCCCTTTTTGTTTCTGCCTTGAATAAGAAAAACTTAGAAGAATTTAAGAAACGTGTTTACGATGAAGTTCGTGAAATACATGTAACACGTTTTCCTTATAATCATTTCTTATATCCAGATTATACTGAAGAAGAGGAATAGTATTCCCTAAAACATTATATATTAAAAATCCCAAGGCTTCCTGTCTTGGGATTTTTGTTTAGTTTAGACCATAAAAAAAACGCACTTCTATAGAATTGCGTTTTTATATAAAATTATTCTTTGTTAATACTTAGAATGCATAGTTAAATCCTACACCAAAAGCTTCTCTAATTTGGAATCCGTTGCTGTTCGCATTGTCATCATAAATTGCTTGAAACACTAAGTTAGCAGAGATGTATTTGTTTACAGACATTGCAAGATTCATGGTGTAATCTATGTCCACGTTTTTAGGTTCTTCTAAATAGTTTGTGTAAAGAGCTAAGATGTTTTCCATAGCAATTCCTTTAGCTAAACCTAATTTGTAGTAAGCTCTTACAGCAGCTCCAAGTTCAAAACGAGTAGTTTCGTTAGCTTCTACGCCAAAGTATCCGCCATTAGCGTTAAATTCAGCTATCTCATTGATAGTAGGTGTAAACAGATTGTCTTCAACATCCGTGTATTCGCTGTGTACTACGATTAATTTAGCAGCAGCAGGAGAGATCATCACGTTTAGGTTATCCGATTTTCTCCAGAACATGCCAGGACCAGCCTGGAAGTAAGCAGGAGAGAAAAAGTGTGTGTTACCATCTGCACCTTTGTCTAATTGTGTTTTAGCATTAAAGTAAGCAGAGTAGAACCAGTTGTTACCAGCTTTTTTACCTCCAATAGAGTTGAATTCTATTTTGTCGTTAGACTTTGTGAAAGCTTCATCTCCTTTGTTTTTGTTAACACCATAGTCTACCATGAATTTGTTATCCCAAATATAATCTCCTCTTTTTAAGTTGAAGTTATAGTTGATTAATACATTACCGGCTATGTTACCGATTCCTCCACCAGTCCATTCATTATTGAATGCAGATTGGTTGAAAGTAATTAAGATGTTTCCACCTCTTCTCCATCCTGGTAAATTGTCAATTTGTGCTTGTAAAGCATTTGCTTCCGCTTGCGCAGCATTTGCTATAGCTTGTTTTTCTGCTTTTTTAGCTTTTAATTCCTCTTTAGATATTGTGTTTTCATCCGTTTGTGCGTTTACTGAAGTTACTCCAATAAATAATGCAGCTAATAATAAAAATCTTTTCATTGTATAGTGTTTTTATTTAACGGGGCAAAAATAGTTATAACAAGTATAAATAGTTGAAAGTCCCGTGGTATATTTATCTAAATATAGATGAATTGCTTATTTTGTAGATGAATTGTGTTTATAAAGCGGCACAGCGGAACAGGCTTCCCCAAACATAATGGATTTTGCAAGAGGTTTTAGCTTGTTTGTGATCATTAAATAAGCACTTGAAGGCACCGGTTTTTTGGAACAACCTTTAATAATTACTGGTTTGCCTTTGTAGGATGATACATCTAGGTTAGTAATAATTTCTTGGTAAAGGGATGCTTCTAAATCTTCTAAACTTCCAAAGACTGTTTTTTTCGCGAATGGCTCTAACTGAATGGCTAAAAGCATATAGGCCCAATCAGGAACAATAGCGTCTGTACTGCAATATAAAGCGACATAAGCATCTTTGTATTGTGACCAATCATGTTCTTTTACTTGTTGCCTGAAATCTTTTTCACGTAATACCAAGCCTTCCATAAGCCAATCTTTTATATCAAAATGGATTCGCCGTCCTGCAGGGTAAAAATCCTCAAGATCAAAAACTTCTAATTTACTATTCGCAACGCGATTAATAATTTCTTCCGCCATATTACAAATTTTTATATTTATTGATATCCTTCTGCTTGTAGTGTGAATAACTCTGCATATAAGGATTTGTTGTTCATTAATTCTTGGTGGGTTCCAAATTCTAAAACCCGACCTTCTTCTAAAACCAAAATTCTATCAGCTTGTCTTACGGTACTAAACCTATGCGAAATAATAACGCTTGTTTTAGACTGTGTTAAGCCAATAAAACGATCAAATACTTCGCTTTCTGCTTTTGCGTCAAGGGCAGAAGTTGGTTCATCTAGTATCATCACTTTGGCATCTTTCATATAAGCCCTTGCAAGTGCTACCTTTTGCCATTGTCCGCCAGAGAGTTCTTGTCCTTTAGCAAATCGCTTACCAAGTTGTTGGTTATAGCCATACTTCAGCTCTTTTACCACCTCGTCAGCTAAACTTAGTGCTGCTGCATTTTCTATTTTTTCTTGGTTTTCAATTTCATCAATGTCTCCAATAGCAATATTTTCTTTTACAGTAAATTCGTATTTAAAGAAGTCTTGAAATATTACGCCAAAAAACTCTTGATAAGCTGCTTTGTCGAATCGGTTGATATTTACTCCGTCTAGAAGAATTTCTCCAGAAGTTGGTTCGTAAAAACGAAGCAATAATTTTGTTAAAGTTGTTTTCCCTGCACCATTCTGACCAACAAAAGCTAGTTTTTCTCCTGCTTTCATTTTAAAGCTAATGCCTTTTAGTATTTCGGTATCTGATCCTGGATAGGAGAAGCGTACATTTTTAAATTCGAATCCTTCTTTTATTGTTGTCGGAAGCGGCATGTCTTCTTTGTGATTCGGTTCTATAGATATATCTAAGAAATCGAAATAATCTTTTAGGTAAAGGGCGCTTTCTGTAATTCGTGTGAATTTTGAAAAGAACTCCTGTAAGTTTTTAGTTAGTCTGTTGAATGAACCTGATAAGAAGGTAAGTTCTCCCAAAGTGATTGCTCCAGAAATTACTCTGTAAATAATAAAAACATAAGCTCCGTAATAACTTAAAGTACCTAAAACATTAAAGGTGAAGCCTAAGGCGGAACGTTTTACTGCTAGTTTTTTGTTTAGTTCATAGTATTCTTGTGCTAGATTCTTAAATCTGTCTACTACAAAATCTGTTAAACCGAAAAGCTTAATTTCTTTAGCTGTTTTGTCGTTAGCACCAATAAATCTTAGGTAATCTAATTCTCTACGTTCTGCTGTCCACCCTCTCGCTAAAGAGTATTGTTGTTGGCTAAACCAAATTTCGTTAATAAACGAAGGAATAATACTCAGTACTAAAAGAATGATAAGATAAGGTTCAAAATAAATTAAACCGGCAACTAGGGTAAGTATAGAAATCAAGCTCTGTACTTCTCCCAACGCATTAGACATAAGTCCGACACGACCCGTAGTCTGTGTTCTTGCGCGTTCTAATTTATCGTAAAACTCCGCATCTTCTAGAAGACTAATGTTTATTTGATTAGTCTTTTTTATAATCCTAACGGAAGAATCTATAGAATAAGCATCTCCTAATAAACCATCCGTTAGGGAGATGGCTCTACTAACCAAATCGGAAAGGATTATTAACCCAAATTCGATGGCTACATAGGTCCATAGTATGTTTAAGTCTGAGACCTCTGTTTTGGTTTGTAAAATTATTTCATCAATAATTATTTTCCCTATCCACAGAATGATTACAGGCAAAACAGCTCCAATTAGTCTACAGCATGCGGAGACTAAAAAGAGCTTTTTGTTGGTTTTCCAGATTTCTTTAAAGAATCTAGGTATAAAAATTAGCGCACTAAAAGATTTTTTTAAATCGGTTTTCTTCCCTTCTTTTAGTGATTTAAGCTTAGGTCTTGGCATTCTTATTTATTTAAAGCATACCAAGCTCTAATTTTGCTTCTTCGCTCATTAGTTCTTGTGACCAAGGCGGATCGAAAGTAATTTCTACTTCTGCGTCTCTTACTTCGTTAATAGATTTTACTTTTTCTTCTACCTCTAAAGGAAGTGTTTCTGCCACTGGGCAGTTTGGTGTTGTTAAAGTCATTAAGATTTTAACATCATAATCTTCATTTACAAATACGTCATATATTAAACCTAATTCGTAAATGTCTACAGGAATTTCTGGATCGTAAATGGTTTTTATAACTTTTACAATCTTTTCTCCTAATACTTCTGTATCTATAGTTTCGCTCATATTAATTTTTTTTATGACAACTAACTTAGTTGTGTTTGGTATGCGATTGCATACATTTTAAGTTGTTTAATCATACTTACTAGACCGTTTGCTCTTGTAGGAGACAAATGTTCTTTTAGTCCGATTTCATCAATAAAATCTGTGTCTGCTGCAATAATATCTTTTGGATGTTGCTTAGAGAAAACACGGATTAAAATAGCAATAATTCCTTTGGTGATTATTGCATCACTATCTGCAGTGAAAACCACTTTATCATCTTGCATCTCTGCATGCACCCATACTTTACTTTGGCAGCCTTTAATAATATTATCTTCCGTTTTGTATTGCTCTTGGATAAGCGGTAAAGATTTCCCTAAATCTATCATGTATTGATAGCGCTCCTCCCAGTCTTCAAACATTGAAAATTCTTCTATAATTTCGTTTTGTATCTCTTGAATAGTCACGTTATTTTGTTTTATGCAAAAATACAACTATCTACGGTTTTAACCATAGAATTATTGTAATTCAGCCATTTTTAAAATACTGTTTACAAATTTTGCAATCTTCTTATTCGGATTGCCATGATCAAAAGTTACCGTACGAAAAACATCCCCTTTTTTAGTGATTTTTAAAGTAGCTCCAGCTGCACCATCATATTGGTGTGCTTTTGTAGGAGCTTCTAAATTTTCTAATTCTTTTAGGGTTATTTCTGCTAATAATTTTTCAATAGAAGCTATTTCTTCATTTGTACATTTTCTTACTTGTGGTTCTGAGCTCCTGTCTTTTTGTACTAGAATTGTATTTCCTTTTATGGTTACACTTTGAAACAGGCCTCTGGAAATTGCTTTGTATTCGATTAAAAGATCTTCCTTTTGTGATATTTTTGAAGTAGTATTTTTCTTTCCGGTAAGTAAAATCCCATTTTCATTTTTTATGCTAAGCTCCATGTTTTCTAAAGAAAAGGAATCAGCCTCTTGTAATGCGTTCATTAAGTTTTGTTCTATTTCCATCGTGTCTTCACAATACATTCTGGTAGCTATAAAAGAGTCTAATTTGATTTTATTTCCTTCTATTGTGTAGTTTCCCGAAAAAGTATTGCAGCCAGCATAACCGGAAACCTTATTTGTAGTTTCATCAAAGATTAGGTGTATGTCTTCTGGTAATTCTTCCGTGTTTATTAGATTAGATATGATGTATTTCCCCGAAAGGGTTTCGGTTTTTTTTGCGTCTAGGTTTTCTTGCATGTTTGAAGCAGCTTTAGTGTTTCCACAGGAATTTAGTGCAATCACCGATAAAAGTATCGTAATTATTTTCATAGTTATTTGGTCTTGTATTTTACATAGAATATACAAAAAAGACGCCAAAGTTGACGTCTTTATATTTTAATAAATGTTTTTAGTATTAATTTAACATGCTTGCTCTTGCACCACCAGCTTCAAAGATTGCTCTCATTCTTGATTTCTGTCCTTTAGAGAACATATACATACAATCGTCATTCACGTAATCCATATAGTTCATCGTCATATCTGCTGAACGACAGTTAACTGTTGGGTAAGATGGGCATCCGTAGTTTGCAGCATCTGATTTTGGCGTATCTGAAACAAAGTCATCTCTGTTACATCTACCATCACCCCAGATGTGACGTAAGTTTAAATAGTGACCTACCTCATGTGTTAATGTTCTTCCTTTGTTATAAGGTGCAGCAGATCCTCCTGGTAAGCTAGAGTATAAAACTACCACTCCGTCTGTTTGCGAAGGTCCTCCTGGAAATTGTGCGTATCCTAAAATACCACCACTTATATTACAAACCCAAATATTTAGATGTGTAGATGGAGATACTGGCGGATAAGCAGCTTTTACAGCATCATTTGTACTCCATGCAGAAGTAGCATTAAAGTGTCTGTAGGTATTAGCTAGGGTGAAGTTGATTTCTGTATCTGCAACTAAACCTGCAAACTCACTAGGAACTTGATTTGCGTCTGTATTATTTGCTCTAAAATCTTTATTTAAAACTGCAATTTGCGAGTTAATTTGGCTATCGCTTACATTTTGTTCAGCGTTGCTATACACAACATGTACATTCACTGGAATGTTAATTACTCCTAAATCATCTGGAGTAGGCTCTGTTCCTCCATCACCACCACCTCCTTTTGGCGGTTTTCCTTTTTGAGCTATAGATTTTCTAGTTTGATATTCTATATCATACATCTTTTCTTCTAAACTTGGATTTTCATTTAACATCCTGTTTAGGTTTACCATCGTGTAGCAGGTTTTTAAACCATTGTTTGCAGCAACTTTATTTGCTTCTTCCATATCACCATTTGTGTACACATAAAAATCACTCATGTCTACTTCTGCTTGATCTACAGGATCGATAGTGTTTTGGTCTTCGTTACATGATGTAAACAGCATTGCTAGGGCGGCAAAGCTTAAAACTAGTTTCTTCATAATTTATGGTTTTGGTTAAGATGTTTGCTAAAGTATAAAAATTATGCACATAAGGTGAGAATGTGTTAACTTTTTTTAGCTAAAATTACATTTAATGTATTTTAGGGTTCGGTTTAAAACAAAAAAAACACCTCGGAAGGTGTTTTATTGATTATGTCTTAAAGTTTTAATTAAGATAGCATTCTTTGTGCTTTCTTAACTCCTTCTACTAAGGCATCTATTTCTTGTTTTGTATTATAAAAGGCAAAGGACGCTCTAATAGTACCAGGGATTTTAAAGTAATCCATGATTGGTTGCGCGCAATGGTGGCCAGTTCTTACTGCAATACCCATTTTATCTAAAATGGTTCCTACGTCATAAGGGTGAATGCCCTCCAGATTAAAGGATACTACTGAAGTTTTATTTTTTGCTGTACCATAAATTTTTAAACCTTCAATTTCTAAAAGTTTTTTGGTAGCGTATTCTAAAAGTTCGTGTTCGTAGTTTGCAATAGTTTCAAAACCTATGGTATTCATGTAGTCTATCGCGGCTCCAAAGGCAATTCCTCCACAAATATTAGGAGTTCCAGCTTCAAATTTATGCGGTAAACCTGCATAGGTTGTTTTTTCAAAAGAAACCTCTGCAATCATTTCGCCTCCTCCTTGGTAAGGTGGAAGTTTGTTTAGCCATTCTTCTTTTCCATAAAGCATTCCAACTCCTGTTGGTCCACACATTTTATGAGCAGAAGCTACATAAAAATCTACATCTAAAGCCTGAACATCTGGTTTGATGTGCGGGCAAGATTGTGCACCATCAATTAAAACGGCAGCACCATGTTTATGTGCTTTGTCTATGATTTCCTTGATAGGATTAATGGTTCCTAAAGCGTTTGAAATATGATTTACAAAAACGAGTTTTGTGTTTTCGTTAAGAAGTTTATCATATTCCTCCATAAGTAATTCCCCGTTTTGGTTCATTGGAATTACTTTTAATACAGCTCCTGTTTTTTCGCAAAGCATTTGCCAAGGAACAATATTACTGTGATGTTCTAATGCAGAAACTATGATTTCGTCCCCTTTTTCTAAAAGGGATGCAAAACCATTTGCAACTAAGTTAATACTGTTTGTTGTACCAGCAGTATAAATAATTTCGTGTGCATGTTTTGCATTAAAATGCTTTTGAATAGTATGTCTAGCAGCTTCGTATTTATCTGTAGCTTCTTGACTTAAAGTATGTACGCCACGATGAATATTTGCATTGAAATTTGAATAATAATCTACAATAACATCAATTACCTGTTTTGGTGTTTGTGATGTTGCAGCATTATCAAAATACACTAAAGGCTTGCCATTTACTTCACGAGAAAGTATTGGGAAATCTTTTCTAATTTTATCTGTGTCGAACATATTTATTATTATATCCTAAGTAATCCTTACGATGATTTTGTTGTATTGTTAGTTGCTTTTCTTCCTAATAATTAAAGATCAAAACCAATATTTACTCCTAATTTCGTTGCAATTAACTTATTAATACGTTTTTTGATTTCTGTAATTTTTACAGATTCTAATACATTATTAGCAAAGGCATACATTAATAAAGCTTTTGCTTCTTTTTCTGGAATACCTCTAGAACGCAAGTAGAACATTGCACTCTCGTCTAATTGACCAATTGTACAACCGTGAGAACATTTTACATCGTCTGCAAAAATTTCTAACTGAGGTTTTGTATTGATAGTTGCTTTATCATCTAATAGGATATTGTTATTAGCTTGAAAAGCATTAGTTTTCTGTGCTTCTTTATTAACAACTACTTTACCATTAAAAACACCTGTTGAATTACCGCCATAAATACCTTTATAGTCTTGGTGGCTTTCGCAGTTAGGTTCGATATGGTGTACTAAGGTGCTGTGGTCTACATGTTGTTTGTCTCCTATAATAGTTATTCCGTTCATTGTAGAATCTATACGTTCACCATTTTGGTAAAAGTTTAGATTGTTACGTGTTAACTTTCCACCGAATGAAAAAGTATGTACAGAAACATGACTTTCTTTCTTTTGGTTGATAAAGGTGTTATCTATTAGGGAAGCATTTTGATTATCGTTTTGAATCTTGTAATAATCAACTATAGCGCGTTTATTTCCAAAAATCTCCGTTACACTATTTGTTAAAACAGGGTTGTCTGTTAAACTTTGGTGACGTTCTATAATTTGAACATGAGAATTTTCGTCTACAACAATTAAGTTTCTTGGTTGTTGCATTAAAGCAGCTTCACTTCCTGTTGAGAAATTTATAATTTGAATTGGTTTGTTTACCAATTTGTTTTTTGGAATATGAATATAAGCTCCTTCTTGTGCAAAGGCAGTGTTTAGTGAAGTAACACTATCTTTTCCAGCTACTTTATTGAAATAGTTTTCAATTACTAAACGGTATTTAGGTTTGTTTAAAGCCGAAGACATTAAGCAAACGTCTATTCCGTCATGCGTAGTTTGAGATAAGTGTGAAGCAAATTTCCCATCAATAAACACTAAATTATACGTGTCTATTTCATGAATAAAGTACTTTTTAACATCGTTATAATCTATTTGGTTTTCTTGTTTCGGGAAAACACTATAGTCGTGTTTTAAAATACTATTTAATGAGGTATACTTCCAAGCTTCATTCTTTTTAGAAGGGAATCCTTCTGTTTCAAATGTTTTTATAGCTTCACTTCTAATACCGTGTACAAATGTATCTACATCTACACGATCTTCGAAAGCTAAAAATGAGGAAACTAATTTTTCTTTTAAATCCATGTTGTTGTCATTCCTGCTAAAGCAGAAATATTTTTAATTTAACTGTTTTTCTAATTTTGTAGAACTCTGCCTTTTTAGGCGTAACAGTTAAGCGTTTACTTCTTCTTTAATCCAATCATAACCTTTTTCTTCTAGCTCATGTGCTAGAGAAGCATCACCAGTTTTTACAATTCTACCGTTATAAAGTACGTGTACATAGTCCGGTACAATATGGTCTAATAAACGTTGGTAGTGTGTAATTACAATTACAGCATTGTCTTTGCTTTTAAGTTTGTTAACACCGTTTGCAACAATACGTAATGCATCGATATCTAAACCAGAGTCTGTTTCATCTAGAATCGCAAGTTTTGGATCTAACATTGCCATTTGGAAAATCTCATTACGTTTCTTTTCTCCTCCAGAGAAACCTTCGTTTAAAGAACGAGATAAGAATTTTCTGTCCATTTCTAGCAATTCAGCTTTTTCTCTAATAAGCTTTAGCATTTCGTTAGCAGGCATATCTTCTAAACCTTTAGCTTTACGATTCGCGTTAATTGCTGTTTTGATAAAGTTTGTTACAGAAACTCCAGGAATTTCTACTGGGTATTGAAAAGATAAAAACACTCCTTTGTGTGCTCTTTCTTCAGCTGCAAGCTCATCAATATCTTCCTCGTGTAATAGGATGTTTCCTTCTGTTACTTCGTACTCTTCTTTTCCAGCAATAACAGAAGCTAAAGTACTTTTACCAGAACCGTTTGGTCCCATGATTGCGTGTACTTCTCCTGCTTTTACTTCTAAGTTTATTCCTTTTAAAATAGACTTTCCTTCTACACTAGCGTGTAAGTTGTTAATTTTTAACATATTTTATATTTCAATGTTTAAAACTCAAGATTTAAAACGCTGTTATGTACAACAGCTGTTTTATGGATTGAATTTATTTCTTGCTTCCTAATTTTACTACTTCTACTTGTTTCTCTACAGCTGAAACTTTCAGTATATCTTTTATTTCTACTCGGTTTTCCCAACCTTCTTCGCCTTCCGGTTTTGTTTGCACTTTTCCTCTAACTTCTACCATTACGAAATCTGTAGCTTCTTTTTTAAATGGTTCTGCTTGTTTATTTAATTCGTCAAGCTTTTCGTTTAAAATCACCCCATAAATTTGATTAGGTGTTTGTAAAACCGCTGCATCTGAATAATAAACAAACTCTCCTCTTAGAAGTGTTAGTCCGTCATTTTGATTAGCAGTTTTAGCTTCTGTAGTTTCAACAGTTTCTTCGGTTGATTTAGCTTCTTGTTTACAACTTGCAAAGCTTAAAGCTAAAATGCATACGATTATAAATTTTTTCATAGGTGCTTAGTAATTCAATAAAACCTTCTGGCTTGTTTATCCTACACTTCCTTCTAAAGAAATTTCTAAAAGTTTTTGTGCTTCAACAGCAAACTCCATAGGAAGTTTATTTAATACATCTTTACTAAATCCGTTTACGATAAGTGCAATTGCTTTTTCTGTATCTATACCACGTTGGTTACAGTAGAAAATTTGGTCTTCACCAATTTTACTTGTTGTAGCCTCATGCTCGATCATTGCAGATTTATTTTTAGCTTCGATATATGGGAAGGTGTGTGCGCCACATTCATTACCCATTAATAAACTATCACATTGCGAGAAGTTACGTGCGTTCTCTGCTCTAGAGTTTATTTGTACTAAACCACGATACGAGTTTTGTGATTTTCCTGCAGAAATACCTTTAGATATAATAGTTGATTTGGTGTTTTTTCCAAGGTGAATCATCTTGGTCCCTGTGTCTGCTTGCTGGTGATTGTTTGTTACAGCAATAGAATAGAATTCTCCTACCGAATTATCTCCTTTTAAAATACAAGAAGGGTATTTCCAAGTTACTGCAGATCCTGTTTCTACTTGTGTCCATGATATTTTTGCGTTTTTCTCGCATAATCCACGTTTTGTTACAAAGTTGTAAACACCACCTTTTCCTTCGGCATTTCCTGGGAACCAGTTTTGTACTGTTGAGTATTTAATTTCTGCATCGTCTAAGGCAATTAATTCTACTACAGCAGCGTGTAATTGGTTTTCGTCTCTACTTGGTGCCGTACAGCCTTCTAGGTATGACACATAACTTCCTTCGTCTGCAATTACCAATGTTCTTTCAAACTGTCCTGTTCCTGCCTGGTTAATTCTGAAGTACGTGGAAAGTTCCATTGGGCAACGAACGCCTTTTGGAATATAACAGAAAGAACCATCGCTAAATACTGCAGAGTTTAAAGCAGCATAGAAGTTGTCTTTTTGCGGAACGATGGTTCCTAGATATTTTTTTACAAGCTCTGGGTGCTCTTGAATAGCTTCCGAGATACTCATGAAAATAATTCCTTTTTCAGAAAGGGTTTTCTTAAAAGTAGTTGCTACAGAAACAGAATCTACAACAACATCCATTGCTACGTTAGCTAATTTCTTTTGTTCGTCTATAGAAATTCCAAGTTTTTCAAAAGTAGCTAATAGTTCTGGATCTACTTCGTCTAGGCTATCGTACTTAGGTTTGCTGTTAGGAGCAGAGTAGTAAGATATTGCCTGAAAATCAGGCTTCGTATATTTTACATTAGCCCATTCTGGCTCTTCCATTTCTTTCCAAATTCTGAAAGCTTCTAGTCTCCAGTCTGTCATCCATTGTGGTTCGTTTTTCTTTTTAGAAATAGCACGAACAACATCTTCATTTAGTCCAATAGGAAAAGTGTCAGACTCAATATCTGTATAAAAACCATATTCGTATTCTTTGGTTTTTAGTTCTTCTCTTAAATCGTCTTCTGTATATTTAGTCATAATATTTTTTGTAAAATTTCATACATCTTCCGTTCCGGAAGATTAGGCTGGTTTCTTATAAGGAGAAACTTTCACCACAACCACAGGTTCTGTTGGCATTCGGGTTGTTAAAAACGAAACCAGTTCCGTTTAAACCACCAGAATACTCTAGAGTTGTTCCTATTAGGTATAAAAAGCTTTTTTTGTCCACAACAATTTTCACACCGTTGTCTTCAAAAACTTTGTCTTCTTCTAGTTGTTCCTTATCAAATTTTAAATTGTAGGATAAACCAGAGCAACCTCCGCTTACTACACCAACACGAACAAAATCTGTTGTTGCGTCATAGCCATCTTCAGTCATAAGTTCTATGACTTTCTTTTTAGCTGTTTCAGATACTTTTATCATATTCTTAATTAGATTATCTCTAAATAGAGTGCAAATATACAATATAAGTCACGGATTACCATATATACTAACATTATATTAGCATATGTTATAATAGGAATAATTTATAAACGATAGAAAGTCGTTATGTTAATAAATTTAAGGGCTGAAAGAAATTTTAGCTTAGTATTTTGTGTGTAAATTTTTTCTTTTGAAATCCATGATTCACAAGAGAATGTTATATTTTTTTGAAATGTGATAGGCATTAAAAATAAGCTTCTTATTTTTGCAATATGATAGAAGATAAAAACCAACAACGTACCTCATTAAGTGATTTTGGTGAATTTAAACTAATTGATCACTTAACCTCTCATTTTGATATTTCGCATACATCTACTGTTAAAGGAATTGGAGATGATGCTGCGGTATTAGACTTTAAGGATAAACAAATTGTAGTTACAACAGATTTTCTTGTTGAAGGTGTGCATTTTGATTTAAGCTATATGCCTTTAAAGCACTTAGGTTATAAGGCTGTTATTGTAAACTTATCTGATGTTTTTGCTATGAATGCAAATGCAACACAAATTACTGTTTCTGTTGCTGTTTCGAATAGGTTTTCATTAGAAGCTTTAGAAGAATTATACGCGGGAATTGAAACAGCTGCTAAGATTTACAATATTGATGTTGTAGGAGGGGATACTACTTCTTCCACTTCAGGTTTATTGATTTCTGTTACAGCTATAGGAGAAGTTGAAAAAGAAGATGTGGTTTATAGAAATGGTGCTAAACCAAATGATTTACTAGTTGTTACAGGAGATCTTGGAGGAGCCTATATGGGTTTACAGGTTTTAGAGCGTGAAAAACAAGTGTTTTTGGTAAATCCGAATAGCCAGCCAGATATGGAGCCTTATGCTTATATCATGGAAAGACAATTGAAGCCGGAAGCAAGAAAAGATATTGTGAAGCTTTTTAAAGATTTAGATGTAAAACCTACTTCTATGATTGATGTTAGTGATGGTTTATCTTCTGAAATCATTCACTTATGTAAGCAAAGTAATGTTGGTTGTGACTTGTATGAAAATAAGATTCCTTTAGATCCAACGGTAATTACTGCTTGTGAAGAATTTAATATAGACAGTACCACTGTAGCTTTAAATGGTGGCGAGGACTATGAGTTACTATTTACTATTTCTCAGGAGGACTATAATAAGATAAAAGCAAATCCGAATTTTTCTGTAATTGGATATATGACAGAACCTCATGTAGGAATGCATTTGGTAACCAGAGCGGAAACGAAAATTCCTTTAAAAGCGCAAGGCTGGAATGCGTTAAACAATCAGGAGTAGGGTCTTCCTTCTTTTAATTGTTTTGTTTTTTTCTTGTGAACTCGCTCTAAAATGTAGTTTATTTCTTTGCGTTTTGGAGTGAGCTGAATAAGGTTACCGTTGCTGTTTGTAGTCACTTGTTTTTTGCAATGGCTACACTTGTATTCCTTTACATAATATGTCACCTTTTTTGTAATCTCAAATTTATGTCCAAGTATGCTGCAAACTAAACTTGGAAGTAATTTAGGGTTTTTTGTTAAAGTTTTCATAGTTAGGTAGTTTAGGGGATTTAAATGTAAATAATAATTCCACGCTAACGATTAAAGGCTTGATTTATTCGATGAAATGTAATATTTCTTGTAAGAATTCTTCTTTGTTTTCTATATGACTCATATGGCCTTCCGATAAAATTCTTGTTTTTATATCTGTGTTATTCGTTTCATTTATTAGTTTTTCGCTATTTAAAATCGTGTCTTTTTCCCCGATAATTAATAGTTTTTTGCATGTTAAAGCATGAAATAATTCTTTCTTGTCTTCTCGTAATAACATCCCTTCTTGGCAAGCAACATATCCTTGGGCAGAGGTTTTTAAAGCTTCTTGTAGTGCTTCATCTATTTCTGCTTTATATTTTTTTCTGCTTGTTTCGCTAAATAAATTCGCAAAAGACATTCTTACAATATTTTCAAAATTTGTTTGAACCATCTTGTTTGCTCGTATACGAAGTGCTTTTCGTTCATCGTCATCTGCTTCGTAAGTAGAGTTCATTAAACATAAACCTTTTAATGCATCTGCAAAATTTTCAGCAAAAGCTAGGGCTACATATCCACCCATAGAATGACCAATCATATAGTATTTGCGTAAACGTAGATGTTTTAAAACTGCTTTTACGGCATCTGCCATTTCTTGCATGCTGTGCACGTAGCCTAGGCAATCTGTTTTACCATGACCCAAAAGGTCTATGCAGATTACTCTGTGTTTTTTAGTGAGAGCTGGTTTAAAAGCATTCCACATGGTGCTATTTTCAAGAAAGCCATGTAGGAATACTATTGCTGTTCCTTGACCTTCGTCGGTATAATGAATATTAATGCCTTTGTGTTGTAAAGTCATTTTGAAAATCTATTTAGAATCTAAGGAAATATTAAAAAAGTGAACCCTAAGGTTCACTTTTTTAATATGTGTTTTGCTATGTTAAGCATTCATGATTTCTTCAATTTCTTCCGCTTCAATAGGAATGTTTCTCATTAAGTTGAATGGTTCCCCGTTTTCTTGAATTACAAGATCATCCTCTAATCTGATTCCGAAACCTTCTTCAGGAATGTAAATTGCAGGCTCAACAGTAAATACCATGTTTGCTTGCATTGGCTCTGTTAATATTCCGTAATCATGCGTATCTAGACCGATATGGTGAGATGTACCGTGCATGAAGTATTTTTTGTATGCTGGCCAATCTGGATTCTCGTTTTGAACATCTGCTTTGTCTAATAAGCCTAATCCTAATAATTCGCTAGTCATTAATTTCCCAACCTCTACGTGGTATTCTCCCCATAGTGTTCCAGGAACTAATAATTTTGAAGCATCGTTTTTTACTCTGTTTACAGCGTCATAAACTTCGCGTTGTCTTTTTGTGAATTTTCCAGAAACAGGAATAGTTCTACTCATATCGCTTGCGTAGTTTGCATATTCTGCTCCAACATCTAAAAGAATTAAATCTCCCGCTTTACACTCTTGGTTGTTTTCTACATAATGTAAAACATTAGCATTATTTCCAGAAGCAATAATTGGCGTGTAAGCAAATCCTTTGGAACGGTTGTTTAGGAATTCGTGCATGAATTCTGCTTCGATATTGTACTCCCAAACTCCAGGTTTTACAAAGTTTAAAATTCTGCGGAAACCTTTTTCTGTAATATTACATGCTTGTTGCATTAAGTCTAATTCTAAAGGGTCTTTTACAGAACGTAACCTTTGTAAAATCGGGTTGCTTTTTGCTACGCTATGCGCAGGGTATCTGTCTTTTAGCCATTTAGTGAAACGATCTTCTCTAGTTTCTGTTTCCACATTAGCTCTATAGTGTTCGTTTGTGTTTATATAAACAGTGTCGCATTGCGTCATCATTTCAAACATGATTTTTTCCATGTCTTTTAACCAATACACTGTTTTTATTCCGCTTGTGTTAAAAGCAGCTTCTTTAGTAAGTTTTTCCCCTTCCCAAATGGCAATATGTTCGTTGGTTTCTTTTAAGAAAAGCAACTCTCTATGCTTAGGGTTAGGGCAGTCTGGAAAAAGAACTAAAATACTTTCTTCTTGATCTACACCACTTAAATAAAAGATATCTCTATGTTGTGCAAAAGGCATGGTGCTATCTCCACTAATAGGGTAAATATCATTAGAATTAAATACAGCCAAACTGTTAGGTTTCATTTGGGCTGCAAAGTTTTTTCTGTTTTGTATAAAAAGGGATTTGTCTATTGGGTGATATTTCATTTGTGTAAAATTATATGTTCACCCAAAAGTAATTAAAGAAAAGCTGATTGTATAAGCCAAATGGCACTAATTTATGTTTTTTCGAATTCTACTCATATGTCTAGAGGAGATGCCTAAAAAGGAAGCGAGGTAGTGTAGCGGCACTTCCTGTAGTAGTTCTGGGTCGTTGGCAAGTAGCTTTTTGTAGCGTTCTTCGGCTGATAGTGTTAGTAGGTTTATGCGGTAATCGTCAATCAGGTGTATTTGATTTTCAATTAGATTATAGTAGAATTTAGTAAAAGCAGGGTTGTTTTCTAATAAATGCTTAAAAGCCTTTTGATCTATAGCCCAAAGTTTGCAATCGCTTAAAGCTTTGATGTTTTTCCTAGCAGGGATATTTTGAGTGAAGCTTTTTAGTGCTGAAGTAGAAGTGTTTTTCAGGCCTAAATAAGTGGTTTTCTCTTCCCCAAATACCATAATGGAATGTTGTAAGATCCCACTTTCTATAAAACAGAAATATTTACACACTTTGCCTTCTTCTACAAGAAAGTCGTTTTTGTGCAAAGTTAATTTGTGAAACGAATCTAAAATAGGTGAGACTAAATGATTTAGTGATTCATCGTTTATGGTTTTTTTAAGATAGGTTTCAATATGTATTTTGCTTTCTGTCATCAAGAAATGATATCTGTACTTCAAAGTAAAGCGTTTCTCTTTAAGGAAACAAACAAGAGGTTTAATTTTAAGTTCCTTTTAATATTTTAATAACAATAAAATTTGTTCTAGCTAATTTTTAAGCTAATTACTGTTTTATAGAAAATAAAAAGCCTACCGATTTAAAGGTTTATTAATTAAATCGATTCTAAATAAATTTTAAAAAAGGTGTAAAACTTGCTTCACTTAAAGAGGTGTATTACATTTGTCTAACAAACATTCAACCACAATTATAATGAGCGGAATATTAAATTCTTCCATAGGAAGAAAGTTTGCCATGGCATTATCGGCACTCTTCCTTATGATTTTTATTTTACAACACTTTGTAATTAATTTACTATCAGTGTTTAGTCCAGATGCATTTAATGAAGTATCTCACTTCATGGGAACCTTTTGGGCAGTACAATACTTAATGCAGCCAATTTTAATTTTTGGTGTAATTTTCCATTTTGTAATGGGATTCATCTTAGAAATTAAAAACAAAAAAGCACGTAATATTGCTTATGTGAAAAACAACGGAGCTGCAAATTCTACTTGGATGAGTAGAAACATGATTTGGAGTGGAGGTTTTATCCTTGCATTCTTAATTCTTCACTTTATCGATTTCTGGTTTCCAGAAATGAACACAAAGTATGTTCTTGGAGATATGTCTGGTATGCACAATGGTGAGTACAGATATTTCCATGAGTTACAAGAAAAGTTTGTTCCTTTATGGAGAGTAGCTTTTTACTGTGTAGGTTTTGTGTTTTTAGCACTTCACTTATTACATGGTTTTGGATCTGCATTCCAATCTGTTGGAGCAAATAATAAATACACAAAAGGATTAAAAGGATTCGGAAAAGCTTTTGCGATTATTATTCCATTAGGATTCATTTTTATTGCATTATTTCATCATTTTAATCACTAAAAAACTCGTCTAAATATGGCTTTAGATTCTAAAATACCAAAAGGTCCAATTGCAGACAAATGGACTAATTATAAAAACAAGATTAACTTAGTAAATCCTGCAAACAAACGTAATATTGATGTTATCGTTGTTGGAACAGGATTGGCAGGAGGTTCTGCTGCTGCAACTTTAGCAGAACTAGGTTATAACGTAAAAGCTTTTTGCTTCCAAGATTCTCCAAGACGTGCACACTCTATTGCAGCACAAGGGGGAATTAACGCAGCAAAAAACTACCAAGGAGATGGGGATTCTACTTACCGTTTATTTTACGATACAGTAAAAGGTGGAGATTACCGTTCTCGTGAAGCTAACGTTTATCGATTAGCTGAGGTATCTGCAAATATTATCGACCAGTGTGTGGCTCAAGGGGTTCCTTTTGCTCGTGAATATGGTGGATTATTAGATAACCGTTCGTTTGGTGGAGTATTAGTATCACGTACTTTTTACGCTGCTGGACAAACAGGACAACAATTATTATTAGGAGCTTATTCTGCTATGAACCGTCAAATTGGTCGTGGTAAGATTAAAATGTACAACCGTCACGAAATGTTAGACGTGGTGATTGTAGATGGAAAAGCTCGTGGAATTATAACACGTAACTTAATTACTGGAGAAATTGAAAGACATTCAGCGCATGCTGTTGTTCTTGGAACTGGTGGTTATGGTAACGTATTCTTCTTATCAACTAACGCGATGGGAAGTAACGTAACAGCGGCTTGGAAAGCTCACAAACGTGGGTCTTATTTTGCAAACCCTTGTTTTACACAAATTCACCCAACATGTATTCCTGTTTCTGGAGATCATCAGTCTAAACTTACTTTAATGTCTGAGTCTTTAAGAAATGACGGACGTATTTGGGTTCCAAAAAATATTGAAGACGTAAAAGCAATTCGTGAAGGTCGT
Source organism: Oceanihabitans sediminis (assembly GCF_003337215.1). GTDB lineage: Bacteria > Bacteroidota > Bacteroidia > Flavobacteriales > Flavobacteriaceae > Oceanihabitans > Oceanihabitans sediminis. The sequence continues at coordinate 864,423 of NZ_QPIG01000001.1, forward strand.
TTAAAACCAACTGAAATTGCTGAAGAAAATAGAGATTACTACCTAGAGCGTCGTTACCCTGCATTTGGTAACTTAGTACCTCGTGACGTTGCCTCTCGTGCTGCTAAAGAGCGTTGTGATGCTGGTTACGGTGTGAATGCTACAGGAGAAGCTGTTTACTTAGATTTCGCATCTGCTATTGAGCGTTACGGAAAAGAGCAAGCGACAGTTAGACACTTAGATGTTAACGATAAAGCGCTTGTTAAAAAATTAGGTCAGGAAGTTGTAAAGAACAAATACGGAAACTTATTCCAAATGTATGAGAAGATCGTAGATCAAGATCCTTACAACACACCTATGATGATTTATCCTGCGGTTCACTATACTATGGGTGGTCTTTGGGTAGATTATAACTTAATGACAACTGTTCCAGGATTATACGCTATTGGAGAAGCAAACTTCTCTGATCACGGAGCAAACAGGCTTGGTGCTTCTGCTTTAATGCAAGGATTAGCGGATGGGTATTTTGTATTACCATATACTATTGGTGATTACTTATCAGATGATATTCGTACAGGACCTATTTCTACAGATTCAAAAGAATTTGAAGAAGCAGAGAAAAACGTTAGAGATTTACTTAACCGTTTATTAAATAATAAGGGTAAACATTCTGTTGATTATTTCCATAAGAAATTAGGAAAAATCATGTGGAATAAAGTTGGAATGGCACGTAACGTAAAAGGTTTAACGGAAGCTATTCAAGAAATTAAAGCACTTCGTGCAGAATTCTGGAAAGAAGTTATGGTTCCAGGAACTAACGAAGAGTTTAATGAGGAATTAGCAAAAGCAACTCGTGTAGCAGATTACTTAGAATTAGGTGAATTGTTTGCAAAAGATGCTTTACACAGAGAAGAGTCTTGCGGAGGTCACTTTAGAGAAGACGCTGTGGAAGAAAGCGGTGAGCAAAAAGGTGAAGCGAAACGTGACGATGAAAACTTTGCTTACGTAGCAGCTTGGGAATATAAGGGAGAACCAAGCGATGCTGTTTTACATAAAGAGCAATTAGAATTTAAAGATATTGAGTTAAAACAAAGAAGTTATAAATAAGGAAAACTATGAATTTAACACTAAAAATTTGGCGTCAGAAAAACGCAAGTGATAAAGGAAAAATGGTTGACTATAAAGTCAATGATATTTCACCAGATATGTCTTTCCTTGAAATGCTTGACGTTTTAAACGAACAACTAGTTTATAAAGGAGAATCTCCAGTAGCATTCGATCACGATTGTCGTGAAGGAATCTGTGGAATGTGTTCTTTATATATTAACGGAGAAGCTCATGGACCAGACCGTGGCGTAACAACTTGTCAGTTACATATGCGTATGTTTAAAGATGGCGATACGATTACTATCGAGCCATTTAGAGCAACTGCATTCCCAGTAATAAAAGATTTAGTTGTAGATAGAACTGCTTTTGATAGAATTCAACACGCGGGAGGGTTTGTTTCTGTAAACACTTCCGGAAACACTATAGATGCAAACGCAATTCCAGTAAACAAACACGATGCAGATGACGCTTTTAGCGCAGCAACATGTATTGGTTGTGGAGCTTGTGTTGCAACTTGTAAAAACTCTAGTGCTATGTTATTTGTTGGAGCAAAAGTTTCTCAATATGCCTTATTGCCACAAGGTAAAGTTGAAGCTACTGACCGTGTATTAAACATGGTAAAACAAATGGACGAAGAAGGTTTTGGTAACTGTACAAATACAGGAGCATGTGAGGTAGAATGTCCTAAAGGAATTTCTTTAGAAAACATCGCTCGTATGAATACAGAATACTTAAAAGCTTCTTTAAAAGGATAATTTTTTTTATTGTTTTAGTATATTTTTCATTTTAAATATAGCTTTTTCTTATATTGTGTAGGAAACTTATGTTTATATGAAAAATATACTAGCAATAAGGTTTGTTTTCCTTATTTTTTTAACAGCTTTAATATCCTGTTCTCATGATGACCCTCATGGGGAATATGTATCCTACGAATCTCCAGTAAACTATGATTTAGAAGCATTTCCTTATGAAAAATTATCGGATTATAATTTTTTTAAAGGGGATTTGCAAAATCAAGATCCTGTAATAGGCGTTGTACCCTATAAGCCTATTTCTTCTCTTTTTACGGATTATGCAAAAAAGATGCGATTTATCTGGATGCCAGAAAACAGCTCTGCTAATTTTGTATCTGACTATGAGGTTTTTGATTTTCCAGTAGGGACTATCCTTATTAAATCTTTTTATTATGATCATGTTTTACCCTCTGGCGTTACTAAATTTATTGAAACAAGGCTGCTAATTAAAAAGCCAACAGGATGGATTTTTTCTGATTATGTTTGGAATGAAGATCAAACAGAGGCGGTATTAGATACTTCAGGTAGTTTTGTGTCTGTTTCTTTTTTAGAAGCAGGTATTACAAAAACTACAAACTACAGGATTCCATCTGTGTCTGAGTGTATGACTTGTCATAAAGTAGGTAATATTGCTTCTCCCATAGGTGTTAAGCCACAAAATATAAATAGTAATTATACTTATCCTTCAGGAGATGTTAAGAACCAACTTCAAAAGCTCCAAGAGTTAGGTTATTTACGAAGTTTTAATACCTCCTCTATATCTACCGTTGTAGATTGGAAAGACTCCTCTAAGGATCTTTCGTTAAGAGCAAGATCCTATTTAGATGCTAATTGTGCACATTGTCATTCAGACGATACCCATTGTTCTTATAGGCCTATTAGGCTATCCTTTCATGATACAGAATATTCTTCTACTAACTTAGGATTATGTGTACTACCAGATGAAGATATTGATGCATCTTTGACGCATATAGTTTCGCCAGGAAGATTTGAAAGATCTGTACTTTCTTATAGGATGAATTCTACTGAGGAAAGTATCAAAATGCCTTTAATTGGCCGAAATTTAGTAGATGAAAGTGCCGTTAGTTTAATCAATGAGTGGATAGACTCTTTGACTGAAATCTGTGAATAACCCCAACCTTATACCTATGAAAAAAATCATCCTTCTTATTGCTTTATTTTATTGCGCTATCGTATTTGCCCAAGACAGTTGTTCTAGTGCACAAGTAATTACTGCAGGAATGCATACAGTTGCTACCATAGATGGTCCTGAAGGTGTAAGCTTAGTGTGTACCGGGAACCAAAGTGCAACTAATGCAGAATGGTTTCGTTATACACCAACCAACAATTACACCATTACAGTATCCACAGATTTAGATGTAAACGCAGGAGGCGACACTAGATTTCAAGTTTATAGCGGTAGTTGTGATTCCTTGGTTTGTCACTCAGGAGACGATGACGGAGGTTCTGGTTTTTTGTCAGTAGCTTCCTTTACTGCTTTAGCAGGCACTACATATTATATAGTTTTTGATAACCGTTGGAGTTCTGATGGATTTGATTTTGAGTTAACTGAAGGCGTTTATGTAGCTCCTTTAGTTTCTTTTGTTACAACTCCCATTAATAGTACGGGAACATATAAAAACTGTGTAGTAGATATGAATGGTGATTATTTAGACGATGTGGTTGCAATAAGTGAGAATCAAATACATATTAATTTTCAGCAATCAAGTGGAGAATTTATAGCTCAAGAATTCACAACTACCAATGCAGATTTCTTGCCTAGTTGGAGTATTGCTGCTGGGGATATTGATGATAATGGTTATAATGATTTAATGTATGGCGCTGGAAATGGTGTTACCTTTATGAAGGCCAATCATGATGGAAGCGCATATTTAGAAACTTCGGGTCCGGAGTATGTTTTTTCTCAGAGAACTAATTTTGTAGATATCAATAATGATGGATATTTAGATGCATTTGTTTGTCATGACGTTGGTCCAAATCAATTTTATTTAAATGATGGTAATGGTAGTTTAATACACAACCAAGGAGGATTAGGTGATTCACCGAGTGGAGGGAATTATGCTTCACTTTGGACAGATTATGATAATGATGGTGATATAGATTTATTTCTTTCCAAGTGTAACGGTGGAGGTGCTGCTGCATCCGCCAGATATAATCAACTTTATCAAAACGACGGATTTGGTAATTACAATGAAGTAAGTGAATCTGCTGGTTTAAACGATCCTATTCAAACCTGGTCTTCTGCTTGGGGTGATTTTGACAACGATGGTTGGATGGATGTTTTTGTTGGCGCTAGTACCTTTATAGATGGTTCCCATAAGTTGATGCATAATAATCAAGATGGTACCTTTACTGATATTACCAATGGATCTGGGATAGATACGTTTACTGACACGGGAATAGAGCATATAACACATGATTTTAATAATGATGGTTATTTGGATATTTTTACTGCGGGCAATAAAATTCTTATAAACAACCAGGATTTAACCTTTACGGAAGCCAATGTGTACTTTTCTGTGGGAGCTGTAGGTGATTTAAATGACGATGGTTTTCTAGATGTTTTTAACAGTAATGGGAATTGGTATAGAAACGAAGGTAACTCAAATAATTGGATTAAAGTAAACACTATAGGTGATGTAGATAATCCTAGCGGAAGTAATTTAAACGGTATAGGGGCAAGAGTAGAACTAGTAAGTGCATTAGGTGCGCAAATACGCGAAGTTAGATCTGGAGACGGGTTTAGACATATGAGTTCCTTAACAACCCATTTTGGTTTAGGCTCGGATACTAGTATATCACAAGTTAAAGTCATCTGGCCATCAGGTATAATTGATGTGATATATAATCCTGAAATTAATAGCACTTTAAATATTGTAGAAGGTTCTACATTAAGTGTAAATAGTTTTGAAAGTGATAACTTTATTGTATATCCAAACCCTACAGAGGAAAGAATTTTTATAAAGAATATAGATTTACGTACTACCCAAGTGCTTTTATACCGTATAAATGGACAACGTGTTTTTAATTTTAAAAAATACGAAGACCATATTAATGTACATCATTTACAGGCGGGGACTTATATTTTAACTTTGCAGCAAGGACAAAAAATATATCAACACAAAATTATCAAAGAGTAAGAGTGTTTTATGCATATCTATTAGTTGTCATATAGAAATACAGTATGTTATATTTTCCGGTTTCTGTATCTGTGTTGCATTTATGTTTTAGATTTATTTAGGTTTTGATAGGCGTTATTATTTGTTAAACAAGAACTATAGGTTAGTTTAGAGTAATTTTTATACTGTAATAAAGCTTAAGCTTGTATACATCCCAAGCAATGTCTTGGGATTTTTGTTTCTTTACATTTCAATCTTAGTTATGGAAAACCCGAATACATTTTATAAACAAGCGCTTGAACAACATCAAAAAGATGTTAAGCTATTGTTTCAAAAACTAACTACTTTAAGTGTCGCTCGACTACTTGTGTTTGTATCCACTTTTGTAGCTGTTTATTTTACTTTTAGCAATCTTCAAATCGCTGTACTAATATTAATAGCAGGAATAGTTGGCTTTGCTGTTCTTCTATCTAAATACACCGATTTAAAAGCGCAGCATCATTTAAAGAAGGCTTTGGTTGCTATTAATGAAGAAGAATTAAAAATAGCTTCCGGAGATTTTCATGATAGAGAAGATGGTTTACAATTTCAAAACCCTAATCATGCTTTTAGTTTAGATATAGATTTGTTCGGTAAAGGTTCTTTCTTTCAGTTTATAAATAGAACTGCTACCGAAGAAGGAGCAAAAGCCTTAGTGGCAGAACTTACTGCAAATAATATTACATCGATTGCATCTCGACAAGAAGCTATAAAGGAATTAGCTGAAAAACCTACATGGCGACAACATTTTTCTGCAGTTGCGAGTCTGATAAAAACAGAAACGCCGGCTTTACAGATAGTAGATTGGCTTAAAAACCACAGTTCCTTTTTGCCAAAAATCATTCGTGTTTTACCACTTGTGTTCACTGTTTGTTCTATAATGATCTTACTTTTAGCAATTTTTAATGTCATATCCTTTTTGTATGTTGGTTTTTGGTTGCTATTAGGTTTGGGGATATCGGGGGTTTATTTGAAGAAAATAAATATGCTTTCTGCAAATACAGATATTGTAAAAGACACCTTTAAGCAGTATGCTTCATTATTAGAGCAAATAGAATCAGCGAATTTTAGCTCTGCCTTATTAAAGGAAAAGCAAGCATATATTCAGCAAGAATCTAAAAAGGCTTCCTTTATTTTTCAGCAGTTTTCCAAAAATTTAGATGCTTTAGATAATCGAAATAATTTCCTCTATGCCATTTTTGCAAATGGATATTTTTTGTCTGATTTAAGAAATGCCTACCAGATAGAGCAATGGATAGCACAATATAAAACCACGGTAGCGCATTGGTTTGAGGTAGTTTCTTTTTTCGATACATATAATACTTTGGGTAATTATGTGTTTAATCATCCAGACTATGTTATTCCAGAAATTGTGAATACAAATGAAGTTATTCATGCTAAAGATTTAGGACACCCTTTATTAGATGCTTCCAAACGTATTACAAGTGATTTACTAATAGGCGATCAGCAGTTTTTTATAGTAACAGGAGCAAATATGGCAGGAAAAAGTACTTTTTTAAGAACCGTTTCCCTTCATATTGTTATGGCAAATGTTGGTTTGCCGGTTTGTGCTTCATCTAGTAAGTACAACCCGATAAAATTGATTACAAGCATGCGTACTAGCGATTCGCTAACCGATGATAGTAGTTATTTCTTTAGTGAATTAACGCGTTTAAAATTTATTGTAGACACTTTAAAAGACGATAGGTACTTTATTATTTTAGATGAAATTTTAAAAGGAACAAATTCTACCGATAAAGCAATAGGTTCCCGTAAATTTGTAGAAAAGCTTGTTTCTAAAAATGCTATAGGAATTATTGCTACTCATGACCTGAGTTTGTGCAAAATTGAAAAAGAATTAGAAGAAGTAAAAAACTATTATTTTGATGCTGAAATTATTAATGACGAGCTCTTTTTTGATTATAAATTAAAGCAGGGAATTTGTCAGAATATGAATGCAAGTTTCTTATTAAAGAAAATGGAAATTATTTAAAAACAAATAAAATATATAATGAAAACATTTCAATTTTTTAAAGTAGCATCGGTCTTTGCTATTTTATTATGTTTTTCTTGCGGAAGTACAGAAAAGGTAATTACAACAGACGGAAGAGTTTATGAACTAAAAGGGGGTAAATTCTATTCTAACGGAGCAGATGTTACGGAAGAATTATCAAGCGAAGAGAAAACAGAAATCCAAGAGATTTTAGATCAAAGATTGGCTTTTGAAAAAGAAGCTAAAGAAAAAAAAGAAGCATTAGAAGCAGCTCAGAAAAAAGCAGAAAAGGCAAGAAAGGAAGCTGAAAAGAAGCAAAAGGAGTTGGAGAAGAAAATGAAAGCAAAAGAGGATGCTAGAAAAGATTTCTTTCAGGCTAAAAACAAACTGAAAAAGCAAAGAGCTAAATATCAAAAGCGATTAGATAGAGGAAAATTATCTCCTGTTGCAATTGAGAAATGGGAAGAAAAATTAAAAGGTTTAGAGCAAGACGTTCAAGATTTAGAGCAAAACTTAAAACGTTATTAATAAGTGAAAATTATTATAAAAAAAGGCTAGAGTTTATCTCTAGCCTTTTTTGTTTGAAAGTAATTACTTTTTCTTTGGGTGTACTAATTTCATTTCATCGATTAGATGTTTTGCTCCAGCATATTTATCAACTATAAAAAGTACATAACGTAGGTCTACCATAATGTTACGGCAAATCTCTGGATCGTAATTCATATCACTCATAGTTCCTTCCCAAACTCTATCAAAGTTTAGTCCCACTAAGTTACCGTGAGCATCAATAGCAGGGCTTCCAGAGTTTCCTCCTGTTGTATGGTTTGTTCCTAAGAAACAAACAGGAACTTTTCCGTTAGTATCTGCGTATTGTCCGTAATCTTTGTTTTCGTATAATTCAATAAGTTTTTCTGGAACATCAAACTCATAATCTCCAGGAATGTATTTTTCTATAACACCATCTAAATAACTTACAGGGTTGTAGTAAACAGCATCTCTTGGCGAGTATCCTCTTACTTGTCCATAAGTAACACGAAGAGTACTGTTAGCATCTGGGAAGTAACGAGCGTTTGGTAAAGCTTCCATTAAAGCAGTCATATAATTTGTCTGTAATGCTGTAATAGGCTCGTTTTTCTCTTGGAACTCTTTGTCTACATTATTGTAAAAATCTTCAATCATAGGCTTTGCATATTTATATGCAGCATCTTTATTCAATTTTTTCAATACATCTTTAGGTTTTCCTTCTAAAAGAGCTAAAGCATCTTCTAGATTCGTAAAAGCCGTTTTTTCGTAGATAGAAGCATCTACATGATCATTATAAAAAGGCATTACATTGTTGAAAACCCCTTTATCTAAATCTGCGTCATAGTTTTTATGGATGCCTTTAAGCGTTGAAGCGAAGCTTTCTTTCGCTTGCTCAAATATTTCTGGCTTAGCAGTAATTGCTTGTTCCATTTGGTAAGCTCTAAAAGTCATTTGCATTAGCTCATTGGTAACTAAGAATACTTCAATAAAGTTTCTGCGTTTAATATTTACCGGAGCGAATTCGCTATATAGTTTATCAAATTCTGGTAAGATGTTTCCGTATTTGTCTTCTAAACCTTTTTCTGCTAAAGCCTTTGTGAATGTTGCTTCAAATTCACGTCTTTTTGCAACTGCATCACTTTTTTCTATTCCTAAGTTTTCTCCTTTCCATTTTTTCCAAGCATTAGCAATTCTTGCTTGTTTAGAAGCATATTTAATTCTTACCTCGTCACTTTCTTGCATTTTAGCATCAATAACTTCTAATGCAGCTTCTCGAATAGCGATATTTGTAGGGTTGAATTCTTTTGTAATATGTTCAATAGCTACTGCAGGAAGGTATTCGTCTGTTCTTCCTGGGAATCCAAATACCATAGTGAAATCACCTTCTTCAACACCATCTAAAGAAATAGGTAAGAAGTGCTTTGGCTTATAAGGTTTATTGTCTTTGCTGTATTTTGCAGGTCTGTTATTTTCATCTGCATAAATACGGAACATAGCGAAATCTCCAGTGTGTCTTGGAAATACCCAGTTATCTGTGTCACTTCCAAATTTACCGATACTGCTAGGTGGAGCACCTACTAAACGAATGTCTTCAAAACGTTCTGTAACAAAAAGGAAGTATTGGTTTCCTTTGTAAAATGATTTAATTTTTACGTCTTGCCAAGATTCTCTAGGCCAATTTTTCATGATTCCGTTACTGTTTTGGTCAATAACAGATTGTTTTTCTTTTTCTGTTAAATCATCACTTACAACAGCAAGAACTTCTTCTGTTACGTCTGCAATGCTAACAATGAATTCAATATATAAACCTTCATTAGGTAATTCTTCTTCTAGAGACATAGCCCAGAAACCATCTTTTAAATAATCGTTTTCTAAGGAAGAATGCGATTGGATTTGCCCGAATCCACAGTGATGGTTTGTTAAAATTAAACCTTTATCACTAATTACTTCACTAGTACAACCACCATTAAAGTGTCCGATGGCGTCTTTTAAGCTGGAGTTGTTTACATCATAAATGTCTTGCGCAGTAAGTTTACTACCAAGATTGGTCATTTCTGTTTCGTTCATACCTTCTAAAAGGGAAGGAATCCACATACCACCTTGCTGTGCAGAAAGGTTCATTGTTACTAATAGTAACAGGAGTTTAAAGAATTTCATAATTTAATTTTTTGAATAACTTCAAAGATAGAAAACCCAATTATAAAAGATGTTAAAAAGGTCTAAATTTATGTGATAAGAATTGTTTATATTAATAGCATGAAGCATCTAACTAAACTTCCTAATATAGGAACAAATATTTTCTCTATTATGAGTGCATTGGCAAACAAGCACGATGCCATTAATTTATCACAAGGATTCCCTAATTTTAAAAGTGATCCGCTTTTAAAAGACTTGGTTAGTAAAGCAATGCAAAACGGCTACAATCAATATGCTCCCATGCCAGGGAATTTAGAGTTGAATAAAGCAATTTCCAGAAAATTTGAAAGGCTTTACGGAACTAGTTATCATCCCGAAACCGAAATTACCATAACTGCTGGGGCAACACAGGCGATTTTTACTATTATCTCTGCTTTTATTAGACAAGACGATGAAGTAATTCTATTTAAACCTGCTTATGATTGTTATGAACCGGCAATAGAATTACATGGTGGAAAAACGATTGCTATACAATTGGCAGCACCAAATTATAGTATTGATTGGAATGCTGTAAGAGAAAAGGTGCATAGTAAAACCAAAATGATTATTATCAATACGCCACAAAATCCAAGCGGTACCGTTTTTACGGAAGCAGATATGTTAGCACTTCAAGATATCACGAAAAACACCAATATTATTGTTTTAAGCGATGAGGTTTATGAGCATATTATTTTTGACGGAAATAAACACCAAAGTGCCTGTTTGTATCCCGATTTAAAAGCTAGAAGTTTTATTACGGCCTCTTTTGGAAAAACCTTTCATAATACCGGTTGGAAAATGGGCTACTGCTGTGCAGCAAAAGAACTCATGGAAGAATTTAGAAAAGTGCATCAGTTTAATGTGTTTTCTGTAAATCACCCAATGCAAAAAGGGTTGGCAGATTATTTACAAGAGCCCAATCATTATTTAGAGCTCTCTTCTTTTTATCAAGAAAAAAGAGATTTGTTTTTACGTTTGATAAAAGATTCCAGGTTTCAATTTCAAGCAGCAAAGGGGACCTATTTTCAGGTTTTAGATTTTTCTGAAATCACCCAAGAATACGATGTGGATTTCGCAAAAAGATTGACTATAGAAAATAAAGTAGCTGGAATTCCACTTTCAGTTTTTAACGAAAACAATAAGGATGACAAGGTGTTGCGATTCTGTTTTGCCAAGACCGATGAGACGCTAAAAAAGGCTGCAGATATTTTAAATAATATTTAAAAATAATCCTCGCATTTGGCAGTGTTTTTGATTAGTATATAGCAACATAAAACTTATAAAAAATGCATACAAAAAAATATATTTTATCTAGTCTATTATTCGTAGCAACTGCTTTTGGTTTTGCGCAACAAATTGTATTGGAAGATGTGACTTATGAAGTAAAAAACGAAATTATTTTAAAAGAGGGTGTTGATGTAACTAATGAGTTGACAGAAGAGCAAAAAATGCAGATCTTCTCTAAGAAATCCGAGATCCAACAAATAGAAGTAGAAAAAGCAAAGCAGCTTGAAGCATTAGAAAAGGAAAAGCAGCAAGCAATAAAGAGGGCTGAAAAAGAGGAGAAAGAACGTCAAAAAGCACTTAAAAAGCAGGAAAAGGAATTAAAAAAGGCAGTAAAGAAGCAGAAACAGCTAGAAAAAGCTTTAAAGAAGAAAGAAAAGGCTCAAAATAGACTAGCAAGAGCAAAAGATAAATTAGCTCGTTCTGAAGCAAAATACGAAAAGCTAAAGAAAAGAGGTAAACTATCTCCTAAAGACGAAGCAAAATGGCTTAAAAGAATAGAAGGATACAACGAGGATGTTAGAAAGGCAAACAGAAACTTATCTAGATCTTAGTATATTTTTCAAGTAAAACTCTTATTCAAATCTAGGTATATGAAATTCATGTATCTAGATTTTTTATTTCCAAATATTGTGACTATTATTCCTATAGTATAATTATGTAAAACTTCGTACTTTTAAACTATGGAAGAAAATTTAAAAATAGCAGTTATTCAATCTGATTTGGTGTGGGAAGATGCAAAAGCAAATAGAGCACAATTCACAAAAAAAATACACGCCATTACAGAAGAGGTAGATCTTATAGTGCTTCCTGAAATGTTTACTACAGGTTTTACAATGCAACCAGAAAGAGTTGCAGAAACCATGCAGGGAGATTCTGTAAAATGGATGCAGGAAACTGCAAAAAGTAGTAAAGCAGCACTTGTTGGAAGTATCGTTATAAAGGAAGATAAAAAATTTTACAACCGACTTTTATTTGTGCATCCAGACGGAAAAACGGAGTTATATGATAAACGCCATACTTTCACCCTAGCTGGTGAGGACAGGGTGTATCAGGCCGGAAATAAAAAGATTATTGTAGCATACAAGGGATGGAAAATTTGTCCGCTTGTCTGTTATGACTTGCGTTTTCCTGTTTGGGCAAGAAATACCGAAGACTACGATATGCTAATTTATATTGCTAGTTGGCCAAAAATTAGGACCACTGCTTGGGATGCTCTTCTGAAAGCTCGTGCTATAGAAAACATGGCTTATTGCGTAGGTGTAAATAGAGTTGGATATGATGTGAACGACTATGCGTATTCTGGAAGCTCTGCAGTTTACGATGTTTTGGGTGAAAAAATCACAAATATCGCATTGGGTAAAGAGCAAACAGAAGTGGTGATATTAAGTAAAAGTCATATTAAAAAATATCGCGAAAGGTTACATTTTTTAGGTGATAGAGATGCTTTTAGTCTAAAAGTGTAAAGTCTATAATTGGATCCCAATTTGCACGTACTTCAATTTCTTCGTTAAAATGGCTTATTCGCTCTGGTTGTAATTTCTTCAGATAGTTTCCAGCATCGTATTTTCCATTTTTATTGCTGTCAAAAACCACACGTAGATAATATTTTCCAGGCTCTAGGTAGCTAAAATCTAAAGGTTCCTGCTTCGTGCTGTACTTTTCTGCTTTTACTTCTCCCTTAGCATCTGTTAACTGCGCAATTACAGGATATTTTGCATTGTATAATGTAACTCTTACATTACCATAATCGGCAAACTTCCTGGTGCTTAGATTAAAGTTTAGGGTATCGTTTTTATTTCCGAAAAAATCGACAAAGGCTTCCGGTAAAACCTGTACTTTATATCGGTTGGATTCCGTTTTATCAAAAGCAAAAGTATAGGTGTTGCTTAAGGTGTCAAAAGCAGTTTGGTAAGTTATATTTAGAGAATCTTTATCTAAAATAGTAAGTTTTTTTTCATCAAAATTCACCAAAGGTACATTAGCACTTATTTTAAAGTCTTCATTAAATCCAAGACCTCTTTTTGGGCTGGCTTCTATTATTAAAGTATCTCTAGGTTGTTCGCTTATTTTTACGGTAAAATCTTCCGAATATTTTTTATTCTTCACGGTAAAAAGCAAAGAGTCTGTATCTTTAAATCTTGGCTTGTACCAATAGTATAAAGAATCGGTTTTAGGATCTTTGGTTACCACCGATTTAAAATCTTGAGGAAGTTCTGAATTTATTTGGATTTTACTGTCTTTATAACCTCCTTGAAAGCCAAAAGCAATTTTTTCGCCCGAAATTAAGCGAGGACGTATTATAGAGAATTCAGCTTCTTCTTTAAATAATTTTAAAGTGTATGATGTGTCTGAAGGAACCGTTATAAAGTCTTGATGAAAACCAATTTTGTCTGTTTTTTGCTGAAACTTATTGTCTTCATTTGCATCTTTTAAAGCAACAAGCATATACTTTCCTGCTTTAATATTATCTATGCTAAATGTCGTAGTGCTATCTAAGGTGTTAGTAACATACTTAGGTAGTTTGTTATAAACTATCGAGTCGTTAAATGTGCTATCTACTTCGTATAAACGTACGGAAACAAATTCATCTGGTTTGCGTAAAGCGGCATCTAGAATCTCTCCTTTTACAGAAAGCGAGTCTATATAGCTTCCGGTAGAAATTACAAATTTATAGTAGGAGTAAGGGTTTCCTTCGTTATTATCCTGAATACTATTCCCGAAGTTAAAAGCGTAGGTTGTATTCGCAGCTAAAGTGTCATTAATTTTTATGGTAATATACTTGCTCGCAGTACCAAGTGGGGTAACTTCTGGAGCATTTTCCATTGGTGGCGAAATAATAAGCTGTTTCTGTAAATTTTGTATTTTTACGTACTCATCAAAATATATTTTAATTTCTTTTCCTGTAAAATTCGTGCTGTAATTTTCTGGAGTAGTCTTAATAATTTCAGGAGGTGTTGTGTCTTTTGGTCCGCCACTAGGGTTTCCTCTATTTGCACAACTTATAATAATCAAGCTAATTGTAAGTACAAAGAATATATTTTGAAGCTTATTACGCATTTTGTATCATGATTTGGTACAAAGAAACAACTTATTTGCCATTCTGAAAACACTCAATTAACTATTGCCATTGTAGCAATACTTATTTTAACATTTTTAGCTTTATTTAAAACTTCTATGCAAGCTTCCATTGTAGCGCCGGTAGTAATAATATCATCTACTAATAAGATATGTTTGTTCTCTATCTGTTCTGGGTTTTTAATAGTGAAAAGCTCTTGATTTGCCTGCCATCTAGCAAAACGTTTCTTCGTTACTTGCGATTTGGTGTTTGTTATTTTTATTAAGCAATTCTCGTTAAAGTCCGCTTGTAGTGCTTTGGCTATTTCTTCTCCAAATTTGGTTACTTGGTTAAAACCTCTTTTTCTACGTTTCTTTTTATGCAATGGTACAGGAATAACCACATCAATATTGTGGTAAGCTTCTATTTCTTTTAGCTCATTGCCCAGCCATTCTCCCAAGAAAACACCAATATCTTCATAGCCTCTATATTTTAAATTATGAATAAGTTGCTGTACAATGCCTTTTTTTTCAAACCACAGTAAGGCTGTTCCTTGTTCTATTTTTGCACGTCCGTAAAGTATTTTTTCTATGGCATTATTACCGTTAGAATGAAAATTTGTTACCGGTAAATTATGCCTACAGGTAGTGCAAATATGCATTTCATAATCTTTTAGAAGTGCATAACATGCAAAACAGACTTTCGGAAAGAATAAATCGATAATTGCTTGAAACATAGAAATAAACATACATAAAATATTGCAATCTTATAAATTAAATTGCTTTAACAATTATTCTTGCTACTCATCGATTAAAATGCGTATTCACAAAGTAATCAGCTAGTTTTGCATGGTAAAATAAATAATATGTTAGTTTTCCCTAAAACTTATAATAACAGATTAATTATTGGTGCGTTAGTAATAGTAATTGCTGGTTTAAGTACATTTAGCATTCTCAATTATAATTCATTTAAAAAACAAGAAGATTTCTTGAGGCAAGAAGTTCTTCTTATTCAAAATGAGTTAGTGGAAATGATGTCTATAAATGAAGATGTAACGACAGAAAATAAAACTATTGAAAATCAGTTAGAAGATTCTAAAACAAGAATACAATCTGTTTTAAATTATTTGACTGAAACAAAAACAGATGTATCATTATTATCTCATTATAAAAATCAAGTACAATCTCTTAAAAAAGAAAGAGAGCTTATTTTTAGTAAAATAGATTCGTTAGTACGAAATAATAAGCAGTTACAGGATCAGGTAGATGCTTCCTCCGAGCAATTAGATATCCAAAAATCTCGACTTTCCGCTTTAGCTGCAAAAAATAATAGCTTATCAAAATTAGTGAATAAGGTTGCTGCGCTTAAAGCTGAGAATGTTAAGGTTTCAGCACTTGCAAGCTCTCGCTCTATGGAAGTGATAGAAAGCAATACAACTTCCAACATTTAACATTTTGAAGTTTGTGCAACTATAGAAAGTAACGAGTTTACGGCTAAAGGAAATAAAAATATTTACGTACAAATTCTAGACTCAGATAATCATGTTGTTTCTCAACGAGGAACTCTAAAGTATCAAGGAGAAAACATAAGTTATAGTGGAAAAACCACTATTGAAAACATGCCGGAAACTATTAAAACTTGCTTAAAAATTAGTATTTTTGAAAATGAAGAACTTAAACCAGGAAGATTTCAGGTTCATGTGTTTCAAAATACAACATTAATAGGAAGTAACAGCATTGTATTACAATAAAAATTAACTAATAATTTAAGATAAACCATTCCATTAATATGGAGTGGTTTTCTATTTTTGCAATATGGCAAATCAAGACGATCAATTTAAAAAAGTAATCTCTCACGCAAAGGAGTATGGTTACGTATTCCAGAGTAGTGAAATCTACGACGGATTAAGTGCAGTTTATGACTATGCTCAAAACGGAGCAGAGTTAAAAAAGAACATTCGCGACTATTGGTGGAAAGCCATGGTTCAGATGCATGACAATATTGTGGGTATTGACTCCTCTATCTTTATGCATCCGACAACCTGGAAAGCTTCTGGCCACGTAGATGCTTTTAACGATCCTTTAATTGATAATAAGGATTCTAAAAAACGCTATAGAGCAGATGTTTTAATTGAAGACTATTGTGCTAAAATTGAAGGCAAAATAGATAAAGAAGTAGCTAAAGCACAAAAACGCTTTGGTGAAGCTTTTAATAAAGAAGAGTTTCTTTCTACAAACCCACGTGTTTTAGGATATCAAGAAAAAATTGATAGCATTCTAACAAGAATGGGAAAATCTTTAGAAGCTGAAGATTTAGCCGATGTAAAAGCACTTATTGAAGAATTAGAAATTGCAGATCCTTTAACAGGGAGCAGAAACTGGACAGAAGTTAAGCAGTTTAACTTAATGTTTGGAACTAAACTTGGTGCTTCTGCAGACACTGCAATGGATTTATATTTACGACCTGAAACCGCACAAGGAATTTTTGTAAACTTCTTGAATGTGCAAAAAACAGGGCGTATGAAAATACCTTTCGGAATTGCACAAACAGGAAAAGCTTTTAGAAACGAAATTGTTGCAAGACAATTTATTTTTAGAATGCGTGAGTTTGAACAAATGGAAATGCAATTCTTTATCAAACCAGGAACACAAAAAGAATGGTTTGAGTATTGGAAAGAAACTAGATTAAAATGGCATCATTCGCTTGGTATGGGAGTAGAAAACTACCGTTTCCATGACCACGAAAAATTAGCACATTATGCTGATGCTGCAACAGATATTGAATTTAAATTCCCATTCGGATTTAAAGAATTAGAAGGAATTCACTCTAGAACAGATTTCGATTTAAAACAACACGAGGAGTTTTCTGGTAAAAAACTACAGTATTTTGACCATGAAGAAAAAGCGAGTTATACACCGTATGTTTTAGAAACCTCAATTGGTTTAGACAGAATGTTCTTAGCAGTTTTCTCTAATTCTTTAGTGGAAGAAGAATTAGAAAACAATACCACAAGAACGGTATTAAAACTGCCAGCAGTTTTAGCACCTGTAAAAGCGGCAATTTTCCCATTAGTTAAAAAAGATGGTCTACCAGAAGTTGCAAAACAGATAGTAGAAGATTTAAAATGGGATTTCAACGTGTTTTACGATGAAAAAGATGCTGTAGGAAAACGTTATAGAAGACAAGATGCGGCAGGTACGCCATTTTGTATAACAGTAGATCACGATTCTTTAGAAGATGATTCTGTTACTATACGTCATAGAGATACTATGGAACAAAAACGTGTGAAGATTGCAGACTTAAAAGATATTATTAATGCAGAAGTAGATGTAAAACATTGGCTTCAAAAAATGCAATAATTCTAACGAAAGTAGAAATATAAAAAAACCCAAGAGATTCCCTTGGGTTTTTCTTTTTTAGAGCTTTCTGTACTTCAGAAAGCTATTGTTATAAGTATTTTTTATAAGCTAATAACCTTAGTGCGTTTACCACTACCACAATGGTTGAACCTTCGTGAAAAAGTACTGCAAGTCCGATGTTAGTTAACCCTAAGATGGTTACTGGTACTAGTATGATAACTACCCCTAAGCTGATAAAGAGGTTTTGTTTAATAATACGTTTAGACTCTCTACTTAAGCCTATTACAAAAGGTAGTCTTTCAATTTTATCCGACATTAAAGCTACATCTGCAGTTTCTAAAGCTACATCGCTTCCTGCAGCTCCCATTGCTATACCAACGGTGCTTAGGGCCATAGCTGGAGCATCATTTACACCGTCACCAACCATTGCAATTTCGCCATCTGTAGCTAGTAAACTTTCAATTGCCGATACTTTATCTTCAGGTAGCAGGTTCCCTTTTGCTTCTGTTAAGCCAATTTGCTTCGCAATAGCATCTCCAACATTTTGATGGTCTCCTGTAAGCATTATCATTCGTTTAATACCAATGGAAGTAAGTTTCCTTAAGGTGCTTGCTGCAGATGCTCTAGGAACGTCCATAACGCTAATAACACCAATTATTTTGTGTTCATATGCTACAAGCATCACGGTATGACCGCCCTTTAAGAGGTTTTCCATTTGAGAGATTGTCGCTTCAGAAACTTTTATTCCTTCATCTTGCATTAGTTTAAGGTTTCCAATAAAAACTTTAGAGCCTTTATATAAGGCGGTAATTCCTTTTCCTTGAATTGCTTCAATATCTGTAGCAATATGCTTAAAATCTAAATGATACTGCTCTTTAATTTCTTTTGAAATAGACTTAGCTAGTGGATGATTACTTAAACTTTCAACTTCTAAAACGATTTGTAAAAACTCGTTTTTATCAAAATTATTTAAAGGATTAATATTGGTAAGTTTCGGTTTTCCTTCGGTTAAAGTCCCTGTTTTATCAAAAGCAATGGTTGTTATGCTTCCTAAGTCTTCTAAGGCTTTTCCACCTTTAATCAAAACTCCTTTTTGGGCTGCTCTTGCAACACCACTAAGTACTGCACTTGGTGTAGAAATTGCCAATGCACAAGGACTTGCGGCAACTAAAACGGTTATGGCTCTGTAGAGACTTTCCTCAAAAGTTTCGTCGATTACAACATAGGCAAAGCATAAAAGAGTAACAACAATAAGAACGATTGGCACGTACCATTTCTCAAACTTCTTGGTTAATCGTTGTGTAGGAGATTTTTGTGTTTCTACCTCACTAACCATTTTTACTAGTCTTGCAACGGTAGAATCCTTGCTTAGTTTTAGTACTAATACTTCTATATTATTGTCGCCATTTATGGTTCCGCTAAATACAATATGACTTTTATCTATATGCTTAAAGTCCGGTAAGTTCTCGGTTGAAGCAATTGCCGTTTTATCTATAGGCATGCTTTCTCCTGTAATAGGTGCTTGGTTTATGCTACTGCTTCCGGTAATAATAACACCATCTGCAGCAATTTTTGTATTTGGTTTTACAACTATAATGTCCCCGACATCTAACTCTTCAATCGGAATTCTTTTGATGTTATTTCCCTTTTTAATTAAAGCTGTTTTTGGGGATAAATCGCTTAAGGCTTCAATAGATTTTTGCGCCTTATTCATTGCGTAATGCTCTAATGCGTGCCCTAAGCTAAAAAGGAATAAAAGTAAAGCTCCTTCTGCCCAACTTCCTATATAAGCAGCTCCAATTGCAGCTAGAATCATTAAGAAATCTATATCAAAACCTCCTTTAGATATTTTTTGATAAGCTTCGATACTTATAAAATACCCACCGAAGAAATAAGATAAGATATAACTAACTAATGCTGCCCAGGTTGGTAAATCGGTTAGTTTTTCCATAGAAAAACCAAGCACTAAAAAGATACCACAAAGTATGGAGAAATAAATCTCGGTTTTAGGTCCAAAAATTAAATTATGATGATCGTGTTTATGTGTTTCGGTTTTAGAATGGTTCATTTTAATGTATAAATATTAATAGATTAATGGCTGTGACCTCCTTCACTATCATTTAATAACATGCTTGTACCTTTTACTATGATTTGCTTGTTTTTTAAAGCTTCCGCATTTAAAATTTCTACATAATCTTCTGTTTGTTTACCTAGGTTTAGCACTATTTTTTCTACATGATATTCCGCGTTATTTTGTTCTTCTAGAATTAAAGCAAATGCATGATCTTCTACTTCAATTATAGCGGATTTTGGTAAACCAACTCCTTTGGTTTGGTTTGTTATAATTTCTGCTTCTACAAACATACCAACAATAAAGTTATCTTCCTCATTATCTACGTGACCATGCACTCGAACACGTCTTGTTTTTTCATCTATTGTTGTTCCAACTAAGTGCACAGATGCGGTATAGGTTTTATTGGATACTTCTGGAATTTGAAATAAGATTTTTTGATCCTTCTTAATTTTCATGATATCCTTTTCAAAAACAGATAATTCTAAATGAATATGCTCTGTGTCAACGATTTCTAATATCATATCGCTTGGCGAAACGTAGGTGCCGTTGCTAACATTCATTTTTGTTACAAACCCATCTATAGGTGCGTATATATTAATATTAGAAGTAAAATTTCCTTGTTCTACATTTTTAGGGTTAATATGCATCATTTGCAATTTTTTGCGCAAACCATTGTAGTTGGCTAAACTGCTTTTGTAAGCACTTTCTGCTTTAAGATAGTTTTTTTGGGAGGTAATTTGCTCCTCAAATAAGGTTTTTTGTCTGTCGAATTCCGATTTAAGATAGTTAAGTTGCTCGGCGAGTTCCAAATAACTTTGTTGTATTTCTACAAATTCTGTGTTTTCAAGACTTACTAAAAGTTGCCCTTTTTTTACTTTATCACCAATTAGCAATGGGGTTTTGGTAACGTATCCACCAATAAAAGTAGAAATGCTTGACTTATTTTCTGGTGGCACATCGATCATTCCATTAACTTTTACAGACTCGTTAAAATCGTATTCGGCTAAGTTTCCAAATGCCATTTTTTCGCCTTCAAATTGCGCTTTACTAATTACTAGTTCGTCGGAATGTGTTTCTTCTTTCGTAGTTGTTTCTTCTGTCTTTTCTGAGTTTCCGCAGGCTAATACAAGCAGTGGAAATAAAAGGATATATAGCTGTTTCATTATTATAAAATTAAATAGTTGATATGGATGATGGTTTGGTTGTATAGATTTAAATTATCTAAATATTCTAGTTGAATTTCTTTAGCAGTTTCTATACTCTGTATGTATTGGAAGAAATCTATTTCTCCTTCTTTAAAAGTTCTGTTGGCAGTTTCTATAATTTCTTCGGAAAGATTTTTTCCTTGTATTTCATAATAGTTTATTGCTGCTTCGTATTGCTGAAGCCTAGCCATTAAAGAATTATATTCTGCGGTTAGACCTGCTTTATAATCTAATTCTTGTTCTTGTAATACTTCTGAAGCAATTTTTGAAGCTTTTATTTTTGCGTTTTGTCCGCCAAATAACAAAGGAATTTTCAATCCGATTTGGTAGCCAGAAACTGTTTGGATTAAACCTTTGTCTTTTCCTTGAAAATATTCTGCTGTTAGATCTGGGAACAGGTTTTGTTTTTCCATTTTGGTAGCAGCTTCATACATTTTTTTAGTCTGTTCAAAATATTTTAAACCTTCGTTTTCGGCTATATTGATAGTTGTTAACTCTAGTTTTTCTAAGGGAGTATCAACAATAGAAACACTGTCTGCTTGTACTACTTTTAGTAGTTGCTCTTTGCTAATAACAACTTCCTGTTGTATTTGTTTATATGCCGTTTGTAATTGTTTTTGTTTCGATTTTGCAGTTATCATTTCTAGGTAATTGGTTTCCCCAAGTTCAAAACGACGATTCGATTTTTTTGCAAAATCTTGGTATAGACTATCTAAGTACTTAAATGTTTTTGCTTTGTTTTTCGCATAATTTAATTGATAGTACTTGGCGTAAACCTCCCGTGTAAGCTCCTTTTCTTTAATAATATAATTGGTGCTTTCTAGTTGTTTTTTGGTTTCGTTTACTTTTTTCTCTGCAAAATAAGCAGTTGGAAATTTAAAGTCTTGCGAAATACCAAATACATCCATTGGTTTGTTGTTGGAACCCAAATTAGCTTCATCATAATTATAATACACATGGGTTTTATCGAAGCTAAAAGCTGTTGCGATGTTTTGACTCGCTTCTTTTACTTTTAATTTCTGCGCTTTTAAGCCTGCATTATTTTCTAATGCAAGTGCCAATGTTTGCTCTGCTGTTAACGGCGCTTGTTGGGCGTGTAGGTTAAAAGTAAAGGCTAAAATGAGGATGGATAGTATGTTTGTTTTATTCATTTTATTTTCGTTTTTCTTTTCAAACCAAGCGTATAGAACAGGTAATACTACTAGGGTTAAAATGGTGGCACTTATCAAGCCGCCAATAACTACTGTGGCTAGGGGTCTTTGTACCTCGGCCCCAGCATTGGTTGAAACTGCCATAGGTAAAAAACCTAATGCTGCTGCAGAAGCAGTTAGTAGTACTGGTCTTAGTCTTTCGCTAGTAGCGCGTTTTACACGTTCTTCTATATTGTTTATTCCCTGTGATTTTAGTTCCTTAAAATGTTCTATAAGAACAATTCCGTTAAGCACTGCAATTCCGAAAAGAGCAATAAAGCCAACACCTGCCGAAATACTAAAAGGTAAATCACGGAACCATAATAATAATATCCCACCAACTGCAGCTAAAGGGATTGCGGAATAAACTAATAGTGCTTCTTTTACCGAGTTAAAGGCGAAATAGAGTAATAAAAAGATTAAAATTAATGCAATAGGTACTACAATTAATAATCTGTCTTTTGCACTTTGTAAGTTTTCAAATTGTCCGCCATAGGTAATGCTATATCCTACCGGAAGTTTCAGGTTTTTGTCAAGAATTGCTTGCACGTCGTGAACAACAGATTGTAAATCTCTATTTCTTACGTTTACTCCAACAACAATTCGTCTTTTAGTATCGTCTCTTGAAATTTGTGCAGGACCGGTTGTATAGCTTATTTCCGCTAATTCGCTTAAGGGTATTTTGCTTCCGTTTGGAGTATCTACATATAAGTTTTGAAGGCTTTCTAGGTTTTTTCTATTGTTTTCTTGTAGGCGCATTACCAAGTCAAAACGCTTTTCTCCCTCAAACACATTTCCTATGGTTGCTCCTGCGAATCCCATGGAAATCATTTCGTTTAAATCGGAAATATTTAAACCGTATCGCGCAATTTTGCTTCTATTAAAGTTTACGCTCATTTGTGGTAAGCCTTCTACTTTTTCTACCGAAATATCTGCTGCTCCTTCTACATCTTTTATTAGGTTTCTAATTTCATCTGCCTTATTGGCTAAAACTGATAAATCTTCTCCAAAAATTTTAATAGCTACGTCAGCACGAACACCAGTAACTAATTCGTTAAAACGCATTTCTATGGGCTGTGTAAATTCTACTTCCATTCCAGGAATAACTGCAAGCGCTTCTTTAAATTTGTCTGCTAGCTCGTCTTTACTACTTGCTGAGGTCCATTCTTTTTTAGGAATTAATTTAATAATCACATCACTCTCCTCCATAGACATTGGGTCTGTAGGAACTTCTGCCGCTCCAATACGAGTAACCACTTGTTCTACTTCAGGGAAATTGTCTAATAGAACTTGTTCTATTCTTGTTGTGATATCCATAGTCTTACTTAAAGAAGTTCCTGTTTTTAAAACAGGTTGAATAACAAAATCCCCTTCATCTAAGGTAGGAACAAACTCGCCACCCATTCTGTTGAAAATCCAAACACTTGAAGCTAATAGAATAACAGAAAGCGTCACAACAATTTTTTTGTTAGATAAAGCCCAATTAATGATTGGTTGGTAGCCTTTGTTTAAAAATTTCATTAGCCTAACAGAAATGTTCTTTGGCGATTGTTTTACAGGTTTTAAAAACAAAGAAGAAACCACCGGAACATAGGTTAAACAAAGAATCATAGCTCCGATTAAAGCGAAACTAAATGTCATTGCCATAGGTTTAAACATTTTCCCTTCTATATCACTTAATGAAAGAATAGGAATAAATACAATAAGAATGATTAATTGCCCGAAAATGGCCGAATTCATCATTTTTGAAGCACTTTTTATCGTTATTTTGTCAATTTCTGCTTGTTTTTCATGTTTCTTTAAACCAGAGATATGAGAGGTTTTTGTCATGATTTGAAAGGCAATAAACTCGACAATAATAACCGCACCATCAATGATAATTCCGAAGTCGATAGCCCCTAAACTCATAAGATTGGCATCTACACCAAAAAGATTCATAAGGATAATGGCAAACAATAAACTTAAAGGAATAACCGAAGCAACTACCAGTCCAGAGCGCCAGTTTCCTAGAAGTAAGACCACTACAAAAATCACGATTAGGGAACCTAAGATGAGGTTTTCGGCAACGGTATAAGTTGTTTTGTTTATAAGTTCGCTACGTTCTAAAAAGGCATTGATATAAACACCTTCGGGTAAAGTATTTTGAATGGAAGCTACTCGTTCTTTTACAGCATCAATAATTTTTTTGGAGTTTCCGTCTTTCAACATCATGATTTGGCCAAGAACTTTTTCGCCTTCTCCATTTCCAGTAATAGCTCCAAACCTTGTTGCGCTTCCAAAACCAACTTCAGCTACATCTTTAATATAAATAGGAGCGCCGTCATTTTTTACAACTATATTTTCAATGTCCTGTAAAGAACCCACTAAACCTTCTCCACGAATAAAAAACGCTTTGTCATTTTTTTCTATATACCCACCTCCGGCAACACTATTGTTTTTTTCTAAAGCGGTGTACACTTCCGCAATAGAAATTTGCATGGCATTTAGTTTGTTTGGGTTAATGGCAACTTCGTATTGTTTTAAAAAACCTCCCCAAGTGTTTACTTCTACTACGCCTGGTATTCCAGAAAGTTGTCGTTTTACAATCCAATCTTGAATGGTACGTAGTTCGGTAATGGAATATTTGTCTTCATATCCTGGCTTTACGTCAAGAATGTATTGGTATATTTCTCCCAACCCGGTGGTTATCGGACCCATTTCTGGCTCACCAAAACCATCTGGGATTTTCTCTGAAGCCATTTTTATTTTTTCAGCAATTAATTGCCTTGGCAGGTAGGTACCCATATCGTCTTCAAAAACGATTGTAACTACTGATAGTCCGAATTTTGAAATAGATCTAATTGCAACAACTCCTGGTAAGTTTGCCATTTCTAGCTCTACTGGATAAGTGATAAACTGTTCTACATCTTGTGTAGATAGGTTTCTAGAAGTTGTTATTACTTGTACTTGGTTGTTGGTAATGTCTGGTACAGCGCCAATAGAAATTTTTGTTAAGGAAAGTATTCCGAAACCTATAATTAATGCTGTAAAGAGGAAAATTATCAGCTTGTTTTTTAAGCTAAATTTTATAATGTGTTCTAACATAATTCGTATGAAAAATTAATAGGATAATCCCAATAGAATAGGGCTTACTTTAATAAATTTTGAAGGAAATTATGCGAATCTAGGTGGTTGAAAAATACTAGGTTTTTCAAAAGATGAAATGCCTTCTTTGTAAAAGAAATTAAAAGGAATTTCTATAAAAGGTAAGTGGTTGAATTGGTATTCTATAGATTCAAAAGTAAATGCAGTACTTATGTGAATACAGTTTTTGTTGTGATGTTTAAAAGGAAGGTCCTCGTGCTCTTCATGTTTAGCGTCATGGGCTTCGTCTGTGTCTCCATAATGTTCTACTAAAAATTCAAAAAAAGAATCTCCGTAGGTTTCTTGGTGATAAACTGCATGCTCGATTAGAGTGTTGATTCTTGAAATATCTTCCACGCCAATATTAATACTTTGTATAAGTATTAAAATAGAAAAGGATATGGAAAATAGGTTTTGCATTTTTACAAAGTTATTAAAAATAAACTGGATAAAGGTGATATTTATCAGCTATCAAAAATAAGCTTTCAGTTGTATGTTTCCGGTATGAATAGTTTTGCTGGTTTCTGTGTTTCTCCCAAAATAGCTCAGGTTTAAGTCTAGGTATTTTGTTAATTTTTTTTGTGCTAATAATGTCCAAGTGAAGTTCTTCCCAGGTTGTAATCCTTCAAGCATTTGATATGCTACCGGGGAGTTTGCATTTCCTTCGAAATCATTTGCAAAGTAATTTATTTCTCCCGAAACAGCCATTTGTTGTTTATTGGAAAAGGAGAAAGAAACTCCGTATTTCTGCTGTTCTAAACTTTCAAAACTAGCAATGGTATTAGCTTTATTCGTGTATTGGTAATACACATCGAAGCGCACATTGTCGTTAAGTAAATACGACAGTTTTGGGTGGAATTGCGATTCTTCAATCAAGTAGTTTTTGCTTGTGTAGTTTTCGCTTTTAGATTCGTTGGTATTAAAGTTGGTTTGCAGATTAGCCAACCAATTGCTTGCAAATTTGTGCGTGAATAGTAATTGGTGACTTTTAGAAATAGCTTCTAAAGAACCAATGGAAAGCAGGTTTCTAGAATCGTTTGTTAAAAAAGTATAGGAAGAAGTATAATGCTGCTTCCCTCTGTTGAAGAATAAAACGGTTCTAAAACTAGATTGCAGACCAAGTCGTTTGTCTACATCATCTTTAAAAGGGTTTAGGTTGAAAGCTGTTCCTTCGCGTTTTTGTTTTCTGTCTACTAAATAGGAAGTTTGACTATAAAAGTGCGATAGTACTTTTTTAAATTCGTTTTCGGAGCTTGACCATTGTTGTGGATTTAAAGTTAGTGTTTGGCTAAATCGGTTTTGGTGGGTTTTTACAAATACTTGATTAGGAAGTAATACTCTTATATAGGTTCCTTGATCTGCAAACTGTGCGATTTCAAACTCTTCTAATTCCTGAATGCCATTATTATTGTAATCAATCCATGTATAGGCTCCTTGACCAGCTTCTACTTCTACGTAAGTGAATTCTTGTTGAGCTAAGGTTCCAGAGTTGGTTTCGTAAACGGTATTCCAATGGAGCATTTGATGGAATAATTTCTGACTGAATTGCAGTCTAGAGTTTAAAGATTCTTCGGTATCTATATTTTCGTCTACGTTATTTAGTGTTCGGTAATTCGCGTAAAGAGATAAATTCGTGTTGTTGTTTTGAATAATTCTAGAATCTATATAATAGGTATTTGAGGTATTTACCTTTTGTAAATTATTTGAAACTAAACTGTCATTTACTCGGTGTTTGTAACCTATTTCGGCAAAAACCTTGGTGCTGTCTCCAATTCCAGTAAATAGCTCATATGATTTGTATCGTTGGCTTAGTGCTGAAAAAGCATCTGTTTCTTTGTTTTTTTGCTCGTTATCCTCTAAAGCCAATCTTGTTCCAAGCCAAGCATTTTTTAAACTATAGGTTATGCGATTATAGCTTCGGATGAATTTAGAGTTATTCATATTTGATGTAGCGTTTAATACACTAGAATTGGAGAGGATATGCCATTTTTTTAATTGTAAATCGCTAAATAGAATATGTCTGCTTCCATTAAAATTTTCAGAATAATTTAAATACTCAAACTGGTATTTAGCTATCCCTTTTTTGGAGTGAGAAGCTTGAATTCCAGAAGCAAAAAGCGTTTGATTTCCGTTGTTAATTACATTTTGATTGTTGGTAGGTTGCTCTATATTCCAGTCGCGAATAAACTCGGCATTATACAAACGTTCAATGGTTCTGAAGTTTTCTTGAATATAATTAGCATCAGCAAATGTCTTTACATTCCAAGTGCTGTCATTTTTTATAATTGTCTGTTCTAGCTTTATTTTTGCAGCATATCCGTCGTTATCCTTATCATCTAAATTTGAAAATAAGTTTAAATCGTTTTTACTCCCTGCAAATTCGAATCCGATATTTGTTTTTTCGGTAGGTGCATAGCTTCCGTTTAAAACGGCTAACTGTAATTTGTTTGGAGCAACAAGTTTTACGATAGGTTCGTATTTTCCTTGCGGAATTCCAGCTATAGGTTCAACATATTCATATATGGTGTTTATCGCATTAATACTGCTAACGATGTAGTTTCCTTGATTTTCGCCAACTAAGGAAAAATTTACGCTGTATAATTCGTCGCTTGGATCGTTTGAAAAAACAAAAGCTTCCACGCCGTTTATTATTTCTTTTTTATACAGAATTCTATTTTCGTTATAAGTTTCGGGAGTAGCAGAAGGAGCTGTCATAAGCGATGGGTCATCTCCTGCATTTGCAAGAATTTCTACTTGTTCTGTAGAAAGGTTTTGTTGCAGTGGATTGTTTTTTGCGTCATTCTCACTATAAACAGAAAAGCCTAGATTTAGTTTCTCGCTTTCGTAATTGCTTCCGCCAAAAACCACTAATCTGGAGTAGTTTCTTTCGCTATATTGGTAATCTACAGTAATTCGCATTTCGCTAGTTATGGGGAAAGTGGCGTTGAAAATAATTTCTCCTGCGTTGTAGTTTATAATATAATCCTTGTTTTCCCCTCGTTCTAGAGCGATTCCGTTCACGTAAACCGTTTCACTTCCTGAAACTACAAGCACATAAAGCTCATTGTTAGGGCCTCTTAGTTTGTATGGACCTTGATTTCCTTCTTGGGCGGTGAATTGGCTTGAGGTAAACTGCCCTCTAACAATAGCGCCAGATGCGAAAACATTTGTTTTAGAATCGGAATGGTTTAAAGTTGCATTAAGAGCCAAGCCTTGTACTCGTTTTGAGAAATTAGCAAAAGCGGTTTGGGTGTTTTGAAGATCTACATCTCCGGCTCTAATTTTCCAGTTATCACTAAAAAGTTCGATGAATACTTGATCAAATTCGTCTAGTCGCTGTGAATATCCGCTTTCTTGTAAAGGAATATTAGCATCTTGAATAGAAGCTCGTAGTGAAACCTTTTCGTTTAGTTTTCCGGTGATTTGCAAATCTAATTCGCTATTTAAAACCGAGTTTTGGTTATTACCAATAATAACTCCTCGGGAGATGCTTCCGGAGGTGCTTAGTCCATCAAAAGGAGTGAAGGTGTTTTCTATTCTAGACTGTTTTATTTTGAAAAGTTGTTGTTGGTTTTCGGTGTTTTCAACAATAATATTTTCGTCTAACTGCTTATAAGTTTTTGTTAAGAATTCTGGATACTTTAGATAATTAACTATAATCGAATCGGTAGCAATAGGTTTTTTAAAAGTTAAAAGCGCTTTGGCAAAATCAATATCGTAGTAACTAGAGTCTATTATAGTATTGTCTTTTTTTCTGATAGAAAAGTAAGCAGCATTAATGCTTAGGCTATCTATAGTAATGCTATCCTGTACAGCAATCTTTTTTGTTTTATAATTAGAGTCTTGGTCTTGAGCAGAAGCAGCAAAACCAATAAAAAACATAAAAAGAAAATATAGATACTTCATGCATTACTTAAACTACAAATTGTCTAAATTATTTTATGGATAGTTTTTGTTAAAAGGGTTTAAAAATATAGTGTAAATGTAAAGCATTATTTATTTTAGCTAAAACATATAAATTCTAAAATAGAAAATCTTGAAAATAATCTCTTACAATGTAAACGGAATTCGTGCCGCAATTAATAAAGGCTTTATCGATTGGTTAAAAGCAGCAAACCCAGATGTGCTTTGTTTACAGGAAATAAAAGCCATGAAGGAGCAGTTGGATTTAACACTTTTTGAGGAAGCCGGTTACGCCTACAATTACTGGTTTTCTGCAGAAAAAAAAGGGTATAGCGGCGTTGCTATTTTGTGTAAAACCGAACCAAATCATATAGAATACGGTACAGGAATAGAATCTATGGATTTTGAAGGTCGAAATATTCGTGTGGATTATGATACTGTTTCGGTAATGAGTTTGTATTTACCTTCAGGAACTAATGATGCTAGGTTGCAACATAAGTTAGATTATATGGATATGTTTCAGGAATATGTAAACCATCTTAAAAAGGATCTTCCTAATCTTGTCATATGTGGTGACTATAATATTTGTCATGAAGAAATAGATATTCACAACCCGAAAATGAAAGGAGTTTCTGGTTTCCTTCCTGTAGAGAGAGAATGGATTGGAGATTTTATTGAAAGCGGATTTATAGATGCATTTCGTTATTTACATCCAAGCAAACAAGAATATAGTTGGTGGAGTTATCGTGCAAACGCAAGAGCCAATAATAAAGGTTGGCGTCTAGATTATACCATGGTTTCAGAACCTTTAAAAGAAAAGATAAAACGAAGCGTTATTTTACAAGAAGCTGTACATAGTGATCATTGTCCGGTTTTAGTTGAAATAGAAGCTTAAGCATTAATTTTTAGTAGAAAAAGAAAAATAAACCCAAATACAACATGAAAAACATCCTCTTAACCGCAGTACTTACCACCATACTACTATCATCTTGCGTTTCGCCAAAAGTATATAAAGACTTAGAAAGCAAATATGCTGCCTTAAAAAAAGAAAACAGAAAACTTTCTGATGATAATGAATCCCTTTTAGGAGCAAATAATAAAACAGAAAATGATTTTGCAGCTCTTAAAAACGATTATGATGCAGCAATAGCAGAAAGAGATAGATTGCAAGCAGATTATAATGCGGTTAAAACTAATTTAGAAGCACTTAAGGCTTCTTATGATGCATTAGAGCAAAATAGCTCTGCTTCTTTAGCGGCAAACTCTAAGAAAAACAGAGAATTATTAGCACAATTAGAAGCGAAAGAGCAAGCTTTAGAAACAGAAAACGCTAGACTAAATAAGTTAAAAAACGAATTAGAGCAACGTTCAAACAGGGTAGAGGAATTAGAAAATTTGATTGCTGTAAAAGATGCTGCAATGACCACGTTGAAAAACGCAATTTCAAGAGCTTTAACCGATTTTGAAGGGAAGGGATTAACGGTAGTACAACGAGACGGAAAGGTTTATGTTTCTATGGAAAACAAACTTTTATTTCAATCCGGTAGTTGGGCTGTTGGTGTGCAAGGAAAAAAAGCAGTACAACAATTAGGAAGTGTTTTAGGTGATAATCCTGAAATTGCTGTTTTAATTGAAGGGCATACAGATAATGTACCATATACCGGAACTGGTCCGATTTCTAGTAACTGGGATTTATCAACAAAAAGAGCTACGGCAATTGTAAATATTCTAAGAGAAAATAATGCTATTCATCCAGAAAACTTAACTGCAGCAGGAAGAGGAGAGTTTGCTCCTATAGCTTCTAATGAAACAGCAGAAGGAAAAGCAAAAAACCGAAGAATTGAGGTTATTCTAACGCCAAAATTAGATGAGGTTACTAAGCTCTTACAGGATATTTAATACTATAAAAACTACTTTTATGTCATTTAGCAAAAAGTAGTTTAATTAAAAAAGACATTTCTGCTTTTGTAGGGAGATAAAGATGAAATATACCAGACTACCTAATACCGATATTAAAGTAAGTAAACTTTGTTTGGGAACCATGACTTGGGGGCGTCAAAACACCCAAGAGGAAGGTTTCGAGCAAATGGACTATGCCTTAGATCAAGGGATAAACTTTTTTGACACAGCAGAGCTTTATCCGGTTCCTGCAACCGAAGAACGTTATGCAGATACGGAGCGTATAATAGGAAATTGGTTTAAAAAAACTGGAAATAGAGACAAGGTAGTCTTGGCATCTAAAATTGCTGGTCCTGGTGACTATACTGCGCATATAAGAACCAATGGTTTTCGTCCTTCGGCTTTAAAAGATGCGGTAGATAAAAGTTTAGAAAGACTGCAAACCGATTATATAGACTTGTATCAATTGCATTGGCCAGAAAGGCAAACAAACACTTTTGGAATTCGTGATTATGACCATGATTCGGAGGAGGTTTGGCAGGATAATTTTCATGAAATACTTTATACCTTTGATAGAATTATAAAAGAAGGGAAGGTTCGCCAGATAGGAATATCTAATGAAAAGGCTTGGGCTACCATGCGTTATTTAGAAGAAGCAAAGTACCATCATTTGCCTAGAATGATAACCATTCAAAATGCATATTCATTATTGAATCGAACTTTTGAAGGAGATTTGGCCGAGATTTCCATGCGAGAGAATATTGGGTTGTTAGCCTATTCGCCTATGGCTTTTGGTGTTCTATCCGGAAAATATATAAAAGGAACAGATACAGAATACTCTAGGCTAAACCTGTTTTCTCGTTATTCAAGATATAGTAGTGCTTCCTGTACAGAAGCAGCAAGTAAGTATGTGCAACTAGCAGAAGACCATGGTCTGAGTGCGGCACAAATGGCATTGGCTTTTGTTAGTCAGCAACCATTTGTAACCAGTACTATTATAGGAGCAACTACTATGGAGCAGTTAAAAGAAAATATTGAAAGTATAAATCTTAGTTTGAATAAAAATATACTTTCCAAGATTAAGGAGATTCATGATTTAAATCCGAATCCTGCAACATAAGTTTAACACTTAAAAGGGAACTGTTAAAAGAAAGTGTATTTTATCGATATAAAGAGTGTTTAGACTAGTAAACATTTGTTAATTTACTTAACAATATCTTTTTTTATACTTTGGATTTTTAATTAAAATCCCTAACTTGGCAGGGAATTAAACTAAATAAATAGAATAAACCATTGTAGTGACTTGCTTAGCAGGTTGTTACATTAATTAACAACTAACTTTAACCTGTAAAATGAAAAAAATTACTCTTTCTCTTATATTTGGGTTGATGGCTTTGATAGGCTATTCTCAAATAGGTTTAGTAGAAAATTTTGACGCTGGTTTAACATTGCCTCCAGGATGGACAGGTAGTGGATATGCCGGATCTGTGTTTGAACCATGTAGTGTTGTTTCACTTAGATCGAACTTAAGTGACTCTAACATGTCTGCTGAATTAGTTTCTCCAAATATTACTGGAGAGTCCAATGGAACAGATTTAACAATTGCTTTTGATTATAAGATTGTTGATTGGTCTGCAGCAGTAGATCCAACTCCTCCAGGATGGGGAGAATTTAATGTTTATTTTTCAACCGATGATGGTGGAGCATGGACTGCCGTTGGTAGTTTAGATGATTCAAATCATCAAACATCAAGCGAGTGTTCAAACATAAGCTTTGTAGTACCTGCTGCTGAATTACCTACAGGTTCGGATGTGAAAATAAAATTTGAAAATGTTTTCTATTCAGGAAATTATTATTTCTATGTAGATAATGTAACTGCTTCGCAGGTTGTGGTAGATCCACCTTCTTGTTCAGCCATTATTAATCCAGCTAACGGTGCTACCGGAGTTGATATTAATGAAAACTTAAGCTGGCAAGCAGCTACAGGAATTCCTTCAGGATATAGATTATCTGTAGGGACAACTGCAGGTGGTTCTGAACTACTTGATAATGTGGATGTAGGTCAATCTACTACTTATGATTTACCAACATTAGAGTATTCTACTGTATATTATGTAAGAGTAACTCCGTATAATGATAATGGAGACGCAATAGGTTGTCAAGAAACCTCCTTTACTACAGGGGCAGATCCAAATGCGCCAGTAGATTGTGCGAGTGGTATTCCTATTAATACTGTTTATTGTTATTCAAATAATGATACAACAACATTTAGCTTCCAAAGTTCTGATGGTGCACCACTTGTGGTATTCTTCAATTCAGGTAGTACGGAGAACAACTGGGACGAGTTAATTATAACAGATTCCGATGGAACTAATATTTATACAGGATATGGTGATGGAGGAGATCTTTCCGGATTGATGTTTGTGTCTTCTGGTGATACTATTACGGTAGGGGTGACTTCAGATGGTTCTGGGATTAGCTGTACTAATAATCCATGGAATTTTGATGTATATTGTTTAGATACAACTGCTTTACCTAACTGTAATGCAAGTTTAACAACTCCTATAAATGGAGCTGTAGATGTAAGTGAAAATACAGTGTTAACTTGGAGACCAGCAACTGTTTTTGTGACAGGATATATTCTTAATATGGGTACAACACCAGGAGGAACAGATGTTCTTAATGGTGTAGATGTAGGTGATGTTTTAACTTATAACCCAGGAGTTTTAGATTACGATCAAACATATTATGTAACTATTATACCTTATAATGATAATGGTCAAGCTTCCGGTTGTATAGAAGAGAGCTTTACTGTAAAAGCAGATCCAAATCAAATTGTAGACTGTGATACTGGTCAGGTTATCAATACCACTTTCTGTTACGGTAATAATGAAATAATTGAATATTGGTTTGCATCTTCAAATGGCGATCCTATTTCTATATTCTTTAACGCAGGTTCTTTAGAAGAAAGTACTTTTTCAGGAAATACTTGGGATGACTTACTTATCTATGACGGAACTGATAATACAGGTACCTTATTATATGATTCTGATGACGGGATTGTTGGTACAGGAAACTTAGCAGGACTTTCTGTTGTTTCAAATACGGGGAACTTATATATTGTTTTAGATTCAGATGGATTTACAAGCTGTGAGTCTAGTAATGCATTAGATCCAATTGATTTTGACGTTTCTTGTGTAGATACTACTGCATTGCCAAACTGTAACGCTTCCCTTATTACTCCTGCAAACGGAGCTGTAGGTGTTAATGAAAATGAAGATATCACATGGAGCGCAGCTTCTGTTTTAGTAGATGGTTATAAGCTATCTTTAGGAACTACTCCAGGTGGAACGGATATTTTAGATGCATTTGATGTAGGTAACGTTACAACGTATGATCCAGGTGTTTTACCTTACAGTGCTACTATATATGTTACTATTGTTCCTTACAATGCTAACGGGGATGCGCAAGGATGTACTGAAGAAAGCTTTACAGTAAAAGATGATCCAAATCAAGTTGTAGATTGTGATACTTCTCAAGTGATAAATACAACTTTTTGTTATGCAAATAATGATATAATTGAGTATTGGTTTGCTTCTTCCAACGGAGATCCTATTTCTATATTCTTTAACGCTGGTGTTTTAGAGGAAAGCAACTTTTCTGGAAATACTTGGGATGACTTATATATTTATGACGGTACAGATAATACAGGAACCTTATTATATGATTCTAACGATGGAATTGTAGGAAATAACAACTTAGCTGGCTTCTCTTTCGTAGCTAACAGTGGTAATTTATATATTTTCTTTGACGCAGATGGTTCCGGAAGTTGTGAGACAGGGGGATATACTCCAGTTGATTTTGATGTAACTTGTGTTGATACAACCGCTTTACCAAACTGTAATGCATCTTTAATTTCTCCGGCTAATGGAGCTGTAGATATAAATGAAAATGACGATATTACATGGAGTGCAGCTTCTGTTTTAGTTACTGGGTATAAACTAACCTTAGGAACTACGCCAGGAGGATCTGATATTTTAAATGGAGTAGATGTAGGAAACGTAACAACTTACGATCCAGGAACACTTCCTTTTTCTGAAACTATTTATGTAACTATTGTTCCTTACAATGATAACGGAGATGCAACAGGCTGTACAGAAGAAAGTTTTACAATTAGAAATGACCCGAATGTCATTGTTGATTGTTCTGCAGGTCCTGTAAATACAACTTACTGTTATACACCTAATGATACGATGGAATTTAACTTTGCTAGTTCAACGGGTAACCCATTAGTACTAGAATTTAACGCAGGTCAAGTTGAAAACAACTGGGATGAGTTAATCGTATTAGATTCTGACGGTTCAGAACTATATAATGGCTATGGTAACAACGGAAACTTAGCAGGATTAACGTTTACATCAACCGGTCCTTCATTAACTGTTATGATAACTTCAGATGGTTCTGGAAGTTGTTCAACGAATGGATATACTCCTTGGGATTTTGATGTATGGTGTTTAACTTGTCTACCTCAAACAGCTACATTTAATGTGGTTAATGGAGACTGTGATACCGATCCAGATAACCCAGTTTTTGAAGTAGAGGTTAATATTACAGATATGGGAGATGCAGCATCTCTTGAGTTAACAGATAACCAAGGGAGTGCCGTTCAAACTGTTACAGAAGCAGGGATTGTAATTATGGGGCCTTACCCAGCAAGTACAAACGTAGTGGTAACTGTTGCGAATGCAGATGACCCTAACTGTATTATAGAAAGTAACCCATTATCCTTTATATGTCCACCTCCACCAAACCCATGTTCTATTGTGTTTGCAGGTGAAGACGCTACGGTAGACTGTAACACGCCAGAGGTTGTTTTAGAAAGTAACTTCCATTTATATGGTCAAGACACAGAAAACTATGAGATAAATGCAATTGATACTTGTCCGACTCCTCCAGTTGACGGAGCGACTCCTACAAGTGTAAACGTAGATGATACTTGGTCTGAGGTAATTGATCTTGGATTTGACTTCTGTTTCTACGGTGGTGTTTATGACCAAGTAATTGTAGGTTCTAACGGAGTAGTTAGTTTTGAAGTTGAGCATGCTGGTGGCTACAATAGTTGGGCTTTAAGTTCTGTTTCTACATTACCAAATGCAACTAATAATGCTATATCGCAAGGAAATATATTTGGTGTTGGTCATGATATCGACCCTTCAGTTTGTGGTAGTATTGATTATGTAGTATTAGGTTCCGCTCCTTACAGACAGTTCGTAGTAAACTATAATGAGGTTTGTTATTTTGGTTCTTCTTGTACTGGATTAACAACTACAAGTCAAATCATTTTACATGAGTCTTCTAATAATATTGATATTCATATTTTAGAAAAGCCTACATGTGCAGCTTGGAATGACGGACTTGCGGTAGTAGGTATTCAAAGTGTAGATGATACACAGGCAGCATCGCCTCCAGGTCGTAATACAGGTGTATGGAGCGTAGCTCCTGATAGCCCAGAGTCGTATAGATTCTCTCCTTCAGGAACTCCAAACTATACTTTAGAGTGGACAGACGAAGAAGGTACTGTGATTAGTACTGAGGAATCTGTAACGGTTTCACCAAGTGAGACAACCACTTACTCTTTCGCAGTAACTTATGAGTTATGTACAGGAGGTACAGCTACGGTATCTGATGATGTTGTAGTTACTTATGAAAACCTATCTACATTTGATGCTTCTTTTGAAATGACAGCAAACTGCGATGGTGCAACTGCAACTATTTTAGGTGATGCAGGAGGAACATTCTCTTTCAACCCTGAACCAGCAGATGGTGCAACTATAGATGCAGCTACTGGGGAAATTACAAATGCAGTTCCAGGCGCTATGTATAATGTTGACTATACCGTAGGAGAAGATTCTTGTCCTGCAGTTACAACCGAAACGGTGACTGTTCTTACTACAGATGACTTCCAAGTAACTTTTGATTTTATGCCAACATGTGAGGGAGCAACCGTTACTATTACTGGTGATGCAGGAGGAACTTTTAGTTCTCCAGATAGTGGAATTACTGTAAATGCACAAACGGGAGAAGTTACAGGAGGAGAATCTGATACAACTTATACTATTGAATATACTACATCTGGTGAATGTCCAGTAGTAATTACTGAGTCGTTTACAACGGAATATTGTGAATTACCTGAAATTCCTCAAGGAATATCTCCTAACGGTGATGGTAGAAATGATACTTTTGACTTGACTGAGTTTAATGTAAGTCGTTTAGAAATATTTAATAGACATGGTGTAAAAGTTTACTCTAGAACTAACTATACAAACCAATGGTATGGTCAGTCAGACAATGGAGATGAACTACCAGTTGGAACTTATTTCTATGTGATGGAATATGACGGAAATAAGACGAAAACATCTTGGGTATATTTAAATAGAGAAAACTAAAAACTAACTAATTAAAATGAAAAAATTATATATAATTCTCGCATTCTTGTTTGTGGCACAAATACATGCACAACAAGATCCGCAGTACACACAGTATATGTATAACATGAACGTTGTAAACCCAGCTTATGCTGGGTCTTACGACGGACTTGCTGTAGGTTTACTATATAGAAGTCAGTGGGTTGGTTTAGAAGGAGCACCAAAAACAGGTACTCTTGCTATTCATTCCCCTGTAGGAAAAAGGGTTGGATTAGGAATGTCTCTTATTAGTGACGAAGTTGGTCCGGTAAGAGAAACCAATGCTTATGCAGATTTCTCATATACATTACCAGTAGGAGTTGAAACAAAGTTAGCGTTTGGAGTAAAAGCAGGTGCAACATTTCATGATATAGGATTAAATGGTTTAGTTTTAACAGATTCAGATGACCAATTATTCCAGGACATTAATGAGGTTACCCCTAACATTGGTGCAGGAGTTTATTTTTATAAGCCAAACAAGTATTATGTTTCAGTTTCTATGCCAAATATTTTAAATGCTACGCATTTAGATGCAGGTGGATATAATATTGGTTCTGAAACGCAGCATTTATTTGCAGCGGCTGGATATGTATTTGATTTATCAGAAAACTTTAAATTAAAACCGCATGCTTTAGTAAAAACTGCATTTGATGCTCCAACAAGTTTCGATGTAAATGCCAACGTATTTATGTATGATTTAGTGGAAGTAGGTGTTGGATATCGTTTAGAAGATTCATTCAGTGGTATGGTAAACTTTATGGTTACACCAAATCTAAGAATAGGATATGCATATGACGCTATTCAATCAGATTTAAATTATACTACTAGTTCCTCTCACGAAGTGTTTGTTAATTTCGATATTTCTTTTGCTAAAAAAGTATCTCGTTCACCACGTTATTTCTAATCACTTAAGCTAAATAAAAATGAAAAAAATAAAAATATTTATAACATTACTATTATTGAGTAGCTTAAGTATAACTGCTCAAAATAAATATACGCAAACAGCAGATAAGCATTTTGACAAATTTGAATTTGTTGAAGCTATTGCAGCTTATAACAAACTGGTTGAAAAAGGTCAGGGCGATGCCTATGTATATACAAAATTAGCAGAAGCTAATTATAATATATTCAGTACTACCGAAGCTGAGAAATGGTATGCAAAAGCTTTAGAATCTTCTCAAGATGCAGAAATGATGTATAAGTATTCTCAAATGCTTAAAGCTAATGGGAAATACGATGCGTCTAACCAATGGATGCATAAATTCGCTAAAGCGAATCCGAAAGACGATCGTGCTAAAGCATTTTTAGCAAATCAAGATTATCTTCCAGGTATTTTAGAAGGAGTTCAAAAATACGAACTAGAAAGTTTAGGATTTAACTCTGAAGCTTCAGATTTTGGAGGAACTCTAAAAGATGGTGTATTATATTTCACTTCTGCTAGAAACAATGCAAGACGTACTTACGGATGGAATGAAGAGCCTTTCTTAGATATTTATCAAGTTGCTGTTTCAGAAGGAGATAATGCAGAAGCTGAGCCAGTTAAAGGATCTATTAATACAAAATATCACGAAGGACTTGTAACATTTAGTCCAGATGGAAACACCATGTATTTCTCAAGAGAAAGCTTCTATGATGGCGTTTATGAGAAAATAGAAGATTCAAAAACTAAAATTAGTGTCATTCATTTATTTAAAGCTACTAAATCTGGTGACTCTTGGAAAAATGTAAAAGCACTTCCTTTTAACAGTGATTCTTATTCTGTAAAAAACCCTTCTTTAAGTGTTGATGGTAAAACATTATATTTTGCTTCCGACATGCCTGGAGGTTTTGGGAAATATGATATCTATAAGGCTACTGTAAATGCAGATGGTTCTTTTGGTGACCCAGAAAATTTAGGAGCTAAAGTAAACACAGAAGGACAAGAAATGTTCCCATTCATTAGTGATAACGGAACTTTATACTTCTCTTCTAATGGTCATTTAGGACTTGGTGGATTAGATGTATTCTATACAACAGCATCTGGTGATGTTGTAAATGCTGGAGCTCCTATTAATAGTAATTCAGATGATTTAGCATTTACTATTAACGAAGAAACTGGTGAAGGTTTTGTTTCTTCAAACAGAGAAGGTGGACAAGGAAGCGATGATATTTATGCTGTTAAAAGATTAAAACCATGTAATGTTCTAGTTACTACAACAGTTGTAAACAACGAAACAGATACTCCACTAGCAGGAGTTACAGTTACTATTAAAGATGTAAAAGGACAAGTTCTTGCTACAGAAACTTCAAATGCAGAAGGAAAAGTATCGTATACTGTTCCTTGCGAAAATGCACTGCTTATTGCAGGTAGTTTAGAAGATTTCGAAAGTAACTCCATAGACTTTGCTGGTAGTAAAGAAGAGACAATGGAATTAATTTTACCACTAGATCCAATCGAAAAAATTATTGTTGAAGATCGTGTAGTGTTAAATCCAATCTTATTCGACTTCGATAAGTCTAATATAACTGCACAAGGAGCTTTTGAATTAGATAAGCTTGTTGCTGTAATGAAGAAATACCCAGAGATGGTTATTTTAGCAGAATCTCATACAGATAATAGAGGTTCGGCAAGATACAACGAAAAGTTATCTAGCAGACGTGCGCAATCGACTGTACAGTACGTTATTTCGAAAGGAATTGATGCAAGTAGAATAACAGGTGTTGGAAAAGGAGAAAGTGACTTACGAGTTAACTGTGGCTCTAAGTGTACTGAAGAAGAACACCAATTAAATAGACGTAGTGAGTTTATTATTGTAAGTGGTGGTCCAAACCAACAATAGACAAATTCATTAAGCATATAGTTTAAAACCATCTCTAGCGAGATGGTTTTTTATTTCACTCTTTATAGAAAATGTCTAATGGTGCAATGACAATATGTTTAAAACCAAAAAAGCCTTACTTTTTAAAAAGTAAGGCTTTTTTAATTATTTAATTTGATTACCATCTTTGTCAAAAAAATGATATTCTAGATATGTGTAAGCATCTCTTGGTAAAATTTTCACCCATTTTTTATGTTCAAAAAACCATTTTGAACGTATAGATGGAAAGCCTTTTGTTAAGAAGGCTGCTATAAAAGGATGTGTGTTTAAAGTCACCTTTTTATAGTCTTTTTTCAATAGTTGTTCCAAGTCATGAGTAATTTTAGGCACAATACTAATTGGTGCTTCTACTTCAGAATCATCATGTAAACTATCCGGGTTTTCCTCTCTAGTTTTTATGTTCATTTCTGGTCTTACTCTTTGTCTGGTAATTTGTATCAATCCAAACTTGCTTGGAGGTAATATTTTGTGTTTTGCTCTATCATCTTTCATTTCATCTCGTAAATGATTATAGAGTTTTTTTCTGTGTTCAGCAGTATTTAGGTCAATAAAGTCAACAACTATAATTCCACCCATATCGCGAAGTCGCAATTGTCTGGCAATTTCTGATGCTGCTATTAAGTTAACTTCTAATGCTGTATCCTCTTGAGAATTTGCTTTGTTTGAGCGGTTTCCACTATTTACATCTACAACATGAAGTGCTTCGGTATGTTCTATAACCAGATAAGCTCCTTTTGCCATGGAAACAGTTTTTCCAAAAGAGGTTTTAATTTGTCTTTCTACT
This sequence comes from Oceanihabitans sediminis, assembly GCF_003337215.1. Lineage (GTDB taxonomy): Bacteria > Bacteroidota > Bacteroidia > Flavobacteriales > Flavobacteriaceae > Oceanihabitans > Oceanihabitans sediminis. Next base: position 905,376 of record NZ_QPIG01000001.1, read on the forward strand.
CCGTATTTTTCAAATATTGGAACGTTTGACTGATACAATTTAACTATTGATTCTTTATTAGGTGCAATTTCTTGCACGTAATCTTTAATTTGAATGTAAAGCTCTTCATCATCCACATAAATCCCTGTAAAGGAATCGTTAAATATGTCGCGTAAAATAGAGGAGGCTTTGTTCATCTCTCCTAATACTTTACTTGGATGGTGGGCTTTATGTAGCTTTTTACACATTGCGGTCCAACGACCTAGCAAATTCTGTAAATCCTTGTCTAGTTCAGCTACTTTTTTGCCTTCTGCTACTGTACGTATTATTACACCGAAACCTTTAGGAGTGATGCTTTTAACCAATCGTTTTAGTCTGTCTTTTTCTTCTTTGCTTTCTATTTTTTGAGAAATAGAAATTCTATCAGAAAAAGGTACTAAAACAATGTATCTACCAGCAATAGAAAGCTCTGAGCTTATTCTAGGGCCTTTTGTAGATATTGGTTCTTTTACTATTTGTACTAGTAACGATTGATTTGATTTTATGACGTCAGCAATGCTTCCGTTTTTATCAATATCTTTTTCAAATGGGAAATTTTTTAATGAAAAATCATTTAGTTTACCTGTGCTTACACTTTTTGTGAATTTCAAAAGAGAGGGTAGTTTAGGTCCTAAATCATGATAATGCAAAAATGCATCTTTCTCATAGCCAACATTCACAAATGCGGCATTTAGACCCGGAACAGCTTTTCTTATTTTGGCGATAAACACGTCGCCAACAGAGAAGTTGTTACTATCTTCATCCTTATGTAATTCACTAAGTTTTCCATCTTTTAATAAGGCAAAATCAACTTGGTTGGAACTAGATCTAATGATCAATTCTTTTTCCATTTTGTTAATTTTTATCCATACAATTACGTACAGATGGATTAATACATTATAAAATCTAATCATAGCTTTATGGGCTATGATTAGAAATCACAGGATTTTAATAAAATCCGTGGAGCTCTAACCATGCAAGGTAATACGTGGTTTTAGAACTCATTTCAAAGAACTTTTTGTAAAAACTAAAAAAGTAGCTATTAACTACTTTTTTAATCTATTTTTTCTTTTTGTGACGGTTAGCGCGTCTTCTTTTTTTACGCTTATGCGTTGCAACCTTGTGTCTTTTGCGTTTTTTTCCACTTGGCATAAGATGTGTCTTTTTTTAAATTAATATTTTTTTTAGCGTCTTACTTAACGTCTACATTAGTCTTTACACCTTCTACAAATACTTTAGCAGGTTTAAATGCTGGGATATTGTGAGCAGGTATTTTAATAGTTGTGTTTTTAGAAATATTTCTACCCGTTTTTTCAGCTCTTGTTTTAACGATGAAGCTTCCAAAACCTCTTAAATACACATTGTCTCCACTTTCTAAAGATGTTTTCACCTCTTCCATAAATGTTTCAACAGTTGCTTGAACATCTCCTTTTTCAATTCCTAATTTCTCAGAAATCTTTGCTACTAGATCAGCCTTAGTCATTTTCTATATATTTTAATTATTGTAATCGGTTATTAAGGGGTTGCAAATATAAGAATTAAAAATTCAATATTTCAAACCTAATTCACTTAAATTTAACCTTATAAACGTTTATTTTTGCATTTAGTATATAACGTAAATGATAATAAATAATATTTTAACCAGTTGGTATTCAGTAAATAAAAGAGATTTGCCTTGGCGCAGAACCACGAATCCTTACTTTATATGGTTATCAGAAATAATACTTCAACAGACAAAAATAGAACAAGGCTTACCTTATTATGAAGCTTTTGTGACCAAATATCCAAGTGTTTTTGATCTTGCAAATGCTTCCGAAAGCGAGGTATTAAAATTATGGCAGGGTCTGGGTTACTATTCTCGAGCAAGAAATTTACACGCATCCGCTAAATATATTGTAGCTGAATTGGATGGCGTTTTTCCAAATAATTATAAAGATTTATTAAAATTAAAAGGAGTTGGTGATTATACAGCAAGTGCTATTGCTTCTTTTTGCTTTGATGAAGTATGTGCTGTAGTAGATGGAAATGTATATAGAGTACTATCTAGGTATTTTGGCATTGATACGCCCATAAACACTTCGCAGGGAAATAAAGAATTTAAAGCACTGGCACAAAAACTCATTAGCCCGAAGAATCCCGGAGAATTTAATCAGGCTATTATGGAGTTTGGTGCTAGACAATGTAAACCAAGTAATCCGGATTGTACTGTATGTCCGCTACAAGATGGTTGTATGGCTTTGCAAAAAAATAGCATAAGTGATTTACCGGTTAAATTGAAAAGCTTAAAACCAAAAACTAAACATTTCAATTTTATTGTATTTATATTTAATGAAGGAGAGACAATAATAGAGAAGCGAGAAGGTAAAGGGATATGGCAAAACCTATATCAGTTTCCTTTAATAGAGACTGAAACAAGTACCAGTTTTGATACTATGCATTCTCTTTTAGAAAAGCACGAATTAATTCCTTCTTCCAATTACGATTTGACCTTATATAATGAAGAAGCAATTGTTCATAAGTTATCTCATCAACATTTACATACCAAATTTTGGATAGTTGCAATAGATAGCCTTGCTAGTAAAGGAGTTTCGGTAGATATAATAAAAGACTACCCGGTGCCTGTTCTTCTTTCTAACTTTATAGAAGAATTTAATTTTTAAAGCATTTGGGAAGTGTGATATATTTTTGTTAATTTTAAGTTTATCAATTGCAAAAGCTTAATTTTGCAAATTAATTATATAAGATATTATGTCAGGAACATTAAATAAAGTAATGCTAATTGGTCATTTAGGTGATGAAGTGAAGATGCACTATTTTGAAGGCGGAGGTTGCGTAGGACGTTTTCCACTTGCAACAAACGAAACCTATACAAATAAGCAAACCAATGAGCGTATTTCAAATACTGAATGGCACAATGTTGTGGTACGTAATAAAGGAGCTGAAATTTGCGAAAAATATTTAAGCAAAGGAGATAAGGTATATATAGAAGGAAGGATTAAAACTAGAAAGTGGCAAGATGAAGGAGGTAATGATCGTTATTCTACAGAAATACAATGTACAGACTTTACTTTTTTAACTACCAAGAAAGAAAGTCAAGCTACAGGAAATGCAGCACCGCAAGCAGCAGAACAGCCTAAGCCTACTGAGCCAATGGCAGATGATGCAGAAAGTGATCTTCCATTTTAAAAACCAACTTCTAATTCTTTAAGTTGAAAATTAAGTATAACCAAATTTATAATATTGGACCCAGAACCCACGAGTTTTTTAATCAATAATCTAACTATAGACTTTTCTATTGTTATTGGTTTTGTACTCCTATTCGTTTTATTAATTTGCTCCGCATTAATATCTGGAGCAGAGGTAGCTTTGTTTTCTCTAACCTCTACCGATATCGATGAAGGTTTAGAGCAAAATTCTAAGCCAATTCAAATTGTCTCTAATCTATTAGAAAAGCCAAAAAAACTATTGGCAACTATTCTAGTAGCTAACAACTTTATAAATATAGCGATAGTAATACTCTTTGCTTATTTAGGGAATTTTATGTTTGAAAGTATTTATTCCTCTATTCTAAAATTTATATTAGAAGTTGTATTAGTGACTTTTTTAATTTTACTTTTTGGTGAAATTCTTCCAAAAGTATATGCAAGCAGAAACCGCTTGAAGTTTGCTATGTTTATGGCTTACCCATTACGAATTTTAGATTTTATATTTTCTCCATTAAGTATTCCAATGCGAAGCATCACGCTTGGAATTCATAATAAATTGGGAAGGCAGAAGTCTAATCTTAGTGTCGATCAGCTTTCACAAGCTTTAGAACTTGCCAGTGATGAGGATACAACAAAGGAAGAGCAGAAAATATTACAAGGAATCGTATCTTTTGGTAATACCGATACCAAACAGGTAATGCGCCCGAGGATAGATATTTTTGCTTTAAATGTAGAGCAAAAGTATTCTGAAATCATACCAGAAATAATAAAGAATGGTTATTCTAGAATTCCTGTTTATAAAGAGAATATCGATAATGTTATAGGGGTTTTATACGTTAAAGATTTATTGCCATTTATAGATAGAAAGCAAATGGATTGGAAAACCTTGCTACGGGAGCCATTTTTTGTTCCTGAAAACAAAAAACTAGATGATTTGATGGCAGAATTCCAAGAGAAGAAAGTGCATCTAGCTGTTGTTGTTGATGAATATGGAGGAACATCCGGACTTATTTCTCTAGAAGATATTATTGAAGAAATTGTAGGAGATATTAGTGACGAATATGATGACGAAGGTTTAATTTATTCTAAGTTAGATAATAATAACTATGTTTTTGAAGGAAAAACTGCTCTTAAAGATTTCTATAAAGTAATACGATTAGAAGACGATTCTATTTTTGAAAACAATAAAGGAGAAGCAGAAACCATTGCAGGTTTTGTTTTAGAAATAAATGGAATTTTCCCGAAAACGAATAGTAAAATAAAGTTTGAAGACTATATTTTTACTATTGAAGCATTAGATAAAAAAAGAATAACACGAGTAAAAGTTACCATTCCTTAAAACATTTTCTACCAGAAGCTGTTATTTTAAACCGAATATTTTATGAAATATCCTTTTAAACATATTGTTTTATTTTCCTGTATCATACTAGTTGTAAGCCTTAGTGTGGTTTCGTGTCAAGAAGATGTTACTCCTAAGCCAGCTGCAAAACTACGCTTGGAATATCCGGAGCCTGTTTATAAAAAAACCATTATAGATCTTCCTTTTTCTTTTGAAAAGAACGAACTAGCAAGTAATATAAAAACCAGGAAAATAGCAGGAGATGCTAGTTATGGTTTAAACTTAGAGTACCCAAGATTGAAAGGAACTGTTTATCTTACTTATAAAGCTATTCATAATAGTGAAGAAAAACTGATTTCTTATTTACGAGATGCACAAAACTTCACTCAGGAGCATACACAAAAAGCAGATGAAATTTTTAGTGACCTTTACGAAAATCCTGAAAAGAAGGTTTACGGAATGTTTTATGAAGTAGGAGGGAATGCTGCTTCTCAGTCGCAGTTTTATGTTACAGATAGTGTAAATCACTTTTTAACGGGGTCTCTGTACTTTTATACCAAGCCAAATTATGATTCTATTTATCCAGCAGCAGATTATCTGAAAAATGATATCAGGCATATCATGGAAACTATAGATTGGAAATAATAAAAAAGGCTTCTCAATTGAGAAGCCTTTTTTATTATTTATTTGATAAGCTGTTTTATAAACTTTTTTCAGCTCCAAACTCTTCTACCGTTTTCATGTCTTTCACAGAATAGGTTTCGCTTACATTGGTTACTGTTTCCTCTAAGGCGTTTGTAGTAACTTTAGCTTCGTCATATTCTACCATAGCTAGTTTGCCTTCAAAATCTACTTTCGCAGACTTTACGCCTTCCATTTTAGCTAACTTCTTTTCAATAGTTCTTGCACATCCAACAGCGCACGTCATTCCTTCTACAGTAAACTCTGCTTTTGCGTAGCTTGCATTTGTGTCTAGTTGTTTTTCTGTTTCCACAGCAGTTTCTGTAGCTGTAGGAACGGTAACTATTTCTGCCTTGTTTTCGTTTTTACAGCTAAAAGCAATGATTGCTAATACTGTAACTGCTAGTATTGTTTTTATTTGTTTCATAGTATAAATTTTTATTCTTCTAGTATGTACAAAATTAAGAATAATTTGTCTTTAATTGTGTTAAAAACAAGACATTTGCATTTTTAAAAATTGTTATGTTACAAAATAATATAAAATGGGTCTATCTTATTGCTTTGTCTGTAATTTGGGGAACCTCGTTTATTCTTATTAAAAAGGCGCTTATAGGTTTAAATCCATATCAATTAGGTGCTTTACGGACTATCATAACCGGTTTGTTTTTATTTATAGCGGGTTATAAAACGGTTAAAACGATAAAGAGAACTGATTGGAAATGGTTGGCTGTTTCAGGGTTTTGTGGTTCGTTTATTCCGGCGTTTTTCTTTGCTATTGCAGAAACCGAAATTGATAGTGCTGTTGCTTCGGTATTAAATTCCCTAGTTCCTTTAAATACTATTTTGTTTGGCTTTGCTGTGTTTAAAATTGCTTCCACAAAAAGACAGGTGCTAGGTGTTATTATTGGTTTTATTGGGACTGCCATTCTGATTCTTCAAGGTGCTTCTTTAAATCCAGATCAAAATTATATGTATGCTGGTTATATCATAGCCTCTACTTTTATGTATGCAGCAAATGTAAATATTATAAAGCGTTATTTACAAGATGTAAAACCGCTAGCAATTGCAACGGGTAACTATGTAGTAATATTTATTCCAGCATTGATCGTTTTGTTATTTACAGGGTTCTTTAGCGAGGCTACTTTTAATAATTCCGAAATAGGAATGTCCATTGTGTACGTGGTGATATTATCTCTTTTTGGAACTGCTTTAGCGAAGGTTTTCTATTTTAAGTTGGTGCAAATATCTACACCGGTTTTTGCATCTTCGGTTACTTATATTATGCCCTTAGTAGCTTTAGGATGGGGAGTTTTAGATGGGGAAGGTTTTAGTTTGTTGCAAGGTTTTGCTGCAGCTATTGTTTTGCTAGGTGTATATTTATCTCAAAAAAGAATATAAAAAAACCACGCAATTGCGTGGTTTTTAAAATATATAAAAGTTTTACTTATTTAAAATCAGCTTCTGTAACACCTTCGTTCACTTTAGCTTCTTTTAAATTAAAAGTAATTACTTGTCCCATTTGAGATCCTTCTCTTACGCTTGGGAATTTTACTCCGCCAAACTCTTGGTAATCTTTTAAGAAAGTTTCTTGGCTTTGTACTTTACCTTGCATAGAAGTTGTTTGTACTTCTTTTACTTTTAAACCAGTTTCTACATCATAGAAGTAGCTTAAAGAAATAACTTCTCCAGGTAATTCAACCACATAAGCATCTTTACCATCTACTTTTTCAATTCCTTTTAATTTTGTTTTATCTGATTTTAAAAGGTTTAATTCCGCAAATAAACCAGCTAATGGAGCCATGTCTTTCGTCATGTTTTCCGGAAGAGGGTTGTTGTTGATTACAGCAGATTCTTGTGTAGTGATAGAAGCCATCATTTGGTTTCCGTTCATAGAAACGAATTGTGCTAATTTACCTTCCATTCTTTTTTCGTCACTAACAATAGTTGCACCCATTGCTGAAGCTTCGTATTTTAAAGCGATAGTGTTTATCGTTTCGATTTTGTCTCCTCCAACTGCTTCTAAATATTTATTTAAAACAGATTTAGCATCAACACCGCTTGGTAAAGCAACATTATAGTTAGGCTTTTCTACTTTATTCGCATAAGCATCAAAGTACATGATTGGAATATTTGTTTTTTCTAAGTTTTCTAAAACTTCGCTTCCTTTTCCAACTACAATGATTTTAGCATTTTCTGTTTTAAAATACTTATTAGCTACGCGTTGTACATCTTCGATAGTTACTGCGTTTATTTTTTCTAAATAGGTTGTGTAAAAATCTTTTGGTAAGTCTTGTGTTTTGATATTTAATGCATAACGAGCAATAGTTTGAGGGCTTTCAAGAGCTAATACGAAATCTCCAACATACTTCGCTTTTGCATTTGCAAGTGCTTCTGCAGTTACAGGCTCTTCCTTAATTCTTTTAATTTCCTTTAAAGTTTGCACTACTGCACTATCTGTTACAGCGTTACGAACAGCTGCCCCAGCTCTAAAACGAGATGCGTATTTATCTGCACCAACACTAGAGCGAGCTCCGTAAGTATAAGCATGCTTCTCACGTAAGTTCATGTTTAAGTAGCTATTAAAACCGCCACCTAAAATTTTGTTTGCGATTAAAACTGCGTGATAATCTGCATCGCTCATTTTTAAATCTACATTATTAGTAACCGAGATGTTAGACTGCACAGCGTTAGGCATATCTACAAAGTTAATTTGTGTGTATTGCGCATTTGGCATTGCATTTGGAACTTTTACTTCTAATTGTAAGTTGCTTTCCCAGTTAGAAAAATGCTCTCTAACTTGTCTTTCAACAGTCATAAAATCAACATCTCCTACAACTACTAAATAAGCGTTTGTTGGCGTGAAGTTCTTTTCGTAGAAAGTTCTGATATCATTAATACTTACTTTGTTAACTGTTTCTTCTGTTACAAACTCTCCGTAAGGATGGTGTGTTCCATAAGCTAAGGCGCTACCAACTCTTCCAGCAACAGCATCTACACTTTTTTCGCTTGATCTTAAACCTTCAATAGTTTTATCTTTTTCTTTTTGAAATTCTTCTTCAGAAAAAACAGGGCTCATTACAGCGTCTGCCATAAGCTCTAAAATTCTTTCCGAATATTTAGATAAAGAACTTGCAAAAGCACCATTAGATCTGAACATCATTCTAGCTCCTAAGAAATCAATTTCTTCATTGAAATCGTCTTTAGAAATAGTTGCTGTTCCACCACCAAGCATGCTTCCTAATAAAGAAGAAACTCCTGCGATATCTCCTTCTCTTACTGGTTTATTGTCTATCGTTAAGCTGTAAGAAACACGAGGTAATTTGTGGTTTTCTACCACCAATACTTTCAGTCCGTTAGGTAATGTAAATTCACCAGGTACTTCTAAAGCAATTTTAGGAGCTGGTCCTGGTTTTGGTTGTTTAGATCTGTCCACTTGTGCTTGAAGCCCAAGAGACATTAAAAACAAGGTTAATACTGTGAATATTTTAGTTTTCATTTCTTCTATGGTATTTTATTGATCTTTTTCTTCTGGTAAATACTCTAATACTAAACGTTGGTTTGTGTTTAAGTATTTTTTAGCTACTTCTTGAATTTCTTCTCTAGTTATAGATCTGTAAATTTCAATTTCTTTATTAATTAAAGCAGTGTCTCCATATAACATATAGTATCTAGCTAAAGAGTTTGCAATACCTTCTACACTTGCATTAGAGTTTACGAATTGGTTTTCAAATTTGTTTTGAAGTTTTTGGTAATCTCTTTCAGAAATTAATTCGTTTTGCACTTTTACAATTTCTTCATCAATTTCATTCATTAAGTCGTTTAGTGTAACGTCTCCTAATGGTAAACCGAATAAGATGTATGTACCGTAGTCTTCTTGACTGTTATTAAATGCTCCAACTTGTAAAGCCATTTTCTTTTCGTCTACTAACTTTTTGTAAAGTTTAGAAGATTTACCGTCACTTAAATAGTTAGATAACATATCTAAAGCATAAGCATCTCTTTCTTTCATAGATGGTGTTCTGTAAGCAGCAACAACAGCAGGAATTTGAATGTTAGCATCGTATGCTTTAGCATTTATTTGCTCTGTGATAGGGTCTTCTTTAGGGAAGTTTCTTGTGATTTCTTCTCCTCTAGGGATTGGTCCGAAGTAATCTTGAATCATTTTCTTTACAGCAGGAACGTCAATATCTCCAGCAACAACTAATACCGCGTTGTTCGGTACGTAGAATTTTTTATTAAACGCTTGAAACTCTTCTAAAGTTGCAGCATCTAAGTGTTCCATTTCACCAATAGTTGTCCATCTGTATGGGTGTTTTTTAAACATGTGTTTTTTTACATTTTCAAAAAACTTACCATAAGGGGCATTATCTACACGTAAACGTTTTTCTTCTTTTACTACTTCGTTTTGCGTATCTACACCAACTTGGTTGATGATAGGGTGCATTAATCTTTCAGACTCCATCCATAAACCTAACTCTACACTATTAGAAGGGAAAACCTCATAGTAGTAGGTTCTGTCGTCTGTTGTGTTTGCGTTGTTACTACCACCGTTTGAAGTTACAATAGTAAACCATTCTCCTCTAGGGATGTTTTCTGTTCCTTCAAACAATAGGTGTTCAAAAAAGTGCGCAAAACCAGTACGTTCTGGGTTTTCGTCTTTTGCACCAACGTGATACATTACAGAAGTTGTTACTACGGGAGCAGAGTTGTCTTGATGTAAGATAACGTGCATGCCGTTATCTAAATCATACTCTTCATACTTAACCTCTTGTGCTGTAGCTGAAAGACCAACTAAACATAAAGAAGCTAAAGCCAAAATGTTTTTTTTCATTGTGTGTGATTTAATAGATTTATAAAGTATATGTCTTTAATATATAGGTAAAGTTACATCTTTTCCTTTATAATTGTTAATAATATTTTAATATTCACTATATCAGAAAGTTAGTGTTAAATTATTTTAATTGAAAAATATTCACGAAATTTATTATCACATAACTTTAAATGCAAAATCGATATGAATACTTCTGCATCTGTAGTTATTAAATATGGTGTTTTTACAACTATTGCCCTTATAGCATATTTTTTAATTATAAAACTTTTTGGCCTACATACTAATATTTGGTTTAGATTGTTAAACGGCTTCTTTATGGCTTTTGGAATTTATTCTGCAATCAAACATTATAAAGTCGTTTCTGGTATAGACTTTAATTATATAAACGGATTTAAGGTGGGAATGCTCACGGGTTTCCTAGCAACTTTTGTTTTTGCTTTATTTATGGGTATTTATATGTTTCATATAGATGTAGCATTTATGAATTATTTACTAAAAGGATGGTTTGATGATGTAAGTTATGGTGGCGGCATATTGGTGTTTGTGATTATTATGGAGGGCTTGTCTTCTTCTATAATTTTGACACTTACTTTCATGCAGGCATTTAAAAATAGCACAAAAGTCCTTCAAAATTGATAAAACGTTTGTTGTTTAAGAATTTAGCAGTATATTTGCACTCAATTTTTGAACAAATTAATTAATAAAAACGTTACGCTATGTACGCAATTGTAGAGATAGCAGGGCATCAATTTAAAGTTGAAAAAGACCAAAAAGTTTTTGTTAACCGTTTACAAACTGAAGAAGGTAAGGAAGTTTCTTTCGATAACGTTCTTTTAGTATCAGACGGTAACAATGTAACTGTAGGCGCCCCAGCTATAGACGGAGCACAAGTAAGTGCAAAAGTCATTAAGCACCTTCAAGGTGATAAAGTTATTGTTTTCAAGAAGAAAAGAAGAAAAGGTTACCGTGTAAAAAACGGTCACAGACAAGCCTTAACTGAAATCGTTATTGAAAATATTGTAACTTCAGGAGCAAAGAAATCAGCTCCAAAAAAAGAAGCTAAAAAAGCTGAACCAAAAGCAACTGCTGCTAAAACAGCAACAGGTAAAGCGGATGATTTAAAGAAAATTGAGGGTATTGGACCTAAGATTGCATCTACTTTAGTAGAAGCAGGAATTGCAACTTATGCTGATTTAGCAAAAACAGATGCAGCAAAAATTTCTGAAATCATTGCTGGTGTTCGTGGTAACCACGTTACAGATACTTGGCCTGCACAAGCTAAATTAGCTGCAGAAGGTAAATGGGACGAGCTAAAGAAATGGCAAGACGAATTAGATGGTGGTAAAGCTTAATTGCAACCACTTAAGTTTAACAATATAAAACCTTAAGACAATGGCTCATAAAAAAGGAGTTGGTAGTTCTAAAAACGGTAGAGAATCAGAATCGAAACGCTTAGGTGTTAAGATTTTTGGTGGACAAGCTGCTATTGCTGGAAATATCATATTAAGACAACGTGGTAATACACATCACCCAGCTGAGAATGTATACCAAGGAAAAGATCACACTTTACACGCTAAAGTTGACGGTCTTGTGAAATTCACAAAGAAAAAAGACAATAAGTCTTATGTTTCTGTAGTACCTTTCGAGGCTTAAGAAATATTTTTCTAAAGAATAAAAGCGCCTTTTATTTCGAGAAATCGAAATTATAAGGCGTTTTTTTGTGCCCTAAACTTATATTTTTATTACAGCTTTAATAGTTTCCTTTCTGTACTTGTAGTATATGGCAAAAAAATCCCAAGCATAATTACTTGGGATTTCTCTATTTATACATCTTTCGCTAATGCGATAAAATTATTAGTATCTATAGTGCTCTGGCTTATATGGTCCTTCTACAGTTACACCAATGTATTTCGCTTGGTCTTCTTTTAGTTCCGTTAGCTCTACACCAATTTTTTCTAAGTGTAATTTAGCTACTTTTTCATCTAAATGCTTTGGTAACATATAAACATCGTTTTCATATTTATCGCTGTTATTCCAAAGTTCGATTTGTGCTAAAGTTTGGTTTGTAAAGGAGTTAGACATTACAAAACTTGGGTGACCAGTTGCACAACCTAGGTTCACTAAACGTCCTTCAGCAAGAATAATAATATCTTTTCCGTTGATGTTATATTTATCTACCTGAGGCTTGATTGTGTCTTTTGTATGACCGTAGTTTTTGTTTAACCAACCCATTTGGATTTCGTTATCAAAATGTCCGATGTTACAAACAATCGTTTTGTCTTTCATTGCTTCAAAGTGCTCTGCACGTACAATATCTTTGTTTCCTGTAGTGGTGATAATGATATCTGAATTAGCAACAACAGTTTCTAATTTTTTCACTTCAAAACCGTCCATTGCAGCTTGTAATGCACAAATAGGATCAATTTCCGTAACGGTAACAATACTACCAGCACCTTTAAATGAAGCAGCTGTTCCTTTCCCAACATCTCCGTATCCACAAACCGTAACACGTTTTCCAGCTAACATAATATCTGTTGCACGACGAATCGCATCTACTGCAGATTCTTTACAACCATATTTATTATCAAACTTCGATTTAGTAACAGAATCGTTTACGTTAATAGCCGGCATTGTTAATGTTCCGTTTTTAACGCGCTCATATAGTCTGTGAACTCCTGTAGTAGTTTCTTCCGAAAGTCCTTTGATACCAGCAGATAGTTCCGGATATTTATCTAAAACCATATTTGTTAAATCTCCACCATCATCTAAGATCATGTTTAATGGTTTTCTATCTTCTCCAAAAAATAAAGTTTGTTCTATACACCAATCAAACTCTTCTTCTGTCATGTCTTTCCATGCATACACAGCAGTTCCTGTAGCAGCAATTGCAGCCGCTGCCTGATCTTGTGTAGAGAATATATTACAAGAACTCCAAGTAACCTCTGCACCTAAAGCCTGTAGCGTTTCAATTAAAACAGCCGTTTGGATGGTCATGTGTAAGCAACCAGCAATTCTAGCTCCTTTAAGTGGTTGTTCGTCTTTGTATTCTTCACGTAAACTCATTAAACCTGGCATTTCTGCTTCGGCTAAATTTATTTCCTTTCTTCCCCAAGCCGCAAGCGACATATCTTTTACCTTATTAGGTACGTAAGCAACAGTTTTTGTACTCATATTTTTGTTCTTGATTTTTTAAAATGATACACCCTTGGTATTTAGTATATAAATTGGTTAAATTCGCTTAACCAAAAAAGCTAAATTCGCCTTAGGCGTTGCAAAGATAATCAATAACATTTAAAATAATAAATGCCTCTTTATAAAACTCTTAGGCCAAACTCACAAACTACTGTTAAAATCTGGAAGATTACAGAATCCTATGAAGATCTGTTAGAGTCTGTTACACTAAAACCAGAAAACATGCAACGCGTTCTTGGTATGAAAAGTGAATTGCATCGTCGTGGATTTTTAAGCGTGAGACATTTACTCAGAGAATTTGGCTATACCGATCAAGATTTGGTTTATGATAGCAACGGAAAACCACATTTAAAAGATGGTAAACATATTTCTATTACCCATTCTTTTACTTTTTCGGCTGTTGTAGTTAGTGATGCTGTTGTGGGTATTGATATTGAAAAGCAAAGAGAGAAAATAGGCGTAATTGCTCATAAGTTTTTAGATTACGAAAACCGTTATCTAGAAAAAGAAGCTACAGATTATATTAATAAACTAAGCGTGATTTGGTGTATTAAAGAATCGCTTTATAAATTGTTTGCTACTCCAGGATTGAGTTTTTTACAACATACCTTGGTGATTCCGTTTACTATGGAAGAAGCTTCTACCATAGCTTGGATTGATTATCAAGAGAAAAAGTACAGTTATCAAACTACTTTTTTTGAGTTTGAAGGGTTTACCTGTGCTTATGCTTTACCAGCTTGATGCAAAAAACAAGTACAAAACAGAAAGTATCCAAAAGCTAGTAAATGAAAAGCATTTATAACGAAATATTACAGGCTATTGCTAAAGAAGAAAAGCTTTTAGCGGTTTTAATAGATCCTGATAACACGAAAGCAGAAAGTTTAGCTAGTTTTATGTTGAAGTTAAACACTTCTATTGCCACACATATTTTTGTTGGAGGAAGTACTGTTGAAAAGGGCGAAACAGAAAAGCTTGTAAAAGCACTTAAGAAGCTGAGTGATTTACCAATTGTGATATTTCCTGGAGATATATCGCAAATTACCAATCATGCAGATGCCTTATTATTTTTATCTTTAATTTCTGGAAGAAATCCGGAATACTTAATAGGAAAGCATGTGGCTTCTATTTCTAAGTTAAGAAATACCAATTTAGAGGTGATTCCAACCGGTTATTTGCTTATAGAAAACGGAAAGGAAACAGCTGTGCAACGCGTAAGTGGAACAGAGCCTTTAAAGCGAAGGGAAGTTCAGGTGATTAAAGATACTGCAAAGGCTGGAGAGTTTCTCGGTATGAAACTCATTTATCTTGAAGCAGGAAGTGGAGCAACACACCCAATAGAATCGAATATTATTTCTGAAGTGAAACAACAAATTCAGGTTCCTTTAATTGTAGGAGGAGGAATAAGAAGCAAAGAAGCACTAGATGCGGCATATGCCTCAGGAGCAGATATGGTTGTAATAGGAACCGCTTTTGAAGAAGATGACACGTTTTTTAATAAATTAAAAAGAGACTAACTTTGAACGAAATAATAGATTTTTTTTTAGAGCCTTATCGTACAGCTTCTACCCTTCACATCCTCTTAGAGTTTTTAGCAGCTTCCTTTGGTGTTGCTAGTGTGATTTATGCTAAAAAAGAGAATATTTGGGTTTTCCCTACGGGAATAATAAGTACTGGAATTTATGTGTATTTGTTGTACCAATGGAGTTTGTATGGAGATCTAATTATTAATATTTACTATACGTTGATGAGTGTTTTTGGTTGGTATATGTGGAGTAGGGTAGTTGATAATGATGCAGGAAGTATTTCTATCTCACGAACCAATACTTTAGATAAAATAAAAGCAGTTGGTATCTTTCTATTTACCTCTGTTTTTGTAATCATTGTCTATCGTTATTACGATGTCATGCCTAATTCATTAAATTTTAACGAAAGTGTAAATTATGCTTTTACAAAATTAACCTCAGGAAATATAGAAGACTTTAAAATAGCGACTCCTTTTATAGATACTTTTACCACAGGAATATTTTTCGCTGCTATGTGGTTGATGGCGCTTAAAAAAATAGAAAATTGGAGTTTATGGATTATTGGTAATGCTGCATCTATTCCACTATATTTTATAAGAGGTTATGGTTTTACCGGTATTCAGTATATTATTTTTTTAATTCTAGCTATTCTAGCATATAAACAATGGAAAAAAAACTTAAACAAGAAGCAAGTACCTGCATAAAGGTAGTTTTGTTTGGTCCGGAATCTACTGGAAAAACCGTACTTGCAAAACGCTTGGCTGTACATTACCAAACTGTTTTTGTTCCAGAATATTCTAGAGAATATGCAGAAGAAAAATTTAAAAATAAGGAACTGTTAACAAGTGAGGATGTATTGCCAATTGCTATTGGGCAAATGAAAAACGAAAACAGATTCGCTAAAAAAACAGATTCTGTTTTAATTTGTGATACGGATTTGTTGGAAACCAAAGTGTATTCTGAAGTCTATTATCCTGAAGCAAACTATCCGCTTATAGAAAAATATGCTGTAGAAAATACTTACGATTTATACTTTTTGACGTATATTGATACGCCTTGGGAAGCTGATGGTATACGGGATAAGCCAAATGAAAGAGAGTATATGTTTCAAGCTTTTCAAACCGCTTTAATAAAGTATAACAAACCTTATGTTTTACTAAAAGGAGATTTAGAAACTCGTTTTGAAATGGCTGTAAAACTAATTGATGGTTTATTAAATAAGGAAAAGTGAATTTTACAGAAAAGGATATAAAACAGATTGCTTCTAAACGCATAAGCGTTGAAAAGGTTCGTGCTGAAATACAGTTGTTTATTACAGGAATTGCTTTTGTAGATCTACAGGAAGCCGCTAGTGTGAAAAATGGCATATTAAAACTTTCAAAATCTAAAAAAGAGAATGCCATAAGGTTTTTTAAAAGTAAAAGGCACGAAAAGAATATCCTAAAGTTTATTCCCGCTTCTGGGGCAGCAACCAGAATGTTTAAGTTTTTGTTTCAGTTTCTACATGAATACGATATAACTAAGGAAACTATTAACTCTTATATCAACAGAAAGCAAGCAAGCGATTTGTCTTTATTTTTCGTCGGTATAGAGAAGTTTCCTTTTTATGATATAGTTATATCGGAAGCAAAAAAACTGTACCCTGATTACAACAGCCTTTCCGAAGACGAAAAAAAGGTGGTTTTTATTAAGGTGTTATTAGATGAAGACAAATTAAATTACGGCTTCTATCCAAAAGGATTATTACCTTTTCACAAGTATAAAGACCATGTTTCAACAGCTTTTGAAGAGCATTTGTATGAAGCTTCTTTATATGCATCATCTAATAATGAAGCTAATTTACATTTTACTATTTCAGAAAAACATAAAAGTGTTTTTGATACCGAATTTAAGCGTATTCAAGAGGTAGTAGAAGAGAAAACCAACACCAAATTTCATATTTCATTTTCCTATCAATGTCAGTCTACAGATACCATTGCGGTAACTCCAGAAAATAAAGTTTTTAGAGAAGAAAATGGCGAGATGTTGTTTAGACCCTCTGGTCATGGTGCCTTATTAAATAATTTAAACAAGCAGGATGCCGATATTGTTTTTATAAAAAACATCGACAATATTGTGGTTTTTAAATACGACGAAGAACTAGCTGAATACAAAAAAATGCTAGCAGGTATTCTGTTAGAATTACAGGAACAATCTTTTGCATATGTAAAGCAGTTAGATGAAAATCAGCTTTCCGAGAAGCAATTACATGCGATTGTAGATTTTCTTAAAAACAAGCTATATGTCGTGTTTAGTAATGAGTTTGAAAAATATTCTACAGCTAATCAAATAGCATACTTAAAAGAAAAACTAAATAGACCTATTCGCGTTTGCGGAATGGTTAAAAATGAAGGAGAGCCTGGAGGCGGACCATTTTGGGTGAAGGATGAAAGCGGAAAAATCTCTTTACAAATTGTAGAATCTGCTCAAATTGATACAACAAACAAGCTGCAGAAAACTATATTAAACAACGCTACACATTTTAATCCTGTAGACTTAGTTTGCGGAATTAAAAACTATAAGGGTGAAAAATTTGATCTGAATAAATTTGTAGATCCCAATACCGCTTTTATAACCACGAAGACTAGAATGGGTAAGGAGTTAAAAGCCTTAGAGCTTCCTGGATTATGGAATGGCTCTATGGCAGATTGGAATACTATTTTTGTAGAGGTGCCTTTAATTACTTTTAATCCGGTGAAAACGGTAACAGATTTATTAAAAGCAACCCATCAAATTAACGGCTAATGTTTTCTGAAAAAGCCCTGATTGCAGAGTTACACTTTAAAGCAATACGAAGCTCAGGTGCAGGTGGGCAACATGTAAATAAAGTGTCTTCTAAAATGGAATTAAGTTTTCGTTTAGAAGACTCTCTTGTTTTAAATGAAGAACAAAAAGAACGTCTTTTAGCTAAACTACAAACCAGGTTAACCAAAGAAAATGTGCTTATCTTACAATGTGGCGAAAGCCGAAGCCAGCATAAAAACAAGCAAATTGTAATTCAAAGATTTCTTCAAATTATACAAAACGGATTAAAAGTTCCTAAAAAACGAAAGCCAACCAAAGTGCCTAGATCTGTAAAAATTAAAAGATTAAAAGCAAAGCGGAATACTTCAGAAAAGAAGGCGAATAGAAGAAAGCCAAACATCGATTAATTATTCTACCTATTACATTGCTAATTGTTTTAATCTTCTATACATTTGCAGCGTTCTCAAAAAAGGGGTGCTAAAATTTGTTGGCAGTCGCTTTAAAACTTAGGAGTAATCTAGAAAACGAATAAGCTTTATACGACCAAAAACATTTCAAGCTGAGATCATACCCATTGAACCTAGAACAGGTAATGCTGTTTAGGAATAAAGAATTATCATGGACCAATTATGATCCTTATAATTCAAAATAAATCAATAAAAACAAAGAATAATTGCCTCTTTTTATTCGATTATAAGAATAGTCGTATGAATAATTCATTATCTAATTTGTTCCACCTTCGCAGGCAGGATTTTATTTTTATTTTATTAGCCTTTTTAGGTTTTACTTTTGCCAAGGCACAAGAAAAAGTACAAGATTCTATTCTACCACATTACTTAGATGAGGTTTTAGTAAAAGCTGTTAGAGTAAATGCAACCTCACCAATTACGCATAGTAATGTTAGTAAAGAAGCGTTAGCAAAACGCAATTTAGGGCAAGACATCCCTATTTTATTAAACTTTTTACCATCTGTAGTAACCTCTTCCGATGCAGGAACAGGAGTTGGTTATACCTATATTCGTGTTCGTGGAATCAACGCACAGTCTACGAATATTACCCTTAACGGAATTCCGTATAATGACGCGGAATCTCTTGGTACCTTTTGGGTGAACTTAGGAGACTTTGCTTCTTCGGTAGAAAGTTTACAGTTACAACGTGGTGTTGGTACATCTACTAATGGTGCTGGTGCTTTTGGAGCGAGTATCAATGTATTAACCGATGCTGTTTCAGAGGAAGCAAATGCCGAAATTTCTAATTCCTTCGGAAGCTTCAATACTAGAAAACATAATATAAAATTCAGCACAGGAAAACTAAACAATCACTTTGAAATTGCTGGGCGTCTTTCGCAAATAAAATCAGACGGATACATAGATAGAGCAAGTTCCGATTTAAAATCTTACTTCTTACAAGGAGCTTATGTAGATGATAATAGATTAATTAAAGCTATTACATTTAGTGGTAAAGAGGTTACTTACCAAGCTTGGAATGGTTTAGAAGATTTAGATTTGTTAGAAAACGATAGAACTTTCAATACTGCTGGAATGTACACAGATGAAGAAGGTACTATTAGATTCCATGAAAATGAAGAAGACAATTACCAGCAAGACCACTATCAACTTCACTATAGCGAAAGAATTAATAACTATTGGTCAACTAACTTAAGTTTGAATTATACGCATGGTCAAGGATATTTTGAGCAGTATAAGGAAGATCAGGATTTTGAAGATTATGATTTAGAAGAAATCACTATTGGTGGAGAAACTATTAATTCTACCGACTTAATTAGAAGACGTTGGTTAGATAACGACTTTTATGTGGTAAATGCGAATGCGAATTTTAAAAAGAATAAGCTAGATATGATATTCGGTGGTTCGTATAGTACGTATGACGGAGATCACTTTGGAAAAATCATTTGGGCTAGAAATGCAAGTTCTAGTGAAATAAATGCTCCTTATTACGATAGTAACGGAAAGAAAAAGGACTTAAGTTTCTTTACGAAGGCAACGGTTAATTTAAATGATAAACTGAGCCTTTTTGGAGATCTGCAACTTCGATTGGTAGATTATAAAACTACTGGTTTAACTTCAGATAGAATTCCTTTAGAAATAGATGAAAACTATAACTTCTTCAATCCTAAAGCCGGAATTACGTATAGATTTAACAGAGGAAATCACTTATACTTCTCTTATGCTAGAGCAAATAGAGAACCAAATAGAGATGATTTTGAAAACAACGAAACAGTAAAGCCAGAGCAGTTAAACGATTTCGAATTAGGGTACAGACACCAATCGGAAAAGTTTAGTATCAATACCAACTTATATTATATGTTATATAACGAACAGTTAATATTAACTGGTGATAGAGATAATGTTGGAAATCCAATTCGTACGAATAGTGGAGAGAGCTACAGATTAGGTTTAGAAATTGAAGCTGCTGTAAAACCAATAGAATGGTTAACTATTCAACCAGCTGTTACTTTAAGTTCTAATAAAAACAAAAGCACGGTGATTTCTAAAGACGGATCTTTAGTAGACTTAGGAAAAACAAATATTTCTTTCTCTCCTGAAGTTGTAGTATCTAATGCTTTAGTATTTAACCCTGCAAAAGATTTTGATATAGCATTATTAACTAAATATGTTGGGGAGCAGTTTATGGGGAATACCGATAGCGAAGCTTCCAAACTAGATAGCTACTTTGTAAACGATTTAAATGTTTCTTATAAACTATCTTTCGTAAAAGCGTCTAATGAAAAGTCACCATTTATTAAGTCTGTTAACTTTACTGCTTTAGTAAATAATATTTTAAACGAAAAATATGTTTCTAATGGATATTACTATACCTATGATGATACTTGGTCTGTTCCTAATCAGACAACAACCATTGAAGGTGCAGGATATTATCCGCAAGCAACAAGAAACTTTTTAGTAGGAGCTACTTTAAAATTCTAAACCAAAAAACTCCTTCTCTTTAAAAAGGGAAGGAGTTTCTTTTTCTATATAACTCGTAAATTGGAAGTTTTTACTAGTTATTATATACTCTAATAATATTACCGCTTACTTCTGTATGGTATTGCTTTAAACCAAACTGCGCAGAAGTTCCGCTATTTGGTTGTCCTGTTAAAATATCATAGGTATTTCCGTCATCACAATTACAAGAAGCAATAACGCCTTCTACGGTAAGTTTAGAGCAGCTTTGTAAATGATGGTTCGGATCGCTTAATTCAAAAGCTAGATACGTGCTTCCGGAATAATAAACTACAATGCCGTTAATTCCGTATTCCTGAACCACAACATGGTTTCCCGGGTATTTCAAGCTATTAAATTGCGGAAAACTAGTATTTATTGTACTAGTTGTATCAAAAGCTTGGTCTGGTATATACTGGTTGTAAGTATCATTATCGCTTTTGCTACAGGCAAGTATAGAAACGCATGCTAGCGTTGCTAAAAATATCTTCTTCATTTTGTGTTATTTTTGATTAGCAAGGTACAAAAATTGCACTTTGTATTAAATTATTTTGTATATTAGACACTAATTAAGTTTTTAATATTTTATTGATTTTTAGTACTTTTAAGTACAATTTTCTTTTTGTAATTAAAAATTTGTATTTTTGTGAGACTATCTCGTGAAAGCGGGATTTTTTTATGCTGAAATCTTTATGGAAACAATGTTTTTAAAAAGATTTCAGCATCTTTTTATATAATAAAACGAAGAAATTATGAGTAAAGTATCTTATTATACTGCGGAAGGTTTGAAAAAACTAAGAGATGAGCTTAAGCATCTTAAGGATGTAGAGCGTGTAAAAGCTTCAAGAGCAATTGCAGAAGCCAGAGACAAAGGAGATTTGAGTGAGAATGCCGAATATGATGCTGCAAAAGAAGCTCAGGGCATGTTAGAAATGCGTATTTCTAAATTAGAAGAACAGCTTGCTGGTGCTCGTTTAATAGACGAGTCCCAAATGGATACTTCTAAAATTTTAGTGCTTTCTAAGGTAAAGATTAAAAACCAAACCAATGGTATGGAAATGCTATATACCTTGGTGGCAGATGGTGAAGCAGATTTAGCTGCCGGAAAAATATCTGTAAACTCTCCTATAGGGAAAGGTTTATTAGGTAAAACGGTTGGGGAAGTTGCAGAAATTCAAGTGCCAAACGGTGTTATTAAATTTGATATTTTAGAAATATCTAGATAATTCATATTAAGAAAGGTAATTATATAGGGATTCCTATTTTTAGCTGAAAAGCATTCAGTTTTAAATAGGAATTTTTATATTTACAAATAAACCCTTAAACCTTATGGCTTCTATTTTTACAAAAATCATACAAGGAGAGTTACCTTGTTATAAAGTAGCAGAAACAGATGATTTTCTAGCTTTTTTAGATGTAAATCCTAATGCTAAAGGACACACACTTTGTATTCCTAAAAAAGAGGTGGATAAAATCTTTGATCTAGACGAAGAAACCTATAACGGATTGATGCAATTTTCACGTAAGGTTGCCATTGCTATGGAAAAAGCGATAGACTGTAAACGTGTTGGTTTAACTGTTATAGGATTAGAAGTGCCACATGTTCACGTACACTTAATTCCGTTGCATTCTATGGAAAACGCTAGGTTTATTGAAAAGGTGAAGCTAAGTCCAGAAGAATTTCAAGAAATAGCAAAAGCTATTCAATCTTATCTATAGAGTACAGCTGCAATAATTACGGCTAGAATTACTATTACAAAAGAACCAATTAGCAGCCAAGCTTTCCTTTTAAGCTTGGTTGATTTTTTTTTAGGCACAAAGGCTTTTTGGTGATAAGCAAAAACGCGTTCAATATCTTCTGTCCACATTACAGGAAAAATATCTGTATTGCAGGTGTTGCAGTAAATAGACTGCGTAGTTTCACTAGTAATAGATTTATATAGGGAAGTCTCTACAAACTTTTGTTTGAAAGTTAATTGTAAGCCATTTGTATTAAAGCATTCAGGACAATTATTATTCAAGCTAGCCTCTTTAATCGTAATCAGTTTTTCGTCCATTTTTAAACACTTTTTAAAATAATTTGCATGGTCGTACCTTTGTTGATTTCAGATTCTGAGACCTTTATCTTTCCGTTGTGAAACTCTTCTATAATGCGTTTTACTAAGGAAAGTCCTAATCCCCAACCTCTTTTCTTGGTGGTATAACCGGGCTCAAAAATAGTCTTAAATTGGCTTTTAGACAAGCCATTTCCTGTATCAGAAATATATAAATTTACTGTTTTTTCTAGTTGGGTGATTTTTATGGTAATTTTCCCTTTTCCTTTCATGGCATCAATACCATTTTTTACTAGGTTTTCAATAGTCCAACTGAATAACTGTTTGTTTAAGTTTACATAAATTGTATTCTCAGGAACTAGAATTTCAAAATCTATAAGCTTAGAAGTTCTTGCTTTTAGATAATCATAAGACGCTAAGGTTTCCGCTACTAGATCTGCTTTTTCTAAGGTTGGTAAAGAGCCTATTTTGCTAAATCGCTCTGTGATGGTTTCTAGACGGCCTATATCTTTTTCCATTTCTTGAATGTACTCTGGACTCACGTTTTCTGTTTTTAAAATTTCCGTCCAACCTATTAAAGAAGATAAGGGAGTTCCTATCTGGTGTGCTGTTTCTTTTGCCATACCCGACCAAAGCTTGTTTTCTATTGCGGTTTTATTGCTTCGGTAAAAGAAATATACAACTGCAGCAAATAGAATGATGATTAATAAAAGCGCTAAAGGGTAATATTTTAATTTGTTTAGTAGTGGGGAATTCGCATAATAAAGTGTTTGGTTCACTTCCTTGATTTCTATAGGAGTGTTTTCCTTGCTAAACTGAGTTATTAACTTTTTTAAGTTCTTTTGTACGTAAATAGAATCCTTTTTTGTGCCTTCTCCTATATTACTAAAGGTGTAAATAGAAGAATCTTTATTTATAATAATAATAGGAGTGGTGTTGTTGCTGGATAAAACCTTAAAAATTAAATCGGTATTAACATTAATGTTTTCTTCAATAGAATTTTCGTCAACTAGTTTTAGTAATTCGTTTTGCGCAAAGGACCAATTTTCCATTTTAATACGTTCTTCCGTTTTAAATTTCTGAAAGAAAACATAGGTATTCCAAAGTATAAGAGAGATAATAGCAAAGGAAGCTATAACAATAATCCATCTAAAAAGATTTCTGTTTTTCGAGAAAAGCATTTGTGTTATTTTAATATGTCAATATAATGTAAAATCTGTTAATAATATTGTGTTAGCTTTTTCTAAATCATTTTTTGTTGCGCATCTAATTGGTTAATTTTGCACAAATTCTTGTTTACATGATATCATTTCAGCCAAAAGATCTTTCTACAAAAAACCTACATGCTTATTTACTAAGTGCAGTTGCTCCAAGACCAATTGCTTTTGCAAGTACGGTGGATGCAGCAGGGAATCCGAATTTATCGCCTTTTAGTTTTTTTAACTTATTTAGTGCGAATCCGCCAGTGTTAATTTTTTCACCTGCTCGTAGAGTACGTGATAATACTACAAAGCATACCCTTGCAAATGTAGAAGCAACTAAGGAAGTGGTTATTAATGTGGTGAATTATGATATGGTACACCAAGCTTCTTTAAGTAGTACAGAATATCCAGAAGGCGTAAACGAGTTTGATAAAGCAGGTTTGACCATGTTAAAATCGGATATAGTGAAACCTTTTCGTGTGGCAGAATCCCCAATACAATTGGAGTGCAAGGTAAATGAAATTGTAAAGCTAGGAACCGAAGGTGGAGCAGGAAATTTAGTGATATGCGAAGTGGTAAAGCTACATATTTCGAAAGATGTTTTAAACGAAGACCAAACTATTAACCAAGAACTTTTAGATTTGGTAGCAAGAGCGGGAGGAAGCTATTATAGCCGTGCAAAAACTGGTTTCTTTGAAATACCTAAACCGCTTTCTAGTTTAGGAATTGGTGTAGACGCTATTCCTGAGGAAATTAGAAACAGCATGATATTAACCGGGAATGATTTAGGTATGTTAGGGAATGTAGATGCCTTGCCTACGCCAAAAGAAATTAATACTTTTGTAGAAGAAATAAGTGAACGCTACCCTAATATCAAAGGCGCTACACACAGAGAAAAACATAAAATAGCTAAAAATTATTTAAGCTACGGAGATGTTTCAAGCGCATGGAAATTGCTATTATCGTAAAATAGCATTTAAAAATAGACGAATATTTAATAATTATATATAATGGAAGTACAAGGAAAAGTAAAATTGATTGGAGAAACTCAAACTTTTGGAAGTAATGGGTTTAGAAAGAGAGAGTTAGTGGTTACAACAGAAGAGCAATATCCGCAGCATATATTAGTAGAGTTTGTACAAGACAAAACAGACCTTTTAAACAACTACCAAGTTGGACAATCTGTAAAAGTGAACATCAACTTAAGAGGTAGAGAATGGGTTAACCCACAAGGAGAAACAAAATATTTCAACTCTATTCAAGGATGGAGAATTGAAGCTGTACAACCAGCAGGTGCTCCAGGTGAAATGCCACCGGTTCCACCAGCTGATGCTTTTGAGCCAGCTACGAATGTGAAAGAGGAAGATCACGACGATTTACCGTTTTAATTCAGAACTTCCTGCGAAGGTAGGAGTCTTATAAATATAACCTCAATGTGAAAATTCATTGGGGTTTTTTATTTTTAGCTCATGCATATATTAAATAAAAGTATTCGTTTCCCAAGTGTAGAAGAAGCCGATGAACAAGGATTGCTTGCCATTGGTGGCGATTTGCGTTTAGATAGACTTTTGCTAGCCTATAAAAGCGGTATCTTTCCTTGGTTTGAAGAAGGTCAGCCAATATTATGGTGGTCTCCAGACCCTAGGTTTGTTCTGTTTCCAGAAAAACTTAAGGTATCTAAAAGTATGAAGCAGGTGCTTCGGAATAAAGACTTTGTTATCACTGTAAATAAAGATTTTGTCGGTGTTATTGAAGCCTGTTCTAAAGTAAAAAGAACCGGGCAGGCAGGAACGTGGATTACAGATTCCATGATTCAGGCCTATGTTAAATTGCATGCATTAGGCTATGCGAAATCCGTTGAGGTTTGGCAAGAGGAGGAATTGGTTGGCGGACTTTATGGTATCGATTTAAATAATTGAGTATTCTGTGGAGAGAGTATGTTTACCAAAGTGAGTAATGCAAGTAAAGCGGCGTTTATAACCTTTGTTCAAAATACCAACTATTCCCTTATAGATTGCCAGGTATATACCAATCATTTAGAAAGTCTGGGTGCAGAAGATATTTCTAGAGAAGCATTTTTGAAATATCTTTAAAAGATTTCCATCGGAATGCAATAGCATTTAGCTCTGTTTAAAAGCAATTACTACACTTCCTCATATCTAAAACAAGAAACTTCGTGGTCGTTGACCATTCCAGTTGCCTGCATATGGGCATACATTACGGTAGAGCCAATAAACTTAAAGCCTCGTTTTTTTAAGTCTTTACTCAAGGCGTCAGAAATTTCGGTTGTGGCAGGGGCGTCTTTATAATATGTAACTTTATTTTTAATAGGTTCTCCATCCACAAAGTTCCAAATATATTTGCTAAAGCTACCAAACTCTTCTTGTATTTTCATGAAGGCTTTAGCGTTACTTACCGTCGCATTTATTTTTAATTTGTTTCTTACAATTCCTGCGTCCTGTAAAAGGCTGTTTATTTTATCCTGATTATAATTGGCTATCTTTTTATAGTCAAAAGCATCAAAAGCTTTTCGGAAGTTTTCACGCTTTCGCAAAATGGTTATCCAACTCAAGCCAGCCTGAAAGGTTTCTAAAATTAAAAATTCAAAAAGGGTAGCATCATCATAAACCGGTACGCCCCATTCTTGGTCATGATAGGCTTCGTACAAAGCATCTCCAACACACCATCCGCATCTATGTTTAGACATGTTTCTTAGGCTTTTTTCCTTTGAATAAACTCGTATAAACTAATTAAAAAGTAAACGACAAGAAATATGTACCTCACATCAAATAAGGAGAAGGAGCCTGAAATATTAAAGTCGCTAAATAAGTTGAAGTATTTAGCAGCAACTAAGGCAAGAAAGCCAAAAAGGCAAATAATTTTTAATGTTTTCATGTTCTTTTGTAAGTTAGAGAGTTAAAGATAGACATAGAACTGATAAAAATCATCATTTATTAATAGATATACAAGTATTTTTGTTTGAAGAAGAAAAAACTATGAAAGAAATAATTAGAGAAAGTTTAGATAAAAGCATTAGCTATTCGGAATATTTAGATGTAATAAATACACAAGTTGCAAACAACGATACTTCCGGGGAAAATAAAAGTGAAGATTTAGTAGCATACACGAAGTTGAATGCAAAACGAATGAAACGTTGGGATAAAACCTTAAAAGTTTCTGAGGAAGCGAAAGCAAAAATAGAGAAGTTAGATAAAAAAGTAACTTGGCTGGTTTTAACCGAAACTTGGTGTGGTGATGCTGCTCACGTTCTACCGGTAATAAATAAAGTAGCGGAAGCGAGTGAGAATATTAGTTTAGGATTGGTTTTTAGAGATGAAAACGAGGCTTTAATGAATCAGTTTTTAACCAATGGTGGGAAGTCTATTCCGAAGTTGATAATGATTGAAGAGACTTCAGGAGAAGTATTTGGTTCTTTTGGGCCTAGACCAAAGGAAGCAACGCAATTGGTATTAGACTATAAAGAAAAACACGGAGCAATAACTGCCGAGCTTAAAGAGAACTTACAAGTTTGGTATAATAAAGATAAGGGGCAATCTACCGTAAACGATTTGGTAGCATTATTAACGAAAGAATTACAATTCGCTTAGTTTATATAGTAGTTTCTTTATATCCTATTTTAAAGACATTTTCTTTTAGTTAAAAGAGAATGTCTTTTTTTATTTACCTTCAAAATAAAAAGTAATGGTTCCTAGTTGTTCCTTTTTGGAACCACTATTAAATATTGCCATTTTCGCATATTCTATAGCGCTATCTATTAAACATTTGTTGGAGGAAGACGATGCATTATTATAAGAGGTGTCTATAACTTTCCCGGAAGCGTTTACGGTAATATTAATAATGATTTTTCCGCCTTCTTCACATAAATATATCGGAATGGGTAAGTGCTTATGTTTTCGGTTTACCAGGGAATAATGTACGGTACTCCTCGCATTATTAGAGGGTTTTTCGCTTGGTGTTTTTAATAGCTTGTTTATTTTGCTAAAAGCGTTTCGTTCTTCCTCTTTTATATGCGAATCTTTTTCTGGGGTTTCGGTTTTCGATTTTAATGCATGATCGGCATTGCTTATATCCGGTTTTATATAGTCTTCTGGAGGAGCAATTCTTTTATAAGCTTGCGAGAAAACTTCCCTTTTTTGGTTCTGGTTATGTGCTTGATTGGTTTCGGCTTTTTCTAAACTGCTTTCTTTTTCTATATTCTCTTCCTCCGGCAGTGTTTCAGCTGGTTCTATTTCGTAAAAAGTTTCCGCAATATGTTCTTGTTTAGAAATATGAAATTGAAACAATATAAAAAGCACCAATCCTGCCATTAGAATGGTGATGCACAATGCTTTTTGTTTGTTGTTCCAAGTCATATAGGGAGATAAGGTATTCTAGTAACTACTGTCACTTAAAGATACGTTAAATTCTAATGCATGGATTTTTAGAAAAACTACTTCGCGTCTAACTGCTCTAAAAAAGCATCTACGCTTAGCGCATTGTCTACGTGAAAATCGCCAATCTTGGTACGTCTTAAAACAGAAAGATGTCCGCCAGATTGCAGCGCTTTACCAAAGTCATGGGCTAAAGAACGTATATAGGTTCCTTTGCTACAAACCACTCTAAAATCTACTTCGTTATTTTCAAAACGCCTGATTTCAAAAGCCTCAATAGTAATTTTTCTCGATTTTATTTCTACTTCTTCTCCGGCTCTAGCAAATTCGTAAAGGCGTTTACCGTCTTTTTTAATTGCAGAAAACACTGGAGGGAATTGTTCTATATCGCCAATAAATTGTTTGGTAGTTTCTTCGACTAACTCCTTGGTGATATGATCTGTAGGAAAGGTTTCGTTTATTTCGGTTTCTAAATCAAAAGAAGGAGTGGTGCTTCCTAATACAATCGTTCCGGTATATTCTTTAATTTGCCCTTGAAAAGTATCTATTTGCTTGGTCATTTTACCTGTGCAAATAATTAGTAAGCCAGTTGCTAAAGGGTCTAAGGTTCCTGCATGGCCAACCTTTATTTTCTTAATATTAAAGGTCTGTCTTATTTTCCAACGTAGTTTGTTTACTACCTGAAAAGAGGTCCAATTTAAAGGTTTGTCTATTAATAAAACTTGTCCGGATTTGTAGTCTTCTTCTGTTAACATATTAATTCATTAGGGAGAAAATGATTGCTATAACACCTACTATAACGCAGTAGTAAGCAAAGTAGGAAAGTTTGCTTTTCTTCACTAAAGAAATCATCCAAGTACAGGCAAAAAGTCCCGAAACAAAGGCAGCAATAAAGCCAAGAGAAAGCGAAGTGAAGTTTTGTGCATCGTAGGTTAAATCCCCGCTTAAAACATCTTTAGCGATTTTTCCAAATATCAATGGGATTACCATTAAAAAGGAAAAACGTGCAGCTTTAGTCTTATCATTTCCTAATAAAACCGAAGTAGAAATTGTAGCTCCAGAACGTGAAATTCCTGGAAGCATGGCAATTGCTTGCGAAATACCAATAACAAAGGCGTTTTTAAAAGTTACTTTTTTATCGGTGTCTTTTGCCTTGTCTGCTAAAAATAATAAAACGGCTGTTACGATTAGCATACAACCAACTAATAGGATATTGTTTCCAAAAAGAGCTTCTAATTCTTTTTCAAAAAATAAGCCAACAAAAACTGCTGGAAGCATAGATAGTGCAATTTTAGAAACAAACTGTAAGTCTTCGTTCCATTCAAATTTTAAAACCCCTTGTATCAGGCTCCATATATCTTTTCTGAAAATTACGATAGTACTTAAAGCAGTTGCAAAGTGAAGCACTACAGTAAATAGTAAACTTTCTTCTGGTACAGATTGGTCGCCAAGAATGGCTTTTCCTAGTTCTAAATGTCCACTAGATGAAACAGGTAAAAACTCTGTTAGCCCCTGTACTATTCCTAAAATTATAGAGTCTATAATTTCCATTAATTATAAAATTTTTGAATTGAAAAGTGCTGTATTACTCTTTATTAGGGTTTAGAAGAATGGCATAAACTTGAAAGCCAAATCCTATAAGTACTAGTGTTGGTGCTAATCTAATTCTTCTCCAGCTAAAGATATCTGGGCTAAAAACATTAGGATCATCGCTTCCTCCGCCAGACATTAAAATAAATCCTAAGGCGATAAAAGCTAAGCCAATAAACATAAATGTATAGTTCTTCTTCCCGAAAATAAAATCGGATTTAGGCGATTCGTTCTGTTTTTGTTTTCCCATAATTTTAAAAACCCTCTGTAAATGTAGTGGAAGAGGGATATTCTATATCCATTATTTTTATGCTAAAAGCTAATAAATTAGCTAGATGCAAAGTAAAGGTTTTATTTCAAACTTTTAAGTTAAGAGAATCTAAATTTCATCTAGCATCTGAAGCAAGATGTACTTAAAAACAAGCTCTTAATAAAGTTGGTCTGTTTTTAGGTTTAAGAAACGCTGTGTTGCAAAAAAGGTAGAAATCCATGTGATGATAATTCCTAAAATAAACACCGCTATAAATAAGGCCCCAATTAAAATTGGGTTTCTCATTAAATCTAATTCTGGGAATGTTTGATTTAAATAGTATAAAACTACTGCCATTCCTATAAGTGCTATAATTGCTCCTAGGATTCCTAATTGCACGCTCTTCCAAATAAATGGTCTGCGAATAAAGCGTTTGGTTGCTCCAACCATTTGCATGGTTTTTATGGTAAATCGCTTCGCATAAACCGCTAATCGAATAGAACTATTAATCAGCAATACTGCAATAAGCGTAAATATGCCACTCAGTATTAATACCCAGAAACTAATTTTCTTAACGTTATTATTCATTAAAGTCACTAGGTCGTTATCATAGCGTACTTCATCTACAAAATTTTTGTTCAGTGCTTCTTTGGAAACCTCTTCTAAATGTTCCGAGGTCACATAATCAGCTTTTAGATGAACATCTATAGAATTCTGTAGTGGGTTATATCCTAAGAAATCCATGAAATCTTCACCGTTTTCCTCCTTCATGGAAGCTGCTGCCTCTTCCTTAGAAACATATTCGGTAGACTTCACATAATCTGCCAGAGCTAAACTTTTTTCAAGCTGTTTTGTTTCTACCTCTTTTGCGGTGTCTTTTAGGTAAATAGTAACTACTACCTGCTCTTTAAAGTGGTCGGAAACCTTTTTAGCATTAAGCACTAACAAGCCTAATAAGCCTAATAAAAATAAGACTAAAGCAATACTTAATACAACCGAAAAGTAAGATGAAATTAATTTACGTTTTTGGTATTTTTCAAAAGATGCACTCATAAATTGGGTTTGTTAATGATGTAAAAATAATAAAGAAAATGAATACTTATGGTTTATAACGTTTAAACTTTTAATAGTCTTATAATAAGTTTAAATTTGCGTTTTTAAAAATCGTTTTTAATAAGTAGGAAACGGCTTGAAACACTCTTTTATAGAGAGTCTTGCAGCCTAAAAATTCCAACTATTTCTTAATTACGTTAAATATCAAGACCTAGCAGATGAATTACCTTTTCAACGAAATAGAAGCCAAATGGCAAAAATATTGGGCAGAAAACCAAACGTTTAAAGCCGACAGTAATAGTGATAAACCAAAGTATTATGTATTAGACATGTTCCCTTATCCGTCTGGAGCAGGACTACATGTTGGGCATCCATTAGGGTATATTGCTAGTGATATTTATGCGCGTTATAAGCGTCACAAAGGTTTTAATGTATTGCATCCACAGGGTTATGATAGCTTTGGTTTACCAGCAGAACAATATGCTATTCAAACAGGGCAGCATCCTGCTATTACCACAGAAACCAATATAAAAACCTACAGAAGACAATTAGATCAAATTGGTTTTTCATTCGATTGGTCTCGTGAAGTTCGTACTTCAGATCCTAATTATTATAAATGGACACAATGGATTTTTATTCAATTATTCGAATCTTGGTATAACAACGATACGAATAAAGCAGAAGAAATTTCTAGCTTAATAAACATATTTTCTTCGGAGGGAAATACCAATGTTGACGCGGTATGCGATGATGATGTGGAGATGTTTTCAGCAGCAGAATGGCAGGCTTTTTCTTCCGAAAAACAACAAGAAATTCTACTACAATACCGACTAACTTATTTAGCAGAAACAGAAGTGAACTGGTGTCCGGCCTTAGGAACCGTTTTAGCTAACGACGAAATTGTAAACGGTGTTTCAGAACGTGGTGGGCATCCGGTAGTTCGTAAAAAAATGACTCAATGGTCTATGCGAATTTCTGCTTATGCAGAGCGTTTGCTACAAGGACTAGATACTATAGATTGGACAGATTCTTTAAAGGAAAGTCAGAAAAACTGGATAGGAAAATCGGTTGGAGCATCGGTAACTTTCCATGTGAATAATCACGAGGAGCTTATTGAAGTTTTTACAACAAGACCAGATACTATTTTTGGTGTAAGCTTTATGACTCTTGCACCAGAACATGAGTTAGTTTCCAAAATTACTACTGCAGAACAAAAAGAAGCGGTAGAAGCATATATCAAAGCAACTGCAAAACGAAGCGAGCGCGAGCGTATGGCAGATGTAAAAACCATTTCTGGGGTGTTTACAGGTGCTTATGCCGAGCATCCTTTTTCTAAAGAGCCAATTCCGATTTGGATTGGAGATTATGTTTTAGCAGGCTACGGAACAGGAGCTGTAATGGCTGTTCCTTGCGGAGATCAACGTGATTACGATTTTGCAAAGTATTTCCAAATACCTATTCCTAATATTTTTGAAGGAGTAGATATTTCTGAAGAAGCTTATGCAGCAAAGGAGAATGTGAAAATTACAAATAGCGATTTCCTTAACGGAATGAACTATAAGAAAGCAAGCAAACGTGCTATTTACGAATTAGAACAACTTGGTCAAGGAGAAGGGAAAACCAACTACCGACTAAGAGATGCTGTATTTAGCAGACAAAGATATTGGGGAGAGCCATTTCCTGTTTATTATGTAAACGGAATGCCACAAATGATTGAAGCAAAACACTTGCCAATCACTCTGCCAGAAGTAGAAAAGTACTTACCAACCGAAGAGGGAGAGCCGCCATTAGGTCGTGCAGATGTTTGGGCTTGGTGTACAGAAACCAATTCGGTGGTTGCCAACAATAAAATTAATGACACAACTATCTTTCCTTTAGAGCTAAACACCATGCCAGGATGGGCAGGAAGTTCTTGGTATTTCTTTAGATATATGGATGCTAATAATGAGCTGAATTTCGCAAGTGAAGAGGCGCTTAATTACTGGGAAAATGTAGATTTATATATTGGTGGAAGCGAGCATGCAACCGGACATTTACTGTATTCTCGTTTCTGGGTGAAGTTTATGAAAGATAGAGGTTTTGTAGGGGTAGAAGAGCCTTTCAAAAAATTAATAAACCAAGGAATGATTCTTGGAACAAGTGCTTTCATTTATCGTGAGGAAGGAACTAATAACTATCTTTCTGAAGGATTAATTGAAGGGAAGAAAGTAGCTCCTATTCATGTAAAAGTACAATACGTAAATGCTTCGGATGAATTAGATATCGAAGGATTAAAAAACGATAGCGAATTTGGAGAAGATTATAAAGATGCAACATTTGTTTTAGAAGACGGCGTGTATAAAGTAGGTCGTGAGGTTGAAAAAATGTCTAAATCTAAATACAATGTAGTTAATCCAGATGCTATTTGTGAGCAGTACGGGGCAGATAGCTTACGTATGTACGAAATGTTTCTTGGGCCTTTAGAACAAGCAAAACCATGGAATACTGCAGGAATCACGGGTGTGCATGGATTCCTGAAAAAACTATGGAAACTGTATGTTGGTGAAGACGGTTTAAAAGTAAACGATGCAGCTCCAACCAAAGACAATTTAAAGACCCTTCATAAAACCATTAAAAAAGTAGAAGAGGATATCGAGAGTTTCTCTTTTAATACTTCTGTTTCTACTTTTATGATTGCGGTTAATGAATTAGCTTCTCAAAAATGTACTAGTAAAGAAGTGTTAGAACCTTTATTGGTTTTAATTTCTCCTTATGCGCCACATATTGCAGAAGAACTTTATAGCCAATTAGGAAACACAACCTCTATTGCAACAGCAGCTTTCCCGAAGTTTGATGCAAGTCATTTGGTAGAAAGTAGCAAGAATTATCCAATTTCTTTTAATGGTAAAATGCGTTTTACCTTAGAGTTACCAATGGATATGAGCAAAGAGGAAATTGAGAAAACAGTAATGTCTCACGAAAAAACCATAGCGCAGTTACAAGGTCGCGAACCTAAAAAAGTGATTATTGTTCCTGGGAAAATTGTAAATATCGTTGGCTAAGAAAATTCAAATAATCCTAGCTGTTTTAGCTTTAGCAGGAGCAATAAGTTATTTTCTTATCGATGCGAATGAAAAGCAGTTTGACGAAACCCAATGGCATATTCGTCCTTTAACACGTTATAAAATGGCGAAGGATATTGTATCCAGTAATATCTTACTAGGTAAATCACAGGATGAGGTGGAAGATTTGTTAGGAAAAGCGGTTCCTTCTAATTTAGAAGGGCGAGATCATTTGGTTTTCGATTTAGGAAAAGCGCCAAGTTTCTTTGAAGCGGCAGCAGAAAGCTTAGTGGTTATTTTTGAAGAAGATAAAGTAGTTAAGGTGCTGCATTCTCGGAGATAACTGACAAAATTTCTTAACGAATATTTGGCTTATTTTTTGCTATACATAGTCTATATTTACATTTATAAAATTTAAAAAAAATGATTGGATATTATATTTTAATTGGAGCAATAGCTCTAGTGAGTTGGTTAGTTAGTAACCAATTAAAGAAGAAATTCAAAAAATATTCGCAAGTACATTTACGTAATGGAATGACCGGTCGTGAGATTGCCGAAAAGATGTTAGCCGATCATGGTATAACAGATGTTGCCGTTATCTCTACGCCAGGGCAGTTAACAGACCATTACAATCCGAAAAATAAAACCGTAAACCTAAGTGAGGTAGTTTATAATCATGCAAATGCAGCAGCGGCAGCAGTAGCAGCACATGAATGTGGTCACGCTGTGCAACATGCCCAAGCATATAGTGCTTTAGGTATGCGTTCTGCTTTGGTTCCTATTGTTAGTGTAACTTCGGGGATGTCTCAATGGTTAGTCATTGGTGGACTTGTTTTAGGAGCAGGTGCTGGAATGGGCTTAGGTTTTTATGTAGCGCTTGCAGGTTTGATTTTTATGGGATTTGCAACCTTATTTAGCTTTGTGACTTTACCAGTAGAATATGACGCAAGTAACAGAGCTTTGGCTTGGTTAAAGAATAAAAATATGGTTTCTCCAGAAGAGTTTGCTGGTTCAGAAGACGCTCTTAAATGGGCAGCTAGAACCTATTTAGTAGCAGCTATTGGTGCTTTAGCATCTTTACTATACTGGGCTTTACAGATTTTTGGAAGTAGAGACTAATTAAAATATATATTGTAAGAAAAAACCGAATACCTTTTCCTAGGTGTTCGGTTTCTTTTTTTATTATATTTATTGCACTAAATAATCAATGATTCACAAACTATTTATGGAAAATCAAACTCAAAACACTTTCGAACCTATGGGGCAAAGTGCCTTATTAGCCACGCTTTCTGAAACAGATAGGATAGCATTTTATAAAAAGACCTATGCGCATGTGGCGGGTGGGGTTTTAGTATTTATTTTGTTTGAATACCTATTGCTTCAGAGTGATGCAATCGTATCATTCGCTTTATCGATGACCCAAGGATTCAAATGGCTTCTTATGTTGGGAGGTTTTATGTTTATAACTAATTATGCTGAAAGTATCGCGATGAAATCAGCAGATAAGAACAAACAATACCTAGCTTTTGGTTTATACATACTAGCGGAAGCATTCATATTTGTGCCCTTAATTTATATTGCCGCTTATTATATGGATTCCGGTCCAGAGATTTTAAATCAGGCAGCCATTGTAACCCTAGCATTATTTACCGGTTTAACAGCGGTGGTTTTTGTGACTAAAAAAGATTTTTCATTTTTAAGAACCGGCTTAACTATCGGGTTTTTTATAGCAATCGGATTAATCATAGCCGGAACCTTATTCGGATTTAATTTAGGACTATGGTTTTCGGTAGGTATGTGTTTATTGGCCGGAGGTTCTATTTTATATCAAACATCTAACTTGGTAAATAAATATACTACGGAAGACTATATTCCTGCAGCCTTAGGTTTGTTTGCGTCTTTAATGTTATTGTTCTGGTATATTCTAAGCATTTTTATGTCTAGAGATTAAAATAAAATAAGTCCTATTAAAAAAGCTTCGGTAGAAACCGAAGCTTTTTTTGTTTATATTTCTATCTGTCTATCTATTTGCTGATTTAGGGAGATAAAGGTTTCCGTTCTAGATATTCCAGAAATAGATTGAATATCCTTGTTGAG
Organism: Oceanihabitans sediminis; assembly: GCF_003337215.1. Classification (GTDB taxonomy): domain Bacteria; phylum Bacteroidota; class Bacteroidia; order Flavobacteriales; family Flavobacteriaceae; genus Oceanihabitans; species Oceanihabitans sediminis. Next base: position 941,591 of record NZ_QPIG01000001.1, read on the forward strand.
CACCTGCATTAAATGTTCGTTATCCTTGCATAATACTTTAATAAAAATACTCCAATTCCCCGTAGTATAATGACACTCTAAAACTTCTGGAATTTGCTTTAGTTGTTTTACTGCTTCCGGATTGCTCATAGCTTTGTCTAGATAAATCCCTATATAAGCCATGGTGGTATAGCCTAAAACCTTTGGATTTATCATAAATTTAGAACCAGAAATCAATCCGGACTTTTCTAGCTTTCGTAATCTTTGGTGAATTGCTGCTCCAGAAATACCAACGCCTCTAGCTATTTCAAGAATCGGGGTTCTTGCATCCTTCATTAATGCGCGAAGTATCTTTTTATCAATACCATCTAATTGCATATTATTGTTCGCGTTTTTCATAGCAGTTTTAGCGTTTCATATTAAAAGCTAAAAATACTAAAACGATTTTAAATAGAAACAATTATCGCAATAAGGCTTTGGATGTATTCTAATTTTTAAAAGAAGGAAGTAATGGAATAAAAAACTCCCCTACTTTACTTGTTAAAAGAGAGTAGGGAAGTTTCTAAGGAAATTATAGGTGCATTGGGTTGTATCCCAAATACGGAACTTCTTTTTCTTTAAAGGCAATTCCGTGGTCTTTTAATTCTTCTAAAATCGGATTATACACTTCTTTATTGATAGGAATTTGTACTCCCGGTGTGGTAATCTTCTCGTTTAAAATAGCAAGTGTTGCAATTGCTACTGGTAAACCTACGGTTTTTGCCATAGCTGTATAGGTTTGGTCTTCCCCAAGGGTTACCATGGTAGAATCTATTTGGTGCTCTTTTCCGTCAAGCACATAGCCAAACTTATGGTACATTACAATCATATCTTTGTCCTCTGGATCCAGTGTCCAACTGTCCATTAAAATCTTTTGTAAAATTTCAGCAGGAGTAGCTTTATCTAGTTCCACCATTTTAGTCTCACTAAAAATGTCTAGCTCTAAGAATTTATCCCAAACTTCGTCGTCTTGGTCTATTTTTAAAGCATGTCTAAATTTAAGTTCTACAGAATCTGTTGGGCTATACGGAAGGAAAGCATTTACAAAGTCGCGATAGCTCATGTTTTTACTATCATCAATAGTGTAACTGTCGTCTGTCATTCCTAGTTGCACAAAAGCATTCCAAGCGCGAGAAAAGCCAACACGACGCATAGTTCCTCGGTATAATGTTTGGATATTCTCTAATCCGTAAACACTTTGATATTTTAAAGAATCTCTATTTGCATAGCCTTCAAACCTACCAAAACCATCTACTTCTAAAAACTCTGTTCTTCTAAAAAGTCTGTTGTACGGAATGTACTTATAGGTGTTTTCTTGTAAGAATTTTGCAGCTCCGCCTTGTCCAGCAACTACCACGTTTCTTGGGTTCCAAGTGAACTTATAGTTCCATAGGTTGTTGTCGCTTTCTGGAGCAACAAGTCCTCCAGTAAAGGATTCGAATAAGATGATTTTTCCGCCTTTGTCGCGAATGCTGTCAATTACTTGCATCGCACTCATATGGTCTATTCCTGGGTCTACACCTATTTCGTTCATAAATACAAGGCCTTTTTCTTTTGCAGCCTTATCTAGCATTTGCATTTCAGGACTTATATAGGATGCAGTTACCATGTTTTTGTTGTAAGCAATACAGTCTTTAGCAACTTCTATATGAAAGCGAGCAGGAAGCATAGAAATAACTATGTCTGCATTTTTAACTGCTTTCTCACGAGAATCTTTGTCGAATACATCTAACACAATGGCCTGTGCATTTTCATGGTTGCCAATCATTTTCTTTGCATTCGATAACTGAATATCTCCTACTATGATGTGTAAATTTTCTTCTGTGGATTTATCTAATAAGTATTTAATAAGGTAGGAAGTTGATTTTCCAGAACCAATAACTAAAATCTTTCGCATAATGAATTTTGTTGTCTAATTTTGTAAACACGAATGTAATAAATACTATGGTTTAAAGAAACCTTAAACTTACTTTTATATGAATAAAAAACTATTAATAACAGGGGCAATCTTAGGTGTATTGGGAATTGTTTTAGGAGCTTTTGCCGCTCACGGATTAAGAGAATTAGTGTCGGAAACAGCTATTCAGTCGTTTGAAACTGGGGTGCGTTACCAAATCTATCACGCATTTCTACTTTTAATTTTGGGAAGCACCAATATTTTAAAAGAAAGCAGCAAAAAAGTAGTTTACCTACTAGTGCTTGTAGGAGTTTTATTCTTTTCTGGCTCGATTTACGGATTAGCTACAGATGATTTAACAGCTTTTAATTTTAAACAAATAGCATTGGTTACCCCACTTGGAGGAGTATTGTTAATAGGGGCTTGGACTTGCTTGTTAATAAACTTTTTAAAAGTCCAAAAGGATAATTAAAGATTTAGGTGGTTAGATTAAAATATTGTTTTAATTTTGCACTTTAATACAACACTATACTAAAACATGATGGATCATAAGCAAACAACGAAAACGATTTCGTTAGAACAATATGGAATCAAAAATGCAAAAGTAAATTATCAACTATCATCTGATGCCCTTCATGAGGCTACAGTTGAAAAAGGCCAAGGTGTTACTGCTTCATCAGGTGCTTTAGCTGTGAATACCGGGGAGTTTACTGGTAGATCTCCTAAAGATAGATTTATAGTAAAAGATGCTATTACTAAAGATAAAGTATGGTGGGGAAATATTAATATTCCTTTTGACGCGGATAAATTCGAAAAACTATATAACAAGGTTGTAACTTATTTATCTAATAAAGATTTATATGTAAGAGATAGTTATGCATGTGCAGATCCTTCTTATAAATTAAACATTAGAGTAATTAACGAACAACCATGGATGAACATGTTCGCATATAACATGTTTTTACGTCCAACAGAAGAAGAATTAAAGGACTTTACTCCAGAATGGACTGTTGTAAATGCTCCAGGGTTTATGGCAGATCCTGAAGTAGATGGAACAAGACAGCATAACTTCGCAATTTTAGACTTCACAAGAAAGATCGCTTTAATTGGAGGTACCGGATATACTGGAGAAATCAAAAAAGGAATTTTCTCTGCTTTAAACTTTATCCTTCCAGTATTTAAAAACACTTTACCAATGCACTGTAGTGCAAACGTTGGGAAAGAAGGAGATACCTCTATTTTCTTCGGATTATCTGGAACAGGAAAAACAACACTTTCTACAGACCCGGAAAGAAGCTTAATTGGTGATGATGAGCATGGTTGGACTAGCGAAAACACTGTATTCAACTTTGAAGGTGGATGCTACGCTAAAGTAATCAACTTATCTCAAGAGCAAGAACCAGAGATTTTTGCAGCTATCAAAAAAGGAGCTATTCTAGAAAACGTAAAAATGGATGAAAATGGAGAAGTAGACTTCAAAGATTCTTCTATCACACAAAATACTAGAGTTAGTTACCCTATTTATCATATAGAAAACATTCGTAAACCTTCTATAGGGGAAAACCCAAAAAACATCTTCTTTTTAACAGCAGATGCTTTTGGTGTACTGCCTCCAATATCTAAATTAACTCCAGGTCAAGCAGCTTACCACTTTATCTCAGGATATACTGCTAAGGTAGCTGGAACGGAAGCTGGAATTGATGAGCCATTACCAAGTTTCTCTGCTTGTTTCGGGGCGCCATTTATGCCGTTACACCCAACAAAGTACGCAGAGATGCTAAGTGCTAAAATGAAAGAAACAGGAGTGAATGTATGGCTTATTAACACTGGATGGACGGGAGGTCCTTACGGTGTTGGTAACAGAATGAAATTAAAATTCACTAGAGCAATGATTAACGCTGCTATTTCAGGTGCATTAAGTAATGACCCAGAAAACTATATTAATCATCCTGTATTCGGATTAGCAATGCCTAAAACAGTTCCTGGTGTGCCAACAGAGGTATTAAACCCTAAAGCAACTTGGACAGATGCTGCTGAATATGACAAAACAGCCAAAAAGTTATCTGATTCTTTTATGAATAACTTTAAGCAGTTTGAAGAGTATGCTAATCAAGAAATCCTTGATGGAGCCCCTGTAGTGAAGTAGTTTTTAGTCAAACTGCTTGTAAATTAGCTGAATAGCATTGCAATTAATGATTAATAGCTTTAAATTTAGTGTTGAATTTAAAGCTATTAATTATGAAAAAAATTACACTATTATGCACATTCTTGTGTGCTTTCCAATTTAATGTATTTTCACAGTGTCCTGGAGCACCTGCTCCGGGATATACTTGTGTCCCAAATGCAGATTTCGAACAATTCTTAATTACTTTTACTTCTATTTCTGGCCCTTTAGACGGACAGATATCTAATGCGGAAGCAGCCGCCATTACTGGTGTGCTAAATATAAGTAATCAAGCACCTTATAATACCATTGATGACTTTACAGGTATTGAAGCTTTAACAGGTATTACGGGCCTAGGTATTACCTATAACGATTTTGTTACTAGCTTAGATGTTTCAGGAAACAGTAGTTTGACTACGCTAAACACCGAGGGTTGCTCTGCTTTGACTTCTGTTATAACAGGAGCAAATGCCAACTTGTCCGAAGTGTCTATTCCTGGTTGTCCGATTACTGGTATTGATTTGTCAGGAAACACAGGCTTGACCACATTAGAAGTTAGGTACTCGGGTTTACTGAGTTTAGATTTATCCTCTAATAGTTCCTTAATAAGCTTGCAATGTAGAAATACGCCTTTAACAAGTCTAGATCTGCGAAATGGTAATAACGCGAATATGATTACTTTTAATTCCTATTTTACAAACGATCTAATTTGTATTTATGTAGATGATAAGGATGCTACATATTTGAATACTTGGGAAAAGCACACGAGCAATATTTTTGTTAATAATGAAGCAGATTGTAATGCCTTAAGTATTGGTGCGAAGAATCAGCTTGCTTTTAATATATATCCTAATCCTACTAAAAACATCTTAAATATTATAACGAATTTACAGGATAGTAAAATAGAAGTCTATGATATTACTGGTAAGCTGGTATTGAAAAAGCACTTAAATTTTCAAAAAAACAAAATAGATCTTAGTGGTATTTCTGCTGGAGTATATTTAGTAAAGGTAGATGCTCAAAGCAAATCTCTTACCAAAAAGTTAATTATTGAATAGTATTAGCTGTTAGATAAACTAGTTTTAAATAAAAAAAGCGTAACTATGTTACGCTTTTTTTTATAGGATGAAAGGTCTTATTTTCCTTTATTCACTTTGTCAATATACTTTTCTAAAGCCATGGTCATAGAAGGTGTTTCAGGAGTTGGTGCAGCAATATCCACACGTAATCCATGTTCTTCTACAGCTTTAATAGTTGTGTTTCCAAATACGGCAATTTTAGTATCATTTTGTTTGAAATCTGGGAAGTTATGAAATAAAGATTCAATTCCAGACGGACTAAAGAATACTAGAATGTCATAAAACACATCTTCCAAGTCGGATAAATCACTAATTACTGTTTTGTAAAAAACTGCTTGTTTCCAATTCAGGCCTAAAGCATTTAAAGTTTCAGGAACTTCTGGTTTTAGCTTATCTGTAGTTGGTAATAAAAAGGTTTCGTCTTTATATTTTTTTATGATTGGAGATAACTCTGAAAAAGTTCTCTTTCCAACATAAATTTTACGTTTTCTGTAAACAACATATTTCTGAAGGTAGTAGGCAACCGCTTCAGATTGACAAAAATACTTTAAGCTATCTGGGACTTTAAAACGCATCTCATCTGCAACTCTAAAAAAGTGGTCTACTGCATTCCTTGAAGTTAAAATAATTGCAGTATACTTACTTAGGTCTATTTTTTGCAGTCTTATTTCTTTTGCAGGAACACCTTCTACATGTATAAAAGGGCGGAAGTCGATTTTGACTTTTTGCTTTTCCTGTAAATCAAAATAAGGCGAATTTTCTATTTTAGGTTCTGGTTGAGATACTAAAATTGTTTTCACTTTCATATAATAGCTAACTTTTTAGGTCCTTATGCATAATCTATAAACAACTTATATATTACTAGATAAGGGGAAATTTCGAGTGCGCAAAGATACAAAATAAAATAAAACAAATTGGGTTTTATCAAACTTTGATAGGTCTTGTACGATGCAATTAATCCGATACAATTAATTAATAGAAAAACTATAAGTATAGTAAGGAGGATTGTAGGGCTAATAGAAATGCTAAAAAGTAGTGTCGCATTTATAGGAACAAGGAGTACACCAATAAAATTTTTGTAGCTAAGTTTTTGGAAAACATAAACATCCATGATGTTATCTATGCTAAATAAACTTCCAATTAATCTCTCTATTAATACTTTGCTTAAAACAACAGCTGCAAAGCCTACAGCTATTTGAAACAGCAAAGTGTAGCTGTCTTTCACCTCGCCAATAAAATTCTCGTAAAGTAAATAGCCAAAAATAGAACCAGAAATGAGTAAGTTGGTAAAAAGTATGGCTTCAAAACCATCAATAAATTTCTGGTCTCTAGAGTAGACTTTTAGATATCTAAAATTGCTAATAATATTTATAAAGTCGTGAAATCTTTTGGTATACAAAAGCTTAGCAATGGCAAGTAGTACTAGGCAAATTACTAGTAATACGGTAAATATTTCATTAGATACAATTTCGCGAAGCATTCTGTAAAATTATCAATAATAATCTGAATCCTATTCCAATTTTTAAGGAATATTTAAAAAAAAGTGTCTTTTAAATAGCTTACATTTGCTAAAATTAAATGCTTTTATGCAAGACGCCATTGTCATTATACCAACATACAACGAAATAGAAAATATTGAGGCTATTATTAGAGCAGTGTTTTCTTTAGAAAAGGCGTTTGATGTTTTAATTGTAGATGATAATTCGCCAGATTTAACCGCATCAAAAGTAGAAGCACTTCAAAAGGAATTTCCAGAACGATTATTTTTAGAAGTCCGAAAGGAGAAATCCGGACTAGGTACCGCATATATCCACGGATTTAAGTGGGCCTTAGCTAGACACTATGATTATATCTTTGAGATGGATGCAGATTTCTCGCATAATCCAAAAGATCTAATTCGTTTGTATAAGGCTTGTCATGTAGAAGGAGCAGATATGTCTATTGGTTCGCGCTATGTAAAAGGAGTAAATGTGGTAAACTGGCCAATGAGTAGGGTGTTACTATCCTTTTTGGCCTCCAAATACGTGCGTTTTATTACGCGTATGAAAATACACGATACTACTGCCGGTTTTGTTTGTTATAAAAGGAAGGTGCTAGAAGCATTAAATTTAAATAAAATCCGTTTTACCGGTTATGCTTTTCAAATTGAAATGAAGTTTAAAACATACGGTAAGCAATTTGAAATAGTCGAAATTCCAGTCATTTTTACAGACCGAACTAAAGGTGTGTCAAAAATGAGTTCTGGCATAATTTCTGAAGCTATCTTCGGAGTGATTTCAATGAAAATAAGAAGTATATTTAAAAAGGGAAAATAAACACATGCAAGCAAAACAAACACTAATTAAGAATGTAAAAATAGTTAACGAAGGAAGTATCTTTGATGGCGATATTCTTATAGAAGGCGAATACATTAAGGAAATAAATGAGTCTATTAGTGCAAAAACTTCCGATGTACATGTGTTTGATGCCGAAGGACAGTATTTGCTTCCTGGTGTGATTGATGATCAGGTACATTTTAGAGAGCCGGGATTAACTCAAAAGGCAACTATTGAAACAGAATCTAGAGCAGCTATAGCTGGTGGTATAACTTCTTTTATAGAGATGCCAAATACCAATCCGCAAACTACTACCATAGAAAAGCTTCAAGAGAAATTTGACATTGCTGCCAAAACGTCTGCTGCCAATTATTCTTTTATGTTTGGTGGCACAAACGATAATTTAGAAGAAATTTTAAAAGTAGATCCTAAGCAAGTAGCTGCATTAAAGCTGTTTTTAGGTTCTTCTACTGGGAATATGCTTGTAGATAATCCCGAAGTTTTAGAGAAAATATTCTCTAGTACCAAACTGCTTATTGCGGTTCACTGTGAAGATGAGGCTACTATTAAAGCAAATCTTGCGAAGTATCAAGAAGAATTTGGTGAGGATATTCCTATCAAGCACCATCCAGATATTAGAAGTGAAGAAGCTTGTTATATATCTTCGTCTAAAGCAATTGAACTTGCTAAAAAGACAGGAGCAAGATTACATGTTTTTCATCTTTCCACAGCTAAGGAAACTAGCTTGTTTTCCAATAAAATTCCTTTAAAAGATAAGAAAATCACTGCGGAGGTTTGTGTACACCACCTTTGGTTTACCGATAAGGATTATGAGGAGAAAGGAACTTTTATAAAATGGAATCCTGCGGTAAAATCACAAGCCGATAAAGATGGGTTATGGAAAGCTTTATTAGACGATAGGATTGATGTGATTGCAACCGATCATGCTCCTCATACTTTAGAAGAAAAGAATAATGTGTACACCAAAGCTCCTTCGGGAGGGCCATTGGTACAGCATGCGCTTCCTGCTATGTTAGAAATGTATCATAGGGAGAAAATCTCTTTAGAAAAGATTGTAGAGAAAATGTGTCACAATCCAGCAATCTTATTCCAAGTGGAGAAACGCGGATTTATAAAAGAGGGATATTTTGCAGATCTGGTATTGGTAGATTTACACCACCCTTGGTCGGTAAACAAAGACAATATTTTGTATAAATGTGGTTGGTCTCCTTTCCAAGGCGCTACTTTTAGATCTAGAATTACCCATACTTTTGTAAATGGTACTTTAGCATATAAAAACTTTAAGTTTTATGATGTAAAAGCTGCCAAGCAACTAACGTTTGACAGATAATGAAAAAGCTATTATACCAATTTTCTATATTGCTTATCGTGTCTTGTAGTACTGTAGACAAACCTAAAAAGCCAGACAACCTTCTCTCTAAAGATAAAATGGTAGATATTATTATCGAAATGTCTATGCTGAATTCCGCAAAGGGAGTTAACAAAAAGTTGTTGGAGCAAAAGGGTATCGACTTACAGAAATATATTTATAATAAACACCAAATAGATAGCGTTCAGTTTGCTAAAAGCAATGAGTACTACGCGTTTAATATGGATGACTATCAAGATATTTATGCCAAAGTAAAAGATAGTCTAGAGGTGTTAAAGGAAAAGTTTATTGCTATTCAAGGAGAGGAAGTTAGAAAAAGGGCTAATGAGGATTCTCTTAATCGTATAAAAGTAAGAACCCAAGAAAATACCATACAACTTATCAAAAGACCTCTGAAAGCTCAAAAAGATTTAGATGCAGAACCAGGGTATATGAAAGTAAGTCGTAAAACAGACTAAAGCTCTTTTAAATATTGTTCCGAAATGGAAGCAATACTTTCTTCTATAGGAATAAAAGTATAGTCTAAAGCTTTTACAACTTTCTCATTGTTATAGTTGGTAGCACTTAAAGCAGAAGCCGCATTTTGTTTGGTTAAGCTTCTAGGCTTTTTGGTTAGGAAACTTTTTAGCCAATCCAATCTCCAAGCAATTTGTAACATCCATGGTTTAACAGGCTTTGTTGGTATTTTTACCTTAAGCTGTTTCGAAGCCATCGTCACAAAGTCTTTAAAACTTAGGTTTTCAGCAATTAGTATAAACCGTTCGTTTTTAATGTTGCTTTCCATAAGTTGCAACATAGCTACCACAACATCTTTTACATCTACATATCCAGCAGTTCCTGTAGTATAATACGGTAGTGTGCCAGCCACTCTTTTAAATAATTGTCCGCTTCCAGTATTCCAAAAACCTGCACCTAATATCAGTCCGGGATTCACAATAACGGCATCTAAACCTTCTTGTGTACCTCGCCATACTTCCATTTCAGCACCATACTTAGTAATGCTATATACACTATTATCAGCCTCCGGATTCCAGTAGGATTCCTCATCTAATAAGCTGCCGTCTTTTTTATGCCCTATAGTAGCTACCGAACTCACATAACATAGCTTTTCTACTTCATTGTCTATGCTTAAGTTTACGATGTTAGCAGTACCTTCAATATTTGTTTTTCTAAGAATATGATAATCACTAGGATCAAAAGAAATCAATGCCGCACAATGATATACATGGGTGACTCCTTCAAAAACGGAAGTCAGTTCCGGAATATTTAAAAGGTCGGTTTGTACCCAAGAAATTCTATGGAATAGCGTTTCAGCATCTTCCGTAAAATAAGAAAACACTTTTTTAACGGCTTCCAATTTTTCTTCGCTTCGGTATATAGCACGAACCTGTTGCTTGTTCTTAGCCAATTCAAAAAGTAGGTGGGAGCCTACTAAACCTGTTCCTCCGGTAACTAAAATCATTTCTTGCTTATCTGGGCTTTTTCGCTAATAGCGAAATTAGGGATTTTATTTCAATAAGAATATTTTTCGAAGCGGTTTCAAATGATATAAACGGTTTCCTTTGCTCTACTTTTTTATTATTAGTATTTATCTATTCAAGAGATAAACTTATCTTTGCCCAAGATTTGAATAATAAAGAAGCAATGAATTATAATTTAGTAGAAGAATTAAGATGGCGAGGAATGGTACAAGATATCATGCCTGGAACGGAAGAGCAATTAAATAAAGAAATGACAACGGCTTATATTGGTTTTGATCCTACGTCAGACTCCTTACATATAGGTAGTTTAGTTCCTATTATCTTATTAATGCATTTAGAAAAAGCTGGGCATAAGCCAATGGCTTTGGTTGGTGGTGCAACAGGAATGATTGGCGACCCTTCCGGTAAAAGCGATGAGCGTAATTTACTTAATGAAGAAACGCTTGCTAAAAACGTTGCCGGAATTAAGGGCGTGCTATCCCGTTTCTTAGACTTTTCTTCCGATAAAGAAAATGCTCCAGTGTTAGTAAATAACTACGATTGGATGAAAAACTTCAGTTTTATAGACTTTGCTCGTGATGTAGGAAAACGTATTACCGTAAACTATATGATGGCTAAAGATTCTGTAAAAAAGCGTTTTTCTGGAGAAGAAGGAAGCGTAGGAATGTCCTTTACAGAGTTCACCTACCAATTAATTCAAGGATATGATTTTTACCATTTATATAAAGAGCATAACTGCTTATTACAAATGGGTGGAAGTGACCAATGGGGAAATATTACTACCGGAACAGAGTTAGTAAGACGTATGCATGTTGGCGAAGAAGCGAAAGCTTACGCAATGACTTGCCCTTTAATTACTAAAGCAGACGGAACGAAATTTGGTAAAACCGAAGGTGGAAATGTTTGGTTAGATGCCGATAAAACTTCCGTGTATAAATTCTACCAATTCTGGTTAAACACTAGTGATGAGGATGCAGAAAAGTATATCAAGATTTTTACTTTTATAGACAAAGAAACTATTGAAGCTTTAATTGCTGAGCATAAAGAAATGCCGCACCTGCGTTTGTTACAAAAGCGTTTAGCAGAAGAGGTTACTACCTTAGTACATACCAAAGCAGAATTTGAAAATGCAGAAAAAGCATCGAATATTCTGTTTAGTAAAAGCTTTAAAGAAGATATTAAAACCTTAGACGAAAACACCTTTTTAGATGTTTTTGAAGGAGTACCGCAAGCGGAAATCCCTCTAAAAGATATAGAAGCAGGTTTAGATATGATTGCTGCACTTGCCGCACAAACAAACTTCTTAGCTTCTAACGGGGAGGCGCGTAGATCTTTAAAAGAGAATGCTATTGCTGTAAATAAAGAGAAGGTGAAAGAAGATTATACCATTACCGAAAAAGATCTAATTAACGGTAAGTACGTAGTTATTAATAAAGGAAAACGTAATACCTATATTATAAAAGCGGTATAAATGTATGGCTAATTCATAAAAAAATGCTCCATCTTTTTCTTTAAAAGATAGAGCATTTTCTTTTTAGCAAAGTAGTATAAATAGAAAGCCTGATTACTCGAGTAATCAGGCTAACCAAAAACTAACCAATTTACTAAAAAACAATTTTTCTTTTTCTAGCTATATATTAGTCGGTAACTTTTTTCATTCCTTACAAGACCATTAAATTACACCCACGAATATCGCTATGATCAAATCTGCCAATGATTTCAAAGCTCCCATCGCTATGTAGTTTTCCTAGGTCTTGGGTGGCAATAAAAGAACAGGAATTTATATTGGCTAGATCTATTACGTTTAGTCCGCCTGTTTTTCCAGGGGCTTGAATAGATAAGGCGTCTTCTGTATCTCTAGTAAGGATTCGCATCCAATTCGGACAAGTAAAAATGCCGTTTCCTTTTGAGTAGCCCTGACTCAGTAATTCGGTCATACCATATTCGCTATGAATATTTGACACCCCAAAGCCATCTTTTAAAATAGCGTGTAGTTCTTCTCGAATCAATTCTTTTCGCCTTCCTTTCATACCACCAGTTTCCATAATAATGGTGTTTTTTAATTGAAAACGATGCTTTTCTACCAAATCTAATAAGGCAAAGGAAACGCCAATCAGTAAGACTTTTTCTCCTTGTTGTTCTAGCTGTAATAGTTTGCTAGTAAGTGCTTCTAGGTTGTTTAAATAAAAACCGCTTTCTGGCTTTTTAGATTTTTCAATAAAGTCGTTTACCATATAGATTAAGGAAGAGCCTTCTCGTTCTAAATAATTAGGAAGCAATGCAAGTATGGTATAGTCTTCTATGTCTCCGTAAAAGTGTTTAAAACCTTTTCTGAAGCTTTCTTCATATATAGAAATATCGGTAACGGCATGCTTACTCGTGGTGCTTCCGGTAGTTCCACTGCTGGTGAATATTTCCTGAATTTCTTCCGAAGAACTTAATATCTCATGGGATTTAAAAAAGGAAATAGGTAAAAAGGGAATGTCTTCCACGCGCTTAATATCGCTAGGATTTTTATACAATAAATCACAAAAAGAACGATACACCGGATTGTTCTCAAACTGAAATTTAAAAACCTGTAAGGCTACAGCTTCAAATGCAGCCTCAGATGATATATTAAAAATAGTGTCTTTAGAAATCATAAAGCAAAAATATGGAAAATAAAAAAGCGTAGCTCTAAACAGAGCTACGCTTTAAGGATATTTTTTAAATCTTATTACTTAATCACTAATTTCTTAGTAGTTGAAGCATTGTTTTGCGTGATTTTCACGATATAAACACCAGATTTTAAGTTGGAAACATTTAAGGTATTGTTTGTTAAAGTTTCGTTTTTAACTTGTTTCCCTAAGATGTCAAACACTTGTACGTTCATTGCATCCTGAGAAGTAGATGTAATAGTTACGGTACCATTTGTTACTGGGTTAGGGTAAACACCAAAGGTACTAGTTTGTAGGTTTTCTATAGATAAAGTTGCTGGAGTTACACTTGCCCAAGTCGTTCCAATTCTTAACTCATCCATAACAATACCTGGAGTTTCATTGGTAGAATCTTGTCTAACCATGAATTGTGAAAAGGTATTTGCAGTGGATGTAGAAGGCTCAGATATATCTGCAACTGGTTCCGCAACCCCTAAAGCAGGATTTGCCCAAGCGTTTACGGTATCGTTATCTATATCGTAGTTAAATACTACAAAAATGGTTTGATCTATGTTAAAGTCTGCACCAGCTGTAACTTGCGTTAAAGTACCACCATTGCTAATTCCAATTTGGTAAGTAGATGCTCCAGTAGGAGAAATCCATAATCTAGCTGCATAATCACCACTATCTGTTCTTAGGATAGCAAAATAACCATCTATTGCACCAGCTTCAAGAGAAGTTACTTTAAGCATGAATGAAGAGTATATTTTTCCAGCACTAGTTGGTGTGTAATCTACAACAGGGTCTGCTCCAGATCCATCAAAGGCAATAGCGTTTCCTTCTCCATTTAAGGTAGAATAAGATAAGCTTCCTGCTTCTACTAATACATCATCCCCAGAGAAGTAGTTTGTCCAAGCTGGTTGTGCTGCTAATGCTTCTCCAACAGTATAATTAAAAGACTCTACAAATGGAAGAGTTTGTACTTCGTATACGGTAAAGGTAACACTAGTTGTGATTGGAGTTGCTAAAGGGTTATGATCATCATCCACCAATTCTAAATCCACTGTATGGTCTCCTGCAGATAATCCTGTTAGGATTATTGGGTCTGTATCATATTTCATGATAGTAGCACCACCATCAACGGAATAATGAATATGTCCGTCAGCACCAGTTCCTGTATTACCAACGGTAAAGTTTTGAACACTTAAATCTAGAGTTACATCTGGTCCAGCAACATTATCTCCGTCTCCAGGAGAAACCACTCCTAAAGTAGGAACTGCGGTAGCCTCTTGAAAGAAAGAAAAATCATCCCAATACACAACAGCTGTACCATAAGTTCTTACTTCATAGTAAAATGAATCTGCTGTTGCAGGAGCTGTTAAAGTTACTGAGTATTGCGTCCATTGATTACCGTTATTGTCAAAATATGCGTTATTTGGCCCTCTTAGTTCACTTGCATTATCGTTAATATTCGTATTGCCGTTTTTCCAATAACTCCAAATTCTAGCATCGGTACCATCACCAAAGCCTGCATCCACTTTATACCATAATGAGATGGTATAAGAAGTTCCCGGTACAATACCTGTAATAGTCTGTCCAAAATCTGAGGTTCCCCCAGTATGTTTGGCAGCATAAGTTCCTCCATGAATTTCTGTAGTCTCTTGAGCAATACTCTCAATCTTAGACCAACCTGTAGGGGTAGTAGGGTTGTCCCAAGCTTCTAGGTCGCCATTAACCATTAGCTCTTGCCCGAAAGAATAGCTAAAAGTTAATACTGTAAATAATAAAAAGTAAAGTTTTTTCATAATTGTGTTATTAAGTATAATTTATGGTTTATTAGCACAAATATAATGAGAATTATTACTATAAGCTACTGATTATTAAAATATTCATAATTTTTTAATATAATAATTCTTACATAAACATCAGATTTATAGGCTGCTATGCGATATTTTGTAGGTTTACAGCTCCACAATGTTACCAAATCGTTATTTGTATGTAAAGTTCTAATTCAACTTTAGTTTTAATTTTATCTTTACAAAAAATTAACTTTAGTCCTTTTTATGAAGAAGAAAGACATTAAAATACTTTTAGTAGATGATGAGCCAGACATACTAGAAATAGTAGGCTATAATCTAACTGCGGAAGGCTACCAGGTTATCACGGCCGAAAATGGTGTGCAAGCAGTAAAGAAAGCTAAAAAAACGCAGCCTCACCTGATTATTTTAGATGTTATGATGCCAGAAATGGATGGTATTGAGGCTTGTGAGCAAATCCGAAAAATAGATAGTTTAGACAATACCATTATTACTTTTTTAACCGCTAGAGGCGAGGATTATTCACAGGTTGCTGGTTTTGATGCCGGAGCAGACGATTATATTACAAAACCTATTAAGCCAAAGGTATTAGTTAGTAAGGTTAAGGCATTGTTGAGAAGGTTTAAGGACGAAGAAGATACTAGCAATGTGGTTTTAGGAAACCTTGTTATTAACAGAGACGAATATAAAATCGTACTAAAAGGCGAAGAGATTGTGCTTCCTAGAAAAGAGTTCGAATTACTTTCTTTACTAGCTTCTAAGCCTGGAAAAGTATTTAAGCGTGAAGATATTTTAGATAATGTTTGGGGTAACGAAGTAGTTGTAGGTGGAAGAACCATCGATGTGCATATTAGAAAGCTTCGTGAAAAATTAGGGGATGATTATTTCAAAACCGTAAAAGGTGTGGGATATAAGTTTGTTGAATAATGCAAAAAAAGCTAAAAAAAACATATAAGTTTGCCTTAAAAACAACTGCATTTATCAGTTTGTTTATAGCAGTCCTTATCACTGTTTTTTTATATGTGTTTTACAATGTTCAGTTCCTGCAAATAGCAGTACTAACTATCTTTTGCTTTGCTTTCTCTTTTGTTCTAATTCAATATCGCGTAGAGAAATTTATTTACAATCGAGTAAAAAAAATCTATGATGATTTAAAGTTGCTCGAAGATTCTACCATTAGTAAAGATAGTATTACTACCGATATGGCAACGCTTACCAAAGAAATTGATAAGTACACCAAAGATCGAAAATTAGAAATAGAAACCTTAAGAATACGAGAGGAATACCGAAAGGAGTTTCTTGGAAATATATCCCACGAACTTAAAACACCACTGTTTACCGTGCAGGGTTATATTCTAACCTTAATGGATGGTGCGGTTAAAGACAAAAACGTTCGCGATAAGTATTTAAGAAATGCCAGTAAGGGGGTAGAGCGACTTATATATATCGTGAAAGACTTGGATATGATCACCAAATTAGAGGTTGGTGATTTAAGGCTTAAAATAGAAATCTTTGATATTGTAGCCCTCATTGAGAGTGTTTTTGAACTTTTTGAAATGAAGGCAGCTAAGAAAAGTATTAGCTTAACTTTTGATATCGATTATAAAGAGCCCATTTTAGTTCGAGCAGATAAGGAGCGCATGCAACAAGTACTTACCAACTTAGTAGTGAATTCCATTAAGTACGGAAGACAGCAAGGAACTACCGAAGTAAGCATTGAAAATCTTACCAAAAAGAAAGTCATTGTTCGTGTTACAGATAACGGAGAGGGAATAGAAAAACAGCATATATCTAGATTGTTCGAGCGTTTTTACCGTGTAGACAAAAGTGGTTCTCGTAAGGAAGGTGGTTCTGGATTAGGTCTAGCTATTGTAAAGCATATCCTAGAAGCACATAACGAGAAAATGTATATTGATAGTGAGTTTGAAGTGGGAAGCGAATTCTCTTTTACCCTAGAAAAGGCTTAGTAAACCCTCTAAATTATTAGCGTTTTTATAATCTGTAAATCCGGTATAATCACGCACTCGCTCTAATTGAGTTACACGAAATGCATTCTGCGTACAAAATGGGATAATCCCTAAAGCGTCCAATCGTTTCGCGAGATATTCCTGTTCCATTTGCCCCGGAGTGGGTATAAAAAAAGCTTTTTTCTCTAGTTTCGCCAAATCCATTATAGTGGTATAACCAGAACGAGAAAGAACCAAAGCACTTGCGTTTATGCTTTCTTCTAATTCTTGACCATGCATAAAATTATATATGCGGATATGTTCTTTTTGGGTGATGGTCTGTTTTTTTTCCAAGACACCTCTAACAAATAGGGTCTTTCCTGAAAAGTTTTTTAGTTCTACTAAAAGTTTTTCTTCTAGCAGACTTCGTTGTGGTTCTGGGCCAGACAATAAAACCAATACATCATATAGCGGCTCTTTTTCTTTTTTAGAAAACCTACTCAATGGGCCTATGTATTTAATGGGTGTTTCAGGCAGCTCCACATGCCCCAATTTTCCGCTTAAATTTGAACTTCCTTGATAATCCGGAACCCAACATTCTGTAAATTTCTTTAGGATCATTTGGTGCATCTTGGTACTTAGCCAGGTGGTGTTTCCGCTTAAAACCTGTAGCTGATGCGTGATAAAAACCGAAGGAACTTTGTCGCTATACACCCCAAAACGGTTATCGCTTATAATGCCGTCTACCTTGTGGCTTTCCATGATGGCTGCTGTGGCTTTTTCTTCTGCTTTTAGCGTTCTAAAAAACTTTGGCGCTTCCAAGAGCAGTTTCCACTTTAAGAACTTCGGATGTTTAGAATAGCTTATATTGTAAGAAGGTAGCTGGATGCTTTCTAGCTCTGGAAATTCTTTCTGTAATAATAAAAGAGCAGCACCGTCACTAGCAAGAATAACTTCAAAATTATTTTTCAATAATAACTGAATGATAGGTATGCAACGGGTCGCGTGGCCAAGTCCCCAGTGTAGTGCAGCAACTAGTATGCGCTTTTTTTCTTTCATTAAAAACAAAGATACGCATAATCTATGCGTGTAAATATTTTTACTAAAACACTTTATAGCTTGTAATTTGGATTTATTGTTGAAAAAAAATCTTTATTTTCGCCAAAACTTTATGTAACTGTGGGAAGTAAAAACAAACTAAAACGCTTTAGAGAAAACGAAACCTTTGATAACGTCTTTCAACCTTCAAGAGAAGAGCTTGTAGAAGGGCAATTTTCCTTAAAAGGAAACTGGAATAAAAGCTTTTTTAAAAATGAGCATCCGCTAATTCTAGAACTTGGTTGTGGAAAAGGAGAGTATAGCGTGGCATTAGCTCAGAAATATCCTAACAAAAACTTTATTGGTATCGATATTAAGGGAGCGCGTTTTTGGAGAGGAGCAAAAACAGCTATAGAGGAAAATATTCCGAATGTGGCTTTTTTACGCATGCAAATCGAATTGGTAGAACATGCTTTTGCTGCCAATGAGGTAGATGAAATATGGATTACCTTTCCAGACCCACAAATAAAATACAAGCGTACCAAGCATAGAATGACTAATGCCGATTTTCTAGCGCGTTATAAAAAGATTCTAAAAGAAGATGGGGTGATTAACCTGAAAACGGATAGCGAGTTTATGCATGGTTATACCTTAGGGCTCTTACACGGTGCAGGGCATGAGGTTTTATATGCAAACCACAACGTGTATAAACAAGAAGGTTCTCCAGAAGAAGTAACTAGCATTCAAACCTTTTATGAGAGTCAGTATCTTCAAGAAAACAAAGCAATTACGTATATTCGCTTTAAATTAAAGTAGTTTGAATATCACTATCATATTTTTTCTAGGATTTCTTGTTGCCTTGGTAGGTGTAACTCCCCCGGGATTACTCAATATGACGGCTGCAAAAATTAGTTTAAAAGACGGGCATTCTAGAGGAATTATGTTTTCTGCCGGCGCTTGTACTATTGTTATAGCCCAAACCTATATCGGGGTTTTATTTGCTCGTTACCTTAGTAATCATCAGGATGTAGTAGTTATTTTGCAACGCGTAGCTTTTGTTTTATTCGTACTTATCACGATCTATTTTTTATTACTAGCTAAAAAAGACCCTGCAAAAAAGAACGTAGATTTTAAGGTTAAAAGCAAAAAGAGCAGGTATTTTCAAGGCGTATTGCTTTCCGCTTTAAATGTATTTCCTATTCCTTACCAAGCCTATATGAGTATTACACTAGCCTCTTTTGGTTGGATGGATTTTGAGCAAACCAGTATTCTGTCCTATGTAGCAGGAGCGGTAAGTGGTAGTTTCGTGATGTTTTATATCTATATTTTCTTTTTCGATAAGATTAAAAACAAATCTATTACCTCACAAAAAAGTATGAATTATTTAATAGGAACGGTAACCGGAGTGATTTCTATTATTACCCTATTTCATATTATTGGGGATTTATAATGCAGGCAAAAACCGAAAGTTTTTTTGAGAAAGTGTATGAGGTCGCTCGGCAAATTCCTTACGGGAGAGTCACTAGTTACGGTGCTATTGCTAAATACCTAGGGGCAGCTAGAAGCGCGAGAATGGTTGGCTATGCTATGAATGGCTCTCACAATAAAGATGTTCCTGCGCACCGCGTAGTAAACCGAAAAGGCTTGCTCACAGGCAAACATCATTTTGAAGGAACGAATCTCATGCAACAACTTTTAGAAAGCGAAGGAGTGCAGGTTATAGATAACCAGATCCAAGATTTCGATAGCCTATTTTGGGATCCTGCCAAAAACTTATAATTCTTTTCAAATTCGCCCCTTTAACTTCCGTTTTTAGCTATTCGCTTTCTGATAGATTCTATTAATTATACTATAAAAAAACTTACAGCTACTAGCTTCCGTCTTAATGCATTATTATATATATTTGCATTTAGAATGATTCTTAATTAAACAAGAGAATAGTCTAGACAAAATAAGTAGGATAAACCTATTTTTTTGTCTGTACTATTTTCTTTTAGCTCGATAAAAATGAAACTGAATAAGCAAGATATACTTAAAGCATTAGAAACTATTTCTGCTCCAGGCGAAGGACAAAACATGGTAGAAAGCGGTGCAGTAACTAATGTTATCACTTTTGGCGATGAGGTTGTTGTAGATATTACTATTGCAAACCCAAGCCTACAAGCAAAAAAGAAAACCGAAGTAGAAATTCTACAAACCATTCACAAACTAGTGCATCAAAAAGCAAAAGTAAAGGTGAATATCAAAGTAGAAGCTCCTACCAAGTCAGCTCCAAATGTCATTAAAGGAAAAGCTATCCCTGGTATTCAAAACATCGTGGCTATTGCCTCAGGAAAAGGAGGGGTTGGTAAATCTACCGTTACAGCAAATATCGCAGTAAGCTTAGCAAAAATGGGCTTTAAGGTAGGGATTTTAGATGCCGATATCTATGGGCCATCTATTCCAATCATGTTTGATGTAGCAAACGAAAAGCCGCTTGCAGTAAATATAGAGGGAAAGTCTAAAATGAAACCCGTAGAAAATTACGGCGTAAAAGTGCTTTCTATTGGCTTTTTCACCAAACCAGATCAGGCAGTGGTTTGGCGTGGACCAATGGCAGCAAAAGCATTAAATCAAATGATTTTTGATGCACACTGGGGAGAATTAGATTTCTTATTATTAGACCTACCTCCAGGAACGGGAGATATCCACTTAAGCATCATGCAGTCGCTACCAATAACCGGAGCGGTTGTAGTAAGTACACCGCAAAACGTAGCTTTAGCAGATGCTAAAAAAGGAGTTGCTATGTTCCAACAAGACTCTATACAAGTTCCTGTTTTAGGAATCGTAGAAAATATGGCATACTTTACACCAGCAGAGCTTCCGGAAAATAAATATTATATCTTCGGAAAACAAGGAGCTAGAAACCTTGCCGAAGACCTACAAGTACCTTTCTTAGGCGAGTTGCCTTTAGTACAAAGCATACGCGAAGCCGGAGACGTAGGTCGCCCAGCAGCATTACAAACAGCAACCCCTTTAGAAAAGGAGTTCGAAAAAATCACCCAAAATGTTGTGCAAGAGGTAGTAAGAAGAAACGAAAACTTACCACCTACTGAGGCAATCAAAATCACCACCATGGCTGGATGTTCAGCAGTAACTAAAAAATAATGCACCACCTTTTTTATAGAGGTTTCACGGAGTAAATATATAGCAGATGAGCACAGAAGAAATTAGATTAAATGTTGAAAAGGCCTTAGAGGAAATCCGTCCATTCTTACAAAGCGATGGCGGCGATATATCCTTATTATCTATAGAAGATGATAAGCTGGTAAAAGTGCAATTACTAGGTGCCTGTGTAGGTTGTAGTGTCAATCAAATGACCCTAAAATCTGGGGTAGAAATGACCATCAAAAAATACGCACCACAAATAGAACAAGTTATTAATATAGAAGCTTAGTTTGGGCGTGACCACAAGGGTCAGGCTGTCACTACTCGCGCTCTGCGAGGCGCTCAAACAGGCCGTTCCATCCTTCACGCAACTGATAAATATCATATAAACACTAAGGAAATTAGTAGATATTTGCACATATAAAACAGTAGCAAACAAGTTTATTAAATAAAAAAAAAGGAAAGCAGAAACTTAGGAGGTTTCGTTTTCGCAGGAATAAAATGATTAAAACAGATATACTTATTATAGGAGCCGGACCTACAGGATTATTTACGGTATTTGAAGCCGGATTACTAAAACTGAAATGCCACCTTATAGATGCCTTGCCGCAAATTGGCGGACAATGTTCGGAGTTGTATCCTAAAAAACCCATTTATGATATCCCTGCTTATCCAGAAATTCTTGCAGGAGATCTAACGGATAAACTAATGGAGCAATGCAAGCAATTCGAACCAGGATTTACCCTTGGGGAGCGAGCAGAAACCATTGATAAATTAGAAGACGGAACCTTTATCGTTACCACAAACAAAGGAACCAAACACCATGCGCCAGTAGTAGCAATTGCTGGTGGATTAGGAAGTTTTGAGCCTCGTAAACCTTTAATTCATAATATCGCCGACTTTGAAGATAAAGGGGTAGAGTATATGATTAAAGAACCAGAAATGTACCGCAATAAAAAAGTGGTTATCGCTGGAGGAGGAGACTCTGCTTTAGACTGGGCAATCTTTTTAAGTGATGTGGCTAAAAAAGTAACGCTTATCCATAGGAGAAATGAGTTCCGCGGACATTTAGATTCGGTAGAAAAAGTGCAAGAACTAAAAACTGCTGGAAAAATCGATTTAATTACCCCTGCAGAGGTGGTTGGTATCTTAGGAGATGACCAACTTTCAGGAGTCGTTGTAAGCCAGGCAGATCATATAGAAAAGGAATTTGAATTGGAATGCGATCACTTTATTCCTTTATTCGGACTCTCTCCAAAACTAGGACCTATTGCCAACTGGGGCTTAGAGATTGAGAAGAATGCCATCAAGGTGAATAATGCTCTAGATTACCAAACAAACATACCAGGAATTTTCGCTATCGGTGATGTAAATACCTATCCAGGTAAATTAAAGCTTATCCTTTGCGGATTCCACGAAGCAACACTTATGTGTCAAGCAGCTTACCAAATCATTAATCCAGGAAAAAGATACGTATTAAAATACACAACTGTTGCCGGAGTAAATGGATTTGACGGAACCAGAAAAGAAGCACCAAAAGCGGTAGTGAAGAAGATAGAATAGGGATTAGGTGTAAGGCGTTTGGGCTCAGCTGTTTTGTGTTTCTGGAAGCAATTGTAAGAGTGGCTGTTTCAAACTCTAATAATATAGCGGAAGGCTTTGATCAAAATTCCAATGCAGATTTTAAAAGATTTTTATATTTTGCAACAGGTTCCTCTAGTGAAATGCGATCTATGTTGTAATTGGCTATAAGATGACATTTTGAAGATAAAGAACAAACAGAAAAACGGATTACAAATTCCAATCAGATATCAAATATGTTATTCGGTTTCATTAAATCACTAAAATAACTCATATACCCTAATCCCTAATCCCTAATCCCTAATCCCTAAATCATGCAAGATATCAACATTAAAATAACAGATAGAGAGGGTGTAACACACGAGGTTGCCGCACCAACAGATATGGCTATGAATTTGATGGAAGTAGTTCGTTCCTACGAGCTCGCTCCAGAAGGAACCATTGGTATTTGTGGTGGGATGGCTATGTGTGCCTCTTGTCAGTGCTATGTTTTAAGCGACACCGAATTACCAGAAATGCAAGATGACGAAGAAGCAATGCTAAGCGAAGCTTTCTATGTAAAAGACAACTCCCGTTTAGGCTGTCAAATCCAAATGACCCCAGAAATGGATGGCCTTGAAGTAGAACTCGCCCCAGAAAGTTAATAGTTGTTTTATTTATTTCAAGTATAGTATTTCTTCCATACCGCATTGTCCCTTTGACTAAAGGGAAGAGCAACCACCAAATAAACATTATAACAAAACAACATAGCTAATCGTATAGCAGCTCCCCTCTTTAGTTAAAGAGGGGAATGAATTTGCTGAAGCTCCGCGAAAGCAAAGAAAGGGGAGTTTGAAAATGAAACTCTAAGTTATATTAGAAAACAATGTCATTCCTACGCAGACAGGAATCTTCTTAAGAACAAATTAAAAAAAGTAATGTGTTCATTTACAATAATAAGCCCCTTAGCAGACCCCCGGCCTATCGAGGATTTATCGTAAAATTTGAAATGCAGACACCGTAAAATTTTAGGCTGTTTGAGCTTAACAAAATACTATTTTACCTAAAATTCTAATAGCGAGTTCCTAAAATTTAGGTGTCAAATGATAAATTTAGATAAAGCATCGTCAGCCTAGACTTTTTTGGTTACTTTTTTGGTCGATGCAAAAAAGTAATATTAATAATAGAAATTCTCCTGTCATTCCTGCAAAAGCAGGAATCCACTAAAACCCCAAAAACAAAAACTACTAAAAAACCACAACCGGTGCGAAGGAATCACGGAAGCGGTTCCATTGCTCGATGGATACGGTGGCATTCCTTTACGGAACCGGTGGTGTTTATCCACCTCCCTTTGACTAAAGGAAGGAGCAACCAGCCAACAAACATTATATTAAAACAACATAGCTCATCATGTAGCAGCTCCCCTCTTTAGTTAAAGAGGGGAATGAATTTGCTGAAGCTCCGCGAAAGCAAAGAAAGGGGAGTTTGAAAATGAAACTCTAAGTTATATTATAAAGCTATCATTCCTGCGCAGGCAGGAATCCATTACAACATAAAACTAAAAAGTATTTCTCCCAATAATTATTCTTTATAATATAAATACCACTTAGCATGCCACCGGCCTACGAGGATTTATCGTAAAATTTGATATGCAGACACCGTAAAATTTTAGGCTGTTTGAGCTTAACAAAATACTATTTTACCTAAAATTCTAATAGCGAGTTCCTAAAATTTAGTTGTCAAATGATAAATTTAGATAAAGCATCGTCAGCCTAGACTTTTTTGGTTACTTTTTTGGGCAATGCAAATCAAAGATTCACGAACACAACTTTAAATAAATAAAAAATAGTGAGTAAAAAAGTAATTATTCTTTATAGTTCCTGCTTCCACAGCAATGACAATCCCGTTTGTATTTAAGCAAAGAATAAAACGAAAACTTCCTTGCTTTTAGAGACAAACCCTCCGTCTAGCCCTCCTTCGTCAAGCTTTCCACCTCCCTTTGACTAAAGGGAGGTGCAACCAACCAACAAACATTATAACAAAACAACATAGCTCATCATGTAGCAGTTCCCCTCTTTAGCTAAAGAGGGGAATGAATTTGCTAAAGCTCTGCGAAAGCAAAGAAAGGGGAGTTTGAAAGTAAAGTTTTAAGTGTATTAGTAAAGCTGTCATTACTGCTTACATCTAAAAACTATTTCTCCTAGAAAATCATTATTTTAAAGAAAAAGCCCCTTAGCAGACCCCCGGCCTATCGAGGATTTATCGTAAAATTTGAAATGCAGACACCGTAAAATTTTAGGCTGTTTGAGCTTAACAAAATACTATTTTACCTAAAATTCTAATAGCGAGTTCCTAAAATTTAGGTGTCAAATGATAAATTTAGATAAAGCATCGTCAGCCTAGACTTTTTTGGTTACTTTTTTGGGCAATGCAAAAAAGTAATGTTAATTATATAAATCTTATTGTCATTCCTGCAAAAGCAGGAATCCACCTCAAAACCAATAAGTAAATCAAATAACCAAACCCTCCGTCTAGCCCTCCTTCGTCAAGCTACCCACCTCCCTTTGACTAAAGGGAGGAGCAGGGAAATAAGAAACATTATTTTAAAACAACATAGCTCATCGTGTAGCAGCTCCCCTCTTTAGCTAAAGAGGGGAATGAATTTGCTGAAGCTCTGCGAAAGCAAAGAAAGGGGAGTTTGAAAGTAAAGTTCTAAGTGTATTAGTAAAGCTGTCATTACTGCTTACATCTAAAAACTATTTCTCCTAGAAAATCATTATTTTAAAGAAAAAGCCCCTTAGCAGACCACCGGCCTATCGAGGATTTATCGTAAAATTTGAAATGCAGACACCGTAAAATTTTAGGCTGTTTGAGCTTAACAAAATACTATTTTACCTAAAATTCTAATAGCGAGTTCCTAAAATTTAGGTGTCAAATGATAAATTTAGATAAAGCATCGTCAGCCTAGACTTTTTTGGTTACTTTTTTGGGCAATGCAAAAAAGTAATGTTAATTATATAAATCTTATTGTCATTCCTGCAAAAGCAGGAATCCACCTCAAAACCAATAAGTAAATTAAAAACCAAACCCTCCGTTTAGCTCTCCTTCGTCAAGCTACCCACCTCCCTTTGACTAAAGGGAGGAGCAAGCAACCAACAAACATTATATTAAAACAACATAGCTCATCATGTAGCAGTTCCCCTCTTTAGCTAAAGAGGGGAATGAATTTGCTAAAGCTCCGCGAAAGCAAAGAAAGGGGAGTTTGAAAGTAAAGTTCTAAGTGTATTAGTAAAGCTGTCATTACTGCTTACATCTAAAAACTATTTCTCCTAGAAAATTATTATTTTAAAGAAAAAGCCCCTTAGCAGACCCCCGGCCTATCGAGGATTTATCGTAAAATTTGAAATGCAGACACCGTAAAATTTTAGGCTGTTTGAGCTTAACAAAATACTATTTTACCTAAAATTCTAATAGCGAGTTCCTAAAATTTAGGTGTCAAATGAAAAATTTAGATAAAGGCTCGTCAGCCTAGACTTTTTTGGTTACTTTTTTGGGCAATGCAAAAAAGTAATGTTAATTATATAAATCTTATTGTCATTCCTGCAAAAGCAGGAATCCATTTCAAAACCAATAAATAAATTAAAAACCAAACCCTCCGTCTAGCCCTCCTTTGTCAAGCTACCCACCTCCCTTTGCCTAAAGGGAGGAGCAACCAACCAACAAACATTATAACAAAACAACATAGCTCATCGTGTAGCAGCTCCCCTCTTTAGCTAAAGAGGGGAATGAATTTGCTGAAGCTCCGCGAAAGCAAAGAAAGGGGAGTTTGAAAGTAAAGTTCTAAGTGTATTAGTAAAGCTGTCATTACTGCTTACATCTAAAAACTAATTCTCCTAGAAAATTATTATTTTAAAGAAAAAGCCCCTTAGCATGCCCCGGCTTATTTTTCGTTTGCGTAGTAAAACAAGCAAAAGCCGCAGTGGGGACGCGGAGGATGGCCTAGCGCAGCGTTTTGCCATCCGCATGATAAGGCTTTTGAGTAGTTTTCAAGTAAACGAAAATCCGCCTAGACTTTTTTGGTTACTTTTTTGGTCGATGCAAAAAAGTAATATTAATAATAGAAATTCTCCTGTCATTCCTGCAAAAGCAGGAATCCATTTCAAAACCAATAAATAAATCAAATAACCAAACCCTCCGTCTAGCCCTCCTTCGTCAAGCTATCCACCTCCCTTTGACTAAAGGGAGGTGCAACCAACCAACAAACATTATAACAAAACAACATAGCTCATCATGTAGCAGTTCCCCTCTTTAGCTAAAGAGGGGAATGAATTTGCTAAAGCTCCGCGAAAGCAAAGAAAGGGGAGTTTGAAAGTAAAGTTCTAAGTGTATTAGTAAAGCTGTCATTACTGCTTACATCTAAAAACTATTTCTCCTAGAAAATCATTATTTTAAAGAATAAGCCCATTATTAAGCCCCGGCTTATTTTTCCTTTGCGTAGTAAAACAAACAAAAACCGCAGTGGGGACGTGGAGGATGGCCTAGCGCAGCGTTTTGCCATCCGCATGATAAGGCTTTTGAGTAGTTTTCAAGCAAAGGAAAATCCGCCTAGACTTTTTTGGTTACTTTTTTGGTCGATGCAAAAAAGTAATATAAAATTCCTACTGTCATTCCTGCAAAAGCAGGAATCCACTACAGCTTACATCTAAACTATTTCTCCTAGAAAATCATTATTTTAAAGAAAAAGCCCCTTAGCATGCCACCGGCCTATCGAGGATTTATCGTAAAATTTGAAATGCAGACACCGTAAAATTTTAGGCTGTTTGAGCTTAACAAAATACTATTTTACCTAAAATTCTAATAGCGAGTTCCTAAAATTTAGGTGTCAAATGATAAATTTAGATAAAGCATCGTCAGCCTAGACTTTTTTGGTTACTTTTTTGGGCAATGCAAAAAAGTAATGTTAATTATATAAATCTTATTGTCATTCCTGCAAAAGCAGGAATCCATTTCAAAACCAATAAATAAATTAAAAACCAAACCCTCCGTCTAGCCCTCCTTCGTCAAGCTATCCACCTCCCTTTGACTAAAGGGAGGTGCAACCAACCAACAAACATTATAACAAAACAACATAGCTCATCATGTAGCAGTTCCCCTCTTTAGCTAAAGAGGGGAATGAATTTGCTAAAGCTCCGCGAAAGCAAAGAAAGGGGAGTTTGAAAGTAAAGTTTTAAGTGTATTAGTAAAGCTGTCATTACTGCTTACATCTAAAAAGTATTTCTCCCAATAATTATTCTTTATAATATAAATGCCCCTTAGCATGCCCCGGCTTATTTTTCGTTTGCGTAGTAAAACAAGCAAAAGCCGCAGTGGGGACGCGGAGGATGGCCTAGCGCAGCGTTTTGCCATCCGCATGATAAGGCTTTTGAGTAGTTTTCAAGTAAACGAAAATCCGCCTAGACTTTTTTGGTTACTTTTTTGGGTAATGCAAAAAAGTAATGTTAATTATATAAATCTTATCGTCATTCCTGCAAAAGCAGGAATCCACTACAGCTTACATCTAAACTAATTCTCCTAGAAAATCATTATTTTAAAGAATAAGCCCCTTAGCATGCCCCGGCCTATCGAGGATTTATCGTAAAATTTGAAATGCAGACACCGTAAAATTTTAGGCTGTTTGAGCTTTACAAAATACTATTTTACCTAAAATTCTAATAGCGAGTTCCTAAAATTTAGGTGTCAAATGAAAAATTTAGATAAAGGCTCGTCAGCCTAGACTTTTTTGGTTACTTTTTTGGGCAATGCAAAAAAGTAATGTTAATTATATAAATCTTATTGTCATTCCTGCATAAGCAGGAATCCATTTCAAAACCAATAAATAAATCAAATAACCAAACCCTCCGTCTAGCCCTCCTTCGTCAAGCTATCCACCTCCCTTTGACTAAAGGGAGGAGCAGGGAAACAAGAAATATTATTTTAAACTTAAGATACTTCCCTAGATACCTCCTTCTAAATGAAAGACTTCTCCTGTTGCTATTTTTTTCAAAATACCCAAAACAGCATATTTAGGTAAAATTCCTTTTAGCATTTATAGAAAGGCTTTGCCTTCTAAAAACATAAATATAATTTAAAACACTTAGTTAGAGAGCATACATCAGTTGTAGCTTCTATCTTTCATTTATATTGCTAGAGAAATGTGGTATTTGGTCTAATATTTTGCTATTTTTACAGAGCTAATTAATCTTAAAGCCAAGCCATGCAGGAGAAAAAATGGTATGTATTATATGTAAAACTCAATCACGAAAAGAAGGCGGAAAAGCGCATCAATGATTTGGGGGAAGATATAACAGCATTTTGTCCTACACGTACCGAAGTACGCGTTTGGAGTGACCGCAAGAAAAAAATCCAAGTACCTTTATTGCCTAGAATGATATTTGTACATACTACCGAAAAAGTCCGCAGCAAGGTATTTCATATTCCAGGAACCCTAAACTACTTGTATGACCAAGGGAAGCCCGGAATTGTTAGAGATGAAGAAATCGAATTCTTAAAAAACCAAGTGGAAACCTTAGATATTGCTTCCCATAGTGTGGAAGCTTTTGAACCAGGAACTTCTATCGATTTAGATTCCTTTGGTGTTGATAATCAGGAAGGTATTATTTTGAAATCCAATAAAAATAATCTATGGGTTGCTTTGCGTTCTGTCGGATTTGTCGTAAAATTGCAAATTAATTAAGCGGTGTTTTTTTTACTTGTAAATTGAGGAAAAAAAGCCTATACTAATTAAAATTTTATGTAAATCGCCAAGCCTTTTTGTGACAGGTAATGGCGGAGCCCTGAAAAGAACTCAGGACTTGTGTTTTTAAAAACGCTTACATACAGTAGATTAGAACGAATTCCAATAGCTAAATATTCTTAGGAAAACACTTGTGATTTTGCAACTCCCCTCTGTTTCAAGTATCCTTAAACCAGCCAATTATAATATATTGGTAAACATTATATGTATATAAAAATAAACTAGTTTTGGATCTCATGCCTACCAACCACGCCGAACTCATGGCATTTCTTTCCGAATATAAAATATTTTCGGCTGCTATTATCTTGTTATACTCTTTGGTGGTCACCATGATTATCATGCCAAGGATTGTAATAATTAGTAAAAAGAAGAACCTTACAGCGCAGACCAATTCACGCACCTCTCATAAAGGAGTCGTGCCTACACTTGGAGGAGTAGGGGTTTTTACTGGGCTTATATTAACAGTAAATTTTGCTGCTATTCTATTTGCAGACTATGAGCAGTATGTTAATTTATCTATTTTTAATATACTTACCCTATTACTTTTATTGGTTGGTATTACAGACGATTTAATGAACACCTCTCCAAGAAAAAAGTTCTTGTACCAGTTACTTATCTCCTTGGTCTTCATTTTTGGTACCAATATTCATATCGACTCTTTTTTCGGACTTTTAGGAATTCATGACATACCAAATGTGCTAGCATCTGTTTTTTCAGCATTTGTAATTGTATTGCTTATCAATGCTTATAATTTAATTGATGGTATCGATGGCTTAGCTGGTTTGGTAGGAGTTATTGTTTCTGGTTTTATGGCCTTAGCCTTCTATTTAAGCGGTAATTTCTTTTATAGTTTAATATCCCTATCCTTAGTAGGAGCCCTAATAAGTTTCTTGATATACAACTTCTCTAGAAGAATGAAAATCTTTTTAGGCGACACTGGCTCTATGGTAGTAGGTTTTGTTCTAGCATACCAAGTGGTGTTGTACTTGAGCTTAGCTAACGGCAATTCAGAAGCATTTGTTTTTAAAAACGCACCAATTTTTGCCTTAGCATTAGTATCCTATCCCTTATTCGATACTTTACGAGTAATGTGCCTAAGGCTTTTAAATAAAAAAAGTCCCTTTTTAGCAGATAGGAACCATATTCATCACCGATTGATAGATCTAGGTTTAGCCCATAAATACGCTAGTCTAGCAGTAGCCTTTTATACGCTGTTGGTAACTATTGTTGCAGTTAGCATCAACAGTTTGCCTATAAACATAGCTTTTATTATAATGCTTGTGGTAGTAACCTGTTTATTGCTGTTGCCATTTGCAATTTGTAAAAAGGAGGGAGCATGGAGTTTTCGATTTCCTAAAGCATAAATACCATTAAAACCTTTAGCAGGTTTATATTAATAATACATTAAAACGAATATATATACTATGAAAATAGCCGTTATCGGATTAGGTTATGTGGGATTACCACTAGCACGATTATTTGCAACAAAATATCCAGTAATTGGATTTGATATTAACGAAGCAAGAGTAAAAGAATTACAACAAGGTACCGATTCCACTTTAGAAGTAGAAGACGCTGTATTACAAGCGGTATCGGTTCCAAATCCAGAATTGCTATTAGAAAAAGGTGAAAACGGATTGTTTTGTACCACCAATTTAGAACATATTGCTACTTGTACGCATTATATTATTACCGTTCCTACTCCTGTAGATAAAAACAACAGACCAGATCTTACTCCGCTACATAAAGCTAGTGAAACCGTAGGAAAAGTACTTAAAAAAGGAGATGTCGTTATTTACGAATCTACAGTATATCCAGGCGCTACGGAAGAAGAATGCATACCAATCTTAGAAAAAGTATCTGGTATGACTTTTAATACCGATTTCTTTGCAGGCTATTCACCAGAAAGAATCAACCCGGGAGATAAAGAGCATACAGTAGATAAAATTTTAAAAGTAACCTCGGGTTCTACTCCAGAAATCGGACAGCAGGTAGATGCACTATATAAAAGTGTGATTACTGCCGGAACCCATTTAGCACCATGCATCAAGGTGGCAGAAGCTGCAAAGGTAATTGAGAATTCACAACGAGATATCAATATTGCCTTTGTTAACGAACTAGCGAAGATTTTTAACCGCTTAGACATTAATACCAAAGATGTATTAGAAGCTGCAGCTACCAAATGGAACTTCTTGCATTTTAAACCAGGCTTAGTTGGCGGACACTGTATTGGGGTAGATCCTTACTACCTAGCACAAAAAGCTCAAGAAGTTGGATATCACCCAGAAATCATTTTGGCTGGACGTCGTATGAACGATTCTATGGGAGGATATGTAGCTTCAGAAGTAGTAAAGCTAATGCTTGCCAAGGACGTAAAAGTAAAAGGAGCGAATGTTTTAATGCTAGGAATTACTTTTAAGGAAAACTGTCCAGACGTTCGTAATACTAGAGTGGTTGATGTAGTGCAGGAATTAGAATCTTACGGAATCAACGTAACCATCTATGATCCTTTAGCTTCTCCAGAAGAAGTAGCCCACGAATACCAACTAAAAACCGTTAAAACCAAACCAGAAGGAAAATTCGAAGCAGTTGTTTTAGCTGTAGCACATAAAGAATTCCTTAGCACCAATCTAGATAGCTTAAAAGCAGAGAATGCTGTGGTATATGATGTAAAAGGAGTTTTAGCGGAATCGGAAGGGAAACTTTAGATAGTATCAAGTGCTTAGTAATTAAAGCATCTAAAAGCTATTTATTTATAACATTATTTCTCGGATTTGGTAGATTAAAACGGATTTCACTGAAGTGTCTAAATTATTACATAAAGAGGAAACCTATAGAATCATCGGGTTATGTATGAAAGTCCACAAAGCTTTGGGTAAAGGTTTTCTGGAATCTGTTTATGAAGAAGCCCTTGAAAAGGAGTTCTTAAAAGAGAACATCCCCTATGAAAAACAAAAGCGCCTTCGTATATATTATAACGGAGAAAGGATGGACAAATACTTTGTTGCGGATTTTATGTGCTATGATAAAATAATTATCGAATTAAAGGCAGCCGATTATATGCATAAGAATATGGAAGCCCAAGTAATAAATTACCTTAAAGCAACGAAGAAAGAAGTGGGATTACTTATAAACTTTGGAGAAGCGAGTCTTAAATGGAAACGCTTCATTAATACCTCCGTGTAATCCGTGACAAATCCGCGTAATTTTAATGAATAAAACAACATGAATTTAGAAGAATTTAAAAAGTTAGAAAATAAAAACATCCTCGTAACAGGAGGTGCTGGGTTTACCCTGTGTAATGGAGCTCAATTACACAGGGTGAATCCCGTGAAATAATGGCAAATGGATGGCTTCTATTATATATATGTACTCTTAAGTGAGAAAGATGGTAAGAAGTATACCGGATATACTTCTGATTTGCCATTAAGATTTGAGGCACATCAAAAAGGTAAAGTACCATCCACAAAACACCGAAGGCCATTAAAGTTAATTTACTTTGAAGCTTGTTTGTCACAAGAAGATGCTTTAAAAAGAGAAAAATATTTAAAAACACACTATGGAAAAATGTATTTGGGAAATCGCCTCAAATCTTATTTATCCTGTCAAACTAAAAGTGAAAATAAATAATACCTTACGAAATCTAAGATTTGTTTAACAGGATTTCACAGGTCAAGAAAATAAATGATGCATTTAGAAGAATTTAAAAAGTTAGAAAATAAAAACATCCTCGTAACAGGAGGTGCGGGTTTCATAGGCTCAAACCTCTGCGAAACCCTACTAAAACTAAACGTCAAAGTAACCTGCCTAGACAATTTCGCTACAGGTCACAGACACAACATAGAACCTTTTTTAAGTAATGATAACTTCACCCTAATAGAAGGCGATATCCGTGATTTAGATACCTGCCACAAAGCCTGTGCGAATCAAGATTTTATCTTACATCAAGCAGCATTAGGTTCTGTACCGCGTTCTATTGCAGATCCAATTACCTCTAATGATGTGAATGTTGGTGGATTCTTAAATATGTTAGTAGCTGCTCGTGATGCTGAGGTTGCACGATTTGTGTATGCAGCTAGTTCCTCGACTTACGGAGACCACGAAGCCTTACCAAAAGTAGAAGAAACTATAGGGAAACCTTTATCACCATACGCGATTACCAAATATGTCAACGAACTGTACGCAGACAACTTTTTTGCGACTTACGGATTAAACACCATAGGGTTACGCTATTTCAATGTCTTTGGAAGACGTCAAGATCCTAACGGTGCCTATGCCGCAGTAATACCGTTATTCGTAAAACAATTTATGAATCACGAAAGCCCAGTGATTAATGGGGATGGAACTTATTCTCGTGACTTTACCTATATCGATAATGTGGTGCAAATGAACTTACGTGCCATTACTACAGAAAATAAAGCAGCGCTAAACCAAGTGTATAATACAGCAGTTGGCGATCGTACGACCTTAGTGCAACTAACAGACTTGTTGAAAAAACATTTGTCAAAATATGATTCGAAAATAGCAGAAGTGGAAGTTGTGCATGGTCCTAACCGTAAAGGCGATATTCCACATTCTTTAGCCTCTGTGGAAAAAGCAAAAAAACTATTAAACTATCATCCAACCCATACGATAGATAACGGCATTGAAGAAGCTGTGGAATGGTATTGGGGGAATTTGGGATAATAATATGATAGCCATGTTGCTTTAATACAGTTTAAGCTTAGATTAAATTTCTAGCTTTTAGAAAATTTACAAATAGAAGAGGACATATACTTTATGTATATTAATATGTAGCACGTTAATGAATAACATACGAATTGAAAATAAAATACTATTTGAAATTAACAACTTCAAAAGTAAACTAAGGTCTTTTTTGCTTTTTGGGGTAATAAGTAAAGTGAAGTTTGGCAGAAAAGTCAAACTTGCTGGAGAAATTATATTAGGGAATAATATTTATATCCAAGATTATTCTTGTATAAGAGGAAAAAACATAAAAATAGATGACAATGTTTTTATACATGAAAATGTATTAATACGATCAAACGAATATATTTCAATAGGTAGAAATACAACTATAAATAGAAACACTTGTATTTTGGCTAAAGTTTCTATAGGCAAGAATTGTTCTATAGCTCCTAATGTTGTTATTGTTGGAGCAAATCATTTATTTCAAGATGTGTCAATTTCGATAAAAGAACAAGGATCAAAATTAGAAGGTGTAATAATAGAAGATGATGTTTGGATAGCTGCTAATGTTACTGTTTTAGATGGTGTAACAATAGGAGAAGGTTCAATAGTAGCTGCTGGAGCAGTGGTTAATAAAAATGTACCAGCATTTTCCATAGTTGGGGGTGTGCCGGCAAAAATTATTGGAAAAAGATAATGTCTAATACGAAACATTATATTTGGAGTGCTTTTAATAGGTTTGGTGTCCAGGCTATTGGGTTTGTTGGGAATATTTTAATCGCAAGACAACTAACACCGGACGATTATGGTTTAGTAGGTATGCTAGCCATTTTTATAGGTATATCATGGAATTTTACTGAAGCAGGTTTTGCTGACTGCCTAATCAGAAAGCAGGATGCAGACAGGAGAGATTATGCCACAATTTTTATTCATAATATTGCTTTTTCTTTATTTTTATACCTGGTTTTATATTTTTCAGCGCCATTAATTTCCGCGTTTTTTCAAAGAGCAGAGTTAACAGATATTACTCGTGTTTTAGGGTTAAGCATCGTTATTAAAGCTATTAGCTTAACTGAGTTTACACGTATTAAAAAAGAACTAAAGTTTAGTCGTATAGCCTTAATTCAAATAGTTAGTAGCCTTATATCTGTGGTAGTAGCTTATGTCATGGCTTTAAATGGTTGGGGGTATTGGGCTATTGTATGTCAAACACTAACTATTGGAGTAGTTAATTTGGTGTTAATAATTATCTTAAATAAATGGATACCGTATTTTTATTTTAGTTGGGAACGGTATAAAAAAATGCGTGGTTTTAGTAACAACTTACTCATTTCATATTTTACAAATCAAATTGGTCAAAACATATATTCTGTTTTTATAGGGAAATTTCAGCCAACTGCAATTTTAGGTTTTTTTAATCAAGCAAGTAAAATTAATGATGTTAGCTTTCAGTCCATAAATGCGGTTGTTTTATCTACATCTTATCCAATTCTTGCAAAAGAAAAAAGTAAAGAGATTAGAAAGGGTATGTATAAAAATGTACTAAATTATTTTTTGTTTATACAATTTACTGCTAGCCTCTTTATAATAGGAGCTTCAAATAGTTTAGTTGTGTTTTTGTTTGGTAATCAATGGGAGCCTACAGGACCAATTTTAGCATTATTAGTTATTTCTTTTCTTTTGTATCCGTTGTCTTCTTTAAATTCCAACATCATTAAAATTGAAAATAAATCACAGCTTTACCGTAATTTAACAATTTTAAGAAACACGCTAATACTGTTTTCATTATTATTGACTTATAAATACTCAATTGAAATCATTTTATATGGATTAATATGTGCTAGATACATATCTGTAATAATTGATGTGTTTTTATGTGGTAAGCACATTAATTTTAAGCCAAAAGAACAAGCTATTATAGCTTTAAAGCAATTTATAGCTCCATTAGTATCATGTATGGTTGCTGTGTTTTTTAGCCATTGGTTTAATGTTACTATACCATGGAAATCCCTTCTAGTATTTACGCCAATATATCTTATAAGTTTTGTTACTATTAATATAATAACAAGTAATACAACCTTTTATATACTTTTAAATAAAATTAAATTTAAATGAGTAGAACAAGTAAAATAAAATCAAAAATAGAAAACCTTAAATTGCGTTGGGCAAGGACTTCTCCTGAGAGATATATTAAATTTCTTCGGTCCAAAGGAATAAAAATTGGAGATAATATTTGGATGTCTGCAGATGTTAAATCTGTTTCTATTGATATTACTAGACCATCCTTAATTGAGATAGGAAATAATGTAAGATTAAATAAAAACCTTACTATTCTTACGCATGACGGTGGGTATTACGTTTTATTAAATAAGTATAAAGAGTTCATTTCACAATCTGGAAGGGTGAAAATTGGGAACAATGTATATTTTGGTAGGAATTGCTCAGTTTTTAAAAATGTAACTATTGGGGATAATGTCATTATTGGAAATGGATCAATTGTAACTAAGAGTATACCATCAAATTCTGTTGCTGTTGGAGCGCCAGCTAAAGTTGTTGGTACCGTTGAAGATTATTATAAAAAAAGGAAAAGCCTCCAAGTGGAAGAAGCTCTTGATTATGCAAGGAGTATAAAAGAAAGATATAATCGTAGACCTCGAATAGAAGACTTCTGGGAAGAATTTCCTTTATTTATAAATGGGGGTGAGGATTGTCCGGAATTAAATATAAAAAGTCAATTAGGTCCAGCCTATGAGAATTTTATAAAAAATAATAAGGCTGTATTTAATGGCTTTGATGACTTCTTAAAAGCAGCAGGAATTGAATAAGAAAATAGTAATACTACACCCTGCTTTTTGGAAACAAGCTATGGGTGGAGCAGAAATTCAAATCAAATATTTGGTAGATTATTTGTTAGATAATAATGTTCAAGTCCATTATGTTTTTGAGGATAAGAATATAAAAATGGAAGACGTAGATAATCATAATTTAATCTTATATCCACTACCTAGAATAAAAATATCTAAACGATTTGGCAACCGTTGGTTTTTATATCAAAATAAAATTAATCGTATTTTAAAAGCAGTAAAACCTAATGGTATTTATACAAGGTTTTATTCTTCTTGGAGTGGCTTCGCAGCAACATATGCCAATGAAAACAGTATCCCTCATGTTTGGGCTATTGCTTCGGATAATGATTTAAAAGTTTTGGACCAGCCGCTAAACCCAATTAAACCATTAGATATATTTGAAAATAAATATGTTAAACATGCTTTTAAAAAAGCAACACACATAATCGTTCAAAATAAGTGGCAGGAACACGAATTGCTACAAAAGCATAATCGTATGGGCGTTTATTTAAGCCAAGCAGCGCCATTAGAAAAGGATAGTAGTCCCAAGAAAGATAATAATATTATAAATATCGTTTGGATAGCAAATATGAAACCTTTAAAAAGGCCTGAGCTTTTTATAGAGTTAGTTAAACACTACCGAGGAAAAGTTGGCATTCACTTTAAAATGGTAGGAAGGTTGAGTCCAAAATATAGCACCCTTATAAAGGAAGAAGAAAATCATAATCCATCTTTCAAATTTTTAGGAGAATTAACGAATACAGAGGTAAATGGCTTGCTTTTAAGTACGGATATCCTAATAAACACAAGTGATTATGAAGGTTTTTCTAATACGTTTATTCAAGCTTGGCTTCGTAAAAATATTGTTATAAGTATGAATTCTAATCCAGATAAGATATTAAGTAACTATAAAGTAGGATATTTGTGTCCCACAATAAATCAAGTTATCGAGAAAGTGGATTGTTTAAGAGAAAATCCTGAGAATTTATATAAAATGCAAGAAGATTCATTCCGATACGCTAGAGAAAATCATAGTTTAGAACGAAACTTAGAAGTCATTACTAATTTATTAAAAATTAATTAGGATGGAGCTTCATTGGTTTGAGTTAAAACAAATAGACAGAGTAACAAACTTCTCATCTAGATCTGAAATTATAAAAGCAGGTTTAATAGCTAAAATTAATGTGCAATATTATTGCACTTTTGCTAAGTCAAAAAAATACTTTGGCTTAGAAAATAACATAAATTATTTAGGGGTTTTTAAAAACAAATATCTAAAGGCTATAGAGTTTCGACTTTTGGTTATTTATAAAGCAATATTATTGGTTTTGAGTGCCAAGCCAATTGTTATTATGGTAAATCAAGATTTAGTAACTAATGTGCTACCTGCAGTTTTTATAAATAAGATCTTCAAAAGAAATAAGAGATTTGTAGTAGATGTTAGGACAACCCCTACTAATCCTGCTACCTTTGATAAAGACATGGCTATATTTCATGGGAAGTTTAAAGCTGCGATTAAGCACTTTGATGGGTTAAGCTTTATTACCCCATATATGGAAAAGTATGTTATGGAAAAATATACAAGTAATTTACCTACTGTAAATTGGAGCTCTGGTGCGGATACAGGTTTATTTAATCCTAAAAGTTTTGTGAAATCAAGTAAGAAATCGGAGTTTACTGTGTTTTATCATGGTGGAATATCAGTTTCTAGGGGGAGTCTTGTTTTAATAAAAGCTTGTGAATCATTAGTGAATAAAGGGTATAAAATACAGCTCATTCAAGTTGGAATTTGTGTAGATAAAGAAATTGAAGCCTATATTAAAACTAAAAAAATAGAGGATTGGTGTAAATTATTGCCTCCAGTTCCTTTAAAAGAAATTCCTCAATATATAATGGACTGTGATCTTCCTGTATTACCTTTTCCAAATTTTATGGCATGGAGGGTTTCTAGCCCAATAAAACTGATGGAATATTTGGCAATGGGAAAAAAAGTTTTAGCGCCAAACATTGAGGCTTTTGTAGATGTATTTGGAAAAGATTCAAACCTAATATTTTTATACGATGCGAAAGCTGATAATCAGGTAGAACAAATAAGTGAAAATATAGCTCAAATAATTGATAACAACTTATTAGATAATTTTGTATCACAAGAAGCAATTAATTTCGTAGGAGATAATTACACATGGGATAGGCAAGCCAACAATTTATTCGAATTTTGTAAAAGCTTATGGATAAGATAAAAATCAAGCTTTTTTATTTGATGATTTTTCTAGTATTTACACAAGGTATGTGGGAAAGAATCTTACTTTTTTCAACATTACCCCAAGTCTTGTTAGATGCTTCAATTTTAGCATTTATTTTATATAAATTTAACTATAGTTTTAAAGTTCCAGGGGCTTTCTTGTTCTTAATGCTATGTGTTGTTGCATTTTTTGTAGGATTTGCTAACGGGGATTCTGTTATAGATACTTTTATGTACTTGCGTTTTTTAGTATATACCTATTTGATTTATAACCAACTGTTTTCAAACCCTATTAGTTTAAAAAGATGGAATGGTATATTGAAATTAATAGCAGTAATGATAATTCTACAGGGATTTGGGGCGCTTTTTAATATTTTTATTCTTGGAGAGCGTGTTGAAGGCTATGTCGGTTTAATGTCTAGTTTAGGAGGTACTACAGCAACGGTGTTTCCTCTATTAATCTCCGCTATATTGTTAGTTTATTATCTTTTTGTAGTAAAATTAAATACTAAAATTACTCTAGTTTTAAGTATGTTGCTTTTTAGTGGATTTTTAGTTGGGTTTTCAAGCGGTAAGCGAGGAATTTATTTTATTATTCCACTAGTATTAATTTCAATAATTATAATAGCTATTCCTAAATTAAGAAAATTTAAGTTATTAAAGAGAAAGCTAGTTGGCCTAGCTTCACTTGGACTGCTTATATTTCCGCTTATCATTTATGGGATGGTGAATTCAAAAGGTTTAAATTACTCTTTGACAGGTAACGAATCTGCCTTTGAAGTAATTTCTAACTCCTTAGAGTATGCAGAGGATTATGAGAACGCTACAGATCAATATGGTCGAACAATAGGTCGTTCTAACACCTCTACTAGAATCATTGAAAACACACTTTCAAGTTCAAGTTTTTTCTTTTTTGGCGAAGGGTATGGAGCAACAAAGGAAGAAAGTACGATGCTGAAGTTAGGTTATTACTATGGAATTGTTGGTTTTTCGAGAGATATTATTTCTGGTGGTTTATTTTTGTGTTTGCTAACTATTTTGTTGTTTTATAAAATCATATTAAATAATAATTCTATAAGATTAAAATTTTCAGCAGTTATGCGCTATGCCATGATTATTGTATTCCTGTACACGTATTTCTTTTATTCATCAGATTTCACAATTAGTTTAAAAATAAACGCCATATTAGTTATTGTTATGGTGTTATTAAATAGTCCGAAGCAGCGTGTGGCATTAGTTGAACTTCTTAAACGCGGAAGAGTGTTAATATGAGATATATAAAAAGGCTTATTTTACATGTTATTAAGGAGATAATAGGTTTTATATTTTTAAATTTTGGAGGTGTTTATTTACTTAAAAACTCCATAAAAGGGGATAACTATTTAGTAATTTTAAACTATCATAATTTTTCAAAATATAATAACTATAAGATAATCCGCGGTAAGATATTAGAAACAGATTTTGCTTCTAATTTTAACAAACAAATTCGGTTTCTAAAAAAACATTTTAATTTTACCTATCCCGAAGAATTTTTCCCAAATAATAGAGTAGATCGTATTAATGTTTTAATAACTTTTGATGATGGTTACAAGGATAATTATGACATTGCTTTACCTGTTCTAAAAAAACACAATGCAAAAGCTATTTTCTTTATTGTGACCAATGTTATAGGAACAAAAAAATGGCTCACACACGACATCCTTAGATACCTTGTGCAAACGGGGATAAAAAGTGAAAATGAAATTGAAACATTACTAAAGGAAATGAATCAAGGCGAATCAATAATGGATTGGTTAAACAAAAATAAGGCTTGCTTAATGCAGCATCCTTCTCATCGTATAATGATGAACTGGGATGAGGTTAATAAAATATCCAAAGAAGGGTTTAAAATTGCACCTCATACACATAATCATGAAATATTATCTTTTCTAAATTTTAATGCACAGAAGGACGAAGTTTACAATTCTATAATTACAATAAAGCATAAATTGAGTATTGATTCTAAATATTTTGCATACCCAAATGGTCTTTATAATGAAGAGTCTATTCAAATTTTAAACAAGAATCATATACAATATAGTTTTACAACCAAGCCCGGTTTTAATACTTTAACAGACAAGCCATATGAATTAAAAAGAATTGGAGTAAATGCATCCGATTCTTTAGGTGTTCTACTTTTAAAATTATATTTAAATAGAAAGAAATGAGAATAAAATCCTTTATTAACCAATACAGGTGGTCTTCCTTTCCAAGAATTCTTAAAGCGCTAGGTAGAAAAATTGGAATTGTTAGTGAAACATTTTTTCTGTTGAAATATGAGATCAATAAAACTGATATTATAAACAAATTTAATGAGCTTGATTATTCGGATGTACAAGAACTAAGCGAAAAAAATTTATATAAAATCGGTTTTTTTAATGAGGAAAAATTAGCACTTTATAAGGAAAGATTTGATAAAGGTAGTTACTCCTGTTACGCTATTGTTAATGACGATGAGATTCAGTATTTAACCTGGATTTCTTGGCATAATATGAATTATCCAACATTTTTTGACAAATGTGAAGCTTTAGAATCTAATCAAGCATTATTGGAAGATTCTTATTGCAGTCCTAATCATAGAGGAAAGGGTTATCATTCTAAAATGAATATTTATAGATTAAAGAAAATTTTAGATAAAGGTAAATCGGAAGTACTAGTACTAGTATTAAAGGAAAATAAACCTGCATTAAAAGTGCAGTATAGAAGTGGGTTTTATCACTATAAGACAATAAAGTATATTAAAATAGGAATTTGGAGTAGGGTTTTTCAAAAAAAACACATAATTAAATGATACAAATAAACGACTCAGAAGTTTTTTTTCAGATTCAAAAAAAAATAGGTAAAATTCCATTTACCCAGTCTGAAGGTTGGTATAAACAACAATTACAACAAAAAGGAAATATTGTTTTTTTTGTGGATAGCAAAACAGATTCGAATATTGCTTTTTGGGGAAAAGTACAAAATATTCCTTTTACTCAGAATAAAATTCTTTTTGTTAATGGAGAAACAATATCACAAGATATAAATGAAAAAAAAATAAGATCTT
This sequence comes from Oceanihabitans sediminis, assembly GCF_003337215.1. Classification (GTDB taxonomy): domain Bacteria; phylum Bacteroidota; class Bacteroidia; order Flavobacteriales; family Flavobacteriaceae; genus Oceanihabitans; species Oceanihabitans sediminis. The sequence continues at coordinate 983,734 of NZ_QPIG01000001.1, forward strand.
TTTATAAGAAGCTTCTAGAATTAAATTATACTGCTATTGAATTTAATAGTAATTCTGAGTACAATATTGATTATGAGATTGGTTTGCGTCGAGCGGGTTTTGTAAGGCCTATAGGTCTGTTTTCGTGTCCGTTAACTATAAATTTTCAAGTGTCTGAGGAGTTTAGGTTTGACAATAACTGGAAGAGGAATGTAAAAAAAGCAATAGCTGCTGAATTGCAATTTAAAGAAATTAAGAATACGTCAACTGAAATTGTTTTAGATGTGATATCCATGTTTAAAGAGATGGCAGATTTAAAGAATTTGGGTTATCAATTAGAGGAAGATAGTTTAACAAGCCTTTTAAAAAGCCATGATATGAGATTGTTTATGGTTTATGATAAGCTAGGAACTCCTATTGCAGCTAGAATTGTTCATGATAACAAACCATTTGCATCAGATATTTATGCAGCAAATTCTATAGAGGCACGTGATACGGGTGCAACTTATTTTATAATGCAAAGTATATTTGAGGTTTTGAAGAAAGAAAATTATAAAGAATTTGATTTTGGAAGGATACCTCCTAGTAATCATGCTACAGATAGTGTTTATGTATTTAAAAATGCATCACGAGGAAAAAAAATACAATATAATGGGGAGTGGAGTTTTTATAAAAATCATCTAATTGAGATTTTAATGTTTTTCTATAAAAATTTCAAATTAAAAAAACAACGCTACTAAATGAAAGTGCTAATTAATACTCCTGACACTTCTTTTTTTGGTGGCGTAGCCAACCACTATAAAGGCCTTAAGCCATATTGGTCACATAATGTTAAATATAACTTTGTAGGAGGGCGTAAGAGGATTCCAGGACCTATATTATTGATTTATGATTATTTGAAATTTTTCATTTTGTGCGCTTTTGGCAACTATGATGTTATTTTATTAAATCCATCATTAGGTAAAACAGCAATTAAAAGAGACGCCTTGTTTCTAAGAATAGCTAGTGTGTTTAAAATAAAAACGGTAGTATTTTTTCATGGTTGGTCCCCAGACATGGTTAATGTATTAAATATTAGTTCTAAAAAATTTTGTAATACTTTTAATAAAGCAGATAAAATAATTGTCTTAGCTAAATCCTTTAAAACCGATTTAATGAAGTGGGGAATAACTCGACCGATTTATTTAACCACTACAAAAGTGAACGATGAAATGTTAAAAGATTTTGATTTTAATTATAAACCTTGGGATAGCAATATTCTTTTTTTGACAAGAATAGAGATATATAAAGGTATTTTTACAACACTTGAAGCCTATAAAATTTTGAAACCAGACTTCCCAAATCTGTCCCTTACTATAGCAGGTGATGGTTCTAAATTAGAAGATGCAAAAGATTTTGTAAAGGAATACAAATTAGAAGATGTAACCTTTTTAGGAAGTATTTCTGGTGATGAGTTAATAAAAACATTTTCTAAGGCATCTATATATATATTACCTTCTCATGGTGAAGGTATGCCTACTTCTGTATTGGAGGCGATGGCGTTTGGAATACCAATTATTTCAAGACCAGTGGGTGGGTTAGTAGATTTTTTTAAGGAGAGTGAAAACGGTTATTTAATCGAAAGTTATCAACCTGAAAAATATGCGGGAAAAATAACTCAGCTATTAAAAGAGTCTGATACGTGCAAAAGGATAGGAGAGTACAACCATATTTATGCTAAAAATAATTTTATGGCTTCAAAGGTAGCTTTAAAATTAGAAGAAATTTTAAACTATTAAAAATGTTATTATTACATAGAATTGCTCATTTTCTTTATAAAAAAAATATACCATTTTTCCCTAAATTAATGGAAGCATTAATATTTTTAATTTTTAATAGTCGCATTCCTTCAGATGTTAGTATTGGAAAAGGCTCTAAGTTTGCCTATCAAGGGCTTTCTACTTTATTAGTTAAAGGTACAGTGATAGGAGAAAACTGTATTATTGGAATGAGGGCAACCACAGGACGTAAGTTTCCTTATAAAAATGTACCTAGAATAGGAGATAAAGTTTGGATAGGTGTTAATAGTGTTATTATAGGTCCTGTAATAATAGAGGATAATGTGATTATAGCACCGAATTCAGTGGTTAATAAAAGTGTTCCAGAATATAAAATTGTAGGTGGTAATCCAGCAAAGATTATTGGGGATGTTAGAAATCTAGATTATGATGTTTTTTCGAATCCTAAATATAAAGAAGGGTTTTCGAAATACTTGAATTAATAATATGAATAATTTAATAAATTCATTTAATAAATTAAAGCATTACTGCGAAGAAGAAAACTTCGCTGGTTGGGATCCTTATGATGGCTTGAATTCCAAAATATTTAAGGCAACACCTTTAAAACATTGGGATATTGCTCGTTTGGTTATGATTCAAGGTTTTAAACGTAGTCCTATTAATTTTAGAAAATTATTATTAGTTCCAAAACAGCATAATGCTAAGGGAATTGGGCTGTTTCTAAATGGCTATTGTAACTTATACAAACTAGTTGAGAAAGGTGATACTCGTTTTGGTAGTCAAGAAGAAATTTTAAGCCGTATTGAGGAATTGGCAGATCTACTTTTAAAAATGCAAAATAAGGACTATTCCGGAGCTTGTTGGGGGTATAATTTTGATTGGCAAGCTCGTCGTTTGTTTTTATTCCCAGCAGATACGCCTACAGTGGTGGCTACCTCTTTTTGTGTTACAGCATTATTGAATGCTTATGAAATCACAAAGAATCAAAGTTATTTAGATACCGCTCTTTCGGCAGGTAATTTTGTGTTAAATGACTTAAATCGTACAGAGTATAAATCTGGGTTTTTGTTCTCTTATTCTCCGCTAAATGGTAACAATACGGTTTTCAATGCTAGTTTATTAGGAGCAAAAGTGTTGAGTCAGTTATATAGATATAACAACAATGAGCTTTATAAAGATACAGCTACTACAGCTATAAAAGCAGCCGTAGAAGCGCAAAATAAAGACGGTTCATGGGTATATGGTATGTTGTCTGTGCAATCTTGGATCGATTCTTTCCATACTGGGTATAATTTGGATGCCATTCAGACCTATCAAGATAAAACTGGGGATACGCAATTTAAAGAAAGCATTGAAAAAGGATTTAAATATTATATGGAAAACTTCTTCCTTGAAGACGGCACGCCAAAATATTATCATGACAAAACCTATCCAATAGATATTCATTGTCCGGGACAGTTATTCGTGAATTTATCCGTCAACAAAAAGTATGAAGAAAATAAAGACCTTGCTCATTCGGTTTTCAATTGGGTAACCAAAAACATGCAAGATAAAAAAGGTTACTTTTATTATCAGTTAAAAGAAGGCGTAAGTTCCAAGATACCGTATATGCGATGGAGCAATGCGTTTATGTTTAATGCTTTGAGTTACCTATTAGTAGAAGAAAATGAATTATAAAGAATTAAATGGTGTAAAAGCCTATGCACCACAATCTCGAAAAGAGTTAATAGATTATGCGTTCAAGAACAAATCTATTCTAGTCGCTATCAACGCTGAGAAAATACTTCACGCAACCGATGAGTCACGTGATATCATTAATCGCAATTTAGGCTACCCAGATGGGATAGGTGCTGTATGGGCCTTACAGAAAAAAGGCTGTGAAAATATTGTAAAAATTCCAGGTTGTGAGTTGTGGTTAGATATAGTAAGTCAACACTATAAAGAAAAGACTTTTTATTTGGTAGGAGGTAAACAAGAGGTTATACAAGAAACCGTTGATAAATTGAAACTTGAGTACCCAGGTATTAAAATTGTTAATTATAGAAACGGCTATATTAAAACAGATCACGAAAAACAAGCATTAATTGCTGATATAATAGATAAAAAACCGGATGTTGTATTTGTGGCTATGGGTTCACCTAAACAAGAACTTTTAATGGAAGAAATGCAACAAAAGCACGCTGCACTTTATCAGGGCTTAGGCGGAAGCTTTGATGTCTATACAGGTAATGTAGAACGTGCACCAAATTGGTGGGTTAGAAACAATATGGAGTGGACCTACCGTTTAATAAAACAACCATCGCGAATAAAAAGACAAATACATTTGGTAAGATTCTTTGTGAATTTACACCTTAATAGATATTAATTATTATGAAAAAAATAACAATCATAGCTGGTGCTAGACCAAACTTCATGAAAATAGCACCTATCATTCATGCTATTCACGAAGCACAAAGTCAAGGAAAGGATATTACTTATAGATTGGTGCATACTGGGCAGCACTACGACAAGAAAATGTCTGGAAACTTTTTTAAACAATTAGAAATTCCAGAACCACATAGTAATCTAGAAGCAGGAGGTGGAACCCAAGCAGCGCAAACCGCGAATATCATGCTGCGCTTTGAGCAGGAACTTTTAGCTCATCCAACAGATTTGGTTTTAGTGGTAGGAGATGTAACCTCTACTATGGCTTGTAGTATTACCGCTAAGAAATTAAATATTAAAGTAGCACATGTGGAGGCTGGAATCCGTTCTGGAGACCTTTCTATGCCAGAAGAAATCAACCGTATGCTAACGGATGCTATTACAGATATATTCTTTACGACTTCAGAATTAGCAAATAGCAATTTACGTCAAGCTGGTGTTCCAGATAGTCGTATCCACTTTGTTGGAAACACCATGATAGACACCCTATTAAAACAGCGCCCAAACTTTAAGCCGCCTCCAATATGGGGAGAATTAGGCTTAGCTAGAGAGAAATACATTGTGTTAACCCTACACCGCCCTGCAAATGTGGATGAGGAGTCACAGCTTAAAGCTATGCTAGAGCAAATTATAGCTCATACAGAAAATCTTCCTTTAGTGTTCCCGGTACATCCACGAACAGCTAAGATTTTAGAAGGTTTACAGGTGCAAGATGATAGATTGCATATGATAGAGCCTCTAAGTTATTTAGAGTTTAATTACTTGGTGGAAAACGCCAAAGCAGTGATTACCGACTCTGGTGGAATCACAGAAGAAGCTTCTATTATGAACGTGCCTTGTTTAACCTTACGTGACAATACAGAACGCCCAGAGACCATCACACTTGGAACTAATGAATTAGTAGGCACGAATCCTGATAACATGAAACCCTATCTGCAAAAACTATTTGCTGGTAACTGGAAACAAACACAAACTATCCCGATGTGGGACGGGCAAACAGCAAAGCGTATTATAAAGGTACTGACTTCATAAGTCACTAATCATATTATCATAATAATAAGACGCCCCATACAAGTAATAAAGCTTCGTATGGGGCGTTTTTTATTTATTAAGCTCTACTACTATACTATTATACTACTATGTAATCCCGAATGCAATATATAGGTATAGCGTATATACCCCGTAGATACTCCGTACATACTCCGTATACACCCCGAGGGAATCTTTTTATCATAAATGGGTCATTCCTGCCCAAACAAAAAGCCAATTAATAACTGTAAAACATAATACTTGATAAGAGATTCTTCCCTCGTTCCTCCCTCTCTGAAGGACAATAGCCTATGCATTGCACTTTGTCATTCCTGCGCAGGCAGGAATCCATTACAGCTATATCTTTAAAAAATGTTTTTTCCAATAAGTATCCTTTTTACTAGTAAGCTAATTAGTAGGACCCCGGCTTATTTTTCCTTTGCGTAGTAAAACAAACAAAAGACGCAGTGGGGATGCGGAGGATGGCCTAGCGCAGCGTTTTGCCATCCGCATGATAATGCTTTTGTGTAGTTTTCAAGCAAAGGAAAATCCGCCTAGATTTTTTTGGTTCGTTTTTTCATCGATGAAATTGAAGATTCACGAACACCGATTTAACAATAAAGAGAGTGAGTAAAAAAATGAACATTATTATAAAGTAGAGATTCTTCGGTCGTTCTTACCTCTGAAGGACAATAGTCTATGCATTGCACTTTGTCATTCCTGCGCAGGCAGGAATCCATTACAGCTTACATCTATAAAGTATTTTTACCAAAAAGTATCTTTGTAAAGAATAAGCTACTTAGTAGGCACCCGGCTTATTTTTCGTTTGCGTAGTAAAACAAATAAAAGCCGCAGTGGGGATGTGGAGGATGGCCTAGCGCAGCGTTTTGCCATCCGCATGATAAGGGTTTTGTGTAGTTTTCAAGCAAAGGAAAATCCGCCTAGACTTTTTTGGTTACTTTTTTGGTCGATGCAAAAAAGTAATATCAATAATAGAAATTTTCCTGTCATTCCTGCAAAAGCAGGAATCCATTTCAAAACCAATAAATAAATCAAATAACCAAACCCTCCGTCTAGCCCTCCTTCGTCAAGCTATCCACCTCCCTTTGACTAAAGGAAGGAGCAACCAGCCAACAAACATTATAACAAAACAACATAGCTAATCGTATAGCAGCTCCCCTCTTTAGCTAAAGAGGGGAATGAATTTGCTGAAGCTCCGCGAAAGCAAAGAAAGGGGAGTTTGAAAGTAAAGTTCTAAGTGTATTAGTAAAGCTGTCATTACTGCTTACATCTAAAAAGTATTTCTCCCAATAATTATTCTTTATATTATAAATACCTCTTAGCATGCCCCGGCTTATTTTTCCTTTGCGTAGTAAAACAAATAAAAGCCGCAGCGGGGATGCGGAGGATGGCCTAGCGCAGCGTTTTGCCATCCGCATGATAAGGCTTTTGTGTAGTTTTCAAGCAAAGGAAAATCCGCCTAGATTTTTTTGGTTCGTTTTTTGATCAATGCAAAAAATGAATATTATTATAAACTTAAGATTCTTCCATTGTTACCTTCCTCTGCATGACATTTTCTTTTGAAAAAGCCTCTTAGTATGCCCCCGGCCTATCGAGGATTTATCGTAAAATTTGATATGCAGACACCGTAAAATTTTAGGCTGTTTGAGCTTGTTATAATATTCTATGAAGTTTAATTAACCTAGCGAGTTCCTAAAATTTAGGTGTCAAATGATAAATTTAGATAAAGCATCGTCAGCCTAGACTTTTTTGGTTACTTTTTTGGGCAATGCAAATCAAAGATTCACGAACACAACTTTAAATAAATAAAAAATAGTGAGTAAAAAAGTAATTATTCTTTATAGTTCCTGCTTCCATAGGAATGACAATCCTGTTTGTATTTAAGCAAAGACTAAAACGAAAAATTTCAAACCCTCCGTCTAGCTCTCCTTCGTCAAGCTATCCACCTCCCTTTGACTAAAGGAAGGAGCAACCAGCCAACAAACATTATAACAAAACAACATAGCTAATCGTATAGCAGCTCCCCTCTTTAGCTAAAGAGGGGAATGAATTTGCTGAAGCTCCGCGAAAGCAAAGAAAGGGGAGTTTGAAAGTAAAGTTCTAAGTGTATTAGTAAAGCTGTCATTACTGCTTACATCTAAAAAGTATTTCTCCCAATAATTATTCTTTATATTATAAATACCTCTTAGCATGCCCCGGCTTATTTTTCCTTTGCGTAGTAAAACAAATAAAAGCCGCAGCGGGGATGCGGAGGATGGCCTAGCGCAGCGTTTTGCCATCCGCATGATAAGGCTTTTGTGTAGTTTTCAAGTAAACGAAAATCCGCCTAGATTTTTTTTGGTTCGTTTTTTTCATCAATGGAAAAAAATGAACATTATCATTTATGAGATTCTTAGGTCGTTCTTCCCTCTGAAGGACAATAGTCTATGCATTGCACTTTGTCATTCCTGCGCAGGCAGGAATCCATTACAGCTTACATCTATAAAGTATTTTTACCAAAAAGTATCTTTGTAAAGAATAAGCTACTTAGTAGGCATCCGGCTTATTTTTCGTTTGCGTAGTAAAACAAATAAAAGCCGCAGTGGGGATGTGGAGGATGGCCTAGCGCAGCGTTTTGCCATCCGCATGATAAGGCTTTTGTGTAGTTTTCAAGCAAAGGAAAATCCGCCTAGATTTTTTTGGTTCGTTTTTTCATCGATGGAAAAAATGAACATTATAACTTATGAGATTCTTAGGTCGTTCTTCCCTCTGAAGGACAATAGTCTATGCATTGCACTTTGTCATTCCTGCGCAGGCAGGAATCCATTACTGCTTACATCTATAAAGTATTTTTACCAAAAAGTATCTTTGTAAAGAATAAGCTACTTAGTAGGCACCCGGCTTATTTTTCGTTTGCGTAGTAAAACAAATAAAAGCCGCAGCGGGGATGCGGAGGATGGCCTAGCGCAGCGTTTTGCCATCCGCATGATAAGGCTTTTGTGTAGTTTTCAAGTAAACGAAAATCCGCCTAGATTTTTTTTGGTTCGTTTTTTTCATCAATGGAAAAAAATGAACATTATCATTTATGAGATTCTTAGGTCGTTCTTCCCTCTGAAGGACAATAGTCTATGCATTGCACTTTGTCATTCCTGCGCAGGCAGGAATCCATTACAGCTTACATCTATAAAGTATTTTTACCAAAAAGTATCTTTGTAAAGAATAAGCTACTTAGTAGGCACCCGGCTTATTTTTCGTTTGCGTAGTAAAACAAATAAAAGCCGCAGCGGGGATGCGGAGGATGGCCTAGCGCAGCGTTTTGCCATCCGCATGATAAGGCTTTTGTGTAGTTTTCAAGTAAACGAAAATCCGCCTAGATTTTTTTTGGTTCGTTTTTTTCATCAATGGAAAAAAATGAACATTATCATTTATGAGATTCTTCAGTCGCTACTCTCCCTCTAAACAAAAAAATAAAGCAAAAAAAAACGGCCGACTATGAAGTCGACCGTTTTATATAAATTTAGTTATTGTTCAAATAACAATGTCTTATTTCAATTTAAAAGTAACACGACGAACTAACTGACGTGCATTTTTAGAACTCTTATCTACAGAATCATCAACACCACCACCTGTATAAGATAAACGGTCTGCAGAAACTCCAGCAGCTACAATGATATCGTATACTTTCTTAGCTCTCTTTTCAGATAAAGCTTTGTTGAAAGTTGTACTTCCAATCTCATCACTGTATCCAATTAATTCCGCTTGAGCAGATGGGTTTTCTTTCATGTATCTAACTAGGTAGTTAATAGCATCATAAGAATATGTTTCTGGTTCTGCTTTGCTAAACTTAAAGTACACGTTTACATAACCACTATTTAATAAGTTTCTAGCAGTTGCTCCAGCAGTACTACCGGCAGCTAATTGGTTATCAATATACTCTTTTGTAGATGCATCTACACCTTTGCTTGCTTCTTCTAAAGCTGCTACTTTTGTCTCCGTTTCTTTAACAATGGTGTTGGTAGCTTCTAAGCCTTTTTTAAGGTCATTTAGTTCGTCTTCTACCACTTGAATACGGTTGTCTAGTGTTACAAGATCTTCTAAGTAAACCGAAGTATCTGCCCAGTCAGCATGTTTTTTGTTTTTCCCTAAGTACACTTGAATACCTGCAGAAACGGTAATCATTCCAGCATTTAAGAACTCGTTAGATGGTGTTCCTGTTGTATCCCAAGTATAGTCTTGGTAGGCATTAGTATGGAAGCTAGCATCTGCAAATAAAGCAATACGGTCGCTTAAACGTAATTGCGGTGTTACCCCAGCAATAAGCGCTAAAGTCTTTTCTGAGCCATTACCATTTCCATTCATTGGGTTGATGATATGTACTCCTGCACCAGCGTGCCCTAATACATTAAAACGTTGTGTCCACTCTCTAAAACCTAAGATGTTCCCTAGGTTGGCAACCCCTTCTAGTTGTGCTCCGTAGTATTCTGTTTCAAAATAAGATCCTTTTAATTCTGTAAAGAAACCTCCTGCTTGTACACCAAACTTATTGTTAACCATGTAACGAGCAGTTAATTCTCCTCCTACAGATTCTGTTCCATCATTCGCTGAAGATGCAAATCCTTTTATTCCTTTGTTCATATTAGCACCTGCTTCTATAGACCAACGGTTATAGTCGTCCTGAGCAAAAAATGCTGTGGTAAATAATAAACTTAATGAAAGTAATGTAATTCTTTTCATGTTATATTCTGTTTTGATTTTAAAATTTAAAATTATTTTAAATGAAGTCGCAAAGTTACATAACTTTGCTTTAATTGTGAAAGATATACTAACTAATTATCTTACAAATTTATAATCCGAAAATTCCCTAATAGCTTAAGTATCAATAAGAGTCTCCTAAAAGGCTTTCTTTATTAGTTGTTATACCCATATGATATGTATTGAATTAGGGTTTGCTACTATCTAAGGGCTTAGGAAAATATACTTTTGCTATTAGATGCAATGTAAGAAACGCTATGTAAGAAATATATAAAAAAACTTTAAACAGCCAAAATATAAATGGTATTTTCTTTATATTCTAGTTTAAAATTCTAAAATCTTATTATTTTTGCAAACATATAAAGATGCTCGATAAATAGTGCGTGTTTTATATATCTATAAAAAGAGGAGCTATCATACAATCAGGAGATTAAGTATTAAACGGGGTTTAGTGCTTAATCTTCTATTGTGTAAAAACTACTTATAAAACAATATTGTATATGATTAAGAAACAAATAAAGAAGCTTGGTTTTCTTGCGCTTGTAGGATTACTTATTAGTAGTTGTACAAGCAATAGAGAAATATTGTATTTTCAAGATGGAGAAGCCTACAGCGAAACCGCTATAAATTATGAGGAAAATACCATTCAGCCAAACGATATTTTATCGGTAACTATTAGTGCTTCGGTTCCGGAAGCAGCCATTCCTTATAATGTTGGTGCTCCAAGTACTACAACAATTAATAATTTAGAAACACTGAAGTTACAAGGTTATTTAGTTGGTACAGATGGCTATATTTCTATTCCTGTTTTAGGGAAGGTTTTAGCCAAGCAAAAAACCATCAACGAATTACAAGATACCATTACAGAGCTCTTAGTAGAAGGAGGGCATCTATTAAATCCTGTGGTTATGGTACGATTATTGAATGCCAAAGTAACGGTGTTGGGAGAGGTTAGGCAATCAGGAACCTTCACTTTTACAGAGCAGTACTTAAGTGTACCACAGGCTTTAGGATATGCAGGGGATTTGACCATAAATGGACTTCGTGACGATGTATTGCTAATTCGTGAAATAGACGGTAAAAGAGTGATCAAACACCTAGATTTAACCACTGCAAATTGGATGGGGAATCCGGAATATATGGTAAAACCAAACGATGTTATTGTGGTACAGCCTAACCGTGCAAAAGTAAAAACAGCTGGTTATATTGGAAATGTAACCACCATTGTTTCTATTGCATCTCTGCTTTTAAGTGCCACTATTTTGTTAACTCGATAAGAAAACCTTTATGAATCATCAGATAGAAATAGATTCGGAAAACGAACACATAGATATTAAAGGAATATTATTCCGTTACTTAGCCTATTGGCCTTGGATACTAACCACTGTACTTATAGCCTTAGTACTTGCTTTTTACTATTTACGTTATACACCTAATAGTTATAATACTACTGCAAAAGTAAAGGTACTAACCGATAAGGAAGCTACAGATTTTGCTTTAGATTTAGATAAAATGCTTGGGAAAAGCAATGTGAATTTAGAAAACGAACGTGCCGTTCTTTCCTCTTACCGCCTTAATAAACAGGTGGTAGAACAATTGAATTTACAGGTGCAATATTTTCAAACTGGGCGTATCAAAGAATCCCAAGTATATCATACGCCTTTTAGGCTAAGCTATATGCCAGAGGTAGATAGTACCAAGGTTTCTTTAGAATATGAAATAACTATTAGAGATAGAGGTTATAGGTTGCGACATATAGAGACTGAAAAGACCTTAGAGGTGCCTAATTTTTATTTTGAAACCCCAACAGCAGCGTTTCCTTTTACGGTGGTACCAAGAGAACCTGGTACTATAGTGCCAGGAGAAAATCCTGTTTATACGGTACGAATAAAAAGTGAAGAACGTGCTACTCAAGACTTGCTAAAGGCTATTACTATTTCGCCAGACGGTAAAAACAGTGATATTCTAATCTTGAGTTTAGATGCTACGAATAAAGATCGTGCTCAGGATATTTTAAATACCTTGATAGAAGTATATACGGAGGATGGTATTTTAGATAGACAAGAAATATCAAAACGTACCATTGCTTTTATAGATGAGCGTTTTGCTTTTCTTTCTACAGAATTAGATTCTATAGAAGTGTCTAAAGGTGTATTTAAGCAAGATAATAATCTTAGTGTTTTTGAAGCAGATGCTGCTTCTGCCATTGAAAAACGAGCGGTTAAAGATGAGCAGTTGTTTGAAATGGAAACCCAGTTATTATTGGCAGGTGTATTAGAAGAAAGTATTGGAGATGCAGAGGACTTCCAGTTACTACCAGCAAATATTGGTTTAAATAGTGGGGCTATTAATAATCTAGTAAAAGATTATAATGAGGCTTTATTAGAGTATCAAAAATGGCGTGCCAGTGCTGGAGACAATAATCCGAAGGTGAAAATCTTAAAGCAAACCATAGTAGATTTAAATGCCAATATTGATAGTTCTATTAAAGGCTATAAAACCCAGTTAAATCAGTCTTTAAGAAAAAACCAACGTGCACAATCCCAGGCATTACAGTCTTTTAAGAAATTGCCAAAACAAGAGAAAATATTACGTAGTATCGAGCGTCAGCAATTATTAAAAGAAAACCTTTACTTACTTTTATTACAGAAACGAGAAGAGGCTGCTATCAAAATGGCTGTTACTTCAGCGAATGTAAAGGTGATTGACTATGCTATCACCAATGCAATACCGGTAGCACCTAAGCGAAAGATTATATATTTAGGGGCGCTACTAATAGGCTTGGTAGTACCTGTTGGTGTTTTATATCTTAAATTCTTAACGGATAATAAAATATATATTAGTAAAGATGTAGAGGCTATAAACCCGAAGACACCAATCTTAGTAGAGGTACCTAGTATCACCAATGCGAAAGAGGCGATGCATAATGCGGAACAAAACCCACAAACTAGAGAGGCTTTTAGGACTCTTGGGCATAATTTAAAATTTATGCTTGCAGAGGAAGTTATAGATGGGGGGAAAGTGGTTTGTATCACATCTTCTGTTAAAGGAGAAGGAAAAACAACGGTTTCCTTTAATCTAGCACAAACCTATTTCGAGTTAAATAAAAAGGTATTATTGGTTGGAGCAGATTTAAGAAATCCGCAATTACACCCTTATATTAATGAGTCTAGAGATACGCCTGGTTTGTCTAATTATTTGGTAGACGAAGATCTGCATTGGCAAGATTTATTATTTCACGTGGATAAGGGAACGAATCGATTTGATATTTTGCTTTCTGGAGAAATACCACCAATGCCAAGCGTCTTATTATCTAGTCAGCGATTTAAAGACTTTATACAGGAAGCTAGAAAACATTATGACTATGTGTTAATTGATTCTGCTCCAACCTTATTGGTGGCAGACACCCTAACTTTTGTGCATGAAACAGATTTCACCGTCTATGTAGTGCGTTCTGGAAAAACAGAAAAACAGTTAATAGAGTTTTCTAAGAAGATGATAGAGGAGAAGAAGATGAATCAAATGGCTTATGTAATTAACGATATGCAGTATAATGGTATCAATGGTTATAATTATGGCTATGGTTACGGCTACCATGCAGATATGAAGCAGAAGGCTTGGTATCAATTCTGGAAATAATAAACAAGTAAAAAATGGAAATAGGATTTTAAGATTCCTATGATGAAATAGTAGAAGTAGCAATGCTTCCAGTATTTAATAAAAACAAAAAGCGCATCTAATCTAGATGCGCTTTTGTTATTTATCATGTTTGCTTTCTTATTTAAAAGCGTTTAATCCTGTAATATCTAATCCAGTAATTAGTAAGTGGATATCGTGGGTTCCTTCGTAAGTAATCACACTTTCTAGGTTCATAGAGTGGCGCATGATGCTATACTCTCCTGTAATACCCATTCCTCCTAGCATCTGTCTTGCTTCACGTGCAATTTTAATTGCCATATCTACATTGTTTCGTTTCGCCATAGAAATTTGTGCAGAGGTAGCAGTTCCGTTTTCACGCATTACTCCTAAACGCCAAGCTAATAGTTGTGCTTTGGTGATTTCGGTAATCATTTCTGCTAATTTCTTTTGTTGTAATTGAAACTGACCAATTGGTTTTCCAAATTGCATACGTTCTTTACTATAACGTAAAGCGGTGTCATAGCAATCCATTGCCGCACCAATTGCTCCCCAAGCAATACCAAAACGCGCAGAGTCTAAGCATCCTAATGGTGCTCCCAAACCAGATTTGTTTGGTAGTAAGTTTTCTTTTGGAACTTTTACATTATCAAAAATTAATTCTCCGGTTGCACTCGCACGTAAAGACCATTTGTTATGGGTTTCTGGTGTAGAGAAACCTTCCATACCACGTTCTACGATAAGTCCGTGGATTCTTCCTTCTTCATTCTTAGCCCATACGACAGCAATCTGACAGAAAGGTGCATTAGAAATCCACATTTTAGCACCGTTTAATAGATAGTGGTCTCCCATATCTTTAAAGTTGGTAACCATACCTCCTGGATTCGAACCGTGGTCTGGTTCCGTTAATCCGAAAGAACCAATCCATTCTCCAGAAGCTAATTTTGGTAAGTATTTTTTACGTTGTTCTTCGTTACCATATTTCCAAATTGGATACATCACTAAAGAAGATTGTACCGACGCCGTACTACGCACTCCAGAGTCTCCTCTTTCAATCTCTTGCATGATCAGTCCGTAAGAGATTTGGTCTAAACCAGCTCCACCATACTCTTCCGGAATATATGGTCCGAAAGCACCAATTTCAGCTAAACCCCCAATAATAGATTTTGGAAATTCTGCCTTCTGTGCAGCTTCTTCAATAATTGGGGAAACATCGCGTTTTACCCATTCTCTTGCAGCATCACGTACTAATTTATGTTCGTCTGTAAGTAATTCGTCTAAATTATAATAATCTGGTGCTTCAAATAAATCTGGTTTCATTTGTGTCTTTTTTAGGTTGATTCGTTTTTCAGAGGTACTTCACATAAAGCGCTTTACATCCGATAGTTTATTGCATTTTATATATTCTATGATAGCCATAGAAGAGCAAATTTAACGAAAAGCTTTGCAGATAGCAATTACATTTTCAAATAAAAATCTTTTGTAAGGGCGATATAATCTTCCGTGTATTCGTGCCTTGCGGTTTCAATGATTAATTCGGAAGTGCTTATTTCCGTTTTACGGAAAGAAAAGGTCATCAGGCTTCTTTTTATTTCGGAAGTTGGATTCCCTCTTACCTGAAGTATTTGATTAGGAAATAATCCTACTTGGGAAGCTAATGCAATAAATTTTTCGCTTTCAGAATAAGGAAGCACTACCGAAAACACACCATCTTCTTCCAATAGTACCGAAACAGCTTGTAGTAAATGTTCAAAAGGCATGGCATCTTGAAATCTAGCTAGATCTCTGTTACTATCCTTAGTCTTATAATCTTCAGAATAAAAAGGTGGATTAGAAATAATCAGATCGTATTTGTCTTCTATTTCTTCTGCAAACTCCATTAAAGAAGCATGGTAGCAGAAAAGCCTATCTCCCCAAGGAGATTGCTCAAAATTATCCACACACTGTTCGTAGGCCTTCTCATCAATTTCCAAAGCGTCTATGAGTTCTGCATTGCTTCGTTGCGCAAGCATCAGGGATAAAATTCCCGTTCCAGCACCTATATCTAAAACACTATATGGGTTGCGCTCTAGAGGTGTCCAAGCACCAAGCAAGACCCCATCCGTGCCTATTTTCATAGCACACTGATCTTGATTTACACTAAACTCTTTAAACTGAAATGGCTTCTTCACAAATGATATTTTTTTAATAAACAGTCTGTTTTAAGTGGTCTAAATTAAATGGTCTACATCAAGTATCCCCACATCTATACAATAAACACCCAAACGCCTCAACAACAAATAACTCCACAACTAAGCAACAAACCACCCACTATTTACTAACAACAAACAACTAAAACCTAAAACCTACTCCCTAATCCCTAATCCCTAATCCCTATTACCTAATCCCTAATCCCTACTCCACATACAAATCTATCAAGCCCTCCGGCGTATCCACCAAAATAGTCTTATTCTCTTTGTCTACTTTCTTAATAAAATGATCGTTGATAGGAATTAATATTTCCGTCCCATCTCTATCAATTTCAAATAGCGCCTGGGCAGTGGTATCGTTTACTCCGGTGATTTCTCCAACTTCTCCAAAGTTTTCATCTATAACGCTAAAGCCAATGATTTCGTGAAAATAGAATTTATCGTCTGCTAGCTTCGGTAAAAAGGAAAGTGGTAAGTATAAATCGCTTTTCAAGAGGGCATCGGCATCTTCCTCTGTCACTACATCTTCAAATTGAATACGTAATAACTCCGATTTATGTAATTGTGCGTGCTCGATAAAGAAGGGAACCAGGTTTCCTTTTAAGTCGATAAACACCGATTCTAATCCGTCATATAATTCCGGTTCATCGGTATCTAATTTTGCTAGTACTTCTCCTTTAAAACTGTATTTCTTTACAATTTTCCCTAGAAAAAAACATTCTTCTTTTTTCATAAAAACAACTTTTAGTTCCATTTAGGAACGGGTATTTGGTTTGTTTAGATTTGCTGCTAACAGGATACTAGTTCGTGCTAGGAAACAAAAAACTCCAACACAAATGTATTGGAGTTTAAAAGTATAAAAAAATAATTTTCTATTCTTCTTCGTTTGATGCTTCTGCTTCATCAGCAGGTGCCTCTTCTACAACTGGAGCTTGCGCTGCAATTCTAGCTTCGTTAGCTGCTTTTTCTGCTTCTAGCGCTTTTGCTCTCGCTTCCGCTTCTGCTTTAGATAAACCTTCTTTCTTCGCTTCAATTTTAGCTGCTTTTTCTTCTAACCAAGCAGTGAATTTAGCTTCTGCTTGCTCTTCTGTTAAAGCACCTTTAGCAACTCCTCCTTTTAAGTGTTTCTTTAAAAGAACCCCTTTGTAAGATAAAATAGCCTTAGCGGTATCTGTTGGTTGAGCACCATTTTCTAACCATTGTACAGCGCTATCTACATTAATGTCGATAGTAGCAGGGTTAGTAGTTGGGCTGTAAACTCCTAGTTTTTCTAAGAATTTACCATCTCTTTTTGCGCGTGAATCCGCAGCAACAATCCAGTAAAAAGGTTTTCCTTTTTTACCGTGTCTTTGTAATCTAATTTTTACAGGCATAATAATTAATTCATTAGAGGTTCTCGACCTCTGGTTGTTAATAAGGGTGCAAAGATACTATAAATTTTTTATTTACATCTTTAATTATTACTCATTTTTTTATATTACTTTTAGGGGCTAAAAGGAAATAAAAAGGCATGAAAAAGTTATTAGTTTTATTAGTTTCAGTAGTATTTGTAGTGAGTTGTGGGGACGAATTAGAGTCCAATACCCCAGCTTTTCAAGGAGATAAAGATGGTTCTTTATGGAAAGGAGACTACTATAGTGCAGCAATGGACGCTAATGGAAATTTAGTGGTTACTGGTGGAAAAGGAGGAGAAACGGTGGTGTTAACCATTGCTTCTACCAATGTAGGAAGCTACTCCTTAGGAGACGGAAGTGCTAGTGAAGCTGCTTTTAATAATGTAGCAGAACTACATTTTTCTACATATAATGATCCGGATCCTGCATTGCAATTATACCCTGCTGACGGAGAAATTACTATAGAGGAATTTAACTTATCTAATAGAACAGTAACGGGTTCTTTTTGGTTTAATGCTTTTACCGATAGCGGCATGCAAACGGTTAATTATAGCAAAGGCGTTTTTTATCAAATCCCTGTTTCAGGAACGGTAGACTCTAATATCATTTCTTGTGATGATGCTGTTGCTGCAAGTGTAACAGCGCAAGCTGCTTATGAGGCTGCTACTACGGGTGATGCGAATTATAGCGAACTTTGTAATGCTTATAAGGCTGCTTTAGAAGCGCAAATAGTAAGCTGTGGAGATGCTAATGGCGTATTACAAGGACTTATAGACGGATTAAGCTGCGAATAAAAAAGCACTATTTTTATACACTAGTTTATAGTGTACTAGATATTGAAATACATACAAAACCAGAGAAGGAAACTTCTCTGGTTTTTTGTCTTTAATATATTATCTATCCTTTAACTTTTTAAGAGCATATTTTTTCTTAATTTTAACGCTCTCATTTATTCTCAAGAAAACATTCTATGTACTTAATTTTTGATACTGAAACTACCGGTTTACCAAAGCGTTGGGATGCACCAATTACGGATACAGATAATTGGCCTCGATGTATACAAATAGCATGGCAACTGCACGATGCTATGGGAAACTGTATCGAGCATCAAGATTATTTGGTGAAGCCAGAGGGTTTTAATATTCCTTATGATGCGGAGAAAATTCATGGTATTTCTACCGAGCTTGCTCAAGAGCAGGGAGTGACCCTAGAGGAAGTTTTAGAGAAGTTCAATATCGCTTTAAGTAAAGCGAAATTTGTAGTGGGTCAGAATGTAAAGTTTGACCTGAATATTATGGGAGCAGAATTTGTGCGTAAGGATGTGGCAAACCCCTTACAGGAGCTTCCGGTTTTAGATACCTGTACGGAAGATACGGCAAACCTATGTCAGATTCCTGGAGGTAGATACGGAAAGTTTAAGCTGCCGACTTTAACGGAGTTACATCAGTTTTTATTTGATGCTCCCTTTGCGGAAGCGCATAATGCAACTGCCGATGTGGAAGCAACGACGCGTTGTTTTTTAGAGTTGATTAGAAGAGAGCAGTACACCGTAGAACAATTAGATGTACAGCCAGATTATTTTCAGAAATTCTCACAGGCGAATCCGCAACCTATTCAGCTAATAGGTTTAAAACATATCAACCTAAAGCGGGAAAGTGCTAAGATTAACGAACGCTTACAAAAGGCGCAGGCTTCCGATTTATCTACCAGTGAGATAAAGGAGAATATTGAAAGTCTAGAGGCAGTAGAATTTGCACACCTGCATAACCATTCGCAGTTCTCAGTATTACAATCCACTATTAGTATTCCGGACTTGGTAGCTGCAGCAGCAGAACACAATATGCCCGCCGTTGCACTTACAGACCATGCGAATATGATGGGAGCTTTTCACTTTGTAAAAGCAGTAAGTAATCATAATAAAGGAGTGCAGGCCAAAAATGCCGAAGCGATTGAAAGAGGGGAAACTCCTAAATTAAAAGAAATAAAACCGATTGTTGGTTGTGAGTTTTTTGTTTGTGAAGACCATACAGATAAAACCCGTAAGGATAACGGCTATCAAATAGTATTAATTGCAAAGAATAAAAAGGGCTACCATAACCTAGCGAAACTTTCTTCGCATGCCTTTGTAGATGGTTTTTATTACCTACCAAGAATTGATAAAAAACTTATAGAACAATATAAAGAAGACCTAATCTGTTTAACCGGAAACCTGTACGGGGAAGTACCTAGTAAGGTGTTAAACGTGGGAGAAAACCAAGCCGAAGAAGCACTTTTATGGTGGAAAGAACAGTTTGGTGATGACTTGTATATCGAAATCATGCGTCATAACCAGGAGGATGAAAATCGTGTAAACCCAGTACTAATAGAGTTTTCTAAAAAGCATAATGTCAAGTTAGTTGCAACCAATAATACTTACTATTGTAAACAGGAAGATGCCAATGCTCACGATATTTTACTTTGTGTAAAAGATGGGGAGAAACAGGCGACTCCAATAGGTAGAGGGCGTGGCTATAGATACGGTTTACCCAACCAAGAGTATTATTTCAAGTCTTCGGAAGAGATGAAAAACCTTTTTAAGGATGTTCCGGAAGCGATTATAAATATTCAAGAGGTAGTAGATAAGATTGAAGCCTTTGTATTGGCTCGTGATGTTTTATTACCAGCCTTCGATATTCCGGAGGAGTTTAAGGATGCAGCGGATTTAGCAGATAATGGTAAACGAGGGGAGAATAAATTTCTTCGTCATTTAACTTATGAAGGAGCTAAAGAACGCTATGGTGAACTAACGGAAGAAATTACAGAAAGACTAGACTTCGAATTAGGGGTGATTGAAAATACGGGCTATCCTGGGTATTTCTTAATTGTGGAGGACTTTATTCGCGAGGCAAGAAATATGGACGTTTCGGTAGGTCCAGGTCGTGGATCGGCTGCAGGTTCGGTGGTAGCCTATTGTTTGAAGATTACCAATATCGACCCGATGAAGTACAACCTGCTTTTTGAGCGTTTCTTAAATCCGGATCGTGTGAGTATGCCAGATATCGATATCGATTTTGATGATGAAGGTCGTGGTCGCGTAATGGAATACGTAATCAATAAGTACGGAAGCAACCAGGTAGCGCAGATTATTACCTACGGAACCATGGCAGCAAAATCTTCTATTCGAGATACTGCCCGAGTTCTAGATTTACCATTATTCGACGCCGATAGAATTGCCAAGTTGATTCCTACCATGTCTAAGTTAGGAAAGATCTTTGGTGCCGATGAGAAGAAGCTGAAAGGCATGTTCCGTGCGGAAGATTTAGAGAAAGTAAATGAGCTTTTAAATATTTCGGAAGGAGAAGATTTGCAAGCGGAAACCGTAAACCTAGCTAGAACCTTAGAGGGTTCGGTTCGTAATACCGGTATACATGCCTGTGGGGTGATTATTACTCCAGATGATATTACCAAGTTCGTTCCGGTTTCTACCGCAAAAGATTCCGATTTATATGTAACGCAGTTTGATAACTCCGTTGTGGAGGATGCTGGGCTGCTTAAAATGGACTTCTTAGGATTAAAAACACTTACCCTAATTAAGGATACCGTTAAAATCGTTAAGGCGAAACACGATATTTTATTAGATCCAGATAGCTTTCCGTTGGATGACGAGAAAACTTATGAGCTTTTCCAAAGAGGAGAAACGGTTGGAGTGTTCCAATACGAATCTCCTGGAATGCAGAAACACTTAAAGGAATTAAAGCCTACGGTGTTTGAAGATTTAATTGCGATGAACGCCTTGTATCGTCCGGGACCTATGGAATACATTCCGAGTTTTACCAGACGTAAGCACGGGGAGGAAGAAATTGAATATGACCTTCCTGCCATGGAGGAATATTTAAAAGAAACCTACGGTATTACGGTTTACCAAGAGCAGGTGATGTTGCTGTCGCAAAAGTTAGCCGATTTTACCAAGGGTGAAGCCGATGTACTTCGTAAAGCGATGGGTAAAAAGCAAATTGCCGTGCTGGATAAAATGAAACCGAAATTTATTGAACAGGCTGCAGCGAACGGACATGACGAAAAGAAACTAGAGAAAATTTGGAAAGACTGGGAAGCATTTGCTAGTTATGCCTTCAATAAATCCCACTCTACTTGTTATGCGTGGATTGCCTACCAAACAGCTTATTTAAAAGCACATTACCCTGCAGAATATATGGCAGCAGTGCTTTCTAATAATATGAACGATATCAAATCGGTTACCTTCTTTATGGAAGAATGTAAGCGTATGCGATTAGATGTACTTGGCCCAGATGTAAATGAAAGTTTCTATAAATTCTCTGTAAACCAAGACAACGCCGTTCGTTTCGGAATGGGAGCTATCAAAGGAGTTGGGCAAGGAGCAGTAAGAACTATTGTTGAAAACAGAAAAGACGGTCCGTATAAGTCTATTTTCGACTTAGCAAAACGCATCGATTTACGTGCTGCAAATAAAAAAGCATTTGAAAACCTAGCACTTGCTGGAGGTTTCGATTGCTTCGCAGATACGCATAGAGCGCAGTATTTTCATGATGAGGGAGATGGCATTACTTTCTTAGAGAAAGCAGTAAAATACGGAGCAAAACACCAAGAGAATGAAAACTCCGCCCAAGTAAGTCTGTTTGGTGCAGCTAGTGATGTACAAATTGAAGAGCCGGTTGTTCCTCCTTGTGAAGAATGGGGAACCATGGAGAAACTAGCGCAAGAGCGAGAAGTAGTTGGTATTTATATTTCTGGTCACCCGCTAGATGATTTTAAAACAGAAATGAAAACTTTCTGTAATGCAAACTTGGCACTGTTTAACGATCTGGAAAAATATGTAAATAGAGAGCTTACCTTCGGTGGTGTGGTAACCGATGTGCAGCACCGAGTTAGTAAACAAGGAAAAGGTTGGGCGCTTTTTACCATGGAAGACTATACCGATAGTTTCGAGTTTAGAATTTTTGGGGAAGAGTATTTGAAGTTCCGACACTTCTTGATGAAAAATAACTTTGTATATGTAAAGGTGTTTATTCGTGAAGGTTGGGTGAATAAGGATACCGGTAAAAAATCCGATCCTAGAATGCAGTTTAATAGTTTCCAATTGCTACATGATGTGATGGAAACCTATGCGAAAAAGATTTCTATTCAACTAAATATTAGAGATATTGAAGAAAATACCATTCGTTCCTTAAAAGAACTTTTCAATATGCATCCAGGAAATCAGGCATTAAATTTTGTGGTGTATGATAATGCGGAACAGATAAAACTACAAATGATTAGTAGAAAACAAAAGGTGCGAGTAAGTCAGGAACTCTTAAATGAATTAGAAGCACAGCAGGTTTATTATAAACTGAACTAGCTTAATAAAGTATCTATAGAGCACTTATGTCTTAAACACCTTTTAAGAGTGAGTGTGGTCCTTTTAAAGCGAGTTACAAATGTTCATTCACTAGTGTTTGATATAGGTGGTATTCCAGTTTGATTTCCAAAAACAATAGCATTATATTAGCAAAGCAATTTGGTGGAGTTTGTCAGTTCAAATGTTTTGCGAACTGACAAATTCCGAAAAAGCTAAACCATTGTTTTTTAAAATGATACCTGGTGAATTAGCTTGTTTTGTATTGAAAATCAGTTAATAGCAGGAAACAATAGCTCTATAAACAAAACAAATTGACAGGTTGTAAGCTTTGGCAAAATTTTTGACTAATATTGCATATAAACAAGAAGTACAATTTAATTAAAACATAAAATTATGGCATTAGAAATCACAGATGCAAACTTTGAAGAAACAGTATTAAAAAGCGACAAGCCAGTAATGGTAGACTTTTGGGCAGCTTGGTGTGGACCATGTAGAATGGTTGGACCAATCATCGATGAGCTAAGTACAGAGTACGAAGGAAAAGCTGTTGTTGGTAAGTTAGACGTAGATGCAAACCAAGAATTTGCTGCAAAATACGGTGTTCGTAACATCCCAACTGTTTTAGTATTCCAAAACGGAGAAGTAGTAGGTCGCCAAGTAGGTGTATCTCCTAAAAAAGCTTATGCAGAAGCTTTAGACTCTCTTTTATAATATAAAAAGTAAAAGAAAAGATAAAAGGTTTGCTGTTATGGCAAACCTTTTTTAGTTTAGAGCTAAGATCATTAGGGCGTTTTTTCTTTTGCAGAAAAAGCAAAAGAAAACCAGGCTTTCCGCTATATCTTTTTTGCTTTTGATGGCAAAAAAGGATGCCGCTGCAATCCTTAACGCAAGCTAAACCAAAGAACATTGAACTTAAGAGACGAACTTCATAAAGCCGGAGGATTTAAAAACCTAGAACTACTCGCTAAGCAGGTGGTAGAAGGTTTTATTTCCGGAATGCATAAAAGTCCCTTTCATGGCTTTTCAGCAGAATTTGCCGAACATAAAATCTACAACCAAGGAGAAAGTACCCGGCATATAGACTGGAAACTCTTTGCAAAAACAGATAAGCTCTATACAAAACGCTATGACGACGAAACCAACCTGCGTTGTCATATCATTATAGACAATAGTAGTTCTATGCATTATCCTCAAATGCAAAACTTCTCTATAAACA
Organism: Oceanihabitans sediminis; assembly: GCF_003337215.1. Lineage (GTDB taxonomy): Bacteria > Bacteroidota > Bacteroidia > Flavobacteriales > Flavobacteriaceae > Oceanihabitans > Oceanihabitans sediminis. The sequence continues at coordinate 1,007,484 of NZ_QPIG01000001.1, forward strand.
ACTTAAACAAAATAGCTTTTTCGGCTTTGGCTGCTGCTTCTTTAATGCATATGCTTAAAAAGCAAAGAGACGCTGTAGGTTTAAGTATTTATAGTGACGCCTATGATTTCTATGCACCAGAGAAAGGAAGTGAGAGGCACCACCAAATGCTGCTTCATCAATTAAGTGAAACGGTAGTTACTAAGCAGCTAAACAAAAAAACGGAAACTTATAACTATTTACATCTAATTGCAGAAAAGATTCACAGACGTTCGTTAATCTTTCTATTTACAGATATGCTTCAAACAGGTGAGGACGAAACAAAGCTATTTGAAGCCCTAAGGCATTTAAAACACAATAAACATGAAGTGGTACTTTTTCATGTCTTTGATAAAAAGAAAGAATTAAGCTTCGATTTTGACAATAAACCAAAGCGTTTTGTAGATGTAGAGACTGGAGAGCATATAAATCTCTATTCTGAAAGCATAAAAGATAATTATGAAGCAGCAATTTCAAGTTATTTTCAGGAGCTGCGATTAAAATGTGGACAATACCGAATAAAATATGTGGAATCGGATATAAATTTAAATTTTGATAACATCCTGACAACCTATATGATAGAGCGTCAAAGGTTCCTTTAGCAAAAATTTTTTTAAAAAAAATGAAAAAAATGTTTGTGATATTAGAAATGAGGTGTATATTTGCAATCGCAATTGAGCAACGGTCTGGTAGTTCAGCTGGTTAGAATACCTGCCTGTCACGCAGGGGGTCGCGGGTTCGAGTCCCGTCCAGACCGCTAAAATTGCTAAAAAGCTTCAAAGTATTTTGGAGCTTTTTTTTGGCGATAAAAATTAGTTGTGTTGTTTGATAGATGTAAGAGTCTATCAATGGTTTAAGTAGTTAAACCGATGGAAAGCTTTCCTTTTTTCTTAATTGAAGATTGGGACGCTTTTTTATTTTAGGCTAGTTTTTACTTTTAAAAAGCGAAGATAGCAGTTCTAAATTCCCATACTGTCATCATAAAGAATCCAAAATAAACTACTGCAACAGCAAATTTCAAGAATGTGCCTGTCAAGAAGCCTAGAAAAGATCCAAAAGCAGCTCGTATAGCAGTTTTAGAATCTGCCTTGTTTAGTAGCTCTCCTACCAAAGCTCCAACAAAAGGCCATATCACAATACCAAAAGCACCAAGAATTGGAAAAAAGATAGCAACAAGTAGTCCAACGGTAGTTCCTATCATTCCTAATTTGCTTCCGCCAAACTTTTTTGTTCCTAATGCAGGAATAATATAATCTAAAGCAAAAACAATAAGGGCAATAACTAAAGTGATTACTAAAAAGCTGTTGTTGTTAGGAACCGCTTCTGTTAAGTATAAAAGTAATAGTCCAATCCAACTTAATGGTGGGCCAGGTAAAATAGGTAAGAAGCTACCTAAAACGCCAAAAATCATAAAAAGGAAACCTAGAATGGTTAAGAATATATCCATGTGTTGTTTTTAATATAGGTCTAATTTAAGGAAAGAATGTTACAAGTTGCAAACAAATCAGGAGCTAAGGACTTAGATAAAGAAAATTTTAGTCCGTTTTATCTGCTTTAAAAAAAATCGTAAATTCCCTTTTGTAAAGGAAATAGGTTTCAAACGAATATTTAAGCCTGTTTGCGCTTAAGAACTAATAATATTGTACATTTCGGTTTTCTAATGAACATGCATAAAGCACTAATTTTTCTCCTACTTTTAAGCATCACCTCTTGTGATTACTTTCATGTGAAGAAAACATCTTCCGAGGTTATTCTGCAAGAAGAACTAGAGGCTTTTAAATGGAATGAGGTAGATGTGTACCCAAATTTTGCATCCTGTGGTAGCGATGAAAATAATGCTGGTAAAAAGGAGTGTTTTGAAAATACTTTAATAGCATCTATTTACGATGCCTTTGCTTCCGAAAATATTATTGTTACGCAAGATATTCAAGATACCATTCTCGTGCGTTTTGAAATTTCTGAACTCGGAAAACTAAGCCTGTTAGAAGCTAAAATAGATTCCGTAACAACCTTAGAAATTCCCAACATGGAAAATATCTTGCATAAAAGCCTAGAGGGGCTTCCGGAAATTTATCCAGCCATTAAAAGAGGGCAGCAAGTAAAAACGCAGTTTACACTACCTATACGAATTCAAGTAGATTAACAGCTTTCTTATTCCGCGAAAGCGAAAACTTCTAGAAGTTAGAATACTTTTAAAACCGAATAGCTAATTTCTTCATCAGTCTTAAAATCTCTACATACAGCCAGATTAGAGATACTAAAAGACCCCAGGTAGCAAACCATTCTTTGCTTTTTGGAGCTCTATTCTTCTGTCTTTCTATATAATCAAAGTCTAATAATAAAGTCAGCGATGCAACAATGGCGGCGATGATATTGAAACCGATAGCAATCCAAGATACTCCCCAAACAAAAGATTTTATTCCGAAGAAACTCAAAATCCATGAAATAATATATACCAAGAAAATACTAGCTGCTGAGCTTATAATCACGCTTCTCAGTTTTTTAGTTACTACGATAATTCTTGTCTGATATAAAACTAAAATGGTAAAAAAGGTGATAATGGTTACACCAATTGCTTGGTATGGCATATTAGGGAATTTCGCATAGGTATAACTGCTAATACCACCTAGAAAACAGCCTTTGGCTATAGCGTAAAGTGGAACTAATACCGGAGCCCAAAGTTGTTTGTAAGAAATTATAATGCTAATAATTAAAGCGGCAATCATTCCGCCGTAAGTAAACCATTCTACATCGAATCCGTCACTATATAATTTCCAGATATATGCTGTAATGCTAGCGACTATAGCTATACAACACATACATTTTATAAAGATGCCTGATACGGTCATCTTTTCGTTGGAAGATTTTCTGTCGTTCCAAAAATAATTGGAAAATGCTGGATTAGATGTTTTGCTAAATCGCACGATGTATTTGTTTTAGGCTAATAAAATTAGTGCTTGCGGCTGTATGTAAATCTACAAAATAATTATTTGCTAAAAACTCTTCCTTTCCACTTGTATTTGCCGAATACGGAAACAAAAACGATATACACACTAAACAAAGGGTATAGAAAACAACTGAAAAAATAAGCTGTCAGGTGGTGTTTCTGGTTGAAAAAACGAAGTGTTTTAAAAAGTAATATATAGTCTATAAAACACTTGCATATAAATAGAAATAAAAACAGCTGGAAGGAAAGGGCTTCTGCAAAGCTTAGAAGGAGCATACAAATTACAGAAGCATTCATTAGTAATACTAGAACACCGACAATTTTAGCAAAGGAGTTTTTGTAGTTAGTCGTTTTTGAGGCCCAGCGGACACGTTGGGAAATCAAATGGCTTACATTGTCTACTGGCTTGGTGCTTACTATAGCTTCTTGACATTTTAAATAATGCACTTTTTCGGGAGCTAGATTATGTGCTTTTTCTAACATAAAAATATCATCCCCACTGGCAATATCGTTGTTGCCTGCAAAGCCATTCGCAGTTTCAAAAAAATCTTTTTTATAAGCAAGATTAGCTCCATTGCATAAAAATGCTTGTTGTATCCCAAATCCGCCAATAGTAGCGCCTTGGAGACTTAAAAAATCTAATAACTGGAAGCGCTTAAAAAAGGTGTTTATGCTATGGTAGGTGACAGGTGCAATAATAAATTGCGTGTCGTTTCTCTGAATAAAAGCGTCAAAGCTATGTAGCCAGTATTTTGGTAAAATACAATCGGCATCTGTAGTAACAATCCATTGGTGTTTGGCGATTTTCATGGCAGCATTAATAGCGTCCTTTTTGGGAGAATTACTTTTTCGAATATTGTCTATTACTTTTATTTGTACGGATGTTTCCTTTAAAAACTTTTCAAGGATGGTAAGAGAGGCGTCTTCTGAAGCGTCGTTCACTAAAATCACTTCCATTAAATCTTTCTGATAGTCTAATGCTTCTATGGAATTTAAAAGTGCTGCTAAATTTTCCGCTTCATTTCTAAAGGGAATAATTACCGAAAAACTAGTTTTAGCATCCGTTTCTTCTATAGGCAAGGTTTTCAATTTATCAAAGCCTAGGATAAAAGCGCCTATTAAAAAAACATAGGCTAAGCTGATGCAAATAAATAAGATGCTAATCATGCGTTTTTGGTTTTTGGTAGTTTAAATGTAAGTACATAAAAGCTCCCAAGGATGCTTGGTAGTACAAAATTCAAAATCCACATGAGTAATATAATACTTAAAATAGTGAAGGTATCTACACCAATTTGCGTAAAAATATAAACCGCGACACTTCCTTTAATAAGTACATCAAAAATAAAAATGGAAGGGATGATAGAAGCTAATAAATACATGCTTGTAATTGCTATCATTGCATCTAAATAACTGATTTCTATCCCGAAAATGCCAAGTAAGAAATAAAACTGAAAGGAGAATACGAAATATCTTAAAAGGGATAATAAAAAAGTAGAAGCCTTTATTGGAAAGGAAAGCTTCTGGATAAAACATATGATTTTATCGATAGAAAATCCCTTTATCTTAAACCGATTTTGTTTTATTCCAAATAGGAAAAGTAAAACAAGAAGTAGCGCTACAGCCAGTAGTCTAATAGTTTTTAGATAATTGATTTCTATTGGGTGTGCTGTAGTGAAATAATACAATCCGATACTTCCTAAAAGGACAGTTATGAGCATTTGAGCGGTGTTTCCAATAAAATTTAGAAGTAGAATTTGTTTTCTGTATTTAGAAGTAAAATACAAAGCTTTTGCGCCATAATCTCCAATTCTGTTTGGAGTAAAAAGCGAAGCTGTCAAGGCGCCTAAACTTTGTTTTAATGCTTCGTTAAAAGATATTTTTTTAATAGCCTGTACTAAAATCTGCCATTTGAATATTTCTAAAACCCAATTCATTCCGCTTAAAAGTAGCAGGAAAAAGATGTTTTTGAGTGAAAAAACACGCTTTTCGTTTAAAAAATGGATAAATTCATTGAAATCTATTTCTTTATTAGAAGTTAGTTTGTTGTAGATAAAATAAAAAGCGCCAAATACAATGCTTAATTTAATAAGTACAAAAAAGAAATGTTTAGTTTTGTAAGGTAGCGCTTTATACATACGGTGCTAAAAAGCGCAAAATAAAACAATATTGCCTTATGAACATATCAAATACTAGAATTAAGCAATTGCTTTTATTTCTACTTGTTGGTTTTTTTAGTTTTTCAGGTTTTTCGCAAAGCGAAACCAATACTTGGAAAGCGCAATTAGCTGTAGGTGTTAATAGTCCGAATCAAAGTGCTTTTGTAGCAAACTTTAAAGCAAAATCGGTAAATATGCCAACAGTTAATCTAGGGCTGCAACGAATGTTTAGTAGAAGGCTTGGTGCGAAATTAGACTATGGTTTTAATAGGATTTCTGATGTAGATAATACCAAATCGCCTGCCTTTAAACTGAACTATTCTAGAGTAAACGCACAGCTTGTGTACGACTTAGGGGATGTGATTAGATTGTCTAATAATTTAGCCATTGTTGGTCATGCGGGTCCGGGATATAGCTGGGTAAAACCGCTAGGAGACTATGCAGGGAACGATACTTCCTTTTTAAATCTTATGGGTGGATTAGAATTTCATTACGGACTTTCAAGAACGCTTTCGCTGTTTTTGGATGCTTCTTATATTTATAGCCTTGGTGGAGATTATGACCCTATTTCAGATGGATTTGGGTCCTTCAACGGAAACCTTATAACTGCAACCGTAGGTCTTTCCTTTTCATTAAGTGGTTGTTATTTTTGTGAATAATGAGTGAAGAAAAAATTATTTTAGGAATAGATCCAGGGACAACCATCATGGGTTTCGGACTCATAAGAGTGAAAAATAAAAAGATGGAGTTTCTGCAGTTGAATGAGTTGGATTTAAAGAAATACAGCGATCATTACCTGAAGCTGAAGCTTATTTTTGAAAGAACTATCGAGTTGATTGACACGCATCATCCAGATGAAATTGCTATTGAAGCGCCTTTCTTTGGAAAAAACGTGCAGAGTATGTTGAAGCTTGGTAGAGCACAAGGAGTGGCTATGGCAGCAGGACTTTCAAGAGAAATCCCGATTACCGAATACCTGCCTAAGAAGATAAAAATGGCAATCACCGGAAATGGTAATGCTAGTAAGGAACAGGTTGCTAAGATGCTTCAGAGTTTATTGGGCTTAAAGACAATTCCCAAAAACCTAGATGCTACCGATGGTTTGGCGGCAGCAGTTTGTCATTTCTATAATTCCGGAAAGGTTACTGTAGGGAAAAGTTATTCCGGTTGGGATAGCTTTGTAAAACAGAATCAAGACAGAGTAAAAAAATAGTTTTCATTTAAAACCCAAAGGTATCTCAGGTATTTATATACATATTCCGTTTTGTAAGCAAGCATGTTTTTATTGCGACTTTCACTTTTCTACTTCTATGAAGAAGAAGGAAGAGCTTATTCAGGCACTTGTAAAAGAATTAGAAATTCGTAAAGAGGAGTTGCTAAATCAAGAAATTGAAACCATTTATTTTGGAGGAGGTACACCGTCTTTACTTTCTAATGAAGAAATAGAATTATTGCTAAAAGCGATTCAGAAACACTATCAAGTGATTGAAAATCCTGAAATAACCTTAGAAGCTAATCCGGATGACTTAACAGAAGATCGAATTGTATCGCTATCTAAAACGGCTATCAACCGATTAAGCATCGGAATTCAATCTTTTTTTGAGGAGGATTTGCAAAGCATGAATAGAGCACATAATGCTAATGAAGCAGAAAAGTGTTTAGAAATTGCAAGGCAATATTACGATAATATTACCATTGACTTGATATACGGAATTCCGAATATGTCTCTTGAGAAATGGCATCAAAATTTACAAAAAGCTTTTCGTTTTGGTATAAATCATATTTCGAGTTATGCCTTGACGGTAGAGCCTAAAACGGCTTTGGCTACTTTTATTAAAAAAGGAAGTTATCCGCCAATAGATGAGGATTTAGCTTTAGAGCATTTTAATCACTTGGTTTCAGAAACCGGAAAACAAGGTTTTGTTCATTATGAAACTTCCAATTTCGGAAAACCTAACTACTTTTCTAAGCATAATACCAGTTACTGGAAAGGGAAAAGCTATATCGGTATAGGGCCTTCGGCACACTCCTTTAGTAAAACACAGCGTAGTTGGAATGTAGCAAACAATACGAAATACATACAAGATATTCAGAAGCATATACTGCCAAGTACTGTTGAAACATTAAGTACCAAAGATCGGTATAATGAGTATGTGATGACTGGCCTAAGAACGATTTGGGGTGTTTCATTACAGAAAATAGAACAAGAATTTGGCGAAGTGTATTTAAAATATATATTAAAAGCTTCCCAGAAATATATAGATCAGGAGTTATTAGAAGTAAAACAGGCAGCAATGGAGACTACAGAAATATTAAAAACAACTTTAAAAGGGGCATTTTTAGTTGACGGAATTGCTTCTGAGCTATTTATGATTTAGTATATTTGAAAGAACAGATTTTAAAAAATAATTTAGATAAATTCAGCTTAGATGATTGCAACCATTGAAACGAACTCTCAGAAATATAAGATCAATTTCTCAAAACCTATAGATATTTCGATACCGCTTATTGCATCCAAAAACAACGTAAATGCTTGGTATATTGATAGCCCTAAGATAGAGCCTGTGCAAGATGAAGGGTGGATTGCAAGTGTAAAAGAAGGGGCAAGTATTAATTTCAATAATATTTATTTTAATCCACATGCACATGGTACGCATACCGAGTGTGTTGGTCATATTGTAGAAAAAGTGCATTCTATAAATACTAGTTTACAGAAGTTTTTCTTTTTAGCTGAAGTCATTACTGTTGCACCAGAAAAGCAGGGGGAGGACTTTGTGATTTCTAAAAAACAATTGCAATTTGCTTTAGGGAATAAAAAGCGAAAAGCAGTAATTATTAGAACGCTCCCAAATACTTCAGAAAAACTATCTAAGCAGTATTCGCATACCAATCCGCCTTATTTATTAGAGGAGGCTGCAATTTATTTAAGGGAAAAAGGAGTTGACCACCTTTTGGTGGATATGCCTAGTGTAGACAAGGAAAAGGATGGCGGAGAGTTGTTAGCGCATAATGCCTTTTGGAATACTAGCCAGAAAGTACGATTGAAAGCAACTATTACCGAATTTATATTTGTACCTAATACGGTGGAAGACGGAACCTATTTTTTAAATTTACAAATAGCTCCTTTTGAAAATGATGCTTCCCCTAGTAAGCCAATATTGTATAAAATTATAGAGAAGTAAGAATTTTAAATGTGGTGTTTATTATGGCTTAAATTTTGTAGATAGTCCAATAATCACACATTTAACCCACGAATCAAGAATAAATTTATGGAAGCATTCTTAGGAATTATTATCGGAGCATTAGCTAGTTTGGGAGTTTATACCTATTTCAAATCGGTTAAAAAAAAGCAGTTAGTAGATTCGCAATCTCTGATACTTCTAGATAAAATTAAAACCGTTTGTAAGTTTATTACGGTGGAAGGAGATTTTGCTGAAATTTACCATTATGAAGATGTAAAAGAACGATTCTTAAAGTTGGTTTCAAGTAAAAAGAAGGCTTTGGTTGTTATTAATGCAAAAGCTCATATAGGGTATGATTTAAGTAAAATTCAGTTGGAAGCAGATAAGCAAAACAAGAGGATTATACTAAAGCATTTTCCGCAACCAGAAGTGCTTACTGTAGAAACAAACCTAAACTACTACGATAAAAAAGAGGGTTATTTTAATAAGTTTGAATCTTCGGATTTAACCGGTCTCCATAAGGAAGCTAAGCAACATATTATAGATAAGGTTCCTGCTAGCGGATTAATTCAAGTGGCACAAAAGGAAGCCTTAGAAACCATTCTGCTTATAGAGAACATAGTGGAAACTATTGGTTGGAAACTAGACTATTCTGCTTTAAAGTTAGAGGAAACACAAACCAAACGAATAGAAAAGTAGTCATGAATATCGAGCAGCTTCGAGAATACTGTCTGCACAAAAAGGGAGTGACAGAGCATTTTCCTTTTGATGAAACCACTTTGGTATTTAAAGTTCTTGATAAAATGTTTTTATTAACATCTTTAAAAGCTTGGGAAGAAGGAATACAATCTATCAACCTAAAGTGCAATCCAGAGTATGCACAAGAGCTTCGTGCAGCACATCCTTGTATTGCCCCAGGCTACCATATGAGTAAAAAACATTGGAATACTATACAACTTCACAATAGCCAATTACCCACTAAGTTTATTCTAGAACTTATAGACCATTCTTATGATATGGTACTGAAGGGAATTCCTAAAAAATTACGTGACACTATAAAATAAAATACTGATTACCAGTATGTTTGTTTTTAATTGCGTAAATTTACATGGTTTTATAAACCATTATTATTAATTCGATTAAGCTCGGCGTACATCTCAAATCTTTAGTTAAATCTACTTATAAGTTATTTAAACTAATTTAAATTTTTGAGATTATGAAAACAAGAAGAACAAACTTTTGGCTAGTAACATTGGTTTTAATGTTACTTATTCCCTCCTCAGCACTTTACTCACAAGATAAACCTGAAAGACCCAAGTATGTAGTAGTTACTACGATGCATTGGAATATGGATATGGAAGATTTTGATATGGACACCTGGAAGTCTATGGAAAAAGAAGTTATGGATAAGGTGACTAGGAAAAACGAACATATTATTAGTGCAGGCTATTATTTGCATAGCTTTACTGCCGATAATACCGAGTTACTTTACGTGCATACCTACCCTTCTTGGGATGCAATTGATAAGGCGGTTTTAAGAAATGAGGAGCTAAGAAAATTGGCTTGGCCAGACGATGCTAAACGAAAAGACTTTTTTAAGAAGTTAGGTTCTCATTATGCTAATATGCATTCCGATGAAATTTATGCTCCTATGGATGGTGCTAAGATTTTAACTGAAAAACCTACTAAAGATCTTGTTCTATATGTTAGAAAAAGCCATTTTGCTTTTCCTGAAGATGGAAGTAAAAAAGAATTTGATGCCTTTTATAAAGAATATATAGAAAACGTGTTTCATAAAAATCAGTATATAAAAGGATATTATCCAAATGTACACGCATGGGGAGCAGATAAGACGGAGTTTGTTGAAGCGTTTTATTTAGACTCTTTAGATGATTTAGATGACATGTTGAAAAATAACGGAGAATTATTTAAAAAGCATTGGGCCGATGAGGGTAAAAGAAAAGCCTTTGAAGAAAAAGCAAAAAGATATTTTACTGCGTATCATGGAGACTATATTTACACTTATGTGTCTGGTATTTAATTGGTAATGTTGTTTTTAGATTAGAAAAGAAGAATTGTTTTATTAAATGATTCTTCTTTTTTGTAGGAAAAACTTGCTCTTATAAAGTATTGACCAAGTATAAAAGCCATTCATCGAAATTATGAAGGCGTCTTAATATATTCATCTATATTTGATTCTGATTAATAGCGCTTTACCTTTTTTATAGATTTAAAACTAAAAAATATGGCACTAGAAATCACAAATTCACTAGAGGCGTTTCAAGTCAAAGGAGTACTTGATAAATCAAACGTCGAAAAATTCCAATCTCATTTTAAAAATATCTTTCATTCTACCGACGAGTTGGTTATAGATATTAACGAACTTAAAAGAATAGATCACGTTGGTGTATCTGCTTTTGAAGAAATTTATAAACAGTCTTTAATCAACCGAAAGCCATTTTACATAACAGGTTTAGGAAGTAAAGAAATGTTTGAGCACTTAAAAACTATTGATGCTGCTTAGTAATAATTTTAATTAGGCACTTTAGGAATTTAGTTAAACGAATATAGATTTATGAAGCTTATAATAACAGGGAAGGATCAGGAGTATAAGGTGGAAGGTAGCCTTATCAAGATGCATATTAGAGATTTTAAAAAGGAATTCAATAATGTTTTTGAAAAGGAAAACGAGCTAACCATCAATTTGAATGGCTTAACAGCTATAGATAATCAGGGAGTAGCTGCAATAGCGCAATTACATAATGAAGCACTTTCAAAAAATATAAAACTGACTGTTATAGGTTTTAATAATAAGGGTTTACCAAATCGCTTAGGTATTCATAAAATAGCTTAAGGCTTTTGGTTTGTACTACAATGATAATAAGTGTATTTTTGTTTTTTAAAATATACTTAGATGAGTTTAGAGAGAGATTTACAAAAACGTAGTGGTTCGCTATGTGAACTATGTACAAGTACTGAAAATATTAGTGTTTATGAAGTGCTTCCTATTAAAAATGGAGGTTTAGAAGAAAGCCTAATGGCTTGTAAAACTTGTATAGACCAAATTGATAATCCAGATACAACAGATCCTAACCATTGGAGATGTTTAAATGACAGTATGTGGAGTGAGCATAAAGCGGTTCAAGTTGTTGCTTGGAGAATGCTTTCTCGCTTACGTGCTGAAGGATGGCCTCAAGATTTATTAGACATGATGTATTTAGAAGAAGATACATTAGAGTGGGCAAAAGCTACAGGTGAAGGAGAAGATGAAGCAGATAAGTTAGTACACCGAGATGTGAACGGAGTAGTTTTAGAAACGGGAGATTCTGTTGTGCTTATTAAAGACCTTAAGGTAAAAGGTTCTAGTATGGTCGCAAAACAAGGAACTGCAGTTAGAAACATTCGTTTAGATCGTGAAAACGAAACGTATATAGAAGGTAAAGTGGGTGGAACACAAATTGTGATTATTACCGAATACGTGAAGAAATTATAACAATTACCTTACGATTATATATCTAATTATTTAAAAGGCAATTATTGAAACTCTTTTGTTTTAATAGTTGCTTTTTTATTTCACCTATATACTGTTCTTTAAGTTAAAAGAATTATTGCAGTATATTAGCGTCCTATAATTACAGAATACTAGTTATGAAAAAGTTGTTGTTTAATGTTTTATGTTGTTTGTTTCTTTCTGCTGTTAGTTATGCGCAAACCATAACAGATATTATAAATGAAGTGAGTTTAGACTCTTTGCAGTTAACGTTAAGAGAGTTTACAGGAGAACAGTCTACCATAGTAAACGGTAATGAAGTAACTATAATAAACCGTGTACATACAAATAATGAGTTGGCTGCCGATTATTTATTTGAAAAACTAGAGAAGCTGGATAATATCAACGTTAGTAATCAATTGATAAACGGAGAAGCTGGTAGGAGAAATGTTATAGCAAGTCAGTTAGGTAAAACCAATCCGGAGGATATTTATATAATTTGTGCGCACTATGATTCTATGGCAGATTATTGTGCAGATGATAATGCTTCTGGAACAGCAGCTGTTTTAGAAATTGCTAGAATCCTATCCACGCAATGTCTAGATAATACCATTGTTTATGCTTTGTGGGATGAAGAAGAGGTAGGTTTACGAGGGGCAGCTTATTATGCGAGTCAGGCAGCAGCAAATAACGATAATATTCTAGGGGTTTTGAACTTGGATATGATGGGTTATGACGGAGATAATGACAATAATTTTGATATCGATGTTAGAAACATAGGCAATTCTATTGCAATGAAAGATGATATTATATCTGTCTTAAACAATACAGATTACGGATTTAATTTAGTGGCAAATGTTGTGAATCCTGGAACTTCTGCAAGTGATCATTCTAAATTTTGGAATGAGGGGTATTCTGCAGTTTTGGTTGGGGAGTCATGGGAAACCAATGATCAAACACCTTATTATCATAGTTCGGCAGATAGATATGCTACCTTAAATTTTCCGTATTACCATGAACTTACTAAGTTGGTTATGGGGTATATGGTTACAAAGGCTGGTTTGGTAGCTGTAGATAATACGGTTATACAAAATACGAATGCGCTAATTGCTAGTCAGGAAAATGCTACTTACCAATGGATAAACTGTGATACTAATACGGAGATAGCTGGCGAAACGAATCAGACCTTTATTCCTACTATAAACGGAAATTATGCTGTGGAGGTTAGCTCTGGTTCTTGTGTGGAAAGAAGTGCATGTATTACTATAGATTCTTTAGGGCTTGCGGAATTTCAAGAAGGGGAAGTATCTGTGTATCCTAATCCAATGAAAAATCACCTAAGTATTGAAACGGTTGCAGGTATAGACGAAATTAGTCTAGAGTTATTAGATGCTTCTGGAAAAGTAATTATAAAAGAAACTTCTAAGAAACAACAAACTATTTTGCATACTAGTGCTTTAAATGCTGGAGTTTACTTTTTGAAAATCCAAGCGAGTAATAAGTATAAGGTTTCTAAAATAGTAAAGGAATAAAGTTTTTGTTTTTCTGTAAAAAGAAATGCAATTGGCTAACTAGTATTTCTGATGGAAGTAAGTTTTTGTGTTAGCGATTGCAATGGCATCCTTTTTTTGCTTCGATATATGGCAAAAAAAGATATAATGGAAAGCGCGACCTCCTTTTGCCTAAACAAAAGGAGGAAACACCCCAATAAAATTATTTACTTAATTCAGTAAAATACTTATAAAACAACGGAATGGTCTCAATACCTTTTAGGTAATTCCATACGCCGAAATGCTCGTTTGGTGAGTGAATTGCGTCACTATCTAACCCGAATCCCATTAAAATGGTCTTGCTTTTTAATTCTTGCTCAAAAAGCGAAACGATAGGAATACTTCCTCCGCTACGTTGCGGAATTGGTGTTTTTCCAAAAGTATCTGCATAAGCTTTGCTAGCTGCTTGGTATCCAACGCTAGTAATTGGTGTAACATAACCTTGTCCGCCATGATGAGGTTTTACTAATACTTTAACGCCTTCTGGAGCAATGCTTTCAAAGTGTTTTTTGAATAATTGTGTGATTTCTTCCCAATCTTGGTTTGGTACTAAACGCATAGAAATTTTAGCATAAGCCTTGCTTGCAATTACTGTTTTTGCACCTTCACCAATATAACCTCCCCAGATCCCGTTTACGTCTAAAGTAGGTCTGATGGAGTTTCTTTCGTTGGTAGAATAACCTGCTTCTCCGTAAACAGCATCGATATCTAAAGCTTTTTTGTAATTCTCTAAAGAGAAAGGAGCTTTAGCCATTTCTGCTCTTTCTTCTGCAGAAAGATTTTCTACTTTATCATAAAAACCAGGAATTGTAATATGATTGTTTTCGTCGTGTAACGAAGCAATCATTTTACTGAGTACGTTAATTGGGTTTGCTACTGCACCACCATATAAACCAGAGTGTAAATCTCTGTTAGGACCTGTAACTTCTACTTCTACGTAGCTTAATCCGCGTAACCCTGTTGTGATAGAAGGAACATCTTTAGCAATCATTCCGGTATCGGAAATTAAGATAACATCGTTGCTAAGTTTTTCGCGGTTTTCTTTTAGGAAATCTCCTAGACTTTCACTTCCAACTTCTTCTTCTCCTTCAATCATGAACTTTACGTTACAAGGTAGTTGGTCTGTTTTGGTCATTAGTTCCAATGCTTTTACGTGCATGTACATTTGTCCTTTGTCATCACAGGCACCACGAGCAAAAATAGCTCCTTCCGGATGTAAGTCTGTTTTTTTAATTACAGGCTCAAAAGGAGGGGAGTTCCATAAATCTAATGGATCTGGTGGTTGTACGTCGTAATGACCATATACTAAAACGGTAGGTAAGTTTTTATCAATAATTTTTTCACCATATACAATTGGGTAGCCTTTGGTTTCGCAAACCTCTACAAGGTCACAACCTGCTTCTTCCAGTCTGGTTTTTACAGCTTCTGCTGTATTTAATACATCTTGCTTATAGGCAGAGTCGGCACTAATAGAAGGAACTTTTAAAAGCTCTATTAGTTCGTCGATAAATCTGTCTTTATGCTGATCTACATACTTTTTAATGTCTTGCATATTGTTGTTTTTGATTTATACAAAAGTACAAAATTGAAAAGAATTTAATTTTTGAAAAAAATCCGTTTGTTTTTTTAAACATTTGTTTATATTTGCATCCCGATTTAATCGGTATCAAGCAGGCGTGGTGGAATTGGTAGACACGCTAGACTTAGGATCTAGTGCCGCGAGGTGTGAGAGTTCGAGTCTCTCCGCCTGTACAACAAAAAGCTAACTCAAAAGAGTTAGCTTTTTTGTTTTCTGTAAATCAGGGTTTTAGTTTAAAGGAAACTCGTATAGTTTTCCTCCAGTACCGCTTTTTCTCTCATCGGTAATATAAACAGAGGTACTATCTTTAAAGCTGATGCTTTCTTTTTGAGAAATAAATCCTAATGAATATTCTTTTAGCCTTCCGCTTAAAAAATCATCTTTTTCAAAATCTGTAAAGAGCCAAACGGATTTAGAGCTTAGTAAAACCACTTTTTTGCCATCGCTACTTATATCTGCTGAGGTAATCCAACAATGGGATTCGTTACAGGTGGTAAGAGAGCTAATAAATTTAGCTTCATGATTGCCTTCTTTCGCAGGGATTTTATACAAGTTCGTTTTTCCGAAATCTCTTTTGTCTCTACTTTTTGTAAATAAATACAGGCTGTCCTTATAAAAGAAAAATGCCTCGCAGTCGAAATGACGGTTCGATTTTTTAGGTGGAAATTTATTTTGCTCTGGGTAGTAAAAGGAAATTTTTTCGATAGCAACTTTAGATTCACTGTTTAAATCTTTTGCTTGAACTTTTAAGATAGTTAGATTCTTACGTTTATTATCGTTGTTTCCAAAATCTCCTATATAAATATTCCCTTCGTTGTCGCTAGTTAAGTCTTCCCAGTCATTGTTTTTAGCTTGTATCTTTAATTCTTTTTTTATGTTTCCTTTTCTGTCTAATCCGTATAAGATAGGTTTGTTTCCACTATCGTTTACCATCCAAAGGGTATTGGAGTTTTCTATTACTTCCGTACCTGAAACTTCCTTTAGGATACTAGGTAAGTCTGCTAAGGTTCTTAAGTCTTTTGTTTTACAACTAAATTGTAAAAGAATTACTAGAATAAAAAGTTTTTTAAACATGTTTTAGCTTTTGGGATGCTAAATTTACATAGAATTTAAAACTTAATAATTTTTAGTGTCTGTGTTTTATGGTTTTTGTTTCTAACTTTCAGAAAATAAATGCTTTGAGATATATTTGAAATATCAAATCTGTGATTTGCTTGAAATTCTCCTTCAAACTTTTTTATTAGTTTTCCGCTAATATCAAATAAAGTTAATTCTGTAGCTGCTTTGTTTAGAGAAAAATGACTGTTTGTAGGATTCGGAAAAACCATCAAATCAGTGAAACTTTCATTGTCTTCTATGGTTAAGCTAGGGTCTAATGTTCCTTCTAAATAAATAGTATGAGTATAATTGTTATTATAGGTAACTACAACCACACCGCTGCTAGTTTCTTGCGTGGTGTCATTTAAAGTAACTTCGATTATCATGTTTTGATTTGCGCCAACTAAACGATTATCATAATTAGCATCTAAGGTGTAATTCGCACCAGAAATAGTCACGTTATCTATATAGGTTCCTGTGGTGCCTGTGGTATTAGACATCGTAATTTGAATGTTTGCGGTTCCTTGGTTTTCGCCATATAGAAACAGCTTTGTTGTTTCGTCAGGAGTGAAAATGCTGTTAATATTCGGGCTGCCTGTTGGGTTGTCTATATTATAATACTCCATTTTTTTCATAGAGTTACCGCCTTCAGATCCGCCTGCAATATGGATTCCATCTCCAGAAACAATGGCTTGAATACCGTGTCTTCTGTAGTTTAAGCTTGCTTTGGTTGTCCAAGTTTCTGTTACAGGATCAAAGGCCTCCACAATATCTCTTTGACCGTTGTTTCCAGTGGTGCTTCCAAAAGTGGTTTCACCTCCGATGACAAATATTTCATCTTGAAATAATACAACTGCGGCTCCTGCTCTAGGGTGTGTGATATTGCTAGCTGCAGGTAGGGTTGTCCATGTGCTACTTGTAAAATCATAAACGTCTACTTCTGGTACCTGAGGTTTAAAAAGTCCATCTGGCCCTCCTGAAAGTCGACCACTAAGCGCATAAAGTTTATCGTTATAAACGACTACCTGAAAATGATCTCTCGGGTTCGGAGCATCTGTTAGCTGCGTGTAAGTGCCAGTTGCAGGATCAAATTCATCAAAATAAGCAACATAGCCTCCGTTATGTCCGTTTACATTCCCACCAACGATGTAGAATTTATTATTATACATAGCTACACCTGCAGCGCCTCTTTTTCTATCGTTAGGAATTTCTATGCCTTGTATCCATTCTTCAGAAGAAGGATTATACATGTAAATATAGTCTGTAGATTGTTCTGGCGTTGGTTCGTTTGTTTTAAATGCGCCCATCACCCAGATTAGTCCTTCGTAAGTTACTGCTTGAAAGTGGTTAAACTCTACTGGTGCTGCACCTCCGTTACTCCATGTGTTTGTGTTATAATCATAAACATCTAATACTGTTGGTGATTCACGCCCTCCAAACATAATAAACTTATCACCTACTTGTGTAAAACCGAATTGGTGTCTTGCCGTATAGTTTTCATCTTCATTTTTTTCCTGCCAAGTTTGTGCATACAGATTTTGGGAAAACCCATATATCAGTAGAAAAAAAATAAAACTAGAAAGTTTAGGATAGGGGGTGTCACAGATTGAAAATCTTCTTTTTTTCATAATAAACTGATTAATAGCTTGATATAAAGGTAGTTTAATTTTAAATACATAGCTGTATGAGAAGCTTTTTTTAACATTTTAAAAGAAAAATAATCCAAGAAGATTATGATTTAATAATGGTAAATTTGTCCTGTTTTAAAATAATATGAAAGAACAAGACGTAATAATAATAGGAGGTGGTGCAGCTGGTTTTTTTGCTGCAATTAATATAGCAATGCAAAATCCAGATTTGCAGGTAACCATCTTAGAGAAGGGAAAAGAAGGACTTCAGAAAGTAAAAATATCTGGAGGAGGACGCTGTAATGTTACGCATGCAGAGTTTATTCCGCAGGAATTGGTGCAAAATTACCCTAGAGGAGAAAAGGAGCTTCGCGGCCCCTTTCATCAGTTTATGACTGGAGATACCATTGAATGGTTTGAGAATAATGGGGTTGCTTTAAAGATTGAAGAAGATGGAAGAATGTTTCCGGAATCTAATTCCTCTCAAACTATTATAGATTGTTTTTTAGGTTTAGCAAAAAAGCACAAGGTGCATGTTGCTTATAGTCAAACTGTAAAATCGATTATACCTCAAGAAAATTCATGGCTTATTAAAACACAGTCTGATGAATTTCAAGCTAAAAAACTTTTAGTAGCTACAGGAAGTAGTCCGAAAATGTGGAAACTTCTAGAAACACTAAGCCATGCAATTATTCCACCTGTTCCTTCGCTTTTTACTTTCGATATAAAAGATAAACGCATACAAGGAATTCCAGGTGTGGTAGCTCAGCATGTAGAGGTTAAAGTGGTGGATTCCGATTTGTATTCTGAAGGTCCGTTACTTATCACGCATGTAGGCATGAGTGCTCCTGCTATTTTAAAACTCTCTGCTTTTGGAGCAGTCGAACTAGCAAAACGAAATTATAAATTCTCGATTGCAATTAATTTCATAAAAAGATCTTTTCAAGATTGTATAGAAGCATTAAAACAACTGAAATTTGACTTAGCAAAAAAGACTGTATTAAAAACAGCACAGTTTGATTTGCCTAAACGCTTGTGGCAACAATTGGTGTTAGCAGCTTCCATTTCAGCCGAAACTCGTTGGGCAGATTTAAATAAAGGGCAGTTGGAAGCGCTAGCGAAACAACTTACCGAAGCTATTTTTAAAGTAGATGGTAAAAGCACCTTTAAAGATGAATTTGTAACGGCTGGCGGCGTTGATTTAAGGGAGATTAACTTTAAAAATTTTCAGAGTAAACTGCATGAAAACCTATACTTTGCAGGTGAAGTATTAAATATAGATGCCATTACTGGAGGGTTTAACTTTCAGAATGCATGGACAGGCGCTTATATTGCAGCGCAGCATATTTCTAAATCCTAAAAGCTATAAGTTTAACAGAATAGAATTATAAACTATCTTTGCTGAAAATTTAATTTAATGCAAGCAGAAAACTTTATTCCCACAACCTACAATAGCCATTTAGAATCAGGAAAAATCACCTGGTCTGCACCTAGTAATATTGCATTGGTTAAGTATTGGGGGAAAAAAGAACACCAAATACCAGAAAATCCATCTATTAGTTTTACGCTTGATGCTTGTAAGACCATAACAAGTTTAAGTTATTCTAAAAAAGAAAATACTTCAGGTTTTTCTTTTGATGTGATTTTTGAAGGAGAGAAAAACCTAGATTTTAAACCAAAAATCGAAACGTTTTTCAAAAGAATAGAAAAGTATCTGCCATTTTTAAAGGCATACCATTTTACCATTGAAACATCTAATACCTTTCCTCATAGTTCTGGAATAGCATCTTCTGCATCTGGAATGAGTGCTTTGGCTTTGTGCTTAATGAGTATAGAAAAAGAACTTCAGCCAGAAATTAGCGAAACGTATTTTAATCAAAAAGCATCTTTTTTAGCTCGTTTAGGTTCGGGTTCTGCATGTAGAAGTATAGAAGGCGATCTTATTGTTTGGGGAGAACATAGTGAAATAGCAGGTAGTTCTGATCTTTTCGGAATAAAATATCCTTATGAAGTTCATGAGAATTTCAAAAAATACCACGACACTATTTTATTGGTAGATAAAGGGGAAAAACAAGTGAGTAGCACCGTAGGTCACAACCTGATGTATCAGCACCCTTTTGCTAAACAACGTTTTTTGCAAGCCGAAGAAAACATAACAAAGCTAAAAGAAGTTTTAAAGACTGGTGATTTAAAGCAGTTTATAGAAATTGTGGAAAGTGAGGCCTTAACGCTGCATGCAATGATGATGACAAGCATGCCGTATTTTATTTTAATGAAGCCAAATACGCTTAAAATCATTCATGCTATTTGGGAATTTAGAAAAAATACCGGACTACATATCAGTTTTACTTTAGATGCTGGAGCAAATGTACATGTTTTATACCCTGAAGCGGAAGCTGAAAAATGCATGGAATTTATTAAGAATGAATTAGTTGTGTATTGTCAAAACGGGCATTATATTTGCGACAGAATTGGCTTTGGAGCAAAATTAATGAAGTAGTAATATTTTAAAATCGCAGCTTAGTTCGGTTAAACTGAAGTTAAGTTGTTAGAAAAGAAAATATTATTTAGACAAAAAGTTTTAATTTTGCAGCAGATATTGTTTATATTTATAAAGAATTGACGCAGAAGCAATAGGCAGAAAGCAATTAAAACCACTTGTTGCTTGGGTGAAATACCTACAGAATAAACAGAATTATTACATTATTGAAGTGCATTTTTTAAACGGCAAACAATAATTTTTATTTATAAATTATACATTTTTCATTATCATATGAAAGGACCTCTATTTTACTCAAAAATACTGCTCTTTGGGGAGTATGGAATCATTAAAGATTCCAAAGGATTATCTATCCCTTATAGCTTTTATAACGGAGCTTTAAAGATGGATGATTCTTCAACAGAACAAGCTGTAAAGTCTAATGAAAGCTTAAAGCGTTTTGTAACGCATCTTAAGCAAATAGATAAAAGCATTGTTTCTTTTGATTTTGAAAAATTAGAGGAAGATGTGCAAGCAGGAATGTATTTTGATTCTTCTATACCTCAGGGTTACGGAGTAGGAAGTTCAGGAGCATTGGTAGCAGCTATTTACGATAAGTATGCAACCAATAAGATTACTGTTTTAGAAAACCTAACTCGTGAGAAATTATTACAGCTAAAAGCCATTTTTTCTGTAATGGAATCTTTCTTCCACGGAAAATCTTCGGGGTTAGATCCTTTAAACAGTTATTTAAGTATTCCAATTTTAATTCATTCGCAAGATAATATTGAGGCAGCAGGAATTCCTTCACAAACTAGTAATGGAACCGGAGCTGTGTTTTTAATTGATAGCGGAATGACTGGTGAAACAGCACCAATGGTTAGTATTTTTATGGAAAACATGAAACAAGAAGGTTTCCGTAATATGCTAAAAGACCAATTTATAAAACACACAGATGCTTGTGTTGACGATTTCTTAAAAGGAGATATTAAATCTCTTTTCAAAAACACCAAGCAACTTTCTAAAGTAGTATTAAACAACTTCAAACCAATGATTCCTAAACAGTTTCATGAGCTTTGGAAAAAAGGAATTGATTCTAACGATTACTACCTAAAACTTTGTGGTTCTGGTGGTGGTGGCTATATTCTAGGTTTTACAGAAAACTTTGAAAAAGCAAAACAATCCCTTAAAGATTATAAGTTAGAGGTAGTTTATAATTTTTAGGTTTTATAGTCATACCTTTCTGAAAATTTTCAGGAATTTATTAAACCCTTTTTTATGTTCACCCGCAGACAGAAGCATATTCTTTTAAAGTTTTTTAGCATGTTTTCTGTAGTGAGGGGATACAATGTGTTAATTGTAGTTTTAGCGCAATACCTTACTTCTGTATATATTTTAGCGCATGATAAACCCGTTCGCGATGTGGTTTTAGATCTGCAACTTCTTATGTTAGTTTTAGCTTCAGCTTCAACCATTGCAGGTGGTTATATTATCAATAATTTTTACGATTCAGAAAAAGACTTAATCAATAGGCCAGAAAAATCTATGTTAGATAGATTGGTGAGTCAAAACACCAAACTTTCTTTCTACTTTGTGCTTAACTTCTTAGCGGTAATCATGGCTAGTGCGGTTTCGTTTAAAGCCGTTTTATTCTTTTCTACCTATATTTTTGCTATTTGGTTTTATTCACACAAACTAAAAAAACTGCCAATTGTAGGTAATGTTGTATCGGCAATACTAACTATTACACCGTTTTTCGCCGTTTTCTTATACTATAAAAATTTTGAGGAAGTCATTTTTGCACATGCAAGCTACTTGATCTTGATAGTTTCTATGCGCGAATTGGTAAAGGACTTAGAAAATATGAAAGGCGATTTGGCTTTAAACTATAAAACCATTCCAATAGTTTATGGGGAAAAGGCTTCCAAAATTATGCTTAGCTGTTTGTGTGCGCTTACTTTAATTCCAACCTATTTGCTAGTGTATAAATACGAAATTGGAAGAATGGATTACTTCTTCTATCTAGCGGCTTTTTTACTCCTAGTTTTTCTGTTTTTACTTTTTAAATCTAAAACAAAAACCCAGTTTTTAGTTCTTCACAATATCCTGAAATTCATCATCGTTGCAGGAGTTTTTAGCATTTTACTTATAGATGTAGGTCTGCTTTTAAACAAGTTGGTTGCCCTTTAATTATACAGATTCTTTTATCATTTGGGCGTTTGCTACTCCGTTTTAACTACGTAGCACCGCGCTTTAGCAAGTCGCTTTTTTGTCTTTATTATTTGCTATAAAACTTTTATATTTAAAGCTAAATGTCATAAAGTAAGTAAGATGTGTGTAAAGACAAAAAGAGCTCCAACAATTGCACAATCGCTAACGCAAGAATTGTATTACATCAAAAATCAGAACACAACAAACATAAATCATAATTTATACTATATCTTTGCAAGTTCATACATCGCAAATAAAAGTATAGATGTAAATAATTAGTAGATTAATCATGAGTAGACAACAAGGAAGTAAAGGAAAAGGAAAATCTTCAAGTAGAGGAAAGGATGTAAATAAGGGGAAAACTTCAGCAAGAGGAGAAGCTACTGGCAAACCAAAGAGTTCGGCTAGAGGAAATGCTCCAATAAAAAAAGCAATACCACAAAAAAGATCCTCTAATCCAGATGAGATTAGATTAAATAAATATGTGGCTAATTCTGGCATGTGTTCTAGAAGAGATGCAGATTTACATATAGCAACAGGGCTAGTTTCTGTAAACGGAAAGATAGTTACAGAAATGGGTTATAAAGTAAAGTTAGACGATGAGGTTCGTTTTGACGGAGCTAGAATAAACCCAGAGAAAAAAGCCTATGTTTTATTGAATAAACCTAAAGGTTTTGCAACTACAACAAGCGAAGGAAAAGGTCGTACGGTTATGGATTTAGTTGCCAATGCAACTACCTCTAGAATTAAACCAATAGGGAGGTTAGGTAGAAATAGTAAGGGATTATTGTTATTTACCAATGATGATTTGATCGTGAAAAAATTTACCAATTCTAAAAATGGTGTGCCTCGTTTATTTCATATTGAATTAGATAAAAATTTAAAAGCAGAAGACTTTAAGAAAATTAAAGACGGCTTTAAAATTGATGGGAAACTAGTTTCGGTAGAAGAAATAAGCTATATAGATGGAGCATCTAAAAAAGAAATAGGCCTTAAAATCAAAAACACTGGAAATATTATTATTCGTACTATTTTTGATTATTTAAAATACGATGTTATTAGTGTAGATTGTGTTGCCATTGGACACCTTACCAAAAAAGATATTCCTCGTGGACATTGGAAACACTTAACAGAACAAGAGTTAAATACTTTAAAAATGTTATAGGTTTTTTTTAGCCGATTATAAAATAATATGCTTCTGCTTGGGAGCATATTTTTTTTTGCTTTTTACTAAGTGTTAATAATAGGTTATAATGCTTATGTGCAAATGCTATTTTATAAAGAATTACTTAAGTTTATGCCACATAAAAAATCTATTCTATGGAAGATCAAAAAATAGCTTTTATTAAATCAACTTACGAAAACACAATTCCGTTTCATAAGTTTCTAGGTGTTAAAGTCGAATTGCTTGAAGATAACTTTACTAGAGTTCGTGTTCCTTTTAAAAATGATTTAATTGGCGATTTTAGAAATAACAGATGGCATGGTGGAGTTATTGCTTCGGTTATGGATTCTCTAGGAGGTTTGGTAGGAACCATGCATTTTACTTCTTTAGAAGATAAACTTTCTACTATCGATTTGCGAATAGATTATTTACACGGCGCTAAAGCAAAAGATGTTTTAGTAGAAGGGAAGATTGTAAGACTAGGTAATAGAATTCTAGTAGTTAAAATGAAAGCCTTTCAAGACGACGTTTTAATAGCAGAAGGAAAAGGTGTATATAATTTTATTCGAATGGGAATAAATGCGGATTAAGCTAAACGCTTAATCCACATACAATCTATAAGAAATCTTCTTTAAGCTATATTAGCTTCTTCTAAAGAAGATTTTTTTGTTTTATTAATCTTTAGCTGTAGCAATACTACCATGCTTACAAAAGCTACAAGAATGATTAAGAATAGGTTGGTAAGCTCAAGACTTATAGAAGCTAAATCCCCTCCGTAAAATCCAATTTTTCTAAATCCGTTTAAAAATTGCGTTACCGGTATAAACTGCGCTACGCCTGTTATAACATCTGGAATGGCAGATGTTGGCCATGTAAAACCACTTAAAATAAAAGCAGGTGTTGAAATTACCATTAGTAGCTCGGTAGCTTTCAACTGACTAGGAATTGCAATAGAAAATAGCATTCCAATAAACATAGAAGCTAGTGTGAATACCACCGTTAATACTAGCATAGGCAGATTAAAAATATCTACGGTAATATTAAAGTACACAAATAGCATACTTACAAAAAACCACATAATTGGAAGCATTAACAAAAATGGTGTTGCTTTTAGTAAGATATGATATAAAGACGATTTACTTTCTTGTATAAGATCTGAGAAATATCCACTTTCAAAATCTCTAGAAAACACTAAGGCCATAGCTAAAAAGATTACCTGTTGCATAATAGCTGCTAGAATACCAGGTAGCATAAAAGTAACATAGTTTCCTGAAGAGTTATAAAGCTTGTTAAAGTTGATTTTAAAGCTTTCATAGGAATCTTTAGCTTGATTTGGGTGTAGTCCCTGTTTTTTCAATCCTTCAATCTCTACACCGGCATTAAGCGTCATCAAGACTCTGTTAATATTGTTACTCGCTGTGTTAGCGTTTAAAATATTCGTCATATTTAAATCTACACGAATTTCAGGGTGTTTTTTCTGAAGAATATTCCTTTCAAAATCGGTAGGTATTGTTATAACCGCTATATATTGTTCGGTAGGCATTTCTGCACGAATGTTTCCATCGGTAGGTCTAACATCGGTAACAAATAAACCTTCGTTGTCTTCAAAAGCATCAATCATTTTATCGGACATCGGACTTCTATCCTGGTCGATAATTACAATAGGTAAATCGGTAACCTTTGCCTGCTGATATACAAAAGCAAATAAAATACCGTAGCCTATTGGAGCTCCGAAAAAGATAGCCATCAACACACTATTTGAAAAAATGTGTTTGAACTCTATCTTCAATAAGTTTTTGAATTTTTTCATTACTTGATTAGAATAGTTGCGTTTGTATAAAATTTTTGTCCCGAAACATCTTCTGCAGGAACCACTTTTAGCTCATAAATAGATTCTGATAATTGGTATAAAGGAGCTGTACTTGTGATGTCGGCATATTGTGCAAGCTGTTTGATAGCAATGATTTTAGCCTTGGTTTCTTCTTTTGTATACGGATTTACAAGCGTTAATTCTTGACCTACTTCAAAATCATAAATCTTAGATTCTGGAATGGTAAATCGGAAATAAACACTCTCTGTTTTGTATCCGTTAAATAGCGTGTAGCCTGGAGTTAGCAGTTCGCCTTCTTCTAAACTAATAGTTTCAACAGACATGTTTGCTGGTGCAATTAAATACTGTTCATTGGAAGCAGAAAGCACTTCTTCTTTAGCTCCTAATGCTCTGTCTAATTGCCCTTTTGCTTGTTGTATTTGTTCGGATCTAGCTCCTTTTATAATTTCTTTTTTCTTTGCTTCTAAACCATCAACTTGCGCTTTTGCCATGTTCAGTTTCATTTTTACTTCGTCAAATTGCTGCTGACTAATTAATGAGTCTTGAAGCATGTTTTTTAGTCGGTTATAAGATTCTTGAGCAAAGTCTAATTGCGCTTTTCCAGCGTTTAGTTTTCCTTCAATCTGACTTAGTTGCTCGGAAGTTGCTCCGTTGTAAGCCATATCTAACTGTCCTTTTGCAGCAGCTATAGCTCCTTCAGCTTGCATCATTTTAGCATGTACTTCCGGAATATCTAGTAAAGCAAGAGTGTCTCCTTTTTTTACAGTTTGTCCTTCTGTTACATAAAGCTTTTCTACTCTTCCAGGAACTTTTCCGCTTACAGAAATAGTTTCAAATTTTACTTTTCCTCTTAAGGTTGTTATTTGATCGTCTTTGCAAGATTGTAAAGCGAGTAGGGCAAGGCAGCCTAATAATATGTTGTTATATAATTTCATTTCTATATGTTTTTCTAGTTAGTAAGTAAGTGTTCCTTTGGCGTGAAGCATATTGGCTAAAGCTCTTCTTTCGTTAAAATAAGATTCTTGTAGTTTGAAATTTGCTTTTTCTACATCGTTTAAAGCATCTAGCAACTCTGTTATAGATGTTAGGTTGTTTTTGTACTGCTTGTTAACTAGTTCGTAGGTTTCGTTTGCAATTTCAATTTCTTTTTTAACTATCAGGGTGTTTTGCTGCGCCGATTGGTATTCTAATTCTGATTTAATAATGCTTAAAGAAATCATTTCTTCTGCTTCTTCAATTTTATCACGGTATTTCTGACCTTCTAAAGCAGTTTGTTTGCTTTTTAATCTTGCGTGATTTCCATCAAAAATATTCCATCTAACGCCAACTCCAACGTACCATTTTGGGTCTAATAAGGATAAATCATCCTCAATAAATTCGTAGTGTCCTTTCATGGCTACTTTTGGGATAAAATTACTTTTTTCCATTTTAGCCTTATAAAGTGTTGCTTTTTCAGCTTCTTCTAAAGCTTTTACCTCGTAACGTTTTTCAATATTAGCATTGGATGCAACTACAAAGGATGCTAACTGCGGTTGTAACATTCTTAGGTTTTCTCTAGCTTCTCCTGTTAGTTGGTGAAGCACTTCAATTAATAAAATATTGTTATGCTCAAATTCTAATTTTTTAGCCTCAAGTTGTTGTTGTGCTAATTCAATTTTCTTTCTGCTAATTGGTGTAGTCA
Source organism: Oceanihabitans sediminis (assembly GCF_003337215.1). Lineage (GTDB taxonomy): Bacteria > Bacteroidota > Bacteroidia > Flavobacteriales > Flavobacteriaceae > Oceanihabitans > Oceanihabitans sediminis. Next base: position 1,034,499 of record NZ_QPIG01000001.1, read on the forward strand.
AACCGTTTTCAATAGCTTTATTTACGTAGAAGGCTTGTTCGTTTAAATAGTTTTCTGTGTTATCAAGCACTTGTTTAGATGCTTTTACCAAAGCAAGCTTATCATAGGCTTCAATAATTTGTAGGGCAAGCTTATCTTTTTCTGCCATACCTACATAGTTTAAAGAAGCTTCTTTGTGCTTACTAGCCTTTAGCGCGTTGCTTGCTTCTAGTCCGCTAAACAAAACCCAATCTACATCTACCGACGATTTTAAAATATTTTTGTCTTGTAGGTTTGGTGCATCTTGTAAAGGGATGTTTTCTGGAAATGGCGCGTTAAAAGGTAAGCCAAGCGCTTCTTTTATAACCAGTTTTTGTGTTTCTTTTAATAGGACTTGTGTTTCATCGTCAAATGTAATGTCGTCATTCAGTCTTGTGAAGCTTCCGTTAAAGGTTACTTTAGGTAAGAAAACCGATTTTGCTAGTTGTTGGTCAATTTTAGCTTGTTCTCCTTCTAGACGATTAGCGTTTATTTGATGATTTTTTTCAAGGCCTTTATGGATTAAATCCTTTAAAACTGGATCTAAATCTTGTGCCATAGTTAAAGTTGGTACCATTGCTAGGAAGGAAAATAGCAAGGTTTTTATAATAGCATGCTTTATATTCATTGTAAATAATTTTATAGATACAATGCAAAGGTTGTAAAATTTTAGGAGATATCATTTGACCAATATCAAATAATGAAAGTTTTGAAAATGAGTAGGTTGTGGTGGGTTTGGGTTATTTTTGAGAATTGTTTTTTCTTATTCTGCTCAAGGTCTCTTGTGTCATTCCTAAATAAGAAGCTATATGCCCTAGAGGGACATGGTAGGCTATATCTGGAAATTCAGCAAGCATATATTCATAGCGTTCTCTTGCTGTTTGAAATTGAATAGCGTTGAGTTTGTTTACTATTTTAGTTAGCATTTCTGTTGTAGCAAGTCTTCCTAGTTTTTCCATTTTAGGATATTTATCAAAAAGCATATCGATTTGGCTTTTTGAAATGCTATACAAAATGCAATCCTCTAAAGTTTCTAAATAGTATAAGCTTGGGGTTTGCTGAAAAAAGCTATCGGCACTTGTCATGAATTTGCCCACACCAAAAAACCACTGTGTTATTTCTTTTCCGCTATCATTAAGATAATAGCTTCTTGCCATGCCTTCTTCTAAAAAATATAAATAATTACAAATATCTCCTTGGCTTACTAAAACCTTGTTTTTAGAAACGGTTTCTTTTTTAAAATGCGACAGAATATCTTCTAATTCTTCTTTGGTAAAAGGAACTAGTGTTAATAAAAACGCAGATATACTCATAAGGAGGTTTGTTTGGCTGTGTAAGATACCAAACATAAAGTTTTTCCGTTGTAAATTCAAGTAAGAAAAAGACTAAAAAAGCAAGAGGATAAGAATCTTTAAAAATAATTTCAAAAAATCCTTGCAATTCAAAAAAATGTATTTCTTTTGTACTGTATTTAGCTGAACAAATTGAACTCTGTTTATATGTTCGGGCTTTTGAAAATTAGGAAGTCATATTCAAAAGCAGCTTACAGATTAAGTGACCGAATTTTAAAGCTAACTTCCGTATTTACTACCATATTTGCTAGCCAGCATCAGTACGGTTTTGTGCCTACTACCGAGCTTAAAATCCAAGTTTGATAAGATTTAATATTCTGTAAAAACAGGGTTTATTCTTCTGTATATTAAATAATTACTATAAATTTATTAAAATTTTATTTTCTTCTAGAGGTGTTTTATCATGTATAAAATATTTTCCAGGAGAATAATATTCTATCCATTAAAAACAAAAAAATGAACACAAAGTATTTTGATTTAATAAATCAAACTTTCGATTTTCCTCAAGAGGAATTTACCCTTGAGAACAATAAATTAAACTTCCATGATATCAACCTTATGGAATTGGTAGAGCAATATGGGGCACCTTTAAAATTTACCTATTTACCACAAATATCTAATAATATAAACCGTGCAAAAACTTGGTTTAAAGATGCTATAAAAAAGCATGACTATAAAGGAAGTTATAACTATTGCTATTGCACAAAAAGTTCCCACTTTAAGCACATTTTACACGAAGCTTTAAAGAACGATATTCACATTGAAACATCTTCTGCTTTTGATATTGATATTGTAGAAAATCTTAAAAAGGAAGGGAAAATTACTAACGATACTTATGTGATAAGTAACGGTTTTAAACGTGAGCAATACATAACAAATATTGCTAGACTTATTAACCAAGGCCACAAAAACTGTATTCCAATTATTGATAACTACGAAGAAATCGAATTACTTTCAGAAGAAATTAATGGAAAATTCAATGTAGGAATTCGTATTGCTTCAGAAGAAGAGCCTAAGTTTGAGTTCTATACTTCTCGTTTAGGAATTGGTTATAAAAACATTGTTCCTTTCTACAAAAACCAAATAGCAAATAATGAAAAAGTGAGCTTAAAAATGCTTCACTTCTTTATTAATACTGGGATTAGAGATAATGCTTATTACTGGAACGAGCTTTTAAAATGTTTAAAAGTTTATACTAGCTTAAAGAAAATTTGTCCGAGTTTAGACAGTTTAAATATTGGTGGAGGTTTTCCAATCAAAAACTCTTTAGCGTATGAGTTTGATTACGAATACTTAGTAGACGAAATTATTAACCAAATTAAAACTACTTGTGAAGAGGAGGGGGTAGATGTACCAAATATTTTTACAGAGTTTGGAAGTTTTACAGTTGGTGAAAGTGGGGGTGCTATTTACGAAGTGCTTTACCAAAAGCAACAAAACGATAGAGAGAAATGGAATATGATTAACTCTTCTTTCATTACTACTTTACCAGACACTTGGGCTATAAACAAGCGCTTTGTGATGTTGCCAATTAACCGCTGGGATCAAAGTTATGAACGCGTTTTACTTGGAGGTTTAACTTGTGATAGTGATGATTATTACAACAGTGAGCAGCATATGAACGCTATTTATTTACCAAAATACAATAAAGATAAACCATTATATATTGGCTTTTTTAACACCGGAGCATACCAAGAATCTATTGGTGGTTTTGGTGGATTACAACACTGCTTAATTCCGTCACCTAAGCATATTTTAATACAGAAAGATAAAGACGGAAACCTTTCAACAGAAATATTTAGTGAACAACAAAAAAGTGAAGACTTACTTAAAATTTTAGGTTATGAAAACTAATACCTATGCTGGAATTCCAGAGGAGCATGCAAAATTAGAGCAAGCAAAAATTGTATTAATACCTGTGCCTTACGATGGTACAAGTACTTGGCAAAAAGGAGCAGATAAAGGGCCGGAAGCCTTTTTAAGTGCTTCAGAAAACATGGAGCTGTATGATATTGAAACAGATACCGAAGTGTACAAACAAGGTGTTTATTTAGCAGATGCAGTAACAGAAAATAGTTCACCAGAAGCTATGGTAGCTGCGGTGCACCAAGCAACAAAAAAGTATATTAAAAGAAATAAGTTTGTTACCATTTTTGGTGGAGAGCATTCCATTTCTATTGGTACTATTCGTGCTTTTAATGAAATGTATCCAAACTTAACGGTATTACAATTAGATGCGCATGCAGACTTACGTCAAAGCTATGAAGGGTCTACTTGTAATCACGCTTGTGCAGTTTATGAAGCAAGTCAGACAACCAACTTAATTCAAGTCGGAATCCGCTCAATGGATGCTATTGAAAAAACGGTAATGGACGAAGATAAAACCTACTTTGCTCATGAAATGGCTTTAGACGATACTTGGATGGATGCTGCAATAGATCAAATGACAGAAAATGTATTTATTACTATAGATTTAGATGCTTTTGATCCTTCTATTTTACCAAGCACAGGAACTCCAGAGCCAGGTGGGTTATTATGGTATGAAACGCTAGAGTTTTTAAAGCAAGTTTTTGAAGAGAAAAACGTGGTAGGTTTTGATATTGTTGAACTTTGTCCAAATCCTAGCGAAAAGTCTTCAGACTTCCTAGCGGCTAAATTATACTATAAAATGTTGAGCTATAAGTTTCAGAACGAAGATGCAGAAGACGATTATGACAATGCTTTTGATAGCAATTACGAAAACAAAAATATAAATACTAAATACAACGACGAAGATGAGTACTAAAGGTCCAATTTCTCAATTTATTGAAAAACACTACTTGCATTTTAATGCAGCTGCATTAGTAGATGCAGCAAAAGGTTATGAAGCACAGTTAGATTCTGGAGCAAAAATGTTGGTTTCTCTTGCGGGAGCTATGAGTACTGCAGAACTTGGTAAAAGTTTTGCTGAAATGATTCGTCAAGATAAAGTGCAAATCATTTCTTGTACTGGAGCAAACTTAGAAGAAGATATCATGAACTTAGTAGCACACTCTCACTATAAGCGTGTTCCTAACTATAGAGATTTAACACCAGAAGATGAGTGGGCTTTATTAGAAAAAGGATTAAACCGTGTTACAGATACTTGTATACCAGAAGAAGAAGCTTTCAGACGCTTACAAAAGCATATTGTAAAGATTTGGAAAGAAGCAGAAGCGAATGGAGAACGTTACCTTCCGCATGAATATATGTACAAAATGTTACTTTCAGGAGTATTAGAACAATACTATGAAATAGACATTAAAGATTCTTGGATGTATGCAGCAGCAGAAAAAAACTTGCCTATTATCTGCCCAGGATGGGAAGATAGTACTATGGGAAACATTTTTGCAAGCTACGTACTAAAAGGAGAGTTAAAAGCTAGTACCGTAAAATCTGGAATTGAGTATATGACATTCTTAGCAGATTGGTATACAAACAATTCTCAAAACGGAATTGGATTCTTCCAAATTGGAGGAGGAATAGCGGGAGATTTCCCTATTTGTGTGGTGCCAATGTTATATCAAGATATGGAGCGCCCAGAAACACCATTCTGGAGTTACTTCTGTCAAATTAGTGACTCTACAACAAGTTATGGTTCTTATTCTGGAGCAGTACCAAACGAGAAAATTACTTGGGGAAAACTAGATATAAACACACCTAAATTTATTATAGAAAGTGATGCTACAATCGTCGCACCATTAGTTTTTGCTTATATTTTAGGATTATAATGGACGAAAATAAAATCGATAATATTGAGCTTAAGTATTTAACTGTTGATGATTTTCAAGAGTTAAAAGAAGCAACTTTAGCATCTTATGCAGGAGTGCTTAATTCCTATTGGAAAAAGCACCATATTGAAGAACTTACTTCTATGTTTCCTGAAGGACAGATTGTTATAAAAATTGACGGAGACATTGCAGGTTGTGCATTATCGCTTATTGTAGATTATGACAGTATTGATGATGAACATACTTATGAAGATATTATTGGTGGAAAATCTTTTAAAAACCACGATCCGGATGGGGATGTTCTGTACGGAATTGATGTGTTCATCAAGCCGCAATACAGAGGATTACGACTAGGAAGAAGACTGTACGATTACCGAAAAGAAGTTTGCGAAAACCTAAACTTAAAAGGAATTGTTTTTGGAGGAAGAATGCCTAATTATTATAAGCATAAAGATTTAACTCCGAAAGAATATATTGAGAAGGTAAAGCGAAAAGAAATTCATGATCCAGTTTTAAACTTCCAAATATCGAATGATTTTCATCCGGTTCGTGTGCTTAAAGGGTATTTAGAAGGAGATACAGCTTCTAACGAGTATGCCGTTTTAATGGAGTGGGATAATATTTATTATACCAAGCCAAATAAAAAGGCAAGTACCGTAAAAACGGTGGTTAGACTTGGTCTTATTCAATGGCAAATGCGTCCGTATAAAGATCTAGAAGATTTAATGCAGCAGGTAGAATATTTTATCGATAGTGTTTCTGCTTATAGATCAGATTTTGCTGTTTTTCCGGAGTTTTTCAATGCTCCTTTAATGGCAGAATTCAATCATATGCATGAGCCAGATGCCATTAGAGAATTAGCAAAGTTTACAGAGGTTATCGTTGAAAAACTAAAGCAATTATCTATTTCTTATAACATTAATATTATTTCTGGAAGCATGCCAGAAGTAGTAGATGATAAACTATATAATGTAGGTTATTTATGTAGAAGAGATGGAAGCACAGAACGCTATGAGAAAATTCATGTAACTCCAGATGAAGCAAAGGTTTGGGGGATGCAAAACGGAAATAAACTGCAAACCTTTGAAACAGATGCCGGTAAAATTGGTATATTGATTTGCTATGATTCGGAGTTTCCGGAGTTGTCCCGTTTGTTGGCAGATGAAGGCATGGATATTTTATTTGTTCCATTCTTAACAGATACACAAAACGGATATTCTCGAGTTAGACTTTGTGCTCAAGCACGTGCTGTTGAAAACGAATGTTATGTTGCAATATCAGGAAGCGTTGGTAACTTGCCTAACGTAAATAACATGGATATTCAATATGCGCAATCTGCAGTGTTTACGCCTTGTGATTTTTCATTTCCAAGTAATGGAATCAAAGCGGAAGCAACTACAAATACAGAGATGATATTAGTAGCAGATGTGGACCTAAGTTTGTTGAAAGAACTACATTCTTTTGGAGCTGTAAAGAATTTAAAAGATAGAAGAAAAGACTTTTATGATGTTATTAGAGTTAATAATAAATAATGTCATTTTTTTTATAAAAAATTAAGATTAAGATTATATTTTCGCACCTGTTTGTAAACAGACAGGTTTGCGGAAATAATTCAAATTTCATTAAAAATGAGAAAAGACAATTTAAAAAGAGTAATAGTTGATTTTAAAAAGCTAACACCAGAAATTCTAGCATTATTGGTAGAAAAATACCCTGATGGTTATGACGATGATCAAATAATTTCATTTAGAAATATCAAAAATGAAATAGTTGAAGCAATCGAAGTTTCTACGGAAGATACGAAGTATCTAGTAAAAGTAAGTACTAAACTTGCTACCACTATGGAGAATTATGACGAAGATGATTATGAAGATTTTGAAGGTAACGATCCAGATGCAGTTCAAGATCCTGAAATAATTGAAGGAGATTTAGAAGATTTAGATTAAGCATCTAAAAACTATTCCGCATAACTTAACTTGCTTAAGCAAAGCCTATATTTTAAGCCTTAAGTAAGAATGCCCCGAAATGAAATAGATCTTAATTTTTTATTATAAAATAAGGTTTCTTAAAGTTGAATTTTTCAGCTGTAAGAAACCTTGTTTTATTTTATGCTTTTTCCATTATAGAAGTGTTATTTATAGATTTATAAAATCTCTTTTAATAAATCATAATATTCCTTTGTGATGTGTATGCCGTTGTGACCAGCATCGGTAATAGGGTGTAGCTTTATACTCTTTGGTTTTATTGCTTGAAGTTTCTTAGCGTTTGTTTCCGGATTAATTAAGAAATCCCGTGTTCCGTAAAAAACATGTATAGGGCAATTTACTTTGCTTACAAACTCATTCGTAGGGATTTCATATTTAATGATAAACTTAGGAACAAGCGGTGCAATTTCATCAGAAATTAAGGTAGTCCACGAATAGTAAGGAGCATTTAAAATTAGCATTTTAGGTTTGTTTTGAGATGCTACATAACTCGCTAAACCGGATCCTAAAGAAAAGCCTAGAACAGCTATATTTTCTTCCTTATAGCGTATTTTTGTATAATCGTATACCTTTTGTGCATCTTGCAGTAGCTCGTCGCTATTGCTGTAGGAGCCATCGCTTTTACCGTAACTTCTGTAGTCAACAAAAAGCACGTCGTAATTATTTTCTAAAAATAGATGTGCGCGTTTTCCCCAATCATGTATTGCTCCTGCATTTCCGTGATAATACAAAATTACCCCTTTAGAGTTTTCTGCTTTAAACAATACAGCATTTAAAAAAACATCTTCTTCTACTTCTATATTAACTTCTTCAAAAGGTTCTGAGAATGTAAATACATAGTCTTTGTCTAGGTGCTTCGGATTGAAGAAAAAACGCTCTTGGTTAAAGTAGAGAAATACCAAAGTGATTAAATAAAACAGGATAAGACCAACAATAATTCGCTTTAGACGTCTTAATATTTTAGGGAAGTTTATTTGCAATCGTTTTTCGTTTAAAAATTTCATATAAAAATACACTAAAAACTATAAAGTATTCTAAAGCTATAATCCACAGGTTTTCTGTATTACTGTTATTAGCATAGGCTAGGTAGCTAAGTATTATAATATAACTCCAAACTAACGGATATTTGTTATTGGTGAATACCGATAAAATAAATATTGTAGAGATGTACCAGGGGTGAACGGTTGTGCTGAAAAATAAATAAATGCTTAACACTAGTAGCATGGAGTACAGTAATTGTTCTAGGGTAGCATTTCTTTTAAATAAGGATCTAAATAGCACAAAAAGAACCACTAAAACAGGTAGTATTTTTCCTATCACTGCAATTTCATTATAGCCTCTAAAGCTATATCCTATTTCTCTAGCAATATAGTAGATGCTAGCGTTAAATTCGAAATTCTGAAACCACAAACCTACAGTTGCTGCGTAGTTTTTTATGAATTCTGAAGAATAAAAAGGAAGAAATAATAATATAGTTGTTAAGCCAATAATGCTGTAAAATGTAAGTAGCTTAGAGATGTCTATGCTTTGTGATTTTGAAGTGATATTTTCTTTTTTAAACCATTTGAAAAATAGTGGTAATAAAATTAAAGGAATCAATTTCACCGAAACAGAAGCAGCAAAAACAACTGCTGAAAGTTTCCATTTATTATTATAAAGTAAATACAAACTCCACACTAAAAAGAAAATCATCATACCTTCAAAATGTAGGTTTCCTGTATGCTCGATAATAATAAAAGGATTTAGGATATACCAGAAAATATGGTGAATTGGTAATTGTAGTTTTTCTAAAAGTTTTTTTCCATAAAATAAAGTTCCGAAATCGGCAGCAATAAGGAGTAGTCTTAAAACCAATGCAGAACCTAAAATACTTTTGCCTGCAAAAACTCCCGCAATAACAAAACTTATTTGGTTTAATGGTGGGTAGTTGGTAAAATGACTACCGTTTAAAGTGCCCATTCCGGCATAAAGTTCTTCTGCTTGCGAAACAGGTAATTCGTTATTTATTAAAAAGGATTCTGGTGTGTATAAGTAGGGATTGAATCCTTCTATAATCATTCTTCCGTCCCATATAAAACGATAGAAATCTTGTGATAAGTTTGGTATGGCTAATATGAAAACAGCTCGAAATAAAAAGGCAACAATAGCTAAAAATCTAAAGTTGTTTTTATTGTCTTTCAAAAGTTTATAAAAGAACAAAAATAATACAGTGTAAAGTATAAGTAGCTTCGTGTAGTCTGTTCTAGCTAATTGGTATGCAAAAACAAAATATAGATATGCACTTGCTATTACCAGTAAAATTGGTACTTTTTTCACTTTTAAAAAAGAGGTGTTTAATAGCATAAATTTGAATTTTAGGCTTTAGCGCTTAAGGATTTAAAAAACACAAAAGCAAAACCTATAAAAAGCATTAGGTGAAAAGGGAAAAGCCCGAAGTCTCCATCTTGGTCACCAACCACAAAAGCACTATACATTCCAAAAGCAAAATATAGCATTAATAAACCTTCAATAATTACATGGGCAGATATGTTTTTGTTGAGGTACACGTTTCCTTTCCAACTATCTTTTAAACTATGTATATTGAATTTTGGTGTTCGAATAAATTCACTTCGTTTTCCTAGATGCCCTTCGATAACTGCAATAGAATTATGTAACGAAAAACCCATCGCGATAGAAAAAAAGGTAAAAAACATCATAATATACTTTCCGAAGTTTTTTATTCCGGAACCATAGGTGTTTTTGTACATAAACCAATAGCAAATAAAAAAAAGGATACTGCTTATTACAAAAAAACTCATCACATAAAAGTAAGGTTTTAAATATGTGTATTCGTTTTTTATATACAACATCGGAATGCTTAAAATAGCAACTATTAGCACGTTTAAAAACATGGTAGAGTTTAGTAAGTGTAGCAGTCCGTGCACCTTTGTTTTGGTAGAAATATTTTCACTTTTAATAACTCTTAAAAACATTTTTCTGAAATTCTCTGCACCACCTTTATTCCATCTAAACTGTTGGGATCTTACAGCACTAATTACAACAGGTAGTTCTGCAGGGGTTTCTACATCTTCTAAATACTTGAATTTCCAGTTTTTTAATTGTGCTCTGTAGCTTAAATCTAAATCTTCTGTAAGGGTGTCTCCTTCCCAGTTTCCTGCATCGTAAATACATTCCTTTCGCCAAACACCTGCTGTTCCGTTGAAATTAATGAAATGCCCTTTGCTGCTTCTTCCTACTTGTTCTAGTGTAAAATGCGCATCTAGAGCAAATGCCTGAATTTTTGTAAGGATTGAATAATTTCTATTAATATGGCTCCAGCGCGTTTGTATTACCCCAATTTCTTCGTCTTTAAAGTAAGGAATCGTTTGCATTAACCAGTTTTCATTAGGGAGAAAATCGGCATCAAAAATGGCGATAAACTCTCCTTTCGCAGTTTTCAAGCCTTCTTTTAAAGCACCTGCTTTAAAGCCTTTTCTGTTTGTTCTGCAAATATGTTTTATGTCTAATCCTTGCTCTTTTATTCTGGCAATTTGTGCTGCAGTGGTGTTTATTGTTTCATCTGTAGAATCATCTAAAACCTGAATCTCTAATTTGTCTTTGGGGTAGTTGAGTTTTGCAATATTTGTGAGTAGCCGTCCCATTACGTATAACTCGTTATATACCGGTAATTGAATGGTTACAAACGGAATTTCTTCCGAATTTGAAAAATCAAATTTTTCAGCATTGTCTCTAGTTTTCTTTGCTTTAAGATAGTTCATGAGAAGGTTGAACTGCGCCAATGCATACATGAAAATGAGCAGTAGCGAAATAGTATAAATAGCAATAATTATATAGGAAACAATTATCATTTAAAACTATATTTAAAGATCCATCCTAATATTTTAACGCCAGCCATAATACTTCCTTTTACAGTACCTGAAACTTTAGATACCCCTATTCTGTTTCTGTAATTCACAGGGATTTCTACGTAACTTAGTTTCTGTTTTAAAGCTTTCAATTGCATTTCTACCGTCCAGCCATAAGTTTTGTCTACCATGTTTAGAGCAAGAAGTTTTTCGTATTTAATGGCTCTAAAAGGACCAAGGTCTGTGAATTTTGCCCCGAAAAATAGCTTCATTAAAAAGGTAGCTAGCCAATTTCCGAAAATTTGTTGCGGCGTCATGGAGCCTGACTCTCGCAATTCTTTCACTCTTGCACCAATAACAAAGTCGATATTATTTTTTATAATTGGTTGAACAATTTGATTTAACTCCTCTGGGAAGTCACTATAGTCGCCGTCTAAAAAAACAAGAATGTCTGGTTTGATTTCTTGTTTAGAAATATAATCCATTCCCTTTAAACAAGCATAACCATAACCCATGCGTTCTTCTTTTAAAACCGTAGCTCCAGCGTTTTTTGCATTGCTTTCTGTAGCGTCTGTTGAGTTGTTGCTAACTACAATCACTTCTGAAACAATTTCAGGAATATCATGAATGACTTTTGCAATAGAATCGGCTTCGTTAAAAGCTGGAATGATGACTTTTATATTGGGCATTACAAGTTTTTTAGAATTTGCAAAAGTACGATTGTTTTTAGTTTTTATTTCTGATTTAGTAAATCCATTAAATCTACATCGTTACCTAATAAAACTTCTGTAGGATTAATTCTGCCTTTCATAGAATCATTCTCTAGTTTTAAAACTCCTCTAGGGCAAACTGCAGAACAAATACCACAACCAACACAGCTAGAACGCACAATGTTTTCGCCTTTTTGAGCATAGGCTCTAACATCAATTCCCATTTCGCAATAGGAAGAACAGTTTCCACATGAAATGCATTGTCCGCCATTAGTAGTAATTCTGAATTTCGAAAATAATCGTTGTTGAAAACCTAAGATGGCAGCCATTGGGCAACCAAACCTGCACCAAACTCTATTTCCTAGAATTGGGTAGAAGCCGGTTCCTATTACACCAGAAAAAATAGATCCAATCATAAAGCCATAGGAAGCTCGTAGTGTTTCTGCTTCCAAAAGAAATAATTTTGTATCACTAGAAAAGTAATGCATCCCTATCAAGGTGATAATTACTACAAAATAACCTATTGCTCCATATTGTGCATCTTTTCCAAATTCCTTGCGTTTAAAAACCATGACTAAAGTGAAAATAAGGGTAAGGAATGCAGCGACCAATGCAAGGAAGATTCCTTTTGTAAGCCAATATTTTTCTGGGTCATAACTTAGGTAGGTGTAGATTACTGCGGTTGTCATAAGTACTACAAACACTAAAACGGTATGAACAAGCCAGCGTTCCAACTTCCATGCTTTTAAACTCTTGTCACTTAAATGTCTAAAGGAATCGCCTGCAGTTTCAGCTAGTCCGCCACAACCACAAACCCAAGAGCAATACCATCTTTTTCCGTATTTATAGGTTAGGATTGGCGTGATGACGAAAATGGATATAACACCAAAAATAAGCAGTGCTAAACCAATATTACCGGCACTAATAAAATCGTCTACTCTATATTGTTCAAAATTATAATAGTTTAATGGCCAGATGTTTTTTAAATCATAGTAGGGGAGATTAAAGCTGTCGGAGTTTAGTCTAGCCATGAATTCTGGGATTAAAAAAGCGAAGGCTAACTGAAAAAACATCACTGATATTGTTCGTATTTGTTCATATCGATTATGTCGGTATTTTAAAAGAAACTTATACCCGAAAACTAGAATAGCAACGGTGTATAGGGTTCCGTACACAAACCATTGGCTTGCAGGATTTCCACTTAATAGATTACTTAAAGGATCAAATAAAGAAACTAAGCCAGTGTTTGGATTGCCATCTTTGCCTAGTCCAAGTAGATGAGGGTAAAAATAAAGTACTATATAAAAAGTGGTTAAAACAATTCCGGTTAACCAACCTAATAGTCCGCGGGAAGAAAGGGATTTAAACCAAACATCATCATTTTTAATTCCTTTTGATTTTTTTAAATAAGCATCATTAGCAAAGAGAATAACTCCTTCGGTTATTAATAATAAGGAAGCAGTTAAAGTCCATCCTCTATTTGAAAAATCCACATTCAATAATGCAAGTGATAGTATAAATAAGCCAACAACACCTAGCGTAAGGGCAATTTTTTGTTTGCTTGAAATGTCCTGTGCGTCTGGTTTTGCAAGTGACATGCTTCTATGTATTTTATTGCTCATATTTTTAACCTTCCTGGTATTTTTTTAGATACTTGTTAGCTGCTTGTTGTATGTTGTAAAAATTTCTTTTTCAAAGCTTTTAAAGAACTCTGGATCAAAATTAGCTTTCTTAAGATGTTTTATAACGTATTCTAAACTACGTTTTTCGCTAAGCCATTTATCAAAAACTTCATGTCGCATTCTTATTCCAAAAGTATTAATGCCTTTAAATTCGTTTGTGAGTTTGTGATATTCAATTGTAATGCATTTTGTGTCATCGGGATGCTTCCAATGAAAATGATTGTGCTGCTCTTTTGGTTTTGCAAAGACCCAACCGTAGGTTTGATATTCTATATCTAAAAACTTAGCCGAGTTAAACCAATATCCGGGTTTGTATGCAAATTTATTTCCGCAGATAGTTTGCGCTACGGTTTCTCCCATCATTCGGCCTGTGTACCAAACAGCTTCTATAGGGCTTCTTTCTCCAACGGTTTCCTGTTGCTCTGCACAATCGCCAATAGCATAAACGTTTGGAATATTGGTTTCTAAAAATCTATTTACTTTGACGCCTCTACCGATTGTAATTTCAGTGTTCTTTAAAAAACCTATATTTGGAGAAACACCAGCGGTTAATCCGACAAAGTCACATGGGGTTTCTTCTCCTGTTTCTTCGATAATTACCGATTTTACTTTGCCGTTTTCATCTGAAACTATTTCCTTTAGATTAGTATTTAATCGCAAATCTATATGGTGATTTTTGATATGTCTATTAAGCATTTCGCTTTCGCCTTTCGGCAAAACACCATTCCAAAAGCTGGTTTCTCTAACTAAAAAAGTAACAGGAATATTTCTAGAACGAAGCATTTCTGCCAATTCTATTCCAATTAATCCGCCACCAACAATTACTGCGCGTTTACAGACTTTGTTGTTTGGTGCGTAAACTTCTAAATTATCTAAATCTTGTTTGCTATATAGGCCTTGAACTCCTTTTAAATCTTGTCCTGGCCAACCAAATTTGTTGGGCTTACTTCCGGTGGCAATAATTAGCTGGTCATACTGTAGGCTGTCTCCTTCAGTAAAATGAAGTGTTTTAGAAGAGGTGTCTACTGTTTTAACATAAGCTTGCTTTAGTTCGATGCTATTTTTTTTCCAAAACCAATCTTCATATGGTTTGGTATGCTCATATTTCATGTGCCCCATGTAAATATACATAAGTGCTGTTCGGGAAAAGAAGTGTTTGGTTTCAGAAGAAATAATGGTTATTCTTTTGTCTGAAAGTTTTCTGATGTGTCTTGCAGCAGTAACTCCAGAAATTCCGTTTCCAATAATAACAACGTGGCTCATTCTTTTAGTTTGGTTTTTAATAGGTCGTTGGTTTTGTCTAAACCTTAATGTTTAAATGAAATTTATTTTCCATTTAATGATTAAGGTTAGTTAAGTGATAAATAATCAATGATTTAAATTTAGTTTTAAGCAATGTGTTTGTTGTAATATAGGTATAAATCATCTGCAGAAGCACCAAGCCATTTTTTTATATAGATGGCCCAAAAATGAAACTGCAGCTTCCAAATACCATGTTCTTGGTATCTTCTCGCTGAGGTTTTTATTTTCTTATTAATTACTACAAATTGTTTTCTTGCGTAAAGTTCGTTGATTAAAATATTGTCTTCGTAGATGGTATATCCTTCATTAAATCCGCCAATTTCGTGAAATAATTCTTTGCTTATAAATTGACTTTGGTCTCCGCCACGACATGCTCTCCATGAAAACTGCGTAAGCCAGCTAGCTAAACGAAGCCACCAATGATTGCTTTCAAATTGCATTCTGAAACAGCCAGCAAGGTTGTTTTTGTTTATTTCTTGAATAATATATTTATCAAAATCTTTAGGTGGAAAGGAATCTGCGTGTAGAAAATATAAGATGTTTCCGGTAGCGGCTTTTGCACCAAGATTCATTTGTTTGGCTCTTCCTTTTTTAGAATGTAATAGCTGAATATGCTTCAAGTTGGAAACTATTTCTACAGATGCATCCGTACTTCCTCCATCTACAACGATGATTTCTGCAATATTTTTATCGGAAGCATTTTCCATTAGGTGATCAAGCAGGTTTTTTATGTTTTCTGCTTCGTTCAACATGGGTATGATAATGGAAACACTATTCATGTTCTGGTATTTCTTAGAAGAAGCTAGGCTTCTTTTTCCGGGAGAAACTATTCGTTTAAATCCCAATTATAATCTAAATAACTCTTTTTTGCTTTAGGTGAAATCTTTACTTCTGTGTATAAAATTAAAAAGTCTATTAAACTTTCGTTTTGTTTAAAGTCCTTTGAGAACCATTGAAATATTTTAGATAGTTTTATCTCGTCTTTGGTGATTATATTTCGGCTTTTATCTGCTAAAAATTCTTTGGTAGCTTTGCTTAATTGTTCTTCTAATTTAGAAGACGTAAATGCTTCGTTTTGTAATTTAGGGCAAGAATAAGAAGCGCAAACTATTGCAAAATGTATTCGAGGCTCGTTCATTTTACGTAAAATTTGATGTTCTATTTCGTCTAAATTATAAAGTTTATCACCAAGCTTCCATAGACGTTGTTCCCAGGGATTTTTAATGTCCTTTATGCTTTTTATAGGGTAATTTCTAAGGATTAAATCTATAGTTAATGCATTGTATGCATTTATCCAATAAGCGAGTTTTTCGTTTTTTGACCAAGTTTCTTTTCGGTGGTTTGCACTAAGTAATTCAATATAAGTATGTAGTTTTTTTATGTCTGTTTTAAATCCTTGATAATCTACATTTCCTTGTTTTGAAACATGTTTTTGAAGCAAACTATTGAAAATAGCATGGTCTAATGTTTGTAAATTCTTTTCCGTTCCAAAGGAAAGGGAGAAAATAAGGGTAAATGCGAAAATTAGGATGTTTTTCATTTCTTTAATGGGTATAATTCCTGACTAACAAAATCTTCTGGAAATGTTTCGTCACCTTCAAAACCTAATTCAATATCTCTTCCATCGTATGGGATGTAGTCAGTTTTGAAAATATAATCCCATAGACTTAATGTAATACCGAAGTTTACACCATATCTTCTGTCTTCTGGTAATTCTTTAGAGTGGTGCCAGATATGCATTTTGGGGTTGTTAAAAACATATTTCAAGATACCGTAATCCCAGCCAATATTTGCATGGTTTAAATGTCCGATAGTAATATTGAAGAAGTGCACTAAAGCCACGTCTTGAGCAGAGAAACCACCAATAATTGCTAGCGGAATATATTTTAATGAGTTATAAACCACAGGTTCCATCCAATGGTAGCGTAGGTGTGCGGCAAAGCCCATTTCCTTAACAGAATGATGCACTTTATGGAAATTCCATAGAAAATCCGATTTATGAAGTAATCTATGTGTCCACCATTGAACAAAGTCAATAACAATAAAAAAGATTAGAATTCGCAGCCAAAAAGGGAGTTCGTTGATGTCTAATACCTGAAAACTAGATACAGATAAACCTACTAAGCCTAATACATCATTAAAAAGCTCTGCTGCCGAGTTGGATAAAGCAATTAGCACAATTAAGTTTAGTATGAAGAAATTAAAAAACATGTAAAAGGTGTCTAGCCAAAAATCTTTACGGAATAAAGACTGGTTTTTTCTCCAAGGAAAAATAGCTTCTAAGGCCCAAACTACAAGGGAAATGATAATTAAACCATAGAAGTAATTCTCCCAATTCAACTCCATTAAAACAGATTGTTTTATGTAGTTCCAATAATCGGAATACGAGTTTTTTATTATATCAACGTATTTTTCCATAACTATATTCTAAACAGGTTTTATTAAATGAACCTGTAAAAATACTTCCATTTACTCTTTAGTTCTGTAACTTTTGATACACAGCAAAGCTCTGTTACAACTTACTGAAATTATAAATTTTTAATTAACTCTTTGAGTAGGGTAATCATGTCTGGTTCTGCTTTTGCAGCCATGGCAATAATTTCGTTAATGTTTACAGGTTTTAAGTTAGCAGGATCACATTCATCTGTTAAAACAGAAACTGCAGCAGCTTTTAATTTTAAATGGTTTGCTACAATAATTTCTGGAACGGTACTCATTCCTACGGCATCTGCACCAATAATTTTTAGCATTCTGTATTCTGCTCTTGTTTCTAATTGCGGACCAACAACACTAGCGTACACACCTTCGTGTAACTTGATGTTGTTTTCTTTAGCTATACTACGAAAGGTTTCGTTGATTTTTGTGTCATAAGGAGCGCTCATATCTACAAATCGTTCTCCTAATGCAGAAACACCTTTAAAGGCTAGTGGAGAACTTCCTTGAAGATTGATATGGTCTTCAATAAGCATTAATTCCCCTTTTTTGAAATTGGTATTTATTGCTCCGGATGCATTAGAAACTAGTAAGGTTGTAATTCCTAACTTTTCCATGATACGAACCGGATAGGTTACATCTTGTAAAGAATATCCTTCGTATACATGAAAACGACCTTGCATAATCACTACTTTTTTGCCTGCTAGATCCCCATAAATAAGTTTTCCTTTGTGAAATTCCACAGTTGCTGTTGGGAAGTTTGGAATATGGTTGTAGCTTATTTCTTTTAAAATAGTTACTTCTTCTAAAAGTTTACCAAGTCCGGTTCCTAAAATAATTCCTATTTCTGGTTTATCAAATCCTTTATCTTGTAAGTATTCTACGCTTTCGTTAATGTATCTAGTCATTGTTACTTATTAAATTTTTTAATGTGGTATTGTTTTTCATATCTTCAAAAGTATCAATATCATTTAATACTTCTAATTGATGTATTTTTAATTTATATAAATCCTTCAAAGTATCTTTAAAAACCGAAGATGTGCTCCATTTTTTGTCTTTAAAAATAGCTTCATTCAAGGTTTTCATTCCTAGTAAATAATAGCCGCCGTCTTTTGCCGGACCTATAACAATATCGCGTTTATTTAGCTTTTGAAAAGCTTCTTCGATATGTTTTTCTTTTAAATCGAATAAATCACTGCCAACAATTATAACTTTTTCGTAGTTGTTGTTGAAAGCATTTTGAAAGGCGTGCAGCATTCGTTCTCCCAGATCTTCTCCTTTTTGAAGATATTTTAGGTATGTAGCATTATCCCAAATATCTTCTTTGTTAATTTCTTCAGAATAATAAACTGCCTTGTCGCTGTCTATATTTCTTATAGTCTTTTCGGTGTGCTCAAGTAAATAGCTGTAAATATGTAAAGCGGAAGCATCACCTATAGTTTTTGCTAAACGTGTTTTTACTTTCCCAAGTTCTGGGTTTCGTGTAAAAATAATAATTAGGTTTTTGCTATTCACTTTAAGTTTTTATTAGGGTTAGGGTAAATTTTATTTCCGTTATGTAGCCATTTGCTCCATTCTTCAGAAAAAGTATGCACATCATCGGTTTCTTCTTTCTCTAAGTTATAGGTTGGGAAGTTGTTGTTTTTCCATTCAAATATACCGCCGTATAAATTGCGTACATTGGTATAACCTGCTTTGTGAAGTTGTTCTGCTATCCTTTCAGACCGAACACCAAGAGAACAATATACAACTATATGTTCTTGTTTGTTTTTTAGTAGTGTGCTAGTTTCTTCTAAATTGAAATTATTAAAACCAATATGAAAGGCTCCTTTTATGTGACTTATTTGAAATTCATCAATTTCTCGCGCATCTAAAATTATAGCTTTAGTTTTTGGCATTGCCAATTCTTGAACAGAAATATACGGAACACTTTTAGTATTAAGCTTATTTAGTAATTCTGAAAGATTTTCTTGTGAAAAACCTATTGCCGAAAACAATAAAACAAATATGTATAAGATGCTTTTTTTCATATTTAGAATCCTTTGTTAATTGGAAGCCACCGTACCTTGACAGCTGCTTCCCGCTCCAGCGGTACAGCCATAACAATGTTGAGAAATCACAATATCGCGATCTTGTAATAAGCTTTCGTTGTATTCTGAAATATGTTTTACTTTACTATTTACAGGCAATTCTAGCATTTGATTAAAGTCACAATCGTATAAATAACCATCCCAACTCACAGATAGTGTGTTTGTGCACATAACATTTTTAACTGCGGAAGGATTATAAGCTTCTACTAAAGCATACATATAATCTTCGTAGTTTTCTGAAGCTATAAGATAATCTAAAAATCTGCTAATAGGTAAATTTGTTATAGCAAATAAATTATGAAACTGAATATCGAAATCTTGCAATAAAGCCTTTTTGAAATCACGTTCTAAGGCAGCCTGGTCTCCTGGTAAAAATGCTCCGGAAGGGTTGTATACCAAGTCTAATTTTAAATTACTATTAGGTATACCGTAACCTATGGCATTCAAATCTTTTAATGCTTGAATAGATTGTTTGAAAACACCATTACCACGCTGTTTGTCTGTTTTTCCTTGTGTCCAATGTGGCATAGAGGAAACCACGTGAACCTTGTGTTTTTTGAAAAATTCCGGCAAGTCATGATATTTTTTATTAGCTCGAATAATGGTTAAGTTAGATCGAACAATAAAGTCTTTAATTCCCGCTTTGGAAGCTTCTTCTACAAACCACTTAAAATTAGGATTCATTTCTGGAGCACCACCAGTTACATCTAGCGTATGGGCTCCAGTGTTTTTTATAACCTCCAAACATTGTTGCATGGTTTCTTTGGTCATGATTTCTTTTCTGTCAGGACCAGCATCCACATGGCAATGTGTACAAACTTGATTGCACATATAGCCAACGTTTATTTGAAGAATTTCAAGTTTTTTTGGGCGTAATGGAAACTGATTGCTTTCTGCTATTTTTTTTGCAAAAGTTGGAAGTTCGCCATTTTGAAAAATACCATTAGAGAGAATTTCTAATTGTTTATTCGCCTGTGCTAATTTGCTTTCTCTTTTATGTAGGGATTGTGTTTTTAGTTTCGTCATATTAAAAGATTAGACTTGCTTTTTAATTCGTTTACTTCATTAACTGCAGTCTATTAACCGTCTAGCTTATTCACTTTATTCATCATTTGTACACCGTGAACTAAGGTTGCACCACCGCGAATAGCTCCTGCAACGTGTAATGCTTCCATCATTTCTTCTTTGGTGATTCCACGTTGTAAGCCATCACCGGTATATGCGTCAATACAATACGGACATTGAATAGTATGAGCAACCGCTAAAGCGATTAAAGATTTTTCTCTTTCAGAAAGGGAACCTTCTTTAAAAACCGAATTATAATACTCGAAGAATTTGCTTCCTAGCTCTTCGTTCCATTCAGAAATTTTACCAAATTTTTTAAGATCAGATGGGTCGTAATAAGTTTTTTGCATTTTGATGTTTAATAGGAGTTTTAAAAGTATGAATATACTGCTTCTGTCGAGAAGCGTGGCCGTACTTAACAAAAATATAAGATTATCTAAGTTCTATTTTTAGGGCAAAAAAAATCCCGGCTTTTCAGTCGGGATTTTAATTTGAATAATTTCAGAAGTTTAATACTCTGTTTTATCTTCTTTTTGACTCCAAATTTTAAATGCTTCAATAGCTACTTCTGGAGCAACTCTTTCAAAAGGGATGCTTCTTTTTTCGTATGGTAACGGAATTTCTTTGTAGATAAATTCGTCGTCAAATCCTATGTCTGCAGCTTCTTTTTGGCTACTTCCATAGTATACTTTATCTGGTCTTGCCCAGTAAATTGCGCCTAAACACATAGGGCAAGGCTCGCATGAGGTGTACACTTCACAACCGTCTAACTGAAAAGAGCCTAGGTTTTTACAAGCGTCTCTAATTGCAGTTACTTCAGCGTGTGCTGTTGGGTCATTTGTTGAGGTTACTTTATTGTTTCCTTTCCCAACAATTTTTCCATCTTTAACAATAACGCAACCAAATGGTCCTCCTTCGTTATTATTCATTCCTTTTAAAGCTGCGTTAACAGCTTCCTGCATAAATTTTTCTTTCTCTGTCATAATATAATTAGTTTCTCTTTTTTGAAACCTAGTGTTTCTTAAAGATATTAAATTTCCTTTTTGTTTTGATATTTCGTAAGATTCCTTCTGAATATTCAAAAACGGTTTTGATATGTGACCCGTGTTTTAGTATTTAGCCGATTCCCCTTTTGGTAGGGAATCTTCTATAAAGTCACGTAAATCGTCGTTTGCTTTTATTAAATCTTCATTTCGTAAATACATCATATGTCCGCTTCTATATCCTTTAAAAGAGAAGCGGTCTTTCATTTTTCCGCTAGGATCTATTTGCCATTGTGTGTATTTAGCAGCAAAATAAGTTGTTGCGCCATCGTAGTACCCTGATTGGGTAAGTACTTTTAAATAAGGATTCTGTGCCATTGCTTGGCGTAGGTTGTCTCTAGTGTTGTCGTTAGAATTATCCCAGCGACCGGTGTTTCCAAAGACATTGTATTTTACATCTGTTTTAAATTCTAATTCATTTTGAATATAGTAATTAATAGCTGGAGTAAAGGAGTGTAGCCAAGAAGTTAATTCTGCACTATAATCTGGGCTAGATCCAGTTTCTACTTTATCTATTCCAATATATCTAGAGTCTAAACGCCCAATAGTTTCGCCTGTTTTATCGCGTAAAAGCTCTTTCCAAAAGAAGCGATTCGGTACATCTAGGTTTTGTTGTAGAATTACTTTTTCAGATAAACCTGAATAATAACTCATTTTTTTAGCAA
The DNA here is from genome assembly GCF_003337215.1 of Oceanihabitans sediminis. Lineage (GTDB taxonomy): Bacteria > Bacteroidota > Bacteroidia > Flavobacteriales > Flavobacteriaceae > Oceanihabitans > Oceanihabitans sediminis. The sequence goes on from NZ_QPIG01000001.1 coordinate 1,056,438, forward strand.
TAGCTTGTTTTTCGGTTTCTGAAATAAAACCACCTTTAGCAATTGCTGGTATTAAATCGTTAATAGCGAAATCTTCTGCTTCAGGTAAAATTTCTAATAAATCTTTATTCTGAAGCGAGCTAGGAAGCATTTTATGATACCAAGCAGCAGCAGTATAGTAAGGTAGATTTAAACTAGAAGCTAGAGGTCCTCCAACGCGAAGCACTTTATAGTCGGCAGGAGAAACTAAAATCACTCCGTTTAAGTACATCCACTGTCTGTTTTGAAGTTCTAGAGAAAGTCCCATTACTCTAGTTCCTCCGTAGCTTTCCCCAATAATGTATTTTGGCGATTCCCATCGATTTTTTCTAGTGGTAAAGGTGTTCATCCAACTAGCAAGATATTTGATGTCTGCATTTATTCCGAAGAACAGCTTGTCCTCTGGCATTTTTCCTTCTTTATCTGCTATTTTTCTGGAATAGCCTGTGTTTACAGGGTTTATAAATACAATATCTGCAACATCTAAGATAGAGTTAGGGTTGTCTTTTACACCGTAAGGTTGTACAGGGTAACCTTCTTCATCTATATTTAAAACCTTAGGACCTGTGTAAGCAATATGCATCCAAAGAGAAGCAGATCCTGGTCCGCCATTAAAGGAATAAATAATTGGTCTTTTGTTTCCTTTGTTGTCGTTAGTTCGTTTGTAGTAAGTGTAGTATAAAGAAGCAATCATTTTGCCTTCTTCATCCCAGACAGGTTGAAATCCGGTTTCAGCTTTATAATTAATTTGCTTTCCTTTTATGTTAACCGTATGATTTGTAACTACAGTTGTGTCTGCAGGAATTTTTAAATCTTGCGAAAAACTAAGGGTGAAACAAGCGGTTAAGAATAGTGTAAAATAAAATTTCATTTAGGTAAATTTTTGATATAAAGTTTAAAGATACTAAAAGGAAAGAAACTAGCGTTTTTAAAGGCTTTATTTAACTAAAAAGCCTCATTTTTTAAGAATTTCTCCTTTGAAATTATAAAGTCAGCTGCTGAAAAAATAAATTTACTTCTTCTTCAAAAATGTCTAATGGAATTCTGTGCGCTAAATTATTATGAACATGTATTTTGTATTGCGGCTGAAGCATTAGAGTTTCCGCTAAGAAATTTAGCGTTTTTCTAGGTTTTACTATGTCGTCCTGTGTTCCTAAAACAATTTGTTTATAAGAGCTTTTTTTGTTTGTTATATCTGGTACGATTTGATAAACAGTGCGCTCTGCTAATGCTGGATTAAAAAGTAATGCAGGGCACTGAAGTGAATTGGAAACGTAATATCCAGAAAAACCACCCATGCTGCTCCCCATAACAATTTTTATATCCTTTGATTTGAAGGATTGGATAAGGTCTTCAATAGCTTTTGGATTAGCTTCATAATTTATTGCAGGAGAAAAAACCTCTCCGAATTGCTCAAGGATTTCTCTTTTTTCTGGGCTTAGGCTTCCGTTTAAGCCATGTATGTAAAGTATTTTCATGGTAAAGTAATTTTTATATTTTGTGTAAAAGTAAAAGAAGGTTCGCCAAATTATGACGAAGTATAAAAATACAGCAAATCATCTTTTTCGTAAGCTGTTTTTTTAGTCAAAAATATGTATTGTAAGCTTTTATTCTTTTAAATATGTGAAAGGCTGTGGAAGGAATTCCTGAAAGTCCTTTAAAGCGACTTGTAAATCCTAAACAGGAGTGTTTAAAAAAAGAAGCCTATTAAAAATAGAGAAACCCCTAAAAACGTAATGTTTATAGGGGTTTTCTGGTGGTGCCTCCAGGAATCGAACCAGGGACACAAGGATTTTCAGTCCTTTGCTCTACCAACTGAGCTAAGGCACCAGTCTCTCATTTGAGGTTGCAAATATATATTCTATTTTATTATTCACCAAATGAAAATAAATAAAAATTCGTTTTGTAAATTTACAAACTAGATTTAAGATAATGAATTTAATTATAGATGTAGGAAATAGCTTTGTGAAATTAGCTGTATTTCAAGAAGATGAAATTATTTTTCAATCTTCGGTAGTAGAAAATGCTTTTGAAAAAGAATTTAAAAATTTTTTAAAAAAATTTTCAAAAGTGGATAAATGTATCATTTCTTCGGTTGGAAATTTGGATGAGGAAGCATTGAAATTGATAAAACATAGTTTAAAAGTGGTGGTTTTAAATGCCGAAACTAAACTGCCTTTTAAAAATTTATACGCTACCCCAAAGACATTAGGAGTAGACAGATTAGCTTTGGTAAGTGCAGCAGTACAACAATTTCCTAAGAAAGATGTTTTGGTGATAGATGCAGGAACCTGCGTAACATATGATTTTATTTCGGCAGAAAACAAGTACTTAGGAGGAGCAATTTCTCCAGGAATACAAATGCGATATTCTGCATTAAATAATTTAACAGCAAAATTGCCGTTATTAAAAAAAGAGATGCCAAAAAACATAATTGGTAATTCAACAGATAGCTCCATACACTCTGGAGTAGTTTTTGGTGTTTTAAACGAAATTGATGGTGTTTTAGGCAGTTATAAAAAAAAATATCCTCATTTAACAGTTATTTTAACAGGAGGGGATGCTAATTTCTTGTCAAAACAATTAAAAAATAGCATATTTGCCAACTCAAATTTCCTTTTACAGGGATTGAACTTTATTTTACAACATAACTCAAACGAATGATAAAAAAACTGATTATAGTTTTTATTGCAATTTTTGCAATTCAAAGTTACGCGCAAGAAGATAATTCTTCTCCTTATTCTTATTATGGAATAGGAAGCTTAAAATTTAAGGGTACAGTAGAAAACCGCAGTATGGGTGGATTAAGTATTTATAATGATAGTACTCATATTAATTTAATAAACCCAGCTTCTTACGGAGGGAATAATTTAGGTGTTTATAATAATGAAGGTAGGCCAATGACTTTTACTATTGCAGGAAGTCATACATCCAGAAAATTAAAAACAGATTCGCAAAAAGATAAAGGTTCGCTTTCTTCTTTCGATTATATCGCTGTTTCATTTCCTGTAGGTAAATTAGGAATAGGTGTTGGTTTAATGCCTTATACTTCTGTTTCTTATAAGTTAGAGAATACTAAAGATAACGGAGATTTGTCAACTAGATTTAAAGGAGAAGGTGGATTGAACAAAACATTTTTATCTGCTGGATACCAAATAACTGATAATTTAAGTTTTGGTGTAGATGCACAATATAACTTTGGAAATATAGAAGGTAGTACTATTAAGTACATCTATAATGAAGATGGTGAGCTAGTACAATACCAAACAAGAGAAAATAATAGGTCAGATTTAAGCGGAATGAGTTATAACTTAGGTTTGTCTTATAAAGGAAAAATCACAGATAAATTAGAGTTGGTTTCTGGTTTAACTTATCAACCTGAAAGTAAAATCAAGTCAAAAAACAAAAGGTCTTTAAGTTCTTTAGTTGTAAATAACGAAACAGAACTAGAATACGCTATCAATACCATTGATGTAGATTTAGCATCACAAAATTTAGAAGAAACAGATTTAATACTTCCTTCTAAATTTTCTGTAGGAGTAGGAGTTGGTGAGCCAACCAAGTGGTTTGTTGGTGTTGAAAGTACCTTTTTAGAAACAAGTAAGTTCTCCAATCCGCTTTATAGTTCAGTAGATACAGCTTATGAAGATGGGCATGCATATTCTTTAGGGGGTTTTTATATTCCGGATTATAATGCGTACAGATCTTATATGAAACGTGTGGTTTATCGTGCGGGAATAAGAACTGAAAAGACAGGATTAGTAATTAATGGAGAGTCCATAAACGAGTTTGGCATATCTTTTGGAGTAGGATTACCAGTTGGCAATTTATTCTCTAATGCAAACATAGGTTTTGAAGTTGGTAAACGTGGAACTACCGACAAGAATTTAATCCAAGAGAACTTTGTGAGTTTCCAATTAAGTCTATCGTTAAATGATAGATGGTTCCAAAAAAGTAAATTTGACTAACAGCAATAAATAAAAAAGAAGATGAAAACGAAAATTACAATATTAGCAATGTTATTCCTAGGTCTTGGTTTTGCTTCTGCGCAAAATGAAGAATGTATGGCGAAGCTTTCTATTTTTCATGAATATGTGAAAGCTAAAAACTTTGATGCAGCTTATGAACCATGGATGGAAGTTCGTACTAAATGTCCAAAATTCAACAATGCAATTGCTGTAGATGGTCAAAAAATATTAGAGCATAAAATCGAAAATTCTGAAGGAGCAGAAAAAGTAGCCTTCATAAAAGACTTATTAAAACTTTGGGATGAGAAAAGAGTAAACTTCCCAAGTAAGACAAAAGTAGGTAGCTTATTATCAGACAAAGGTCAGTTAATGTATGACTACAGAAAAGAGTTAGGTTTAAGTACTTTAGAAATATATGAAGCTTTTGATGAAGCATATACTACAGATTTAGAAACTTTTAAAAATGCAAAGTCTTTATATATCTACTTTTCTTTAATGGTTGATTTATATGATGATGGTCAAAAAACAGCTGAAGAATTATTCAACAAGTATGATGATGTAGTTGAAAAGATTGAAAGAGAGGTAGCTAAAAACTCAACAGGATTAAACAAGTTACTTGCTAAAGAAGAAACTGGGGCGGAGTTAACTAAGAGAGAAGGTCAATACAAAAGATATTACGAAAGTTCTTTAAGAGCATTCGATCAAATTTCTGGTAGTGTTGATGCTAAATTAGGAGAGAGAGCAAACTGTGAAAACTTAATTCCTTTATACGAAAGAATATACGAGCAAAACAAAAACAACAGTGTTTGGTTACAAAGAGCAATGAACAAGTTGTATGAAAAAGGATGTAAAGAAGATCCAATGTTCGTTAAGGTTGTAAAACAGAAAAATAGCATCGAGCCTAATGCAAATACTTCTTACTACCTATATTTAATTACAGGTGAGCAAAAGTATTTCGATCAAACTTTACAGTTAGAAACAGATCCTATTAAGAAGGCGAAGTTGTTCAATACGATAGCTAGAGACTTTAAACAAAAAGGAAGCTATGGTAAAGCAAGAGAGTACTTCATGAAAGCTTTAGCTGCTAACCCAGCAGATAGAAAACCTCATGTACAAATAGCATATATGTATGCTGCAAGTGCAAACAGCTGTGGAGATACAAACTTCAACAAAAGAGCTGTGTTCTGGTTAGCTGCTGATGAAGCTGCAAAAGGAGGAAACTCTAGTTTAGCTGCAAACTATAAAGCAAAAGCACCTAGCAACTCTGAGATTTTCTCTCAAGGAAATGCAGGTCAGTCTATCAGTATTGGATGTTGGATTAACAGAACTGTAAAAGTTCCATCTCTATAATGATAAACAAAAGTTTATATATAAAAAGCTTAGTCACAGTATTCACTGTGACTTTGTTTTTTTCTTGTAAAAGTAACTTTGATGAGGTGCAGAAAATGGGCGTTTCAGAAGACCAGCCTATAGGAGTTGCAGAAAATATAAACTTAAAATATACAGATTCTGGTAGAGTAACGGCAAACTTGATTAGTCCGAAAATGTTAGATTTTACTAACAGACCTTTTGGTTATAATGAGTTTCCTGATGGTATAACTTTATATATGTATGACGAGCAAAACCAGAAAAATACAGTAATTGCAGACTATGCAATTTCTTATTCCGAAACGTCCTTAATAGATTTGCAAGGTAACGTAGTGGTGACTTCCCATAAAAAAGACACATTGTTTGCAGAGCAATTATATTATGATCAAAAAAAGGAATGGTTATTTACCAATAAACCGGTAACATTTAGACAAGGTAGAGACTTGATAAATGGTAATGGTTTCGATTCCGATTCCAAATTCAAACAAGCACAAGTTTTAGAGATAGATGGTATTATTACTCTAAATGAATAATACGTATCTTTGATACCCAGTAACCATTAATCAAAATATTTTAAATGAAGATTGTTAAGTTCTTTCAATATATATACCTAGTTTTTGTAGTATTGTTTTTATATGATGCTGTAAATAGTTGGGCAGAAGACAGAAACAGAGCATATATGTCTTTGTTTTTTGCTGCTTTAGCCGTTTTTATGTTCCTCTTTAAGAAAAGGTTTAATAAAAACTTAGGAAACAAAAACAACTCCAAGTAATGACGACTTATGTTATTATCATAATTGTTTCTTTATTACTTTCAGCCTTCTTTTCTGGTATGGAAATCGCCTATGTGTCTTCTAACAAGATTCATATCGAAATTGAAAAAAAACAAGAAGGTTACCTAGCTAGAATACTTAGAAAACTTACAGTAAAGCCATCCAAGTTTATTGCAACCATGCTTATTGGTAATAATATTGCTTTGGTTATTTACGGTTTTTTTATGGGGGATTTGTTGGTAGATATGTTTCAGTCTATTAAAACCGATTCTAGTTTTGTGAAGTACTTGTTGGTGGATTTAAGTCTGTTAACACAAACTGTCATTTCAACAATTGTTATTTTAATAACTGCAGAGTTTTTGCCAAAAGTTTTTTTTCAAATTTACGCGAATTCTCTTTTAAAAATATTAGCAGTACCGGCATATATCTTTTATGTACTGTTTACATATATTTCTGATTTTGTTCTATGGATTTCCGATTTCGTTCTTAAAAAATTCTTTAAAACCGAAGGGGATCAAGTGCAATTAGCCTTTACAAAAGTCGAGCTTGGTAATTATATTAGTGAGCAAATGGAATCTGTTGAAGAAGATGATGATGTGGATTCAGAAATTCAAATTTTTCAAAATGCTTTAGAGTTTTCCGAAGTAAAGTCAAGAGAAGTAATGATTCCTAGAACAGAAATTGTTGCGGTAGAATTACGTGAATCGGTAAAAAAACTAAACACTATTTTTACGGAAACAGGATTTTCTAAACTTATAGTTTACAACGAAAATATCGATGATATTTTAGGTTATATACATTCTTTTGAGTTATTTAAAAAACCCAAAAACCTTAAGTCTATCATACTTCCAGTAGAGTTTGTTCCTGAAACTATGCTGATTAATGATGTTCTAAACGTTTTAATAAAAAAGCGAAAAAGTATAGCCGTTGTTTTAGATGAATACGGCGGAACTTCAGGAATTATCACCGTAGAAGATATTGTTGAAGAGCTTTTTGGAGAAATTGAAGACGAGCACGATACCATGCTTCTAATTGAAGAAAAGCTAGGAGATGATCACTACAAATTATCTGCAAGATTAGAAGTAGATTATATCAATGAAGCTTTTAAGATTAATCTTCCAGACGAAGAAAACTACGAAACTTTAGGAGGGTTAATTGTAGCTCATACCGAAGAAATTCCGCAAAAAGATGAGGTTGTAACTATTGGAAACTTCCAGTTTACCATATTAGAAGTATCTAATACAAAAATTGATTTAGTAGAGCTAAGAGTTTTAGAAGAAGATTAATTTTCCCTTTTATTTACGTTTTAATTAGGGTTTTTTTTATGAACAAACTGTAGCTTTTAGACGCTTTTTACAGATGTATTCTTAAGTATTTCTGTCTTCAATTTCAAATACATTGCCAATTTCTTACATAACCCTTTTATTATTAAATAGAAAATGGTATTTTCGCGCACTATATTGAATAAAATCTATACCAAAGAATGGCAATTTTAAATAACATTAGAAAACAATCATTAGTGCTAATAGCAGTTATTGCTTTAGCCTTATTCTCATTTGTATTAGCAGATTTGTTTAGGAACAGTGATGCTTTAAGTGCTAAATCTCAAAACGTAGTAGCTACAATTAATGGCAAAGACATTACTCGTGAAGACTTCATGCAAAAAGTGGAAGCAGTACAACGTCAAATGGGTGGAAGAGGAACCAGCACACAAGCGATGAATACTGTTTGGAATCAAGAATTACGTCAAGCTGTTATGCAAACGCAATTTGACGCTTTAGGTTTTACTGTTGAAAAAGACCAAATGCGTGACTTATTAAAAACAAGTTTTGCTAACAATACAGATTTTCAAAATGAAGCAGGTGTTTTTGATGAAAACAAACTGAACGAATATATTGCCAACTTAAAAGAAACTTCTTCTATTGCATACCAACAATGGGTAGATTATGAAGAAAGTATTGCTGCAAACGCTCTTAACCAAAACTATACAAACATGGTTAAAGCTGGTATGATTGGAACGCTTGCTGAAGGTGAGTTAGAACACAAGTTAGCTAACAATACAGTAGATATTAAATTTGTTCAAGTACCATATGCAACAATAGCAGATGATCAAGTTACTGTTTCAGATAGTGAGATTACTAACTACATGAACAAAAACAAAAAACAATATACTGTTGAAGCTTCAAGAAACATTAACTATGTAGAATTTAAAGAAGTTGCTTCTTTAGAGGATGAAAACGTAATTAAAGAAAGCTTAACAGATTTATTAAAAGATCAAGTAGTTTATAACGAGGTTACAAAAAGAAACGATACCATCGTAAGCTTCTTAAAAGCTAAAGATAACGAATCTTATATCAATGCAAATTCAGATATTAAATATGATGATCGTTTTATTCAAAGATCTGGTTTACCATCATCTGTAGCAGATAGTATCTTCAACTTAGGAGTAGGAGAAGTATTCGGGCCTTATAAAGATGCTAACCACTTTAAAATTTCTAAAGTAGTTGCAGTTACACAATTACCAGATTCAGTAAAAGCAAGACATATATTAATTCCTTTTATTGGTTCACGTTCAGCTACTGCTGAAACTGTTCAAACAAAAGAACAAGCAAAAACTACAGCAGATAGCTTAATGAATATTGTAAAAGCTACACCTTCTAAATTTGTTAGCTTATTAGATTTCTCTGCAGATACTGTGAGTAATGAAAAAGAAGGAGTTTTAGATTGGTTTACATACAACGCTATGGTTCCTGAATTTAGAGATTTCACTTTTGAAAATAATGAAGGTGATGTAGGAGTAGTAGAATCTATGTTTGGTTACCACGTAATTGAAATCTTAGGTCAAAAGAATAGAAAACGTGCCATTAAAGTTGGTACTATTGCTAGAGCAATTGAGCCTAGTGAAGCTACCGTTTCTAAAGTGTTTAGAGATGCTGCTACTTTTGAAGGAGCAGTTGCAGATGGAAACTTCCAAGATATTGCAAAAGAAAATAACTATACTGTTCGTCCAGTAGACGGAATCAAAGTTTTAGATGAAAATATCCCAGGATTAAATAGCCAAAGAGCAATTGTTCGTTGGGCTTTTGAAGAAGGAACTAAAGTAGGTGATACTAAGAAATTCCCTATCTCTAATGGTTTTGCTGTAGTGCAATTAACCGAAAAGAATAAAGCAGGAATGATGAATGTACAAGATGCTTCTGTTACTGCGTTACCAGCAATTCGTAAAGCTAAAAAAGCTGAAATGATTAAAAATAGAATTTCTGCAACTACTGTAGAAGATGTAGCTTCAGCAGAAGGACAATCTGTTAGAACAGCTTTAGCTTTAAACATGAAAACACCAACAGTTACAGGTGTAGGTAGAGAGCCTAAAGTTGTAGGTGCCGCTTTTGGATTAAACGAAGGTGAAACTTCTAAACTTATTGCAGGTGAAAACGGTGTTTATATGGTTCAAGTAACTAAAGTAACTCCAGCTGTTGAATTAGGAAACTATCAAGCATTTGCTAACCAAGTTTCTTTAGATAAGCAATCTGCTGTAGATACAAGATTATTTGAAGCTTTAAAAGAAGCTGCAGAAATCGAAGATAATAGAGCAAACACAGTTCAGTAATTAAGAACTTTATCTCATAAAAAAATCCCTTTTTGAATTTCAAAAAGGGATTTTTTGTTTGTTATAATTTCTGTTAGATTATTTAGGATTCAAAACCATTTCTTCATAGGTTAAAATGGTAGTGTAACCCTTTCTATTAAAATACTCTCTAGGATCGTTTATGCTTGTAACTAAAACAAAATCACCACCCCAAGCACCAAGACTTTTAATGCAGCCTTTAAAGTCGCTAAATAACCTTTGTTTTATAGGTTCTTGTTTTATGATTTTAGAAATAAGCTGTTCATGTTGTTCAAGTAAAACATTAAATGCTTCCAAAGAAGTACATGAAATCATGTTTTGAGTAATACTGTTTATAGCTTGTATGGCTTCGGATAAATTGCCTTTGTTTTCTTTGTAAACTGCAATACCATCTCTACTATTTTGTTTCTTGTTAAGGTATACAAAATAAAGATGTTCTTTAAAAACAGGGTTAAATGAAATCGGTTTAACCAGTTGCTTGTCGTTCTTAAGTTGGTAGCTTATTGGGGTTGCGTGTTGTGCGCAGGCAATATCGTAACCAGAGCCACCAAAAGTGCTTTCTAGTAGCTTATAAGCATCAACATTGGCCCAAGTAGCTATATTGTTTATAAGGGTAGAGGATGTGCCAAGACCCCAATCTTTAGGGAATTCTAATAAGGTTTTAATTTTATAGCCGGTTTGGTCCTCCAAAAATGTAGGATTTAGTTTTTTTGCTGCTCGCAATATCTGTAATAATCGTTCAGAAATTTCATTTTTTGGAGTAGCGAAACCTTCAGAAATATCTTTAAATGAAATAGTATCTTCAAACCAAATGTTTCCTTTTTCATCTAAACTCTGCCACTGTAATTTTGTAGCTTCTATTCCTTCAATATCTAAACTTTGTCCGAACTTAGTTGGTACAGCAAGGGCTATTGCTCCATCTAGAGCAAGGTATTCTCCGGTGAGTAATAGTTTTCCGTGGCTGTAGAACTTTTCCACTTTAGTTTTTCTCTTTTAAATTATTATAAGCTTCCACAACGGCACTATGGGTAACGGTGTTCTTTTTAAAGTGCTCCACTATGATTTTTTTTTCAGAATCGGTTGCTTGTAGTTGATTTAAGATATTCATCAAGTGCATTTTCATATGTCCTTCCTGAATTCCTGTGGTTGTTAGAGAACGTAATGCTGCAAAATTCTGTGCCAATCCTGCAACTGCAATAATTTGCATTAACTCTCTTGCACTTGGTTTGTGTAATAACTCTAGTGCTAACTTTACTAATGGATGTAAGTTTGTTAATCCGCCAACAGTACCTAATGCTAGTGGAATTTCCATCCAAAAGGTAAATACGCCATCTTCAATTTTTGCGTCTGTTAAACTGCTGTATTTCCCGTTTCTTGAAGCATATGCATGCACTCCGGCTTCAATGGCTCTAAAATCGTTTCCAGTAGCTAGAACAACAGCATCAATACCGTTCATGATTCCTTTGTTGTGTGTTACTGCACGGTAAGGCTCTACTTTTGCAATATTTACAGCTTGTACAAATTTTTCAGCATTAAAATCGTCTTGAGGTAAGTCTTCTAGTTTACAGCTAACTTCTGCTCTTACTAAGCAATCAGGTACATAATTAGAAAGAATACTCATTACTATTTCAATTTCCTTAGCTAATTGTTTTTCTGCCTCTGTTTTAAAAGTTTTTGCAAACTGTTCTAAGCAAGAATTAATGAAATTAGCTCCCATTGCATCTAGGGTTTCAAAAGTAGCGTGCAATTGGTAGTAGCCTGAAATATCTTCGGTTTTATCTTTTAACACAATATCCAAAATACCTCCACCGCGTTTTTCCATGTTTTTGGTGATAGGTTTTGCGTCTGCAATTAGATTTGGTTTAACTGTGTTAAAGAAATTTTCTAATGTTTTAAAATCTCCGTGGTACATAAAATGCACTTGCCCTATTTTGGTAGTTGAGATAACTTTCGTTTTAAATCCGCCACGTTCCAACCAAAATTTAGCAGCTTTACTCGCCGCTGCAACTACCGAACTTTCTTCAATAGCCATTGGTATGGTGTGCATTTTGCCATTTATTAAGAAGTTTGGCGCAACACCAAAAGGTAAATAATAATTGGTTATGGTGTTTTCAATAAACTCATCATGAAGGTTTTGCAAGGCGATATTGTTGTTCCAATATTGCTTGATTACTTTTTTAGCTTCCTCTTGTTCTGAAAAATAGGTTTTAACAATCCAATCAATTTTTTTTGATTTCGATAATTTTGAAAAGCCTGATATTGATGCGCACATGTACTTTGAATTTTAAAGGGCAAAGATAGTATACTCAAATTTAATTTTTGGTTTTCTATTAGATTGTATATTTGTGGTTGTGCAAAACCGCTTCGGTTTACCTGTTTTGTTGAATTTACTGTTAATGTTTACGATTTTTTGCATATTTTTTAGTAAACTTGACATCATTTTAATTTAACCTATTTTTAATGCGAGAATTTAAATACTTCCTACTAAGTATCTTTTTAGTAATAGCTCTTTCAAGTACTGCGCAGACTAAAGAAATTTCATTAGAAGAAATATGGAATGGGGCCTTTAGAACAGAGAGATTAGACGTTTTACATTCTATGAAAAACGGACAAGAATATTCTGTTTTGAACTTTGATAGAGTGTCGAAATCTACATCTATTGATGTTTACGATTACAAAACCTTAAGTAAAGTAAAAACTCTAGTAAGTTCACTAGATATTGATGCTATACCATACTTTACAGACTATACTTTTAGTTCCGACGAAAGTAAAATCATATTAGCAACCAACGTAGAGTCTATATTTAGAAGATCTACTTTAGGGCATTTCTTTGTGTATGATACAGAAGATGCTTCGGTTACTTTAATTGCTGAAGATAGAATTCAAGAGCCTACTTTTTCACCAGATGCTACTAAAGTAGCTTTCGGATTAAACAATAATTTGTATGTAAAAGATTTAGTTTCAGGTGAAACAAAGCAAATCACCTTTGATGGAGAAAAAAATAAAATCATAAACGGTATTACCGACTGGGTTTATGAAGAAGAATTTGGATTTGTTCGTGCTTTTGAATGGAATGCAGATAGCGATAGAATTGCATATATACGATTTGACGAAACAGAGGTTCCTGAATTTTCAATGGATGTTTATGGTCAATACGGAAAAGATTTATACCAAACACAACAAGTTTTTAAATATCCAAAAGCTGGAGAAAAGAACGCGGTAGTGTCTTTACATTTATATGACTTAGAAAAGGAAGAAGCTTCAGAAGTTGTTTTAGACAAGGCTTACAGCGATTTTTATATCCCTAGAATTAAATGGACTAACGATGCAGACGTTTTAAGTGCTCAGTACACTAACAGACATCAAAACGAATTAGACCTTTGGATGATTAATGCTAGAAAAGGAAAAGCAGAAATAGTCCTTGCCGAAAAAGATGCTGCCTATGTAGATATTACCGATAACTTAACTTTTTTAAAGGATAATAGTTTTATTTGGACAAGCGAAAAAGATGGCTTTAACCACATTTATCACTACGATAAGAAAGGGAAACTGATAAATCAAATTACCAAAGGAAATTGGGATGTTACCAATTACTATGGTTTTGATGAGAAAACAAACAGAATTTATTACCAATCTGTAGAAAACGGTTCTATCAATAGGGATGTTTATGCAATTGATGTAAAAGGAGTTAAAAAGACGCGTCTGACTTCGAGCACGGGGACAAACAATGCTTCTTTTAGTGCAGATTTCACCTATTTTATTAATACTTTTTCAAACGCAAGTACGCCACCAGAGTATACTTTAAATGAAGCAGTTTCTGGAAAAATAGTGAAGCGCATAAAGGATAATCAATCCCTTGCTAAATCTTTAGAAGCTTATAAGCTTTCTGAAAAAGAATTTTCTACGATTCAAGTAAATGGAAACGACTTAAATATGTGGATGATAAAACCAGCAGATTTCGATTATAATAAGCAATATCCATTATTTATGTACCAGTATTCAGGTCCAGGTTCTCAACAGGTTTCCAATTCATGGAACAGTGCAAACGATTATTGGCACCAACACTTAGCACAACAAGGTTATATTGTTGTTTGTGTAGATGGAAGAGGAACAGGTTTTAAAGGAGCAGCATTTAAAAAAGTAACTCAGAAAGAATTAGGAAAGTACGAAGTAGAAGACCAAATAGATGCAGCGAAGCTTTTAGGCGAAAGACCTTATATTGATGCTTCTAGAATCGGGATTTGGGGATGGAGCTACGGAGGTTTTATGAGTAGTAATGCTTTACTAAAAGGAGATGACGTGTTTAAAATGGCTATTGCAGTTGCACCAGTAACAAGCTGGAGATTTTATGACACTATTTATACAGAGCGTTATATGACTACTCCGCAAGAGAATCCAAGTGGTTATGATGAAAACTCACCTATAAATCATGTAGATAAATTGAAAGGAAACTATTTATTGATTCATGGTTCATCAGATGATAATGTACATGTTCAAAATACAATGCTTATGGTTGAAGCTTTAGTACAAGCTAATAAGCAGTTTGAATGGATGATTTATCCAGATAAAAATCACGGTATTTATGGTGGAAATACCAGATTGCACTTATACACCAAAATGACTAATTATATTAAAGAAAACCTATAAAAACAGAACTTATGAGTCAGGAACAAGATCCAGCGTTAATTGCGCATCTCGCGAAAAAAGGTATTGATGATAAAATGGTAATGGGGCACCCAGCAGGGCTGTTCATATTATTCTTTACAGAAATGTGGGAACGTTTTAGTTATTATGGAATGCGTGCGTTATTAACGGTATTCTTAATTACAGAAATAGCTGCAGGAGGTTGGGAATGGGACAATGCCGATGCTATGCAGTTATATGCTTGGTATACAGGTTTAGTTTATTTAACTCCGCTATTAGGAGGTATTATTGCAGATAAATTCACAGGATTTAGAAAAGCAATTTTATTAGGTGCTTTGGTAATGACATTAGGGCATTTATCTATGGCTTTTGAAGGAATTAACCCTTATTTCTTCTATGCAGGTTTAGTACTTATGATTTTAGGAAATGGTTTATTTAAACCGAATATATCTTCTATGGTAGGGAATTTATATCCAGATTCAAGTTCTAAAAAAGATGCAGGTTATACTATTTTCTATATGGGTATTAACGCAGGAGCATTCTTAGGAATGTTACTTTGTGGATATATTGGTGAAAAAGTAGGATGGCATTATGGATTCGGATTAGCAGGAGTATTCATGCTTTTCGGAATGTTACAATTTTACTTTGGAACAAAAATATTTGGAGATATTGGTGCGAAGCCAGAAAAACATACAAAAGAAGAATTAGAAAAAATAGCAGAAGAGTCTGATGAAGAAGTATTAGCTCCTAATGTTGTAAGAGATAGATTAGTTGTAGTTGGAGTGTTAATGGTTGCGAGTATCTTTTTCTTTTTTGCTTTTGAGCAAGCAGGAGGATCTATGACTGTTTTTGCTAAAGACTATACACAAAGAATTTTAGAAGGTAGCACGGGAACCATCTTTAAATGGGTAGATGCTATTTTAACCATTTTCCCAATCATAATTGTTACTTGGGTGCTTTATGGTTTAGGAAAGAAAATTTATAAAGCATATCCTTTAACTATCATCTTTACAGCAATATCTTTTGTCCTTATTTGGATATTAGGTGTTTGGAAAGTATACAGAGAATTTAGCCTTGAGCAAACAGAAGTAACTGTTTCTTGGTTTCAGATTTTAAACTCGTTCTTCATTATTACTTTGGCTTCGTCTTTTAGTAAGTTATGGGAGAAAGTATGGAATCCATCTGGACCAGTAAAATTTGCTATGGGATTAGCTTTAGTAGGGGTAGGTTTCGTAGTGTTATCATTAGGAGCTAACAGTATTCCACAAGGAGCAACATCGGCATCTGTAAGTATGATTTGGTTGATATTAGCATATTTCTTCCATACAACAGGAGAACTTTGTTTATCGCCAGTAGGACTATCTTATGTTTCTAAATTATCTCCAAAGCGTTTAGCAGGATTATTATTCGGATTATGGTTTACAGCTTCTGCAATAGCAAACTTTATAGCAGGTATGACAGGATCTTATATTGATAAAATATCTGAAACATATTCTATGTCTACTTTCTTCTTAATTATTGCAGCAATTCCTATGGGAGCAGCAGTTATTTTATTGCTATTGAATCCTAAATTAAAGAAAATGATGCACGGTATTAACTAATTAATTAATTCTTTAGTGCAACTAACTAAAATAACTTATTGAAATGAATACTGATATTGAAAATCTTTTTAAAGACACTGTCCTTGGACATCCTGTAGGACTATTTATCTTGTTTTTTACAGAAATGTGGGAGCGTTTCTCATTCTATGGAATGCGTATCCTTCTTATTCTGTTTTTAACAGCTCCAATGATGAGCGATAACCCTGGTTGGGATTGGCCACGTGAGCATGCCTTATCTTTAATTGGTACTTATGCATCTCTTTTATATTTAACACCAATTATTGGTGGATGGATTGCTGATAAATGGACAGGTTATCGAATTGCAGTGGTTATAGGGTGTATTATTATGACACTTGGTCACGCAGCTATGGCTTTTGAAACAACTGCCTCATTTTATATAGGTTTAGCTTTATTAGTAATTGGAACAGGGTTTTTTAAACCAAATATTACTTCTATTATATCTGAAATGTATAAGTCTAGAGAGTCTAAAAAAGATGGAGCTTATACTATTTTCTACATGGGGGTAAACGCAGGAGCTTTCTTCGGAATGATGCTTTGTGGTTACCTAGCGGAAAATTATGGGTGGACTTACGGATTTGGATTAGCAGGTATTTTCATGTTGTTAGGAATGCTTCAGTTCTTATTAGCTCATAAAATATTTGGTAAAGTAGGGGCTTCACCTTCAAAGAAAGCTGAAGATGTTTTAGCGAACCAAGAAGAAAAAACAGATATAGAGCTTGCAAAAGAAGAAGCAGAGGCTGCTTCAAAATTAAACCCATTTACAACTTTTGATAAAATACTTATTGTCTTGTCATCGGTAGGAGGGTTATTGTACTTGTTTAATGATCCATTAGAGAAAATTGGAGGAACTTCTATGTTGCCATTTGAGTTTATGGGAATGTCGGGTTCTAATATTGTTGTGCTAGTAGCATTAATACTATTCTTAATATTGTTGATTACACGTATTTCAAGGTATATTCCAATTGTTAGAGATCGTTTGGTTGCTGTGTCGGTTTTTGCTTTATTTACCGTATTCTTCTTTGCGTTTTTTGAGCAATCTTTAGGATCTATGACATTATTTGCTAGTGACTATACAAATAGAGATTTAGTAGGAACTGCAGCAACTGTTTTTACTGTTATTGATGCCTTGTTAACTACGATTCCTTTAATTATCATTACTTATGTGATTTTCTTAATCTTTAAAAAGACTTTTACTAAAATTGGGGCATCTAATATTATGTTAGCAATCGCATTTATTGGGGTTTGGGCTTTAGTAATTTATCGTATTTACGATAAGTCGACAGATGAAGTATTAAAAGTTGATGCTACATGGTTTGGTATTTTAAACTCTTTCTTTATTATTACACTTGCGCCAATATTTTCAAAATGGTGGGAAAGTAAATACAATCCTAGTGCAGCTATGAAATATGCCATTGGTCTTATATTATTAGGTATAGGATTTGGTGTTTTAGCTTATGGTGCTTCAGATATTCCTTCAGGAGCTAAAACTGCTTCTGTAAGCATGATATTCTTGATACTAGCATACTTGTTCCATACTATGGGTGAACTTTGTTTATCTCCTTTAGGATTGTCTTATTTAAGTAAGTTAGTACCTGCAAGAATGATTGGGTTTATGTTTGGTGTTTGGTACTTAGCTATTGCAGTTGGACAGAAAGGAGCAAATACTATGGGAGGTATGATTGATCATATTTCCGAGAAGTATTCAATGGGAACTTTCTTCTTAATATTTGCAATTATCCCTATTATTGTAGGTTTCATTTCAATGGTGCTAAATCCGTTGTTAAAGAAACTTATGCACGGAGTTAGGTAATTCTGTGTTTTGGAATAGTATTTGAGACAGTAGTTTTAAATAATTGAATAAAAAAAACATTAATTAATAATGAAAAATATAATACTTATTTTTTTGCTTGCTACATTTACCATAGGCTCTGTTGCAGCTCAAGAAATTAACTGGGTAACTTTAGAGCAAGCCTTAGAGCTTCAAAAGAAAACCCCAAAGAAAATCATGGTAGATATGTACACTGTATGGTGTGGACCATGTAAAATGTTAGATAGAAATACCTTTCAAAATAAGGATGTAGCAGAGTATGTAAATAAAAATTACTATGCTGTAAAGTTTAATGCAGAAGGAAACGAAGAGGTTACTTTCAAAGGGCAAAAGTATACGAATCCAGGATACGATCCTGCAAAAGCAAAGAGACGTAATAGCTCACACCAGTTAGCTAGACTGTTTCAAATAAATGCTTATCCAACGATTGTATATCTTGATGAAAAAGGAGAGTTGATAGCCCCAATTAAAGGTTATCAAAGTCCAGGACAAATAGAATTGTACCTGAAAATGTTTGCTTCCGATGATTATAAGAAGTTAACTACTCAAGAGGCATTTAATGAATATTATTTAGCATTTAAATCTTCTTTTAAAGGGTAGATATACTAATTTTCTAATATAAAAGCTCCTTTTTCGCTTGTATGGTGAAAAGGGAGTTTTCTTTTTATACAGGTTTGCTCCCAACGTTTTATATAAGACTTGTAATTACTTCCGTCAGCCATAATCTTTTGAGGTTTTAGAGAATCTATCATTCTATCTAGGTTTACTTTAGGAGAGTTTCTTAGAATAATATAATCTGGTTTTATGCTTTTAATAGGGTATATGCCTAAACTATCTACAACTAAAATACTTTTGTTTTTAAAAAAATAGAGTTCTTTTAAACTGTCTTCTCGAATAGTTCTAATAAAATTAGCAGTAGCAAAAGTGCTAATAAATTTGTTTTTCTTTATAGAATCTTGACTGTGGTACAACTTTAATTGGTTGTAGTTTTTCTCCCCTAAAACCGTATTTCTACTAGTATGAAAAAGAATAAAGGATGCATTGTTGTTTTTGTACTTGTTGTAAATAGTTGTTAGTTGAAAGGTTATTATAGAGACACATAATAACACCATAGTTTTAAAGTTCTTTTTTAGGTATAGTTGTACTAATGTTACTATTATTAAGTAAGAAGCAAATACATATAATAGGTTAAAGGAGATATTTTGAAATAGGAATTGTTCTTTACTAGCAATCCATTCTAAAAGCGTATTCATTAGGCTAATACAAGCGCCAAAGGAATCTGCTAAGAATGTTGGTAACATGTCTAATAAAGCTAGTAAGATTATAATAATCCCACTAAGAAGTACTCCGCCTATAAATGGTATGATTGCAATATTTGATAGCCAAAATAAACCAGGGAATTGATGGAAATAAAATAAACTAATAGGTACTATGCCAAATTGTGCTGCAAGGGTTACAGAAAATATTTCCCAAAGTTTATTTACTACAAATAGTTTGCTTGTCCAAAGACCATAAATTAAAGGTTGTATTGAAACTATTGAAAGTACGGCTAGATAGCTTAATTGAAATCCGACATCAAAAATAAATAAAGGCTTAAATAGTAGAATAACAAATATAGAAGCAGCTAAAGTATTATAAACATTGCTAGGACGATTTAAATGCATTCCAATAGCTACGGCACTGAACATTGTGGCAGATCTAATAATGGAAGCAGAAGCACCTGCTAAAACAGCATAAGACCATAATAAGATTAAAATGACAATAGTCTTGAAGGTTTTTCCGTGAGGTAACCAAGCTATAGGTTCTAAAAGCTTATTGAAAATCAAGAGTAAAATACCAATATGTAAACCGGAAACAGCTAATATATGTACAGCTCCAGCATTTACATAGTTTGCATATACTTCTTCACTAATATCTTGTCTTTGGCCTAAAATTAAAGCGTTAATAATCGCTAACTCGTTTGTTTCAAAATTATATTTTTTAAGCTTAGCATTAATGGTGTTCCGTAAGGAACTAGCATATCCTAAAAGGGTATGTTTTGTGTTGCTTACGCCGAATAACTTTTCTTTTTTTGTAAATATTTGATGGTAGATATATTGCTTTTCTAAATACTTTTTATAATCAAACTGGTTTGGGTTTTTGGGAGTTGAAATATGCTGAAATGCTTCGGTAGTAAATAAAATTTCATCTACTTCAAGTTTCTTTTGTATACTGTCTTTTTGAATATTGAGCAAAGACTTCCCGGTGACTGAATGACCTTCGATTTTAAGTATTTCAACTACATACTTATCATAGTATTTGCTAGGTTTAAGAATCTCATTTACTCTAAACTTTATGAGGCTCGCCGAATTTTCTTCCGTTTTAAAGTATTTGGTGTAATGGTATGTATGATTCTTATGGTTGTAGAAATTCGTTATTACAACTCCCATTAAAATGGTTGTCATATATGCTAAAATACCAAACCATATGTTCTTTTTTAATCTATTTCTGCTATAAATATTACTAGTAAATAGAAGTATGAGTAATCCGAAGATGCTGTATAAGCTTGATTTTAAGGAAATGGGGAAATAGAAAGCAAGTAGTATTCCTAATACTAAGAAAAAAGAAAGTTTAATAATATTAAAATCAACCGTCTTCATAAGTTGAAGATAGTCAATTGTTTGTATATTTAAAAGTGTAATTTTATAGTACGCGTCTTGCTTGTACGTAAGCTAAATACCAATATCGTTCCGCAAGATTAGATATCATCACGCCTCTGCTTGTTGAAGCATGAATAAACTCTACATATCCTGTTCTAGAAGTAGTAACAATGCCCACATGATTTATTTTTCTGCTTCCTTTACTCGTTGCAAAAAACACTAAATCGCCAACTTGTATGTTTTTAATATCTATCCAATCGCCTGTAGTAGAAAGGTCGGTTGTTGTTCTGGGCATGTTTATGTCTTCCTTTTTAAAAGAAGTATAAATTAAACCAGAGCAATCCATTCCTTTTTTGGTTGTGCCACCATATTTATATCGAGTCCCTTCAAAACTTTTCGCATTGTCTATAATATTAGAAATAGTAGTTTTGGTGGTAGAACTTATAGGTTTGTTGGTGCCTATTTCTGGAGTACTAACTTTAGGATTTGGAGTGTTTGTATTTAAAACAGTTTTATTCGTTTGCTGTTTTGTAGTAACAATTCTTTTATTTTTACTAGACTTACAAGCTGCAAACGAAATTAAAAGTATAAAAATAAGGGTGATTTTTCTCATGAATATAATTATGCATTTAGGGCTTTGAAAATAAGCTTTGCTGTTTTCTCACTAGCGCCTATTCCGCCAAGCTTTTTTTCTAGTTCGTAGTAATTTAAGAAATAATTTTCTCTTTCTTTTTTATCAAGAATTTTGTCTAATTCCTTTTTAAGTCTTTTGCGATTGAAATCGTTTTGAATCAACTCGGTAACAACCTCTCTATCCATTATTAAATTTACTAATGAAATAAATTTTAAGGTTATAATGCGCTTCCCTATTTGATAGGAAAGCCAACTTCCTTTATAGCATACTACTTGTGGTACTTTAAACAGTGCTGTTTCTAATGTGGCTGTTCCAGAAGTTACTAGCGCTGCTGTTGAAACACTAAGTAAATCGTAGGTTCTGTTTGAAATGAATTTTACGTTTTCTGTAGATATAAATTGAGAATAGAAACTATAATCCTGACTAGGTGCTCCTGCAATTACAAATTGGTAAGTAGGATAATCTTTTA
This sequence comes from Oceanihabitans sediminis, assembly GCF_003337215.1. GTDB lineage: Bacteria > Bacteroidota > Bacteroidia > Flavobacteriales > Flavobacteriaceae > Oceanihabitans > Oceanihabitans sediminis. The sequence goes on from NZ_QPIG01000001.1 coordinate 1,078,025, forward strand.
CTACGCTAAGCATAACAGACAGCATTTTTTTGATTTCTTGCTTTCTACTTCCTGGTAATAAGGCGATGATTGGCTTTTCATCTAATTCGTGCTCTGCTCTAAAAGTGTATTCGTCTACTTGCTTTCTGTCAGCAATCGCATCAATTAAAGGGTGACCAACAAAATGTACTTGGTAGTCGTATTTTTTATAGAAATCTTCCACAAAAGGTAGAATCACATACATGGCATCTACATCTCGTTTAATATCATGCACACGCTTTGCTCTTGAAGCCCAAACCTGTGGAGAAATATAATAATGTGTTCTAAAACCTTTTTGCTTTGCCCATTTTGCAATTCGTAAGTTGAAACCCGAATTGTCTATAAAGATTACTACGTCTGGTTGATAGGATGCGATATCTTTTTTGCAGAAAGAAATAGCTTTAAAAATAGCATTTAGGTTTAGAAGCACTTCTGCAAAACCCATGAATGCTCTTTCTTTATAGTGCTTTACTAAGGTGCCACCAGTATTTTGCATAAGATCTCCACCCCAAAATCTAAATTCGGCATGTACATCTTCTTTTTGTAATGCTTTCATTAAATTAGAGCCATGTAAATCGCCCGAGGCTTCTCCTGCAATAATGTAGTACTTCATCTATAAAAATTTAAAAGCAAAAGTAAGTAAAGCTACAATAATGGTAGCAATTAGAACACCTTTGGCTCTGTTGTCTTGTCTTTTCTTTAAAAAGTAAAAGAAAGCAATTAGGTTTAATATTGCTCCTAAACTGATTAATTGATTAAGAAAGCCCTCTAGTTTTGCTGTTTCTAAAGCAGCTATAAAACTTCCTCCTTTTCCTAGTACTTTAGTTGCTATAAATAAACCGATAATGTTTGTGATGACACCAACGATAAAGCCAATAATAATATCTTTTTTAGTCATTAAAATTCCAATTGTTTAATTGTTTTATGCTATTGTAAGCTGTTAAGTCAAATTGTACAGGTACTACAGATACATAGCCGTTTTCAAGAGCCCATTCGTCTGTGTCTTCACCTTCATCTAAATTAACAAATTTACCGGTAAGCCAATAATATTCTTTGCCTTGCGGACTAATTCTTTTATCAAATTTTTCATTCCAATTTGCTTTCGCTTGTCTGCAAACTTTCACTCCTTTAATTTCCTCTTCAGGAAGTTTAGGGAAATTAACATTTAAAACCACCCCTTTTTCAAGTCCGTTTTTTAAGACATTTTCAGTGATTTTTTTTACATGGCGCTTGGTGGCTTCAAAATCGGCATTCCAATTAAAATCTAAAAGGGAAAAACCAATGGATGGTATCCCTTCAATTCCAGCTTCAATTGCGGCACTCATGGTTCCTGAGTAAATTACATTCACAGAAGAATTAGAGCCGTGGTTTATACCAGAAACACAAAGGTCTGGTCTTCGGTCTAAAATTTCACTAATTCCAATTTTTACACAATCGGCAGGAGTTCCAGAACAGCTATATTCTATTTGCTTACCATTGTCAATTTTTACATTTTCAATATGAAGGGTAGAATCTAGGGTTATTGCGTGCCCCATACCGCTTTGCGGACTATCGGGAGCTATTACAACTACCTCTCCAATAGTGTTCATTACCTCAATAAGCGCTCTTATACCTGGAGCTGTTATTCCGTCGTCGTTAGTAACTAAGATTAGTGGTTTTTTTGCCATGTTTTACTTGTTTTTAGCCCCGCTAAAATACGTATTTTCTATAGGAATCACTTAATTTATTCGGTTTAACAAAAAATTAGTAGCATTAAGCTTTTGTTGGCATGGTTTTTTCTTTAATTTAGTACATTCCCTAAACCTTGATGCATACAAATCTAGGTTTTGAACTAATACTTAGAATATAAAATGAAAAATAAATATAACGCACTAATTTTATTGCTTTTATTGGCATTTGCATCCTGTAGTTTTACTAATAAAACTTTTGATAACCCAGACAAGGATAAATTGCTAATTCAAGTAATTACTTATGTTTTGGAGCGAGGTCATTTTGACCCGAAAAATATTGATGATTCTTTTTCTGAAGGAGTTTACGAAGACTATTTAAAGCAATTAGATCCTCTTAAGCGTTACTTCTACAAATCAGATATTGAAGAATTCGAAAAATATAAAACAGAGATTGACGACCAGTTAAAAGCCTACGATATTACGTTTTTTAATATTACGCATGAGCGCTTATTAAAAAGAATTGAAGAGTCTAAGAGCATTTATAAAGACATACTTAATAAACCATTTGATTATACAATAGATGAGTATTATAATGTAGACTTTGATAATGTCGAGTATGCCAAAAATAAAAGGAAAATGAAAGAACGTTGGAGACAACAACTTAAGTTTTCTACTATTTCTAATTATGATGCTTTGATAAAAGAGAATGATGAAAAAGAAGATGGAGAAGAAAAGAAAACGATAAAAGAAATCGAAGAGGAAGCTAGAGGAGAAACTCTAAAATCTATTGATGCATATTATAATGATTATATAGACGATCAAGAGCGTAAAGATTGGTTTTCTATTTATATAAATGCCATTGTTGTTGAGTATGATCCGCATACCTTTTATTTTGCTCCAGAAGATAAAGATCGATTTGATCAGCAAATGTCTGGAAAGTTAGAAGGAATTGGTGCTAGACTTACAAAAAGAATGGATAACACGAAGATTGTAGAAGTTATTTCTGGTGGTCCAGCATGGAGAGGAAAGGAGCTTGAGGTAGGAGATATTATTCAGAAAGTACGTCAAGACGATGAAGAGGAAGCTATAAATATTGTTGGTATGCGTTTAGATGATGCTATCAAACTTATTAAAGGCCCTAAAGGAACAACGGTACACCTTACGGTAAAAAAGGTAGACGGATTAATTAAAAACATCAGTATCACTAGAGATATTGTAGAGTTAGAAGAAACCTATGCAAAATCTTCACTAGTCAAGAAAAACGATCAAGTTTTTGGGGTGATTAATCTTCCTAAATTCTATATAGATTTTCAAGATTACAGAAATAGAAATGCTGCATCCGATGTTAAAAAGGAAATTGAAAGATTAAAAGATGCAGGTATGAAAGGTTTAGTTTTAGATCTTCGAAATAATGGAGGAGGTTCTTTACAAACGGTTGTAGATATAGCTGGACTTTTTATTAAGGAAGGACCAATCGTGCAAGTACGTTCTACTGGTGAGCCTAAGGAGGTTTTAAAAGACAAAGATAAATCTATCGATTGGGATGGACCATTAGTGATTTTAGTGAATGAGCTTTCGGCTTCTGCATCAGAAATATTAGCTGCTGCTATGCAAGATTATAAAAGAGCCATTGTTTTAGGGAGTAAGCAAACTTACGGAAAGGGAACCGTTCAAAATGTTTTAGATTTAAACAGAATGGTTCGTAATAACTCACAAGGAGATCTTGGTGCTTTAAAGCTTACTACACAAAAATTCTACAGAATAAATGGTGGTTCTACGCAGTTAGAAGGAGTAAAGAGTGATGTTGTAGTTCCTGACAGATATAGCTTTATTGATATAGGTGAAAAAGATCAAGAAAATCCGTTGCCTTGGGATAAAATTGAAGCAGTAGATTATGAGTATTGGGATAATAATTATGATTTTGATACTACCATTTCACAAAGCCAAGCGCGTATGTTGAACAATGAGCAATTAAAGCTTATTGAAGAAAATGCAAAATGGGTAAAAACTAGAATGGATGAAAACACCTATTCTTTAAATTACGAAGAATATAAGAATAAGATGCAGTTAACAGAAGAGCAGGCAAAGCATTTTGACAAGATTTCAGAATACCAAACGAATTTGACTTTTGAATCTTTACCTTACGAATCGAAGTTATTTGCACAAGATACTATCTTAAAAGAAAAACGTGTAAGATGGCATGAAAGCCTAAGTAAGGATATATATATAGAAGAGGCTTTACATGTTTTAGAAGATTTAGGAGCAACGCATAATACTAAGAAAATTGCTGCTACTCGCGAAGAGAATAATTAAGCATTAAGAAAGAATAATAAAGAAGATATTAATAAAACTTATGAGTAATAAGTCAAACTCATTAAGAGCTTTAGCGCTCCAAAAATTTAAAAAGAATTTTTGGGGCGTTTTTAGTTTTTGGTTTATCGTCTTGATTGGCTTTATTTCTGTGTTTGCTTATGTAATAGCTCCAGATAATTCGCAGCATGCTAATCAAATGCATTTATCCATACATTCTAAAAAACCTGGATTTAAGGTGCAAATGCTAAGTATTCCTTCAAAAATGAATGAATATCAAGGCTTTTTGGATAAGATGTTCTTCGGAAGAAAAAATGTAGCAACCGAAATTCCTATCTCTAATTATAGTATTGAAAACCATCATGTAACTTATACGGAATATGCTTCCGATGGCTTAGAAGGAATTACTAAAACCATCGATTTTTCGGATTTATCAGCAGAAGAAATACAGCAATTAATTACTCAGAAAACCTTTCTTTTCGGAACAGATAAATACGGAAGAGATCTTTTAAGTAGGATACTTGTAGGTGCTAGAATATCCTTTTTTATTGGTTTTGTAGCGGTGTTTATTTCTTTGGTTATTGGGGTTTTTATGGGAAGTATAGCAGGGTATTACGGCGGAAAAGTGGATGCTGTCATCATGTGGATCATTAATGTAACTTGGTCTATACCAACCTTATTATTAGTTATTGCTATCACATTAGCATTAGGAAAAGGATTCTGGCAAGTCTTTATAGCGGTAGGCTTAACCATGTGGGTAGAAGTAGCAAGAGTGGTTCGCGGGCAAATAATTAGTGCAAAAGAAATGCAGTATGTTACTGCAGCAAAGGCTTTGGGTTTTAATGATTTTAGAATTATCACCAAGCATATTCTTCCTAATATAATGGCTCCGGTAATTGTAATATCTGCAGCCAATTTTGCAGCAGCAATCTTAGTAGAAAGCGGATTGAGTTTTCTTGGTATTGGGGCGCAACCACCAATGGCAAGTTGGGGTGCAATGATAAAAGATCATTATAGTTATATTATACTAGGAAAACCTTACTTGGCAATAATTCCTGGCTTATGTATAATGAGTTTGGTTATGGCTTTTATGTTGATAGGTAATGCGCTAAGAGATGCGCTAGATGTAAAGAATTAGCAGTTAATCTAACACCATATTAGCGTTTAAGGAATCTATATATTCTAACACCTCTTCTTTTCCTATGTCTTTTGAAGAGGAAGTAATAAAGTAGTTTGGCATTTCTTCCCAGGTTTCTAAAAGAATATTTTTATAATCCTCCACATGGTTTTCAATGGCTTTAGGTTTCAACTTATCTGCTTTTGTAAATATGATTGAAAACGGAATACCATTTTCTCCTAACCATTGCATGAATTCTAAATCAACTGGTTGTGGTTTATGTCTAATATCTACCAATACAAAACCTGTAACTAATTGTTCGCGTAAGGCAAAATATTGGGTAATAAATTTCTGAAATGTCTTTTTTGCAGATTTTGAAACTTTAGCATATCCGTAGCCTGGTAAATCTACCAAGTACCATTCTTCATTTATTAAAAAATGATTGATTAGTTGTGTCTTTCCTGGTCTTCCTGATGTTTTTGCTAAGCTTTTTCTGCTGGTAAGCATGTTTATTAACGAAGATTTTCCAACATTACTTCTACCAATAAAAGCATATTCTGGAATGTTGTTTTTAGGACATTTTGCAACATCCGAATTACTCATTACAAATTCTGCCGATTTTATTTTCATGTCTAATTTTCGTTAATCCCAATAACTATGGGTGTGATTTTTGGTTTTAATGAAACTGTTTAAAAGCCTCTTTTGGTTAACCAAGCATCAAGGATTTCATTAAATTTTTCAGGGTGTTCCATCATTGCAGCATGACCACATTTGTCTATCCAAAATAGTTCAGAATCTGGTAATAAAGCATTGAATTCATCTGCAACTTCTGGCGGAGTTACGGTGTCATTTTTTCCCCAAATAATGCAAACAGGGGTTTTCATATTAGGCAAGTCTTTTGCCATATTATGTCTTATTGCACTTTTAGCAATAGCTAGTGTTTTTATAAGCTTGTTTCTGTCGTTTACCGTTTCATAAACTTCATCTACAATTTCTTTAGTAGCAACTTCAGGATCATAAAAAACATCTTGTGCTTTTTTCCTAATCACCTCATAGTCACTACGCTTTGTGTATCCGCCTCCCATTGCACTTTCGTACAAACCTGAACTTCCTGTTATAATTAAAGCTTTTACTTTTTCAGGATAAATTTTTGTGTGGTATAGGCCAATATGTCCTCCTAAAGAGTTTCCTAGTAAGATTACTTCCGTAAGGCCTTTAAACTCGATAAATTCATGCAAGTATTTAGCGAAGCTCTTTACGTTTGTTTTTAGTAAAGACATGCTGTATACTGGTAATTGCGGGATAATAACTTTATATCCTCTTTGGCTAAAGTGGTCAGTTACAGCGTCAAAGTTACTTAACCCACCCATTAGTCCGTGTAGAACAATGATAGGAGTTCCTTCTCCAACTTCAATATAGCTATAGTCTTTTTCTTTTTTTAAGCGATGCGCCATGTATTAGTTAGTCATTTCTAGTTAAAAACAAATATAGTTAAATCCTTTAAAATATAACTATTTAATTAAAAACACTCCTAAGAGTTTTTTGAACTAGATATCAACAAGTTTTAAAGGGGTGAAGAAAATATGGTTTTAAGTTCTTGATATATAGGTTTAAATGCTGTTTCAAGGGTTTTCTTGTCGGAAGAATTTTCCATTTGAACGAAAATTTATTAACAATGTGGTAAAATGTGGTAAAAAGTGGTAGAATTTTCAATATATTTGAATCTTAATTGTTTAAACACCTTAAAGTTACAGTGAACTCATTGATAGGAACATACGAATGCAAAGTTGACGCAAAAGGAAGGTTAATGCTTCCTGCTGCGCTGAAAAAGCAGTTATCTCCTGTTTTGCAAGATGGGTTTGTGCTTAAAAGAGCAGTTTTTCAACCTTGTTTGGAATTGTATCCAATGAGCGAATGGCAAGTGCTAATGCGCAAGATAAATAAGCTTAATCGTTTCAATAAAAAAAACGATGAATTTATTAGAAGATTTACTGCTGGTGTGAAAATGGTTGAGGTCGATGCAACAGGTCGATTGTTAATCCCAAAAGACCTGGTGGTTTTTGCAGATATCACAAAAGATATTGTGCTTTCTTCTGCAATAAACATTGTTGAGATTTGGGATAAAGATAAATATGAACAAGCTATTGATGCTGCTGCTTTAGATTTTGCAGATTTAGCAGAAGAGGTAATGGGACAAGACGATGACGAAGATGGAATATCATAATCCGGTTTTACTAAAAGAAACCGTTGACGGTTTAGATATCAAAGAAGATGGCATTTATGTAGATGTCACTTTTGGTGGTGGCGGTCATAGTAAAGAAATATTGAGAAGGCTTGGTCCAAACGGAAAGTTGTATGCTTTTGATCAAGATCCAGATGCTCTTGAAAATACTATAGACGATGAGCGTTTTACCTTGATTCATGAAAATTTCAGACACATGAAACGCTTTTTAAGGTTTTATGGGGTGAAGCAGGTAGATGGAATCTTGGCTGATTTCGGAGTTTCTTCACATCAATTCGATGTGGCGGAACGTGGTTTCTCTACCCGATTTGAAGCGGACTTAGATATGAGGATGAATCAGAAAAGTGATCTTTCTGCTTTTCATGTGGTAAATGAATATGATGAGGAGCAATTGAAGCAGGTATTATTGCAATATGGTGAATTAAGGCAAGCTCCAGCTATGGCTAAAGTGATTGTGGAGGAAAGAGAAAGTGAGCCAATAAAAACAAGTGAGCAGTTAAAAAGTGTGTTGAAGCGCTTTTTGCAACATAAAAAAGAGAATAAAGTTTTAGCGCAGATTTATCAAGCTATACGTATAGAGGTGAATCAAGAAATAGAAGCTCTAAAAGAGTTTTTATTGCAAACACCAGAGGTTTTAAAGCAAGATGGGCGATTAAGTTTTATCTCATACCACTCTTTAGAAGATAGGTTGGTAAAGCGTTTTATTAGAAATGGCCTGTTTGAAGGAGAACCTGAGCGAGATATGTTTGGAAATTATGAAGTGCCACTTAAGAAAGTTGGTGGGCTTATTGTTCCGACAAGAGAAGAAATTAAGATGAATAATAGAGCGAGAAGTGCAAAGCTTCGAATTGCTAAAAAGTTTTAGTTAAAAGAGTATTAGTTTTCAGTAAGAGTAAAGATGAAAAAAAACATCTATAGTTTATTAAAAGGAAAATTTTTGACTAGTAATGGGGCTTCTCAAAACTGGGTGATGATTTTTTACTTGTTGACTTTGGCTATTGTAACTATAGGTAGTTCGCATAGTGCAGATCAAAAAGTACATGAGATTGCTAAACTTAATAATGAGGTAAAAGAGCTTCGCTCAATTATGATAGATGGTAGAGGACAACTCATGAAGCTGAAAAAAGAATCTTATTTAGAAAAGAAGATGGGGGAAAAGGGAATTGCTATTTCAGAAATCCCCCCACATAAAATAAAAGTTAAATCACAAAAAGAATAGTTCAAATTGGCAGTAAGCGAAAAGAACATATTAAACCGATCGTATTTTGTTGCAGGATGTATGTTCATCTTTGCTCTGGCTGTTGTGGTTAAATTACTTACTATACAGTTTGTGCAAGGTGATAAGTACAGAGCGTTGGCAGCAGAGAGGTTAGTTAAAAAAGTGACTATTCCTGCCAATCGTGGAAATGTATATTCTGTTAATGGAAATCTTTTAGCTACTTCTGTTCCAAAGTATGATATCCGATTTGATGCTGTTACACCAAGTTCTGCAACTTTTGAAAAATATTTAAAACCTTTAAGTGATGAGCTTTCAAAGTATCATGGAAAGCCATCTTCTTATTATCAAAAAGAACTTCGTAAAGCAAGAGTTAATAGAAATAGATATTACCGCTTGGCAAAGAATATAGGTTATGGGGATTATGTGAAGTTTCGCAATTTCCCAATGCTAAATTTAGGAGCTTATAAAGGAGGTCTTATTGTGGAGCAAACTACAAAAAGAGAACACCCAATGGGTGGTATAGCGCAGCGTACTATTGGTTATGAGCGTGTAGATGAAGATGGAAATATAACACGCCCGGGAATTGATGGTGCTTTTGGTATGAAGTACTTAAGTGGTGTTGATGGAGAGAGATTGAAGCAGAAAATTGGAAAAGGACAATGGAAACCTATAGTAGATTATAACCAGGTTGAACCAAAAGACGGCTACGATGTTTATACAACAATAGATGTGAATATTCAGGATATAGCACATCATGCTTTGTTAAAGCAATTAGAAGAATATGATGCAGAACATGGTTGTGTTGTGGTTATGGAGGTTGAAACTGGTGAGATTCGAGCTATTTCCAACCTAGGAAGAACCCATGATAGTAAAACTGGTAGAAATTTTTATTACGAAAAACTAAATTACGCTGTAGGGGAATCGCACGAGCCAGGTTCTACATTTAAGTTAATGGCTTTAATGGCTGCTTTAGAAGATAAGGTGGTGGATACTTCTACTGTTGTAGATACAAAACAAGGAAGAAAAGTTTTTTACGGAAGGTCTATCTACGATTCAAAACATGGTGGTTACGGAAAAATATCTGTAGCAAGATCTTTTGAGGTTTCATCAAATATAGCACTAGCTTCTATTGTAGATGAAAACTATGCTAGTAAGCCAGAAAAATTTATTAATAGATTAAAAAGTTGGTCTTTAGATAAGCCTTTAGGGTTGTCGATTATAGGAGAAGGGGAGCCAGTGATTCCTGGTCCGGGGCATGAGTTGTGGAGTAGAAATGCATTGCCTTCTATGGCTTATGGCTATAATGTGAGGTTGACACCTTTGCAAACATTAACCTTCTATAACGCTGTTGCTAATAACGGAGTGATGGTTAGACCAAGATTTATTAAAGAAGTAAAAGAGTTTGAAAAGACTATAGAGACTTTTGATAGAGAAGTTATAAATAATAAAATCTGTTCCGATAAAACCTTAGGTGAAATTCAGGAGATACTTAAAAATGTTGTGGTTCGTGGAACCGGAAGAAGCTTGTATTCATCACATTTTTCTATGGCAGGTAAAACGGGTACAGCTCAAACAGAGTATTGGATGAAAGATTGGAAAGATAACCGTAGATATGTGTCTACCTTTGCAGGTTATTTTCCAGCAGAAAACCCAAAATATTCTTGCATTGTAGTAATACATAAGCCTAGTACTAAAAAAGGATATTATGGAGCAGATGTTTCTGGGCCAGTATTCAAACGTATTGCGCAAAAGATATTTACAGACACACCTATAACAGATGAGGTAGAAACGCTAGAGGTACAAAATGCTTCTGTTGAAAAAGAGTTTCAATCATATTATCAAACGGCTCAAACGTATAAAACCATTATGCCTAATGTGGTTGGTTTACCTGCGATGGATGCTGTTTCTTTATTAGAAAATATGGATGTAGATGTGCAGGTGAAAATTACAGGTGCTGGAATTGTTAAAAGACAATCAATAGATAAAAATACCAAGCTTAAGAATAAACAAACAATAGTTTTAGTAGCATCGTGATAGAGTTAAAAGACATATTATATAAAGTAAATATCAATGCAGTTGTTGGTAGTACGAAGGTGTTTGTTAGAAATATAAATTCTGACTCACGCAAAATTACTGCTGATGATGTTTTTGTTGCGGTAAAAGGTACTATTGTAGATGGTCACGATTATATTGAAACAGCTATCAAGCAAGGTGCAAAAGCTATAATTTGTGAGAATTTACCAGATAATCTTGAGCCTAATATCACCTATGTTGAGGTGAAAGAGGCAACAGCTGCACTAGCAATAATTGCTTCTAATTATTACGGTTCTCCTTCGCAAAACTTAAAACTTGTTGGGGTAACAGGTACTAATGGTAAAACAACTATTGCTACTTTGTTGTATCAGCTGTTTAAAAACGCGGGATATAAAGTTGGACTGCTTTCTACGGTGAAAATTATGGTAGATGAAAAAGAGTATCAAACTTCTCATACAACTCCAGATTCATTAACCATCAATCGTTATTTAAAAGAAATGAGCGATGAGGGTGTGGAGTTTTGCTTTATGGAAGTGAGTTCTCACGGAATTCATCAAAATAGAACCGAAGCACTTCATTTTGAAGGTGGGATTTTTACGAATTTGTCCCATGATCATTTAGATTATCATGAAACATTCGCAGAGTATCGAGATGTGAAAAAACAGTTTTTCGATAAACTTCCATCTACTGCCTTTGCATTAGTAAATGTAGATGATAAGAATGGAAATGTGATGCTTCAAAATACTAAAGCTATAAAGCATAGCTATGCACTAAAAAACTATGCAGATTATAAAGCGCAAATTTTAGAAAATCAATTTAGTGGCTTGTTGCTTAAGATTGATAATGCTGAGGTGTGGACAAAGCTTATTGGGGAATTCAATGCTTATAATGTTTTAGCGATTTATGCTACTGCTGAATTGTTAGGCTTAGAGAAAGTAGAGATTCTTCGATTAATAAGTGCTTTAGAAAGTGTTAGCGGAAGGTTTCAGTATTTGATTTCAGATGCTAAAATTACAGCAATAGTAGATTATGCACATACGCCAGATGCATTGCAAAACGTGTTGCAAACCATAAATAGTATTCGTACGAAAAACGAAGAGCTAATTACGGTTGTTGGTTGTGGTGGTGATAGAGATAAAACCAAAAGACCAAAAATGGGTAATATCGCTTCGGCTTTAAGTACCAAAGCTATTTTTACTAGTGATAATCCAAGAACAGAAGTTCCTGAAGCTATTATTGAAGATATAGAAAAAGGTGTGGATCCTCTGAATTTCAAAAAAACCATGTCTATTACCGATAGAAGACAGGCTATAAAAACCGCTTGTCAGTTAGCAAATGCAAATGATATCATTTTAATAGCTGGTAAAGGACATGAAACCTATCAAGAGATTCATGGTAAGCGTCATGATTTTGATGATTTCAAAATAGTGCAAGAATTCTTAAAACAATTAGAAAAATAATAAAGATGTTAGGCAGAGCTTGTTAAAGCATCTCAATAAATGAAGTAAAGAATGTTATACTACCTTTTTGAATATTTAGATAAACACTACCAATTCCCAGGAGCTTCACTCTATAGTTTTACAACTTTTAGAGCTGCTGCTGCTATAATAATATCGTTGTTGTTTTCTACAATATTTGGTAAGCGTATTATAGGCTTTTTACAAAGACAGCAGGTAGGAGAGACCATTAGAGATCTAGGTTTAGAAGGACAGGCAGAAAAGGCTGGTACGCCAACAATGGGTGGTGTCATCATTATAATTGCAACCTTGTTACCGGTTTTTCTTTTAGCAAAACTTGAGAATATTTATATCATTCTGCTAATTGTTACTACCCTTTGGATGGGTGCAATCGGTTTTTTAGATGATTATATCAAGAAGTTTAAAAACGATAAAGAAGGTCTAAAAGGAAGATTTAAAGTTTTAGGTCAGGTAGGGCTAGGAATCATCGTTGGGGCTACACTTTACTTTAGTCCAGATGTAACTATTAAAGAAAAACTGCCAGTAGCACAACAACAAGAGATTTTAGCTCAAAATCCAAATGCTACTCCGAGTATGTTTTTTAAAGCGGAAGAAGAGTCTACAAAAACAACTATTCCTTTTGTAAAAGGAAATGAGTTTGACTATGCAAGCCTAATTACTTGGATAAACCCAAAATGGGCAAAATATGCATGGATTGTATTTATACTGGCTTCTATTTTTATTATTACAGCAGTTTCAAACGGCGCAAATCTTACAGATGGAATTGATGGACTTGCCGCCGGAACATCCGCCATTATAGTATTCACACTTGGAATTTTTGCATTTGTGTCTGGGCATATCGTGTTTTCAGATTACTTGAATATCATGTATATCCCACGAATTGAAGAAATCACTATTTATATAGCTGCATTTGTAGGAGCATTAATCGGTTTCTTATGGTATAACACCTATCCTGCTCAGGTTTTTATGGGGGATACAGGAAGCTTAACCATAGGGGGAATTATCGCGGTAATAGCTATTGCAGTAAGAAAAGAGTGGCTTATTCCTGTGTTATGTGGAATCTTTTTAGCTGAAAACCTTTCGGTAGTAATGCAAGTAAGTTGGTTTAAATACACAAAGAAAAGATATGGTGAAGGAAGACGCATATTTAAAATGTCGCCTTTGCATCATCACTATCAGAAATCGGGATATCACGAAAGTAAGATTGTTACTAGGTTTTGGATTGTAGGAATTCTATTAGCCATACTAACAATAGTAACATTAAAGATTAGATAAATGCTTGTCGTTCCTACGAAGGTAGGAATGTAGATACAGAATGAGTAAAAAACGATTAGTCATATTAGGAGGAGGAGAAAGCGGAGTAGGAACTGCGCTTTTAGGAAAGGCAAAAGGCTATGAGGTATTTGTTTCAGATAAAGGAACAATAAAAGTGAAATATAAAAAAGTTCTTATACATAATGAGATTGAATGGGAGGAGCAACAGCATACAGAATCTAAAATTCTAAATGCCGACGTTGTAATGAAGAGTCCGGGAATTTCTGATAAAGTTGCTTTAGTTCAGCAATTAATACAGAAGAATATTCCTGTGATTTCCGAAATAGAATTCGCTTCAAAATATACCAATGCAACTATTGTAGGAATTACCGGAAGTAATGGTAAAACCACAACAGCTTCGCTAATGCATCATCTATTAAAACAAGAAATAGAAGTTGGTTTAGCGGGAAATATTGGAGATAGTTTTGCAAAGCAAGTTCTAGAGAAGGATTATAAAAATTACGTGTTAGAGATTAGTAGTTTTCAGTTAGACGGAATTATTGATTTTAAACCACAAATCGCTGTAATCACAAACATTACTCCAGATCATTTAGATAGGTATGATAACCAATTTGAAAAGTATATCGCTTCTAAATTTAGTATCGCAAAAAATCAAACAAAAGAAGATTATTTGATTTATGATGCAGATGACGAGGTAATAACTAATTGGTTAGATGCGCATCCAGTACAATCCACATTATTGCCATTTTCATTAGTCAGAAAAATAGAAAATGGCGCGTATTTAGAACAGGAAAACATAATATTAACAATAGATAATAACCAAATAATTATGCCAAAGACCAATCTAGCACTAGAAGGCAAACACAATATTAAAAATGCTATGGCTGCTTCAACAGTAGCGCATTTGTTAAAAATAAGAAAGCAAACAATTCGTGAAAGTTTAGAAAATTTTCAAGGAGTTGAGCACCGCTTAGAGAATGTATTGAAAATTAACAAAGTTCAATATATAAATGACTCAAAAGCAACTAACGTAAACGCTACTTACTATGCTTTAGAAAGTATGGATGCTCCAACAGTTTGGATTGTTGGTGGAGTAGATAAGGGAAATAACTATCAAGAGTTATATCCTTTCGTAAACGAAAAAGTAAAGGCAATCATCTGTTTAGGGGTTGATAACCAAAAGATTATAGAGGCTTTTGGGAATATGGTAGATATTATTGTAGAAACACAATACATGACCGAAGCAATTAAGATTGCTTATAAGTTAGCAGAAAGCGGTGATAATGTTTTATTATCTCCAGCTTGCGCAAGTTTCGATTTGTTTGAAAACTATGAAGATAGAGGAAGACAATTTAAAGAGGCAGTTAGAAATCTGTAAAAAGTGTAAAAAGAATAATGCAAAAACTATTTGATAACATAAAGGGAGATAGATTAATTTGGGCAATAGTCGCTTTGTTGGCTATTTTCTCCTTCCTTCCTGTGTATAGTGCTGCGAGTAATTTAGCTTATGTAAAGGGTAGTTCTGGAACATTCGGTTTACTTACTAAGCATTTTATACACCTGTTATTAGGTTTTGGTGTGTTATTTACTGTTCATAAAGTACCATACAGATATTTTAGGGGGCTGTCTGCAGTATTGATTCCTGTCGTTATTATTCTGTTGTTTTTAACCTTATTTCAAGGTAGTGCTTCAAGTTCAGGAACAAATACAAGTAGGTGGATAAGGATTCCGGTTGTAGGGTTTACTTTTCAACCCTCAACTTTTGCGGGTGTTGTTATTATGGCTTATGTAGCTAAGTATTTGGCGAGGGTTAAAGGTGAATTGGTTTCATTTCAAAGTAGCTTATTGTATTTGTGGCTTCCTGTATTTTCTGTTCTTGGTTTAATTCTTCCTGCAAACTTTTCTACTGCTGCAATTATATTTTCAATGGTATGTGTGTTAGTGTTTTTAGGTGGTTACCCTTTACGTTATCTATCTGTAATAATTGGAGTCGGAATACTAACCTTAGTGATGTTTATTTTGATGGCTAAAGCTTTTCCAGATGCTATGCCAAACAGAGTGGATACATGGATGAGTAGAATTGAAAGTTTTTCAGACTCTGAAGTAACTGAAGCAGATTATCAAATTGAGAAAGCTAAAATTGCAATTGCAAGTGGGGGAATTCAGGGAGTTGGCCCGGGAAAAAGTATACAGAAAAACTTTTTACCACAATCTTCTTCCGATTTTATTTATGCCATTATTGTTGAAGAATATGGTTTGATTGGAGGTATTTCTTTAGTGATATTATACATGTGGTTGCTTTTTAGAATAGTAATTGTTGCTCAAAAATGTGATACTATTTTTGGAAAATTACTAGTGCTTGGTGTTGGTTTGCCAATTGTTTTTCAAGCCTTAATAAATATGGGAGTTGCTGTGCAACTATTCCCTGTAACTGGACAAACTTTACCGCTAGTGAGTAGTGGAGGAACATCTATTTGGATGACCTGTTTGGCTTTAGGAATTATTTTAAGTGTGAGTGCTAAGCGTGAAGAGGATAAAAGTAAGGAAGGTATGGAAGGAGCTGATAATAATCCCTTAGATATTCTTGCTGAAACAATATAAATAGAAAAAATAAGAAACGGTTTTTCGTGACGAAAGATAAAAAACATAGAATAATACTCTCAGGAGGAGGAACAGGAGGACATATCTATCCTGCAATTGCTATTGCAAACGAGTTAAAATCTCGCTTTCCAAAAGCAGAATTCCTTTTCGTTGGAGCGAAGGATAGAATGGAGATGGAGAAAGTTCCGCAGGCAGGTTATGCAATAAAGGGACTTTGGATTTCGGGTATTCAGCGGGAATTGACCCTTAAAAATTTAATGTTTCCGTTTAAGTTAGTTAGTAGTCTTTGGAATGCTAGAAAAATTGTAAAGCAATTTAAGCCAGATGTAGCAATTGGTACTGGTGGATTTGCAAGCGGACCTTTACTACAAATGGCGGTTTCAAATGGTGTGCCTAGCTTAATTCAGGAACAGAATTCATTTCCAGGAATTACCAATAAGTTACTTGGAAAAAAAGTGCAGAAGATTTGTGTAGCCTATGATGGTTTAGAAAGATTTTTTCCGAAAGATAAAATAATAAAAACAGGAAATCCGGTACGTCAAGATTTGTTAGATATAGACTCTAAAGTTGCTGAAGCAAAAAAGTATTTCAACTTAACGGAAGGAAAAAAGACACTTTTAGTTATTGGAGGAAGCTTAGGAGCAAGAAGAATAAATGAGCTTATTAGAGATGAGCTAGATTTTTTCCATACGTTGAATATGGAAGTTATTTGGCAGTGCGGAAAGTTGTACTATAAGACATATAAGTTAAACGGAAACGAAAAGCATGTGCAGTTGCATAAGTTTATTAATAAAATGGACTTAGCCTATGCGGCGGCAGATGTAATTATCTCTCGAGCAGGAGCTAGTTCTGTTAGTGAGCTTTGTATTGTTGGGAAGCCGGTAATTTTTATCCCGTCACCCAACGTAGCTGAAGATCATCAAACAAAAAACGCTATGGCGGTTGTAAATGAAAATGCAGCAATGCTTATTAAAGAAGGAGATTTGGTTGTAGATTTTGAAAACAAGTTTTCGCAATTAATGGCTTCACCAGAAAGACAAAAAGAATTAGGAGACAACATAAAGAAGCTAGCATTAGTACATGCAACAAAAGAAATAGTAGACGAAGTTGAAAAACTATTAAATTAATGAATTTAGACAATATACATAACATCTATTTTATCGGCATCGGCGGGATTGGTATGAGTGCTTTAGCGCGTTATTTCCATGCTAGCGGAAAAAAGGTTGCTGGTTATGATAAAACCAAATCAGATATAACTGATGCTTTGGAAGATATTGGTATTGCCGTTCATTTTGAAGATTCTATTGCAGAAGTTGCAGATGCATTTTTAAATTATGATACTACACTAGTAGTTTATACTCCTGCAGTTCCAAAAGATCACAGACAGTTGGCTTATTTTAAGAGTGATAATAATTTTACGGTTTTAAAACGTTCTGAAGTTTTAGGGTTAATTACTAAAAATACTTTTTGTTTAGCTGTTGCAGGCACGCATGGTAAAACTACAACAACTAGTATTTTAGGACATTTGTTACAAGAATGTGATGTAGAGCAAACTGCATTTTTAGGCGGAATTAGTGAAAACTATAATTCTAATTTAATTTTAAATGGAAGTAAAGTTTCTGTTGTAGAAGCAGATGAATTTGATAGATCATTTTTAACTTTGTCGCCAGATTTAGCTTGTATCACTTCTATGGATGCAGATCATCTAGATATTTACGGTGATGCTTCTGAATTAGTGAAGTCTTTCGAAGATTTTTCAAAGAAAATAAAACCAGGAGGAAAGTTGTTTGTTAGAAACGGCTTGCCTTTAGAAGGGATAACATACGGGATTGAAGATGATTCAGATTACTCCGTACAAAATATAAAAATAGAAAATGGTGCCTATGTGTTTGATGTGAAAATGCCAAACGCAACGCTAGAAGATGTTCAATTTAACCTACCAGGTAGACATAATTTGTCGAATGCTTTAATCGCCTTGGCAATGGCTGTAGAATTTGGTTGCCCTTGCCAACAGCTTGTCGAGGCGTTAGCATCATACAAAGGAGTGAAACGTAGGTTTACATATCAAATTAAAACAGAGGATTTGGTATATGTAGATGATTATGCACATCATCCAGAAGAAATCAACGCGGTGCACCAAGCGGTTAGAGAAATGTACCCAGGAAAAAAGGTGTTAGCAATATTTCAGCCGCATTTGTTTTCAAGAACTAAAGATTTTGCAGATGAATTTGCTAAGAGTTTATCGCAATTTGATGAGGTTTTATTGCTAGATATTTATCCGGCTAGAGAATTGCCAATTCTAGGAGTAGACTCTAATTGGCTATTGCAAAAAATAGAAAATAAAAACAAGCAACTTATTGCAAAAAAAGATATAGTTGCTAAAATTAAAGAAAGTGATGCACAGGTGGTTTTAACCATGGGTGCAGGTGATATTGGAGTAGAAGTTAAACAAATTAGAGAATCGTTATTAAATGCGAATTAATTGGAACTACATAAAAATGTTTGTTCTACTAGTATTAGTAGTGTTTCTGTATGCCTTTTCTTCAGCTAAAAACAGCAAAAGAATAGTTTCGGAACCAGAGATTCAATTTTTGGGCGATAATAACCTATTTATAACCCATGCAAATGTTAGTAAGTTGTTGATACAAAGTCAACAAATAGCTTCTAATGCACCAAAAGAAATTTTAGATTTGAATAAAATGGAATCTGCCCTGAATTCTAACCCAATGATCAAGTCTGCGGAAGTGTATGTTTCCGTAAATGGGGAGCTTAAAGCAGAAGTAGAACAGAAAAATCCTATAGCAAGAATAAGCACAAATACTTCCTACTATTTAGATGATGAAGGTGGGTATATGCCGCTGTCAACAAATCACGCAGCAAGAGTACCACTTGTAACAGGATTTGTAGATAAAAATGCTTTAGAAAACATATATAAAATCGCTAAAAAAGTAGATGAAGATAGCTTTCTGAAAAAATATGTAATCCAAATAAATCAAAGCAAGGATAGTACTATTCAACTAAAATTAAGACAGAGCACTTTTATAGTGCATTTGGGGGATTTAAAACAATTAGATAAAAAGATAAACAACCTAAAAGTATTTTATCAAAAGGCATTAAAAGAAAAAACACTTAATGATTACAGTAAAGTTAATTTACAGTTTGATAACCAAGTAGTGTGCACCAAAACGTAAACTATGGAGAATAATATAGCAGTAGGTCTAGACATTGGAACCACAAAAATAGTGGCAATGATTGGTCGTAAAAATGAATACGGAAAAGTTGAAATATTAGGCATTGGTAGATCTAAGAGTCTAGGTGTGCATCGTGGTGTTGTAAATAATATTACGCAAACCATCAAGTCTATTCAAACTGCAGTTCAAGAAGCAGAAGCTGCAGCTAACGAAAAGATTGAAGGAGTAACCGTAGGTATTGCAGGCCAACACATACGTAGTTTGCAACATAGTGATTATATCACCAGGTCAAACTCTGAAACGGTAATTGATGAAGATGATATCGATAGATTAATTGACCAAGTACATAAGTTGGTAATGCTTCCAGGTGAAGAGATTATCCACGTTTTACCACAGGAATATAAAGTAGATGGTCAAGCTGAAATTACGGAACCAATTGGTATGTATGGTGGCAGACTAGAGGCGAATTTTCATGTTGTAGTTGGTCAGGTTGCTTCTATCAGAAATGTAGGAAGATGTATAAAAACTGCCTTGTTAGATTTAGAAGGCATCACCTTAGAGCCACTTGCTTCAGCAAACGCAGTTTTAAGCCAAGAAGAAAAAGAAGCTGGGGTTGCCCTAATTGATATAGGTGGCGGTACAACAGATTTAGCGATTTTTAAAGACGGAATTATTCGTCATACAGCGGTTATACCTTTCGGTGGAAATGTAATCACAGAAGACATAAAAGAAGGTTGTTCTATCATTGAAAAACATGCCGAACTTTTAAAAACAAAATTCGGTTCAGCTTGGCCAGGAGAAAATAAAGAAAATGAGATTGTTTCTATTCCAGGTTTAAGAGGAAGAGAGCCAAAAGAGATCTCTTTAAAAAACCTTTCAAAAATAATTCATGCTCGTGTAGTAGAAATTGTTGAGCAGGTGTATTTAGAGATTAAAAATTATGGCCACGAAGAACAAAAAAAGAAACTAATTGCAGGAATTGTTTTAACCGGTGGTGGTGCACAATTAAAACATTTAAAGCAGTTAGTAGAATATATTACAGGAATGGATACCAGAATTGGTTTTCCTAATGAGCATTTAGCAGGAGGAAGTGATGAAGAAATTACGAGTCCCTTATATGCAACAGCCGTAGGTTTGGTTATGGACGGTTTAAAAAGAAACGAAAGAAAAAAGACCGAAGAGTTACAAGAAGAAGAAATAGTGCTTGAAGAAGCAGAAACAGAAACAGAAGTTGAAGGTGAAGATCAACCACAAGAAACAGTAACAGAAACAACCAAACCAAAACGCAGACGTTCGTTTTTAGATAAACTAACAGAAAGCGTAAGAGATTTTTTAGATAAAGTAGAGTAAACAGTAAGAAAATAAATACGAAATTCATGAGCAGCAACAAAGAATTCGAGACCAACATTGCATTTGATTTACCAAAAAATCAATCTAATGTAATTAAAGTGATAGGAGTAGGAGGTGGAGGAAGTAACGCCATCAACCACATGTTCCAACAAGGAATAAAAGGTGTAGACTTCGTCATCTGTAATACAGATGCACAAGCACTACAAAATAGCGGTGTGCCAAACAAAATTCAGTTAGGTATTAGCTTAACAGAAGGTTTAGGTGCAGGTGCAAATCCAGATATAGGAGAGCAATCGGCAATAGAAAGTTTTGACGACCTACAACGCATGTTAGATACCAACACAAAAATGGTATTTATCACTGCAGGAATGGGTGGTGGAACAGGAACCGGAGCGGCGCCAATAATCGCTAAAATGGCTAAAGATTTAGATATCTTAACGGTTGGTATTGTTACTATGCCTTTCCAGTTTGAAGGAAAAATGCGTAACAAACAAGCGCAAGATGGAATAGAGAAATTACGTAATGTTGTAGATTCTTTAATTGTAATTAATAACAACAAACTTCGTGAAGTTTATGGTAATCTAGGTTTTAAAGCTGGATTCTCTAAAGCAGATGAAGTTTTAGCTACTGCTTCACGTGGTATAGCAGAGGTAATTACACATCACTATACACAAAATATAGATTTACGTGATGCTAAAACGGTTTTAAGTAATAGCGGAACTGCCATTATGGGTTCTTCTACAGCTTCTGGCCAAAACCGTGCTCAGGATGCTATTCGTAAGGCTTTAGATTCACCGTTGCTTAATGATAATAAAATTACAGGAGCCAAAAATGTACTGTTGCTAATCGTTTCTGGCGCACAAGAAATTACTATTGATGAGATAGGAGAAATCAATGACCACATTCAAAACGAAGCTGGTCATGGTGCAAACATTATTATGGGGGTTGGTGAAGATGAATCATTAGATGAGTCTATTGCTGTAACTATTATTGCTACTGGATTTGATGTGGAACAACAAGATGAAATTTCTAATACAGAAACTAAAAAAGTTATTCATAAACTAGAAGAACAATTAAGTCCTAATAAGGAATTGCCAAAAAAACCTGCTGCACCTCAAAATACTGTCGCTCCAACTATCGAATTCGAGAAAAAAGAAGAAGCTCCAGTAGTGAAGCATACTTTAGATTTGGATGAATTAGATACCATCGAGCCACCAAAAAAAAAGATAACGAATGAACCGGAAATTATTCCAACATCAGAAGCTATTAAAAATATAAACGTGGTTTATGATGAGGTTTCAATAAGTTCGCAAGAAGCTTCTTATGAAGAGGAAGAGCAAGACGATTTTGTTATTACAGATGCTGCTCCAAAAGTAGAAGCACCTCAAGTTATTCACGAAGAAGAGCAACAAATAACGCTATCTTTCGATTTACCTTTAACTACGCCAGAACCAGAGCCAGTACAAGAGTCTGCTCCGGTAAATGAAGTTAAAGAAACTAAAGTAGTACATGAACTAAACGAGGAAGAAATTAAAAATATTCCAGTTAGAGAACATGTAGAAATTGTTAATGTAACAGAAGTTAATAAAGATGGCGAAAAGCGTTATATCCTTGAAGATTATGACGACGAATTTGAGTCTACAATTAGTAAAGGCAAAAAAGAAAAGCCTGCTTTAGAAATAGAGGATAACAGTATTTCTTTCGAAAGAAGAGTTGTAGGAACTCCTGTTCCTGAGCCAAAAAATGAAGAAGTTGCAGAGGAGATAGACCCTATGAACGATCCTATTTCAGAAATGCTAAAAGAAAGAGCAGATGAGCGCAGACGTAAAATGAAGGATTTTAACTATAAATTCAATCATTCAAAAATTGATGATATAGAAAAAATTCCAGCATACAAACGTCAAGGTCTAGATTTAGATAACGTAAGACATTCTTCTCAAAGTACTAGTATTTCAGGAACAAGTATAAGTACAGACGATAATGATGATATACAATTACGAAGTAATAATTCATTTTTACACGATAATGTAGATTAAGTTTAGTGATATAAACTTTAGTAAACCCGAAGAACTCACAAAAAGGTTTTTCGGGTTTTTTATTTTATCTTCGCAACACAAAAAAATATACAATATGAGCTTACAACAAGATATCATGACAGCAATGAAAGCTGCAATGAAAACCAAAGATCAAACAGCATTATCTGCTTTAAGAGCTATAAAATCAGAATTACTTTTAGCGCAAACGGAAACAGGTTCTAAAGAAGAAATTTCAGAAGAACAAGAAATTAAAATTCTATCTAAGCTTGTAAAACAACGTAAGGATAGCGCGGCTATTTTCACAGAACAAAACAGAGAAGATTTAGCAGAACCAGAATTAGCACAAGCAGAAGTAATTAGTCAGTTTTTGCCTGCACAATTAAGTGAAGCAGAAATTGAAAAAGTTGTTGTAGATATCATACAAGCAGTTGGAGCAGAAGGAATGAAAGATATGGGAAAAGTTATGGGGATGGTTAATAAGAAATTAGCTGGTCAAGCTGATGGAAAAACAATTTCAACTATTGTAAAAGCAAAATTAGCTTAATACAAATAGATTGTCATCCTTGTTTTTCAAGGATAAATGGCTGCGTAGTTCAACTGGATAGAATATCAGATTTCGGCTCTGAGGGTTGGGGGTTCGAATCCCTTCGCGGTCACAAATAATTATTAAGAAAAAAACGCCGAGGTTTCTTGAGCGTTTTTTTATGTAAGTACTTTGTAGGTTTGTTTTAATCTAAAGAGCATTCAAACACAAAGCAAAAGATATAAAACTACTAGATGATTCATATTACACTAAAGACAATAAGTTTGCTTCAAGAGCAAGAGCCTCCTTTGGTGTTTATTATTATTCTGCTTACTTTAGTTTTAATTACAGCTGTTCTTGTTGCCTTTGTAGTCTTTCGAGGCATTTTCAATTTCTTTGAAATGGCTCGCGTGGAATACTTTACTAAGCAACAATTTTACACGCATTTTTACCTTATTAGAAAAACGGTAACTAAAGAAGAAAGACTTATTCTTAAAAAAGAATTTGATTTTTATAACAGATTAACAACTTCAGAAAAAAAGAACTTTGAGCACCGCTTGTATTACTATTTAAACTCTTGGCAGTTTATTGGTAACGATATGGATGTTACTAAAAAAATGAAAGTTTTAATCGCTGCAACTGCTGCAAAAATCACTTTTGGGTTTAGGAATTATAAAATAGAAAGCATTGATAAAGTAATTTTATACCCTAGAGAATATTATTCTACTATCAATAAACAAAAACATAAAGGAGAATTCAACCCAGCATATAAAGCCTTGGTTTTTTCTTGGGAAGACTTTTTAAAAGGATACAAAATTAGCGATGATAATTTAAACTTAGGTGTTCATGAGTTTATTCACGCTTTACATTTTACTTTTTTAAAATCTAGAAGATATAGCACTAGTGCAGCAATCTTTTTAGACTCTTTTTATGAGCTAACGCATATGTTAGATAATAATGAAGCTTTAAAAGAAAAACTAATAAGCTCTGGGTATTTTAGAGAATATGCATTTGAAAATCATTTTGAATTTATTTCGGTCATAGCAGAAAACTTTGTGGAAACACCTAGTGAATTTCGATCTAAGTTTCCAAAAATTTATAAGAAAGTAAAAGAAATGCTCAACTTCTATTTTGCTGGCTATTAACAAAAATAACTTTAAATGGAAAGCTGTTAAGCAACTTAAGTAACAAAGGTTACAAATAGAAATACATAATTATTCTATTTTTGAATTTCGTATGAGTTTAAAATCTTACATCGCAATAATAATGCTTACCGTTTTCATGGGGAAATTCCTTGTGGTAGATGCTAATGCTTTGAGTTTTGTTTTTAATGCCAATGATCTGTCATTCGTTAACAAGTATTGTAAGAAGAAAAACAAATTAAAAAACTCTAATACCGAAACAAATTACCAGCAAGACAATTTTTCAGATTCACAAAATATTGTATTTGCTAGTATATGCACTTCACAGTTTTCCATCGAACTGTTTTCATGGAAGTTTCATTCTATAGAAGCTTTTTCGGCTTTTAATGATTACCTCACTTCAGAGTTACGTTTTCTTTATTTAGAGAAACTCTCTCCGCCTCCTAGGTTGGTTTAATCTACTCTTCGCGACAATTTATAAGATGCTTTCGTTGCTTTTTGTTTTCCATAGATATTTAAAACAAATTGCTTTTTCGTAAAGACATCTAATTTTATCACACATTCTTAATAATCTTATAATGAGAACAAATGTTCCTATAAGCCGAGTTTCAATACATATATTACGTATTGCGCTCAGTGGTATATTTCTTATAGCTAGTGCAAATCACTTGCTACATGTTGAAAAAACAGCGCAACGTATAGATAAAGCTAGTTTTAAAGGGATAGCATATTTTTTTGGAGATCCTCAGCTATTAGTAATTCTGTCTGGGCTTGTTATGCTCATAGCTGGATTACTATTTTTAATAGGCTATAAAACTAAGTGGGCAGCAATGGTTTTAGTTGCCGTATTAATACCTATTACCTTAACAATTCAAGTAGGGCAAACAGCAACCCTTGGGCCACTTTTTAAAAATATTGCCATATTAGGCGGACTCACATTTTTTATAATGAATAATACCGAAAAACTTTTAAAATAAATAACAATGAAAAAATATATTTTTAGCTTTCTATTTTTAATCACTTTGTTTGCATCAGCAAATTTAAAAGCACAAGAAGTAGATTTTAATAAAAACAATTATGTGGTTTTAACAAAGAAGGTTCCACAATTACAACCTATAATTTTGGCTGCCGAAGCACTTAAGGCAGAGGATGGAGATTCCTTTGGCGATTTTCAAGTGGTTATCTGCGGAAAAGAAATTGGAGCGATAACAGATAAGGAAATTATGAGAAAGCATATTAAACGTGCTCAAAATGTCGGAGTGAAGCTAATTGCCTGTGGTTTTTCTTTAAATAAATTTAATGTAGACAAATCAAAGGTGCCAACGGAATTAAAAATAATAGAAAATGGCATACTTCATAATCTTCAATTGCAAAAGCAAGGATATAAAAGCATAACATTATAAAGATGATAACAATAAAGAAAAATATACTGGCAGCTTTTTGTCTTTTAGGAATTCTAGTAGTTTCGGTTTCTTGTAAAAGCGAAAAATCACCTACAGAAAAAAGTAATATTACAGAAAAAGATACTTTAAGTATTACTATTCTGCAAACAGCAGATATTCACGGACAGTTAGATACGCACCCAGAATTATTTTGGGAGAATGATCAAGTGGTTTTTAAAGATCGTGGCGGACTAGCAAATATTAAAACACTATTTGATGAAGAGCGTGATAAAAATCCGAATCGCACCATAATTGTTGATGGTGGAGACTTAATTCAAGGTAGTGGTTATGCTGCTTTATCAGAAGGAAAAGTAATGCCAGAAGTAATTAAAAACATGGGTTACGATGTTATTATACCAGGAAACTGGGAAGTAGTATATGGAAAAGATATTATGATGGATGTAATGAAAGACTATGATACAGAAGTTATCGTACAGAACATGTATCATGATGAAAATGAAGTGCCTTTGTTTCCATCTTATTGGGTAAAGGAAATAGAAGGAGTACGTCTAGGTTTTGTGGGGGTAAACGATCCTGATGTACCGGTAAGACAAAATCCTATTTTTAGTAAAGGGATTCGCTTTAGCGGACTGGATTCAGCGTTAAAGAAGCAGATTGATGATATCAAAGTAAAGGAAAATGTAGATGTTATGTTTTTGGTTACTCATATTGGAATTTTTAAACAGGTTGAACTAGCTAGTAATCCAATTGCAGAAAATGTAGATTATATTTTAGGAAACGATACACATGAACGCGTTCGCGAACTTATTCAAGGTAAATACGCAAAGGTTACAGAGCCTGGAGCCTTTGGTTCGTTTGTAGGAAAGCTAACACTTCATTTTGTTAAGGGAAAGCTTGTGGGAGATGATTATGAGCTTTTAGATGTAGATCCAGAAGTGTATCCGGCTGATAAGAAAATTCAAGACTTAGTTGATACTGCGAAAGCTCCTTATAAAGAATATTTAGAAACTGTAGTGGGGTATACAACGACTCCTATTTATAGGTATTTAACGGTAGAAAACCCTATGGATAATATGATTACAGATGCTGCTCGTTGGAAAACAGGTGCAGATATATCTATTTCTAATGGATTTAGATTTGGAAACCCTATAGTTCCTCATGATGGAAAACCAGCAGCTATTACTAGAGCTAATTTATGGAATTTGCTTCCTGTAAATGAGCCAGTAAAAACAGGTAAAGCTACAGGGAAACAAATTAAAGATTGGTTAGAAAAGGAAATGCATAACGCTTTGTCTCAAAATCCAATGGAGCGTTTTGGTGGTTGGTTGGTTCGATTTTCTGGAATGGAAGTACAGTTTAATAGTCAGAATAATAAAGGAGAAAGAATTACTTCTGTTACTGTAAAAGGAGAGCCAATGCAAGATGCAGAATATTATACTATTTCTGCATGTGTTCGTCCTGGAGACCCAATAGATAATTTATGTAGAATGGCAAATGTAAAAGATGTGGAAGTAAAAGATTATACCATTCATGAAGTGGTAGAAGAGTATCTTCAAAAGCATTCTCCTATTTCTCCTACAATAGATGGAAGAGCGTATTGTGAGTTCCTAGGGGTGAATTCCTTTTCAACCGTTCCTGGAACCAATTATAAATTTCAATAAGTTACTTAAATATAAATACAAGTTAGCTACAATAAAAAAGCCATATCTGTGAAGATTCAGATATGGCTTTTCTTTATATAAAGCTTTCTTATGTTATATTAAGAATTAGCTAATGTTTTTAGTGTAGCAATTGTTTTGGTTTGATCTTCGCTTTTAAAAACGTGGCTACCTGCAACAAAAGTATCTGCTCCTGCTTCTACTAGTTGTTTAATGTTTTTATCGGTAACACCACCATCAATTTCTATTCTTGTATCTAGACCTCTTTCGTCTATCATTCTACGAAGTTTCTTAACTCTGTCGTAAGTGATATCTTCAAATTTTTGTCCGCCAAATCCAGGATTAATAGACATAAGTAGTACCATATAACATTTTGGTAAAATATCTTCTAAAACAGAAACTGGAGTTGTTAGGTTTAAAACCACTCCGGCTTTGCAGCCAGCATCTTCAATTTGTGTAAGCGTTCTGTGTAAATGTACTGTAGATTCGTAGTGCACGGTTATGATGTCTGCGCCTACTTTAGCAAATTCTTCAATATAACGCTCTGGTTTTTCAATCATTAAATGTACATCTAATGGTTTGGTAGCGTGTTTTTTTATAGCTTGAATAACTGGCATTCCGTATGATATATTCGGAACAAAATGTCCGTCCATTACATCAATATGAAACCAATCTGCATCACTATTATTAACCATTTCTGTATCTCGTTGTAGGTTACCAAAGTCGGCAGCCAACATGGATGGTGCAATTAGTTTTGAGTTCATTGTTGTGTTGTTGTTTGTTTTTGCAAAGATAGATAAAACATCTGTTTTCAAGAAGAAGTTTTGAGCCCTCAGTTTTTCAAAACAAAACTACTGTTGGAAGTGGGAGTTTATTAAATGAATGAAGCCAGAGTAATCAGCTCTGGCTTCTTTCATCAATCAAAAAACGAACAGTATAATTTCCGCGAAAGCGAAAACCTGTAACTGTTTGTTGTGTTTAAAAACCTATCCTAAATACGTTTTTAATATTTTACTTCTAGACGTATGTTTTAATCTACGAATAGCTTTTTCTTTAATTTGTCTTACACGCTCACGAGTTAAATCGAAAGTTTCACCAATTTCCTCTAAAGTCATTGGGTGTTGGTTTCCTAAACCAAAGTATAAACGAATAACATCTGCTTCACGAGGTGTTAAAGTTTCTAGTGCACGCTCTATTTCTGTACGTAAAGATTCGTGTAATAAATCTTTATCTGGGTTTGGAGACTCACCAGAGTTTAATACATCATATAGGTTAGAATCTTCCCCTTCTACTAAAGGAGCATCCATACTTACGTGACGACCTGAATTTTTCATAGACTCCTTAACATCGTTAATAGTCATATCTAATTCTTTTGCAATTTCTTCTGCACTTGGCGGACGCTCGTGTGCTTGTTCTAAAAATGCGAATGTTTTATTAATCTTGTTAATAGAACCAATTTTGTTTAATGGTAAACGTACAATTCTAGATTGTTCTGCTAATGCTTGTAAAATAGATTGTCTAATCCACCAAACAGCATAGGATATAAATTTAAAACCACGAGTTTCATCAAAACGTTGTGCCGCTTTAATAAGACCTAAGTTACCTTCGTTAATTAAATCAGGTAATGTTAAACCTTGGTTTTGGTATTGCTTAGCTACAGATACAACGAAACGTAAGTTAGCCTTTGTCAACTTCTCTAAAGCAACTTGATCTCCTGCTTTGATACGTTGTGCTAATTCTACTTCTTCGTCTGCTGTAATTAAGTCAACTTTTCCTATTTCTTGTAGATATTTATCTAATGATGCGGTCTCACGGTTGGTAACCTGCTTGGTAATTTTAAGTTGTCTCATCTAAAGTTCTCGTGTAAATTAAGTGTGAATAAAACGTTCTATATAGTTATACGGAGGAATAGCAATAAATGTTACAAAATATATGAACTTTATTTTGAATGCTGTGTAATATGTTGGTTGCGAGACAATTGAAAGTTTTGAATAAATGTGTTTTTAGCAATATAAACAGTATATAATAAAAACCGGCATTGGATTCTTAGAACCCAATGCCGGTTGTGAATTATTTAAATATTGTATTACACTCTTACGTGGCCGTCACCAAAAACATAATATTTATTTGTAACCAGTTGTTTTAAGCCTAAAGGTCCGCGGTGGTGTAACTTATCGGTACTAATAGCTAACTCTGCACCAACACCCATTTGTCCACCATCGGTAAATCGTGTTGAGGCATTATGGTAAACTGCAGCACTATCTATTTGCTCCATAAATGTAGCAGCTTCTTCGTTGTTTTCTGTTAAGATAGAAGAGGAGTGTCCTCCAGAATATTTATTAATCATCTTAATAGCTTCTTCTAAACCATCTACTTCTGCAACTAAAAGTTTCATTGCAAGAAACTCTTCGTACCAAGTGTCTTCACTAGGAATTTGTGTTTCATCTTTTAAAATCTGACCGATTTTTTTATCTACTACTAATGAAACGCCTACATGGTTTAATGTTTTTTGAAGCTCTTCGACTTTAGCTTCGTAATCTGAAATATTTTTATCTATCAGCACATTGTCTAAAGCATTACAACCGGAGATTTTATCTGTTTTTGCATTAATAATTACTTTTATTGCTTTTTCCCAATCTGCAAGTTTAGAAACATATAAAAAGTTGTTTCCACGACCAGAAATTAATACAGCACAGCTAGCGTGATCTTTTACGAATTTAATTAAACGTTCGCCACCACGTGGTACAATCAAGTCTATTTTTTCGGTTGGGTTTCTTAAAAATTCTTGAGTTTCTTCTCTTTTTAGATGTAGTAATCTAATCCAATCTTTAGTTAAACCGTTTTCTTCTAACGCTTCGTGCCAGCATTTTTCTAAAATAAGGTTACTATTAATAGCTTCTTTTCCTCCTTTTAGTAAAATTTTGTTGTTGGCTTTAAAAGCTAAAACAGCAGCTTCTATAGTAACATCTGGACGCGATTCGTATATAATCATAATCGTTCCAAAAGGAGCTGTTTTGTTGGTAATTTGTAAACCACTATCTAATGTCATATCAGAAATGGTTGCTCCAACAGGATCTTCTTGATCACGCACTTCCTTAATAGCCTGAATCATGCCGTCTACTTTGGCTTCATTCACCACTAAACGGTCGTATAAGGCTTGATCGTCTTTATTGAAAGCATCTAAGTCCTGTTGGTTTGCTTTTATTATATTTTTACGTTCTCTGTCAATAATATTTATCATTGCATTTAGAACGTTATTTTTTTTATCTGTATGTAATAATTCCATGTTTTTCTTTTTAGTGAATAAATTTTGTTCCAACTTCTTTGTTGTCAATAATGTCAACAATTACGTTTTCACGTTTCCCATTTGCTATGTACGTTGGAATATTCTTTTTTGCTGTTCCTTTGGCAATACGTAATTTTGAAGCCATGCCTCCACGACCTTCTCCTTCTTTTTTACCAGAAGCTTTAACATATTGTTCTACATCTTGATCGTAGGTAACCTCTTTGATTTTTACAGAATCTTCGTCGTCTGGATGCCCAGTGTATAAACCATCGGTGTCTGATAATATGATTAATCTATCTGCATCAATTAATTTAGCAATTAGACTAGCTAACTCATCATTGTCTGTAAACATAGACATGGTTACAGAAACGGCATCATCTTCGTTTGCTATAGGAATAATACCTTCTGATAATAAACCTTCGTAGCAGTTAATCATGTTTTCACGATGTTTCCCTGGGTCAAAATCTCGTTTTGTTGCCAATACTTGTGCACATCGCATTCCGTAATCATGAAAAAGACTGTAATAGTGACGCATCATTCGAGGTTGTCCAACAGCAGAGTAGACTTGTCTTCTTATAGATTTGTCTGTGATATTAAGCTTACCTACTACTTCTTTACCAGCAATGGAGGAACCAGAGGAAACTAAAACCACCATGATGTCGCGTTCGTATAACACGGCTATTTGGCGGACTAATTCTCTTAAAACAGGTCCTAATATTCTGTTATCTTTATTTGTTAATACGTTTGTTCCTACTTTTACTACTACGCGCTTAATGTCGTCGTCCATCATTTTATTTTTCTTTTCCTAATTCTATTGCTCTATCAAATGCGGCATAAGCAGCATCTTGAATGAGTTGTTTAACATTATTGTCTTCCATAGAGTCTATGGCTGCTTGTGTGGTTCCACCTTTTGAAGCTACTCGGTCTATCCATGATTCTGGCGTGATATTAGACTGATTAAAGAGTTCGATTGCTCCTTCGAAGGTGTTTGCTACTAGTATCTTAGAATCGTTGTCTGAGAAGCCCATTTTTAATGCAGCTTCTAGCATAGATTGCATGAAGTAAAATACATAAGCTGGTCCGCTTCCCGAAATACCTGTAGAAGCGTCAATAAATTTTTCGGTATCTACATGAATAGAAGTTCCTGTAGTGTCTAATAAATTTCGAACCATAATAAGTTCTACTTTAGAAACATCTTCCGATGCGGTATAAGAGGTAACTCCTTTTCCAACTTTTGCTGGTAAGTTAGGCATTGCTCTAACTATTTTTTTAGCACCAAGTTGCTCTTTAATTGTTTCAATAGTTACTCCGGCCATAAGTGAAACTATAATTTGGTGGCCATGTATTTTAGGAGCCATTTCTTCAAATAGACTTTCACTGTGGTATGGCTTAACTGCTACAAAAATAATATCTGCTTTTGGTAAGCAGTTATCTAGAGAATCATATACTTCAAAATGTGGTTCTTTTTTTAATTGTTCGATTTTTTTTGGATCTGTATCGTATATCTTCAGTTTTTGTTTTCCTAAAAAGGAGGATGTTGCCATTCCTTCTGAATAGGTTAAACCCATATTTCCTGCTCCGATAACTAATACTTTCATTCTTGTGTTTTTTTAATTATTTAAATAATCCTATTAGTATTATAAGAAAAAGATTGAATTTTACTAAATAAAAGCAGGGTAATTTTTAAGAATTACTAATTTATGGGTGTTTTTGCGCAAATTTTTAACAGATTAACAATTATGACTAAATATTGTTGCGGATTATTTAGTGCTTATTCTTGTGGAAACTGCTGAAAAGTGCTCATTTTCAGTGGTTTTTAGTCTAAAGAAGTGAAGTTGCTTATAAGTAAATAGTTATACTAAATAAATTATAAGATGTTTGTGTTTGAAAATAAATTCTTTTTTAGAATCTGTTTTTCTAGAATTTGTACGTTAGTCCAGATTGTAAACCAAGAATAAAAGGATTGTAATTACTGTTTTTATTATCTAAACTCATTAGTTGATATTTGAATACAGCATCTATATTTAAGGATAGTTTTTAGTGTAAAGCCAACTTTTTAAATGCAGTTTGTATTAATTGTATGCATTCTTCTGCTTCTATTAACTCTAGTTCTTCTACACAATCTTGAAGGTTTCCTTTTAATTCTTCATTATTTACTTCTTCAATGTTGTCGTCATTTGTGCTGCAAGTTGTAAGCGCAAGAGTTATTAATAAGAATAAATAGAATTTAGGAAGTGTGTTTTTCATGATTTTGACTTTAGGTATTTACCTATAGTCTGTAAAATTTCAAAAGGTTGCGTCTTGAAACAAAAAAACCTCGCAATTTCTTGCGAGGTCTTCATTATATAAAGAAAATTAATTAGTTATTTTCTCTTGGTTTTCTATCGTCACGTTTGTTGTTACGATTGTCTCTACCTCTGTTGTCACGTCCGTTAGAACGGTTATCTTCTCTTGGAGCTCTTTCTTTAAAACCTTCTGGTTTTGGTAAGATAGCTTTACGAGAAACTTTTTCTTTACGAGTTCTAGAATCGATACCGAAGTATTTCACATCAAATACATCGCCCATGTTTACTACATCCGATACATTTTCTGTACGTTCCCAAGCTAATTCAGATACGTGTAATAAAACTTCGTTTCCTGGAGCTTGTGTATATTCTACAACAGCACCAAAATCTAACATTTTAATTACTTTTACTTCGTAAATGCTACCCACTTCTGGTTTGAATAATAAAGAATCTATTTTTGCTAAAACAGCATCAATTCCTTTTTTACCAACACCTAAAATTTCTACAATACCTTCTTCCGTTACAGGGTCTTCGTTAATAACGATGGTTGTATCGGTTTCTTTTTGCATTTCCTGAATTACTTTTCCACCAGGTCCGATTAAAGCACCAATGAATTCGTTAGGAATACGTCTAGTTACCATTGTAGGAGCGTGTTCTTTAACTTCAGCATTTGGCTTATCGATAGTTTCTGTAATCTTGTTTAAGATATGTAAACGACCGTCACGAGCTTGTTTTAGTGCATTCACTAAAATTTCGTAAGACAATCCTTTTACTTTAATATCCATTTGACAAGCAGTAATACCATCTGCAGTACCAGTTACTTTAAAGTCCATATCACCTAAATGATCTTCATCACCTAAGATATCAGACAATACCGCGTATTTTCCCGAATTACCATCAGAAATTAATCCCATAGCAATACCAGAAACTGGCTTAATTAATTGCACACCAGCATCCATAAGTGCCATTGTACCTGCACAAACTGTTGCCATAGAAGAAGAACCGTTAGATTCTAAGATTTCAGAAACAACTCTTACTGTGTAAGGGCTATCGTCTGGAACCATTCCTTTAAGTGCACGTTGTGCTAAGTTACCATGTCCGATCTCACGACGAGATGTTCCACGAATTGGTCTTGCCTCACCTGTTGAGAAAGGAGGGAAGTTATAATGTAAATAGAAACGCTCTTCACCTTCGTAAGATGGCATATCTATTTGGTTTGCTTCTCTTGATGTACCTAGAGTAACTGTTGCTAATGCTTGCGTTTCTCCACGTGTAAAGATTGCAGAACCGTGTGTAGATGGTAAATAATCTACCTCACACCATATTGGTCTAATCTCATCAGTTTTTCTACCATCTAAACGTAAACCTTCGTTTAAGGTTAGATCTCGAATAGCTTCTTTTTCAGCTTGGTAGTAATATTTTGAAACCATTCCACCGAAGTCTTCTAATTCTTCTTCGCTGAAAGTAGCTTTAATTTCTTCTTTGATTGCATCGAATGCAGCGCTTCTTTCATGTTTAGCAGATCCAGCTTTTGCAATTGCATACACTTTATCATAAGCCATATCACGAATTTTCTTCGCTAAATCTTCGTCTGTTCTTTCTGGAGCGTATTCACGAACTTCTTTCTTTCCGAATGCTTCTGCTAATCTTACTTGAGCAGCACATTGTTCTTTAATTGCTTCGTGAGCAAACTTAATAGCTTCCGCCATTTCTTCTTCAGAAATCTCATCCATTTCACCTTCAACCATCATAACTGAATCGGCAGAAGCTCCAATCATCATATCGATGTCAGACTCTAACAATTGCGCACGTGTTGGGTTGATAATGAATTCGCCATTAATACGACCAACTCTTGCTTCAGAGATTGGACATTCAAAAGGGAAATCTGATAATTGAATTGCAGCAGAAGCAGCTAATCCAGCCATAGCGTCTGGCATCACGTCTTCGTCATGAGACATTAACTGAATCATTACTTGTGTTTCTGCGTGGTAATCTTTTGGGAATAACGGACGTAGAACTCTGTCTACTAAACGCATTGTCAATACTTCACCATCACTAGGTCTTGCTTCTCTTTTGAAGAAACCGCCTGGGTAACGCCCTGAGGCAGCAAATTTTTCTCTGTAATCTACAGTTAACGGTAAAAAGTCAACATCAGATTGTTTGTAATTGGAAACAACAGTACATAGTAACATACATTTTCCAGATCGCACTACAACGCTACCATGCGCTTGTTTTGCTAATTTTCCGGTTTCGATAGAGATTTCTCTTCCATCACCAAGGTCTATGACCTCTTTAAATACTTTTGGAATCATAATTTTAATTCTAAATTCTAGCCCATTATTGCTGACTAGAACAATGTTAAACAATGGTCGTTGTGTTGTTGTGTAGTTGTTGTTTGGACCAATGAAAAACTGTAATAAGCTTCTTATTTTACGGCTTTTAGACTCTTCCGAATGAGTTGTTATAAAAACAAAAAAAGAGGCGCGAAGCCTCTTAATATTGTGATTATTTTCTTAACCCTAATTCTTTCACTATAGCACGATATCTTAAGACATCTTTCTTAGTTAAGTAATCAAGTAAAGCACGACGTTTACCTACTAATTTCACTAATGAACGCTCAGTGTTGAAATCTTTACGGTTTCTTTTTAAGTGCTCAGTTAAGTGGTTAATTCTTTCTGTAAATAATGCAATTTGTCCTTCTGGAGAACCAGTATTTTTTGCACTACCACCGTGTTTTTTAAATAATTCTTCTTTTGCTTTTTGATCTAAATACATGCTAATATTTTTGTAAATGATTTTTATGTACACGAAAGATTATCTTCCGATCGGCAAATATAGTAATTAAAAATTATTAAAAACTAAATTATTTTAAATCTTTACGCTCTTACTGGCTGATTTGTAATTAAATCAATGTATTGGTTTACTTTGTCTTTTAAGTGTTTACGATGTGTAATAAAGTCTAAGAAACCATGTTCAAGTAAGAATTCTGATGTTTGAAATCCTTCTGGAAGTTCTTTTCCTGTAGTATCTCTTACAATTCTAGGTCCTGCAAAACCAATTAATGCTCCAGGTTCACTAATGTTGATGTCACCTAGCATAGCGAAAGAAGCTGTTGTTCCTCCTGTAGTAGGATCTGTACATAATGAAATATATGGAATACCTGCATCTGCTAATTGTGCAAGTTTTACAGAAGTTTTAGCTAATTGCATTAATGATAATGCTGCTTCCATCATTCTTGCTCCACCAGATTTTGATATGATCATGAATGGAATTTTGTTCTTTAGAGAATAGTCTGCAGCACGTGCAATTTTTTCTCCTACAACAGAACCCATAGATCCACCAATAAAGCTGAAATCCATACAAGCTACAACTAGGTCTTTACCTTTAGATTTACCAACCGCTGTACGAACAGCATCTTTAAGTTTGGTTTTTTCTTGAGCAGCTTTTAAACGTTCTGGGTATTTTTTAGTGTCTTCAAATTTTAAAGGGTCTTTAGACTCTAATTTAGTATCTAACTCTTTAAAGTTATTGTCATCGAATAAAATTTGGAAATATTCATTACTACCAATTCTTACATGATAACCGTCTTCTGGACTTACGTAGAAGTTTTGCTCTAATTCTTTGGCATCTACTATTTTTCCTGTTGGAGATTTGTACCACAACCCTTTTGGTGTGTCCTTTTTCTCTTGTGTTGAGGTAGTAATACCTTTTTCTTTTCTTTTAAACCAAGCCATTTATTATAGGTTTTGTTTTTATGTTTTTTTGCTTTGCGCTTGAAATTCTTTTAACGAATTTACAAACTAGAAGCCGACAAAAATAATCTTTTTATCAATATCCCTCAAAAATTGACGCTACTAAGTATTCTGCTTGTACTATAAATAAGGAATAGCTTTAGTTTGCGTTAGCGATTGAGGCTTTGTTGGAGCTCTTTTTAATTATTGCCTTTACAATAAGAAAGGCAATAATTAAAAAAGCGATTGCCGAAAGCGCGACCTTTAGGTAACGCCCTTATTATATTATAAAGTATTCACGTTGTTTAAATCTTCGAAAGCTTGTTTTAAACGCTCCACAAACGATTGCTCCCCTTTACGTAACCAAACACGTGGGTCGTAATGTTTTTTGTTTGGAGAATCTGGACCTTCTGGATTACCAATTTGTGATTGTAGGTAGTCTTTTTTCTCATCCATATAATCTCTTACGCCAGTCATAAATGCATATTGCATGTCTGTGTCAATATTCATTTTTATAACTCCGTAGCTAATTGCTTCTCTAATTTCTTCTAGAGAAGAACCGGAACCACCGTGGAATACAAAATCAATATGATTGTGTGGTAAATTGTGTTTTTTTGAAAGGAATTCTTGAGAATTCTTTAAGATTTTTGGAGTTAATTTTACGTTTCCTGGTTTGTAAACTCCGTGTACGTTTCCGAATGCTGCTGCAATAGTGAATTGGTCGCTAACTTTGATTAGCTCTTCGTATGCGTAAGCTACTTCTTCTGGTTGCGTATAAAGTTTAGACTCATCAACATCTGAGTTGTCTACACCATCTTCTTCACCACCTGTAATACCTAATTCTATTTCTAGAGTCATACCCATTTTGCTCATTCTAGCTAGGTATTGTTTACAGATTTCTATGTTTTCCTCTATAGGCTCTTCACTTAAATCAATCATGTGAGAACTGTATAGTGGTTTTCCTGTTTCTTTAAAGTGTTGTTCACTTGCATCTAATAAACCGTCAATCCAAGGAAGTAGTTTTTTTGCACAGTGATCTGTATGTAAAATTACTGGAACACCATAAGCTTCCGCCATTAAATGCACGTGTTTTGCCCCTGCAACACTACCTGCTATAGCTGCTTTTTGGTTGTCGTTACTTAGTCCTTTTCCTGCGTTAAATACTCCACCTCCGTTTGAGAATTGGATAATAACTGGAGCGTTTAAAGCTGCTGCTGTTTCTAAAACACCATTAATACTATTTGATCCAACTACGTTTACTGCTGGAAGTGCAAATCCTTTTTCTTTAGCTAGTTTAAAGATTTCTTGCACTTCACGTCCTGTTGCAACTCCTGGTTTTATATTATGTGCCATTTTAAAATGTTATTTCTTATTGATTTATTAGATTGTTCAAAAGTACGTAATTTTTAAATAATCTGTATTAAAATTGTGCTTTCTTGAGGGAAATGGGGTGTGCTAAATTTTAAATTAGCTGTATCAAAAAGGATAGTTTATACCAATATTATAAACAGCTTTGCTTAGGCTATAGTTTTTTAGCCATCGGTTACCTTCAAGGGCAGGGTTGTAGGTTTTAAACCCTAAATCTAATCTTGCTACTGCAAAACCGAAATCATATCTTATACCAAAACCGGTTCCTATAGCTATGTCTTTAAGCGAAGAAAGATTATTGAAAGTTGCTTTTGGGTCTTCAACATCGTCAAGTACGTTCCATATATTCCCTACATCTACGAACAAAGCACCGTTTACATCTCCAAAAATATTGAATCTGCTTTCAAAATTGAATGCTATTTTTAAGTTGGCTTCGTTAAACTCGTTATTAGTTTTAGAGCTTCCTGGACCAAGATTGTAGGCTGTCCATGCACGGTTGTCGTTAGTTCCTCCTGCAAAGAAACTCTTTGAGAAGGGGATGTTTTTTGAGTTTCCGTACGGAATAGCAATACCTATAAATCCGCGAGCAGCTAGAACGTTTTTCTTTCCTAAGTCCCAGTGACGTATATAATCGAATTCTGTTTTTACATATTGCGAGAAGGCAACGTTAAAGAGTTCGTATTGGTCGTTGTTATTTTTTTCTAAACCAAGCGTGTTTGCTGCTGCAGAAAAGATGTTTCCTGCTAATTCTAATTTAAAACGAAAGATAGAGAAGGTTTCATCAAATAGATTTTCACGTTTGTCCTTCGTATAACTATAGTTGGAAGCTATAATAAGGTTGTTTTCGGTTAGTCTGTTTTTTCTTTCGTTTATTGCAGAAACCGATTTGAAGTCTGGGTCATCTGGAGTTAATGTAGTGTTTCCGTTTAGTACATCATTAATGAATAGGTTGGTTTGTGTAGGGATGCTTAAATCGCTTCCGTCTGCTGTATAGTTTAAGCCTTGAGCTATATTGTTTAGGTTGTTAAAGGATGTTTCATAAACTTGAAAATAATTAGCAATGTTCAAGTTTCTTACATACTGTAAGTTGAATACATCATATCTATGAGTAGCTGTTTTATTAGGTAGCCATTTATAGTTGAATACTCCAGAAAGGGTTTGTTTGTCTAGACCAATATTTGTTTGACTTGTAGTAGAAAGAGTAATTCTAGTACTAGGCAACATGTGCTTAGGTATAATTCTCTCTGTATTAAAAGGCGAGAGTAATCTAGGGATGGTTAATCTTAAATTTGCTCCAATTTCATTAATATCAAAGAAATGATCTCTGTCGTTTGCTGCATCCTTTGAAGATCCAATAGATCCAATAGCTGAAAGCTCTAAGGTTTCGGCTCCTCTAAAAACATTTCGCATTAACAGACTTGGGTTTAGCGAAAAACCAACGGTTTGAATGTTACTTTGTGAAACTTCGGCTCTAAAGCTAAGGTTGAATTTCTTTAAAGGGGTTAAATAAATATTGGCTGTAAGCGTAGAATCGTTGTTTTCTATATACTCAATATCTGGATATTTAAAAGTCTTTAAATTACTTATGTGTCTATAGGTTCTGGTTCTATTTATATCTCTAAAAGTATTGTTTGGGGTAATAAAAATAGCATCGGTTAAGGCTTTTGGGTTAAAACGCATTTTTCCAATACTAAACAGGTTGTAGTTTTTGTATGAAAGTGTATCGCTTATGGTTTTGTTTCTGTTTTCGTAGGAGCTAGTAGTAAAAATATTCACGTCTTTTACCTTATAGGTTGTAAACGGAATTTGGTAATTAGAATCTAGTTTTCTTACCACTCTATTATTAATCTGTAAATCTACTTTTACCTTATGGTCGTTCGCAATAGAGTCCATTTCAAAAAAGACATAATCTTGGCTAAAATGATATACTCCAGAATTTCTAAAGTAATCTGTTAGTCGGTCTTTTTCTTGCTCAAACGTGGTTGTTTTATATTGTTCTTTTTTAATGAAAGAGTTCTTTTCGCTTAGTTTGTATAAGGAATCTAAAACAGGGGATGCGATGCTGGTTGTTAAGGTATCAACAAAATAAGGTTTTCCTGTTTTTACGGTATAATTGATAGTGGCTCTTTGGTTTTCTAGGGTATCTATTTTTGCAGTAGCTTCTGCGTTAAACCAACCGTTGTTAATATAAAAAGCTTCTAGATGTCTTAAAGATTTTTCGGTTTTAGCATCATTTATTATAACTGGAGCTTCCCCAGTTTTCTTTAACCAAGCATTAAATCTAACTTTTGCTTCAATATATTTATCTAATTGTTTTTTAGATAAAAAACGCTCCATTCTAGCCTTTCTTTTAGGATTTCTATTGATTTGTTCGTTAACAATAGAATCTATATTCGGTCTTGCTAGATTGTATATATGTAATTTTAGAGGAAGTACTTTAAGAATCTTCCTATTAGGTTTTTGGCTTATAAGGTTGTTAATTCTCTCAGTATTGTTCTTTTTATCATTTACAGTAATAGTATTATTAACCAATAAGTGTTCTGTCTTGCCAACTCTTTTAATGGTGTTACAAGAAGAAATAAATACAGCTATAAAAACAAGAAATACTATTTTAAAAGGATGTAATTTCAAGAATATTATATGATAAATTAATACTAGTTTTGTTGAAATGAATTTAAAGGTGCAACTTTAGTATGCCAAACCCTAATTAGTTTCAAAAATACATTATTTACATGTTAACCAAAAGCCAAATAAAATTAATAAACAGATTAAAGCAAAAAAAGTTCAGACAGCAAGAAGGCTTGTTTGTTGCTGAAGGAATAAAAACCATTAAAGAGCTTTTAAATTCTACGTTAAACCTGCATCATGTATATAGTACAGAGTCGTTCCAACTTAATAAGGGTCAGGAAACTATTATTTCAGAAAATGAATTGAAAAAAATAAGTTTTCTAAAGACGCCAAACAAAGCCTTAGCAGTTTTTGAAATACCTAAAGAAGTTGATGTAAAGGCTAATAAACTAATTGTTGCTTTAGATGCGGTTCGCGACCCAGGAAACCTAGGAACCATCATTAGGCTTTGTGATTGGTTTGGTATTAGCGATTTGGTTTGTAGTGAAACCACGGTAGATTGTTTTAACCCGAAAGTTATTCAGGCAACTATGGGTTCTATAACTAGGGTTAATGTGAAGTATTTAGACTTAGAAAAATTTCTGAAAGAAAATAAAACTGAAGTTTTTGGTGCTTTTATGGATGGCGAAAATGTTTATAAAAGTACTTTGCCAGAAAAGGGTATTCTTGTTTTAGGAAATGAAGCAAATGGAATTTCGGAAGCGGTTGAAGCTTTGGTAACTAAAAGAATTAGTATTCCTAGGTTTGGAGATTTACAAGCTACAGAAAGTTTGAATGTTGCAACAGCTGGAGCTATTTTGCTAAGTGAGTTTAAGAGAAGCTAGCTTAACAAGTGTAACTTCCTATTGAAAAGTAAAGTTGATAAACAAACCTCTAGTTTTCATGTTTGCAACATTACCTGTCCAAGGGCTATTTGGATCTACATCCCGAATCATCTCGTCGTTTAAAGAGAATACACCACGTATAGAAGGGGTAAATTTAAAGTAGTATAGATAGAAGTCTATTCCGAAACCAATTTCGTAAAATAAGTTGTTCTTCTTCATTCTAAACTCTCCCGAAGAGTTATCGTCAGGATTGTCTTGATTACTTGAAAGGTTTAATGCGGTAGAAATTCCACCAACCACAAAAGGTTTGATATTATTAATTCGTTTTGTAGAAAATTTTAATAAAAGTGGAACGTGAATATAGGTGGATTTAACCTCTCTAATTAAATCTTGTTCTGTGAATTCTATTCCGTTAAAATAGCTTTCGTCATAAATTAAATTTCTGGATGTAATATATAAACCAGGCTCTAATCGAACATCGATATAATCGTTAATTCTTAAGTTTCCTATTAAACCTACATTGAAACCTAATGTAGTTTCTACTTCAATATCTTTTCTGTCTCTATAATAATCAAAATTAAAGTCGTAGCTGTTTAGTCCAAGAAAATAGCCATAACTCAGTCTTGCTTTATCTACATTCTCATTGTTTTTTATTCGCTCTTTAGAAAATAATTGAGCAGAAGCTGTTTGAAAAACAAATAGTGTAATTAATATAGCAAGTATATTTTTCATTATTTTGATGATTTATAAATTGTTGCAACACCAAAGGTTTGCGGATAATCTTTCACATTAGTAAACCCTGTTTCTCTTAAAATATTGTTTAAAGCTTCTCCAAAAGGAAATGCCGATGCAGATTCTGATAAATATCTGTATGCGCTTCTGTCTTTAGAAAAAACCTTTCCTATGAAAGGTAAAATATTTTTTGTGTAAAAGTTATAGCCTTGTTTGTAAGGTGTTTTTGTTGGCATAGAAGTTTCTAGGATCACAAAAGTTCCTCCAGGTTTCAAAACTCTAAGAATTTCTTTTAAACCTTTTTCTAGGGTTTCAAAGTTTCTTACTCCAAATGCAACGGTAATAGCGTCAAAAGAATTGTCTTCAAAAGGCATGTTTTCACTATCGCCTAAAACCATTTCAATAGTA
Source organism: Oceanihabitans sediminis (assembly GCF_003337215.1). Lineage (GTDB taxonomy): Bacteria > Bacteroidota > Bacteroidia > Flavobacteriales > Flavobacteriaceae > Oceanihabitans > Oceanihabitans sediminis. The sequence continues at coordinate 1,120,554 of NZ_QPIG01000001.1, forward strand.
TTTTCTAAACCATGTTTTTTCACCTTGGTTTTTCCTATCTCTAACATCCCACTACTTATGTCTAATCCTACTATTTTTTCGGCTTTAGTTTGTGCTAGATTTATGGCAAGATCTCCTGTTCCTGTGGCAATATCTAAAATAGTTTTTGGTTGAGATTCTTTAACCATTGCAACTACTTTTTTTCGCCATGAAATATCAATTCCAAAAGAGATAACTCTATTTAAGCCATCATAATCTCCTGAAATGGTATCAAACATTTTGGTAACTTGTTCTTTCTTACCTAAATCGCTATCCTTGTATGGTTTTATTTTCGACACAGTTATTTTTTTGACAAACCTACATATTTTTTTTTATTTATATACTTCTGTAGCTATCAAATCAATGCCAGCAACTTATTTATGTTTTAATATTTTAAAGTATCTTTGTCGTACTTTTTTAAATTAAAAAAACAGATGAAACATGCGTTGAAACTTTTCAATGTTTTGTTGATTAATGAAATGTGTATGCCATCTGAATGTTAAAAACCATATTTAATAACAGATGAAAATAATTATTGCTGGGGCAGGAGAAGTAGGATTTCATTTAGCAAAATTATTGTCTTATGAGTCGCAAGAAATTACATTAATAGACACAAATAAAGACAGTCTTGTATACGCAGATAATCATTTAGACATAAAGGTTATTAAAGGAGATGCAACTTCTATTGCGCTTTTAAAGGAAGCTAAAATTGATACAGCCGATTTGTTAATTGCTGTAACAGCTTCAGAAACTACCAATATTACGGTTTGTGTGCTTGCAAAACGATTAGGAGCAAAGCGTACCATTGCAAGAATTTCTAACACAGAATTTATTCAACATAAAGATACTGTTGGTTTTACCGAATTAGGTATTGACGAGCTGATTTCACCAGAATCTTTAGCAGCGGCCGAAATTAACTTATTACTTAGTCAGTCTGCTTTTAAAGATAGTTATGAGTTTGACGAAGGAGCCTTAACTATGGTTGGGTTGAATTTGTCAAGAACTGCTTCCTTTGTTGGTAAAACCGTTAAAGAGGCTGCAGAGTTATTTAACGAAATTCACTTTGTGCCAATCGCTATTCAGCGTTTTGGAACGCAGTTAACTATTATTCCGAGGGGAGATACACGATTTAAAGAGGGAGATAATGTTGTTTTTATCACTAGTAAAGGTGGTGGAGAGGAACTGTGTAAGATGACCGGTAAGATTAATGCCGAAATAAAAAATGTTATGATTCTTGGTGGAAGTAAGATTGGTTATAAAACTTCGCGCGATTTAAGTAACAATGGTTTTTATGTGAAACTAATTGAAAAAGATAAGGATCAAGCTTTTGACCTGGCTGATGAATTAGAAAAAGTACTTGTTATTAGTGGTGATGGAAGAGATGTAGATTTGTTAGATGAAGAAAATATTAGTGATATGGATGCTTTTATTTCTGTAACAGGTAACTCGGAAACCAATATCATGTCTTGCTTAGTAGCAAAATCCAAAGGGGTGAAAAAAACCATAGCGCTTGTTGAGAATATGGATTATTTTGAACTTTCTCAATCTATTGGAATAGACACCTTGATTAATAAAAAGTTACTTGCCGCAAATAATATCTTTAGATACATACGAAAAGGAGAAGTAGTTGCTATGACGAAACTGAATAATATGAATGCAGAGATATTAGAGTTTAAAGTGAAAGCAACTTCTAAAATTAACAACAAACTTATTAAGGATGTCGATTTTCCTCGCTCTGCTATTATTGGTGGAATTATTAGAGGAGGAGAGGGAATCATTGCGCTGGGTGATTTTAGAGTTCAAGAGAATGATAAGGTGGTAGTTTGCTGTTTGCCTAGATCTATAAAACGCGTTGAAAAATTCTTCCTGTAAATGAAAGGTGTTCGACTTAATTATAAAATAATAATTCATTTTTTCGGATTACTACTATTATTTAATGGTGGTTTTATGCTTTTATCTGCACTAATAAGTCTTATTTATAAAGATGGTGTAACCTATGAGCTTTCCATTTCTGGTATTTTCACTCTTTTAGTCGGAGTTTTTCTTATGGTTTCTACAAGAAAGCATAGCAAGGAAATGAATAAACGCGAAGGATATATTGTTGTTGCCTTTGGATGGATAGTCATGGCGCTTTCGGGAACTCTACCATATATATTTACAGGATCCATTCCGCAATTTACCAATGCTTTTTTCGAAACCATGTCTGGTTATACCACAACTGGAGCTACTATTCTAAATGATATTGAAGTTGTGCCGGAAGGTGTATTGTTTTGGCGAAGCTTGACCCATTGGATTGGTGGAATGGGAATTATAGTTCTTGCTATTGCTATTTTACCTTTATTAGGAATTGGAGGAATGCAGCTTTTTGCAGCTGAAGCACCTGGACCAAGTACCGATAAGCTACATCCAAGAATTACAGATACAGCAAAACGACTTTGGTTAATCTATTTTGGTTATACTATTGCCGAAACAATTCTGTTAAAACTAGCAGGAATGTCTTTCTTTGATGCAATAAATCATTCTTTATCTACTTTATCAACTGGAGGGTTTTCAACCAAAAACGCTAGTGTAGCCTATTGGAATGACCAACCGATGATTCAATATATTATTATTGCTTTTATGTTTTTGGCAGGAACTAACTTCGTCTTAAGTTATTTTGCTTTTAAAGGAAAAGTACAGAAGATCATTCATGATGACGAGTTTAAGTTATACTTTAAGTTTATAGCTATTTTTACAGCAATAGTGTCGCTTATAATTTACTTTAAAGCAGATTTATCCATTTCTTCTATAGAGCACCCAATGATTTACGGAGAGGGTGAAAGTGCCTTTCGTCATGCATTATTTCAAGTATTATCGGTAGTAACTACAACAGGGTTTATTTCTGCAGATTATACTTTATGGACACCATTCTTAGTTGTTTTCTTTTTTGGGATCATGTTTCTTGGTGGTTCTGCAGGATCTACTTCTGGGGGAGTAAAGGTGGTGAGACATTTAATTTTAATTAAAAATGGGTTTTTAGAGTTTAAAAGAACTTTACATCCTAATGCAGTTTTACCAGTTCGATATAATAGAAAAGCTATTACAAAAAAGATTGTATTTAACATACTGGCTTTTTTCATACTTTATATGCTATCCTTTATAGTTGGAGCTTTAGTTTTTTCTATGATGGGAATAGATTTTGAATCTTCTATTGGATTAGCAGCTTCTAGTTTAGGTAACGTTGGACCTGCTTTAGGGCAGTTTGGACCTGTAGACAACTATTCGGCATTACCAAATATAGGGAAGTGGTGGAGTAGCTTTTTAATGCTAATAGGAAGGTTAGAGTTGTTTACGGTACTTATTTTGTTTACACCATTCTTCTGGAGAAACAGATAAACCTTAGTTTCTTGGAATAAAAAAACTCCTTCTCTTTTAACGAAGTATTGCTTAGAGAAGGAGTTTTATATTTTATAAAAGAATATGTCTAGCTAACTGCTTCTTTGATTCTTTTTATAGCTTCAATAATTTGTTCTTGACTTGCTGCATAAGAGATTCTAATACAGTTAGGGTTTCCAAAGGCATCTCCTGTAACTGTTGCTACTAGAGCTTCTTCTAAAAGATACAAAGAAAAGTCTGTTGCATTGTTTATCTTTTTTCCTCTTAAAGTTTTTCCGAAGAAAGTTGAGATATTTGGAAACACATAAAACGCTCCTTCTGGAGTGTTTGTTTGGAATCCAGGAATGTCATTAAGTAGATTTAAAACTAAATCTCTTCGAACTTTAAATTCATCTATCATGAATTGAACTCTAGAAGGAGATTCGTTTAATGCAGTAATTACAGCACGTTGTGCAATACAGTTTGCGCCACTAGTTACCTGTCCTTGCATTTTGTTACAAGCTCGAGCAATAGCTTCTGGTGCACCTAAATAACCAATTCTCCAACCCGTCATAGCGAATGCTTTAGAAACTCCGTTAATGGTAATAGTTCTGTCAAACATTCCGTCTATTTCTGCAATACTTGTGTGGCCGCCAATAAAGTTTATGTGTTCGTAGATTTCATCTGAAACAACATAAATATTAGGATGTTTTCTTAGAACTTCAGCTAAAGCTTCTAATTCTTCTCTACTATACACAGATCCGCTAGGATTGCATGGAGATGAGAACCAAAGCATTTTTGTATTTGGTGTAATGGCAGCTTCTAACTGTTCAGCTGTCATTTTAAAATCATTTTCAATAGAAGTTTGAACTTCTACCGGAGTACCCTCAGCAACTTTTACAATATCGCTGTAGCTTACCCAATACGGACAAGGTAAAATAACCTCGTCACCTTTGTTTAGTAAAACCATAGCAACATTAGATAAGCATTGTTTTGCTCCTGTAGATACTACAATTTGTGGTAAGGTATAGTTTAGATTGTTGTCGCGCTTAAACTTAGTAATGATTGCTTGTTTTAACTCTACATAACCATCTACTGGTGTATAAGAATTGTAGTTATCATTAATAGCTTGAATTGCTGCGTCTTTAATGTAATCTGGTGTGTTGAAGTCAGGTTCCCCAAGACTTAACCCGATAATATCTTTCCCTTCTGCTTTTAATTCTCTTGTTTTTGCTGCCATAGCAAGGGTAGCAGAAGTGGACATGTTTACTATTCTATCTGAAAGTAGGCTCATTATGAAATATGTTTATGGTAAAGCGAATGGAATTAAGCCATACTAGGTTTTCTTCCTAGTTCTTTTAATTGTTCGTAATGTTCTGCAATTGCTGTCCAAATAGAGTCGTACTCGTTATATGGGAAGCTGAATTCGTTTGCAGTTTCTTTAACAATTTTAGCTATATTCTTATAGTGTACATGACTAATATGTGGAAACAAATGATGTTCTACTTGTCTGTTTAGTCCACCAGTATAAAACTCCACAAACCAACTTTTTGGTGAGAAATTAGAGGTAGTATATAATTGGTGGATAGCCCAAGTATTTTTCATATTACCATTTTCATCAGGTAAAGGTGTTTCGGTATTAGGCATAACATGTGCTAATTGAAAAATAACACTTAAGATAATTCCTGCTGTATAATGCATGATTAAAAAGCCTATTAATACTTGCCACCAAGTGTATCCTAAAGATAAAGGTAAAACTACCCAAACGGCATAATAAACTATTTTACCTATAATTAACTTGGTCCATTGTGTAGCTGGTTTTGGGAAATCGCCATAAGAAAGCTTTCTTTTAAGGTAAACATATGTTTGCTTAAAATCGGTTGTGATAGCCCAGTTCACAGTTAGTAAACCATATAAAAGGAAGGCATAGTACTTTTGGTATTGATGAATTTTTAACCATTTAGAATGTTTCGAAAAACGAATGATTCTTCCTGCGTCAATATCTTCATCATGACCTTGAATATTTGTATAAGTGTGGTGTAAAACGTTGTGTTGTACTTTCCAATTATAATCGTTACCAGCTAAAATATGAATGCTGCTTCCCATTAATTTGTTAACCCATTTTTTACTAGAAAAGGAACCGTGGTTTGCATCGTGCATTACGTTCATTCCTACACCGGCTATTCCAAAACCTATAACGATTACAGATATAATTTGTAACCAGGTTGGTAAATCTACTGTTAATAATAATATTAATGGACCTAGTAATAATGTGAACATTATTATAGTTTTAAGGTATAATTTCCAGTTTCCTGTTTTTTTAATATTATTCTCTTTAAAATAATTGTTGACTCTTTTGTTTAAAGTTCTAAAAAATTTTGCAGAGTCTGTTCTTGAGAACGATACTGTTTGTTTTGACATACTAAATTTGATTAATTTTAAGATAACGTTTTTTAAGGCGTTAAATATTATAGATACCAAAGATAAATAATATAACTGCTTATTAAATATAAAATTTCATAAAATTATGCAAATTAAAATCCATATTTTTGCGTAAATTAAAGTGTAAAATGGAACTCCTTTTAAAGTATTTTCCGGATTTAACCGAAGATCAAATAGAAAAATTCACCAAGCTAGAAGCGCTATACCAAGATTGGAACTTGAAGATTAATGTAGTTTCTAGAAAAGATATTGATGAGTTGTACCTGCGTCATGTATTACATTCTTTAGCTATTGCAAAAGTGATACAATTCAAACCGAACACTAAAATCATGGATGTTGGTACCGGTGGAGGTTTTCCTGGAATTCCTTTAGCGATTTTATATCCAGAATGCTCTTTTCATTTGGTAGATAGCATTAATAAAAAGCTAAATGTGGTAAGAGAGGTTGTAGAAGGTTTAGGTTTAGAAAATGTAAAAACCACCCACTCTAGAGTAGAAGAGATTCATGATACTTATGATTTTATTGTGAGTAGAGCTGTAGCGGCTATGCCAACTTTTGTTCATTGGGTTAAAGGGAAGGTAGCTAAAAAACAAAATCATGAACTTAAAAATGGTATTGTTTATTTAAAAGGTGGTGATTTAGCAGAAGAACTACAGGATTACCCGAAGGCTACTATTTATAATATTTCTGATTTTTATTCAGAAGATTTTTTTGAAACCAAAAAGGTGGTACACTTACCATTAAAATATAAAGGATAATTTTAAAAAAAAAAGGCTTCTCTGTGAGAAGCCTTTTTTGTGTTAGATAGGTTATGATTTTGGAAGTAATATAGCTGTCCATTCTTTATCATTTTCTACACCGTAAGTATAAGTACCGCTTAAGGTGTTCCCTGTAAATGTTCCTGTAAAATGAAAGTCATTGTTGTCTTTTATATCAGATTCCAAATCGTATAGGAGTCTATCTCTAGTAATCATCCATGTGCCATAAATTAAATATGTGTCTGATGGTGATGTTGCATCATGATATACGGTAGTGCCGTCTATATTAAAAGTTACATCAGCATGCCATGTTTGATGTGGAGGATCGTGGTTAAAGTAGAAGTCCCACTTTGTCCCATCTAAGTTAGAAGTGCTAAATACTAATTCAGGGCCATAAACTGTTTCTGCCTTAGATGAAGCATACACTCTGAAATAATAAAGCGTATTTGGAGCTAATCCTCTTATTTTACTAGTGAACGTGTTGTTTGATTCCTCTACTTTGTTCTCATTAATAGTTGGATGCGGAGTTGTACCCCAACTTACCCCTCGTGATATAATTTCTTCTCTGCCACTTGAAGTGATGTTTCCATTGATTTCAATTGATGTGAAGGTGATTTTCACATTCTTTTCCGTTGTATTACTTGTAATGTTTAACGCTAATTTTTCGTTATCATCTTCATTAGAACAGCTGATTGTGATAAAAGAAAACAAAAACAATGCAATACCTTTTAAGATAAAATTTTTCATGATTAAGGTGTTTTAAATGACACCTACTTCAAAATTTAGTTGGCTTTTCGGCTTATTCCCAACATAGCATTTGATAAAATATTCAACATAATTTTGTTGGTTTTAAGAATTAGTAATATTAGGTGAAGTCAACTTTTTTAGATTGGAACTAATCTTATTTTTTAAAAATTAGTTAATAAAGGGAGAGAAAATAAAGTTAGTGATTTTTATCTAGTTTATGTGTTAAGATATTGATAATAAACCTCTTGATGTTCTTTTTTCGAACTCTCCAATTAGCGTTGTAAACTTAAAAAGCCCTTAAAGTAATTTCTTTAAGGGCTTTTAAAAGTATGTTTATTTGTTTTAGAAAGAAGTTGCTAGGTTTAAGGTAACCCCTGTGTTTTTACTTACAGGTCTACAAACACCACCAACACAAATTAAACCACCTCTTTGTCTTCCGTAATTTAATGAAACTCTAGTTGCTCCTTTTGTGAAACTACCTCCTAAATTAAAGAAATGTATTTTTGAATTTTCTTCAATAGGACTATCTTCATAGTTATACGAGTCATTTAAATAAACTCCAAAATTAGAGTTGAAGAAGTACTCTACGGTACCTCCAAGCCAATTTCTAGCATCATCATCTGTAGATAGATGTTGTGCTTCTACTCTTAGAGATTTTCCTTTTCCAAATTTGTATGTTCCTTCTGCCACACCAATCCATGCATCTACTTTTGCTCCATTTGCTTCAACTAGGTAGTCAGAATTATAATGTAAGTCTATGAATGTAAAAATAGAGCTAAAGTTTTTAGTCCATTTTTTGTTTACTTCTAAATTAAATTCCGAATAAATTTTATTGTCAAAGTTTAAGAAATCACTTTCGTAAGTAAGGTTATCGCTACTAAAATATGGGATGCCATCTGGGTCTGAAATTTTTACATTTAGTGCAGCCCAATAAGCTAGGTTAGCTGAAACTTTTGTCCCGTATTTACCACCAAGTAAAGATCCTCTTTTGAATTTGTAAAATACATCTATTTGGTTTCCTATCTCTCCTGCTTTAGCTCGTGGAGACTCATAGTTTTCAATATATAAACCTGGTTGTGCTTGGTATATATAAATATTAGCAAGAGTATAGTCGTGTTGTTTTGTTAAAGCGGGTAAATAGTTTAGAGTTGCTCTATTAGTAGGATTATTAATTAAGTTTTTGTCTTCTCTTTGCGAGTAAAAACTCATGTTTTCTAACCTTCTAAAGGTGTAATTAACTCCGAATCCTCTAGCAGAATATCCTAAGTTGAATAATAAAGCGCTTCCGTCAAAAAGTTTATTTTCAGAAAAAGAAACTTTATTTGGTTGGATGTTATTTAGTCTAACATCTTTGTCCTTCATAACATATTCTACATTGGTATAAATGTCTTTAAAGCTAAGACCTAATCTTGCAGAGTATGCTCCTACATTTTTTGGGATTTCAATTTTTTCGGTATTCGTGCTAGTGCTTGTGAAATCCTCGTTTCGGTTTACATAGCTCAAACCTAAGCTTATTTGATCAAAGAAGTTAGATTTTACTATTTCATTTATGTTTAACTCTGCATTAAAAGCCATGATTTCTGAGTCTGATACATCAAAACCTCTTCTTTGGCTACCGTATAAACCTGTAACTTGTAAGAAACTAAAAGGTGTATACTTTATTTTACCACCTCTAATAGAGTTATTCATTCCTAGTGCTCTGTCTTCCCATGCACGAAGAATTAATCCGCTACCAAACTGCTCGTAAAAATGCCCTAGGGTAGCATCAACTTTGTCTGTTCTATAGTTAATATAATATTCGGCTAAGCCTACTTCTTTGTTTAGCTCCTTGTCGTAGTTTAATAGCGCTTGAGGTGCATAGCTTTCTACTTGCACACCTGCAGAGAAATTGTTTAAGAAGTAATAGTTTAGTTTTAAATAGCTGTTAGCTCTAAGGTGCTCATCTTCTTCAAATCTACCAGTTTCTTTATCGTTTAAATACCATTGTGCATTACTTTCAAAGCTTCCTGTTAGATTGTCCATGAACTTATTAAAAGTAGATGTTTCAGTCGCTGTTGAGTCTTGTTCTTCTTGACTAAATAAGAATGTAGGTAGAAGTAAGCAAGCTAGTACTAATTTAGTAGTGCTTTTCATTTTGGGAATTGTAATTTTTGGTTGGTTTTTGTGGTTTTTTTAGAGGCTTAGATATGCTTTTTTAGTTCTTCGTATAAAGCATCTTCTGCTCCAGGAGTATAGCCAGAATGTCTATATACTATTTCGCCATTTTTCACGATTAATGTTAAAGGCACTGTTGCAGTGTTTAAAGCTCTTTTTAAATCATTATTTGTATCTAGTAGTATGGTATAATCCCAATCCTTACCGTTTACTAATGGCTTAACTCTGTTTACTGTTCTTGAATCATCTATAGAAACAGCTACTAATTTTACATTTGTTTCATCTTGCCAGTCTTGGTAAACTTCATTAATGGCATCTAATTCGTTTTTACATGGTACGCACCAGGTTGCCCAAAGTGAAACAATTACTAAATCGTTTTTCGCAGTAAACTCGCTTAAACTTGTGGTTTCACCTTTTAAAGTTTTGATAGAAGTTTCTAAAGCTTGACTTTGTGAAAATGATAATGAGGTTATCATTAAGATAACAATTAGAGAGATTTTTTTCATAATTTTTAAGTATTGTAAAAGACTTTTATTTAATTGTGCTATATTCGGCAAAATAATCAAATTTAATAGCATAATGAAAACAAAAAGTCTTTTTAATTTATTCTTCATGTCATTCTTTGTAATGGCTCTTTCTTTAACTTCATGTGGCTCAGAGGATGACGGTTCTGATACTCCTGCAGATACTCCTGATGATGGACCTGCTGTAGCAACTTCTATTCTATTATCAGCTTCCGCTTCAAATATTACTTTAGGTGACTCAGTTACTTTTTTCGTAGTAGATGATCTTGGTAGAAACGTTTCAAATATGGCTACTTATACTGTGGATGGTGTAAGTGCTACTAATCCTTTTGTTTTTGATACTGCTGGTGGTGTATTTAGTGTTGAAGCTTCATATAATGGATTAGTGTCTAATGTTTTAGATATTACTGTTGCTGCCCCAAGTGCATATAGTGATGAATCAACTTTTGATGCAACAGGCGCATTAACAAATTTTACTAAAAAAGCTTTATTAGAAGATTTTACTGGTACTTGGTGTCCTAACTGTCCTCCGGCTTCAGCTGCTATTGATGCTGCTACAAATGCAAATGCTAATGTTTTTGGTGTTGGTTATCATGATGGAATGTCTAGTTACCCAGATCCAATGGAGATTCCTGAAACAGGGTATTGGTCATCTTATTATAATGTAACAGGTTTTCCAACAGTATATATAAATGGTCCTGATACTATATGGGACTTCCCTAACATGAGTCAGGTGAATGCAGAATTAGCTGAAACGGCAGATGTAGGTTTAGCTGTTGAAGCAAATATCGTAGGAGGTAAATTAGATTTAGAAGTAAAAGTAGGTTATGCACATGCTATTAATGAAGAAATCAAACTTATGATTTATTTAGTAGAAGATTATGTAACAACTTCTTCTCCACAAGCAGGATCTAGTTTAGGAGCAGGTTATGTTCATAGAGATGTTTTACGTGAAGTGTACACAGATCAGTTTGGAGATGTTATTCCTACTTCACATATTGGTGTTGGTGGTGTTTACACAAGAACCATTACAGGTTTAGATTTACCGGCAAATATTGATAACCAAAACCAATTAAAGGTTATTGCATTTGTTAGAAATACATATACAAAAACTTTTGTAGACTTTTTCGGAAATACGCATGTAGATTCTCCTCATTATGATATTTATAATGTACAAGAAGCTCATGTTGGCTCTAGTGTAGATTTTGACTAAATCATATTAGTATAAAAAGTAAAAGGCTTCTCATTGAGAAGCCTTTTTTATTGCCTTAATATTTTAACAGCGCTCCATGATCTATCTGGGTTTGTTCCAAACGTATAGGTACCGTTTATAGTTTTCCCTGAAAATGTTCCTGTAAAATGATAAGAAGTATTGGTTGATTACGATGCATCTAAATCATAACTTAAGGTGTTTCCAGATAAGGATCAAGTACCATAAGTTGGGAAAACACCAGGTTCAGATGGTTCGTCGTATACTGTTGTTCCATCTGCGTTAAATGTAACATCTGCATTCCAGCTTATGTTGTCAGTGTTTATTAAAAAATTCCAAGTAGTTACTTCTAAGGTGTATTCTTGTTCTGCTCTTTAGCTGTTGCTGCTATTTTAATTATTAAAAACAAAAAAACCGAAGCAACTGCTTCGGTTTTTTGAATATTTGTTAGTTGGTATTTCTTATCCTAAGAAAGGGTATCTGTAATCTGTAGGAGTTACAAATGTTTCTTTAATTAATCTAGGAGAAATCCAACGCATTAAGTTTTGTGCAGAACCAGCTTTGTCGTTAGTTCCTGAAGCTCTTGCTCCACCAAATGGTTGTTGTCCAACAACAGCTCCAGTTGGCTTATCGTTAATATAGAAGTTACCTGCAGCGTTTTGTAATGCAGTTGTAGCTTCTGTTATAGCGTAACGACAAGTAGATAGAATAGCACCTGTTAAAGCGTATTCACTAGTTTCGTCAACTAACTTAAGTGTTTCAGTGAATTTGTCTTCTTCATATACATAAATAGTAACTACAGGTCCAAATAACTCTGTACACATAGTTTCGTATTTAGGATTTGTTGTTACGATTACCGTTGGTTCAATAAAGTAACCTTTAGATTTATCGTAATTTCCTCCAGCAATAATTTCTGCATCTGCATCCGTTTTTGCTTGATCTATATAAGAAGCTAATTTATCAAAAGAACCTTCGTTGATAACAGCAGTAATAAAGTTGCTTAAATCTTCAGGAGATCCCATTTTGAAAGATTCTAAATCTTCAATTAAATACTTTTTAACATCTCCCCATAAGTTAGAAGGAACGTATACTCTAGAAGCAGCACTACATTTCTGACCTTGGAATTCAAAAGCACCTCTTGAAATTGCAGTAGCTACTTGTTTAGCGTTTGCAGATTTGTGAGCTACGATAAAGTCTTTACCACCTGTTTCTCCAACAATTCTTGGGTACGTTTTGTAGTTTGCTATATTGTTTCCAATTTGTTTCCATAAGTCTTGGAAAACTGGAGTAGAACCTGTGTAATGTAATCCAGAGAAATGCGGACTAGTCATAACAGTATCTGTAATCATTCCTGGGTTTCCAAAAACAACATTAATAACACCATCTGGTACACCAGCTTCTTTAAATACATCCATAATTACTTTTGCAGAGTAAATTTGGTTGTTACTTGGCTTCCAAACAACAACATTCCCCATTAAAGCCATACAAGATGGTAAGTTTCCAGCAATTGCTGTAAAGTTAAAAGGTGTTACAGCATATGTAAATCCTTCTAATGGTCTGTATTCAACTCTGTTCCAGGCATCGCTTGTACTTTCTGGTTGCTCATGGTAAATATCTGCCATGAATTGAACGTTAAAACGTAGGAAGTCAATAAGCTCACAAGCAGAATCAATTTCAGCTTGGTGAACAGTTTTAGACTGTGCAATCATAGTTGCAGCGTTAATCTTAGCTCTGTAAGGACCTGCGATTAATTCAGCTGCTTTTAAAAAGATTCCTGCACGTTGCTCCCAAGGAGTGTTTGCCCACGCTTCTCTAGCTTCTAAAGCTGTAGCAATTGCTTCTTCAACATGTTTCTTTTCGGCAAGATGGTACGTTCCAACTATGTGTTTATGATCATGTGGAGGTGACATAGTTCTGGTGTTACCAGTAGTTACGTCTTTACCGTTAATGTACATTGGTACATCCACTTGACTATTATACATTTCTTTGTATGCTTTTAGAACTGCTTCACGCTCTGGAGTTCCAGGAGCATATGATTTAACAGGCTCATTGACAGCGATTGGTACGTTAAAAAATCCTTTTCCCATATTTACTTTAGTTTTGTGTTCCGAAAAATTTCGGAAATTGAATATTTTTGAATAACATCCTAGTGGAAAACTAGGTTGACATTTTAAGAAACCAAAGTTACAATATTTTTATAGATTAGAAATTCTTTAATATCCTAAATACAAGTTAAAAGGAATACTTTTTTGTAATTTATTGTTAGGCTTACAGACTATAAGATTCATGTGTACAGTTACTATTATACCAAAAGGAGGAAGTGATTTTATTTTAACTTCTAATAGAGACGAAGCTCCTAATAGAGTAGCTCTTGCTCCAGAATTTTATAATATTCATCATGCTAAAATGCTTTTTCCTAAAGATAAAAAAGCAGGTGGCACCTGGGTTGGGCTGAGTGATAAGAATAGGTTGATCTGTTTGTTGAACGGCGGTTTTGAAAGACATAAAAGAAAAGAAAGCTACAGAATAAGTCGAGGAATTGTTTTAACCGACTTATTAGCTTCGGAGAAAATAGATGTTGCAATAGATGAGTACAATCTTATAGGTGTAGAGCCATTTACATTAGTTATAGCAGATTGGAATTCTACTTTAAAGTTTTATGAATTTGTTTGGGATGGTGAAGTAAAACATTTTAGTGATTTGCCTTTAGAGCCTAGGATTTGGTCTTCTTCTCCTTTGTATACTAAGGAAATGAAGCAGGAACGATATCGTTGGTTTGAAGAATTAAAAAAGGGAAAAAAATTGTCTGCAGAGAGAGTTTTGGAATTTCATAAAAATACACAGAGTAACAATACGGAATACGGTGTAATTATAGATAGAGGCTTTGTTAAAACAACAAGTGTAACACAGGTGGAGAAAAAGAAGGATGTTGTTTCCATGCGTTTTGAAAATCTACTAGAACCGCATATAACCGAAACTACTTTTTAGATTTCTACGATTGAAGAATAATTTTATTTATAAAATAGGAAGAGCTTTAGTTGATAGCAAAAGGAGCGCTTAGCTTGAATCTAGGGATGTCAACAAAAAACTTTTTAGAACTGCTGAAGTTTATCATTTCGTAAAAACCAAGCATAGCTCCAAAAGGAGAGTTTAGTAAACACCCTGAAGTATACACATGAGATTCCCCTGGTCTTATTATAGGTTTTTTTCCAATGACACCTTCTCCAGAAACAGTTTCTACATGATTTAATGCATCTAGAATTGTCCAATGTCTAGCGTTAAGCTGCACCGCATCTTTGCTTTGGTTTTCAATAGTTACTTGATATCCAAAAGCATACTGTATTTTGTAATCTTTATAGAGTGTGCCTTCAAAAGAAGTGTCTACTGTGATTTTTATGCCTTTTGTAACTTGCTGTACCATTTTAATTCTTGATAATCAATTGTTTGTTTGCTTAAAAATACTAAAATTAATTAATAGCTTTATATTATTAGTATTTCTTTAGTAATTGAAAGATACTGAATTATTCTATTTAATTTGAAATATTAACAGAACTAGCTTCACCCAGGCCTATAATTCTGTCGTATCTAGCGCCTAGGTCTCTGTAGTAAACTAGAACTTTGTAGTTGTTTTCTGTCTGCCAAAAGTTTCCGCTGATAGCGCCTTCGTCCAAGCTTCCGTCTGCACCTACAACAACGTATTTGTAATTGTAAAAACCTTGTTTTAGAAGTAGTTGATTTTTGTAAACCCCATGTTCGCTACTATAAGTCATTAGCGTGCTTTCGTTTGTAGTGTAATTATTAAAATTCCCATATACATGAAGTTCCTTGCCTGCTGGTAGTTCATCTATTTTTAAAGAGAAAAACATCCAAACATAATCAGCTTCAATACTTGGGTCTTCACCGTCTAAAACGGTTACTAAATAGTTTCCGTTAATGTCAGGATTGTAGGTGTATGGTCGGTTATGTCTTTCAATATTTGTGTATAAATAATTGTGATATAGTTCTTTAAGATCTATAAACTGAATGCCGGTATTTGAAGCTCTTACGTCTTTATTTTCAAACCATAAAAATTCATTTCCAGCCCAAAAACTAGTCTCTGTATCGTATTTGTAAATCAGTTCATTTCCTAAAGTGTACATGGGTTTGATACCGGAAATGGCTGTTTTTAAATTGTTATTCTGAATAATTACAGTTTTAACCGTTTGTTTTGGGTTGTTAAACGTAAGTCGATTAGAGGATATAGAAATATTAACTGCTTGTTTTTCTTGAATGTATTTAATGTCGCGAGGACGTTTAATGCTTACGCCTACATTGGCAAGTTCTTCGTAAACCATGAATTTTCTAGAAAAAATCAATTCGTCATAATCATCATAAATCTTCAACATATAATTTCCTGAAACTTTTAATTTTCGAGTTTGTTGATTCGGAATCCTTAGTTTGTAATTAGAATAAATTTGAAGGGTATTAAAGGAGTTTTCGTAAGTTCTTATTCGTTGTTTATCGAAACCTTCCATATATTCAATTTTGGATAAAACCGAAGGTGTCCAGTCGTAATTATAATGTTCAATTACATAATAATAGTCGTCTTCATAGCCGTTTAAAGCATCAAATTCTAGTTCTAAATATTCGCCAAGTCTTAAAACAGGAAGCTGACTTTCTGGAGTATTTCCTTTAAAATTTATTGTTTTTATATAATCGGGTGGAGCAACTTCTGTAGCAACTTGGCTGTAAATAGTTGAGGTGAAAAGAAGGCTTAGTAGGATATATTTTAAATTCATTAGATGGCAATTGCATTGAAGGAGTAAATATAAACAATTTTTATGCCTAAAAATCTTGTAGAACCTTTGAGAGTAAAATTCTTATGAAATTATTATGATTTAGGAATTGTTATTCCTAAATTTGCACGGATTTTTAAGGCACTTAAAAATTAGAACTATAACTATTAACAAATAGATTTATAAATATGTCAAACGACATTAAGATTAAGAAAGGTCTAGAGATTAAGCTAAAAGGAGTTGCGGAATTGGCAAAAGAAAATGCCATAATCAGCAACTTTTATTCTGTTAGACCAGAGGACTTTCACAGTGTTATTCCAAAATTAACAGTAAAAGTTGGAGCTAAAGTAAAAGCAGGGGAGCCTATTTTTTACGACAAGTCTAATGAAGCGGTTAAATTTGTTTCTCCAGTTTCTGGTGAAATTATTGACATTCCACGTGGAGAAAAGAGAAGAATTTTAGCAGTAAAAATTCAGGCAGACAAAGAGCAAACTTACCAAGACAATGGTAAATTTAATGTGGATACTGCGAAAGCAGAAGACGTTAAAGCGCATTTGTTAGCTTCAGGATGTTGGCCTTTTATTAAACAACGTCCTTATGATGTTATTGCAAACCCAGAAAAAGCACCTAAAGCAATTTTTGTTTCTGCTTATGCTTCTGCACCTTTAGCTGCAGACTTGGATTTTACCCTTCAAGGTAAAGAGGCAGAGTTACAAGCTGCGATTACTGCATTAACCAAATTAACCGAAGGAAAAGTACACGTTTCTGTTGCTAAAAACGGAAAATCACCTTTAGCTAATGTTTCTGGAGCTACTATTCATAAAGTTTCAGGACCACACCCTTCAGGGAATGTAGGTACGCAAATCAATAAAATTGATCCTGTTAATAAAGGAGAAGTGGTTTGGACAGTTAACGCACAAGACCTTGTGATTATTGGTGAGCTATTACTTACTGGTAAATTTAACGCAGAGCGTGTTGTTGCTTTAGCAGGTTCTTCAGTTAAAAAACCTAGATACTTTGTAACAAAGTTAGGTGCTGAGGTTGCTTCTGTTATTTATGATAACGGTGTTGATAAAAACGATAATATCAGAATTATTTCTGGAAACGTATTAAGTGGTAAACAAGTACAACCAGACGGATTCTTAGATTATTATAGCAATATAATAACTGTGATTCCTGAAGGTAATGATTACGAGTTTTTCGGTTGGAATAAGCCAGTATTTGATAAAGTTTCTACATCTAGAGCATTAACTTTCTCTTGGTTATCACCAAACAAGAAATACGACTTGACAACAAATACAAACGGAGAGCATAGAAACTTTGTAACAACGGGAACGTACGAAGAGGTTTTTCCTTTAGATATCTACCCAATGCAAATTCTAAAAGCTTGTTTATATGAGGATTTAGACGAAATGGAAGCTTTAGGAATGTATGAAGTTGCACCTGAAGATTTCGCTTTAACAGAATTTGTTTGTGTTTCTAAACAGCCACATCAAGAGATTATTAGAAAAGGTTTAGACTTAATGCTAAAAGAAATAGGATAATGGGTTTAAAAAATACATTACATAATTTAAAAGAAAAGTATAAAGGAACCAAGATGGCTCCTGCGTTTAACGCGATTCATACTTTCTTATACTTGCCAAATGAGACTACGCACAACGGGACTCATATTAAAGCGGCAGATGATTTAAAACGTACAATGAATACAGTAATCATGGCATTAGTACCATGTTTAATATTCGGTATGTTTAATGCTGGTTATCAGCATCACCTAGCTACAGGAACTATAGAAGCAGCAGAAGGATTTTTTAGTTATTCATTCTGGTCTATAGATAACTTAGTAGTTGGTCTTTGGAAAGTGTTACCACTTATTATTGTTTCTTATGGAGTTGGATTAGTAATCGAATTCATTTTTGCAGTAATTAAAGGTCATGAAGTAGAAGAAGGATACTTAGTAACTGGTATGTTAGTGCCACTTATTGTACCAATTGATATTCCATTATGGATGCTTGCAGTAGCAGTAGCTTTTGGAGTTGTAATTGGAAAAGAAGTGTTTGGAGGAACAGGGATGAACATCTTAAATCCTGCATTAACTATTAGAGCTTTCTTATTCTTTGCATATCCAACTTGGATGTCTGGAGATAAAGTATGGGTTCACGGAGCTGTAGAAACAGCTGGTACACCTGATGCAATTTCAGGAGAAACCATTTTAGGAACTCTAGCGCAAAACCAAGAAGTTTCTCATTCAATAGCAGATATGTTCTTCGGATTTATTCCGGGGTCTGTAGGAGAAACATCTACATTAATTATTCTATTAGGAGCATTATTCTTAATCTTTACTAAAATAGGAAGCTGGAGAATTATGTTGTCTTCTGTATTAGGAGCAATCGTAATGGGATTAATTTTCAATTTAACAGTAGATTCTGGTTGGATTACAGAAAGTAGTAAATTCTACGGATTAATGAGCACTGTATGGTGGCATCATTTAATTATTGGTGGATTTGCTTTCGGGGTTGTTTTTATGGCAACAGATCCAGTTACAGCATCTCAAACTAATAAAGGAAAATGGATTTACGGTTTCTTAATCGGATTCATTTCTATATTAATTCGTGTATTCAACCCTGCATACCCAGAAGGAGTAATGTTAGCAATTCTATTAATGAATGTTTTCGCTCCAACTATCGATCACTATGTAGTGCAAGGAAACGTAAAGAAAAGAATGAAACGTCTAAAAGCAAAAACTGCCTAAGAAGATGGAAAAAAGAACAGATAAAAATTCGTACACACTATTTTTTGCTGTAGCAATGGTAGTTGTTGTTGGAACCTTGTTAGCATCTTTAGCCTCAGGTTTGAAACCAACAATTGATGAGAATAGACGATTAGAAAAGCAACAAAACATTTTGTATGCTATGGGAGTTAATGAAAATGAAGGAACATCTGCAAATTTCGTTTCTACAACAAAAGCTCCAGAATTGTTTGAAAAACATATTACAAAACAGTTAGTTATTGAAGGTGATAAAATCACTGAAGATGATCAAGCATACTTAATCGATGTTAAAAAAGAACAAGCAAGTGCAAAAGCAGGTAACGTTAGAAGATTACCATTGTTTGTAGGAGAGAAAGATGGTGTAACATATTATATCGCACCAATTAGAGGAAAAGGACTTTGGGACGCAGTTTGGGCTTATATTTCTATGGATGAAAACATGGTTATTCAAGGAGCTTATTTTGATCACCAAGGGGAAACTCCAGGTCTAGGAGCAAACATTAAAGAGCGTTACTTTATGGACGACTTTATTGGAGAGCACTTATTATCACCAACAGGAGAATTCAAAGGTGTTGCTGTTTCTAAAAGCAACAACGACCCTAAGAACGAAAACAAAACAGATAATGCGGTAGATGCAATTGCAGGAGCAACCATTACAGGTGATGGTGTTGCAGCGATGATTAAAAACGACTTAAAGTTGTATGTGCCTTATTTTGAAAATTTAAAAAAGAATTAATTTATGGGACTTTTATCAAAAAAAGACGTAGCATTAATTAAAGATCCTTTAGCAGACGATAACCCAATTACAATTCAAGTACTTGGTATATGTTCCGCTTTAGCAATTACTGCAGAGTTAAAAGCGTCAATCGTAATGGCAATTTCTGTGGTTTTTGTATTAGGAATTGGTAACGTAGTTATCTCTTTAATGAGAAATATTATTCCTTCAAAAATTAGAATTATTGTACAACTTACTGTAGTTGCAACTTTAGTAATTATAGTGGATCAAGTTTTAAAAGCGTATTCTTATGAATTAAGTAAAACGCTAGGAGCTTTCGTTGGATTAATTATTACAAACTGTATCATTATGGGACGTTTTGAAGCTTTTGCTTTAGGAAATGGACCATGGAGATCTTTCCTTGACGGAATTGGAAACGCAGCAGGTTACGGTATTATCTTAATCTTAGTAGGTTTCTTTAGAGAGCTTTTAGGGTCTGGTACTCTATTAGGATATAAAGTACTTGGAGATTCTGTTGAAAAAACTGGATTATATGCATTAGGATATGAAAATAACGGATTCATGTTATTATCACCAATGGCTTTAATTGTGGTAGGAATCATTATTTGGGTACAACGTACTAGAAATAAAGCATTAATCGAAGACTAATATGTAAGCAGTAATCAGTTCAAACGCATAGTTTTACTATTTGTTGGAGTTGAAACTGAAAACTAAAAGAATATGGAACATATAGAATTATTTTTTAAATCGATATTTATAGATAACATGGTATTTGCTACGTTCTTAGGAATGTGTTCTTACCTTGCAGTATCTAAAAAAGTTAGTACAGCAGTAGGTTTAGGAGCTGCAGTAGTTTTCGTACTAGCAATTACGGTACCTTTAAACTGGTTATTAGATCAGTATATATTACAACCGGGAGCTTTATCATGGTTAGGAGCAGAGTATGCATCTTATGATTTAAGTTTCTTATCTTTTATCATGTTTA
Source organism: Oceanihabitans sediminis (assembly GCF_003337215.1). Taxonomy (GTDB): domain Bacteria; phylum Bacteroidota; class Bacteroidia; order Flavobacteriales; family Flavobacteriaceae; genus Oceanihabitans; species Oceanihabitans sediminis. Next base: position 1,141,024 of record NZ_QPIG01000001.1, read on the forward strand.
TTGCAACTATTGCAACCATGGTACAGTTAGTAGAAATTATAGTTGAAAAATTTTCACCTTCACTATATAACTCACTTGGTATTTTCTTACCATTAATTGCTGTAAACTGTGCGATTTTAGGAGGTTCATTATTTATGCAGTCTCGTGAAATAGCAAGCTTAGGATTGGCATTAAACTATGGTATTTCTTCAGGAATAGGATGGTTCTTAGCTATTTTAGCTATTGCAGCAATTCGTGAGAAAATTAGATATTCAAACGTACCTCCAGCACTTAGAGGACTAGGAATTACATTCATCATTACAGGTTTAATGGCAATTGGCTTTATGAGCTTTGGTGGAATGTTAACAGGAGGAGACGAAGAAGAAGCTAAAGAAGAGACTACAGTTCAAGTTGAAGCTGTTGAAACGGAAAGCGCAAAAGAGTTAGCTAACAACACAACAATAAACGAGTAACATGATATTAGCAGCAAGTACATTAGGAACCATAGGAGTAACTGTAGCAGCTTTTTTACTAGTAACTTTATTATTAGTAGCCCTGTTATTATTTGTAAAACAAAAACTTTCACCTTCAGGACCGGTTAAAATTACTATTAACGGAGAACGTGAAATCGAAGTATCTTCAGGAGATAGTTTATTATCTACTTTAGGAAATCAAAAAATATTTTTACCATCTGCATGTGGTGGAGGTGGAACATGTATTCAATGTGAATGTCATGTATTATCTGGAGGAGGTGAAGCACTTCCAACAGAAACTCCTCACTTTACAAGGAAAGAGTTAGCTGATGGAGCACGTTTATCTTGTCAGGTAAAAGTAAAACATGATATGGAAATTTCTATTCCAGAAGAAATCTTCGGAATTAAGAAATGGGAAGCAACAGTGGTACGTAACTATAACGTAGCATCTTTCATTAAAGAATTCGTTGTGGAGATTCCAGAAGATATGGGATATAAAGCGGGTGGATATATTCAAATTGAAATTCCGCCATGTGAAATTAAATATTCAGAGATAGATATTACGGCTCACCCAGAAGAGCATGACACTCCAGATAAGTTTCAAGCTGAATGGGATAAATTTAATTTATGGCCATTAGTAATGAAGAATACAGAAACTACAGAGCGTGCATACTCTATGGCCTCTTACCCAGCAGAAGGGCGTGAGATTATGCTTAACGTTCGTATTGCAACGCCGCCATGGGACCGTAATAAAAACGGTTGGGCAGATGTTAATCCAGGTATTGCTTCTTCTTATATCTTCAACCAAAAACCAGGAGACAAAGTAGTTATATCAGGTCCTTATGGTGAGTTCTTCATCAATGAGTCTGAAAGTGAAATGTTGTACGTTGGTGGTGGTGCTGGTATGGCTCCAATGCGTTCTCACTTATATCACTTATTCAAAACCATTAAAACTGGTAGAAAAGTAACTTATTGGTATGGTGGACGTTCTAAACGTGAGTTATTCTATATAGAGCACTTTAAAGAATTAGAAAGAGACTTCCCTAACTTCAAATTCTATATGGCACTTTCTGAGCCGTTAGAAGAAGATAACTGGAAAGTAAAAGAAAATATTGATGCACCAGGTGATGGATTCGTAGGATTCATTCACAATTGTGTAATTGAAAATTATTTAAATCATCATGAAACTCCAGAGGATATTGAATTATATTTCTGTGGACCACCATTAATGAACAAAGCTGTTCAGAAAATGGGAGAGGATTTTGGTATCCCAGATGAGCATATTAGATTTGATGACTTTGGAGGTTAATATACCTTTGATTATAAAGCTAAAACCCAACGCGAAAGTGTTGGGTTTTTTGTTTTATAATAGTTCTTTCAGTCAGTGTTGTTATCTTGTAATAATTTTACTTATACTAGCAATTTCATTCAGTATGTTAAAAGTTTGTATGTAACACTCTTTAATCATCAAAGGCTTTTGCTTACTTTACATTTTTAAGTATATTCGGTGAAAATTTTTAATAAATTAAACAATGAAACAATTTTACCTTAAAAAAGTATTAGTATACTTTTTGTTTTTGTTTGCCTTTAGCCTTCATGCGCAAACAAAATCTGCTTCGCAGCAAGCAACAAACACACTTCAAGAACAGTATTTAAACGAAGTGAACCAAAGGTTTTTTGATGAGCATGGTTATGTGCCTTGTGTAACAGATGAAGCTCATGAAATGAGAATGCAAAATGATTCATCAGTTCAGTCTATGGATTCTTTTGAAAACTGGTTAGCACCTTTAGTAGAAGCTAAGAAAGCTAGAATGATTCAAGATATCAATAATGGTTCTACAAGCAGAGTATCTTATACAATTCCTATAATTTTTCACGTAATTACTGGGTCTGTAGGAGATGCTTATGATCTAGATTCTCAATATATTAATGCACAAATAGAGCAACTTAATATAGATTTTAATAACATGGCGGGTAGTTTGCAGCCAGCTGCGCATTCCGCAGATATCACTTTTGTGCCAGCTCAAGTTGACCCTGATGGGAATCCTTTAGCTGAGCCTGGAATTAACAGAGTATATGGTTATTCAGGTCCATATACAATGACAACATTCAATAATAATGTTAAGCCTTATACTGTATGGGATAGAGGTTTGTATGCTAATATTTGGGTAACTAGACTTCAACCTGGCTTATTAGGATATGCGCAATTTCCTTCCAATTCTACCTTACCGGGAATGCCTACCAATGGAGGTTCAGCATCAACAGACGGTGTAGTTGTAACTACAGTAAGTGTTGGTTCTGTTGCTAATCCAAATCCTTATGGGGGGGCTAGCGGTTTAGGACGTACATTAACTCATGAAATTGGTCACTGGGTTGGCTTGCGTCATATATGGGGTGATACAGAATCTTGTGGTGGACCTGGTGATTTCTGTGCAGATACTCCTGATTCTGATGGACCTAATGGAGGTTGTACTCCTACAGACAGCTGTCCGGCTGATGGTTTAGGGCCTGATATGATTGAGAATTATATGGATTATACAAATGATGCATGTATGAACACCTTTACTTTTGACCAAGTAGCACGTATGATTACAGTTATAGAAAATGCAGATGGTTTTGACACATTGATTAATTCACCAACAGGAAATGCTGGACCTGTAATTGCATTTGAATCTTCTACCCTTGAGGAATCAGAAGGTACTAGTTGTGATTTTAGAGATATTGATGTTCCTGTTTCTATTGGATTAGCACCTTCAGCAGATGCTACTGTTACTTTTGTTGCATCAGGAACTGCTACAGATATGGTTGACTATGAAGTTTTAACACCTTCTGTTACTTTTGCAGCAGGTTCTAACGCAAGTCAAACTTTTACCTTAAGAGTTTACGAAGATGCTTTAGTAGAAGATGACGAAACTGTAATTGTAAATATGACATTATCTACAACTGGTGATGCAGAGTTAACAACAAATGGATTTGAAACATTAACATTTACAATTAAAAATGATGATGTTGCACCAGAAGCAGGTTCTTTAGTGACATTATTTGAAGACGATTTTGAAAGTTATACAAACTTTGACATTGAAGCTATAGGGGGATGGACAATGATTGATGGTGATGGTGATTCTACTTATGGAGCTGATGGTTATATTTTTCCTAATCAGCAATATACAGGTACTTTTATAGTATTTAATCCAAGTGCGACCTCACCTTCTGCTGCAGGAGGTGCATGGGACCCTCATAGTGGTTCAAAAGGTTATTATTGTTTCAACTCTTCTGGAGATGTAAGTGGACAAGCTTTAAATGACGACATGATTTTTACTCCGCAAATAACCCTAGATGGTACCAATAGTATGATAAAATATTGGGCTAAAGGTTTAACAAATCATTATGGTGGAGGTGAGCGTTACCGTGTAGGTGTATCTACCTCAAACGATGGAACTGGAATTACTTATTTAACAGATTTCCCATATGTTCAACCAACTTTAGAATGGGCTGAGTATAGTTATTCAATACCATCTTCTTTTGATGGACAGGATGTTTATGTTGTGTTTCATGTAGTATCTGCAGATGAGTTTGTATTTATGCTTGATGATGTATCTGTTACAACAAATGCTACTGCTGAAGTACAGACAGCTGTAAGTACAGATTCTCCTTCTAGTATGAGCATTAAAGAAGCAGGAACTTCTTATGCTTATGATGCAGCAACTAATAATGTTGTAGTAAAATTAGAAAACAATAATACTTTTGACTACGGTTGTGTTAATGTTTCTGTTATGCGTGCAGGTACTGCAGCGCAAGTATATGAAAATGCTACTTCTTCAAATTATGTAGCAGATAAAGCGTTTAATATTACTACGGATAATCAAACAACATCTGGTGATGTTACTTTAGGATTCTATTTTACAGAAGCTGAAATAGCAGGATGGGAAGCTGCAACAGGTAGAAACCGTTCAGAAATAGTAATTATTAGAGAAGTTGATGGTAATGTGGTAGAAAGTGTAGCTGCTACACTAGGAGCTTACGATTCAAATGTTATCTTAGAAGCTGCTTTCTCTGGAGCTAATGGAGATTTCTATTTTGGACCACCAGAAGCTTTAAGTATTACAGAAAATACCTTTGAGAATTTTGCTTTATACCCAAATCCTGCAAAAGGAGAAATTACAGTTCAATTAAACTCTAATGAAGATGTTAAAGTAACTTTATATGATATTAGAGGAAGAGAGGTTTATATGAATACTTTTAGTAATAACCAAGCTACTTTTAATAAAACAATAAGCTTAGAGTCTTTCTCTACAGGATTATATTTAATTAAATTTGAAAGTGGAGCTAAGAAAACAACGAAAAAGATTGTTAAGATGTAATTATACTTCTTAGTTTAAAATGATTAATTAAAGCCCAACACATATGTGTTGGGCTTTTTTTGTTAAAACTCTTAAAGTATATTGTCTACAAATTATTTTATAATTGAACATTAAAAAATATAGGCATTATGTAAAATCAATAATTTAGAGAGTTATAATGTTTTATTATCACTTAATTACTTAATTTAAGTTGTAATATTTAATAAATACCTTTCAAGTACACGAAAAATATTTTATATTGTGAAAATTTTAACACCTATATATTTATGAAACATATTTACAATAAGAAAATATGGTTTTATTTTTTGAGTCTTGCTTTTTTTGGGCTTCATGCACAAACAAAAACAACGCAAAACCAACAACAAAACCCTATTCAAGAACTACAACTTAATGACGTAAATCAAAGATTTTATGATGCGCACGGAGTTGTGAGATGTGCAACTGTTGAAGCACATGAATTAAGAATGCAAAATGATCCATCGGTTCAGTCTATGGATGCATTTGAAAACTGGTTGGCACCTTTAGTAGAAGCTAAAAAGGTTCAGATGTTACAAGATATTAATAATGGTTCTACAGCTAGGCAAGTATATAATATTCCAATTATATTTCATGTTATTACTGGATCTGTAGGGGATGCTAATGATATTGATTCTGCAGCTATTTACGCTCAAATAGATCAATTAAATTTAGATTTTAATAATCAAGCAGGAAGTTCGTATCCAGTAGCTCATTCCGCAGATATCAACTTTGTCCCTGCACAGGTTGATCCAAATGGAAACCCATTAGCAGAGCCTGGAATAGATCGAGTTTATGGGTACCCTAATGCGCAATCCCAAGGAAGTATGGACGGTGGTGTTAAGCAAGCCACTATTTGGGATAGAAATCAATATGCTAATATATGGGTTGCAAACCTTTCAGGGGGGTTACTAGGTTATGCACAATTTCCTTCTAATTCTACCTTGCCAGGAATGCCAGCAAATGGGGGTTCTGCTCAAACTGATGGAGTTGTAATAGGTACTGTGACCGTTGGGTCCGTAGCTATGCCTAATCCAGCGGGTGCACCTTATAATAAGGGACGTACCCTAACTCATGAACTTGGACACTGGATAGGCTTACGTCATATTTGGGGAGATTCTTCTTCATGCTCAAACGATGATTTTTGTGCAGATACTCCAGATGCTACCGATGCTAATTATGGATGCCCTACATTAGATAGTTGTCCTTCTGATGGATTAGGAAATGATATGGTGGAAAACTATATGGACTATACTGATGATTCTTGTATGGATACATTTACCTTTGATCAAGTTGCTCGTATAATTACGGTTATAGAAAATGCAGACGGGTTTGATAATTTAGTAAACTCTACAACAGGAAATTCTTCTCCAACAATAGTTTTTCAAACTACTACTCTTACCGAGTACGAAGGAACAGGATGTGGTTTTAAAGATATAAATGTATCTGTAAATATAGGTGCAGCACCTTCAGCAGATGCTACAGTTACTTTTTCAGCATCTGGAACAGCAACAAATATGGTAGATTATGAAATAATGACACCTAATGTTACTTTTTCTGCAGGTGCAACAGCAAGTCAAACCTTAACAATTAGAGTTTATGAAGATTCCTTTGTAGAGGCAGATGAAACAGTTGTTATAAATATGACATTATCTACTACAGGAGATGCTGAGTTAAGTGCGAATAATACAGTAATACTTACAATTCAAGATGATGATTCTACACCTTTAGAAGGAGGAACCGTTACTTTGTTTAGTGATGATTTCGAATCTTATGATGATTTCGACATAGGTAATATTGGTGGTTGGACTATGAATGATGGTGATGGTGCACCTCACTATGGAGATGCTGATATTGATTTTCCAAATGCATACTATACAGGAACCTTTATTGTATTTAATCCAAGTCAAACAACTCCTGCAGCATCTGCTAACTGGGCACCACATAGTGGTTCTAAAGGATACTATTGCTTTGCAGCAACAACGCCACCAAATAATGATCACATTTTTACAGAGCAAATTAGTCTAAATGGTACAGACAGTGAACTACGTTTGTGGATGCGTTCTTTAACAGATCAGTGGGGTGCAGATCGTTTTAATGTAAAAATTTCAACTACTAACACTAATGTATCTAGTTTCACAACTATTCAGCCGCTGTCTGGATCTGCTACGCCTCATCATGATGCTCCAACGGAATGGACTGAGTATGTATATGATTTATCTGCTTATGATGGTCAAAATATTTATGTAGCTATTCATTGTGTATCGAATGATTCTTATGTACTGATGTTAGACGATATTAGTGTAACAACTTTTGGTCAAGACGAAGTACAAACAACAGTTAACGCTGCAACTTCAGCAAGTATGAATCTTAAAGGAGCAGGTACTGCTTATGCTTTTGATTCTTCAACAGGAAACGTAATGGCGAAAGTTCAGAATAATGATTCTTTCGATTATGGTTGTACAAACGTATCAGTATTACGTGATGGTACTGCAGCACAAGTATATGAAAGTGCGACTTCTTCAAACTATGTTGCAGATAAAGCATTTAGTGTTACTTCAGCAAATTCAAATGTTACTGGAGATACAACTTTAGCTTTTTACTTTACAGAAGCAGAAATTGCTGGATGGGAAGCTGCAACAGGTAGAAACCGTTCAGAAATAGTAATAATTAGAGAGGTAGATGGAAATGCTGTAGAAAGCGTTGCTGCTACTGTTGGTTCTTATGGTTCTGATGTAACATTCGAAGCTTCTTTCTCTGGAGCTAATGGAGATTACTATTTTGGACCACCAGAAGCTTTAAGTATTAAAGAAAATACTTTCGAGAATTTTGCTTTATATCCAAATCCTTCAAAAGGAGAGGTTACTGTTCAGTTAAACTCTAACGAAGATGTTAAAGTAACTTTATATGATATTAGAGGAAGAGAGGTTTACACTAACAATTTTAGTAATGACCAAGCTACTTTTAATAAAACTATAAACTTAGAAACTGTTTCTACAGGATTATACTTAATCCAATTTGAAAGTGGAAACAAGAAAACAACTAAAAAGTTAATTATTAAATAATTGCTTTTTTAATATAATATGAAGGCTGTCTTTTAAGGCAGCCTTTTTTATTTTCAATGGTATTTATAGTATTTTTGCAATACTTTAAAAGACCTAGTTATTTACGGTTTTTTCTAGCAAGAAAGTTAGTATTAAACGTACTATCTAAACTGTTAAAACATTTATCAAGATTATGAGCAAAGCACTTACCGAACAAGAATTACATAATTTAGCAATGAATCATGTTGGAAAAGATCTTGAGAAACGTGGTTTTGAATTTGTAGCAATCAATAGCAAACTAAAAAAACATCCTCAGTTTGTATGTATAGATAAAAACAGTCAGTACTATTTTGTGATAGTTCGCGCTGTAATTCTACCAGAAAACCCTAATAACTATGATGTTATTTGGATGGAATCTTTTAAAAAGCATGCTTTTGAAAAAGATGCTAAAGTTTTATATGCCGGTGTTGGATTGGGAAACCCTAAAGGAGAAGAATTGCCAGTTTATTTAAATGAAGAATATTTAATTGAATATAACGGTATTCAAGTAATAGATATGAACCTTAATTAATATTCTTAAAAGAAGAATCAATCAAATAAAATAACCGAAAAATATACTACATGAAACACTTTTCTTTTCTATTACTAACTGTTGCGTTATTTTATTCTTGTAAGCAAGAACCAAAAAACACCAGACTTTCCGGAGCTGTTTTTGGTACTAGCTATTCTTTAATTTATGATGTAGATACTAATTATCAAAAGCAAGTTGATAGTTTGTTTTATGTCATTAATAAATCGATGTCCACTTATCAGACTAATTCAAATATTTCAAAAGTAAATAGAAATGAATCTAAAACAGTTGATACACATTTTATAAAAGTTCTAGAGGATGCAAAGCGTATTCACAAGCAAACTGAAGGTGTTTTTGACCCTACTATAGGTACTATAGTTAATGCGCTAGGATTTGGTCCAGAAAAGAAAATAAAGAGCTTAGATAGTCTTAAGATTGACAGTTTGATGCAGTATGTGGGTTTAGACAAAATTTATATAGAAGGAACATCTGTTTATAAAAAACACCCTGAAACTTTTATTGATTTTAATGCAATAGCAAAAGGGTATGCGGTTGATGTAGTTGCAGAATTTTTAGAATCTAAAAATGTTTCAAATTATTTAGTTGAAATAGGGGGAGAGATACGTTCTAAAGGAAACAATATAGAAAAAAATTCGGCATGGACAGTTGGAATAGATAAGCCTAATTTTGATGGAACTCAGTCTATTTTAAAGGCAATTCCTCTACAAGATAACGCCATGGCTACTTCTGGTACTTACAGAAAGTTTCAAATAGACGAAGCTGGTAATAGGTATGCACATATCATTGATGCTAAAACAGGTTATCCTAGTAAAACGAATATTTTGGGAGTTTCAGTATTAGCTCCTAATTGTATGACGGCAGATGCTTATGCAACAGCCTTTCAAGCGATGGGAATGGATAAAATAAAAACTTTTTTAACAAACCATCCAGAACTTAAAGTGTTTTTAGTTTTTGAAAATGAAAAACAAGAATTAGAAACCATCAGCTTAAATGGATTTCCTGAATAATTTTGAAACTAGAAAGTGTTATATGTATTAAAATGCACTTAGCAACAATAGGAACCAACCACTCACTAAAAGTAGTCCGCCTATAGGTGTAACGGGACCTAAAAATCGAAGTTTTTTTCCTTTAGCATCCGATAAAACGAGTCCGTAAATACTAAAAGAGAATAATAAAACCCCTAAGGTGAAGCACCAATAGGTAGCAGAAGTTACCATATCACTATTAAAACCTAAAACTAATAATACTATTGCGTGATACATTTGGTATTTAACTCCAACTTCAAAGCTCTGTAATTGATCTGAAGATAAAATTTTCTTTAAAGCATGTGCTCCAAAGGCACCAAAAATAACCGATAGCATTCCTAAGAGTGTAGCCGTAAATATTATAACTTGCTGTGTCATTTATATAATTTTTAGTTCGGTTTTATTTATAAACTACTGGAATAATCTCTCCTTTGGCTAAGCAATATTTTTCAATTTCCTCCTTAGTAAAATTGCTAGTATAATCTACTTCTGCTACTTGGAAGCCAATACTTCTAAGTTTATCGAAATAATCTCTTCCATAAACACGAACGTGATCGTATTGTCCAAATATTTTAGCGCGTTCTTTTTTATCTGTGATACTATCGTCTTCAAAAGTTTTTTCTCTAGATAGGTCTTGCGGAATTTGTAAAATACCATAGCCTCCAGGTTTTAAAACTCGGTAAAGCTCTTGCACGGCTTTCGTGTCGTCCGGAATATGCTCTAATACGTGATTACATAAAATAACATCGTAGCTATTGTCTGCAAAAGGAAGATTGCAGATATCCGCTTTTACATCGGCGATAGGAGATTCTAAATCTGTTGTTGTGTAGTCTAAGTTTTTCAACTTTTTAAAACGATTCAAGAAACATTGTTCTGGAGCAAAATGCAATACGCTTTTATTTGCTGTAAAAAAATCAGTTTCCCTTTTTAGGTATAGCCATAATAATCTATGCCTTTCTAACGAAAGGGTAGAAGGCGATAATACATTATTACGTTGCGTACCATAGCCATAAGGCAAAAAGGATTTGAAACTTTTACCGTCTATTGGGTCTGTAAAATTGCTTCCTTTTAAAAAGAAAGCTAAAACAGGGCGTACTATATAACTTAGCCTAATTAATATAGGCCTAGGAATAATATTAAGAATCGTTTTAAAAAGTCGTTTCATTATTAAAGCACCAATGCTTTCTGGCGGAATTCCTTTTCTTCATCACTTTTAATACCCAAAGCTTCATATATATAAGCAAAAGTTGAAAGTAATTCTGGTTTTCCGTCTACAATAGCAACATCATGTTCAAAATGAGCAGAAGGTTTTCCGTCTAAAGTAGTGATAGTCCACCCATCTCTATGTTGTTTAATGCTTTTTGTTCCTAAGTTAATCATAGGCTCAATTGCTACAACCATTCCTTCAACAAATTTCTTTCCACGACCACGTTTTCCGTAGTTAGGCATTTCAGGATCCTCGTGCATTTTACGACCAATGCCATGACCTACTAACTCTCTTACTACTCCGTAGCCATGATCTTCACAATACTTTTGAATAGCATAACCAACATCGCCAACGCGATTACCAACTTTAAGTTCTCTTATTCCAACGTAAAGAGATTCTTTGGTAACGTCTAATAATTTTTGCGTTTCAGGAGCAATTTCACCTACAGAAAAAGTGTAGGCGTGATCGCCATAAAAACCATTTAAGATGGCACCACAATCTACAGAAATAATATCTCCTTCTTCTAAAGGTGTATTATTAGGAATTCCGTGCACTACCTGTGAGTTCGGACTCATACATAGTGTATTAGGAAAGTCGTATAAACCTAAAAAACCAGGGATAGCCCCTTGGTCTCTAATACAAGTTTCTGCAATTTTATCTAGTTCTAATGATGTTACTCCAGGCTTTACAGCTTTGGCAACCTCTCCTAAGGTTTTAGACACTACTAATGCTGCTTCGCGCATTAACTCTATTTCTTCTCTTGTTTTTACAATGATCATATGCAATAAAATATGATGCAAATATACTTAAAAATAACAATGTGTAATTTTTTAATGAAACATGATATTTAGCAGTTTTTATACTTTTTTAATTTCATAATTTTGCACTTCAAATAAAAGAATATGTTTAAATCAGTAAGTGCTGAAGAAGCAGTAAAAGTAATCAAGTCTAATAATAGAGTTTATATTCAAGCGGCAGCAGCAGCTCCGCAAGCTCTTATACAGGCAATGACAGCGCGTCATGAAGAATTAAGAAATGTAGAGGTTTGTCATTTACATACCGAAGGCGAAGCTCCTTATGCTAATCCAGAATTAAGAGATAGCTTTCATGTGAATTCCTTTTTCATCGGAAAAAATGTTAGACATACCTTAAAAGCAGGGAATGGCTCTTATACACCAGTTTTTTTAAGTGAATTACCACTGCTTTTTAAAAGAAATATCATCGATCTAGATGTTGCTTTAATTCAAGTTTCTGTACCAGATAAACACGGGTATTGCTCTTTAGGGGTTTCGGTAGAAGCTACTTTAGCTGCAATTGACAATGCAACATATGTTATAGCTCAGGTTAATGATCAAATGCCAAGAACCCATGGTGTTGGTATTATTCATGTTTCTGAAATAGATTTATTAGTAGAGTCCAATCAGCCATTACCAGCACATGATATGGTGAAACCTTCAGAAATTGAAAACAAAATAGGAAACTATGTTGCGAGTTTAATTGAAGATAGAAGCACCCTTCAAATGGGTATTGGTAGTATTCCGAATGCGGTATTAACTAGACTAACCAATCATAAAGATTTAGGTTTACATACCGAAATGTTTTCTGATGGTGTAATAGATTTAATTCTTAGCGATGTTATAAACGGAAATTATAAAGGTGTAAATAGAGGGCGTGCTTTAACAACTTTCTTAATGGGGTCTAAACGTTTATATGATTTTGTAGATGATAACCCTTTTGTTGAAATGCAGGTTTCTAATTATACTAATGATGTTTCAAACATTAGAAAAAACCCTAATATGGTAGCAATAAATTCTGCTATTGAGGTGGATCTTACCGGACAAGTCTGTGCAGATTCTATAGGAGCACATATGTACTCTGGAGTAGGGGGTCAGATGGATTTTATAAGAGGAGCTTCTTTAAGTGAAGGGGGAAAAGCAATTATTGCCTTACCATCGGTTACTAAAAACGGTATTAGCCGAATAGTTTCAACATTAAAACCAGGGGCAGGTGTTGTTACAACAAGGTCTCATGTACATTATATTGTGACAGAATATGGTATAGCAAATCTATATGGAAAAACAATTCAACAACGCGTAAAAGCATTAGTTAATATTGCGCATCCAGATCATAGAGAAGCAATAGATAAAGAGTATTTTGAACTAATTAAAGGTTAATTAATAATTAACGATTCTTTCTTAAAAAGGAGAAGAGACTCTTCTTCTTTTTAGGAAGGTTAATCGGACTAGCATTTGGGTCTGCAATTTTTTGGTAAACTTCACCCCAACCTATAAATCCGCCAATATTTCTATCGTCTATAAATAAATCTGCGTGTATTTTTCTACTCTTTGTAGCTTCGTCAAATTTTTCTTCAGGAAAACTGCTGTTTATAGCATAAAACTCAATGCCTTTGCTTTTGCAAAATTCAACAGCTTCGTCTAGGTATTTGCCACTTCTGTATGTCCATAAAATAAGACGATGACCATCTGATTGAAGCTTTTTAAGGGTTTCAATTGCAAATAATTTTGGCTTCCCTATTTTAGGGTAAGCATCATCTACTACGGTACCATCAAAATCGATGGCAAGAATAAGTTTGTCTTTTAAATTCATAGTTACAAAAATAGATTGCAAATCTACAATAAATATAGTTGTTTAAGAAAGACATTAAAGCCTATAAGTTTTGTTATAGCTTCCGTTTACGCTTTATTTCGTTTTTCAATTTGAATGACGTTTGCTTTTATCTGCTGTAAAGCGATGTCTTTGGCTTCAGCATAGGATAGGTCATAAGCTCTTTTTATGGAATTGATTTCTTTTGGAAATTTAGCTAATAGACTATCATAATAGTTGTCTAATTGTTCACTAGTTGGTAATTTGTATTTTAATTTTATTTGAAACCTTCTTAATAAAGCAGAGTCGATTACTTCTAGGTGATTTGTTGCACCTATAAGTAAAGCGGTATCTGACATATTATCTATTTGCTGGATGATAGTATTTACTAGTCGTTGCATTTCTCCAGAATCTTTATTGTCGTAATCTCTTAGTTTTCCTATAAAATCAAATTCATCAATAAACAAGATAGCATTATTATAGGATGTTTTTTTGAAAAGTTCGGTGATGTTTTTTCCGGTTTCTCCTAACTTAGAAGAAACAAACCCACCCAAATTAAGAGTGATTACCTCTTTGTTTAAGGCTTTCCCAATGGCGTGTACTGTTGCTGTTTTTCCACATCCTGTTTTTCCGTGTAATAGAATTTTATTGTCTACCGGAATGTCATACTTTTTAAGAGCTTCTAAATAGGTGAACTCTTCAATAAGCTGGTGGATACTATTTCTAACCTCTTCGCTTAAATGTAATTCTTCAAGCGTTAGGGTTTTGTGTTTGGTTCTTAAAGTGGTATCGTGATAAGCCATAGTTTCATTAGAAAACGAGATGTGTAAAATATTAGTGTGCTAATTAAACTAGAGATTCTCTTGTCATAGCTGCTGGTTGCTCAATACCAATTAATTTTAAGACCGTTGGTGCAATATCTCCTAGAATTCCGTCTTTAATATGTTTTAAATCTTTATCGATTAAAATAATAGGTACTGGATTTGTAGTATGTGCTGTGTTTGGTGTTCCGTCTGGGTTTATCATGGTTTCGCAATTACCATGATCTGCAATTAATATTGTCGTATAATTGTGTTTTAAAGCAGTGTTTGCTAGCTTTTCTACACAAGTATCTACAGCTTCACAAGCTTTTATTGCGGCTTCCATAACTCCTGTATGGCCTACCATGTCTCCGTTTGCAAAGTTTAAACATACAAAGTCGGTTTCCTCTTTTTCTATTTCAGGTATTAATGCATCTGTAAGTTCGTAGGCACTCATCTCTGGCTTTAAATCGTAGGTAGCTACTTTTGGAGAATTTTTTAATATTCTGCTTTCTCCTTTAAAGACTTCTTCTCTTCCGCCTGAAAAGAAAAAGGTGACATGTGGGTACTTTTCCGTTTCGGCAATTCGAATTTGTTTTTTATTATGCTTTGCTAAAACCTCTCCTAAAGTCTCTGTAAGATTGTCTTTATCGTAAATTACCTCTATTCCGGAAAAGGAGTCGTCGTAATTTGTCATGGTAACATAATGCAGGTTTAATTTGTGCATATTTTGTTCATGAAAATCATTCTGCGTTAGGGCATCGGTTAATTGTCTTCCACGATCGGTTCTGAAATTAAAAAAGATTACTACATCCCCTTCTTGAATGGTTGCAATAGCTTTGTTAGAATTATCTACTGCGATGATCGGCTTTATAAATTCGTCGGTAATGTCTTCGTCGTAACTTTCTTCAATAGACTTCAATAAGTTATTGGAAGCTTTTCCTTTTCCGTGAACAATAGCATCGTAAGCCAATTTAACTCGCTCCCAACGCTTGTCTCTGTCCATGGCATAATACCTTCCCGTAATCGAAGCAATTTTCGTTTTTTTGCTTTCAAGAAATTCTTCTAAAGCAGTAATAAATCCGAAGCCAGATTTTGGGTCTACATCTCTACCATCTGTAAAGGCATGAATATATGATTTTTCAATACCGAAGTCTTCTGCAGCTTCAACCAACCCTAATAGATGATTGATGTGAGAATGTACGCCGCCATCACTTACTAAACCTAAAAAGTGAACAGTCTTATTGTTGTTTTTAGCATAATTAAAAGCATTTACTAGCGCTTTTTCTTGCGTTAATGTTTTGTTTTTTACAGCTAGGTTGATTTTTACTAAATCCTGATAAACAATTCGCCCTGCTCCAAGATTCATATGTCCAACCTCAGAATTTCCCATTTGTCCTTCTGGTAAGCCAACATGTAGGCCGTCTGTACGTAAAGTAGCATTTGGATAAGTATGGTAAAGTGAATCTATAAAAGGAGTGTTTGCGTGGTCTATTGCTGAAACTTTTGGGTCTGGAGATTTCCCCCAACCATCAAGAATCATTAAAATAACTTTCTTGTTCATGGGTGTGATTTTTGTGAAATCAAAGATAAAAAAAGAATCCCTTATTGCTTGAAATTATATGATAGGCTTAAATAAAGCTATTATTCTGAAATTTATTTCAGAAGATTTAATTGCAAGTTATCTCTTTTGAATATTTGTATTTAGTTTGTAATCAGTGTTTTGTTTTAGGTTTAGACTAGCCTAATATTTCAAATTAAAATTTTTTAAAAAAAATCTCAAAAATATTTTTATAATAGTAATCTTATTTTCTATATTTGCGCCCGGAATGCGAGAGTAGCTCAGTTGGTAGAGCGTCAGCCTTCCAAGCTGAATGTCGCCGGTTCGAACCCGGTCTCTCGCTCTAGAAGCTTCATCTGTTAGGATGAAGCTTTTTTATTTTAGATCGTTTAATAATGTTTCAGGCTCCATTTCAAACGGGTTTTTGTTCTGCTCAAAGATTCTAGCTGTAAGCTTCCCTTTCAAAGTAATAGTTTTCCCTTTTACTTCTAACCAACTTCCTTCACGTAAACCAACAACTGGTTGCGAATTAAATGCATGAAATTCTTTTATTCTAGTTTCACGTGTTTCTCCTTTATGTGTGGAATTAAGATCTGGATCTAAATAATGCGGATTGATGTTAAAAGGCACAAAACCTAAAGTTTTAAAACTAGGAGGTTGCACAATTGGCATATCGTTGGTAGTATTCATGGTTAGTCCGCAAATATTACTTCCTGCGCTTGTTCCTAAATAAGGCGTGCCGTTTCTTACTGCGTCACTTAGTGCTGTAATTAGGTTGTTTTTATATAGTTGGTTTACTAATACAAAAGTGTTTCCGCCACCAACAAAAATAGCTTCCGCTTTTTCTACTGCCTCTGAAGTGTTTTCATAAGTGTGAATTCCTATTACCTTTTTATTGATTTTCGAAAAAGCTTCGCTTGCCTTTTTAGTGTAATCATCATGTGAAATTCCGCTAGGTCTTGCATAAGGAATAAATAAAATGCTAGAAGCGCTTTTAAAAAATGTTTCTAATTCCTCTAAAAGATATTCTAAATATCCACTTCCGTGAATGGTAGAAGTGCTTGCTATAAGTATGTTTTTCATATTTATTTTTCGTGTAAACGTTTTTTTTTTTCGATTTAACTTCTGTAAAAATACAGAATTGCTTTTAACATAAGTTTATACACCCATTTCATTTTCTTTAAGATTTGAAATACGTTCTTTATAAAACCAAAACCAACTAATTGAAAACCAAATTCTTTTTTCTTGCTATTTTACTGATTTGTATCCAATTTTCTTGGTCGCAAACGGTTGAAATCCACGGAATAATTAAAAGTGAAAATGATGTAGAAAACATTCACATCATTAATAAAACGCTTCAGAAATTTACCGTAACCAATGCTAAAGGTGAATTTATGATTTCCGGGAAACTAAATGATACTTTAGTGGTTTCTTCAGTACAAAGTAAACTGAAAACCATAGTCATTAATATCGAGAACACACTTTCTAAGAGTGTAACTATTACTTTAGAAGAACAAGTTAATGAGCTTGATGAGGTTGTTATAGGTAAAATGCTATCTGGTAATTTGATGCAAGATATTATCGAAGCAGATGGAGAGCCAATTACTGCACAAAAGCTAGGAATACAAAGTTATCAAGGAGTATTAAAAACACATAACGAAAGATTGTTAAACGAAGCAAGTACAGGAGGAGGTTTTATTCCATTAAACCCAATCTTAAACGCTATTTCAGGAAGAACTAAAAGATTAAAAAACAGAGTAAAAATAGATAAACGCAAAACGCTAATGTTTGCTATTAAAACTAGATTATCTGAAGACTTGTTTTTCGATTCGCCTTTAGAACAAGAATATATCATGGATTATTTTTATTTTGTAAGCGATGCTGAAAACTTTAAAGAGATTTGTACTACTAAAAGCGATTTAGAAATTTTAGTGTTTTTAAAAGACAAACTCATAGAATATAAAGCAAACTATATGCCGCCAACTGATTAAGCAATATTGGAATAATCTTTGAAAACATAAAAAAGAATTACTTTAGTATCAAAAAATAAAACTTCCACTTTTAGGAAATACATATGAAAACATTAAAACGTACATTTATTCTATTGCTCTTACCTATTTTCGCATTTACTGCAGCTCACAAATATTATGTTAGTGTAACTCATATAGAATATGTGAAAGAAAAACAATCCCTTCAAATAATTACCAACGTTTTTGTAGATGATTTTGAAAGATTACTACGAGAACGTTATGATGAAAATATTACTTTGAGTATTCCAAATGAACTATCGACAGTAGAAATGTATACAAAGCGATACTTAAATGAGAAAATACAAATTCACATTAACGGAAAACCAGTTACTTATAATTATTTAGGTAAAGAATATGAAAATGATGTTATTTACTTTTATTTAGAAGTAGAAAATGTAAAGGAAATTAAAAGTTTTGCTATTGAAAACCAAGTGCTTCAAGACCTTTTTGAAGAACAGGAAAACGTAATTAGAACCAAGATTAACGGAAAAAATAAAAGCTTTATTTTAAGAAAAGGAAACAATAAAGGAGAGTTAAACTACAATTAATAAACCCAATTATTTAAAATTTTATTATTTTAGGCATCGCTTACTAATTAAAAAAAACAACATGAATAAATTTAAGTCTGTATTGCTTTCGGCAGTTTTTGTAGCGGTAGGAGCTTTTGCTCAAGCCCAAGAAAAAACAGAAAGACAGCAAGGTCACACCAATAACAATAAATTTAAACAACTTTATGATGAGTTTTCTACACCAAACATGTTTAGAACTGCATCTGGAGCTCCAGGTCCTGCTTACTACCAGCAGCAAGCAGACTATAAGATGGACATTGTTTTAGATGATGAAAATGCAAGAATTTCAGGTTCCGAAACCATTACCTATACAAATAACTCACCAGATACTTTAAATTATTTATGGGTGCAGTTAGATCAAAACGTAAGAGCAAAAGACTCTCCATCTCCTTTAATTGAAAATGACGCAGCACAACCTGCAGATACACCAGGTAGTTTTGCAGATACTTTTTTAACAGAACCTTTTGATGGAGGATTCAATATTTTAGAAGTAAAAGATACTAATGGGCGTGATTTACCACACATGATTAACCAAACCATGATGCGTGTTGAAATGCCAAAACCATTAGCAACTGGAGAAAAATTCTCCTTTTCTATAAAATGGTGGTATAATATTAACGACCACGTAAACGGAAGAGGAAGATCTGGATATGAATATTTTCCAGAAGATGATAATAGAGCTTATGTAATAGCTCAATTCCACCCAAGAATGGCGGTTTACAATGATGTTGAAGGTTGGCAAAACTCTCAATTCTGGGGAAGAGATGAGTTTGCGCTTCCTTTCGGAAACTTCGAAGTAAATATTACCGTTCCTGCAGATCATATTTTAGATGGTACAGGAAAATTAATGAATAGAAAAGAAGTGTTTTCTAAAGAAATGATGAAGCGTTATGAGAAAGCTAAAAAATCTTATGACGAACCAGTTTTAATAGTAACACAAGAAGAAGCTGAAGCTGCAGAAAAAACAAAATCTAAAGAAACTAAAACATGGAAGCTTTATGCGGAAAACGTTCGTGACTTTGGTTTTGCAACTTCAAGACGTTGGATTTGGGATATGATGGCTGTAAAGTTAGGAGATAAAGATGTAATGGCGGTTTCTATGTATCCTAAAGAAGGTAACCCATTATGGGAACAATGGTCTACCAAAGCAGTTGCTAGTACCTTAAAGACTTTCTCTAGAATGACTTTTGATTATCCGTACCATAAAGCAATTTCAGTACATGCTAAAAACCAAGGGATGGAATATCCTATGATTTGCTGGAATTATGGTCGTCCTGATAAAGATGGTAACTATAGTGATAGAACAAAATACGGAATGATTAGTGTAATTATCCATGAGGTAGGGCATAATTTCTTCCCAATGATTGTAAATAGTGATGAGCGTCAATGGACATGGATGGACGAAGGTTTAAATACTTTTACACAGTATGTAGCTGAGCAAGATTTTGCAGAGTGGTATCCAGATGCTTTATCCGAAGGACATGATAAATACCCTTCTCGTCGTGGACCAGCAGCTAAGATTGTAGATTATATGGGAGGAGATCAAAACTATATTGCTCCTATCATGACAAAAGGATTAAACGTTTACCAATTTGGAAACAATGCTTACGGTAAACCAGCTACAGCTCTTAATATTTTAAGAGAATCTGTAATGGGACGTGAGTTGTTTGATTATGCTTTTAAAGAATATTCTAACCGTTGGAAGTTTAAACACCCAACACCAGAGGATTTCTTTAGAACCATGGAAGATGCTTCTGCCTTCGATTTAGATTGGTTTTGGAGAGGATGGTTTTATACAACAGATTATGTAGATATAGGAATTAAAGACGTTAAGAAATACTACGTATCAGACGAGCCTAATGCAGAAATTAGAGAAATAGCTAAGCAAAGAGGAATTAATTTAAATGATTTACCTCCTTTAGTATACTTTGTTGAAGAAGGGAGTGTAGATTTTAATGAGTCTTTAAAAGGGAAATCTGTTTTAGAAAACTCTACTACTTTAAACGAGTATATAATGGATAATTTCTCTTCGGCAGAAAGAGCGAAAATCAAAGAGCCTAAATATTTCTATAGTGTTACTTTTGAAAAGCCAGGTGGATTGGTTATGCCTATTATAGTTGAATATACTTACGCAGACGGAACCTCTAAAATGGAAAAATATCCAGCGCAAATATGGAGACTTAACGATGCTGAAGTAAGTAAAACTATAGCTTCAGAAAAAGAAATTGTTTCTATTAAAGTAGATCCAAATTTAGAAACTGCAGACGTAGATACTTCTAATAATTCTTGGCCTAGAGAAGAAGTGAAAAGTAAATTTGATTCTTTTAAAGAAGGAGTTAAGAACTAAACGAAAAATATTTTCAAAAAAAGCCAACTTTTGAGTTGGCTTTTTTTATTTGTATTAAACTACTCACTATATTTGCATTGTGAATATACAGGCAACATATTTGTTTATTAGTGGACCAGAAATAGCTTTAATCCTATTTATAGTGGTTATGGTATTTGGTGCAGATAAAATTCCTGAGATTGCAAGAGGTCTAGGGAAAGGTATGCGTACACTTAAAGACGCAACCAATGACATTAAGCACGAAATATCTAAGAGTGCAGAAGATCATGGTATAGATACTTCTATTACTAAAGGAGTAGACGAAGAGCTTAAAAAGGTAAAAGACGAACTAGAAGAGTTTACAGGTTCTGTAAGAAGAAAACTTTAGTCTATTTCTTTCTGCTTATTGTCAAGCCATCTCGAATAGGTAATAAAACCGTTTCAATTCTATCATCATTTTTAAGAAGCGTATTAAACTCTAATACCGCTTTAGTCGATGTGTCTTTTTCGTTTAAAGGTTCAATAACCTTTCCATGCCATAATACATTATCCGATAAGATGATTCCCCCGGGATTCATTCTATCTATGATTAAATGAAAATAATTTACATAGTTAGGCTTATCAGCATCAATAAAAACCAAATCGTAAGTTTTATCTAACTCAGGAATTATATCTAAGGCATTCCCTAAATGTTGGTGTATTTGCTTTCCATAAGCAGATTTGTCAAAATATTTTCGTTGAAAATCTACCAATTCTTCATTTACATCAATAGTATGAATTTCTCCATCGGCTTGTAATCCTTCTGCTAAGCAAAGCGTAGCGTAACCCGTAAAAGTACCAAGCTCTAATATGGTTTTCGGATTAATAAGCTTAGAAATCATGCTTAAAACGCGTCCTTGATACGGACCAGAAAGCATAATTGGTTGTAATATCTTTTGATAGGTTTCCCTAGTAAGTTGTTGTAGTAATTCTGGTTCTGCTTCAGAATGAGCAACAACGTATTCGTCTAGTTTTTCTGGTAGAAAGTGCATTTTTTATACTTGTAGATATTAACCTAATATTCGTTTTATCAATTTATCTTTAGCCGCTTGATCATCGCCACACAGCCATTGTATGACATTGTCTTCCCAGATATTATCTCGTTCGGTTTCTGTAATAATATTTCTATCAATAGCTAAATCTAAAATTTTACCTGGATAAGAAGATTGCTTTTCGCTTTCCATTTCTCCTAATGGGTAAGGGTCATCTAAGCCCATTAATACCTGTTTAGAGCCTTGGTTTTTGATAAGTAGTTCTAATCCCCCAGTATCGTGTACAAGTGTGTCAAAAAAGATGTTTTTGTGTCCTACAGCTTTTCTTGGGTGACTTTTCCCTTCAAATAAATCTGGTCTTCCATCAAAGCCTTGAATACGTCTTCCTAAATTTATTTGTGCCAACTGTCCTCCATGGGCAAAACAAGTACGCATGTTTGGGAATTTGTCTTGAAAACCATTTAAGGTTAAAAAGTGGTAGGCATCTGCACATTGTGCAAGCATCCATATCAAGTGAAAACGCCAAGAAGTATTTTCTAGTTTAATGAATTTTTCACCATCATAAGGATGAATTTCTACCGCTAAATTATATTTACTCGCAAGTTCAAAAATAGGCTCATTTTCCTCATCAAAAATACAACGCCAAGTTCCAATAGTATCCATATAATGTGTTGGTAAACACAATAACTGCATACCTAATTCTTCAACACAGCGTTCAATTTCCCAACAAGCACCTTGAACAAAGCCTGGATGCACAACAAATCCACAGGTAAATTTGCTTGGGTGTTCCTGCTGTACCTTGGCATTAAAATCATTCTGAAAACGTAAAGCTTTCTTCATTTCTTCTACACGCAACCCATTTCCATATAATTGAGAAAGGTTTAAAACAACAGCATGATCTATTTTATAACGCTCCATCCAAGCTAATTTCTCATTTAAAAAGAAACTAGAATCAGTAATTGGTCTATTCCAATCTTTCTGAAGCATGTATTTTCGGTCTTTGTCCACCCAAAAAATACCTTTGTCTTTCATAAATTGAGGAATTTCCTCTGGGTAAGGAAGTAAGTGAGAATGACCGTTTATTCTTAATTTGCGTTTTTCCATATTTGTCACTCCTGTTTTGGCAGGAATCTACTTTTTAGTTAAAATTATAATGCATTCCTTTTTCGCTGGAATGACAGTTCTAATCTATCTGTGCTTTTTTTGGTGGTTGCATTACCTCCCCGCAATTAGGGCAACTTCTTTTGTCTTTATCGTTGTAGTATTTATCAAAGATTTTTGGCATATCTGTTTCAATATTTTCCACAGTAAAATCTTCTTCATAAAGTTTCGTGACACAATTTTCGCAGAACCAAAGTAACGCATCTCGCATGCCTTCTGGTCTTTTGTACTCAATAACCAATCCAACCGTATTAGCATTTCTTTGAGGTGAATGCGGCACTTTTGGAGGTAATAAATAAATATCACCTTCTCTAATATGTACATCTTTAGGCGTGCCATTATCTATGATTTTTAAAACCATATCTCCTTCAACTTGGTAGAAAAATTCAGGAGTTTCGTTATAATGATAATCCTTTCTGCTATTAGGTCCGCCAACAACCATAACAATAAAATCACCATCTTTCCAAACCACTTTATTACCAACCGGTGGTTTTAAAAGATGTCTGTTTTCTTCAATCCAAGCTTTAAAATTTAAAGGCGAAACTAGTTTACTCATGATTTTATTTTTTGGGCGTTACCTTATCAGGTCAGGCTTTTCACTGTATCTTTTTTTGCCATTTATCGAAGCAAAAAAAGGATGTCGCTACAATCCTTAACGCAGGTTTTTGTTATGTTTTGTGTCCAATCCAAGAAAGCTGATACTTTGCTTAGCTTGTCGATTTTTATTACGGAATATAAAGTTACAAACTTTTTGTTCTTCCACCATCAACCGGTAGATTAATTCCGTTTATATAGGCTGCACGTTCACTAGCTAAAAAGGTAATAGCACTAGCTAACTCTTCAGGTTTAGCAAATCTCTTTGCTGGTACTGCACTTTTCATAGCATTTGCAGATTCTTCTTCTGTAGTACCAGTTTTAGCCGATTTGTTTTTAATTATTTCCGCAAGGCGTTCTGTTCCTGTTGCTCCAGGAAGCACATTGTTTACGGTAATACCAAAAGCTCCTAGCTCATTTGCTAATGTTTTACTCCAGTTTGCAACTGCTCCTCGAATTGTATTACTTACTCCTAATCCGTCTAAAGGTTGTTTTACAGAAGTAGAAATAACATTCACTATTCTTCCGTAGTTTTCTTCTTTCATAAACGGAACAATTGCTTGAGCCAATACATGATTACATTTTAAGTGTTGTGTAAAAGCATCTTCAAATTCTTCAATTTCTGCAGAGAAAACAGGGCCTCCTTTTGGTCCTCCTGTATTATTTACTAGAATATGGAATCCGTGATTTTTTTTAATATAAGCTTCTACTTTTTCTTTTAACTCCTTTGGGTTAGAGAAGTCAGCAACTATATAATCGTGATTTCTTTGTTGAGGTAATTCTTTTAAAGTTGCTTTTAACTTATCTTCATTTCTAGCAATTAATGTTACCTGTACACCTTCTTCTGCAAGAGCAATAGCTGTTGCTTTTCCTATTCCTGCCGTGCTTCCGCAAACTAATGCGTATTTATTGTTGATTTTTAAGTCCATATTTATTTTATTTCTTGGTTTTCTAGATATTAGAAAACTAGTATTTTATACATACATTTTTAGCTTCTGTAAAAAAGCGTAATGCTTCAAATCCGCCTTCACGACCAACTCCAGAGGCTTTTACTCCTCCAAAAGGTGTTCGTAAATCACGCATCATCCAAGTGTTAACCCAAACAATTCCAGCTTGTAGTTGGTTGCTCATGCGCATGGTTCGTTTTAAATTATTTGTCCATAATGTAGCAGATAAACCATACTTAACTTTGTTTGCCATTTGCAAAACATCATCTTCCTTATTAAAAGGCATAATTGTAACTACAGGACCAAATATTTCTTCTTGATTTACTCTACACTCATCATTTGGAACTTCTATGACCGTTGGTTCTAAATAGTAGCCGTTTTCAAAACCATTTATGGTAACTCTATTTCCGCCACAAAGAATTTTTCCATTCTCTTCCTTTGCAATATCTATATATTCTAACACCTTTTCTAGATGCGGTTTAGAAACTAGAGCTCCTATATTTGTTTCTGCTTCCGAAGGATGACCTACTTTAAGTGCTTTTATCTTTTCGACAAAATCCTTTTTAAATTTCTCATAAATGGAAGCTTCTACAAATATTCTACTTCCACATAAACATATTTGTCCTTGATTGGCAAAAGAGGAGCGAACCGTTGTTTGTAACATATCATCGTAATCGCAATCAGCAAATATGATATTTGGGTTTTTTCCGCCTAATTCTAAGGATAGTTTTTTAAACATTGGAGCAGCTACTTTTGCTATATGAGCTCCTGTTGATGTACCTCCTGTAAAACTAATTGCCTTTATATCTTCGTGTTCTATAATGGCTTGACCGGTCGTTGTTCCTAATCCGTGAACAATATTTAAAACTCCTTTAGGTAAACCAGCTTGATTACAGATTTCGCCTAATAAATAGGCGGTCATTGGTGTTACTTCGCTTGGTTTGGCAACTACACAGTTTCCTGCAGCAATAGCAGGAGCGATTTTCCAAGTAAAAAGATAGAGTGGGAGGTTCCAAGGGGAAATACAGCCTACAACACCAATTGGTTGGCGTAGCGTATAGTTTACTGCCTGTTGACCGACACTTTCATGGCTTTCGCTAGCGAATTGTGTAATAGCATTTCCAAAGAACCTAAAGTTGCTTGCTGCTCTAGGTATATCTACAGCTTTTGCTAAACTTATTGGTTTTCCATTGTCTTTGCTTTCAGCTTCTGCAAAACGATCTAAATTACTTTCTAATAACTCGGAAATTTTAATGAGAATCCTGCTTCTTTCTTCCAAAGTGGTTTGTGACCAACTTGGGAAAGCCGATTTTGCAGCGATATAAGCATTTTCTACGTCTTCTTTAGTAGAATTGGGTATTCGACTGTAAACTTCCCCGTTAGCAGGGTTGTAGTTGTCTAGCCAATTGTCTTGAATAGGACTTTGAAAGTTTCCGTTTATGAAGTTTTTGATGTTTTCCATTTTGTCATTCTTACGAAAGCAAGAGCCTGCTTTTTAATTATAATTTGTTTTGGCTTCCTGTAAATATAGGAAGGTAACTAGGCTTTTTTGTAAGCCATTACTTTAATTTCAACTACCAAATCTGGATGTGGTAATTGGTGAACAGCAACGGTGGTTCTTGTTGGTCCAGTTTCTTTATCAAAAAACTCAGCATATGCTTTGTTGTATCCAGCAAAGTCATTCATATTTACAAGGAAAGAGGTTACATCTACCACGTCTTTTAAGGAAGCTCCTTCTTTTTGTAAGTTGGCATCTATATTTTTTAAAACTTCTCTTGTTTGTACTTCTGCGTTCAGACGTTTTGTTCCCATTTCATCAATAATATCTACTCCTGCAATGGTATTGTCTGATCTTCTAGAACTTGTTCCAGAAACAAAAATAAAGTCGCCTACGCGTTTTGTATGTGGGTATGCTCCTCTAGGTGTTACTTTTTTTTCCATAATGTTTTATTTCTATAAAATTGAAATATTATTTTTTTGAATTGTTAGTATTGTAGTCCTGCAATTCTATCGTCTTCTAAAATAGCTTCTGTTGCTTGTTGTACTTTTTTCAATAAAACTTCAGGGGCCTCTTGAGGGTTAATCTCCTTGTCTGCTAACATATTTAAAATAGCTTTATCCTGCGCTCTTCCTTTTTTCATAGCATCTAAATAAGGAATGTCTTCATGGAAAGTTACCAAGGAATATTTAGAAAAATATTCTTTTGGAAACTGTTTTTCTAAAGTCATTTCTATACTGCGTTTTTCTTTAAAAATTGGGTTTGCTACGTGGTCACGCATTTCGTAATAGTTGTCTATTGCTAAATCAGCAATAGCATCTGCATCTGCTTTACGCGTTTTTTCATAAACCTTAAAGACGGTTTCCCAATCCCCTTCATGTTTGTCTAGTATAGCATCAAAAACACTTACATCTTCAAAAGAAGCGTTCATTCCTTGTCCGTAGAATGGAACAATTGCATGTGCAGCATCTCCCATTAAAACATTTTTATTTTGATAATGCCAAGGAGAGCATTTAACTGTACCTAAGGCACCAGTAGGGTTGTTTGCGAATTCTTCAACGATGTTTGGAATTAAAGTCAATGCGTCGGGGAATTGCGCTTGGAAAAACTCTTTTATTGTTTTTTCTGAAGTTAGATTTTTGAAATTATATTCTCCTTCTTCATAGCTTAAAAATAAAGTAACGGTAAAGCTTCCGTCTAAATTTGGAAGCGCAATTAACATGTATTCCCCTCGTGGCCAAATATGTAAATAATCTTTGCTTATTAGGTGTTTTCCATCTTTTGAAGCAGGAATTTCTAATTCTTTATAACCGTGTGTTAAATAGTTTTGTGCGTAGCTAAAAAGAAACTTGCGCTCTAAATAATAGCTTTTTCTTAATGCAGAACCTGCTCCGTCTGTACCAAAAATAACATCTCCTTTGGCTTCTATTTTTGTTTTCGTTTCGTGATCGTAGAAAGTAGCGATGTTGTTTTCTATATCTACATGCTCACATTCTTTATTGAAATGAATTTGCAGGTTTTTGTGTTTTTCGGCTTCGGTAAGGAGCATTCCGTTTAGGTCCCCTCTAGAAATAGAATTAATATACTCGCCTTCACGACCAGAGTAGTTTGAAGGGAAAGTGTTTCCTTTGTTATCGTGCATTAACCTACCATACATAGGAATGCATAGTGGTTTTACTTTGTCTTCGACTCCAGCTAACCTCATAGCTTTTAAACCACGGTCTGAAAGCGCTAAATTTATAGATCTTCCAGCAGAAATATCTGTAGTACGTAAGTCTGGTCTGCTTTCGTAAAGGTTTATTGTGTATCCTCGTTGTGCTAAACGTAAAGCTAATAAAGAACCGCATAGTCCAGCTCCAATAATTATTATGTTGTCTTTTTTAGTCATTTGTTTTTATATGGTTTTTAGCAGCTGAATTTCTTCGTATGATAATCTAAGCTTTTTTAAGGATATTTTTATCTCTTTGTTGTTAATTGTAAACACCTTTAATGTGTCGTTTAAAGGGGGGAATCTTATTTTATTGAAATCTTGGTATGCTATATCTGTTATGTTTCTTCATTTATTATAACTAATACCCTTTTATCTGTTATAAATAAGTAGTCATTCGATTTTTTTGTAAAGAAGCTAAGAAGACCCAGTATTTGATATTCCCAAAATGAAATTTCAGTTTTCTTTTTGATTTTAACTATTACCTCTTCATTTTGAAACCTCTTCAGACTTATGATAGTATTTCTTTTAGTTTTTCAACCATTCTATAAACATCTTCAAAGGTATTGTATAATGGTACAGGAGCGCAACGTATTACATCTGGTTCACGCCAGTCTGTAATAATATGAGCTTCTGTTAATTTTTTATGTAAAGATTTGTCTGAATCTTGAACTTGTATAGACAATTGGCAACCTCGCTCTTTTGGATTGGAAGGTGTGATAATTTTAATTTTATCGTTATTTAAACCTTTTAACAAGAATTCAAAATAGCCTGTTAGTTTTTCTGATTTTTCACGAAGGGCTTTCATACCAACTTCTTCAAACATGTCTAAGGAAGCTTTTATTGCTGCCATAGATAGGATAGGAGGGTTGCTTAATTGCCATCCTTCTGCACCAGGAATTATATCTAATGGTTGACGCATATTAAATCGTGTAGATTTATTATGACTCCACCATCCAGCGAATTTCTTTAGTTCTTTATTATGTGCGTGTTTTTCATGAACAAAAAGTCCACCCAAACTTCCAGGTCCAGAGTTTAGGTATTTATAGGTGCACCATGCAGCAAAGTCAATTCCTGAATCATGTAACTCTAACGGTACATTTCCTGCTCCGTGAGCTAGGTCTATTCCAACCATACAGTTTTTTGCATGTCCAATTTCAGCAATACGTTTTAAGTCTAAATATTGTCCGGTGTAATAATTTACGCCTCCAATAAGAAGTAAGGCAATTTCGTCACCCTGTTCTTCTAGTATGGTCTCTAAGTCTTCTATATTTAAAAGATCTTCTCCTTTTCGTGGTTTCCATTCTATTAAACCTTCATCAGCATCAAATCCATGAAAATTTAATTGTGTTTGTACTGCATATCTATCACTAGGAAAAGCATCGCTTTCAATTACAATTTTATATTTTTTCTTGGTTGGTTGGTAAAAACTTACCATTAACAAATGCAGGTTGGTAGTAAGTGTATTCATTACAACTACCTCTATAGGTTTTGCCCCAACAATCTTAGCCATAGACTCGGTTAAGAATTCGTGGTATGGCATCCAAGGGTTTTTTGCTTCAAAATGACCTTCAACTCCAAGGTTTGCCCAGTCATTAAGTTCTTGTTGTATATAATCTTGCGTAGCTTTTGGCTGTAAGCCTAAGGAGTTTCCTGTGAAATATAACCAATCATTTCCATCTTTATCTTTTGGGATATGGAACTGATTTCTGTAGTGTGATAAAGTGTCGTTTTTGTCTTGTTCCTTAGCGTAATCAAGACCTTCAGTATAGTTGGTCAAAGTGAATTTGTTTTTTGGTTTCCAACAAAAATAAGAATTTTATTTTAGGAATACGGGAAGAAATAGAGAACAAAAAAACGCCTTATAAACAATTTTATAAGGCGTTTTTGATATATATAGACACAATACTATTATAGTATTGCGGACGATTACTATATATACGTATAGAAGTGGTGTTTTGGATGTTTTGAAATGAACTTTTATATATAATCTTATTTTTGATGTTTTTCCTTTAGAACTTCAGGCATTTTGGCTTGGAAACGTTTTAGCCTTGGAATGGATACTCCTTGTATATAGCTGTTTTCCGGGTGTAGCTTTTCATAATTTTGATGATATTCTTCTGCTACCCAGAATTTCTGAAAAGGATATACTTCTGCAGCAATCGGCTTGCCTAGCTTATTAGCTAGAGCTTTTTTCTTTTGTAAAATGATTTCTTTTTGTTTTTCATTTTGATAAAAAATAATAGAGCGATACTGTGATCCGTGATCTGGTCCTTGTCCGTTAAATTGGGTCGGGTTTTGAGAGGCGAAATACACATCTACTAACGTGCTAAAGCTTATGATTTTTGGATTGTAAATTACTTCGACAGCTTCAGCATGTCCGGTTTGACCTGTGTTGCTTGATTCGTATGTAGGGTTTTTAGTGTGACCACCTGCATAACCGGAAATGGCCTCTTCTACGCCTTTTACGCTTTCGTAAATTGCTTCTACACACCAGAAGCATCCGCTAGCGAAGTGGGCTTTTGCTTTTCCGTTCTCTGTAGCAACCTGTACGGGTTCTGACTGTATAATGGATTCTTGCTCTAAATTAGGTTGCGCATTGTTTTTACAACTGAACATTAAAACTAGAACAAAGGTTGTGATTAAGGTTTTATGAACTCTCATAGGGTGTAATTATTAAGTTAGTCAAAGGTTAATAGGTTTTCTTAGGCTTAGAACTAAAAAAGCCTTTACAAGTTATGTAAAGGCTTTTAAATATATTTAAAAAGTTGGACTAAAGTTTAGCAAACAGTTTTTCCATTTTTTCTCTTTGTTCATCTGCTAAAGCAGGATCTACTAAAATACGACCACTATGTTCATCTGTGATGATTTTTTTACGAGCAGCTATTTCTACTTGTACTTGTGGTGGAATTGTAAAGTAAGAACCTCCAGCAGCACCTCTTTCGATTGGTACAACCGCTAAACCATTCTTTACGTTTGTTCTAATTCTAGTATAGGCAGAAACTAAACGCTCTTCGATAGAATTTTTATATTCTTCCGATTTTTTGATTAGCGCTTTTTCTTCTTTTTCCGTTTCAGCTAAAATAGCATTTAATTCACCTTGTTTGTGTTTTAAATGTGTTTCGCGTTCTTTACAACGGCCTTTAGTTTCAGCAATTACTTCTTTCTTTTGCTCTATTTGAGCTTTGAATTCTTTAATATGCTTTTCTGCTAATTCGATTTCTAATTCTTGAAATTCAATTTCTTTTGATAACGAATTGAATTCTCTGTTATTTCTAACATTTTCTTGTTGTTCAGCGTATTTTTTAATTAAAGCTTTTGCTTCTTCAATTAAATTTTTCTTATCACTGATGTCATTATTAACAGCATCTAAACTTAACTCAAGTTTTTCTAATCTTGTATTTAAACCAGCAACTTCATCTTCTAAATCGCGAACTTCTAGTGGAAGCTCTCCACGTACATTTCTTATTTCGTCTATACGAGAGTCTATGAGTTGTAAATCATACAATGCTCTTAATCGCTCTTCTACAGTTACTTCTTTCTTTTTTGCCATACTTTAAAAATATTGAACAGGATTGGTGTTTGTCTTTGATAAAACGATTGCAAAATTAGTAATTTTTTTTGTAAGATGCGCTACTAAACCATTTTTTGTGTACTGTTCGCTCTCATAATGACCAATATCTGCTAAAACAATGCTGTTTTCTGCAGTAAAAAAGTCATGATATTTTAAATCTGAAGTTACTAATATATCTGCTCCTAAGGCTTTTGCAGCAGAAATAGCAAAACTACCAGACCCACCTAGAACAGCAACTTTTTTAATGTTTTTGTTGCGTAATTTTGAATGTCTGATGCAAGGGGTGTGCATTTTCGTTTTTAAATATTGTAAGAATTCTGTCTCCTTTATTGGGTTCTCTAACTCGCCTATCATTCCGATTCCTATATGTTGGTTGGTGTTTTCTAGGCTTATAATTTCATAGGCAACTTCTTCGTACGGATGTGCACTAAAAAGTGCTTTTAGGATAGAGGATTCTGCATGTTTTGCAAAGGTTACAGTGATTTGTGTTTCGGTTTCGTGATGTATTTTTCCCTTTTCACCAATTACAGGATTAGAATGCTCATTGCCTTTAAAGGTGCCAATTCCTTCGGTATTAAAGCTACAATTACTATAATTCCCTATGTTTCCTGCGCCAGCATTAAATAGCGCTTCTCGGATATTTTCTGCATCTTTTATAGGTGCAAAAGTGGTGAGTTTTTTAATGGTTTGTTTTTGCGGAATTAAAATATTTTGGTTTTTTAATTCTAATTTTTCGCAAATCATATGGTTTACACCTTGCCACGAATTATCTAATGCCGTGTGCATAGAGTAAATAGCTATATCGTTTTTAATAGCTTTCAATACCACACGTTCTACATAGGTTTTACCTGTAAGTTTTTTTAATCCTTTGAAGATTATTGGATGAAAACTAACAATCATATTGCAATTTTCTTGTATTGCCTCATCAACAACTTCTTCTAAAGTGTCTAATGTTACCAAAACCCCTGTTACTTTAGTGTTTTTATCGCCTACTAGGAGACCAACATTGTCAAAGTCTTCAGCGTAAGCTAAAGGAGAAAGTTCTTCTAAGTGATTAATAACATCTTGAACAAGCATTTTTTTAATTTTTAGTTTTCAAACAAATATAAAATATTTAGCTTCATTTTTCTGCCTATATTCATTTAATGTTCCTTGAAAAGTCTATTGGTTTAAAAAAATATTATCTTCGATTTTTAAAAGTTATCTAAACCTTTTCGATTTCGATTATATGAAAATACTACGATATATTTTGTTTCCTTTTGTACCGATTTACTATATAGTTACTTGGTTGCGAAATGTGTTTTTTGATAAGGGTTTACTGAAGTCTAAATCTTATGATTTTCCTGTTATTTGTGTGGGGAATTTAAGTGTAGGAGGAACAGGAAAAACACCTATGATTGAGTATTTAATTCGTTTGCTTAAAGACGAAAAGCGTATAGCAACACTTAGTCGCGGGTATAAACGAAGCTCGAAGGGTTTTTATTTGGCCGATGCAAATGCTAATGCAAGTGAGTTGGGAGATGAGCCATTTCAGTTTTACAGAAAATTCCATACAGAAATTCAGGTTGCTGTTGATGCCGATAGACAAAATGGTATTGCTAATTTAATGCAGCAAAAAGAAGCTCCAGAGCTTGTGCTGCTAGATGATGCTTTTCAGCATAGAAAAGTGAAAGCGGGATTTAATATATTGCTTAGTACCTATCAAGATTTGTATACAGACGATTGGGTGTTGCCAACGGGTAATTTACGTGAACCTAGAGCAGGGGCAAAGAGAGCTAATATTATTGTGGTAACTAAATGTCCGTTGGATTTAAGTGCTTCAGAAAAAGCGCGAATAATTAAGAAGATTAATCCCAAGCCTTATCAAGATGTTTTCTTTAGTTTTATTCAATATGGGAATGAAGTTGTTTCCGAAGAAAATAAAATGGCAATGGACTCTTTAGAAGAATTTACGTTAGTTACGGGGATTGCAAATGCAAGTCCTTTCGTGCATCATTTGAAATCAAAAAATCTGCAGTTTGAGCACTTAAACTTTTCAGATCATTATGATTATACAGT
The DNA here is from genome assembly GCF_003337215.1 of Oceanihabitans sediminis. Classification (GTDB taxonomy): domain Bacteria; phylum Bacteroidota; class Bacteroidia; order Flavobacteriales; family Flavobacteriaceae; genus Oceanihabitans; species Oceanihabitans sediminis. Next base: position 1,174,181 of record NZ_QPIG01000001.1, read on the forward strand.
GGAAGATATTGAGCTTTTTAAGGAGAAATCTTTAATTATTACTACAGAAAAAGATTATGTAAGGCTACTTCAATATCCGGATTTGAAAGGTAAAGTGTATTATTTACCAATAGTTATTGAACTAGATAATCCTGCAGTGTTTAATAAGAAGGTTATTGATTTTGTTGCGATTTAAACATACTGTTTTTTTGCCCCATTAAAGCTTTGAATAATTTGCTTTCAAAATCTTCTTGCTTAAATGGTTTTGAGATAATATCGTTAAAGCCTGCATCTTCAAATTCTGGCATTCTATCTTCGATAGTAACAGCTGTTAATGCAAAAATAGTAAGGTCTTTATTGAAGGATCTTATCATTTTTGTTGCTTCAAGTCCGCTTATTCCAGGCATGTGGATATCCATTAATACAACATCGTAATCTATTTCTTGAACTTTTTCAACAGCACTTTCACCGTTATCAACAATATCACAACCAAGATTCATTTTACTTAAAATCTTTTTAGTAATCATTTGGTTGATTTTATTGTCTTCTACTACCAATATTTTAATTTTATCTAAGTCTATCTCATCTATAGATTTAAACTCTTGTTTGCCTTTTTTCTCTTCAATAATATCATCTGTGTGCTTTAACGGAAGTTCAAAAGTGAAAGTGGAGCCTTTTCCTAATTCACTTTCTAAATATATTTTTCCTTGTAAAATATCAATTAAACCTTTGACAATAGAAAGACCTAGCCCAGTTCCTCCGTACTTTCGGTTGATTTGAATAGAGCCTTGCGAAAAACTCTCGAACATATGCTCTTGTTTTTCGTAACTTATTCCAATACCGTTGTCTTCAATTTCAAACTTTACGTAATAGTTGTTATGTGTGTTACTAATTTTCTTAACGCGAACCCAAATATCTCCGTCTTTTGTGAATTTAATAGAGTTACCAATTAAGTTTATTAGAATTTGAGATATTTTAAGTTGATCTGCATTAAAAGTATCCGGAAGTTCCTCGTCGTATTCGTAATGAATAGTAGTATTATTGTCTAATGCAGAATTGCGAAGCGCAGAAACAACATTTGCTACCTTCATTTTTAAATTAAAAACCTCAGGTTCTATCTCAACTTTGTTTGCTTCAATTTTATTTATTTGAAGAATATCATTAATAAAAGTTAACAGGTAATCGCCTGAAAATTTTAAAGATTTAAGGTGTTGTACTTGTTCTGGTTTAGGGTCTTCATCTAATAGCATACTGCTTAATCCTGTAACGGCGTACAGAGGAGTTCTTAGCTCATGTGTTACTGTAGAAAGGAAGTTTGCTTTAGTTTTTGAAGCCAATTCGGCCTTTTCTTTAGCAAGAAGAAGTTCTTTGTTTTTAAGCTGCAGCATATTGTTTGTTTTTAACCTAATTCGGTTGTTTTTGTAAAACGATAAGGTTAAAAGCGATAATATGGTGATTAATGCTACGCTTAGTATAGCGGTAAGTTTACTTAGGTTTTTAGAGTCTTGTAGTTCCACAAGATCTGCCGCTTGTTTTTTTTGGTATTCTGTCTGATTTTTTAATTGAAATTCCAAACGTTTTTCTGGAGACAAGCTTTGTCTTTTGACATTTAGTAGGGAGTCAGATAATTTTATGTGTTTTTTTAAGTAGGTATTGGCTTGTTTATAATTCTCGACATCTTGATATAATTCGCTTAAAACCAAAAAACCGTCACTTAATACATTGGAGAATTTGTTTGCTTGTGCTTCATTGGTACCCATTTCTGCTATTTCTATAGCTCTATCAAAATCCTTTGTTTTAGAGAATGCGATACCTTGCTGAATTTGTGCACTTGAAAGGATTTTTTTTAAGTTATATCTAGTCGATACGTTAATCGCTTTTTCTAAGTATAGCTGAGCGTTTTCAAAGTCCCCTAGAGCGATATAAGCTTTTCCTTGGTTTAAAGTTACTTCAGCAACAAATTCAAATAACTCTTCTTGTTCGAATATAACTTTTGAAGATTTAAAGTACTCTAAAGCAGTTTGGTACTCTTTTTTTGCATAATATACATTACCAAAAACCTTATAAGTTTCCGCTAAGTTTACTCTATCATTTACGTAGCGTTGCTTTGCTACAGCTTGCATGAGATGTTTTATAGCTTCGTCTAGTTCTTCAAATATATATTGGATTTTCCCTAGCTTAGAATGTATTAAGCCAATGCTTTTATTGTCGCCTATTGTAATTGCAATTGCAAGTGCACTTTCTAGATCTTTTTGTGCTTCAAAGTAGTTTTTGTTTTCAAGATTTATTTGAGCAAATTGAATATAATCACTTACATTTTTTTGTAGCGTAAGCTCATCTTGAGTAGTATTAACTTGGGAGAAAACACTGAAACTCAAAAACATTAAAATAACAAATATGAAGCTTTTGATTCGGAACATATATTACTAGGACATAAACAAATATAAATATTTATTCGCTAGCATCTATATTTTTGTGCTTAAATCCCTTATAAGGTTTATGATTCTGCTAGAGTAACCGGTTTCATTATCATACCAACCAATAATTTTTACCATATCACCAATGGTTGAGGTCATTTGAGCATCAAATATGCAAGAATGCGTGTTTCCTACTATATCTATGGAAACAATTGGATCCTCGGTGTACTCTAAAATTCCTTTATATTTTCCTTGTGCTGCTTTTTTAAACGCTTCGTTAATTTGTTCAATGCTTAGGTTTTTATTAACGTGCAAAGTAATATCTGTTAAAGAGCCGTTTGCAACTGGAACTCTAATTCCGCAACCACCAATAACATCTGCTAGATCTGGAAAAATCTTTGTTAAAGCCTTGGCAGCACCTGTTGTTGTAGGTACAATAGATTGTCCTGCGGCTCTTGCACGACGTAAATCTCTATGCGGTTGATCGTGTAAACTTTGATCCGTAGTATAAGAGTGTACCGTTGTAATATATGCTTGTTCAATACCGCAAAGTTCCTGCATAATAGCAATCATAGGTGCAGCATTATTGGTGGTACAGGAAGCATTAGATATTATTTTTTCGCTTCCATCTAGGATATGATCATTGACACCTAAAACAATTGTTTTTATAGAATCATCTGTTGGAGGAACACTAAGAATAACACGTTTTGCTCCGTTTTCTATATGGAAGTTTAAGCTTTCTTTATCCTTGAATTTTCCTGAAGCCTCAATAACGAAATCTACCTTATAAGGCTTCCAATTGATATCTTTAGGATGTGTATGGTTTAGTAGTGGAACTTTCCTGTTGTTTACAATAATATGATTTTCATCGGAAGAGATGTCTTCCTTAAAAATACCATGAATACTATCGTATTTTAATAAATGACTTAATGTTTTAGCATCTGCCAAGTCATTTATAGCAACAATTTGAATTTCAGGATTATTTTGTAGTAATCTAAAAACGCGTCTTCCAATTCTACCAAATCCGTTTAAAGCAACGTTAACCATTAGTTAATGTGTTTTTGTGCTTTGTAAGAAGAACGTACTAAAGCGCTACTTTCTACATGACGGAATCCTAGACCTAAACCTATTTCTTTGTATTCATCAAATTGCTCTGGGTTGATGAACTGTTTTACTGGTAAATGTTTTTTACTTGGTTGTAAGTATTGCCCAATAGTAACAACATCAACATCGTTGTCTCTTAAATCGTGTAAGGTTTCAATTACTTCTTCTCTTGTTTCACCAAGACCAAGCATGATTCCAGATTTTGTACGTCTTTGTCCTTGTTGCTTTAAATATTTTAAAACACCTAAACTTCTGTCGTATTTAGCCTGAATACGTACTTCACGAGTAAGTCTTCTAACGGTTTCAATATTATGAGATACTACTTCTGGGGCAACATCTATTATTCTGTCAATATGCTGTTCTATACCTTGAAAATCTGGGATAAGAGTTTCTAGAGTTGTTTCTGGATTCATCCTTCTAACAGATTTTACAGTTTCTGCCCACATGATGCTTCCCATGTCTTTTAAATCATCACGATCTACACTAGTTAAAACGGCATGTTTAATTTTCATGATTTTAATAGAACGAGCAACTTTTTCAGGTTCATCCCAGTCTACAGTTTCTGGTCTTCCCGTTTTTACCCCGCAAAATCCGCAAGAACGTGTACAAACATTACCAAGAATCATAAAGGTTGCAGTTCCTTCTCCCCAGCATTCACCCATATTAGGGCAACTACCCGAAGTACAAATAGTATTTAAGCTGTACTTATCTACTAGTCCGCGAAGTTCTGTGTATTTCTTTCCTGTTGGTAGTTTTACACGAAGCCATTTAGGTTTTTGTATTTTACCAGGTAATATATTAGAAGCTGTATCTGTATTCATCTAGTTTGCATTTTCTAATGGCAAAGATACAAAGTATTCTATAAAACTAATTGTATCGTAGCGGAAGTTACTGCTTCTTTTGAATAATCTCTGCCAATAATTTCTTAGCTCGTAATAGTTTTACTTTCACGTTATTTATTGGCTCATTAAGTTGGGCGGAGATTTCCTTATAGCTTAACTCTTGAAAATAGCGAAGGTTGATTACTTCTTGGTAATGCGGTTTCAGTTTTTTTATATCGCGAAGCAGCTTAGCTAAATTCTGTTCTGTAATTAGTTTGTCTTCTGCAGAAGGTGTTTCGTCTAGAATTTGAAAAACAGAGTTTTCATCATCTTTAGAAATTCTTGTGTTTATGGAGTTTTTTTCTTTCCGAAGAATATCTACATGGATGTTTTTAGAAATTGTAATCAGCCAAGTTTTAAACTTATAGTCGCTGTTATAGGTTTCAATTCTGTCAAAAGCTCTAGAAAAAGTTTGGATAGTTACGTCTTCAGCATCATTTTCATTCTGAATTCGTTTTAACTGAAAACCGTATACGTCATCCCAAAAGGTGTTTAATAAGAAATTAAATGCCTTTTGCTCGTTCTTTTTTGCTTGTTGAATGGCTTCTTCTATTTCCAAGTCTTAGGTTTTGCAATTAGATTTTTTATAAATATAGTTAATTGCATTCCAATTAAAAAAATCTCTAAAAACGGAAGGAAAAATATTAGGTCTTTTTCGTTTAGTTTTTTTGAAGTTTTACCAAAGATAATATAGAAAAATATAAGTCTTAAAGCTGTTAGTACTACTACGATTTCCCAGTTGAAGGTGCTAATAAGTAATGGGATTAATAAAAACCAAAATAGAAATTGCGAAATATAGAAAGCCACAAGCATGGCTCTATGTGCTGGTTTGTAATGTTTAGCAGTAGAAATATGTCTTCTCTTTTGCAGAATCCAATCTGAAAAAGTTGTTTTAGGACTTGAGATGGTAAAGCTTTTTTTAGAAAAAGCAATAGCGGTGTTTTCTTCTGTTGCTACTTGATTGATGAATAAATCATCGTCTCCAGAGCGTATTTGAATATGGCCTATAAAACCATTGGCATTAAAAAACTCTTCTTTAGTGTATGCTAAGTTTCTTCCAACTCCCATATATGGGATTCCTGCTTTAGCGAAAGAGAAATATTGCAGGGCAGTTAAAAGGGTTTCAAATCGGATTAATTTATTTAAAAATGAATTTTTCACTTTAGCATATGCTCCGTAGCCTAATACAACACTTTTTTTATCGTTAAAATGCGAACTCATATCTGCTAACCAATATTTAGAACTTGGTTTGCAATCGGCATCGGTGAAAAGTAGTAATTCGTGTTTAGAAGCTTTTATTCCAAGTGTTAATGCGTACTTTTTGTTTCCGTAGAAAGCTTCTGTAGGTCTTACGTTAACAATTTTAATGCAGTTGTGCTTTTCGGCAAACTCCTCCATGACATCTAAAGTTTCGTCATGAGAATTGTCGTTTATTAATACCACTTGAAAACCTGGGTATTCTTGAGATAGTATAAATGGAAGAAAGGTTCTTAAGTTTTCTGCTTCGTTTTTAGCGCAAACAATTACAGAAACAGGTTTGTTGTTGGCTGTTTCTTTGGTTGGTTTTAAAAACGCGAATTTTGAAAATATAAAAAGATAATATGCAATTTGAATACTTACTACAATTATAAAACTGTAGAAGATAATATTCAGTACTATCATGTAATCCTAAGAATGTTGAGGTTCGCTACAGTCTTTGTATTGTTCAGGAGTTTTACCACAAAATCCACAAGCTTCTCCGTCTTTGTTTAACATTGGGTTTTGGCTAGCGCAAGTACCAGCAAATTTGCCGTCTTTTTTAGACCAGATTTTTATTGCTATTCCTGCGATTGCTAAACCTAAAAGTACTAATGTAATTGCTAGTAGTTTCATGTGTGTATGCTTCTTGTGTTTATATATGCAAAGATACGATTTTTTAAGATATTGAAGAATAAAAAAGCCACGTTTTAAAACGTGGCTTTTACTGTGTTATGGATGTGTTACTTATTTTTTTAAGCTTATTTCTGCTACAGATTTATCAACAGAAGCTATTTTGTTTCCTCCTTTAGGCTCAATAGTTATGCTTAACCCAAGTGCGTTTTCAGCATAAGGTATTGGAACCAACTGGCTATCTGTTTCGTTTAAAATCCCTAGGCTTACCATTTTGTCTTGAACTTCTGCCCATATTTGGTAGCATTGTTCTTCTGGCAATTGTGGGAGCGAAACAACATCTATCATCGATGTTTTTTCAACAGGATTGATATAAGCAACGGTTTTTAAATTCTTTGCTCTTTCGTTTCCTGTAATGATATATTTTTGAGTTTCTGGGTTGTTAAGTTGTTTAAACTGATACATAATATCACTTAACAACTGATTGTTTTTTTCAATATCGCTACGTAAATCAAAAACTTCATCTGCAATTACGTTGTTTTCACGTAGTAAGTTTTGATTGTTTATGTAAAACATAATCGTAGAACCTGCAAAAACTAAAGCAGCTATACTTGCGGCAACGCCATACTTATACCAGAATTTTTGTTTTGGCTTACTTTGTAATGCGATTACGGGTTTATCGTCTAGCTCCTCTAATATATTGTCTAAAATATGTTTAGGGGCTTCAACAGCATTGCTCTTTGCAACAATCTCTAAGTTTTGCTGTAAGGTGTTGTAGGCATCTTCAACTTCAGGGTATTTAGAAATATAGGCTTCTACCTTTTCAGCTTCAGCCGGTGTGGTAGCACCTATTGTATATCTCTCTAATAGATCTGAATTTAAAAATGTAGTTATTTTTTCATTCATGACTTTTTCTTTTCTGGGTCGTAAATCTTTTTTAATTCACGTAATCCTATTTTTAATCTTGATTTAATGGTGCCAAGCGGAATATCTAATTCTTCACTTGCTTCTTGTTGTGTCATGCCCTCAAAAAAGAGTGCATTTATAACTATTTGATATTTTTCATCTATTGTTTTTAGATGGGTTTTAATATCAATAACGTCTTGATTTAAATCCTTGGCTTTTAATGTATATACGTTAGAACTTTCTATTTGGATTTCTTTTTGTCGCTTATTCGTTTGCGATCTAACTTTGTCTATTGCCGTGTTATATGCAATGCGGTATAGCCAAGTAAAAAGCTTTGCTTTTTTTGTGTCGTATGTTTTCCCTTTTTTCCAAACCTTGATAAATGTTTCTTGTAAAACATCTTGTGCTAAATCAGGGTCTGAAATGATTTTTAGTATAACACCATACAGAGAGTCTGAATAGTTTTCATACAGCAGCGTTATAGCTTTTTTGTCGCCATTTTTTAAAAAACCAACTATTTGTTCTTCAATTGCAGTACTCAAAAGATGTTAGGTTTTAGTGTTTAACTTATTTGTGTAGAGTAAAGTTACGTGTTTATTTTTAAAGCTAAATAATATTTACTTCAGCTTCGATAGAAATATTAAAGATTCGTTTTATGGTTTCTTGAATTAATTTTGAAAGATTTAATATGTCTGAGCCTTTAGCATTTCCATAATTAACTAAAACTAAGGCTTGGTTTTTATGAACGCCATAATCTCCGAAACGCTTTCCTTTAAAACCTGCTTTTTCAATGAGCCAACCTGCTGGAATTTTTATAGAGTCGGTGGAAACAGGATAATTAGGGATTTCAGGGAAATTTAATTTTAGACTGTTGAAATCTTCTATAGGAATAATTGGGTTTTTGAAAAAACTACCAGAATTACCAATTTCTTTTGGGTTTGGTAATTTGCTTTCGCGAATGGCAATTACAGCTTTAGAAATGTCTTGAATAGTAGGTGCTTCTACCTGCATATTTTCTAATTCTGTAGTGATGGCTCCGTATTGGGTGCGGAGTACATGGTTATTTTTTGTCAGCTTAAAAGTAACACTTGTAATTATGTATTTTCCTTTTAGTTCCTGTTTGAAAACAGAATTCCTGTAGTCGAAATTACATTCGTTATTGGTGAATGTTTTAGTTTTCAAAGTAGCTATTTCTAGAGCTTCGCAAGAAACAATCGTGTCTTTTACCTCTACACCATAGGCACCAATATTTTGGATTGGGGCAGTACCAACATTTCCTGGGATTAAAGACAGGTTTTCAATACCACCAAAATTATTTTGTAAACACCAAAGAACAAATTCGTGCCAGTTTTCTCCAGCATTTGCTTTAACTAAAACAGAGCTTTCATATTCAGAAATAATATTTATTCCTTTAATATTAATGTGCATTACTAATGCATCAATATCTTTGGTGAGAAGCATGTTGCTACCGCCACCAAGTATAAATCTATTAGGATACTCTGATAGTTGAAGTGTTTTTATTAAATCATCATTTGAAGATATAGATGCAAAGTGTTTTGCTTTTGCATCTATACCAAATGTGTTGTATTCTTTTAATGATATGTTGTGGTGTATTTGCACTAGTCTTTATAAACTTTTAATGCTTCTTTAATAATGTTTACTGCTTTGATAAGGCTTTCCTTTTTAAGTACGTAAGCAATACGAATTTGGTTTAAACCAACTCCAGGAGTCGAATAAAAACCAGCAGCTGGAGCAACCATTACTGTTTCGCCATTCACATCAAAATGCTCTAAAAGCCATTGTGCAAAATCATCACTGTTTTTAATAGGTAGTTGTACGATACAGTAAAAAGCACCTTTTGGTGTTGCTACCTGTACACCTTCAATTTTTTGTAATTCTGAAATTAGAATATTTCTTCTTTCAACATATTCTTCAATAACATCGTCAAAATAACTTTGTGGGGTTCCTAAGGCAGCTTCACTAGCAATTTGTGCTAGGGTTGGCGGACTTAATCTCGCTTGAGCAAATTTTAATGCAGTAGCAATAACTTCTTTGTTTCTAGAAACTAAACAGCCAATTCTTGCTCCACACATACTATAGCGTTTAGAAACAGAATCAATCATGATTGCGTGATCTTCTAAACCTTCTTCTTGCATGATAGAATAATGAGTAACTCCGTCATAAGCAAACTCTCTATATACTTCATCGGCAATTAAAAACAGGTTGTGTTTTTTAACTATAGCAGCAAGCTTTTTTATTTCATCCTTAGAATATAAATACCCGGTAGGGTTTCCTGGGTTGCAAATAAGAATTGCTTTAGTTTTAGGTGTAATTAATTTCTCAAACTCTTCAATAGGAGGTAAAGCAAAGTTGTTTTCAATTTTAGATATTACAGGAACAATGTTTATTCCTGAAGCAGTTGAAAAACCATTATAGTTTGCGTAAAAAGGTTCCGGAACAATAATTTCGTCATCTACATCCATGATGCTTCCAAAAGCAAAAAGTAGAGCTTCACTACCACCTGTAGTTACAATAATGTCATCGTGTTTTACGAAAATATCGTTCTTCTGATAGTAATTAGCAATCTTTACTCTGTATTCTTCAGAACCTTCAGATCTAGTATACGCTAAAACCTCTAGGGAGTGAATTTTAACAGCGTCTAATGCTATTTGTGGCGTCTTAATATCTGGTTGACCAATATTTAAATAATATATAGATTTTCCTTTTTTTGCAGCTTCTTCAGCAAAAGGAACTAGTTTTCTAATTGGCGATTGAGGCATCATTTGCCCTTTTCTTGAAATTCTTGGCATTGTATAAGTATTAGGCTGCAAATTTGCGAAAATTATATGAAAGTTTATTTAAAAAGCAGAACTAAATACCGATTTTAAAAAAAGAGTCGTACCTTGAAGGAAGAATCTTTTTCTTGATATATGAAAAAAGTAGTTTTTGTTCTTATATGCTTGTTTATCCTTCCTTTAGAAATCTTATCTCAGGGTAATTTCATCATACAAAACAAACGAAAAAGTGATAAGATTAGGTTTCAACTCATTAATAATTTAATGATTATCCCTGTGAAAGTAAATGGCGTAGAGATGTCGTTTATTTTAGATACCGGAGTTAGTAAAACCATTTTGTTTAATATTTTCAATTTAGAAGAAACTTTAAATATTAAAAACGCCCAAGAAATCGCAATTCGAGGTTTAGGTGAAGGAGCTTCGGTTGAAGCATTACATTCTAAAAATAACATTGTTGAAATTGGGGAAGCTTTAAATATAAATCAAGAATTATATGTGGTGTACAATTCCAATTTAAATTTTGCACCAAGGCTTGGGATTCCTATTCATGGCATCATAGGTTATGACTTTTTTAAAGATTTTGTGGTGGAAATATATTACTCTTCTAAAAGCCTCAAATTCCATGAACCCGAAAAATATAAATATTCCAACTGTAAAAAGTGCGAATCTGTTTTGTTGGATTTTCATAATAAAAAACCATACATAACTGTTTTAGTTACAATAGATGGACGAGAGATACCAGTGAAATTATTAATTGATTCTGGCGGAAGTGATTCTCTTTGGTTGTTTGAAGATGCCGAATTAGGTTTAATACCATCTGATAATAATTTTACCGATTTTTTGGGCTACGGTTTAAGTGGAAGTGTTTACGGAAAAAGAACAAGACTAAAGTCTTTATCTATTAATAACTTTGTTCTTGAAAATGTAAATGTAGCCTTTCCTGAAGATGCTTCTATATTATTTGCAAAGCAGCACGAAGCTAGAAACGGAAGCCTTGCAGGAAACATTTTAAAAAGATTTCATGTTGTTCTAGATTATGAAAAATCCTTAATTCGATTAAAAAAGAATAGGTTTTTTAAAGAGCATTTTAGCTATAATAAAAGTGGGATTGAATTAGAGCAAAATGGCATAAGGTTAGTAGCCGAGAAAAATAGTATTAGTAGATTACTAAGTTTAGATGACGGCAATGAGGTTGTGAAAAAAGGTGATGCCAGAGTGGTTTATGAAACGAATTATAAGCTATCTGTTAAACCTGCATTTACTATTATAGAATTACGTAAAGATTCACCAGCAGAAAGAGCAGGTTTAGAGGTGGGCGATATTATTTTAAAGATAAATAATAAAGAATCCTTTCAGTTTAGTTTGCAAGAATTAACGCATTATTTTTACGGAAAGGAAGGTGATAGAATTCGATTAAAAGTAGAACGCTTAGGTGAAATCTTAGATTTTGAATTTAAACTAGAAAGTTTATTGTAATAAAAAAAGGTTGTTTACTATGTTAGCAAACAACCCTTTTTATATAGAGAATAGAAAATTATTTTTCCATTACACTTTTCTTTCTTTTTTCTAAAACGCTTGTTTTATCTGGGTTAATTACTTCCCCCTTGATTTTTAAAGCTACCGTTGGTGTTTCTGCATTAGAAAGAACTGTAATTGTTTTTCTAATTGGCATTACACGGTTTGTGTCATATTTTACTTGAATCTCTCCAGTTTCTCCAGGCATAATTGGTCCTTCTGGTTTTTTAGGAACCGTACAACCACAACTAGAGTTTACTTTAGAGATAATAAGAGGAGCGTCTCCAGTGTTTGTGAACTCAAAAGTTCTAACGCCGTCAGCACCTTTTTCAATAGTACCGTAGTCTACAGTAGTTTCTTTAAATTCAATCTTAGCTACTTTTTCTTGAGCGTTAATGGATAAACTGAATATCCCGATAAATAAAATTGTAATTAAATGTTTCATCATTTTAAATTTAATTGTTATTTCATAAAATGCATCGTCTTGTAATTTAAGGTTTTGCATTTTTTGATTTATAATCTGATTGTAAATTTACTTACTTTTTATACATTCTACAAAATTATTAGAAGTATTACAGTAATTAAGTTTCTCTAAACTTTTACGCTGAAGTTACATTAACCTCTATTAATATTTTTCAAAATATAAATTATAAGTACTTTTGTATGATATTATCATTCAAAAACTATTCCAAAGTATGAACATTCCATCAAAATATGATGCAAATAGTGTAGAAAGCAAGTGGTACAGCTACTGGTTAGAGAATAAATATTTTCATTCTACACCAGACGAAAGAGAACCTTATACCATTGTAATTCCTCCGCCAAACGTTACGGGAGTCTTACATATGGGGCATATGCTTAATAATACTATTCAAGATGTTTTAATCCGTCGTGCTAGATTATTAGGTAAAAATGCTTGTTGGGTACCGGGAACAGATCACGCATCTATTGCTACAGAAGCAAAAGTTGTAGCAAAATTAAAAGAACAAGGAATAGATAAAAACGATTTAACTCGTGATGAATTTTTATCTCATGCTTGGGATTGGACAAATGAATACGGAGGTGTAATCCTAGAGCAACTTAAAAAACTAGGATGTTCTTGCGATTGGGATAGAACGAAATTTACTATGGATGACGATATGTCTGAAGCAGTAATCAAGGTGTTCGTTGATTTGTATGAAAAAGGATTGATTTATAGGGGTTACCGTATGGTAAACTGGGATCCGGAAGCAAAAACAACCCTTTCTGATGAAGAGGTAATCCACGAAGAGCGTCAAGGTAACCTATATTATATCAATTATAAAATAGAAGGAAGCGACGATACTTTAACAATTGCGACTACAAGACCAGAAACTATTTTTGGAGATACTGCAATTTGTATCAATCCGGAAGACGAACGTTTTGCTCAATTACGTGGAAAGAAAGCAATAGTGCCAATTTGTAATCGTGTAATACCGATTATAGAAGATGAATATGTAGATGTAGAGTTTGGTACTGGTTGTTTAAAAGTTACTCCAGCGCATGACGAGAATGATAAAAACCTTGGGGATAAACACCAATTAGAAGTTATAGATATTTTTCATGAGGACGCTACTTTAAATAGCTTCGGATTACAATTTGAAGGTCAAGATCGTTTTGTGGCAAGAAAAAATGTCGCTAAAGAATTAGAAGCATTAGGTGTTTTAGTAAAAACCGAAACACATTTAAATAAGGTAGGAACTTCAGAACGTACCAAAGCTGTTATCGAGCCTAGGTTAAGCGATCAGTGGTTCTTAAAAATGGAAGATCTTGTAAAACCAGCTATTAAAGCAGTTTTAGGGGAAGATGCAGAAATTAAACTGTTTCCAAAGAAATTCGAAAATACCTACCGTCACTGGATGGAGAATATCCGTGATTGGAATATTTCTCGTCAGTTACTTTGGGGGCAACAAATTCCTGCGTATTTCTACGGCGAAGGAAAAGAAGATTTTGTAGTTGCAGAAAACATCGAATTAGCTCTTGAAAAAGCTAAAAAAGCAACCAATAATCCAGATTTAAAAGCATCGGACTTAAATCAAGATACAGATGCTTTAGATACTTGGTTCTCTTCTTGGTTATGGCCAATGTCGGTTTTTGACGGAATAAGAAATCCCGAAAACGAAGAAATAAAATATTACTACCCTACTAATGATTTAGTAACAGGACCAGACATTCTTTTCTTCTGGGTTGCTCGTATGATTATTGCAGGTTACGAATATAAAGACCAAAAACCTTTTAATAATGTGTATTTAACAGGATTGGTTCGTGATAAGCAAAGACGTAAAATGAGTAAGTCTCTTGGTAATTCACCAGATGCTTTAAAACTTATTGAAGATTATGGAGCAGACGGTGTTCGTGTAGGTTTACTACTGAGTTCAGCTGCAGGAAACGATTTGATGTTTGACGAAGCGCTTTGTCAACAAGGAAAAGGATTAGGAAACAAAATATGGTCTGCTTTCTATCTTACAAACTTATGGGAAGTAGCAGATATCCAACAACCGCAATCCAGTAAAATTGCTATAGAGTGGTTTGAAGCAAAATTCCAAAAAGCACTTGTTGAAATTGAAGATCACTTTAGTAAATATCGTTTAAGCGATGCTTTAATGGCTATTTATAAACTTATTTATGATGATTTTGCATCTTGGTTATTAGAAATTGTTAAACCAGCATACCAACAGCCAATTGATGTGAAAACATATAATTCTGTAATAGCAAATTTTGAAGATATATTAAAAATACTTCATCCGTTTATGCCGTTTATTACTGAAGAAATTTGGCAAACTATTGCAGAAAGAACGCCAGAAGAAGCTTTAATTGTAGCAACATGGCCAAAAGCTAAACCTATTAACGAAACTATAATTTCTCAGTTTGAATTCACGCAAGAAGTAGTTTCAGGAATTAGAACCATTAGAAAAGAAAAAAATATTGCTTTTAAAGATGCGATTGGTTTTTCTGTAATAAATAATGAAAACACAGAAGCAACTTTCGATGCTGTAATTCAGAAATTAGGAAACCTAGAAAGTGTAGACTATGTTTCTGAAGCTGTAGAAGGCGCTTTAACTTTCAGAGTAAAATCTAATGAGTATTTTATTCCAATGGTTGGAGCAATAGATGTAGAAGCTGAAATTAAGAAGTTAACAGAAGAATTAAATTATACCGAAGGCTTCTTGAAATCTGTTCAAAAGAAGCTATCTAATGAAAGATTTGTTGCAGGAGCTCCAGAGCAAGTAATTGCAAACGAGCGTAAAAAAGAAGCGGATGCTTTAGCGAAAATTGAAACACTTAAAACTAGTTTAGCTAGTTTAAAATAAAACGCAAACCCACAGACTTACCTCAAGTTTGTGGGTTTTTACTTTAATGAAAAGAAAACTATACTCCTTACTAGCCTTATTAATTCTTGTTGCAGTTTATGCCTATGATGCATATTTTGATAAAAAGATTGAGGTTCAACATATAGAAAGTGGTGCTGCTGTAAAAACAGATACAAACGAGTTTTTCCTCCCTACAAGTACAACAGGGCAAGTAGTACACCATGAAGGTTATTCTTTAAGTTATAGTGAAGCACATGAACAAGCAGAGTGGGTTGCTTATGAGTTGAAAAAATCCCACCTATCTAACTCCAATTTTAAAAGACCTTATTTTGAAGTAGATAAAGCAGTAAAAACTAAGGCCGCACATTGGCGAAATTATAAGCAATCTGGTTATGATCGCGGACATCTTTGTCCGGCAGGAGACAGAAGATATAGTAAGGCTGCACACGATGAGACATTTTTAACATCTAATATCTCTCCGCAAGAGCATGAGTTTAACGCAGGAATATGGAATAGGTTGGAACAGAAAACTCGTTATTGGGCAAGTAAGTACGATGGGGTATTTGTTGTTACTGGCGGAGTTTTAAAAGGAGATATGAAAACCATAGGCGAAGAAAATGTAGCGGTACCTAATTATTTCTATAAAGTGCTAATAGATAATAATACCGGGAAAACGAAAATGTTAGCTTTCTTAATACCTCATAAAGATTCTAATGAACCACTCTACAACTTCGTGGTTTCTGTAGATAAAATTGAAGAACTAACAGGAATTGATTTCTTCCATCAATTAGAGGACTCTATAGAAAATACTTTAGAAGCTTCAGCAGATTATAAACATTGGAGTTTTTAGTAGAAATCTAATGCTTTTTACTTTTTATGAAGCTTAATTCCTTTGATTAAAAGGAGTTAGGGGAGTTTTTTGTGTGTTTTGTCGGGAATATCCGTGCTTCATCGAAAAGATTTAATTCTCAATTAACATCATATATTAATTGGTACTTTTGCAGGCCCAAAATTTTTGATAAATATGATGAACAAGTACCTTAAAATCTTCACTTTAACTTTATTTAGCTTTTTATTTAACCCATTGTTTTCTCAAGCCCAAGTTCCAAACGGACCTGGTGGGGTTGGTTCAACAGATGGGGCTTCAGATTTAGTGTTGTGGTTGGATGCAAATTCACTTAATCAAGCAGATAATTCTGAAGTGACTACTTGGAGTGATAATTCTGGTTATGTAAATACGGCTAGAGCACCTTTAGGAACTGGGCCAATGTTTATTTCAAACCAGATTAATGGATACCCTGAAGTTCGTTTCGATAAATATAATTCAGAAAGATTAGGAGTGAATGATGCTGTATCATTAAAGCCAAATACTATATCGGTGTTTGTTGTTGGAAATTTAACTAGTAATACAGATAAGTGGGGTGGTTTTGTGAGTAAAACTTCTAATTCTACTTGGCTAGATGGTTTTGCTTTGGTTAGAAATAATGGTGAAGCATCAGTTGGAGGCTATGTGAGAGATTGGAATTTAAATAAAGTTACTACTGCAGTTTCTTATGAGCAGAACTATATACTTAATTTAGACTACGATAAAGATTATGTTCGTTTGTTTAAAAATGAAAACTTTGAGGATAATGACCGTGTTTATTTTAATCGAATTAATCATAGTAGTGAAAAGTTATGGCTTGGTTGGGTAGATGGGGCATATGGAGGGCATTATTTAGATGGAGACATTGCTGAAACTATAATATTAAAAAGAAATGTTAATGATGCAGAACGCATAATTATACATAATTACTTATCAGCAAAATATAATATTCCACTTGAAGAAAATGATTTGTATGTACATGATAAACATGAAAACGGAAATTTTGATCATCATGTAGCTGGTATTGCTAGTGTTAATAACGAGGAGCATTTTGAATCTCAGGGTACAGGAATAAT
Organism: Oceanihabitans sediminis; assembly: GCF_003337215.1. GTDB lineage: Bacteria > Bacteroidota > Bacteroidia > Flavobacteriales > Flavobacteriaceae > Oceanihabitans > Oceanihabitans sediminis. The sequence continues at coordinate 1,190,917 of NZ_QPIG01000001.1, forward strand.
ACGTGTAAAGAGACCTGATGGAAATATTAATAATAATGGAAAACCTAAATATTTTTTTTGGGGGCAAAATAGAAAAGAGCAAGACTATAAGTTTGATAAAACTGTTGATGGAGATGATGGTTATACATACCTAAATACAATATGGAGGGTTAGTAAAAGTGCTAGTAGAAATAGTAGAGGCAACGGAAACAATAATGGCGGAGGAAACAATAATGGCGGAGGAAACGGTAATGGAGGAGGAAACGGTAATGGAGGAGGAAACGGTAATGGAGGAACCAATCTTGGCTCTATCAATATGTCAATTGATATTTCAAATATTATTAACCTTTCAGATATTTTTGAAAAGTGTTATTTTGAAGGATTAGAACTAGTTATTGGTAGTGATTCTTATAATTATAACACAGCAACAATAACTGATTACGATTATAATTCTTTGTTTTCTGAAACAACACATCATGTTTTAGAAATTAGCGAAGATGGACATTTAGCTACTGTTAATGATTTAGATATTGGGAACAACAGTCACTTTACTTTACGATATAAAAAGAAAGTTATAATTTGGGACGGCACAAGTTTTACTGGAGGCTCTGGGGTTAGTGGAGCACCTAATGAGTCGGATTATGATAAACTCTTAATAATTAAACGTGGTCAGCCTGCAGAGTTATCTAATAATGCATACGTTTGTGAGATAGAAGTTAAGAACGGAGCTACTTTAAATGTTGCAGATGGTGTTGAATTAACTGTGCAGAATGGAATTCATATTAAAAATAATGGAACTATTGATTTGCTAGGAGAAGCTCAACTTATTCAAAAGCATGAAGGGGAGTCTCAAAATTCTGGTTCTGGAAAGCTTAAAATAAGACAGCAAGGAACTACGAATCATTATAATTATAATTATTGGAGTTCACCAGTAAATACAGATGGTACATGGAAAATTGGTGATTTAGCAAAGGATAACGGGTCTGCTGTTTTTGTAAATGGACATGATCCTACCTACACACCTTTTTCTGATACATCAGTAGAAATAACCAGGAGATGGTTGTATACATATAATGCATCTGAAAATCTTGCTAATGGAATAACAGGTTGGAGTAGGATAAATGAAAATACTCCTATAGAACCTGGAATTGGTTATACTATGAAAGGTCCTAAACGATTTAGAGATGATGAGGTTTATGACCATACTCAGAAAGAGGAATATGTGTTTTCAGGAGAAGCAAATAGTGGGGATTATGAATATACTAATATAACAGCAAATCATGACTTCTTAGTAGGTAACCCATATCCTTCAGCAATAAGTGCTAGCCGTTTTATAGAACTGAATAAAGGTGTAATAAATGGAGCATTGTATTTTTATGAACAGTTTGAAAATAATGATACACATGTTTGGAGGCAGTACCAGGGAGGTTATGCTACCATAAATTTATTAACAGGTGTTGCTGCAGCGGCGAGTCCTCATGAATATGGAAGTGGTTTAGGAAGTCAATCTAAAGGTGCTCCAACAGATAATATTGCTGTGGGGCAAGGATTTTTTGTAAATACTAAAAGTAACCCTGTCGGTTCATTGAAATTCAATAACGATATACGTGTTTTTGCAAAAGAGTCATTAGACGAATCTGTTTTTTATAGAAATGAAACCAATATAAACTCTGAAGACACTAGAACCAAATTCTGGTTGTTTTTCACGGATCCTGCAGGTAGGTCTAGAGAAATTGCTTTAGGATATGATGAAAACGCATCAAGTGGATATGATGATGGTTACGATGCTATTGATTATAGTGATTATCCGGATAGTATGTTATGGTATCTTCCAGAACACGCTTTAGTTATTCAAGGGTTAAGCTCTTTTAATATAGAAGACGTGATTCCTCTTACTATTAAAGTAACAACACCAGGTGCCTATACTATTGGTTTAAATGACACCCTAAACTTCCCAGAAAACACTCCAATCTTTTTAAAAGATTTACATTCGGATGTATATTATAACTTAAAAGAAGGGGATGCAACTATTCATTTTGAGGCAGGAACTTATAATGATCAATATGCTATTGTATATCAACAAGAAAATTTAGGTATTGATAATCATGAAGAAGTCAAGTCTGTTTCTGTAATGTTTGACGAAAACGCAGATACACTTGAGTTACTTGGTATAGCAGATTTAAATAACCTTAAGGCTGCTTCTATATATTCTATAGATGGTAAGTTGGTGAGTTCTTATAGTGTGTTTGATTCCAAAGTATTGTCTGTGTCTAATTTAAGTGACGGAGTCTATATCCTAAAATTAGAAATGAAGAACGGAGCAAGTGATAATATCAAGTTTGTGAAGTTCTAGAAATTATATGAATGAAATATAAAAAGCCCTTTTAGTTAAGTACTGAAAGGGCTTTTTTGTTTTTTCAATTTTTCTAGCATACCGTTCCATCGGAGTTTTCTAATAAATGCTCCTTGTTCTTCGGATACTAAATAATCTACCTTTTCTCTTTTTGCTTTTAAATAACCAGCCATATAGTCTTTAAACAGTTCGAAGCTTCCTTTTTTATAAGCTAATTTTATAGCGGAAATAAGAGTGATTGTAAATCCGTAGTGCATTTTGTACATAGCTTCTCCTTGTAGGTGTTTTGAGGCTTTATTATAGCTAATGCCAGTAGGTTTTAAATGCTTTACATGTAGGGTTTCGTCTGTAAGTATTTCCCAATCGTAATATTTAGATAATAGCTCGTCAATAGTATCCCATCCCATTGAAGGTTTTAGTTTTCCTATCTGTTCAAAACACTCTTTTTTATAAGCTTTTAAAGCTCCTCGAATATGGTCTTTTCTTGTTAGGTTTTCTAAAATCCATTCCTTGTTTTTTTTAATATAGCAGAAACCAGAAGCCATGCCAAGTCTTTTGTTTGCCTTAAAATGATCGGCTAACTTTTCTAAATAATTGCTAGGGAATATTAAATCCGCATCAAATTTGCAAATCACATCATAATCCTCATCTAGCGTTTCATAGCCCTTATAAAAGGCATTGATGATTTTCGCTCCAGGAAGATGTTTATCTGAGGAATTACTATTTACTAAAGAAATCCAATTGTGTTCTTCCTGAAAATCAGATACAATCTTTTCGGTATTGTCGGTAGAATGATCATTAACTACCACTAATCTCTTAGGAAGTAAAGTTTGATTCGCTAGAGAGCTTAGCGTTTGTTCTATAAACTTTTCTTCATTGTGTGCAGGTATAACGATATAGAAATCCATATTGTTGATTAGCATTTAGAGGTTGGATTCTTCTACTCTTTCAGCATAAACAATATAATATCTAGGGGTGAAGAAACGTAAAATAGGTCTAATTCCAATTTTCTTGGTAGGATTGGTCCATTTTTGCATGTCTATGATTTTCCAACCAGCTTTTTCTAAAAGCCAGTCAAACTGCCAATCTTCAAACTCGTGAAAATGTCTGTCTCGCATATCGGTTTTACTTCTGTATGCAGAAGCAAACCAGAGTTTAAGCGGTACACTAGCGACTAATTTGTCTGCTTTAATGCTTTGTAAGACAGTAAATGGTGAAAGTAGATGCTCGAAAATTTCAAAAGCTGTAACTACCGTCGCATCCGATTTTTCTATTGTTTGTGTGTCTAAATCTAAATCTTCACCCTTGGTGTTTTCCACCGAGTATCCATTATCTTTCATGATTTTAGAAAATGGGTTTTCAACTCCTAGGTCTAAGATTTTAGCTTGAGGTTCAATATGTTTGGTTAGAAATTCTGCTGTTAGTTTAAAGCGTTTGTTGGGGTATGTTTTTTCGTACATCTTCAGTTTCTGTAAATTAGTATGTCCATACTAATTAATATTTATAAACGATAGCATTGATATTCATTCCAGCTCCAACACTAGCAAACATAATAAGATCTCCTTTGTTAATGCTTTGCCCTTCTAGCTTCCCTTTTAAAATCATATCGTATAAGGTAGGTACGGTAGCAACGCTAGAATTTCCAAGCATGCTTATGGTCATGGGCATGATATCTTGAGGCATTTCCATATCATATAACTTGTAGAATCGTTGTACGATAGCTTCATCCATTTTTTCATTGGCTTGGTGGATAAGTATTTTCTTTAAATCTTTTATCTCATAACCGCTATTGTCTAAACAAGCTTTCATAGCTGCTGGTACTTGGTTTAAAGCGAATTCGTAAATCTTTCTACCATACATCTTGATGTATTTACGATGGTCTTTACTTTCCGGGTTGTTTGTTTCACCAAAGTAAATAAAATGTGCTTCATCTACTGTATGGGTAGCACTTACTTGGTTGATTATTCCTCCTTCTTCCTTTGTTTCTTCAAGAATAACTGCTCCTGCACCATCACTATAAATCATGGAGTCTCTATCGTGTTTATCAACTACGCGAGATAAGGTTTCAGCGCCAATAATTAAACATTTTTTTGCTAAACCGGCTTTAATGAAAGCACTAGCGTGAATAACTCCTTGGTTCCAACCTGGGCACCCAAAAAGTAAATCGTAAGCCACACATTTAGGGCTTCTTATTCCTAATAAATGCTTTACTCGTGAGCCAATACTAGGTACCGTATCACTTTGTTCAGTATTGTGTTTTATATCTCCATAATTATGCCCTACAATAATATAGTCTAGCTCTTCTGGATTTATATTTGCGTCTTCAATGGCTTTCTTTGCGGCATAAAAAGCAAGGTCTGAAGTTGTTAGATGCTCTTCAGTATAACGGCGCTCTTTAATTCCAGTAATGGCTTTAAATTTCTGAATAATAACCTCATTTTTCTGTTTGATGGAACTACCATCTGTATTAAGAAATTCGTTTTGGTTGAAATCCTCATTTTTTTTAACAACGTCTGGTACGTAGCTTCCAGTTCCTGTTATTTTTATTGCCATGATCTTTTATTGATTAATTGTACTACTTATACGAAATTAGTTAATAATAATTTAACTAAATCATGTTTTACTATTATTAGTCGCTTATTTTTCTAAAACCTAAATTTAAGAAGGAAATTTAAAATATGATAAAAAAAGCCTTCAAAAATTGAAGGCTTTCTTATAATTAAAATTCACATTGTCTTATGCATCCATATATTCTTCAATAGGAGCACAAGTACAAATTAAGTTTCTGTCTCCGTAAGCATCATCCACTCGTCTTACTGTAGGCCAGAATTTATTGTCTTTTACAAAGTCTAGCGGATAAGCTGCAGTTTCACGTGAGTAAGGGAAATCCCAGTCACTTGCTGTTAGCATATCTAATGTATGTGGTGCATTTTTAAGCACGTTAACTTCGTCTTCTTTAGTAGCGTTGTCAATTTCTTTTCTAATAGAAATTAATGCGTCACAGAAACGGTCTATTTCTGGTTTACTTTCACTTTCTGTAGGCTCAATCATTAGTGTTCCTGCTACAGGGAAAGAAACAGTTGGAGCATGGAAACCATAATCCATTAAACGTTTTGCAATATCAGAAACCTCAATTCCGTTTGCTTTAAAAGCGCGGCAATCAACAATCATTTCGTGTGCAGCACGACCGCGTTCTCCAGAATATAAAGTATCAAAATGACCTTCTAATCTTGTTTTGATATAGTTGGCATTTAAGATAGCTACTTTTGTAGAGTTTGTTAGTCCTTTAGCACCAAGCATTTTTATATATCCATAAGAAATTAGGCAAACTAAAGCAGAACCAAATGGTGCTGATGAAATAGCTGAAATTGCATTTTTTCCTCCAGTTTTTACTACAGGGTTTCCAGGTAGGAACGGAGCTAATTGCTTAGCAACACAAATTGGTCCAACTCCTGGTCCTCCACCTCCGTGAGGAATAGCAAATGTTTTATGTAAATTTAAGTGACAAACATCTGCACCAATATTTCCTGGGTTTGTTAATCCTACTTGAGCGTTCATGTTTGCTCCATCCATATAAACTTGACCACCATTATCGTGAATGATTTTAGTGATTTCTTTTATAGAAGCTTCGTAAACTCCATGAGTAGAAGGATAGGTTACCATTAGACAAGATAAGTTGTCTTTGTGTAAAATTGCTTTTTCACGTAAGTCTTCAACGTCTATATTTCCTTCTTCCGTAGATTTTGTTACTACCACTTTCATTCCTGCCATTACTGCACTTGCAGGGTTTGTTCCGTGTGCAGAACTAGGAATTAAGCAAATGTTTCTGTGGTGATCTCCACGAGATTCATGATAAGCTCTAATAACCATTAATCCTGCGAACTCTCCTTGTGCACCAGAATTTGGCTGTAATGAAGTTGCAGCAAAACCAGTGATTTCTGTAAGTTGTTCTTCTAATTCTCTTAAAACAGTAGTGTAACCTTTAGCTTGTTTTAAAGGAACGAATGGGTGAATATTACCCCACTTATTCCAGCTTAATGGTAACATTTCTGCTGCAGCATTTAATTTCATGGTACAAGAACCAAGTGAAATCATAGAATGGTTAAGCGATAAATCTTTACGCTCTAACTTTTTGATATAACGCATTAATTCTGTTTCAGAATGGTGCGTGTTAAATACATCTAAAGTTAGGAACTCTGTTTTTCTTTCTAGTCCTTTTTGAATATTATTAGCTTCAGTAAATGAAGAAACTGTGATAGTTTCTTTCTTAGCTACTTCAACAAAAATCGAAATGATATGATTTAAATCTTTAACAGTGGTTGTTTCGTTTAAAGAAATAGTTACTGTCTCTTTATCTGGGTAAAAGAAGTTCACTTTTTTCTTTAAAGCTGCTTTTCTTACTTTTTTAGCTTTCGTTTTAATTTGAAGCGTATCGAAGTAAGAAGTGTTCGTTTGTTTGAATCCTAATTTTTCTAATGCATCTGCAAGAGTTGAAGCTGCATTGTGTACATTATTAGCAATAAACTCTAAACCTTTTGGTCCGTGGTATACAGCGTACATTCCTGCCATAACAGCAAGTAATACCTGTGCAGTACAAATATTTGAAGTTGCTCTGTCACGTTTAATATGTTGCTCTCTAGTTTGTAAAGCCATACGTAAAGCTCTGTTTCCGTTAGCATCTTTGGTTACACCAATGATACGTCCTGGAATATCACGCTTGTATGCTTCTTTTGTTGCAAAATATGCAGCGTGTGGTCCACCGTAACCCATCGGGATTCCGAAACGTTGTGTGGTTCCAACTACTACATCTGCACCAAATTTACCAGGAGCTTCAAGTTTTACTAAGCTTAAAATATCTGCAGCAACAGCTACTTTTATTTGTGCATCTTTCGCTTTTGCGATAAATGTTTCGATGTCTGTAATTTGTCCGTCTTTTCCTGGGTATTGTAAAATAGCTCCGAAGAATTCTGAAGAAAAGTCGAAATCCTCTTCTTTACCTACAACTAATTCTACTCCAATTGGGTTAGATCTAGTTTCTAATAAAGAAAGTGTTTGTGGTAAAATGTTTTCTGAAACAAAAAACTTGTTTACTTTGTTTTTCTTTTGCTCTCTTTCTCTAACAGCAAAAAGTAAGCTCATAGCTTCTGCAGCAGCTGTACTTTCATCTAGAAGTGATGCGTTAGCAAGTTCCATTCCTGTAAGGTCTGAAATCATGGTTTGGAAGTTTAAAAGTGCTTCTAAACGTCCTTGAGCAATCTCAGCTTGGTAAGGTGTGTAAGCTGTATACCAACCCGGATTTTCTAAAATGTTACGTTGAATAACTGCAGGCAAAATGGTTGGGTGGTATCCTAAACCAATATATGTTTTATAAACTTTATTTTTATTTGAAACTTCATTTAAGTGATCTAGGTATTCCTGCTCACTCATTGCTTCATTTAAATCAAGTTCTTTTTGTAGACGAATATCATCTGGAATTGTTTCGTAGATAAGTTGGTCTAAACTGTCCACACCAATGGTTTTCAGCATTTGTTTTTGGTCTGCTTCTCTCGGACCAATATGACGAAGTGCAAATGTGTTTGTATTCATTCTTAATGAGTTGTGTTTTGTGGTGCAAAAATACGCAATTGTTGTGGTTTTTTAATTGTCTAGATTGAAAGTTTTTAACCAAATAAACTCTTTATTAACAGTTTGTGTATTTTTGTAGAATGCGAATGTTAAAACAGCTTTTCGATTTTTATATCAACGCTAGTATTCATGTGGCTTCAAGTGTGCTTGCTTTAACTTGGGTTAGCTTCATTCGGCTTGAAATTCCGTGCGATTTCTCTGTTTTATTGTTCAATTTTTTTGCTACTATTACGGGATATAATTTCGTGAAATATTTTGGCTTAGCGAAATTTCACCATAGAAGCCTTACTAATTGGCTAAAGGCTGTGCAGCTTTTTTCTTTTATTTGTTTTTTTGCTTTAGTGTATTTTGCTTTTAAATTAGAAGCTGTAACCTGGTGTTATATTTTAGTTTTAGCAACTATTACATTTTTGTATGCAATTCCTTTTTTACCAAGAAATATTTTTGTGGATAGTAAGCAAAATCTTCGGGAGATAGGAGGACTAAAAATTTATATTATTGCTCTTGTTTGGTCTGTTGCAACAGTCTTGCTTCCGGTAGTTGAAAATGGTGTGTTATTTTCTGCAGACGTGTTTATTATGATGTTACAACGTTTTGTGTTTGTATTAGTTTTGATGCTTCCGTTTGAAATAAGAGATTTAAGTTATGATAGCTTGAAGCTTTCTACTTTACCTCAAAAAATAGGGATTTATAAAACAAAAGCCATAGGAGTTTGTCTCTTAGGTATGTTTTTGTTTTTAGAGTTTTTTAAAGATACTATGAATTATAATGCGGTGTTTATACTGGCTGTTGTAGTTTTTATAACAATGCTTTTTATTGTGTTTTCTAAAGAAAACCAAAGGAAATATTATAGTTCTTTTTGGGTGGAAGGCTTGCCAATATTATGGTTAGCTTTGTTGCTCTTGTATGGCACGGCTTAAAGTTTCTTTTAATGTTTCCTTTTCCTGTTTCTGCATACAAGTAACTTGTGCCTTATTTATGCTTTGTGTAAGTTTTTTGTTTTGCTGTGTGTATTTACGACACATTCTGCACATCAAAACGTGAAAAAGAAGCTTCGTTTTTTCAAAAAAAGTTGCTTCTTGGTATTGTACTTTATCACAAATAAGACTTGCTTTTTGACAAGATTTTCTTCTTGTATCTTCTGTATTCATATTAAAACCAGTTTTTCTCCATGCAGGTAGCCATTGCTGTTCTTGCTCGGTGAATTATCACCCAAAGATTAGACGCAGTGATATTTAGTTCATTACAAATTGTTTCTGTGTCCATACCTTCTATGGTTTTCATTTTAAAAACAGCAGCATGTTTTTCGGGTAGTTTTTCTAGGCAGCTGTAAATTGCTTCGCCAAGTTCTTCGTTTTCTAGAGTGTCTTCAGCAGTTTTGTCAAATGGATCTGCTACGCGTTCTTCTAACCAATCGCCTTCAGATTCGGTATCAGAATTGTATTTTATTCTAACTTCTGCCTTAGCTTTGTTCGAATTGATTTTTCGGTAGTAATCTATGATCTTACGTTTTAAAATTGAAATAAGCCAAGTGCGTTCACTAGCTTCGCCTTTAAAGTTTTTCATAGATTTTAAACCAGCAAAAAAGGTTTCTTGAATTAAGTCCTTAGCCAAATCTCTATCGTTTACACGGGTAATCGTATAATTGAAGAGGTAATCGGAATATAAATCAATCCAATTATTAGGGTCTATTTTATGCTTTGGCATAATCTGTTTTGCTAGTTCTTATCAAAAGTAAGCAATTAATAGCTTTTAATCTATCAAATCTTTTAATGCTGCTTCTATTGTAGAGTATTGAAATTCAAAACCGCTGTCAAGAAGTTTTTTAGGAATTACGTTTCTGCTTTTTAAAATTAGCTCAGGCTCTGTTTGTATAAAGTAAGCGCCAATTTTCAGAATGAATTCCGGGCTAGGAAGTCCAAAAGGAATACCTATAGCTTTTCGGAAAGCTTCCATCATGTAATTATTACTTATCGGATTTGGTACACAGAAATTAAATGGACCACTTGCATCTTCTTTATTCATTAAAAACTCTATGGCTCTTGCAAAATCTGTTTGGTGAATCCAACTTACTTTTTGTTTTCCGCTACCTTGTTTTCCACCTAAACCAAATTGTGTTAGTTTTTTTAGGGGAACAAAGGCTCCGTCACCTTTACCGAATACCAGTGAAGTACGAATAATAATTTTCCTGGTTTTAGGATTTTCACTTGCGTAAAATGCTTCTTCCCAAACTTCAGCAACTTCTTTTTCGAAATCGTTTCCAATTTCGTGATTTTCTTCACTCATTTCTGTGTCGAAAGAATCTTTATACAAGGAAGTGGTGGAGGAGTTCATCCAAAGTTTCGGAGGGTTTTGGCAAGTGTCAATTGCTTTTCCTAGAATCTTTGTACTGTCTATACGGGATTTCGTAATTAATTCTTTATTCTTTTCAGTAAACTTACAATTAATGTTTTTTCCGGTAAGATTGATTAAAACATCCAGGTTTTCAAGATGCGAAACCCATGAATCTTCTAGGTCTTTTGCATTCCAATATATTTCGTTTTCACGACTTGGGTGGCGACTAAGTATTTTAACTTGGTGGCCTTTGTTTGTAAAATGTTTTTCTAGAGTTTGGCCAATAAAACCAGTTCCGCCGGCAATAAGTATCGTTTTCATAGTTAGGTGTTTGTTATGTTTACTGTAAATAAAAGTGCATAAACTACTGCGAAAAACACAAACAAAGTATTCATGAAATAGCTTCCTATTTTAAATATCTTTTTCTGCGGAATATCATACATAGGATAATAAGCAATTTGTGTTAAAACTTTTCCTACCCAATATGCAGCAATTAATCCGGTAAGAGCTATTGCTAGGTTTGTATGGTTTTTTAAATCTGCAGGCATTAAAATAGCAATCATTCCAAATGAGAAATTTAAACCTTGAATATATCTTCCGTAGGTTTTTGCTATTTCCTGATTTAATGGTTTAAGTTGTTTTACATCATTATACCAGTCAAAAACCTTATGTCTAATATACGGATAAATTAGCGCAGTGAAAATCTGTCCAATTCCGCCAAGAACAATTACCCAATTTGGAATGTCTATTTTCATAAATTTTATTTAATTAATCCAGCTCTTCTTAAAAGTGCTTCTGGTTTTGGTTCTTGTCCTCTAAAACGTTTGTATAAGGTCATTGGGTTTTCTGTTCCACCTTTGCTTAATACGTTTTCTTTGAATTTGGAAGCTACTGTTTTATTAAAAATTCCTTCTTCTTTAAAATATTCAAATGCATCTGCATCTAAAACTTCTGCCCATTTATAGCTATAATATCCGGAAGAATATCCTCCTTGAAAGATATGTGAGAAAGCGGTACTCATACAGTTTTCAGCTACATCTGGATAAAGCCTTGTGTTTGAAAAAGATTCTTTTTCGTGAGCTTTTACATTTGTTATTCCGGAAGGATCTTGGGCATGCCATGACATATCTAATAAACCGAAGCTTAATTGGCGAAGCGTTTGCATACCTTCATGAAAAGTAGCAGATTCTTTTATTTTCTGAATTAATTCCATCGGAATTACTTCGCCTGTTTCGTAATGTTTTGCAAAAAGTTCTAAAGCCTCTTTTTCGTAGCACCAGTTTTCTAAAACCTGACTAGGAAGTTCTACGAAATCCCAATAAACACTAGTTCCTGATAAGCTTGGGTAGTTTGTATTTGCTAGCATACCGTGCAGCGCATGGCCAAATTCATGGAATAAAGTTGTTACCTCGCTAAAGGTTAGGAGAGAAGGCTTGCTTTTTGTTGGCTTAGTGAAATTGCAAACAATAGAAACATGCGGTCTGTCATTGATTCCGTTTTTAATACTTTGTGATTTGTAACTAGTCATCCAAGCACCATTTCTTTTTCCTGCTCTAGGGAAAAAATCTGCATAGAAAATAGAAACTAATTCTCCCTTTTCATCCTTTACTTGGTAGGTTAATACGTCTTCATGGTATTTGTCTATCGTATGAATTTCTTCAAATTGTAAACCGAATAATTTGTTAGCTACGGTAAATGCCCCATCAATAACGTTTTCTAGTTTGAAGTATGGTTTTAGTTGTTCGTCATCTAAGCTGAAGAGTTTTTGTTTTAATTTTTCAGAATAATAAGCCGAATCCCATTTTTGAAGCGCATCTATATTATCAACTTCTTTAGCAAACTTTTCAAGGTTTTTGAATTCTTCCTGTGCGGCTGGTTTCGCTTTTTCTAATAACTCGTTTAAAAAGTCGGTTACTTTTTCAGGAGTTTTAGCCATTCTTTCTTCTAAAACGAAATGAGCATGTGTTTTATAACCTAATAAATTAGCACGTTTATGACGTAAGTTAGCAATTTGTAAAACGATATCTTGGTTGTCTAATTCATCATTGTTGAACGCTTTGCTTCCGGAAGCTAGGGCAAGTTTTTTTCTTAGTTCTCGATTATCTGCATAGGTCATAAACGGAATATAGCTAGGGTAATCTAAAGTAATTACCCAACCTTCTTTTCCTTTAGATTCCGCAACTTGTTTTGCAGCTTCTTTAGCACCTTCTGGTAATCCAGATAGATCCTCTTCGTTTGTAAGGTGCATTTCAAACTTGTTGGTTTCGGCTAAAACATTTTCGCCAAACTGTAATTTCAATTTGCTTAGTTGCTTGTCTATTTCACGAAGTTCTTGCTTTTTGTCCTCCGGTAAATTTGCTCCGTTTCTAGAGAAACCTTTATATTTTTTATCTAAAAGCGTTGCTTGCTCTGTAGTTAATGTTAAAGCGTCTTTTGCTTCATAAACAGCTTTTACTCTTTTGAATAAATCTTCATTTAGTGTAATGTCGTTACTGAATTCTGAAAGTAAAGGAGAAACTTCTTGAGCGATTTTTTGAATTTCATCATTTGTTTCAGCAGAATTTAAATTGAAAAATATACTAGAAATTCTGTCTAATTGTTCTCCGGCGAAATCTAAAGCTTCTATCGTATTTTCAAATGTAGGTGCTTCAGGATTTGCTGTAATAGCTTCTATTTCAGCTTTTGCATCCTGGATTGTTTGTTTAAAAGCAGGAAGAAAATCTTCGTTTTTTATCTTTGAAAAAGGTGCAGTTTGAAATTCTGTATTAAAAGGTTGTGTGAGTATATTCTTGACCATGTTTTAAAATTTTGTTAAATTAAAATTTTGTTGTGCGTGCATAGCAATAGTTTTATATATTTGCCATGATTTTTTTCATATGAGTTGGTTACTCATTAATAAAATTATTGATTAATAGCTAGAAAACCTCGACGTAAGTCGAGGTTTTTTTATGGAAAAAACTCACATATATTTTGTTTTAACGGATTTATTTGTATTTTATCGATAATAGTCAATGGCTTGCTTTAATTTATTCGAATGCGATGAATTATTGTAATCTTTGAATAAAGTTTTTTCATGTGAGATATAATCTCTGAATTGAAAATTGATTAATAGCGCTTAAACCTCAGGAGAAATCTTGGGGTTTTTGTTTTATAGCCCTTTTGCAGACTCTATAACTTTCAGCTTTAATCCTTCTTTATAAGTAACAATCTTATCTAATACACAAGCATCTGATGTTCCTATAATTTGCGCTGCAAGAATTCCGGCATTTTTTGCTCCGTTTAAAGCAACAGTTGCTACAGGTACTCCTCCTGGCATTTGAAGTATAGATAAAACTGAATCCCAACCATCTATAGAGTTGCTACTTTTTACAGGAACTCCAATAACAGGTAGAGGAGACAAGGATGCTATCATACCAGGTAAATGCGCTGCACCTCCAGCTCCTGCAATAATTACAGCAATCCCATTTTTATGTGCGTTTTTACCATAATCAAACATTTTTTCTGGTGTCCTGTGAGCAGAAACAATGTCTACATCTACAGGTATGTCAAATCCTTTTAAAATGTCTATAGCTTCTTGCATTACAGGAAGGTCGCTTTTGCTTCCCATGATTATGCCTACTTTCATATTATGTTTGTTTTTGTTTGTTGTGTTATTGGTTTTTGCTAATTACCTTAATGGTGTTTTTTACTTTCTCAGCGATTTTACGTGCTTCGTTTATGTCTTCGTTTACTATGGTGACATGGCCCATTTTTCTAAAAGGGCGAGTTTCTTTTTTTCCGTAGATATGCGGAGTAACACCGTCCATACTCATGATTTCTTCTATGTTTTTATAAACAACGTTTCCGGTATAACCTTCAGCTCCAACTAGATTAACCATAATACCACCGCCTTTGTTTGCTGTGCTTCCTAGAGGTAAGTTTAAGATGGCTCTAATATGTTGCTCGAACTGTGAAGTGTAATTTGCTTCAATGGTTTGGTGCCCAGAATTATGAGGTCTTGGCGCTACTTCGTTTATTAATATTTTATCATCTTTTGTTTGAAACATTTCCACTGCTAATAAACCAACGTGTTTAAAAGCTTGTGAAGTTTTTAATGCTACTTCTTCCGCTTTTTTAGCAATTTCAGGATCTATTCTAGCTGGACAAATTACATATTCTACTTGATTTGCTTCTGGATGAAATTCCATTTCTACTACAGGGAAAGTTTTTACTTCGCCTTTTGCGTTTCTAGAAACAATAACAGCTAATTCGTTTTTAAAAGGAATAAGTTCTTCCGTTATGCATTCTCCTTTAGGTAAACCGTTTAAATCTTCTAAAGTTCTAACAATTTTCACCCCATTACCATCATATCCAAATTGAGCTGCTTTCCACACAAATGGAAAATGTAAGCCGCCATTGTTTACAGCATCTTCTATTTCAGATAGGTAAGCAAATCGTGAAAATGGTGCTGTTGGTAAATTGTTGTCTATATAAAATAGTTTCTGTTTCGCTTTGTTTTGAATAGTGCGCAGTGTTTTTGCAGAAGGATATACCGTAATTCCTTCCTTTTCTAATTTTTCAAGAGCATCTACATTTACGTTTTCAATTTCAATAGTAAGAACATCTACTTTTTTTCCAAATTGATATACAGTGTCAAAATCTAAAAGGTCTCCTAAATGAAACTCGTTGCTTCCTATTTTGCAAGGAGCATCGTTGCTTGCATCTAAAACACAAGTGTATATATCGTATTTTCTAGTTTCTGTAAGTAGCATTTTACCTAGTTGTCCGCCACCAAGAATTCCGAGTTTAAAAGAAGAAGAGAAATAATTCATAGTATTTATTGTCAAAACAGCAATTTGTTTTTAGTGTGAAATGTATTTTAAAGTTGTTTTATAGTACAAAAATACATTTAAAATTAGAATGAGTTTTAAAATCTTCTAGTTTCTAGCTTCTCACTTAAATCTAAAAGAATTATCTTTGCAAACAATTAACAAAAAACAAGTTAGTCTTTTACATGATAAAGTTAGATGATTTATATTTCAAACCATTTATATCTGCTAAAGAGATTGATGCTGCCATACAAAGAATGGTAGATGAGATTGCTGCAGATTTAGGAGACGAAATCCCTGTATTTGTAGGAATTTTAAATGGTTCCTTTATGCTTGTTAGTGATTTTGTTAAGAAATACCCGAAGCCTTGTGAGGTAACTTTTATCAAGTTAGCTTCTTATGAAGGCATAAAATCTTCCGAAGATATCCAAAGATTAATAGGATTGACACAAGATTTAACGGGTCGTACTGTTGTTATTCTTGAAGATATCATCGATTCAGGAAAAACATTAGCAGAAGTACACCGAATTTTTAAGAACGAAAATGTAAAGTCTTTACTAATAGCTACGCTGTTTCATAAACCAGAAGCTTATAAGAAAGATTTCAAATTACATTATGTAGGTATTGAGATTCCAGATAGATTTATAGTTGGTTACGGACTAGATTATAATGGATTAGGAAGAGATTTGCCGGAAGTATATCAAATTAAAACAACCCAACACATGACAAGTATAGTACTCTTTGGACCTCCAGGAGCTGGAAAAGGAACACAAGCTAATTTTTTAAAAGAAAAATATAATTTAGTACATATCTCTACAGGAGATGTTTTTAGATTCAATATCAAAAACGAAACTGCATTAGGTATGTTAGCTAAATCTTATATGGATAAAGGCGAGTTAGTTCCAGACGAAGTTACTATAGATATGCTTAAAGCGGAAGTAGAGAAAAATGCAGACGCAAAAGGATTTATTTTTGATGGTTTTCCACGTACAAACGCACAAGCAGAAGCTTTAGATGCTTTTATGGAAGAGAAAGATTCTCAAATAAATGCTATGGTAGCTTTAGAAGTAGATGACGAAATTTTAGTAGAAAGATTACTAGAACGCGGAAAAACTAGTGGAAGACCAGATGATGCAGATGAAGACATTATTAGAAACAGAATAAAGCAATACTATAATAAAACAGCTATTCTTAAAAACTACTATACTGCACAAGATAAATATTATGGAGTAGATGGTGTTGGTAGTATTGAAGAGATAACAGAAAGATTAAACAAAGTAATTGATAAGCTATAATTCCTGAAATATATTTAATTATTGAAAAGGAATTTTATGATATCTAAATGTCATAGGCTTTCAATAATAACCAAATCATAAAGATTTAACTAATAAGATCCCCACGCTTGTGGGAAGTAAGCATGACTGAAGGAAATTTTGTAGACTATGTAAAAATGCACGTATCTTCTGGTAAAGGAGGTCAAGGTTCATCGCATTTACATCGTGAAAAATATTTGGCAAAAGGTGGCCCAGATGGTGGAGATGGAGGTCGTGGTGGTCACGTAATTCTTAAAGGAAACGCTAACTTATGGACGCTCTTACACCTAAAATTTAAGAGGCATATTCGCGCCGAACATGGTGGAAATGGATCTAGTGGAAGAAGTTCAGGTTCAGACGGAGAAGATCAATATGTAGAAGTGCCTTTAGGAACTGTAGTTAGAGATACCGAAACCAATGAAGTAATTTTTGAAATCACCGAAGATGGTGAGGAAAGAATAATTGCCGAAGGGGGTAAAGGTGGTCGTGGTAACTGGCATTTTAAAAGTTCTACAAACCAAACACCTCGTTACGCACAACCTGGAATTCCTAAGGAAGAAAAGGATATTACTTTAGAACTTAAATTACTTGCAGATGTAGGTTTAGTAGGTTTTCCTAACGCAGGAAAATCAACCTTACTTTCCGTATTAACTTCTGCAAAACCTAAAATTGCAGATTATGAGTTTACTACTTTAAAACCAAATCTAGGAATTGTAAAGCATAGAGAGTTTCAAACTTTTGTAATGGCAGATATTCCAGGAATTATTGAAGGAGCTGCAGAAGGAAAAGGCTTAGGGTATTACTTTTTAAGACATATAGAGCGTAACTCCATATTGTTGTTTATGATTCCTGCCGATGCAGAAGACATCAAAAAACAATATGATATTCTGTTAGACGAATTAAAGCGATACAATCCAGAAATGCTTGACAAAGAGCGCATGATCGCAATTACTAAATGTGATATGTTAGATGATGAACTTAAAGCAGAGTTAAAAGAAGAATTAGATAACAATTTGCCAATTGACTATATGTTTATCTCATCTGTAGCACAACAAGGCTTAAAAGAGCTTAAAGATAGACTTTGGAATATGTTGAACGAATAGTTCGTTATGAAGCAACGTATAAAAAACATTGTGGAAATAAATGATAGCAAAGCCAGTAAGTTCTTTGCTATCTTTATTCAAGTACTTATTCTAATCTCTATTGTAACTTTTACTTTAGAGACTACACCAAATTTAGAACCAAGAACCTATACTATTATCAATATAATAGAGGTTTTTTGTGTGCTTGTTTTTACGCTAGAATATCTCTTACGTATTTATGTAACAGAAAGAAAGTTGAAGTTTATTTTTAGTTTCTACGGAATTATTGATCTACTAGCTATTTTGCCATTCTATTTAAGCTTTGGTTTCGATTTACGTGCACTAAGGGCTTTACGCTTTTTAAGGCTGTTTAGGGTGTTTAAATTGGTTCGTTATAATCGAGCGTTAAATCATTTTAGTAGAGCTATAAAGTCTTCTAGAGAAGAAATATTTCTATTTTTATTCATCACATTAATCTTAATATATTTTTCTGCTGTAGGTATTTACTATTTTGAAAACGAAGCGCAACCAGAGCATTTTGCTTCTATTCTAGATAGTCTTTGGTGGGCAATTATTACATTAACTACCGTTGGATATGGTGATGTTTATCCAATTACGGCAGGAGGAAAGATATTCACTTTCTTTATCCTTTTAATAGGTTTAGGTATTGTTGCTATTCCTACAGGAATTATTTCTTCGGCACTAACTAAATCTGTTGATCCGCACGAAGAAGAAAAGTAAATCGGCTTTATTCTATAACAGATTCCTTATCTTTAAAATAAAAATGAAAAAGTTACTTCCTGTAATATTTCTATTTATATGTTTTTCTTGTGGTGTTCGAGTGCATTATGACTACGAGAAAACAACAGACTTCACCCAGTATCAGTCTTACAGCTATTTTTTAAATATGAATACAGGCTTAAGCGAACTAGATGCTAAGCGATTGTTTAAAGCTATAGATGAAACTATGGCTCTAAAAGGAATTTCACTTGCAGAAGATTCTGATTTCATTATAAATATTGAAAGTTCTACTTACCAAGATAACCGAAGTAACTCTACTGTTGGAGTAGGTGTTGGAGGCGGAGGTGGAAATGTTGGAGGAGGCATTTCTGTAGGAATTCCTATAGGTCAAGCAAATGTTACTAGACAAATTAAATTTGACTTTGTGGATGCTAAAACCAATCAACTTTTCTGGCAAGCCATAAGTGAAGGTAGTTTTAACCCTAATGCAACACCAGAAAAGCGAGAAGCTGCTTTACAATCTGTAGTTGAAAAAGTGATGAAAAACTACCCTCCGGTAGCTAAGTGATTCTAGTTTTTAACTAACTTTTTAGTTGCAATTAAAACACCTTCTGAGTAAAAGTTTGTAATATATACTCCCTGACTTAAAGAACTAATGTCTATTTGTGAATTTTGATTGTTCAATAAGTTGACAGTTTGGATACTTCTTCCTTCTATGCTAATTATTTCTACTACAACATCTTTACTTAAAGAGTTTTCTAACGTAATATTTACGAAATCTCTAGAAGGATTAGGGTACATAGTTAAACTGTAATCATTTTCTTGAATATCATGGACTCCTAAAGTATTATCTATAACCCAAGTGACTGTTGAAACATGTGTAGTTTCATGACTATCTATGTTAATTTGTGTGTTAGCATCATGAACAACAACTGTTAGGGTATTATTTGAATTTTCAACTAAGTCATTTTCCTCAAGAGTAACTGTCTCCGTATTTTCAGCAAGATAGTTGCCATTAAGTGTCCAAGTGGTTTCTAATGTGTTTGTTGGAAGTGTTTGAATGGTATTTAGTTGAAATTCTATAGGGTAAGTCAATTCACTAATAGTATTTTCTGCCGGAGTATAAGAATCTATAGGAGAAACTAAGTCGTGAATTTTTTCAATAATTCTTTCTTTACATACAGCACAAAAGGGATAGTTGTATCCAACATAACGCATTAAGCATGTTTGATGTGGTCTGTACCAAGTAGCTGATATTCCTGTTGTACCATGCGGATATATTCCAATTCCGTTTACACCCATCCAGTTTTTCCATTTCACGGAATTAGGATTTGTTTCTTGAGTCATATTAGCAGCTTCTGCAACTTGATTGTCACCAGGGTAGTATTCATCTTTTAAATCTGCAAATGAATGACCTAGTTCATGAATTGCGATTTCCTCTGCATATTGACCGGTAGATGTAATAGGGAATTCTCCACCACTTCCTCCATAATAAGGTGAATTTACTAAAATAAGGGCCTGATCATATTGTGGGAAGTTATTAGCCAAAACAGTACTTATAGCTCCTTGATTCATAGTATATAATAATCTATGAATATCATAACTATCATAAGTTGTTCCAAAATGATTATCTACAGTTTGCGTTGGTACATTATACTGATTTTCATCATAAGCTGTTCCTGGATGTGAAGCCCCACTTTCTAATGAAGGAACTTTAATAATATAGACATTAAAATAGTTTTCGTAGCTAGCAAAAGGTTCCTGACCAAACATAGCGTTCATGAAATTGGTAGCGTCTGTTTCGAAGTTCGAAAACTCACTCGATTGATACCCTTCGCTTATTATTACTAAGTTAATTCTCTTATCATCATCTCCAGATAGCTTTATTGCTTGAACATCATATTGTTGTGAAAAAACTAGATGTAAATTAGATATAAGAAGCAGTAAAAGTAAAAGTTTTTTCATGTTATTCAATTTTTGTAGTAATGTGTGTTTTTGGTTTGTTTTCTGTTAGCTCTTTAAATACAATATATTTAGTCTGTGGCTGAAGTTGTAATCTTATATGAAATTGTACAGTATCTAAATCTATTGTTTTCTTTTCAAATTCACCATGATCGTTAATGAATTCAAATGTTTTAATTAAAGGGTTTTTAATATACTGTGTATCTATTTCTTTCAGGTCTTTGTCAAGAATAAAATATTGTAAATCTCCTGGTTGTGTGTTTTCTACAATTGTAGGCTTTTCTTTTAACCTACCTTCTGCAGTAATTTGATTTATTAAGTTAATTTTTTTTTCTCCATTAGTACTTTTAGAAAGTTCGTAATTAAGAAAAAGAAGTTTTGGTGGAGTGTTTACAGTAGGCTCTTCTGAAATCGCTTTTTGATTCGAAGCACAAGAAAGAAAACTAAACAGTAAAACTATAACAATGCTCACTTTGTAACTTAACTTCGAAAATAGCATAAACAAAATATTAACCTGATTATAATCAGGCAAAGTTAAGGAATTAAGTAAGTCAATTCTAAACTAATAATTTAAAAGTAGCTCTAATTATATTGCAAATTAAACTGTTTCCATTTACAGCCATATCTTATTTATTTTTGATTTCTATATCCCTAAGAAAGCAGAAATCATAAAACTTCTGCTTTCTCCTGAATTAGTTATTCTACCGTGATTTTCACACCTTCACTATGACTGCTGAACTCTGGTGCATACATACTTTGAATAGTTGTTATTCCATTACTCATATGTCCAGAATTGTTTACTCGTAAATCGTATTCAAAAACATAAACGCCTTTTGGTAAATAGTCGAAAAAGAAATTAGTTGCAGCATCTTTCGTGCTTTCGTAATAACCTAATCCATCTTGCCATTTGTATTGCGATAATACATTTACTGGCTCTAAACCGGCAGCTCGCATGTCTTTCATATGAACAAATTCCATAGCGCGATCGCTTCGTAATTCTATTCGGACACGAACAAGATCACCTACTTGTAACTTAGTGTCTTTTGTAATCTTAGAAAGCTCTTCTCCTAAATTGGTGTTCTTTTTTAGGAAGAGTTTTTTTCTTAATTTCAAAGGTGTTTCTGCTGAGGTGATTTTATCTAAGTCCTCAAAATATTGCCAGTATAAACCTCCCCAAGCAATACCTTTTCCTTTTTTACTAAGTTTCACTTCCGCCATTTCAGGTTTGATTTCTTCCCCTTTCCAAGAGGTTTTAAAATAACCGGTTCCAGCTTCTACTTTAACGGCTTCTAGTTTTTTAGGATCTAATTTTTGATTTCCAATTACAATATCCACCATATCGGTAACAGATAACCAGTCGCTACCTTGTAGTAGTAAAGCATATACAGCTTCGGTGGTTGCTTTTGTTGTTTTCCAACTATTGGTTTGCTTGTTCTTTAGTAGCCAGATTTTTAGATTGTCTATGTCTTCGAGATTCTTCGCTTCACTCTGAATAACATTTCCAACTTCAGCAAATGCTTCAATTAATAAAGCCTGTGTTTCAATTGGTGCTTGATACCAAAACCAAGAATTGGAGTTTTCTTTCCAATACATTCCTAATTCTTCGCTAGTAATGCTGTTTTCTTTTAAAGATTTTAAAATTGCTTTCGCAGTTTTTTTGTCATTGAATCTTTCAGAAATTAAAGCCATCATTCCTTTAGCATACAAACTTCTAGACAACCAGTATTTTTTGATTTGTGTTTGGTAATAGTTTGTGATCTCTTGAACTTCCTTGCTTTTTTTGATTTCTGGGAAAAAGCTTCGCATGTATATATAATGCAATTGCATATGGCTTAAATGGTCTTTGCTTAATTCTACATCTTTATGATATTTACGGATGTCTTTATACTCTTGAACAAATGCAGCATCTAAAAACTTAATGGCTTTTTCTATCATTTTAGCATCTTCTGAAGTTTCCACCTTCAAATGTTTTAGGTGTCCGAATCCAGTAACGATATGCTGAGTGATGTATCGGTTTTCTCTTCCACCAGCAAACCAAGACCAAGCACCATTATGCATTTGGTTTTGCTCTAGTTGGCGTTTTGCTTTCTTAAGCTCATTATTCATTTTGTTTAAATCGAATAATAGTGCAATTCGTTTTTTCTGTTCGGTTTCAGTTTGAGCATCTCGTAACCAAGGAGTTTCTTGAATTAATATTGCTTTTAACTCTTGATTTTTTTCTAGATTAGAAAGCAATGCATCTGTGTTTCTCCACTGATTAAATACCTCCTGAATCCTAGGATTGTTGTTTGCAATATGGCTTGCTAGTGCATTTGCATAATATCTGCTGAAGATTTGCTCACTGCAATCATAAGGGTATTCCATTAAATACGGAAGTGCTTGTACTGCATACCAAGCCGGATTGCTTGTCATTTCTAAGGTTAAATTATGATGCTTTAAGCTGCTAGAATTGGTATTCTTTAACTTATCTAAAGTGAAGGTTTTTGTTTCGTTACTTTTAATCCACATAGGAAGTGTTTCTGTAACCAACATCCTATTGCTAAGTACAGGAAGTGCATTTTGCTCACCGTCACTATAATCACCAGCTTTTGCAATGATTTTGTATTGTACGGCTTGTACATCTTCTGGAATAAAAAGCGACCATGAAACTTGCGTGTTTCCGTTCGCTTCTACGATAAATTCCTTGATATTCGCATCTTTTTCTGATGAAACAAATAGCTTTTCATCTATGGTTTTTCCTGTTGTAGCGTCAAAAAGTTGTAAAACAGCTTTACCGGAAAGTTGTTTTTCGGTAAGATTTGCAATTTTAGTACTTATGGTAATTTCATCTCCTTCACGTAAAAAACGAGGTGCATTAGGAATAACCATCAATTCTTTTTGTGTTACAGTTTCTAATTTTGTTACTGTGCTTTCTAGATTTTTAGTATGTGCCAATAATTGCAGCTTCCATTTGGTAAGTGCTTCTGGAGTAGTAAAACTAAAACGGATGTTTCCTGTATCGTCTGTTTGTAATTGCGGAAAGAAAAATGCTGTTTCTTGCAAGTTTTTTCGAATGGAAACTCCTGTGAATTCGTTTTCTTTCTCTTCATAAATTTGAACACCTGAAGCCTTTCCCTGTAGAGCGCTTACAACTACTTCCTCTAGCTCGGCATCTTCCATGCTTATAATAGGAACCGAATTTGTGAGTTCGTCTCTATAAGTAGCCACTGTTGTTTCCAATTCTGGAGCAGCAGGAGGAACTCCATTATTGTTAAACTTTTGTCTTGCTATATTGCTTCTAGTAATCATGTAATCCCTACTAGCTCCGAAATACAACCCAAACCAATTTATTTGATCATAGCTTTGTGTCGTGTAATATTTGGTGTCCCGATTTTGACTGTATAATCTAAAACCATTTGTGCCAAAACTTTGTCTTGCATTGCTAGAGTTTTGTGCGTAATAGTTTGGTTGTTCTAAAGGATTAAAATTCCAAGTGTGTGACTTGAATTGATCTAGTGAAGCATCATACATACTAGCTAGTAATTCTGCGCTAACTTTTTCTCCTTGCGGACCTTTAATTTTAAAACTCCATGTTTCTTCTGTTCCAGGTTCTAGCTTGTCTCTAAAACTTAAAGTTTCCATTTCTAATTTGGTTATAGGGTAAGGCACAGAAATATGTATACTACTCCCCTTGTAACTATTAAAAGCCGCGTAACTATAATGCACAGCAAAACCTCCTACATCTTCTTTTTCTATAGGAATACTTATTGTTTTCTTATTTTTATTTAAACGAATAACCTCTTTCTTAATAATTTCATGTTGTTTTTCTACTGAAACTGTGATGTAAATATCCTCTGCAGCCGAAGCAAAAGTAATAAGAGCATTCTCGTCCGATTTGTAGGAGTTTTTATTTGTTGTAATACTAAATAATTGATTGTCTGCTACAGTTTTATCCTTCTCGCTAAACAGAAAAGTCCTAATTTGATCTTTAACTTCTTGACCGAATCTGTCTTTGCTTTCTAGAAGTATGATATAAGCTCCAGATTCCCAATTTTTAATTTTTCCTAAGGCTAATTCTTTTGAAACAGAAGTATCGAATTTTTCATTTAACACTAGTTTCCCTTTTGGCCAATTGTTTATTTCATGTTCGTTTGTATATACTTCGTTTGGAAATAAATTTTGAAAATCAGCTTCTGAAATATCTTGATAAAAAGGAGCTTTCCATGGTCTTGGTCTTAATACTTGTTTCGGGGCTTGTAGCTTATAAACTTTAATGGTTCCTGTTGCAGGAGCAAATTGGTCGTTTAAGTTTTTTGTGTCTATGCTAAGCTTATGGTTTTTATTGTTTTTGTCAAGCTTTTCAGCAATAGAAATATTTGCTAATAAAGCATGATAGCCAACATTTACAATGGTAGTTGCGCTTCGTGTTTCGCCATTCAGGTCTGTAACATCTGCGGTAATTTCATAGTGAAATGTAGGAAGGTTTTTTTTGTCTACACTTTCATCTGGTAGTGCAGGGAATGTAATTTCAAATTCTCCTTTTTTATTAGTTTTAGCTTCCCCGTGAATGATTTCTTGTGGTTCAATTACAAACGAAGGACGATACCAATAATACCAACGAGGATATTGTACTTTTCTGTGCACTCTATAAGAAACTTTAGCATCGGTAATATTACTACCTGCATAGGCTAGTGCGTTTCCTTTTATAGTGATTTCATCATTTACCTTATAAGTTTCGGTAACCGGTTGGAAAGTGGTTTCAAACTTAGGTCGTTTATACTCTTCAACAGAAAAATAATGTGTGGTATAAATATCTTTTATATCCCCATCAAACTCCAATTCAAATTCCCCTGTAATTCCGGTACTAGGTAGTATAAATTCTCCAGCAACCGAACCGAATTCGTTCGTTTTTAATTCTATCTCTTTTACCTCTTGACTGTTTGCGTCGTATAAAGTTATATAAACAGGTTCATTAGCTAGAACTTCTGTTTTTCCATTTTTGCTTTGTATGGCTATTCCTTTAAAGTACACCGTTTGTCCTGGTCTGTAAATACTTCTATCTGTAAATAAAAAGCTTTTATAGGTCTGTTTATCTTCCTTATGATAGTTGTTTTGGTATATATAATAATCCCCAAAATAAGCCTTGTCACCTTGGTGTGTAACTTCTATTTTTACATTGCTATATCTTGAAGAGTCTATGTTTAATGTAACTTCCCCTTTTTCGTTTGAAACATGTTTTTCTGAAGAAAAAGTTCTTCTTCCATTTTTTAGATATCTGATATTAATTTTAGCATCCGGAATTGGTTTTCCGTTATTTCTATCTATAACTTGAAAAATAGTCTTGCTATTTGTCGTGTTTTCAACGATTGCTAGATTGGTGATTTGAACTTTCGAAAAGGCATAAGTCTTATTTTCTGTTTCTGCTAAAAGAATATATCTACCAGAATTTAGTTTAGGAATTACTACTTCGGTATTATGTTTTTGGTAGTCGTTTTCGTTACATAAAGAGCTATTCCAACTAGTCGTTAATGGAAGTTTTTTTATAAGCTCCAGTTTTTCATCCTGCCTATAAGTTTTGTTAATTTTTTCTAGCTGTGATTCATTAATTTCAAAGACAGAAAACTGAAGGTTTTCAATGTTTTTGTAATTTATTAGAAGTCTAGCATGTTTTTGAACTGGTAAATGTTCTTCTGTGGTAATATATAAGCTTTGTTGAAGAATTCTATCACGAAGAACTGCAGATTTTTCTGCAGCTACACTTTTTGGGAATTTTGATGTTAGTTCGTCAATTAATGTGATTGCTTTTTGTAGTTTCCAACGATGATCATTATTGCTATCTTGGTTGTATTCGCTACCTTGAAGCATATAAAAGAAAGCAATTTCAAAAGTGTATAATCCTGAAACCTCTAGGTCTTTTACTTTTTGGATTTCTGCTTGAAGGGTCTTTTGGTAGATAAGGTCTTTGTTATCAAAGGAGGCATGATTCATAGCAAAGTGTAGTCTTTTAATATTTACATCTACAAATGCTTCTGATGTTTTATCCTTGCTATGAAACTGTATTAAGTTTTGATAAATTTTTAATGCCTGTAATTGGTGGGAAGTTGTATCTTTTGTAGTGATAGGTAGCTTTATAAAAGTATCGGCTTCACTTAAGTAATCTTCATGATTTATGGTGAATTTATATGCAGGTTTTGCAATGCTATTTTCGTCTGTTTTGTAAAAATCTAGAACATTATGACTTAGCAAGTCGTAAAGCGTAGGTCTAAAAGTTTTAGAGTTTTCTTGCTTGTGTAAAATTTCATCAAAATCCTCTAGGCTTGTTTCTTGTAGGAGTTTTTTGTTTTCTAGAGAATTCTGAAAATGAATGCTCACCTCATTAAAAAGCGTTTGTAAATCCCAAGTTCTAAAGTCTGTATCATCAACTTTTTCTTCGGTTTTTGTTCTGTTATAAAATTTATATCTGTTCTGTTGAAAGTATTGCCAATATAAATTAGCAAGCATGTTTTCTAAAAGGTTTTTAGTAGGCGAAACACTTTTATTAATTTCCTCTTTAAAGTCAAGGATAATTTTTAGTTGTGCATCTTCCTCAAGGGTTAAGGCGTATTTACTTTTGTATATTAGTGTCTTAACAGTTTGCGGAGAGTTTTTATCTGATTTCGCTTTGCGACTAATTTCTTCTACAACTTTTAATGCTGATTTTGTTAAACCTTTTTTTTCAAATGTATCGACTTGAGCCCATAGCTTTTTAAAATCATCGGATTGTGCTAACGCACTGTTGGCGAAAAGAAGAATCATGATTATAGATAGAATTTTTTTCATATTTATAGATTTGTATGCTGCTAACTTCAAAATGCGTTCCAAAAAAGAGTTCCTACTGAAGTCTATGCTCAATTTAAGGAATTTATTTTTTTGAAGTTAAAACTCCTTCCGTTTAAAATAGTTTTTGAAAGTTTATATTTGTTTATATTGTCTAATAAGTATGTCTAAGTTAATTTTCTTCTTTTTATTTCCCTTGTTGAGCTTCAGTCAGCAAAGTATAGTTTTTGCAGAAGAACTTCTTCAGAAAAAGGAATATATAAAAGCAGAAGTAACACTGTTTGACTACTTAAATGAAAATCCGAATGATTTAAAAGGAATAGAATTATACGGAGATGCCTTTAGCTATCAGAAAAAATGGGACGAAGCTATTACGCAATATGATAAGTTAATAGCTGCGAAGCCAGAGGTTGCGAATTACCATTATAAATATGGTGGAGCTTTAGGAATGAAAGCTTTAAGTGTGAATAAACTAATGGCATTATCTATGATTGGCGATGTTAAAGAAGCTTTTTTAACTGCAGCAAAATTAGATAGCAAGCATATTGATACTCGCTGGGCTTTGGTAGAATTATACATGCAATTACCAGGGATTATTGGAGGAAGCTTATCTAAATCCTTGCAGTATGCCAATGAGTTAGAAGCTATTTCAAAAGTAGATGGATATTTGGCAAAAGGTTATATTTATGAGTATGAATCCTCACCAGAACTAGCAGAGAAATATTATAAAAAGGCAATTAAAGTTGGAGGCTCTTTAACTTGTTATGAAAAACTTTCTACCTTTTACGAAAAGGAAAACCAACCAGAAAAAGCACTTGCAACTATAGAGGCTTCGCATGAAAAACACCAACGGAATGCCTTGCATTATCAAATAGGAAAGGTTGCAGCAAGCTATAATATTCAGTTAGCAAAAGGCGAAGAATTTCTACACAAGTATATAGCAAATTATAAAGCAGGAGACGGAGTACCAATTGCTTGGGCAAATTACAGATTGGCACAGATTTATAAACATAGACAAAATAAAGCTATAGCCTTAAAGTATATTAATTTAGCTATTTCTGAATTACCAAAAGTGAAAGTTTTTAAAGAAGAAAAGGACTTCATCTTAAATCTTTAACGCATTATTGTTTTGCTTCATTTCTACAAGGTATATGTTATTTGCTTCTTCAGAAAAGCATGCTATATAACAATCTCTACAACAGATATTGGAAAATTAGTGAAATTCGTGTCAAAAAACTATCTTTGAAATATCTTCAAAATTAAGACATGAACGTACATTTTATAGCTATTGGCGGATCTGCAATGCACAATCTAGCCCTAGCATTACACAATAAAGGATACCAAGTAACAGGAAGCGATGATACTATTTTTGAGCCTTCTAAATCTCGTTTAGAAGCTAAAGGACTTCTTCCAGAATCTTTTGGTTGGTTTCCAGAAAAGATAAACCAAAACTTAGATGCTGTAGTTTTAGGAATGCATGCCAAGGCAGATAATCCGGAACTATTAAAAGCTCAAGAATTAGGGTTAAAGATTTACAGCTACCCGGAATTCTTGTACGAACAATCTAAAAATAAAACTAGAGTTGTTATTGGTGGAAGCCACGGAAAAACAACAATAACCTCTATGATCTTACATGTTATGCATTATCATAACAGAGATGTAGACTATATGGTTGGTGCGCAACTGGATGGATTTGATGTAATGGTAAAACTTACCGAAGAAAATGATTTTATTGTTTTAGAAGGGGATGAGTATTTAAGTTCGCCAATAGATAGAAGACCAAAATTTCATTTATACAAACCAAATATTGCATTATTAAGCGGAATAGCTTGGGATCATATCAATGTGTTTCCAACGTATGAAAACTATGTAGAGCAATTCAGCATATTTGTAGATAGTATTGTTAGAGGCGGAAGCATCACATATAATGAAGAAGATGCCGAAGTAAAAAGAGTAGTAGAAGCAAGTGAAAATACCATTAGAAAACTAGCATATCAAACTCCTGAATATACTGTTGAAGATGGAGAAACACTTTTAGATACTCCAGAAGGACCACTTCCAATTGAAGTATTTGGGAAACATAACCTTAATAATCTAGCAGGAGCAAAATGGATTTGTCAGCATATGGGAATTGATGAGGATGATTTCTATGAAGCTATTGCAACTTTTTCAGGAGCAAGTAAAAGGTTAGAAAAAATTGCCGAATCTAATACAAGTGTAGCTTATAAAGATTTTGCACATTCTCCTTCAAAGGTGGAAGCTACTACCAACGCAGTAAAAGAACAATACCAAAACAGAAAGCTTGTAGCTTGTTTAGAATTACATACGTATTCTAGTTTAAATGCAGAATTTCTAAAAGAATATAAAGGAGCTTTAGACGCAGCAGATGTTGCGGTAGTTTTCTACTCTCCACATGCTGTAGAAATTAAGAAATTAGAAGCAGTAAGTAAAGAGCAAATAGCTAATGCTTTTCAGCGCAAGGATCTAATTATTTATACAACTCCAGAGGAGTTTAAAGAATTCTTATACGCACAAAACCTAGATAATGCTGCCTTATTACTAATGAGTTCTGGTAATTATGGCGGATTAGATTTTGATGAGGTTAAAAGTTTGATAAAATAGTTTTACAGCATTTTCATAAGAAGCTCTGCATAAGCAAATAAGGTAAATTTTAAGACTTACTTAAAATTTGCTATTTTTATATTATGCGAGAAAAACCAACTTCTTTTTCTATAAAAAATTGGAGTCAAGATGACCAGCCAAGAGAGAAGTTACGCGATAAAGGCAAAGCGGCTTTGAGTGATGCAGAATTAGTTGCAATACTTATAGGTTCGGGTAATAGAGAAGAAAGTGCGGTAGACTTATGTAAACGAATTCTAGCAAGTGTAGATAATAATTTAAGCGAACTAGGAAAGCTTTCTTTAAAACAACTAATGCAGTTTAAAGGAATAGGTGAAGCAAAAGCCATTACCATTGTAGCAGCATTAGAACTAGGAAGAAGACGTAGGGGAGAAGAAGCCTTAGAAAGAAAGAAGATTACTTCTAGTGTTTCGGTTTTTGAATTGCTTCAGCCAATTTTAGGTGAATTACCTCATGAGGAATTTTGGATAGTTTATTTAAATAATTCCAATAAAGTAATTCAAAAAAATCAACTAAGTAAAGGCGGAATCACAGGAACGATGGTAGATGTTCGACTGGTACTTAAAAATGCTTTAGAAGTAGGTGCCACAGGAATTATTTTAGCTCACAACCATCCTTCAGGAACTTTAAGACCGAGTGAAGCCGACAAACAAATTACAAGAAAATTGAAAATAGCCGGAGAAAGTTTAGATATTAAAGTGTTAGACCATCTTATTATAACCGAAAAAGCATACTTTAGCTTTGCAGATGAAAACCTTCTTTAGTTTGCACTAAAAAACAAATCGGAATCCAAATAACGAATGTTATTAGTATATACACATAAAATAACCCCAAGAGTAAAATATGTTTTTAAGCATATTTGCACTAGAATTCTAGGGTTACCAGTTGCTTTTACAACTACTATTGAAGAGTTTATTGCGCACGATAGTTTAAAGATGTCTTACACCAAGCAACCTTTAAGCAACGAAATTTCTATACGAAGCCATGAATTATTATTTGAACAAGGCTTAAATGATATTGAGATTCAAGTGCATACATGGGGAGAAACTAAAGGCTTTTTTCCAACAGGAGAAAAAAGTGCCTTGCCTTATGATATTTTTGCAGCTTCCTTTTATTTACTATCTAGATACGAAGAATATTTACCACATGTAAAAGATGCCTATGGTCGTTTTCCTGCAGAAGAAAGTATTGCTTATAATAACAACTTTCTACACGAACCAATTGTAGATATATGGGCATATAAATTCAAACAGATATTACAAGATAGCTATCCCGATTTTAAATTTGAAACTCAAAAATACCAAGTAAAACCTGTTATAGATGTGCCAGAAGCATATTCCTTTAAACAAAAGGGGATTATGCGCAGTATAGGAGGATCACTACAGGATTTGGCTGGATTAAAATTTAAAAGATTATATACCAGATTTTCCGTTTTATTCGGATTGAAAAGAGATCCTTTTGATAACTATAAGTATATTATCAATAAGCAGAAGCAATCTAGATTTAAGTTTATATTTTTCTTTTTAATAGGAGATTATTCTACCTACGATAAGAACATCAATATAAACAACACCAATTTTGTTTCGCTTATAAAACAAGTGTCAGATTATAGTATGGTTGGTTTAAAAGCTTCTTTTTTATCGCTTACTAGTTATGATACTTTAAAACGGGAAAAGGAAAGAATGGAATCGGTTATAAATTCTTCTTTAATAGCTTCTAGAAATTCCTATTCTAAAATAAGTCTACCCGAATCGTATAGGAATTTAGTAGAATTAGAAATTCAAGAAGATTACACCATGGGCTTTGTTAATCATATAGGTTTTAGAGCCGGAACTTGTACACCATTTCTGTTTTATGATTTAGATTACGAAGTGCAAACACCACTAAAAGTATATTCGTATAATCTTTTAGATTACGCACTATTAAAAACAAATTCTTTACTAGATAAGAAGAAAGTTTTAAATGAAACTATTGAGGTAATTAAAAAAGTAAACGGAACATTTATTCCTGTGTTTCATAATTATACCTTTAGTAACCTAGAGAGATGGAGTGGCTTTAAGGAACTTTTTAAAATTATAATTGAATCGCCTAATAATGAATAAAAACATCACAGATATATTTTTTGACTTAGATCATACCTTATGGGATTTTGATAAGAACTCTGCTTTAACTTTCGAGAAAATCTTTCGTGTGCATAATGTAGAGGTGGATACTTCGGAGTTTTTAAAACATTACGAACCTATAAATTTAAATTATTGGAAGCTTTTTAGAGAAGAGAAAATTGATAAAGCAAATCTGCGTTATAAAAGGCTATATGATACTTTTGAAGCGATTAATTTTTCAGCAAATAGAACATTGATTGATCAGCTTTCAGAAGATTATATTGCACATTTATCTAGTTTTAATCATTTGTTTGATGGTACTTTAGATATTCTTGATTATTTAAAACCAAATTATAATTTACATATTATAACCAATGGTTTCCATGAGGTGCAACATAATAAGTTACGAAATGCCAATATCAATAATTACTTTAAAACAGTAACTAATAGTGAGATGGTAGGGGTGAAGAAGCCAAATCCTAAAATATTTGATCACGCATTAAACCTTGCCAAAACCACAAAAGAGCAAAGCTTAATGATTGGTGATAATTATGAAGCAGATATTCTTGGTGCACTAAACTTCGGGATGGATGCTATTTGCTTTAACTATCATGATTTTCCATTAGAAAGAAACATTAAAAAGGTAGATTCGCTTCTAGAGCTAAAGAACTATTTGTAGGAGTCCTTTTTTAATAAAGCCTAATGTAGAGGTATCTATTATTAATTAATATCCATACTTATTCTTCCAACGGTTTCTTAAAAACTCCCTATGTGCATTTTCCCTAGCGTTATTTCCTGGTTCATACAGTTTGGTGTTTTTAATTTCTTCTGGTAGAAATTCTTGTTCTGCAAAATTGTTTTCGTAGTTATGGGCATATTTATAATTGTCGCCATAACCCAATTCTTTCATCAATTTGGTTGGAGCGTTTCTTATATCAAGAGGAACCGATAAATCCCCGGTTTCTCTTACCAACTGTTGAGCCTTTCCTATGGCCATATATGCAGCGTTACTTTTAGGAGAACAAGCTAAGTAAGTGGCACATTGACTTAATATGATTCTTGATTCTGGATTTCCTATAGTAGAAACTGCTTGAAAGGTGTTATTTGCAATAACCAAAGCAGTTGGGTTTGCATTTCCTATATCTTCACTAGCCGAAATTAATAAACGCCTAGCAATGAATTTCACATCTTCACCACCTTCAATCATTCTAGCTAACCAATATACCGCACCATTAGGATCACTTCCACGAATAGATTTTATTAAAGCAGAAATGATATCATAATGCTGTTCGCCGGTTTTGTCATAACGAACTGTATTATTTTGAACTCTATCCAAAACATATTCATTGGTGATGGTTACCACATCTCCTTCTTCCGAATTCACGAGTAATTCAAATATGTTTAATAGTTTCCTTGCGTCACCACCCGATAGCTTCAATAAAGCATCTGTTTCTTTAAGCTCTATATTCTTTTTAGATATATACTCGTCTTTTTCAATCGCACGGTTTAAAAGAGCCTCTAAATCGTTTTTATCAAATGCTTTTAATATATAAACCTGACAACGTGATAAAAGTGCAGAAATAACTTCAAAACTCGGATTTTCGGTAGTAGCACCAATTAAAGTTACCCAACCTTTTTCTACAGCTTGTAATAAGGAATCTTGTTGCGACTTACTAAACCTGTGGATCTCGTCAATAAAAAGTATCGGATTTTTAGTAGTAAATAAACCGCCACTTTTTTTAGCCTTTTCAATAACATCTCTAACATCTTTTACTCCTGAGTTAATAGCACTTAAAGTGTAGAAAGGTCTACCAGATTGGTTTGCAATAATATTTGCAAGCGTTGTTTTACCAATTCCTGGAGGTCCCCATAAAATCATGGAGGGAATCAAGCCCTGCTTTATTTGTTGGGTTAACGATCCGTTTTTACCAACCAAATGTGTTTGGCTTATATAATCTTCTAAAGTTTCTGGTCTTAAGCGTTCTGCTAGTGGTTCATTCATAACGGTAAAATTACAAATCTTTTATCAAGAAGGATTCTTCTTTAACCTATTTTAAACAAATTTAGTAAAGCTGTCTACTGACAATTTAACACTAAAATTTATATTGGATAGTATTTTGCTATCTTTAAATTATGCAAGAAGAATTTAAATTCACTACAGGTGTTTTTGGCTATCCAATAGCATTTGTCTTAATCATTTGGTTAGTCTTTTGGTTTGAAGTTCGTTTTCATATGAATTTTAATAGTCATGGTATTTATCCTAAAAAAATATCTGGGTTACAAGGTGTTATTTTTAGTCCGTTTATTCACTCCGGAATAAAACACTTGTATTCTAACACCATTCCCTTATATGTATTAACAACTGCTTTGTTTTATTTCTATAGGCCTATTGCTTGGAAGGTTCTGGGCTATGGTATTTTGCTTTCTGGATTACTAACTTGGTTTATTGGTAGACCTTCTTTTCATATAGGTGCAAGCGGACTTATTTATGTGTTAGTTAGTTTTACCTTTTTTAAAGGAATTCTAGCAAAACATTACCGTTTAATAGCGCTTTCCTTATTAGTTATTTTCCTCTATGGAAGTATGATTTGGTATACTATGCCAATTGAAAAAGGCATTTCTTGGGAAGGACATTTATCAGGTTTAATAACTGGATTGATTTTCGCATTTATATTCACGAAAGAAATAGCGAAACCTAAAAAGTATGTTTGGGAAGAAGAAGACTATAAGGAAGATGATGACCCTTTTTTAAAACACTTTGATGAAAACGGTAACTTTATAGAAAGTGTTGAGGAACCGGTTGAAGTGGAAGAGGAGCAAGAGGAAACTAGTATAAGCATAAAAGATACCACCCAATACCATGAATTAGAAACTACATCTAAACAAAAAGTTAATTACATTTTCAAAAAATTAGATAAAAAAAATCCTTAGAGTTTTCTAAGGATTACTAATTCATAGGTATAACTATTGAAGATTATCTTCTTTGCCTAATAGCTTCATATAAGAAAGCTCCACAAGCTACTGAAACATTTAAAGATTCAATATCTCCTAGTAAAGGTAGTTTTGCTTTAGCATCAACAAGTTTTAAAACGGAAGGATTGATTCCTCGTCCTTCACTTCCCATTATGATAGCACAAGGTTCTTTAAAAGAAACATCATAAAGGGTGTTATCTGTTTTTTCTGTAGCAGCAATAACTTTTATTCCCGAAGCTTGAAAATGGAACATAGCATCTTTAATATGATCTACTTTACAAATAGGAACTTTAAATACAGCTCCCGCGCTTGTTTTAATAGTATCACCATTTACAGGTGCACTACCACTTTTTTGTATAATTATTCCATCCACACCGGTACATTCTGCTGTTCTTATAATAGCACCAAAGTTTCGCACATCACTCAATTGATCAAGTATTAAAAACAATGGTGTTTTACCAGATTCCATTACTTGTAATACTAAATTATCAAGTTCATAAAACTCAATTGGCGATATCTGTGCAACAACACCCTGGTGGTTATTTTTAGTTAATCGGTTTAGTTTTTCTACAGGAACATAAGATGTGTTAATTCCTTCTTCCTTAATTAAGGATTCTAATTCGTGAGATAATTCACCTCTTAATCCTTTTTGAATAAAAACCTTATCTATAGCTTTATCAGCATTGATTGCTTCAATTACTGCTCTTATTCCAAATATTTGTGTACTGTTTTCCATGAATACAAAGGTATAAAAAAACCACCTCTGTTGAGGTGGTTTTAAATTATATTACAATACTAGATTATTGTTTTGTAAATCTGTAAGTAGTAATTACTGAAGGACCACAGTTTCCTGTTACATCATTTTCAAATGATACTTCAAATACACTATCGTCATTAGGATCAAAAGTAGTAGGTGTAGGAGCTGTTCCAAATAAATATGGAGTTCCTTGATCACAAACACAGTTTCCTCTGTTTCCACCAACTGGCATTAAGATCTCTTCACAAACTAAGTCTATTACAAACTGGTTAGGAGTTGCACAGAAGTTAGGGAAGTTGTTAGTCATAAATGCTCTTTTAGTCTCTGAACCTGGTAAAGTATATAAAGTTACCACAGATTGGTGATTTAATACAGGACCATCAGCACCAATTGGTGTAATTTCCTCAATGAAATACTCACCTGCGAAAGGAGCATAGATTGGACAAAAACG
The DNA here is from genome assembly GCF_003337215.1 of Oceanihabitans sediminis. Taxonomy (GTDB): domain Bacteria; phylum Bacteroidota; class Bacteroidia; order Flavobacteriales; family Flavobacteriaceae; genus Oceanihabitans; species Oceanihabitans sediminis. The sequence continues at coordinate 1,226,832 of NZ_QPIG01000001.1, forward strand.
TTGAATTTTTACAGTATGTGTTAATCTGTAATCTAAAGTTGCATCTTGTACATCATCTAGGTTAAATACTAAGTTAACACCTTGTACTGTTGAATTATTAAAATCTCCAGCAGTTACTGTAAAGCTTCCGTATTGTGCATTTGCAGGAACAACTAAATTAGAAAGGTTTAAATCTTCATAATCAAATCCTCCAGCAACAGCTGTGGTCGCAGAAGCATCTATAGAAACTGCGAATGATCTATCATAAGGTTTTGCTTCAGATACACTAACAAGTACATCTAATTTACCAACCTCTTCTTCTTTTACAAATAGAGTACTACCACTTTCAGCAAAATATGCTACCGTAGTTCTATCTGCAAGAGTATCATCATTATCGTCTTTGTATTCTTCGTTACATGAAGTAAAACTCACGACAAGAGTTATAGCTAATAGTTTAAAAATTAGTTTTTTCATAATTATATTTTTGTGAATTTATAAGTTATAACTGCAGATTGAGCAACTGTACATCCTTCTGGGATAGTCTCAGTATATGTGAAGTAAAATTCACTGTCATCTGCTGGCATATAAGTACCTTCTGATCCTGCAGGAGCATTACTTAAAGTAATAGCACCACCACAAGTTACAGGAGCTTCTGTAGGCTCAATAGTTACAAAAGAACAATCGAAGTTTAATTCTAATACTAATGGAGCACCAATTAAGTATCCTACTTGGAATACACGAGAATCCGTACCATTATCGAATAACTCAACTTGAGCATCATTGAAAGAATCACCAAAACCGTTTGATCCAGCTACTTGCTCAATAGCATAAAGACCTGTAAATGCTGGAGCATCTACTGGATCACAACTTCTGTGTTGGATATTTACTACAGCACTGTTTTTAAACTGAGCAGCACTATCATCTGTAATGTTAATAATTGCTTGAACACCAGCTAAAGTATTAGCAGTAAAGTTTGAAGTTACTGCTACAGTTCCTGTGTAAGAATTCGCTGGAATTGTTACTGTTGAAGCCATTGTAAAATCATCCCCTAAAACTGCAGTTGAAGCTGGGTCAACAGATAATGAAATCTGTCTGTCAGTTGCACTTGCTGTTGTAGCAACAACAACCAAATTAGTTGTGTTGTTATCAGTATCCATAGCGCTAATTGAATAGTTAGCTTGGTCATAATAAGTTTGAAAAGGACCATTATAGCTATGAGAGTTCTCATCGGAATCACATGATACTGAAACTAATGCTACAGTACATGCAAATAATAATGTTTTAAATATTTTTTTCATTTTGTTCTTCTTTATTAGTTATAACATGGGTTTTGCTCCATATTAGGGTTAACATCCATTTCTGTTTTAGGAATTGGTAACTGGAATTTACAATCTCCCGCTGGAAGTGTAGTAAATAAAGTTGCTAAACCAGTACCGTCAGCATATTGACCAGCACCACTTCTGTTGATTCCTTCTCCAGATCTTTTGATGTCATAGAATCTGTGTCCTTCAAATGCAAGTTCTAATCTTCTTTCTAATGCAATTGCATCTAATAAAGGTTGACCAGTTTCATTTCCAGATACAAAAGAGCTATATCTTTGAGAACGTACAGCGTCTAAAGCAGCTAAAGCAGCAGCTTCATCTTGTGCAGGTCCAGGCATAGCTAAAGCTTCCGCTTTATTAAGCATAACCTCTGCCATTCTTATAACTTTAATATCCACAACACCAGATCCTAAGTTAATAGAAGATTCCATATGTTTTGCAACGTGGTTATAGTTTTTCCCATTATAAGCACTTGTTTCAACGTAAGTTGCTTTTCTAATATCTGTACCACCGTATAAGTTGAATAAATCGAAATCTACAACATACTCAGATCTTACACCTGAAGAAACAGTTTGGCTATAAGGAGTGTTAACACTAACTCCTGTATCAGCATCTAAGTTTTTAAGCTTAAATAAAACTCCATCATCAGAAGAATCATCCCATACTCCTGGGAAGTTTCCAAATGTTGCTACACTAGCAGTAACGTCATCTGCAGCAGCTGCAGCTTCTGCATACATACCTCTATATAAGTAAACTCTTGAAAGTAAACCATTAATAGCGTTTTTGTTTATTTTGATAATATCATCAGCTCCTACTAAGTTTTTAGCAGTTTCTAAGTCGTTGATAATTCCATTATAAATAGCCTCAACAGTACCTCTAGAACCTGGTTCTTGTAAAATATCTGAAGAAGTTACATAAGGCATACCTAAACTAGATAAAGCACCTGCATCTTGTGTAGGTATCTTTGAAAAAGTGTTAGTGATATTAAAGTGAGATAACGCTCTCATTGCTAATGCCTGCGCTTGGATATGATCTCTTGCAGGAGTTTGAGGAATGTTATCAATATTATCTAAGATAAAGTTTGCATGTCTTACTACAGCATAAGCTTGAGCCATGAAACCCCCTTTAGTAATATTTTCATTAAACTGCCATTCGTGGTAAGCTTTTTGAGTTCCACGACCTTCAGCGCTAAAAATTAAGTTATCCGAAATTACATCAGGAAAAGACATCATCTCTTCACCGTAGTAACTTGGGCTTATCGCTAGAGTATATAACCCTAATGTTGCATTTTCAAATGCTATTTCACTAGTTAAGGCATCATTTTCTCCAACAGAAGAAAACGGCGTCTTATCTAAATTATCATCACAAGAGCTAAATAGAGCTCCAATTGCGAATATTGATATATATAAGTATTTTTTCATTTTTATTTTTTTTTAAAATTTAACGTCAATTCCAAAAGATAAAGTTCTTGTAGTTGGGTAACTGTATAATGAGAACTCACCTGGAGTAACGCTACCTTCTTGAGTTTCACCAGAACCAATACCTACTTCAGGATCGCCTTTATAATGTGGAGCATACGTCCATAAGTTGTTACCAGCAGCATATACTCTTAAAGCATCAAGAGATAATTTGTCTGTAAACTTAGAAGGTAAGTTATACCCTAATTGTAAGCTTCTTAAACGAATGTAGTCACCCTTTTGTAAGAACCTTGTAGAGGCAGTGTTGGTATCAAAATCAGGAGAATAAGAAGCAGAAGTTGGTCTTGGTAATACATCTGAATTAGTAGTACCTGGAGTCCAGTAATTAAATGCTTCAACTCTTTGGTTAGAGTTAATATCTGTACCATCGTTAAGCATGTTTTGCTCCATTAGGTTATAGATATAGTTTCCTGTTTTGAAGTAAAAGTTTGCAGATAAATCAAATCCTTTGTATGCAAGGTTTGTAGCAAAGCTACCATCTAACTTAGCATAAGGAGATTTTCCTGATAATAATTTTTCGTTACCATTAGGGTTGTTAGTAATGTTTCCTTCAGTATCATAGTATAATGCTTCACCATTTGCAGGGTTAACACCAGCGTACTCTGTGATATAGTAAGAATCTACTTCTTCACCAACTCTTAAAATTGTATAGAAGTTACTAGCAGTAAATAAATCTTCATCATTTACTAATTTAGTTACTTCGTTGTCATATAAGTTTACGTTACCGTTAACAGACCACTTTAATTCAGTATCTCTTAAGATATCTACAGAAAGTTCAAATTCTAAACCTTTGTTTACCATTTCTCCTAAGTTACCTAAGATAGAGAAACCTCCTAAAGTATAAGAATAACGTTGGCTTAATAATAAGTCAGAAGTAGTTCTGTTGTAGTAATCTACAAGACCTCTTACTCTGTTTTCAAATAAACCAAACTCAACTCCAACACCGTAGCTAAAGTTTTGCTCCCATCCTAAATCAGCACTACCGTATTGAGCAGGTACTAATGCGTTGTTTCCGTTATATGCGTTAAATCCATAAAGTGTTTGAGCACTGTAGTTACCAATTTGGTCGTTACCAGATGTACCAGCAGAAGCTCTTAATCTTAAAGTGTTGATTGCATCTACATTGAAGAAATCTTCATTGTCTACGTTCCATGCTAAAGATCCACTATAGAAGTTACCATATTTAGTGTTTTCTCCGAATCTTGAAGAACCATCTCTTCTTACAGTTGCGTTTAAGATATAACGTCCATCGTAGTTATAATCAACGTTTGCAGCAAGAGAGAATAATGTGTATTGAGATCTACTTCCTCCAACTGCATCTGGAGTAGCAGCAACATTAAGTGTGCTAGGTCCTCCTAAAGGAAATCCTTTACCTGTTGCAGAATATGATCTAAAATCATTGTTTACATATTCAGAGAATACATTAAATTGTAATCTGTGAATGTCATTAATGTCTGTGTTATAAGTAACTTTGTTTAACCAGCTATAAGTTAAATCGAAAGATCCATTTTCTATTTTAGATCCTGTAGGAATTTGACTGTTTACAATTAAATCTAATACAGACCCTGGGTGTAAAAAGTTTTCTCTACGGTAACGTTCATAAACTCCAGATACTTGCGTTTTGAAACTTAATTTATCAGTAAGTGTGAAATCTAAAAATCCGTTTCCGAAAATTCTAGTATAAAATCTATCAGTAGTGTTACCTGTTAACTCAGCTGTTACAGGGTAACCTGCAAGTAAGTTTTCGTTTAATATTTTATTACCGTTAGCATCTAATACTAAGTTGTTGTCTCCATCAACTACCCATTTCGTTTCGTATGGGTTGTAGTCATACATCGCTCTAATTGGGTTTTGAGCGTTGTTTCTATCTCTAGGGTCTCCAGTTTTCATACTAGAAAAACCTAAGCTTGTTCCAATCTTAACCCAGTCTTTAGCTTGATAATCTACGTTTAATCTAGCTGTAGTTCTGTTGTAAGCATCAATATCTTGAATGATACCGCTATCTTCATCATTACCTACAGAGAAAAAGTAGTTGATTTTTTCTTCTCCACCAACAGCAGAAAAGTTAATAGATTGGATAAAACCATCTTTTAATAATTCATCTTGCCAATCTGTGTTACGATCAACTAATCTGTTATAATCTGCTTGAGTAGCAAGACCTGCACCAGTACCTAAACCTAATTCTCTTTCATATTGTAGTTTTTGAGCAGCGTCCATCATTTCAAAGTTATCTTTGATTTTTCTTGTACTACTTACACGGCTACTTAATTGAAATTGAGCTCCTTTGTTTACTTTTCCTCTTTTAGTTGTTACTAATACAACACCGTTACCACCACGTGCACCATAGATTGATGTAGAAGCAGCATCTTTTAAAACAGAAATGTTTTCAATGTCTGAAGGGTTAATACCATTCACGAAACTTTCATCCATTTGAGCACCATCAACAATATATAGAGGTTCGTTACCTGCATTAATTGATCCGATACCACGAATTCTAATAAAAGCCGTTTGACCTGGCTTACCATTTTGAGCTGTTACTTGTACTCCGGCTGCTTGACCTTGTAGCATATTGTCTATACTTACAGAAGGAGCAATCTTTTCTAAGTCTTCTGCAGATACGTTAGATACTGCTGAAGTTAACTCGTCTTTTTGTCTTGCACCAAGAGCAGTAATTACTACCTCTTCTAATGCGTTGTCAGGTTGAAGTGATACATTAATAGTATTTGATGTACCAACTGTTCTAGATACAGTTGCATAACCTACATAGCTAAAGTTTAAAACATCACCTGTTTTAGCTTTAATAGTATAGTTACCATCAAAATCTGTTGATACTCCACTTGTAGTCCCTTTGATAATTACAGTTGCCGTTGGTAATGGCAACCCCATTTCATCGGAAACTGTCCCTGAAATTGTTTTTTCTTGCGCAAACGATATTTGCACAACAAACGCTAGTAATAGCGTTAAAATCCCACTAAACTTTGTTTTCATTTTATATTTTATTTGAATTAGTCTGCCCAAAAATCACAATAAAAAGTTAATAAAACAACTTTTTTATGATAAAATTCCTATTTGCATCTAAAAAGAGAGTTTTAACTCGGAGCATTTGATTTTAAAAAGGTTTCTAATAATTATTGTCTTTTATTGTAACTACCTTAGTGTGGTATTGGTTGTGCTTAACTATTTGTTTTTAAGATTTTTTTAATAAACAGATGTTTTATTGTTCTATATCTGTTTTTTTATTTTTTTGCTTGAGTGTGTAAGAAAAAAAAGCCAGAGAAAAAATATCTCTGGCTTTTGCTTATAAAAGTTACTTGATTTAAAGTAATTTATTTGGTTTTAATTTACATCCCAAAACAACTTTGTTCCTTGAGCATCACCACCAATACTAGCAGATGCTGCATCGTAGTTTGCTACGTTAAGATTTTGCTCGTCAATTGGATATGTATATCTGTGAGGAACAGGTAATCCTGATTCTGCAGCAATATTCATAACTGGAGCGTCATATTTTCTCCAAACTGTCCAACCTTCAAAACCTCTATTGTACATAGCTAACCAAAATTGTTTACCAATTTTCTCTCTCCATGTACCTGGAGCTGTAGCATAAGCCACATCTGGATCAGCTAAGTAAGCTAAAGCATCTGCAGGTAAACCACCCCAATACTCAATAGAAGCTTCAATACCTCTTGAGTAAAAGAAATCTGTAGTTCCACCAACACTAAAGTTGTACTCTGGAGTAGCTGCAGTAGCTAGTAAAAAGGATACTTCTGCAAAGTCCATTAATACACCAGGAGTAGTTGCTTCGTGTAATATATCCCCTAATTGCGTGTTTGCAGTATAGCTGTTAGAATCCCCGTATACACCACCTTGGTAGGTGTCAGGTCCAACATTTTGTCTGAAATAGAATTCTCTTCTTGGATCATCTAAGTCATTCATGATGTCTATAATAGTTTCCGTAGCCACATAATCTTTACGACCAGACTCTACTAAATCTACCCATACTGGATTCGTGTTAGGAGTAGCACTTTGGTAGTATAATAAAGCATTGTCATCATTGGATGTAAAAACTCCAGGAGCTGCAGACTCTACGGTACTTTGTGCTAAACCTGGATTAACATCAGATAAACGCATTCCTACACGTAACTTAAGAGAGTTAGCAAACTTTTTCCAAGCCCCCATATCTCCGTCATAAATTCTGTCAGCAACTGCATTAAATCCTTCCCCTGTATCAAAACTTGGGATAACAGCATCTAATCTGTTGATTAAATCTGGATAGATAACTGTTGCAGCGTCATCATAAGCTGGAAGCGGGTAATCAATGATATTTAATGCTTCTGTATAAGGAATGTCTCCAAAAGTATCTACTAATTGTTGCCAAGCATAAACAGAAAGTACTTCGATTTGTGCAATTCTACCTGCTTTTTCAGCAGCAGTTAAATTTGCATTTTCATTTACTTTAGTTTTAGAATCTTGTAAGTCTAATAGTACATCTCTGTACATTTCAGACCAGTGATTATCTGTAATTCCTCTACCGTTTAAATCGTAGTTAGACTCGTCTATATACGTTACTTGCGTACAATATTGTGCAAACATTCTAAAAACGTTCATGTTTACGTTAATGCTTGACATTTGATCTACCAGACTTTTGGTTGCAGCTGTAAATAATACATCTTCTGAAACCTGTGTCGGATTTTTAGGATCTTCATTAAAGCGATCGTATTTCTCATCACTCATACATGAAAATATAAGAGTGAGAGTTAAAATTGAAAGAAAGATTTTTTTCATAATATTTTTTTTAGAATTGTAGTTTTAAACTAGCTCCAATTTCTCTAATAGAAGGGTAAGAGCCCGATTGGTATCCTTGAATATTACCAGAACTTAATCCAGCTTCAGGATCTGCAAATGGTACGTTCTTATGAATGATCCATAAGTTTCTACCAATTAATGAAACAGAAGCATTCGTGAAAGGTAATTTCGCTAATACTTTATCTCCTAGTTTGTATGCTAAACTCATCTCTCTAAGTTTTACATATGATGCATCATAAACGTGAGCAGCATTTGGTGTTCTAACATAACCCCATGGGTTAGCATAACTAGTAGCACTAGCTCTAACAGTGTTAGGAGTACCATCAGCTTGTACACCTTCTAAAATAACACCACCACTATCAGCACCACCTGTTACAGGGTTTCTTACAGGGTTTCCTAAATCGTTAGTTCCTGCAGTAAAGTCATATAAACCAGTTGCATAACCATACCAAGTATCAAGAGAGAATACATCTCCACCTTTTTGGATGTCGATTAAGAAGTTTAGACTTAAGTTTTTGTATGAAACTGCGTTAGAAATACCTGCTTTCCAATCCGGAGTTATGTTTCCAATTACAGCATTTGAATTGCTTGTAGTTGCATAGTAACCGTTAGAATTTACGATTTTTTGTCCGTTATCATGGTAAACAAAATCGTTACCTCTAATGGTTCCATAGGCTTCACCTGGTGTTGCATTAATAGAAATACCACCTTGTAAACTAGCTAACTGTAGGTTTTCAATTCCTTCAGCTAGTTCTACAACTTCACTTTCGTTCTTAGCCCAGTTTACGGAAATATTCCAGCTTAAATCTTCCGTTTTTACAGGAGTACCAAACACTTGTAACTCTATACCTTTGTTTTCTATAGTACCAGCGTTTAACCATCTTGAAGTATAGCCTGTTGAACTAGAGTAAGGCACGTTTACAATTTGATCTTCTGTTCTAGTATTGTAGTATGCTACATCAAAACCTGCTCTTTTGTTTAAGAATGACATGTCTAAACCAAACTCATAAGACTTTTGTCTTTGTGGTTTTAAGTTTAGGTTGTTTAAAGAAGAAGAGTTTGAAGCTACTCCAGATCCATCAAAAGGTGGAGCAATTCCATAAGTATTATATACTCTGTATGGTCCTGTATCATCACCTACCTCTGCGTAGTTAGCTCTTACTTTTCCGAAAGAAATCCAATCTTGGTCAATAAATTCAGAGAATACAAAGCTTCCTGAAAGTGAATAGTACCCATAAGTGTTATTGTCTTTAGGTAGGGTAGAAGAACGGTCTCTTCTGTATGTTCCTTCTAAGAAAGCATAACCATCATAACCTAAACTAGCTCTAGCGAAAGCACCATCTACCATTTTTATAGCCTCATACTCGTTTGGTGGGTTGATAGGGTTTTTAGAGTTTGAAAGAGCATATAGTTTAGGAATACCTAAACCACCATTAGTTCTAGCTCTTATTGAGTTCCAAGATTGTCTTCTTAAGTTGAAACCAATATTACCGTCTAAGTTTAATTTATCCGTTAAGTCTCTGTTGAAGTTTATGAATAAATCATAGTTGTACTCAGCAACTTGGTTGTTGAATCTTGAGTAGCTAGATACGTTTGCAGAACCTACGTTTGTACGCTCTTCTTGTAATTCAGTAAATGTATCATAAGTAAATCTACCCATTAGGTTGATCCAGTCGTTTATTTCGTAATCTAAAGTTACATTTCCAAAATATCTGTTTCTTGAATCTGTTTCATAGTTTTCAAAGAAAGTCCAGTATGGGTTATCAGAATATATTGGAGATAAATCTGTGGAAGAACTCGTATTCCAAGTGATGTTTTCACGAGTTGCGAAATATGCATTCTTTTGAGCTTCTAAATCAACGTTTGTTTGCCACCACTGTCTGAATTGTTGCATCACGTTGTTAGAGTCATAACCTGTTCCGTATCTCCCTTTACCACTCACTTTAGTGTATGTGAAAGTTGTAGATGCGGTTAATTTGTCAGTTAGCTCATGAGATCCGTTAAACGTAATAGAGTTTCTTTTAATCTCACTATTTGGTAAGTTACCTTCTTGCATCATGTTAGTGTATCCTAAACGGAAAGAACTTTTTTCATCAGAACCATCTAAAGATACAGAGTTTACAAAAGTTCCAGAAGTACCCCAAACGTAGTTTGGATCATTTTTACCTGCTAACCAAGGTCTAGCTTGCCCGTAAGTTGGTAACTGTGGAAATAAAGCATCCCATTGGTATACTAATAAATTAGGGTCGAAAGCAGCACCGTAAGATGCGTCTTCTGTTGTAGGAGTTACTAAGTCCATTACGGAATCTCCGTTAATATCTTCATAGTTGAAGTATCCGTCCGGAGAGTCGTAATATGCTCCGTACCCAGCACCATACTTGTCTTGGTAAGTAGGAAGTGTTTCTTTATCTGCTCTACCAAACATTGCACTGGAGCTAACAGTTACACCAATTCCTTTTTTCGTGTTACCTTTTTTAGTTGTAATAATTACAGCACCGTGCATACCTCTTGACCCATATAGAGCTGTTGCAGCCGCACCCTTAAGAATATTGATAGACTCAATATCATCTGGGTTAATATCAGAAGAAGCATTACCATAATCATAACCACCCCTACCACTTACTTGGTCAGATGTGTTTGTGTTTTGGTTACTTACAGGTACTCCGTCAATTACGAAAAGAGCTTGGTTGTTACCAGAAATAGAGTTACTACCTCTTACTACAACGTTTGTGGATCCACCTAAAGTACCAGAACTTTTAATTTCTAAACCTGCTACTTTACCAGATAAAGAATTTACGAAGTTTTGGCTCTTTACTGTAGATACTGCATCTCCTTTAACTTCTTGAGTTGCATACCCTAAGCTTTTCTTTTCTCTTTTAATACCTAGTGCAGTTACAACTACCTCGTCTAGAGTGTTGTCTGGTAGGAGAGAGATGTCAATTTTGTTAGAGGAGCCAACAGTTACAGATTGGTTGGCGTATCCAACATAGCTAAAAATTAAAACATCCCCTGATTTGGCATTAAGTGAGTAATTACCATCAAAATCAGTTGATGTTCCAGTACTGGTTCCCTGAATGATTACAGTTGCCGTTGGTAAGGGCATGCCGTTTTCATCAGAAACTGTTCCTGAAATTGTTTTTTCTTGTGCAAATGTCATCTGCACAACAAACGCTAATAGTAGCGTTAGAATTCCATTAAACTTTGTTTTCATTATAATGTTTTTTTGAATTAGTCTTCTCAAAAATCACAATAAAAAGTTAAAAAACCAATAAATAACGGTTAAAGTTTTGATTTTTTTTCAAAATACATGCGTTTAAAGTTATTTTTTTGTTAAAATATTGCGCTTAAACTAATGTGTATTTTGGAGTTAGAGAATTTGAAAGTTTGGCTTTCGTTTTTTCCATTTGCATAGTTGAATTTAAGTAGACCAGCTTTTGTAAGTAGTCCGAAACCAAAGCCAAAGCCATATAGTTTATCTTTCTGGGAAATAATATTGTTTTCCAAGTAAGCGAAATCTAAAATAGAATGTATGTAGATGGTTTGGTTAAGTTGGTATCTGTATTCAGAATTTATTACGCCATATTGAGAGGCGATGAGACTATTTTCTTCAAAGCCCCTTATGGAGTTTATTCCTCCAAAACGATATAATTCATTTTCTAAATATGTTTTAGAGAATAAGCTAGAGCCATTTATTCTTAAAAATGCGCTGTTTTTGTTGTTTAGGTTTATAATCTTAAAAGCTTCTAAACTTAGTTGGGTTTGGTTTTCAGAATTGCTTGAAAAGCTTCTTTTTCCAGTTCCGGCTTCAATATCTAATCCGAGGTTTTTATTAAATAGCTTGTTTTTTTGTGGTTTGATATGTGTGAATCTAATACTATAGATATTGGATCTATAGTCCTGAATGCTGTTAATTAGATTTTCTTCGCTTAATAAATTGTTAGACATGCTACTTTTTATACCAACATAAATATTGGTTTTATTATTTATAGGGTAGAAAATTTTAGCTGTTTGATTTACGGTTGTAAAAGTGGAGTCTTTTTTAAAAATCTCTAGGCCAACTTCAGTTCCAATAGGGGAGTTAAATAAATATGGTGCGCTTAAGTGGACTTTAAAGGTTTTTTGCTCGTTTTCATCGCTTTTGTATATAAGGTTAAAAGATTCTCCGTAATTTAAATTGTTTGTAAGGTTTAAGTTTAAGTAACCATTAAAATCAATTTTATTAGTTGTCTTGTTTGTTCCAAAACCTAAAAAGCCATCAAAACTATTGCTTTTCGATTTTTCTACATATAAATATAATATGGTAGAATCTTTTGTGAATAAAACTTCAGGATCTTTAGTTTGGTTGGCAAATCGTAATCCATCTAAAGCTTCTGTTTTCTTTTTTATTTCTGAAAGATTAAACGTGTTTTTCTTTTTAATTCTTAAATAGTGTTTTAAGTAAGATTCAGGGAATTTCTCATAACCTTTCAGAATTATTTTGTCAATACCTCTTTTCTGTGTTTTGTTGCTTGTAGTTAAAGTTGCTTGTAAGGTGTTTTTGTTTTTGATAGATATATTTTGAAGTTGTAATTCGTTAAACGGAAACCCTAAATCAATAATTTTAGAATTTATATACTGCAAGGATGTTTCTATTTTTTGAAAATCTAAAATGAAATAATCATCAAAAACCTGCTTGCTTATATTTTGAAGCGTGCTTTTTTTTATTATATCTTTTTCGAAGTATATATATATGGTGTCATATCTATTTTTTAATTGAAAAATAGCTTGGTAGCTGGAGTCGTTTTTTTTGGATATTTCCTCAAGTTTATTTTCTATATAACCTATTTTGAAAAGCTTATTTTGAAGACTATCTATTTCTTTATTAAGTCCATTTAAATCTATATGTAATTTTTTATACGAAATAGAATCAATAATGCTGGTTTCAATATCTGTTTCTCCTTGAATTTCTAGTTGAAGATTTTGGCTAACCATCCAATTAGAGAATAGAATTTGTATTAAAAGAAGAAAAAAATACGTTTTTTGCACCGTTATATTAAGATAATTTATGTTTTGTAAAACTAACGGAAAAAGCTTAGGAAAAATATAGAATGAAAATTATTTTTTAATTTCTATTGAAAATTAATGCTTTAACGTTTGATGTTTTAAATTTTATTTCTACATTTGCACCCCTCTAAGTAGAGGTTTATTAAAATTTATATATAATATATATGCCAACAATTTCACAATTAGTACGAAAAGGAAGAACCAAAATAGCCAAGAAGAGTAAATCGGCTGCTTTAGATTCGTGTCCACAAAGACGTGGTGTGTGTACTCGTGTTTATACAACGACACCTAAAAAACCTAACTCAGCAATGCGTAAGGTAGCAAGGGTTCGTTTGACAAACGGTAACGAGGTGAATGCATACATTGGTGGAGAAGGTCACAATTTACAAGAGCACTCGATAGTATTGGTTAGAGGTGGAAGGGTAAAAGATTTACCAGGAGTTAGATATCACGTAGTTCGTGGTGCCTTAGACACAGCAGGTGTTGCAGGTAGAACGCAACGTAGATCTAAGTATGGTGCAAAACGCCCTAAGAAGTAATTTTAAAACTTTAAGAAGAAGACATGAGAAAAAAAGCAGCAAAGAAAAGACCGCTTTTACCGGATCCAAAATTTAATGATCAGTTAGTGACTCGTTTCGTTAACATGATGATGTGGGATGGTAAGAAGTCTGTAGCTTTTAAAGTATTTTACGATGCTATTGCAATTGTAGAAGAAAAGAAAACAGATGACGAAAAAACAGCATTAGAGACTTGGAAGGATGCTTTATCTAACGTTATGCCTCACGTAGAAGTGCGTAGCCGTAGAGTTGGAGGTGCAACATTCCAAATTCCAATGCAAATACGTCCAGACAGAAAAGTTTCAACAGCGATGAAATGGCTTATTAGCTATGCTCGTAAGAGAAATGAAAAGTCTATGGCGCAACGTTTAGCTTCAGAAATTTTAGCAGCAGCTAAAGAAGAAGGAGCAGCGGTTAAGAAAAGAGTAGATACACATAAAATGGCGGAGGCTAACAAGGCGTTCTCTCACTTTAGATTTTAAGAAATGGCAAGAGATTTAAAACTTACAAGAAACATAGGGATTGCCGCTCATATTGATGCTGGTAAAACAACAACAACAGAGCGTATTCTTTTTTATACGGGTGTTAATCACAAAATGGGTGAAACTCACGAAGGTTCTTCAACAATGGACTGGATGGAGCAAGAAGCAGAAAGAGGTATTACAATTACTTCAGCAGCAACTACATGTGATTGGACATTCCCAATGGAAAATGGACAGCCAACAGCAGATGCTAAAGATTATCACTTTAATATTATTGACACACCAGGTCACGTTGACTTTACTGTAGAGGTAAACCGTTCATTACGTGTGCTTGATGGTTTAGTTTTCTTATTTAGTGCAGTAGATGGTGTTGAGCCACAATCTGAAACTAACTGGAGACTTGCAGATAACTATAAAGTTCCAAGAATTGGTTTCGTTAACAAAATGGACCGTCAAGGATCTAACTTTTTAGGTGTTTGTCAACAAGTAAAAGATATGTTAAAGTCTAACGCGGTGCCAATCGTTTTAAACATTGGTGACGAAGGAGACTTTAAAGGTATCGTTGATTTAGTAAAAAACAGAGCTATTGTATGGCATGACGAGAACTACGGATCTACATTCGACGTTGTAGACATTCCAGAAGATATGAAAGACGAAGTACGTAAGTACCGTGCTTTATTAATCGAAGAAGTAGCTAGTTATGATGAGAACTTATTAGAAAAATTCATGGAAGATGAGGAATCTATTACAGAAGATGAAGTGCACGCTGCACTTAGAGCTGCTGTAATGGATATGGCTATCATTCCTATGGTTTGTGGTTCTTCATTCAAAAATAAAGGAGTACAATTCTTATTAGACGCTGTTTGTCGTTACTTACCTTCTCCAATGGATAGAGAAAGTGTAATTGGAACAGACCCTAATACAGGTGCAGAGGTTTCTCGTAAACCAAGCGTAAGCGAGCCATTCGCTGCATTAGCTTTTAAAATTGCTACAGATCCTTTCGTAGGACGTTTAGCATTCTTTAGAGCGTACTCAGGACGTTTAGATGCAGGTTCTTATATCCTTAACAACCGTTCAGGAAAGAAAGAACGTATCTCACGTATCTATCAAATGCACTCTAATAAACAAAATGCTATCGACTATATTGAAGCAGGAGATATTGGAGCAGCAGTAGGATTTAAAGATATTAAGACTGGTGATACTATGTCTGATGAAAAACATCCTATCGTTTTAGAATCTATGGACTTCCCAGATCCAGTAATTGGTATCGCAGTGGAGCCTAAGACTAAGGCAGATGTTGATAAATTAGGTATGGCATTAGCTAAGTTATCTGAAGAAGATCCAACGTTTACAGCTAGAACTGACGAGAATTCAGGTCAAACAATTATATCAGGAATGGGTGAGCTTCACTTAGATATTATTGTAGATCGTCTTAAACGTGAGTTTAAAGTAGAAGTAAACCAAGGACAACCTCAAGTAGAGTACAAAGAAGCAATTACACAACGTGCTGAACACAGAGAAGTTTATAAGAAACAATCTGGTGGACGTGGTAAATTCGCAGATATTGTATTTACTCTTGAGCCTGCAGAAGAAGGAAAAGTAGGATTAGAATTTGTTTCTGAAATTAAAGGTGGTAACGTTCCTAAAGAATTTATCCCTTCAATTGAAAAAGGATTCAAAATGGCTATGATTAACGGACCATTAGCAGGATACGAAGTAGATGCTATGAAAGTAACATTAACTGACGGTTCTTACCACGATGTGGATTCTGACCAATTATCATTCGAATTAGCTGCTAAACTAGGATTTAGAAATGCAGCTAAAGCAGCAAAAGCTGTTATTATGGAGCCTATCATGAAAATTGAAGTTATTACTCCAGAAGAAAATATGGGTGATATCGTAGGTGACTTAAACAGAAGAAGAGGTCAAGTAAACGAAATGGGAGATAGAGCTGGAGCTAAAACAGTAAAAGCTGTAGTACCATTATCTGAAATGTTTGGTTATGTAACAACATTAAGAACATTATCTTCAGGTCGTGCAACATCTACAATGGAATTTTCACACTATGCGGAAACTCCATCAAATATTTCAGAAGAAGTAATCAAAGCTGCTAAAGGCACAGAATCGTAAATCTTAAGAAAATGAGTCAAAAAATCAGAATAAAATTAAAGTCTTACGATCACAATTTAGTAGACAAGTCTGCTGAAAAGATTGTAAAAACAGTAAAAAGTACTGGAGCTGTTGTAACTGGTCCAATCCCGTTACCAACACACAAGAAAATTTTCACTGTGCTACGTTCACCACACGTTAACAAGAAAGCAAGAGAACAATTTCAATTAAGCTCTTATAAGAGATTATTAGATATTTACTCTTCATCTTCTAAAACGATTGATGCTCTAATGAAATTAGAGTTACCAAGTGGAGTAGAAGTAGAGATCAAAGTTTAAGTATAGACTTTAATATACAGCCCAAAATATATTTTTGGGAGATCTCCAAAAGAGATTCCTGTTGATAACAGGATGTACATGTCCTGAGCTGCGTGCAAGGGAAAAACGGTAAAAATACAATTCAAGGCTGAAACGTATTTTTCAGCCTTGAATTTTTAAAGACAAGTCGCGACTTGTCTACTAATAAATAAGCAGGACAAATCGCGAGTTGTCCATAATATAATAAAGATAAATTATGTCTGGGTTAATTGGAAAAAAAATCGGTATGACCAGCATTTTCGATGAAAATGGAAAAAACATTCCATGTACAGTAATCGAAGCTGGACCATGTATCGTTACCCAAGTCAGAACTGAAGAAGTTGATGGTTATGAAGCTATCCAACTTGGTTTCGATGACGCGACAGAAAAAAGTGCTACAAAAGCTGACTTAGGTCACGCTAAAAAAGCAGGTACTTCTGTAAAACGCAAAGTTGTTGAATTCAAAGGTTTTGATAAGGAGTACAAATTAGGAGATGCTATCACAGTAGATCAATTTACAGAAGGAGAATTTGTGGATGTCGCAGGAACTTCTAAAGGTAAAGGGTTTCAAGGTGTAGTAAAACGTCACGGATTCGCAGGGTCTGAGAGAACGCACGGTCAACAAAGTATGGGTAGAGCACCTGGATCTGTTGGAGCGGCTTCTTACCCTGGTAGAATATTCAAAGGCATGAAAATGGCCGGAAGAATGGGTGGTGAAACAGTAAAAGTTCAAAATTTAAGAGTTTTAAAAGTAGTTGCTGAAAAGAATCTGCTTGTGGTTAAAGGATGTGTTCCTGGTCATAAAAACGCTTATGTAATTATTAGAAAATAATGAAAGTAGCAGTTGTAGATATTAACGGAAAAGACACAGGTAGAAAGGTAGACCTTTCTAAAGATGTGTTTGCTATTGAACCTAATAATCATGCAGTATATTTGGATGTTAAACAATATTTAGCAAACCAAAGACAAGGTACTCACAAGGCTAAAGAAAGAGCTGAGATTACTGGAAGTACTCGTAAGATTAAAAAACAAAAAGGAACTGGTACAGCGAGAGCTGGATCAATTAAGTCTGGAGTTTTTAAAGGTGGTGGACGTATGTTCGGACCAAGACCTAGAAACTACAGTTTTAAATTAAATAAAAACTTAAAACGTTTAGCACGTAAATCTGCCTTAAGTATGAAGGCTAGTGAAAACTCAATAGTAGTTTTAGAGGATCTAAATTTCGACTCTCCAAAGACTAAAAATTTCACAAATGTGCTGAAAGCTTTAGGGTTAGAAAACAAAAAATCTTTATTTGTGTTGGGTGCTTCAAATAATAATGTATATTTGTCCTCACGCAATTTAAAAGGCTCTGAAGTTATAACTAACACAGAATTAAGTACTTACAAGATTTTAAATGCAAATCAAGTAGTGCTTTTAGAGAGTTCTTTAGAAGGAATTGAAACGAATTTAAGTAAATAAGAAACAAATGAATATCTTAATTAAACCGATAATCACAGAAAAAGCGACAGCTAATAGTGAGTTAAATAACTGCTATACATTTCAAGTGAATACAAAGGCGAACAAGGTAGAAATTAAAAAAGCGGTGGAAGCTGCTTATGGAGTTTCTGTTGAAAAAGTTCGTACTATAAATGTCCGTCCAGATAGAAGTACTAAGTTTACAAAAACTGGTATTCAACATGGTAAAACAAATGCTGTTAAAAAAGCAATTGTACAACTGGCGGAAGGTGAAATGATTGATTTATACAGTAACATGTAATTAGAGACAAATGTCAGTAAGAAAATTAAAACCAATCACACCAGGACAGCGATTTAGAGTAGTAAATGGGTTTGACGCCATAACTACTGATAAGCCGGAGAAAAGTTTATTAGCTCCGAACAAAAGGTCTGGTGGTAGAAACAGTCAAGGAAAAATGACCATGCGCTATATAGGTGGAGGTCATAAACGTAAGTATCGTATTATTGATTTTAAACGTGATAAAGCTGGAATCCCAGCAGAAGTTATGTCAATTCAGTACGATCCAAACAGAACTGCGTTCATCGCTTTATTGAACTATCAAGACGGCGAAAAAAGATATATCATTGCACAAAACGGATTGCAAGTAGGACAGAAAGTAGTTTCTGGAGATACAGCAACTCCTGATGTAGGAAATGCAATGACATTAAGTAATGTTCCTTTAGGATCAATTATTTCTTGTATAGAATTACGTCCAGGACAAGGAGCTGTTATGGCTCGTAGTGCAGGAGCTTTTGCTCAATTAGTAGCAAAAGATGGTAAATTTGTATCTGTTAAATTACCTTCAGGGGAAATACGTTTAGTATTAGCAGCTTGTATGGCTACAATAGGTGCAGTGTCTAACTCAGATCATCAACTGTTAGTGTCAGGTAAGGCTGGTAGAACAAGATGGTTAGGTAGACGTCCACGTACTAGACCAGTAGTAATGAACCCGGTTGATCATCCAATGGGTGGTGGAGAAGGTAAGTCTGCTGGAGGACACCCTCGTTCTAGAAATGGTATACCTGCTAAAGGTTATAGAACCCGTTCTAAAACAAAAGCGAGTAATAAATATATTGTAGAACGTAGAAAGAAATAATAAGTCATGTCAAGATCATTAAAAAAAGGACCTTACGTTCATTATAAACTAGAGAAGAAAGTTGCAGCTAACGTTGAAGCTAACAAAAAAACAGTAATCAAAACTTGGTCAAGAGCAAGTATGATTACTCCAGATTTTGTAGGACAAACAATAGCAGTACACAACGGACGTCAATTTGTTCCAGTTTACGTAACTGAAAACATGGTAGGGCATAAGTTAGGAGAATTTTCACCAACAAGATCTTTTAGAGGTCACGCTGGTGCTAAAAATAAAGGTAAAAAGTAGAAAGCTATGGGAAGTCGTAAAAAACAAATGGCAGACGCTATTAAAGAAGCAAAAAAGGAAATCGCTTTTGCTAAACTTAATAACTGTCCTACATCACCAAGGAAAATGCGTTTAGTAGCCGATTTAGTAAGAGGTGAACGCGTAGAGAAAGCTTTAAATATCTTAAAATTTAGCCAAAAAGAAGCTTCAAATCGTTTAGAGAAATTGTTATTGTCTGCAATTGCAAACTGGCAAGCTAAAAACGAAGACGCAAGTCTAGAAGACGCTGAATTAATAGTAAAAGAGATTAGAGTAGATGGCGGATCTATGTTAAAAAGATTACGTCCAGCACCACAAGGTCGTGCACACAGAATAAGAAAGCGCTCAAACCACGTAACAATCGTTGTGGGAGCTAACAATAACACACAAAGCTAAGATAGAAATGGGACAAAAAACAAATCCAATCGGGAATCGCTTAGGAATTATCAGAGGATGGGAATCTAACTGGTATGGAGGAAACGATTACGGCGATAAACTTGCCGAAGACGATAAGATCAGAAAATACGTTCATGCACGTTTATCAAAAGCTAGTGTTTCAAGAGTAATTATCGAAAGAACTCTTAAACTTGTAACCGTTACTATCACTACTGCTAGACCTGGTATCATTATCGGAAAAGGTGGACAAGAGGTAGACAAGTTAAAAGAAGAGCTGAAGAAAATTACAGGTAAAGAGGTTCAAATAAACATATTTGAAATCAAAAGACCAGAACTTGACGCATTTTTAGTAGCATCAAGTATTGCACGTCAAATCGAAAACCGTATCTCATACAGACGAGCAATCAAGATGGCTATCGCTGCTACAATGCGAATGAATGCAGAAGGAATAAAAATTCAAATTAGTGGTCGTTTAAACGGAGCTGAAATGGCACGTAGTGAGCACTATAAAGAAGGACGTATTCCATTATCAACCTTTAGAGCTGATATTGACTATGCTTTAGTTGAGGCACATACTACTTACGGTAGATTAGGTGTGAAAGTATGGATCATGAAAGGCGAGGTTTATGGTAAAAGAGAACTTTCTCCACTTGTTGGTTTATCTAAGAAGCAAGGAAAAGGTGGACGCGGTGGAAATAAGAACCAATCTCGTCGTAGAAAGTAATTTTTTAAAGAAAAGAAAAAATGTTACAGCCTAAAAGAACAAAATTTAGAAAAATGCAAAAAGGACGTATGAAGGGGAACTCTGGTAGAGGTCACCAATTATCATACGGTACTTTTGGAATAAAATCATTAGATTCAAACTTTTTAACTTCACGTCAAATAGAAGCTGCACGTATTGCTGCTACTCGTTACATGAAAAGAGAAGGATCATTGTGGATTAAAATCTTTCCAGATAAACCAATCACAAAGAAACCTCTTGAAGTACGTATGGGTAAAGGAAAAGGTGCTGTAGAATATTGGGCAGCTGTAGTTAAACCAGGTAGAATCTTATTTGAAGTAGGAGGAGTGCCTTTAGAAGTAGCGCAAGAAGCTCTTCGTTTAGCTGCACAAAAACTACCAGTTAAAACTAAGTTTGTAATTGCTAGAGATTATCAAGCATAATAATTTAAGATGATGAAACAATCAGAAATTAAAGAATTATCTACTGCTGAGTTACAAGAGAAACTTAGTGAGACTAGAAAAAGTTATTCAGACCTTAAAATGGCTCATGTAGTCTCTCCTTTAGAGAATCCTATTCAGATACGTTCTGTAAGAAGAACAGTAGCTAGAATTGCGACTGAATTAACTAAAAGAGAATTACAATAATTCAGCTGAAAAGATGGAAAAAAGAAACTTAAGAAAAGAACGTATTGGTGTAGTTACTTCTAACAAAATGGAGAAATCTATTGTTGTAGCAGAGGTAAAAAAAGTAAAACACCCTATGTATGGTAAGTTCGTGTTAAAAACAAAAAAATATGTTGCACACGACGAAACAAACGACTGTAACATTGGAGATACAGTAAAGATCATGGAAACTAGACCTTTATCTAAATCTAAATGTTGGAGATTAGTTGAAATAATAGAAAGAGCTAAATAATTATGGTACAGACAGAATCAAGATTAAAAGTAGCTGATAACACTGGAGCAAAAGAGGTATTAACCATTCGTGTTCTAGGTGGAACAAAGAAGAGATATGCTTCTGTAGGTGACAAAATTGTTGTTACAGTTAAAGATGCAACTCCTAACGGAAACGTGAAAAAAGGAGCTGTTTCTACTGCAGTAGTTATTCGTACTAAAAAAGAAGTAAGACGTCCAGACGGATCTTATATAAGATTTGATGACAATGCTTGTGTACTTTTAAACCCAACTGGTGAAATGAAAGGAACACGTGTATTTGGACCTGTTGCTAGAGAACTTCGTGATAAACAATTCATGAAAATTGTATCATTAGCACCAGAAGTGCTTTAATACATTAAAAAAATGACAAAGCTCAAAATAAAATCAGGAGATACAGTAAGAGTAATCGCTGGAGACCATAAAGGTTCAGAAGGTAAAGTTCTTAGAGTATTAACCGATAAGAATAAAGCGATCGTTGAGGGAATTAACATGGTGAAGAAACATACTAAACCAAGTGCACAAAACCCACAAGGAGGAATCGTAGAAAAAGAAGCTTCAATTCAAATTTCTAACTTATCTTTGTTGACTTCAAAAGGAGAAACAACAAGAGTTGGATTCAGAATGGAAGGCGACAAGAAAGTAAGATTTTCAAAAAAATCTAATGAAGTAATATAGTTATGGCATATACACCTAGACTTAAAGAAGAGTATAAAAGCAAAGTAATTGCAACTCTTACAGAAGAATTTGGTTATAAAAATGTAATGCAAGTACCTAAACTTACTAAGATAGTTTTATCTAAAGGAGTTGGTGCTGCAGTTGCAGATAAAAAGTTAATCGACTACGCAGTAGAAGAATTAACAACTATAACTGGACAAAAAGCTGTAGCGACAATATCTAAAAAAGACGTTGCATCTTTCAAATTACGTAAAGGAATGCCAATTGGGGCAAAAGTAACTTTACGTGGTGAAAGAATGTATGAATTCTTAGATCGTTTAATCACTAGTGCCTTACCACGTGTAAGAGACTTTAGTGGAATTAAAGCGACTGGCTTTGACGGAAGAGGTAACTACAACTTAGGTATTACTGAACAAATTATCTTCCCAGAGATCGATATCGATAAGGTAAACAGAATCTCAGGTATGGATATTACATTTGTTACAACCGCAGATACAGATAAAGAAGCAAAATCATTATTAACAGAACTAGGATTACCTTTTCAAAAGAACTAAGTTATGGCTAAAGAATCAATGAAAGCCCGCGAGGTGAAAAGAGCAAAAACAGTAGCAAAATACGCTGAGAAACGTAAAGCTTTAAAAGAAGCTGGAGACTACGAAGCATTACAAAAGCTACCTAAAAATGCTTCGCCAGTGCGTATGCACAATAGATGTAAATTAACAGGAAGACCAAAAGGATACATGCGTACCTTTGGAATCTCTCGTGTTACATTTAGAGAAATGGCGAATAATGGTTTAATCCCAGGGGTTAAGAAAGCAAGTTGGTAATATTATTATAATCAGATTTTAGGTTCAACACCAACGTTGAAAACCAAGATCACAAAATCAATTAGTTATGTACACAGATCCAATAGCGGATTATTTAACTAGAATTAGAAATGCAGTTAGAGCAAACCACAGAGTGGTTGAAATTCCTGCATCTAATCTAAAGAAAGAAATTACTAAAATATTATTCGATCAAGGATATATTTTAAGTTACAAGTTCGACGATTCTTCAATACAAGGAACAATTAAAATTGCTCTTAAGTATAATAAAGAAACAAAAGAACCAGTAATCAAGAAAATTCAAAGAATCAGTAAACCAGGTTTACGTAAATATTCAAGTTCTAAAGATCTTCCTAGAATCTTAAACGGTCTTGGTATTGCTATCGTTTCTACTTCTCACGGTGTAATGACAGGCAAACAAGCACAAAGAGAAAAAGTAGGTGGAGAAGTACTTTGTTACGTTTACTAATTTAAAGCCCAAAAGAAATGTCAAGAATAGGAAATAATCCAGTAGCCATTCCAGAAGGCGTAACAGTAGATATTAAAGATAATACTCTAACTGTAAAAGGTAAATTAGGAGAATTAACACAAACTTTTGATACTATTGATATCAAAGTGGAAGAAGGAAACGTATATGTTACTCGTTCTTCTGACTCAAAAGAGAACAAATCAAAACATGGTTTATACAGATCATTAGTATATAACATGATTGAAGGTGTATCTAAAGGATGGACTTTAAGTTTAGAGTTAGTTGGTGTAGGATATAGAGCATCAAACCAAGGTCAAAAATTAGATTTAGCTTTAGGTTTCTCTCACAATATAGTTATGGATATCGCTCCTGAAGTTAAGATTGAAACAATCTCAGATAAAGGTAAAAATCCAATCATCAAGTTAACTTCTTTCGATAAACAATTAGTAGGTCAAGTTGCTGCAAAGATTCGTGGCTTCCGTAAACCAGAACCTTACAAAGGAAAAGGTATTAAGTTTGTTGGAGAAGAATTAAGAAGAAAAGCAGGTAAATCAGCTTAATAAATAAGTTATGGCACTATCAAAGTACGAAAGAAGAATAAGAATTAAAAACAGAATACGTAAGATTGTTACAGGCACAGAAGCTAGACCAAGATTATCTGTTTTTAGAAGTAATAAAGAAATTTATGCTCAAATAGTAGATGACGTAACTGGTAAAACTATCAGTGCAGCATCTTCAAGAGATAAAGACATTAGTTCTGCTAAAGGAAGTAAAACAGAAGTAGCTGCATTAGTAGGTAAGTCTGTTGCCGAAAAAGCAATGAAATTAGGTATCAACACTATCTCTTTTGATAGAGGTGGATACTTATACCACGGAAGAGTAAAATCATTAGCTGAAGGAGCTAGAGAAGCAGGACTTAAATTCTAAGAAATTATGTATCATAAATACAAAAACGCAGAGTTAGTAAAACCAAGTGGATTAGATCTTAAAGATCGTTTAGTTGGTGTACAAAGAGTTACAAAAGTAACAAAAGGTGGTAGAGCATTTGGTTTTTCAGCAATCGTAGTGGTTGGTGATGAGGCTGGTGTTGTAGGACACGGTTTAGGAAAATCTAAAGACGTTGCAAGTGCAATTGCAAAAGCAGTTGAAGACGCTAAGAAAAACCTAGTACGTATCCCACTTAACAAAGGTACTTTACCACATGAACAAAAAGGGAAATATGGTGGAGCAAGAGTAAACATCATACCTGCATCTGCCGGTACCGGAGTAATTGCTGGTGGAGCTGTAAGAACAGTTCTTGAGGCAGTTGGAGTACAAGATGTTTTATCTAAATCACAAGGTTCATCAAACCCTCATAACGTAGTAAAAGCAACTTTTGATGCTTTATTACAGTTAAGAGATGCTGGAACAATTGCTCGTGATAGAGGAGTTTCTCTTGAAAAAGTTTTTAAAGGATAAAAAGGAAAACGATGGCAAAGATAAAAGTAACAAAAGTAAGAAGTGCAATCAATCGTACACAAAGACAAAAAAGAACTTTAGAAGCTCTTGGTCTTAAAAAGATTGGTCAAGTAGTAGAGCACGATGCCACTCCAAATATCCTTGGAATGGTATCTAAAATTTCACATTTAGTTTCTGTTGAAGAAACAAAATAATATAACACTTACAAATGGATTTAAGTAATTTAAAACCTGCAGAAGGTTCAGTAAAAAATCAAGGAAAAAGAGTAGGTCGTGGACAAGGTTCTGGTAAAGGTGGTACTGCAACTCGTGGTCACAAAGGAGCTAAATCTCGTTCAGGATACTCTAAGAAAGTTGGTTTTGAGGGAGGTCAAATGCCTTTACAACGTCGTGTTCCTAAATTTGGATTTACAAATATTAACCGTAAAGAGCATCAAGGAATTAACTTAGATACGCTACAACAGTTAGTAGATGATAAGAAAATTACAGACACACTTGATTTAGATACTATGGTTTCTTTACGTTTAGCTGGAAAAAATGATCTAGTTAAAATATTAGGACGTGGTGAATTAAAATCTAAATTAACAGTAACAGCTCATAAATTTACAGCAACTGCAAAGGCAGCTATCGAAGCGGCTGGAGGAGAAGCAGTAACTTTATAATCAACTAAGAAGCATGAAGTTTATAGAGACATTAAAGAATGTTTGGAAAATAGAAGAACTAAGAAACCGTATAATCTTAACATTAGGGTTACTTTTAGTGTATCGTTTTGGAGCGCAAGTAGTACTTCCGGGTATTGATGCATCTCAATTAGCAGGTATACAAGGTAACACAGAAGATGGTTTATTAGGTTTATTAAACGCATTTACAGGTGGAGCATTCGCTAACGCATCTGTTTTTGCTTTAGGTATTATGCCATACATTTCTGCTTCTATTGTAGTACAGTTAATGGGAATAGCTATTCCTTACTTACAAAAACTACAAAAAGAAGGAGCTAGTGGTCAAAAGAAAATCACGCAAATTACACGTTGGTTAACCATAGCTATATGTCTAGTGCAAGCACCAGGATATTTAGCAAGTTTACCAGCATTAGGTATTCCACAATCAGCCTTTTTATTAGGTCAAGGTGGATTATTCTATTTCTCATCTATCGTTATTTTAGTAACAGGGTGTATTTTTGCAATGTGGTTAGGTGAGAAGATTACAGACAAAGGTATTGGTAATGGTATTTCATTATTAATTATGGTTGGTATTATTGCTACTCTACCTAAAAACTTCTTACTAAATGCATCTTCAAGATTAGAAGGAAATAACGTAATGTTAATCCTTTTTGAACTAGTAATTTGGTTAGCTATCATTGCAGCATCTGTGCTATTAGTAATGGCAGTTAGAAAAATTGCCGTACAATACGCAAGAAGAACTGCTTCTGGTGGTTACGAAAAAAACGTATTTGGTTCAAGACAATATATTCCATTAAAGCTTAACGCTTCAGGAGTAATGCCAATTATCTTTGCTCAAGCAATTATGTTTGTTCCAGGTTTAATAGGTGGTTCTTCTTTCTTAAAAGATACAGCGGCTGGACAGTGGATGCAGACTAATTTTTCTGATATGTTTGGATTCTGGTACAACTTAATATTTGCTTTATTAATTATAGTATTCACATACTTCTATACAGCAATTACAGTACCTACAAACAAAATGGCAGACGATTTAAAACGAAGCGGTGGATTTATTCCAGGTATTCGTCCAGGATCAGAAACTTCTGAATATTTAGATAAGATTATGTCTCAAATAACATTACCGGGTTCTATATTCTTAGCACTTATTGCTGTGTTCCCAGCATTTATAGTAAAGCTAATGAATGTGCAATCAGGTTGGGCCTTATTTTTTGGTGGAACATCACTATTAATTATGGTTGGAGTTGCGATAGATACTATGCAACAGGTGAATTCTTACTTGTTAAATAGACACTATGATGGCTTGATGAAAACTGGTAAAAATAGAAAAGCAGTAGCTTAATTATAATACTATGGCAAAACAAGCAGCAATAGAACAAGACGGAACAATTATTGAAGCATTATCAAATGCAATGTTTCGTGTTGAATTAGAAAATGGTCACATTGTGACAGCACATATTTCTGGTAAAATGCGTATGCATTACATTAAATTGTTACCTGGAGATAAAGTAAAATTAGAAATGAGTCCTTACGATTTAACTAAGGCTCGAATAACTTATAGATACTAATACTAATACGATGAAAGTTAGAGCATCAGTTAAAAAAAGAAGCGCAGATTGCAAAATAGTGCGTAGAAAAGGAAGACTTTACGTAATTAACAAAAAGAATCCTAGATTCAAACAAAGACAAGGATAATTATGGCAAGAATTGCAGGTGTAGACATACCAAAACAAAAAAGAGGAGTAATCTCTTTAACTTATATCTACGGAGTAGGTAGAAGTAGAGCAAAAGAAATTTTAGCTAGCGCTAAAGTTGACGAAAGTATAAAAGTTCAAGATTGGAACGACGACCAAATATCAGCTATTCGTGATGCTGTTGGAAGTTATACAATCGAAGGTGAATTACGTTCTGAAACGCAATTAAACATTAAGCGATTAATGGATATTGGATGTTACAGAGGTATTCGTCACAGATCTGGTCTTCCTTTAAGAGGGCAACGTACTAAGAACAACTCTAGAACTAGAAAAGGTAGAAGAAAAACTGTTGCTAACAAGAAAAAAGCAACTAAATAAAAATAGTCTTTAGTCTTTAGGCGTTGGAAAGAATCTGTTTGAAATTTAACGGTTTAGGATTCTAGCGACTTTATACTAATACTAAAAACTAAATAATATGGCAAAGTCAAGTACTAAAAAACGTAAAGTTATAGTAGATGCTGTAGGAGAAGCGCACATTACTGCTTCTTTCAACAACATCATTGTTTCACTTACCAACAAAAAAGGAGACGTGATTTCATGGTCTTCAGCTGGTAAAATGGGATTTAGAGGTTCTAAAAAGAATACTCCTTACGCTGCTCAGTTAGCATCAGAAGATGCTGCAGCAGTAGCTTTAGAAGCTGGTTTAAAGAAAGTGAAAGCTTATGTTAAAGGACCAGGAAATGGTAGAGAATCTGCTATTCGTTCTATCCACAATGCAGGAATTGAAGTAACCGAAATTATCGATGTTACTCCATTACCACATAATGGATGTAGACCTCCTAAGCGTAGAAGAGTATAATTTATATCATAAAGAAATTTAATAGCAACTGTTTTTTAATAGTTGCTATTAAATTTTTTATATGTAAATTTGCAAATTGAAAATTATAAACAAGTATCAATTAGAGAGATTAACGTTTGTCGAAGGATAAGATTAAGACCTTAATTCACAAACACTCTCAAAAAACAATTAAAAATGGCAAGATATACTGGTCCTAAAACTAAAATAGCTCGTAAATTTGGCGAGGCTATCTTCGGAGAAGACAAATCTTTCGAAAAAAGAAATTACCCTCCTGGGCAACACGGAAACACAAGAAGACGTGGAAAAAAATCTGAATATGCGATCCAATTAATGGAGAAACAAAAAGCGAAATATACTTACGGTATTTTAGAGCGTCAATTCAGAGGTTTATTCAAAAAAGCAACAGCAGCACGTGGAATTACAGGTGCAATCTTATTACAACTTTGTGAGTCAAGATTAGATAACGTTGTATTTAGAATGGGTATCGCTCCAACTAGAAGTGGTGCAAGACAATTAGTTTCTCATAAACACATCACTGTAAATGGAGAGTTAGTAAACATTCCATCTTACCAATTAAAAGCTGGAGATGTTGTTGGAGTAAGAGAAAAATCAAAGTCACTAGAAGCTATTGATAGATCTTTATCAAACTCTAGTCAAGTATATGAGTGGATTACTTGGAATAACGAAAAGAAGGAAGGGACTTTCGTTTCTGTACCTCAAAGAATTCAGATTCCAGAAAACATTAACGAGCAGTTAATCGTTGAATTATACTCTAAATAATAAATAATCACATTGGTATTTGGCCAAAGGATTTATTAGTGATCTTCAAACTTCTAAATCGCGCAACCTAATAACAATTAAAACGAAGAAAAAAACATGGCAGTATTTAATTTTCAGAAACCTGACAAGGTAATCATGATTGATTCTACTGACTTCGAAGGTAAATTCGAATTCAGACCTCTAGAACCAGGTTATGGATTAACAGTAGGAAACGCTTTAAGAAGAGTATTACTTTCTTCTTTAGAAGGATTTGCTATCACATCGGTAAGAATTGAAGGTGTAGATCATGAGTTCTCTACTATTGCTGGAGTTGTAGAAGACGTAACAGAAATTATCTTAAACTTAAAACAAATGCGTTTTAAGCGTCAAATAGAAGATGTAGACAATGAGTCTGTTTCTATTTCAATTTCTGGTCAAGAAACACTTACAGCAGGAGATTTCCAAAAGTTTATCTCAGGATTCCAAGTATTAAATTCAGATTTAGTTATCTGTAACTTAGACCCTAAAGTAAACATCAATATGGAAATTACAATAGAAAAAGGTAGAGGATATGTACCTGCAGAAGAAAATAAAAAGTCTTCAGCACCAGTTGGTACTATCTTTACAGATTCTATTTACACTCCAATAAAAAATGTTAAGTATAGCATTGAGAATTTCCGTGTAGAACAAAAAACAGATTACGAAAAATTAGTTTTCGAAATCCAAACAGATGGTTCTATTTCGCCTCAAGATGCTTTAACAGAAGGAGCTAAAACTTTAATTCACCACTTTATGTTATTCTCTGATGAGCGTATCACTTTAGAGGCGGATGAAATTGCTCAAACAGAAACTTATGACGAAGAATCACTTCACATGAGACAACTACTTAAAACAAAATTAGTAGATATGGATCTTTCTGTTCGTGCATTAAACTGTTTAAAAGCTGCAGAAGTAGATACTTTAGGAGACTTAGTATCTTACAACAAAAACGATTTAATGAAATTCCGTAACTTCGGTAAGAAGTCTTTAACTGAGCTTGAAGAGCTTGTAAATGTTAAAGGTTTAAACTTCGGTATGGATCTTTCAAAATATAAACTAGATAAAGATTAATTACTTCATAATTTGCTCCTCTAAAGGGAGTAGAGCAAGATGGAGTTAAAACCAAAATGTCATGAGACACGGAAAAAAAGTAAACCACTTAAGTAGACAAACAGCACATAGAAAATCTATGTTAGCTAATATGGCTTGTTCTTTAATTGAGCATAAACGTATTAACACTACTGTAGCAAAAGCAAAAGCTTTAAAGCAATTTGTTGAGCCATTAATTACAAAGTCTAAAGAGGATACAACTCACAACAGACGTATTGTAATGTCTAGATTAAGACAAAAAGATGCTGTAACTGAATTATTCAGAGAAGTTTCTACTAAAGTAGGAGACCGTCCAGGAGGTTATACTCGTATAATCAAATTAGGTAACCGTTTAGGAGATAACGCGGATATGGCAATGATCGAACTTGTAGATTATAACGAAATCTACAACGCAGATAAGAAAGCTAAGAAAACTACGCGTAGAAGTAGAAGAGGAGGAAGTAAAACTGTTACTCCACCTGTAGATACTAAAGCTTCTAACGAAGAAGAATAAATGTTAATAAGCATTCATAATATAAAGGATAAACTATTTTAGTTTATCCTTTTTTTTATGCAATTTTGCAAAACAAACAACACAACACTACACAATAAATAATGAAATATCAATCTCGTAGAAAAGCCATCATTTTATTAGCAGACGGAACAATTTTTCATGGTAAGGCAGTTGCAGACAAAGAAGGTACTGCTTTCGGAGAAGTTTGCTTTAACACTGGAATGACCGGTTATCAAGAAATTTTCACAGACCCTTCTTATTTTGGACAACTTATGGTAACTACCAATGCACATATTGGTAATTACGGTACTAATAAAGAGGAAGTAGAATCAGATTCTATTAAAATATCAGGATTAATATGTCGTAACTTTAGTTATGAATATTCTCGCGATATTGCTGATGCTTCCTTAGAAGAGTTTTTAAACGACAACAATCTTTTTGCCATATCGGATGTAGACACAAGAGCACTTGTAAGATATATTAGAGATAATGGAGCAATGAATGCTGTGATTTCTACAGAGGTGGACAATTTAGAGGAACTAAAAAAGCAACTAGCCGATTTCCCTGAAATGCATGGTTTAGAATTAGCTTCTAAAGTTTCTACCAAAGAACCTTATTTCTTTGGAGATGAAAATGCTTCCATTAAAATTGCCGCTCTTGATTTAGGAATTAAAAAGAATATCCTTCGTCACTTAGCTAACCGTGGAGCTTATATTAAAGTTTTTCCATATAATACGAAGTTCGAAGAATTAGCAGCATGGAATCCAGATGGATATTTCTTATCTAACGGACCTGGAGATCCAGAACCATTAGTAGAAGCACAACAAGTTGCAAAAGAAATTTTAGAAAGAGATTTACCTGTATTTGGTATTTGTTTAGGGCACCAAGTAATTGCTTTAGCAAACCGAGTTTCAACTTATAAAATGCATAACGGACATAGAGGAATTAACCATCCTGTAAAAAATGTTATCACTGGTAAAGGTGAAATTACTTCTCAAAACCACGGTTTCGCTGTGAATAGAGAAGAAACGGAAGCAAATCCAGACTTAGAAATTACCCATGTGCATTTAAACGACAATACGGTAGCAGGTATGAGAATGAAAAACAAAAACTGTTTTTCCGTACAATTCCATCCTGAAGCTAGTCCTGGACCAAATGATTCAACTTACTTATTCGATGAATTTATTTCAAGAATAAAAAAATAACAAAACTATTAATCGTATAAACATATTACAATGAGCATTATTATTAATATTCACGCAAGACAAATTTTAGACTCTAGAGGAAACCCAACTGTAGAGGTTGATGTAACTACCGAAAACGGTTTTATGGGTAGAGCTGCAGTACCATCTGGTGCTTCAACTGGAGAACATGAAGCAGTTGAACTTAGAGATGGAGGTGATGCATTCATGGGTAAAGCTGTTACAAAAGCTGTTAATAATGTAAATACAATAATTGCTCAAGAACTTTTAGGAGTTTCTGTTTTTGAACAAAATGAAATTGATCAAATCATGATCGATTTAGATGGTACACCAAACAAATCAAAATTAGGAGCTAATGCTATCTTAGGAGTTTCTCTTGCAGCGGCAAAAGCAGCAGCAAATGAACTTGGTTTGCCTTTATACAGATACGTTGGTGGTGTTTCTGCAAACACACTTCCTGTTCCAATGATGAATATTATCAACGGAGGTTCGCATAGTGATGCACCTATAGCTTTTCAGGAATTTATGATCATGCCTGTAAAAGCAAATAACTTTACACATGCTATGCAAATGGGGACAGAGATTTTCCATAACCTTAAAAAAGTTTTACAAGAAAGAGGTTTAAGCACTGCTGTAGGAGATGAAGGTGGATTTGCGCCAAACTTAGAAGGAGGTACAGAAGATGCTCTAGAAACTATTGCTAAAGCAGTAAGTAATGCAGGTTATACTTTAGGAGAGGATATCATGATTGCTTTAGATTGTGCTGCTGCAGAATTTTATATAGACGGAAAATATGTCTATACAAAGTTTGAAGGTGCTTCAGGTAAAGTAAGAACTAGTAAAGAGCAAGCAGATTACTTAGCCGAGCTAGTTGCTAAATATCCAATCATTTCTATTGAAGATGGTATGGATGAAAATGACTGGGACGGATGGAAATACCTAACGGAAAAAGTAGGAGAGAAAGTACAGTTAGTAGGAGATGATTTATTTGTTACTAATGTAGAGCGTTTATCAAGAGGGATTGAAAACGGAATTGCAAATTCTATTTTAATTAAAGTAAACCAAATTGGTACTTTAACCGAAACTATTGCTGCTGTAAACATGGCGCATAATGCAGGTTATACTTCCGTAATGTCGCATCGTTCTGGTGAAACAGAAGATTATACTATAGCAGATTTAGCAGTTGCTTTAAATACTGGACAAATAAAAACAGGTTCTGCTTCAAGAAGTGATAGAATGTCAAAATACAACCAACTTCTTAGAATAGAAGAAGAATTAGGGCAAGTAGCCTATTATCCTCAGGAAAAAGCTTTTAAAGTGAAATAAAAAGCTGTTTTCTTCAAAATCTTAAAAGTGCTTATTTTAATGGAATAAGCACTTTTTTTATTCCATAAATTTTATTAATATTAATATTGAAAAAACCTTTATTATATCGCATGAAATATCGTGTGAAATTTTGTAAATTAGCATTCCGCAAACTAAAATAATATTCAAGATTACATATGTCAAAAACAGCTACATTAGAAATTGATGGAAAAAAATACGAATTCCCTTTAATCGTAGGAACTGAGAACGAAGTTGCTATCGATATAAAAACCTTAAGAAGTGCTACAGGTGGTGTTACAACCATTGATCCTGGGTATAAAAACACAGGTTCTTGCGAAAGCGCAATTACATTCTTAGATGGTGAAAAAGGAATTTTAAGATACAGAGGATACTCTATAGAGGAGTTAGCTGATAAAGCAGATTTTTTAGAAGTTGCTTATTTGTTAATCTTTGGTGAACTTCCAACACAAGCACAATTAGATAAGTTTCATGCAGATATCAAAGAACAATCTGTAGTAGACGAAGATGTTAAGAAAATATTAGATGCATTTCCTAAATCGGCGCATCCAATGGGAGTGTTATCATCTCTTACAAGTGCATTAACAGCTTTCAACCCTTCTTCAGTAAACGTAGAATCGGAAGAAGATATGTATAAAGCAATTGTTAAGATCTTAGGGAAATTCCCTGTTCTAGTTGCGTGGACACTTCGTAAAAAACAAGGTTTACCTTTAGACTATGGAGATAAAAACCTTGGTTACGTTGAAAACATCTTAAAAATGATGTTTAAACAACCTAACGAAGAATATAAACAGAATCCAATTTTAGTTAATGCCTTAGATAAATTATTAATCTTACATGCAGATCATGAGCAAAACTGTTCTACATCTACTGTACGTATCGTAGGTTCTGCACATACTAGCTTATTTGCATCTTTATCTTCTGGTATTTCTGCACTTTGGGGACCTTTACATGGTGGAGCTAACCAAGCAGTTTTAGAAATGTTAAACGGTATCCAAGAAGATGGTGGAGATACTAAAAAATACATGGCAAAAGCTAAAGATAAAAACGATCCTTTCCGTTTAATGGGATTCGGACATAGGGTTTATAAAAACTTTGACCCTAGAGCAAAAATCATTAAAGTTGCCGCAGATGAAGTGTTATCTGACTTAGGTATTGAAGATCCAATTTTAGATATTGCTAAAGGATTAGAAAAAGAAGCTTTAGAAGATAAATACTTTGTAGACAGAAAATTATATCCAAACGTAGATTTCTATTCAGGAATTATTTACAGAGGTATGGGTATACCAACAGATATGTTTACAGTAATGTTTGCTTTAGGTAGATTACCAGGATGGATTGCTCAATGGAGAGAAATGCGTTTACGTAAAGAACCAATTGGTAGACCAAGACAAGTATATATCGGAGAAAATCGTAGAGATTTTAAAGACATTAAAAATAGATAAGTTTAAAACCTTAAATAAAAAAGCTTCATAAGAAATTATGAGGCTTTTTATATATAATCACATATGCTAAAACTAAACGTAAAAAACGAAACATCTAGATTAAGATCAGTTATTTTGGGTATTGCAAATAGCAACGGTCCAACACCTACTGTTGAAGAAGCTTATGATCCAAAATCTTTAGAACATATCAAAGCTGGTACTTACCCAGTAGAAGAAGATATGGTAAAAGAAATGGAAGCAGTAGCTGCTGTATTTAAAAAGTACGATGTAGAAGTTTATAGGCCAGAATTAATTAAAGATTGCAATCAAATATTTACTAGAGATATTGGCTTTGTTATAGATGATAAATTTGTAAAAGCAAACGTACTTCCGGATAGAGAGCAAGAGTTTGATGCTATAAATAATGTTTGGAAACAAGTTCCAAAAGAGCAAAGAGTACAACTTCCAGAGCATTGCCATATAGAAGGTGGTGATGTAATGTTATATAACGATCATATCTTTATTGGTACATACAGAGGAGAAGATTATTCAGATTTTATTATTGCTAGAACCAATGTGGCAGCAGTTGAAGCAATGAAAGAGTTGTTTCCACATAAAACTATTAAGTCTTTTAACTTAAGAAAATCGAATACCAACCCTAGAGAAAATGCTTTACATTTAGATTGTTGTTTTCAACCAGTAGGAAAAAACAAAGCTATCCTTCATAAAAATGGCTTCTTAGAAGAAAGTGAATACGAATGGTTAGTTGATTTCTTCGGAAAAGAAAATGTATTCGAAATCACCAAAGACGAGATGTACCACATGAATAGTAATATATTCTCTATTTCAGAAGATGTTGTAGTTTCAGAAAAAAACTTTACAAGGTTAAATACTTGGCTTCGTGAAAATGGTATTACTGTTGAAGAAGTACCGTATGCAGAGATTTCTAAGCAAGAAGGATTACTTCGTTGTAGTACTTTACCGCTACTAAGAGATTAATATTACACTTATTTCATTATAATTTTTATTAAGATTATAATCCATAATCTTATATGTTCCGTATATATTTATGTAGGAAGTTTATTGTTAAACAATTCAGTAGAATTTCTTATTAAAAACGAACAATTATTAACTTAAAACAATTAAAAATGAAGAAAACGTATTTATCTATTTTAGTGATTTTAGGCTTGGTTTTTAGTATGCAAGCGCAAGATAAAAGTAGTAACGATTCAAACTTTGGTTTGAAAGCTGGTTATAACCTGGCAGCTGTAAGTATAGATGAAGATGGAGAGACAGGGCAAAGACATGGTTTTCATGTTGGACTTTATGGGGAATCTTTTATTACGAATAACCTTGCACTTCAAGTAGAAGTATTATACTCGCAACAAGGATATGAAGTAGAGTATGCTACTGGTACTTTTACGCAAAAACTAGATTATATTAATGTGCCATTAATGTTTAAAGTATATCCAACAAACAACTTTTTCTTAGAGGCAGGACCACAAGCAGGTTTGGCTGTTTCTCATAAGGAAACTTATGAAGGGACTTTTGTTGATATTAGTTCAGATTATGAGCCTAATAAATTTGATTGGGGAATGAACTTTGGTGGAGGATTTAAAACAGACTCTGGTGTTAGTATTGGTGTAAGATATCACTTAGGATTAGGGGATGTTAATGAAGAAGACACTAAACATCATAACAGAGTATGGATGTTTTCACTAGGATTTGATTTATAGTAAATAATTACAAATATTTAGATTAGTTTTGTCTGTCTAAAATTTTTTAAAAATGCAACAAACTACAAATACCATTTTAATGATTCGTCCTATTAACTTTAGGAGGAATGAGCAAACAGCAGTAAATAACTTCTACCAAAAAGAAGCAGATCTTCAATTGGCAGAATCAGAAAATGTAAAAGCTCAAAGAGAGTTTAATGCATTTGTAGAAAAACTAAGAGCTGTTGGTGTACAAGTTATCGTTATAAGTGATACAGACGATTATGATACCCCAGATTCTATCTTCCCTAACAACTGGATTTCTTTTCATCAAAACGGTACAGTGGGACTGTATCCTATGTTTGCTGAAAACAGAAGACATGAAAGAAGAGAGGATGTTTTAGAAAGACTAGAAGAAGAAGGTTTCCATATTGAAACCATTGTAGACTATACTAGCGCAGAGGAAGAAGGAGTTTTTCTAGAAGGAACAGGAAGTTTACTACTAGATAGAGAAAACAAAATTGCATATTGTGCTTTATCTGCAAGAGCAGATGAAGAATTATTTATTGAATTTTGTGAAGACTTTGAGTATACTCCAGTAATCTTTACAGCATATCAAACCGTTGATAACGAACGTAAAGTTATTTATCATACAAACGTTATGATGTGTCTTGCTGAAACTTTTTCAGTTATCTGTTTAGATGCTATTGATGATAAGAGTGAACGAAAAAATGTAGTAAAACATTTAAAAGAAAGCGGAAAAGAAGTTATCGATATTACAGAAGAGCAAATCAATAATTTTGCAGGTAATATGCTTCAAGTAAGAGGAAACGATGATAAGCGTTATCTAATTATGAGTCAAGCGGCTTATGATAGCTTAACGCCTTCACAAATAAAGACTTTCAAAAAACACTGTGAAATCTTGAGTAGTAGTTTAGAAACTATTGAAGCTTGCGGTGGAGGAAGCGCACGTTGCATGATGGCAGAAGTGTTTTTGCCAAAAAAGTAAACTATTTCTAAATAAAAACGAATAAAAAATCTGGATGCTAAAACATCCAGATTTTTTTATGGAACAAAGTTAAATCTGTTTCTAAAACCTGTTGTAGTATGTTCTTGTTAGGATTATATCTTTTTAATTTTCACTAAAAAAAGTACATCTATTAGCCTTGCTTTAAAAATCATGAATTTAAAATCGCAATATAGATTATCAAATTCCTATCTTTGCATCCTTAAAAATAACGAAAAATGAACCTTCAAAACACTTTATCAAATCAAATAAAGCAAGCTGTAAAATCTATCTATGAGGTAGAATTAGAAACTGTAGAATTTCAAGCAACAAGAAAAGAATTTGCTGGAGATATTACTGTAGTTGTTTTTCCTATGCTACGGCTAATTAAAGGGAACCCTATGCAAATTGGTGAGTCTATAGGGGAATATTTGGTTGAAAATGTTTCAGAAGTAAAAGCATATAATGTTGTTAAAGGATTTTTAAACATAGAAATTCAAGATGCTTATTACCTAGATTTTTTCAATAGTGTAAAAAACAATAAAACATACGGTTTCGTTGCGCCTAATGCAGACGATAAAGCTGTTATGGTAGAGTATTCTTCGCCTAACACAAACAAGCCTTTGCATTTAGGACATATTCGTAATAATTTATTAGGTTATTCTGTTGCAGAAATTATTAAAGCTTCAGGAAAAAAAGTTTACAAAACACAAATTATAAACGATAGAGGTATTCATATTTGTAAAAGTATGTTAGCTTGGCAACGTTACGGAAATAATGAAACGCCAGAGTCAACAGGGTTAAAAGGTGATAAACTAGTAGGAAACTATTATGTGAAATTCGACCAAGAATATAAAAAAGAAATAGAGACTTTAAAAGCGCAAGGACAAAGCGAAGACGATGCCAAAAAGAATGCACCTATTTTATTAGAAGCGCAAGAAATGCTTCGTAAATGGGAAGCTGGCGATGAAGAGGTTGTTGCTCTTTGGACAAAAATGAACAACTGGGTTTACGATGGTTTCAACGTAAGTTATAAAAACCTAGGGGTAGATTTTGATACCCTTTATTACGAAAGCCAAACCTATTTATTAGGAAAAGAATTTGTTGTAGAAGGACTTAAAACAGGTGTTTTCTTTACGAAAGAAGACGGTTCTGTTTGGTGTGACCTAACAGAGGAAGGATTGGATGAAAAAATCGTACTTCGTAGTGATGGTACCGCTGTTTATATGACTCAGGATATTGGTACAGCAATCCAACGTGTAAAAGATTTTCCAGATGTAGGAGGAATGGTTTATACGGTAGGAAACGAGCAAGACTATCATTTCCAAGTATTGTTTTTAATTCTGAAAAAGCTAGGATTCGATTGGGCTAAAAACCTTTTCCATTTAAGCTACGGAATGGTAGATTTACCTTCTGGAAAAATGAAGAGTAGAGAAGGAACGGTTGTAGATGCCGATGACTTAATTGTAGAAATGGCTAATACTGCCGAAGAAATTTCGCAAGAATTAGGAAAGTTAGAAAACTATACCGAAGACGAAAAGAAGGAGCTTTATAAAACTATAGGGCTTGGAGCTTTAAAGTATTATATCTTAAAAGTAGACCCTAAAAAACGTATTCTTTTTGACCCTAAGAGTTCTATAGACTTTCAAGGGAATACAGGGCCTTTTATTCAATATACCTATGCGAGAATTCAATCTATCTTACGCAAAGCAAATATAGATTTGAATACAAATTTAAACGCTTCAGAAGTATCTCTTCACGATAAGGAGAGAGAATTATTAAAACAATTAGAATTGTTTCCAGAGGTTATTCAAAATGCAGCTGAAAACCATAGCCCAGCATTAATTGCAAACTATACGTACGACTTGGTAAAAGAATTTAACTCTTTCTATCAAAATGTTTCGATACTTGGTGCAGATACGGAAGTTGAAAAAACATTTAGAGTGCAGTTAGCTGGTGTGGTAGCAAATACAATTAAAAATGCATTCGGATTGTTAGGTGTTGACGTTCCAGAACGCATGTAGAAATATATAGCAAACTCCTTGTTGTATAACTTATAACAAGGAGTTTTTTAAACATTCGCTTACTTGCGTATAGTCTTCCTCTTTATCTGCAAGAACCATTAAAATATCTCCTTCTTTAATTACTGTAGATCCTCCTGGTCGAATAAATTGCTTTCCACGTTTTATCATAACTATAAAAGCAGATTCCGGGAAGTTAAGGTCTACGATTCTTTTATCTATAGAAAAGTAATCTGCTAAAATCTCAAATTCTTGTAAGGCAGATTTAGGTAAATCTAAAAGTAACTGGTCTATTCTTGTGATTTTCTTAGATTCTTCAGGAAGAGCAACACGCAGCCATTTTGCAACTACAGACAAAGTAGTTCCTTGTATTAATATAGAAGTTACCGAAATAAAAAATACAATATTAAAAATCATATCGGCCTTTTCAATACCGGCTAAAAGGGGGTAGGTGGCAAACACAATAGGAACTGCTCCTCGTAATCCCACCCAGGAGATATAAGCTCTTCTTCTAAGCTTCATTTTAAAAAACATCAAACTAATAAGTATTCCTACCGGTCTTGCTACTACTATCAAGAAAATAGAAATTAGTAGCCCAATGCCTATATATGGAACAATTTGCGATGGAAATACTAGTAGTCCTAAGGTTAGGAATAACACAATTTGCATCAACCAAGCTAAACCATCAAACATTTTTAAGATGGTTTTCTTATGTATTAAATCTTGATTTCCTAAGTATACAGCACAGATATAAATAGCAAGAAACCCGTTTCCACCTATAAAATCTGTAGCAGCAAACGTAAGGAACATTAAAGCAATGGCTAAAACAGGATAAAGTCCTTCAAAATCGAGCTTAATTTTATTAATAATGAATTTGCTTAGAAAACCAAATCCAATACCTGCAATCCCACCAAGTATCATTTGTTGAAAAAACATAGGGATTATAGAAAGCACATGCTGATCCTGATTAATTACCAAGGTTAAAAAGGCAAGCGTAAGTACATAAGCCATAGGGTCGTTACTACCACTCTCCAGCTCTAAAGTAGGTCTAAGATTTTTTTTAAGAGCAAGGTTTTTAGAACGTAAAATAGAAAATACAGCTGCCGCGTCTGTTGATGAAACAATAGATCCTAAAAGCATGCTTTCATATATGGTGAAGTCGGTAATAAACCAAACAAAGGTACCAAGAGAAATAGCGGTTAGTAATACTCCGACTGTAGATAATGCAATCCCTTCCCATAGCACAGGTTTCACGGCTTTCCAACTAGTGTCAAGTCCACCAGAAAACAAAATAAAGTTAAGAGAAACAATACCTATAAATTGCGCTAGTTTTGGATCGTTAAAGCGAATTCCTCCAATACCATCAGAACCCGCTAACATACCAATACCTAAAAAGAGTAATAAGGTTGGTACACCAAATTTGTAAGAAGTCTTACCTGCAAAAACACTAATTAACAATAATAAAGATCCAACTAACAGTATGTTTTCAATCGTTAAATGCATGCTTTTGCTTTTTAGTTTTGTTTTACGAAGATACTATTTGTCATTTAAAATTAAGTTCGTTTTCTATTGTTGATTTTTGATTTTTAGTTAAAAGGGATATACATCTGGGATATAGAAGGGAATCATATATGTGTTTAGTACTGTTAGAATACAGTAAAAGCTAACAAGTGTATAAATTATTAAGGGTTTTATTTTAGTGATATTAAATGTTTTGTTAAATATTAAAACATTTGTTATGTTTATGAGGGATTCCCCTTCTTATCTAAGGTTGTGGTAGGTTTTTTATTATGGAATACATCTTTTCCATTTCACGATACCCAAGTAAAATAAAAAGGCATATAATCTATTTTAAGAGGGGATGATGATTTAATCATATTATTAGTTTAACCTTAATTTATTTTTTATGAAAAAAATTACTTTTTTATTGTTTTCGTTTTTAGCTGCTGCTTTTAGTTGGCAAGGCTATGCGCAATTAGGAAGCGATTGTTCTGCTCCTTTAGTTGTTTCGAGTGTTCCCTTTAATGATGCGGGAAACACCTCTGCTTTTGGAAATAACTACTCAAGCTCTGATGTTCCACCACTTGCGGCTGGTGCTGTAACTAATGGTACAGGCGCTTCAGACTATATTAGTGGTGATGATGTGGTTTATTCTTATACTGCAGGGGCAGATGGGTCAATAAACATTAGTACTACGAATCAAAACTCTTGGATTGGATTGTGGGTTTTTACAGGCTGTCCTTTTAG
Source organism: Oceanihabitans sediminis (assembly GCF_003337215.1). Lineage (GTDB taxonomy): Bacteria > Bacteroidota > Bacteroidia > Flavobacteriales > Flavobacteriaceae > Oceanihabitans > Oceanihabitans sediminis. The sequence continues at coordinate 1,267,928 of NZ_QPIG01000001.1, forward strand.
TGAAACAGTAGGATATCATACGTCTACCAGTGGTGCAGCTCGATCAATTCCTAACTTACCAGTGGTTGCAGGTCAAACATACTATATAGTGATATCTACTTGGCCATCACCTCAAAGTACAGAGTATACAATAAACATTGATGGGACAGCTCCTTATGTATACGAAGCTTGTACAGGTACTCCTGCTGGCGGAACTGTAGTGCTTAGCGCAACATCAGGAAACCCAGGAGAATCTTATACGGTTTCAGCACAAGGTTATACCTTAGCTTCAGATATGTCTTTTCAGTGGCAATCTAATTTGAATGGTCAAGGATGGCAAGATGAAGGGGTTTCTTCCGATACTTTAATTCCTTATGTGGCAACAGCTCCTAGTGAGATTGGTGACACTGTAGAGTGGAGGTTAGTTGTAACCTGTAATGTTTCAGAAGAATCTGCATATTCTGAGATAGCTACTTTTACTTCTTCAATAAACTATTGTACATCTGCAGGATCTAGTGTAGAGCCAATTACTAGAGTTATATTTGCAGGTATAGATAATTCTTCGCCTACAACTACTGCTGGTTCAGGTTATGAAGATTTTACTTCTATTGTTGGAGAAGTGGAAGTAGATAATACCTATAGTTTTACAGCAGAAGGTAATACTAGTGGACCATATACAAATTACTTTACAGTTTGGATTGATTGGAACCAAAATGGAACTTTTGAAACAGAAGAAATGTACGAAATTGGATCAATAAACAATTCAAGTGGTGAAGATGGGCAACAAGCAACAAGAGATATTGTAGTACCTAGTACTGCTTTAGAAGGAGATACACGTATGCGTGTTGTAAAGAACTATAACACGTCAAGAGATAATCCTTGTGGAAGTTTTTCTTATGGAGAGGTGGAGGATTATACTATAAACGTAGCTGCTTCCATGTCTGTAGATGATAATAGCTTACTATCCAATATTCGTTTATATCCAAACCCGACAAACAACGGGATTTTTAGTATAAAGGCTCCTAAATTACATGGTGAGTCTGTATTGATTACAGTAAATGATATGCTTGGTAGAGAAGTATATGCTGCTGAGAAAGTTTTCTTAGGAGCTAATTTACAAGTATATTTAGGTCAAAATTTAATGAATGGAGTATATATTGTAAGTTTAAAAACAAAGGGGGAACTACAGTCTTTCCGCGTAGTTAAGCGTTAATTGTAACGTATTACATATTATAAATATGAATAAAAAAGTAAAGAGGGAAACCATAGTGGTTTCCCTCTTTACTTTTTAAATAAAAAATGTTTTCAGCAAAAACATTAGGTGGCGTCAATTAATGGGTGTACATTTGCTGAACATTAAAAGACACCTGTCGAGTTTAAGGTAGTATATAGTACAATTAGTTTTACGAGTTTTCTCTTCTTTCCAATTTTATTTTTACAATTACTTTTTCAATAGCGTTTTAAAAGAATATTAATTGATAATCAATTTAATATTCATTCATATGCTTATCTTAATTAGGAAGCTTTTATTGTAAAAAATAATAAACAATTTAAATTTAGTAAAGATGCAAGAAGGCACAGTAAAATTTTTCAACAACACCAAAGGATTTGGTTTCATTAAATCATCAGAAACAGGAGAAGACATCTTCGTACATAATTCTGGTCTAACAGACGAGATTAGAGAAGATGATAAAGTTCAGTATGAAACAGAACAAGGAAGAAAAGGTTTAAACGCAATTAACGTTGTAGTTATAGACTAATCATAATAAATATTTATCTTTAAGATAAAACCTTATTAAAAGAAAAAAGACCGTTTATTTAAACGGTCTTTTTTATGCTTTATTTTTAAGGTATTTTTATCTAATGTTTCGTAGAGCTTCATAAGTGATAATACTAACGGCGTTTGCAAGATTTAGGCTTCTTACCTGATCGCTATAAATGGGGATTTTAAAAAGTTTATCTACTTGTTCTTCAATTATAGCTTTTGGTAGTCCTACCGACTCCTTTCCAAAAACTAAAAACATATTATCTTCAAAGGAAATATCCCAATAGTCTTTTGTTCCGTGGCTAGAAAGAAAAACCATTTTAGCGTTTTTGTTTTTGCTAAAAAACTCCTCTATATTTTCATAATAATATACGTTTAGATGTTGCCAATAATCTAAACCTGCACGCTTTAATCTTTTGTCGGTTATCTCAAAACCAAAAGGTTTTACTAGATGTAAATTCGATCCAGAGGCTAAAGCTAGTCTACCAATATTTCCTGTGTTATTTGGTATTTCAGGTTCAATAAGAACGATGTTTAACGTCATATTAGTTTATTTGTAAACGGAATTTAGTTGTTGCTATGTTGCTTTTGTAAGTTTTAAGATAACGATTCTTATTAGTAAGATAAATGGAAATCCATGCATAATTGTATCAAACCAATCTATTAGCTGCATGCCATTTGCTCCTCCTATTATCCATTTTATTTTGCCAAAAAGATGAGGTTCTGGTAAAAATGGAGCAAAGCCCATAGTTAAACAAAGAAGAGTAATGATTTTCCAGTCGTTTAGTATTTTCATAAGTATTTAATTATAGGTTCTATAAAGTATCCACTTATGAAACCTTGTTTTTTGCCTAGTGAATATAGTTGTTAATAGCTAATTGGTGTTTGAACTCTTTAAGTAAACTTATATCTTTTATACCTGTAGTTTTTTCAAATTTACTATTTAAATCTAATGCGCAGCACAAATCAGATTCTGGTCGTTTTAAGAATAAAAGTAATGCTTGTAATTGCTTTGGACCAATTCCTCCACTTAAAAAGTAAGGCTTGCTAGAAGGGTATTTCTTAAATACATTCCAGTTAAAGGGATGTCCTGTTCCTCCAGGTTCTCTTCCTTTGGTATCAAAAAGGTAATAGTCGCAAACATCTTCATAAGGTTCTAAAACACTAAAATCAAATTGATTTTTTACAGAAAAAACTTTTATGACCTGTACATTATATTCCTTTAACTGTTCGCACAACTCAGGAGACTCCTCTCCGTGTAGTTGTACCACTTGTAGGTTATAGTATTCGATTTTATCTACAATAAAAGCTAGGCTAGCGTTAACAAAAACACCAACTTTTTTTATGCTCTCAGGAACTTCTGGTATATCGGTACTTAAAAAACGAGGGGAGTTTTTATAAAAAATAAAACCTAGATAATCAGGTTGTATTTCTGCAACATCTAAAATGTTGTTTTCGGATTTCATTCCGCATATTTTTAGTTTCATAATTCTGTAATGCCTTTATAAATAGGTTTTTATTGTTGTTTTTATTTATTAAGAGGGCTTTCACCTATTTCTTAATGAATTTAGACTAATGGTTTAGCCAATTTTTTAATAGCTGTTTGCCGTTAGGAGTTAATACCGATTCTGGATGATATTGAACACCTCGAACATCGTAAACCCTGTGTCGTAAGGACATTATTTGTCCGTTTTCATCTTCAGAAGTTGCTTCTAGACAATCAGGTAGGTTTTTATCTACAACCCATGAATGATATCTTCCTACCGGGAAACTTTTTTTAAATCCGGTAAATAGCGCTTCGTTTGCTGCCGTCTGTGTTACTTTTGTTGCAACGCCATGATAAACAGCCTCTAGGTTTATTAGTTTTCCGCCAAAAACTTCTGCTATTGCTTGTTGTCCTAAGCAAACACCTAGAATGCTTTTGTAAGGAGCGTATGTTTTTATAATCTTTTTAAGCAAACCGGCCTCGTCTGGAATCCCTGGTCCTGGTGATAGAATTATTTTATGAAAATCTGCTACCTCTTCAAGGCTAAGTTTATCGTTTCGTCTTACAAGAACTTCCGCATCTAAATCCTCTAAATAGTGGACTAAATTATAGGTAAAGCTATCGTAGTTGTCTATAACTAAAACTTTTGTTTTCATGTTCATTCCTTCGCAAGGTAAGGTTTGTTAAGCTACCTTTCAGTATAAAATTTCTTCTTAGAGAAATTCTATAGTTACTATTATAAAATCATTCAAAAGTATAAAAGAAAACAAGAACAGACAATGTTTTAAATTTATAATAGTGCTTAAAAATGCGATTAGGATTTAAGACTTTAAAAGTTTTTTCGTCTATTTTATAAAGAAACATTAGATTTGCAATAAAAAGAGAACATATATGGCAGATTTATCACAAAACCAGTGGCAAGAAGAATTATTGAAGGATGATAATGCAGTAATTTTAGATGTTAGAACAGCTGAAGAAGTTGAAGAAGGTTATATACCAAATGCTGTTCATGCAGATATTTATCAGCCACAAGAATTTATGAGCAAAATAGAAGCTTTAGATAAGACTAAAACTTTCTATGTGTATTGTCGTTCTGGCGGAAGAAGCGCACAAGCTTGTGCAATTATGAATCAAATGGGTTTTGAAAACACGAAGAACTTATTAGGTGGTTTTAGTGAGTGGACTGGTGAGGTTGCTAATAAATAAGAAGTTTAAAATGAAACAAATAGGTGTAATTATAAGTTTTATCCTTGTACTTTCTAGTTTTGGTTGTAATAATAAAACAACTTCAAAAACTGGAACAGAGATGGGGGAGATCCATATTATTTCTTCAGAAGAAATGCAATCCCTTTTAAAAATGGGGCAGGTGCAATTGGTAGATGTTAGAACACCACAGGAATTTGAAGGAGGTTATATTGAGAATGCTCAAAATATTGACTTTAACTCTCCAACTTTTGATGAGGATATACTAAATTTAGATAAAGAAAAACCTGTGATTTTATATTGTCATTCAGGAGGCAGAAGCGCTAATTGTGCTAAAAAAATGCAACAAGCTGGTTTTAAAAAAATATATGATTTAGAGGGTGGTATTTCTAGGTGGAAACACAAAGAGCTTCCTGTAGTAGTAGATTAATAAAAATATTGTATTCATAAAACAAAGACCGCAACATTACGTTGCGGTCTTTGTTTTTAACCATATCATTTAAGTAGTAGTTTTTTATGAATAATACCTTGATCGGTATGAATCCTTACAACTCCATAGTTTTCATTTGTAAAAGTAGTAGCTAGGCGTATTGTGTTCGTGTTTAAGTTTTCTTGGTTTATGATTCGTTTTCCTAATAGGTTGTACATTTCTAACTTTAAGATTGTAGCATTAGATTTTACATAAACATCTTTAGTCTGACTTAAATACGAAATGGTAGTTTCTTCTTTATTATTATCTGATATAGACAATTGAGTGCCAGAGCTATTTTCAACCGAGCCTTCCGTATCATTTTTAAAGGCAATATAATACCTGTCTAAGTAAGTTCCTTCGCTAACGGTATCTTCAAAATCTATTTCATTTAATAAGGTGTAGCAGTTATGTAAAGCATCGTATAAGAATACATCAATCGTAGTTTCAAAATTCTCTAAAGTATCTAGAGAAATAGAGATGTCTCCAGAATTTGAAATAAACATTCCTAAGGGGTACTGTTTTGTGTCGTTAAAAGCACCAACGCCTTGAATAACATACCTTTCATCTTCAATCATCCAGTTTAAATCATCAGGAAAAGTGTCTCCAACCAAAGCATCATACCCATAATCCACACTATCTGTAGCACTATTGTCTGAAATAAACCCCAAGAGTAGATGTCTCACGTATCCATGAGGCGTAGTGAAATCAATACGTACTCGTTGAACCCCATAACTACTAGCTTCTTGAGTGTTTTCGGTTGAAAAAGGGGTTCCATAGCTTGTTGTAGCACAAAATACAATAAAACATAAGTAGGTTAGTTTTTTCATCTTAATTGGGTTTAAATGATTTGGTGTGCTAATATAAGATAAAAAGCAGGTGCAGTCTGTGAAATGCACAAATAATCGATGAAATGCATTTTTGGGTTTGTATTTCACTTTTAAGAAGAACTCTATTTTTGCAGAAGAATTTGTAAAAAAAATAGCGACCACTGGCCGCTATTTTAAGTTTAGTTGTGTTTGCTTTAATTTTGCTTCACTACAACTTTTTTGTTGATTAGTTTGTTCTCAGAAGTTCGAATCTTAATGATATAAGTTCCTTCAGCAATTTTTTTCACTGGTATTTTACATTCGTTAGATAATGGCGCATTGTTTTCGTTCCAAGTTTTTACCGTTTGTCCTAACATATTCACTAAACTTACCTGCTTGATATCAATTGCCATTGGGATGTTTATATAGATTTCATTAGAAGCGTTTAAATAATTTACAATAATATTAGATATCACTTCATTTTCAATACTAAGTGTTTCCTCTTCTTGGAAGCTAATAAAATATCTATTGTCATAACTTCCTGCATCAAGAGCTATTTGAAATGCATCGTCATTAATCCTAGTATAAGTTCCTAGTAGCGAATCGTACACAAAAACATCAATTGCTTCATTAAAGTTTTCAAGAGCTGTTAACCTAACTTCTATTGTTCCTGTAATGGCTAAATCGATGCTTAATGGATAAATTTTATCAGCACTAAAGACACCTGTACCTTGTATTACGTATTTTTCATTGTCAATTAAGAAAGACATATCGCTAGGGAAGTAGTCAGCATTTATTGCATCATAACCATAGTCATATCCATCACTAGCTTCGTTGTTTGGAGTGAATCCTAATAAAAGATATCTTTCAGCTCCTTCTGGAGATTTAAATGCTAAACGCACACGTTTTATGAGGTTTTCGCTAGTTTCTGAAGAGGCATTGTTTATTGATTCTGAATTTCTAAAGAATAAAGATCCGTCATTTAGAGCTCCTGTAACCGCTTCTCTTTTTCCAATTCTTTGACTATTTTTAAATACTATATTGCCACCTGTATTATTAGCCTTTACAAAGAATCCTTGTCCTACAGGGATATATCGCTCGGGAACTTTTGTTCCATTACCCCCAGCTATAATTACGCCATCTACCGTTTCAGGTGGAGTAACAGCTGGATTACCACCAGTTTTTGTATAAGTAGCATATCCCCCTAAATAATCTCGTAAAACATGAGTGTTATTAGAAAAATAATGCTCCCAAAAATATATTTCCCCATTTATAGCATGTACATTATCATCTATAAATGCATTTGCATCAATAGCAGATGGATAAGGGTTACCAATTAAAGCTTCATTTGCTCCGGCAATAGAGTTTTTAATAGTGCCATTATTAGGTATACCTACAAATACATAATTTTGAGTTGTTCCACTAAAAGGTTCTGTGCCATCAGCTCCACTTCCTTTCATAGTAAACCCAAGACCAATATTAATAAGGTTTGTGTTGCTTACAAAATCCCATTCAGAATAGGTGTTAGCTGTGTTATTTGCATAGGTATATAGCCACCTAGTACTAACTTGGGCAGGGTTACTTGCTTGTGCCGTATTATTAGCTGTCCAAGATATAGGTCTATTAAACGGAATTTCTACTGTAGTTGTACCATCTCTAAGTACACCCCCAATAGAATATTGGTTGGTACTTTCATTGGTTACCATATTTGTTGAAGCGTTCCCTTCTGCTACTGGCGAACCCCAATAGTTGTAATTAAAAGGATTACCTGTTCCTTGTTGATCTCGTTCAATATAACCTGCACTAGTATTATCAAAAATACTTTCTCCTACTTGAGTTGGTTTATAACGTTTTTGTACTAATTGTGATTCGCCAACAAGGTCTATTTTACCATCAATGTTTAGATATCTAGTAACCCATAACATTTGTCCTTCATTGGTTTCGTTTAATGTACTACTTGGGTCTTGCATGCTTAATTCATTAGAATCTACAAACAAACCTAGAAGTGTAATGTCTTTATCTCCAGAGCTAATATTGTGCGATGTTCTAACAATGTTCCAGTCAATTTTAGTTGTGCCATCAACCCCTATGCTGTTTGGAGAATCCCAAACATTTGGGTGTGCCCATATATTAACATCATTCCAAGTACCGTTAGCTGCTGAGGTGTATGGTAAAGGAGCAGATCGTATTTGGTCTGTTGATATGTTTTTCAGTTTCCCTTTTATTGTACTGGAAGTTGACACTAAATACCCGCAAGCCAAGTTTTCTGGTTCCATTTGGAAGTATGCACTTAGGTTTGACCATTGTAATCCATTAATGTCTAAAGGGATGGTGTTACCCTGAACATTACCAGTAACTAATGGACTTGGTGAGATTCTTTGGTTCATCATTTCGTGAATTTGATCTTCGCTGAGCGCTAAATCCCAGACTCTAAATTCATCTATCCAACCATTAAAATATTTAATTGGAATATTGGTTACCTTATCGTCTGTTGCTCCTAAAAAGGCTTTTAGATTATTTGCTCTTGGATTGTTACCAGAACTATCCTTAATTAGAACGCCATCAATATATAACTTATAACGATTAGTGTTGAAAGTTAAGGCGATATGATACCAACGATCGGTGTCTATTCTATAAGGGGAAGAAGTGATGCTAGCCGACTGATTGACATTAAATGATACCTCTCCCAAACTATTAATGCTTAGGTCATATCCAAAATTGTTACCACCATTGTTTCTATTGTCTCTTTTTGAGAAAATAGTGTGTGTGCCAGTTATAGATTCCGGTTTAACCCATGCTTCGATACTAAAATTACCAGTGTCTAAATGGAAATTCTCATTTTTAAAATCTACATGATCATCTACTCCATCAAAATCAATTTGGTTACAGTTTATGGTTTTTACCTCTATTTCGCTGCTACACCCATCAACAGTCCAAATTAATCTATAAGTACCTTCTTCTGCTGTAAATATAGCATCTGGGTCATTTTTAGGGTCTGGGTAGAGTGTAGGGTTATTGGTCGTGAACGCGCCATCACCACAAATATTTCCTGAAACAGTGCCAAGACTCCAAGTTCCAATATCTCCTGTTCCTGGGTCATCACAGTTAACACAGTCTGCAGGTAGGGTAAATGCTCCTTTTGCAGCGTTTTCTGTGGCAGATTTAGTGTTGTCATAAGCATTTAGTTGAATCCTGTTTTTTCCACAATCTGAGCCTAAATAACTAACATTTTCACCTGCATAGGAGTAGGTAACATAAATATCTACTAGAGCTGTTCCATCTTCATCATAGTTTCTACAACCATTAATTAAAGCAGTTCCTCCATATTGATGGAAGCCTGGAGCATCAGGTACAAAGCTAAAGCCTACGCTAGTTTCTCCTTCAACTATTACTGGTTCTTCAGGATCTCCAATACCATCTGTCCATTCAATTTCTGTTTCTACAACTACTTCTTGGTTTATAAATATATTATCTAAAGCCCAAGCACTGTCATCTGTTGTTCCTGTAAAAGACCACTTAATACGTACTTCACTTTCTTCTAGATAAGCAGAAAGGTCTATAGAAGTATTATCTGTTTCAAAATTATATTCTGTTGGGGTTGAACCAACATAAGATTCTGCTGTTCCCGCATCCCACCAATTTATCGGAGCAGTATTTACAGCGTGCATTAATCTAAGTGGAGCGTACGTTACACCACCATCCGTAGATATTTCTATATTAGCATAGTCACCAAATGCAAAATAATAAGCTTGATCAAAATCGAGACTAGCTGATACCGCATTGGTTAAGTCCATAATTGGAGTTTCTAATGTGGTAGGGTTAGCTCCATCATAAACTAAGTTACCTTTATGGTCTAATTCATAATAATTTCCATATGCTATTGCATATTTTCCTTCATTACTACAATATTCAATATTTCCATTAACTTGATTATTACAAGTTTTAGCAGACCAATTTCTAGGTTTTGTTGCACTACCACCAGCGGTAAATCCATTTGGAAAACCATCAACTAGCCACCCATCAGGATCCTGAGTGTTTAATTGTCCTTGGTTAAAATCTCCTGAAGAATCAGGAATAACAGATTGTATTGCAGTGTAATTACTTGTAGCAAGTAAATTAACCTGTTCTCCTAAACAATATTTATTATCCTCGTCAGGACTTGAAACAGTTGGCGGGTCACTAGGTGGTAAGGCTCTAATGAAAAATTGATTAGAATATTCGAAACAAGTTCCTGTTTGAACTAACACTCTATAGTATGTAGACTCTAATGCGCCTACAGGAAAGGTAGCTTGTAAATTTGTAGTTGTATTAGTAACAACTTCCCATACCCCATCATTAACTGCAAATTTTTCCCATTGCACAATGCTTCCTATTTGATCTATTAAATTCAAGTCTACATTTATAACTTCTCCACAAGAGGATATGTCAATTCCGTTAGAGAATACCGATCCATTAAATGTACCAGTTACTGTTCCACCATTTACTTCAATAGGGTTTAGGGTGATATCTTGAGACTGTGTAATGACGTTACCGTTGCTATCAGTAAAGACCCAATCAATGGAATGTGTTCCACTAAAAGAATAAGGGAATACAAAGTCGTCACCTAATGTTCCTGTAATAACGCTACCATTACAGCCATCAGTTGCTGTAGGTATAGTATCAAAGAAACTCATGTCTAGGATTTGACATCCATCAGCAACTATTGGAGGTAGATTTTCTAATTCAGGGATAGGTGCATTGTCTGTAACCTCAATGTTTTGAGGAACGATTATAGTGTTACCAGCAGCATCTGTAAACTGCCAATTAATAACATCTGTACCTACAGTTGTGATTGTTAAGTCTGTTAAGGATGTAGTTCCTGTAATTTCACCAAGACAATTATCTGTTGTTGTTGGTGGTATTAGTGTTAAAGAGCATTCTCCAACAAGATCAGGTAAACTAGGAGTTGCAGGGGCTTCTGTATCTTTTATAATTACGGTTTGCCCTTGTTCTGTAGTATTGCCATTTCCATCATCAAACACCCAAATAACCGTAAATTCTCCCTGTGTAGAATAGGTCGTGGTAGCAGTAGTTCCAGTAATAATTCCTGCACAAGTATCTGTAGCTGTAGGAGGTGTAAGTGTTACAGAACACTGTACTTCTATTACAGGTAAAGATGATGCATCTGGAACAGGTGCAACTGTGTCATTAATAAAGATGTTTTGTGTCACATTTGTAGTATTTCCGTTACTATCTTCAATTTGATAGGTTCTAATAATAGTTCCATCATTTACAGAAGGACTTGCGGAATCTCCAATATGTATGACGGTAGTTGATCCGCAATTGTCAGCTTCATCTGTTACAACAGTAATATTTGGTTCCGGAACATCAGATAAACATTGTACTATAATATCCTCAGGATTGGAGGCTGTAGGCGCTTCATTATCTTCAACGGTAATGTTGAAGGAACAGTTTGTTGCATTGTTTGAAGCGTCAATAATCGTATATGTAACGGTCGTTGTTCCTAATGGGAAAGTATCTCCTGGGTTATGAGAGCTTGTAACTGTAAAGCCAGCACAGTTGTCTGTAGCAGTTGGAGCTGTCCATGTTACAATAGCATCACAATTACCTGGGTCACTATCTATAGTGATGTCTGAAGGACAGGTGATTACTGGGTTTTCGTTATCTTCAACAGTCACATTAAAGGAGCAGGTTGCTGTATTTCCAGAAGCATCTGTAATGGTATACGTTACCTCTGTTGTACCTATAGGGAAAGTGTCTCCGGAACTATGAGAGCTTGTAACGGTATACCCAGTACAGTTGTCTGTAGCGGTTGGGTTAGGCCATGTTACCACAGCATTACAGTTACCAGGGTCGTTATCTATATTGATATTTACAGGACAACTAATGTTTGGTAGTTCATTGTCTATAACTGTAATATTAAAACTACATGTAGTTGTGTTTCCTGCAATATCTGTAACAACAAAAGTGTTAGTTGTAGTCCCTACTGGGAATGCAGAACCTGAAGGTAATCCTGTGGTTTGAGTGGTAGTTGCCCCAGTACAATTATCGGTACCTATAGGTGCTGTGTAGTTTACTACTGCAGCACAGGTTCCTGAATCAACAGGGATATTTGTCATATCCGCAGGACAAGTAATTGTAGGCGGTGTTGTATCATTAACAGTTACCGTTTGTGTACAGGTAGCTGTAAGACCAGCGTTATCAGTTACTATCCAAGTTACTGTGGTTTCTCCAAGAGGGAACGTTGCCGGAGCATCATTGGTAACGGAAGCTACCCCACAATTATCAGCTATAGTTGGAGTTCCTAGAGCAACACTAGTTGCCTCACAAGACGTATCTGCACTTATTACTAGATCCGCAGGACAAGTAATTGTAGGAGGCGTTGTGTCATTAACAGTTACCGTTTGTGTACAGGTAGCTGTAAGACCAGCGTTATCAGTTACCGTCCAAGTCACTGTGGTTTCTCCAAGAGGGAACGTTGCCGGAGCATCATTGGTAACGGAAGCTACCCCGCAATTATCAGCTGTAGTTGGAGCCCCTAGAGCAACACTAGTTGCTATACAAGACG
>NZ_QPIG01000020.1 GCF_003337215.1 Oceanihabitans sediminis
AACGGAAGCTACCCCGCAATTATCAGCTGTAGTTGGAGCCCCTAGAGCAACACTAGTTGCTACACAAGACGCATCCGCACTTATTACTACATCCGCAGGACAAGTAATTGTGGGCGGCGTTGTATCATTAACAGTTACCGTTTGTGTACAGGTAGCTGTAAGACCAGCGTTATCAGTTACTATCCAAGTCACTGTGGTTTCTCCAAGAGGGAACGTTGCCGGAGCATCATTGGTAACGGAAGCTACCCCACAATTATCATCTGTAATTGGAGTTCCTAAAGCAACACTAGTAGCCTCACAAGACGCATCTGCACTTATTACTAGATCCGCAGGACAAGTAATTGTAGGATTTGTAGTGTCGTTGATGGTAATAGTTTGTTCAACATTTATTGCATTCCCAGCTGCATCAGTTACAGAATAGGTTCTAGTAATGACTTCTGGATTGGAGCCACCATCTGAAACATCCGAAACATGAGCTATCGTAATCGTACCAGAGCAATTATCCGTTTCATCAGTAACAACCGTTACATCAGGCGTAGGAACATCACCAGCACACTGTACATTAATAGGCGCTG
>NZ_QPIG01000002.1 GCF_003337215.1 Oceanihabitans sediminis
GCATCAATCACATAAGTATCTGAAGCTTGCAGAACCGCTGAGCCATCTGGTTTATTTCCATCTGCTGTTACATTGTTAGTAATGTTTCCAGCATTTACATCCTCTTGTGTTACAGTATATGGATTCGCAGTGAATACCCAAGTTTCCGTAGGATCTAGGATGTTATTAGCATTCGTATCACCAGCAAGAGTAAGGGAAGCAGTAATATTTCCACCAAGTAAATCATCCATAATCACGATATCACTGATAGATACTTCACCAGTATTGTTTACTGTGAAAGTATACACTATTTGATCTCCTTCCGATACACAACCACTAGCATTGGAGGTAGCTGCTTTAACGATACTGATTCCGCCATCGTTACATAATGTAACATCTGGGTTTGTAGCATCAATCACATAAGTGTCTGAAGCTTGTAATACCGCTGAACCATCTGGTTTATTTCCATCTGCTGTTACATTGTTAGTAATGTTTCCAGCATTAACATCGTCTTGTGTTACAGTATATGGATCTGCAGTGAATACCCAAGTTTCTGTAGGATCTAGGATGTTATTAGCATTCGTATCTCCAGCAAGCGTTAGAGACGCAGTAATATTTCCACCAAGTAAATCATCCATAATCACGATATCACTGATAGATACTTCACCAGTATTGTTTACTGTGAAAGTATACACTATTTGATCTCCTTCCGATACACAACCACTAGCATTGGAGGTAGCTGCTTTAACGATACTGATTCCGCCATCGTTACATAATGTAACATCTGGGTTTGTAGCATCAATCACATAGGTATCTGAAGCTTGAAGAACCGCTGATCCATCTGGTTTATTACCATCTGCTGTTACATTGTTAGTAATGTTTCCAGCATTAACATCGTCTTGTGTTACAGTATATGGATCTGCAGTGAATACCCAAGTTTCTGTAGGATCTAGGATGTTATTAGCATTCGTATCTCCAGCAAGCGTTAGAGAAGCAGTAATATTTCCACCAAGTAAATCATCCATAATCACGATATCACTGATAGATACTTCACCAGTATTGTTTACTGTGAAAGTATACACTATTTGATCTCCTTCCGATACACAACCACTAGCATTGGAGGTAGCTGCTTTAACGATAGTGAAGCAAGCATCCAAAATCGTAACAGGTAAATTGAAAGTACAACCTTTTGAATCTGTAATTATTACATTGTATGTAGTATTCGATAAATTAGTAGCAGTATCAGAAGTTTCAGCAGTTGCATTATCCCATAAATAGGTATAAGGCGGTGTACCACCGGACGCTATAATTGTTGCAGTAGCAACTTCTTTACCACAAAGTGTCGTTGTTTGTGATTGTACGGAAGCGATTAATGCAGTTGGTTCGCTAATAGTAACGGAATTCGTAGTAGTACATCCATTATCATCTGTAATGGTTACATTATAGGTTCCGGCAGGAATGTTATTTAGATCTTCGGTAATTGCACCATTACTCCAATTATAAGAATAAGGAGGAGTTCCACCAGTAACGCTTAGGTTAACAGAACCTTCTGCTTGTCCGTTACAAAGAACATCTTCAGAAGTAAGAGAAGAAGCCAATGCGTCTGGTTCATTAATAGTTACGGAATTTGTAGTAGTACATCCATTATCATCTGTAACAGTTACATTATACGTTCCGGCAGGAATGTTACTTAGATCTTCGGTAGTTGCCCCATTACTCCAATTGTAAGAATAAGGAGGAGTTCCTCCAGTAACGCTTAGGTTAACAGAACCTTCTGCTTGTCCGTTACAAAGAACATCTTCAGAAGTAAGAGAAGAAGCTAATGCGTCTGGTTCGTTGATATTAACGGAATTTGTAGTAGTACATCCATTATCATCTGTAATCGTTACATTATACGTTCCGGCAGGAATGTTACTTAGATCTTCGGTAGTTTCACCATTACTCCAATTGTAAGAATAAGGAGGAGTTCCTCCAGTAACTGTTAGGTTAACAGAACCTTCTGCTTGTCCATTACAAAGAACATCTTCAGAAGTAAGAGAAGAAGCCAATGCGTCTGGTTCATTAATAGTTACGGAATTTGTAGTAGTACATCCATTATCATCTGTAACAGTTACATTATACGTTCCGGCAGGAATGTTACTTAGATCTTCGGTAGTTTCACCATTACTCCAATTATAAGAATAAGGAGCAGTTCCTCCAGTAACGCTTAGATTAACCGAACCTTCTGCTTGTCCATTACAAAGAACATCTTCAGAAGTAATAGAAGAAGCCAATGCGTCTGGTTCGTTGATAGTTATGGAAGTATTTGCATTACAAGCTGTATTATTATCAGTAACTGTAACTTCATAGGTTCCTGCAGGTAAATTATTAACATTTGGAGTATTTATATTTGGATCTAATATTCCATTATATGTCCAAGCGTATGAATAATCTCCAGAACCACCTGAAACAGTTAAAGTTATTGTTCCATCATTATTTTCATTACAAGTTTCATTAGTTGATTCTTCTGTTATTACAATATCGTTATATACTGAAACTTGAATTGGAACTTTGTTACCTACACAATTATTATCAAAACCTTCCGCAGCATAATAGGTGAATTCACCAGTAGTATTGGTTGGTGGAGTGAAGCTAGTTTGACCTACTGTACTTGGATTATTATCAGGGTAAAAATAAAGTGTGTAAAGTGGGTTTGTTGTTATTCCTGAAAGTGGTTCAGCTACTTCATCTACACAATAAGTATAGTTGTTAACTGTAGGTTCTGTAGTTATATTTACAACTTGTATGGTAAAAAGATAGATACAAGTAGTATCCCCTGGAGGAACTGCATAATATGTTTTAATTCCTGGTGTAGCAGGAAAAGGATTAGAATTTGTGTATTGAATTGTTGATGGCCCTACAGGATACTCATTGTAAAATGAGGAAGCAGGAGGGAATTGAGAAGAAACCTCTGATAAAGATATGGTTGAGCTATTAGAGTTACAGAAATAAAATCTTCTTTCGTCTGTAATATCTAAACAGTTATCTGCAATAAATTGAGCTGAATCAATATCAATAGCTATAGGCTCTACATTAGGTTCTCCTTGGCAGATACCATTTTCTTGATATCCTTGAATTAAAGGCAACGAATAATTATTACCAGAAACCACTCCTTCACCAGCAATATGTCCTCCTAAAATTACAATTCTAGGTTCACAACTTTCATTAACAAGTATAGAACAGTCTTCTGTAGATCTTAGTTCAAAAGTTATATCTGCTAATAAGGTATTTAAATCTGTGTTTAATGGTATATAATCTAGTTCCCAAACTATAGCTCCGGTGGAACCTTCATTAGGGTCGTAGTAAGGTGCTTGCTGCTGTACATTAGAGTCATATACATTATAATTAATACTTGGATTAACGTATGTAGAAGTAAAAGGAATAGGAACAACAAGTTTTGCGTTTTGAATAGCCTCTGTTCCTTTGTTTCGTATTTCAATACCATACTCAATAACATCTCCTGGTTCCACAACGATATTAGACCCAGAAGGAGGAACGCCATTAATTGTGTTAGTAGCTAGTACACCCTCTGAAACCGGTATATAGGCATCTACAGACATTGCCATATTAAATATTATATAAGTGTCTTGGTTAGATCCATATCTAAACTTAGTTTGGGTTTGACCATTAGAGATTAGTGATTTGTCTGCATTGTTTAGTTCAAACATGCTAATGTCTAAACCTGTATTATTAACTACGTTAGGATTTCTAGGATTACCACCTGTTTGAATAGAAGAGTTAAAAAAGTTATTAGTAGAATTTCCTGAATGATTTAAGGATACCCAAGCATTGTTGTTAGGGTTGGCATCATTTACGTTAGCAGATTTAATAATTTGAAAGTAATCACCTGAAATTCCTTTGTCTCCTTCACCTGCCATAAGACCTAATTTGACATTAACATCTCCAGATTGTACTGCATTGAAACCTGAAACTGGTAATTGATAATTTAAAGTAGAACTTCCTTGAACATATGCATAACCATCAAAAAGTGTTACATCTCTCCAATTCATTTTAGAGTTCTCATATACTACCACAATACCCCATCCACCGTAATATCCGGTAGTACCTCCATTTCCTTCAGATAAAGCTATATCTGCAACCCAATATTCACCAATACCATTGTTTTTTAATTGATCTGTTACTTCAACATAACCTGCATACATATTATTTGATCCAGGGAATTTAATATCATTAGAATTAGCAACATAAGTTCTGTAAGTGGCATCTTGAGGACCTTTTAATTTAACAGTTCTTTGTTGGATTGTGGTTACAGTACTAGCTGCTCTTCCTGTCCAATAAAGGCCAGCATAAATAATATTTGAACATTCAGGGCTTGCACCATTTTCATTTGAGAAAGTTAATGTAGCAGAAGACGAGTTAATTGTTGAAAAGTCACCATCTTCATCAACATATATCATTTCATTCCTACTATTGTTACTATCAACATCGTAAGTTTCCAACGTTAAGTTAGAGTTACCTATAAGTGTAAAGTCTCCTTTTATATTATAGATTTTTACATCAGGAGAATATTGTGATGAACGTTGGGTAAAAGGCTCTATTACTTGAGCAAAAGAATTGCTAGCAAACAAACAAATAAGTATAAAGATACTTATGGTGGTTTTTTTGTAGAAAATGGATTTTATAGTAAACTTTTTCATGCTGATATAAGTTTTACGTTGTTCTGGTTATTTATTATTGAGGAATATTTATGCCGAAATAATTAAGAATATTTGTTGAAGGTACATTGGTAAACATGCTTTCAACTTGTTGCTTTGTGGTTTCAATTTCACAATCAATATAGATGCATTTAAGGTTTGTGATACTTGAAAATGTTTTAGAATAATTTACTCTAGTGTTTAAATCGTTTAAACTTTTAACTTTGATAATTATCGACTCCACACTGCTTAATTCAAAGTTACTTATAGATGAAATAGAAGCAACATCCATATAAAGTCGTTTGAAGTTTGGATCTGCAAATTTTAGGTTGCCGTTTTCAATAACACCACTTTTTAAATGATCATATAGATAATACTGAAGCTCTTTATTTACATTCTTTTCGGTACTTCTTAAGGTATTGTTGTTAGTGAATAATGGCACATCATTTTCTTGTGCACTTACTTTACTTGAAAAAATAAAAATTAGTAATAGTAGGAATGAAAATTGAAGAATAGCTCTATGCTTTTTCATAATTCTTAGATTAAAGGATTTAATTAAATATGACATACTTATGTATGTGTAAAATGTTACTTGTTTTATAAATAATACTGTATAACAATATCTTAAGATATTGCTGAGGGAAGAATATTGATCTTACAATATAAAGGGGCGGTAGTTTGGGATTTTTTTCAATTTGGTCATAGGTTTTAATTAATAGCTAGGATAAATTAACAGCGATTCTTCAATCAAATCAAAAAAAAATGTTAAATAGCTTAAATATTCGTTGAGATGATTTTCAAAAACATTTCATCGAGAAAAAGGAATGATTAGCCGATAAGCTTTTTTAGATATCTTCTGTTTAGTGCTTTAATAAAACATCTTTAACAATAAAATTTAATTATATAATTGTTTGCCTTACTTTTATAGTATATAATTTGTAAAGGATAAAAGGATATGACTTTTATTTTTGATAGCTTTTTAATAAGAAGAAAATGAAAAAACTTATAATTGTTCGACATGCAAAATCTACTTGGAATGAAGGAGTTTCAGACCATGATAGAAGTTTGAAAAAGAAAGGAATTGAAGATGCTAAAATTGTTTCTGAACATTTTAAACAGTTAAACATACATCCAGATCAAGTAATTTCTAGCACAGCTAAAAGAGCTAAACTAACTGCTGAAATATTTTTTGAAAATTTAAAAATAGATACTAATAGTATTCATTTTGAAAAAAATATATACGATTTTACTGGAGATGAACTCATCGAGACAATAAAATCCACAAAAGACCATGTAGAAACCTTAATGGTTTTTGGTCATAATTATGCCATTACTAATTTTGTAAATAACTTTGGCGATAGGTTTATTGAAAATGTCCCAACAAGTGGTTTGGTAGTTATAGAATTTCATGTAGATTATTGGAAATATATTTATAAAGGTCAAACAATAAATATTATCTTTCCAAGAGATTTAAGAGAGTAAATTATATTGCTATTAAGGTAATCTAAAGCTAATTTTTATAGCATTTACTTTTATAAAATATGTTTTAAAAAGAAATAGATTTCATGACAAAATCAGATAAACAAAATAATATATATATAAATAGAGAAATAAGCTGGCTAAATTTTAACGCTAGAGTTTTGCAAGAAGCAGAAGATGAAAACGTTCCTTTAATAGAACGTTTACGTTTTTTAGGTATTTTCTCGAATAACTTAGATGAATTTTTTAAAGTACGATATGCAACAGTAAAGCGTATTGTAGAAGCTGGTAAAAGCGGAAAAAGTGAACTTGGGGGTGTACAATCTAAAGAAGTATTAGAAATAATCACTAAAATAGTAATAAAGCAACAAAGTGAAAGTTTAAAGATTTTAAGCGAGATTGAGAAAAAGCTAGAATCTGAAAATATTTTTGTTATTAACGAAACTGAAATAAACGAAAAACAACAAAAATATATCAAAAGCTACTTCATCCAAAAGGTGAGTCCGGCATTGGTTACTATTGTTTTAAATGATTCTGTAGAACTTCCAAACCTTAAAGATAGTGCAGCATATTTAGCTATAAATATGGTGATGAAAGACGGTAAAAACCAATATGCTTTAATTGAAATCTCTAAGGCTATGGATAGGTTTGTTGTGCTACCTAAAGAAGATGATAAAAATTATATCATTATGGTAGACGATTTACTTCGTTACTGTTTAGATGATATTTTCAATATTTTTGATTATAAGAGCATTACAGCACATATGATCAAAATAACTAGAGATGGAGAGTTAGATTTAGATAGCGATTTAAGTAAAAGTTTTATTGAAAAAATTTCCGATAGTGTAAAACATAGACAGATTGGTGATCCCGTAAGATTTGTTTATGATAAAACTATTGATAAGAAAACCCTTCAATATTTTATGGCTAAAATGGCTATAGAAAATACCGATAGCGTTATTCCAGGAGGAAGATATCATAACCGAAGAGATTATATGGCCTTTCCAAGTCTTGGAAGAAACGATTTACTATATAATAAAATCGAACCTTTGCCAATTAAAGGTTTGAGTCTTGAAAATAGTATCTTTAGTGAAATAGCTAAAAAAGACTATTTACTTTATGCACCATATCATACTTTCTCTTATGTAGTAAAGTTTTTACGAGAAGCAGCTCTTGACCCAACAGTAAAATCTATAAAAATTACTATTTACCGTCTAGCACAAATTTCACATGTAGCAAGTTCTTTAATTAATGCCGCTAAAAACGGAAAAAAAGTAACTGTTTCTATTGAGATTCAAGCACGTTTTGACGAGCAAGCCAATATAGATTATGCAGAACAAATGGAAAACGAAGGTGTTAATTTGTTTTTTGGCGTACAAGGCTTAAAAGTGCATAGTAAAATGTGCGTAATTGAACGCGAAGAAAAGAATAAAATTAAACGATACGGATTTGTTAGTACAGGAAATTTTAATGAGTCTACAGCAAAGATTTATACCGATTATACCTTATTTACTTCCGATCAAAAAATACTGAAAGACATAAACAAAGTGTTCAGTTTCTTTGAAACAAATTACCGTGTATTTAGATATAAACACATTATAAAATCTCCGCATTATACCAAGTCGGCATTCTTCAAATTAATTGACAAAGAAATAGCAAATGCTAAAGCTGGTAATCCAGCATATATAAGACTTAAGATGAATAGTATGTCTAGTTATAAAATGATAGACAAGCTATACGAAGCAAGTAGAGCAGGGGTTAAAATTCAATTGATTGTAAGAGGACTTTGTTGCTTGATTCCTGGTAAAAAAGGAATGAGTGAAAATATTGAAGCAATAAGTATCGTAGATAAGTTTTTAGAACATACAAGGCTTTTCATTTTCTGTAATAACAACGACCCTAAAGTATATATTTCTTCAGCCGATTGGATGACAAGAAACATAGACCATAGAGTAGAGGTGAGCTGTCCTATTTACGATGAAGATATCAAACAAGAATTAATTGATACTTTTAATATTTGTTGGAGCGATAATGTGAAGGCAAGAATTTTAAATGAAAAACAGAATAATAAATATAAACGTAATAATAAGCCAAAAGTACGCTCCCAATTTGAAACGTATAATTATTACTTAAAAAAGAACGAAGAATAGATGTTATCTATAAAAAAATATGCGGCTATTGATATTGGTTCCAATGCGGTACGACTATTAATAGCAAACATAATCGAAGAAAAAGGAAAAGAAACCCGCTTTAAAAAAAGCTCGTTAGTACGTGTCCCTATTCGTTTAGGAGGAGACGTGTTTTTGAAACAGAAAATATCCAAAGAAAACACCCAACGTATGTTGGACACCATGTTAGCTTTTAAGTTGTTAATGAAATCACATAAGGTTGAAAAGTATAAGGCCTGTGCTACTTCTGCAATGCGTGAAGCTAAAAACGGAAAAAAAGTAACGGATTTAATTCTAGAAAAAACCGATATAAAAATTGATACTATTAATGGTGAAGAAGAAGCTGCAATAATTGCTGCTACCGACTTGCATGCTTTTATAGATAAAAACAAAAATTATCTATATGTAGATGTAGGAGGAGGAAGTACCGAGTTTACGGTTATTCATAAAGGAGAAACCGTAACTTCAAAATCCTTTAAAATAGGAACCGTTAGACTTTTAAACGATATAGTTAAAAAGGAAACATGGCAGGAATTAGAAAAGTGGATTAAAGAGAATACTTCAAACTATGACAAAATAGACCTTATAGGATCTGGTGGAAATATTAATAAGATTTTTAAAATTTCTGGAAAATCTATGGGGAAACCATTAACGTATTTTTACCTAACTAGTTATTATAATACTCTACAGTCTTATTCTTACGAAGAACGTATTTCGGAACTTGATCTAAATCAAGATAGAGCAGATGTAATTATTCCGGCAACTCGAATCTATTTATCTGCTATGAAATGGAGTGGCGCAAAAGACATTTATGTTCCTAAAATAGGATTGGCAGACGGAATCATAAAAAGCATGTATTATGATACGGTTTCTAGTAATTCGCAGTAAAAAACAGCCTTTTATCTTTTAAATGTTTTATTTTAATTAATTTGATTTATATTTAATTAACTAATCATCTAAACAGAAAAGGTTTGAACTAAAGACTGTTATGAGTATAGATTTTAAACTAAAGCTCTCAAACGTTCTCTTAGGAGTTGCGTATAAAATTTAGATTATTATTCTTTAATTCCATTTAATTGTTATTTTTGTTATCTAACCATTTAATATAATCATCCATTATGAGAAAAAAATTACTTTTACTAGCATTTTTAGTTACAGGTGTTTTAGTACAAGCACAAGATGTAACTTCAGGAATTCGTGTTGGTTTAAATATTTCTAACTTAGATTTTGAACCACATCCAGAATTTGAAAATGCACATAGAAACGGATTTGCTATCGGAGCATTTGTTAATTACCCTCTTTCAGAAAAAGTTTCTTTAATGCCAGAATTAGTTTATTCTGCAGAAGGTGGGAAAGCTAAAGAATTACGAGCTAATTATATTCAACTACCTGTTACATTAAGATTTCATTTCGGAAACCTTTCAGTTGGTGTTGGTCCACAAGCAAATTTAAAAGTTTGGGAATATGAAGATGGTTATAAAAACTTAATTCTTTCGGGAGTTGGTGGATTACAATATGACATTTCAGATACATTCTTTTTAGATGCTAGATTTAACTACGGATTTACTAATATACTAGAAGATAATCCAGCTGGTATTGAAGCTAAGAACTCTACCATTCAAGTAGGATTCGGATTAAAAATCTAATTAGTTTTCTATATATAATAAAAAAGCCTTCAATAAATTTGAAGGCTTTTTTTTATTATCCGTGAATAGTTTCACTTTTGCTTAAATCTTTCATGATTTCAGCTTCATATTCTAAAAGAGCTTGCCATTTTTCATCAACTTCTTTTCTATCTCCATATTGTCTAGCAAACCCTAAAAACATTGTATAATGATTTGCTTCGCTAACCATTAGGTTTCTATAAAAAGTAGCAAGTTCTTCGTCTTGTAATTCTTCAGAAAGTAATCTAAAACGCTCACAGCTTCTAGCTTCAATTAAAGCTGCATACAGCAACCTATGAACTAATTGATTTGTTCTGCTACCTCCTTTAGGAAAGAACTTTAAAAGGGCTATTACGTATTCATCTTTTCTATCTCTACCAAGTGTCCAACCGCGTTCTAAAATTTTATCGTGTACCATTTTAAAATGGCTAATTTCTTCTTTTACAAGTGCAACCATTTCTTGAACTAGATCTGTATATTCTGGAAAACTAACTATTAAAGAAATAGCTGTACTTGTTGCTTTTTGTTCGCAAAAGGCATGGTCTGTAAGTATGTCTTCAATATTTTTTTCTACTATATTTACCCAACGCGGATCGGTTGGTAATTTTAATCCTAGCATGTTAATTTGTTTTAAAGGTTTTTCCTTGATTAAATATTTATCTGAATGGTATAAACTAAATAGCTCAATATCTCAAAGGGTAGAAGACTAGCAAGTCTTAGACATCTAGATCGAAGGTTTTTCGAAGTAATTCTATAATTGGGTTTTTCTCAGCAAGTTTTTCGAATTTATCCTGAGAACTATACACGTATTTTTTTTCTAGTTCTTCATTTATAACAATATCTAATGTGATATCGTAATTGTTTAGTTTCTTTCTTATATAACCTAACAGGTGATATTGATTACGTTCCACTTCCACTTTATTCGTTTCATTAGGGTAAACAACATTTATAGTGGTTCCAGAAACTTTAGGGGTGTCTATAGATAAAATGGAAGCTAAATTATGCCTTCCGTTTTTCTCTAATTTTTTTACATAAGCATTCCAAGTTTCAACAAGAGCTTCTTCTGTAAAAGGATCTTTAGGTAAATCTTCCTCATCATGAACTACTTCCATTTGCTTGATAAGGTGCTCTTTTTTTAATCGAATACTTTTTAAAGAAAGTGCTGATGTCGATTTTTTCTTTGCATTTAAATCAAGCTTAGGTGTTTCTACCTTTTTAGTTTCTGTTTTAACAGATTGCGAAGGCGTTACCTTAGTTACTGAAACTTCTTCTTTTTTAGAAACTGTTTGAGGAGCAATCTTCGGTTTTGTTACAGAAACAGGTTTGATTCCTAGTTTTGCAAAGTAGGAAGGTGGAATTATGTAGTTTTTGCTATTTTTTTTTTCTCCATCAAAAGTGATAGAGGCAAGCTGCATTAGAGTTAGTTCAACGAGTAACCGCTGATTTTTACTGCTTTTGTATTTTAAATCGCATTCATTTGCTAAGTCAATTCCTTTTATTAAAAAGTCTTGCGAAGCTTTTTTACACTGAATTTGATATTTTTCTTTGGTTTGTTCACCAACTTCTAAAAGTTCTAAAGTTTGCGGATTCTTACAAACTAATAAATCTCTAAAGTGGCTAGCAAGTCCAGCAATATAGTGGTGACCGTCAAAACCTTTAGATAAGGTATTATTGAATTGCATTAACAATTCCGGAATTTTATTCTCTAATATTAAATCGGTACTTGTGAAATAGGTTTCGTAATCTAGAACATTTAAATTCTCTGTTACTGCTTGACGTGTTAGGTTTTTTCCTGAAAAACTTACCACACGATCAAATATAGAAAGCGCATCACGCATTGCACCATCAGACTTTTGAGCTATAATATGAAGTGCATCGTCTTCGGCTTCAATACCTTGTTCTTGTGCAATGTATTTTAAATATTCCTTCGCGTCTTTTACGGTAATTCGTTTAAAATCGAATATCTGACATCTAGAAAGAATAGTAGGTATGATCTTATGTTTTTCAGTAGTTGCAAGAATAAATATACAGTGTTTTGGCGGCTCTTCCAATGTCTTTAAAAAAGCATTAAATGCTGCTTGAGAAAGCATGTGAACCTCGTCAATAATATAGACTTTATATTTACCAACTTGCGGCGGTATTCTTACTTGATCGGTTAGGTTTCTAATATCATCAACCGAGTTATTAGAAGCGGCATCTAATTCAAAAACATTAAATGCAAAATCCTCGTCTTCTTTTTCTGTACCATCACTATTAATCATTTTAGCAAGAATACGTGCACATGTTGTTTTACCAACTCCACGAGGTCCTGTAAATAGAAGTGCTTGCGCTAAGTGATTGTTTTCAATAGCATTTAATAAAGTATTTGTAATAGCAGATTGACCAACAACATCTTTGAATGTTTGTGGTCTATATTTCCTTGCCGATACTACAAAATGTTCCAATCTTTCTGAATTTATTTAAGCAATAAAATTACTACTTTTTGCTGAAGAAACAAAGTTAAAAATAAGCTTTGAAATACATAAGTTTCTAATCTAAATTTAATAGGAGTTATTAACAAAACAAGGTATGTCTTTCAGAAATTATCTCCGATTAATCAAGTTCTATAGTTATTTATAAATATCTTGGATTTCCTCTTAATTTAAGCTGTTTGTTTTAGATATTTCTAGAAATAGTTTTAATAACTTTGCAGGCAAGTAGATTGCCTTATCGCTGTTTCGATTTATCGAGATGGAGGAAAGTCCGAACACCGTAGTGTAATCATAGTGGTTAACGACCACCAGTCGTGAGGCTAGGAAAAGTGCAACAGAAAGTATGTACAGGTAATGCTGTAGTGAAACCGGGTAAACTCTATGTGGTGCAATGTCATGTAAACTAGTGTTTGAGCGTGCACGCGCGATGCTAGAGGGTAGACAGCTAAAGTTTATTAGTAATAATAAACGCAGATAAATGATAAGGGGCATTTTTTTAGAAAAATGTACAGAATTCGGCTTATAAATTTACTTGATTAAACAAGCCCTTTGCTAAATGCAAAGGGCTTTGTTTTTACTTTAAAAGTTTTAGTTTTTTGGTGGAATTACTTCATATCCTAGTTCTTTTGCTACTTCTAGATTGTCATAATAAATTCTGCTGGATATAATTTTATTATCTTTTATTCTAGCAGTTAATTGGTAAGGCATTTCAATAGTTTTTCCGTTTAGCATATAGCTATAGGTTCCCCATTGTGAAACCCAATCTCCTTTATGATTTCCTTTTATTACTCTAAATGTTTGTGATACAAATTCAACTTTTTCATTGGTTCGGTATTTATGTACTTTAGTCCAAGACTCTAAAGTTTCCTTTTTATTAATGGAATCGTTTATAGAAGGACCATACCCGATATATTTTTCATCTAGAAGTATTTCAACCGTTTCCATCTTATCATAAACTAAAGCGTTTACATAATCACTTAAGATTTTAATAGTAGCTTCTGGCTCTGGATTTTCTACAACAATTTCTTTGTAGTTTAAAGATTTTTCTTGGGCGTAGGTGAATAAGTTTACTAATAGAAAGCTTAGTAATAATACTGTTGTTTGTAAAGTTTTCATAATTTCATGTATTTAATTAATAGTTCATTAATCCATAATGAAGCATAGTTAATTAAAAACAAGATTATGTTTCTAATACATTCGTTTTGCAGAAAAAGGGTTTTCTAAGGGAGAAAACGGTTTTTAATTTCAACTAAGATAGTAAAAACTTAACTTTAGATGTGTTAAATATTGGCCAATTGATGTTTATGTAAGAAAGTGAATACAAAGTTTTTTATTCTTCTTCCGCTAGTTCAAAAAAGCTAAACATATTACCGCCATAACTTTTTGAGTAGGAGAAATTAGGTAAATGCGAAAGTTTTGTGTGTTTAGAATGTTCTATAATTAAAACACCTTCTTCTTCTAATAAGTTATTTTGAAATACAAGTTCTGGTATTTTAGAAAAATCTTCTAGAGGAAAATCATAAGGGGGATCTGCAAAAATAATAGTACTAGGTGTAGTAGTTTTTTCTAAAAAAGTAAACACATTGCTTTTAATGGTTTGTATTGGCATTTTAAAGCCTTCAGCGGTTTCGTTTATAAAACGGATGCAACCATAATCTGCATCTACACTTGTTATCTGTTTGGTGCCTCTTGAAGCAAACTCGTAACTTATATTTCCTGTTCCGCTAAATAAATCTAATACAGAAATCTCATCAAAATAGTAAAGATTATTAATGATGTTAAACAGGGCTTCTTTAGCCATATCTGTAGTTGGTCTTACTGGTAATTTCTTTGGTGCAGTAATTCTTCTTCCTTTATATGTTCCAGATATTATTCGCATTAAAAGCTATGTTTTAAAATATAATTATTGTGTTTTAGTTCTTTGGTATTTTCTATAAGATAGTTAGTGTTGGTTTTACCAAACTGTATATGTCTTATGTACTTATAAGCTATATTATAAAGTGAATCGTCTTCCTTTATGTTTCCTAATAATACAAGTTTTACTGTTTCAGGGTTTAGCTGTAGTTGTTCGGCAGTAAAAAGTATATAATATATAAAATCTTCTGCTGTATTATAGTTAAAGGTATTGTATAAAGTTAGTTTTCCTTGGTTGCTAACTATTATTTCAAAATGTGTATCACTTATATGAACATACATTTTTTTGTCCTCTGCATGCTTTTCTGCTTGTAAAATCTCTTCTATTAAAATAGTAGAGTAGTGCTTGTAGTTAAAGGTTCCAAACCTATCGTACAAATAGTTGTTTATATTTACGTAAGGTACGTAAATATTTATACTATCATTAATATGGATTTCATCTTGAGCTATAAAATCCGTTTGTAAAATTTTTGTGTTAAACTTTAAATAGTCGGCAATAGCATCTTCCTCAAATAAAGGTTTTGGTACTAGAGTAGAAAGTTCATTTACATAAATTACATGAATAGTTCGGAAGCTATCTAGAAGTGCTTCTTCGTTATTAAAAGCATCTTTTAAATGGTCTAAAGTATTAAAAGGTGTTTGCTTTTCAGAAAAGGGAATATGCTTTAAATAACAGATGCTATTAGCTTCTGTATTTAAAACACAAAAAGAAAGTCCATTCAAGCTTATTTGAATGGACAATTCTTTAATAGATAATATGTTTGTTTTATTATTCGCTGTCACCATAAGTTTTTGGCCAGTTTCCGCTAGTATTAACTTGATCTAAAGATCCAACTTTAATAGCGTTTCCGTTAACACCATCAACCGATACTACTTCGTTTTCTTGTGCTACTAAATCTTTGTCCTGATCAGCTAATATAACATTCTTTAAAATCTTTGCTTCAAATACTGGGATTTTAGGCTTTCCTTCTTCACCAATAAAACCAGATTTCATTTCAATTTTAGCACCTTCGATACTAGGGATTTCCATCATTGTTTTATATCTGTTAGATTTCTTAAATAAAGAATCTTTTACAGGAACTGTTCCTAAAGTATCAATAACAGTAATATCTTTAAAAGTTTCAACTCCACCGTAAAGTTTTGTTGCTTCTTCATCTAATACTGTTTCTACTCTACGTTGCGTAATAGTAAATTCTGCGGTATCAATAAATTTAATTAAGTTTTCAAAGTTTGGTGCAAAAGTACCAGTTACTTGTCTGTGTGCTAATTGAGAATCTCTAACATCAATCATTTTTTCAATTACAGCAGCATAACGTTTTTGTTTTACTTTGTTAAATTTAATAGGCTCATAGATAGAGTTGAAAGTTTGGTAACCTAAAAAAGCTATTAAAGCTATAAGGGCTATCATTAAAACAGGTCTTAATTTATTAGGTATAAACTTGTCAACAAGCCAAACCAAGCCAATAGTTAAAAGAATTACTGCAACTGCAATTAGTATTATATTCATAATATATTAATTAAATTTTATTAAAGGTCTTTCGCAAATCTACAATTTTTTTTTAATCGTTAAAACCAAAGAGCATAAAAATCATTACTATATTTGATGAAAAATTTCCAGACAGTCTAAATAAATGAATGCATCCAAATTTTATACCCTTATAAAACAACAGTTTCCGTTCCAAACAACGCCAAAACAGGATATTGTTTTATTGCAACTTTCTGAGTTTATTTTTTCAAAATCTCCAAATCAGCTTTATTTATTAAAAGGATATGCTGGAACAGGAAAAACAACCATAATTGGTACCATTGTTACGCATTTATGGCAAGCTAAAAAAAGCGCCGTACTTATGGCACCAACCGGTAGAGCGGCTAAAGTAATTTCTAATTACTCCAAGAAAGAAGCTTTTACTATTCATAAAAAAATATATTTCCCAAAGAAGGAAAAGGGTGGAGGAGTAAAATTTGTTTTACAGCCTAATAAGCATAAAAACACTATTTTTATCGTGGATGAGGCTTCCATGATATCTGATACACCTGGAGAATCTAAGTTTTTTGAAAACGGATCTTTGTTAGATGATCTTATGCAATATGTGTATTCTGGTCACCAATGTAAACTATTATTAATTGGAGATACGGCTCAATTACCGCCAGTTAAGTTAGATTTAAGTCCGGCCCTAGATGAAAACACCTTGAGTTTGAGTTTTAATAAGGATGTTATTAAAATGGAGCTAGATGAAGTAGTTCGTCAAAATCAAGATTCCGGAATCTTAGAAAACGCAACGATTCTTCGAGAAACATTAACAAGTGCTTTTTTAGATACTTTTAAATTCAATTTGAAAAGCTTTACAGATATCATCCGACTAGTTGACGGCTATGAAATTATGGATGCTATAAACGACTCCTACAGTAATTTAGGAAACGAAGAAACCACCATAATTGTTAGAAGTAATAAACGAGCAAATCTGTATAACCAACAAATAAGACAACGTATTCTATTTAATGAAAACGAAATATCTGCGGGAGATTATTTAATGGTTGTTAAGAATAATTACTTTTGGATTAAACCAACTACCGAAGCTGGTTTTATTGCAAATGGAGATATTATTGAGGTTTTAGAAATATTTTCTATTCAGGAGTTATATGGTTTTCGCTTCGCGGAAGTTAAAATACGCATGGTAGATTACCCTAGAATGAAACCATTTGAAACCGTTTTACTTTTAGATACTATTTCAGCTGAAACTCCTTCCTTAGCTTATGAAGATTCTAATAAACTCTATCAAGAAGTTCAAAAGGATTATGAAGATGAAACTAGTAACTATAAGAAGTTTATAAAAATAAAAGGAAACAAACACTTTAATGCGCTTCAAGTAAAATTTTCTTATGCTATAACTTGTCATAAATCACAAGGTGGACAATGGAATACCGTTTTTGTAGAGCAACCTTATTTACCAAACGGAATAGATAGAGATTATCTGCGTTGGTTATATACAGCAGTTACAAGAGCTAAAGAAAAATTGTATCTTATTGGTTTTAAAGAGGAGTTTTTTGAAGAAATATAAGTTTAAAACAATTTGTTAAATGACAACAGAAGCTATTTTAAGTATATTTTTAGGTGTGGGTTTAGCTGCATCTGTTGGTTTTAGAGTATTTGTACCATTATTTGCTTTAAGTCTAGCATCCTATTTTAATGTTTGGGAACTTAATGAGTCTTGGCAATGGGTTGGTAGTTTAACAGCTGTTATAACCCTTGGCGTTGCAACTATTGTAGAAATATTTGCATATTATATCCCGTTAGTAGATAATCTTTTAGATTCTATTGCAGTGCCATTAGCCGCCATTGCAGGAACCGCTGTGATGGTTTCTACTGTTGCCGATTTAAGTCCGGTAATCACATGGGCTTTAGCCATTATAGCAGGAGGAGGGACGGCTGCTGCAATTGCAGGAACATCTAGCGTAGCTCGTGTTGCTTCCACTACAACAACAGGAGGCTTAGGTAACCCTATAGTTTCTACAGCAGAAACAGGAACCTCTATAGTAATGGCAGGAATATCTTTGTTTGTCCCTGTATTAGGCTTTATTTTAGTAATATTTTTGTTGTTTATAATATTTAGACTTTATAAAAAGTTTAAAACTACTAAGGCTTAAAATCCTTTTTAAAGTTATATTTTTGTTATTCTAGTATAATATTTAATATGAAAATAATCTCCATGATTCCGGCACGATATAGTGCTTCTCGTTTTCCAGGTAAGCTGATGCAAGACCTAAATGGCAAAACAGTAATTCTTCGAACTTATGAAGCTACAAAAGCAACAAATCTTTTTGATGATGTTTTTGTTGTAACAGATAGTGAAATCATTTTTAATGAAATAACAAGCCATGGAGGAAAAGCAATAATGAGCATCAAAGAACACGAATGCGGAAGTGATAGAATTGCCGAAGCTGTTGAAAACTTAGATGTAGATATTGTTGTAAACGTACAAGGAGATGAACCTTTTACCGAAGTTGCTTCACTTAAAAAACTGATTGAAGTTTTTAAAGACGATGCTGATAAACAAATAGATTTAGCTTCATTAATGGTTCATATTACAGAGGAAGAAGAAATAAAAAACCCCAATACGGTTAAGGTTATTGTAGATCAAAACAACTTTGCACTGTATTTTTCTAGAAGTCCAATTCCGTTTCCTAGAGCAACAGATGTTGGTGTGAAATACTTTAAACACAAAGGTGTTTATGCGTTTAGAAAAGAAGCATTACTAGACTTTTACAGATTGCCAATGCTACCATTAGAAGCTTCAGAGAAAATAGAATGTATCCGTTATTTAGAATACGGAAAGCGAATTAAAATGGTAGAAACAAATGTGCAAGGAGTTGAAATTGATACTCCAGAAGATTTAGAAAAAGCTAAAAAACTCTGGAAATAACCCCTTTTTAACCGAAACTTAGACTATTGAATAAAGAATACCAACATATTAAAGTCATTGGATTTGATGCAGATGATACGCTTTGGATTAACGAAACCTATTTTAGAGAAGCAGAAGAGAAATTTGCAAAAATTTTAGGAGCTTTTGAAACAACCAACAAGGTAGATCAAGAACTTTTTAAAGCACAAATAAGTAACTTACCATTATATGGCTACGGCATCAAGGGTTTTATTTTATCTATGGTCGAAATTGCTTTAGAACTATCCAATTATACACTTTCTAATAAAGCTATAGAGCAGATTCTGAATATAGGAAAAGATATGCTTAATAAACCAGTAGAGTTATTAGATGGCGTAGAAGAAACTCTAGAAAAATTATCCAATAAATATAAATTAATAGTTGCCACAAAAGGCGATTTATTAGATCAAGAACGAAAGTTAGAAAAATCTGGTTTACTAGATTATTTTCATCATATTGAAGTGCTAAGTGATAAAAAAGAAGAGAATTATTCGAAACTTTTAAATCGTTTAGACATTAAACCTTCTGAATTTTTAATGATAGGAAATTCTATGAAATCCGATATCCTTCCTTTGGTTAATATTAAAGCAAATGCCATTCATATTCCATTTCATACCACTTGGGCACACGAACAAGTAAGCGAAAGAGAAACGAATGGAAAAACCTATAGAACCTTAAAAAGTTTGAAGGAGCTTCCTGATTTACTAGAAAAAAATGGAGGTTGATATAGTTGAAATTTTCACGAACAGAACCTTAAAATGATAACTTCAAATACATAGAAAATCATATTTAGGTTTATTTTCAGAAATATTTCAGAAAAGATTAAATAAGTAATAACTTTACAAATAAAGACTAAAAAGAAGTCTATGAGCTATAAAAATTATCCAATGGTATCTAGAGTCGTTTTTGGACGAGGAAGTTTCAATCAACTGAATGAAATTTTATCACCCAAAAGGTTAAACACAAAAGCTCCGTTTATATTTTTAGTTGATGATGTATTTAAAGGAAACGCTTGGTTAACATCTAGAATTCCTTTGTCTTATGAAGATAAACTATTATACATTTCTGCAGCAGAAGAACCTAAAACATCGCAAGTTGATGCACTTGTAGAAGAAATAATACTTACCCATAAAGAAAGACCTTCTGGAATTATTGGTATTGGAGGAGGGACCCTATTAGACTTAGCAAAAGCTGTATCTATCATGCTTACCAATAAAGGAGAGTCTAAAGATTATCAAGGTTGGGATTTGGTGAAAAATCCAGCAATTTATCACGTAGGTATTCCTACTATCTCAGGAACTGGTGCAGAGGTTTCAAGAACCACCATACTTACAGGACCACAAAGAAAACTTGGAATTAATAGCGATCACACGCCTTTTGATCAAGTTATTTTGGATCCAGAATTAACACAAGGTGTACCAAAAGACCAGTGGTTTTATACTGGTATGGATTGTTATGTACATTGTATTGAATCTTTAAACGGAACGTATTTAAATGCTTTTAGTCAAAGTTATGGTGAAAAAGCTTTAGCACTTTGTAAAGAAATTTTTCTTGAAGGAAGTTTAGACGTACAAGAATCTGCAGATAAATTAATGATGGCTTCCTGGCACGGAGGAATGAGCATTGCTTATTCACAAGTTGGTGTTGCACATGCTATGAGTTACGGACTTAGTTATTTATTAGGAGTAAAACACGGAGTAGGTAATTGTATTGTTTTTGAACATTTAGAAGAATATTACCCTGAAGGTGTTGCCATGTATAAGGCAATGCGTGAAAAACATAATATTAGTATACCACAAAATATTTGTGCTAATTTAACAGACAAAGAATTTGATATTATGATAGATGTTTCTTTGAGTTTAGAACCGCTCTGGGAAAACGCTATCGGTAAAAATTGGAAGAATATCATTACAAGACAAAAGCTAAAAGAACTTTATCAAAAGATGTAATATGATGCATTGGTTAGCAAAATTTATTTACTTTAAAATATTAGGATGGAAAATGGTAGGTAATACTACTTTTTCTAAAGATACCATTAAGAAAGCGGTATTTATTGCAGTGCCTCATACTAGTTGGCATGATTTCTATATAGGTGTTTTATTACGAAAAACAGTTAATATAAAAACTAACTTTGTAGGTAAAAAGGAGTTATTTAAATGGCCATTTGGTTGGTATTTTAGATCTGTTGGAGGAAGAGCCTTAGACAGAACTCCTGGGCAAAATAAAGTAGAAGCAATTGCTAAATTGTTTGATGAAAATGAAGAGTTTAGATTAACATTGGCTCCAGAAGGAACAAGAAAAAAGGTTAGCGAATGGAAAACAGGTTTTTATTATATAGCTAAAAAAGCAAATGTTCCTATTATCATGTTTACCATGGACTTTGAAAATAAACAAAATAAAATATCAGAACCTTTTTACCCTACTGATGATATGGAAGCAGATTTCGCTTTCATGCATAACTTTTACAAAGGAGTGAAAGGAAAAGTTCCAGAAAAATCTTTTGATGTTGAGTAGCTTTAATCAGTTTTTAATGCTTTAGAACCTTTTAGAATATTCTAATTTGCTTCATTAATTTTAAGGTGTACGAGTAATTAAACGAATTATATTTCATTTATATTTCCTTTAGAGGATTTGATTCTATTCACTAATATCTTCAAAATACAACTTTTGCCTAATAGATGTTTAGAGTATATAATTACTCCGTTTCTACTTTGAAGTTTTTCATTTCGTTTAATGGTTCAATTACGTTGTAGTCAGACCAAATAGAAGCATCAAAGGATTTTCTCTTTTCATATTCTATTCTAGTTTCTTCTGTAAAACTTTCATAATCACTAGCAGATAAATCACTTCTTGACAAAATAAGAAGTTCGGATTTTCCCTTAAAAGTTCCTTCCATTTTAAAATTGAAAGCAACCTTATTGCGGCTGTTATCCATTTCAATAAATTTAATAGGTCTGTTTATATAAAAATACCTGTCTGTTTGGTTGTTTATATAACTAGGATAATAGTAGTTATCTGCATCTTTTTTATAAACCACAATGCCTTTTTGATTCTTTTCAACGTATTTTATTCCTAACAACAATTTTAAGTTTAATTTTTCACCAACTCTACCCTTATAAAAACTATAATCAGTTCTAATAACAGCAAAAGTATCGTTGGAAATATATAAAGTACCAGTGTACAAGGCAGCAGATCTACTTGGTTTAAAACTTATGATATAAACCATTTCGTTACCTAAAAAAGTGACGTCTTTTATTTCATACTCATAGTTGCTAGTATTGGTAACAAAGTCTAATTGAGATTTATCATTTATAAAACTACTGTTTTTTATTAGTTTGAATGTTTCGTTTTTTGCAAGGCGAAGTGTATTAACTGTATCTTGCTTTTTTTGTCTATCCTCTCTATTCATAGAAATAGAATCACCTACTTTAAACAAGCCAGACTTAATAGTGTAGAACTTATCTTTATCAAGGTGTTTCATTACTATTTCTTGACCACGGTCAGAAATACTTTCTATAGATTGATCATTTCGTTCATCAAGAAGACTTACAGCTTTTTCAACTTCTAGTTTTGCTTTTTCTTTATTTAAAATCTTTAGATACCCAATAAAATCGGTATACTGTTTGGATTTATTTTTTAGTAGAGACCTTTCTAACTTATCAAAATCATTGTTAAAAGCTTCTAATTGTTTCCTTTTAAAATTGCTAGATTTTTTTATCTCAAAATCTGCATTATCACCAATTACATATTCCGTTTTTCTACTAAATATTTTATATTCATCTAGCTCTAGTTTGTAATTGTTTTTCAGATTTTTATTTACATAAATCATGATAGAATCTACGGAAAGAGATTCGTGATTTAAAACAACTTCGGAGAGTTCATTAATTTTTTCGTTTAAAACATATTCTTTTGAAGTGAAGTCTTTGAGAAGCATCTCATTTTTTTCAAAACCCAAACAGGAAATACTAACAGAATCTGTTTCTGTAAAACCTTTTGTATCTATTGAAAAATTTCCTTCCTCGTTAGAAATCACTCCGTAATTACTTCCAATTTGTATGGTAGCAAAAGGTATTTCTTCATTGTTTGTAGATATTACTTTACCGGAAACCGTTTGAGCTTGCATTAAATGCATACTTAATAAACTAGTTGCAAAAGCTAATAAAATAGATTTACTTTTCATAAGGTGGTTTTATTATACAACGATTAATAAACTTAAATGTAACAAAACAAGCCTAAACTTTCGTTTTAGGCTTTTCAGTTTGTTTGGGTTGAATCCCGATAAATATTTTACTCTTCGTCTGTAGACTCTTCCATTGTGTGATATACGTTTTGTACATCATCATTTTCTTCTAGTTTTTCAAGAAGTTTTTCTACATCTGCAGCTTGTTCTGGAGTAAGCTTTTTGGTTACTTGAGGAATACGTTCAAATCCTGATGATAGTATTTCAATACCGCGACGTTCTAATTCTGCTTGAATAGCACCAAAGCTTTCAAAAGGTGCATAGATTAAAATTCCGTCATCATCTATAAATACCTCTTCAGCACCAAAATCAATAAGTTCTAATTCTAATTCTTCAGGGTCTAATCCTTCTGCATTTACTCTAAAGTTACAAGTATGATCAAACATAAAAACTACAGATCCTGAAGTTCCTAAGCTACCATCACATTTGTTAAAATAACTTCTTACATCGGCAACAGTACGTGTATTATTATCTGTAGCAGTTTCTACAAGAACAGCAATTCCGTGAGGAGCATATCCTTCAAAAACTACTTCTTTATAGTCTCCTTGACTTTTATCACTTGCTCTTTTAATGGCTCTTTCAATATTGTCTTTAGGCATGTTTACTGCCTTAGCATTTTGAATTACTGCTCTTAAACGCGAGTTTGTATCGGGATCAGGACCACCTTCTTTTACAGCCATTACAATGTCTTTACCAATACGAGTAAATGCTTTACTCATGGCAGACCAACGTTTCATTTTACGTGCTTTACGAAATTCAAAAGCTCTTCCCATTAAAGTTTAAGTTTTTAGCTTGCAGCTAGGTGCAAACAGGTTAATAATTAGTTCTTGTGACAAATATAAAAATAAGTAGTGCAAACTACAACAGTTTTCTGCTATCTAAATACAGGTTTTTTAACATGAACCCAACAAGGAAATAGTGTTGTTATTCGTCTTCTGGAATTACAATTGCATCAATAGCTTCTGCTAGTTTAAAATCTTTTTTTGTTACACCGTTTACATCGTGTGTAGAAAGTGAAATTTTTAAAACATTATACAGATTACTCCAGTCGGGATGATGGTTTTGTGCTTCACATTCAAAGGCTATTCGGCTCATCGCACTAAAGCAATCTTTAAAATTATCGAATTCAAATTCTGCATGAATAGCATCGTCTTCAAAATACCAATCAGGAAATTGTAATATTCTTTTTTCTATGTCTAATTCTGTAAGTTTTTCCATGTTTTTTTATTTTAATTAATAATCTATAAAATACTCATTTTTATGACATTTTTACTTTGAATTTGCAAGTTATTTGGTAGCATATTGTTTTTTGGTAGAACAGCTAAATATCTGTCGTCATTTGTAGTGTACACTTGTTTGTAGATTGGTTTATATGAAATTATAGAATCGACTATACTTTTTATAAATTCATCATGGTGAATTAAATCTGTACTCCCCAAATGAAAAATACCAGTTTTATCTCTATTAATGATATAATGTACTTGTTGTGATAGTTTATAATCTGTAGTTACATT
Source organism: Oceanihabitans sediminis (assembly GCF_003337215.1). GTDB lineage: Bacteria > Bacteroidota > Bacteroidia > Flavobacteriales > Flavobacteriaceae > Oceanihabitans > Oceanihabitans sediminis. The sequence goes on from NZ_QPIG01000002.1 coordinate 24,563, forward strand.
AATTATTAAGTTTGGAAACACTTCAATAGGTGATTTTTCATGTAGCAATGTTTTTATTTCTTCTATTCTAGGAGAGCCAGCTCCAAAAACCATAGGTAGTCTTAAGATAGCCCATTTTCTTCTAGGTAAACGCATGAGCATATTTTCAATTTTAATCTTAAAGTGTCCGTAAACACTTTGACTGAAGGTTTTGTCATACTCATAGCTCGGATAGTTTTTATAAGCATCAAAAACATTTGCCGAAGACAAGAAAAGAATTTTGCAGTTATACTGACTAAGATATTCGGCTATATGTAGATGCGCAATATACTGCGTTGCAAAATTACCGCGAAGCGCTGAAATAATAATAGTAGGTTTCGTTATTTCTAGTATTTCTACAATATCATCTTCTTCATGGTTATAGTGAAAAAACTGCTTATTATTATCTAAAGCTTTGGTGGGAGTAGCGTAAGTACCAAAAACCCTAAAGTATGCGTAAAGCTCTTTGTAAATAGCATTTCCTATAAAACCATTTACTCCGAGTATTAAAATTTTATGCTTGTTTATTATCTCCTTCATTCCTTCAAATCCTCAATATTTGCAATCTATTAAATTAATAAAAGTTACTAAGTATGTATCCTTATACGGATATTAACCTAGTAACTTTTACTTTATTGTAGTTATATAAAATAACTTTTATCCTTTATAGAAAGGTAATTTTACAACCGTTGCAGGTACTGCTTTCTTTCTGATTTGAATGTGAATTTTACTATCAACATCAGAAAATACTACAGGTACATACCCTAAACCGATTCCTTTTCCTAACATAGGACTCATTGTTCCAGAGGTTACTTCCCCAATCTTTTTTCCTTGTCCGTCAACAATATCATAACCTTGACGAGGAATTCCTCTTTCATCTAGTTCAAAAGCAATTAACTTACGTTCTACACCGCGACGTTTTTCATCTTCTAAAGCTTCAGAATTTGTGAATTTTTTAGTGAATTTAGTTACCCATCCTAAGCCAGCTTCAAAAGGTGAAGTAGTATCATCTATATCATTTCCGTAAAGGCAATATCCCATTTCTAATCGTAAAGTATCTCTTGCTGCAAGTCCGATAGGTTTTGCTCCAGCTTCAACAACTTTATCCCAAATTTGCTTTACTTCATCGTTTTTGCAATAAATTTCAAATCCGCCACTTCCTGTATACCCAGTTGCTGAAATAATTACATTTTCAATTCCTGCAAAATCTCCAACTACAAAATTGTAAAATTTGATAGCTGCTAAATCATGGCTAGAAAGATCTTGCATAGATTCAACTGCTTTTGGGCCTTGAATTGCTAGTAACGAATAGTCTTCACTTAAATCACGTATCGTAGCGCCAACATCATTTCTATCTTTAATCCAGTTCCAATCTTTTTCTATATTACTTGCATTTACAACAAGCAAATACTGGTCTTCTTTTAATTTGTAAATAATTAAATCATCTACAATTCCACCATCTTCATTAGGTAAGTAGCTGTATTGCGCTTTTCCAACAGTAAGTTTGCTAGCATCGTTGCTACATACTTTTTGAATTAAGTCTAAAGCATGAGGACCTTCAATCAAAAACTCTCCCATGTGGCTAACATCAAAAACACCAACGCTTTTACGTACAGTTTCGTGTTCTATATTTACACCGTCGTACTGAACAGGCATGTTAAAACCTGCAAAAGGAACCATTTTTGCTCCTAAAGCTTCGTGAGTAGATGTTAAAGCAGTATTTTTCATATCAAATTGTTTTTTGTTTTTTAGATTGTCTTCTATTATGAAGACACTAAAGATTATGTTGCAACACAAAAGTATTGAAAAATATTGAGTTGGATTAAGAATAAAATTATTAAAAAAGGAAAAATTATTTCTTAAACGAAAGTTATTTAGAAATAAAGATTACCACCAAACAACGAAGCATTTTTGAGTTTTTCCGTTCGGGGATTTTAACCAACACATAGGAGATAGACTTTTGCTTAAAAGAGATGATAATTCTTCTGAAAAAGCATCAAAATTTAGCCAGTTAACTTGAGGATTCACTTCAGAAAGCCAATCTATTTTTTTAGGTATATAAAACTTACAATCTTTAAATTTCTGAAGTTCTTGTTGGTTTATATAGAAGCCTTTAATACAAGATTTATTTATGATTTTAAATTCCTGATTTTGTTTGTTTAGTGGGATAAATAATTGTGCTTTAAAATTAACTTTTTGTTGGATTTTAGTTACATCTAAGTCCAGACTTTGAAGCAGTGGTTTGGTTAAAGGGTGATAAAGTAATGGTAACTGTTTTTCTTTTAACTTGTTAAGCTTTTGGTTTAAACTATCTTTTCTGTTAGGACCAATCCAATGGTCTATTTCGGTAGTGCCTACAGTTGCATCATACAAATAAAACTTATAGATAACCTCTAGATGTATTGGTGATTTTTTCTGTTTAAGTAAACAATCTAGTTCCCCTTTAGTGATTTTTCTGTCTTGTATCTGAATGTTTTCAGCAAGAATAGAAGTGTCTTTATCATGTTCTAATTGATGAGAAACAAAGCGTTCAACCAATTTGCCAAGTCTAAGTCTTTGTTCTAAAGAATTATGAAATTGAAAATCTTTACTAGATATTTCAAGTTGGTCTAGTCCAAAATCTGAAGCATTTTCCCAAAGATTTGGTGTGTTTATAAAGCCTAGATATGGATTCCTTAAGTTGGTCATTAATAAATGAAGTTTACGATAAATCAATAACAATTAGTATAGAAAAGAATGAAGAAAAGCAGATTTACTAATACTTTTATTTACAGAATTTCTTTGCTTCAAGAAAAGTATTACTTTTACTTCAATTAAAAAAATAAGAAGACAGGTGAAAATATTTTCAAAAGAACAAATCTACGAAGGAGATAGTTTAACAGCCCAAAAGCAGAACATTACTTCTACAGAATTAATGGAACGCGCAGCTACCCGAATTTTCGATTGGATGCATTTACGCATGCAAGGTGCACAAGTGCCTATTCATGTTTTTTGTGGTATTGGTAATAATGGTGGAGACGGGTTGGTTTTGGCAAGGCATTTAATTACACATGGCTATAATGTACACGTGTATATTATTAATTATAGTGATACCCGTTCTAAGGACTTTTTATTGAACTATGACAGAATAAAAAATGTTACTAAAAAATGGCCTTTATTAATGACCAACGCAAAGGAATTGCCGGTTATTAATCCTGATGATATCATTGTAGATGCCATTTTCGGAATTGGTTTAAATAGACCTATTGATGATTGGGTTAAAGTTTTATTTCAGCACCTTAGAGCATCCAAAGCATTTACTCTTTCAATTGATATTCCTTCCGGTTTATTCACCGATAAGCTTCATGCAGATGATAATGAAGTGATTTGGGCAAATTATACCTTAAGTTTTCAAACGCCTAAATTATTATTCTTCTTACCGGAAACAGCTAAATTTACTACCCAGTGGGAAGTTTTAGATATAGGTATAGATCCGGAATATTTATATAATACACAGACAACTTATGAGTTAGTAGGTAAAATGGAAATGCTTCCATTATACAGACCTCGTGAGAAATTTTCAAACAAAGGAACCTACGGGCATGCGCTAATTATAGGAGGAAGCTTCGGAAAAATAGGGTCTATAACTTTAGCTAGCAGATCGGCATTATCTGCTGGAGCAGGTTTAGTTACTTCTTATGTACCTAAGTGCGGCTATCAAATATTACAAACTTCGTTTCCGGAAGCTATGGTAATAACAGATAAAGAAGAAGAAATTATTTCTAATATTCAGTTTGATATAGAACCTAGTGTCATTGCATTTGGTGTAGGAGTGGGTACAGCTCATAAAACAATAGATGCTTTTGAATCTTTCTTAAAAACGAATAAAACTCCTTTAGTAATTGATGCAGACGGATTAAATATTCTTTCTAAAAAGAAAAGCTTATTAAAATTACTTCCAAAACAAACTATTTTAACTCCACATCCTAAAGAATTAGAAAGGTTAATAGGAACCTGGAAAGATGATTTTGATAAATTAGAAAAAACAAAAGCTTTATCTAAAAAACACGATTTAATCATAGTTATTAAAGGCGCAAATACCATTACGATATATCAAGATAAAGGATATGTAAACACTACAGGTAATCCAGGTCTAGCTACTGCAGGAACCGGAGATGTTCTTACAGGAGTAATCACTGGATTAGCAGCACAAGGATACGAACCAATTGTGGCTACACTTTTCGGGATATATTTACATGGAAAAGCTGCAGATATTGCTGTGGAAGATTTAGGATATCAAAGTTTAATTGCAAGTCACGTTATTGAAGCTTTAGGAGAAGCCTATATAGACTTGTTTAAACAACCGGAAGCTCCTCAAGTAGAAGAGGAGGAGACTGAGAAAAAGTAAAAATAAGAGAAAGTATAATCCATAAAAAAACCACTCTAAATTAGAGTGGTTTTTTATTTAGAATTCCGAATTATAATAACTCGTTAAGTACTTCTTTTATTTTCTTGCTAGATGGTCTAGGAGCATCTGGACTAACAATTTTTCCGTCAGGATCTACTAAGATAAATCTAGGAATCCCGTTAATTTTATAATCTCTAATAAATTGAGAGTTCCATCCTTTAGGAGCAAATAATTGAATTCCAACTAGGTTTTCATCAGCTACCATAGCTCTCCAGTTTTCATTTGCTTTTTCCCAAGAACCTTTATGTGCTTTATCATCATCAATAGAGATACTTAAAAACTGAATGTTCTTGTCTTTGTACTCTTCCTCTAATTCTTTAATTGCAGGAATTTCAACTTTACATGGTCCACACCAAGTAGCCCAAATATCTATATATGTGTATTTTCCTTTTAAATCTTCTAAAGAAGTTGTTCCTCCTGCATAGTTTTCATAATCTACAAAAGTAGGAGATTCTGTTCCTGCAGGTAATTCTGCTTTTAAAGCAATTTTCTGATCAATATATCTTTTATAGGATCCTAGCATTGGCTCTAAACTCTTATTTGCAGAGTTTACTACGGTTGTATCTATGTTTTTATTACTGTTATAGAATTCGCTTAATTCAGATTTAATATCATTAAAAGCTTTTTCAACACTTGCAGAGTCTAAATCTCCTAATTTATCTAAATCTAAAAGTTTCTCTTCAAGTAAAGCTTTTTCAGCGATAAAATTACTGTGTTCTGCTCCAACACCTGTGTATTTCGCAGTTTCATCAAAAAGTTTGGTATCAATAGTCATTTGTAAATCAAAACCATTCTTTAAGAATACGTTGGTGCTTTCGCTTCCATCATAAAGATTGTAAACTCCTGGTTCAACCTTTAAAGTATCTTTAAAAGTTCCGTCTTCGTTTACTTTTATAGTTTTAGAATATGTTCTAGTTCTAACCACTAGAGAATCACTGTTTTTATTTGAAATAGTCCCTGAGAAAGTTACGTAGTCTTTAGGTTCTTCTTTACAAGCAACTATGCTCAAAGCACATAATGCTATTATAGTTTTTTTCATTTTTTTATATTTATGTTTTTTCAAAAATAGACAAAAAATGAATTTATGAATAATTTATTAAGGATAAAAGTTGCACAACTTAATAGGATTGATGATTTTTGAAACTCATAAATAATATCATGAGCGAATTTCATCATATATCTTCAGAAAAATTAGACATTGTAACGATTTACAATATTTTTAAAGACAAGAAAAAACTTAAATTGTCTTATGAAGCAATTCAAAGAATAACGAATTGTAAAGAATATTTAGACAATAAACTAAAAGAAGCAGAAAAGCCTTTTTACGGAATTAACACCGGATTTGGTTCTCTTTATAATGTAGAGATTTCTAAGAAAGACTTAACGAAGTTACAAGAAAACTTAGTAATGTCTCATGCTTGCGGAACCGGAGATAGAGTTCCAGAGAATATTGTAAAAGTGATGTTGCTTTTAAAAATTCAATCTTTAAGCTACGGACATAGTGGCGTGCAGTTAGAAACTGTAAATAGGTTGATAGACTTTTTTAATAATGATATTTTTCCGTTTGTTTATACACAAGGTTCTCTTGGAGCATCGGGAGATTTAGCTCCTTTAGCACATTTAGCTTTACCCTTAATAGGAAAAGGAAAAGTTGTTCATAATAAGGTTGAATATACAGCAGAAGAAATATTAGAAAAATTTGATTGGAAGCCAATTCAATTAGAAGCAAAAGAAGGATTAGCACTTTTAAACGGAACACAATTTATGAGTTCGTATGGTGTGTATCTTTTAATGATGTCGCATAAAACTTCTTATTTAGCAGATCTTATTGCTAGTATTTCATTAGATGCTTTTGATGGTAGAATCGAACCATTTCATGATTTAGTACATCAGGTTCGTCCGCATTTAGGACAATTAAAGGTTGCAAGACGTTTTAATGAATTCCTAAAAGGAAGTGAATTAATTACAAGAGAAAAACAACACGTTCAAGATCCATATTCTTTTAGATGTATTCCACAGGTACATGGAGCGACAAAAGACACTTTAGATTTTGTTGAAAAAGTTATAGTTACTGAAATAAATTCGGTTACAGATAATCCTAATATTTTCCACGAAGAAGATTTAATTATCTCTGGTGGAAACTTCCACGGTCAACCACTAGCTTTAGCATTAGATTATTTAAAAATTGCTATGGCAGAAATTGGAAATATTTCGGAAAGAAGAACCTTCCAATTAGTTTCTGGTTTACGTGGTTTACCAGCATTCCTAGTAGATAACCCAGGATTAAATTCTGGTTTTATGATTCCGCAATATACAGCTGCAAGTATTGTTAGTGCCAACAAACAATTAGCTACTCCAGCAAGTATAGACAGTATTGTATCTAGTAACGGACAAGAAGATCACGTAAGTATGGGAGCAAATGCAGCAACTCAAGCTTATTCTTTAATAAGAAATGTAGAACGTGTTATCGCAATTGAATTAATGAATGCTAGTCAGGCAATAGCTTTTAGAAACCCTTCAAAAACCTCTCCTTTCTTAGAGTCTTTCTTAGAGCAATACAGAAAAGAAGTTTCTTTTGTAGAAAAAGACAGAGTTTTACACGATGATATAGAAGCATCTATTGATTTCTTAAGTAAAGTAGATATTGAAGTAGAAGAATTATTTTTAAATAATTACGGAATTTAGATTTTCTAAAAACAAGAATAAAAAATAAAAAAAAGGGCTTATTTAAGTTAAATAAGCTCTTTTTTATGGATGTATTTTTAATAACCAAGTTTCTTTTTCATATTACAAAGGTTATCGGCCCAAAGTATCGCATCTTCTAAATCTTCAAAAATTTCAAATGGTTTATTTAAAAATGCTTTTTCATAAATAGCATTTTTAATACCTGGTTTTTCTTTAGAAACAACCACAAAACCAGCTAAAGCTGAAAACTTGGAAGTTTCAAAATAAATAGTAGGATCCACCGAATAAGAATTTATTCTATGTGTAATGTACACAAATGGTCTGTCTTTAAAATGATCCATAAGTACTTGTGTTTGTAAGTTGCTTTTTTCTTGCGAAACAACTTCTCCTTCATTGATAGTACTTATAACATAGTTTTCAAAGAAGACCATTTTGCAAAAGCTTAGTTCGATAGTCATGATTTTTATATCAAATTATTTAAAAAAACTCCATTATAATAATAGAGTCTTATAAACAATATTTTTTGATTAAATTTTAAGATTCAGCAGGTTTTTCTGCTTTTTCTGTTTTAATTTTTAATTCGTTTGTTTCACTATCTAAATCCATCATTATTTTATCACCTTCATCTAGCTTCGAATTAATAATTTCTTCCGCTAGCGTGTCTTCAATATATTTCTGGATTGCACGTTTTAATGGTCTTGCTCCGTATTGTTTATCGAAACCTTTATCCGCAATATAGTCTTTAGCAGCATCTGTCAATGTTAAGGTATAGCCAAGACCTTTAATTCTAATAAGTAGCTTCTTTAATTCAATATCAATAATTTTATTAATATCTTCTTTTTCAAGAGCATTAAATACTACAACATCATCAATTCTATTTAAGAACTCAGGTGCAAATGCTTTTTTAAGTGCATTTTCAATTACACCTCTTGCGTTTGCATCTTCTTGAGCCTTTTGTGAAGCAGTACCAAAGCCTACACCTGTTCCAAATTCTTTTAATTTTCTAGAACCAATATTTGAAGTCATGATGATTATAGAGTTTCTAAAGTCTATTTTTCTACCAAGACTATCTGTAAGATAACCGTCATCTAAAACTTGAAGCATCATATTGAATACATCTGGATGCGCTTTTTCAATCTCATCTAATAAAACTACTGAGTAAGGTTTGCGTCTTACTTTTTCTGTAAGTTGTCCGCCTTCTTCATAACCCACGTATCCTGGAGGTGCACCAACTAATCTAGAGATAGCAAATTTCTCCATGTATTCACTCATGTCTATTCTAATTAAAGAATCTTCACTGTCAAATAATTCTTTAGCTAAAACTTTTGCTAATTGCGTTTTACCAACTCCTGTTTGCCCTAAAAAGATAAACGACCCAATTGGTTTATTAGGATCTTTTAATCCAGCACGGTTACGTTGAATGGCTTTTACAACCTTTGCAACAGCTTCGTCTTGGCCAATTACTTTTCCTTTTATAAGTTCTGGTAATTGTGCTAATTTATTACTTTCGGTTTGGGCAATTCTATTTACAGGAATTCCTGTCATCATAGAAACAACATCTGCTACGTTGTCTTCGGTAACAGTTACACGGTTTAATTTCGTATCCTCTTCCCATTGTTCTTGGGCTATAGCTAAATCTTTTTCAATGCGTTTCTCATCATCACGTAATTTAGCAGCTTCTTCATACTTCTGTTTCTTGACTACAGATTTCTTTGTTTCCTTAACCTCTTCTAGTTGTTTTTCTAGCTCTAGAATTTGTTCTGGTACTTTTATGTTTGTAATGTGTACTCGAGAACCTGCTTCATCTAAAGCATCAATTGCTTTGTCTGGTAAAAAACGATCTGTCATATATCTAGAGGTAAGTTTTACACAAGCTTCAATAGCTTCATCTGTATAGTCTACATTATGATGTTCTTCATATTTACCCTTGATGTTATTAAGAATTTCAATGGTTTCATCTACAGTTGTAGGTTCTACAATAACCTTTTGGAATCTACGCTCTAATGCACCATCTTTTTCAATATACTGTCTGTATTCGTCTAGGGTAGTAGCACCAACACATTGAATTTCTCCTCTAGCAAGTGCAGGCTTAAACATATTGGAAGCATCTAAACTTCCTGTAGCGCCACCAGCTCCAACAATCGTGTGAATTTCATCTATAAAAAGAATAATATCGTCATTCTTTTCAAGCTCATTCATAACAGCTTTCATGCGTTCTTCAAACTGTCCTCTGTATTTTGTTCCAGCAACTAAACTTGCTAAATCTAGTGTTACAACTCTTTTGTTAAAAAGAATTCTAGACACTTTTTTACTTACAATTCTGTTAGCTAAACCTTCTGCAATAGCAGATTTACCTACTCCAGGTTCTCCAATAAGTAAAGGGTTGTTTTTCTTCCTTCTACTTAAAATTTGAGAAACTCTTTCTATTTCTTTTTCACGACCAACAACAGGATCTAGTTTTCCTTCCTCAGCCATCGCGGTTAAGTCACGTCCGAAATTATCTAAAACAGGAGTTTTAGATTTTTTGTTAGACTTACCAGTAGGAGAGTTGAAAATATCCTTAGACGGATCATCTGGAGATGAAGTATCATCGTCTGGAAATTCTGCCTTTGGTTCTATATAATTATCATCGTTTGTTATCATAAGCTTGAATTGTTCTTTTACGTTATCATAATCCACTTTTAGCTTATTTAAAAGCTTTGTAGTAGGATCATTTTCGTTTCTTAAAATACACAACAGTAAATGTGCTGTGTTAATAGATGTACTTTGAAACAGTTTAGCCTCTAAATAAGTTGTTTTTAAAGCACGTTCTGCTTGTCTAGTAAGATGTAAGTTTTTCTTTTCATTAAAAGCTATTGCAACATTAGGGTTTGCAGGGCTTAAAATTTCTACTTTACGTCTTAAGTGATTTAAATCAATTTCTAAAGCATTCAGAATGTTAATGGCTTTACCATTTCCATCACGCAATAAGCCAAGCATTAAGTGCTCAGTACCAATAAAATCGTGGCCTAAACGCAATGCTTCTTCTTTGCTAAATGCAATTACATCTTTTACTCTTGGTGAAAAATTATCATCCATAAATTATTCCTTTCTACATTAAAAATACTAAATTCCTACTCATTAAAATCAAAAACTATACCTTAATTTATAGGATATATGCTAATAGAGAAAAAATCTTCCAAAATTCAAAATAATTAAGGTCATACTTATCAACTAAAAATGACTGCAAAATTGTTAATAAAAATTCCTAAAAAAATCAAATGAAATGCCTTGCTATGACTGATGAAAGTGTTATATTAGCGTGTTTTGAAAAATACAGAATAATTTAATATTTATATATATGACAGAAGGAGAAAAACTCATTCCAATTAATATTGAAGATGAAATGAAATCGGCTTACATTGATTATTCAATGTCAGTCATTGTGTCACGTGCTTTACCGGATGTAAGAGACGGATTAAAGCCGGTACACAGACGTGTTCTTTTTGGAATGCATGAGCTGGGTATTAGAGCAAATAGCGCACATAAAAAATCTGCAAGAATTGTCGGGGAGGTTTTAGGTAAGTATCACCCACATGGAGATATTTCGGTTTATGATGCAATGGTTCGTATGGCTCAAGAGTGGAGTTTACGTTATATGCTTGTAGATGGTCAAGGTAACTTTGGTTCTGTTGATGGAGATAGTCCAGCAGCAATGCGTTATACAGAAGCACGTATGCGCAAAATATCTGAAGACATGTTGGCAGATATTGATAAAGAAACTGTAGATCATAAATTAAATTTTGATGATACTTTAGAAGAGCCAACCGTTCTTCCTACAAGAGTACCAAGTCTTCTAGTTAATGGAGCTTCTGGAATTGCTGTAGGTATGGCTACTAATATGCCGCCTCACAACTTATCTGAAGTTGTTGATGGTACAATTGCCTATATCGATAATAAAGATATTGAGATTGACGAATTAATGAAACACATCAAAGCACCAGATTTCCCAACAGGAGGAACTATCTATGGCTATGATGGTGTTAAGGAAGCTTTCCATACAGGTAGAGGACGAATCATTATGCGTGGTAACGCAATTATTGAAGAAGTTCAAGGTAGAGAATGTATCATCGTTACAGAAATTCCTTATTTAGTTAATAAAGCAGACATGATTAAAAAGACTGCTGACTTAATTAATGAAAAGAAACTAGACGGAATTACTAGTATTAGAGATGAGTCTGATAGAAACGGAATGCGTATTGTTTACGTTTTAAAGCGTGATGCAATTCCTAATATTGTTTTAAATAAATTATATAAATATACCGCTTTACAGTCTTCATTTAGTGTGAATAATATTGCACTTGTTAAGGGAAGACCAGAATTATTGAATTTAAAAGAATTAATTCACTATTTCGTAGAGCACAGACATGATGTAGTTGTAAGAAGAACTACTTACGAATTACGTAAAGCAGAAGAAAGAGCACATATATTAGAAGGATTAATTATTGCATCCGATAATATTGACGAAGTAATTAAAATCATTCGTGCGTCTTCTAATGCAGAAGAAGCTCGTAATAACTTAATCGAGCGTTTCAAACTTTCAGAAATACAAGCAAAAGCAATTGTCGAAATGCGTCTACGTCAGTTAACTGGACTAGAGCAAGACAAATTACGTAGCGAGTATGAAGAAATCATGAAAACTATTGAAGACTTAAAAGACATTCTTGCTAGAAAAGAAAGAAGAATGGAGATTATTAAGGAAGAACTTCAAGTCATTAAAGATAAGTATGGTGATGAGCGTCGTTCTGTTATTGAATATGCCGGAGGAGACTTAAGCATTGAAGATATGATTCCTAACGAAAAAGTTGTAATTACTATCTCGCATGCAGGGTACATCAAACGTACTTCTCTTTCTGAATACAAAACTCAAAATAGAGGAGGGGTAGGACAAAAAGCTTCAACAACTAGAAATGAAGATTTCTTAGAACATTTATTTGTTGGAACCAACCACCAATATATGTTGTTCTTTACGCAAAAAGGTAAATGTTTCTGGATGCGTGTTTATGAAATTCCAGAGGGATCTAAAACTTCAAAAGGTAGAGCAATTCAAAACCTTATAAATATTGAGCAAGATGATAAGGTAAAAGCATTCATTTGTACACAAGATTTAAAAGACGAAGATTACATAAATAGTCACTATGTAATTATGGCTACTAAAAAAGGTCAGGTTAAAAAGACTGCTTTAGAACAATATTCTAGACCAAGAACTAATGGTATTAATGCTATTACCATTAAAGAAGACGATGAATTACTAGAAGCAAAACTTACAACAGGTGAAAGCCAAGTGATGTTAGCACTTAAATCTGGTAAAGCTATCCGATTCGAAGAGGCTAAAACTAGACCAATGGGTAGAAACGCTTCTGGTGTTCGCGGTATTAGATTACAAGACGAAGTAACAGATGAGGTTATAGGAATGATTGCTGTAGATGATATGGAAAGTGATATTCTTGTTGTATCTGAAAACGGGTACGGTAAACGCTCTAGTCTAGATGACTATAGAATTACAAACCGTGGAGGAAAAGGAGTAAAAACTATTTCTATTACAGATAAAACTGGAAACTTAGTTGCTATCAAGAACGTATCAGATGCAGACGACTTAATGATTATTAATAAATCTGGTATTGCTATTCGTATGGCAGTTCAAGATTTAAGAGTAATGGGAAGAGCTACGCAAGGAGTGAAACTTATTAACCTAAAAGGTAAAGACTCTATTGCTGCTGTTGCTAAAGTAATGCATGATGAAGATGATGTAGAATTAGATGAAGACGGAAATATTATTCCGAAAAACATAGAATCTACTAATGATAATGAGGATGGCATAACTCTTGATAATAACCAGGAAGAAGAAGAATAACCCTCACAAATAATTTAACAAATTTAAAAAATGAAAAAACAAGCAATTATAGCATTAGCATTAGGAGTTAGTGCATTTTCTTTCGCTCAAAAGAAAGAACTTAAATCAGCAGAAAAAGCTATTAATAAAAATAATTTTTCTGAAGCTACATCCCTTTTAAATGAGGTAGAATCTATGTTACCAGAAATGGATGGGAAATTAGCAGATAAATACTATTACCTTAAAGGATTAGCGATTTACGCTAACGGACAAGGAAATGAAAAAGTAGATGAAATTATCGCAAACTTTGATAAAGTAAAGGGAGCATACGAAACAGAAATTGCAGACACAAAGCAAAATATTGTAAACACTATATTAACAAAATCGAATGATTTATATCAGTCTGCTAAATATGTAGAAGCTTCTAAAGGATTCAAGAAATTATATAAACTTGTTCCTGCAGATACTACTTATTTATACTATGCTGCTGCAAGTGCAGTTTCTGGTAATGATTATGACGCTGCTGCAGAAAACTACGAAGAATTAATCAAATTAGGCTATACTGGAATTGAAAAACAATACTCAGCAGTTAATAAAGAGACTGGTGAAGTAGAGTTTTTCCCTAAAAGTCAAAGAGATTTATTTGTAAGAACAGGATCTCATATTAAACCAGCAGAAACACTTACAAAATCTAGAAGAGGAGAAATAATTAAAAACATTGCTTTTATCTATTTAAGCCAAGATAAAACAGAAAAAGCTCTTGCTGCTATTCAAAATGCAAGAAAAATGGATCCTAATGATGCTAATTTAATTGTAAACGAAGCAAACATTTACTATAAGAATGGTGATCAGAAAAAATACAAAGAGCTTATCGAGCAAGCAATTGAATTAGATCCAACTAATATTGATTTAATTTTCAACTTAGGAGTTGTTGCTGCAGAAAACGGTGAAACTGAGAAAGCAAAAGAATATTACAAAAAAGTAATTGAAATGGATCCTACTTATGTAAATGCACAAACAAATATGGCTGCATTAATTTTAAGTGGAGAAAATGCTTTAATCGAAGAAATGAATGGGTTAGGTACATCTAATGCAGATAACATTCGTTACGACCAATTAAAAGAAGAGCGTACGCAGTTATATAGAAACAGTATTCCTTACTTAGAGTCTGTATTAAAAATACAACCAGACAACATTGATGTTGCTAGAACATTAATGAATATTTACAGTGCAATTGATGATACTGTAAAAACAAAAGAAATGAGAGCTTTAATTCAGTCTCTGGAAAAGAACTAATTAGAGATTTATATTACATAAAAAAGCCACTTCAATCGAAGTGGCTTTTTTTTATATAATCTTTTTTATAACTCGTAATTTATGAGTGTGCATCCGTTTGTCTGCATTATAAATTCCGGAGTGGTCTAATCTATCTATTCTTACTTTTCCATGTGCGTGAATAATATAATTATCTTTCATGATAATTCCTACATGCACAATATCACCTTCATTATTATCAAAAAAAGCTAAATCGCCAGGCTCACTTTCTTCAATAAAACTTAAAGCTTCTCCTTGTGTAGCTTGCTGAGAAGCATCACGTAACAATTTGTAACCATTTAGTTTATAAACCATTTGTGTAAAACCAGAACAGTCAATACCAAATGGTGTTTTTCCTCCCCATAAATAGGGAGCATTTAAAAATGAAAAAGCAGTTTTAATTACATCTTCTTTTGGTTGTATCTCTTTTACGACAGAACCATCAAAGCTATGGTTTAAAAGTTCTAAACCATTTAAAGTAGAACCTAGTGGAATAGAATATAAGTGATTGTCTTTATCTTGAACAAATTCAATTAAGTCGTTAGATAAAATAGGAGCTTGGTTGTTTAAAGAGTTATATTGCTCCTCTGTGATTTCAATATACTGCTTATTATCTATCCAACCTTCATAACCATCAAATGCAATACGGATTTTACTCCATGATTTTCGTTGCTCCAATATTTTAAAATAATCTCCATACAAAACTTGCGAAACTAGTTCGGCTTTGTCTGATGGCTCAAATCTTAATGGAACAATGCTTAAGTTACAAATTCCGTATTGCATTAATGATAAATAAATTTATGAGGTTAAGTTAGAATTAAGAACGTTCGATAACAATAGCAGAAGCACCACCACCACCATTACAAATAGCGGCTGCACCAATTTTAGCATTGTTTTGTTCTAATACGTTTAATAAAGTAATAATAATTCTAACACCTGAACATCCTAATGGGTGTCCTAAAGAAACAGCTCCACCATTTACGTTAACCTTATCATCTGTTAATCCTAATATTTTCATATTAGCTAAACCTACAACAGAAAATGCTTCGTTAAATTCAAAATAATCTACATCTCCTAACGCAATTCCAGCTTTATCTAAAGCTTTTGGTAATGCTTTAGCAGGAGCTGTTGTAAACCATTTTGGTTCGTGCGCAGCATCTGCATAACCTTTTATAGTTGCTAAAGGTTTTAAACCTAATTCTTCTGCTTTTTCTTTACTCATTAATACCATTGCTCCAGCTCCATCATTAATAGTAGAAGCGTTAGCAGCAGTTACTGTTCCTTCTTTTGTAAATGCAGGACGTAAAGATGGAATTTTATCCATTCTTACATTTGTATATTCTTCGTCTTTACTAACAATTACTGCTTCTCCACGTCTTTGAGGAACTTCTACAGGAACAATTTCGTTATCAAATTTTCCTGCATCCCAAGCCGCAGCAGAACGACTATAAGATTGAATTGCAAAAGTATCTTGGTCTTCTCTAGAAAACTCATATTCTGTTGCACAGAGATCTGCACAAACTCCCATCGCATTTTGATCGTAAGCATCTACTAATCCGTCACGTTGCATACCATCTTCCATTTTAGCAGGACCAAATTTAGTTCCTGTTCTAGCGTGGTAGTAATGCGGAATTAAACTCATGTTTTCCATTCCTCCAGCAACAACAACATCTGCATCACCTAAAGCAATAGCTTGAGCGGCTTGCATAACTGTTTTCATTCCAGAAGCACATACTTTATTAATGGTAGTACATGGTACAGTATCTGGTATTCCAGCATAAATAGCCGCTTGTCTAGCTGGTGCTTGACCCGTTCCTGCTTGAACAACATTACCCATTAAAACTTCTTGAACCATTTCTGGTTTCAGGTTAATTTTATCTAATGCGCCCTTAATTGCTATGGCTCCTAATTTTGGAGCAGGAACTGAAGATAAAGCGCCTAAAAAACTACCAATTGGTGTTCTAGCGGCAGATACTATAACTACTTCTTTACTCATTGTGATTTGCGTTTAAATTTAATTTATGCGAAAATAATCAAATTTTAGTAGAAATTAGAATGATACTTTATTAATAACAGTTTAAAAAGTATATTTTATTACATTTGAGAACAGTAAAAATTACCATGAAAGACTTCATAAATAGTATCTATAAAAATCATGCTTTAATTTATAAAGCCCTGCTGTTTATTTGTACAACAGTGTTAATCGTTTATTTGTTTCCGAAACAAGGAAAATTCAAATACAATTTTATACAAGGAAAACCTTGGCAGTCTGAAAACCTATATGCTCCTTTTGATTTTGCTATCAAAAAAACGAAACAAGAAATTGATGCAGAAAAACATCAAATTGAACAACAGTCAAACCTATATTTTAACTTAAATACAACGGTTGAAAAAAATGTTAGAGCAGCATATAAGCAAACATTTTATCAAACTTTTCCAGATTCTATTTCTAAGAACCAGTTAAACACTTTATATAAAACAGGAGAGCTTGTTTTAGATAAACTATATAGTTACGGTGTTTTAAATGAAAACTTTAATTTTTCTGAAGAAAAGAAAAGTGTCATTCTAGATGGACAAATAACTGTTAAACAAACTAAGTTTGAAAACCTTATTCAGCAGAAAGATGTAACAACAACTATAAATAAACTCTTAAAAGCAAATCAGGTTGAAGGTTTTGAGATTCATTTTCTTTCTATATTTTTTGAAGTAGTAGAGCCAAATCTAAGCTTCAATAAAAAGCTCACCGAAAATGCTTTAAAAGATGAATTAAGCAAAATAGCATACACACGAGGAAGTATAAATAAAGAGACTTTAATTATTTCTAAAGGGGAAGTAGTAGAAGGAGAGAAGTATCAAGTTTTAGAGTCTTTAAAAAACGAATATAAATCACAGGTATGGACAGCTTCAAACTATAACTGGGTTGTATTTGCTTATACTTTACTGGTTTTACTTGCCTTATTAATGCTGCTGCTTTTTTTAAGAAAATACAGACTAGACGTGTTTAATAACAACACGAAAGTTACCTTCATTTTTTTCAATGTTATAATGATGGTGCTTATAACAAGCTTCGTTCTTAACTATAATTCGCAGTATTTATATATAGTTCCTTTATGTATTCTTCCTTTGGTTTTAAAAGCTTTTTTTGATGCAAGACTCGGTTTGTTCACCCATGTTATAACAGTTCTTCTGTTAGGTTTAATTGTTCCGAATAGTTATGAGTATATGTTTTTACAGATTACAGCCGGAATTATTACCATCTTAACAGTTTCAGAACTATACAAACGTGTCAATTTATTTATTTCCGTAGGACAAATAACGCTTATTTATATCATTGCCTATTTTGCCTTTTTTGTAATTCATGAAGGAAGTGTAGACGCTATTCATTGGGAAACTTTTGGACTCTTTGTTTTATGTGGACTAGCAACCTTATTCGTACAACCTTTAATTTATGTTTACGAAAAGTTATTCGGATTGGTTTCAGATGTATCCCTATTAGAGTTATCCGACACGAATTCTAAGCTTCTAAAAGAATTATCTAACAAAGCACCTGGAACCTTTCATCATTCGTTAAACGTAGCCAATTTAGCGGAAGCAGCAGCAAACGAAGTGGGGGCGAATGCCATGTTAATTAGAGTAGGAGCGCTGTATCATGATATAGGTAAAATGAAAAACCCAACTTTCTTTACCGAAAACCAATCTACAGGCATCAATCCGCATGATGAGTTATCTCCAAAAGAAAGTGCTAACGTAATTATAGATCATGTCTTAGACGGCATTGAAATAGCGAAAAAGAATAACCTTCCAGATAGAGTTATAGATTTCATACGAACCCATCACGGTACAAGTTTGGTTTATTATTTCTATAAAAAAGAAAAGTCTATGAATGAAGAAGCTTCTAAAGAAGATTTTATTTACCCAGGACCGAAACCATTTAGTAAAGAAACTGCCATTTTAATGATGTGCGATAGTGTAGAGGCAGCATCTAAAAGCTTGAAGGAACCAACCTCTTCTAAGATCGATACTTTTGTTGAAAATATCATAAATAAGCAGATGGAAAGCGAACAATTCCTAAATGCGAACATAACTTTTAAAGAAATTCAATCTATAAAAAAAGTGCTAAAGCACAAGCTTGCAAATATTTACCATTTACGAATTGAATATCCCGAATAATTTTCGAAAAAATATTCCAAAAAAATTTGTGTTCTTTGATAAAAGAATATACATTTGCATCCGCATTTAAGAACAAATGCTGTTGTTCATATAAAGATTAACGGAGAGGTGCCTGAGTGGCCGAAAGGAGCGGTTTGCTAAATCGTCGTAGGTGGAAACACTTACCCAGGGTTCGAATCCCTGTCTCTCCGCAATTTTTCAATTTTATTGATAACTGTTTCGGGGTGTAGCGTAGCCCGGTTATCGCGCCGCGTTTGGGACGCGGAGGTCGCAGGTTCGAATCCTGCCACCCCGACAATTTTTTTAGAGTTACGGGCTCGTAGCTCAGCTGGATAGAGCACCTCCCTTCTAAGGAGGCGGTCATAGGTTCGAATCCTATCGGGCTCACAAAAAGACTTACTGTTTCAGTAGGTCTTTTTTGTTTTATATAGGTTTTCTAGAGTTTCATTAAAGGTTTTACTCATAATGTAACTTTAGGGTGATATTGTTGAAATGGGGGGTAGAGCTTTTTAAGGTACACTTTGGTACACCATAATTATTAAAGGGTATCATAAAAAAACGGAGAAAATAATTGTTAAATTATACTTCTCCGTTTTACTATTTTAAAATGAAAAGCAGTTTTAATTTAACTCTTTTCTGTAAGTTTTTCTTCTCTTTATAACTTTAGGGTCAAAATGCTTCCAGATTTTTTGAATAGCATGGTTATTTGCTAGTTCTGGAGTTCGAATACAGTTCTGTATACCTTTTGCCGCAAAAGTCTTGTAATACTCGCTAAAAATGACTGCAGTAATACCTTTGTTTTGATACTCAGGTAAAATTCCAATTAAATAGAAAATAACATCTTTACTTTCTTTTTTAGCTTTCAGAAGTTTTAAGAATCCAAATGGAAATAGTTTTCCGTTAATTTCTTGTAATGCTTTAGAAAAAGAGGGCATAACAATAGCAAAGGCAATCATTTTGTCATCTTTATCAAAAACGTACTTAATGTATTCCGGATTAATAAAACCAATAAATTTCTTTTTAAAATATTCCTTTTGAATATCTGTTATCTCAACAAAAGAGGATAGGGAAGCGTAACTTTTATTAAATAAGTCAAACATCTCATCTGCATAAGGCATTACTTCTTTTGTTTTAGTAAAATCCTTTACATGTACTTGATAACGTTTTCTAATTAAAGCATCTGCTTTAGAGAAAACTTCAGGATCTATATTACTGAATGGAAAATGGCTCTCTATCCATTCTTTTTCTGGCCTATAGTTGTGCTTTTCTAAATGTGTTACATAATATGGGTGGTTGTACCAAGTAATCATGGTTCCAATGACATCATATCCTTCGGTTAGTACACCTACTTTATCCAAATTAGAGAAACCTACAGGGCCTTCTAGGTACTCTAAGTTATTCTCTTCACCAATTTCAGCAACCTTATCTAAAAGTGCTTTAGAGACTTCTAAATCATCTATAAAATCAAACCAACCAAAACGCATTTTCTTTTCGTTTTGCTTGTTTACTTCCAACCAATTGATGATTGCTGCAACTCTTCCTACAATTTTATTTCCTTTATAAGCAAGGAAGAAATAAGCATCGGCATCATTAAATACAGGGTTTTCCTTCTGATCGAAGGTTTTTAATTCCTGTGAAATTATTGGTGGAACCCAGTATTTTGAATCTTTGTAAAGTTGAAAAGGAAATTTAACAAATTCTTTGTATTCTTTTTTAGTGCGGACTTGCCTAATGCTAATCATAAAATTATTAATTCTTTAAAAATCATCAAAATTCTGTTGTTGTTTTTCTTGTTTACTTTTTTTAGTTTCTTTCTTGGTCTTAGTTCTTATTTTTTTACCAGGTTTAGGAGTATTATCTATCAATTGATCTTCATGAAAATCTAATCGGAAAGATGCACCAAGTGTAATTCCGAAAACAGAAGGAGTATCTTTAGTATTCAAAGTTACTGCTGTATCTAATTGAAAATTTTTGCTCCATAAATAAGCACCACCAAATCGAACTAAATTGTCAGCATAAAAATCGCTTTTTATTCCGTGTGCTTCACCAAAAACAGCCCACTGCTGGTTAATTGCTTTTGTAAGTGTAAGTATATAAGAAAAATCAGATTGTGTAGATCCAATTCTATCTTGCATGAAATTCATTACATAAACCCAACCACCAACAAAATTATTCTGTGTAGCAATCATAACTTTAGGGCTTATTCCTTGAACTCCTGGAGCAGTAAACGGATTGTCTTTAGAGTCAAAATTAACCCCTGCATAAATAGATACTGCAGGAATTAGCGACTTCCATTTAAATTTATGATTTGCCTTCCAGCTGTAAATGTTTGGCTTTTCTTCTTTTGCATGCCTGTAAGGGTCAAAAACTAAATATTTAAGACCAAAAGTGAAATGTTTGAAATTGCTAAAATCTGCTTCACTACTAATATTATTGGTAAAAGTTCTGTTGGTGGATTGATAAATACCTTCCAAATTAATTTCTAAGTTCTCTAAAAATAAACCGTATCTAAGGCTGAAATCCACACCATAACTTTCATCATCTCGTTGTAATCGAGAGTGTTTTTCATTTAGCATATATGGTCCAGCTTCAAACTGAATAACGTTAGTTCCTACAGAAAAGGCGCTTTTTGAAACTCCTGGTCTATTTGAATTTATAACTTCTGTGTACTGTGAAAATCCTGAAAAGGAAACTGCAAACACTAGAGTTACTAGATAGTATTTTAAAGACTTCATGTTTATTAGCGTTGGTTGAGTTCAAAGATATATATTTTATATTTTTTTTAAGTATTTATCCCATAAATTAAAACATAAGTATTGTATTTTTGTTAAAAAATAATTTTATGTTGCAATTGGCATCTGTTACTGGAGTTGTAAAAGTGATTTTAATCATACTATTAATTTATTATGGTGTGAAAATCTTATCTCGAATATTTGCTCCATTATTGTTGAAGTTTATAGCGAAAAAAGCAGAACAACGTTTTGGAGAACAGTTTGGTGGTTTTCATAACCAACAACAAAAACAACCTACAACGAAAGAAGGGAAAATCACTATTGATAAAATGCCAGAAAACAGATCTTCAAATAAAAATGTTGGTGAATATGTAGATTACGAAGAAATTGACTAAATTTCAACCTTATTGATATACATTTTATTCATGCAATTCTCTATAAAAAAACTACTCCCACATTTTCTTATTTTCATTGGTTTTATACTAATTTCACTAGCATATTTTAGTCCTGTTTTAAAAGGAAAACAAATATTTCAAAGTGATATTAAGCAGTATATTGGTATGTCTAAACAACAAACCGATTACAGGGAAGAAACCGGTGAAGAGACCTATTGGACAAACAGTGCTTTTGGCGGAATGCCAACCTATCAATTAGGGGCAAAGTATCCGCATAATTATATCAAAAAACTAGATTTAACTCTACGTTTTTTACCTAGACCAGCAGATTATCTGTTCCTGTATTTTATGGGGTTTTATGTGCTTTTACTAGTACTTAAAATAGATTATAAACTAGCTGCTTTAGGTGCTTTAGCATTTGGGTTTTCAACCTATCTCATTATTATTCTTGGGGTAGGACACAACAGTAAAGCACACGCAATTGCTTACATGCCATTGGTTTTAAGCGGAATCATCCTCACCTTTAAACGAAAATACGTAGAAGGTTTTTTACTCACAGCAGTCGCAATGGCTTTAGAAATTGTAGCAAACCACTTCCAAATGACTTATTACCTCATGTTATTGGTAATTGTTTTAGGAATTGCTTATTTGCTAGATGCTTATAGAAAACAAATACTTCCACATTTTTTTCAGTCTGTAGGAATCTTAATTCTTGCTGTTATTCTAGCAGTAGGTTTAAATGCTACAAATATTCTAGCTACCAAAGAATATGCAAATGAAAGTACTAGAAGTAAAAGCGAACTTACCATTCAACCGGATGGTTCACCTAAAGAAGTAACTTCTGGATTAAGTAAAGAATATATTACCGAATATAGTTATGGATTTTTAGAAACTTTTAATTTATACATCTCTAGAATAGTAGGAGGAGGGAATCATGAAGATGTAGGTAAAGACTCTGCTTCGTATGAGTTTTTTGTCAGTCAGGGAGTGCCTGCCTTACAAGCAAAAGAATATGTAAAACAAACACCTACTTATTGGGGAAGTCAACCTATTGTGGAAGCCCCTGCTTATGTTGGTGCTGTGGTTATTTTCCTTTTTGTTTTTTCTTTATTCTTAGTGAAAGGAAGAATAAAATGGTGGCTTGTTGGAGGAACTATCTTATCTCTATTACTTTCTTACGGAAAAAATCTAGGATTCCTAACAGATTTCTTTATCGATTATGTTCCGTTATACAATAAGTTTAGAGCTGTAACATCCATACAAGTAATATTAGAATTGTGTATTCCTATTTTGGCAATATTCGGTTTATCACGCTTATTCAATAATTTTGAAAAGGATGAAGTAAAACTAAATGCCATAAAATA
The DNA here is from genome assembly GCF_003337215.1 of Oceanihabitans sediminis. GTDB lineage: Bacteria > Bacteroidota > Bacteroidia > Flavobacteriales > Flavobacteriaceae > Oceanihabitans > Oceanihabitans sediminis. The sequence goes on from NZ_QPIG01000002.1 coordinate 47,560, forward strand.
TACCCTTGGAATAACAGCAGGATTAGCTTTATTCTTTCTATTATTTAAAAACTCTCTAAGTTTTATGGGAGTAGACTTTGCTGGAGTAAACGACGGTTTTTATAAACAAAATTATGGACAGCGTTTTATTGATGCTTTACGAGAAGATAGAAAAATGTTATTCAGTCAAGACACCTTAAGAACCTTGATTTTAGTATTGCTTTCTGCAGGAACCGTATTCCTATTCTTAAAGAAGAAAATATCTGAAAAACTTGTAATTATAGCCTTTGCTGCATTAATTCTATTTGATTTAGTTTCGGTTGATAGAAGATACGTTAACAACGATAATTTTGTTTCAGCCTTACAAGTGAAAAAACCTTATCAACCTAATCAAGCAGATTTAGAAATACAAAAGGATACATCACACTTTAGGGTTTTTGATATTACAGATCCTACAGCAAGAGCTTCTTATTTTCATAATTCAATAAGTGGTTATCATGCAGCTAAATTGAAGCGTTATGATGAACTTTTCGACTTTCATATTACCAAAAACAATATGAATGTATTGAATATGCTTAATGCGAAATATATTATCGCTGAAGAGGAAGGTCAAATATTTCCTTTCACTAATACCGATGCTAATGGTAATGCTTGGTTTGTTTCAGAACTGAAAGAAGTTGCAACTGCAAATGAAGAAATCATAGCACTAGACAGTTTAAATACCAAAACAAAAGCTGTATTTCTTACTACGGAAGCTATTACAAACAAAAATTTCAGAGTAGATTCTACAGCAAATATTTTGCTTCAAGAATTTAAGCCTAACTATTTAAAATACCAATCAAATAATACCAATAAAGGATTTGCTGTATTTTCTGAAATCTATTATGCAAATGGTTGGAATGCCTATATAGATGGTAATTTAGAGAAGCATTATAGAGTAAACTATGTTTTACGAGGAATGGAGGTTCCTGCAGGAAAACATACAATAGAATTCAAATTTGAACCAAAAGTTATACAGACTGGAAGTAGTATTGCTTTGGCAAGCTCTATTCTTTTAGGGTTATTACTTCTTGGTGGAGTATATTTTAAAATAAAAAAGAAGTAATTAACGTATTTGCTTCGGTAGAAATTCACTACATAATTTCAATTTATATCATTTCTGCTATTGCAGTTTAAGAAAGAATGAGCAAGAAGAAAGTACTTATTATAAGCTATTATTGGCCACCTGCAGGTGGACCAGGAGTACAGCGTTGGCTGAAGTTTGTAAAGTATTTACCAGAGTTTGATGTAGAACCTATTGTTTATATTCCTGAAAACCCAAACTATCCATTAAAAGATGAAAGTTTAACTTATGAAGTTTCAAACGATCTTACCATATTAAAACAACCAATAAGCGAACCTTATAAACTTGCTGGGTTTCTTTCTAAAAAAGGAACAAAATCAATAAGTAAAGGCTTAATTCCGGAAGCGAAAAAACAAAGCTTCGTAGAACAGGTCCTTTTAGCAATAAGAGGTAATTTCTTTATTCCAGATGCTAGAAAAAACTGGGTAAAACCTTCAGTAAACTATCTTTCAAACTATATTAAAAAACACCAAATAGACACAATCATAACTACTGGTCCGCCACACAGTTTGCATTTAATTGGTATGCAGCTAAAGGAAAAACTAGGAGTGAGGTGGATAGCAGATTTTAGAGATCCGTGGACAACCATAGGATATCATAAAGAGTTGAAGTTAACCAAAGCTTCAAAAGAAAAACATCTTGTATTAGAAAATAAGGTTTTAAATACAGCCGATCAAATTGTTGTTACCAGTAGTGTTACCAAGGAGGAATTTCAAGAAAAAACCAACAAACCTATTGCTGTAATTACCAATGGTTACGATACCCAAAAAACCGAAGCTATCGTTATGGATAAAAAGTTTACATTGGCTCATATTGGTTCTTTATTATCTAAAAGAAATCCAGAAGTTTTATGGAAAGTTTTAAAGGAATTAACAGAAGAAAATAAAGAGTTTTCTAAAGAATTTCAGCTGAAGTTAGTCGGTGCTGTAAGTGAAAATGTGGTTAAAAGTATTGAAGCAGAAGGTTTAAGTGATTATTTACACTTGAATAGTTATGTTTCACATAATGAAGCTATTAAAATTCAAAAAGAATCTCAAATTCTACTACTTATTGAAATTGATTCGGAAGAAACGAAGTGTATCATTCCAGGGAAATTATTTGAATATATGGTTTCCAATAGACCAATAATTGCAATTGGTCCAAAAGGTTCGGATGTTGAAAAAATTATTACCGAAACAAATACTGGAAACTATTTTTATTATTCTGATTACGATAGATTAAAAAGTGTACTTTTAAATCAATTTAATGCGTTTCAAGAAAACACATTACAATCACATCCTATAGGGTTACAAAAATACAGCAGAAGAGCTTTAACAAGTAAATTAGCCGAACTAATTCATTTAGAATAAAACGTATGGGAATTGTTGCTTCACAATCTATAAAAAACACCATCATTACCTATTTAGGTTTTGGTATTGGAGCAATTAATACCTTGTTTTTATATACACAGTTTTTAACTGCCGATTATTTTGGATTAATAGTCTTTATCCTTTCTACAGCTAATATTATGATGCCATTATTAATGTTTGGTGTAAATAATAGTTTGATAAAGTTTTACTCCTCTTATAAAACTAGAAAACATCAAAACAACTTTTTAACCTTTATGCTTTTTTTACCTTTTTTGGTAATAATTCCGGTAGGTTTAATAGGTTCTCTTTTTTATGATACTATTGCAAGTTGGTTGGCAAAAGAAAACCATATAATTAAAGATTATACTTGGCTGATTTATGTGCTAGCAGTTGCCTTAGCTTATTTTGAAGTGTTTTTTTCATGGAGTAAAATTCATTTTAAATCCGTTTTCGGAAACTTTATGCGGGAAGCGTTCCATAGAGTAGGAACTATGGTTCTATTATTAGCTGTTTATTATGAAAAGCTATCTGTAGAAGAGTTTATTTACGCTTTATCTTTCGTATATATTCTTCGTATGCTGATTATGAAGATTTATGCTTTTAGTATTCGGTTCCCGAAATTATATTTAAATAAAAACTTTGATTATTTAAACGTTTTAAAATATAGTTTCTTAATTATTATTGCTGGCTCGGTCTCTATGCTACTTCTTGATTTAGATAAGTTTATGTTAGGAGAATTAATAGAGCTTGAAAACATCGCATATTATACAGTTGCTATATTCATAGCTACAGTTATTGCTGTACCAGCAAGAGCTATGCATCAAATTGTTAATCCGCTAACAGCCTCTTTATTGAATGATAAGAAGAAGAAGGAGTTAGAGAAACTGTACAAGACAAGCTCTATCACCTTATTTATCATTGGTGGATTTATATTTATACTTATCATCATAAATATAAATCAATTGTATACTCTTATGAATCCAGAGTATAGTCAGGGTTTATTTATTGTTTTTATTATCTCTATAGTGAAGTTAATAGATAATCTTTTAGGTAATAATAATGCGATTATTTTTAATTCTAATTACTATAGAATCATTTTAGTTTTTGGTTTTTGTATTGTAATTCTTGCTGTATTATTAAATTATCTTCTTATCCCAAAATATGGAATTGAAGGTGCTGCGGTTGCAAGTCTTATAGCTTTTCTCGTATATGATTTTTTAAAACTATGGTATGTGAATTTAAAGTTTAAAATGCATCCTTTTTCGGGCAAGACAATACATACTCTCGTATTAATAACAGTATTCTGTTTGGCGTTTTATTTTTGGGAATTTCCTTTCCATGCTATTATCAACATAGCTTTAAAAAGTATTTTAGCAGGAATTGCATACGCTTTTATAGTGTTTAAATTCTCTTTATCTGAAGACCTCAATACTATCTTTAAAAAGGTTTTTAAATTAAGATAGTAATAAGGCTAAAAAGAAAGTCCTATCACGTTGCTTTGGGGTAAACTTGTGATAGGACTTTTAACCAACTAAAAACTATAATTTTTCTTTTTCTATATTCTTCCTCTAGAATTTCTAGTTGTTCTATTATTAGATCTGCTATTGTTAGAAGTGTTCCCTAATTGCTTTCTACCTCTAGGTGCACTAGCTTTCGTATTTGTTCTTGGTCTAGAAGTATTCTTCTGCATTCTTGGAGAAGGTTTGGTTCTAGGATTTGTTGATACCGTATTTCTAGGTCTAGGTTTAGTTGTTTGAACTCTAGGACTAGATTGGGTTCTTGGTTTATTAGAAACTGTATTTCTAGGTCTTGTAGTATTTGTTTTTACTCTAGGAGCAGAACTATTATTTTGAGCAGTAGCTCTAGGTCTAGGTGTGTTTTGTGAGACTCTTGGCTTTGAATTATTGTTTCTAGGCGAAGATGTAGCAACATTATTTCTAGGTCTACTATTGTTTGGTCTTACATTATTTCTAGGCCTGTCATTTCCTCTTGTAGCTAATTCACTTCTTCTATGAATATTACTTCCACGTCTCGTAGCAACTGCTGTTGTGCGTCTGTAGTTGTTATTAAAAGGTCTTGTATATTTATATCTAACAGGTCTGTAGTGTTGTCTGTAAGGCTTATTAAATACTACACAATGATTGTAGTGTGGGATTCTGTAATGTGCATGCCATGGTCTGTAAATATAATGTCTGTTATAAATATTTATAAAACCAGTATAATGGGAGTATCTATTATATCTGTTATAATGAACGTATAAACCACCTATTTGTGTTATGTATCCATAATGGTTGTAGTTTATAAATACATTACCTACTTGACTTATACGTCCGTAGTAATCATAAAATACTGGAACATGTTCAATTTGAACGATTGCACCAAATTCATCATATTGCACATATGCATTATAGTCGTAACCAGAATTAAAACTAATACTTGTATTACCGTGGTTTATAGAAACATTTACATTAGGACCATAATTAGGCATGTAAAAGTCAAACTGACCATCAGGAAAAACAGAAAATTCAATTCCTTGTTCTACAAATATGAAAGAGTTTCCATAACCTCTCTTAGAGGTATGTGAATGAATATCTTCTGATGTAGTGGTTGGGTTGGCGTTTACAGTAAATCCTGTAAATAGTAGGACAGACGTAAAAATTGCTAGTAACTGTTTCATAATTGTAAGTTTTAAAAATTGAACTTACTATGAGAGTTACAAGCATCGTGCCAAAAACAAAAAGCCTAATCTAGACATTTGTAAATTAGGCTTTTAGTATATAATGAAGAATTATTTAATAGCTATACAGCTTATTTCAACATTTACAAACTTAGGAAGATTAGCAACTTCTACCGTTTCTCTAGCTGGAGCAGAGCTATCTTCAAAATACTCACCGTACACTTCGTTTATTTGAGAAAAGTTATTCATATCACTAATAAAAATGGAAGTTTTAATAACATTCTCAAAAGTCATATCTGCAGCAGCTAAAACAGCTTTTAAGTTTTCCATTACTTGTTTGGTTTCCGTTTTAATATCTGCTAAAACCAATTCTCCAGTTTCCGGATGTAATGCAATTTGTCCAGAAGTATATAAAGTATTTCCTGCTAAAACAGCTTGATTATAGGGTCCGATAGGAGCAGGGGCGTTTTTTGTTGTAATTATTTTTTTCATAGAAAATGTATGTATTTCTTTCCGTGAAAACGGAAACTAATTAATATGCAGATGCTATTTATAATTGCTGATCTGGTTGTCTTCGTTTTTCGTATTTAATATCTTTTAAAATGCTTGATTTAATACCTATAAAGAAGTTCCATGAGCTACGAGTACTAAAAGGAACCCAAGAGAAATTCATTCTCCAACTTAATAAGTCGCGCTCAAAACGCAGTTGGGTATAGGTGAAACCTTTGTTTTTTAAATCGTAACCAGATGAAGCTCCAACAGTCCATCGTGGTGCAAATTCAATATCTCCAGAAAACATTAAAGAATGAGAAGATATTTCATTTTGTCTAATAGAGTTAGAGTAGTTTAAAGCATATGCAAGCCTTAAGTTCCAAGGTATTTTATATCGATATAATTCGCTTGGTTTTGTTTCGGTTTCCTCTTGTTCGTTATCATTAAAAGTTTGATCGGCAAAATCTTGAGCTACACCAAAAAGATCATCTGCACGACCACCGCTTCGTAAGTTTTCTTCTCTACTATTTCTTCTGCTTTTATCCTCACCACCAAAACTTGCATTGTTAAGATTGTAGTTCATGGTTAAGTTCGCACTAGTAAGTCTGAATAAACTTCCGCCATTATCAATATTAAACTTATCAATTCTTCTATTGTTATTATCTAAAGCATAAGGGTCTAAAACAGCACCGAAATTAATAGTTAATTTATCATTTAGAATTTGTGTTCCTCCAGTCATTCTTACAGGACTCCAGTTTAAAGAATCTCCTGCTAAATTATAAGAGGTACTAAAGTTTAAATTATTTAATAAAGTGATTTTTTTAGCTTCGGTTGCCGTGCTATCTTTATCTCTTACTTTAGCTTCAAAATTATTAGATAAACTCAAACCTATAGAACTAGAGTAGGTTTTGTTTGGAGAACCAAAAATATTCTCTTCAAAACGAGTAAATTCTACTTCTTCTAAAACATCTCCGTCAGCATTAACAACTTCAAAAGAATCATAATATCTATCAAAAGAAGGGTTGATATTATAACTTACAGATGGACGCATTACATGTCGAATTTTCTGAATTTTCGGTGTCTTTCCTTCTTTTTCAAAGTTAAACATACCATAAAGCGTTGTTCCTATGCTTGTGCTGAAATTGTAAGTTCTATAAGCATCGAAACCATTGTGGTCTGTAGTAACAACTTCATCTAAGTCTAAATCGTATTCTTTTCTAATAGTTCTAAATGTCCAATTTTCTTGAAAATTAGAACTAGCACTTAAACTGAAATATTTAAAAAGTTTAAAGTTTGTGGATAGAGGAATACTATGCTGAATACCGCTTCTTGCATCATCCCACATTTCTTTTTTAAAGAAAAGAGAATCTTGTGTTGCAATTCGGTTTTCTGCTCTAAAGCTATATTGAAAGTTTATATTTTGAATAATTCCCTTTTTAGAACCAGTTTCACTAGCGAAAGGGAATATTCTACTAACGCTTGCTTGTAATGTTGGAAGCGTCATATTAATAGTTTCTGTATTCGTGTTTTGTGAATGTGTTGCTGTAGCACTCATATTCACCTGCGGTTCTCCTTGAAAAGTTTTAGAATAACTTATAGAAGAAGATAGAGTGTTGTTTAAGAAACTAGGGGCGTTTATTTGGTTTATAGAGTTTTGATAATATTTACTAGAACCTAAGTTAACAGAAGCTGAAAACCTGGAATTAGGACTAGATTTAGGATCTTGATTATGTGACCAACGAATATTATAAATAGTGTTTTTGGCATAATCTGAAAAACCTCGTTCACTAGTAATTAAGTTTTCATATCTAAAGCCTAGGTTACCGCTAAATTTATATCGTAAATTATATTTACTTTCTAAGCGCATACCATAACTACCATTGGTATAATAATCACCAAGCACAGCTAAATCTACATAGTCACTTATAGCAAAATAATATCCTCCATTTTGCAAAAAGTATCCTCTTTGGTTTTGCTCTCCAAAACTAGGAAAGATAACCCCTGAAGTTTGTTTTTTAGTTAACGGAAAATACGCGAAAGGCAAACCAATTGGAGTTGGAACACCATATATAAACATATTAGTTAGTCCAGTTGCGACTTTTTCGTCTGGAACTACTTTTGCTTTACGAAGTAAAAAATAATATTCTGGATCTTCTCTATTTTTAGATGTGGTGAATTTGGCATTCTTTACAAAATAAACCGAATCATTTTCTTTTTTAGAAATTTCACTATCAAAATACCCACCAGCTTGTTCTGTTCTAGAATTGAAAATTAAAGCCTTTTCCGTATCTATATTAAATCGAATAGAATCCGGCTCTACAATTTGCGCTCCTTGTTTAAAAATAGGATTTTGAGAATAATTTCCTAATGAGTCTTTTATTCTACCAGCGTAAACTTCATTTTTATTATAATCTATAACAATAACTCCCGCCTTAATTTCCATATCTTCATATTGGATTTCAGCTTCATTGTATAAATAGAGTTTTTGCTCTTTATTATTAAAGGAAGTATAGTCTTTCGCTTTATAGGTTACAACATCTGTAAGGAATTCTGGTTTTGGTTTAATCGAATCTATTTTGGTAGAGTCTTGTCCTTTTTCTGTAAGTAAGGTAGTAGCGCCCTCATCTTTTTCTTTAGTTTCTATTACATCTCTTATATTTACAGAAATAGAATCTGCACTTTTTACAGGTTTGATTTCCCCTCCAGACTTTGGTCTGTCTTGAGCTAAGCCAACCATGTTGATAAATATGGTAAAACTTAGGGTAAAAAGTATTTGAAAGTTATTAATTCGCAACGCTTTTAATGTATTTTTGTAAAAGTATGGCTCGGTTTTTGAATTGCCAAAATTACATATATTTTTTATGATTAATTTAATTTTACGCAATTTAAAATAATCCAATATTTAAATAGTTATTATTTGTATGCAAACTAACAGATTATTATATAACATATCACTACTAATAGTATTAAGCTTTTTTGTTGGTACTTCATTTTCCTACGCTCAAAACAAGAAAAAGTTTGTTGTAGTTCTTGATGCAGGTCACGGTGGTCATGATCCTGGAAATCTAGGTAACGGCTATAAAGAGAAAGATATTGCGCTAAATATAGTTTTAGGAGCAGGAAAAGAATTAGAGAAAAACCCTGATATAAAAGTAATCTACACCCGTAAAACAGATGTTTTTATAAAACTACGCGAGCGTGCAGCAATTGCAAACAATGCTGATGCGGATTTATTCGTCTCTGTTCACTGTAACGCTTTTAGCAATCAAGCACACGGAACAGAAACCTTTGTTTTAGGTTTACATGCAAGTGAAAGAAACTTTGAAGTAGCTAAAAAAGAGAACGAAGTAATTTATCTTGAGGAAAATTATGATGTGCATTATGAAGGGTTCAATCCTAACTCACCAGAATCTTTAATAGGTTTAACTTTAATGCAAGAAGCATATTTAGACCAAAGTATTCAACTAGCACATTTAGTAGAATCTAATTTTGCTAATTCCTTAAAACGAAAGAGTAGAGGAGTAAAGCAAGCAGGTTTTTGGGTATTGCACAACACCTACATGCCTAGTGTTCTAATTGAAACAGGATTTTTAACGTATAAAAATGAAGGTGCTTATCTAAATTCTAGTAAAGGTCAAAAAGATATGGCAACTGCAATTAAAGATGCTATTTTAAAATACAAGAAATCTTTAGATCAAAACATTGGGGAATCTGTTTTTAAGTTTGAAGACCCAATAGAAGATATAGAAGCTTCAGAAAAAGAGCAAATTATTAAAGATGTAGTTTTTAAGGTGCAAATTGCTGCAAGTTCCAAGAAACTAGAGCCTAAATCCTATAATTTCAAAGGTTTGTCGGATATCTCAAGAGACAAAGAAGGTGCACTTTATAAGTATTTTTATGGAAACACCTCCGATTTAGCAAAGGCGAAACAACTACATAAAACCGCTAAAAACAAAGGCTATACAACAAGTTATATTGTAGCTTTTAAAGACGGAAAAAAAATTAGTGTAGACGAAGCCTTAAAAACAAGTGCTAATTAGAAGCATTCTTTGTAAATTTATTTCTAATTTTGTTCTATAATCAATCCTATATATAATTTGAAGTTATCAAGAGAAGTTAAAACTGCAATACTTGTTATTTCAGGAATTCTATTCCTTATAATTGGTATCAATTATTTAAAGGGAAAAAATATTTTTCAACCACAAAATGAATTTTATACAGAGTTCGAGTATAATGCATTAACTACCGCATCTCCAGTTACTATTAAAGGTAATAATGTAGGTAAAATTAATAGCATAAAATATGATTTCGAATCAGGAAAAACCCGAGTTTCATTTACAGTAGACAAAGGTCTTAAGTTTACTAAAAATAGTATAATTCGCCTTTACGAATTAGGAATTATGGGCGGAAATGGTATTGCCATTATCCCATCTACAGAAGGAGAACTCGCTAAAAGTGGTGATTTTATTAAATCGGAAGTAGAAGAAGGTCTTGTAAAAAGTTTAACAAACAACTTCTCAGGTTTAAGCTCTGGACTAGACGGAACATTAGAATCTGCAGATTCTCTCTTAGTAAGTTTAAATAGAATAGTAGAAGACGATTCAGAAAAAGGATTAAAAAACGCTATTGGCGAACTAAACGAAACTATAAAATCATTTAAATCATTATCTTACTCTTTCAATTCTTTAATTTCAAAGAATGATAAGAGTTTAACTGCTGTAATTTCTAACTTCAATAAAGTTAGTGAAGACCTAGCAGTTCTTTCAACAGATTTAAAGGATGTAGAAATATCAAAAACCGTTAAAACTCTAGACCAAACCTTACTAAATGTAAATACGCTTTTAGCCGATTTAGATAATGGTGACGGTACTTTAGGAAAGTTATTAAAGGATGATAAATTATATGATAATTTAGAAGTAGCTTCACAACAACTGCGTGAATTATTACAAGATTTCAAATTAAACCCTGGTAGATACGTTAAAGTATCTGTGTTTGGGAAGAAAAATAATGAAGAATACGTTAAACCAGAAGACGAAAGACAATAAACCAAATATTACATGAACTACTTACCAAATATTATTTTCGCAATTGCTCTAATTGTAGGCTTTGGCTACTTTGCTAGAAACGTAAAAAAACTTGTTCGTAATATCAAATTAGGACAAGATGTTGATGTTAGTGACAACCGTTCACAACGTTGGAAAAACATGATAAACATTGCTCTAGGGCAAAGCAAAATGGTAAAACGCCCTGTTTCAGGATTTTTACACGTAGTAGTATATATCGGTTTTATCATTATTAATATTGAGGTACTAGAAATTATAATCGATGGACTTTTCGGCACACATCGTATTTTTTCACAAGTATTACCAGAAGCCGTTTACGGATTCTTAATTGGTTCTTTCGAGGTTTTAGCCTTCTTAGTATTTGTAGCAGTTGTTGTATTCTGGATAAGAAGAAATATTATCAAAATACAACGTTTCTGGAAATCAGAAATGAAAGGATGGCCTAAAAACGACGGAAACTTCATTCTATACTTCGAAATGGTATTAATGATTCTTTTCTTAGTAATGAATGCTGCCGACACCACTTTTCAAAATATGGAGTCAGGAAATGTAATCAGTCAATTCATCTCACCTTTATTTTCAGGAATGTCTCCAGAATCTTTACATATTATAGAAAGAGGAGCTTGGTGGTTACATATTGTTGGAATATTAATTTTCTTAAACTACCTATACTTTTCTAAACATTTACATATCCTTTTAGCATTCCCTAATACTTTTTATGGTCGTGTAAATAACAAAGGACAACTAAACAACCTAGAGTCTGTAACAAAAGAAGTGAAGATGATGATGGACCCAGATGCCGATCCATTTGCAGCAGCACCAGAAGGAGCAGAAGACGAAACTCCAGCTAAATTCGGAGCAAGTGATGTGCAAGATTTAACATGGGTACAATTGCTTAACGCATATACATGTACAGAATGTGGTAGATGTACAAGCGAATGTCCTGCAAACCTAACAGGTAAAAAATTATCACCAAGAAAAATCATGATGGACACAAGAGACCGTCTTGAAGAAGTTGGAAAAAACATCGATGTAAACAACGGTGAGTTTAAAGATGATGGTAAACAATTACTTGGAGATTATATTACAAACGAAGAAATCTGGGCATGTACAAGTTGTAATGCCTGTGTAGAAGCTTGTCCGGTAAGCATCGATCCTTTATCTATTATTATAGAGATGAGACGTTACTTAGTAATGGAGCAAAGTGCTGCACCAGCAGAATTAAACAATATGATGACAAATATTGAAAATAATGGTGCTCCTTGGCCATACAATCAAATGGACAGATTAAACTGGAAAAACGAGTAATATTATTTTGGCGTTACCCAAGGGTCGCGCTTTCGGCAGTCGCTCTCTGCGAGGAGCTTCAACAAATGCCTCAATCGCTAACGCAGTAAAAAACAAAAACTAATTACCGAAAATCACAACATACAATGAGCGAACTACTAAATGTGCCTACAATGGCAGAGTTTATGGCAGAAGGAAAGCAACCAGACATTTTATTCTGGGTTGGTTCTGCTGGAAGTTATGATGATAGAGCAAAAAAAATAACAAAAGCATTTGTTAAAATATTAAACAAAGCAGGAGTTAATTTTGCAGTATTAGGTACAGAAGAAAGTTCAACAGGAGATGTAGCAAAAAGAGCAGGAAACGAATTCTTGTTTCAAATGCAAGCCTTAATGAACATAGAATTATTAAACTCATACGAAGTAAAACGAATTGTTACTTGCGATCCGCATTCATTCAATTGTTTAAAAAATGAATACCCTAGCTTAGGTGGTAATTACGAAGTTTTACACCATACGCAATTCATAAAAGAGTTAATCAGTTCGAAGAAATTAGATATAAAAGAGAGTGATTATAAAGGGAAACAAATAACCTTTCACGACCCTTGTTATTTAGGAAGAGCAAACTCAGAATACGATGCGCCAAGAGAAGTGCTAGGTAGCTTAAATGCAAACCTAGTAGAAATGAAAAGAAGCAAAGAAAGAGCTTTATGTTGTGGAGCAGGTGGTGCGCAAATGTTTAAAGAACCTGAAAAAGGAGATAAAGACATTAATGAACTTCGAACAGAAGATGCATTAAAAACAAATCCAGATATTATTGCTACTGCTTGTCCGTATTGTATGACTATGATGACAGACGGAGTAAAAGTAAAAGAGCAAGAACAAAAAGTAAAAGTTTTAGATATTGCAGAACTTATTGCTAGTTCACAAAACCTATAATCTATTTCTTTTTAAAATTTCAAATTACAAGATACATGTTAGTAGACTTTAATACATTACCGGAGGAATCTCGTGTTTGGATTTACCAAGCTAATCGTTCATTTACAGAACAAGAAATTGAAGAAATTTCTAATAAATTAAATATATTTCTTGAAAATTGGGCTGCTCACGGAAGCGACCTACAAGCAGGATACAAAATTGTTTATAAGCGTTTTATTGTTATTGGCTTAAACCAAAACAAGAACAATGCAACCGGTTGTTCTATCGATGCTTCTGTACATTTTATTCAAGGATTAGAGAAAGAATATAATGTAGATTTAATGGATAAAATGAATGTTTCTTATAAACAAGGAGAATTCATTGCTTATAAAAACCTATCTGATTTTAGAAAAATGGCGAAACAAAAAGCTGTTTCTAAAAACACGATTGTTTTTAATAATCTTGTAAATACTGTAGCAGAATTTAAAGAAAATTGGGAAGTACCTGCAAGCGAAAGTTGGCATAGTAGATTTCTAAACTAAACGATGCATGATCAATGAAATCTTCATACTTAACATTTCTGGGCAAGATAAACCTGGTTTAACTTCTAGCTTAACAAATGTTTTAGCAGAATATGGAGCTAAAATATTAGACATTGGTCAAGCAAATATTCACGATACACTTTCGTTAGGTTTTCTTATTGAAATTGAAGCTGGTAACGACTCCGCTACTGTTTTAAAAGATTTGCTTTTCAAGGCTTACGAACTTGGAGTTACTGCTAAATTTACACCAATTTCTATTGAGGACTACGAAAAATGGGTAGCTCTTCAAGGAAAAGACCGATACATCATAACTGTTTTAGGTGAAAAAATTACTGCAAAGCAAATTTCTGAAATCACCAAAGTAATTTCAGAAAAGAACCTAAATATTGATGCTATAAAAAGACTTACCGGTCGTGCTTCTCTTATTAATAAAGAAGAACATCCTAGAGCATCCATACAGTTATCAATAAGAGGAAAAATAGATTGCAAAGAGGATCTTACTGCCAAATTCATGCAAATTTCTAGCGATTTAGATGTAGATATAGCTTTTCAAGAAGATAATATTTACAGAAGAAATAGACGTTTAGTTTGTTTTGATATGGACTCTACTTTAATACAAGCGGAAGTAATTGATAAACTTGCAGAGTTAGCCGGTGTTGGAGAAGAAGTTAAAGCTATTACAGAATATGCTATGCAAGGCGAAATAGATTTTAACGAAAGCTTTATTAGAAGAATGCGCCTTTTAAAAGGTCTTAAAGAAGATGTTTTGCAAGAGGTTGCAGAAAATCTACCAATTACTAAAGGAGCAAAAAGACTTATAGATACCTTAAAACAATACGGTTTTAAAACTGCTATACTCTCTGGTGGATTCACTTATTTTGGAAATTATTTACAAAAAAAACTAGGTATAGATTATGTATATGCTAATCAATTAGAAATTAAAGATGGTGTTTTAACTGGCGGTTATCTAGGTGAAATAGTAGATGGTAACAAAAAAGCAGAATACCTTAAAGAAATTGCTAGAAAAGAAGGTATTAACATAAGCCAAACCATTGCTATAGGAGACGGAGCAAACGATTTACCTATGCTAAATCTTGCCGGATTAGGAATTGCATTCCACGCAAAACCTACTGTAAAAGATAACGCTCAAAACTCGATTTCTAGTTTCGGTTTAGATGGAGTTTTATACCTTCTAGGGTATCACGATAAACATATAGATTTACATCATTAGATTTTTTCTTTCTTCCGTAAGGAGCAATTTTTCATTTAATGAATTTACTTTTAGTAAGTTCGTTGATAATTCTTCTAAAATCTATCTTAAAGTCTATATAACTTCGCTTTAAAAATGTTATTTTGGCATAGTTTTAAAGCTATATTTTCAAAACTTATTTTATGCGCTACTATTATCTTTTACTAGCTATAGTCATATATCCAATTTTTAGTCAAGCACAAGACACAAACCCTTTACTTGCTAACGATGCTGTTTCCCAAAAGAAATGGGTGGATAGCCTTTATAACAACATGTCTCTTCAGGAAAAAATCGGGCAACTTTTTATGATTCAGGTATTCTCTAATCAAGGGCCACAGAATAAAGCCAAGATTGTTAAACAAATTAAAGAACAGCATATAGGCGGAATTATATATTCAAATGGGGGACCTGTTAGACAAGCGAAACTAAACAACGAATTACAAGCTGCCTCTAAAGTTCCATTATTAGTTGGTATGGATGCAGAATGGGGATTAAGCATGCGATTAGATTCTACATACGCTTTCCCTTGGAATATGACACTTGGCGCTATTAAAGATAATAGGCTAGTAGAAAAAACAGGAAAACATATTGGAGAACACTCTAAACGTCTAGGGGTACACTTTAATTTTGCTCCGGTAGTTGATATTAATACCAACCCTAAAAATCCAATTATAGGGAATCGTTCTTTTGGAGAAGATAGAGATAACGTTACCGAGAAAGCTCTTGCATTTATGAAGGGAATGCAAGGAGCAGGAGTTCTTGCTAATGCAAAACATTTTCCTGGCCATGGAGACACAGAAACCGATTCTCATAAAACACTTCCTACAGTAGATTTTGATAGAAAACGTATAGATTCAGTAGAATTATATCCGTACAGAAAACTTATAAAAGAAGGTCTGTCTAGTGTGATGGTTGCCCACTTAAACGTACCTAGTTTAGAGTCAAGAAGTGGTTTTCCATCTTCTTTGTCGAAACATATTGTTACAGATATTTTAAAAGAAAAACTAGGTTTTAAAGGTTTGATTTTCACCGATGCATTAACCATGAAAGGTGCAGCAGATTATATTGATAAATCACTAGACGGAAGCGGTGCTAACAAGGTGCCTACTGGTGGAGAAATAGATTTAATGGCTTTTCTAGCAGGAAACGATGTTATGCTAATGTCTGAAGATCCTGAAAAAGGAATTAACAAGTTCGTAGAAGCCTACCATAAAGGTATTATTACCGAAGATCGTTTAGCACACTCGGTTAAGAAAATATTACAAGCAAAATATAAAGTCGGTTTACATAATTACCAACCAATAGGGATAAATAACTTACACGCCGATTTAAACAGATTAAGAGACGATATTTTATACGAAGAGCTTTTAGAAAATGCAATTACCGTTGCAGAAAACAAAGCTGGATTACTTCCTCTAAGACAGCTAGAAACAAAAAGCATCGCTTATGTAAAGTTTGGCGATGATGATGGTTCTGTTTTTTATAACGAATTAAAGAAATACGCAAGAGTTCATGAAGTAAAAGCAAATAGCTTAGAATCGCTTTCAGATAAATTAAAGCATTATAATACAGTTATCATAGGCTTACACAGATCTAATGATAATCCATGGAAAAGCTATAAATTCACTAGTCAAGAACTTACTTGGCTATACGAAACAGCTAGAACCAATAATGTGATTCTTAATATTTTCGTTAAGCCTTATGCATTATTAGATATAGATCCTATCAACAATATTAAAAGTGTTGTTGTGAGTTATCAAAACAGTGATATAGCGCAACAGAAATCTGCTCAAATAATTTTCGGAGCATTACCAGCAAAAGGAAGACTACCTGTTTCAGCAGGTGTTGATTTTAGCGTTGGGCAAGGAGATACTTATACTTCAATCAAACGTTTGTCTTATACAACTCCGGAGCGAGCAGGTATGAGTTCTTTAAAACTAAAGAAGGTGGATTCTATTGCCAATCATGCAGTAAATGAAGGAATGACTCCAGGAATACAATTGCTTATTGCTAGAAAAGGTAAAGTGATTTACAATAAAAACTTCGGAAAACATACTTACGACAAAAATGCGGAAGCAGTTAAAATCAATGATATTTATGATGTTGCTTCCCTAACAAAAATATTAGCAACCTTACCTTTATTGATGGAATTAGAAGAAAAAGGAATAATTTCACTAGACAGTAAATTATCAGACTTACTTCCAGAATATAAAAGCTCTAACAAAAAGAATGTAACCATCAAAAGCATGCTATCGCATTATGCGCGTTTAAAACCATGGATTCCTTTTTATTATGCGACTTTAGATTCTGTCACAAAAAGACCAGACCCTAAATATTACAGAAAGAGTTTCGATCCTAAATTCAGTATTAAAGTTGCTGATGAACTTTATATGCGAAATGATTATCAGGATTCCATTCAAGGAATTATAAAGGATTCCGATTTATTAAGTAGACTTCGTTATCGTTATAGTGATTTACCATATTATATTTTAAAGAAATATATTGAAGAATATTACGACAGAACTTTAGACGAATTAACTAGAAATCATTTTTATGAGTCTTTAGGAGCAAATTACACTATGTATAATCCTAACAATAGGGTTAGTAATAAAAATATTGTTCCAACGGAAGAAGATGATTATTATAGATATCAAAAAATTCACGGCTATGTTCACGATATGGGAGCCGCTATGCAAGGAGGAATTGGTGGTCATGCCGGAATTTTTAGTAATGCAAATGATGTTGCTAAAATCATGCAAATGTATTTACAGAAAGGGTATTACGGAGGAAAACGATATTTAAAACCAGAAACTATAGATAAGTTTAACTTCTGTTATTATTGTGATGAGAATAACAGACGAGGAATAGGATTCGACAAACCTCAATTAGGAGATGCTGGTCCAACTTGTGGATGTGTTTCTATGACAAGTTTCGGTCATTCAGGTTTTACCGGAACCTATGCTTGGGCAGACCCGGAAGAAGAAATTGTATATATATTCTTAGCAAATAGAACCTACCCAACCGCAGGTAAAAACTTATTATTAAAAGAAGATATTAGAACGAATATTCAAGAAGCTATTTACGAAGCTATAATTGATTAAAACCAAAGTTTAGTAATGGAAATTTCATAAACTTAAAACATAAAGAATGAAAATAGGAATTGTTTGTTATCCAACATTTGGAGGAAGTGGAGTAGTAGCTACAGAACTTGGTTTAGAGCTATCAAAACGTGGACACGAAATACACTTTATCACCTATAACCAACCTGTTAGATTAGAATTATTAAACAAAAACGTACATTACCATGAAGTAAATGTACCAGAATACCCTTTATTTCATTACCAACCTTATGAATTAGCCTTGTCTAGTAAGTTATTAGATATGGTGAAGCTTCATAAAATAGAAGTACTCCATGTGCATTATGCTATCCCGCATGCATATGCAGCATATATGGCGCAAAAAATGCTATTAGAAGAAAATATTTATGTGCCAATTGTAACTACCCTACACGGTACCGATATTACGCTTGTTGGCTCACATCCCTTTTATAAACCAGCAGTAACCTTTAGCATCAATAAATCAGATGCAGTAACAGCGGTTTCTCAAAGTTTAAAAGAGGACACTTTGCGTTTATTTGATATTAAAAACGATATTGATGTAGTAACCAATTTCATCGATATTTCTAAGTATGATCATGGTTTTTCTGACTGCCAACGAAGCATGATGGCTGATGAAAATGAGAAAATAATAACACATATTAGTAATTTACGTCCTGTAAAACGTATGGAAGATGTTGTAAAGATATTTTATAATATTCAGAAACAAATTCCAGCGAAACTTATGGTAGTAGGTGATGGGCCAGATAGAGAAAAAGCAGAGTCTCTTTGTGCTAAATTAGGAATTACTAAAAAAGTAATTTTCTTCGGAAAAAGTAATGAAATAGATAAGATTCTTTGTTTTAGTGACTTGTTCTTATTACCAAGTGAAACTGAAAGCTTTGGTCTTGCAGCATTAGAAGCAATGGCTTCTGGAGTACCAGTGATATCAAGTAAAACAGGAGGAATTCCAGAAGTAAACAAACAAGGGGTAACAGGATTTTTAAGTGAAGTAGGAGATGTTGAAGATATGTCTAAAAATGCTATTCATATTTTAAGTGACGAAACTCGATTAAAAGAGTTTAAAAAGAATGCTAAAGCAGAAGCTATAAAATTTGATATCCACAATATAGTACCTCAATACGAAGCTATTTACGAAAGAACTTTAAAGAAATCTTTAGAGAGAAAATAAAAAAAAAAAACCACTTTTTTAAAAAGTGGTCTTTAATATGTAAATCATTTTGTTTTTTAGAAAGTATATCTAGCTGAGATACCTACATCAAAGTCTAAATCATCGTTGTCATATCTTTCGTCTCCTAGACCAAATTCAGGTCTAACATCAAATGACAATAATAATGGGAAGTCGAATTTATATTCGATACCAACATTACCAGATAAGAAAACAAATGAATCTTTATAATCTTTGTGTCCTGGAACATCATGTTTGTAAGCTCCAAAACCTGCACCAGGACCAGCATACCAGTTGAAACCTCCGTCAATGTTCCATACCCATTGGTAAATACCTGCTAGTTTAAATCCATTGTAATTTTTCCCGTCTTTTATTCCTAAATCTAACTCTATTCGATTTGTTTCAAAGACAGCTCTTTGATAAGTAACTTCTGCACCAAAACCTTTACTATCTCCTAAACGAAGTCCAATAGCGTTTTCTGAAATTTCTTGTGCGTTACTTGTTGCTACAAAGCCTACACAGGCTAATGCTAATAAAAACAATTTCTTCATAATTCTATAATGTTTTAAGTTCTATGAAATATAACAAATCTTCCTACATAGTGTAAAAAAAATAATGTAAATGTTTTGTTAATATTGAACTACAAAGTGTAATTTTAAACCATCATACATTTTCTCCCAATTATAATGAAAATAGCAGTTAAAAAGGCATTAAGGAATATAGAACAACAATTAGAAGGCGACTTGCTTTTTGATAATTTAACACGTTCTATTTATGCAACAGATGCTTCTGTATATAGAAAACTACCCTTAGCTGTCGCTTATCCTAAAAACGAAAATGATATTAAACTACTTATTCGTTTTGCTACAGAAAATAAAACATCTTTAATTCCTAGAACAGCTGGAACATCTTTAGCTGGTCAATGTGTTGGAGATGGTATTGTTGTTGATGTTTCAAAGTATTTTACCAATATCATAAAATTAGATGAAGAAGCACAAACCGTTATAGTGCAACCAGGAGTTGTTAGAGATGAGCTAAATAATTACTTAAAACCATTTGGTTTATTTTTTGGGCCAAACACTTCCACATCTAACCGATGTATGATTGGTGGTATGGTTGGTAATAACTCTTCGGGAACAACTTCTATTCAATATGGTGTTACACGCGATAAAGTTTTAGAATTAAAAACGATTCTTAGTGATGGAAGTGAGGTTATTTTCAAAGATTTGTCCGCTGAAGATTTCACAAGAAAAACAAAGCTTGAGACTTTAGAAGGAGAGATATATAATACCCTTTTTACGGAATTAGCTTCAGAAGAAGTAAAGCAGCAAATAAAAAGTGAATTTCCAAACCCTGAAATCCATAGAAGAAATACCGGTTATGCTATTGACGAATTAATCCAATCGGAAGTTTTTAATTCTTCAAATGAAAAATTCAATATGTGTAAACTACTTTCTGGTAGCGAAGGAACTTTAGCTTTTAGCACACAAATCACTTTAAAGCTAGATAAACTTCCTCCTGCAGAGAGTATCATGGTTGCAGCACATTTCAATAGTATTTCAGACTGTTTAAAAAGCGTGGAGTCTGTGATGCAACACGATTTACATACCTGTGAAATGATGGATAAAACCATTTTAGATTTAACCAAACACAACAAAGCACAAGAAGCCAATAGAAGTTTTGTCCAAGGAGAACCACAGGCTATTTTAATGTGTGAAGTTAAAGGTGACACTATAGAAATTGTAAATTCTAAAGCAGATAAACTTTTAAAAACACTTAAAGAACAAGCCTTAAGCTATGCAAATCCTTTATTGGTAGGAGATGAAATCACTAAAGCTATTGAGTTAAGGAAGGCAGGTCTTGGTTTATTAGGAAATATTATAGGGGATAAAAAAGCTGTTGCTTGTATTGAAGACACTGCCGTAGCGCTATCAGATTTAGCAAATTTTATAGAAGAATTTACTTCTTTAATGAAAAACTATAATCAAGAAGCAGTTTATTATGCACATGCTGGCGCCGGAGAATTGCATCTACGCCCAATACTTAATCTTAAGAAAAAAGAAGATGTAGCGCTTTTTAGAAAAATCACTTCAGATGTTGCCAAGCTAGTTAAAAAATATAAAGGTTCTATGAGTGGGGAGCATGGTGATGGAATTGTGAGAGCGGAGTTTATTCCTATAATGATTGGTGAAGCTAACTATGAAATCTTAAAACGAATCAAAAAAGCTTTTGACCCTAATAATATTTTCAATCCAGGGAAAATTGTTGATGCACTTCCTATGGATGAAAACCTAAGATATGAGGTAGATAGGGAAGAACCGGTAATAGAAACCCTACTAGATTTTTCAAAATCAGATGGAATACTTCGTGAAGCTGAAAAATGCAATGGTTCGGGTGATTGCAGAAAGCTTCCGGAGTTTGGAGGAACTATGTGTCCTAGTTATCGAGCTACTAGAAACGAGAAAGACACAACAAGAGCTAGAGCAAATGCATTAAGGGAGTTTTTAACGCATTCGGAAAAATCAAATAAATTTAATCATAAAGAATTAAAAGACATTTTCGATTTATGTTTAAACTGTAAAGCCTGCGCTAGTGAATGTCCAAGTAGTGTAGATGTCGCTAGTTTAAAAGCAGAATTTTTATACCAATATCAGAAGGAAAATGGCGTTTCTCTACGTACTAAATTGTTTGCTTATAATAACAAATTAAACCAATTTGGAAGTCGTTTGCCAAGACTAACAAATTTTATATTTTCAAATGATTTTACGTCTTCCATTTTAAAAAAATCATTCGGAATTGCAAAAGAAAGAAGTCTTCCATTAATATCAACTAAAAGTTTAAGTAAAACAACTTTAAACACTTCAAATAAGGAATTTAAAAATAAATATATTAAAACTATTTACTTGTTTAATGATGAATTCACAAACTTCTTAGATACTCAAATAGGCATAGATGCTATCGAACTTTTGAATAGGCTAAACTATAAAGTTGAATTAATAAATCATGAAGAATCTGGACGTTCCTTTATTTCTAAAGGGCTGCTAGAAGAAGCAAAAATACTTGCCAATAAAAACGTTCAGATTTTTAAGGAAATTATTTCTTTAGAAACGCCTTTAATCGGAATAGAACCTTCTGCTATTTACACATTCAAAGATGAATATATTCGATTAGCCGACGACAAAGCTTCCGCTGAAAAAATTTCAAAAAACACTTTTTTAATCGAAGAATTTCTTCAACAAGAAATAAAGTCAGGAAATATCACCTCCTCACAATTCACGGAAGAAACCAAAAATATAAAGTTTCATGGTCATTGTCATCAAAAAGCCATGTCAAATCAACTAGCAAGTTTTGAAGTTTTAAATCTTCCAAAAAACTATAAAGTTACTATCATACCAAGCGGATGTTGTGGTATGGCAGGTAGTTTTGGTTATGAAAAAGAGCATTATTATATAAGCATGCAAATTGGTGAGCAAACCCTTTTTCCTGCAATACGCAAAGCAGAAGTTACAACCATCATAGCTGCAAACGGAACTAGTTGTCGCCACCAAATTAAAGATGGCACAAATCGTATCGCTTTGCACCCCATAAGTATATTAAAAGATGCTTTACTATAATTTTCATTTCTGTAATAATAAATTTACTTTAGCGACTCAAATAACTATTTTTTAGATAATGGCAGGGAATTCTTACGGAAACATATTCAAACTTACTACTTTTGGCGAATCTCACGGAGAAGCTATAGGCGGTGTTATTGATGGTTGTCCTCCAGGATTGACCTTAGATTTTGAAGCTATTCAAAAAGAATTAAACCGAAGAAAACCAGGACAGTCTGAAATAGTAACCCAAAGAAAAGAAGCTGATACCGTAGAATTTCTTTCGGGAATTTTTGAAGGAAAAACAACAGGAACGCCTATTGGTTTTTTTATAAAAAACGCCAATCAGAAATCTAAAGATTATTCCCATATTCAAGATGTTTACCGCCCTAGTCATGCAGATTTCACTTATCAAAACAAATACGGAATCCGTGATTATAGAGGAGGAGGACGTAGTTCTGCTCGAGAAACAGCTTGTAGAGTTGTTGCTGGAGCAATTGCAAAACAAGTTATAAAAGACATACAGATTCATGCATTTACTTCTTCCGTAGGAGAAATTTTTATAGACAAGCCTTATCAGGCTTTAGATTTTTCTAAAACGGAAAACAATATCGTTCGTTGTCCGGATGAATCTTCAGCTGAAAAAATGATTTCTAAAATCAAAGAAATTAGAAAAGAAGGAGATACTATTGGAGGTACTATAACCTGTGTGTTACAAAACGTACCAATCGGACTTGGTGAACCAGTTTTTGATAAATTACAAGCCGAACTAGGTAAAGCAATGCTTTCAATCAATGCTGTTAAAGGCTTTGAGTACGGAAGTGGGTTTTGCGGAGCCAAGATGAAAGGTAGTGAGCATAATGATTTATTTAACGAAGACGGAAGTACTAAATCCAACCTTTCTGGGGGAATTCAAGGCGGAATTAGCAACGGAATGGATATTTATTTCCGAGTAGCCTTTAAGCCGGTTGCTACGATTATGCAAAAACAAGAAACTATAAATACCAAAGGAGAAATTGTAGAAATGCAAGGAAAAGGAAGACACGACCCTTGTGTGGTACTTCGTGCTGTTCCTATAGTTGAGGCTATGGCTGCATTGGTGATAGCAGATTTTTTCTTATTAAATAAACTATACAAATAACAAAAATATAATAGAGACATTCTTCCCTTCTAGAAGATTTACGAAGAACAAATAAACGTATGAAAAAACTAGCATTACATTGGAAAATTATTATTGGTATGGTACTCGGTATCATTTGGGCTTTAATTTCAAGCTCAATGGGTTGGAGTTCTTTTACCATTAATTGGATTGATCCATTTGGAACTATTTTTATTAATTTATTGAAGCTTATTGCTGTGCCTTTAGTATTATTCTCCATTATTGGAGGTGTTGCAAATATTGGTGATCCTTCTAGCTTAGGTAGAATGGGAGGTAAGACGCTAGGAACCTATCTACTTACAACTATAATGGCTATATCACTAGGATTACTATTGGTAAATGTATTTCAACCAGGGAAACTAATTGATGGGCAAAGCAGAATTGATAATAGAATTAGCTATGAAATTTGGGCAGATTCTCAAGGTTATCAAATTAAAGATGGTATAAACTACTTACAGAAACCGGAGTTTTTTGAAAGAGCTCAGCAAATTTCAAAATTATCTAATAGCGAATTAAAAGAAGCTGCAGTTGCGGCTAAACTAGAAACCGTAAAGAAGCGTAAAGAAACAACTCCATTACAACCTTTAGTAGATATTGTACCAAGTAACTTTTTTCATTCTTTATCTAACAATGGTTTAATGCTTCAAATCATCTTTTTTGCAGTGTTTTTTGGTATTTGTTTGTTATTTATTCCTTCAGATAAATCAAAACCAGTATTAAACCTTGTAGACGGGATTAATGAAGTATTCCTTAAAATGGTAGATATTGTTATGCAGGCAGCTCCGTTTTTTGTTTTCGCTTTATTAGCGGGAGTTGTTAGCAAAATGGCTGGTGATGATATTGGGAAGGTAGTTGAAATTTTCAAGGGATTAAGCTGGTATTCTTTAACGGTACTTCTAGGTTTATTATTAATGATTTTTGTTATTTATCCGTTGATTTTAAAAGCTTTTGTAAAGAAAATATCATACAAAGGATTCTTTAAAGCTATGAGTCCAGCACAGACTTTAGCTTTTTCTACTTCAAGTAGTGCTGCAACCCTTCCTGTTACCATGGAATGTGTTGAGCAAAACTTAGGAGTGAATAAAAAAATAAGCAGTTTTGTTTTACCTATTGGAGCAACTGTAAATATGGATGGAACAAGTATGTACCAAGCTATTGCTGTTATTTTCTTAGCACAATTACACATGATAGATTTAACCTTAGGCCAACAAATAACTGTTGTTTTAACAGCGACTTTGGCTTCTATTGGTTCGGCAGCAGTACCAAGTGCAGGTTTAGTAATGTTAATTATTGTATTAGATTCTGTAGGATTAAATCCTGCTTGGATAGCTATTATTTTCCCTGTAGATAGAATTTTAGATATGTTTAGAACTGTTGTAAACGTTACTGGAGATGCTACTGTTTGTTCTATAATTGCTGATGGAGAAGGGATGTTAGACTATAATGAAACAGAAAACCCAACGGAAACGTTTGATTTAGATTCATAAACTATTTTAGGGTTAAACGAAGTTCAAGAAGCATTAAAAACTTAATATTTTGAAACAATGTCTAAGCTAGAATTAGAAACGTCTGTAGTCTCTACAACTTGGTTATATAATAACCTAGATGCTGAAAATATAATTATTTTAAATGCTACAATTCCTAAAGTAACTAGTGAAGATAGGGAAGACTCAGAAGTATTTCAAATTTCTAATACTAGGTTTTTCGATATTAAGAATAAGTTTAGTGACGTTGATGGAGAATTCCCAAGTACATTTCCATCCTCTGAACAATTTGAAACTTCTGCTCAAGAATTAGGAATTAATTCGGATTCTGTGATAATTGTTTATGATGAAAAAGGAATTTACTCTAGCGCTAGAGCTTGGTATTTATTTAAGGCATTTGGTCATAAACAAGTTGCTGTTTTAAATGGCGGTTTACCTGCTTGGAAAGATGAAAAATTTCCCTTAGAAAAGAAACAAAATAACATAAAAGTCGCTACTGGAAATTTTCAAGCAAAACTACAAGCTCGTTATATGGTGTTTTTTGAAGATATCTTAAAAATTCAAGACGATTCCAATTACACGATTATAGATGCTAGATCATCAGATAGATTTCAATCTCTTACACCAGAACCAAGAGCAGGCTTAAGAAGTGGAACTATACCAAATTCTAAAAACCTTCCCTTTACAACTTTACTGCAAGGTCAAAAACTTTTGCCAAAAACATATTTAGAAAAAGCATTTAAAGAAGTAACAGATAAAAATGAAAAACTCGTTTTTTCTTGTGGTTCTGGTATTACTGCATGTGTTTTGGCACTTGGAGCAAACGTTTTAGGTTACAAAAACACAGCTGTTTACGATGGTTCTTGGACAGAATACGGAAGTTTAGTTAAGAAGAGTTAGTCGAAGCTTTACTTACAGCTATTACATTTTCTCAAAATTATTCTCTTCTAGATAAAAGGCAATTCCTCAGTATTTAAGATATAAAACATGTAGTTTATCGATGATTTTTGCAGAAATTTAATCCTCAACTAATATCTCTGCTTTATATCGATATAATTTCTAAATACTCCTTTCTGTGTGTATTTTCGCGTCAGTTAAAAAAATCTATGAAAATATTAGTTGCCTTTTTTTTATTAAATGTTTCATTTTTAGCAGCACAAGATAATGTTGCTTTAAATTCTTTACCTGTTCAACCTATAGTAGTTAATGAAATTTCTGAACCAGTTTTAGAAGATTTAATAATTATTTCAGAAGAAACCTTATTAACAAAAAAGAAGTCTTTTAAAACTATTATTGAAGATACTCTTTCTGGTAGAAAATACTTAATATTTAATATTGATAAGTACACGAAACTTTGCTAATAAAGTAATTTGATGAAAAATATTTTATTCGTTTTTCTACTAATCACTTCCGTTTTGTCTTGCACTAATAATATTTCAGAGCAACAAACAAACATTCATGAATTAACTGGAACTTGGGAACGTTCTGATTCTAACACAACTTTACAAAACACCATTGTTTTTAATGAAGATTTCACAGGAATAAAAACTTCATTTAAAAAAGATGGAGATTTCATGATTTCAAATGCTTCAGATTTTGAATGGATAGCTTCAGAAAGTCAATTGACTATAAATCTTTACGAAGAAATTCAAACTTCTTATTTCTTTAATGAAGAGGGACAGTTGGTTTTATCTGCACTTTCTACAATTCCTTATAATAAAATAGATTAGCTTAAAAATTTAGCTTTTAGTTCAGGACTAGGAACCATACAGGCTTC
The DNA here is from genome assembly GCF_003337215.1 of Oceanihabitans sediminis. GTDB lineage: Bacteria > Bacteroidota > Bacteroidia > Flavobacteriales > Flavobacteriaceae > Oceanihabitans > Oceanihabitans sediminis. Next base: position 74,535 of record NZ_QPIG01000002.1, read on the forward strand.
CTTTTTACCATACCATTTATATCTGTTTTTCGCTATATAACTATATACCCAGTTTCTAATAAAAGTAGGTGCTATTAAAAACACTACCATTAAGTTGTTAGGAAAGTCTAAATCCTTTGCAATTAATAAGGCTGCTGTAGATTTTATTTTTAGACCATTATTTTTTGAATAGAGAAGAATAGAATCTGTTTTATTGGTATCAATCTGAAATTCATCCATGATACTTCTTCCTAAGTCACTTTGCAAGGAGGCAAACCTGAAAAGATCTTTCTTGTCATGTTTAATCACATACTGAACAGAACTATTACAGAGGTTACACACCCCATCGAATAAGATTAATTTTTTATGTTCAGGTAATGGTTGCATACAAGTTATTTTACTGCTTCTACAAGTTCTAACATTTCTAAGCTAACGTTTGTGGTAAAAATACCATAATTCACTATAGCCTTGTTTTTCTCTATGGCATCAATGCTTCCTATAGCTCGACCATCTTCCATACGAACGCGATCACCAACTTTTAGTATAGGCTTCGGTTTTTCAGGAACAATAGCTTTTTTCTTGTTTTCCTTTTTCTTTTTTCTAATTACTTCAACTTTCTTTTCAACTTCTTTCTTTACTTTAATTTCCTTAGCTTTTATAGATTTTTTTTGCTTAGGGGAAACTTTCTTCCGTTTAGAATTTTCAATTTGAACAAGCTTAAACAGTTCGGAATACAATTCTTTCTTTTTCTTGTTTTCGAAGAACTTTTCAGCAATATCATTAACTTTTTGACCTAAATAAATTAGTCGTTGGTTACTATCATATAACTCCTGATAGCTTTCTAGTTTCTTCTGTATTTTAGAATTAATTTCTTCTAACTTATCTGCTTCCTCTAGTTTCTTTTTTTCGTTTTGTTTTAAAGATTGCCCTGTTTTTTCTAGCTTACTTCGTTCTTTTTGAAGCTTAGCAATAGTAGCATCAAAGCGCACTTTACCACGTTCAATTTTCTTTTTAGATCTATTGATTAAACTATACGGAATACCGTTTTTCTGAGCAACTTCAAAAGTAAATGAACTTCCGGCGTTACCTATAACTAGTTTATAAATTGGTTCTAAACTTTTTTCGTCAAAAAGCATATTAGCATTTTGCATATAGGGTAGCTCATTTGCTAATAACTTTAAATTAGAATAATGTGTTGTTATGATTCCGAAGGCTTCACGATGATAAAATTCTTCTAAAAATGTTTCTGCTAAGGCACCTCCAAGTTCTGGGTCGGAACCTGTACCAAATTCATCAATTAAAAAAAGCGTGTTTTTGTTACACTTTTTTAAGAAATAGTTCATTTGTTTCAGCCTATAACTGTAAGTACTCAAATGATTTTCTATAGATTGATTATCTCCAATATCGCTTAATACCCTATCAAACAAACACACCGAACTTCGTTCGTGCACCGGAATCAACATTCCGCTTTGTAGCATTACTTGTAATAGTCCAACCGTTTTTAGTGTGATACTTTTCCCTCCTGCATTAGGTCCCGAAATAACGATAATTCTACTGTCTTGCTTTAATTCTATAGTTTGCGGGAAGGTTTCTTGTTTCTTTTCTAAATTATTTAGATACAATAATGGGTGGTATGCATCACGCAAAAACAAAGTTCTATCCTCATTAATTTCAGGAAGAATTGCATTCATTGATTTAGCATACTTTGCCTTTGCAGCAACAACATCTATAGTAATTAAAAAATCTTGATACTGTTCAATTAAAGGAGAAAATGGCCTAATGAAATTTGTAATATCCTTTAAGATTCTTACAATTTCTTCAGATTCTTCAAACTCTAAATTATTTAATTCTCGTGTATATCGTAAAGTTGCTTCTGGTTCAATATAAACGATGCTTCCTGTTTTACTGCTTCCCATAATAGAACCTTTAACCTTACGCCTGTACATAGCTTTTACAGCAAGTACGCGTTTGTTATCTACTACAGATTCGCGTATATCATCTAGATATTCTAATTGATTATAGCTATTTAATGCAGAAGTAAAACTCTGATTAATTTGTCCTTTTAGCTTATTAATATTTTGTCTAATATCATAAAGTAGGGCAGAGGCCTCATCTTTTATATCCCCAAATCTATCTACATTTGCGTCTACTTTTTCAATAATCTCTTTTGTAACTTCTATATGAGAAGCATACTCACTTAAGTTTGGATAATATTCTTCAAACTTCTTCAAAAACTTTACAATTTCATTACTTGTAGAAGAAATAGCCGCTATTTTTTTTAGGCTATAAATCTCTAAGAAAGTATTTTCAATTTTAAGAAGCTTTAATTCTTTTTCTACAGTATCAAATCCATGATTAGGAATTCTGTTATCATTATAAAAAGAAGCTAAATATTCGTTTACTAATTTTAAAGCCAGCTGTAGCTCTTCCTTTGTTTTATAAGGTCTAATTTCTAAAGCTTTTGCATTACCTAAAGGAGTAATACAAAGTTCGCTTACTTGCTGTAAAACAGTAGAAAACTCTAAATCTTGTAATGTTTTTTTATGTATGTTAATCATATATATGATCCGATAATTTATATAATTATAGGAGGTTGTATTGTGCTTATTATTGTTCTTTTAAGGCATAACAAAGTTAGTTATAATGTTGAATAAATTATAACTAGATTTGTATGAATTAATAAAGATTCAATATGAAAAATATATTCTTCCTTTTTGTTTTTCTTTTAAGCCTTAGTTGTGCTAACGAATTTGATAAATACAAAGAAAGACCAAAGTATATAACGGAAGCTTCTGCTAGTGATAAAGCCTATTTTGAAGCATATGACAAAACTTTACAGCTTTGGGATGTATCTTATGAAGAATTATATATTCCAACTACAGATGGTATAGCGCATGTTATTGTTAGCGGTCCAAAAAGTGGAGAGCCACTAGTGCTTCTTCACGGAATGAATGCTAGTTCTACCATGTGGTATCCAAATATTCAATCTCTTTCAGAAAATCACCGTGTATATGCAATTGATTTTCTTTTAGAGCCTGGGAAATCCTATTTGTACAAGGACATGGAAAGTATAGACAAAGTAATAGACTGGTATAAAGAAGTGCTTTTCGTTTTAAAACTAGATAGTTATCATGTTATTGGTGCTTCCCGTGGTGGATGGCTTTCTGTTAAACTAGCTCTTGAAAATCAGCATGAAATTAAAAGTTTAGTATTGCTGAGTCCTGCACAAACTTTTTCATGGATAAGACCAAGTGAAGGATTGCTAAAAAATATTGTTTCGCTTCTTTCTTCTAAAGAAAAAAGAATAGAGCAAAGTTTAAAAACCATGTCAAGTAATGTAGACAATATTAGTGACGCATATTTAGAGCAATATTATATTGGCACAGAAAAAGATTCTGTAAATAAGTTTCTAATCAATATGAAACCATTTCCTAATGATGTTCTTAAGACTTTACAAATGCCAGTTTTAGTTTTAATAGGAGATGACGATATCATTAATACTGAAAAAACTATAGAGATTGTAAAAACGCTACCTAAAGGTAAAGGAGAAATTATAAAAAATGCTGGACACTTTTTATCTATTGACCAAGCTGAGGAGGTAAATAAAAAAATGCTCGATTTTTTAAATAATCTTCCTGATTAAATTTACGATATATAAACCAATACCGTCATTACAATTAGGGTAAACACAGTCATTATAATCATTAATGGCATGATAAATTTTAACCATTTATTAAAACCAACTTTAACTACAGCAAGAGAAGCTAATATTAAACCTGTTGGATTAATAAAATAGAATAGCCCTAAACCGTATTGGTAAGCATTTACAACGATATCTCTACCAACTCCAACGGTATCTGCTAATGGAGCCATTATTGGCATAGTTAACACCGCCATTCCAGATGAACTAGGGATGAAGAAGGAAAGTCCTCCATAAATCATTGTCATAACACTTGCAAAAACACCTTTATGCATTCCGGTTGTCATATCACTTGCGTAGTATAGCATGGTATCGCTAATTAGTCCGTCACTCATAATTACAGTCACACCACGTGCAATCCCAATAATTAAAGCCACTCCTAATAAGTCGCTAGCTCCTCTTACAAAAGTATCTACAAAATCTGATTCTTTAATTTGAGAAATAATTCCTATTAAAATAGCACCAACTAAGAAAGTTGAAGTCATTTCTATAAACCACCAATCTAGCATAGAAACTCCAACAATCATAATGATAAAACAAGCAGCAAAAACAAATAATGCCAATCTTAAACGAGTAGTGAACTTAACTTCAGTTTTATTAGAATTACCAAAAAGATCTTCAATTTGCTGTTTTTGATCATAAATTATAGACTTTGTAGGGTCTGCTTTTACTCTTTTAGCATAACGCATGATATAAGCAATACAAATTGTTAATGAAAGCCCAAGCATAATTACTCTTCCAACCAATCCTGTAGTCCAATTAATTCCTGCTGCATCACTAGCAATAATAGTACTAAAAGGGTTAATAGTAGAGCACATTGTACCTATAGAAGAGCCTAAAAATATACAGGCAATACCTACAAGTGCATCATATTTTGCAGCTAGAAAAACCGGAATTAAGATAGGGAAGAAGGCAATGGTTTCTTCTGCCAATCCAAAGGTAGTTCCTCCAAAAGCAATAAGCGTTGTAACTAAGATAATAAGTATAAATTCTTTTCCTTTTAAAGCCTTCGCTAGCCAACCAATACCAGCATCAAAAGCTCCAGTACTATTAATAATACCTATAAGTCCACCAATAATTAAAACTAAGAAAATAATATCTGCAGCTTCAATAATTCCTCTAATTGGTGATTTTATAAACTCAAAAACACCTTGAGGTTTAGACTCTAGTTGGTTATAAGTATTAGGAATATTAATTGCCTTATAAATATCTCCGTTAGTAAATTTTTCTAATGGAATTTTAATATTTAAAGTTTCCAAAGTTTCTTGAGTTGCGGGAAGTGTAGTTTCTTCAACTAAACTAACTCGAGTAAATGTATCTGCATCTTTATCGTAATCTAAAGTATCATATTTTCCTGCTGGAACGATCCAAGTTAATAGCGTTACTAAACCAGCAATTATTAGTAGTATAGTTTGAGCAGTTGGAAATTTTAAATTTTTCATAAATATAGATGCTGAAATTTTATCAAGATTAAAGATAGTATTATTTTAGACTATCATAAATTTAAAATGGAAAATGCTGGCAAATATAAGCACTAGTTGGAAAAAACACTTAGAAGAAGAATTAAAAAAAACATATTTTAAATCTCTTTTAGAGTTTATCACGGAAGAATATAAAAATGAAGAATGCTTTCCTAAAGAAGAAGCTATTTTTAACGCCTTTAATTTATGTCCTTTTGAAGCTGTAAAAGTCGTTATAATTGGGCAAGATCCTTATCATGATGTCGGGCAAGCTAATGGTTTATGCTTTAGTGTTAATAATGGAGTGCCATTTCCGCCTTCCTTAAAGAATATTTTTAAAGAGTTAGAAACAGATTTACAAATTCCGTATCCTGATACTGGTAATCTAGAACCTTGGGCTAAGCAAGGGGTTTTATTACTGAATGCGACCTTAACTGTTAGAGCACACCAAGCAGGTTCACATCAAAAAAAGGGTTGGGAAACCTTTACAGATGAAGTTATTAAATTAATAAGCGATAAAAAAGAAGGGGTAGTATTTTTGTTATGGGGAGGTTTTGCTAAAAAGAAAGCGAAGCTAATAGATAAAAATAAACATCATATACTTACATCAGGACACCCATCGCCTTTAAGTGCAAATAGAGGATATTGGTTTGGTAATAAGCATTTTAGTAAAACTAACTACCTGTTGCAGAAAACTGGGGAGAAACCTCTTCTTTGGAGTTTATAACCCGTATAACTTTTCGAACTGTTTGAGATTTTACTCTGTCCTTTTTCTCTTTTGTTGTTCTATTACAACTAAACTTAAGTAATATAAAGTTTATTGCAATAAGACAAATGAGAATGTAAATGATTGTTAATAGCATAAGCAACATCTTTTTGCATTTAGTAAAACTAAATAACAATATTGGTTACTTAAACTTAACAAAAATTAACACAAATAAAAAATCAAATTGTTGTAAGACAGTTTTTTAGGGATGAAATACAAAATATTCAAAATAAATTTTGATTTATAATTTGGTAACTAACTTATTATAATCCCATTTTTCTGGAATTATATCTAATGCAAGCAATTGATCTTGAACATTTTCTATTGTTTTCTTATCAATAACTTCTTGAGACCATTCTGTTAATTCTAACCATTCTTGAACATCTTCTAGTTTTTGCTCATATCTATTTGCAATAGTAGCGTCTATTCTAGGAATATCTTTAAAGTCTGTAGTTGTTTCGTTTATAATATTTAAGATGGTTTTTACATCCTCTTTATTATTTTCTAAAAACTCCTTTCTTACTGCAATAACAAAACAAGGCCATGGAGAAGGGCAGTTGCCTATTCTTCTAAAAACACCTTCATCTACCAAAGGTTTAGTGGTAAATTTTTCCCATAGAAAATAATCTGCAACTTCCTTTGTTAATCCTTCTACAGCTCCATCTAAATCTTTAATAACTTCAAAATCTAAATCTTTTTCTAAATTCCAATTATTATTTTGAGCATTAATATAAGCCATTAAATGAGAACCCGAACCATATCGGCTAATAGCAGCTTTAGTTCCTTTCAAATCTTCTACGCTATGATAATTTGAATCTTTTGCAACATGAATTCCCCAAATTAAAGGCGAAGCAACAAATGTTTGAATAATGGCACTTGGATTTCCATCAATAATATCTTTGATAATTCCTTCTGTAAGAATTACTGCCATGTCTATTTCTCCTTCACGAAGGGCTTTAGACATTTCACCAGAACCTCCAAAATAATCTTTCCAACGAAGATTTATTCCTTCGTCTTTATATTCACCATTTTTAAGCGTTAAGTACCATGCTAAATTAAAATGCTCTGGTACACCTCCAATATTTATTGTTTTCATATGTTTCCGCGAAAGCGGTAATGTCTTTAATTCTTTTAAATAGAACGATTATTCGGCTAATTTATCTAAAGTATAAGTGATTAATTTGTTTACAACCGCTTTTGGATCTTTACTAAACTCACCTGTTGCTCTATTGGCAATAATAGCATTCATAGATAGTGCTTGATGACCTAATAATTTTGCTAAACCATATATAGCAGATGTTTCCATCTCTAAATTTGAAATTCTAAATTCTTTATAATTAAAAGTATCTAACTTATTATTTAATTCACTGTCTTGAAGCGCTAACCGTAAAACTCTACCTTGTGCTCCGTAAAATCCTCCTGCAGTAGCGGTAATCCCTTTATAAATCTCAGTACTATCTAATAAGTCTGCTAGTTTCTTGCTATTACTTATAATTAAAGGTCTTGCTTTTTCTGAACTCCAATTAGTATATGAAATAAAAGCATCCTCAATTTCTGAATTGGTAATATTGTCTAATTTGTACGAATGCAACATACCGTTCATATCTAAGCCATGCGAACTCATTACAAATGCATCTACCGGAATGTCTTTTTGAAGCGAGCCAGAAGTACCAACACGAACAATGTTTAAACTTGTAAGCTCCTTTTTAACTTGTCTTGTTTCTAGGTTGATATTGACTAACGCATCTAATTCGTTTAGCACAATATCAATATTATCGGGACCAATACCTGTAGAAATCACAGAAATACGTTTTCCCTTGTAAGTACCCGTTTGGGTTTTAAATTCTCTTTTTTGAATAGTAAACTCGATAGTATCAAAATGCTTTGTAATTCTTTCTACGCGATCTTGATCACCTACAAAAATAATATCCTTAGCAATATGCTCTGGTCTTAAATTCAAATGGTAAACACTACCATCTGGGTTTAAAATAAGTTCAGATTCTTTAATTTGCATGTAATATAGTTTTAATGAGTTTATTTTCTTTTTTATTGAATAGATAATCTAATCGATTTACCTCTCCAAATTGCATGTTATCATTTATTTCTGAAGCATAGTTACGTTGATTCAACAACACTTCATATCCTTTTCTATTAAGCTTGATACTGTCTTCTTCCTGGATAAAAAATAAGGAGAGTTTATCTATAACTCGCATTAATTGTATATCGCTAAAGCCATAATAACCCTGATAATTTAAAGCATAACCAAGTAAATGATGCCTTGATTTTACTTCGTACTTATCAAGTATTTTAATAATGTTATGTTCTAGTTCACTCAAACCGTTTACCGAATCTGGAAATCTTTTTAGATGAGCTTTTAAACAGATACTTAAATATTCAAAAGTAGATTGCTCGGTAATAAATGGTTTGAGTAAATTATGGTCGCTACCACAGTATACTTCCCAAATATTAGATGCAAATTCTTTATCTTCTTTTGATAAATAAATACGCTCTTTAAAATGTTCATCTATCTGAAAAGCCGTTAATTCCGTTAAAGCCTTTAGGTTTTCTTCTCCAGGAATCCTTCCACTACAAACTAATGAAATTGGTTTCTTAATTTGCTTTTCTCTTAACAAACTAATAATAGCCAACATATTAATATGGCAGAATAAATCATATTCAAACCATAAAACAATTTCAGAATAATTAGAGATATTATCTAGCTTCTGTAATTCGGTTTTATATTTCTGCTCGTCAATTTCAATTTGGTAAAACTCCTTTAAAAAGTCTTTTCGTACTTTTAAAAAAGCATCTGAATCGATCTTCACTTTTGTAGGCCCTTCGCATAACATTTCATGCCAAGTAAGATATTCTCCCTTATAATCTAACTCTATTAAGTAATTAGTTAAATTACCACCATTAGTTATATGAAGAATATTCTTTGTCATTAACCACCTACGCGCTTTACATTAAAACCTTTTTCTTTTAGCATAGTCATGATTTTATCACGATAATCACCTTGAATAATAATTTTATCGTCTTTAAAACTTCCACCAACACTTAGTTTGGTTTTCAGCTCTTTTGCTAATGCTTTAAAATCTTCTGTCGCTCCAGTATAACCATCTAAAATAGTAACAGGTTTCCCTTTGCGTTTTTCGTATTTACAAAGTATCGGGTCGTCTTGAAGCCAAATATCATTTTCATTGCTATTATCTACTTCAGGTTCTTCTTGAACATGCTCTGGAAACAAGTTTTTAAGCTGATCTTGTAAATCCATGAATTTATTTTTTTATCAGTCCTAAGTCAACAAGACGTTCATGTAAAAATTCCCCAGCTGTGATATCGTCAAATTGCTTAGGATTTTCTTTATCTATACAACTTTCTAAAACATTTAGTTTCATATCACTTACCGGATGCATAAAAAACGGAATAGAATAACGTGATGTTCCCCAAAGTTCTCTTGGCGGATTAATTACACGGTGAATGGTAGATTTTAATTTATTGTTGGTGTGACGTGATAACATATCTCCAACGTTAATCATTAATTCATCAGGTTCTGCAATGGCATCAATCCATTCTCCATCGTGTCTTTGCACTTGTAAACCTCTTCCTTGGGCACCCATTAAAAGCGTGATTAAGTTTATATCACCATGAGCAGCTGCACGAACGGCGTTTTTAGGTTCGTTAACAATAGGAGGGTAGTGAATTGGTCTTAATATAGAGTTTCCGTTATGAATATAATTATCAAAATAAGTTTCTTCTAAATTAAGATGTAAAGCTAGAGCACGTAAAACATATTTTGCTGTTTTTTCAAGCATTCTATATGTTTCTTTTCCAATTCTATTAAATTCAGGTAACTCTTCAACAGTTACATTTTCCGGGTATTCTTCTTCTAATTTAGGGTTGTTTTCTACCCACTGACCAAAATGCCAAAATTCTTTTAAGTCTCCTTCTTTTTTTCCTTTTGCACTTTCTTTTCCAAAAGAAATATAACCGCGTTGTCCGCCAATTCCTTCAATTTCATATTTCTGCTTGGTTTCTAACGGAAGGTCGAAGAAGTTTTTTACTTCACTATATAAATTATCAACTAAAGTGTCATCTAAGAAATGACCTTTAAGCGCTACAAATCCTATTTCTTCATATGCTTTACCAATTTCATCAACAAATTTTTGTTTTCTTTTTGGGTCTCCTGAAACGAAGTCACTCAGGTTCACACTAGGTATTCTGTCCATAATCGTTTATTTATAAGTCGAAATACAAATGTAACGAAATTCTTCAGTAAAATTAAACTAAATAGACACATAACGTGAAAAATTAGTTACTTTTGGTTTTATAAAAACTAAGGTATTGGAAACAATTTCTACAACTATGATTAGCTACAAAAAAGAAGGTTTAAAAGATGAAACCTTATTAGAGTTATACACAAGCATGCTGAAGCCTAGGCTTATAGAAGAGAAAATGCTTATTTTATTACGTCAAGGAAAAATCTCAAAATGGTTCTCTGGAATTGGTCAAGAAGCTATTTCTGTTGGTGTTACAAAAGCCATGAAAACAGAAGAATACATCTTACCTATGCACAGAAACCTAGGGGTTTTTACCACGCGGGAAATACCACTACGCCGACTTTTTGCTCAATGGCAAGGAAAAGCAAGCGGTTTTACTAAAGGAAGAGACAGAAGTTTCCACTTCGGGACGCAAGAATATAATATTGTTGGAATGATTTCTCATCTTGGACCACAACTTGGGGTTGCAGATGGTATTGCACTAGCAAGTAAATTAAATAATAAAAACCAAGTAACTGCTGTATTTACAGGAGAAGGAGGTACTAGTGAAGGAGATTTCCACGAAGCTCTAAACGTTGCTTCCGTATGGCAATTACCTGTTTTATTCTGTATTGAGAATAATGGTTACGGATTATCAACACCAACAAGTGAGCAATACAACTGTAAGGATTTAGCAGATAGAGCTATTGGTTACGGAATGGAAAGTCATATTATTGATGGAAATAATATTTTAGAGGTTTACAATAAAATAAGCGTTCTTGCTGAAGATATCCGTAAAAATCCTCGTCCGGTTTTACTGGAGTTTAAAACTTTTAGAATGCGTGGACACGAAGAGGCTAGCGGAACTAAATATGTTCCTCAAGAATTAATGGACACTTGGGCAAAGAAAGATCCTTTAGATAACTATAAAAGTTTCTTATTTGAAAACGGTATTCTAACAGAAGCTTTAGACGAGAAGTTTAGAGCTGAAATTAAAACTGAAATTGATAATGCTCTAGCCGAAGCAGAAGCAGAAAAACCTATTGTTCCTTCTGAAACAGAAGAGTTAAATGATGTTTATCAAAACCACACATACCAAGAAGTTACACCTAATAGTACTACAGAAGAAATTCGTTTAATCGATGCGATTTCTCAAGGTTTAAAGCAAAGCATGGAGCGCCACGATGACTTAGTTATTATGGGGCAAGATATTGCAGATTATGGTGGAGTTTTCAAAATAACAGATGGTTTTGTAGATGCCTTTGGTAAAGATAGAGTTAGAAATACACCAATCTGTGAGTCTGCAATTGTTGAAACAGGAATGGGACTTTCTATAGCAGGTATGAAAAGTGTTGTAGAAATGCAGTTTGCAGATTTTGTTACTTCAGGATTTAACCCGGTAGTAAACTATTTAGCAAAATCACATTATAGATGGAACCAAAATGCAGATGTTGTTGTAAGAATGCCTTGCGGAGCAGGAGTTGCTGCAGGACCTTTTCATAGTCAGACAAATGAAGCTTGGTTTACAAAAACACCTGGATTAAAAGTAGTATATCCTGCTTTCCCTTATGATGCTAAAGGACTTTTAGCTTCAGCAATTAACGACCCGAATCCTGTATTATTCTTCGAGCATAAAGCTCTATACAGAAGCATTCGTCAAGAAGTACCAACAGATTATTTCACCTTGCCACTTGGTAAAGCTTCTCTCTTAAGAGAAGGAAATGACATTACTATAATTGCTTATGGTGCAGCTGTTCATTGGGCACTAAAAACATTAGATAAGCACGAAGATATTCAAGCAGACCTTATTGATTTACGCTCGCTGCAACCTTTAGACACCGATGCTATTTATGCTTCAGTTAAAAAGACAGGAAAAGCTATCATCTTACAAGAGGATTCTTTATTTGGTGGAATTGCTAGTGATATTTCTGCATTAATTATGGAAAACTGTTTCGAACAACTAGATGCTCCAGTAAAACGTGTAGCTAGTATGGAAACACCAATTCCATTCATCAACCAGCTTGAAGACCAGTATTTATCAAGAGATAAATTTGAAGGCGAATTATTAAAATTATTAGAGTACTAGTAGTTTCTAAGTAACATATTCAATAAACATATTATGAAAAAAACAATGTATACACTTTGTGTATTAGCTTTAGTTGCTACCAGCTGTAAAATGGAAGAAAAGCAAACGGCAACCAATAATGTAGATGCTCCAGTTGCTAAAAAGATTCCTAAAGACTTAGTTGCCCATGGCGAAACTCGTACAGACAATTACTTTTGGATGCGTTTAAGTGACGAACAAAAAAATGCAGAAACACCAGATGCGCAAACGCAAGATGTTTTAGATTACCTAAAAGCTGAAAATGAGTTTTTAACTAAAACAATGAGTCATACAGAGCAATTGCAACAAAAGCTTTATGACGAAATGGTTAATAGAATAAAAAAAGACGATGCTTCGGTTCCTGTAACAGACAACGGATATTCTTACTATGTGCGTTATGAAGAGGGAGAAGATTACGCTTTATTTTGTAGAACAATAGTAGGGGAGGACACTAAGGAAGAAATCATCCTTAACGGTCCAAAAATGGCAAAAGGTCATGCCTATTACGGCATTGGTTCACGTAGTGTTAGTCCTAATAACGAACTAATGGCTTTTGGTATTGACACTATTTCAAGACGTCAATACACTATCTATTTTAAAGATTTAAAAACAGGAGAACTTTTATCAGACAAACTGAGTAATACAGGTGGTTCTGCAGTTTGGGCAAATGACAATAAAACAGTTTTTTATACCACTAAGGATCCTGAAACTTTAAGACAAAATAAAATTTTTAAACACACTTTAGGAACAGACCAATCAGAAGATGTTTTGGTTTACGAAGAAAAAGACGAAACCTTTAGATGTGGTGTATGGAAATCTAAATCGAATGCTTATTTATTCATAGGAAGCTTCCAAACGCTTTCAACTGAAATTCAATATTTAGATGCAAACACCCCAAATGGAGATTGGAAAATTGTGCAACCAAGAGAAAAAGATTTAGAATATTCGGTAGATCATTATGCTGACCACTTTTATATTCGCACCAATCTAGATGCAAATAACTTCCGTTTAGTTAAAACGCCACTTAACAAAACAACCAAAGAAAACTGGGTAGATGTTATTCCTCATAATAAAGAGGTTTACTTAGCAGGTGTAGAACTATTTAAAAATTATTTAGTTCTTGAAGAACGTAAAAATGGTTTAATGCATATTCGAGTTAATAGCTGGAAAGGTGAGGAGCATTACATACCTTTTAATGACCCTGCTTATGTAGCGTATACAACTTCTAACATAGACTTTGATACAGATTTATTGCGTTTCAATTATTCGTCATTAACAACTCCTTTTACCAATTACGAATATGATATGAACACTAAAACTTCTAAAGTTTTAAAACAAGAAGAAGTTTTAGACCCTAATTTTTCAACAGAAAACTACGTTTCAGAACGTAAATTTGCTACTGCAAAAGACGGAACAAAAGTGCCTGTTTCTATCGTTTATAAAAAAGGATTAGAGAAAAACGGAAAAAACCCATTATTGCTTTATGCTTATGGATCTTACGGAAGTAGTACAGACCCTAACTTTAGCTCTACGCGATTAAGTTTATTAGATAGAGGTTTCGTTTACGCTATTGCGCATGTTCGTGGTGGACAAGAAATGGGACGTGATTGGTATGAAGATGGTAAACTTTTAAAGAAGAAAAACACTTTTACAGACTTTATTGATTGTGGTGAGTTTTTAATTGAAGAAGGCTATACAAACAGCAAACAATTATATGCTTATGGCGGAAGCGCTGGAGGATTATTAATGGGAGCAATCATCAATATGAAACCAGAATTATGGAATGGTGTTGTAGCAGCTGTACCTTTTGTAGATGTAGTTTCTACAATGTTAGATGAAACTATTCCACTAACAACTTTCGAATTTGATGAGTGGGGTAATCCGAAAGAAAAAGAATATTACGATTATATGATGTCTTATTCTCCTTATGATAATATTGAAGCTAAAGATTATCCTAATTTATTAATTACTACAGGATACTGGGATAGCCAAGTGCAATATTGGGAGCCAGCTAAATGGATTGCCAAATTACGTGAGCTAAAAACAGACGACAATCTTCTTATCATGGATTGTAATATGGAAACTGGTCACGGAGGTGCATCTGGTCGTTTTGAGCGCTATAAACGATTAGCGCTAACTTATAGCTTCCTTCTAGATTTAGAAGGAATAAAAAAATAACAACAAAGAAAGTCTAGTGTAAAAGCTAGACTTTTTTTTTATATAAGCAGTTATAAATTTTTAAAAAAACTAATCATTTTTCTGTTGAAAAGTTAAAAATTTTAAAAAGCCTCCTTTAAAATAGGAAAATTGAAACTTAGGTACGATTTTTGAAAACAGTGAGTAGAAATATTCTATAAATTATGCGATTACTTTTTTTTGGACTAATATTTTTTTTCAGTTTCACTTTACACGCACAAATAGACAACGAGCAAAAATCTATTGCTATTCCTGTTGTTGAAAGTGATGAAGGAGAGATTGAACAAGAGGTTGAAGAAGAAGGAAAGCCTATAGACAACCAAGGATTTGTTATTCCTAAAGAAGATAATATCAATGGGATGTCTGTTCCAAAACAACAACAAAAATTAGAATTACCTAAAGAAGAATTTTCGATGTTTAATCAAGAAAACTTTGGTGATCCTGGAGAATTATACAAAGACCGTATAAAAAAACACGCAAGCTATACGGAAATGAGAAAAGAACAGCAATATCGTGGAAGCACTACCACGCAATTCTTTGGCGATTTCACTACAAAATCAGATCATATTGATATTGCATACCGAGATCATGGCGCTTTTGATGGAGACCATATTCGTGTTTTTGTTAATGATGATGTAGTGAAACCTTCAGTATTACTAACTCCTAGTTATACTGGTTTCAAATTTAAATTAGCTGAAGGAATCAATAAAATTGATTTCTATGCTTTAGATACCGGACAAGTTGCACCAAACACTGCAGAGTTTCAAATTATAGATGACTTCGGAAATATTATTTCTGGTAACCAATGGAACTTAGCTAAAGGGGTTAAAGCTACAATTATCATCATAAAGGAGTAGTTTTCAAGTATTTTCAATATTCCCTGTAAAATACTCTTCATAAACAGTAAAAAGTTGCTATTTTTGCACAATCTTAAAACATTATGAGCAACACTATTATTACAACAGAATCCGAAGAAACTAAAGCAGGAAAAGACCTTTATAGCTATCAAAAAGGAGCTATTAACAAAATATTTAAGGCCTTTGAAGACTCTCCAGAAGATTATCACTTACTATATCAATTACCTACTGGTGGAGGAAAAACAGTTATTTTCTCTGAAATAGTTAGACAATACTTAAAGCATCACAAAAAGAAAGTTTTAGTGATGACGCACCGTATTGAATTATGTAAGCAAACTTCTAAAATGCTTACTGAATTTGGTGTAGAAAATAAAATTGTAAGTAGTAAAGCGAATCTAGACGATCAGAGTCAGTATAGTTGTTTTGTTGCAATGGTTGAAACCTTAAACAACAGACTACAAGAAGACAAATTAGATATTTCAGATATCGGGCTAGTGATTATTGATGAGGCACATTACAATTCCTTTACAAAACTTTTTAAATTCTTTGAAAAGTCTTTCATATTAGGAGTTACAGCAACACCTTTGAGTTCTAATATTAAGCTTCCGATGAATGATAATTACGACGAACTTATTGTTGGTGAAACTATTGAACATCTTATTGAAAGTAAATTCTTAGCACGTGCTGAAATTTATTCTTACAATGTTGGGTTAACATCATTAGTTGTTGGTGCTAACGGAGATTATACTGTAAAATCTTCAGAAGATTTATATACAAATTCAGATATGCTTTCTAAGCTTATTCAAGCTTATGAAGAACGTTGTAAAGGAAAGAAAACTTTAATCTTCAACAACGGTATTAATACATCTTTACATGTATATGACACCTTTAAAAGAGCAGGTTACCCAGTTGCACATCTAGATAATACGAATACAAAAAAAGAACGTAAAGCAATATTAAAGTGGTTTAAAGAAACGCCTGATGCTATTTTAACATCGGTAAGCATCTTAACTACTGGTTTTGATGAACCTACTGTAGAGTGTATCATTTTAAATAGAGCCACAAAGTCGTTAACACTTTACTATCAAATGATTGGTAGAGGTTCTCGTATTTTAAAGAACAAATCTACCTTCCAAGTAATTGATTTAGGTAATAACCTTCACCGCTTTGGTCCGTGGGGAGCAGATCTTGATTGGCAACGTATATTTAGAACACCTAACTTCTATTTAGACGGACTAATAACAGATGAGGATATTGAAGAAAATTTCAGATATGAAATGCCAGAACATATTCGTTCTGAATTTTCAAATTCTGAAGATGTATATTTCGATATCAAAAAAACATATATAGATTCTATTAAAGCAGGAGAATCTTCAAAAGTAGTATTAGAAAGATCTATACATCATCATGCTAAAATATGTATCGAAAATTCGGAAGATGTTTACGATGCCTTAGGTTTAGCTAAAATGTTAGGAGACGATATAGATTACAGAATTGGAAGATATACGAAGTGTATAAGTAAGAGTACTTTTAACTTTGTTGAATGGTTGAAAAACGATTACAGATTAAAATTACGTGCTTATATCCGAGATAATTTTGACACCATGTTTGAAGAAATTCATGGTCGTCCAGCAGAATAAGCTAGCACTTATTTTCCTTTAAATATTAAATCCTAAGTAAGTAGAAAACTTCTATTTACTTAGGATTTTAAATACCAATTCTTTGGTTAATTTTTGATCTCCAGCTGCTTTACGTAGGTCGTCAAAAGAATAAACAAAATTACACCCAGATTTATACTCCGAACAACCATAAGCCGATTTTCCTTTTATAACGGTTCCTTTTTTACACTTAGGACAAGTTAATGTATCTGGAACTTTTGCTTTTGCAGATTTTTTAGGCTCTAAAACTAAATTAAAATTATCATCAAATCGGAGTAAACCTTGAACAGATCCGTTTTCGGTTTTAAAACCTTTCAAATTAACAGTAGATCCCTTTTGCAACAGTCTAATATATTGTTTTTCAGAAATCTTTTTGCCTTTATATGTAAATGGTAAAACAAACTTACAACCTGAAGTATAGGCTGCACAGCCATAGGCAGACTTTCCTTTAATTAGCTTAGCTTGCTTGCATTTAGGGCAATTTTCATCTGTAATACCAGTCGTTTTCTTACTTACTTTTTTTGCTTTTGTTTTTTGAACGGTAGTAGCATAACTAATATTAGCTCGTTTGGTTTCGCTACGAACTTCGTACACCAATCTATCTACCATTTGCTTCATGTTTCTTATAAAAAGACTAGCACTATATTCTCCTTTTTCAATGTCTTTTAACTGTTTTTCCCAAGAACCAGTAAGTTCTGCCGATTTTAATAATTCATTCTGAATCGTATCAATCAACTGAATACCCGTAGTAGTTGGTAAAATCTGTTTTTTATTACGCTTGATATATTTACGTTTAAAAAGCGTTTCAATAATATTGGCACGAGTAGAAGGTCTTCCTATTCCGTTTTCCTTCATTAATTCTCGTAGTTCATCATCATCTACTTGTTTCCCGGCAGTTTCCATTGCGCGTAGGAGAGAAGCTTCCGTATATTGTTTTGGTGGCTTGGTTTGTTTTTCTAAAAAAGATGGCTCATGAGGTCCTTGTTCGCCTTTTTCGAATGTTGGAAGAATTCCAGATTCCTTCGATTTTTTAGAATCGGTTTTATCAGATTCAAAAACAACTCGCCAACCTTTTTTTAATATCTCTTTTCCGGTAGTTTTAAAATGAACATCTGTTGCCTTACCAATTACTGTGGTATTGGATACAGAACAATCATCATAAAAAACAGCAATAAAACGTTTTACAATAATATCATACACTTGTTGCTGATTATATTGTAGATTTATTTGAATTCCTGTTGGAATAATAGCATGGTGATCGGTTACTTTTTTATCGTTAAAAACTTTAGAAGATTTTTTAATTTTCTTTCCAAGAAGTGGCTGTGTTAAAGCAGCATAATTAGTAAGATTCTGAAGAATCCCTGCTACTTTAGGATACACATCGTTTGGAAGAAAAGTAGTATCTACTCTAGGATAGGTAACCACTTTTTGTTCGTAAAGCTTCTGTACTATTTTTAAAGTTTCGTCTGCTGAAAACCCAAATTTCGTATTACAATAAACCTGTAGGCCAGTTAAATCAAAAAGTTTCGGAGCATATTCTGTTCCTTTTTTCTTTGTAATAGAAACAATTTCAAAAGGAGCTTCTTTTACTTTATTAGCTAAAACCTCTCCGTCTTCCATTTTCAGAAATCTACCTTCCTCGTAACTAAATAAAGTATCACGATACATGGTTTGAAGTTCCCAATATGGCTGTGGTTTAAAGTTTTCAATTTCCTTAAAACGATTAACAACCATAGCTAGAGTAGGAGTTTGCACTCTTCCAACAGATAAAACTTGTTTATATCCACCATGTTTTACGGTATATAATCTGGTGGCATTCATTCCTAAAAGCCAATCGCCAATAGCACGAGAAAATCCCGCATAATATAAGTTATCATAGTTTTCAGAAGGTTTTAAATTTTCAAAACCCTCCTTAATAGCTTCTGTAGTAAGCGACGATATCCAAAGGCGTTTTACTTCTCCTTTATAATTTGCCTGATCTAAAACCCAACGTTGAATAAGTTCTCCTTCTTGACCAGCATCCCCGCAGTTTATAACAAGTTCTGCTTTATCAAAAAGACTTTTTACAATATTAAACTGTTTTTTAATTCCAGAATTAGCTACCACTTTGGTTTTGAATTTTTCTGGTAGCATGGGTAAGTTATTAAGATCCCAACTTTTCCAATGAGGTTTATAGTCGTTAGGCTCCATTAAAGTACATAAGTGCCCGAAAGTATAAGTTACAGCATAGCCGTTTCCTTCATAATAGCCATCACGTTTAGAGTTTGCTCCCAATACAGAGGCAATCTCTCTAGCAACACTAGGTTTTTCGGCAATACAGACTTTCATTTATGGATTAATTTAAAGTGCAAAATACATAATTTTAGCTTTTTTTTATAGTTCTATCGGTTAAAAGAATTAGTATATTTCACTTTTAAATAAAGCATGCAACACAAAGAAGCCATATTATCTAGTTATAAAAGAATTACGCCATATATTCATAATACACCTGTGTTAACTTCTGAAGGTTTAAATGCAATTGCAGGAGCTAATCTCTATTTTAAATGTGAGAATTTTCAAAAAATGGGAGCTTTTAAAATGCGAGGAGCATTAAATGCTGTACTGCAATTAAGTGATGTGCAAAAAAGTAGAGGAGTGGTTACACATTCTTCTGGAAATTTTGCCCAAGCAGTTTCATTAGCGGCAAAACAAATAGGGATTTCAGCACATATAGTTATGCCTGAAAATGCGCCACAGGTAAAAAAAGACGCTGTTTTAGCTTATGGCGGA
This sequence comes from Oceanihabitans sediminis, assembly GCF_003337215.1. Classification (GTDB taxonomy): domain Bacteria; phylum Bacteroidota; class Bacteroidia; order Flavobacteriales; family Flavobacteriaceae; genus Oceanihabitans; species Oceanihabitans sediminis. Next base: position 94,283 of record NZ_QPIG01000002.1, read on the forward strand.
AAAATTACTTTATGTGCATCTACAATAGAAGCAAGGGAAGTAGCTACCGAAAATATAATAAAAGAAATAGGTGCTACTTTTATACATCCTTCTAACGACTTAGATGTTATTTACGGAAATGCTACCGCATGTTATGAGCTTATTGAAGAGCACGATTATTTAGACTTTATTGTTGCTCCGGTTGGAGGAGGAGGCTTACTTGCAGGAACTGCTTTAAGTGCCTCATTGTTTGGTAGAAATTGTAAAGCTTTTGGAGGAGAACCTATAGAAGTAAATGATGCGTATAGGTCTTTAAAAAGTGGCAAAATTGAATCGAATAACACTACAAACACCATTGCAGACGGACTAAGAACACAATTAGGAGATATAAATTTTCCGATAATTCGGGAGTTTGTTGAAGAAATTGTTTGTGTGGAAGAAGTAGAGATACTTGAAGCGATGAAATTAATTTACCAACGACTTAAAATAGTTGTAGAACCATCTAGCGCTGTGGCTTTAGCAGCTGTTTTAAAGAACAAAAAACACTTTTCTAATAAAAGCATTGGAATTATTATTTCTGGCGGAAATGTGGATTTAAAAAGCTTGCCATTTTAAGAATTATTCCTTGTACTAAATCAATTGTAGGCTGTTATTCTTGCTTTCGACCTTGAAATTCAATATCTTTGGGACTAATAACAAGTAAAAATATATTTTATATTAATTAATGGCAAAATCACAACAGACATTTAACAAAAGTGAAAAGGAAAAAAAGCGTTTAAAGAAAAGAGAAGATAAACGTAAAAAAATGGAGGCCCGAAAGGCTGAAAAAGAAGAAAACGGAACAGATGGAATTCAGTTTGCTTATGTAGACCATAATGGTAATTTAACGGATACTCCACCAGATCCTGCTTTAAAAGTTAAAGTAAAAGCTGCCAATATCGAAGTTAGTATTCCAAAAACTACAGACGAAGATAGAGAAGCATTTGACCCAGTTAGAACTGGAACAGTTTCTTTTTTCGATAGCTCAAAAGGTTTCGGATTTATTATTGACGGAGAAAACAATGAAAAATACTTTTGCCACGTTAGTGGTTTAAGAGATGAAATAGTTGAAGGCAATAGAGTTTCTTTTGAATTAGAAAAGGGACAACGAGGAATGAACGCAGTAAAAGTTACTTTAGTTAAGTAATCCTTTATCACACTATATAATAAAAGCTTCTTATTTTGAAATAAGAAGCTTTTTTAGTTTATAACACTATGTGTTACTTAGCTTTATTTGTGATTTCTGTAGGCAACTCGAATAGCTCTAAATCGAAATAAGGAACAGCAGCTAAGCTATGATCGAATATATCTGAAATAATATACTCATAGTTAACCCAACGTTTATCGCTACTAAAGGCATAAATTTCAAGAGGCAACCCTTGAGAAGTAGGAGCTAATTGACGTGTCATAATAGTCATATCCTTGTTTATAGCAGAATGATTTTCAATATAGGATTGAATATACTTTCTAAAAACTCCTAAATTCGTAAGATTTCGACCGTTAATTAATACAGATTTATCTATTTCATTTTGATGATTATACTTATCTATATCATTTTTTCTATCTGTTAAATAGTCAGATATTAACTGTATTTTTTTTAAGTTTTCTACATCATCATCTGTTAGATAATGCACACTTGAAGCCTTAATTATTATAGATCTTTTAATACGTCTACCACCAGAATCACTCATTCCACGCCAGTTTTTAAAAGAGTCGGAGATAAGGGCATAGGTTGGAATAGTAGTAGTGGTTTTATCGAAATTCTGAACTTTTACGGTAGAAAGGTTTATTTCTGTAACATCTCCATCTGCACCATATTTTTCAAAAGTTATCCAGTCACCAATTCTAACCATATCATTTACAGTAACCTGTATACTAGCAACAAAACCTAGAATACTATCTCTAAAAACCAGAATTATAATTGCAGAACCCGCACCAATAGTTGTTATAAACTCCCAAAAGGAGATACCACTAACAATAGCAAAAATCATAAAGATTCCGATAACCCATGCAAAAATCATAAAGACCTGGATATAGCTATCAATAGGCTTATCTTTAAATCTAGGAATAGTTTTTAAATAATCTTTTAGAGAGTGTAAAACAGATCTAGCAATCCATAGCGAAAGAATCACACCAAATACTTGAAGTCCGGTTTTTATAATTAAACCAAAGTCCGGAAAATCTTTAAAAATTATAGGAATTGCCTTTATAGCAAGATACAAAGGGAATATGTGCGCAATATTTCTAGGAGCTTTATTATGTACTAAAATATTATCAAATCTAGTTTTAGATTTAAGAGCAATTACATTAAAAGAGTTAATTATTATTTTTCTAAGAACATAATCAATTATAGTAATTAGAATTAGTAATACTATTAACAAGCCAAGCATATTGAGATATTCTGCAATAATTTCATTAACACCAAGCGTTAATAAATAATCATAAAGAATATGTTTTAAGTTTTCCATAAAATTTTGTTTAAATGTAAAAATACTTCAAGGTATAGGAATAGGCTAATAATTAACAGGTATTTTACAAATTTACAAATCTATATCAATATGAAGTAAGTGAAATATCCTATTTTACATAATATTAATTATAATACATTTACTTATAATTATCGAATAGCGTATTTAGCAATAAATTATATAATTTAAGATTTAACGTTATTATACTTATATCGAGTAATTATGAAAGCTATTTATGTCTATGCTAGAATAATTAATAAGTCTAGCTATAATTCCATATTAAGTAAAATATCCCAGTCTGTTGTTTTCATATCTGTAAAAAATATAAATATTCTATTTTACATAATATAAAAAGACTCTGAATTTCATTTTATATTGAATCAAGCTTCAAAACAAAATTATAAGCCAATCAGAATGAATTAAGCTTCTTTTTTAAATCTATTAAAAATGGTTAGCATCTTTTTAGTATTTATAAAATAAACGCCGGTTAGCAAGACTCCTGCAGCAACTATAGATTGTGTTGTAATAGATTCCTCTAAGAAATACCACCCTAAAAGTAAAGCTATAAGTGGATTTACATAGGTGGATGTTGCTACTTTTTCTGGTGAAACTACTCGTAGTAAATAGTTGAAAGAAGTAAATGCGACAATACTACCAAATACAACTAAAATAAGCATTGAAAGTTGCACCTCTTGTTTCCACGAACTAAAACCAATCCATTGCTCCCCTACTGCAAAACTTCCTATAAGTATAAAAATTCCTCCAGATATCATTTGATAACCGGTATTTATAAAGAAGTTGGATGGTAAATCTGCTTTAGAAACAAAAATACTCCCGAATGCCCAGCTTAGCATACAGAAGAAAATCATGATTAAACCTACAACTGTATCTTCACTGCTAATTAATTGCTTTTGACTAATCAGTAAGTAAATTCCAATTATACCAAGTATCACTCCAATAACAGACATTGCTTTTATTTTCTTACCATCTATCAATCTTAAAAGAATAATTACGACTAAAGGTTGGGCAGATATTTCTAAAGCAGCTAGTCCACTATCTACATATTTTAAAGCCCAAACTAAAATTCCGTTCCCTCCTGCCAAAAACAAAAATCCTGCGATGCACGTATTCATTAACTGTTTTCTAGTAATTTTTAAGGAATAACCTGAAAACTTGGCTATAATAAATATCAATATACCTGCAACCAAAAATCGTATTGCACCAACTTGAAATGGAGGTAATTGCATTACAGCAATTTTATTTAATAAATAGGTAGAACCCCATATAACATAAATAGAAAAAAAAGATGCAATGATTAATAGCGGAGTTTTAGATTTCATTTGCTTGACTATGCTAATTGTTAGGCTTTAGCGCATAACAAAATTAAAGGAATTAATTAGTTTTATTAATTGTTTTGAAGTTAAATCTTTTTGTCTTTTCCAACGTCTATTCCCATTATAAGCTTAAGAACCGAAACGCCAACTAATAATATTAATGCGTAATTCCAAACGTGTGTAAGGTCATAAATCATCCCAACAATAAACGGTCCTGTTGCAGCAATAAAATAGCCAATAGACTGAACAATTCCAGAAAGTTCTGCAGCTGTTTCAGAATCTTTAGCTCGTAATACGATAAGCAATAAAGCCAATCCAAATGTACCGCCAAGAACCATTCCTATTAAGCCAATCCACAATTCTACCATTCCTAATTCTGGAAACATTAAACCAATAAAAGCTAATATTTCAATAACAATTAAAGACACAATTACCAATCGTTGATCTTTTCTTGAACCTGCCCAAACTGGAATTATAATAGCTCCTAGGATTCCTGTTCCTTGAGATAAGGAAAGCATCCATCCGGCATAAGCTTCGTCATAACCTCTATCAATTAAAATTGCTGGTAACCAAGCTAAAATCACATAAAAAGCTAAAGACTGAAGTCCCATATAAAGTGCTAATTTCCATACCAACAATGTGCCACTCAGTTTTTTCATTGCCTCTTTAAAACTCCTGCTTGGTGGTGTACGATTAATACGCTTGATATTAGGAATCCAAATAATAATGGCTAGTATAGCCAAAACAGACCAAGATACTAAGGATCCACGCCAACCTAAATTAAACTCAACTGCTAAAGGAACACTTAAGCCAGCTGCAAATGCAGCTCCTAAAGACATAACTCCAGAGTACAAACTTGTAACAAACCCTGCTTTATGAGGAAAGTTCCTTTTAATTAATGCAGGAATCAACACATTACCAAAAGCAATTGCAATACCTAATAAAATAGTTCCTAAGTATAGTTCAAAAACTCCTCCGAGAGAACGGATAATAATCCCGGTAGCAAGTGTAATTAACGCTCCTAAAAGTGTATTACCTATTCCGAAACGCTTTGTGAACAATGGCGTTATGGTAGAAACTACTCCAAAAGCAATTAATGGTAAGGTTGTTAGTAGACCTAATAAAGTATCTGAGAGTCCAACATCTTGACGAATCATGTCAATCAATGGACCAATACTTGAAAGTGCTGGTCTTAAGTTTATTGCTACAAACAAAACCCCCACAAGTAGTAAGGTACGTGCAGCTTTTGTTAATCCGTTTTCGTCTAATTTTGCCATAATATTAAAAAGAGCACAAAAGTAACTCTTTGTTTTGAGAAGAAATATCTCTAATAGTTATTTATTAAAGTCTATAAACAAATTAGGATTTTAATAAAGATAAATTTTTCTTTTTAGATATTAAAATATCTACTAAGTTTGCAAACTAAATTATCAAGAATCTCAAAAGGAGATAGCAACCTGCATAACGAGCAAGGTGCTAAAACGATAAGCCAAATACTTTGGAAAAAACGTTAAGCATTCCTAATATTTGCTAATTTTCTCTTTCTGCGATTCTGTAAATAAACAGATAGACGATGCAAACAAGCTCAAACAAACCTACATTTAAAGCTTTAATTCCTTTTTTAATATTCATTTTCACTTTTTTAAGTGTTGGAATTATTCAAGAGGACTTTTATGCACTACCCGCTCCTATTGCTGTAATATCAGGTATAGCTGTAGCATTTGTACTTTTTAAACAATCTATCCATACTAAAATAAAGGTTCTTCTTGATGGATGTGGCGATCACAAAATATTAACCATGTGCTTAATTTATTTACTTGCTGGTGCATTTGCTGAAGTCACAAAAGCTACCGGAAGTGTAGACGCTATTGTAAACTTTGGATTAGAACTAATAAGCAGCCAGTATCTATATTTCAGTGTATTTGTTATCTCTGCATTTTTATCCGTTTCCACAGGAACATCTGTTGGTTCCATTGTTGCTTTATCTCCAATTGTAATGGGTTTTGCTGAAACGGAAGGCTTGTCTTTAAGTATTTTATGTGGAGCATTATTAGGAGGTGCCATGTTTGGAGATAATTTATCCGTAATATCTGATACAACCATAGCCGCCACACAATCCTTACAGGTTAAAATGAGTGATAAATTCAAGGCAAATATAAAAATTGCCTTACCCGCAGCACTTGTAACTATAGGTATTCTTATTTATAAAGCATTTACCTTAGATACAATTACATCTGATAGAATAAACCACTCCTATTCCTTGATAAAGATATTCCCATATATACTAGTGTTAACTTTATCTATCAAAGGCATAAACGTTTTTTCTACTTTGTTTTTAGGTATAATTTCTGCCGGAGTATTAGGGGTAATTTACAAGGATTTCACTGTTTTAGAGTTTACACAAACTAGTTTTGTAGGATTTCAAAATATGACAGAAATTTTTCTATTGTCTTTATTAACTGGTGGCTTAGCCGCTTTAGTAACATATAATGGAGGAATAGAATATATTTTAATAAAAATAAAAGGATTTATAAAAAATAAGAAATCAGCACAGTTTGGAATTAGTGCTTTGGTATCGACTGTAAATTTGGCTATTGCTAATAATACTGTTTCTATTATTATTTCAGGACCTATAGCAAAGTCTATTAATGACCAATACAATCTTGAAAATAAACAAACTGCTTCCTTATTAGATATTTTTGCCTGTATTATACAAGGAGTTTTACCTTATGGTGCTCAGGTTTTAATGATATTAAGCTTCGCTAAAGGAGATATCACATATTTTGAACTAGTAACAAATACATGGTATATACTATTACTATTAATTTCAAGTTTGATATATATTGTATTTAATAATACAGGCAAAGCTAGAGGATTTTGATTTTTTTGATAGCCTATAAAAAAAATTCTGAATTAACAATTTGAACACCTTTGTCTATCAATTTCTTTTTAAGCGACTTGAATGCTTCAGCATCTAATGCTTGTGAAGCATCTTCTATAAAAAAACAAGTAAAACCTTCTTCTAAAGCATCCATAGTTGAAAAATACACGCAAATATCTCCGGCTAAACCACAAAGGTAAACCTCAGAAACTCCTTTTTCTTTTAAATAACCTGTTAGACCTGTAGATTTCAAATGTCCGTTATCATAAAAGGCACTATAACTATCAATGGACTTATCGGTTCCTTTTCTGAAAATGGTTTCCCATTTATCTGTATTTAAATCTGGATGAAACTCTGCTCCTTGTGTGCCTTGAACACAATGGTCTGGCCAAAGAGTTTGCGGCTTACCATGAAGTTCGATTTCATCAAAAACCGATTTTCCTTTATGATTGGAAGCAAAACTCACATGATCTTGCGGATGCCAATCTTGACTTGCAATAACTAAATCGAATGTATCTTGTATACGATTAATAACAGGAACAATCTTATCTCCATTAGGAACTGGAAGGGAGCCGCCAGGAATAAAATCATTCTGTACATCAATTATAATAAGCGCTTTCATATTTTAATATTTATGCTTTTTTAATAGTTCGTCTCGCTCTTGTTTTAAAGTATTACTTAAACCAACTTTATAAATATGTGGGTTTTGGAAACGTTTGTATTCTAATGGAAGTTGTTCTAATCTAGATTTTGAATATGCAGCAATTTCTGTAACGGTTCTTGAAGGAGTAATTCTTTTTCCGTTTTCCATAACTTTTTCTAATAAAGGCTCATGGGTAAATCTTTCAAGATTTAAACTCTTATTAATATCGAATGGGTGAACCATCTCGTCTAAAGTTCCTTCTTTAAAAAGTCCAACAGCATCTGCTCCGTAGAATTTCCCATTTTCATCTATCATTCTATACACTTGCTTTTTATATGGTAGCGAAACTTTAATTAAATTTTCTGAAAGTTTAATTCTAGGCGCTCCATTGTATTCCGAAAGTTTATATACTCCTCCAAAAGAAGCATCTGGTTTACCGGTAACTAGGTTGGTTCCAACTCCGTAAATATCTATTGGTGCCCCCTGCTCCTTCAAACTTTTTATAACGTATTCATCTAACTGATTAGAAACCACGATTTTCACATATTGTAAATTGGCTTCGTCTAACATTTTACGTGTTTTTTTAGCTAAATAAGCTAAATCTCCACTATCCAGCCTCACTCCCATTAACTGCTCTCCTCTACTTTCCATTTCCTTAGCAACTTGAATAGCTTTAGGTAATCCACTTTTTAAAGTGTTGTAAGTATCAATTAACAATACACAGTTTTTTGGTCGGTGCTGAGCAAAATCTTGAAAAGCCTTTAACTCATCTTCATAACTTTGAATGAAGGAATGCGCCATAGTTCCAGAGGATGGAATTCCATAATCTTCGGCAGCTATAACATTACTTGTTGCGTCAAATCCGCCAATAGCTGCAGCTCTTGATGCATAATAACCTCCAGTTGCATGCGCACGACGAAGTCCCATATCTAATAGGGTTTCGTTTTGAGCACTATAACGAATTCTGCTAGCCTTGGTAGCTATTAGAGTTTGAAAGTTTAATATGTTTAGTAAAACGGTTTCAATAATTTGAGCTTCAATAATATTTGCTTCAACCTGAAGAATTGGACGATTAGGAAAAACCACATCCCCTTCTTTACTAGAATTAATAGTTCCGTTGAACTTAAAGTCTTTCAGATAATCTAAAAAAGCTTGTTCGAAACCGTGTTGCTCTAAATATTTTAAGTCTGAAGCTGAAAATTTAAAGTTTTCAAGAATATTCAATACATCTTCAAGTCCAGTAAAAATAGCATATCCACCTTTAAAAGGGTTGCTTCTATAATAATAGTCAAAAACTGCTTTTCCGTCAGGTTTGGTGTTAAAATATACCTGAGCCATAGTAAGTTGGTATAAATCTGTATAGGCTGCTGTTATTTGCATAAAAGTATGTTTTTGTTTAGAATTTTATTTTTGTCAAGATATTCAAAAAATGAATAATTTCTTATCAAGTTAAGCAAAAAAAAGAAAGAGGAGAAAGTATAATTTACCTTCTCCTCTTTTATATCTTCGGAATATTCAAAATATTCTACAAAGGCAAACTTCTTCCATAAAATGAAATACTATGCCTCTTCTAATTGTCTTTTTGTTTTTCTGTACGTGTATTTAGGATAGATATTTCGTTTAGCAAAACGATTTACTTTATCACTATTTATCATTTTTATATACACAGGTTTTGTTACACCAAAATACTCGTAAGTAGAACCATCTAGAAAGGTAATTTCTAATAAAAGACCTTTATGAGTAAAGTCTGCAATACCTGTGTTAGTAATTGTTTCTGTGTAAGCATCTAAGTTAGCTGCAATAGTTTCTGGTGCGATACTAACTAGAAAGTGGTAACCATCAATAATTTTTCGGCTGTTTATTTCTGCTTCTTCTTGCAAAGCATCTCCGTTTTGGAATTTATCTGGGTGCCACTCCTTAACTAAATTACGGTAACTCTTTTTTAAAGTCTTTAATTCAACTTCGTTTTCAACTCCAAAGAGTTTTTTGTATTCGTTTATACGCTTCATTTCAAATTTTATAAGAGCGCAAAAGTACGCGTAAATATCAGATGTATAACTATAAAAGTGGAATATTAATTTAGAGAACTAAACTAGGTAAATACGCACCTTTTTCTTTTTTAACCTACTGTTATTAAGTTTATCGGCTAAATTTCTTGCAACACCTTTTGAAACTGCAACAAAAGCACAATCCTGTTTTAACTCGATAATTCCTAGTTGCTCCTTATTAATACTGCCTTCTTTAAAGAATAAACCTACAATATCTCCTTTAGAAATTTTATCTTTTCTTCCACCTGAAATAAATAAGGTTCTCCATTGGCTAGCAATTTTAGTTGCCTTTCCACTAGGTGTAAAAACAGATTTTGTTTCAATAAATTCTGGAAGGTACTCCTTTTCCCATTGTAATACATAGGCCGTACCTTGTGCATTCATACGGGAAGTTCTACCATTTCTGTGGGTGAATTCTTCTGCTTTTAAAGGAAGTTGGTAATGAATAATATAATTAAGCTCCGGAATATCTAAACCCCGAGCAGCTAAATCTGTAGCGACAATAATTTGATGCGTTCCATTTCTGAATTTTATCAAAGCGCGTTCCCTTTCAATTTGCTCCATATCACCATGAAACGTTCCGTGAGCAATATTGTTTTTATTTAGAAAATCGCTTACAAACTGAATAGTATCCTTGAAATTACAGAAAATGATTCCAGGTTTATTTCCTATATCATGCAGTACATCTACCAAACTTTGCAGCTTGTTTTTTTCTGCTGAAATAACTTTTTTGATTTCTAAATTACTAGCTTCATCTACCAAATAATCAATTACCAATTCGTTTTGTAATCCAACGAAACGAGGGATTTCAATATCTTGTGTAGCAGAAGTAAGAATACGTTTTTTTATATTTGGAAGACTAGAAATGATTTCTTTCATTTCTTTTTCGAAACCTACTTCTAAAGATTTATCAAATTCATCTAAAACAAAAGTATTAATGGCTTCTACAGAAAAAGTTTCTCTTCGTAAATGATCTGCTACTCGACCCGGAGTTCCTATTAAAATAGCAGGTGCATGAGCTAAATCTATTTTATCCTTACTAAAAGGTCTTCCGCCATAAACTGCATTGGCTTTAAAACCGGTACCCATTGTTCGAATTACTTGTTCAATTTGAATAGCCAGTTCACGTGAAGGCACTAAAATTAACAATTGTACATTTGGGTTTTCCTTGTCTAAAGCAGAAATTGTTGGCAATAAAAAAGCTACTGTTTTTCCTGTTCCTGTAGGAGAAAGTAAGACAGTATTTGCAGTACTTGTAATAGATAACAAGGCTTCATCCTGCATAGGATTTAGCTCTTTAATATTAAGCTTATCTAAAATATCCTTTTGTAGTTTTATATAATTAGCCATTTTCTATTTTTTCTTTTTCTTCTTTTTTACAGCCTCTTTTTTCTCTACAATCGTATTGTTTTCGGCAATATAATTGGCTAGTATCTTATCTACCAGTTCCTCTTTTGTTAAGTGATGAAATATGGTTTTTACTTTCGCTTTAAAGTCTTCTGGAATATCACGATTTGGCTTTGTTTTAAATATTTTTCTAGCCCAAATCAGTCCGTTGTTCTCCTCAATGCTTTTCGGGTCTGCTTTTTTATATTCGTTGAAGATAATTCCTAATTCGTCTTCAAATTCTGGTATATCTATTAATTCATCTTGTTGAATCACACTTAAAGACAAGCCCTTTGCTCCTGCTCTAGCTGTACGACCGCTTCTATGTACGTAGGCATCGTAAGTATCTGGTAAGTGGTAATTGACTACATAAGAAACTTCCTTTACATCAATTCCACGAGCAGCTAAATCTGTTGCAATAAGAATATCAATATGACCTTCTCTAAACTGTCCCATGATTCTGTCACGAATTCCTTGTGTTAAACTTCCATGAATGGCTCCAGATGAAAATTTATTGATGGCTAAATTTTTAGCTAATTTATTAACAGCAGCTTTCGTTTTACAAAAAATGATTCCCCTTTCTCCTTCTTTGGTATTTAAGAAATGCATTAAAACATCTAGCTTTTCAATTGGCTCTACTACTACGTATTGATGATCAATTCCTTGATGACCTATAGTAGACATATCTGCTTCCAGTTGTACGACATGCTTAGACATGTAATTCTGAACCAATTGTTTTATTGCTCCAGATAAAGTAGCAGTAAATAATAGAGTTCTTCTTGATTTTGGAATTTCTTTAATAATATTATCCAAATCTTCTTTTAAAGCAGAAACCATTTCATCTGCTTCATCTAAAACTAAATATTTTAAGTTTTTAAGTTCAATAGCTTCTCTTTTTATCAAATCTACTAAACGACCTGGAGTTGCTACAACAATATGAGTTGGATTTTGTAATCGCTCGATTTGTGGTTTTATTGGAATTCCACCACAAACAGATGTTATGGAAATATTAGAACTATGAGTAGCAAAAGACTCTAAATTCGTCTGTATTTGCTGACCTAATTCTCTTGTTGGTGTTAATATTAATGCTTGAACTTGATCTAGTTCCGTATTTATTAATTGTAATAATGGTAATCCGAAAGCTGCAGTTTTACCAGTTCCTGTTTTTGCAATAGCTACAAGGTCTTCCTTTTGATTGAGTACAACCGGAATGGCTTTCTCTTGGATATCTGTAGGTATGCTTATTTGTAAATCGGTTAAGCTTTGCTGTAATAATGTATTAATTCCTAAATAGGAAAAAGATTTTGACATAAATGTAATTTTATGCAAAGATAACCACTGTTATAGATATAATACTTCTATTTCTTAACATTTGTATAAAGTTCGCTAGGATAAATTGTTATAGCTTTCAACAACACATTAAAAATGAATTAATAAATTTCTGTTAAAAAAAAGAATGAACGTTCATTTTTTAGTATATTTGCAACTCAATTATAATAATTATGGCGAAACTTCAAAAAAGTATAGATAAGCGTAATGCACTTGTAAAGGCAACAATTCAGTTGGTAAATAACAATGGATTTCATGCAACATCTATGAGTAAAATTGCCAAAATGGCAAAGGTTTCACCAGCTACTATTTACTTATACTTTGAAAACAAACAGGATTTAGTAAATCAAACTTACTTAGAAGTAAAATCAGGTTACACAGACTATGCTTTTGCTAATTATAACCCGGAAATGACAGTTGAAGCAGGCTTTAGATTAATATGGCATCGGATAGCAGATTTTAAGCTAAAAGAATGTGAAAGTGCGTTATTTTTAGCACAGTGTGATAATACACCTATGATAGACGAACCTAGTCGACAAGAAGGTATTAAGCATTTACAGCCCCTACTCGACCTTTGGGAGCGTGGAAAAAAAGAGGGAATCATAAAACCTATTTCTAATTATCTTCTGTATGCTTATACTATCAACCCACTTTCATTTTTGATGAGTGCACAAATTCGTGGCACATTTGTCTTAGATAAAAACCAGATAGAAGAAGCTTATCAAGCTGCTTGGAGTAGTATAAAACTTTGTAATTAATATGAAAAAAACAGCAATAATATTAGGAGCAACCGGATTAACAGGAAGTATATTACTTCAAAAGTTGATAGCAGATTCTAGTTATGAAAGAATAAAATTATTTTCAAGGTCTAAAATAGCAAGTTTACCTGAAAAAGTAAGTCAGTATATAGGAGATCTTCTAGATTTAGAACAATTTATAGATGATTTTACTGCAGACGAAGTGTATTGCTGCATTGGTACAACTAAGAAGAAAACACCTAATAAGACTTTATATAAACAAATTGATTACGGGATTCCTGTAACAGCGGCTAAAATGTCTAAAGAAAATAACACTCCTACTTTTTTAGTCATTTCTGCAATGGGAGCTAATAAAAATAGTAGTGTGTTTTATAATAAAGTAAAAGGGGAAATGGAAGAAGGTATTCTAAATCAAAACATCAAAAACACTTATGTTTTGAGACCTTCACTTATTAGTGGTCCGCGTAAAGAAAAAAGACTTTTAGAAGATATAGGTTTAGTAGTTTTTAAATTTCTGCAACCACTATTTATTGGGAAGCTAAAGAAATATAAAATTACCGAAGCCGAAAATATAGCGCAAGCAATGCTACACTTAGCAAATAACACAAATCAAGACGAAGTAATTATTACTTCCACCAAAATAACAGAAATAGCAAATAACAATTAACATATGGAATTATTAAATAAATTAAACTGGAGATATGCTGCAAAAGCCATGAATGGTGAAACAGTAGCTGAAGAAAAAATTGAAAGAATCTTAGAAGCAGCTAGATTAGCTCCAACCTCTAGCGGATTACAACCTTTCGAGATTTTTGTAATTAAAAATCAAGAAATTAAAGAAAAAATCAGACCAGTAGCTTGGAACCAATCTGTAATTACAGACTGCTCTCACCTACTCGTTTTTGCTGCTTGGGATACCTATACCGAAGATAGAATCAATTATATGTTTGATTTAACCAATGATATTCGCGGATTCAAAAATGAAGGATGGGAAAATTACCGCCAAAAACTCCTAAGTTTCTATCCGCAACAAGATGCTGAAGTAAACTTTAACCACGCTGCCAAACAAGCATATATAGCCTTTTCACAAGCTATTACTGCTGCAGCATTTGAAGGAGTAGATGCTACTCCTCTTGAAGGATTTGAGCCAGATGCAGTAGATGAAATTTTAGGACTTCGCGATAAAGGACTTCGTAGCGCAGTATTATTACCTATAGGTTACAGAAAAGAAGAAAATGATTGGTTAGTAAATCTTGTAAAGGTTAGAAAACCTATGGAAGAATTGGTTACTGTAATTGATTAGATTATATTAAGTAACTATAAAACAACACATTATAAACTAAAAGAAAAGAAGATGAACAATTTTGATTTTAAGAATCCTACAAAAATTATTTTTGGAAAGGACACGATACAACAACTAGAGAATGAAATACCAAAAGACGCAAAAGTATTATTGCTTTATGGTGGTGGAAGTATCAAGAAAAACGGTATTTACGACCAAGTAAAAACAGCTTTAGCTAAAGTAGATGTAATGGAGTTTGGCGGAATTCCTGCGAATCCAGAATACGCTACTTTAATGAATGCATTAAAAGTAATTAAAGAAGAAAAAATCACTTATTTATTAGCTGTAGGTGGTGGTTCTGTAATTGACGGAACAAAGTTTTTGTCAGCAGCTGCATTATTTGAAGGAGATACTCCATGGGATATTCTAACAAACAATATTAGAACCGAAAAAGGAATGCCTTTTGGTACTGTTTTAACATTACCTGCTACAGGTTCTGAAATGAACTCAGGTGCGGTAATTACAAGAGCTGAAACTAAGGAAAAGCTTGCTATGGGCGGACCTGGATTATTTCCAAAGTTCTCCATTTTAGATCCTCAAGTGATAAAATCTATACCAACACGCCAATTAGCAAATGGTATTACGGATGCTTTTTCACATGTTTTAGAGCAGTATATGACTTATCCAATCGATGCTTTATTACAAGATCGTTTTGCTGAAAGCATTTTACAAACATTAATTGAAGTTGCTCCTAAAGTACTAAAAGATCCAACAGATTATAAAGCTGCAGCAAACTTCATGTGGAGTTGTACAATGGCTTTAAACGGATTGATCCAAAAAGGAGTTCCTACAGATTGGTCGGTACATGCAATTGGTCATGAATTAACGGCTTTATTCGGAATTGATCACGCAAGAACTTTAGCTATTATTGCTCCTAGTCATTACAAATTCAATTTTGATGACAAAAAAGCAAAATTAGCACAATATGCTGAACGCGTTTGGAATATTAAAGAAGGTAGTGTAGACAACAAAGCTAACGCTGCAATTGAAAAAACTGAAGCTTTCTTCAATGAATTAGGAATAGACACTAAACTTTCTGACTATACGAAAGGCTATGAAGGAACTGCTGAAAAAATCTCTCAAAGATTTACAGAACGCGGTTGGTTAGGATTAGGTGAACATAAAACCTTATCTCCAGATAAAGTAGAAAAGATTGTAAAAATGGCTTATTAAAATATAACAAGCATATTATCAATAAAATAAAAAAGCTATCTTTAAAAAAGGTAGCTTTTTTTATAAACCAATTTTTAACTAAATTTTTATATTTACAAGAGGCTTCTATTCTAGCGTTTAGAATACAGCATGCAGTATGTAATAATAAGTTGCTTGTCTTAAAAATAAATATTAAAAAATTGTAAATTTGCAGTATGAACGAAGAGCTTTTACTCCAGGTAGAAATATATGTAGCAGAACTGCTTAGTAAGCAGCTCTCTTCATTAAACTATTATCATAACGCAATACATACTAGAAGAGTTGTTTCTAAAGTAAAGGAATTGGCTAAACTAGATTCTTGTACCGAACAAGAAGTATTAACTTTACAAGTAGCCGCCTGGTTTCATGATACAGGCTATATACATCTAGATTCTGGACATGAAGAAGAAAGCGTTAAAATAGCCTTGTCTTTTTTAGAAAAACACGCTGTAGCTAAAGAAAGTCAAGACCAAATTAAGCAGTTAATTTTAGCTACCAATAAAGATTATATTCCTAGTAATAAACTGGAGTGCATCCTTAAAGATGCAGATTGCGGACATCTAGCTTCTTCAGACTATATTGAAATTTCAGATTATTTATTAAAAGAGATTAACGCTAAGAATCAAAGTGAAATTTCTGATTTAGAATGGATGCAGGAAAACCTAAAATTCCTTAAAAATCATACATTCTACTCCAATGCAGCCAAACAACATTGGCAACCAAAAAAAGAATTAAACCTTATAGAAATTCAAAATAAAATAGATAAAAAGATTTCTAAAGAGAAGAAATCTAAAAATAGTACAAAAATAGGCAGAGGTGTTGAAACCATGTTTCGTGTGCAACTTAAAAACCATATAGAACTTAGTGCTATTGCAGATACAAAAGCCAATATATTGCTTTCTGTAAACGCAATTATTATCTCTGTCGCATTATCTAATTTAATACCAAAACTAGATAATCCTTCTAATATGTTTTTGGTTTACCCAACTCTAGTTTTAATGCTTTTTAGTGTTGCTTCAGTGGTATTATCGGTATTATCTACACGTCCAAAAATATCGAATGTTGCGATTACCAAAGAGATGATTCGAAAAAAGAGAACAAACATCCTCTTTTTCGGAAACTTTCAAAAAATGAGTTTAGAAGATTTTGAATGGGGAATTGATTATTTAATGGAAAATGAAGATACTTTATATAATTCACTAACTAAAGATTTATACTATTTAGGACTTGTACTTAATAGAAAATATAAGTTATTGAGAATAACCTACACCGTATTTATGTTCGGTATAATTATATCTGCTGCTGCATTCATTTTTAGCTATTATGTATATTTTTCTGCATAATAAAATAGAACAACAAACTAATGAAAACTGAAAATATAGGCCCTTTTAAAGTAATCATGTCTTTACGTTTATTTAAAAATAAACTTGAAGAATTACTTACTTCCAATAGTTTAACTGTTCAGAAACAAGCCAAACAGGCTCTTGCCCTTTTTGAAGATTATCCAGACTTAGTAACTGGATTAGAATGCAAAGATGCTTTCTTTAAAATGAAACCGGCGATAGATGAACTAATGACTTTTATCTTTCCTACTACCTTAACAGATAATGAGATAAAGGCAGCTATCACACCTTATGACAATGAAGTGTTTTATTGTAGTAATAGATTAAGAGGTATTATTAATTCATCAAATACCGATAATTATATTTTCAAAGATTTATATAAAGATTTTGAGGGAACTTTTGATCTACTAACTTATGCTATCATCTTAAACATTTACTATAAATACCAAGTAGATTTTGATAGACCAAAAACAATAGCTATTACCGATAAAAATGGTAATACTAAACGCTATCGTGTTGCCTTTAATGCAGATTTCTTAGATATATACCCTAACGAAAATGCTATAGATATTACGGATGAAATTCTAGATGAATTACTAAGCAATGCAGATAAAACAGAAATTTGGGAGAAGTATTTTCCTGAAGGATCATGGACTTTAGAAGGCTTTGGGGTTTTAAGCCTAATTGATACATCTTTAGATAAACGAATTGACGACTTTAAAACCCATTTAATACAACCAAATCAAGAAAGTTTTCAGTTTTTAAAACAAGATATTCGCCGAATATTTAATATTCCAGATTTAGAACTAGGTAGTTATAATGTAAAACACAATAGCATCATCCCTCCTTTTGATAGGAGCTTTGATATGCTTAGTATCTTACCAGGCGACCAAATTGATGTTTCTAATTATGCCTGTAACCATGTAAATAATCAGTTGTTTAAAAACTGTAAACCAATGATTATTTCAAATGTAGAAAATTATCATAAACAGACGAAAGGAAACAGATTAAGCAAGGTATTATTAGATAGAGGATTAAAAAGTGTAGCACTTATTCCTATTCCTATTGATGGGGAATTAGGTATAATTATTGAAATGGCCGCTTTTAAAGCAAATCAGCTTAACGCAATTAATATGGTTAAGTTAGATGCCATAATGCCTTTCATTTTAAGCTATTCTAAGCGTGTTTCTACTGAATATAAAAATGAAATAAGCGCGGTTATTCAGCAAAATTGCACAGCAATTCACCCTTCTGTTCAATGGCGATTTGAAGAAGAGGCAAGTAAATTTATTCAGGAAAGAAACTACGGTGACAATCCTGTTTTTAAAGAAATAGCTTTTAAAGATGTAGTTCCTTTATTTGGTCAGATAGATGTTGTTGGCTCTTCTGTAGCTAGAAACGATGCTATAAAACGAGATTTAAGTAAGCAGTTAAAAATAAGTAAAGAATTAATTCTGAATAGAACCAAAATAAACTTACCGTTCTACGAACAATTAATCTTTCAAATAGACAAATATTTAAAAGAGCTAGAAGAGGGTTTTCATGCAAATTCTGAGCAAGAAATAAATCTGTTTTTCCAAAAACAAATATTTCCTTTATTTAAGCACTTTCAAAGTATGTCGTCTAATAACAAGGATATTGATGACTTTCTTAATTCTATAGACGAGGAAACAAATAGTTTATATGAAGCTAGAAAAGCTTATGATATTACTCTAGAAAAAGGAAATAAATTGATGTCTTCTTTTCTAGATAAGCAACAAGAAAAAGCTCAAGAAATCTTTCCGCATTATTACGAGAAATTTAAAACAGATGGTATTGAGCATAATTTATACATCGGGCAGTCTATTTCCAATCAACTAATCTACCACCCTACTGTTTTATACAATTTACGATTATGGCAACTTCAGGTTACCTGTGAAATGGAGGCTATGTATTACGAAAAACAAAAAGATTTTCCTTTACAACTACAAGTTGCATCTTTAATCTTAGCTTACGATATTCCTATCACTATTCGCTATAGAATAGACGAAAAACAGTTTGATGTTGACGGAGCATATAATGTGCGTTATGAAATGATTAAAAAGCGTATTGATAAAGCGCATATTAAGAATACAACCGAACGTTTAACACAGCCGCATAAACTTTGTGTGGTTTATTCTAGTAAAGCAATAGAACGAGAATATTTGGCTTATTTCGAGTTTTTACAAGCAAAAAACTATATTGGTAAAAACATCGAAATTGTAGAAGTAGAAGAACTTCAAGGTGCAAGCGGTATGAAAGCTATCCGAGTTGATTTAAATAAAGAATTACAACAAGTATCTAATATTTTTACATTAGAAGATTTACACGCAGTTTAAAAAAACACCCATGAAAAGTAAATTATTAGCAGGTTTTATTGCTATAGGATTAATTATAACCGGTTGTGCTACATACAATCCCTATAATACGAATAGCAGTCAAAAAGAACTAAAAAATATAGATAAAGAAACCACTAATATCTTTTTAATTGGAGATGCAGGAATGCCCAATGCAGATGGTACTGCTCCAAAAACCTTGGAAAAAATACAAAGTCAGTTTGAAAAAGCAGACAAAAACGATTTACTACTTTTTCTAGGAGATAATATTTACCCAAAGGGAATTCCTTTAAAAGGGAAAAAAGCAATAAAAGAAGCTAAACACGCTTTAAACTTGCAATTAGAAGTAGCAAAAACCTTTCATGGATATGTTTATTTTATACCTGGAAATCACGATTGGTACAGTGGTTTAAAGGGATTAAAGCTACAAGAGAAAATGGTGGAAGATGCCTTAGGGAAAAACACCTTTCAACCAGAAAACGGTTGTCCAATAGAAAAAGTAAATCTAAATAATGATACGGTGTTATTGATAGTTGATTCTCATTGGTACATCACCAATTGGAATAAACACCCTACTATTAACGACGACTGTGAAATAAAAACTAGAGCAGATTTTTTAGAAGAATTTAGATCTGAAATAAAAAAGGCACGCGGAAAAGTAACTTTAGTTGCTGTTCATCATCCAATGCATACGGAAGGCCCTCATAATGGACGATATGGTATTAAAGAGCACATGAAGCCCGTTCCTATTCTAGGAACTATAAAAAATGCTATCAGATCTACAAGTGGTATTGTTAATGCCGATTTATCCAATCAATTTTATATTGAATTAAGAGATAATCTAGTAGCTGCTGCCCAACAAAATGAAAATGTTGTTTTTCTTTCTGGACATGAACATAGTTTACAGTATTTAGAATTCGATAATATCACGCAGATAATTAGCGGTTCGGGTTCTAAAACTACACCTGTAAGAATGCGTAACCCTAATGATTATGGGCATGCAGTTCCTGGTTATGCGGTAGTAAATATTTCTAAAGACAAGGCTGTAGATGTGCAATTTGTAAATTCAAACTCAGAGGAAGTTGAATTTTATAAGCAAATAAAAAAAGCCGAAACTACTCCAGAAATTCATTACCCTAAAATAGCTGCTGATACTATTGTCGCTTCTATTTACACGAAAGAGGAAACAGATAAAAATGGTTTTCAGAAATTTATCTGGGGAGATAGATATAGAAAAGAATACAGCAAAGACGTTCCTGCTAGAGTTGTTTATTTAGACACACTAAAAGGAGGTTTAAAACCTTTTAGAAAAGGTGGCGGAACGCAATCTAAAACCCTACACTTAAAAGATGCAAACGGAAAACGTTATGTGATGCGTGCAATGAAGAAGCAGGCTGACCAGTTTATACAAGCTGCTATTTTTAAAGATCAATATGTACTCGGGCAATTTAAAGAAACTGCTTCAGAACGATTATTAGAAGATGTTTTTACAGGTTCGCACCCTTATGCCCCTTTTACACTTGCAACTTTATCAAAAGCTATAGAACTAGCTCACCTAAATCCGAAACTATATTTTATACCTAAGCAAAATGCTTTAGGAACGTATAACAAAGATTTTGGTGATGAATTATACCTATTTGAAGAACATCCTTCCGATGGCCATACGCATTTAGGAAGCGGTAATTTCACTGGCGAAATTGTTAGTACGGTAGACATGTTAGACGATGTTTTAAGTGATGAATCTAAAGTAATTGATGAAAAAGAATTTATAAAAGCAAGATTATTTGATATGCTTATTGGGGATGCAGATAGACATCAAGACCAATGGCGCTGGATGGTTTATGAGGAAGATGATAAAACGGTTTACCGAGCTTTACCAAGAGATAGAGATTTAGCTTTTTCAAAAATGTCTGATGGATTTATATTTGGAACAGCTGTAAAACTAATACCTTCTGCTAAAAAATTCAGAAAATACGAATCCGATTTAAAGAATGTGAATGGGTTTAATGCTTCCGGTTTTCCTTTAGATATCGCTTTTATTACAGAATCTGTTAAAGAAGATTGGGATGAGCAAGTGAAACTTATTCAAACGCAAATAACAGATGTTATTATTGATGAGGCTTTTAAAAATATGCCAAAAGAAGAAGATGCAAAAACTGTAGCAAAAATTAAAAACACATTAAAAGATCGAAGAAAGAATCTGCAACGTATTTCCGACAGGTATCTAAAATCTATTAATAAACATGCAGTTGTAACCGCTACAAATAAAGACGACTATATACTTGTAAAAGCATTAGATGAAGGAGCTGTTGAGGTTTCTTTATATAGAAAAAAAGATGATACTATAAAAGATCGTTTTCATCATAAAACATACTACCCTAAAGCAACTAAAGAAATTTGGATTTATGGTTTAGATGATGATGATAGCTTTGAAATTCAAGGGAAAATTTCAAAAATTAAAGTTCGATTAATTGGCGGACAAAACAATGATGATTATAAAGTAGAACATGGTAAAAACGTTGTTATTTACGATTATAAGTCGAAAAAGAATGATTTATCTGAAGCTAAAAACGCAAAGATTAAATTAACAGACGATTATAACACCAATGTTTATAATTACAGAAAATCTAAAAACAACACTAACCAAATTCTTCCTTTAATTGGCGGAAACCCTGATGACGGATTAAAACTAGGAGTCAGCAATACTTATACAACTTATGGTTTTGAGCGAAACCCTTTTACATCACAACATCAAATTAAAGCTGCTTATTATTTTGCAACCGATGGTTATGAGCTAAACTATAATGGTGAATTTGCAAATGTATTTGGAAACTTCAATTTTGGTTTAGAATCTCATTTTCAAAGTCCGAATTATAGCGTGAACTTTTTTGGCTATGGAAATGAAACGAAAAACTTTGATGAGGATTTAGGTAAAGATTATAACAGAGTTAAAACAAGAATTTTACGTTTTACACCAAAATTAATTTGGAATTCTAAACGTGGAAGTATCATACATGTTGGTGCAAGTTATGAAATTAACGAGATTCACAATACGGAAAATCGCTTTGTAGCGAACAATAGCATTTTACCAGAACACCTTTTTGACGAAGAGTTTTTTGTTGGTATCCATACTAAATATGAATATATTAATTACAACAACGAAGCATATCCAACTAATGGAATGAATATTTCAATTGAAGCCGGTTATAAAGACAATTTAGAAAGTAAAAGAAACTTTGGTTACCTTATTTCTGAATTAGGTGTAGTAAGAAATTTAAATCCTTCCGGGCGATTGGTATTAGCTTCCAAAGTAAAAAGTCATATAAATTTTGGTGATGGATTTGAGTTTTACCAAGCTGCTGTTATTGGTGGTCAAGATGGATTACGCGGATATAGAAACCAACGATATACAGGGAAGAAATCCTTATACCAAAACACCGATTTACGATATAGTTTCAGTAGAATGAAAACTCCAGTTATTCCTATAAAAATGGGAGTTTACGGAAGCTTTGACTATGGTCGTGTTTGGCTAGATGGTGAAGATTCAAATAAATGGCACAATACTTATGGCGGTGGATTCTTCCTTAATGCTATAGACGTTTTATCTGCTAATTTAGGTGCATTTCATTCGGATGATGGAATACGTGTTTCTTTCGGTTTAGGTTTCGGTTTTTAAGTTCCTACTATTAATTACTAGACTTTTTAAACTGAAGGTGTTCCATATCCTTTCCGGTAAGAATCATCTCATCTATAACTTCAAAACCTAACTTTAGGTAAAGTTTTTTAGCATTAGGGTTATCTTTATCAACTAACAGACCTAGAGTTAGGTTGTTCTTTTCACAGTATTCGTTAATTAAAAAACGAAATATTTTAGAGCCAACACCTTTACCCTGTTGATCGGACCTTACCCCTACACTATCAATATAAAACTCCCCTTCTGCTGTTTCATTTTCTGGAGTAAAATCTCTTTGAAACTTATTTTTTATATATGCTAAAACAGGTTTTCTTAATTCGTATAATTTAGCTCCGTCATACACATTTGCTACAGCAACAATTTCATTATCACTTTCAACTACCCAGCAATTTTCATAGGAATATTGATTTGCTTTCTCACTTATTAAATCTTCTAAAAAAAGTGTTGCATTCTTTAAAGAGTCTTCGCCAATAAACTGATAAACTATATCTTCCATAGCTAATAGCATAAGAGGAGCAATAGCTTTAGACTCTTCAGATTTTGCTTTTCTAATTGTCATGAACCTATTATAT
Source organism: Oceanihabitans sediminis (assembly GCF_003337215.1). GTDB lineage: Bacteria > Bacteroidota > Bacteroidia > Flavobacteriales > Flavobacteriaceae > Oceanihabitans > Oceanihabitans sediminis. Next base: position 117,644 of record NZ_QPIG01000002.1, read on the forward strand.
GTTGATAAACTATAAAACTATTTAAGTTTGATGCTGACTAACTTTAACTACTATTCCTTTTTCAATATAAACATCTAAAACGTCTGGATCCATACTAAAAAGTCCAGGAACAAATCCTAAGTTATAGGCGATATGATTTACGTTATAGGAATAGAAATCTTGACCTAGTAAGTCTATAACTTCTTCTTTTGTTTTTCCTATTAGCATTTTACTATCAAAAATATCTTGAGATATTTTATATCTCTCGGTAGTGTTTTCGTCCCAAATTTGTTGATTAAAATCGTTGTTAGGATAATACGATATTGAAAAGAACCATAAATAAACGACAGCTACATACAGTATCGAACTTAAAAACAACGTAGGAACCATAGCTATATATTTTCGGTTTTCTTCCTTACCTAGGTAAAGCTTATTTAATCCCCACTTTGACAAAAAATACAATGGCAGTGCTAATATTAAAATGCTAAGAGGAACTAGAATAAAACTCATTGAAATGTAATTTAAAATTATAGTGTTTTTTGCTTGATTTTAATTCCTAAAGATTTTTCAATTTCTTGAATTCTAGAAACTTCATTTGGTAATACTAATGCTATAGATTCTCCTTTTTTTCCTGCTCTGGCAGTTCTTCCTGATCTGTGGGTATAGTATTCTAAATGTTCTGGTAATTGGTGGTGAATAACAAATCCTAAATTGTTTACGTCAATTCCTCTAGCAGAAACATCTGTTGAAATCAATATTTGAAGACTTGTATTCTTAAAAGCACGCATTACTTTTTCGCGTTCTCTTTGTTGCATATCTCCCTCTAAAGCTGCTACATTAAAACCTTCTTGTTGTAATTGATGTGTTAATGCTTGAGTTCCTGCTTTGGTTCTACAGAAAATGATTCCGCGTTCATCCTCTCTTTCTTCTAAAATAGCTACTAATGCATCCATTTTATTTTGTAGGCTAGTTTCTACGAAATAATGAGAGATGTTGTCGTTTACAAGGCTGTTTTTATTGATTTCTAAGCGTACAGCATCTTCTTTTATATAACGCTTTACAATATCCTTTAAATCTGCTGGCATAGTAGCAGAAAACAACCAAGTGTTTTTGTTTCCTTTTGTTGTCTTTAAAATAGTTGTTAGGTCGGTTTTAAAACCCATACTAAGCATTTCATCTGCTTCGTCTAAAACAAGAGTTTCAATGTTTTTTAAATCTACAATTTCTCTATTAATCAAATCTACCAAACGCCCAGGAGTAGCCACAATAATATGTGTAGTTCGTTTTAAGTTTTTTATTTGAATATCAATTTTTTCCCCACCATAAACGCCTTCACAAAATATTTTGGTATCGTTGTATTTTGTAAACTTGAAAAGTTGCTTTTTAATTTGTTGTACAAGCTCTCTTGTTGGCGATAGTATTAAAGCTTGTACGACATCTTTTTTCGGATTTATATTGTGCAATATTGGCAATCCGTAAGCTGCTGTTTTACCAGTACCTGTTTGCGCTAAACCAATTAAATCGGTTTTGGAGTTAATTAAAATAGGAATTGCTTGTTGCTGAATTTCTGTAGGGGTTTTAATTCCTAATTCTTTTAATGACTTTATATAGTTTTTATGAACTCCTAATGTTGCGAATGATGACATATCTTGTGTGTTTCTATTTATTTATAAATCTACTAATTAGTAGATGAATGTGTTTTTTGTAAAGGTAAGGATTGTATTAAATACTTATTAATCTAATCGGTAATAAGCACATTTTAAATATGCTCCTTCGGCAAAACCAATTGGATGATCTGTATCGTGTTCGGTTTTTAATATAATTTGATAATTTCTATTAGATTCTCTTAAAACCTGTGCATTAATATCAAAGAATGTTTGTGCTAAAACCCTGCTTGAACAAGATGCTAGTACTAATAATCCTTTTTTAGCAGTAAGCTTCAATCCTAGTCTAGCAAGTTGGGCGTATTTCTTTTTTGCTAAATCAATTTCGCTTTGTTGTTTTGCAAAACTAGGTGGATCGATTACAACCACATCAAAAGTAATATTGTCTTTTATTAATTGTTTCATTTCAGCAAAAGCATCTCCAGCAATAGTTTTATGTTTCCCTGTGTACTTGTTTAGTTTTCCGTTAGCAACAGCCATTTCTAAAGCTTGTTTACTAATATCTAAACTTGTTACCTCTTTTGCTTGATTTGCCAAAGCATGTACCGAAAATCCGCCAGCATAGCTAAAAACGTCTAAAACGGATTTACCTTTACTCCACGCTCCTACTTGCTTTCGGTTTAATCTATGATCTAAAAAATATCCAGTTTTATGTCCGTGAATAACATTTGCCGAAAAATGTACTCCGTGTTCCACAAACTCTACGACTTCATTTTCTAAAACTCCGTAAACAACTTCTCCATCTTTTAAATCATGTGCTTGACTTTGCTGTAATCCTCTACTTAATCTAATAACAACCGTTTCACAGTTACTTACAGAAATTAAGGATTCTAAAATAGCTTGCAAATCATTTATCCATATTTCAGAATATAATTTTACTACCAAAACAGAAGCATAAACATCTGCTATTAGCCCAGGAAAGCCATCATTTTCACCAAAAATCAATCTGTAACTATTGGTGTTTGTTTTTAACAAAGAAGTTCTTTTAGCAAATGCTTCAGATATTTTATGATGGAAAAAGGTTTCATCAATAGCAATAGCGTCTCCATGATGAATCATTTTAATTCTTATAGGTGAAGCTAAATCGAAAAAACCAAAGCCAATAATTTTGTTTTTATTTTTTCCGAAGATTATTGCTAAGTCTCCAGTTTGTGGCTCCTTATTTGTTTTTATAATACTATCTGAAAACACCCAAGGATGTTTGGATAAAACAGACCTCTCTCCTTTTACATTCAGTTTTACTGCAATTCGTTGTTTTTTATTTAGTGTTGAAAAGGTTCTAGTGAAAGACATAAAAATATTTTTACAAAAGTAAGAAATAAGCCGTTAGCCTATACAGTAATTTGCATTTTGATTTAGCAAAAATAATTAATTAAAAAACAGAGACTTATAAGTCTAATTATCTTTCAAAAACGTATATTAGATATAATTCTAAATTTTAAAAATATGAAAACACTTTTTATTACCATTTTTGCTTTAGTGACTATTTCAAATTCTTTATTGCAAGACAAAACTACTATTCAAGCCACTTTTGATGGTTTTGAAAGTGATGCGTATTATTTTATAGATGATACAGATACTATTTATACATTTGATAACATTAGTAAAGAAGCAAGTAAAAAGTTTGATTTAACCGACGAAAGCAATATTGGAGAAAGCTTTGAAATCACGTTTACTACTGAAACTATTTCAGACGATATGGAAAACGAAATTGAAGTTTTAACCATAGTAGACCTGAAAAAAATCTAAATTTTATTTTTTAATTAAGTGTTTGAAACGTAAGCTATTTGGCTTGCGTTTTTTTATGCTTCAAAAAAAAATAAAGGTTTAAAAAATCTAATTTTAGTTTCTCTGCGTAAATAACATAAACAAACTTTATAAATTATGAGAAAATTTTCAATGATATTGCTAGCAGCAATAGTATTAACCTCTTGTGTATCTAAAAAGAAATATCTTGCTCTAGAGCACGAAAACGGAGAAATTAAAAGTGAATTAACAAAAACACGTGTAGAAAAAGAAGACCTTGAAAGCAAATTTGCTGCTATTCAAGAACGTGTAGATGCTTATAATAATAAAATAAATACCCTTACTTCTTTAAATAGCACATTAAACGAAGAAAACGATAGCAAAATGGAAACAGTTGCAGATGTAGCTGTAATTTCTAATAATACAAAAGCTAAAATGCGTGAAACTTTAGAAAAAGTAGATCCAACTTTAGTAAGTCAAGCAAAAACATTAAAAGATTCAATGGACTTGGCTATTTCTTACAATTTAAAAAGCAAAATGAGTTCATCTTCTTTTAATGAAGACGACGATATTGCTGTAAGTATTGATGAAACAGTTGTTATGATTTCTATTTCAGACAAAATGTTATTCAACACAGGAAGCTATAGAGTAAGTAATAAAGCTAATGGTATTTTACAAAAATTAGCAGATGTAATTAACTCAGAACCTAGCATTGATGTCATGGTTGAAGGGCATACAGATTCTAGAAGTATTAACACAGAGAAAATTCAAGACAACTGGGATTTAAGTGTATTACGTGCCACTTCTGTAGTTAGAAAATTACAAAACAAATATAACGTAGCTCCAGAAAAACTAATAGCATCAGGAAGAAGTAGCTACCAACCTTTAGCTAGTAACGATACTAGAGACGGAAGATCTAAAAACAGAAGAACGAGAATCATCATATTACCAAATATTGATAAGTTCTTTGCTTTAATGGAATCTGATAAATAATAGTCGGATTTTCTAATAAAATTAAAAAGAGCAACTAGAATAAGTTGCTCTTTTTTTATTTAAAATCATGAGCTTCTTAATTAGCCAATTAAACATAGGGAAACTTCTGTAAAACAATAAAACAATTAATATCTTTGCAGGCTTAAAATAGAACCTATGTTTTCATTAAAAAATATTTTTCGCTTAATAGCTTTTTTAGAAGGTGTATCTTATATCCTATTACTCTTTATTGCAACGCCAATAAAATACCTTCAAGGTAATCCAGAATATGTAAAAATGCTAGGAATGCCCCACGGTTTACTATTTGTAGCTTATGTTGTTTTAGCTATAGTTGTTGGTATGGAAAGAAAATGGGATACAAAAACCATGTTCATTGTATTAATAGCTTCTATTTTACCTTTCGGTACTTTTTATATAGATAAAAAGTATTTAAAAAATCTATAAAAATGAAAAATAAAGCGTTTCAAATTCTATGTATCTTTTGTATAATACTTTCTTTAAGTAATTGTTCCAAAGAGAAAAACCAGAACATAATACATGTTAATAAGAATGCTGAAACACTTTTAGAAAACGAGTTTATTATTCGCGGGACAACTTTTAGCAATAATCTAAATAACGCTTATATTTATAAAGTAGAAAGCGATACGCTAAGCTTACTAGATACTATTGTTATAAAAGAAAAAGCATTCACTTATAAAGGTATAGCTAAGCAACCAGAATTTTATGCCATTAAGGTAGATGCTAGTGATATTAATTATAAATTCTTGGTAGATGCTTCGGAAATAAATATGTTTTTAAATACTAATTTATTTCTTTCTTCTACTTCATCTAACTCTGAAGTTCAAAAAGTATATGCCAGCTAACGTACAGCAATGGATGCTTTTTATTATAAAGAGCGTGAGTTATTTTTAAAATATAAGTCACCACAAACAGCTAGTAAAAGAACTAGTATCTTTAACGTAGACTTAGAAAATTTACAGGCTGAAAAAATTGCCTTTGTAAAACAGTTTATTGAAACAAATTACGACTCTGAATTTATCCCTTTTGTTTTAAAAGAAAATTATCATAGTTTTTCTCCAGAAAGCTTAAGAAAATTACACGATACTTTAAGTAAAAACATACAGAAGCTACCTTCTGTTAAGCTTTTAAATGAACGCATTCTGAAGCAAGAAAAACAAGATTTATAGATTTATTGTATTACTAACTTCTTAGTTATATTACTATTTTCGGTAAGTATAGAAACCACATATACACCTGCACTTAAATGAGAAGTATTTACTTGGTTTTCTCCCTTTCGCAAAATAGATTCATAAACAATCTGCCCTTTTAGGGAGTATATTTTTAAGTTAGAATCTGCGGAAGTTAAATGAATAGTAACAGAAGAACTTGCTGGATTGGGGTACAAACTAAATGTTTCCAAAACAGTTTCTGTTATTGATAATGTTTGACATTCTGCTTCGTCTAAAACAAAATTACAACTACTACCTACTTCCCAATCATTTAAATAAGAAGCATACTTATCATCTACATAAATACAGGTTAGATCATCATTATCTGTTACTACAAACTCATTTAGTTTATAATTTGTAGAAGTACGTATATCCACTAAACTTAAAGCATTGTTTTCTGCTCTAAAATATTTTAGATTAGGATTATTAGAAAGATCTAAATTTTCAATATTATTATTTTGAGCATATAGTAAAAACAAATCGTCTGTTTGGCTAAGATCTAAAACAGTAAGGTTATTATTGTTACATAAAATTCTTTTTAATTCGTCATTATTACTAATATCTAAATTTGTCAAGTTATTATTGGAACAACTCAAATACGTTAAATCTTCATTTTGAGATAAATCGATAGAATTTATAGAGTTGTTATCGAAACTTAAACTCTTTAAATCGGTATTTAAATTCAATTGAAGGTGGCTTAAATTATTACTAGAAGCATATAAAAATTCTAATTCCAGATTATTACTTACATCCAAATTGGATATATTATTATCATAACATCTTAAGTCTTTTAAATTAATATTAAAGGATAAATCTAAAGCACTTAAATTATTGATATTACAAGACAGCAACTCTAAATTCGAATTATTACTTACATCTAAAGTAGTTAATAAGTTATTACTGATATAGAGTTTTTTTAATTGTGTATTTGCTTGAAGATTAATAGTTGAAATATAATTATTATCAAAATCTATAATTTCAATGTTAGGATTTGTACTTAAGTCAATAGTAGTTAAATGATTATTGATTGCATATAAATTTTTTAAATTTTGAAAAGCACTAATACCTGTTAAATCCGATATATTATAGTCATCAATATATAAAGTAGTTATAGCAATAGCATCACTATTCAATATATTTCCATTTAAACCATTAGTGTCAATATTAAGATATATTAAGGCTTGTTCAAAATTTGAATCAAGAATTGCGGTAGTTTGAGAATGTAGGTTTAGGCTATTTATAAAATTAATGGTAATAATTAATAAGTAAAACTTAAAATTGTATAAATAGTTTAACACTCCATTACAAAAGTTGATTAATAGCATAATGTCTTTTTCATTAGTGTGTTACACTATCTAATTTAAGCAATAAGCTGATTATGCTATAAATAAGGAAATACTATTCGTTAAGATGTTTCTATTATACGTTTAAAAACTAATCGTTTAATCTATCTCTTACAAACTCAATTTGTGTTTTATGGTGTGGTACGGCATTACCGTTAGCGTCAAGGTTTACCATAATTATCTTTTCTATAGTAATAATGGTTTCTCTAGTTACCATATTTCTAACCTCACAATACATAGTTAAAGAAGATCTTCCAAAACTTGTTGCTTGTATTCCTATTTCTATGATATCACCTTCCCTTGCAGAACTAACAAAGTCTATTTCTGTCATAAACTTTGTTACAACATGCTTGTTTTCTAACTGTACAACTGCGTAAAGAGCAGCTTCTTCATCTATCCATTCTAAAAGTCTTCCTCCAAACAGTGTTCCGTTAGGGTTTAAGTCTTCAGGTTTAATCCATTTTCTTGTATGAAATTTCATAGGGTATTTTATTTGTTAATAGTTTTTATATTATGGAAACACCATTTAAATCGGTTGTAAGCACGTCACTCATATAATCAAAAAATGGTCTAATAGATATAAATGCTTCATCTACATTATTTATAAAATCTGGAGAAAACACTTCTTTATCTGAAAAGTTTTTAGTGAAAATAAATTGCTTTTTTCTGATTAAATCGATAGCCTTGTGTTCCTTATCAAAATTTCTTGGAGCTGTTTTTAACTCTTCTCCGACTAAATCTCCCCAAACAGATTTAAACTTTTTGTTGTTTATAATTTCACGAATTTCTTGATCGTCTTGTTGAAACTCTCTTCGTATTCGTAATAAATCGTCTTTGTTGGGTTCCCAAAATCCAGTCGCTATAAAACTTTGATTATTTGGTTGAATTTGTAAGTAGTATCCTCCTCTTAAATAAGGTTTTGTTCTACTGAAAGATGCTCCTAAATGGGTTTTATAAGGTAATTTATTTTTGGAAAAACGAACATCTCTATATATTCTAAACACCTTCATTTTCTCAATGCTATCATGCTTATTTAATTTCTCTAAAAGCTGTCCAAAAACCTTTTTTACTTCTAGTTCAATTTCTTTAAACTCTTTCTTATTATCATTAAACCAATCTCTATTATTATTTTTCTTTAATCGGTTTAAAAAGTCAAAAGTTTCTTTGTGTATAGTTTCTAGCATTATCTAAAATTTAGTAGGTATTAAAAATACAAAAAGCCTCGATAAAATCGAGACCTTTGTTTATTTGTTGTGAATTTAAAAATTACTCTAAAGCATCTTCTAATTCATCTCCTGCATCTTCAATAGCATCTCCTGCATCATCTACAGCAGACTCAATATGTTCTCCAGGAGTTTTCTTTTCTTCTCTACAGCTTGTAAATACAGTAGAAATTGAAAACATAAATACTAAAGCATAAACTATTTTTTTCATAATATAAAATTGATTTTTAGTGGTTATTCGTTTATTAAAATTGTTGCATTTAAATTAGGACTTCTTCATTAAACTTTTTAGAAGTGAAAGTATAAATAGCACAATGAAAATAAAGAAAAATATTTTGGCTATTCCTGCTGATGCTCCTGCAATGCCACTAAATCCAAGGATTCCGGCTATAATTGCAATAATTATAAATATAATAGTCCAACGTAACATAAAGTTTGAATTTAAAGTTAATACAATTAGAAATAGGTTCCTAATTTTTAGAACCTAAACCCTAACGATTAGGGATTTTATTAAGAAAATACTTTGTAAGCTTTAAAACAAGCTAAATTGTATATAGCTAGTTTTATTTAAAGTTATTCGCTATTATTAATCTAATTGAAATTTAATTAATACTTATTATTTTAACTGTTTTTAATAGATTAAATATAAATATAAGTTAAATTTTGTTAAATCCACTTCTTTTTTCTAAAATAAATTAACATAATGATAAGTATTATTATCATTATTGCCCAAACAATGATATATCCATGCTCATAATGTAGTTCTGGCATGTTTTCAAAATTCATTCCATAGATTCCTGCTATAAAAGTAAGTGGAATGAAAATGGTTGCTATTATTGTAAGGACTTTCATGACTTCATTCATCTTATTACTAATGTTTGTCATGTATAAGTCCATCAAGCCCCAAATCATCTCTCTATATAAGTCTATACTCTCATTAACCTGTATCATGTGATCATATAGGTTTCTAAGATAATTATTAGTCCTTGGGTCTATATATTTCCATTCTGATTTTTCAAGTTTGTTTACAACTTCACGAAAAGGAAAGACGGTTCTTCTAATTTTAAGTATTTCTCGTTTTTGCTTCTGAATATCCGAAGTTATTTCGTTAGTACTTGTTTCTTGAAGAAAAAGTCGTTCTTCTAAATCTTCTATTTTATCTCCTTCGGCTTCAATTACAGTGAAATAATTATCTACAACAGCATCTAAAATAGCATACATTAAATAATCTGCTCTTGCGTTACGAATTCTACCTTTACTATTTCTAATTCTATCTCTTAAATCATCAAAAACATCTCCATCGGCTTCCTGAAAAGTAAGTAGATAATTTTCTCCTACTACCAAACTCATATGCTCATACACTATTTCTTCATCGTCCTTAAAATGCAACATTTTAAAAACAATAAATAAATAGTCTTCATATTCTTCAATCTTTGCCCTTTGGTTTGTTGTTACTATATCCTCAAGAACTAAAGGGTGTAAATTGTAATGTTTCCCAAGCTTTTCAATTTCGGTTGTATTATATAAACCGTTAATATTTATCCAGGTAACGTGCTCTTTTCCTTTAAAATCGAATGCATCTTCTACCTTATTAGAAGTATTAAAATCGCACAAATTTTTATTGTAGTTTACAATGTCTACAACCGTTTTGAGTGATTTCTTTTCACCAACATAGGTAACTGTCCCAGGAACAGAGTTTACTGTTTTATATTTTCGTTTTTGCTTAGGGGTTTTTCGATTTTTTTGCGCCATGAAGATCTTGTTATACTTAAAAGTACTAAAGTTTATTCAAATTCAATGCTATTTAGTATTAAACCTGAAGCTGGAGCAATATAATCCATTACTTCTGTGCTTTCGGGTAACAGACTTTTTTTAATGTATTCTAAAGTAATTTCGCCTTTACCTAGTTTGATAAGTGCTCCCATCATTAACCTAATTTGATTTCTACCAAAACCCTTGCCTTGAACACGTAGTAGGTAAGTTTTCTCCGGAAAGAAATTTGCACTAAAAACAGTGTTTTCTACAAGCTCACAAGTAGAAATTTCTCGAGTGTACAATCCTTCATTAGAAGCTTTATAGCAATAAGTTTTAAAGTTATGCGTCCCTTGAAACAGCTTTGCTCCCTCCTGCATTTTTTCAATATCTAAAGTATCTAAAACAGTGGTTAATATTGGAGCACAGAACGGGTGACATTTTTGTCCGTGCGTAAAAAGGTATAAATACTCTTTAGTTTTTGAATGCTGAATAATATTGAAATCTGCATCTACTTCTTTAATATCTAGGGCACGAATATCTTGAGGTAAGTTGTAATTGAAGAGCTCTAAGAAAGCTTTCATATCTTCAATTGGTTCATATAAAAAAAGTTCAAAAGCAGAAGCATTTGCCGAAACCATAGCGTCTGTTCTACCTGAAGCCAAGGTTTTAAAGCGTTTTCCTTCTAATATAAATTTGAATGTTCTATCAATCATTAGATGCACCGTTTTTACATTTGGCTGTTTTTGCCAACCATGAAAACGGTAACCTAAATATTGAATAGTAATGACATAATAGTATCTTTTTTGAAACATTTTCCTATTTGAAATTTAATAGCAGCAAGTAACTTATTTTATAACATCTAACAAAATTTTAATACATATCTTCTGTAAAGAATAGCTGCAATAATTAGTTTATAAGCATAAAAAAAGCATCTAGAAACTAGATGCTTTTTAGATATTTTTATTTCCTAATAATTACTGGTTTCCAAGTATAATAGGCATTCCTGAATCGCCAGATCCAATAACAACTACTTTGCTGTTAGGAGATTCTGATAATTTAATAGTAGCCTCAATACCTTTATCTTGTAAGATCTTATCGGTTAATGATGCACTTAAAATTCTATTTGCATCTGCTTTACCTTGTGCTTCAATAATTTGTTTTTCCGCTTCTTTTGCAGCAGTAACTAATCTAAATTCGTATTCTAAAGACTCTTGCTCTTGCTTTAATTTACGCTCAATCGCATCTTTGATTGTTGGAGGTAAAGTTACATCACGAACTAATACTTCATTTAATTGAATAAATTGATCTTCAACAATTTTCTTTGTTTCTTCAAAAATTTCTTGCTGAATAGCGTCACGTTTACTAGAATATAGTTGCTCTGGTGTATAACGACCTACAACACTTCTTGCTGCCGAACGAATTGCAGGAAGCAATACACGTTCTTTATACATTTCACTCTTTTCTTGGTGCAGTTTTCCTAACTGTTTAAAATCTGGTTGAAACCAAATAGATGCTTCCAATTTAATATCTAATCCGTTAGAAGAAAGTACATTCATTCTCTCTAAAATCTCTTGTTGTCTTACTTCGTAAACAAACACTTTGTTCCAAGGTGCAACTATATGAAAACCTTCACCCATTGGCGGTTGGTCTACAACAACTCCTTCTCCAAATGTCTTAAATAATACTCCTGCCTCCCCTGAGTTAATAGTTACGGCTGACTTTGATATAATAATAAATACAATAATAAATCCGATTAGAATCGGCAATCCAACTTTTGGTAATTTATCCATTTTTAACTTTTTTTATTTTTTAAATTAATCCTTTATATTTTCTTAAAAACCACTCTATAGCCAAGCTCAAAATAAGTAGGCCTAAAAAGAATTTGAAATCAATCAAAGGTACAATATTTTTACTGCTTTTCTGTATGGTAGCGTAGCGTTCGTCTTTCAGCAAATCATCTATCAACGTTTCTGTTTTAGCAACAAAATAGCTAGTTCCATTAGTTTTTTCTGCAACCTGCTCTAGCTTAGACACATTCGCATTTAAGAATTGCTGTTCTATATAGTATTCTAGTATTTGAAAAGCTCCAGATTCCGAAATATTTTCGCTTGTAGCTTTCACAGTGAAGCTATATTCCCCAGCAGGAAGGTGACTAATATCTACCTGATAGTGGTTTCCTTTTAGAATAAACGGAAGGGTAGTTATTTCTTCTGTAGTTTTATTTTTTAAAATAATATTTAAAGATTCTTTAGCATCAAATTCATAGTTTTTATTAAAAAACTGTGCTTTAATTACTCTGTTTGAACTTCCTTGATAAAAAGATTCGTAATCTATATTTAATCTATTTTTACGCTTATTAGATGCAAGGTACTGGACTAGTTTACCAATAAATGTATCAAAATTATTAAAGGACTTATTGTTTAAGAAACTCTGTGCTCTCCATCTCCAAATATCTTCTCCTAAAAGAAGCACCTCTCTTCTACCGTTCGTTTCAAAACTTAGCAATAAAGGATCTTCTGTTTCTATGCTACCAATCTTTTTATTTAAAATAGTTTCTACAGGAATAGAAAAAGTAGCTTTACCAAAAGCAGATTGTAGTGGTGGAAACGATTCAAAATCTAAATCGTCTATAATAAAAGTAGTATAATTGGTATTTAAACTTGCTTGATAATCTTCGGTTTGACTAGTAATATCATGCTTATAATCTGTAGTGTTTTTATTTACAAAAGAATAGTCTGTTTTAGTACCTAAGACTACTAACTTATTGGCATTGTTTTGCTGTAAATCTTCAAAAACACTTTTAAATGTATTGTTTGGCTGATACAATATTACTAATTGAAAATCATTTTTTTGCGACAGATATTCCTTTGGGCTTAATATCGAAACAGAACGTTGTTCGTTGGTTTCAATACTCTTTTTAAAAGCTCCTAAATCTGGATGTATTAGGTCTGAAACAATAGCTACATTTGTCTTTTGATCAATTACTTCAACTGCAAAATTCTTATAATTATTAATAGTATTTTTTTCACTATCTAATGGAAGAATTTGTGCTTTATACGATTGTACTCCTACTCTATTTGCTGGTAAAGTGAAATTTAAAATTTTAGAATTATCCTCTTTACTAAAGCTGATATTTTCAGAATAAACCGTTGAAACTCCCGACGTAACAACAAATTTAGAAGTAACACTACTGTTTCCGTTGTAAGCTACAATAGCTTCAACGGGAAAATTATTTTTTAAAAATGCGTATTTATTTACGTTTAGTTGCTGAAGTTTTAAATCGGTATACTTTACAGTATCTCCTAATATAATAGGATAAATAGGTTGGTTTACCTTTTCAGCGGAATAAACATAATCATTACCATAGGTTTGGTTTCCGTCTGATAATAAAATAATTGGGGAAGTCGTATTTTTATATATTTGAGAAAACTCTGAAAAAGCCTTATCTATATTGGTTTCTTGTTCTTTAAAAGAAAGAGAATCACTTGCTTGAAGGTCCTTTCCAAAGGAAAAGAAATTAAGATTAAACTTATCTAATAAGTTTTTGTTTTCCTTTAAAGTAGAAACTAGTTCAGAAACATTTTCCGTTTGTTGTAAATGCGCAATAGAACTAGAATTATCTACAGCGATAATTAAGTTAGGCTTTTCGGTGTAGAAGCTAATTTTTTCAAATTTCGGATTCACTAAAAGCAGCAATAGCGTAAAAACACTAATAAACCTTAAAAATGCAAAAAGCCAATTACTTTTATTTTTTCCTTTTACATTATACTGAAAAAGCGCTACAAGTAGCGCTATAATTCCAGATAATATAATGTATAAGAGAGTCTCTATTTGCATTTTTAGGTTTTAGAAATTTATGTTAACATTCCTCCGTCAACATTCAAGGTCTGACCGGTAACGTAAGCAGACATATCACTAGCAAGGAATACACATACATTTGCAATATCTTCTGGTGTTCCTCCTCTTTTTAAAGGAATAGCACTTCTCCACCCTTTTACTGTTTCTTCATCTAATTTTGCTGTCATTTCTGTTTCAATAAAACCAGGAGCAATTACATTACATCTAATGTTTCTAGAACCAAGTTCTAAAGCTACGGATTTAGAGAAACCAATAATTCCAGCTTTTGAAGCGGCATAATTTGTTTGTCCTGCGTTTCCTTTAACTCCAACAACAGAACTCATATTAATTATTGATCCTTTACGTTGTTTTAGCATTGTACGTTGTACCGCTTTGGTCATGTTGAAAACAGACTTAAGGTTTACTTCAATTACTTTATCGAAGTCCTCCTCTGAAATACGCATTAATAGATTGTCTTTAGTAATTCCAGCATTATTGATAAGTATATCTATGCTTCCGAATTCCTTTACCACTTCTTCTGCAAGTTTTTGAGATTCCTCAAAATCTGCAGCATTACTTTGGTATCCTTTAGCTTTTACACCATAGGCTATTAATTCTTTTTCTAAAGCGTTTGAAGCTTCTACGGAAGAGCTATATGTAAAAGCAACATTTGCACCTTGTTGTGCAAAAACTTCTGCAATTCCTTTACCAATTCCTCTACTAGCTCCTGTAATAATGGCTGTTTTTCCTTCTAATAGTTTCATTTAAATATCTTTGTGCCTAGCATTTACAAACGACTTAAAAGTTTATGTAAATATAAATGGCTGTTCATTCTTCTTTCAAATATAACAAATACAAATTGTACGATATAAAAAAAACCTCACAAAATAATGTGAGGTTTTTAATATCTATAGTTTATTGAGATTATCCTAAAACCTCTGCTACTTTTTTACCAATTTCAGCAGGTGAATCAACAACGTGGATACCACATTCTCTCATAATTTTCTTCTTTGCTTGTGCAGTGTCATCGCTTCCACCAACAATAGCTCCAGCGTGTCCCATTGTACGTCCTGCAGGTGCAGTTTCTCCAGCAATAAATCCGATTACCGGCTTTTTAGAACCACTAGCTTTATACCAGTTTGCAGCGTCTGCTTCTAACTGACCTCCAATTTCACCAATCATTACAACTGCTTCCGTTTCTGGGTCGTTAATTAATAATTCTACAGCTTCTTTTGTTGTAGTTCCAATAATAGGATCTCCACCAATTCCGATTGCTGTAGTAATTCCTAAACCTTGTTTTACAACTTGGTCTGCAGCTTCGTAAGTTAAAGTACCTGATTTAGATACAATTCCTACAGTTCCTTTTTTGAAAACAAAACCTGGCATAATACCAACTTTAGCTTCACCCGGAGTGATAACTCCTGGACAGTTAGGGCCAATTAGTCTACAGTCTTTACCTTTAATGTAATCTGCAGCTTTGATCATATCTGCTACAGGAATACCTTCTGTAATTGCAATAATTACTTTAATTCCAGCATCTGCAGCTTCCATAATAGCATCTGCAGCGAAAGCTGGCGGTACAAAAATAATAGATGTATCTGCTCCTGCTTTTTCTACAGCTTCAGAAACCGTATTAAAAACTGGTCTGTCTAAGTGAGTTTGTCCACCTTTACCTGGTGTTACACCACCAACAACATTTGTTCCATATTCAATCATTTGTCCAGCGTGAAAAGTACCTTCACTTCCTGTAAATCCTTGAACTATTATTTTTGAATCTTTATTAACTAAAACGCTCATTTATGTTAAATTTAAATTTATTTTTTATGTTTTTAAGAGTCTATCATCACAGATTTCTAGACTTTTTTAGAACCTATAAGTATTTTTTTAGATTCCTTGTGCAAAAGTAAGATTTTGCTAAGAGATTTTAAAGTGTTTTATACTTTAATTTCTTAAAAAGTGCTTAAACTAGTAGCGCTTTCGTCTGCAAGTAAACTTATTTGATATCCTTTGATAATTTTATCTCCTTCTACCTCCCAAATACTTGTAAAATGGGCTAAAGGTATTTCTTCTTCAGGGTTTTCAATAGTAGTTACATAGGATGTATAACGTATAGTTACCATGTTTCCATCTTGTAATAAGTGACTTATTTCAAAACGTAGCGTGTTATACATTTTTCTAACTTCTTCAAACACCATTTTTAATGCATCAATGTCTAGAATACTAAAGCCATCACTTGCATGCCAATTTACTTTACAGTCTTTATGAAAACACTGTTCTACAGCATCTGAATTATTTGCTAAGTCCGAATTATAAAATTTCTCAACAACTTCTTTAGGGGTCATTTACTTCTTTTTTAATTGTTCGACAATTTGAGGGATTTTTTTGATATAAGCCAATTCTTTCAGCTTTACTCTAGATTCTTCTATAGGAGTTCCAAAATATGACTTTCCTCCTTCAATAGATTTAGTTACACCTGTTTGACCAAGAATAACAGCTTTTTCGCCAATTGTAATGCCACTAGTGGTTCCTACTTGTCCCCAAATAGTAACTTCATCACCAATTATACAGCATCCTGCGATTCCTGTTTGTGAAGCTATCAAGCACTTTTTACCAATAACCGTATCATGTCCTACTTGAATTTGATTGTCAAGTTTTGAACCTTCACCAATGGTAGTGTCTCCTGTAACTCCTTTATCTATAGTACAAAGTGCACCAATATCAACATTGTCTTCAATAACTACTCTTCCTCCTGATATTAAAGGATCGAAGCCTTCTGGTCTCTTTTTATAATAAAAAGCAGAAGCTCCTAATATAGAACCTGCTTGAATTTTTACATTATTTCCAATTATTGTATCATCATAAATACTTACGTTGGAATGAATTATACAGTTATCGCCAATCACTACATTATTACCTATAAAGCAATTAGGCTGAATAATAGTGTTTTTACCAATCTTAGCAGATAGAGCAATTGCTACATTTGATGCTTGGAATGGTTTAAAGTGCTTGGTGATTTTATTGAAATCTCTAAAAGGATCATCACTAATTAATAATGCTTTTCCTTCTGGGCATTCCACTTCTTTATTAATTAAAACAATGGTTGCAGCAGACTGCAGTGCTTTATCATAATATTTAGGATGATCTACAAATACTACATCACCGGCTTCCACCACATGAATTTCATTTATACCAAGAACTGGAAAATCTGCATCTCCTATAAATTTACAATCTATAAGTTCTGCAATTTGTTTAAGTGTATGTGGTTTTGGGAATTTCATAAATTTGAATTTTAGCTTCAGTCAGTTTGTAAAGCTTTACAGCTGAACAAGGGCTATGAACTAAATATTATTCTTTTACACGCTCTTTATAAGTACCTTTTTCTGTTTCGATTTTAATCTTATCTCCTTCATTTATAAATAAAGGAACATTCACTGTTGCACCAGTTTCAACTGTTGCTGGCTTAGTAGCATTAGTTGCAGTATTTCCTTTAACACCAGGCTCAGTAGCTGTTACTTCTAAAATAACATTTGCAGGCATCTCTACGGAAAGTGGCATATTATCTTCTGTGTTAATAATTACTGTAACCACTTCTCCTTCTTTCATTAATTCTGGAGTGTCTAAAGCTGCTTCTAACAAACGAATTTGCGTATAATCTTCTTGGTTCATGAAGTGATAGAACTCACCATCATGATATAAAAATTGAAATTTATGTGTTTCTACTCTTACGTCATCTAATTTATGACCTGCAGAAAAAGTGTTTTCTAAAATTTTACCTGTAGATAAACTTCTTAGTTTCGTTCTTACAAACGCAGGTCCTTTACCAGGTTTTACGTGTAAAAATTCAATGATTTTAAAAATATCATTGTTGTGTCTTATACAAAGTCCGTTTCTAATATCTGAAGTTGTTGCCATATTATTTATTGTAAGTCTTTATTTTTTGTTATTTCCTTCTGATTGTATGTTGAAGGATGTTTAATTTGATTTAAAGTAACCTTTCATTATTCCTCGATGTGAATTCTTTATGAATTGAAGAATTTCATCACGTTCTGTAGTTGCTTCCATTTCAGCTTCAATAAGATCTGATGCTTGTGAAGTATTGTTGTTTTTCTGATATAAAATACGATAGATATCTTGAATCTCTCTGATTTTCTCTGTGGTGAAACCTCTTCTTCTCAACCCTACAGAATTGATTCCAACATAAGAAAGTGGTTCACGTGCTGCTTTTACAAACGGCGGAACGTCTTTTCTTACTAGAGACCCTCCGGTTACAAAGGCATGGTTTCCAATAGAACAGAATTGATGTACAGCAGTCATTCCTGCTAATACTACATAGTCTCCTACTGTAATATGTCCTGCCAAAGTACTATTATTTGAAAAGATACAGTTATTACCAACCACACAGTCATGTGCAATATGACAATAAGCCATAATCAAGCAATTGTCTCCAATTACTGTTTTCATTTTATCTGTAGTACCACGATTAATGGTTACACATTCTCTTATAGTAACATTATCACCAATGATGGTTAATGTATCTTCGTCGTTATATTTTAGGTCTTGAGGTACACCAGAAATTACTGCTCCAGGAAAAATATTACAATTTTTCCCTATTCTTGCTCCTTCCATGATAGTAACATTACTACCAATCCATGTTCCTTCTCCAATCACCACATTATTATGTATAGTTGTAAAAGGATCTATAACTACATTTTTAGCAATTTTTGCTCCAGGATGTACGTAAGCTAAAGGTTGGTTCATTTATTATTTTATTTTAGAAATTTGTGCCATTAATTCTGCTTCTGCACATAGTTTACCATTAGCATATGCATATCCTTGCATATGACAAATACCTCTACGAATTGGCGTAATTAAATCGCATTTAAATATTACTGTATCTCCAGGTACAATTTTTTGTTTGAATTTTACTTTATCTATTTTCATAAAGAAAGTTAGATAATTTTCAGGATCTGGAACGGTACTTAAAACTAGTATCCCTCCTGTTTGCGCCATAGCTTCTACTATTAAAACTCCTGGCATTACAGGTGCTCCTGGGAAGTGTCCTTTAAAAAACTCTTCATTCATAGTAACATTTTTCATGCCAATAACATGTTTGTCACTTAATTCGAAGATTTTGTCAATTAATAAGAACGGTTGTCTATGCGGCAACATATCCATTATTTTATTGACATCCATTAAAGGTTCTGAGTTTAAATCTACTTGAGGAACGTAGTTTCTTCTTTCATTTCTTATAATTTTTGAAAGCTTTTTAGCAAATTGTGTGTTCACATAGTGTCCAGGTTTATTTGCTATTACTCTACCTCTAATCCTTGTTCCAATTAAAGCTAAATCACCAATGACATCTAACAATTTGTGTCTTGCTGCTTCGTTTGGATGATGTAAAGTTAAATTATCTAAAATTCCGTTAGATTTTACAGCTATAGAATCTTTATTAAAAGCAACTTTTAATTTTTCCATTGTTTGAGAAGACAGTTCTTTATCTACATAAACAATAGCATTATTTAAATCGCCACCTTTAATTAATCCGTGCTCTAAAAGTGTTTCAATTTCATGTAAAAAACTAAAAGTTCTAGAGTTTGCTATTTGATCTTTAAATTCTGACATAGAGTTTAAAGATGCATTTTGCGTTCCTAAAACTTTAGTACCAAAGTCTACCATAGTAGTTACTTGGTATTCTTTAGCTGGCATTAAAATAATTTCACTTCCAGTTTCTTCATCTGTATAAGAAACCACACTATTTACAACATATTCTTCTCTTGTAGCTTCTTGCTCTACAATTTCAGCTTTTTCAAGTGCATCTATAAAATACTGTGAAGAACCATCCATGATTGGAGGTTCAGATGCATTTAGTTCAATTAATATATTGTCAATATCTAAACCAACTAATGCTGCAAGTACATGCTCGCAAGTTTGAATAGTTACTCCGTTTTTTTCTAAACAAGTACCACGCTGTGTGCTAGTTACATAGTTTGCATCTGCTTCAATAATTGGCTCTCCTTCTAAATCTATTCTTTTAAATCTAAAGCCAAAATTTTCATCTGCAGGTTTAAAGGTTAAATCTACTGTTTGACCTGTGTGCAAACCAACACCATTTAAAGACACTTCGTTCTTAATGGTCTTTTGTCTAATTTCAGTATTAACTATTGCCATCTATTTTTTTTTCTATTTCACTTATATTTTTAACAATCTTAGGTAAATTTTTAAAGTATACATAAGACTTGTTCCAATCTCCGTAATTAAAAGAAGGGGATCCTTGTAAAGTTTCGTTATCCTTTACATTTTTTCCAATTCCCGACTGTGCTTGTACACGAACTCCGTTTCCTATTATTAAGTGTCCTGCAATACCAACTTGCCCTCCAATTATACAGTTTTCACCAATTTTGGTTGAACCAGCAACTCCTGTTTGTGCTGCAATCACGGTGTTTTTACCAATATCTACATTGTGAGCAATTTGTATCTGGTTGTCTAACTTCACTCCTCTTCTTATTATAGTAGAACCTAAAGTAGCACGATCAATGGTAGTAGCAGCTCCAATATCCACAAAATCTTCTAAAACAACATTTCCTGTTTGTGGAACTTTAATATACTCGCCGTTTTCGTTTGGAGTAAATCCAAAACCATCGGCACCTAAAACTACTCCTGAGTTAATTACACAACTTTTTCCTATAATAGTATCTGAATAAACTTTTGCACCTGCAAAAATCACCGTACCATCATCAATAGTTACGTTGTCTCCTATATAAACGTTAGGATATATTTTTACATTTTCGCCAATTTTAACATTAGCTCCTATATATGTAAATGCACCTATATATATATTGTCTTTGTATGTAGCAGATTCTGCAATAAAAGAAGGTTGTTCTATTCCAACTTTATTGTTTTTTACAGAATTATAGTATTCTAATAATTGTGAGAAAGATTTATATGCATCCTCTACCTTGATTAAAGTAGTTTCAATATCATTTTTTGGTTCAAAGGATTTATTAACAATAGTAATAGATGCCTTTGTAGTATAGATATAGGATGTGTATTTAGGATTGGCAAGAAAGGTTAAAGAACCTTCTGTACCTTCTTCTATTTTTGAAAGTTTAGACACTTCAACATCGGGGTTTCCTACGATATCTCCTTCTAAAATTCCTGCAATTTGTTGCGCTGTGAATTTCACACTTTTTTGTTTAGTTTTTCGTAATTCTAGCAAAAATAAGAAAAAATGTGTTAAACCAACATTATAGTTTTTGTTTTGGGTAACATATATAATATTTCGTCACTGGTTTTGATAGTGCTTTTAGGTTTAATTGATCGGAAGCTTTAACAATATCCTCTGTTTTTCCGTTCTTATGAAGAATGTTAATTTTCTCTGTTTTATTCTCGTATGCCTGATTGGAAATCTGACCAGTAAACACAAAATAAGCTGCTTCAGCTTCGGAAATATGGTATTTAGAAATTAACGCATCAGTGTATTTCTGAAGACTTTCTTGTTTTATTTTCTTCTTTTTCAGCTTTACCTTTAACAAATCGCGATTTATAATCATTTCACACAAATTACGAAGGACAAAATCTTCATGAAATTGCCATGACTTCATTGCCGAAACCAAATCATAATCATCTAACATAGAGAAAGTATCTAGGACTTCTTTATTAAATTCATCTAAAGAAATTTCGTTCTTTAAAAAATACTGTAAAGGTTCGCTAGCTTCTAATACAATTCCTTTTGAAGTTAATTCTTTTGCGCGTTTTAAAACACGAATAAGTAACTGTTCTGCAGCCAAGCTAGTTTTATGTAAATATACTTGCCAATACATTAATCGTCTAGCTACTAAAAACTTCTCAACACTATAAATACCTTTGTTTTCAACTACTAGCTCATCATTTACCACATGAAGCATGGTAATTAATCTTTCAGAATTTATATTTCCTTCTGCTACTCCGGTATAAAAACTATCGCGTTTTAAGTAGTCTGCCCTATCCATATCTATCTGACTGGATATAAGCTGACACATAAATTTTCTAGGGTATTCTCCTTTAAAAATTTTAATTGCTAAAGTTAAACTTCCGTTAAATTCTGCATTTAGCGTTTCCATAAAAAGCAATGAAATTTCTTCATGCGAAACGTTATTTACAATACTATGCTCCATTGCATGAGAAAATGGTCCGTGACCAATATCATGCAAAAGAATAGCAACAAGCAGAGCTGTCTCTTCTTCTTCAGAAATTGAAACTCCCTTAAAGCGAAGCACCTGCACAGCTTTCTGCATTAAATGCATACAACCTAAAGCATGATGAAAACGTGTGTGGTGAGCTCCAGGATATACCAAATAAGACATTCCCATTTGGGTAATTCTTCTTAGTCTTTGGAAGTATTTATGCTCAATTAAATTAAAGATTAACGGATTGGGTATGGTAATAAATCCGTAAATTGGGTCGTTTAATATCTTAAGTTTGTTAATAGTCTGCAAGCTTTTAAAATTTTCAATATTATAAACAAATATACATGAACAATATAAATATTCTTTGGGTTGATGACGAAATAGATTTATTAAAGCCACATATCCTCTTTTTAGAAAAGAAAAACTATAAGGTTACACCCTGCAATAGTGGTTCTGAAGCTTTAGATATATTAGATGAGAAAAATTTTGATATTGTTTTTTTAGACGAAAACATGCCTGGACTTTCAGGATTAGAAACGCTAAACGAAATTAAAGAGAAACGCGACAACCTTCCCGTGGTAATGATTACCAAAAGTGAAGAAGAGTATATTATGGAAGAAGCTATTGGTAATAAAATAGCTGACTACCTTATAAAACCTGTAAATCCTAATCAAATTTTACTTAGTTTAAAGAAGAATTTAGATCACTCTAGGTTAATTTCTGAAAAAACCACGTCCAACTACCAGCAAGAGTTTAGAAAAATTGCCATGGAACTATCTATGGTTAACACTCACGAAGAATGGGCTACTTTATACCAAAAACTTATTTATTGGGAACTTCAACTGGAAAGCATTGAAGATATTGGGATGTTTGAAATATTAGAATCTCAAAAAAACGAAGCAAATACACAGTTTGGAAAGTTTATAGACAAGAATTATGTATCTTGGTTTGAAGCAAATACCGATGCTCCTACCTTATCTCATAACTTATTCAAAGAAAAAATTGTTCCAGAGTTAAGTTCAGAACAACCTACGCTTTTAGTTGTAATAGATAATTTGCGCTACGACCAATGGAAAGCCTTTGAGCCAATTGTAATAAACTACTATAAAAAAGAAAAAGAGTTTCCGTTTTACAGCATTTTACCTACTGCAACACAGTATGCTAGAAATGCTATATTCTCTGGCTTAATGCCAAGCGACATGGAAAAACTCCACCCTAATTATTGGAAAAATGATACCGATGAAGGTGGCAAAAATTTACATGAAGCAGAATTTCTTGAAGCACAAATGAAACGCTTGAGACTAACTCATTTAAAACATGAGTACTATAAAATCACGAGTCTTAAAGGCGGAAAGAAACTTGTAGACAACTTTAAATCCCTAAAAGAAAATGACTTAACCGTTATTGTTTACAACTTTGTAGACATGCTTTCTCACTCTAAAACAGAAATGGATGTTGTTAAAGAACTTGCTTCAAACGATAAAGCATACAGATCACTTACACAAAGTTGGTTTAAAAACTCTCCTTTATTAGAAATGATACAGCAAGCGCAACAATTAGGATTTAAATTAATTCTAACTACAGATCACGGAACCATTAATGTTAAAAATCCATCGAAAGTTATAGGTGACAGAGATACGAGTTTAAATCTTCGATACAAAACTGGTAGAAGCTTAACCTATGAAGAAAAAGATGTTTTGGTAGCTAAAGACCCAAAGTCAATACATTTACCATCTCTTAGCATGAGTAGTTCCTTTATTTTCGCTAAAAACGATTTGTTTTTTGCATACCCAAACAACTACAATCATTATGTAAGTTACTTCAGAAACACCTATCAACATGGGGGAGTTTCTTTAGAAGAAATGATTATTCCATTTGTGGTACTAAACCCCAAATAAAATACTAAGAACCTATCAAATTTTAACATATAACAACAAGGAAATCATTATATAAATAAGTATAATTGTAATCTCATAATTAAGTTGGTTTGGATATAAAATATACTATTAATGATTTAGATGAAATTGCTGATTTACTATTAGAAAAAAGCAATAGTAGAATTTTGTTATTTCACGGAGAAATGGGGGTTGGCAAAACAACGCTTATCAAAACATTAGTAAGTAAATTAGGAAGTTCAGATGAGGTACAAAGCCCAACCTACTCTTTAGTAAATGAGTATAAAACAAAGGATGCTAGTATCTATCATTTTGATTTATACAGAGTAAATGATTCCGAAGAGCTATATAATTTTGGTTTTGAAGAATATCTATTTGAAAATCATTGGGTATTTATAGAATGGCCAGAAATTGCTTCAGAATTTTTAACTGATGGTGTAACAGAAATTCATTTAGAATTAGAGGAAAATAACAGTAGAAAAATAAATATCATAAATACATAAAATCATTAATAGACCAAGATCTATTACAAAGTTTGAAATATTTATAATTTTTTTAACAAAACTTTAACATTTTAAAATTCCAAGAGAGCTATACATTATATATTTTCATCGTGTTAATTAATTTAATCCCTAAAAATTATGAAAGCGAAGAAGTATTTGATTGCAATGGTTCTATTTGGAGGAATGGTTTTTACAATACAAACGTCCCAAATTATTGATTTAAATGAGCAACCAACAACAGAAATTGAAAAATCAAAAATTAGAGTACCAAAACACGGATAAAAAAATAATAATCTTGGGAAGTGTAATTGCTACATTAATAGCATTATCTCCATTTTTATTTTATTTATATGAAAGTGTTCCCAATAAGAATATTTGGAGCACTTTTTTATTTGAATACGAGAGTAAAGGCTACAAAGACGTTAATACGGTCATGTGGCTTCTTACAGGTAAATTAGTACCATTAATACTACTTGTTATTTGGTTTTTTACTTGTAGACATTGGTGGTACCATACCTTATTGGTGCCTATAGTAATGTATACTTATCAAATCATAGGATTATTTAATGAAGACTTATCTTATATTGATGAGCTTCAATTTTTCTATATGCTTCCTGTAATGGCTATCATTATACCTTCAATATATCTAATTAAAGCTAAAATGTTTGATAAATTGAATACCGCCAATAAGACTATAACAGAACTGGAAGAAGAATTTACTGTACGTCCAAAAACAATTTGGGGAAAAATAAGACAGTATTTTTAATAAATAGCTTCAAAACTTTCAAAAAAATATTCGTAATTTGACTATCCAATTAACATAGTCAAAATATGTCTAAATCTATATCACCCTTTACCAAGCAACAATTACTTCCACAAGAAGAAACATTAGAGATTTTCAAGAAAAAAGGAAATCTATTTATTGGTATCCCTAAAGAAACCGCTTTTCAAGAAAAACGAATTTGCCTTACTCCAGATGCTGTTTCAGCATTGGTAGGAAACGGACATAGAGTTTTAATGGAAGCAGGAGCTGGAAAAGGAGCGAAATTTAGTGATAAAAATTATAGCGAAGCTGGTGCAGAAATCACTAATGATACTGCAAAAGTGTATGCATGCCCTATTGTTTTAAAAATTGAACCCCCTACCCTAGATCAGATTAAATTAATCAACCCACAAACCATACTAATTTCTGCGCTTCAGATTAAAACGCAAAACAAAAAGTATTTCGAAACCCTAGCAAATAAACGTATTACAGCTCTTGCTTTTGAATTTATACGCGATGAAGACGGAGCATATCCTGCTGTACGTTCTTTAAGCGAAATTGCTGGAACTTCTGCTATATTAGTAGCTGCGGAATTACTAAGTAATGTGAATGAAGGAAACGGATTGATGT
This sequence comes from Oceanihabitans sediminis, assembly GCF_003337215.1. Lineage (GTDB taxonomy): Bacteria > Bacteroidota > Bacteroidia > Flavobacteriales > Flavobacteriaceae > Oceanihabitans > Oceanihabitans sediminis. The sequence goes on from NZ_QPIG01000002.1 coordinate 143,369, forward strand.
TTGGAAACATTAGTGGGGTTCCTCCAATTGAAGTTGTAATTATAGGTGCTGGTACAGTCGGCGAATTTGCAGCTAGAAGCGCAATCGGACTTGGAGCAAACGTAAAAGTTTTTGACAATTCTATTTCAAAATTACGAAGAATTCAAACCAACTTAGGAAGAACCCTATTCACTTCTACTCTACAACCAAAAAACCTTAGTAAAGCATTAAAAAGATGTGATGTTGTGGTTGGCGCAGTAAGAGGGAAAAACAGAGCCCCAATTATTGTAACCGACTCCATGGTTGCCAATATGAAAGCAGGATCTGTAATTATAGATGTTAGCATAGACATGGGGGGGTGTGTTGAAACCAGCGAAGTTACTTCACATAAATCTCCTACCTTTATAAAACACGGTGTTGTACATTATTGTGTACCCAATATTCCTGCTAGATTCGCTAGAACCGCCTCTATATCAATCAGCAACATGTTCACCCCTTACCTATTAAAAATTGCTGAAGACGGTGGATTAGAAAATTCCCTTAGATTTGATAGAGGTTTAAAAAATGGTTTGTACTTTTACCATGGAATTTTAACCAATAAATCAGTTGGTGAATGGTTCGATTTAAAACACAGTGATATTAACTTACTTATCTTTTAACTTGTGCAACTAATAAGAAGAATTGGATATTATCTTGGAGGATTCGCTTTAGGATTAATTATTCTCGCATTTATTTTTAACGGAAAAAGAACATCTTGTGCTTACGGGCCAGAAGCAAGAGTCTTAAAAAACATAAACTCAAAAACACTTATTTATAGTGAAAGCACAAAAACTCTAATTTCTGAAAAGAAAGTAGATAGTGCCTCTATCAAGCAAGCTTTAATGAGAGGAGATGTTGTTTTTAGTAAAAGTAATACTAGACAAAAACCTTGTGGAATCTATGCTATTGAAAGCAAAATAGAAGATAGTGAAGTACTACTTACTATTGAAAACTGCGACAGCATAGCTACCTTACAAACTATAAAATGGTAACAAAAAAAAGCTTCATAAATTAATATGAAGCTTTTTTAAACCGTTATAATTGAAGTAAATTATTCTTTAATAATCTTTTTAGTCACTTTTTTACCGTTTACATCCATCGTTAATAAATATACTCCTGTTGGATAAGACGAAATATTCAAGCTAGCAGAACTTTCATTTTCTATCTTTTTATTCACTAACATTCTACCAAGTATATCGTGTAATTGTAAAGTTGCTAAAGTAGTATTCTGTCCAGAAAGCTTAATATTAACAACATCTGTTACAGGATTAGGATATACTTTTACTGTATTTTCTGTAGTAACTTCATTCTCTGTTACACTTAATGATTCTTGAGGATATTCTAAAATCCAAGCTGGAGGATTAGGATCTGATTTTATACTACTATCATCCCAGTTACTAGCAAAAAGTATTTTAGTTCCATCTCTATTTGGTACAGCCATAGTTGAATGTCCGTTTCCTGGAGATACATCATTATGATGTTTTGTATAACGCTCTATAATACCTGAACCATCTAGTTTTATTGCAAATATCTCTCTGGATGCAACATCATGATCGGTACAACATTGCTCACTAATATAAGCCCATCCTGGTCTGTCTGTATTTCTACAACTAATATGACCTCCCCAAATTCCTCCTGGGTATTCAAATAAGTTAGTTACTCCACCACCATCTAATCTTGCAGAATATATATAAGAACCTTGATCCCATCCACTAGCTCCTTGGTAAGAAACTAAAACATCGTTACCGTTAGTGTCTATTCCTAAGTCAGCGTGTTCCGTAACATTATGTATATGTCTTTCATTCTGCATATTAATATCATATGATTTAACACCTTGCGTAGGTCCTGAACCTTCAGCTCTCCACATTGCAACTGCAAAATTTCCTGATTGCGAAACTGAAAACCAATCTAAATCTCCACTAGAACCTATGTCTTTTGTTCCTTCAATAACATCATCATGAATATTATAAACTACTAGAGTTCTGTTACTTCCATTTTTCCCGATGATTCCAACATATTTATCATCATTCGACTGATTTCCTTCTCCAAAACCAAAATCAATACTGTCGTATTCATCAAAACTTCTTAAGGTTACTTTCGTGTTAGTAAGCACATTAAACTTAACAAAGTTGTTACCTGGCGTTCCATACATATAATTAGGCTCTGTATTTGCCCATCTTCCGTAAGAAGGAATATCTCTCCAATATAAAAATTCGAAAGTTTCACCATCTAAAATTGCTGCAGGATATCCAGCTAACTTAATTAAAGTTCCATCAGAGTTCCATGTTTGATCTTTAGCATAATTATGTCTAATCTTTTGAGAAGTAGTACCAAAAACATCTTTATCACTAATACGTGTAATTGTACTTCCTGATAAGTTTTCAGTAAAAGGCTCTAAATAACCTGGTAATGAACCAGACGGTGATTGATAAGGTTGATAATTTACTGTAGAAAGTAAAATTTGTTCCGGATAGTTTTGGGCTTTTACATTTAGACTAAATGTTAAAAATGTAAATAAAAATGCTCTTGTTAAGCTTCTGTTGTTCAGAAACTTATTTGTAATGTTTTTCTTCATTTTAATGGTTTTGCTATTAATCTGGCGCTAAATTATAATTTCAACTTCTTAAAAAGATAAACTGCGTATTTTTTCGATGAAATACACTATTTATGTAATTTTAATCTTACATATCGTGTGTTTTGTAGGCATTTATCTACCGTTAATCGATAGATTATCAAACAGATACAAGGTTTTAAAATATGCAAATAGAACTTATATACGCACAGAAAGAAGTAATGGATTATAACTTGTTTTAAAAAATACATCAAACACTTAATAATCTGATTATCTGCATATTTTAAATAATCAACTTGCACTTAAAATATAGAAAGAAGCATTTCATCTAATATCTGTAGTACAACACTTGTTAAATCCAAAAATTGACTATTTTTAAAGAGCTATTAATCATTATTAGCTATTGAATATCAGCAGCTAATAGAATCCCAAGAGTTTCTTGAAAAGAAAAAAACTTGCTTTTATTATACCTAGCCTTAAAGCTGGTGGTGCAGAACGTGTTGTTTCTACTTTAACAAATCAATTGATTTCAGATTTCGATATTGTTATTGTAGTACTTTATAAGTGTATTCCCTTTTATAGTCTAAACCCCAAAATAAAAGTTGTTTTCACTAAAGACATATATAATAGCACTCCTAATTTTTTTCAATCCATTTTTAATCACTACAAACTAATAAGTATTACCAAGAAGTATATACAAAAGGAAAATGCAGATATTATTATAGGTTTCACCACGATAGCAAATATTTACAGTGTTTTAATTTCTAAAAAACTTAAAATACCTTCTATAATAAGTGAACGTATTCATCCTACTTTTGGTGATGTAAGTAATTTTTGGGTTAAAGTGAGAAAACTGGTTTATCCTAAAACAGATGCTTTAGTAATTCAAACCAATGAAATAAAAAACTGTTTTATAGATATTGTTAAAGAAGAAAAACTTGAAATCATAAATAATCCCTTAGCCGAAGAATTAGTAGCACAAAGGAACTTTCAAACTGAAAAAGAAAACCACATAATTTGTGTCGCAAGATTAGAGGAGCAAAAAAACCAGGAGTTATTGATTCGAGCATTTTCTAAAATTGAAAGAAAAGATTGGAAACTCCTTTTCATAGGAAATGGAAGCAATAAAGAAGCTTATGAAGCACTAGTAAACACATTAAATATGAATGATAGTGTTGAATTTATTGGAGCTGTAAAAGATGTTTCCTTCTATTATAATCGTGCTAAAATATTTGTTTTACCCTCCAGTTTTGAAGGATTCCCAAATGCCTTAATTGAAGCAATGTACTACGGATTACCTTGTATTGCCACAAATTGTCCTTCAGGACCTTCAGAAATTATTATAGATGGAGAGAACGGTTTTTTAATTCCAGTGAACGATCAAGTTAGTTTAGAAAACAGACTAACACAATTAATAAACAATCCTAGTTTGCAAGTTCAGTTTAAAGATAAAGCTATAGAAAGTACTAAAATTTTTGAAGCTGAATACATTGCGAACAAATGGAGAGAATTAATAATAAAGGTATGCAGTTAACAAATTTAATTCCGAAATACAAGAAACAAGAACCAAGTGATTACGCGTATACGTTTACAGTATTTACTCCTATTTATAATAGAGCTGATACCTTAGAACGAGTTTTTAAATCTTTAAATGCGCAAACTTTTACAGATTTTGAGCTGCTTTTAATAAATGATGGGTCTAAAGATAATTCACATGAAGTTGCATTAGAGCTTATTAAAACAGCCAAGTTCCCTGTAAACTATATAAATAACACCGAAAACAAACACAAAATGGCTTGTATCATGCAAGCAATACCATTAGCAAAAGGAAAATTCTTTTTGCCTTTTGATTCGGATGATGAATCTACTGCAGATGCTTTAGATGTTTTTAAAAGAGAATATGATTCTATCCCAAACGAAAAAAAGAATAATACAAGTGGGGTAACTTGTTTATGTAATGATCAACATGGGAATTTAGTTGGTGAACCCTTTATAAACTCCCCACATTATAGTAACACTTTCAGACAACAGATGGAACAACCAAAAGCTTTAGAGAAATGGGGATTCATTAAGACTGATGTCATGAAAGGGCTTCTAGTAAATCCTGCAATTTTTTCAAAAGGATATATTCCAGAGGGCGTACTTTGGGAACTCATTGCAAGACAAGGTTATGAAACAAAATATATAAATATAGCTCTTAGAACCTATTATTTAGATACAGCAAATGCTATTTCCATTCAAAACCATGAAAAGGATGCATTCGGAATGGCCATTTACTCTCTAAGCATACTGAATTGGTTTTATAAAGATTATTTAATCAAATACCCGAAGCTTTTTATAAAACGAGTTTACACCCTATTAAGAGCTTCCCAATATTTAGAATTTCGTTTATCAGATTATCAACAAGCAATACAGAGTAAAAGACTAAAAACACTTTTCACTCTAGGATGGCCTTTTAAAAAACTACTGTAACATATTGAAAAATCTAAATATCATAGCGTCTATTAAAAAACTATTAAGAAACCCAACTGTTATCAATGTCTTAACAGTTGCAATCATTAGTGTTTTTGTAAAAGGGCTTGGTTTTTACAAAGAAATTGTTGTTGCCGGTGCTTTTGGTTTATCTGAAATCTTAGACACCTTTTTTATTGCAGCTTTATTACCCGGATTTGTTAGCGAAGTATTTTTAAACGCATTTAACACAGTTTTTATCCCTAATTATATTGCTGAAAAAGAGTCTACAAATAAAATAGGCGCTTTTCAATCTGCTAGCTTTCTTGTTACACTAACAGTTGCTTTATTTTTTATAGTTATCTCCTATTTATTTACAGATGTTTTTTTAGAAACATTTTTTAACGGACACACAGAAAGCTATTATACACTAGTAAAAGTTCAGTTTTACTACCTTTTACCATGTATACTATTTTGGGGTTTAACCTCTTTATTAAGTGGCTTATTAAACATATATGATGAGTTTAGGTATTCTTCTATTTATCCGGTTTTAACATCTATAAGCATGCTAGTATGCCTTTTATTTTTCAAAGAACAACTACAAGAAAGAGTGCTTGCTGTTGGTATGCTTACTGGGAGTATCGCTCAGTTTCTATTTCTACTTTTTATTGCAATTAAAAAGAACATTATACAAATAGATAAGCCAGATTTTTTTGGATTACACACACAAACTATGTTTAAACAGGTACCGGCAAAAGTCTCTTCTGGATTTTTAACAGGTTTAATTTCTGTAACCGATCAATTTTTTGCTGCACAACTCGTAATTGGCTCTATTACTGCATTAAATTATGGCTTGCGAATACCTGCTTTTTTTACAACCATAATAGTTATGGCATTAGGAAATGTACTCCTTCCCTATTTTTCAAAACTTTCTATCAATAATAAAGACGAAGCCTTTAAAACCTTATACAATATATTAAAACGATTGTTTATAGGTTTACTCGTAGTTTCTGTTGTTCTAATTTTACTTTCAGATTTTATTGTTGAATTGTTTTTTGAACGAAATGCTTTTACTTCAGACGATACGGTAAAGGTTGCAAATATCCAACGTATGTTTTTAATAGGATTACCATTTACTATATGTGGAAACATCATCGTAAGATTTTTAACTAGTATAAATAAGAATGCATTTATGGCTTATGTTTCTTTTGCTACAGTAATCTTAAACATTGTTTTAGATATTATTTTAATGAAATATTTTGGTGTTTTCGGAATAGCTCTCTGTACAGCTTTACTGCAGATATTTAGAAGTTTAGTCTTTTTAAATTATACTAAAAAACAAGAAAATGTTTTAGCTATATGAAAGAATTACTAAAACATATCATTCTTGCGTTAACGATTTTAAACGTACCAACCTTCGGATTAGCATCCTTTAATCCATCTGTTGGTTCTCTTTCTGCAGCAATGTTAGTGGTTGCTTTAGCGCTTTACTACTTTTTCATAAAAAAAAGTAAACCATTAATCGCTTTATTAGTACTTGGGATACTTTACTATTCTATCTCCGGGTTTAATTTTTCTGGTCCGCCAAATGTATTTATAAAAGACATTTTTAGATATTTTCTATTTATCATTTCTGTTACAGAAGTTGCAAAAAACACTACAAATGCAGAGGCTTGCTTCTATTTACTTATAGGTGCTGGAAGTGTTATTGTAAATGCACTTATTTTTTCGGATGATTACGGAAGATATGCCGGTTTTTACCTTAACCCTAATCGAGCAGGATTAATTTGTATTTTGGGCTTTGCTTTCACTTATAGGCTAACCAATAAAAAGTATAGAATAATTGCGCAGTTACTTTTTACTCTAGCAGGAATTGCTACTTTATCGCGTTACTTCCTACTACTATTAGTTCTTATAAATATCACTTCATTATTTGCAAATAGAAAAAATATTGCCGGATTATTTATTGGCGCAATTGGACTTGTTATTATTATAAACACTCCTGCTTTCGAACTTAATAAAGAAAGATTTGATGCTTTAGACAGCTTTTTTAGTGAAGGAGAAGTTAAAACCACCACTGTAACAAGAGAGTCTAGACAAGAAACCTGGGCTCTATATACAGATGTTATTGTTAATAATGTTTTAATTGGGAATGGCTACGGATCTATGCAAGGCCAACAAGCAGATACTGTAGGAATTAAAGTTGGAGTTCATAATTCCTACTTAATGGTAGTTGGCGAAGCCGGGATTCTTCCATTTTTAATGATGATACTATTTTATGCAAGTTTAGCCATAAAAAGCCTTCTTAAATTCCGTACTAATCCGGAATATTTATACTTATCCCTCATAATAACCAGCTACTTATTGGTTTCTCATAACTATTTCTATAATTATATCATCTTATTTTTTTCGATATGGTTATTTGCGAAAGTTACTATGGATACAGAAGAAAAAGTAGATAACCTTGAAAATGAATAAAATATGTGTGGAATTTACGGATCAACAATAGCGTATTCAAAAGAGCAAGTGCAACAGAAACTTATGCGAACTTCCTTTAGAGGTCCAGATAAATTAGACTGGAAATATTTAGGGAAAAATAAGAACATCGTTTTTGGTCATAACAGACTTGCTATTATTGATTTAGACCCTAGGTCAAATCAGCCATTGACATACCAAAACATTCATATTGTTTTTAATGGGGAAATATATAACTTCTTAGATCTTAAAAAAGAACTTATAAATAAAGGACACGAGTTTAAGACTACCAGCGATACGGAGGTTATGTGCGCTGCTTATTTAGAATATGGCGACGAATTTGTAAGTAAGCTTAATGGCATGTTTGCGTTTGTTATTTATGACGAAAACAAAGAACGCCTTTTTGGTGCAAGAGATAGACTTGGACAAAAGCCTTTTTATTATTCTTTTAATGGAGAAGATTTTGAATTTTCAAGTCAGATTTCTTCCATTCAATTATTCAGGGATGATTTAAGCATCTCAAGTAAAGCCATATCCTATTACTTAGCATGGGGAGCTATACCAGAACCGTATTCCATATTTAATGAAATTAATAAGCTGAAGCCTGGTTTTAGCTTATCATTGGATTTAAAAAGTAAAAAGTTTGAACAAAAACAATATTGGGATATTGATTATAAAGGTATCCATCAATACTTAGGAACTTACGAAGAAGCAAAAGCTACCTTAAATAATTTACTAAAAGATGCTGTAAAAATTAGACTTTTTGCAGATGTTCCTGTGGGTGTTTTTTTATCTGGAGGAGTAGATTCTTCGGCAATTGCTGCATTAGCAACACAAACAACAACAAGTAAAATCAAAACCTTTTCTGTTAAGTTTGACGAAAAAGGATTTGATGAAAGTAAGTATGCACAACAGGTTGCAGACCATCTAAAAACAGACCACCATGTTATTGATTGCAATTATAACGAAGGGCTAGATTTAATAGAAAACTTTAGCCACTTCTATGACGAACCTTTTGCCGATTCATCTGCAATTCCATCCATGTTATTAGCTAAACACACAAGAAAGCACGTAACCGTTGCCCTATCTGGCGATGCTGGTGATGAAATATTTATTGGTTACCATCGCTACAATTGGATGCGCCAGGTGGGAATCATGTATAAAATACCTGAATTCATAAGAAATCTATCTGCTAATGCTCTAGGCTTAATGCCGCATTACAAGCTTAAAATGATTTCTCAAGGATTAAAATATGACAATTTAGACGATGTATACCTAGCTGCAAGAACAGGGGTTAATACCTCTTGGCTAGATAATAAATACGACTATTTAGATGTTGAAGAAATTAAATACTTAAAACATCAACATAAAAATCAGCAAGAAAGAATTTCAGATTTTGACTTAAAAACATATCTAAATTGGGATATCAACACAAAAGTAGATAGAGCAACAATGGCTTATTCTTTAGAAGCTAGATCACCTTTAATGGACTATAGAATTGTTGAATTTGCTAGATCGCTTCCCACTAGTTTTAAATTTCAAGGAAGCAACCAAAAACGAATCTTAAAAGATGTGCTTTATCAGCATGTACCTAAGGAAATATTCAACAGACCAAAAGCAGGTTTTACTATGCCTTTTTCGGAATGGTTTAAAAAGGAATTAAAAGATTATGTGCTTTCAGAATTAAATGAAGAAAGCTTAAAGCTAATCCCAGGAATAAATGCAAAAGAAGTGACTTTCAGAATCCAACAACACATGGACGGCTCATGGAATAGATACCCTATGATTTGGAAACTACTTGTATTAAAACAATGGTTAAATACGAACGGAAAAAAATATAGTATACAATAATGAACAAGCAAAAGATAAAAATAACATTTATAATTCCATCACTTGTTGCAGGTGGTGCAGAACGCATTTTATCTTTTGTAGCACAAAACGTAGATAAAAACAAGTTTCAACCAGTCCTTTTAGTTTTAGGCTTTAAAAAGGACACCGTTTACGATGTAAAGGATGTAGATATCATATACCTAAACAAAGAGCGAACAATAAAAGCTGTTTTTGGAATTATAAAACATTTTAAATACAAAAAACCAGATATTGTAGTTAGCTGTATCTACCATTTAAATACACTTATAGCTTTCTTGTCTATTGGTTTTCCTAAAATAAAATTTGTAGCCCGTGAAGCTAATGTTTTAAGTGTTTTGGCCGAACACGACAAAGAAAGTAGATTGAAATTAATGAAAAAGCTCATCATAAAAGGATATAAACTTGTGGATTGTGTTATCTGTCAATCTAGAGATATGCAAGAAGATATGGTTACAAATTATGGAGTTGACATTTATAAAACGGAATTAATTAATAACCCAATCACAAATAATTATTCACCTAAAACCGAAGCAAGAAACATCAACAAACCACTACAAATCATTACAGTGGGCAGATTAAGTAAAGAAAAAGGTCATGAAAGAATCATAGAAACTTTATCAAAACTCCAGTTCCCCTTCCATTATTTTATGATTGGAGATGGAAATGAAAAAGAAAAGATCTTGAAACTAATTCATAACAAAGGTATTGAAAAGCATATTACCCAAATAGATTATACAAAGGATGTAGAAACATATTTAAGAAAAAGCGAAGTATTCTTGCTTGGCTCCTATTCGGAAGGATTTCCTAATGTATTAATAGAAAGCTGTGTTGTAGGTACACCTGTCATTGCTTTTAATGCTCCTGGAGGAATTAATGAAATTATTGAAGCTGGTAAAAACGGATTTATAGTCGATACTATTGAAGAGTGTGTTAATAGTATCACGAAACTAAATGAAAACTTCACTTTTTCACCTAATGAAGTAAATGAAGTTGTGTTAAGAAAATATAATAGTAAAAAAATTATAGATCAATACGAAAACCTATTTATAAAACTAACTAGAAAAAATGCTATTTAACTCCATAGAATATTTGATCTTTTTACCAACAGTATTTATTCTGTATTGGTTGCTTAAAAACGACTATAAAAAACAGAATTTACTATTGTTGCTATCAAGCTTTGTGTTTTATGGTTTCTGGGATTGGCGATTCTTATCCCTAATCATTTATAGTTCGTTTATAGACTATTATATCGGAATTAAAATTCATGAAACCGAAGACAAAAAAACTAGAAAAAACTGGCTAATTCTCAGCTTAGTTTCCAACCTTGGCTTGTTGGCTGCTTTTAAATATTACAATTTCTTTGCAGAATCATTTGCTGCTTTAATGTCTGGTTTTGGTTGGGAAGTAGATAACGTAACCTTAAACATCATCCTACCAATAGGAATTAGCTTTTACACTTTTCAAACACTAAGTTATACTATTGATATTTATAGAAAAGATTTTAAACCAACTTATGATATTGTTGCCTTTTTCACCTTTGTTAGTTTATTCCCTCAGCTTGTAGCTGGACCTATAGAAAGAGCTTCAAACCTATTACCTCAAATAGAACGCAAGCGTATTTTTAATAAGAAATGGTTTAAAGATGGTCTTTTTCAAATAACTGTCGGACTTTTTAGAAAAATTGTAATAGCAGATAATCTAGCACATTATGTTAATTCTGTTTATGCAGATCCAGAAATACATAATTCATCCACCCTAGTAGTAGCAACGGTTTTCTTTGCATATCAAATTTACTTTGATTTTGCAGGATACTCCGATATTGCTATTGGTAGTGCAAAATTACTTGGAATAGAATTTAAACGAAACTTCAACCTTCCATATTTTTCCAAATCATTGTCTGAGGTTTGGACTCGTTGGCATATCTCACTATCCACATGGTTAAGAGATTATTTATACAAATCTTTAGGTAGTAATAAAGGGAGCAAATGGTTTACCTATAGAAATGTTTTAATCACTATGGTCCTTGGTGGTTTATGGCACGGAAATACCTGGAACTTTGTTATTTGGGGCTTCATGCAAGGAATTCTCTTGGGAATTGAAAAAGCTATTTTCACAAAACTTAGTATCAGACACGCAGGTACAATAGGCTATATTATAACCTTTACAATTATCTTATCTACTTGGGCTTTCTTTAGAGCAGAAACCTTTCAAAGTGCAAAATATATAATCAAAAAGTTTATATTCTTTGATTTTAAAATTCCTTATATAGGTGAAGTAAATATTATTACCACCAGTGTTTGTGTCTTTATTTTAGGAATGCTTTTCGATTTATACCTGTACAAGTCGAATAAATCATTAGAAACGCTCGGTAGCAAAATTAGCACATACCAATTAAGCTTTATAATAGCTCTTGTTTTAGTTTTTATGGCATTATTTTATTCAACTTCTAACAACTTCATCTATTTCCAATTTTAAGCATCATGACAAAAGCAAACCTCTTACATATCATAAAAATACTTGGCTTGATTGTTTTATTATCCTTTGTAATCGACAAGATTGTTTATTTCACAATTACTAAAATAAGTGAGAATGTTTATTCGGGTCAAGCAATTGGAAAACTCAATCAATATCTACAAATAAAAGATACAACAAAAACTATTGTATTTGGTAACTCAAGAGCTAATCACCATATAGATATTAGAAAACTAACAAGGTCTAGTTACAATATGGGTATGGACGGTAAATTTATAGCACATAGCGCCATACTAATCAAACTGCTTCCTAAAAACACAGCTCAAAATGTGCTTTTACATGTAGAACCAAATGTAGCTTTTAGGCCAACATATAGAATTGATGAAATTAAATCGTTAATGGTAAAATACCATACTAACGATATTATTAAAGAAGAATTAACTAAAATGAACCAAAACAATGTTTTTCAAAAATTCTTTTGGTGTATAGACTACAACGGCTCTGTATTAGGTATTCTAAAAAACGCAGTATTTCCTAAATACAATCCTAAAGGATATTACGGCTACGACCCTATGCCCTTAAGTAAAACGGATGCAGAAATGTTTAAGAAGATTTTAGCTAGAAATGATATGGATTCTTCTTGTCGAGACGACCTGAAAATCAACGAAATTTATCTTAGATATTTAAAAGAAATCATTGCCTTTTGTAAAGAAAACAATAAAAACTTAATAGCTATTACATCTCCCCTTTATACGGATGAATGCTTAGACGACAATGCTATTATAGCTGAAATTTTAAAAGAAAACAATATAAAATATTATGATTACACACACTTTTTTGAAAATAATAATGAGCTAAAATACTGGATTGATTATGCACATTTAACAGATGTTGGCGCAGAGAAGTTTTCAGAAGCTTTATTAAGTAAAGAAATTATCCTTCATGAAGAATAAAAAAAACATAGCATTATTTGCTGCTTTTATTAGCTATAGCGGTACAGAACGTGTTGTCTGTAGACTTGCGAATGAGCTAGTGAAATATTACAATGTTACACTAGTACTTATGTTTAACACTGTGGACTTAGCTATTCATAAAGATGTTCAAATTATCCCTATTTCAAAAATGAAACACCATTATAACCATGCAGCTTCTACAAAACTGAAAACATTTCTTTATAGCGCGATTATATATTCTAAAATCCTAAAAGAAAACAACATAGACATTAGCATTTCCTTTTTAGTGAAACAAAACATCATAAATAGTATTACTAAAATGAGAAATCCGAAATTAAAAACCATCATTAGCGAACGTTGCTTTCCTTCTAAAACTTATGATTCTACAGGAAAAAAACTAGTAAAGTACTTCTATAATAAAAACGATGCTTTGTTTTCCAATTCTATACATATCAATAAGGATTTAAGTGAAAACTTTGATCTTAACATTCCTTCCTATGTGCTATATAATCCAATTTACACATTAGAACAACAGCCGGATTTTGTTAAAAACCCTAAAGAAAAAAATCCTTTTAAAATAATTGCAGTTGGAAGATTAAATCCGGTTAAAAACTATAAAAGTTTAATTGAAACCATCCCTCTTTTAGAAGAAAAAGTAGAACTAAATATTTACGGTGCAGGTATTTTAGAAGAAGATTTAAAAAATCTTACAAACTCTTTAAAACTAAATGAGCTTATTATATTTAAAGGAAACAGTAATAGCATAGATCAAGAAATTCAAAAACACCATTGTCTTGTTTTAACTTCACTTTCAGAAGGATTTCCAAATGTTATACTAGAAGCCATGTCGCTAGGAGTACCTGTTATTGCAACCAATTGCATGTCTGGCCCTTTAGAATTATTAAACGACAACGAAGAAGTGGAAATTGAAATCGGAAACTTCTATAAAGCAAAATATGGTTTACTTGTTAATGTAGATGATAAGCAAGGACTAGCAAAGGCCATTTCTTATTATAAAAACCAAGAAGATGTTCGTAAAAACTATAGTAACTTAAGTTTTCAAAAAGCGAAACAATATGATATTTCTGAAATTGGAAAACAAACAAAAAACCTAATAGACAAGTATTTATGTGTGGAATAAACGGACTTATAAGCAGAAATACCACGGAAGAAAGGGCTAGAAATTCATTACAAAAAATGAATCAGCTTATCTTTCATCGTGGACCAGATGAAGATGGTTTTTTCATACAAAACCACCATCAGTCTACTATAGGAATGGCCATGCGAAGACTTTCTATTATTGATTTAAGCACTGGTAAACAACCTATTTACAGCGAAGACAAAAAGATAGTGATAGTCTTCAATGGAGAAATATACAATTATCAAATACTAAAAAAGAAACTAGAAAAAGAAGGAGTTAACTTCCAAACAAAAAGTGATACCGAAGTTATTTTAAAACTATACGAAGCTAAGGGCGAAAATAGTTTTTCGGAATTAGATGGTATGTTTGCCTTCAGTATTTATGACAAAAAAAGAAGTAAGGTTTTTATAGCTCGTGATTTTTTCGGCGAAAAACCTTTGTATTATTATCAAAACGAAAATGATTTTTATTGGGCTTCCGAGCTAAAATCAATTATTAGCAATTTGAATGAGAAGCCTAAAATTTCAAAAAAAGGATTAAACTTATATTTCAGACTAACCTACACTCCTGCTCCGTTTACTATTTATGAAAATATTCACAAGTTAGAAGCAAATAATTATATAGCATTCGATATAACAAGCAACAACTTTGAAATACACGCAATAAGTAAAGTTAAAAAAGAAAAACAAGAAATCTCCTTTCAAGATGCTAAAAGCAAATTGAATGATCTCATGATGCAGAGCATTGAAAGTCGCTCTATAAGTGATGTACCAATAGGAACATTCCTTTCTGGCGGAGTAGATTCTTCCATTGTAAGTTTCGGTTTAGCAAAACTAAGCAGTCAAAAAATTGATACTTTTTCTATAGGTTTTGAAAAAACATCCTTTAATGAAACAGACAAATCACAACTAGTAGCCAAACTTATTGGAAGTAAGCATCATGAATTTATAATCTCAGAAAAAGATTTAGAAAAAAACATTCATGAAATTCTTTTAAATTTTGATGAGCCTTTCGCAGATTCTTCTGCTTTACCAAGTTATATAGTAGCAAACAAAACAAGAGATTATTTAAAGGTAGCCTTAACAGGTGATGGTGGCGACGAAGTTTTTGGTGGCTATAATAAGTACTATATAGGAAAACTAAATAGCAAATACACTAGTATTATTCCGGAGTTTCTACACAATACATCAAAGAGTGTTTTAAATAAGCTACTCTCTACAAAAGATGACAATAGAGGTAAACGCTTTAAGGTTAAGAAGTTTATAAATGCTATTAACTACAACAATGAACATTATTGGAATATTATTTCTCAAGGCTTTGGTAACGAAATAGAAAATTTTATAAAATCAGATTTCATTGAAAATAATCTGTTTGACTATTATAAAGAAAAAACAGCAATTGAAAAGCCAAAAACCGTACATGACTATCGTGAAATAGACAGGTTAATAAGTCTTGAAGGAGACATGCTCCCAAAAGTAGATAGAACTAGTATGTTGAATTCCTTAGAATGTAGAGCGCCCTTTTTAAACAAAACGCTTTGGGAGTTTGCCAATAGTCTTCCTGAAGATTTTCTACTAAAAGGCTTCAATAAAAAATATATTTTAAAAGAAGCTTTTAAACATGAATTCCCTGAAGGTTTTCTAGACAAATCGAAAAAAGGTTTTTTAGTTCCCGTTGGTGATTGGCTACGTTCAGGGTTAAAAAAAGAATTAGAAAGCTATACAGAAACCAAGTTTTTAGAAGAACAGAACTTGTTTCATATAAATTACACTAAGGAATTAGTAAATAATCATTTATCAGGAAAAGAAGATAATAGTTATAAGGTTTGGACATTTTACACCTTTCAGAAATGGTACAAACACACCTGTTTATAAGTTAATTTTTGCTCCTAATGTATAATCCCACGCTTCAGGGTAAATGGTCTCTAAACCACTACCGTGATGAAAAGTTATTTCACCAAAATAAACCTTATCTTCAAAATCATATAAATCTATTCTTGCATACCTAAATGTTTCAGAAAGTTTTTCTGCAACCTGCAACATTTCATCTAAATTCTTCGGTTTTTCAATATCTCTACCATTATTCCAAAGAGGCTCTCCATCTTTCCATAAAGACCATGTGAAAGGCAACAAATTCCATGCAGTATCATATAAATTTCTTTTATGATTCGTGTACCTGTCAATATCTACTTGTATCACTTCTACTTTTCCGTGAAAACAATGTAATTTATAATCAAAAGGTATTTCACCAGCTTCATTAACTAATAGTTTTTCAGCAATAACACAAGGTTTTATGTTTTTATACTGCCATTCTTTACTAGAATAATAATAATTTTTTTTAAGTAAATTCTTAAAATGCTTTTGAGTTTTTTTCCAATCTACAGCAGTGACATCTTTAACAATTATACCACCTGAACTATCGTGGTTTGCTTTTATAATAAACGGAAAGTCTGGGAAATTAGATGGAATAACATCCTTAGGATTATAACTCTGAAAAACTAATGGAATTAAATACTGATCTCCAATGGTCTCTTTAACAAAATCACGAACCTCAAACTTATCTGCACATTTAGTATGCAAACTCGTTCTATCGTGAAGCATTAACCAATTTATTTTTTCATTTAAGGTTTTAGGATTGTCTAAATCTAAAGTTCTACCAAAGCGTTTTTTGAAATTTTGCTTTAAAAAAGTGGCATCATCCAGAAAACGCGACCTATAAAAATGATGCAAATCAAAAATAGCGTCTACTACTTTCTTTCCAACCCATGTATTGTGGTATAAATACCTGGCAAACTTTAACATAAACAGCGTTTTATGCTATCTAATTTAGAACAATTTTCAAGAAACTAAAAACTTATCTTATTTTAGTTGTATATTTAATTATGAGTAAAAGAATTTGTCTTGTTGGTGGTGAAGACGTGCATAAACGTATAGCCTTATCAAGCTACCTTGAAAAAGAAGGTTTTCAAGTAACTATTCTTGGTACCAGTACAGTAAAGTTTCCTGACTCTATAGAGTATGTGCCCTATAATTTAGTTAGACACTTCTCTCCTATTTCCGATTTAAAAACCATTGATTTCTTTAAAAAATATTTTGCAAAAAATTCCTTTGATGTCATTCATACCTTCGATACAAAACCCGCATTTTTAGTTCCTTTAGCGTTAAAAAACACAAATACCCCAATAACAAGAACCATTACAGGGCTAGGAACAATATTTATGGCATCTAGTATTTACTATACTATTCTTAGAAAATCCTATTACCTATTACATAAATCTGTTAAAAACCGAGTTTATAAAACCATTTTTCAGAACTATGATGATAGAGATATTTATAAAAGTCACGACTTAATTTCCGATGAAAATCACGAACTTATCTTTAGCAGCGGAATAGAATTAAAGTATTATCCTGAGATTGCTAAACGAAATAATAAAATATTCACTTTTATCTGTGTAGCCCGTTTAGTTTATGAAAAAGGAATAATCAATCTTTTAGAAGCTGCTAGAATTTGTGAAAAGGAAGGTCATCATTTTAAAATTCTTTTAGTTGGCCCTTTGGAAGAAAACAGTAAGCGTTTAAATCAAGGAATACTAGATCAATACAAGGATATTGTAGATATACTTGGAAGCAGAAGAGATGTTTACGAATTACTTCTTGCTTCTGATGCCTTTGTACTCCCAACTTTTAGAGAAGGTTTTGCAAGGGTTTTAATGGAAGCTGCAGCTGTTGGGCTCCCAATTATTGCAACAGACACAACAGGAGTTAAAGAGTTTTGTAGGCATGAAAAAGAAGCCTTATTGGTTCCTTTAAAAAACTCGCTAGAATTAGCAAAAGCAATGATTCGTTTAGCTGAAAATAGAGATTTAGCTAATGAATTAGCTGAAAATGCATTAAAACACGTTGAAAGGTTCAGTTTAGAAAATGTTTCTAAACAATATATTAATATCTTTAACAAAGCTATTAATCATAAAACCTTAGAAGATGAAAATTCCATTTTCACCTCCCTTCATTAACCATGCTGTTATTCAAGGAGTAACCGAAACACTTCAATCTGGATGGATTACCACAGGTCCAAAAGTTAAAAAATTAGAAGAGCTTATCTGCTTCTATACAAAATCACCTAATGCACTAGGAGTTAATTCTGCTACATCAGGTCTTATGCTTGCCTTAAAATGGTATGGCATTGGCGAGGGCGATGAGGTTATTGTACCTTCTTATACTTATGCTGCAACTGCCCTTGCTGTAGTTCACGTTGGTGCAACACCTATTTTGGTAGACGTTGAAGATGACTTCAATATTTCCGTAAAGGCTATTAGAAACGCCATAACGGAAGATACAAAAGCTATAATTCCTGTAGATATTGCAGGTTGGCCCTGCGACTATGACGCTATAAACAATTTAGTAGACAATACAAGAGATATTTTTCACCCTACACATGAAAACCAAAAAAAACTCGGTAGAATTTTGATCATTTCAGATGCTGCTCATGCTATTGGAGCGCAGTACAAAAACAAATTTATTGGAGCAACCACAGATATAACAGTGTTTTCATTTCATGCTGTTAAAAACATCACAACCGCCGAAGGTGGTGCTGTATGCTTAAACCTGCCGCAACCTTTTGACAACCAAGAGGAATATAATTTTTTAAGATGTTTCTCATTAAACGGACAAACCAAAGATGCTTTTACAAAGTCTAAAGCTGGAGGTTGGCGATATGATATTATTTATCCGGGATTAAAAATGAATCTCCCAGATTTACTTGCTGCCGTTGGTGTTGCGCAACTACCTGAATATTTTGATACCATATTAAATAAACGAAAAGAAATATTTCAGTTTTATCAAGATTACTTTTCTTCAAAGGAATGGGCAATCTTACCCCCTTTTCGAGATGATGAAAAAATATCCTCCTGTCATTTATATGCTTTGAGAATAAATGGAGCTTCCGAATATCGTAGAGATGCTATTATTGATAAAATTGCTCAAAATGATGTTGCTGTAAATGTTCACTTTCAGCCTTTACCTCTATTAAGCCTGTTTAAATCCTACGGATATGAAATTAAAGACTTCCCGGTTGCATACAATAATTATAAATCTGAAATATCTTTACCAATATATCCGCAGTTAAATAAAGAACAATTACACTATATTGTAAACACAATTACAAATGCTGTAGAAACCACTTTATGACCAAAAGATTATTTGACATATGTTTTTCATTACTAGGTTTAATCGCTACTTCTCCTATTTTGTTACTAATTTCTATTCTAATAGAAATAGAATCGAAAGGCCCTGTTTTTTATATGCAAACAAGAGTAGGAAAGAATAATCAAGATTTTAAGATTTTTAAATTTAGAACCATGTATGTTGGTTCTGACAAAAAAGGCTTGCTAACCCTTGGAGATAAAGACTCTAGAGTAACTAAAATTGGTTATTATTTACGCAAGTATAAACTTGACGAACTTCCACAACTCATCAATGTTTTAAACGGAAGCATGAGCTTTGTTGGTCCGCGACCTGAAGTTAGAAAATATGTAGATTATTATACGAAAGAATATTTACAAATTTTACAAGTAAAACCTGGTATTACCGACTATGCCTCTATTGCTTTTAGAGATGAAGCCGAACTACTTAAAGAAACAAAAGACCCTGAAAAACTATATATTGAAGAAATCATGCCGAAGAAAATAGCTTTAAATAAAAAGTATATTTCAAAGCCTTCTGTATTTACGGATGTCAAAATTATTCTGAAAACCATTCTAACCATTATAAAATGAAACTCTCACAAGGACATTTGGTAATTTCATTAGACTTCGAATTATACTGGGGTGTTTTTGATGTTCGTTCCTTAGAAGATTACAAATCTAATATTGAAAAAGTTTCGGAAATTATTCCGAGGTTATTAAAGCTTAGCGACAGATATAATATCAAGCTAACCTTTGCTACTGTAGGTTTCTTATTAGCAAAAAATAAAGAAGAATTAATTGCATATAGTCCAAATTCTAAACCTAGTTATTCTAAAAAAAACTTCAGCTCTTATAGGCTAATTGAACACATTGGAAATAACGAAAAAGAAGATCCTTATCATTATGCGACGTCATTGGTTTCATTAATTAAACAAAACCCAAATCACGAAATAGGAAGCCATACATTTTCTCATTATTATTGTAATGAAGTAGGACAAACTCCAGAACAGTTTGAAGCTGATTTATTAGCAAACATCGCAATTGCCAAGCAGCAGCACGGCTTAAGTATTAAAAGTATAGCATTTCCAAGAAATCAAATTAACGATGATTGTTTGAAGATTTGTTATAAACATGGATTAACAAGCTATAGAGGTATCGAAAAACACTGGATGTACGATACCCATAATACAGAAAAACTTGAAAACCTAAAGCATAGAGTTTACAGGCTATTAGATGCTTATATGAATATTTCTGGACACAATACAAACGATTTACAAACACATCACGGATTAGTAAACATTGCCTCTAGTAGATTTTTAAGATCTTACAGCAAAAAGTTAAGCTTTTTAGAGGCCACAAAAATCCTGAGAATAAAAAAAGGAATGACACATGCTGCCAAAAAGAAACAAGTATATCATTTATGGTGGCATCCACATAATTTTGGAGAAAATACGGAAGAGAATTTCAAATCTTTAGAAGAGATATTTTTGCATTATAGTATGCTAAGTCACACGTATAACTTCACAAGCAAGACCATGACAAACTTAGCAGAATTATTTTCTAAAGAAGGGAATGATTAAAATCGTAACAACAACATTCAAATAGATTTAACACAAACACTTAAAGTTTTACTTTAACTAAATTACACATACTTAAACAAAAGGTTTAACTAAGTTCTAATCCGCACATTGCTAACTCCTTAAAGAAAAAGCCTGCTAGCATTTCTTTATTTAATAAAGATAAAAAAATGTAGCTACTTTCTTATAATTTCGTATATTTAAAGTATTGCAATAGCAAAATTTATCACCTCCCTAAATAAAACGAATTTAGCAAACTTGAGTATAGTCATCATACTGTTGTAGTATATTTTAAAATATTGAATCGTTTTTATACATATTTAAACAACATACTTTTTATTTTTAAAACAAAAATCGTTGATATTAGTTATTCATCGTTTATTTTTGATTTATAGTGTAAAAACAACAATATTTATATGACTATTAATGAATCGAATACGAATTCAAGAATCTGGTTATCGCCACCTCACATGAGTGGAAACGAACAAGAATTCATTGAAGAAGCATTTAAACATAATTGGATTGCTCCCTTAGGACCAAACGTAAATGGTTTTGAAAACGATATAAAAACGTATCTAGGTCAAAATATACAAGTAACCGTTTTAAGTTCTGGAACAGCAGCAATACATCTAGCCCTAATTTTATTAGGTGTAAAACAAGATGATGAGGTTATATGCCAAACAAAAACATTTGTGGCATCTGTAAACCCAGTAAAGTATTTAGGTGCAAAGCCAATTTTAGTAGATAGTGAAGAGGAAACATGGAATTTATGCCCTATTCTACTAGAAAAAGCAATAAAGGACAGAATAAATAAAGGTAAAAAACCAAAAGCTATTATAGCAATAAATTTATACGGAATGCCATACAAAGTACAGCAAATACAAGAAATCTCTAATCGATATAATATCGCTGTTATAGAGGATAGCGCTGAAGCTTTTGGTAGTCAAGTGAATAATCAAAAATGCGGAACTTTTGGAGATTTCTCCATTCTTTCTTTTAACGGAAACAAAATAATCACAACATCAGGTGGTGGCGCACTAATAAGCAAAAATCAAACACTTAAAAAGAAAGCTGTTTTTTTAGCCTCACAAGCTAAAGAAGATGGCATAGAGTATAGCCATCAAACTCTTGGGTACAACTATAGAATGTCTAATATATCTGCTGGAATTGGCAGAGGACAAATGAAAGTGTTAGACAAACATGTTGCTCTAAGACGAAGAAACTATGAATACTACCAAAAACATTTAAGAGCAATTAAAACTATTCAATTTACACAAGAACCTGAAGGCTTTTATTCCAATAGATGGCTGAGTTGTGTATTAGTGGATAGCAAGGAAACAAGAGACAAGCTAATGAACCTTTTAGCGAAAAACAATATTGAAGCAAGACCTTCTTGGAAACCAATGCATTTACAAACGCTTTACAAAGATGCTCCTTCCTATTTAAACGGCGTGAGCAACAAACTATACGAAAGAGGTTTATGCCTTCCAAGCGGCTCCAACCTTAGCGAAACTGATTTAAAACGAATAACAGACTTAATCATATCGTATTTTGAGTAAATACAACAACATATTAAGAAAATACACCGAAAGATACGCTTCCAAATGGTTAGTGCTTTTGTTTGATTCTGTTATTGTAATATGCTCCTTCTTTATTGCCTATGTAATCAGCCATAATTTTGAGCTAGATTTCAATATACAAACATTTTTACTGCAACTTCCTTTTGTTTTTACCGCCACAGTAATTAGCTTTCTAGTAGTTAAATCCCATAAAGGAGTTGTCAGATTTACAGGCATAAAAGACATCATCAACGTAATAATTGGTTTAAATATATTAGCTACCATTTTAATAGTTGCAACCTACCTAAGTAGAAACTACCATTTCGATAGTGTATTCGACATTCCTGGTTCTATAATTTACACACATTTACTATTAAACATATTCTTTATAATAGGGGCGAAATTCTCTATAAAAGAGCTATATAGAAGTTTATTTTTAGAAGTAGAAAACCAAAAGAATGTACTAATTTACGGAGCTGGAACTTCTGGAATGGTAACTTATGATGCCATTTCAAACGATCCGAAAAGTAATATTAAAGTATTTGGATTTTTAGATGATAACGAAGGAAAAATAGGGAAAAACATTAATATGATTAATGTTTATGATCCACAAAAAATCACCAAAGAATTTATTAAAAAAAATAATATTGAAGAAGTAATAATTTCAATTCAAAACATTGATTCTAATAAACTTTTAGAGATTTCTGGAAACCTATTTTCTCTAAACCTAAAAGTAAAAATTGTACCAGATGTAAATCACTGGATCGATGGCGACTTAAGCATCGGGCAAATAAAAGATATCAAAATTGAAGACCTTCTTGGAAGAGAACCTATTAAAATAAACAACCCGCTACTTGTTGACGAATACAACAACAAAGTGCTTCTTGTTACCGGAGCTGCCGGATCTATAGGAAGCGAATTAGTCAGAAAATTAAGCGCTTATCAATACAAAAAACTAATTCTTATTGATAATTCAGAATCCGCTTTATACGACTTACAACAAGAGTTAATCCAAAACAAAATCAATAATATCGAAGCAATTGTTGCAGACGTTAGAAACAAAGCACGATTAGATAAAATTTTCAATAATTATAGACCTGAAATTATTTTTCACGCTGCAGCATATAAACATGTTCCGTTGATGGAACAAAATCCTTATGAAGCCGTAAGTGTTAATGTTCAAGGGACTTGCAATACTGCAGAATTAGCTTTAAAACACGGAGCAGATAAGTTTATTTTAATCTCCACAGACAAAGCGGTTAACCCAACAAACGTAATGGGTGCCACCAAACGAATTGCAGAGATTTGCCTATTCTTTCATAAGAAATTTGAAAAAGGAAAAACAAAATTCATCATTACTAGATTCGGAAACGTTTTAGGATCTAACGGCTCAGTAATCCCTTTATTTAAAAAACAGATTGAAGCCGGAGGCCCTATAACAGTAACACATAAAGACATTATCAGATACTTCATGACAATACCCGAAGCTAGTCAGTTAGTTCTAGAAGCTGCCGCAATGGGTCTAGGAGAAGAAATTTTTGTGTTCGACATGGGTAAACCTATAAAAATTATAGACTTAGCTAAAAACATGATATCCCTTTCTGGACTAAAATACCCAGAAGATATTGACATTAAAATTGTAGGATTAAGGCCTGGAGAAAAGATTTACGAAGAACTCTTGGTAGACGGAGAGAACAGCAAGCCAACCTATAACGAAAAAATTATGATTGCTAAATGTAGAAACGTACATGAAATGCAATTTGAAAAAATAAAATCTCTTTTACATATAGATTCTACTTCGTCTAATATCGAAATAGTCTCTATAATCAAAGATATAGTCCCTGAATATAAACCCAACAATTCCAAATATGACGTATTAAATATAAATTAAACCATTAAAGCTATTAATCCATGAAATCAATTTTCAATCACCTAAGCGCAAGTATTGCTGTTTTACTTTTTAGCATTTTACTTTTCGCATCCTGTGCAACCACACAGGAAATCACCTACTTTCAAGACCAACCACTTGAAGGTTTTGAAGAAATAGACTTCAATACAGATATTGTTTACAAAACCAACGACAAGCTCTCTATTATTGTTTCTTCTATCGATCCGCAAGCGGCTAGACCTTTTAATCTGCCAACTACTTACGAAGGACAATCTGAAATTATCACTCAAGGATCCACAAAAATGCAAACCTATTTAGTAGACCAAAACGGATTCATTGAGTTCCCTGTTTTAGGTCAAATTAAACTAGGGGGTTTAAGTAGAACAGAAGCAACAGAACTTTTAAAAACCATGTTAAAGGAATACTTAAAAGATCCTATCGTAAACATAAGACTAATAAACTTTACGGTAACTATTTTAGGCGAAGTACGTAATCCAGGAACCTTTATTTTAGAAGATGAAAAAATCTCCCTTCCTGAAGCTTTAGGACACGCAGGTGACTTAACCATTCAAGGTAAAAGAGACAACATTTTGCTAATTAGAGAGAATAATGGTAAAAAGAAATATGCCGTTTTAGACTTAACATCAATCGATGTAATAAATAATCCTAATTATTATTTAACACAAGATGATGTTATTTATGTTGCACCTAACAAAGCAAAAATACGCTCCTCTACATACAACCAAAATACCGCTGTAGTAGTTTCTGCTCTAGCTGTTTTAGTTTCACTTACTGCTATTATAGTAAAATAAAAAACTAGCCATGAACAAGAAATCACCAAAACAGAACGAGCATTTTAGGGATATTGTAGATCCTTATTTAAGCAAATGGAAAATGATACTGCTTTGCATTGTTTTCGCTTTAGCGCTAGCATTCGTTTTCTTAAGATACGCCACGTATCAATACAAGGCAACGGCAACTATTCAAATAAAAGACGATAGACAAACCACAAAATTGCCAGAGCTCTCTTCTTTACAAAACTATGGTTTGTTTAAAAAAGATTTGAATAATGTTCTAGATGAAACAGAGATTATTGGATCTAGAACTCTAGTTGAAGAAGCGGTTAAAAGTCTAAAATTCAATATTCAATACTTTGTAGAAGGTAGAATTCAAAAATATGAAGTGTATAACAATCCGCCATTAATCCTAAACTTCAGTGCCACCGATTCTGTACTCTTCCTTACAGACACTATTATGAATGTAAAAATTCAGTCTGAAACACAATTCCTTTTAAAAGGAATCACAGAAAAAGAAAAGTTCTATAAGTCTAAAGTCAAAAATATTGAAGATCAAGGAACACTTCACAGCTTCGGTAAACCAATTAAAACAGGCTTTGGCGACGTAATTATTACTCCGGGAGATAATCCCGAAGGAAAAAGAATTGGAGCAAACATCACCATAAAAATCACTCCAATAAATAAAGTTACTAGCCACTATAAAAAGAACCTAGAAATTGAAACTAAAGAATATTCTACCATTATTAATCTTGCTATAAAAGATAATTCTTTAGAAAAAGCCACCTTGTTTTTAAACAAACTTATAGAGGTTTATAATCAAGATGTTGTAAATGACAAAGAAAAAGTAGTAGAAGTAACTTCAGATTTTATTAATAGTAGATTAGAAATTGTTTCCAAAGAACTTGGAGAAGTAGATTTAACAGCCGAAACTATTCAAAAAAGAAATAGACTTTCAGATTTAGCGACCCAATCGAATATTTTTCTTCAAAACGAAAGAGATAACGAGTCGCAAATAATCAAAACTACCAATCAAATTCAGCTTATTGATTATATGAAGGAGTTTGTTGACGAAAACAATGACACTTCCGACTTATTACCCTCAAATATCGGTATTGAAGAAACTTCTATAAGCGAAATTACTAGAAGACACAACGATTTAGTTATTGAAAGAAACAGGCTTCTGAAGCATTCTAGCGAAAAGAACCCTACGGTAGTAAATCTAACAAATCAAATTAATGAGCTAAAAGGAAATTTAAATCAAAACCTAAATAACATAAAGTCCTCAAACAAGATAACCCTTTCAACTTTAAGCGAAAAGGCTAACAAAATTAGCGGACAAATTTACACCACACCAACTAAAGAAAGACAGTTTAGAGATACACAACGACAACAAAGTATTAAAGAATCTCTATACTTATATTTATTACAAAAACGAGAAGAGGCCGCTATTTCTCACGGTATCTCCTCTCCTAACGCAAAGCTAGTTGATAGCGGGTTTGCAAGTTCTAAACCTGTTACGCCAGTTCCTATAATCGTCTATCTTTCTGCATTTATTTTAGGGGCCAGCTTTCCTATAGGATTAATTTATTTAGCTAACTTATTAGATTCTAAGGTTCATACGATTAAAGACATTAAAATGAATATCGATGTCCCTTATCTTGGCGACATCCCAAGGTCTAATAACAGAAAAAAATTAATAGAGAAAGTAGATTATTCTGCAAAAGCAGAAGCTTTTAGAATTGCAAGAACCAATATTGATTTCATGCTTCAAGGTATTACAGATAGAGCAAAAACTATTTTTGTTACCTCTACAACTAGCAAGGAAGGTAAATCGCACACATCAATAAACCTGGCATTATCCCTTTCATTTTCAGAAAAAAAAGTGCTTTTAATAGAAACAGATATTAGAGTTCCAAAAGCAACCAACTATTTAAAAATAAAAAATGAAATAGGCATTACCAACTATATTGGTAATCCGCAATTAAAAGTGGAAGATGTAATAACGGCTCATCCTGATAATGAGTTTTTAGATGTTATTCCTTCTGGAGTAATTCCCCCTAACCCTTCTGAGCTTTTGATGAGCAAAAGAGTTGGTGAATTATTTGAAGCCGTTAAACCGAAATATGATTATATTATTGTAGATACTGCAGCAGTAGGATTGGTAACAGATACACTTTTAATTAGTCAGTATGCAGATATGTTTGTTTACGTAGTTAGAGCAAATTATATTGATAAACGTCAATTACATATTGCGCAAACCATGTACACAGAAAAACGTTTACCAAATATGGCTATACTTTTAAATGCTGTTAATCAGAAAAAAAGCGGTAGCTACACCTACGGCTACGGAAATAACCCAAAAGATAAAAAATGGTGGAAATTTGCTTAAGCCTTAGCTTTCCTCCTCTTTCTTTCTTGCTGTAGCAACGCAAGCTCCCTACCTGTTTGTCCTGCTACAGATGTGTTTTCCTCTGCCCTTCTAATAAGGTATGGCATCACATCTTTAACAGGACCAAACGGTATGTATTTTGCCACATTATAGCCATGATGAGCTAGATTAAAACTAATATGATCACTCATACCGTAAAGCTGCCCTAACCAAACTCTAGGGTCATTACTTTCCAAATTCATATCCTTTATCTGTTCCATTACCAAATAACTACTTAATTCGTTATGGGTTCCAACAAATAAAGACATCCTCTCAATATTATCTAACATGTATTTTACAGCCTCATTGAAGTTATCATCTGTTGCCTGCTTACTTTCGCATATAGGAGTTGGATAACCATGCTTCTCTGCTCTTTCATTTTCCTTTTCCATATAAGCTCCACGAACAACTTTATAACCTAGGAAATAATTATTCGCCTTAGCTAAAGCTTCTTCTTTTTTCAAGAAAACCAATCTATCGTGTCTATACATCTGTAATGTATTGTAAACAATAGGTTTTTCAGTATTATATCGTTGCATCATTTTAGTTACTAAAGCATCGGCAGCATCTTGCATCCAACTTTCTTCAGCGTCTATTAAAACAATAACATCTTTTTCTTTTGCTATTTTACAAACTTTATCAAATCGCGCCTCTACTCTATACCACTCCTCTTGTTCTTGAGGAGTTAGTGTTTTTCCAGCACTTAGAGTTTCGTATAAATAAAATCTTCCAAAGCCTGTTGGTTTAAAAACAGCAATAGGCATACTTTCTTTTTCTTTAGCAAAATCAATGATTTTTAAAACCTTCTCCATTGCCGAGTCAAATTCTGCTTCATTCGCTTTTCCTTCCACCGAGTAGTCCAAAACAGAACTCACCCCTTTAGTATACATGCTTTCTATTACTGGCAAACAATCATCTTCATTTACTCCACCACAAAAATGATCAAAAACAGTAGAACGTATAATTCCTTCCACAGGTAAATTGGCCTTTAAAGCAAAATTAGCTAAAGCCGTTCCAATACGTACCAATGGTGCATTTGCTATCATTTTAAACAATAAATATGCTCTTTGTAATTGTGCATCATTTTTTAAAGCGAAAGCTATCTCTGTATTTTCAAAGATTTTACCTGTTTTCATGAGTCTATAATTTAACGCGACAAATATAATTCAAGTCTATCATATTATATTTAAAATCTCCTTATTTTTACACAAAAAATTAAAGCATTAATGACCACTCTTAAAACGCAAGATTATAGCATTTTTTTTAACGAAAAAGCCTACGAATCTTTAAACAAACACCTATCGGAAGCTAATTATTCTAAAATTTTCATCATTGCAGACGAAAATACGAATGCACAATGTGTTCCACATATTCTAGCAAATATAGATTCTGATATTGTTTATGATATTTTAGAGATAGAATCTGGCGAAGTGAGCAAAAATATTGAAATATGTGTAGGTCTTTGGGAAGCACTTTCTGATTATGGAGCAGACAGAAAAAGCTTGATTTTAAATATTGGTGGCGGAGTAATTACAGATTTAGGCGGATTTATTGCCTCTACTTTTAAACGCGGCATACATTTTATAAATATTCCAACTTCAATACTTGCTATGGTTGACGCTTCTATTGGCGGAAAGACAGGAATCGACCTTGGTCATCTAAAAAACCAAATTGGTGTTATAAATACTCCCAAAATGGTTTTAATCGACACCTATTTCCTTAATACATTACCAGAAAACCAGATGCGTTCGGGTTTTGCTGAAATGCTAAAGCATGGGCTTATTGCTAACGAAGCCTATTGGAACAAATTTAAAGACCTTTCTAAACTTACAACGGATGACGTTGACGAGTTAATTTACGAATCTATCAAAATCAAAAAAGATATTGTAGAACAGGACCCTTTAGAAGAAAACCTACGTAAAACACTGAATTTTGGCCACACACTTGGTCACGCTATTGAATCTTACTTTTTAAGTAACCCAAAAAAGGAACCATTACTACACGGCGAAGCTATTGCTGTAGGAATGATTCTAGCTAGCTATATTTCAACAAAAACCTGCAACTTAGCAACACCTACCAATCAAGAGATTAAAGACACCATCTTAAGTATATTTGGAAAAGTAAAATTCGAACAAGAAGACTACAACCCTATAATAGAGTTACTTATTTACGATAAGAAAAATGAGCATGGCAACATTAACTTTGTACTTTTAGAAACAATCGGAAAACCTAAAATCAACTGCACCGTATCAAACGAAACCATACTTGAAGCTTTCGAATTCTACGAATCATAACTCGCTGACCCAAAACACAATACATATGTATTTTTCTAAATATAACTAATAATAATCCAACAGTTTATTTAAAAATATTGTAACTTTAAATCGCTAACCTAAGATTCTTATTATTTCACCTAAACACTTTGGCTATGCGAAAACTAATTGTTGACTACAAAAAACTAACTCCTGAGGTTCTAGAGTTATTAACCGAAAAATTCCCAGATGGCTATTCGGACAGTGATATTATAGTTTTTGATAACCATAAAAATGAAACTATTGAAGCTGTTGAAGTAAAAACAGAAGACACTACTTACTTAGTAAAAGTTAGCAGCAAACTACATTATACCATGACAAACTTTGACAGTGCAGATGAAGTACTTTTAAATAACGATGGTCATATTATAATTAATGAAGAAGATTAGCTACAAATATCTTTCTGCAACAACCATACAGTGATGTTTTTCATGCCCAACAAGGATAAACCCTATCGCTCTCACTGTGATATTTACATCACTTGCTACGCCATTTTGAAACAGCATATCATCACTGAAACTTCTAAATAAACTTATTGTAGATTTTCTAACATTTACATATTCTTCTAACAAATCATCTTTGGTCCTTCTATTCGCAAAACTACAATCGGCATAATCATCCTCATTAAAACCCGGTAATACCGCTCTCTCTTTTCTCGCGAAACACAAGGCTCTATAAGCAAACACTCTTTCTGTATCTATAATATGCTGAAGCAGTTCTTTAATTGTCCATTTACCTTCAGCATAAGCGTAATCATAAACCTCATTCGGTATAGATTCAAAAAGTTCTAAAGTTTCCTTAAATCCAAACTCTAAACCTTCAAGTAAATCTAAATCTCCAGCCTTATCTATATACGTTTGATAAAATGTATGATATTCTTCTTTTTGCAGTTGTGACACCTTCATTTTGAGCGAAATTTTCAATAAATGTACAAAAAAAGCCCTCTAAAAAGGGCTTCTCAAATTATTTATGTAAGTTATGATTACATTTCATTAAATATAGAATGCATCAAACGCTTTTTATCATTTATGCTTTCTTCTAAAGAAATCATTGTTTCTGTTCTATAAATACCATCAATATCATCTAACTGAAAAATAACATCCTTAGCATGTTCTGTGTTTTTAGCTCGTATTTTACAGAAAATATTGAATTTTCCTGTAGTAATATGCGCTACAGTAACATTTGGTATTTCATTTATACGCTCTAAAACAAATTTTGTTTGTGAAGTATTTTGTAAATATATGCCCACATAAGCAATAAACGAATAACCTAACTTTTTATAATCTAATGTTATAGAAGATCCTTTTATAATACCTGCATCTTCCATCTTTTTGACTCTAACATGTACTGTTCCAGCAGAAATTAATAGTTTTTTAGCAATATCTGTAAAAGGAACTCTTGTGTTCTCAATCAACATGTCAAGAATCTGGTGATCTATTTCGTCTAACTTAAATTTAGCCATAATTATTTAATTAAATTAAATGCAAAAATAAAACATTTTCACAGATTTTAATTTAAAATAAATTAATCTTTTGTTAATTTTAATGATAATTCTTCATCATTCATTATGACTACATCATTTTGATATCCTTCAAAAACTGCTTCATTTTCAACAGTGTAAACAAAAGCTCCATTCGCTTTAATCTCTTTATGCGCATAAAAAGCATTGGTTTCTGTTAATTTTTCTACTTTCGGAATAAATTCAATTTTATCCAAAACTAAGCGCTCTTCATACTGAATAGCTATATCCACAAACCAAGAAATCCCTTCTACCCTAGCTTTTCTAATTATAATATCATAAAAAAGCTTTTGATTTTCCGGGATATCTAAATAAGAAGCGTACAAGTCGCCTGAAACAGCATTTTCCGCTATATACTTTAAAGAAATAAGCAATGACTGAAAGATATACTCTCTTGTAATTTCTCTCGCGTAATCATCCTTAAAATGACCTGCTTCAAAAAGCATTGTTGGTACATTATGCGACTGAAAAGTATCTCCCACACAATTAATATTAAAGGAGTCATCATAAACCCCAACCTGATCAGGAATTTGCTGTTGTAAATTGTTATTCATTACCGAAATAAGCTCCATCGCACGCTTTCTATTAGGAGTTATTGAGCCATTTGCATCCTGAGCAGGTGCCAAAAACGAAACTGTAGCTGATTTATTAGCTTTTCCTGCACTAAAAATAGTACGCTGACCATGTAAATTATAACAGAAATCTGGATTAAAACGCTTAAAACACTCGTTTAATACCACACTTTCTGGCTGAGTCAAATTTTGAGCATCTCTATTTAAATCTACATCATTAGCATTTAAACGTGTATATGCTTTGGCTCCATCTGGATTTAAAATCGGTATAATCTGAATAGTACATGTCTTTAAAATAGCTTGTACTTCGTCATTAGCACTTATTAAAAAGTTTAATAAATCAAAAACAGCCTTAGTAGTTGTGCTTTCATTTCCATGCATCTGAGACCACATCAACACTTTTTTTTCTCCAGATCCGATGCTTATAGAATAAATATTTTTGTGTAGCACCGACTTCCCAATCTCCAAAACCTGACACTTTAACGCCAAATTATTTAACAATGGCTCTATGTTTTCTAGAGTAATATATCTATTAAAAAGAGACTCTTCTTTATGCTCTTTAAATAATGTTTTTAAGGTTTCTATTTGCATCTCTAAATGTTGTTGGTTACAAAGGTAAACAATTGAATTTTTACATTTGTAAACAGTAAGTTTTATCATTGACGATTACATTAGTAAACAATAAACAATAATATAATTGAGAATTCTACGCTTCTCTCGCAAAACTTTAACATTCAGGGATTTACAAAACTTAATATGTTGTATTTCAGTTAGTTAAATTACTTCATGTAAAGCTTTTAATTAACACATAAACATGTATTTGATACATACTTGTGTATATTAAGTTATTATTGTTTACATTTGTAGCAATGAATTCAACTTATTAATTGTTTACAATGATAAACAACGAAGCATTTGCAAAAAGACTGCAAAAAATCATAGAATACTACGGTGAAAGCGCCTCTTCTTTTTCTGAAAAAGTAGGAGTGCAACGCTCCACTATTTCACATATACTTTCTGGAAGAAATAAACCTAGTTTGGATTTTGTAATGAAGGTCCTCTCCCAATTTCCTGAGGTAGATTTATATTGGTTGATGAATGGAAAAGGAAGTTTTCCGTCGGAAAGCAAAAAAGTAGAAAAACCAGTTTCAGTAGAAAAAAAAGAAATTTCTACTAATAAAGAAAAAATTGAAATCCCTACTTCTATTTCAAATTCTTCGAACGGAAAAAAAATTGAAAGGATTGTTATTTTTTATTCAGATGGTAGTTTTCAAAATTTTGAAAATTCATAAATTCTAATAGAAATTTCTAGAATATACAATTCTCATGACTTTTTAGAAAAAGCATAGCTATACCAGAAAAGATTCCTAATTTTGCATAAAATTTAAATACATGAGAGTTTTATTCCTTTTAGCCTTATTAAGCCTTAGTAGCTGTTACCAAGTAGAAAGAAATTGTACCGATTATAAGACCGGTTCCTTTTATAGTGAAGTTACTATTGATGATGTAGTTTACACCTCTGATTTTACTAGAACCAATGACTTACAGGTAGAAGTATATAACGGTAAAAAAGATTCTGCACAAGTACGTTGGATTAACGATTGCGAAATGATCTTTAAAACCATCAACCCGAAGAGTATGGCAGAACGTAAGGATGTGCATTTAAAAATACTTACCACTACGGATTCTACTTATACTTTTGAATATTCATACGTTGGTGAAAAAATAAAACAGAAAGGTATTGCATACAAGAGGTAACGTCAGTTTTAAAACGATTTACGGCTCCTATTTGCTTTCCTAAGCCATTGGCTTATAAAACACTAAATCATTAGTATGGTAAGCGGTATTTTGCTTTTAAGAATTTATATAATACAAAATAGGGTGTATTTTTCAACACACCCTTTTATTTTGAATTTACGTTAAAATGTAATTACCATGTTTCTAAAACAAAGTAATTTGTCCGTCTTCCCCTTTCTCATATTTATCATCAGGTGAATTAGAGGTATCATCAGACGAAGATTTAGGTGCTTCCTTTGTTTTATCTTCATTTTCAGCCTTTTCCTCTGGCTTTACATCCTCTTCATCTACTACTTCAATTTCGTTTGCAGAAGTTTCCTCTGGAGCTTCATAAGGCAAAGGGTCTAGTAGGCTTATCTGGTTTACTTTATCTTTTGTTAACTGATTACCTAAAGCTGTAATTCCTTTTATAGCAATAAACTCTTCTAGGTTTACTTCCATATTTTCTTTTCTATCCTTACCACGCTCCTTTTTAAATTCTACATCAACCATTGGAATCCAATCTGTAGAAACAATTTCTAATTGTGATTTAGGATGGTCTGAAATGAAGCTTTCTTCTTTCCCTTCAGTTTCAATCAAAAAGCGCTTTACATAGTAACGCTCTTTTTCTCCATCAAAATAAATTGCTGATATAGGCTTGTTAGGAATCCATTTTTCTAAAATGATCATATCATCATCAAAATGCGTTGTTAATTCTGGTAAAATAGTTTTCACCATTCCAGATTGATTGATTACTAGTAACCTATCTTCTCCTTTAAATTCACCAATCAATTCCCCTCTTCCGTCTACATTCAAACGTTGCACCGCATCGTCAAACCATATTTTACGAGGTTTTAGGGTAGAAACTCCTTTTTCTTTAAGCTCCACTCTTTTTATTGGGTGCTTGGTAACTCTGTTTCCTTTAGAATTTCTTCCTTTGATTAAAATTTCAGAAAAATCTAAATCCCACTTCAGTTTTTTAACACTTCCTACCTGACGTAATAAGATGGAAACTATTTCCGCTTCGCCATTTGGATTTGCTGAAAAATACCAAACAACAGAATTACTATTTCCATTGGTTAAATCGTACTCTTTATCACGTGTCATACTAGTTACAGCAAAACGTTTCACGTATGAAGGCCCGCCTTTTCCATCGCGATAAATCATATTATAAATAGTTCGCTTGTCTTTCTTTTTAAAGACTGCAACATGAATAATATCTTTTCCGATAAATATTTTGGCATCTACTTTTACAACCATCATTTTACCTGTTTTGGTAAAAACGATTATATCATCTATATCACTACAATCGCAAACATATTCATCCTTACGAAGCGAAGTTCCTATAAAGCCTTCCTCTCTATTTACGTATAGCTTTGTGTTACGAATAACTACTTTGGTTGCATCTACATCGTCAAAAACTCTAATTTCTGTTTTACGCTCTCTTCCTTCTCCATACTCTTTCTTCAAGCGTGTAAAATAAGCTACTGCATAATCAATAATATGCGCAAGATGATGCTTTACCTCTGCTATTTGCGCTTCAAGAGCATCAATTTTTTGCTGTGCTTTATCTATATCGAATTTTGAAATACGTTTAATTCGAATTTCTGTTAGACGAGTAATATCTTCTTCGGTTATAGCTCGTTTTAAATGCTTGATATGCGGCTGTAATCCTTTATCAATTGCTTGAATTACACCTTCCCAAGTTTCTTCTTCCTCAATATCACGATAAATTCTGTTTTCAATAAAAATTCGCTCTAAGGAAGCAAAATGCCATTGTTCTTGGAATTCGCCAAGTTTTATTTCTAATTCTTGCTTTAATAAGTCTACCGTATTATCTGTGCTTCGGCGTAACATTTCTGTAACACCAATAAATAACGGCTTATTGTCTTCAATAACACAACCTAGCGGTGAAATAGAAGTTTCGCAATTAGTAAACGCATATAAAGCATCGATTGTTTTGTCTGGTGAAATTCCAGAAGGAAGATGCACCAATATCTCTACATTTGCTGCAGTATTATCTTCAATTTTCTTGATCTTGATTTTCCCTTTATCATTCGCTTTAAGAATAGAATCGATTAAAGAGGAAGTGTTTGTTCCAAAAGGAATTTCTGTAATTACAAGAGTGTTTTTATCGTATTGTGAAATTTTTGCACGAACACGAACCTTCCCTCCTCGCAATCCGTCGTTATATCCTGTAACATCTGCAATTCCTGCTGTTGGAAAATCTGGCAATAAGGAGAAACGCTTTCCTTGTAAATGTTTTATAGAAGCATCAATAAGCTCTATAAAATTGTGAGGAAGAATTTTGGTTGACAAACCTACCGCAATACCTTCACCTCCTTGTGCTAATAGTAACGGGAACATTACCGGAAGGTTTACCGGCTCTTTTCGTCTTCCATCATAAGAAGCTTGCCATTCGGTAATTTTAGGATTAAACACCACATCTAATCCGAATTTAGAAATACGAGCTTCAATATAACGTGAAGCTGCAGCACTATCTCCTGTTAAGATATTACCCCAGTTTCCCTGGGTATCTATAAGTAAATCTTTCTGACCAATCTGCACCATAGCATCTGCAATACTTGCATCTCCATGTGGGTGATACTGCATGGTGTGCCCAACAATATTTGCTACTTTGTTGTAACGTCCATCATCAAGGTCTTTCATAGAGTGCATAATCCTACGTTGCACTGGTTTAAAACCATCTTCAATTGCAGGTACAGCACGTTCTAAAATCACATAAGAGGCGTAATCTAGAAACCACTCTTTATACATTCCAGTAACCCTGGTAATGGTTTCTTGTGGTTCTATCTTTTCATTTTGCTCATTTGTCAAATCGTCATTTTCTTCTATCATGAACTAGCTGTTTTATCTATTTTGTTTAATCATTTTACTTAAAGACTGTCTAATGTATTTTCGCTTTTTTCGAGAAACTAAAGTGACATTAAATCGTTCTTTATTTGTGTTTCCACGTTTGTCTTTAATAAGCAATACTAATGTAGTATAAACTCCATAATTATGAAGTTTAAATCCGGATAAATCTTTTTTATGAAACTCAACTGTGTGCTCTCTATAATTAAATCTATCTGACAGTAATAATCCCTTATTGGTAACTACTACCTTCATACCATCACTATCATATTCGAAATATTTAGCAATGGCGTGAACTATAAAAAACACAGCTCCGAAACACAAGGATATAACCAAGAAAACCACCACAGGATCATCGCTTATACCACTAAACATCCTAAACATAATAGCAGCAACAATTGCCAAAAGCGCAAGTACAAAATAAACCGAAATGATTAAATTTTTTACGTTGTTATTATTGGTTCTCATTTTATAATTTATTTATAAAAAACTAGCCTAGATCTCTAGTTTGCTTCTTGCATTTCAATTGCTTCTGATAAACTTAAGTACTCATCACACTAAGTATCAATGCAAATCTCTATATATTCATCCTTATCATTGGAATTATTCAAATTTCAAAAGTAATTCTAAGCTTCTCTAAATCTACTTTATACCTATACATATTTATGGAAACAGAACCTATATTGGATTCTTCTTTATATAATATCCTATTCTATAATATCTAATTCAACTTTAAGGTTATCTATAATAAACTCTTGTCTTGTTGGTGTATTTTTACCCATATAGAAACTTAACAATTCTTCAATAGACATGTCTTTATCAAGCATTACAGGGTCTAAACGAATATCTTGACCAATAAAATGCACAAATTCGTCTGGAGAAATCTCACCAAGTCCTTTAAATCGAGTAATTTCAGGTTTAGGTTTTAATTTTTCTATAGCTGCTTTTCTTTCTTCTTCCGAATAACAGTAAATAGTTTCCTTTTTATTTCGAACTCTAAATAGTGGGGTTTGTAAAATATACAAATGCCCTTCTTTTATAATTTCAGGAAAAAACTGCAAGAAGAAGGTTATTAATAATAATCGAATATGCATACCATCTACATCGGCATCGGTAGCAATAACAATATTATTATAACGCAAATCTTCTATTGATTCTTCTATATTTAAAGCTGCTTGCAGAAGGTTAAATTCTTCGTTTTCATAAACGATTTTTTTGGATAAGCCATAACAGTTTAATGGTTTTCCTTTTAAACTAAATACTGCTTGTGTATTTACATCACGTGATTTTGTAATACTACCAGAAGCCGAATCCCCCTCGGTAATAAACAGGGTACTTTCTAGGTTTCTTTCATTTTTAATATCACCAAAATGCACTCGACAGTCACGAAGTTTTTTATTGTGTAAACTCGCTTTCTTAGCTCTGTCTTTTGCCAGCTTACGAATTCCAGACAATTCTTTACGTTCTCGTTCTGCTTGAAGAATTTTACGCTGAATACTATCTGCTACATCTGTATTTTTATGTAAGAAGTTATCTAACTGCGTCTTTAGGAAATCGTTAATATAGGTTCTTACCGTTGGAAGATCACCTCCCATATCTGTTGAACCTAATTTGGTTTTTGTCTGACTCTCAAAAACCGGTTCCATTACTTTAATAGCAATAGCTGAAACTACAGATTTTCTAATATCTGAAGCGTCGTAATTCTTTCCAAAATGTTCTCTTAAGGTTTTCACTAATGCTTCTCTAAAAGCCGCTAGGTGCGTTCCTCCTTGAGTGGTGTTTTGTCCGTTAACAAACGAATGATATTCTTCACTATACTGTGTTTTACTATGTGTTAACGCAACTTCAATATCGTCTCCTCGCAAATGAATTATCGGGTAAGCCATATCAGACTCGTTGATATTTTCCGCCAGTAAATCCTTTAACCCGTTTTCACTGTAGAATTTTTCTCCGTTATAAACTATTGTTAACCCTGGATTTAGGTACACATAGTTTTTAAGCATCTTTTCTACATACTCGCTACGATACTTATAATTTTTGAAGATTCCTTCGTCTGGTACGAAAGAAACTTTTGTTCCTTTTCGTCTTGAAGTATCTTCTAAAAGTTCTTGATTTATTAAGTTTCCTTGCTCAAATTCCGCGGAAGCGCTTTTACTATCTCTTGTAGATTCTACTCTAAAGTAAGAAGACAAAGCGTTTACTGCTTTTGTACCAACCCCATTTAAACCTACAGATTTTTTGAAGGCTTTAGAGTCGTACTTACCTCCGGTATTCATTTTAGAAACTACATCTACGACTTTTCCTAAAGGAATACCACGACCGTAATCGCGTACAATCACTTTATTTCCGTGAGTAGAGATTTCAATGGTTTTACCCGCTCCCATCACATACTCATCGATAGAGTTGTCTAAGACTTCCTTTAGAAGAATGTATATTCCATCATCTGGTGAAGATCCATCACCAAGTTTACCAATATACATTCCTGGTCGCATACGGATATGTTCTTTCCAGTCTAATGAGCGTATATTATCTTCGGTATATTTGGTTTCTTGAGACATAAAATAAATAGAGGTTGTGATAAGACGCTAATATAAGACATAACTGCAAAAAATAAAACACAACTAGCAAAGTAATTAACAATAAAAAATTAGTTGTTACGCACAACAATTACTTTTGGTTAGTTTTACTTCTTTTATTTCTAGATTATTTAAATCTGCAGCTAATTTCATTGCGATCTATAATGAGATAATATAAAAAAACCTTCTCTAAAGTGTAGAGAAGGTTTTTGTTTGTTTTAATTTTCTAAAACTAGATTTTCATAAATGTTATACGTTGAATAAGAAATGCATAATATCGCCATCCTTAACAACGTAGTTCTTTCCTTCTACACGCATCTTACCAGCTTCTTTCACTTTAGCTTCACTACCATAAGTAATAAAATCTTCATAAGCTATAACTTCTGCTCTAATGAATCCTTTTTCAAAATCTGTATGAATAACTCCAGCTGCTTGTGGTCCAGTTGCTCCTACATTAATTGTCCAAGCTCTCACCTCTTTCACTCCTGCAGTAAAGTATGTTTGTTGGTTTAATAATTTATAAGCAGATCTAATTAGTTTTGCAGATCCAGCCTCGTCTAAACCAATATCCTGAAGAAACATTTGTCTTTCTTCGTAATCATCTAATTCATTGATATCTGCTTCAGTACCAACTGCAAGCACTAAAACTTCAGCATTTTCGTCTTTTACAGCCTCTCTTACCTGATCTACATAAGCATTTCCGCTTACTGCAGAACCTTCATCCACATTACAAACATACATAACCGGCTTATCTGTAATTAACTGACTAGGCTTTACAAATTCTAAATAAACCTCTTCACTAAACTCGATGGCACGAACAGAAATTCCTGCTTCTAGGTTTTGTTTTATTTTTAGTAAAACAGCTTCTTCTTTCTGTGCTTCTTTGTTTCCTGTTTTTGCAGCTCTTTTTACTTTATCTAACTTTTTGTCTACAGTTTCTAAGTCTTTTAACTGTAGCTCCATATCGATAGTTTCCTTATCTCTAATAGGGTTTACATTTCCATCAACATGCACAATATTATCATTATCAAAACAACGTAAAACATGTAAAATAGCATCTGTTTCTCTAATATTTGCTAGGAATTGATTCCCTAAACCTTCACCTTTACTTGCTCCTTTTACTAATCCAGCGATATCTACAATCTCTACAGTTGCAGGTAAAACTCTTTCTGGTTTCACTAAGCTTTCTAATTTTTCTAACCTTGGGTCTGGAACGTTTACCACTCCAATATTAGGTTCTATGGTACAAAACGGAAAGTTTGCACTTTGCGCTTTAGCATTAGATAAACAATTAAATAATGTTGATTTTCCAACATTTGGTAATCCTACAATTCCTGCTTTCATATTTCAATCCCGAACCTTTTTATAAAAAAGGTAGCTAATGGGCTTTTTAAGTTATACTTAATTCCTGCTTTCGCAAGAATCTATTTTAATAAGTTGAATTATTTTTC
The DNA here is from genome assembly GCF_003337215.1 of Oceanihabitans sediminis. Classification (GTDB taxonomy): domain Bacteria; phylum Bacteroidota; class Bacteroidia; order Flavobacteriales; family Flavobacteriaceae; genus Oceanihabitans; species Oceanihabitans sediminis. Next base: position 183,831 of record NZ_QPIG01000002.1, read on the forward strand.
AAGCTGCAAATGTAGTTAATTCCTTGAAAAGTTTGAATATGCTTTTCGGAAATTGTTAACTATACTATTTTCTTTATTTAAACAGCAGCTTTATTTGTAAACAATAAGAATCAACTAACTTCATCCCATAAAAAAATCCCAAGTAAAAACTTGGGATTTTATATACTTTTATAACCAGAGGCTAGTCTTCCGGGTGCATAAATTTTTGTTTTGCCAGTAATGTTTCATCCGACTCTACATGATTATCATCAGGAACACAACAGTCTACAGGACATACAGCTGCACATTGAGGTTCTTCGTGAAAACCAACACATTCTGTACATTTATCTGGAACTATATAGTAAATTTCATCACTTATTGGTTCCTGAGCTTCCTCTGCATCTACTTCCTTTCCGTTGTTTAAAACTATTTTTCCGCTTAAACTTGTTCCATCTTTATATCTCCAATCATCAGCACCTTCATAAATTGCTGTATTAGGACATTCTGGCTCACAAGCTCCACAGTTTATACATTCGTCTGTTATTATAATTGCCATAGCTTATTTCTATTTGAATATTTTGAAAATTAGAAAGGTGACTAAATCACTTAACTTTTAAAGAAACCATTCGTGTTTTTTGAAAAGCTTTTAATAAAATTTTGCTTAAAAAAATTTGGTTCATTTCATTTTTCTAACTTTGTGCAAAAATAAAGCCAAAAGTTTTCATAACCAAATAGAAGATGAATTTAGATCAAAGAATTAATGCATTTGTAAAATTAGGAAATTTCCTTAGTCAGTTTACTTCTGAAGGTATTCAGAAAAAAGACAATATAGAACACAACGATTTGTTTTTTGATGTTTTTAATAGCCAAATAAAACTTGCTCAAGAACACAATGGATGGTTTACCAAAAATAATATTTTATTCACTTTAGAGAACTGGTCTAAATCCCTAGAAAACAAAAATCTTACGGAGTGGTTATTAAAGTATAACTTTAACAATGTTAACTCTCAAAAAGTTGCTATTGTTATGGCTGGAAATATACCTTTGGTAGGTTTTCACGACTTTCTTTCTGTATTAATTTCCGGGCATGAAGTTTTAGTAAAACAATCTAGTAACGACAAACATTTACTTCCTATTTTGGCTAAATACTTAGAACATGTAGAACCAGGATTTAAAGGAAAAATCACCTTTACAGAAGGTAAACTTGAAAATTTCGATGCCGTGATTGCTACTGGTAGCGACAATACAGCTCGTTATTTTGAATATTATTTTAAGAATAAACCTTCGGTAATTAGAAAAAACCGTAATTCTGTTGCCATTCTTACCGGAAAAGAAACTGAAGAACAACTTAAAGCTTTATCTGAAGATATTTTTAGATACTATGGCTTAGGATGCAGAAATGTTTCTAAACTGTATGTTCCTAAAGAATATAATTTTGAAGCCTTTTTTAAAGCAATGTATCATTGGAACCCAATTATAAACGAAAACAAATACGCTAACAATTACGACTACAATAAAGCAGTTTATTTAATGAGTGAGTTTGACATGTTAGAAAATGGTTTTTTAATGATTAAAGAAGATACTAGTTTCTCCTCTCCTATTGCTACTGTTTTTTACGAATATTACGAGAACCAAGATGAGCTAAAAAAACTAATAGACACTAACGCAGAAAACATTCAATGTGTTGTTGCAGATGGATTTAGCAAAGAAGAAGTTCCTTTCGGAAAAACCCAACACCCGCAACTTCATGATTATGCAGATGGTGTGGATACCATTGAATTTTTGTTAAAAATTTAGTTGATAATTTATGATTTTATTCATGAATTTCCTTTTAAAAATAACCACCTTTGTAAACTAAATTTAAATACAAATTTCCAAGGAATTGGATCTCATACATATATAAAAGTTTGTTTGAAAAACACATCAAACTACAAAGAATACAATAAACAATTTTAGATGAAAAAACATAATTTTAGCGCAGGACCATGTATTTTACCACAAGAGGTATTTCAAAAAGCTTCTGAAGCTGTAATAGAATATAATAACGAAGGACTTTCTTTATTAGAAATATCACACAGAAGTAAATCTTTTGTAGATATCATGGAAAAAGCAAGATACTTAGCACTAGAACTTTTAGGTCTTGAAGGTAAAGGCTATAAAGCTTTATTTTTACAAGGAGGAGCTAGCACACAGTTTTTAATGGTAGCACTAAACCTTTTAGAAAAAAGAGCAGCTTACTTAAATACAGGTACTTGGAGCGACAAGGCTATTAAAGAAGCTAAAATTTACGATGACATTTTAGAAGTTGCATCATCTAAAGACGCAGGTTATAATTATATACCAAAAGGTTTCGAAATACCAAGTGACCATGATTATTTTCACTGTACTTCAAACAACACTATTTATGGTACACAAATGAAATCTTTTCCTAAGTCTCCTATTCCTGTTGCTTGCGACATGAGTAGCGATATATTCTCTAGACAACTAGATTTCACGCAATTCGACATAATTTACGCCGGAGCTCAAAAAAATATTGGTCCAGCAGGAACTACACTTGTCGTTGTTAAAGAAGATGTTCTAGGGAAAGTTTCTCGTAAGATCCCTTCTATGATGGATTATAAAGTACATATTAGCAAAAGCAGTATGTTTAATACGCCACCTGTATTTTCAATATATACTTCTATGCTAAACTTAGAATGGTTGAAAAACCTTGGAGGAATTAAAGCAATTGAAGAAATTAACGAAATGAAAGCTCGTGTAATGTATTCTGAAATTGACTTAAACCCTTTATTTAAAGGATATGCTGCAAAAGAAGATCGTTCAAATATGAATGCTACATTTAACTTGATTAATGAAGATTTAAAAGAAACTTTTGAAACCATGCTTAAAGAAGCAGGGATTAGTGGTTTAAGTGGTCATAGAAGCGTTGGAGGTTACAGAGCATCTATGTATAACGCAATGCCTCTAGATAGCGTAAAAGCACTTGTAGAAGTTATGAGTGAATTAGAACTGAAAGCATAAAATTAAAATTTATAATTAATTAAAATTTTCGCTTTAGCGGAAAAAATAAATTTACTTTTCATGATAGTATTAGCAAATGATGGAATTTCTCAAAGCGGAATTCAAGCATTAGAAAAAGCAGGTTTTCAAGTACTAACTACTACAGTAGCACAAGAGCAACTTGCCAACTACATTAATAAAAATAACGTAAACGTTTTATTAGTAAGAAGCGCTACAACCGTACGCAAAGAAGTAATTGATGCTTGCCCTACCCTTAAAGTTATTGGTCGTGGTGGTGTTGGAATGGATAATATAGATGTAGAGTACGCAAAGAGCAAAAATATTCACGTAATAAATACGCCTGCAGCTTCATCACAATCTGTTGCAGAGCTTGTATTTGCACACCTTTTTGGCGGAGTTCGTTTTTTACATGATTCAAACAGAAACATGCCTTTAGATGGCGACACGCGTTTTAAAGCACTTAAAAAGAATTACGCCAATGGAATGGAATTACGAGGAAAAACCCTAGGTATTGTTGGTTTTGGACGTATTGGACAAGAAGTTGCTAAAATTGCTTTAGGTGTAGGAATGAAAGTTGTTGCTTGCGATAAACTTATAGAAAATGCAGAAATCAAAGTAAGCTTTTTCGATGGACAATCTGTGAGTTTTAAAATTACAACACAGTCTATAGACGAAGTTTTCAAACAATCAGATTTCATTTCATTACATATTCCTGCTCAAAAGGATTATATCATAGGCAAAGAACAATTTGAAAAAATGAAAGACGGTGTTGGTATCGTAAACGCAGCACGTGGTGGTGTTATCAACGAAGTTCACCTTGTTGACGCTCTAGAATCTGGTAAAGTTTCATTTGCTGGTTTAGACACTTTTGAAAACGAACCTACTCCTGCAATTCAAGTTTTAATGAATGGACGCGTTTCTTTAACTCCGCATATCGGAGCTGCTACCCAAGAAGCTCAAAATAGAATTGGTGTTGAATTAGCAGAACAAATAAAAAGTTTACTTTTTACCGATAAAAACTAACCGTTTATAGATAGAATTTTAAAACTTTAAAGTTTCAAAGTCTTAACTCATACGTTAAGGCTTTTTTTGTGTAAATTAGAACTAAATCTTATTTTAAATAAGATTCGTATTAATTTAAATTTTTAATAAAAATGTCAGGAATTTTAGACTTATTAAACAGTGATCTAGGAAAAACTATTATTAGTGGAGTATCTGGATCTACAGGAACAGATCAAAACAAAACAAGTAGCGTATTAACAATGGCTCTGCCTGTTTTAATGAAAGCTATGGAACGTAATGCTGCATCTCCTCAAGGAGCCGAAGGATTAATGGGAGCACTTAGCAATAAACATGACGGAAGTATTTTAGATAATCTTGGCGGATTATTTAGTGGTGGTGTTAATGAAGAAGTCGTAAATGATGGTGATAAAATCTTAAATCATGTACTAGGAAGCAAAAAACAAGGAGTAGAAAAAATCATTGGTCAAAAATCAGGACTAGATGCAGATTCTGTTGCTAATATACTAAAAGTTGCTGCTCCTATTTTAATGGGTGTTGTAGGAAAACAAGCGAAACAAAATAACGTAAGTAGCGGTGCTGATTTAAGCGGACTACTAGGTGGTTTATTAGGTGGTAGCAACGCAAAAGAAGAACAAAGTTTCCTAGAGAAAATATTAGATGCAGACGGTGATGGTAGTATTATTGACGATGTTGCTGGAATGGTTCTTGGTAAAGCAGATAAAAAAGGAGGAATTGGCGGAATGCTAGGAAATCTTTTTGGAGGAAAATAATCTCCCTCTTTATATTTTAACAGAAATGCCAAACAAATGTTTGGCATTTTTTGTATTTTAGGATATGAAATCTATTTTTTATTACATATTAATTTTTTGCGCTCTTGCTGCTTGTAATACAACAAAAAACAAATCTGTTACAGAAGAAAAGCAACCTGTTACCGTTAATGATACCATTAAAATTAATAATGAAGAATTAGAGTACGAAGTAATTACAATAGAATCAGGTTTTAGTAATTGGCTTGCTTCACAAGCAAAACCAGAAGGCTTCTATTCTCAACATTATTTAGAAAGCAAAAACGTACTTTATGTTAACGAATGGAATGCACGTGTTTTAAATCCTAATAAATACGATCCTAACTTATATGAAATGCAAATCAACTATAATCGGAATGTAGATTATGGTTATGACGTTAACTATAAACTCTACAACTATTTCATTTACTTCCAATTAAAGTACAAACAACAATTATCCGGATTTATTCCTCAAAATTAAACTGTGTTATGTATTTTTGCAGAGAAATATAAAACATGGAAAAGTTAAAAAAACGTTGGGGAATTGATTCAAATAAGCAAGTAATTATAATCTTGTTTGTTTTTGCAGTTACAGGTTCTACAGCTTCTTTTATTGGGAAACCAATTTTGGCTTTTTTAGATATAACTCCCGAAACCCTAAACACTATATTATATTGGGTGATTAGAATCGTTATGCTATTTGTTATGTACCAATTCTTATTGATTTTCTTCGGATGGCTTTTTGGGCAATTCAACTTTTTCTGGAACTTTGAGAAAAAAATGCTTACTAGAATAGGTCTAGGTAGGTTTTTAAAAGAATGAATCTAGAAAAATCACATATTATTTTTAAAGTATTAACGGTAATTCTCGTAATAACCATCCTTACTCCTAGCCTAGTAAAGTTTGGTCATGTTTTCGAAAATCACCAACACGATTTCTGTGTAGATAATCTAGAGCAAACACATTTACATAGCTTAGATATAGATTGTGAATTTTATAAATTTAAAATAAACAATCCTTTTACTATCAATACAATAGCTTATGATTTAGTTTCTATTGAAAACAATCATAAAGTTTATACTTCACAATATCAATTCATTTCCGATTTTCAACGCCTACCATTTGCGTTGCGTGGTCCTCCACGATTAGTTTAATACTTAGAAACCTAAGCAGAAAATATTTCAGCAAAAATTCACATTAAACTAATTAAAAATGAAACAATTCATAAACGTATTGTTGCTATTTCTAGCAACAAACCTTACTGCACAAAATAATATCGAAGGCGTGGTATTTGATAGCCAAACAAACGAAAGCATAGCATATGCAAACATCTTTATACCTCAATTAGAAAAAGGAACCACCACCAACGATGATGGAGAGTTTATTATCAAGAATTTACCTTCTGGAAACTATAAGATTTTAATATCCTATATTGGTTTTGAAACTTTTTCAAAGACCGTAAATATCCCATTAAAAGAAAATTTACAAATCGCTTTAATTCCTTCATTTATTGAAATGAAAGAAGTTATTATCTCTACCCCTTTTCACAAATTACAAAGTGAAAACGTAATGAAAGTAGAGCAACGAAAAATTTCAGACTTAAAAGCAAAAGGAGCAATCAATCTAGCAGAAGGAATCACTAATATACCAGGTGTTGCAGGTGTTTCAACAGGAATAAGCATTTCTAAACCAGTAATTCGCGGACTAAGTTCCAATCGTGTATTAGTTTACACACAAGGAATTAGATTAGAAAACCAACAATTTGGCGATGAACACGGACTAGGAATTAACGACGCTGGAATTGAAAGTGTAGAAGTTATAAAAGGTCCTGCCTCTTTACTTTATGGTAGCGACGCACTTGGAGGGGTTTTATACATTAATCCAGAGCGATTTGCACTAGAAAATGAAAACGAAACCAATGTAAATCTACAGTATTTCTCAAATACCGAAGGTCTAAGCACCAATGTAGGATACAAAACCTCTGGTGAACAATTTAAGTTCTTAATTAGAGGTAGCTTTGCAGAACACGCAGACTATAATACCGATAGTTACAGAGTTACAAACACTCGTTTTAATGAAAAAGATTTAAAAGCAGCACTAGGATATCAATCTTTACAATTCAAAACCGAATTACGATATAACCTTAATGCTTCAAAATTAGGAATTCCTGAAGAAATTGGTGTTCAGAATTTAAATAAGTCTCCTTTACTTCCATATCAAAGCATTCATAATCATATTTTCAGTTCTAAATCTAAATTTTATTTTGAAGATTCTAGCTTAGATGTGGATTTAGGTTTTACCTATAATGATAGAAAAGAATTTGAAGAGCACCATCACCACCATGGGGAGCATCATGAAGAAGAAGCGCATGAGGAAGAGGAAGTTTTAGATCCTGCATTACAAATGAAGCTTAAAACTTTTAATTACGATATAAAATACCACTTGCCTGTTCTTGGCAAATTTGAAACTATCGTAGGTGTTCAAGGAATGCATCAGGTAAATTCTAATTATGGTGAAGAACAATTAATCCCGAATGCTACTACAAATGATTTTGGTGTTTTAGCAACATCGCATATTCATTTTGAAAAAGCGGATATTCAACTTGGTGCTAGATTTGACACACGCAGCTTAAAGGTTGTTGGAGGTTTAGAAAAAGATTTTACTAGTTTTAATGGGGCATTAGGTATAAAAACTAATCTTGCTAATAATCTAGTCGCTAGACTAAATTTAGCAACCGGATTTAGAGCTCCTAACCTTGCTGAGCTAACTTCCTATGGTTCTCATGAAGGAACCAACCGTTTTGAAATTGGAAATGAAAACCTTCTAAACGAACAAAATTTCCAAACAGACTTAGCTATAGAATATAAAACAGATCATTTAGAAATTTTTGCTAATGGTTTTTATAATGTAATTAATGATTATATCTATCTTTCTCCTAATGGTGAAATAATAAACGATAATCCTGTTTATTTATATCTTCAAGAGGATGCAACTTTATATGGTGGAGAAGTTGGTATACATATTCACCCACATCCTTTAGATTGGTTACATTTTGAGAGTAGTTTTGAAACGGTTACAGGAAATAGAAGCAATAATGAGTTTTTACCTTTAATTCCAGCAAACAAATTTAAAAACACACTACGAGCAGAGTTTCATTTAGAATCGGTAAAAAAAGGATTTGCTTTTGTAAGTTTAAACACTACTTTAAAACAAAATAATATAAGTGATTTTGAAACTAACACTTCTGGATACAACCTACTGAGTGCAGGATTTGGTGGAGAGTTAAAACTATTTAAGAATTCTTTACACCTTCAGGTTACTGGAAACAACCTAACCAACAAGAAGTATATAAATCATTTATCAAGACTAAAATCTGATGGTATTTATGATATTGGAAGAAATATTAGTGTATCTGTAAGCTATACTTTATAATACATTAGAAACTTCAGAATAAAAAACTCCTCTTAAATAAGAGGAGTTTTTTTGTTATTATGTAAGAGTGTCAATTATACAAACTCCTTTAAAACATCTATAACATAGTCAATCTCTTCTTTGGTATTAAATTTAGAGAAAGAAAAACGAATAGAAGGTTTTTGTAAATCTTCATCGCTTAAAATCTGTGCTAAAACGTGTGAACCTTTTCCGCTTCCACTTTGACAAGCAGAACCTTTTGAACAAGCAATTCCTTTTAAATCCAATTGAAATTGAAGCGTTAAGGCTTTTTCAGCACTCATTGGTAAACATACATTTAATAAAGTATATGTACTCATAGTAGTGTCTTCGCAGTTACCGTTGTATTTTACTTCAGGAATAGCTTCCTTTAAAGTTGCTTTAAAATAATCTTTTAATCCTTGCACATAAGCACGTTCTTCTTCAAGATTATTATAAGCCATCATAAAAGCTGTTTCCAACCCTTTTATATTATGCACAGGCTCTGTTCCTGCTCTATAACCACGTTCTTGAGAACCTCCAAAAATAAGTGGCTTAAAGTTGCTGTTTTTACGAATATATGCAAAACCAACTCCTTTTGGTCCGTGGAATTTATGAGCTGCAGCAGTCATAAAATCTATTGGAGTTTCTTCTACATTCCAAGAAAAATGCCCAATAGATTGTACCGTATCACTATGGAAAAGCGCATTGTTTGCCTGACATAAATCGGCTACTTTTTGAACATCTAAAATATTCCCTATTTCATTATTAACGTGCATTAAACTTACTAGTTTACGCTCGTCGTTAGCTTTAAGCAAACGCTCTAAATCTTCATAATCTGGAGTTCCGCAATCTTTAAGCTTTACATATTCAACAACAATATTATATTCGTTTCTTAATTCTTCTACCGTATGTAAAACAGCGTGATGCTCTATAGGTGAAGTAATAATCGTCGATACGTTTCCATCTCTAACAGCACAACGTAAAATCATATTATCTGCCTCTGTTCCTCCAGAAGTAAAAATAATTTCTTGTGGTTGCGCGTGTAATACTTTAGCTATATTTTTTCTTGCAGTCTCGATTATAGTTTTAGACGCTCGTCCAAAAGCGTGTGTAGATGATGGGTTTCCGTAATTTTCTGCAAGAACTTTTTGCATATCTTTAATTACTTCGTCTCGTACTTGCGTGGTTGCAGCACTATCAAAATAAACAGTTTTCATATATAATTTGGTGTATTAGGAGCACAAAAATAGTGTATTTAAAATTATTTAGAAGAAGCTTCGCTATAAGTTTATTAAATCTCTTATTTTTGTTTCAAAATTAGCATTTTATGAAAAGGTTATTATATATATTTTTATCTGTTTCTTTATTCTCATCTTGTGATGACGGAGATATTATTACCGAAGAATTAGATTTTGGAGATACTTTTAATGCTTGTGGTGAGCTAGTTTTTTATAAAACAAAAGAAAGCCCAGCAGAATCTCTTTCATTAAAAATTACTTCTTCCTCTTTAACTTTAGAAGATTTATTAGCATTAGATGCGAATGGAAACTTAGTTACTACCGAAGAAACTTTCACTATCAACGGAACCACAAACCAATTTAACTACAGAAGATACAATACAACACCAACTAACTTCTTTTGTAACGATGTGCCTTCTTCCGATATTATTATTACTAATGATGACGAAAGTACTAGCGGTACAGCGAAAGTGAATATCTTTTTATTAGAAGATGATAACGATGGTATACCTGCAGAATTAGAAGATATAAATGGCAACGGTGATCTTACAGATGATGATACAGATGGAGACGGAATACCAAACTATTTAGATGAAGATGATGATGGCGATAACGTGCTTACAAGATTAGAATTAGACACCGAAAATTTAGATGGTGATGACAACCCGTTTACAAATCCATTAGATACCGATGGTGACGGAATTCCTAATTATTTAGATAATGATGATGATGGAGATGGCGTTTTAACAATAAATGAAGAAAATGCTTCGCAAGACCAAGATCCTTCAAACGATTTTACTAATCCGGCAATTCCAGATTATTTAAATCCTTTGGTAAATACAACGGTTCCTGCTACAGCTTACAGAGATCATACTATTAAGCAGTTTTTCAAAGTAACATTAGAGTTATTTAGCTTAACACTATCAACAATAACTTATGATTATTTAGATTTTGGGACTTTAGAAGATGCTAGCCTAAATAAAACAAGAGTGGAAGAAATTCCTTTTCCTTAGGATTTTACGTTTTGATAGATATAAACTTCTGTAGCTCCTAAACCATATTTTTGATAATTGGCTGCGTAAAACTTCACTGGATACCTTCCAAATAGGTATTCTAATTCTAGTTTTAAAACACCTTCACCTACACCGTGAATAAAAACAACTTTCTGAATACGCTTTTTAATAGCAAATTCAAGTTGTCTTCTAGCTGTATCTAACTGTAAGGTAAGCATGTCGTGACTACTCATTCCCTTATAAGAATCTGTAAGTTGATGAATATGCAAATCGATTTCCATGGTAGGTTCATAACGCTCTTTAGCTTTTCTTTTATTAGCAGCGGCTAGAGCATGTCTGGATTTTGCTTCCTTTTCTGAAATAATAGATCGCACAGAAGCATCTTGAAAAACATTCCTATCTAAATCGGAAGCATCACCTATAAGTATGAGTTCCTTTTTATGAAAATCTAAATCAAAACCGTCTTCGGTTTTAATAGTTATATTATCTCCTGAAATAGCTGTGATTTTACCAGAAAAATCTTCATCTAAAACCTGAACCTTATCTCCTATCTTAAAATGTATCATGATCTTCTTTTTCTTTTTTACTAGGAATAGTGCTAGAAATTCGAAACAATCCAAACATTAAAATCACAATTCCTACAACCAATATTATGGTGTTTTGCTCCTCCTCTGCTTGCGCATAAATAGCGATAACTGAGCCAATAATTATTAAAAGGAAGTTTATGTATTTATTGAAAACCATTTAATTGTCGTTCTATTTTTATAGCTTTCGAAATTAGTCAATAAAAACAAAAAAATAATTATTTCGTAGAAAAAATAGTTTTATAAAATTTAAAAGCTAATGAAATTGCTTTGGCTTTTTATACATTTGTTTTTCAATAAAAAAGAAAAATATGTCTTCATTTGAAGCTTATATGCTTCCTTGTTTAAACAAAAAGATATTCGGAATAGACTGTCCGGGCTGTGGCATGCAGCGTTCTGTGTCTTTACTTATTCAAGGAGATGTTAACGGAGCATACAATATGTACCCTGCTATATTTACAATAATCATCATGCTTATAATTCTTGTATTGCATATTAAATACAAGTTTAAAAACGGACACAAAGTACTTTTAGCCTTCTTTTTTCTTAATCTCTTTATTATTACATTTAACTATATTAACAAATTCATTTAAAACTACTAACTAAAAACAATTATCAATGGAAAAACAAAACTTACCTAATTCTACACTTATTCTAGTATTCGGAATATTATCTATCGTAACCTGCTGGTGTTACGGTTTTATAGGTTTAATTTTAGGAATTATAGCCATAGTTTTAGCAAGTAAATCTGCAAAACTATACCAAGCGGAACCTGATTTATATTCTGGCTATGGAAATGTACAAGCAGGAAAAATAATGGCTTTTATTGGTATTATTTTATCTGTAGCAACAATCGTAGGAATGATCATGGTTATGAACATGATAGGATGGGATGCTTTACAAGACCCAGAACTTATGCAGCAAAAACTAGAGGAATTACAACAAAATAAATAGAAATAGTTTCAAAGTAAAAAAGCGACTGCACTCTATAAGTGACAGCCGCTTTTTTTATGTTTCAATTTAAAGTTTTACGATAGTAAACTATGCTTCAAATTGCTTTAGTGTTTTAACAATAATAGAAACACAATCTAATAATTGCTCTTCAGTCATTACTAAAGGTGGTGCAAAACGAATAATATTTCCGTGCGTAGGCTTCGCTAATAATCCGTTGTCACGTAAAGCTAAACAGATATTCCAAGCTGTTTCACTTTCTTCGTCATCGTTAATTACAATAGCATTTAATAAACCTTTACCTCTAACTAGAGAAACTAAATCACTAGTTTCAATATATTTATTTAATTCGCCTCTAAAAAGCTTTCCTAATTTTTCTGCATTTTCTGCTAGTTTTTCATCTCTAACAACTTCTAAAGCTGCAATTGCAACTGCTGCTGCTATTGGGTTACCACCAAAAGTAGATCCGTGATTACCTGGAGTAATAACCTTCATGATATCATCATTAGCTAAAACTGCAGAAACAGGATATGCTCCACCACTTAATGCTTTACCAAGAATTAATAAATCTGGTTTTACATTTTCATGATCTACAGCTAATAATTGACCGGTTCTTGCAATACCAGTTTGTACTTCATCTGCAATAAATAACACATTGTATTTTTCACATAAAGCTTTTGCTTTAGTTAAGTAACCTTCACTCGGCACATAAACTCCGGCCTCTCCTTGGATAGGCTCTGCTAAGAATCCTGCAATATTCGGATTGCTTTTTAATTCTGCTTCTAATGCTTCTAAATTATCATATTCTATCTTAATGAATCCTTTTGTATAAGGTCCAAAGTTTTTTCTTGCAACAGGATCGTTAGAAAAAGAGATGATAGTTGTAGTTCTTCCGTGGAAGTTATTTTCACAAACAACTATTTCTGCTTCATTTTCATCAATTCCTTTAACTTCATAAGCCCATTTTCTACAGATTTTTAAAGCCGTTTCAACAGCTTCAGCTCCTGTATTCATTGGTAATAACTTATCAAATCCGAAAAATTCGCAAGCAAACTTTTCATATTTCCCAAGCATATCGTTATAAAAAGCTCTAGAAGTAAGAGTTAATGTTTTTGCCTGGCTTACCATGGCATCTACAATTTTTGGGTGACAGTGACCTTGGTTTACTGCTGAATATGCAGAAAGGAAATCGTAATATTTTTTTCCTTCAACGTCCCATACATACACACCTTCTCCTTTACTTAAAACTACAGGAAGTGGGTGGTAATTATGCGCTCCATACTTATTTTCTAAATCTATTGCTTGTTGTGATGTTAATTGGTCTAAAACAGCCATTTTATAATATATTTTTAATGTTTATGCCCAAGAATTTGAGCGTTAAAATAACCATTCCTCTTCTACCTTTATCTTTTCGAAGCTATATTGAAGTTGCGATTCGAAAACTCAGCGTGGGAAAGAAATCATCCCTAAAAGGCTTGCAAATTACTAAATAATAGTTGCTTTTTAAAATATTTCTATTTCAATTTAGTTTGAAAAAATCACAAATCAATATTCGTAAATCGTAAATCCTTTGCTTACTTTTGCAGTATGTCAAGAAGAAACAAAAAACAAGTTTTCACTAATGTGGAAGTTATAGATGCAGCTGCCAAAGGTAAAACGGTAGCTAAAGCACCAGACGGAAAAGTAATTTTCTTACCAAATGCTGTTCCTGGTGATGTAGTAGATGTACAAACATTTAAAAAGCGTAAAGCCTACTACGAGGGTAAGGCTACGGTTTTTCATAAACTATCTGATAAACGTACAGTACCTGCCTGCGAGCATTTTGGTACTTGCGGTGGTTGTAAGTGGCAAGATATGGCCTACGAGCATCAATTGTTTTATAAACAAAAAGAAGTGCTTAACAACCTAACTAGAATTGGTCATATAGAATTACCTGAGGTTACTCCTATTTTAGGTTCTGCAGAACAGTATTTCTACAGAAACAAAATGGAATTCTCTTTTAGTGATTCTCGTTGGTTAACTATAGAAGAAGTACAATCTGACAAAGATTTAGGAGACAGAAATGCGCTAGGATTTCATATTCCAGGAATGTGGGATAAAATCCTTGACATTAAAAAATGCCATTTACAAGCAGATCCTTCAAACGCAATTCGAAATGCGGTAAAAAAGTTTGCTCTAGATAATGATATGGAATTCTTTAATACAAGAAACCAAACCGGCTTACTGCGTACCTTAATGATTAGAACTTCTTCTACTGGAGATATTATGGTTGTGGTTCAGTTTTTTAAAGATGATAAAGAAAAACGTGAGTTATTATTAAATTTCCTTTCGGAAGAATTTCATCAAATATCTTCATTACAATATATCATCAACGAAAAAGCAAACGATACCATTTACGATCAAGAAGTAATTTGCTATAAAGGAGAAGATCATATTTTTGAAGAAATGGAAGGCTTGAAATTTAAAATCAATGCCAAATCTTTCTATCAAACAAACTCTGCTCAAGCATACGAATTATATAAAATAACACGCGACTTTGCTGGTTTAACAGGAAATGAATTAGTGTACGATTTATATACGGGAACCGGAACTATTGCACAATTTGTTGCTAAAAAAGCAAAAAAAGTTGTTGGTGTTGAAGCTGTGCCAGATGCTATTCTTGCAGCTAAAGAAAATGCAGAATTAAATAAAATTGATAATGTTTCGTTTTTTGTTGGGGACATGAAAAATGTTTTCAACGAAAGTTTTATTGCTACCCATGGTAAACCAGATGTGATTATTACAGATCCGCCACGTGATGGGATGCATAAAGATGTTGTTAATCAAATTATCAATATTGCTCCAGATAAAATAGTTTATGTAAGTTGCAATAGCGCAACCCAGGCTAGAGATTTAGAAATATTAGATGAAATGTATAAAGTTACCAAACTACAGCCAGTAGATATGTTTCCACAAACATTTCATGTAGAAAATGTTGTTCTTTTAGAAAAACGTTAAATTCCCGCTTTCGCGGAAAATCAAATATGAGAAAACCATTTATAATCATTCCTATTCTCCTTCTTTTTGTAGCTCTTACAAGCTGTGAGAAGGATGATATTTGTCCGGGAGACTCCTCTACTACTGCAAGATTGTATATAAATTTTTACAGTAGTACGAATCCTGAAAATCCTAAAAACGTTTTTAAGTTTCGTGTACAAGGAATTGGTAATGATCAAGTTTTAGCTGATTATAATGCGGTTACTTCTAACAAGGTTTACTTACCATTAAAAACCACCGAAAATCAGACACAGTTTAGATTACATAATGATTATGCGGTAAACAATAATGGAACT
The DNA here is from genome assembly GCF_003337215.1 of Oceanihabitans sediminis. Taxonomy (GTDB): domain Bacteria; phylum Bacteroidota; class Bacteroidia; order Flavobacteriales; family Flavobacteriaceae; genus Oceanihabitans; species Oceanihabitans sediminis. The sequence continues at coordinate 199,189 of NZ_QPIG01000002.1, forward strand.
CCTGAAGATACTTCCGATGATTATATCACCGGAAATGAAGACATAATCACCATTTCTTATAATACGAAGTTAGAATATGTTTCTAAAGCTTGTGGTTATAAAACCGTTTTTGAAAATGTAACTATTACGGTAGAAGATGATGGCGACAAATGGATTAATTATATACTAAGTACTACAGATAACGAACCAATTAGCGATGAAAATGAAGCACACTTCAATCTTTTCCATTAAGTTATTCGCTTTATTGATGCTTCTTTGTGTATCTGTACAGGCACAAAATAACAGTATCAAACAGAATAAAAAAGACTCTTTAAAACAAGTTCAAAAGTACGGACTTCGTCTTGGAGGGGATATAAGTAAACTAATAAGAACAGCTATAGAAGATGATTATAAAGGTTTTGAGATTATGGGTGACTTCCGACTTTCAAAACGAATATATCTTGCTGGAGAATTAGGAACCGAAGAAAAAACACTAGGAAACGACTATATAAATGCCACAGCTACTGGATCGTATTTTAAAGCTGGAGTAGATTATAATTCTTATACCAATTGGTACGGAATGCACAATATGATTTACGGAGGTTTACGTGTTGGAGCAAGTACTTTTAGTCAAACTAGAAATAGTTATACGGTTTATACTCAAAATCAATATTGGGAACCACAATTTACTTCTAACGAAGCAGAAAAATTTAGTGGATTAACAGCTCTTTGGGCAGAGTTAATTATTGGAGTTAAAGCGGAAGTTCTTCCTAACTTATATCTAGGATTAAACGCGCAACTAAAGAGTTTAATTAGTCAAGACCAACCAGATAATTTCGAAAACTTATACATTCCTGGCTATAACAAAACCTATGATGGTAGTAAGTTTGGAGTTGGGTACAGCTATAATATCTCTTATCTTATTCCTTTATTTAAAAAAGGGAAGTAACTATTGTGAGAATATAAAAACTAGTAATGGATAAAGAATATTATTCCTTACCCATATACTTTGCTTTCTTGCTTCCTTCGTAAATTTCATATTTAACCAAACGAGCTTCAAGCTTTGCGTTAAATACTTTTATTTTTCTTGAAGGGCGTAAACCAACAAACTTTAAAGCTTCTAAATTAGAAGTAATTAACCAAGCTTCTGTTCCTGGGTAGCCTTGTTTTAAGGTATCCCCTATATTTTTATAGAAATCTTCCACATCTAAATTCTCTAAACGCTCTCCGTATGGCGGATTAAAAACCATATGCAGTTTTTCGTTTCCTCCCTTTTGAGTTTTAAAGAAATCTTCGTGTTTTATTGTGGCAAATTCATCTAAATGGGCATTTTTTAAATTCTCTTTTGCTTTTGCTACTGCACTCGGTGATTTATCGAAGCCTAATAGTCTATGATGAAAATCTCTGGTTTTACTTAATAGAGATTCTTCAATTTTTTCAAAAAGTTCTACATCCCAATCTTGCCATCTTTCAAAAGCAAATTCTTTACGCATTAAGTTTGGCGGAATATTACATGCAATCATAGCTGCTTCGACTAGCATCGTTCCAGATCCACACATTGGGTCCATAAAATCTGTTTGTCCATCCCAACCAGACATCATAATCAGTCCGGCTGCAAGAACTTCGTTAATTGGTGCAATATTGGTAGCAGATTTGTATCCACGTCTGTGAAGCGATTCTCCAGAAGTATCTAAAGAAATCGTACACATTTGTCTATCTATATGCACATTCACCTTTAAATCAGGAAAACGTAAATCGATATTAGGTCTTTCACCCGCAGTATCTCTAAATTTATCTACAATAGCATCTTTGGTTTTTAATGCGATGTATTTAGAATGTGTAAATTGAGTTGAATGCACAGTAGCATCAATCGCTAAAGTCCCCGATGGCTTTAGGTATTGCGACCAATCCATTTTATAAACCTGTTTATACAGATCCTCTTCATTGGCTATTCTAAAAGTTTTTATTGGCTTTAAAATCTTAATTGCCGTACGTAAAGCTAAATTCACTTTATACATAAAACCTTTATCTCCAACAAAAGTAACGTTACGCACACCTTTTTTTACCTGTTGTGCGCCAAGTTGCGTTAACTCCTTTGCTAATAAATCTTCAAAGCCAAATAATGTTTTGGCTAGCATTTTAAAATTATTCTCCATGTTTTACTTCAAATAGATTGCAAAAATAGATTATTTTTGTCCTGATATATAACAATACATGATAAAAAGCAAAAAAGAATGGTTCGCCTCTTGGTTTGACTCACCATTTTACCATATTCTATATAAAGACAGAGATTATGCCGAAGCGCAACTCTTCATGGATAATTTAACCAATTATCTTAACCTTCCGGAAGGTGGAAAAATATTAGACCTTGCCTGCGGTAAAGGTAGACACTCTATTTACTTAAACTCTGTAGGTTTCGATGTAACTGGTGTAGATTTATCTGAAAATAGTATAGCGCACGCAAAGAAATTTGAAAACGAAACGCTTCATTTTGAGGTACATGACATGTGTAAGCCATACTCGCAACAATTTGATGCAGTTTTTAACCTTTTTACAAGTTTTGGCTACTTTAAAAATGAAGAAGATAATCTAAAAACTATTGAAGCAATAAAATCTAACCTAAACGAATACGGTTTTGGTGTTATAGATTTTATGAATAGTGAATACGTGATAGATAATCTTGTTCCTGAAGATGTAAAAGTCGTAGATGGAATTGCTTTCCACCAAAAAAGAAGAGTACAAGACGGTTATATTATTAAAGACATTTCTTTTTCGGTAGACGATGAAGATTATAGCTTTCAAGAACGTGTAAGAGGTTTTACCCTGGCGGAATTTGAAGAACTTTTTGAAAAAGCCGGAGTGTACTTATTAGATGTTTTTGGCGATTATAAATTAGGAAAGTTTCATGCAAACAAGAGTGAACGTCTAATCATGATTTTTAAATAGTCGTTTTTTAGCATCGACATAAAATTATTCAGCTATTAAATTTTTATGCAAAATATAATACTTCCAATTCTAAGTGTATTTTTAGGTTATGCAATTGTAATGGTCTTAAAACCATCACAAAGAAAAAACCTAAAACTACTACTAGCATTTAGTGGTGCTTTCCTCCTATCTATAACCGTATTTAACTTTTTACCGGAAGTATACGAACATAAAGGCAAATCTGTAGGATTGTTTATTATGATTGGTATTCTACTACAAATTGTATTAGAATTTTTCTCTAAAGGTGCAGAACATGGTCATATTCACTTAGATAAAAACGCTACTGAATTCCCATGGTTATTATTTATAAGTTTAAGTATTCACAGTGTTTTAGAAGGAATACCTATACATAATCACACAAGTTTACTTTTAGGAATCATCATTCATAAGTTACCTGTGGCAATCATATTATGCACCTTCTTTTTTGCTTCAAAATTACCTAAAGCTAAAATTGCGTTTTTCTTAATTCTGTTTGCTTTAATGACACCTTTTGGCGTTTTATTATCAGAGAATTTTCAGAGTATACAAAACTATTATTATGAAATTTCAGCAATTGTAATTGGTATCTTTTTACATATTTCAACTACTATTTTATTTGAAAGTAATGAAGACCATAAATTCAACATAACCAAACTATTAACTATAGTTGTTGCTATTGCTATTGCTTATTTTGTATAGAAAAAACTTAGAATAACACTATGTTCAGTAAAGAAGAATCTAGACGACTTAAACAAGAATTTTGGACCAGCTTCGGGAAGTCATTTCCTAGAAAATGGATTTTATACAATACCAAAATGAAAGGCTTTAGCTTCAAATTTCATTTTGACACAAAAAAAGCTTTAGTTGCTTTAGATATTGAAGATGATCTTGAAAACAGAATAACCTATTGGGAAAAGCTTGAATCTTTAAAATCTATTTTACACAACGATTATTTACCTGAAGCTATTTTTGAAGAAACGTATTTTCTTGAAAACGGAAAGGAAATTTCTAGGATTTATATTCCATTAGAGCAAAAGGTTTCTATTCATAATAAAAACACCTGGCAGGAAGTAATGGTTTTCTTTAATACGAACATGCAGTTATTTGAAGCTTTTTTCGAAGAATATAAAGATATTATAAAAGGTTAATTTTAATACTTTCGATGTGTATGAAAACGTATAAAGCCAATAAAAAAGGGTTTGTCCTATATTTAATAATAGGATTTCTGTTATTGCCTTTAATAGTTTTTCTTTTAGATAGAAATATTTTCATTGAAAAACCTTTCACCATCATCCCATTAATTCTTCCATTAGCATTATTCCTATGGGTATATGTAGACACTTCTTATACAATAGATAAAGGTGTACTAAAATATCGATCTGCTTTTTTAAAAGGAAGTATAGATATTTCTTCTATAGTTGATATAACCAAAGGAAAAACCATGTGGGTAGGCTTGAAACCAGCTCTAACTACAAAAGGTTTAATCATTAAACACAGTAAGTATGATGAAATTTATATTGCTCCTAAAGATAACGAGGAATTAATTGCAGACATACTTAAAATAAATCCGAATATTAAAATAATAGCTTAATTGCTACAGGATTGCCTTTTCAGTTGAAGTATATCTTATTTTTTGTATGTTTAGCTCCTTTATAAACATACAATTTTAAAAACTTAATATATGAAAACATTACTTTGTATAATACTATTATTGCCTTTTACTTTTTTTTCACAAGAACAGACAAGTTCTGAAAAATTCTGGGAACAACTTCAAGCACATTGTGGCAAAGCTTATGAAGGTGAAATCACAGCTGGTGGCGTTGCAGGAGATGGCTTTACAGGAAAGAAATTAGTAATGCACGTACGTGCCTGTGACACTAATGATATTCGAATTCCGTTTTTTGTAGGAGAAGATAAATCACGTACTTGGGTTTTACACTTAAATGAGGAAAAAATCATAAGTTTAAAACATGATCACCGTCACGAAGATGGTTCTGAAGAAGAAATCACCCAATACGGTGGAACAAATTCAAACGTAGGTTTGGCTAACTTGCAAATGTTTCCAGCAGATCCGCATACTTCTAACCTAATACCTGCTGCTTCAACCAACCTTTGGTGGTTTACTATAGATGAAAAAAACTTCACATATAACCTACGCCGTATAGGAAGTGAACGAGTTTTTTCTGTTCGTTTTGATTTAACCAATGAAATTGAAACACCTAGCGCTCCTTGGGGAACGGAAGAGTAAATTCTAAATAAAATATATCCAAATAATAATCTACCCTTAAGAAATTCTTAAGGGTATTTTTTATTTTCACCTTTTAGATGATATAGAAGAATACCATAAAAAAATGAAAAATAGCACCTGCCAAAACAAAGAAATGCCAGATTACGTGGTTGTATGGAATTTTATCATTTGCATAAAAAATAATCCCTCCCGTATAAGCCAATCCACCAGCAAATAGCAGTAAAATTCCGTTACTATCCAATAACTCGTTAAGTTCACTAAAGTCAAAAACTATCAACCAACCCATAACGAGGTATAATATCACTGAAAAAGCTTCAAACTTCCCTGTGAAGAATACTTTTAAAATCACACCAAAAGCTGCTATTCCCCAAACTATCCAAAAGAGTTCCCAACCAAAACTATCCCGTAAAGTGATAAGCAGAACAGGCGTGTAAGTTCCTGCAATTAACAGGTAGATACTAATATGGTCTATGATTCTAAAATAGTGTTTTCTTTTTTCATTTTGTACCCAATGATACAAGGTAGAAGCTGTAAATAAAATGAGTATAGAAATACCATAAACAATAACACTAAATTGGCTCCATTCTGTCTTATTGCTATTAAAATAGATTAGCAAAAATAAGCCGGCAACCCCTAAAACAGAACCTATACCATGCGATATAGCATTTAGTTTTTCTTCAAAAGCTGTTTGAACTCGCATTAGTTATTAGTTTTTTGTTGAGGACCATTTATCTGTTAATTCATAAAAATTGAAATATACAGCAGGTTCTTGAGGTTCTAAAACACCATTTTGAAAATTACGTTGTAAAATATCTTCTATATAATAATCTTCTTTTACATTTTCTGGGTCGAATTCTCTTTTTAAAGAAATATTAAACAAGCTCGCGGTACTGTTAAACCAAAAGGCTCTCCAGCCGCTTCGTAACTCTTTTATTAAATCAAAAGTAGTTGTTCCTGTTTGTCTATGAATTAGTTTTACTAGTATTTGCCCTTCGGTTCTTGTTAATTTTTTTAATTCATCTGAAAATTCTTCTTCAATATATCTTTGAACCCGTCTAGCGTATTTTCGTTTTAAGCTTTTACGTTGAATAGCATCCATTCGCTCTTGCATGGTCTGTAGTCGCTCTGCAGCTAATTTCGCATAAGGGTACACTTTGATGGTTTTTCGCCTTAATATTAGGTACTCTTTATTTTCTGCGTAGCTTTCAAAAGAAAGTTTATTCAATAGCATCACTTCTTCTAAATCTATAGAAGATCTTGCAATAGAATCTCCTTCAATGATAATATAATCATAGTCGGTTGAATCCTGCACAACTTCTTTCTTTTGAGCAAAAAACAACATAGGAAAAAGTAAAAATAAAGCTAGTAGTTTTTTCATTTTGACATTCCATTCATGGTCCAAAAATCACTTCGGTAAACGGAAATATTTTATTTAATAAGTTTCGTACTAAAATCGTTCCAAATTATATCTCAAAATTAATAATTTACACTGCTTAAACTCTTAAAATCCTATTAATATTATTATTTTAGTAAAAAATTTAAAACATGGCAAAAAAGAGCATACTCAACAAAAAATCACTAGACTTTTTAGAAAAATATTTGAATAATGCATCTCCTACTGGTTATGAATGGGAAGGACAGAAAATTTGGATGGAATACCTAAAGCCTTATGTAGATGAATTTATTACAGACACTTATGGTTCTGCTGTTGGTGTTATTAATCCGGAAGCAAAGTATAAAGTTGTTATTGAAGGACATGCAGACGAAATTTCGTGGTATGTAAACTATATTAGTGATGACGGACTGATTTATGTTATTAGAAACGGGGGTTCAGATCACCAAATTGCACCAAGTAAGGTTGTAAATATTCATACTAAAAACGGAATCGTAAAAGGTGTTTTTGGATGGCCAGCAATTCATACAAGAAATAAGGCTAAAGAAGAAGCGCCAAAACCAGATAATATTTTTATTGACTGTGGATGCACCACAAAAGAAGAAGTTGAAAAACTTGGTGTGCATGTTGGTTGTGTAATCACTTACCCAGATGAGTTCCATATTCTAAACGAAGACAAATTTGTTTGTCGCGCATTAGATAACAGAATGGGAGGATTTATGATTGCAGAAGTAGCGCGCTTACTTAAGGAAAATAAAAAGGAACTTCCTTTTGGGTTATATATTACCAACTCTGTACAAGAGGAAATTGGCTTACGTGGTGCCGAAATGATTACGCAAACCATCAAACCTAATGTTGCAATTGTAACAGATGTAACGCATGATACCACTACTCCAATGATCGACAAAAAGAAAGAAGGTCATTTAGAGTTAGGTAAAGGTCCTGTTATTGCATACGCACCAGCAGTACAACAAAAATTACGTGATTTAATCACAGAAACTGCAGAGGAAAAGAAAATTCCGTTTCAACGATCTGCCTTATCTAGAGCAACGGGAACAGATACAGATGCTTTTGCATATAGCAATGGTGGTGTAGCTTCTGCGTTAATTTCATTACCTTTACGTTACATGCATACCACTGTAGAAATGGTGCATAGAGACGATGTAGAAAATGTTATTAAAATGATTTACGAAACATTACTTAAAATTGAAGAAGGCGAAACATTCTCCTATTTTAAATAATTCGTAAACCGATATACAAACAAATAATTACAGAGCCTCTTTTTAGAGGCTCTTTTACTATGGAAGAAGAACTTATAGATATTGTAACAAAGGAAGGAAAACCTACCGGTAAAACAGCTTTAAAATCTGAAATACACCGTAAAGGTTATTATCATAATACGGCACATGTTTGGTTTTATACTTCAAAGGGAGAAGTGCTTTTGGCACAAAGAGCAGCCACAAAAGCTATTTATCCATTATTATGGGATGTATCGGTTGCTGGTCATGTAGATGCAGGTGAAACAGTAGAAGAAGCAGCAATACGAGAAACAAAAGAAGAAATAGGATTGACTATTACGGAAAAAGATTTATATAAAATTGGTGTATTCGAATGTTTCCAGTCTTACCCAAACGGTATGGTAGATAATGAGTTTCATCATACCTTTCTAGCAGAATTAAAGGTACCTATAGAAAACTTAAAACCCCAACCTGGTGAGGTTGAGGCCTTAGAGCTAGTCACAGTTGAAGCCTATAAGCCCCTCTTGGCCAATAGCTATACCAATTCTTATTTTGTGGCTTCAAACCGTGATTATTACGAGTTGGTTATCAAAGAAGTTTATAAAAAACTTTCTTGCTGATTTTAACACTGCGAAAATACTTGCAAGATGGACAAAATGTGTCTGTTTGAAAAAATGTTATATTTATTTTTGATATAAATTATTTGCTTGTTGAAGTTCTTGTTTAATATCCTGTCTAACAAACTCAGGCTCTAGGACTTCCACAAATTTTCCGTATTTTAAGATTTGTTGTTTTAATTCAAAATTATAGCTTACAAATAAACTAATGGTATAAAAACCATCTATACTATTATCTAAATCTTCTTTTTGTGTGTGATGCAACTTTAGAGATTCTAAATATCGTTTCTGACTAATATCAAAACGCAAAACTATTTTGGTAGGCTCATAATCGCTAAAGTTTAGACCAACGGTATGGTAGAACTTTTCATTTGCTTGTTCCGTTTTATTTTTAAAAGGTTTGTTGTTTAGTACTTCTAAATTATCTATTCTATCTAAACCATAAACCCTAAATTCATTATCAACCTCCCCTACTACATACCACCTATTCTGATATTCTTTTAGTAAATGCGGTTTTACAGTATGTACCTTAGGAGCTTCTCTTTCTATATGGTAGAAACTGCTATGATGGAAACGAATTTCTTTTTTAAATTTTATAGCGTCTAGAATTATATCGAAGTAGCTAAAGTTTTTAACTAAACTAGTATCATCAAGAGACAGGTATTTATGTGTGTCCTTTTCTAATGTGATAGTTTTATTTAAAATATTGGAAAAAGCAATACGTTTAAATAGATTAGTTAACATGGTAAAGGCTTCTGAATCTTCTATATCTAATTTATAGCCTTTTGTTTTAACGTTGTGAATTTTAAAACCAATGTCAACTAAAAACTTATAATCTCTATTTAGGGAGGAGGATGAAAAACTAAGTCCCTTTTTCTTTAATTCCGATTCAAGTTGTGCGGAAGTTACTAAACCTTCCGCTTTTTCTAGTAACTCTAAAAACACTAAATATCTTCTAATATCTTTACTCATAATTATATTTTTTAATTTCCCACTATTCGGGAAAGTTAGTAAATAACTTTGTTTTGAACAATAAAAACAATGTATTATGGATTTACAGAAATCACAATTGGACCAGTTAAGTCGTTTATTACAAAGTAGTATGACCACTTCAAAAGAAATATCAGATATCTCTGGAGAAGACAAAATAACGGTAACATTACTTACTGTTGGATGTACTTTAGCGGTTGCAGGTTTATAACGTTCTTTAAATAGTTAACATAAAACTTGAAGAAAATAAAACTAAAAAAACCAGAGCTCTCACTCTGGTTTTTTTATAGTTTTTGGAAAGGACTACCTCCTTGACATTATTTCTTTAACCTTTTTTTGAATGCCTTTATCTGCATTAACAAGTGCGTTTTTCGTTAATGTTTCATTAATATTATAATTTAAAACATTACAAGGATTAGCTAGCCAATTTTCCATTCTCATTTTACCTTTGGACTGGTTGATTGTTCGTAAAGTGACTGCAACATTTTCGGGGCAGTTTACCACTTCTGCTATTTCAGCATTGCTTAATTGATCTCGATAGGTCATAAACACCTCTTCAGAGGAGCGTATATGCTCATAATCATATCTATCACCTCCACGTAAGGTTTCTCCGGTATAACAGTCTGTATAGAGTGCTACGCCATCACCACCCCTCACCAAAGCTTCTTGATGCATTTGTGCTTTGACTTTGGTGAAGAGTAACTCTATTTCTGTGCGGTGATATGGGCGGGTTGGATTAATTTTCTTTAATATTTGAATAATTGATGTTAATCATCAAATCCTCTAATCTGTTTAAACAATTCTATATTATAACGTTTTACACGGTTTTTTAAATGTAATGCATGACAAATCGGCTTATACCAAACGAAAGTAAAGATTAGAAATAAAAAACTTTCTGGTATGAAAAAACCTCCAAAAATTAAAACCACAAACAAATAATAATTATACTTATAAAGACGAAGCCTTAAATCCTCAAAACTATGATGGACTTTCTCATAATTTCTATAATTCGTTTTATCTTTCCCTAATAAATAGCCTTTCCATGCAGCTTTCATTGTTAATCCAAAATTTTCTTTATCCATAATTTTATAATATCAAGTCGCCACCATTAAGAAAGTCATCAATTTCTTGTTCTAGACTATCATTGTAGTTTTTGGCATTGGGGTTTATTAATTTTGCAGCTTTACTTAGTCCATCAAGACTATTATCAGACAAGGCTTCATTTACTTCTTTATGATTTGCCTTATTTAATTCAATATTCCTTTTTAAATCTTCAGCATAATTTAAAATTTTCTCTGCTAATTGATCAATATTTAACTGATTATGCTTTTTAAGTGCTTTAGTTTCTTGATTGATATTAAACACTTTTAGCTCTACTCGCAATGTCTCTAAACCTATTTTTGCTAAATCCTTTTTAAATTTATTTGCTTTATCTGAATCCATACCTTTAGGTAAAGGCAATCCTGACAAATATGTTTCTATCTTTGATATTATTTTAGCTTCTGCATTTGGATCTTCGTTTAAATATACATTAAATACATTTTCTAGTTTAGAAGACACGTTATGAAGTTTACCATTTTCAAATTCTGTTTCAAAATCTGTATAAGCAGAAATAACACTTTTTGATAATTCAGCTCTAGTTTGTAAGTCTTTCACAACTATTTTAATCTCTTCACCAACCTTATTAAGTTCTTTATTTGTTATATTCATACCACCGCTTTTTTCTGTAAATCACTTTCTAGTTCTACCTCTAAAACTCCTCTACTAGCATTAATAATTTTTTTAACGACTGTTAAAAGTTTAATCATTTCTTCATCTGTAAAAGGAGATTTTTCATATTCTGATTTAATCACTTCAGAATTTGAACTAATTTTCTGGTTAATTGAATTTAGCTCATTTTCACACTTTAAAATTTCATTATTTATCGATTCGCGACGAGGGGCCTCTTCTTTTTGTAGACCTTGTAAATAGTGATAGTCTTCTACTACTGGCTTACAGTAAGTACTCCATTGTTGAAAAGTTTCATTATATATTTTACCTGACCTTCCGAAGGTCAATATATCTATTAATATGAACGGTTTTTTAGGCTTTAAAGAACTGACCAACTCATATTCTTCTTTTTTAAAATCTAAAATCTCCCCAAGTCGTATTTCTTCTTCTTTAGAATATTCTATATTGCTTTTAAAATCTATAATTTTTTGTTCTAAAAACCTTTTTCTTTCAAATAGCTCGTTATTTTCAGTTTTAGCTCCATTTATAATGGGATTTTGCATAATTCTATCATAAAATGGCTTTAAGTCAGATACTATTGTTTTCGAATTTCCTTCAATAAAGCTTTGGTAATTGGGCAGTAGAGAATCAGTTAGTTTAGAATAAACTTTACCCAATCGAAAAATATCTGCAACAATACGTTCATTATCTTCGGTCATTTTTAACTTAAGAATCTCTACATCTCGTTTAATAGTTGCTACAACCTCTTTCGATTTATTTCTTGTTTCGATACCTCCTAAAATCGCTGCTGTTCCAGCTGCAATTGCTACTTGAACTCCTGCTCCAATAAGGTCTCCTTTATTCAAGTCCCTTTTTCTTGAAGTTGAACTTAATTTTTTCCATACCTCACTAGATTCACTAGCGATGGAGTTCCCAAAATTATTTAAAGCTCTATCTGCAGCATCTAAAAACTCTTGATGTTCTTCATTAATTTTGTTATAACTTAAATTTAATTCTTCCCAAGAATTTTCAAAATCCAACCACTCAATTTGAGTAAAATCAAATAATTCAGGATATTGTTGTTTTGCACGGCTTCCTAATAAGTCAATCAATAACTGAATAACGTCTTCTCTTTCGCTTTTTAGTTCGTTACGTAGAATATGGAAATCATTTGCTAGGTTCAGTATAACGTTTTTTATTTTGTCATATTCCCATATCATCATTTCATATCCAGACAATACATCTTGAGCATATTTTTTAGCATTATCAGCATTACCTATACCTAGAAACACTTTTTTAAATTCTAGGTTTTGGGTTTTAACCAGTGTAGTTTCTATTTTAGACTTAGCGTTTTTACTGTCTATCTCTGTAGAATTTGCTTTCAGTAAATTAACTTTAGTCGTTAAAATACTATTTTCATTTTCAGAAAACTGAGAAACATGATTTGATGGATATAAACGATGAGGATTGTATACGGAATCATTTCCAATATTCGCTTTAATTGTCTTTACTATAGCTTCTTGAACTATCCCTATGCTCATTTCATAACTTAACCTTACTAATTGATTAAATTCAATAGAGTCGGCTAAATTCAGGTTTTCATGTTTTCTGTTTAGTATGCTTACTAATTCTCGCCTTGAAATTCTTAATGGCTCATTAGTTATTGGATGCTTGTTAGCAAAATTTTCTCTTGCGATTTTCCCTATTGATGCAGCTATTTCTTCATTAGAATAATTGTTAGAAAATCTTGTTGTTACTTCAAATTCATTCATAGGTTTTAGATTATTTAGTTGTCAAACAGTTTTATTTAACCAAGAATCATTTAACCCCAGAAACGGTCTTACTGTATTGACAAATATTCATTAATATTATACTTCTCTATAATCTAGATATCCTAAGTTCAAATATCCCTCTGGTTTTAAATCTATACCGTGAACTCTAATAAATGCCTTATGAATTTTATCAACCTCATCAAATGGGTTTGACCACATACTACTTACCTGTACAGATAACCCCGCGTCTACATATTCTCCTTGAACATTCATTGATCGTTTAGTTTTAATTTCAAATGTTGCCATAATTTTCTCTTATTTAGTTTTATTTAGTTTATATATAAAAATATTTTATCGTAATTAAGTTAAACTCGATAATTTCAGTTAAAATATCTGCCTTAATTCTTTTCTATTTATTATTAATCGAATGTCAATAAAAATTAACCACACACCAAATCCTCTTCCGAAATCATTTTCCATTTATGGAAACTTAACTCCGAATCGTTTTCAGAAACGTTACAAGTGGTACTGGTATTTAATTGTGAGGAGAGCGTATCGTTTTTTTGAATACCGCATTTTTCACACTTATAGGTAGCCATAGGTTTAATTAATTTTTGGGACTTTTACTTTATAAAGTTCAAATCTACACATCAAAGAGACAAAATGTGTCCGTTTAAAAATCTGTTAAAATATTTATTATAACAATAATGCAAATATAAAAGGTAGTATTCCCAAATAGCGGGAATTTAAATTTGAAGAAATAAAATGGGCTTATAGTAGTATACTATTATCTAAGGGAAAGATTTACATTAATTATAATAAGCTAGCATACTTTCTATATGTTCTTTTACATAATCTTTAATATGGAGAGGGCTCACAACCTTGACCCAAAGATTATATTTCAAAACCTCCATTAAAAACTCATAATTAGGTTCTACAAAAATCTTTATCTCTCCCCATATATCGGGGTTGTCATAGTCTAAAGACTCTGTGTCTAATTGTTTAGGCTGAACAACAACCTGCTGAGAATGGTGCATTGGATTACTCTCCAAATACTTGAAGTGGTGGTTTGCAACTTGAATATGAATCCACTCTGGTTTTATGTTCGCTTTTAATATCCCTATTACATTTTTAAAATGTGTTTTAGGATGGAAAGCAATTGGCTTTTTAGCTTTATGCTTACTAACAGTCAAGGATTTAATACGTTTATCTAAACAAAACTCATAAATTCCGTACTTGGTATTATGAGCTATTAAATACCATGCTTTATTTACTTCCTTAATGTGTAATGGTTGAAAAAAACCTTCAATGGTTTCAAAACCATTATCATCATACCATCCACTATAAGATATTTCTACCAAAATCTGTTGTTCTATGGCTTGAATTAAGGGTACTAAATCTACGTTCGGACTTAAAGAACTTCTAGCAGTAGTAACATGTTCTTTCCAGGAATGTGCATGATGCTGTAATAAGTACAGTTCTGTTTTTTCATACACCTCTTTTAAAGCATCACTTAATTCGTATTCCTCTAGATGATAGCCATAATTACGCTTATGTAAAATAACCGTTTTATAGTACGATTTTATCTTGTTTAAATCTCGCTTAATCGTTTTTTGAGAAAACTGATTTAACTTTTCATAAAGCGGATCATCAATATTATCTGCTCGTAATTGATCTAAAGCTCTTTGTAAATCTTCTAAAGGAACATATCCGTTTTTTTCTATTCCATAAACTTTTGGATTAGAAACAATTCGTAATATATAGTAACGACGAAGAAACTCTGGAGTCATAGTATGCTTGAAAAAAAACGAAAGTAATAATAATCTTTCAAACATCTAAAAGGATTCTGTTTTTATATATTTGAAAATTAAACAATATTCATGGCATCGGTTTTCAGTAAAAAAGATTTTATTGCAACAAATTGGTTTACACTTGAAAAAATCATTCAGCTGATTGTTGGTGCATTTATAATTCCTAAAATTTTTAGCTCACTTGGCACTGTAGATATAGGGAAACTGAAATTCGTAGAGTCGGTACTAGGAATGCTTACTCCCCTATTCTTTCTTGGATTATCTGCTATTTGCATCAGAGAAATTGTATTTAAACCCAAACAAAGTCAAAAAATATTAGCAACTGCTTTTTATCTTCGCTTAATAAGTTGGCTAGTCATTTTCACTGGGGTTGTTATCTATTTTAATATCGTTAAAGAAAGCCCATTAACAAGCCTATACCTTATAATTGCTTTCAGCTATTTGTTTAAATTAACAGATGTTTTTGAATATTATTTACTTGCGAAAAAATGGACGAAAATCATTTTTATTAGTAAAATCACCAGTCTAAGTATTATTGTTTCTCTACAGTATTACGGCGTCATAAAACAACTAGATGTTTACTATTTTGCGAAGTTGATAATTTTAGATTTTCTGCTGCAAGGATTGATTTATATTTTCATTTTAAAATATAAAAAGAAATTCACTTTTAAAGAATGGAAGTTCTCCTGGCCTCTTGGAAAATCTTTACTCAAAATGTCTTTTCCGTTATTGTTATCTAATGGAATAATTATGTTTTACATCACTATTGATGAGCTTTTTTTAAAATATTATATAGGCGACCACGCAAATGGCATATTCGCCACGGTACAGTTTCTTGTTATAGGTCTAAGTTGGAATATAGGATTTTCTATTATTAATGCATTATATCCTTCTTTGGCAGAATCTTATATAGATGACGAAAAATCCTACTTTCATAAAATGAAAAAACTCACTATAATTATGTGTGGAGTTGGACTTTTCATTGGCTTGTTTTATACTTTTTTCGGAAATAGCATTCTAGATGCTTTTTTTACCGAAAGCTATTCTGATGCAAAGACACCTTTATTGATTTTCTGCTGGGCTCCACTAATTATCTTTCTAGGAATGATTTACGAAAAACACCTTATCAATTCTAACGATATTCAAAAAAACGTATACAGATTCGTATCAGGTTGTGTTTCTAATATTCTTCTATGCTATTTATTAATTCCTGTTTTACAGGTTACCGGAGCTGCAATTGCCGTATTAGCAAGCCATTTTATCACCAATATTGTTTATATATTTTTAGATAATAAAAGTAGAAAAGAACTATTATCCTTTTTTTAATTATTTTTGAATTATGAAGTTACTCTCACTAGCCATAGCTCCTGTATTTTTAATCATTTTATACATTTACTACAAGGACAAATACGACAAAGAACCTAAACGCCTATTACTATTTAGTTTTTTACTTGGCGCCATAATTAGCGTTATTGTAACAACTATCCTATATATTATAACAGATTACACCTTCCCTATTCCCATTGCTGGAAACACTAGCGTTCTTCAAATATTTATAAAAGCTTTTTTAATAGTTGGTTTTATTGAAGAATTCAGCAAATACATAATCGTAAGATACTATGCGCAAACCAAAAAAGAGTTTAATGAGCGTTTTGACGGAATTGTATATGCCGTAATGGTTTCTATGGGTTTTGCTGCAACCGAAAACATCATGTATGTGCTTGAAGGCGGTTATGAAGTAGCACTTTTAAGAGCTTTTACTGCCATTCCCGCTCATGCAAGTTTTGGTGTACTAATGGGATATTTCATGGGGAAAGCCAAGTTTTCAAACAACAGAGTAGCTCTTAATTTACTAGGCCTTTTCCTAGCGATTGTATTTCATGGGGCTTACGACTTTTTCCTATTCTTAGAGTTTATTCCTGGTATTTGGGTTGGTGCATTTATTTCCCTATTTATTGGCTTATACCTTTCTAATAAGGCTATAAAAAAACATTCCAACAACTCTAGATTCAAAGTCTCTTAGATTTTAAAACTTATAATAATTATATTTACGCTTTAATACATAAATAATGACGAATAACTATAAAGTAAGTGTCAATAATGCAGAAGCATTAGAGATCTCTTCCGAAGAAGTTTCAAAGCTAGATGCTATCAAAATCGCAGCATCTAAGTTTCATATACTTCAAGACAATATTTCCTATAAAGCTGAAATAACAGAAGCTAATTTCAACAACAAAACATATCAAGTAAAAGTAAACAACAACACCTATAATGTTGCTATTTTTAATGAATTAGATTCCCTTATTAAAGAAATGGGATTTGAGATTGGAACTGCTAAAAAGGTAAACGAAATTAAAGCTCCTATGCCTGGCTTAATCCTAGAGATTAATGTAAAAGTTGGGCAAGAAGTAAAAGAAGACGATGCGCTTTTAATTTTAGAAGCAATGAAAATGGAAAACGTTTTAAGCTCTCCTAGAGATGGGATTATAAAATCTATTTCTGTTTCTAAAAACGACACGGTAGATAAAGGCGAATTATTAATTGAATTTGAATAAGATTTCCGTTTTCACGGAATGAAATGATAAATAAACACCTGCCTAGCGGGAATGATTATGAAAAAAATATTAGTAGCAAACCGAGGAGAAATTGCAATTCGAGTAATGAAAACTGCAAAGAAAATGGGTATTAAAACCGTTGCTGTTTTCTCTACTGCAGACCGAAATGCTCCTCATGTAAAATATGCAGACGAAGCTGTTTTAATTGGTGAAGCACCTTCCAACCAATCCTATTTATTAGGAGACAAAATTATTGAAGTAGCAAAAAGCTTAAACGTAGATGCTATTCATCCAGGTTACGGATTCCTTTCAGAAAATGCAGATTTCGCAGAAGCTTGCGAAAAAAACAACATTACTTTTATTGGACCAAAATCTAAAGCCATTAAAATCATGGGGTCTAAGCTTGCAGCAAAAGAAGCTGTTAAAGCCTACGATATTCCTATGGTTCCTGGAACAGACGAAGCTATTACAGATATAGCTGCAGCACAAAAAATAGCCAAAGAAATTGGTTTCCCTATTCTTATAAAAGCTTCTGCCGGTGGTGGTGGAAAAGGAATGCGTGTAGTAGAAAAAGAAGCCGATTTCACCTCACAAATGGACCGTGCAATAAGTGAGGCTGTAAATGCTTTTGGTGACGGATCGGTTTTTATCGAAAAATACGTTGCCTCTCCTAGACATATAGAAATTCAAGTAATGGCAGACGCGCATGGAAATGTGATTCATTTATTTGAACGTGAATGTAGCATACAGCGTCGTCATCAAAAAGTAGTTGAAGAAGCTCCTTCGGCAGTATTAACGCCAGAACTGCGTAACAAAATGGGAGAAGCTGCAATCAAAGTAGCAAAATCTTGTGATTACCTTGGCGCAGGAACAGTTGAGTTTCTATTAGACGATGATAAAAATTTCTACTTCCTTGAAATGAATACGCGTTTACAAGTAGAGCACCCTGTTACCGAATTAATAACCAACACCGATTTAGTTGAATTGCAAATTCGTGTAGCAAGAGGGGAAGAACTTTCATTAAAACAAGAGGATCTTAAAATTGAAGGACATGCAGTAGAACTACGTGTTTATGCTGAAGACCCTTTAAACGACTTCTTACCTAGCGTTGGAAACCTAGAGGTTTATAAACTGCCAGTTGGTGAAAACATTAGAGTAGATAATGGTTTTGAAGAAGGCATGGATATTCCAATTTATTATGATCCAATGCTTGCAAAATTAATCACCTACGGGAAAACAAGAGCCGAAGCTATTCAATTGATGCAACAAGCAATAAGAGAGTATCAAGTTGAAGGAATTCAAACCACACTTCCTTTTGGAGATTTTGTCTGTGAACACGAAGCTTTTCGTTCAGGGAATTTCGACACCCATTTTGTTAAAAAATACTATTCCCCAGAAGCATTAAAAAGCAAACAAGAGGAAGAAGCTAAAATAGCAGCTCTAATTGCCGTAAAGCAATACTTAGAAGATCAGAAATTATTAAGAGTTCCTACCAATTAATTAGAATTACTTAATAAGTAGCAATTTCAATTTAACAATAGCCATACAAGAAAAAATATATGGAATCCAAAATAAAAAATCTTAACGAAAAACTTGCTAAAGCCTA
Source organism: Oceanihabitans sediminis (assembly GCF_003337215.1). Lineage (GTDB taxonomy): Bacteria > Bacteroidota > Bacteroidia > Flavobacteriales > Flavobacteriaceae > Oceanihabitans > Oceanihabitans sediminis. The sequence continues at coordinate 218,072 of NZ_QPIG01000002.1, forward strand.
TTTAGGTGGTGGTCAAGCACGAATAGACAAACAACACGAAAAGAAAAAACTAACCGCAAGAGAGCGTGTTATGTATTTACTTGATGAAGGTTCGTTTGAAGAAATTGGCGCTTTAGTTACACATAGAACAAAAGAATTTGGCATGGAAAGTCAGAAGTTTTATGGTGATGGAGTCGTTACAGGATATGGTACAGTAAACGGAAGATTAACTTATGTTTTTGCGCAAGACTTCACCGTTTTTGGTGGTTCTTTATCAGAAACACATGCAGAAAAAATCTGTAAGGTTATGGATTTAGCGCTTAAAGTTGGAGCGCCAATCGTAGGCCTAAATGATTCTGGTGGAGCAAGAATTCAAGAAGGAGTTCGTTCTCTAGGTGGTTATGCCGATATTTTCTATAAAAACGTACAATCCTCAGGGGTTATTCCACAGATATCTGCAATTATGGGACCTTGTGCTGGAGGAGCAGTTTACTCTCCTGCAATGACCGATTTTACCATGATGGTAGAAGATACTAGTTATATGTTTGTAACTGGTCCTAACGTAGTTAAAACGGTTACAAATGAGGAAGTAACTAGCGAAGAACTTGGTGGGGCTAGTACGCACTCTACAAAATCTGGAGTAGCACATATCACCTCTTCTAACGATGTTGAATGTTTAGAAGATATTAAAAGACTTCTAAGTTACTTACCACAAAATAATACAGAGACTCCAGAATTACTTCCTTACGAACTAGAAGATGAAGTAAGAGATAGTCTTTCAAACATTGTTCCTGATAATGCCAATAAACCTTATGATATGCATTCGGTAATTGCAGGAATTATTGATGCGGATTCTTTTTACGAAATTCATAAGGATTATGCTGAAAATATTATTGTTGGTTTCGCTCGTTTAGGCGGAAGAAGTGTCGGTATTGTAGCCAACCAACCAATGTTTTTAGCTGGAGTTTTAGATGTAAACAGCTCTAAAAAAGCGGCTAGATTTGTTCGTTTTTGTGATGCTTTTAATATTCCACTACTTACTCTTGAAGATGTTCCAGGTTTCTTACCAGGAACAGACCAAGAATGGAACGGAATTATCGTTCATGGTGCGAAATTACTTTACGCATTTAGTGAAGCTACGGTGCCAAGAATTACGGTAATTACACGTAAAGCTTATGGTGGAGCTTATGATGTAATGAACTCAAAGCATATTGGTTCGGATATGAACTTTGCTTGGCCAAGTGCAGAAATTGCAGTTATGGGAGCTAAAGGTGCTGCGGAAATTATCTTTAAGAAAGAAATTAATGCTGCAGAAGATAAAGAAGCTAAATGGAAAGAAAAGGAAGCAGAATATGCCAATTTATTTGCTAATCCGTATAGTGCTGCTGAAAGAGGGTTTATTGATGAAGTTATCTTACCAAAAGATACCAGACGTAAGCTAATAAAAGCTTTTGCTATGCTTGAAAATAAAGAAGTGGAAAGACCAAAGCGTAAGCATGGTAATATTCCTCTTTAATTTTTTAAAATTAAATACTATTAAAAAAGCCAAAACGATATGTTTTGGCTTTTTTATTGTAGTTGGTTAAAACAGATTATTTAAGTACTTCTGTATAAAATTCTGTTTTAAGTGCTCTAAAATTCTTCACTGTTTCAGCATATATTTTTCTATAATCTTCATGCTTATTGATATAGAATAAATCACATTCAAAATCTTCACATTCCTTATAGTTTACCATCGTTCCTTTATATTTAATAAAATCATTTAGAACGTTTTTGTTTTTAGCTGTCATTTCTGCAAACTTTTCTCCAAAAGTTTCATTTTTAACAACTTTAGATGCTATTTGAGCTAATTTATCACTTTCATCAATACTAAATTCTATATCAGAAATCCATAAAGCTAACTCTTCAGCACTTCTTTTTTGAATTATTTCTTCATCTGTATCATGATCAAAAAAATTATTTGAATCCATAATTAAAATATTTTTAGTTTACTTGTTGTGTTTGTTTTACTTCTTTTATTTCTAAAGCTTTTGTTCCACCAGGGAAATCCCAATCAATTACATCTCCTTTTGCATAACCAATTATAGCTAAGCCCATTGGCGAAAGTACGGAAACTTTTTTATTTGCAAAATCATTTTCTGTTGGAGACACTAAGGTAAAAGAATTTTCCCATCCGTCACTAGTTCCTACAATCACTTCGGTATTGAACCTAATAACGTCTGTTGGTAACTCTGCTTCATCTAATATAATAGCACTTTCTAATTCATTTTTCAATCTTGTAATAGATTGTTTTCTAGAGGAAGCTTTTTCACTATCGGATAAAGCAAGCAGTTGTTTTAAAATAACATACTCCTTTTTCTCTAATACTATACTACCATATCTCATTTGAAATAAATTTTATAATTATCATGGGAATATCCCTCTTTGTATGTATGCTTTTTCTATTCGCTCAATTGCTATAAAATAAGCTGCAGATCGAAAATCAATTTTCTTGTCTTCAGATTTTGCTAAAACTCTTTTAAAAGCGTCTTTTATCTTTTTATCAATTTTAGCTAATACTTCTTCTAACTCCCAAATTTCTCCGTTTCTGTTTTGTAGCCATTCAAAATAACTACCAATTACTCCACCTGAATTACATAAAATATCTGGAATAATTGTAACTCCCTTTTCTAGTAATATTTTTTCAGCCTCAACTGTTGTTGGTCCGTTAGCACCTTCAGCAATTAATGAAGCTTTGATTTTATGTGCATTGTTTTTTGTTATTTGACTACCTAAAGCAGCTGGAATACAAATGTCGCAATCTAAAGTGAAGAAATCTTCTTTTTTAACAGAAGAAGATCCAGGGAAGTCTAAAATACTTCCATTATTGTTTAAGGTGTATTTAAATAAATCTTCAACTGAAAGTCCTTCGGTGTTTTGTATAGCACCAAAAGCATCTTGTACTGCTACCATTTTAGCTCCTTCTTTTTCTAAGAAGTGCGCAGCCCAATAACCTACATTTCCAAAACCTTGAACAATAAACTTTTTATCTTTTAGAGGAATGTTTTTGTTTTCTGCCCAATATTTTATGGTTAAAAATACTCCAAACCCTGTTGCTCTATCTCTACCTTCTAAACCTCCAGACCCAACTGGCTTACCAGTTACAACATGTTGGTTTTTAGAACGCTCTGATGGTGCTTTTGTAGACATATAAGTATCTGCAATCCACGCCATAGTTTGTGCGTTGGTATTCACATCTGGAGCAGGAATATCATGTTCTGGCCCAATATTTTCACCTAAAGCATAAGCAAAACGTCTTGTAATTCTTTCTAATTCTGTATTAGAATATTTAGAAGGATCAATTTGGATTCCTCCTTTAGCTCCACCGTAAGGCAAACCAGCTAAGGAAGTTTTCCAGGTCATCCACATTGCCAAAGCTTTAACAGAATCTATATCAATAGTAGGGTGATAACGCAAACCTCCTTTATAAGGTCCTAAAGCGTTGTTATGTTGTACCCTGTAACCTTTAAAGATCTCTACGTCTCCATTATCCATACGAACTGGAAAATGAATAATTAATTCATTATTAGTGACTGCTAGTATTTTTTTAATGTTCGGATTTAAGCCAACCATATTTGCTGCTACTTCAAATTGTTCCATAACATTTGATAGCATGCCTTGTTTTTGCTTTGGTTGCTCTTTCTTTTTTAAATCTTTTGTTAATGTCATTTTCTTTTGTTTAGAGAATTTCTTTTGCAGTTTGGTACCCTAAGATACCTTTTTCTGTGTTTATATCATAATCTATATTACTATTAGATACTTTTTGATATTCACTACACGACCATATAAAGTTTTTGTTTTCAGTTAAACTACAATCGGTAATAAACGTACAACTATTGCAAATGCTGCTTTCTAAAGCACTATTCATATTTATTATTTTAAATATCCTGAATATATAGCAACAGTTATGCCATCTAATAGTAAAAAAACTAAACCCAAAACAACATTATGTTATTCAACTAGTTATAACAATCAATTAAAGATTCAAAATTTATAAAACCGTGGCAATACACCACAGGTGAGTAAAATTACCACAGTAGTTTTTATGTGTATTTTTTAATTTTTTCGGTAAGCGTTTTTCTGTCTATTTGTAGAATTTTTGCAGCCTTTGTTTTGTTATTGTTTGTTGCTTCTAAAACCTTTAAAATATGATTTTTCTCTATAATTTTTAAAGGTAATAATTCGGACTGCTCATTTTCAGGAAAATCAATATTGTATTTTAATTGTTCTGGCAAATCACCTATAGTAACCTGCTTGTCGCACATGATTACAGCACGTTGAATGGTGTTTTCTAGCTCTCTAATGTTACCTGGCCACTCATAACGTTCTAATGCATCTACAGCTTCTTGGGTAATACTGATAAGATTGTCTTTAAATTCTACTCCATATTTAAGTAAGAATTTTTTAGTCAATAGCAGAATATCTTCCTTACGATGCCTCAGTGGTGGTACTTCAAATTCTACTACCGTTAAACGATAATAAAGATCTTCTCTAAATCTACCGGATGCAATCAAATCTTTTAAATTTAGATTGGTAGCTGCAATAACACGCACATCAATAGGTTCTACTTTTTGAGAACCTACCCGAACCACTTCTTTTTCTTGTAAAACACGAAGTAAACGTAATTGCGTAGCCAGAGAAGCATTACCTATTTCGTCTAGAAAAATAGTTCCTTTATTAGCCGCTTGAAAGAATCCGTCTCGTTTTTCATCGGCTCCGGTAAAAGCCCCTTTCGCATAACCAAACAACTCCGATTCTAATAAATTTTCTGGAATAGCCCCACAATTCACCGCAATAAAAGGAGCTGTTCTGTATTTCCCCATATAGTGAATAGAACGCGCTACAAGTTCTTTTCCTGTACCGCTTTCTCCTGTTACAAAAACCGTTGCTTTATTATCTTTAACACGATTAATAACGTCTATTACCTTTTTAATTGCTTTAGACTGGCCAATAATTTCACCATAAGTAGCTTCTTCTACTTTTTTGGTGGCAAGCACCGGACTTTTCTTTGGCTTATTTACTAATGCATTTGAAACAGCATTTTTTAATTCTTCTTTAGTAAAAGGCTTTGTTACATATTCTATAGCCCCAGATTTCATTGCGCCTAAAGCTCCGTCAATTGAAGGATACCCCGTAACGACTAACTTTGGAATTTTTGGGAAATGGTCGGAAACATATTTAACCAATTCTAAACCATCTACACCAGGCATTTTTAAATCTGTAATAAGCAAATCTATAGTCTTATCTTGTAGAATAGCAATAGCTTCCTTTACAGAAACAGCCTTATAAGTATGATAGTTTAGTGCTTGTAAATGGCGTTGAATTAGTTCTAGAATATGAACATCATCATCTACAATTAATATATTTTCACGATTAAGTTCCATGCTTATTTTTTAGGAAATTTTATAGTAAAGGTAGTTCCTTTTGGAGTATTCGGACTGTGTTCAATGGTTCCTTTATGGCTTTTAACAATTCCGTGAACAACACTCAAACCTAAGCCAGAGCCCTCTCCTACTTGTTTGGTTGTAAAAAATGGGTTGAATATATTTTCGCTTTTTGAAACATCAATACCTTCTCCTTCATCACTAATTTCAATAATAATATTTTTAATATTCTGTCTTACATTCACCGTGATAGTACCATTTTCAGGTGAAAAATGAATGGCATTGATTATTAAATTGAAAATTACTTGGGTTAACTGAATACTATCTACACGATACGGAATATCTTCTTCTAAAATTTGAACCTTACAATCTATATGTTTTGAAATGAAATTTGGTTTTAAAAGACTAATCGCATCCTTAATGATTGGAACAATATTGGTTTGTTTCATTTGATGCGGCATTTCACAAGAAAAAAACATTAATTTCTTAACCACTTCTCGTGAGTAAATTGCGCTATTGGTTATTTTCTCTAAGTCACTAGTAGCATCTTTATTATCTGCAAATTGATCTTTCAGTAATTCAGAATAACCTAGAATATTTGCTAAAGGCGTATTAAGTTCATGGGCAATTCCTGCAGTAATCTCACCTAAAATAGATAGTCTATCTACACGCTCCATTTGCCGTTTTGCCATTAATTCCTTTTCGATAATTTGCTTGCGTTCAAACAAATTCCCTATTTCTGAAGCAACTTTTTGAATAAGTCGTTTCTCTTCATTTAAAAAATCATTAGAAGTATATTTATCTTCAGAATATCCAACTTTTATAGAGCCTATAGGAATATTGAAAGCCTTAATAGCCGATAAAAGAAACACCTTGTTTACAGGTTCTTCTCCTTCTCTAAAAATCTCTTTATTTAATAATATTTCTACCGAAGCATCTTCTGGGTACCTTACCGCCTTTTGCAAGCTATTTGCTATAACTTGTATGGTAGGACTTAGGTTTTCTAGATTACTATTTGCGATAAATGAACTTACAGCATAAAGGCACTTTAGTTCTTTAATACGTTCTTTTAGTTTTTCTTCAGCAGAAATTAATGCTTTCATTTTATAAGTTTACCTAACAAAAATACACATTTAAATTAGCTATATAAATATTAACAATGTATTATAGTTTTCTTATTATTTACTTTTAACATTTAAAGTACATTTGCAAAATGCAAAATCAGTCAGTAAAATTTGAATTTATTGCCTTAATGGCTTCCCTAATGTCTATTGTAGCATTGGCCATTGATGCAATTTTACCCGCAATAACTTCTATTGGTATAGCGATTAATAGTCATGATAGCACCAATAACCAATTGCTAGTTACTATGATTTTCTTAGGCTTAGGATTTGGTCAGTTACTTTTTGGCCCCTTATCGGATAGCTTTGGAAGAAAACCAATTGTATATATAGGAATTAGCATTTTTACCGTTGCTAGTATCATTTGCGTACTATCACCTAGTTTGGAGTGGATGGTTTTTGGTAGAGTACTACAAGGCATAGGATTGGCTGCACCTAGAACAATTGCTATTGCTATTATTAGAGATATGTATAAAGGAGATTATATGGCGAAAATCATGTCTTTTGTTACCACCTTCTTTATTCTGGTACCTGTTATTGCTCCGCTTATGGGGAAATTTATTTTGAACCACTATAATTGGAAAGGTATTTTTTATGTGCAACTACTTATATCTCTTATTGTAACCATATGGTTTTGGCGAAGACAGCCAGAAACACAAAAGCCTGAACACAAAATAAAGTTTAGTAGACATGTTTTTACAGATGGCTTAAAAGAATTATTGAAACATAAAGAAACCATTGGTTTTACAATTATTTCCGGATTTATATCTGGGGCTTTTATTGTGTATTTAAGTGCTTCACAAATCATATTTGAAAAACAGTACAATTTGGTTGAAGAATTTCCTTTTATTTTTGCTGGACTTGCAGCTGGTGTTGGACTTTCTACTTTCTTAAACGGAAGTTTTGTGATGCGATTAGGTATGTGGCGATTATCCTTTTTAGCAATCATTATATTCAGTTTAAATGCCTTTCTTTATGTGCTTTTATTTTGGAATAGTGCTAACCCTGTTTTGCCGGTTTTATTGTTTTTTATGGCTATTCAGTTTTTTACTATAGGCTTTATCTTCGGAAATATTAGAGCTATTGCCATGGAGCCTATTGGACATGTGGCGGGTATTGGAGCAGCAATCACAGGCTTTGTTTCTACAATCATGGCCGTTCCTATTGCTAATTTTATTGGAAGCTTTGTCAAAGAAACAGCACTTCCGTTATTTATTGGATTTACCATATTTGGTCTGCTATCCCTTTCTATCTTTATTTATTTGAAACGTAGCGTACAAGTTACCTCAGAGCAACTTGCTTAAACTTCTATAAAAAAATAAATACTGAGATATTTTAGAGAGGAAAAAACCTCAACAAATACCTCAGCATAAATTGTAATTTTTAGATAGTGAATTACCTTTTCTTTCCTTTAGGTTTTACTTCTTTAATTCTAACATAAATAAGCTTTGTTCTTCCTTTTGAACCTTCGCGTCTTTCTATTTCAAAGTTCGGAATAGATTTAATTAATGGTGTTAATTTTTGGTAACCATAGTTTCTAGAATCGAAATTAGGTTGTTTCTTTTGAAGCAATCCACCAACATCTCCTAAAAATGCCCATCCGTCATCATCTGCTACATCTTCAATGGTAGTAGCTATAAAACGAATTTCTTTCGGCGTAATCTTATCTACATTGTCTTTGCCTTTCTTAGAGGTATCCACCGATTCTGATTCGTTTTCGGAATCTTGTTGTTTTAATATTTCTATATAAATAAACTTATCGCAAGCAACAATAAATGGGTTTGGAGTTTTCTTTTCACCAATACCATACACTTTCATACCAGCTTCACGTAAACGGGTAGCTAAACGAGTAAAATCGCTATCACTAGAAACCAAACAGAAACCATCTACCTTCTCGGAATACAGAATATCCATTGCATCTATAATCATAGCAGAGTCAGTAGCATTTTTTCCTGTAGTATAACCATATTGCTGTATAGGAGTAATGGCATTTTCAAGAAGCATATTTTTCCATTTTGACAAATGTGGCTTGGTCCAATCTCCGTAAATTCTTTTAATAGTTGGGTTACCATATTTAGCAATTTCCTCCATCATTTCTTTCACATAAGCCGACGGAATATTATCTCCATCAATAAGTACTGCTAATTTTATATCCATAAATTTTAATCGTATTTTTTTATCGCTTAAATATAATTGCTTTAAATGGAAAAACCACTCTAAATAGAATGGTTTTTATATAATCTGTTGCTTTTTGGTGTATTTTCTATGCAATTGTCTTTTTTAATTTTATAAAGTTTACTTTATCTAAAACCACCATGATTAGATAAGTAAAATCAATTTCAAACCAACGCACTCCGAAATTTGCTCTTCCACTATGTGAGTGATGGTTATTATGATACCCCTCACCCATCATTAAAATATCAATTGGTAAAAGGTTTTTAGAAGTATCTTTAACTTCAAAATTTCTATATCCGTAAATATGTCCGAACCAGTTTATAATAACTCCGTGAATTGGAGCCATAAAAAAGGCTACCGGCAAAAATAGCCAATGCCACCAAGCAGTTGCAAAAAACACAAAAAACAGTGTATATAATGCTGCCCAAGCAAGTCTTGATACTCTAGAACTAGCAAACTTGTCGAAAGACTCCCATTGCGGAACATTTTTCGTGAATTTATCTGCTACTTCGATACGTTTTTGATTGATATCCTGATAAATGTTTTTGGTACGCCACATCATCGAAAATAGGTTAGCGTCATACTTTGGAGAATGTGGATCTTTTTCTGTATCTGCATAAGCATGATGCATTCTGTGCATCACTCCGTATCCATAAGCGCTTAAATAATTTGAACCTTGTGTAATCCAAGTTAAAACAAAACAAACACGCTCTGAAAACTTAGACATGGTAAAGGATTGGTGTGCTGCGTAACGATGCAAAAAGAAGGTTTGAAAGAATAAACCCGAATACCATAAAATAATGGTAAAAATAATAATACTCATAACTTTTAATTAAATGTAAAGGTAAGAATACCCTACTCCAATTAAAATGAACCTAAGTTAAGAAATTCGCTTTCTAATTCTACTTAAAGCCTGTGGTGTTACACCTATATAAGAGGCAATATATTTTAGAGGAATTTCTTTGATAAGATGTGGTCTTTCTGTGAATAGTTTTAGGTAACGTTCTTCTGCTGTTTCGTTTAAAAGAGATTGTTCTCTTTTTGATTTTATTAGGAATAACCTTTCGGAAGACAAACGGCCAATTACATTTCCAATAAAACTCTTGGCGTATACTTCCTGCAAGTCTTCATAAGAAATACTCCACATAGATAAATCGGTAAGTGCTTCAATTTGATATAAAGATGGTTTTCTAGTTAAAAACGAATCGTAAGCACTAATAAATTCTTTTTCGAAACAAAATCCGAAGATGATTTCTTTATCCTTTTCTTCCTTAGGAATTAGGAAACGTGCAACACCATATTCAATAAAAGAAATATAATTCTCTACTTCACCTAATGCTACTAGATTTTCTCTTTTCTGAAACTTTCTTCTAATTAATTTAGAAGAAAACAACTCCCAGTCTTCTTCACTAAGCGGGATGGTTTCTTCTATATATTCTCTAATGTTTATCATAGCTAAATATTCGACACAAATAACGTGTTTAAATCTATTTTAAGAAAAAAAACACCCAAATAAATGAGTGCTTTTTTTAAGTATTTCATGCTATGCATTATAAGGATTTATCCATGATATCTTGAACTACTTCCGGATTAAGAAGTGTACTTGTATCTCCTAAATTACTTGTATCTTTTTCGGCTATTTTACGTAAAATTCTACGCATAATTTTTCCGCTTCTAGTTTTTGGCAAGCCATTAGTAAATTGAATCTTATCTAACTTTGCTATTGGACCAATTCTATCGGCTATTAACTGATTGATTTCATTTCTAAGGTTATCGTGCATTCTGCTTTCACCTGCATCTTTTAAAGTAATATATCCATATAAGGCACTTCCTTTAATAGGATGTGGAAAACCAACAATTGCACTTTCTGCAACTGCCGGATGTTCGTTTACTGCATCTTCAATTGGAGCAGTTCCTAAATTATGTCCAGATACAATGATAACATCATCAACTCTTCCTGTTATTCTATAATAACCTACCTCATCTCTTAAGGCTCCATCTCCGGTAAAATACATGTTTTCATAAGTAGAAAAATAGGTATCTTTATATCGCTGATGATTTCCCCAAATAGTTCTTGCTATACTTGGCCATGGGAATTTTATACACATACGTCCTTCAACTTGTCTTCCTTTTAACTCTTCACCTTTTTCATTCATAATACAAGGTTGAATTCCTATAAAAGGTAAGGTTGCATAGGTTGGTTTGGTTGGTGTTACATACGGAATTGGTGTGATCATGATTCCTCCTGTTTCTGTCTGCCACCAAGAATCTATAATCGGACTCTTATTCTTTCCTACATTATCATTATACCAATGCCAAGCTTCTTCATTTATTGGCTCTCCTACACTTCCTAAAACCTTAAGAGAAGATAGATCGTATTTTTCTACTAACTCTACTCCTTGTTTCGCTAATGCACGAATAGCTGTTGGTGCTGTATAAAATTGATTAACCTTATGCTTATCTACTATATCCCAAAAACGACCAAAGTCTGGATAACTAGGAACACCTTCATATAATACTGTAGTAGCTCCATTTGCCAAAGGACCATAGACAATATAACTATGCCCTGTAATCCAGCCGATATCTGCGGTACACCAATAGACATCGTTTTCTCTATATTGAAAAGCATTTTTGAAGGTATAAGCCGTATAAACCATATATCCAGCAATGGTATGCACCATCCCTTTTGGCTTTCCGGTAGAACCGGAAGTATATAGAATAAATAAAGGGTCTTCTGCATCCATCACTTCTGCAGCACATTCATTTGAAGCGGCATCTAATAAAGGCTGAAGCCATTTATCTCGGCCTTCTTTCATTGTTATATCGGAGTTAATTCGCTTTGCTACTAAAACTGTATTTATTCCCGGGCAAGACTCTAAGGCTTCGTCTACAATTCCTTTTAAATCGATAGTCTTTGCTCCACGATAAGAACCATCTGCAGTGATAAGCATTTTACAATCACTATCATTTATTCTTGTAGCTAATGCTTTAGAAGAAAACCCTGCAAAAACTACAGAGTGAATAGCCCCTATTCTAGCACATGCTAAAATGGAAATAGCTAATTCCGGAATCATAGGTACATAAATACATACACGATCTCCTTTTTTAATTCCGTGGTCTTTTAAAACATTTGCAAATTGGTTAACTCGATGATATAGTTGTTTATAAGTAATATGTTCCGCTCCTTCTTCCGGATTATTGGGTTCAAAAAGAATAGCTGTTTTATCCCCTCTTGTTGCTAGATGTCTATCTATACAGTTTTCGGTGATATTTAACTTTGCTCCTTCAAACCATTTAATTTCTGGTTTAGAAAAATCCCATTCTAAAACTTTATCCCATTTTTTTCTCCATAGAAAATGTTCTTCTGCTATTTCTTCCCAAAAAGCTTCAGGCTCTCTAACCGATTTTCTATAAACTTGATAATATTCTTCTAAGTGTTTTATATGGTAATTACTCATTTTTTTTGGTTTTCAGGGTTGGTTTTTAGTATTCAGTATTTAATCTGAAAAATAATTTTATATAAATTTAAAAAATATCTATTAAAGGAAAAAAGTAATTAAGTGCTACTTACTTTCTAATTTTAGAATCTTTTAATCTTCTAAAATAGGCTTTTGCTTCTACTAGTACTTTTGGAGCTAATATTAAAGTTGCAGTCATTGTAGGAATTGCCATTAAAGCGAAAACGCCATCAATTAAATTAATCATTAAGGCTAAAGAAGTTGTTGCTCCTAAAATGATACTTAGAATATAGAAATAGTTATAATAGTGTTTGTTTTTATCTCCCACTAAAAAGGACAAACACTTACCTCCGTAATAAGCATAAGAAAATAAAGAAGAAACACTAAACACAACAATACATAGTAGTAATAAGTATCTACCAAACTCCGGCATTGCTGCACCAAAGGCATTAGCGGTTAAACTCACCCCATTTGCTTCGGTGGTTTGCCAAACTCCTGTTACTAAAATCGCTAGTGCTGTTAGTGTACAAACTACCAAAGTATCTATTGCAGGTCCTAACATAGCAACTAAACCTTCACGAATAGGCTCATTGGTTTTTGCTGCTCCGTGTGCTAATGGAGCGGTACCAATACCTGCTTCGTTTGAAAAAGCCCCACGACGAATTCCAAGAATAATTAACCCTCCTAATACTCCCCCTAAAAAGGAATCTCCTGTATAGTTTTCTGCAGCAAAAGCATCAGTAAAAATCAATTTGAAATACGTTGGTACCACTTCCGCGTTAACAAATAATATAAAAAGGACCAAACCGAAATACAGTAATACCATGCTTGGTACTAACTTAGAAGCAACTTTACTTATTCGGTTTAAACCACCTAAAATAACAATGGAAGTTATACTTACTAAAATAATACCTATAATAAGATTGGAAGTAAAGTTTACTAATACGCCGTTAGGTTTTAAAACAATATCATTAATAGCTTGTGTTAATTGATTTACATTAAAAACAGGCAAAGCACCTATTAATCCACAAAGACTAAAGAAAATAGCTAGTGGTTTCCATTTCTTACCAAGACCTTCCATAATAAAATACATAGGTCCGCCCTGCGTGTTTCCTGCGCTATCTTTTCCTCTATACATAATTGCTAAACTAGAGGTAAAGAATTTTGTAGACATACCTATAATGGCACTCACCCACATCCAAAAAACTGCTCCTGGTCCGCCAATAGAAATTGCAACCGCAACTCCTGCGATATTTCCCATTCCTATGGTAGAAGACAAAGCAGTTGTTAAGGCTTGAAAATGGGAAATTTCTCCCTCGTCTTCTTTATTGTCGTACTTCCCACGAAGCACTTGTAATGCATGTCCTAAATATCTAAAAGGTAAAAATCTGGAATATACTAGGAGAAAGAAACCTCCGCCAATAAGTAAAATTAGTAATGGTAAGCCCCAAACTAAGGAAGCAAAATCTTCAACTAAAGCATTTATTTTATCGTACATGCAATTCTGTATTTAGATTTTAAATATACTTATTATCTAAATAGTCTGCCGTAGATATTATAAAAAAAAAAGACCTTACTTGTTGGAGTAAGGTCTTTTTGTTGGTTTTAGCTTAAGTAGCCTAAAACATTTTTTTCAATTCTATCTTGAATATTGCTGACATCTGCTTTCACAAACTTCTCACCCATGATTTTCTCATAAAGCTCGATATATCTTTCGGAAACAGATTCTATATAAGCATCACTCATTTCAGGAACGGTTTGTCCTTCTAAACCTTGGAAGTTATTAGAAATTAACCACTGTCTTACAAACTCTTTTGAAAGTTGTTTTTGAGCTTCTCCTTTATCTTGACGTTCTTGGTAACCCTCTGCATAAAAATAACGAGAAGAATCTGGTGTATGAATTTCATCTATTAAAACGATTTTTCCGTCTTTTGTTTTTCCGAATTCATATTTAGTATCTACAAGAATTAATCCTCTTGAAGCTGCAATTTCTGAACCTCTTTGAAAAAGCTTTCTGGTATAATCTTCTAATACGATATAATCTTCTTCAGAAACAATTCCTTTTTTAAGAATATCTTCTCTTGAGATATCTTCATCATGATCTCCCATTTCTGCTTTGGTAGCTGGAGTGATTATTGGCTCTGAAAACTTATCATTTTCTTTCATTCCTTCTGGCATAGCAATACCACAAAGCAAACGTTTTCCTGCTTTATATTCTCTAGCTGCATGACCAGACATATAACCACGAATTACCATTTCTACTTTAAATGGCTCACATAAGTACCCTACTGCCACATTAGGATCTGGAGTAGCAGTTAACCAGTTTGGCACTAAATCTTCGGTTGCTTTCATCATACTTGTAGCAATCTGATTAAGGATTTGTCCTTTAAAAGGAATTCCTTTTGGCATAACCACATCAAATGCTGAAAGTCTATCGGTTGCAATCATTACTAATTGCTCGTCGTTTATATTATAAACTTCTCTAACCTTTCCTTTATATACATTTTTTTGTTTTGGAAAGTTAAAATTGGTGTCTGTAATGGTGTTGTTTTTGGTCACGGATTTAGTGATTTTATAATTTATGTTATACGAGTCTGATTATTACTTCTGTGTTAATCGTTGTTTTCAATGCTTTTATAAGCTTCAATAACCTTTTTAACTAATTTATGACGAATCACATCCTTATCATCTAAAAATATGACGCCAATTCCTTCTACATTTTTTAATATAAGTAAAGCTTCTTTTAGTCCAGAAATAGTTCTTCTTGGTAAATCTATTTGTCCAGGATCACCAGTTAAAAGGAACTTCGCATTTTTACCCATTCTTGTTAAAAACATTTTCATTTGTGCATGAGTAGTATTCTGTCCTTCGTCTAAAATAACAAAAGCATTATCTAAAGTTCTTCCACGCATAAAAGCTAATGGTGCAATTTGAATGGTTCCGTTTTCAATATACTGACTAAGCTTTTCTGCAGGTATCATATCACGCAAAGCATCATACAACGGCTGCATATAAGGATCTAACTTTTCTTTTAAATCTCCTGGTAGGAAACCTAAGTTCTCCCCTGCTTCTACAGCAGGACGGGTTAAAATAATTCGCTTAACTTCTTTATTCTTTAATGCTCTAACGGCCAATGCTACTCCGGTATAGGTTTTTCCTGTTCCTGCCGGACCTATAGCAAAAACCATATCGTTTTTACGCATAAGCTCCACCATTTTACGTTGGTTTGCTGTTTGCGCTTTTATTAGTTTACCGTTTACACCGTGAACAATTACTTGAGAGCTTTCCTTACTTGTTAGGTAATCTTCTTTACTTACGCTAGTTAAAACACGTTCAATTATATTTTCATCTAACTTATTATACTTGCCAAACTGCTCCATAAGCATGTTAAGCCTTTTATCAAATTCTTCTAGTATTTCGTCATCTCCGTAGGCCTTTATTTTATTGCCTCTTGCAACGATTTTTAGTTTCGGAAAATACTTACTAATAAGTTCTATATTGGCGTTTTGTGCTCCAAAAAATTCTTTAGGAGAAACATCTTCCAATTCAAGTGTTAATTCATTCAAAAGCGGTTCGATTTAATTATAGTAATCTGTTTCATTTTTATTAGATTTGTTTTCCAATAAAAAGTCTAAACAAAATTACACAATTTTAAGATGTAATTTGGTAAAAAACTATCAACAATAATTTATGGCTATAATCACTTTAACGACAGACTTTGGCGAAAAGGATCACTTTGTTGGCGCTATAAAGGGCGCTTTTTATACAGAACTACCTGAAGTTAGGATTGTTGATATCTCTCATTCTGTTTCTCCTTTTAATATTCCAGAGGCGGCATATATTATTCAAAATGCCTATAGCAATTTTCCAAAAGGCACTATTCACCTTATTGGAATTGATTCGGAATTGAATCCAGAAAACAAACATATTGCCATGAAATTAGACGGGCATTATTTTGTTTGTGCTAACAACGGAATCCTTAGTATGATTTGTGCAGAGATTTCTCCTGAAAAAATTGTAGAAATAAATATACACGATAAAATAGTTACCAGTTTCACAGTACTAGATGTGTTTGTAAAAGTTGCAGCCCACCTAGCGCGTGGAGGAACTTTAGAGGTAATTGGTAAAACTATTGATGGAATTAAGCCAATATCCAATCTGCATCCGTTTATAAATGAAGAACAGACGCAAATTATTGGAAGTATTATTTATATAGATAACTACGGAAACATTATTACAAATATTAAAAAGTCTTTCTTTGAAAAAACGCAGAGAGGAAGAAAGTTTGAAATATTTGCAAGAAACTCCAAGTTTAAGACCATTTACAAAAAATATAGTGATATTGTAGATTTTAGTAAACCTAAAGAAGAAAGACAAGACGAAGGTCGTGCATTAGTAGTGTTTAATTCTGCCAATTACCTAGAAATTGCTATTTATAAAAGTAATACTGGTACGGTAGGTAGTGCATCCACTCTATTAGGCTTACAACTTATGGATACGGTAACCGTGAATTTTGAAAATTAGCCAATAATCTAAAAACCCTTTATTAAAACATCATGTTTGTACGAATTGTAAAATTGAGTTTTGAACCTTCTAAAATTGAAACATTTTTAGAGAACTTTCACGAAAACAAAGAACATATACGAAACTTTGAAGGCTGTCGTTTTTTAGAATTATACCAAGATAAAAACCAAGACAATATATTTTTTACGTATAGCTATTGGGAAAAAGAATCGGATTTAGAAAATTATAGACATTCGGAATTATTTAAAAAAGTATGGGCCAACACAAAACCTTTATTCAATGGGAAACCAGAAGCATGGAGTGTTGATAAATTAGAGAGTTTACAGTAGAGCTGTTTCAGAAAAATAAAAACATTTAAAACAAAATATAAATGCTAGCCATTTTAAAAAAGGAAATAAATTCATTCTTCGCTTCACCAATAGGTTATTTGGTTATTGCTGTTTTTTTAGTTTTAAACGGGTTGTTCCTATGGCTATTTAAAGGCGAATTTAATATTCTAGATAATGGTTTTGCTGACTTGTCATCCTTCTTTTTATTAGCACCTTGGATTCTTATTTTTCTTATTCCTGCCGTAACAATGCGCAGCTTTAGTGATGAGAAAAAACAAGGAACACTCGAGCTTTTAGTTACTAAACCAATAAGTCATTTAAAAATTGTACTTGGTAAATATTTTGGGGCATTTATCCTAATCTTATTAGCCCTTTTACCTACCCTACTTTATGTTTATACAGTTCACCAGCTTGGTAATCCTCTAGGAAACTTAGATGTTGGTAGCACCCTAGGTTCTTACTTTGGGTTATTGTTTTTAGTTGCTGCTTATACGGCAATTGGTTTGTTTGCTTCAAGTATAACAGATAATCAAATTGTTGCATTTATAACAGCAGTATTGCTATGTTTTATTTTCTATATAGGCTTTCAAGGAGTAGCAGAATTAATGTCTACTAGCTTTATAGAGCAACTAGGAATGAGCGCTCATTACAATAGTATGAGTCGTGGTGTAATAGATACAAGAGATATATTTTACTTCTTAAGTCTTACGGTGTTCTTTCTATATATTACAACACAAAACATTCAGGTTAAAATACTTCAAAAAAGAGATTATCTAAACTTCTTATTACTTCCTTTAGGTCTTTTAGTCTTAAATATATTCGGAGCTAAACATATTTATGAGCGTTTTGACTTAACCGAAGACAAGCGTTATACCATTAATGAAGCTGCTCTTCAAATTATAGACAAAGTAGATTCTCCTATTATTATTGATGTCTTTTTAGAAGGAGAAGGATTTCCTACGGAATTTAGACGACTACAATCGGAAACCAAACAACTTTTAGAAGAGTTTCAAGCACAAAATAGAAACATACAATTCAATTTTATAAACCCTATTGAAGACGAAGCTACTCGCGATCGTAATATGCAGCAATTAAACGACAGAGGTTTAATTCCTATGCAATTAACGGTTCAAGAAAGTGGTAAATCTAGTCAAGAGGTTATATTTCCTTGGGCATTAGCTAGCCATAATGATGTAACGGTAAAAATTCCTTTGGTTAAAAATAAAATTGGCGCTACACAACAAGAATTAGTCACCAATTCTGTACAACATTTAGAATATGCTTTTGCTGATGGCTTCAGTAAACTTATAAATCCTAAACGCAGAAAAGTTGCTATTCTTCGTGGAAACAATCAACTAGAAGACAGATATATTTTCGACTTTGTAAAAACTATTGGCGATTATTATTTTATTGCCCCATTCACCTTAGATAGTGTTGCTAGCAATGCACAAAAAACTAGTAAAGCTTTAAATGAATTTGATTTAATCATTTCAGCAAAACCAACAGAAGCATTTTCTGAAAACGAAAAATATGTTTTAGATCAGTATACCATGAATGGCGGAAAAAGTCTTTGGTTGCTAGATAATGTTGCTATTGAAAAAGATAGTTTATACAACCCTTCCGGTAAAAGCGTTGCAATCCCGAGAGATTTAAACCTTACGGACTTCTTTTTCCAGTACGGTGCACGTATCAATCCGGTTTTGGTTAACGACCTCTACTCTGCTCCTATCACTTTGGCTTCTGGTGATGGTAGTCAGGCACAATTTCAACATTTACCTTGGTATTATTCTCCTTTGGTAAACTCTGAAAACAAACACGCAATTACAAACAATCTTAACCTAGTTAAGTTTGATTTTTCGAATCAAATTGACACCCTAAAAAACAAGGTAGATAAAACGATTCTACTACAAAGTTCTGTGCTTACAAAATTAGACGGAACTCCGAGAGAAGTAAGCTTAGAGATGACGCAACAAGAGCCAAATCCACAAGCATACAACAAAGGTAAGCAAACACTTGCCGTTTTATTAGAAGGAAAGTTTAAATCGGTTTACGAAAAGCGAATCAAACCTTTTTCTCTTGAAAACGACAAGGAACTGAGCGAGCCTACCAAGATGATTATAATTGCAGATGGAGATATTATTAAAAATGATGTTGGTAGAAATGGCCCACAAGAGCTCGGATTTGATAAATGGACCGGACAGACCTATGGCAACAAAGAATTCCTTTTAAATGCTGTAAACTACCTTTTAGACGATGATGGACTTATAAACATTCGAACAAAAGAAATTGCAGTTGCATTTTTAGATCATAAAAAAGTTGCAGAAGAAAAAACCAAGTGGCAAATTGTAAACATTCTCTTACCACTAGTTTTATTAGGGCTTTTCGGGTTTTTATTTAATTTCATCCGAAAGAAAAAGTATGCAAGATAAGCAAAGAAACAAGCTGAAATTTAGTAATTTTCACACAGGAAGTTGTTAATAAGTTTGTTTCCATTTTAAACTGTTAAACAATATATTTGTATCTATTCAATATTGAAACGAATTAACGTATTAAATAAATGAAATTCATAGTATCAAGTACCTATTTACTGAAACAATTACAAGTTCTTGGAGGTGTAATCAATAACTCTAATACTTTACCTATTTTAGATAATTTCTTATTTGAGTTAAAACAAAATCAACTTATAGTTTCAGCTAGTGATCTAGAAACAACTATGTCTGCAAAATTAGATGTAGAAAGTGACAACGAAGGAAGCATTGCGGTTCCTGCTCGTTTACTTTTAGACACTTTAAAGACTTTTCCTGAGCAACCTTTAACTTTTGTTGTTGAAGATAATAACACGATAGAAATTAGCTCTAACCACGGTAAATACGCCTTAGCGTATGCAGATGGAGCAGAGTTTCCAAAAGCAGTGGAGTTAGACGATCCAAGTGCAACTACTATCTCAGGTGAAATCTTAGCAACAGCTATTAGCAAAACAATCTTTGCAGCTGGTAACGATGATTTACGTCCGGTAATGAGTGGTGTATTCTTTCAGTTCTCTACAGAAGGTTTAACTTTTGTAGCTACAGATGCACACAAACTAGTAAAATACACTCGCGAAGATGTACAAGCTAGTCAAGTTTCAGAATTCATTATGCCTAAGAAACCTTTAAATCTTTTAAAAGGAATTTTAGCAACTAGTGATGATGATGTGAAAATTGAATACAATGAATCTAATGCAAAATTCACTTTTGAAAATGCTGAATTAGTATGTAGATTGATTGATGGAAAATATCCTAACTACGAGGCAGTAATTCCTAAGGAGAATCCTAATAAACTTACAATAGACAGAACGCAGTTTTTAAACTCTGTTCGCCGTGTTAGTATTTTCTCTAACAAAACAACACACCAAATTCGTTTAAAAATTGCTGGTGCAGAATTAAATATTTCTGCTGAAGATATTGATTACTCAAACAAAGCAGAAGAGCGTTTAACTTGTGATTACCAAGGAGACGATATGCAAATAGGTTTTAACTCTCGTTTCTTAACAGAAATGTTAAACAACCTTACATCTGATGAAGTTCAATTAGAAATGAGTTTACCTAACAGAGCTGGTATCTTAACTCCTATTGATGGATTAGATGCTGGAGAACAAGTTACCATGCTTGTAATGCCTGTGATGTTGAATAGCTAATTCTTATACATAAATTAAACTCAGTTAGCTGAGAAAATTATATAAAAAACACTCATCAAATGATGAGTGTTTTTTTGTTTTATTTCCTATCAAATGTTTTTTAAGTATCTTTAAGATAACTAACTAAAAACCAAGAGATAATGAACAAGTCAATTAAAACAGTTTTATTAGTAGTCGGCGTAGCATTATTAGGCTATGGTATCTACACAATGATTGCTCCAGAAGCTTCTATAAGTATTGGTGAGTTTGGAATTGAAGCTCAAGACAACACTAATGCATATATTACTATTGCACTCGGTATCGTGGCATTAATAGCTAGTGTTTTTGTAGGTAAAAAAGCATAAACAGAAATACCACTACAACTTATTGCATAAGCTTGTATAAAATATAAAAGGCTCACCATTAAGTGAGCCTTTTTTATTTGCTTTTATCATTGTATTAACTAATAAAATTAATAGAAAGTGGATAGTTTATTTGTTTGCCATTACTTGCGTTAATAGCATTAATAATTGGCATAACTAAAGCTAATATAGCTACTAAGCCAAGAAGTATAAAGCCTAAACCAAATAGAAGTATCAAAGGAATACTTATTATAGAGTACAAAATGATACTAATTTGGAAATTTAAAATTGCTTTTCCTTGCTCATCCATCTGCTCTACTGTATCCTTTTGTGTAATCCAAATAATTAATGGCACAATAAGTCCACCAAAACCAGTAAGATGGGTTAACAATTGTGATAAATGCGTAATAACTAGCAGTTGATTGTCTGTTCGTTTCATTGTTTGATAATTTGATTTCTTGATTAATGATTTTACACTAAATAAGACGCAAAAGATCTAAGAAAGTTACATTATTACACTGAAAACTAATTAATGTGGCAACTTACTCCTAACAAGTCCGTATAAAAAAGTACCAAAAACAGCTGCAAGAAAAACTATTATCACCGGCAGATACCCTGCTCCAATAAGTACAAATATTGGTCCCGGACAAGCTCCTACTAAAGCCCAGCCTAACCCGAAAATAATTCCTCCTGCTAAATATCTTGTAATAGATTTCTCTTTTGGAGCAATAGTAATGGCTTCACCAGAAAATGTTTTGATATTAAAACGCTTAATTAGGTTAACAAACAATATTCCGAATGCTAAAGCTGTCCCCATAATACCATACATGTGGAAAGATTCAAATCTGAACATTTCATAAATACGAAACCAAGATGCTGCTTCCGACTTATACATGATAATTCCGAAACAAAAACCTACTATAATAAATGCTAACTTCTTCATATTAAAAAATTAAAGGGTATAATAAATGAACCATAATAAGACCTCCAATAAAAAATCCAACTACAGCGATTAATGATGGTAATTGCAGATTGCTTAATCCTGAAATAGCGTGACCTGAAGTACAACCACCAGCATAACGTGCTCCAAAACCTACAAGAATTCCTCCTATAATTAAAATGGCAAGTGTTTTTATATTACTTAAAGATTCTAAAGAAAATAACTCTACAGGAACGTATTGGTTATTTGCTGAAATATTTAAATCTTGTAAGGAAGCTACAGTAGCTTCGCTAATTAAAGGCATTTCACCATTAGATAGATAATGAGATGCAAAATAACCACCAAGCATAGCTCCAACTACAATAAGAAGGTTCCAAATATCATTTCGCCAATTAAATCTAAAAAAGTCACTTGCTTTTCCTGCTCCACAAGCAGCACAAAAGGTTCTTAGGTTTGAAGACATTCCAAACTTTTTACCCATAAGCAAAAGAATAAGCATGGTAAATGCTATTAAAAAGCCCGAAACATACCAAGGCCAAGGTTGAGAGATTAATTCCATAAAATTCATTTTAAATAAAAACGTGATATTATTAATTTTAATACAGCAAAAATATAGCAATTATAAACGACAAACTGTAACAAAGGTTACTTAAGGTTTTATAGAATCTGTGCCACGGAGAAATCGTAAAGTTTATCCGTGGCAAGGAACTTGTATATTTAATAAATCTGTCTAGGTTTATATCTTAAAGTATTTTATGTTGTTTCGCTAACTTGGCTTATTTTCGCAAAATATATGGATTCACTTACTCAAATAGTATTAGGAGCAGCTGTTGGAGAGGCTGTTTTAGGAAAGAAAGTTGGAAACAAGGCAATGCTTTATGGAGCTATTGCAGGGACTATTCCTGATTTAGATGTACTTGCTTCACATTTTACCGATACGGTTTCTGCGCTTGCAATACATCGTGGATTTACACATTCCATTGTCTTTTCTGTGCTTTTTGCTCCTTTTTTCGGTTGGCTGGTTTCCCGATATGAAAGTTATAAGGATATTAAAGGCTGGGCGTGGCTCTTTTTCTGGGCATTTATTACACATCCTATTTTAGATGCACATACTACTTGGGGTACACAATTATTTTGGCCTTTTGACTTAAGACTTGCTTTCAAAACTATATTTGTAATTGACCCACTTTATACCTTACCTTTTCTAGTATTCTTAATTCTTGCAATGGTTCAAAAACGAACCTCTGCAAAACGTCGTTTATACAACAAATTAGGATTGATTATAAGTTCCTCTTACTTACTTCTTACTTTCCTATTTAAATGGATAGCATATAATGAATTTGAAGCTGCATTAACAAACCAAAATATAGATTATATACAATTAGACACAAGACCTTCGGCCTTAAACACCATGCTTTGGAGCGCTAACGTTGAAACGGAAAATGCTTATTTATTAGGAAATTACTCGTTTTTTGACACCAAGCCTATCTCGTTTGAAACTTACCCTAAAAACCATGAGTTTTTAGGCGATCTTGCTAAAGATGAAAAAGTACAAAGAATGATTGCTATTTCTGAAGGTTGGTATATAATATCAAAGGAAGATGACAGTCTTTATTTTAGCGATTTACGTTTCGGACTTTTAAGTATGGAACCAAATTCTCAGAATTTTGTGTTTAAATACAAAATAGAAAAAGATGCTTCCGGCAAAGTGCAATTTACAGAAAAACCGAAAGACAAACGTGATGGTAAAAAACTACTTTCAGAATTATGGATTCGTATAAAAGGGAATTAGATTTTTTGTTTTTACAATATACTAGACTAAATAAAAAGGAGCGCATTTAAAAATGCGCTCCTTTTTATATTACAATTACGACAAGCAATAATCTTATAAACTACCTTTCTTTAGGTTCGTCTTTATCTCTATCACTCGTGGTCATAAATTTAATTAAGATACCCACAAGTGTTAAACAAACTAGCCCGAAAATAGCTATCATTATTACGCCATTGTTCCAATTATATAATGCGATACTTTGAGAAATCATAGTTTAAAAGTTTTAGTCTATTAGTTAATTATTGTAAACATACTAAATACTTTTAACCGAAAATATGACATTTGTCAGTTGATAAATAAACTAAAAATTATGAATCTGCTACTTTTGAAGTATCATAAACAATTCTTTTCCAGATCTTGCTTCTATAGAATTATAAGATTCTTCCATAGTATTAATTTGAAAATAAGGCTGAAAATAATTTAAATACTCCTCCTTAGAACCTCCAAAAGGCGGATGCGAATCGTTTAATGGAATCTTAAAAAGTAACCCTACTAGTTTACCATTTTCGCTTAATAATTCATGAGTCTTAACCGCATAAGCAGGTCTTAAACTCGGATTTAAAGCACAGAAGAAAGTCTGTTCTATTATCAAATCGAAAGTAAGATCTAGATTAAAAAAATTATCGTGAATTAAATGAGATTTAGGATAATCTGGAATTCTATTTTGAATATTATTAAGCGCTGTTTTAGATACATCTACAACATACACGTTTTTAAATCCTTTTTCATGAAGGTATTCGGCTTCATAGCTATTTCCTCCTCCAGGAATTAAAATCTTTATCTCCTTATTGGTTAATTGATCAATATATGCTTTTAGGGGTGGCGAAACTTGACCTAGGTCCCAACCAATTTCGTTTGTTTTATACCTATTATCCCAATATTCTTCGTTTAATTCCATTAATAAGGAGCTGTAATTACATTCATTAAATCGTTTTTCTGAAGCATACCAGATTGCCTCCACACTTGTTTTCCATCTTTAAAAAGCATAAAAGTTGGCACTCCTTTCACTTGATATTTTGCTGCTAATTCCTGGTTTTTATCTACATCAATTTTAATGATAGAAACTCTATCGCCTAAAGTTTCTTTAATTTCTGATAAAACAGGACTCATCATTTTACATGGTCCGCACCAAGTAGCAAAAAAGTCTACTAATACGGGTTTATCTTGGTTTATTATTTCTGAAAATTTACTCATAACTTTAATTTTTTATTTACTAAAAGTTTATTTCTTTATGTGAACTTCAGTTTTTTCATGACACTCCACACATTGCATTCTATATCATATAGAATACTTCAATAAATTCTTTTTATTCTTTTAATTGGAAAACTTTCCGGTTGCACAACTCACAAAAGATTTTGCTTTGGAAGTTAAACTGTTTTCTTCTTCTACAGAAGGATAGCCTATACGCTTCAATTTATCTTTAACTGCAATTGCATCTGTTTCATCTTGAAAAGTAAAAGTCACTTTATTTGTTTCTACATCTATTTCTATATCTGATACATTAGAAAGTTCTGATAGTTTATTTGTGATTGTGCTTGCACATCCACCACATTTTAAGTTTTGTACTATGATGCTAGTTTTCATTTATTTATTATAATTTAAAATTCCGCCTTCTAGATCGTATATTTCTGTAAAGCCCATTTCTTCTAACTGTTTGGAAGTTTTATTGCTTCGGTTTCCACTTCTACAATAAAGATAAACAGGTGCTTCTTTATTCAACTTATTTAGTTTTTCTGTTAAGTCTTCAGAGTAATAATCGATATTCACTGCTCCTTCAATGTGACCTTCAGCAAATTCTTCAGGAGTTCTGACATCTATTAATTGTACCTCATTATTTTCTATTTGGGATTTAAAAGCTTCTTTAGAAAGAACTTTTGTTACATCATTTTGTGCATTACAAGCAATAAATAGTATAGTAAAAACGGAAAAGATTAGTGATTTTTTCATGTTAATATGTTTATTATATAAAATTAATCAATTTGTATAAAACAGATAGTAACCTATGTTACACAAAAAAGCGCGATTTACAATGATGCAATCGCGCTTTTAACTTAAAATTATTATTTAAATCTATTTTAATGTTGATGGGCAAACAAAATTGGTTCTTGGAATATTTGTTTTTTTAATTGCTCCATATCCTCCAGCAACATCTATTAAATTATGAATCCCTCTGCTTTTTAAAATAGAAGCAGCTATTACAGAGCGATAACCTCCTGCACAATGTACATAGAATGGTTTATCTTCTGGGAATTCACTTAAATGGCTGTTAATTGTGTCTAATGCTGTATGTTTTGCTCCTTCTACATGTTCGGAAGTAAACTCACCATCTTTTCTAACATCAAAAACAACGTCTTTATTTTCTTCGTAAACTTTTTCAAATTCTTCCGCTGAAATAGATGTTAAGGAATCGTACTCCTTCCCTGCTTCTTTCCAAGCTTCAAAACTTCCTTCTAGGTATCCTAAAACATTATCAAACCCTACACGAGAAAGTCTAGTTATCACTTCTTCTTCTCTATCTTTTGGCGCTACGATTAAAATTGGCTGACTAACATCTGCTATTAGAGCTCCAACCCATGGAGCAAAGCCTCCGTCTATACCAATAAAAATTGAACGAGGTATATGTCCTTTTACAAACTCCGATTGATGACGTACATCTAAAACAATTGCTTCTGTTTCGTTTGCTGCTGCTTCAAATGCATCTGGAGATAAAGGGTTTTGTGATTTTGTCATTACCTTATCGAAGCTTTCATAACCTTCAATATTCATCATAACATTTTGCGGGAAATATGCTGGTGGTGCCGATAACCCATCTAATAATTCAGCAATAAACTCTTCTTTAGTCATATCTGCACGTAAGGCGTAATTCACCTTTTTCTGATTTCCTAAAGTATCTGTTGTTTCTTTACTCATATTCTTACCACAAGCAGAACCTGCACCGTGATTAGGATACACAATTAAATCATCGCTTAATGGCATGATTTTATTTCGTAGCGAATCGTATAAATATCCTGCTAATTTTTCTTGTGTTAAATCTGCTGCAACTTTTTGAGCTAAATCTGGTCTACCTACATCACCAATAAACAAGGTATCTCCTGTTACTATACCGTGTTCTTTTCCGTTTTCATCTATTAAAAGATAAGTAGTACTTTCCATGGTATGACCTGGAGTGTGTATCACTTTTACTTTGTAATCTCCAATTTCAAAAACTTGTCCATCTTCTGCTATTAAAGCTTCGTATGAAGGGTTTGCTGTTGGACCGAAAACTATTTGAGCGCCAGTTTTTTCTTTTAAATCTAAATGTCCAGAAACAAAATCTGCGTGAAAATGCGTTTCAAAAATATATTTAATTTTTGCATTGTCTTTCTTCGCTCTATCCATATAAGGTTGTACTTCTCTTAAAGGATCTATGATTGCTGCTTCTCCATTACTTTCAATATAATACGCTGCATGTGCTAAGCAACCTGTGTAAATTTGTTCTATTTTCATTTTAATTCTGTTTTAAATTTGATAAAATGTTTTAGCCTTTCGGTTATATGCATTTTATATTTATTTCTTCAAAAATAACACTTTTTATATTCTTAATATGTGACAATTGTTACATTTGACATTAAGTTAACTCTTTTAAAATAATGTATATAGCCATTATTAATACAAACCAACCAAAACCTTTTTTTAGTTTTTTTCCTTCAATAAATTTGTTTAGATAAATTCCTAAAAATATTCCTACTACAGATATAGAGGTGAAGCTTAATAAAAAGATCCAATCGATATCTAGAGTTTCAACATCTCCTATAAATCCAATTAAAGATTTTATTGCTATGATTAATAAGGAAGTTGCCACCGCTTTTTTCATAGGAAGCTTTGCCAATAAAACCAAAGCCGGAATGATTAAAAAGCCTCCTCCTGCTCCTACGATACCTGTTAGTATTCCTACTACAAATCCTTCAATAACAATTAATGGATAATTGTACTGAATGATAGTTTCTTCACAAGAATCCTTTCTATTATTCTTTATCATAGAAATGGAAGCTATTAGCATAACAATTGCAAAAAAGAGCATGATTGCAATATTCTTTGTCACCAAAAAGTTTCCTATAGAAAATAATTCTTCTGGAATTGCAGGGACAATAAATTTCCTGGTAATATAAACTGCTATAAATGCAGGTACTGCAAAAACAATAGCTGTTCTAAAATCTACTAAACCTTTTTGAATGTTTCTAATTGCTCCTACTAATGCCGAAATACCTACAACAAATAAAGAATAAGCAGTTGCTGTTACAGGGTTAACAAACATTAAGTACACTAATATTGGTACGGTTAGTATAGAGCCTCCACCTCCTATAAGTCCTAATACGACTCCTATTAACAATGCTCCTAAATAACCTAGTATTTGCTGTAATTCCATATGTATGAGTTAGTAATTTTCAAAACTAACGGAAGATTCTGTTTTTATCAGTAACATTAGTTACAGTTCTATAAATCTATTACTTTAATATTATTTCGTTGTAATTGTATTTTACCTTCAATCTCTAAAGTTTTTAACAATCTAGAAATCACCACTCTTGAGGTGTGTAAATCTCTAGCAATTTGCTGGTGTGTTACATAAATTACATCGTTATGGTTTACCATAGCTTTATCTTTAAGATATTTAAACAAGCGTTCATCCATCTTTAAAAAAGCAATTGTATCAATAGCTTCTAGTAATTCTGTCATTCTGCTATGGTAACTTTGTAATACAAATTGTTGCCAAGATTTATATTTTGCTAGCCATTCTTCCATTTTTTCAACTGGAATCATAATTAGCTTTGTATCGGTTTCAGCAATAGCTCTAATTTCACTTTTAGCGCTTCCTAAACAACAAGATAAAGTCATTGCACAAGTATCGCCTTGTTCTATAAAATATAGAATAAGTTCGTCTCCTTCTTCGTCTTCTCTTAATATTTTGATGGCTCCACTAACTAAAAGCGGCATAGATTTTATATAATCGCCAATTTCTATTAATTGAGCGCCTTCAGGAATATCTTTAACGACTCCTACTTTGTTTATTTCTTGAATTAGTTCGTCTTCGAACAAATAACCGTAATGTTGTTGTAAATCTTCTAACATAATAACAATTAACTAAGACAAAGTTATAGAATTAACTTTACACTAGTCTTATATTTATTTATTCAGAATTTAATTTGCTAGTAACACTATAAAAGTCAATAGTTTTAGAAATAGAATTAACAAAATTCTAAGCCTCTAATAAACTTTATGGAACAAAAATTAATATGCAATTTACATTAGTTTAGTACCTTGCATAAAAATTGAAAATATTATGTTGAAAGCTGTTTTGTTTGATATGGATGGGGTTATTGTAGATACCGAACCTCTACATTACAAAGCTTATTATGCTATGTTTAAGGATTTTAATTTAGAGGTAACCGATGAAATGTACCAAGCATTTACTGGGAAATCTACTATTAATATTTGTAAAAACCTTTGTGCTTACTTTAATTTAGAAGCAGATCCGAAGGAGTTAGTGGAAAGAAAACGTTTTCATTTTAAAGACCTGTTTTTTAATGACCCTAGCTTGACTTTAATTTCTGGGGTTTTAGATCTAATAAAAGATTATTACAACAATGGACTTACTTTGGTTTTAGCGTCTTCGGCTTCTATGACTACCATAAATAATGTTTTTACGAAATTTGATTTAGACCAATATTTTGTAGCTAAATTAAGTGGTGCCGATTTAAAAGCTTCAAAACCGCATCCGGAAATATTTATTAATGCTGCGGAAGCTTCCGGATTTGATAGAAGCGAATGCATTGTAATTGAAGATTCTACAAACGGAATAAAAGCGGCATACGATGCTGGAATTTATTGTATTGGCTACGATAGTTTTCATTCTAAAAATCAAGATTATTCTTTAGCGAACAAAGTAGTGAGTGATTTTAAGGAAATACATTATAACAAAATCCAACACCTGTTTTTATAAAAAGAAACTCTAAACATCTTATAACGGGAGTGAAAATTTATTTCTTACTCCCGTTTTTTTTAGATAACTACTCATCGGTTTTATCTAGTTCCTTTACTTTAATCTCCTGCCTATTTGATATTTATACAAATCTTTAGCATCTTCTATTTATTGTAAACGTTCTACATTCCTTCAGAATAAAACAAAAAAAAGAGCCCTTTAAAAGGACTCTTTTTTATTATCGAATGAATATTTAATTAATGTACTTCAGCTTTTACTTCACCTGACTGATTCATTTGCATGTCATGGTCGTATTTACAACATCCAGGTAAATTTTCGTATGCAGCTAAGTCACCTGCTACTTTTTCAGTATCATATCCTGAAGCAGCAATAGCATTGTGAATAGACATCACATCTGTTTTAGTTTCATCAAATGATACATCAATTTTCTTTTTGTCTACATCCCAATTTGCTTCCGCTACACCTTCTACGCTGTTTGCTGCTTTTTCAATAGTTGTTTTACACATACCGCAGTTTCCTCTTACTCCAAAAGAAATCTCAGCCGCAGCTACTTCTTTTGTTACTTCAGACGTTACTTCTGTTACTGTTGTTTCAACTTCTTTTTTGGCTTCATCTTTACAACTTGTTAAGCCCATTGCAGCTATTACCGCTACACTTAAAATTACTCTCTTCATGTTTAAATATTTAATTATTAATAATTGGTTTTACTTATTCTATTACTTGTTTTACTTCACCACATCGCAACATAGCGTCGCCAAAATACGGATTTAAAACTTTTTCTTCCTTACTCAACCAATAAGCCCCTGTATCATTATCAACCATTGGGCAGTATTGATGATAGACCTTTTCATTTATACCGAATACTTCAATAGCATTGGTTAAATGTGTTGAAAGGCTTTTAAAACTTCTTCTTTGATCGGCTATTTCACTTGTGTTTGAAATGGATGTCGCAGAATTTTTTATTTCCTTTTCAAGAACCATCCAATGCTCGTGTGCTTCCTTATCTTTTACCAATTTCATATCTACTTTTGATAAATGGCTTAATAACTTTTTCGCTTCCTCTGCACTGTTATTGGTGTCATCTTTTACCAAGGCATCTTTTAGTTGATTATAATCGTTAAAAACTGCTTTTAATTGATTCTGAAAGTCTTTTGAAACGGTAACTCTTTCGTTTAAATTGAAGTGCGCTTCTTTGGATTCATTTTTATCTGATTTATGATTCATCATAGACTTTTTACCTTGTAATTGAGCTGCTGCATCTACAGTAAATGTTCCATTCGTAACAATTTCATCGCCATTTTCTAATCCGTCTACAACCTGATAATTTTCACCCATTTTAGAACCTAAGGTAATTTCACGCATTTCGAAAACAGTTTCGTTGGGATCCGGTTTTAAATACACCAATGAACGCTCTCCAGTCCATAACACAGCCGTCGACGGAATAGTCAGCACTTCTTTAGTGTTTGAAGCAACGCCTTTTATTTTACCCGAAACAAACATGCCTGGCTTAAACAAATTATCCTTATTACTCAACACCACTCTTAGAGTTACCGTACGTGTTTTCGTATTTAAAGTTGGATCTATAAAATCTACTTTTCCTGTGAATTCTTTATTAGGATACGCGTTTGTTACGACAGAAACCTCTTGCCCTTTCTTTAGTAATTCAATTTGATTTTCATAAACATCAAAATTCGCCCAAACAGTAGACAGATTAGCGATTTTAAGCAATGGCTGACCTTGCTTTACATAATCCCCTTGCTCGATAAGTTTTTCAGTCACAGTTCCTGAAACCGTAGCATAAATAGGCACGTTTTCTTGCACTTTTCCTGAAGATTCTATCTGACTGATTTGATTCTCTGAAAGCTTCCAAAGTTTTAGTTTATTACGAACCGCTTTATACAAAGCAGGCTGTGATTCTTTTAAAGAGGAAGCAGTAAGCAACTCTTGTTGTGCTGCATATAATTCAGGAGAATAAATAGTAGCCAACAACTGACCTCTACGCACCTCTTCTCCTGTGAAACTCACATTCAATCGTTCTATACGTCCTGAAAAATAACTCACTTGCACAGCGTTAGCTTCTTCGTTTTCTACAATTTTTCCAGATAATTTAATGGCATTATCTTCAGCTTCACCACTGCCTACAACAGATGTTTGCACATTAGCCAAAGCCATTGCATTATCTGTTAGTTTGAATTGATCGGCAGCCAAGCCATCTGCTCCTGCTTCGGCTGGTATTAAGTCCATTCCGCAAATAGGACAATCGCCAAATTCTGGCTGCATAATTTGAGGATGCATAGAACAAGTCCACATTTGATTTGATTCTGCAACAGCATCATGGTTATGCTCATTCTCGGTATGAGATGAACCGCCAAATAAGAACCATCCTAATAGAATTCCTATAGCTAACAAACCTATGTATATAACTACTTTATTATTTTTCATTTTCCAATCGTTTTATCATGATTTTCATTTCTTCAATTTCTTTTCTTTGAGCTTCAATAATAGCATCTGCTAATTTTCTAACCTCTGGATCTTTAATGTCAGCCCGCTCACTAGTTAATATGGCAATGGAGTGATGTGGAATCATCCCTTTTAACCACAACAAATCACCAACAACAGGTGCTTGAACTCTCACCAACCCTAAAGCTCCAATAAATAGCAGTAAGCTCCCAACTAGTATCCCAATATTCTTTTTTTTATTTGTATACATATTCCGCATAAAGAACCACATAATTACCGCCATCGTAGAAATCCCTAAGCACACCATATAAAATCGTGTCATACTAAAATAGACATGATCAATCGCATAGGTATTTAAGTACATCGTTATATACATAACTATAAATGAACACCCTAACATTAGGAAGAACTTAGTGTAGCTCCCCATGCCTTTCTTTTCTGTATTATGTTCTTGTGAATTCATACTGTTATGGTTTTAAATGTTAATAGTTCTTAATCTTAAAGCATTAGCAATTACCGAAACCGAGCTAAAACTCATTGCTAAAGCTGCAATCATTGGGGATAATAACAATCCGAAAACAGGAAATAAAACACCTGCAGCAACGGGCACACCTAAAGTGTTATAGACTAATGCAAAAAATAAGTTTTGTTTGATGTTTTTCATCACACCGTGACTTAAATTCTTCGCTTTTACGATGCCATTTAAATCACCTTTTACAAGCGTAATTTCTGCACTTTCTATAGCGACATCTGTCCCCGTTCCCATAGCTATTCCGACGTCACTTTTCGCCAATGCAGGCGCATCGTTAATCCCGTCACCTGCCATAGCAACTACTTTTCCTTCGTTCTGTAATTTCTCTACCACCTTTAACTTGTCTTCAGGTAACATACTGGCTTTGAAATCGGCAAGATGTAATTCAGAAGCAACGGCTTGAGCGGTATCATGATTATCACCTGTAAGCATAATCACAGCAATACCTTTATCTTGAAGTTCTTTAATTGCCTTCGCACTAGTTGCTTTAATTTTATCGCCAATAACCACATAACCAACAACCATTTTGTCTACGGCTAAATAAGACACCGTCTTTCCTTGTTTTTGATAGGTTTTAGCTTCAGCCTCCATTTCAGACGAGATGGCAGCATTCGCATACTTCATCATTTCTGGGTTTCCTAAAGCTGTGGTTTTACCATTCACTTTACCTTCAACACCTTTACCAGTAACCGCACTAAAAGCCTCTGATTTTAATACTTCCGTTTTCTTTTCCTTTCCGAATTTTACCGTAGCTTCAGCTAAAGGGTGTTCAGAATTACTATTTAAAGACACTATATATTGAAGCACTTGCTCTTCGGTATAATCGGTCCCAAAAGCACCAACTTTTTCAACGGTTGGTCGTCCTTCTGTTATCGTTCCAGTTTTATCAATAATAAGGGTATCTACTTTATCCAATTTCTCTAAAGCTTCCGCATTTTTAATCAGCACTCCATTTTGAGCACCCTTTCCAACACCAACCATAACAGACATGGGCGTTGCTAATCCTAAAGCGCAAGGACAAGCAATAATTAACACCGCAATGGCATTAACAAAGGCATAAACATAAACAGGTTCTGGTCCCCAAATAGCCCAAACCCCAAAGGTTATTAGAGAAATCAAGACTACGGCAGGCACAAAATAACCCGATACTCTATCCGCTAGATTCTGAATTGGCGCACGACTTCTACTCGCATCATTCACCATATGAATAATTTGAGACAGTAAGGTGTCGCTACCTACTTTTTCAGCTTTCATAAGAAACACCTGATTCCCATTTATAGTTCCACTACTCACCTTATCACCTTCCACTTTATTTACAGGAATTGGCTCTCCAGTAATCATCGATTCATCAATAGTCGTTTCACCTTCAGTTATAGAACCATCTACAGGAATTTTATCTCCTGGTTTTACTTTAAGAATATCGCCCAATTCTATTTTATCGATACTCACCTCAACATCTTCACCATGAACAACTTTGGTTGCCTTATTAGGTGCTAGTTTTAACAACTCTTTTACTGCCGAATTGGTTTTACTATGGGCACGAGCTTCCAAAAGCTGACCTAAAAGCACCAAGGTTAAAATAACCGTTGCCGCTTCAAAATACACGTGAACAGCTCCTGATTCTGATACAAATTGCTCCGGAAAAATTCCAGGAAACAACATGCCAAATACACTAAACAGCCACGAAGCTCCTGCTCCAATTCCAATCAGTGTAAACATGTTTAGATTCCATGTTTTGATACTTCTATAAGCACGTTCAAAGAACATCCATGTGGCATAAAACACCACTGGAATAGATAATGCAAACTGAATCCAGTTCCAGTTTTGTTGCTCCATAATATCGTACAGCGGATTATTTGGAACCATCTCACTCATAGCTATAATGAAAATTGGTAGTGTGAATGCAAAAGCAATCCAAAACTTTTTCAGCAGCTTATTGTAGGTCTTTTCTTCAGAAGATAAATCGGCTTGCATGGGCACTAAATCCATTCCGCAAATAGGACAAGCTCCTGCTTCGTCTTCAACTATTTCAGGATGCATTGGGCAGGTCCATTGTTCGGAATTGATTGCTGACAAGTTTTGTTCTTCCACCAAATCCATTCCACATACCGGACAATCGCCAGGCTTGTCATAGGTTTTATCACCTTCACAATGCATCGGACAATAAAATGTACCGGTTCCTTCTCCCTTTGGTTTTGCCGCTTTTTCTTCGTGCTTAGGTTGTTCTCCTGGATGGTGAATACTATAACTCCCGCCATCTTTTTTTAAGGCCTCTTGAAAAGTTTCTAAAGGAATATGAGATGCCATTTTAATAAGCGCTTCCTTCTTTTCTAAATTCACCGTTGCTTTTAAAACACCTTCCACTTCGGAAAGCGTTTTTTCAACGTGACTCCGGCAACCATTGCAGGTCATTCCGTGTATCTTATACGTATGTAGCATAGCGCCTTCATTTAGCTTGTGAATGGAATAGGTGTCTCCTTCCTTTTTTAAAGCCTCTTGAAAAGTCTCCAAAGGAAT
The DNA here is from genome assembly GCF_003337215.1 of Oceanihabitans sediminis. GTDB lineage: Bacteria > Bacteroidota > Bacteroidia > Flavobacteriales > Flavobacteriaceae > Oceanihabitans > Oceanihabitans sediminis. Next base: position 253,355 of record NZ_QPIG01000002.1, read on the forward strand.
ATGAGATGCCATTTCAATAACAGCTTCCTTCTTTTCTAAATTCACCGTTGCTTTTGAAACACCTTCCACTTCGGAAAGCGTTTTTTCAACGTGACTCCGGCAACCATTGCAGGTCATTCCGTGTATATGATATGTGTGTTTCATAATTGTTATGTTATAGGCCTAACAGGTTTTAAACACCTGTTAGGTCAGTTATTCATTTTAAAGCTAATCATAAAATGCAACAATTAATTCGTCACATAATTTATGAAGGCCGATTGCACAAAATAATTTTTTACGGATTCCATTTGATTCATTTGAAACTTCAATTGCAATTCTTGAATGTCTAAAACATCATTAAAATCAATTGTTCCTGTTTCGTAATTTTTAATTAGAATTTCTTCGGCATCTTCTGCGCGTTTTAAGTTTTGAACTTGCGTATCAAAAGAAATTCGCGATTGATTACGTTGAGAAATGGCTTTCGCTAATTCGGACTTCAACATATTCAATCGTTCAGCTTTTTGCGATTGAATTTCTTGTTTTCGCAAATCGTTTTGAATGGTCTGCGATTTATACTTTTTATTAAAGATAGGAATTGATACTGAAACCATTGGCATGACCATATCCTTATAAGAACTTGTAATCATCGGACTGTTTTCTTGATTGATATATTCCACTCCGAAACCAATCATTGGTCCTCCCTCTTTTTTATTCAGTAATTCTGACTGATTTACCGATTCATACAACTTGTCGTATTTAAGTAACTCCGGATTAACCTGTAAGCTATCGTAGCTATAATAGCTATCGTCTTGCGGAATTTCTAAAGTAGACAGCACAGACACCTTGCTATCATAATCTCGATTCAGTAAACTATTTAAAGCCGCTTGTAAGCCTTCGGATTTCTGAGTCAACACTTCTTTTTGTTCTTGTAACTCGTTTTGTCTAATCTGAAGTTTTAAAACATCTACTGCCGATGCCTTCCCGACTTCTAATGAGGTTAATGCAATCTGCTCATAGGATTGCAAAAGGCTAATATTCTTTTCTAAAACCTTTTGTTTGGCGTCAATTTCATAAAGCTGATAATACAATTGCGAAACTGACAGCGCTAACTTTCGTTTCGCTATAGTTATTTCTATGTACTGTGCATCGGCCATAGAAGAGGCATAATTTTCTCGTGCCGTAATAGTTCCAAACCAAGGCAACATTTGCATTACCGATACTCTAAAACGTTCCATTGGCATGTTCATTTCTGGTGATACCGCCATGAAACCGAAATTAAATTCGGTATTTGGAATACTATTGACTTCGTTAACTTTCTCTGAAGCAATTTTATGCTGAAAATCGATTTTTTGAATTTCAGGATTGTTTTCTAAAGCTTCGTTAATTAACACGCCTAAATCTTGTGAATTTCCTTTTAAAACAAAGAAAAAAGAAAGAGATATAAGGACGACTTTTATATATGATTTTATATTTTTCATTTAGATATTCTTTTAAGTTTAGCTTCCGCTCTCCAGCTATACAGCACAGGTACAACAAACAGAGTTATTAGCGCGATAAGCATTCCTCCGAAACTTGGAATAGCCATTGGTATCATAATATCACTTCCGCGTCCTGTTGAGGTTAATACTGGTAGTAATGCCAAAATGGTTGTAGCTGTTGTCATTAAACATGGTCTGATACGTTTTTCTCCTGCTTCTACAATCGATGCTCTAATTTCTTTCTTGGTATCAGGTGAATTTCTATCGAAAGTTTGCGTTAAATACGTTGCCATAACCACACCATCATCGGTAGCAATTCCGAAAAGTGCAATAAACCCAACCCAAACAGCCACACTTAAATTAATGGCGTGCATTTGGAATAAATCTCGCAGGTTTTCACCAAAGAAATTGAAGTTTAAAAACCAGTCTTGACCATAGAGCCAAATCATAATAAATCCGCCACCAAATGCCACAGCAATTCCCGTAAATACCATTAATGAGGTGGTTACCGAACGGAATTGGAAGTACAGAATTAAAAATATAATGGCTAAAGCTAAAGGAACCACAACCGATAGTGTTTTTTCTGCACGCAGCTGATTTTCATAGGTTCCAGTAAACTCATAACTAATTCCTTTTGGCACGATTAACTTTCCGGATTTAATATGCTCTTGAATCAACGCTTGCGCACTTTCAACCACATTAACTTCAGCGAAACCTTCTAATTTGTCAAACAATACATATCCTACTAAGAAGGTGTCTTCACTTTTAATTACTTGCGGACCTTGCTCATAACGAATACTTGCTAATTCACTTAAAGGCACTGGATTTCCTTTTTCAACAGGAATATAAATTTGCTCTAAATCGGAAGGGTTTCCTCGTAATTCTCTTGGGTAACGTACACGTACTCCGTAACGCTCTCTACCTTCGACCGTTTGGGTAAGCGACATGCCACCAACAGCGACTTTTAAAACCTCCTGCACATCGGCAATAGAAATTCCGTAACGCGCAATTTTCTCTCTATCAATATCAATCAACAAATACGGTTTACCAACAATCCTATCGGCAAAAACAGCTTCTTGTTTTACACCTTCGGCATGTTTAAGAATATCTTCTAATTGCACTCCAAAAGCTTCAATCTGTTTTAAATCTTGACCTTTTACTTTTATTCCCATTGGTGCTCGCATTCCTGTTTGAAGCATTACCAATCGGGTTTCAATAGGTTGCAATCTAGGTGCAGATGTTACTCCTGGTAATTTAGTTACTCTTACAATTTCATCCCAAATATCATCAGGTGATTTTATTTCTGGTCGCCAATTTCGGAAGAATTCACCATCCTTATCTGGAATGAGTTGCGCGTTCGTGATTTTGGTTGAAGTGGAATTGATTACCGATTTGTTGATGTTTTCATTTGAACTTTCAACTAAATTTTCATTATAAACCAATCGTCCATCTTTCAATTCAAACAATCCATCATCATTCACTTTATAACGCTGACGTTCGTTATCTTCATTCAGCATATATTCTGGCTTATACTGAATAATATTCTCGTACATAGATAGTGGGGCTGGATCTAAAGCAGACTCTGTTCTACCGGCTTTTCCAACCACCGTTTCGATTTCTGGAATACTAGCAACTGCCATGTCTAATTGTTGTAGCACACGTTTGTTTTCTTCCACTCCAGAATGCGGCATGGATGTCGGCATTAGTAAAAAGGAACCTTCATTTAATGATGGCATAAACTCTTTACCTGTGTTTTTCATAATGAAGAATCCTGCCACAATAATTGCGGTTGGAACAGATAAAAACAATACTTTATTATCTAAACACCATCTCAAAATCCGAGTATAGAATTTGATAAATAATGAAAATGCACCTAATAGTCCGAAGCAAATGACTCCAACAAAAATCAGGTTCCAGAAGATGCTTTTATCGACACCCAACGGTCTCCAATATTCCGCTAAAAGAAAGACGATAGCAGATGCTGAAATAACAATATTAATCAGGTTTGCTCGTTTTGCATCAACAATATCTTGAAGTTTTAAAATACCTGTAACTCCAAATGCTATTAAAACAATCCCCAACCAATAGCCATAGAAAAGCCCAGCTATTCCCGCGAGGATTAAAGCTGTGTTTAAAATATAGCTGAAACTCTTTTTAATACTTTTTCTTCTGAATAAAAATGCTGCAAACGGCGGAATTAAGAATAAAGCCACAAGTATGGAAGCCGTTAAAGCAAAAGTCTTTGTAAATGCTAATGGTCGGAATAATTTTCCTTCGGCACCAATCATCGTAAATACAGGAATGAAACTAATAATAGTGGTCATTACTGCGGTTACGATAGCTCCAGAAACTTCTGCTGTGGCATTATAAACGACAGTATTTATAGACTCTTTACCGTCATCATCATCGAGATGTCGAATAATGTTTTCGGATAATATCACCCCCACATCAACCATAGTACCAATAGCAATGGCAATACCTGATAAAGCAACAATATTGGCGTCGACATTAAAGAGTTTCATGGCTATAAATACCATGAGCACCGCAACAGGTAGCAGTCCGGAAATTAAAATGGAAGCACGCAGATTGAACACCATGATGATAATCACCAAAATGGTAATTAAAATCTCCAAGGTTAGCGCTTCGTTTAAGGTTCCTAAAGTTTCTTGAATCAGCTCGGAGCGATCATAAAAAGGAACAACGGTTAGCTGAGACGTTCTGCCGTCGGCTAAAACTTTAGAAGGTAATCCTGTACTTAACTCACTAATTTTTTCTTTAACGTTATTAATGACTTCCATTGGGTTGGCTCCATAACGTGCCACTACAACCCCACCAACGACCTCAGCACCTTCTTTATCTAAGATCCCTCTTCGTGCTTCAGGACCTAAAGCTACTTTAGCAATATCTTTAATTCGAATAGATTTGTAATCTTCCGAAGTCACCACAGCATTTTCAATGTCTGATACAGACTTTACATAGCCTAAACCACGGACTAAATATTCGGCTTGATTAATTTCTAAAGTTTGAGCTCCAATATCTTTATTACTATCCTTGACTGCTTTTACCACTTGGTTTAAACCAATATTGTATTGACGCATCAATTCGGGGTTCACATCAATTTGATATTCCTGGACGTAACCACCAATAGACGCTACTTCAGAAACACCACTTGCAGATGACAAGGCATATTTCACATAGTAATCTTGAATGCTTCGCAGTTCGTGTAGATCCCAACCACCAGTTACATTTCCATTTTCGTCACGACCTTCTAAGGTGTACCAATAGATTTGCCCTAAACCGGTTGCATCTGGACCTAATGTTGGCATAACACCGTCTGGCAGCAATCCGCTAGGTAGGGAATTCAGTTTTTCTAAAATCCGACTACGACTCCAATAGAATTCTACATCCTCTTCAAAAATAATATAGATGCTAGAAAACCCAAACATAGACGAGCTACGAATGGTTTTTACCCCTGGAATTCCAAGCAAGGTTGTAGTTAAAGGATAGGTAATTTGGTCCTCAATATCTTGAGGTGAAATGCCATCCCATTTGGTGAATACAATTTGTTGGTTTTCACCAATATCCGGAATAGCATCTACGGCTACAGGATTGCTTGGTAAAAATCCAGTATCCCAATTAGAAGGTGCGTTTACTGTTCCCCAACCTATAAAAAGGACAAGTAATAATACGGCTACGAGTTTATTCTCTATTAGAAATTTAATGCTTTTATTCAGCATGAGTTTTGATTATTAAACAGTTAGACATTGGCGTATAGAAAACACCGAATACAAGAAATCATCCTAATGAATTGAATCACTGGATAACACAGTCTATTGTTTAAAAATCAAATTAAGTAAGTCTCGTCAAGTTTGAAGATCTCTTTGGCGACGAGGGGTGGTTTATAGGCCTCGAAAGACGTTTTCTTTTTATCAACACTTTCAAAAAGGTTGATATAGCTGTATACAAATGAAGCTATAAAAACTTGTTGCTCAAGCGTGATTTGCTCCGCATGAAGTTGTAATTCATCTTGACCGTCTACAACAACCTGCTCATCACTACAACAGTTCTTTTTAGTAACAGAACAACCTTCCGTTAACGGGTTCTCCATGTCCATACCACAAGTTTTAACTTGTTGGAAAATAGCTGTATCCATTAATGTGTCTCCACAAAAATGCATATCAATAGTAAATGACATTGTAGAGAATAACACTACAATCGCCATGGACAAAGACACTATTTTATGGATTAGTTGTTTCATATAAGTAACAAAGATAGGGAATTTTAATATTACTTGATTTTGTTTAACAGTAATTTAGATAATATAGGTTATTTCCCGATACAATATGTAATTTACCTTATATTTATTGGGGTTAGAGCATTTGGGCAACAAATAGGATACAAAAAACACCTAAAAAGGATAAATTAAAGACAATTATTAATAAATTCAATTACGAATATAGCATAAAAAAACCACTCATAAAGAGTGGTTTCATACATAAAAACATCAACCGTTAATTAGCTGTTCCAGAGCCTAAATAAACGCTGTTTGACACTGTATTACCTTCAGCAGTAATAAATGCCATAAAAAGCTCGACTGTATCACCTGCATAGGTACTTGGAATTGTAATGATTTGAGATCCTACAGTTCTATCAGCACCATCAAGAATATACATTGATTCCTTTTTACTTGGATTGTAAACTAAAATCATTGCTTTATCAGTTGCATTTGCATTACCTTCAGCAGAGTTATCATCCCAAGTAAATTCTACTTGTCCCGCAGTTGCTAAATCTGTTGCAGGGTTCAATGCTCCAGATAGATTACCTCTACTTAATAAAGCTAAAGAATAATCTACAGTAAAGTTTGGTGCAGCTCCTGTAATCGCATTATTCAATACATAAGACATTGCTGCATTAAACTCTGTTTTTTGCACCGCATAAGATTTATACCCTTTCTTGATAAAACCTAAATTCGGTTGAAGATACTCCAAAGTAACAGTAAACTTGTTTCTTTGGTTAACTTGTCCTTCTGTTCGTGGATTTGCCACACTTGAAGGTTTAATTCTCAAATAGTCAATACCTTTCCAAGAAGCACCAACTACGTTTCCTACTTTACCCGATACACCGCCCAGGATTCCTTGTGAAATAACACCCATTGTATATAAAATTTAAAATTAATACTTGTTCGAAGTTGGTTCGGACTTGGTACGGTCTTTAACCAACACAAGTAATATATGGCAAATACTATGCTAATAGATTGATTTGGTTTTTGTTGCCCTTTGTTGCCCGATTTTGCTTTTTAGAAAATAGATTTTGTATGTATGACACCTTTAAATCTGCCATTTTTGAAATTACTTTTTGAAGTTGAGCTTCTTTTTTACAAATTGCTGACACTATATTAATATGCTTTTGTAACTCAAATTCATCATTTAACAACGAGGTGTAACTGTTTTTTAAGGTGTTTCGGCAATCATCTATTGAGATAAACGGAATAACACTCCCTTTTAAATAATAAGCATAAAAACCGCCTATTTGCAACATCATTGATAAATGGTAAAGGGTTTGTTTTTCTTCTTCGGTTGATGTAGATACCACAAAACAATTAGGACAAGGATTTATTAAAGGCTTTCCGCTGTTTTGCCCTTTGTTTAGGATAAAAAAATGAGGGTTTGAGTAAGTTCTTCCGATTTGGTGTGTTTTTAGTTCAAAAGTTGACATAGCTATCCAATTTAAAATTGCTTCGCTACGCTTCGCACCATTAATTTTTTAAAAGAAAAACAATAAAAAAAGAAAGCCTAATGCTCTTGTGGCGTGGATAAGGCTGTCAAGGTTTTTGGATAAAAGTTTTTTGAGATTAATTGTTTAATGATTGTGAAAAATGCTTTTGAAAAAAGTTTTATTCAAAACCCGTAGGGCTTGACCTTTATAGCCTTGCGCGTTGGCAGAAGGAAGCCACATATATTTGCTACCTTTTTTTATTATTTTTTTTGTTCAACTTAATTCACTTTTTGGGGCATAAACTCTTAAAAAAATAGGTTGTTTTCAATTTGAGCGTGGGATGAAGCGTTTGTATGGGTAGCGTTTTAAATAGTTGTTTGATAAAACAGCATTTAAACAAGCTACTTATACAGGACTTTTAGGCAATAGCTTTTTGTTTTTTTGAGGTACGATAAAAAGCAATATGCTATGTCGTATTACTGCATTTTCTTAACCTATTTTTTTATAACCGCTGACTTGGGTGGTGGGGAAAAGTGGACTTTTATATTTGTTAACGAAATGAAACAAACAAAGACTTGAGGTAAGGAATACTTGGACTTAACGATGGTTTTGTGCAGTTTGAATGAGATAACCAATATAATACTAAACTTAATCAATCTTTTAAATTTGCTATTGTTTAATGCTTGTTCAAAATATGGTTATATGTTCGGATGTGAGCGTTGGAATAGCGGATATTTTACATAATACCAGTTATAGCGACAAAAATATAATAAAACGCCGTAGGCTACCTTTGAAAGGATTTTTGCTCCTATAACTTGTATTATGTAAACATAGCTTGGGGTAGTTTTTGGTGTGAGGGATGGCAACAGCTCTTTGCTTTTTTATTGTACTACTTTTAAAATATAATAGCAAATAAAATAAGCAATGTGCTGTGTGAGGGTTGGCAACCAAAAACTACAAGTGCGGTGGATAGCGGAACAAAACAAAAGACAGAGGATTTTGAGGTACGAAAAAACTGGGTTTTGGGTTGTGGGGACAATTACCAACTCATTCGTTGTAATCTAACTGCATTTAAAATTGCTAATAATGCTACGCCTACATCTGCAAAAACTGCTTCCCACATTGTGGCTAAACCACCTGCTCCTAATATCAAGACAATAACTTTAACTCCAAACGCTAAAATGATATTTTGCCAAACAATTTTTCTTGTAGAACGACTTATTTTAATGGCTCTAACTACTTTTGAAGGCTGGTCGGTTTGAATGATAACGTCTGCTGTTTCAATAGCTACATCACTACCTAAACCACCCATTGCAATACCAACGTTACTTGCTGCTAAAACAGGTGCATCGTTAATACCATCACCTATAAAGGCTATTTTGTTTTCAGGATTTTTCTTTAAAATTTCAACTTCGTTTAATTTATCTTCTGGAAGTAAACCACCTTTAGCATTTTCGATATTCAACTCTTTAGCGACTTGTTGCGTGATGGAATCTTTATCACCGGAAAGCATCATAATATTTTTAATGCCTACTTTGTGTAATGCTGTAATAGTTTCTTTTGCATCTTCCTTTAATTCATCTGCTATGACTACATAACCTGCAAATTGATTATCGATTGCAACTAATACTATCGATTCTACAATAGATTCCGTTTCAGATGGAACATTTATATTATTCGCAGTCATTAAGGCTTTATTTCCTACTAAAACTGTTTTACCATTAACAACGCCTTTTAAACCTTTACCTGCAATTTCAGAAACGTCTTGTGCTTTAAAATCTTCTCCTTCAGCTTTGTACTCTAAAATGGCTTTAGCAATTGGATGCGTGGATTGTTCTTCCAACGCCATTAAGTATTGCATAAATTCGGTTTCATTCCAACCAATTGCTTTTACTTCTTTGATTTTAAAAACACCTTTGGTAACGGTTCCTGTTTTGTCCATTACCAAAGTATTTATTTTGGTCATAGCATCTAAAAATGAAGCACCTTTAAATAATATTCCATTTTTTGAAGCTGCTCCCAATCCACCGAAATATCCTAATGGAATTGAAATCACTAACGCACAAGGACAAGATATTACCAAGAAAATTAATGCTCTGTATAACCAATCTCTAAACACATAATCATCTACAAAAAAGTAAGGTATAAAAGTAACACCAATAGCTAAAAACACTACAATTGGTGTGTAGATACGAGCAAACTGTCTGATGAATAATTCTGTTTTAGATTTACGTGCTGTTGCATTTTGAACCAAGTCTAATATTCTCGCAATAGAACTGTCTTCAAACTTATTGGTTACCTCAACTTCAATAACGCTTTCCAAATTAATACTACCCGCGTAAACCTTTGCTTCTTTTTGAATGGAATCTGGTTTGCTTTCTCCTGTTAACGCAGCTGTATTTAAAGATGCTTTTTCGGATAATAAAATGCCATCCAATGGAATTTTTTCACCTACACGAATTTGAATTTTCTCTCCAATATTGACAACTTCAGGCGAAACACTTTTATAATCTCCCTCACGAAATACATTGGCTTCTTTAGGTCTAACATCTAATAATGCTTTTATATTTCCTTTTGCACGATTTACAGCAGCACTTTGAAATAATTCGCCTACTGCATAAAATAGCATTACTGCAACACCTTCGGGATATTCACCAATAACAAATGCACCAATGGTTGCTATAGACATTAAAAAGAACTCTGTAAAAACATCACCTTTTTTAATACTAATCCAACCCTCTTTTACAACAGGAAACCCTACAGGAAGATATGCAATACCATACCAAGCAATACGAATCCAATCCTTAAAGAATGAAACATCAAAATAATCTAAACCTATACCAATGATAAGCATTGTAAAACTTATTATTGCAGGCACGTAGGTTTTGAATGCACTTCCATTACCGTGATTATGACCATCATTATGCGTGTGTTGCACTTCTGAATTTGGTTTTAAATCTCTTAAATTGACTTTCTTTTTTTTCATTTAATATCTAATAATTTTTCAATGTCATTGGGAATAGGCATTCGTTTTAATGGTGGCACGTTTGCTCCACCAGTATTACCAAGTGGAACGTGATTTATAAATGATTTCCAGCCACCCACAAGCAACCTAATTATTTGACCTATTACTTCTTTCGTATCTTTTTGTATAAATCCAAACTTTAGCATAAGCCAATGTGAATAGGTATGTTCTATAGGATAAGATTGTCCTATTATATGACTACGTTCTAAATGATACCAAGCATTACCAAACTGCTTATTTTCTAAACAGAAACTGTATTGTTTTAATTCTTGGTTATACGCCTGTTTTAGATGTTTAGGTATTTTAGTATTAAACTTCATATCCTCTAATTTTGGATAAATGTACTTTAATAGTAAGTGCAATGGAAGTGCAATAATTAGACACTACACTTATCGCAAATACCTTTTACCACCAAATTTACATTCTCTGACACAAAACCATCTGGCACTTTTATTTGAGGTATTTTATGTTCTGTTAAGCAAATGGTTTCATTGCAATTATTACAATGAAAATGTAAATGCAAATCGTTTTTAATATCACAATTACATCCCTCTTCGCATAACGCATATTTTGTTATCCCTGTGCCATCGTCTATTTGATGGACTATTCCTTTATCTTCAAATGTTTTAATAGTTCTGTATAAGGTAGTTCTATCTGCTTTTTCAAAAGCATTTTCAATGTCACTTAATGTTACTGCTATTTCTTTTTCTGCAAGAAACTTATATATAAGCAAACGCATTGCCGTAGGGCGAACCCTTTTGTCTTCTAAAAATTTTTCTATTTCAGTCATTAACTTGTGATTTTAACCATCTATTTCCCTATGGATTCTCCCGTTTTAATGTGAAAGGCATCTTCTATATTTGCGATATAAATAATCCCGTCTCCTGGTTCTTCCGTTTTACCATTTCTTAGAATTGTTTCAATTGCGGCTTGGGCTTCCTCATTTTGACAAACCAGTTCCAGCTTGACCACTGGACTATCTGTCACGTGAAAATCCAGCGACGGTCTTGCGCCTTTTGCCTTGAACGCTCCCGTGCCTTCTGCTTGTGACAGGGTCATACTTTTAAAACCACTATCAGCAAGAGCTTCAATTACCCTTTGGATCCGGTTCGGTTTTATAAATGCTTTTATTTCCTTCATTTTTTTAAATTTTTAATCGATTTTGAACCGAGCCTGTTTTTTAATTTTTAACTAACTTATTAAGACGATAAACAAACCCGGAATCAAAATCTTTGATGGTGATTGAATTAATGTGCGTGTTCCAGTTCGCCTTTAACCATTTCCGAAGACAGGTTATAAGCTCCGTTTATGACCACTTTGGCATCCTTTGAAACTTCGGCAGGAAGATTGACTTCAACAAAGCCTAAATCAGTAATACCAACCGTTACGGGTATCATTTTGAATTTCATTTTGCCCGCTTCCATTTCTTCGTCTTCATCCAAAATGAAAATGAAGGATTGCTCGCCTTCTTTTATGATAGCAGCTTCAGGAATAGCGAAACCTTTTTTCTCGCCCTGCACTATGCGCCCTTCCACATACATTCCCGGCAATAGGTTTTTATCCTTGTTTTCAATATCCGCCAAGACTTCCAAAGCCTTTGGGTCGGTGTTAAAGGTTTTACCAACAGACCGAACGGTGGCTTTAAGCAAATTGTCCGGGTGGGAGGCCGTGGAAAAATATATTTGTTGCCCTTTCTCTATTTGGTATATGTCCTTTTCATATACTTTAAAATTGACGTAAATTTTTGAGTTATCGCTTATTGAGAACATTTTGGATTGTGCGCCCACATAATCGCCCAAACTTATATTTACTTCTGCCACGTATCCACTTATTGGCGTGGTAATGGGAACAGCGGAATATATTTGACCTTCCGCCACTTTGTCGGGATTAATGCCCAACAGTTTCAATTGGGAACGCAACCCATTGACACTGGATGTGGTGGAACGAAATTTTGACTGCGCCATCTGAAATTCCTTGCCAGAAGAAACGCCTTTATCATAAAGGGTCTGCTTGCGTTCAAAATCCTGTTTCAAAAAGACCAGTTCGTCATTTTTTTCCTGAAATTCCTGTTGCATTGCAATGATATCGGGATGCTCAATATATGCCAATACCTGTCCTTTACTTACATTATCTCCAGGTACTACCTTAATGGAACTCACATTTCCACCAACAAACGGACTGATGTTCGCCTTATCCTGTGGAAAAAGTTCCAGCGTTCCTGTTACCTTAATGTTGTTTCCTAAAGTTCGTTCCTCCAGAGTTTTCGTTTTTAAACCGATGTTTTCGGCCTGTTGCTTTGTAAGTTCCACAACTCCTTCTTCCTCGTCGTGGCCTTCGCCGTGCGCATCTTCCCCAACCTCCGCTTCGTTATGCCCGAGTTCAGATTTTGGGGCATCGTTACAACTCATAAACATAAGTGTAAATAATACGGTACTTACTAATAGTATATTCTTCATTTTTCTCTTTTTATGATTATAGATTACCCAATTGATATTGTACCTCAATAGACTGTTGGTTATACTGATTGAGGTATTGTAAATGGTTTTGTTTGATACGGATGGCACTGTTTAGAATTGTAATGTAATTAACGTAATCAATTTCGCCTTCCTTGGATGCCAACTGTGCCGTGGCTATCTGTTCCTCTGCCAATAGCAGTGCGCCTTCTTTATAATATTGCAAGGTCTTCTTAGTTTTTTCGAGGGATTGGAGCAATTGCGAAACACGGCTTTCCGTAACTTCTTTTTGTTCCAAATATTGATATTCTGCCATCATTGCGTCTGCCTTAGCTGACTTGACTCTTGCCTTTTGCGGAAAAAACCATAGTGGAATGCTAATGCCTGCCTGAAAAGTATTGAAGCCTGACACTTCATCTACAACTTGTCTGCCATACGATAAACTAAATTTAGGTAGAAATTGGGATTTTTCGACACCCACGTTTGCCTTGCTTACTTCGGCATTTTGCAAGGCATATTGCAACATTGGATTATTTGCCACTGAAGTTGAATCTAATGTAGCCATAAAATCCAATGGCTCGTAAACGCCATCAACCGTCTCGATGTTTTCATCGGTTCCCAAATATTGCTTTAAGGCACGTTTGGCGATTTCAATATCATCGAAAGCTTGTTGTTTTAATACTTGTATCTGCTGAAATTCGGAAGAGGCTGCAATAAACTCCAACTTGCCTGTTTCTCCTGTGTCATACCTAAGTTGGGCAGCGTTCTTAAAATTGGCATAAGTACTGTCCAATTGGTCAGCAAAACGCAACTGTGCCTTGTAATAATTAATTTGGTCATACGCCTGCATCACATTACGCACCAACTGTTGTTCACTTGCCACAAAAAACTTTTCTCCCAAGGCAATACGTTCTTTGTAAAATTTCGATTTTGAAAACCCGGAAAGCAAATCAATATTTCCCTGTTGCACACCAACGGTTGTTTGAACTCCAGGAAGATTATTGCCATATTCTTCCTTGCCTGTAAAAACTTCGGTGCTGCCAAGGTCAAAACTGGTGCCTTTCATCGCCTTTTCCCGTTCAATAAATGCCTGACTTTCCTTGAGCGTAGGATAATTCTGTTTTGCCATAGCAATGGCCTCATCAATGGTCAAGGTCTTTGGAATTGTACCATCTTGACTATTGTCTTGGGCAAATGAAGTTCCAGAAGCCATCAAACCTCCAACCATCAATAATACCGTTATAATGTTTGTTGACCTGTTGACATAGCTTATATCCCCCTTTGTATTGTTTCGTTCCTTTCTCGATTCCAGCCAATAGTAAAGAATAGGAATAACCACCAAGGTCAAAAATGTTGCCGTAAGCATTCCTCCAATGACTACTGTTGCCAATGGTCGCTGTACTTCTGCACCACCAGAGGTGGAAACCGCCATTGGGATAAAGCCCATAATTGTGGTAATGGCAGTCAATAAAATGGGACGTAAACGTTCGTGCGTAGCTTCGTATATACGTTTTTTTAAATCTGTCATTCCACTTTCTTTTAGTTCATTGAATTTGTTTATGAGTATCAGACCGTTTAAAACCGCTACTCCAAAGAGTACGATAAACCCGACCCCTGCCGAAATACTGAAAGGCATTCCACGGATCAACAAAATGAAAACCCCGCCTATTGCCGCCAAAGGCACTGCCATATAAATCATCAAAGCCTGTGAAAATGAATTTAAAGCGAAATAAAGCAGGATAAATATTGTTAGTAGAACGATGGGCACTACTATCATCAATCGGTCTGATGCACGTTGCAGGTTTTCAAATGATCCTCCATAAGTGACGTAATAACCTGGTGGCAGTTCCACTTCCGTTTCCAGTTTTTGCTGAATTTCCTCGACCATCGATTTTACATCGCGTCCACGAACATTTACACCCACAGATATACGACGCATAGTGTTGTCTCTTGAAATTTGCATTGGCCCAGCTTTATAACTGATATCCGCAACTTCCTTTAGAGGCACTTGAGCACCGTTCGGCAGGTCTATGTAAAGGTTTTTTAAGCTATTGATGTCTTGCCTAAAGTCCTCTGCCAACCTGATAACCACATCAAAACGCTTTTCGCCTTCAAAAATCACACCTGCCTTTTCGCCTGCAAAGGCGGCACTTACATAATCATTCAATTTATCCACGGTTACACCGTATTGTGCCATTTTTGCGCGGTTATACACCACTGTCATTTGTGGCAAACCGCTTGTAGCCTCTACGTTAAGGTCTGCTGCACCCGGTACTTCACGTATTACCGCTGCGATTTCCTGTACCTTATCTGCCAACACATCCAAATCTTCTCCGTACAATTTGATTGCCACGTCCTCACGAACTCCAGTTAGCAACTCATTAAAACGAAGTTCCACGGGCTGGGTAAATACAAAATTGACACCGGGAACAACCGAAATCTTTTCTTGTATTTTTTCAATGAGTTCTTCTTTGCTGTCGGCGGAAGTCCATTTGCTTTTATCTTTTTCAAGAATAATGTAACTATCCGCAATGTCCATTGGCATCGGGTCGGTTGGGATTTCGGCTACCCCGATTCTTGAAACTACAGTTTTAACTTCAGGAAATTCATTTATTAGATTTTCGAGTTTCTTTGAAGCCTCGATGGTCTCTGTAAGACTGCTCCCCGGTTTTATTAATGCTTGAAACGCAATATCGCCCTCATCAAATTTCGGGATAAATTCAGCTCCCATATTTTTGAATACAAATCCTGCAATCAATAGCAAGGCAACCGCACCTATTACGACCCCTGCTTTAAAACGAAGTGAAAAATTCAGTATGGGCAGATACACGCGATTCAAAAGGCCCATAATTTTATCGCTTATCCTATCCATCCGATTTTCAAATCTGGCAAACCAACTATTTTGGTTTTTGGCAGGTTTTAAAAATAATGACGACATCATTGGCACATAGGTAAGACAAAGGATGATAGCGCCTAAAACTGCAAATCCAAAGGTAAAGGCCATTGGGCGGAACATTTTTCCTTCCACACCTGTCAAGAACAAAATAGGTGTAAAAACAATGAGAACGATTAGTTGACCGAAAAAGGCAGAATTCATCATTTTACTAGAAGAATCATAGGCTATTTCATCCATCTCGGATTGTCCCATAATTGCATTGGATTTCTTCATCCGTTGATGAATGTGAAAAACCGTTCCCTCCACTATAATTACCGCGCCGTCAACAATAATTCCAAAATCAATTGCACCCAAGGACATTAAATTTGCCCAAATACCAAATTGCTTCATCAAAATAAATGCGAACAATAAACACAAGGGGATTATCGAAGCTGCTATCAAACCGCCACGGAAGCTACCTAAAAGGAGTACCAAAACGAATATTACGATGAGTGCCCCTTCAATTAGATTTGTTTTAACGGTACTTGTGGTTCTCTCAATCAGTTCGCTTTGGCTTAAAAATGTATCGATATACACGCCTTCAGGCAAGGATTTTTGGATTTCGGCTATACGCTTTTCAACATTTTCTATAACGTTACTTGGGTTCTGTCCTTTCAACATTAATATTTGGCCACCCACAGATTCGTGACCATCCTGGGTAAATGCACCATAACGCACTTGGTTACCGTAACCCACTTTTTCGGCAACGTCCCTTACCAAAACAGGGCTTCCATTTTGAGTGGTCACAACGGTGTTTTCCAAATCGGCGATACTTCGTGCCAGCCCTTCCCCACGGATAAAATTGGCTTGGTGGTTTTTTTCAATATAAGCTCCACCCGTATTGGCATTGTTCACTTTAAGGGCTTCAAAGACCTGGTGCATTGTGATGCCAAAACTTTTTAGTTTAGCAGGATTAAGAGCGACTTCATATTGTTTTACATAGCCTCCAAAAGCATTTACTTCAACAACTCCCGGGACTAACGCCATCTGGCGTTTCACGATCCAGTCTTGAATGGTGCGCAGTTCCATTGCGTCATATTTTTCTTCGTACCCTTCTTTAACCTTTAAGGTATATTGCAATATTTCGCCCAAGCCCGTGGTAATGGGCGCCATAAAAGGCGTGCCAAAACCTTCAGGGATTTCTTCCGCAACTGCGGTTAATTTTTCTTGTACCAACTGTCGTGGCAGGTAGGTTCCTGCTTCGTCTTTAAAAACAATGGTTACCACGGACAGTCCAAAACGAGAGATCGAACGCAGTTCGATAACGTCTGGAAGATTTGCCATTGCCAATTCTACGGGAAAGGTTACAAATTGCTCAATATCCTCCGTTCCCAAATTAGGGGCAGTTGTTATAACTTGAACTTGATTGTTGGTAATATCAGGCACGGAACCCAAATTTATAGTGGCCATTGAGTATATGCCTGTGCCAATAAGCACCACTATAAATAGCCCAATAATAAATTTATTATTAATGGAAAATGAAATGATTTTATTAATCATAAATATGTATTAATTCAGTTGAAAATTTACGGTGCGAATGGGTGCAACGCATTTATAAAGCAATGCTTACTTTGAGAAGCATCACGTTAGGATATAGCTATCCTTAAAAAAAACTGAATTATACTTGAGGGGGTTGGAAGAGGGATTCCAGATATCTGGAAGAGAAGTTAACTGTATATAAATTGAACGGCTCTTTATCTTCAAACTTTGGTCGATTGATTAGGGCCGGATTGTTGTTCGCAATAAATAACACTAAAGGATGACAACATTGATTATGAGAATGAACGGGTGTATTCTCCTCATCTGGGTTATTATGATGCCCTTCATCTTTTGCATTATTGTCAATGTAATCTTCAACTACATATTCAAGGAAAGAGTCGCCAAAAACTTTATGGTTTTGATAATGGGTAATGATATTTGAGATATCTTTTATTGGCCCACAAAAATCCATATCAAGGCTAATTCCCTGAAAAAAGAATAAAATTGACATTGATATGGAAAAGAATATTTTCATAAAGTTTCACAAAGATACAAATTATTGAATGCAATGGTTGTGCAAAGAAAAAAGGCTTCGGATTATAAAAACCATAAGGTTTCTTGACCAAAAGGTGGTATTTCCTTGCTTTCAAAACGAGGTGCTATTTCTGCAACCATTTCAGGATATTTAATTGTTATTGGTACGTTTTGTTGACGTAAGGATTTCCAATATAGCCTACTAAATTGATACACTTGCTCTATTAGCTTTCTAATCATTTTACTATCATTTAAAGCCTCTGGTGTAGGACTTGATATTTTAAGTTTTATTGGAAATGAATAACTTGAATGACTTGGGTATTTTACAGTATTGTTATACCTCAAATTATTAAAGAGTAAATATTTATATTCTCCTTTAGGGCCAATATTTATATATGTGCCACTCATTGGAATTAACTCACCATTCCAATTTTGGTCAAAAGCAATAATATCTTGTGATTTAGTTTTATTAATATTAAGAACAAAAAGAGGACAAGGCAATTGAAGTTTATCCATCATTTCTAAAACAGGTTGTATTTCTTCATCCTTCATATCCTTATAAAAGTGAATCACTATTTTTTCGGGTGACTTATTCGTTGGAACATATTGCCAAATAGCATCACTTAAAGCATTGCCTAATTGTTTAACATCTGATTTACTGAAATAATGAAATTCATTAAACCTTCCATTATTTTTAAAACTGAATGCACTTGCTACATAACGAATGTTTTCTTCGGTATTTTTAAAAGCACCAACACCAATTACCAATTCATTTTTTGGTTTTACATTAAGTTGCCAAGGTGTACCATCTAATTTTGCTAATAAGGCTAATGATATATTGGTTAAATCGTAAATAAATTTATGTTGGTTTCTTCTAAATCTATCAAACTCTATTACTTGAGATATTATTCTTTTATATAATAGCTGTTCTTTAACCTTGTAATACACTAACTTTTTTTCAAGATTAGGTTCGTGCTTGTTAAAAGGGCTTAAATAAATAGCAACGTAATTAATGTTAGGGTCTGATTTAAAGTCTTTTATACCTTGTGAAATTTGAGGTAATGGATTTTCTAAATCATCAAATACTATATTGACATCATTATCGAAATGTGCTAAAACACCTGCATAAATGTTTAAACCTTTATACCAACTTGTACCATCTTCCAATAATTTTTGCAATGCTTCTACTTCTTTAGCATAACTTGTATGATGTATAAAGAAGAAATGCACATTATCTAACTGACAAGGATTTAAAGGTTTTAAGTTCTTAAAATCTATTTTGGGATTTCTACCAACACCATTTTGGAACAATAAATCATTACTTTCATCAGTTACTTCACCAATGCGATTTATTTCTACTGGCAGGTAATCATCATTATTTACAGGGATAACTTTCTTAAATTCATCACTTAAAATGAAATGTTGAATAAACTTATCAATTTTGTTTTTGTACCCAATATATTTATTGGAATCATCTTTGGGTTCTGGTTTAATTTTAAACGCATTACGTAAATCGTTATTCAAAATGGCAAAAGCCTTTGTGTTATCATCAATAAATTCCTTTTCCTTATGATATTTTAATAACCTCATTTTATATACAACTTTATTAAGATTTGTTGTTGAGGTATGTTTTATAATTTCAGAAATAGGTTTTTTAAACACTTTAGCCATACCATCATAAGAAATAACTAACTCACCATATTCACTAACTTCTTTAATTTGTACTTTGACCGTAAACTTATAATACTGCGCGAAACTTTTATTTTGATATGATCTATTACCAATCCAAATTTGATTATCATTCACAAAGTTTTGACCAACAAGTTTTTTAATGCTATTAAAGAATTTTTTGATACGCCAATTATAATAGTGTTTAATTAAGTCGGTTGGTTGTTCCTTTAGATTGAGTGATAAGGGATGATAGCCTTCTTTTTCGTAAATAAACGATGTGTATATGAAATCAGGGTTTTCTTCTTTTATACCAGGAAACAATTCTTCAATATTGGTTGGAAACTTTGTTTTATAGAGCTTTTGAGCATTACCAATTTTCTCTTTACTTAAATAAAAAGTTATTGGTTTGTCTGGTAAATCAAACGTTATGATATTGAAATAAAGTTCCTGACTCATAATACTTGGGTTTATTAATTCTACTTCTTGCTCAATCTATTAATTTTTTGTTCTACAATTTTGAGGATTTCCGTACTGTTCTTTTCATCTTTTAACATAAAGACAATTTTATCTGCCATCCAGAATTGAAGCAATTCATTTTTATTTTGTTTTAATACTTTGGCTAATGCTTCAGCTTGTTCTTTACGAGCCATACGAGTACCACGTTCAATTTTACTTAAAAGTGCCGTATCAATATTCATTTGAGAAGCAACTTCTCTTAATAATAATTGCTTTTCTTCTCGTATTTCTCTGATGTATTCTCCAAACGTCATTTTGGGGATATTTTGACTTGTCAATATTTGTCTAATGTAAGAAAAAGAAAATAAGAACTAACAAAAAGATATTAACAATTATAAACAGGAAATGAGGAAGTTAAGGATTTGAGGATATAAAGTATTTTTATAAATCCTCGTTTCCTTAAAATCCTCAAAATCCTTATTGTGCTTTTGTGGGATTTGTATAATTGTTATGTGCTTCCCTATGTATTAGACCAGCATCAACAAATTTAGTAATATAGCCTTCTGCTGTTTTATGAGGAATCTTGTTTTTGTCGGCTATATTTAGGTAATCTTGTCTTGAAAATTGATAAGGTAGTGCTTCTAAAAAACGTTCTTTACGATTGGCTCTTTTTACTTCTTTTTGTTCGATAGGTAAATCGTTAAACACCTTACTACTGTGCTTTACTAATACGCTTATCATTTCCAATGTATTTTCAAAATCTATATCCTCACAATATCTTACTTGGTTTACATCACCATCTTCCATAATGCGAAATACAGAAAACAACATTATAATTCTAAATGCTATTAACCCCAAACGTCTAACAGTTGCTATATAGTCATCGGGTTGAAGATTTAGATATTTGGTTTGTAGTTTTTCAAAAAATACATTGAATTTTTGTTGTTGCTCTGTTGTTAGCCTTACTTCAATAGGTCGGTTGTTTTTTAAAGTTTTATATAGCTCAAAAAATTCCTTTCCTAATTGGTCGTAGTATTCATCTAAACCATTTGCTATGCCTGTTTGAAAAACGTTTTTCCAAGTCGGTTTGATATTCATATAATAAAACATAAAACGACTAAACAACCCATTTTCAGCACTTGGAACCAACGCTTGAATTTGCTTTGGTGTACCTGATAGGACTGTTGATAAGCAAGGTCTTTCAATATCAACATATTCTCTATCTGTTCTTCGATAATAACTAATGGTTTCGTGGTGGAATGCTTTACGAAAACCATCTGAATAATTACCGTAATCACTTTTAAAGGCTTGTGCTAAAGTATCTCCTTCGGTTTCAAAAATTAACCCTCTACCTTCATTATCCGATATTAATTGATAAACACCTGTTACACTATTATTAGCAGGGATAAACAACATTCTTTCAGGTGGTTTATTTGGTTTCTCCATTGTTTCACTTTTACCCTTATTCATATTATAAGTTGCCATTTCAACTTGATGTTGTTGTTTTAGGATTTTGGATTGTTCACGTTGTTGTTTGTGAACAGGATTTACCAAATTTTTAATTTGGTTTAATCTTCCTTTTCCTGCTGAAGCTGGTGCAGTAACAAATAAATACAAATTGCTAAATACTTTACTTTGGTCATACACACCAAATAGTTTTGGAAAACAGGCACTAAATGCTGTTAATGCTCCCAACAATAAAATATCACGTTCTTCATTACTGCTTGAAGGTTGTATTACTTGTTGCAAAAATGTTGGAATATTGTTGTAAACTGTTGTTGGTATTGTTGGCAATGGTTGTTTTACTTCTTCTGACTGTTGCAACACTTCAACAACTTGTTGTTGCTGTTGTGGTTTAATACCAACTTGATGTAAATGGTGGTATAAAGTACCAATGCTTATACCGTGTCCTTTTGCTTGTAAGCATTTATTATACTGTTCGTCGCATTCTTTATGGTCGTAACCTGAATAATTTCTACTTATTCTATGGTAGTAATCACGTCCAGCTTCTCCGTATTCTTCTGAAACTGCAAATCCAATATCACGCCATTTTTCATACGTATCTGTAATGTCTATACCTGATTGTTCTAATGCGCTGACATATGATTCAATATCATTTGCAACAACTGTTGTTGGGTTGTTGTTGATTGGTTTTTTAGGTACTTCTTTTTGCTCTGGAACAGCTAACCAATCTTTTGGGTTAAATATTTTTGTCATAATTTCTGATGTCTTTTATGTAGGTATGCCAATGGATCGTGGGATAAAAAACACGCTCTGGAAATGTCTTTACCTGATTGGTCTACCTCAATGTTATATGTTTGCTTTATGTAATTGGCCACCGCAATAAAATATTCATTGTGTGACACTTGGGATAAATCGATTCTAATTATCCATTTTAAGCCTTCTCCTGAAGGTGATGTAAACAACAATTCGGTTTCGAAATATTCATCGTTTAATAATTGTTGTTTTAGTTCTTCAAGATTTTCTAAATGGTCAAAATCGATTGTCAATAATGATGAGTGTTCAATTAAACTATCATCATTTCGTTTAGAAAACACACCTGAAAATGTTACATAATCAAAATGATTTGCTTTAAATTTTCGTGCTTCTTTTGGGTCTTTAATCGCTCTAAATTGCTCTGTGATACTTTTATACTTATCGCTTGTAATACGCTCCAATATTTGATGTAATCGTACTTTTTCAGTTGGAAACACATTTCTAATTGGTGCTTTGTAAAAACTGCTGTAAGCATACCAAGTATCATCGGGTTCATCTAACCAGGATAATTCATCTTCTTTTTTAACTTCAAAATTTAGATGCAGTACCTCATTGATTTTTAGTAACAATTCTTCTTCATTAATGATTTTAAAATGATAGGATGCGAAATCGAATACATCACCTTTAAAATCGGTTAGTTCTGTATCATAATGTATTGCCTTATTATCTACAACATTAATTTGTAATGTTGATTTACCACCGTTAAAAGGGTTACGGGTTATCCCGCAGTCCCTTCCTTTTACGGAAAGGACTGTTGTTTCAGGATAATACTGCCTTAATACATAGGCATAGATATTTAACCCATAATGCGTTTTCTTTAAAATGCTTTCTTTACTTATTTCCATCGCATTTAAAATTTGGGTTATAATAATTGCTTTGTAATAGTTCCTCTATATCTGATACCTTGTAATAAAATTTACCTTGTATCTTACTATATGGAATCGTACCATTTGTTCGGAACGTTTGTAATGTACGTTGGCTAATATGTAGCGTTTGCATTACGTCCTGATTATCAATCCACGTATCTTTTAAGCATTCTGCTCTCGATGCTCTTATTAATTCGATACGTGCTTTTATATCCTTAATCTCTTGTGAGAGTGCCAAGAGTAAATCGATTATTTCAGTCATAACTTTACCTTTCCTTTTTTGATTAAGTAATTAGCTGCCTGTTGCTCGATTTCGTCTTGGGAATCCATACGGTTACGCAATAACCATTGGTCTAATTCCTGACGTTGGAAATAGATTTTTTTACCATTCGGTTTATAGTGTGGAATGGCTCCCGTACTTGTAAGTTTATACAAGTGCGATTGTGATAGTTCTAAATACTGGCAAGTTTCATTGAAATTCAATACTTGCTTTTGCAACGTTTGTTGTTCTTGTAACAACTTTTCGATGCGTTCTAATTTTTCGATGATTGTAATGTCCATCTTTTATTGTTATTTGAATAAATGAGGACATCAGGCCTAATGTCATCCTTGGTTATCAAGGACAATACAAAGGTTGAAAATTGGCTATCTAATTTTAGTAAGAGTGTAAAATGAGGGTAAGACAACAGTAAGATTTCTTACTAATCTTACTGTTTTTTATTGCAGTTGTTGGATGATTCTATCTATTACTTCCTTTTCTTTAGGATTATGAACCTTATTTTTATACAGATTATTAGCCTTTAAAGGCGTACCTGTTTTGGTGATAAATTTACCAGAACGTTCAATTGAAGTAGGATTGAAACTATTAAAAAAAGGTTTTAGCTTTTTTACCACATAACTAAACTGTGTGGTTTCGCATTGAAGGTAAATTTGGAAATCTATTACTCTAAAATCTTTAGATAACAACAATTTTTGCAATTGCTCAACCGTTGAACGATTATCTAACAAATCAATTTTAAGGTTTAATTGCTTTAGTACAGTTAATAAGGTTGAGGTGTCTTTGTTTTTATATCCAAATGAGGTTTTGGGTTTTGCTGTAGCTCTCGGTTCTTTTTTAATAACTATTTCTTTAATGTTCGTTTTTACTATCTGATTAATATTAAAGGTAGTGTCATTAAAATATTTTTCCGCTATTTCTAAAATTGTGAATTTTGAATCTTCTGAAAACTGACCATATTGTTCTTGCAGTTCAGCATATAATCGGATTACAGATACTTTTAAGTAATTGATGATATAATTGTCGTCAATATTAAAATCTGCTGTTATCGCTCTATTATTTATATAATTTGCGATGTCATTTAAGTACTTATCAAACTTGTTAAGAAGAATAGTAAAACTGTATTTATTTTCTGGAACTGTAGCATTTTCAGGAAATTCCTTTACAAATGATACTACTGTCCTTTCTGTTTCATTAAATATCAGCTTATGGTAGTATTCTTTTTTAGCATTTAAAGGCTTTTTAAAGTTTACTTTAAAAACCGCGTTATTAGCTTTTGGATTCAGTTTGAAATCAGACAATAAGTGCTTAAAATCCTTTTCCTTTCTATTATCTCTATGTAAGCCATTGGTTATAGAAACCAAACTTGAAAATATACTTCCTTTCATTATAAATCTAGTTGAATACGGTTGGCAGCTTCTTTCTTTTTATCATCAATTACTTTCGCATAAATTTGTGTAGTTCTAAGCTCTTTATGCCCTAATAATTTTGATACTGTATAAATATCTGTTCCTAAAGTTAATTGTAATGTTGCATACGTATGACGCGCACAATGGAAGGTAATTTCTTTTTGGATACCTGCCCTTAACATCCATTGTTGTAATTTCAAGTTAGACCAAGCACTATAATTTAAGCCTTTAAATACTTTTTCTTTAGGCTCCCCTTTTTCTCCTAACAACTCTCTGGCTTGATCTGATATTGGTAGGGTTTCAACTCCTTTGGTTTTCTTCTGTCTGAATCGGATATAATATCCCATTTCTTTAGAGTGTTGAATTTCTGACCAAGTCAGTTTTTCTATATCTGACCAACGTAATCCAGTTAAGGCTGATAGAATGAATGCCGTTTTTAAAATTGGTAGTTCACAATCTGTATTTACCGCTTGTTGTAGTTCATCTAGTGTTAGAAACTCTCGTTGAGGTTCGCCTTGCTTGAATCCATCAATTCCTTTAGCTGGATTTTCTTTTAAAATACCATCAGCAACAGCTTGTTTTAATGCTGCATTAAACTTTCCATAATATGAGTATTTGGTGTTTTGTGATAGTTTCTTTCCTGCTCTGGATGTAGCTTTTGTATCTAAATAATTTTTAAAATTTTGAACAAATACTCTATCTACATCATTAAAACTTGTATCGGCTGGAGAGAAGATTTTTAAATGTTTGAGCATACTATTCCAACTCCCATAATTACCGGAACTTGTATTTTTCTTTTCTGCTAAAGCTGATACATAGGAAATGAAATTGCCTTTTAACTTCTCTAAATCTTGAAATCCATAAATACCGGTCTGCATTTCTAGCTGTCTTTGAGCACATATTGCTTCCGCTAGTTGTTTTGTTTTCTTGTTTGCCTCTCTTTCTGTTTTTGTTTTTGGATTTGGCGTTAGGTACAGACGTAAATATTCGGTCTTACGATTTCCTTTGTGATAGTAGTCTAAGTAAAGACTTATTTTATTATTCTTTTTGCGTTGCCTTAATGTTACTTTCATAATGTGCTAATTAAAAAGGTTCTCTATTTGCCATCTTGCAAGAATTCGTTTTCTACCAAAGGGCACCGCTTTTAATCGCCCTTGTTTAATCATTCTTTGAATGGTCCATCTACTAACACCAATCAATTGAGAAGCTTCCGTAACACTTAAAAAGTCTTTATTGTGTACAGCATTAAGATCAGGATTAGAAACAACTTCATGTTGTTTCTTCATGTCCTGGGTAAGCGTGGCTTGAATTTTTTGGTTACGCTTACGTGCTTTGTATGCCTTTTTAGCACAAGTATCTCCACAGTACTTTGTTACTGTGGTTCGTGCTACAAAAGCATTACCGCAATGCATACAAGTTTTAGGAATATATAAATTACTGCTCATAAATGGTGCTTTATGTAGCGTCATGGTGCAACATGGGGCAATATGGTGCATCATTTCGCCCATCTTATTGCCAACGGATTTTGGGCAACAAAATCACATATTTGGCAACAGATGAGCAACAAATTTAGAACATAAAAGGCAA
Source organism: Oceanihabitans sediminis (assembly GCF_003337215.1). Classification (GTDB taxonomy): domain Bacteria; phylum Bacteroidota; class Bacteroidia; order Flavobacteriales; family Flavobacteriaceae; genus Oceanihabitans; species Oceanihabitans sediminis. Next base: position 279,496 of record NZ_QPIG01000002.1, read on the forward strand.
ATATCCAATAAGAAAGAATATATAAACCCTTGAATAACAAGCAACAAAGAAAGAAGTGAAGGGTGTTTATTTCCCGATACAGAAATTAGCAAAAATATTCCCTAGTAAATCATCACTTGTAATTTCTCCGGTGATTTCTCCAAAGTGATATAAAGCCTGTCTTATATCTATTGCCAATAAATCTCCGGATAAATCAGATTCTAGTCCGTATTTAACTTTAGAAACTTCTTCAAAAGCCTTTTGTAAGGCGTCATAATGTCTAGAGTTGGTAACAATCGTTTCGTTGTTTCGTAAAGCGCCAGTATTAACAAAACCTAGCAATTTATCTTTTAACTCTTCTACTCCTGTTCCTGACTTGGCAGATAACAAATGAAGGTTTTCAATAGAAGTATTAAGGTTTTTGCTATCTGATTCAGATAGCTTATCCACCTTATTCGCTATGATTACTAATGGTTTTAACGGATATTTATTCTTTATTCTTTCGATTTCAACAATAAATTTTTCGCTATTTGTTATGAATTTCTCTGCATCAAACAAATAAACAACTACTTGTGCTTGTTCTATTTTCTCAAAAGTCTTTTTAATACCAATACTTTCAACTACATCTTTCGTATCTCTAATTCCTGCGGTATCAATAAACCTAAATCCCATTCCGCCAATTACTATCTCGTCTTCAATAGTATCTCTTGTAGTACCTGCTATATCGCTTACAATGGCTCTTTCTTCATTCAAAAGCGCATTAAGCAAGGTGGATTTACCTACGTTTGGTTCTCCTACAATTGCAACAGGAATTCCGTTTTTAATAACATTTCCGACAGAAAAACTATCTATTAATCGTTTTAAAACAAAGATGATTCTATCTACCAAAGCTTTAAATTGGGTTCTATCTGCAAACTCAACGTCCTCTTCTGCAAAATCTAATTCTAGTTCAATTAATGAAGCAAAATTTAAAAGTTCTTCACGAAGTTTCGCTATTTCACTTGAAAAACCACCACGCATTTGTTGCATGGCAATTTGGTGTGAAGCTTCATTATCACTTGCAATTAAATCTGCTACAGCTTCTGCCTGACTAAGATCTAATTTTCCGTTTAAAAATGCGCGTAGCGTAAATTCTCCAGCGTTTGCCATTCTGCAGCCATTACGTAAAAACAATTGTAAAATTTCTTGCTGAATAAATACAGAACCATGACAAGAAATTTCAACTACGTCTTCACCTGTATAGGAATTTGGATTTTTAAATACAGAAACTAATACTTCATCTAAAGTCTTATTTCCGTCCTTTATATGCCCCAATAAAATGGTATGGGTTTTTTGTTTGGTCAAGTCTTTATTGTGAATAGACTGAAAAAACTTCGAGCAAATAGAAATTGCTTCTGGGCCAGAAAGTCGTATAACAGCTATTGCCCCTGCTCCAGAAGGTGTCGCTAATGCAATTATAGTATCATTTAATATCATAGTACAAAAGTAAGCAATTGTTAAATTAAAACTAACATAATTGCTTTTTGAAATTAAATAGAGATTAACCCCTTATATTTGTTCAAAAATTAAATTTATGCAACGTATTTTATACTTTTTATGTATTTCAATTATTCTAACTTCTTGTGCACAAAATAATCTAGATGGATATTTAGTGAGCGGAAAATTAGACAAAGTAAAAAACAACGAACTTGTTCAGATAGTTAGATCTGAAGGTAGAACGACAGTTGTTTTAGACTCGACAAGAATTACAAATAGTACTTTTGAATTTAAAGGAAAGATTGATAACCCAGATATGTATTTTATAGCTATAGAAGGAATACCTGGCGGCCTACCATTTATACTTGAAAACGAAAAGATAGATTTAACTATTTACACAGATAGTGTTTATGCTTCTGTTATTGATGGCGGAAAAGAAAATAAGTTATTGAGCGATTATCAAGATTATGCTAAAAACTTACGTACTAAAACCTCTAAAATTGATGAAGCATTTAGATTAGCTTACCAAAACCAAGACTCGGTTAAAATGGCTAGTTTACGTACAGATTATGAAAACTTAATGAAAGAAGGTCTAGCTAATGACATACAATTTGTTTCTACAAATACCGATGCTGTTTTATCAGGATTTATTCTTGAAAGTGCAACAATGAACAACAAAATGGAGTTTGCACAAATTGAAGATTTATACAACAGTCTTGACGATAATATAAAAAACGCTAGAACTGGTAAAGCTGTTTCTAAATATTTAAATGAAAATAGAAATACTGCGATAGGAAGTATAGCACCTAACTTTACTGCTCCTTCTCCAGAAGGTGAAGCTATTACTTTAAATGATATTAAAGGAAAAGTTACTATCATAGATTTTTGGGCTGCTTGGTGTGGACCATGTAGGAGAGAAAACCCTAACGTAGTAGAGGTATATAAAAAATACCATGATAAAGGATTAGAAATTATTGGTGTTTCTTTAGATGGAACTCCACAACAAAAGGATGCAAAACAAGCATGGATAGATGCTATTGAACAAGATAACTTAACTTGGCATCAAGTTTCTAACTTAAAATATTTTAATGACCCTATTGCAAGAGAATATAATATCAATGCAATTCCTGCTACTTTCATTATAGATGAAGACGGGAAGATTATAGCTAAAAATTTAAGAGGCCCTGCTTTAGAACAAAAAATATCAGAATTACTAGATTAGTAAGCATCTGATTACATATAAAAAAGCCTTCTAAAATTAGAAGGCTTTTTTTATGTTTAAATTTTCCCCATTCGTTTTAAAACGAATAATAAAACAATTGGAATTGCTAATAAACCTATCATTAAAAGATTCTCTTGAAACAGCCAATTAGCTAAAAACAAGGTTATAACATAACCACCAATAGCGCCGCCAAAATGTGCATCGTGGCCAATATTGTCGGCTTTATTTTTCATTCCGTAAATAGAATATAATAAATAACCTATTCCGAAAATATAAGCAGGAATTGGTATTGGAATAAAAAACATGTACAAGCTCATTTCCGGACGCAATAAAATAGCAGAATATAATATTCCTGTTACTGCTCCACTCGCTCCTACCGCACTATAGTGATATTCATTTTTATGAAAATACAAAGACAATAAACTTCCAAGAATTAAACTTCCCACATACACTAGCACAAAACCTAGTGATCCTATATATTGAATAACAACATCAGCAAAAAAGAAAAGCGTTAACATATTAAATATTAGGTGCTGCGTATCTACATGCAAAAAACCCGAACTAAACATCCTAAATTGCTCCCCTCGCTTAATTCCTCCAATATTGAATTTATACTTTTCAAAGAAACTATAATCGCCAAAGCCTTTGTATGAGATTAATACATTTGCTACTATAATTACTATTGTTACAATACTTAAATTGCCCATATATTTTTAAAGTTTTGAGTCAAATATAACATATATTTGTTCTTGCAAAACTAAAATTATTTCATGCAGTTTCTTGTTTACATTATAATTTATCCACTTTTATGGGTAATCTCCATTCTTCCGTTTAGATTATTATATGCTATTTCAGACTTCTTGTTTGTGGTTGTTTATTATATCATTGGTTACAGAAAAAAGACGGTTACTTACAACTTAAAGCTTGTGTTTCCAGAGAAATCTGATAGTGAAATTAAAGATATTCAGAAAAAATTCTATGCTCACTTATGTGATATGATATTAGAATCTATTAAATCACTAACAATTTCTGAAGAAGAAATGATAAAGAGATTTAAACTTCTAAACGTTGAAGAAATACATAAGCTAGAAGTGTTAAATAAAAACATCGTTTTACAATGTGGACATTATGGTAATTTTGAGTGGATTTTTATCCTTCAAAAATTCGTAAACCATAAAGGGTATGGAGTATACAAGCGCTTAGCGAATAAATACTTTGATAAATTAATTAAAAGAAAAAGAGCGAAGTATAATACAGAGCTTATAACCACCAAAGAAACTATTCAAACATTATTGCATTCTAAAGCTAAAGGAGAGTTGTCTATTAGCGGATTTATCTCGGATCAATCACCTAAAAAAGATAAGGCTTACTATTGGAATGAATTTTTAGGCATCAAGGTTCCAATTCATACCGGAGCAGAAATGCTTGCAAAAAAACTAGATAGCGCGGTAGTTTTCTTTGCTGTAAAAAAAATAAAACGAGGATATTACGAAACTACCTTCCAAACAATTGCCGTTAATCCGTTGGAATATAAAAACTACGAGTTAACAGATAGATATTTAAAACTTGTAGAAGAACAAATTTATGAAGCTCCTGAATATTATTTATGGACCCATAAACGATTCAAACATAAAGATGAAGTTCCTGCTGAATTTCAATAGTTAATAGACAAAAAACTCATCTTAAATCAGAGGAGCTTTTTTATTAATCAGCATCAATATCTATTATGGTTTCCTCGGTTTTTCCTTTAAATACATATACATAAAACCACATTATTGTAAACGAAGGTATAAAGTCTAAACCAGGAATTATTTCTTCAATAAAAGCAAAAATACCAGCGTATTTTCCTTTGTCTCCCTTATATAGTCTTGTCATAATATATCCTGAAATTGGTGCCCAAACAATATCTATAAAAGGTATCATTCCTACAGCATCTAACAAGATACTTAAAGCTAATATTTTATATTTTTTCTTAGATTGTGAATTCATAGTAATTTTTTATCAAACATATTAATACAAAAAAAGTGCCAACATTAGTAGGCACTTAATAAGTATAAACATTTTACTAATTGTTACACTAAGAGAGCTTCTGCCCTATTAGGTTTAAAAATTCGTTTCTAGTTTCAATCTTTTCAAATTGTCCTCTAAAACCAGAAGTTGTAGTTACTGAATTTTGTTTTTGTACTCCACGCATCATCATACACATATGCGAAGCTTCAATAACAACCGCTACTCCTTCAGGTTTCAACGTATCATTAATACAGTCTAAAATTTGATGGGTTAATCGTTCCTGCACCTGTAAACGCCTTGCAAAAATATCTACGATTCTTGGCAACTTACTCAAGCCAACAATTTGTCCGTTAGGAATATATGCAATATGTGCTTTTCCGAAAAAAGGTAAAATATGATGCTCACATAATGAATACAACTCAATATCTTTAACAATAACCATATCTTTATAATCCTCTTTAAACATTGCTCCTCGAAGCACTTCTGCAGGATCTTGATGGTAACCCTGAGTAAGAAACTGCATGGCTTTTGCTGCACGTTCTGGAGTTTTAACCAAGCCTTCGCGCTTTGTGTCTTCACCTAAATCTTCAATGATACTTTTGTATTGTTGTTTAATATCTTCGGTTACTTGAATATTATATTCTTCAAATTGTTTGTATGGCATCTTTTCTAAATTTACTGCATAAAAATACGGAAAAATAAATAAGTGAACGGCAATAAAGAACTAAATGAAACGAATATACTATACGTTAATTTCTTTCAAACTACTTGCTAATTACAAATCTAAAAACATATAAAGTTGCTGATTTAAGCATAAAGTATTACTTTCATTGTTTGATTTAAAAATGCATGATTCAAGCTAAAAACATACATAAATATTACGACGATTTACACGTTTTAAAAGGTGTAGATTTACACATAAAAAAAGGAGAAGTAGTTTCAATTGTAGGAGCTTCGGGAGCAGGAAAAACTACTCTTTTACAAATCTTAGGAACCTTAGATAAGGCTTCGAAAAAAGAAAAGACTGTATTTAAAATCAAGGATACAGATATTACCAATTTAAACGATAAAGCACTCGCTAAATTCAGAAATGAAAATATCGGTTTTATCTTTCAGTTTCATCAATTACTACCTGAATTTACAGCATTAGAAAATGTTTGTATTCCTGCCTTTATAAAGGGAACAAAACCTTCGGAAGCGGAAAAACGCGCAAAAGAACTTTTAGATTTTTTAGGACTTTCGCATAGATATAAGCACAAACCCAATGAACTTTCTGGAGGAGAGCAACAACGTGTCGCTGTAGCTAGAGCTTTAGTTAATAATCCGGATTTAATTTTTGCAGACGAACCTTCCGGAAACCTAGATAGTAGCTCTGCTGAAAACCTTCACAACCTGTTTTTTAAACTACGTGATGAATTCGGACAAACCTTTGTAATTGTAACACATAACGAAGAGTTAGCCGATATGGCCGATAGAAAACTAACAATGGTTGATGGGAAGATTGTGGTGTAAAAGTGAATTCTATACCTATGAAAAAACTAAACCAAAAAGACTTAAAAGAATTTCTTGATAGCAAGGTAGAACAATACAATAATGTAAGGTTTATAGATAGTGACCCTATTCAAATACCTCATGAGTTCTCTAAAAAAGAAGATATAGAAATCGCTAGTTTTTTAACTGCAACAATAGCTTGGGGAAATAGAAAAAGCATTATCAATAATGCGAAGCGAATGATGCAATTATTAGATCACGCACCTTATGATTTTATTATAAACCACCATGAAACTGATTTAGAGAAATTAGAAGGTTTTGTTCATAGAACTTTTAATGATCAAGATTTCATGCAGTTTGTACGCAGCTTAAAACATATATACACAAAACATAATGGATTAGAAACTGTCTTTGTAAAGCATGCTGAAGAAAATTCACTTCAAAAATCAATTCATCACTTTAAAAAAGTCTTTTTTGAAATAGAACATTTACAAAGAACACAAAAACATGTAAGCGATCCTTTGAAAAATTCTGCAGCGAAAAGAATAAATATGTTTTTACGTTGGCTAATTAGAAAGGATAATGCCGGAGTAGATTTTGGTATTTGGAATAATCTCTCCCCTACGCAACTATCTTGCCCCTTAGATGTTCACTCTAGTAATGTAGCTAGAAAGCTTGGTTTATTAAACAGAAAGCAAAATGATGCTAAAGCTTTATTAGAGTTAGATACTTCCTTACGTAAACTGGATGCCAATGACCCTGTAAAATATGATTTTGCATTATTTGGCCTAGGCGTTTTTGAAGGGTTTTAAATTATTTTACCTTTTGAGCTTTTTATATTGTTTTAATAACGATTGATTCAGCTTTTCTTGACTTTCATAAAGTTTTCCACTAAAACCTATGCATTGCCCATCTTTTAATCGGGCTTCCGATTTATTAGAAAGCATATAACTTCCATCTGGATTTACAATAGTACCGTTGTTTAATTCTTTAGCCTCTTCTAATTGAATAATTTTTCCATCTACTTGCGCAAAAACTTTTCCATCTAACAAAATACAATAATTAGCATCTTCAATTTTATTTTTATCCTGAGAATAAAGGCTTCCTATAGATAAGAAAGCAAAAAGCATTAGTAATAAAATATTTTTCATAACAAATAGAATTAATGAGTATTAAAGATATAACTTTTTTCCTTTTGTTTTATTGCTTTAACAGAAGCATAACAAAAAAAACGGGTGAAGAACCTATTATTCTTCAGCCGATTGATAAAGTTATTCCGTTATCTAATTACTATCCTTTTAACCAGACTTTACGTAAAGCATTTTGTGCTTCGGTAGCATTCGGACTTGCTTGTAATTTTTTTCCATTGGCAAAAGATGGAGTAAGTGTAGTTTTAATACCCACTTCTTCACCATTTCTATCTAAAACCACATGAATTTCTTGTCCTGCTTGCCATACATACATAGTACTTATAACTTGTTGAGCAGTATTCATATTTAGTTCTACTCCGTCAACAGACTTTAGCACATCCCCTGGCTTCACTCCATTGTCATTCCAAAAGCTATTGTTTACAACAGCTGGCGAAAATGCTATTTCTAATGTCTGCATATTTGGTACAAAAATAAATTCGCCATCATTTTGAATATAGTTAGTTTCCACTTGGCCATCAATAAAACCTAATCCAACTTTAGCAAAGAACTTATTATAATCTATTGGTGTTGTACCTTCTACGTGCGTTTTTAAAAATTCTCCAATCGAAGGGTAAGTCATTGCAGTAATTTCTTCTATAAGAGTATCATCATTAAACGGCTTGTTTTTTCCGTATTTAGTAGAAAGTTCTTTCATTAGAGAAAGCATACTTCTATTTCCATCACTTTCCTCTCTCATTAAAATATCGATACACATTCCAATTAAAGCTCCTTTTAAATACACATTATAATACTGTGAAGCATAAGGCTCGTCTAAAACATTTTCACTCATTACCGTGAAACTCATGGTGTCATCTAGATTGGCAGCAGTTCTTATTTTATCTAAAACCGAAGCATAGAATTCATCTTCACTCATTAAACCTTCATATACTTGAAAATGTTGCGCAAAATATTCTGTCACCCCTTCGTACATCCATAAATGCTTAGAAAAAGTTGGTTGGTGATAATCAAAATAATGAACATCATCACTATGTACACTTAATGGTGTTACAATATGAAAAAACTCATGCGCAACAACATCTATCATACTTTTATCCAAATCTGGTTTTGAAGAATCTTCTGGAAGCACTACAACAGTAGAGGTATGATGCTCTAAAGCTCCGAAACCTTTAGGAGATTCTGGTCCGCCATCACTTAAATATAAGAATATATCATAACGAGGTGTGCTATCAATATCTCCTAAATATCTTTTTTGCGCTTGCATCATTTTATACATTGTTTCTTTTAATGAAGCAGCAGAATGTACATTGTTAGGGGAATAAACGCTTAATACAACTTTTATATCTTCTACTTGAAATTCTTCCACATCCAACTCTCCGTAAAACATTGGATTATCTGTTATATCAAAGTAACGTGGAGCAAAATAGCTCGTGGTAACAGCACTTCCATCATCACTTGTTTTTGTTCCTACCTCTTGAATTGCCGATGAACGAACAAAACTTGCTGGCGCTGTAACATCTAATTTATACTGTGCGTTTTTTAAAGAATCAAAATACCCAATAAAACCATGTAAGTTTAAAACATAGTTAGTAGGTTCTATATTGGTTCCTGCTGGAGAAAAAGGCTCTTCACCCCCAATTCCACCTGAAGTTTCAACATCAAAAGTGTCATTTACATAATAAGTGATTTTATCTAATTTTGTAGCGTTTGAAACTGACCATGAATTCACATCTAATTTGGTTGTAGCTATTTCATTTCCGTCATAATCAAAGGCCTTAAAGTCATCAACGTACTTTCCGAAATCACTAACAGAGTAAGTTCCTTGTACCACTCTAGGAAGTCTATAAATCACCGTTTCTGTAATAAACCTTCCCGGATCTACCGTTACAGGAACTTTATCATCAACAACTTTTGTTAAGTCTAATGTGGTTTCAATTGCTGAACTTGTTGCTAAAGCTTCTGCTTTTGCTGACTTTGAAGAAGTTCCGCAAGCAACAAGCATCGTGCTTAAGCCAATAATGGCAAATACTCTTTTCATTTATAAGGTTTTAAGTTTAAAATATTTCCAAAATATAATTTTTCAGTTTTTATAACACAGTTTTTTGTTGAAAACAAGCAAAAATTACACTCTGAATTTGCTAAAATAGACAAAGTAAAAAACTAAACTAACAAAATTCAGAATTAATCTAAAGCTTCACACCGTCAGGGAATATTTACATAAAATAAGTATATTAGCTTCATGCCAAAACCACTTATTAGCATTCTAACTCCTTTTAAAAACACCGAGAAATATCTTGCTTCCTGTATAGAATCTATACAAGAACAACATTATAGTAATTGGGAGCTTATGATTGTTGATGACAGCTCAACAGATAACAGCTATTCGGTAGTTAAAAGTTATGCAGAAAAAGATCCTAGAATAAAACTTTTAAAGAACGCTGGCAACGGAATTATTGATGCATTACGAATGGCTTTTAAAAATTGTAATGGGGATTACATTACCAGAATGGATAGCGACGATATTATGCATGAAGACAAGCTACAAACGCTATTAGATGGCTTACTGAAGCACGGGAGAAAACATGTAGCTGTTGGCTTGGTGAAATATTTTAGTAAGGAAGGAATTAGCAATGGCTATGCTAGATATGAAACCTGGTTGAATAACTTAACAAAATCAGGAACTAACTATACCGAAATTTACAAAGAATGCGTAATTCCCTCCCCTTGTTGGATGATTCACCGAGAAGATTTTATTGCTGCAGATGCGTTTAACCCTAACAGGTATCCAGAAGATTATGACCTAACCTTTAGGTTTTATAAACAGAATTTCACCTGTATTCCTTGTGATAAAGAAATTCATTTATGGCGGGATTACAGCACAAGAACCTCTAGAACCCATGAGCATTACGCTCAAAACTATTTTTTAGATATAAAGCTACACTACTTTTTAGAATTGGATTATGATAAAAATAGACTTTTAACTATTTGGGGCGCAGGAAAAAAAGGAAAAACAATTGCTAAGGCACTGGTTACAAAAGGAATTCCGTTTTATTGGATTTGTAATAATAAAAAGAAAATAGGAAAACATATTTATAATCAAGAACTACACAGTTTTGAGTACCTTAAACAAATTGAAAACCCACAATGCATTGTAACAGTTGCAAATGCAGAAGCTCAAAAGGAAATTAGAAATTACTTTAAGGAAGAAAACATGCTTTCATTTAGCGATTACTTTTTCTTTTGCTAATCTTAGTTTTTACTAGTATTTTTCTAAAATGTAAATCCGTGAATTTTTAGTGACTTAAAAACTTTTTATTCATATTCATTTTTTATCTTTGACCAACCCTCAATAATATGCAGTTTAAACACCCAGAATTTTTATACGCATTATTTGCACTGCTAATTCCAATTATTGTTCACTTATTTCAACTTCGTAAATTTCAAAAAGAAAATTTTACCAATGTTGCTTTTCTAAAAAAAGTTACGCTTCAAACCCGTAAAAGCGCAGTTATAAAAAAATGGTTAACCTTATTTACAAGACTACTTTTATTAGCTGCAACAATTATTGCTTTTGCACAACCATATACTTCCAAAAACAATAGCTTAAACACAGGAAAAGAGACGGTTATCTACTTAGATAATAGCTTTAGCTTACAAACAAAAGGCGCTCAAGGTGAACTACTTAAGAGATCCATACAAGATATTATTAGTGAAGTTCCTGAAGAAGAAACTATTTCTATTATCACAAACGATAAAACCTTCAAAAACACTACCATAAAAGCCATCAAAAATGATTTATTACAACTAGAGTACTCGCCTAATCAATTAAATTATGATGCTGTTTTACTAAAAAGTAAAACCTTATTTAGTAAGAAATCTAATAGCTTAAAAAACTTAGTATTTATTTCAGATTTTCAAGAAACAGAAAGTGCATTTCAACCAAAAAAAGACTCCCTAATTAATATACATGCGGTTGATTTAAAACCGGTAAATGTTGATAATATTTCTATTGATTCGGTATTTATTTCAAATACATCTGCCACTACTCTAGAGTTAAGTGTGAAATTAAAAAACACCGGAAATCCGGTAGAAAACATTCCTGTTTCCTTATACAATGAAGGAAAACTAATAGCTAAAACAGCTGTTTCAATGGACGGCGAAGCAATTACAAGCTTCATTTTAGCAATTAACGAGACTATTGATGGTGAAATAAGCATTGAAGACACGCAACTTCAATTTGATAACAACTTGTACTTCAATATTAACAAGCCTGAAAAAATGAATGTTTTAGCTATAAATAATTCAGATGATACTTTTTTAAAACGTATTTTTTCAGAAAACGAATTCAATTATAAAGCTTATAAAAACAAGGATCTGAACTATAGCGAAATAGAAAAACAAAACCTTATTATTCTAAACGAATTAGACGAAATTCCAAATGCTTTAATCACAACACTTACTAGTTTTACTAATAATGGAGGGTATTTACTCATAATTCCATCTGAAGATATTTCTCTTAGTTCATATAACAATTTACTGATAGCTTCAAACTTAGCACTTCATGCTAAAAATACTTCAGAAAAAAAGATTACTACTATTAACTATTCACATCCATTATATGCTAATGTTTTTGATAAACGTGTAGCTAACTTCCAATACCCTAAAATAAATAGTTTCTATACTTTTCGATCGGAGAATACTTCTAAAATTTTACAGTTTGAAGACGCAAAACCCTTTTTAGCGAACAACAAAAACCTATTTGTATTCACTGCTGCTTTAAATTCAAAAAACTCTAATTTTAAAAGTTCCCCTTTAATTGTTCCTACCCTGTACAATATTGCTAAAAGAAGCTTGCAAATCCCAAAACTATATTACACAATAGGAAAAGAAAACAGTTATGATGTACCGGTATCGCTACAACAAGATGATATCTTATCTCTAGTTAAAGAGGATATACGTATGATTCCGAAACAACAATATTTCAACAATAAGGTTAGCATAACAACCAACGATATGCCAAACGAAGCGGGAATTTACACCATTAAAAGCAAAACGGAAAGCATTCAAAATATTAGCTATAATTTTGATAGAACAGAAAGTAACCTTGTGTATCAAGATATTAGCAAGCTAGAAAACATCAGCTTAAGCAACTCCATTAGTCAATTATTTGATACTTTAAAAAGTGACTCAAAAATTAACGAGCTATGGAAATGGTTTGTTATTTTTGCACTGGTATTTTTGCTTATAGAAATGCTTATCTTAAAATTTTTTAAATGAATCTACTTTTAAAATCCGCAAACATTATTGACTCATCAAGCGAGTTTCATAATACGGTACAAGATATTTTAATTGAAAAAGGTGTTATTAGTAATATTGCTAAAAACATTGAAAACCCTAACAACTACAAAGAAATTAACCTAGAAAATCTTCATGTTTCACAGGGCTGGTTTGATAGCAGTGTTTGCTTTGGCGAACCTGGCTTTGAAGATAGAGAAACCATTGCAAACGGACTAAAAACTGCAGCGCTTTCTGGGTTTACAGCTGTTGCAATGAATGCAGATACACACCCTGTTTTAGATAGCAGTTCTGATATAGCATTTGTAAAAAGTAAAGCACAAAACCATGCAGTACATTTATTGCCAATTGGTGCTTTAACCAACAATAGTGACGGTGAACATCTATCAGAAATGTTTGATATGAAAAACGCCGGGGCTTGCGCTTTTCAAGACTATAAAAAACCTATTACAAATGCCAATATGCTTAAAATTGCTTTGCAGTATGCTAGTAATTTTAACGGATTAGTTTACTCCTATCCACAAGATAATTCTATCACAAGAAGCGGTGTAGTAAACGAAAATATTACAAGTACCAAACTAGGTTTAAAAGGAAACCCAAATCTAGCAGAAGCTTTACAAGTAGCTAGAGATTTATTTTTATTAGAATACACCAACGGAAAGTTACATATTCCAACAATTTCTACAGCAGAAGCAGTAGACCTTATAAGAGAAGCTAAAAAGAAAAAACTAGACGTAAGCTGTAGTGTTGCAATTCATAATCTATTTTTTACAGATGAAGTTTTAACTAGCTTTGATACAAAATACAAAGTACAACCTCCATTACGAACTAAAAAAGACGTAGAAGCTTTAATTGAAGGAGTAAAAGACGGAACTATAGACATGGTTACAAGTGATCATAACCCGTTAAATATTGAACTTAAAAACATAGAGTTTGATTATGCTAGCTACGGAACTATAGGTTTAGAAAGTGCTTTTGGAGTATTAAATAGTCTTTTTTCTACTAAAAAAACAATAAGTCTGCTTACCAAAGGAAAAGATCGTTTTGGAATAGAAAACACAAGTATTTCTATTGGAAACAAGGCGAATATGAGTTTATTTAATCCGAATCATAAATATACTTTCGAAAAATCTCATATTCATTCAAAATCTAAAAACAGTATATTTTTAAACACCGAATTAAAAGGAAGTGTTTATGGTATTATTGCAAACAAAAAAATGATACTTAACGCATGAAAGAGAATAGTATAAAAGAAGGAAAAAACCTAGCAATTATAGCCTACATAACCATATTAGGTTCTGTGATTGCTTATTTTTTAAATAACGACAAGAAAAATGCGTTTTCGGCATTTCACATCAGACAAGGCCTAGGCTTATGGCTTATGTATATGCTTCTTGGTTTTGTTACCAGTTCGATAGATAACTGGTTTGCTACACTAGGATTTTGGATATTTTTTGGAGTATTATTTGTCTTCGGAATTTCATCTGCTTTTTCAGGCAAAACACAAGAGGTTCCATTAGTAGGAGCTTATTTTCAAAAAACTTTATCAAAATTAGGTATCTAATGTCTGCACAAAATCTTTCACTTTATCATATAGTTCGTGAGTCTTCTTTAAAAGAGAATGCTCCTTTATTAATTATGTTTCACGGCTACGGAAGCGATGAAAACGATCTATTTTCATTTTCTTCGGAATTACCTGAAGAATTATTTATCATTTCCGTTAGAGCTCCTCTAGCAATGAAACCATACGGAAATGCTTGGTATACCATTAATTTTGATGACATTAACGGCAAATGGAGTGATGATGAAGAAGCAAAACAATCTAGAGATTTAATTGCAAAGTTTATTGATGAAGCTACTACTACTTATCCTGTAAACAAAGACAATGTTACGCTTTTAGGCTTTAGCCAAGGAACTATTTTAAGTTATGGCGTAGCACTAAGCTACCCAGAGAAAGTGAATAATATAATAGCCTTAAGTGGTTATATTAACCCTGAGTTATTACCTGCCGATGTTGAAACAAAAGACTATTCTAAATTGAATTTCTATTGTTCACATGGTAGTGTAGACCAAGTTATTCCGGTGGATTGGGCTAGAAAAGCACCTGAGTTTTTAAAAGTACTAAACATCAAACATGAATACAGTGAATTTCCTGTTGGTCATGGTGTTGCTCCGCAAAACTTTTACGGACTAAAAAAATGGTTAGAAAATAAAATTTAGTTAGGAGCGTACATTAAGGTATCAATAGGCTCAAAACTTAATTCACCGTTCTCTCCTATTCTATATCTTAAAATTAATTCTCCCCAATATTCTCCATCGGTAAAATTACAGATTAACCATTTGTGATTTAATACTCTGATTGCGTTAATAATCATTTTTCCTCCTGGCGACATTGCGTCATAAGGAACTAATGGATTGGATCCTTCTTGTAAATTTAATTCATATAAAGATTCTTCAATAAGAGCTATTAACTCATCACTTTCATAACCTCTTTTTTCTATATAATTTAAAGCTTCATCTGAATATCCTAAGCTAAATTCAGCAAAGTGAAAGGCTTTATCTTCTGCCGTTTTTATAGAATCTTTATACTTTTCTATTTTGGCTTTGTACTTTTCTATTTTTACATGATCTGCTTCGTATACGTTTTTAGAATTAACATATTGAAACAGAACAAGAAGTGCTGCAAATATGAATAAGTACATAAATATTTTATTCTTCATAATAATAGATAATTATAGATTAATGCTTAGTCCATCAAAAGCCAAATATACGTTTTCTGGAAGTTTTTTCTCTACTTCATCATGAAATCCTAACCAATGACTAATATGTGTTAAATAAGCTTTTTTAGGTTTTACTCTGTCAATAAAAGCAAGCGCTTCTTCTAGATTAAAATGAGAAGCATGTTTTTGTTCGCGTAAGGCATTTACAACCAAAACATCTAAGTTTTGTAACTTTTCTACTTCTTCATCTTCTACCGTTTTCATATCGGTTAAATATGCAAAGTTTTCAAACCTAAATCCAAAAACCTGTAAAGTATTATGCATTCCGTTTATTGGAGTAACTTTTAAATTCCCTAAATAAAAGGGATTATTTGTTATAATATGCTCTTCTACTCCTGGAGTTCCCGGATATTTGTTTTCGGTTGCAAAAATATAAGCAAAACGATTTTGAAGCTCATACATTACTCTTTTATGAGCATAAATAAGAATATCTCCTTGCTTAAAGAAAAAAGGCCTAATATCATCTAAACCAGCTGTATGATCTGCATGCTCATGGGTGAATAAAATAGCATCTAGTGTAGTAGCATTTACTCGAAGCATTTGTTGCCTGAAATCTGGTCCGCAATCAACAACATAAACCTTATTTTCATGCTCAATCATTACCGAAACACGTAATCTTTTATCTTTTGGATTTTTGCTTAAACAAACAGGGTGATTACTACCAATAACTGGAATACCCTGAGAAGTTCCTGTGCCAAGAAAAGTAATTTTCAATTGTTTGATATTTTGAAACAAAAATAAGTTTATTTTTTTGTTTGGTATACTTATTTAATACCTTTGTTAGTATACACATAATCCGAAATTTTAAAATGGAAATAACCATTAAAGGTGATAAAGAATTTGATGATGTTCCATCAATAAGCACAAAAGCGCTTCGAATAAATTTAAACGAAAATATTTACGGAACCTTTGCCGAAATTGGTGCAGGTCAAGAAACAGTTCGTCAATTTTTTAGAGCAGGAGGCGCTTCAGGAACTATTGCAAAGGCTATGTCTGCTTACGACAAGGCTTTTAGTGATTCTATTTATGGTATTGAAAAAGATAGACGCTACGTAACCGAAGCTCGTTTGCGTAAAATGCTAAATCATGAAGTTAGACTAATGGAAGAGCGTTTAACCAGAGATATGCATCCTAATAAGATATTCTTCTCTTACGCAAATACCGTTGCTACTATTGATTTCGCTAAAAAATACAGAGGTCACGGTTGGGTTGGAATCAAATACCAAGTAGAACCTGATCAAGATTATAACGAGATTATTTTACACGTTCGTTTTAAAGAAAACGACGCTAGATTACAACAGGAAACTTTAGGTGTTTTAGGAACAAACCTTATTTATGGTGCTTTCTATAAATATAAAAAACCTAAAAAATTACTTCAATATTTATACGATCATTTAGATAAAGATCAATTAGAAATTGATACCATAAACTTTGCTGGTCCAGCTTTTAAAGATGTAGACAACAGGTTAATGAGTTTACAACTAGTTAAAAATGGAATGACAGATGCTGTAATGTTTGCTCCTGATGGAAATAACGTATTGCCTGCAAAAGTTTTATATAAGAAAAATATTTTAGCACTTCGTGGAAGTTTTAGACCGGTAACAAAGGTTAATATGGACATGTTCCATAAGTCTTACGAAATGTTTATTAAGGAAAACAAAGTAGAAGAAGACAGAACACAGGTAGTTTTTGAAATTACTTTATCTAATCTTCGTGCAGAAGGAGAAATAGACGAGCAAGATTTTATGGATAGAGCAAAATTGCTTTGTTCTCTAGGTCAAACCGTTCTAATTTCAAACTTCCAAGAATATTACAAGTTGGTAGAATATCTAGCACAATACTCTAAGAGTAGAATGGCACTTGCCATGGGGGTTAATAACCTAATAGATGTATTTGACGAAAAATACTATCGCCATTTAAGTGGTGGTATTTTAGAAGCATTTGGTAAATTATTCTTTAAAGATTTACGTGTTTACTTATATCCAATGAAAAACGAAGATGGAACGCTTACAACTAGCGAAAATCTAAAAGTACATCCAAGGATGAAAGAATTATACAAATTCTTTAAATACAACGGAAAAGTGGTAGATATCACAGAGTATGACCCTAGTACATTATCCGTTTTTTCACGTGATGTATTAAAAATGATTGCAAATGGAGAATCTGGATGGGAAGAAATGCTTCCTGAAGGAGTTTCTAAAGTAATAAAAGAGAAAAGTTTATTTAGCTGCGAAACGGAAGAAATCTATTTAGATAAATAAACCGAAAAACTAATAATGAAATAAAAAAGAGCTATTAAAAATATAATAGCTCTTTTTTTGTTTACTGCTCTAATATTTGAGCTGCATGATCTTTTGTTTTAACCTTATCAATTACACGCTCAACAACACCGTTTTCGTCTATGATAAAAGTTTTGCGGTGAATACCATCAAAGGTTCTTCCCATAAACTTCTTCTCACCCCAAACGCCAAAAACATTCAGCACCACTTTCTCTTCATCTGCTAATAAAGGAAAAGGGAATTCATATTTATTTCTAAAATTAGATTGACGTTTTTCTGAATCTGCACTTACTCCAAGTAATTCATAACCTTTTTCTTGTAGCAACTCATAGTTATCACGTAGGTTACAAGCTTCTGCCGTACATCCAGGTGTACTTGCTTTAGGATAAAAGAAAACAATTAATTTCTTTCCTTTATAATCACTTAAAGAAACTGCTTCTCCGTCTTGATTATTCACTGTAAAATCTGGAACCTTATCTCCTGCCTTTAATGTCTTCATATTTCTTATTTTTGCTAACAAAGATACAATAATGACCAAACAAGAAAAAGTAGATTTCGTTATAAAGACCTTAGATGAGTTATATCCAGAAATTCCAACTCCATTAGATCATAAAGATCCATACACCTTATTAATTGCAGTTTTACTATCTGCGCAATGTACCGATGTGAGAGTAAACAAAACCACTCCCCACCTATTTGCTAAAGCAGATAATCCGTATGATATGGTAAAATTATCTGTAGAAGAAATCAAGGAAATTATAAAACCTTGCGGATTATCACCTATGAAAAGTAAAGGTATTTACGGTTTGTCTAAAATGTTAATTGAAGAACACAACGGAGTGGTCCCACAAACCTTTGAAGAGTTAGAGAAATTCCCAGCTGTAGGACACAAAACTGCTGGTGTGGTATTATCACAAGCTTTTGGTATTCCTGCTTTTCCTGTAGATACGCATATTCATAGACTTATGTACCGTTGGAATTTAAGCAGTGGTAAAAGTGTACAGCAAACTGAAAAAGATGCAAAACGTATTTTTCCTAAAGAACATTGGAATGATTTACACCTACAAATGATTTGGTACGGAAGAGAATATTCTCCTGCAAGAGGCTGGGACTTAGAAAAAGACATTATTACTAAAACTATTGGTAGAGCTTCCGTTTTAAAGGAATACTATGCAAAGAATAAAAAATAAAAAAGTCCTGATGACTATTTCAGGACTTTTTTAAAGTTTAATTTAGAAGGGCTTCAAACTTCATTTTATCATATTTCACAATGCGTAAAGCCTTCGAGTAATTTAAAAGAAAGTCTATTGTTTCTTTCTTCGGATTCATAGAAATTTGCTCCTTATTAGGATGCTTTGAGTAAAGTTTTGCCATCTAAAAAAATTTTGGTTCTCCTTTACTAACGCAGCATATTTCAGAATATTGTTAATTGGTTAATATTATATTATGCTTATCAATTATTTTACGCATATTTATTAATGCATAACGCATTCTACCTAGTGCAGTGTTTATACTTACACCTGTTTTTTCAGATATTTCTTTAAAACTCATATCGTTATACATACGCATTACCAATACTTCTTTCTGATCTTCTGGTAACTCTTGAATAACGCGTCTCACATCGCGTTCTACTTGTTCTTTTATTAAGCTCTTTTCAGCATCTAAAGTAGAATCACTTAAAACAGAAAAAATACTAAACTCGCCACTATTACTAAACTTAGGCATTCTATTAGATTTTCTAAAGTGATCAATAACCAGATTATGAGCAATGCGCATCACCCAAGGTAAAAACTTTCCTTCTTCATTATAGGAACCTTTTTTTAGGGTTTTAATAACTTTTATAAAGGTATCCTGAAAAATATCTTCAGCAATATCCTTATCATATACCTTAGAGTATACAAAGCTATAAATACGTTGTTTGTGTCTTGTAATTAATATTCCTAGCGCGCTTTCGTCCCCTTTTATGTAGTTACTAACAAGAGTTGCGTCTGTTATAAGTTGATTTTTCATAGCCATTACTTTTTTGCACAGAAGATAGTCTTCGTGTACTTGGGTGTTAATATTTAAAAAGTAATATTAGGCTATAAGCTAGAAATTTTAAGTTTGTTATTAATATAACCAAAGATAACAACAATCATTCCTAAAAAACAAAAAAAATATTTTTTTAACGTTTTATTACGCAATAATCAATTTTTAAGCTGAACTACTTATAGTATCTTTGCAAAATTACCTTGATAAAAAACTTATGTCTACTAATATAACGGAAGTAAACCCTAAAACAAACATCATTATAAAAGGTGCAAAACTGCATAACCTAAAAAATATTGATGTGGTGATACCTAGAAATAAATTAGTTGTTATTACTGGTTTATCCGGATCGGGAAAATCTAGTCTAGCATTTGACACTTTATATGCAGAAGGACAAAGACGATATGTAGAAAGCTTATCTAGTTATGCCCGTCAGTTCTTAGGAAGACTAAATAAACCGAAAGTAGATTATATTAAAGGAATTGCTCCAGCTATTGCTATTGAGCAAAAGGTAAACTCTACCAACCCACGATCAACCGTTGGTACTTCTACTGAAATTTATGATTATCTGAAACTACTATTTGCTAGAATTGGAAAAACCTATTCTCCAAAATCTGGTGAAGAAGTAAAAAAAGATACTGTTTCCGATGTTATCAAGTATGTAAAATCTTTTGATGAAAGAGAAAAGCTACTGCTCCTCGCTCCTATTCATTTAGAGGAAGGTAGAGAGCTAAAAGATAAATTAAAGGTTCTAAATCAACAAGGTTACGCGAGAATCAAGGTTAAAGATGAAATTCTTCGTTTAGATGAATCTCAAGATATAGCTGAAGATGCTAAAGATATCTTTTTGGTGGTAGATAGAATAATCACTAAAGATGACGAAGACTTTTATAACAGACTAGCAGATGCTACGCAAACTGCCTTTTTTGAAGGTAAAGGCGAATGTTATATTGAAACCTTAAGCACAAATAAACAGAAACACTTCAGTAATAAATTTGAGCTTGACGACATGGTGTTTTTAGAACCAAACGTTCACCTTTTTAGCTTCAACAACCCTTACGGTGCTTGTCCTAAGTGTGAAGGCTACGGAGATGTTATAGGTATAGATGACGATTTAGTTATTCCTAATACAGCACTTTCCGTATACGAGAATGCTATTTTCCCATGGCGAGGAGAAAGTATGTCGTGGTACCGAGATCAATTGGTTAATAATTCGCATAAATTTAACTTCCCAATTCATAAACCTTATTTTGAATTAAGCCCTGAACAGAAACAATTAATTTGGGACGGAAACGAACATTTTGAAGGGTTAAACGATTTCTTTGCCGAATTAGAAAGCAAAGCTTACAAGATTCAAAACCGAGTAATGCTTTCTCGTTATAGAGGAAAAACGAAATGCAAAACTTGTAACGGCAAACGTTTAAGAGCAGAAGCGAATTATATTAAAGTTGGCGGAGCAACAATTACAGATTTAGTTGAAATACCTCTAGATAAACTAGCTACGTTCTTCAAAGAATTAAAGCTAGACGAAACAGATGAAACTATTTCAAAAAGGCTTCTTAAAGAAATAAACAACAGACTTTCCTTTTTATCTAATGTAGGATTAGATTATTTAACTTTAAACAGAAAATCTAACACGCTTTCTGGTGGAGAAAGTCAACGAATAAACCTCGCAACTTCCTTAGGAAGCAGCCTAGTTGGTTCTATGTATATATTAGACGAACCTAGTATTGGTTTACATCCAAAAGACACAGAGCGTTTAATTTTAGTTTTAAAAGCATTACGCGACCTAGGAAATACTGTAATCGTTGTAGAACATGATGAAGATATCATGAAAGAAGCCGACGAAATTATAGATATTGGACCAGAAGCTGGTACTTTTGGAGGTAATGTTGTAGCTACCGGAACGTATAAAGATATTTTAGCTTCCAACTCTTTAACTGCACAATATTTAAACGAAACCTTAAAAATTGAAGTTCCTAAAAAACGTAGAACTTCTAAATATGCTATAGAAATTACGGGAGCCAGAGAAAATAACCTTAAAAATATTGATGTTCATTTTCCGCTAAACATGCTAACCGTAGTTACCGGAGTTTCAGGAAGTGGAAAAAGTACACTTGTTAAAAAAATTCTTTATCCTGCAATTCAAAAGCATCTTACAGGTTTTGGTGATAAACCGGGACAGTTTTCAGAAATAAAAGGAAACTTCAGCAATATAAAAAACATCGAGTTTATAGATCAAAATCCAATTGGTCGTTCTTCTCGTTCAAACCCTGTAACTTATGTAAAAGCTTACGATGATATTCGAGCTTTATATGCAAGTCAGAAACTAAGTAAAATTCGAAATTATGCTGCAAAGCATTTCAGTTTTAACGTAGATGGCGGTCGCTGTGAAACCTGTAAAGGAGAAGGTGAAGTAACTATTGAAATGCAATTCATGGCAGATGTGCATTTAGAATGTGAAACTTGTAAAGGAAAACGCTTCAAAAAGGAAGTACTTGAAGTAACTTTTGCTGGAAAAACTATTGATGATATTTTAAACCTTACCATCGACGATGCTATTGCTTTCTTTACTGAAAACGGTGAAAAGAAAATTCAAGGAAAACTACAAGCACTTCAAGATGTAGGTTTAGGCTATGTTACTTTAGGACAGAGCTCCTCTACTCTTTCTGGTGGTGAAGCACAACGAATTAAACTAGCTACTTTCTTAGGAAAAGGTTCTAGACAAGAAAATGCCCTGTTTATTTTTGACGAGCCTACCACAGGATTACATTTCCACGATATTCAAAAACTACTTAAATCTTTTTATGCTTTAATTGAAAACGGACATTCTATAATTGTAGTAGAGCACAATTTAGAATTAATTAAATGCGCAGATTACATTCTAGATTTAGGTCCAGGAGGTGGTGAATATGGAGGGAAACTTGTTGCAGCTGGAACTCCAGAAGAAATTGTAAAAATAAAAGAATCTGTTAGTGCTAAGTATTTGAAAGAAAAGCTTTAGTAAGAAGACTTTCCTAAATTATAATAACTTTTCCATTCATTTTATACGTTTCGGTATAAAATAATACTCCCTTATTTCTTATTTACATTTACCTATTCGAAACAACAACCTTCAATATGTTGATTATTAATTCATTACATTTTTGGCACGACAATTGAAACTCCATAAGCAAATAGCGTAAGCCGAAAAGCTAAATGAGTAGGCAAAATCTAAAACCTGAATACTATGAAAAAATTAGTACTATTATTTACAGGAATGTTAATGACATTAACAACTGTAACAGCTGCAGAAAAAAAATCTGCAATTCAAAAACAAGGTGAAGATTTAAATATTGCACGCTACAGTTATGCACAACCAATAATGTTTGTAGAGCGTGGTGTGGAGTTTTTAATTTTCCCTGACGGAAGTTTCGATTTTAATACAAATCTTGACTATACAGATGGCGATATGTATTACAGAACAAGAACACCAAGAAGAAGAACCAATGTAAATGCAACTTTTGGTGCTCCAGGAAATAGAGTAAACTTTGTTGCTTCTAGCAGACCAAGAGGAACCATTGTAACGCATGATAGAGACGGAAAAGTTCGTAGAATAGGGAATGTATTTGTTAACTATAACAGATATGATCAAGTAAAACGACTAGGATCTGTATATATTGGTTACAACAGAATGGGACTGATTGATCAAGTTGGCGGACTTCATATTCGTTATGACAGACACGGTAACGTAATTGCAATGAACGGTCATGTAAACTATAGCAACCAAGGTTGTGGTATCTGTGGTCATGCTACTTGTACCGTAAATCACTTTGATGTTTATAACGATTGGGATGACCATCACGACTATGAAGAAGACTTTTACTACTACAAGAAAAACGGAAAAACCATTAAGAAGAAAAAGCTAAAAAAAGCAAAGAGAAAGTAAAATTATCTACTAAATAAATAAAAGAAACCTCATGAAGCACTTATGCAAAGAGACTTTGTGAGGTTTTTAATTTTCGATTATTCGAAGATTTTAACAATACCAAATAATTAAACGTATCTTTGCAACTTATAAAAATGACATATATAATTTGTCATTTAACAATTACTATATGTCATTTAAATCTTTAGGCTTATCGGAAGCCTTATTGAAAGCAATCCAAAAAAAAGGATATACTACACCAAGTCCAATTCAACAAAAAGCAATTCCACCAGTATTATTAGGAAAAGATGTTTTAGCATCAGCGCAAACAGGAACAGGAAAAACTGCAGGTTTCACCCTACCATTATTACATTTACTTTCAGAAGAACCGAACCAAAAGCACAGACCAATTCGTGCTTTAATATTAACTCCAACACGTGAGTTAGCTGCACAAGTTTACGCAAACGTAAAAGAATACAGCGAATTTTTAAACATCAAATCTGCCGTTATTTTTGGCGGAGTAAACCAAAACCCACAAGCAGCTACCCTTAGACAAGGTGTAGATGTTCTAGTAGCAACCCCAGGAAGATTATTAGATTTAGAAAATCAAAAAGTACTTTCCTTAAAACATGTCGAAATTTTTGTTTTAGATGAAGCAGATAGAATGCTAGACATGGGTTTTTTACGAGATATTGAACGTGTCATGAAATTAATGCCAAGCAAAAGACAAAATCTAATGTTTTCGGCTACATTTTCAAAAGACATCAAAAAACTAGCAAACGGTATTTTAGACCATCCTGCTCAAGTAGAAGCTACTCCAGAAAACACAACGGTTGATGCTATTAACCAAAAAGTTTACCGAGTTGCAAAAAGCAAAAAAGCAGCCTTACTTTTAAAACTGATTATTGATGGACAATGGAATCAAATATTAGTTTTTACAAGAACGAAACACGGAGCAAACAATTTAACAAAAAAGTTACTTGGCGCAAATATTTCTGCAGCTGCAATTCACGGAAATAAAAGTCAAGGAGCTAGAACC
Source organism: Oceanihabitans sediminis (assembly GCF_003337215.1). Lineage (GTDB taxonomy): Bacteria > Bacteroidota > Bacteroidia > Flavobacteriales > Flavobacteriaceae > Oceanihabitans > Oceanihabitans sediminis. The sequence goes on from NZ_QPIG01000002.1 coordinate 304,150, forward strand.
AAAGCATTAGCTGGTTTTAAAAGCGGAAAAATAAATGTTCTTGTAGCTACAGATATTGCTGCAAGAGGTTTAGATATACCTTTACTTCCTCATGTGGTAAACTTTGAATTACCTAATATCTCTGAAGATTATGTACACCGAATTGGTAGAACAGGTCGTGCTGGAGCAAAAGGAGAAGCTGTTTCTTTAGTTTGTACCGAAGAGCTAGGTTATTTAAGAGATATCGGAAAATTAGTTGGAATGAAAATTCCATCTGAAACATTAGAAGGTTTTGAACCAGACCCTAACGAACCGAAAGCTCCTAAAAAACAAGGGCAAGGAAGAGGTAGAAGTTCTAATGCAAATAATTCTAATAGCAGAGGAAAAGGAAAAGCTTCATCAAACAAAGCTACCAATAACTCCAATAGAAATAAAAGCGGAAATTCTAGACGCAGTAGAAGTGCAAATTCTTAATGACCGAAGCTTTAAAAGAAAAAATTATAAAAGTCTGTAAGCAGAAAATGCAGCAAAAAGGAGATAACGTTGGTTTATCCTTTTATGCATTTTTTGCTAACAAAAATGATAATCCAGAACTTTTGATGGAAGCTGCCACTTGGTGGATTCAAACTCATAAGTTAGATCATTTTGAAAAAGCTAAAAAAGTATTATATTTAGTTTTATAATTATGAGTACACAACCAAACAACCCTTTACATGGCGTAAAATTAGAGCAAATAATAAACGAATTAGTTGCTCATTATGGTTGGGAATATTTAGGTTATACTATAAATATTCGTTGTTTTACACATGACCCTTCCGTAAAATCTAGTTTAAAATTTTTAAGACGAACTCCTTGGGCTAGAACCAAAGTGGAGAACTTGTATTTAGAAATGCTTTCTAAAAAGAGAAACTAACTTCCCTCCTCTTATAAAGGAACAAATAATTAATTTCCGTGTTACATAAGTTACATTACTACACGATAGTAATGCCTACTTTTACTGTTGTAAATCTATAGTAAATCAAGTCAAACTATTTAAATTATCTAATTATGAAAAACCAATTATTAATGATCCTTTTTGTTTTTGTAGGATCGGTAATGTACACTCCGGCAACAGCGCAGTCATTAAGTGTAACAGAAATTGAACAATCTATAAAAGCAGAAGGACAATACGCAATTCTTATTTCTAACGCACGATATTTTCAAGCAGCGGTAAGAACGGGTCAAACCCTTGTGGCTAAAAATCCTGAATTAAATTTTGATATTGTATTAATTGGACCTGTAGTAAAAGACTTGGCTAAGGATGAAAGTTTAAAACCTTCTATTGAAGTTAGTGAAAAAACAGGTATTCGCTTAGTGGTTTGTGAAGCAGCAATGCAACACTTTGAATTAAAACAATCCGACTACCATCACAGCATTCAGTTTACTCCAGATGGATTTATTTATCTTTTTGGGTTACAAGAAAGTGGTTATAAAACCCTCACATTATAATATATTGTGAAAAGCATAAAATAAAAAAGGTTTCCCCGTGGGGAAATCTTTTTTATTTTAAGTCAAATTGAATTATAAGGTCAATCCTCTCATCAATAATTCTGCTGTTGCAGGATTTGTTGCTAGAGGTACATCATGTACATCACAAATTCGTAATAACATTAACACATCTGGTTCATGTGGATGCTTTTCTAAAGGATCTCTAAAAAACAAGACCATATTACACTTTCCTTCTGCCACTCTAGCTGCAATCTGAGCATCGCCACCAAGCGGACCAGAAAGCAATCTAGTTACTTCAAATCCTGCTTTTTTCACCTTTTTTCCTGTAGTCCCAGTAGAAATTAGAGAAATTTGTTTTTGAAGAAGCACCTCTTTCCATTCATTTAAAAATTGAACCATTTCTGCCTTCTTTCCATCATGGGCAATAATTGCAATCTCCATTATTTTATATTGTTTATATGATATTTTAATAATCCTTCAATTGGTCTCTTTTCAATATTACCTAGTGAAAATCCCATTTCGTTTGCTACTTCTTTAATTTCCTCTTGTGAGAAATATGCAATAGATCCAGCAAAATGCACAGGAACTTTTGGTAATACATCTTCAAACTGATATATCATATTTTTTGCAAACACTCGAATACCATCTTTTATTAAATCTGAAATGTATTTTGATTCTTTATTTGCAAATAAAAACTCTGCGAAAGATGCTAAATAAGCATTTGCATTTGGTTTTTTATAAAGGTTGTATTTGATATAGTCTGCTTCTAAATTATATTCACTAACAAAAGACTTCTTTAAATCTTCAGGCATATGATTATAATAATAGTCACGAAGCAATTGTTTTCCGAAGTAATTTCCAGAAGCATCATCCATTATCATATAACCTAAAGATGCAACAAGTTGGTGTAAGTCCTTACCATCATAATAACTGCAATTAGACCCCGTTCCTAAAATACAAACAATAGCTGCTTCGTCTTTTTTGTTAAGCGTTGCTCTTACCGCAGCCATAGTGTCTTCTTGTACTTCGACTTCTGCTTTTTTAAAAATAGATTCTAATAGTGCTTTTAAAAGTTTTTTTGGTTTCGAAGTTCCACAGCCAGCACCATAAAAGAAAATGTGAGTCACTTCCTTTTTGTGTTCCATTAAAACTTCGCTCTTTTTTATATTCTTTTTAAGCTCTTTTTCAGAAAGAATCGCTGGATTTAAGCCTTTGGTTCTGACTTTATCAAAACAGGTATTTCCATTTTTATCTACTGCAATCCAATCACTTTTTGTAGAACCACTATCAACAATTAATATCATAGGTTAAAAATAAAAAAAAGCTGCTAATAAAAGCAGCTTATACAATAAATTATAGAGAATGAACAAGCGCTGCTAATTCTACTAATTTAACAGAATATGCATACTCGTTATCATACCAAGCAATTAACTTAAAAAACCTAGAATTTAACTCAATTCCAGCGTCTGCATCAAACACACAAGTATTTGTTTCGCCAACCATATCTTGAGAAACTACTGCATCTTCGGTATATCCAACAATTCCTTTTAAATCTCCATTTGCAGCTTTTTTAAATACTTCTTTTATTTCTTCGTAGGAAGTTTCTTTTTTTGTTCTAACGGTTAAATCTACAGCTGAAACATTTGCTGTTGGCACACGAAAAGCCATACCTGTAAGTTTTCCTTCTAAATGAGGAATAACTTTACCAACTGCTTTTGCTGCTCCTGTTGTTGAAGGAATTATATTAGTTAAAGCTGTACGCCCCAAACGATAATTTTTCTTTGAAGGTCCATCTACTGTTAATTGTGATGAAGTTGTAGCATGTATCGTTGTCATAAGTCCTTCTTCAATACCAAAATTATCATCTATAATTTTAGCCATTGGCGCTAAGCAGTTTGTAGTACAAGAAGCATTGGAAACAATTTTATGAGAACTATTAACATCTAGATGGTTTACCCCCATTACAAACATTGGAATATCTTTACTTGGTGCAGAAACAATCACTTTTTTAGCACCTGCTTCTAAATGATATCCAGCAGTTTCCATGGTTTTAAAAATACCTGTACAATCTGCAACTACATCTGCATTTACTTCGTTCCATTTTAGATTTCTAGGATCTCTTTCTGAAGTAACACGAATGGTTTTTCCATTTACTACTAGGTGACCATCTTTTACTTCTACATCTCCTTCAAAACGTCCGTGAACAGAATCATATTTTAATAAATAAGCTAAATGATCAACGTCTAATAAGTCGTTTACCCCAACAATTTCAACATCATTTTGTTTTAGTGAAGCTCTAAATACTAGTCTTCCTATTCTTCCAAATCCGTTAATTCCTAATCTTAATTTTGACATATTTTCTTATATAATTTTTAAGTTTCAGAAAACTGAAACAATTATTAATATCTATTTTATTTTCTTTTAAGTGGTCATGATATCTGAAACTCGAATTAGTTCCATGTTGATTTTAGATTTTCCTTTTACTGCTTGATCAAAAGGTGTTAAATCTATAATATCATTTTTAAGACCAACCATATAATTACTTTTTCCTTCTAAGAAGCTTTCTACAGCCTTCACTCCCATTCTACTAGCAAGAACACGATCGAAACAAGAAGGTGCTCCTCCACGTTGCATATGCCCTAGAACCGAAACACGAACTTCGTATTCTGTCATGTTTGCTTCTACATAATCTTTTAGTTCGAAAACATTTTTTCCGGTCTTATCTCCTTCAGCAACAACAACGATGCTAGAAGATTTTCCGGATTTTTTACTTCTTCTTAAAGATTCTACCAATCTATCTAAACCTAAATCTTCTTCCGGAATTAAAATTTCTTCTGCTCCTGCTCCAATACCTACGTTTAGTGCAATATGACCTACGTCACGCCCCATAACTTCCACGAAAAATAGTCGGTTATGCGAGCTTGCTGTATCTCTAATTTTATCAATAACTTCCACTATGGTATTTAAAGCCGTATCATAGCCTAATGTATGTGTTGTACCAACAATATCATTATCAATAGTACCGGGAATTCCCATTACAGGAAAATTAAATTCCTTATTAAAAACCATTGCACCATTAAAGCTTCCGTCACCACCAATAACAACCAGTGCGTCAACCCCTGCTTTTATTAATTGTTTATGAGCTTCCTCTCTACCTTCTTTCGTCCTAAAACCTTTAGAGCGAGCAGATTTTAAAATGGTTCCTCCTTTATTAATTATACCTTTTACACTACGAGCATTCATCGTTATAAAATCGCCTTCAATCATTCCTTGAAAGCCTCTATAAATTCCAATACACTCAATATCATGATATGCACAAGAACGCACAACAGAGCGTATTGCAGCATTCATTCCGGGAGAATCTCCTCCAGAGGTCATAACCCCAATTTTTTTGATAACTTTAGTCATATAAGTAACATTATAAGGTAAATCTAATAAAGAAAATCAACAAAAAAGCTAGCATTTGTCATATTTTAACAAAAAGATTTGAATATTGAAAATCAGAAGATAATGAAAAGAATTAGTAAGATAATAATTTACTAAATATAAGCTAAAACACCTAGTTTATAGTGTCTTTTTTCTTTTTAAAACTAATAAAATCAGGCAAAGCACTGTCTTGGTTTTCTTTAGCTTCTTTTTCTTCTGCCATTTTTTTTCTTCCTTTAAATATAATTTGAAGAAGTTCTTTAAAGGTATCAAAATCTACATTATAAGCAATACCAAGTCCTTGGGTATAACCTATTTCTTCACCAAAATTACGAATACTATTTTCTCTATTGAAAACGTTTGCTGTAAAAGTACCTTCTTCGTTTAACAAGAAATCTATTTGTACATCTCCAGCAATTGCTGTCTGGCTTATACCACCTATAGGAACACCTACTTTACCATTTACACGAATACGATCGCTAATATTGGTTTGCAGCGTAACTCCTAACCTATCATCCGATTGATACTCCGGAGTATTTTCTCCAAATTCTACGTTTAAACCAACTTGTAGTTTATTGTCGCTATCTGAAAGTAACCCGTTGATAATTCCGTTTAAACGTTCTTCAATCGTACCATTGATGCTTAACTCGCTTAATCCACTAGAGAAAGATCCTGTAGCCAATAAATAAATGGCTTGATTACTTCTATCGTCTTTAGATTCTAATCTATAATCTAACTCGGAACGTACGGTAGAACTTAGGTTAGGGAATTCAAAATTATAATCAATTTCTGGCTGTTCTAATTCTCCTGTTAAGGCTAATAAAAGGTGCACCGGAATTCTTCTATTTATTGGAGAATCTAGCAATGGCGAAGGGTTTGCCTGTGTTTTATAAATTGCTTCAATATTAATTCTTGCTTCAAGAGGCTCTCCATCCCAAGCTAATGTACCTCCAGGAACTACGGTAAAATCTTTTTGTAAAATTCCGCCATATCTAAATTTATAAATTCCTTCGAAAACAGAAAAGTCACCATACATATTGAATTTTCCGTTTGTATTAATTTCGGCTAATAATCCCCCTTCTCCTCGTCCACGGATGGTACTTCCGTTTTCTTTATCCATGACAATTTCGATTTCGGCGTCTTGGGTAACATCTAAATCAAAATCCAATTCTAAACCTGTAATATCTGTGGTTACAATTTCACGCCCTTCTAGTTTGGCTTGTTTTTCTTCTGGACTTAAAAAATGAATATAGGAGTTGTCTCCAAAAGATTCGTTATCGTTTAACGGAATTATAAATACCGTTCCTTTTTTAGTTTGACCAATTACATTGATTCGTAACTGATTTGCCGGTCCGAATATACTGGCACTACCACCAATAAAACCAGTTCCATAATATAAAAGATCTTCATCTTCTGAAGTATTTAAAACTAGTAATCTGTTTGTTTCTAAGTCTAAGTCCAAACTCCAATCTCCAAAGTTAACGTGGCTAATGCTTCCGTTTAAAACACCTTTAGTTTCGTAAACAGAATCGGTTAATTTTATTTGATTGAAGAAGAAAGTTTGATTTTCTAAAGTTACCGAAGAATTATCAGCGAAATCGTAATCTACATTTAATTCTGGAATACCTAAACCTGCTTTATTTAAGGTTAAGCTTCCATTCATATTTGGTTTTTTCAGGTTTCCAACAACTTCAACTTTCCCGGTTGCTAAACCTTTTATATCTCTTAAAATTCCTTCTAAGAAAGGGTTTAATGGTTGTAGATTAAATTCATTCAACAGAAGATCTACGTCTATATTCGAATTACCTGCAGAAACATCAATATTACCTATTGCACTAAAAGATTTTTTCTCATCATCTTTTATGCTGGCATTCACTATGTAATTAGTAAGTGTTTCGTTCCCCTTTATATTAGCATTAAAAGAACCTAAATTTAATTCGTTAACTTCTAAATCATCAATAGTTATAGTAGTTTCTGGCAGATAGCTTCCGTTTTGTTGTACAACATCTAGCCTTCCGTTAACCATTCCTTCTAAGCTTAAATCTTCAATATCGGGGATAATATGTTGTAAAAACACATTGGTGAAATTTAACTTCAGGTCTTTATCTTTTTCTCCATTTATGATTCCGGAGAGTTTAATTTCTTCGTCATTATGGTTTAAAATAAATTGATCTAAATGGAAGTTTTTAAAAGCTTCATCAAAAGTTACTTTATTATGTTTATTGCGATCTTCATTTATAAACCACTTATTGCCTTTAAAGGTGATATCAGACTTTTTAAACCCTAAAATAGATTGTTTTTCTTCGTTTTTAGTATGGTAAAAACTTAGGTTATATAAGTCACTGTTTGTTTTTCCTCCTCTAAATTCCGAACGCATAAAAAGCGTATCGTTTAGAGTTACATTAATTAAATTGAATTTAGAAATGTTGTAGAAATTAGTATGCAAACTATCTACTTCAATATAAGTATTAAATAACGGGTTTTTATTATCTACCTGAAGCTCTATAGCGTTTGCAAAATAGTCTAACCACTCAATTTTAGGGGATTTGAAAGTTAACTTAAATTCTTTCTGGTCACTTTCAACCCTTCCTTTTATATAAGTATTACTCGCCAATTGCAACTTTGGAACAAAGACTTCTATAATTTTATTATAGATTTTAAAATTGAAGTCTATATACTGATTGGTTGCTACTTTCTTGGTGTCGAACCTGGTATATAAACTTCCTACGGCATTGATAAAAAGTTCATCTATATCATCTATTAGAAAGTTTCCACTCATCTGCCCTTCAATAATATCTGGGGAGTTTACATCTATATATCTTACATTATCTTGAAACGAAGAGCTTATAGCAAAATCTTCAAAGAAATATTCGTCATTTTCATTTTGATAATAAGTATCAAAAAACTGAATACTCCCAACCGCATTATCTACAGTGGTACCATGCATTTTCATGTCTACAGTACCTTTAAAAACAGAAATACTATCGTTTTTAATAAAATTAAGTGCTTTTAGGTTGGCGTAATCTACATTAGCCACAAAGTCAAACTCGTTGATATCTTTTGAAAAATCTGCGAGACCGTTAAACTTCAATTTAAAATTCTTGTCCTGCGAATCTACCTTCCCATTGAAAATTTTATCTTTTAAAACTCCTGCAACGGCTATATGCTGATACACATAATCGTTATAGTTTATAGAATAGATATCTCCCTTGACATTCGTGTTTAGGTTTTCTTGAGTAAATCCTTTTCCGTTTACATCTAGATTTAAGGAAGTTTGATGAAGCTTAGGGTTGTTTAAAAATACACCTAAATCAAATTGATCGAAAATAATATTTCCTTTATAGGAAGCATTATCTATATCGTCAATTTTATTCATTTCCAAATTAGAAATTACAAGACCTAAGTCTGTTTCCATTTGTAAATCTGCTATGATATTAGAAGTTGTGATATACGAAGTTCCTACTATGCTAAAGTTCCCCAACTTATCAAAAACAGAAGGAATAGACTCTCCTAAAACATTTGGCAATAAAGCCTTTAAATCTCTATAATTAGAAGAAAGGTTTTGAAACTTACCATCCATCGCAAAATTATCCTCCTCTATATTAAATAGGTTTTTAAAAACTATATCTCCGTAAATTTTTGTTCTTGTACTTGTGTTTAAAACTAAATTATCAACTTTCAGATCATTTAATGTTCCGTGAATTTTCGCTTTAAAATTTGCTCGTTGCCCTATTCCAAATTCGTTATAAAATGTGTTTAACTCGTCTAGAGCAACACTACCATCTGTAAAATCTGCAGTAACTTGGACTTTGTTAGTAAAGTCTGCAAAATCCTCTCGGTTGTAAGAAAACTTTAACTCTCCGTCTAGTTTAGAATTAGCTGTTTTAACCTTTAGGTTTTTAAAATTTATTTCTTCTAATGTATAAGTAAAATCAGAAGATAAATTTTTCATAATTAAACCACGACTATCAATAAAAGAAAGGGTATTAATTCTCGTGCTTACATTTGGGCCGTTAATTAAAAAGTCGGTACCATTAATTCCAATATCGGTAAACTCCAATATTTTTGGTGTTTCTTTATTTTCATCAATTAGTCTAAATGTTCCTTCATAAATAGAAATATCACTTGAAGAAAGTAAAAACTCACTTTCTTTTTCTCTAGGATTATCTTCATCAAAACGAGCAACAAAAACATCCAAATTTGTATCTTCTTCCCCTTTATACGTTTTAATATTGAATTTTAAGCCATATAAATCTATATCACCAAACGCAAGCTTGCTGTTTATTAGATTTTTAAAATTTAAAATGGAAGTGTTAAGCTCATTGGCGCTTATTAGGGTGTCTTTTTTATAATCTCGAATAAGAATATCTTTAAGCTCTACATCTCCGTTAAACTGAAGCCCAACCCTATGAATATTGATGTTTGTGCCATACTCATCATTAATCCAGTTTGTAGCAACTTTACCAAGTCTTGATTGAACTGCGGGAATAGAAAGCACCAACACCAATAAGATGAAAAGTAGTAGCAAAATCGCTACAATTTTAGATGCTATTTTTAAAAATTTTTTGATACCTATTAAAGTTATAACTTTGTAGTCAAAATTAACAATTATTGTGCCTAATACATACTAATGGCTTCAGAAAATATTTACATACTTGCAATTGAGTCTTCTTGCGACGACACTGCTGCATCTATCTTACTAAACGGCAAGGTTTTAAGCAATATAATTGCTAGTCAGAAAATTCATGAAGAATATGGCGGAGTGGTTCCAGAATTAGCTTCTAGAGCACATCAACAAAACATTGTTCCTGTTGTACATCAAGCGATTGAAAAAGCGGGAATTACCAAAGAAATGCTTCATGCGGTCGCTTTCACTAGAGGGCCCGGACTTATGGGCTCTTTATTAGTTGGAACTTCATTTGCCAAATCCTTTGCCTATGGCTTACAAGTTCCGCTAATTGAAGTAAACCATATGCAAGCACATATTTTAGCACATTTTATAGAAGAGGAAGACTTTAAGAAGCCTCCTTTCCCTTTTCTAGCAATGACTATTTCTGGCGGACATACACAAATTGTGAAAGTTTCTAATTATTTTGAAATGGAAGTAATTGGTGAAACCATAGACGATGCTGTTGGTGAAGCATTTGACAAAAGCGGAAAAATTTTAGGTCTTGGTTATCCTGCTGGGCCAGAAATTGACCGACGAGCTAAATTAGGAAACCCTAAAGCCTATACTTTTACAAAGCCTAAAGTAGATGGATTGAACTTTAGTTTTTCTGGATTAAAAACTGCTATTCTATATTTTATTCAACGTGAGACAAAAGCAAATCCTAATTTTATTTCTGAAAATCTAAATGATATTTGCGCATCCATTCAATATACCATAATTGGTATTTTAATGGACAAACTGAAGCTAGCAAGTAAACAAACAGGAATAAAACATATTGCTATAGGCGGTGGAGTTTCAGCCAATAAAGGAATAAGAGAAGCTTTAAAAAATGGTGAACAAAAATTTGGATGGACTACCTATGTTCCTAAATTTGAATTTACCACAGACAACGCAGCTATGATTGGGATTGTTGGTTATTTAAAGTATTTGGAAGGTGCATTTACAGAACAGGATATAACTGCTTCAGCTAGATTAAAAATATAAAACCTCGAATTTAAATTAATTTTCGTTTTTTTGTTTCAAGACAAAACCCCAAACTTTAAATAAATGAATAAATTTTTACTCCTAGCTTTATTTTTCAGCATAACTATTTTTGGTCAAGAATCAGAATTCAAAGAATTTGATGCTATCACATCTACAGAAGAAGCTGAAACCTACATTAAAGAAAAGAAATCGAAGCATAATAAAATCATTGTTTTTAATGAAGAAAGCCATAAAACAGCTTTTGCTGAAGAACTTTTCAAAAAAGGGAGAACTACAGTTGAAAATGCTACCGAGAAAATAAAATATAAAGTGGTAGAAAAAAATACTACTACAAAATACAGAGTTAGTTATATTTTCTTTGACGGATTAAAAATGACTGTTTCGCAAATTAATAAGCTACGTGATAAAATCCTAATAAAATACAAGCAAGGAGTTCCTTTTAGCAGGTTAGCAAAACAATATTCTATGGATAATAATGCGAATCGCGGAGGAGATTTAGGCTGGTTTGAATCTGGTTTAACGCATCCTACCTTTGAAGCTGAAATAACGAATAGCAGCTATAGTGTTGGGGATGTTTTTCCTGTAGATATTGTTCAAAACCAATGGTATTATATTGTTTTAAAAACACATGAACCAAAAGAAATAAAAGAAATCAAGGTTTTAAAGATAGTAGAACCTTTAAAATAAGGTTTTGACAATCAATACCGCACAAAATATATAAAATAAGAGCTTCATTTTTGAGGCTCTTTTTTTTTGTTATGCCAACAAGTTTCTATCTTCGTAAAATGCAATTATTCTACGACCCAGAAATAACAGAAACCACTATGCGCTTTTCTTTTAGTAAAGAAGAGAGCAGACATATCGTAAAAGTTTTACGCAAATCTATTGGTGACACGCTACAAATCACAAATGGTAAAGGCTGGCTGTTTACAGCAGAAATTACTGTTGCCGACATAAAAAACTGCGTAGCTAACATCATCGCTAAAGAAGAACAACCAAGAAGAAAGTATAAACTTCACCTAGCGGTTGCACCTACAAAAATGAATGATCGTTATGAATGGTTTTTAGAAAAAGCAACTGAAATTGGTATAGACAGTATTACTCCTATTTTTTGTGATCACAGCGAACGTAAAGTAATTAAACCAGAGCGTTTTGAAAAAATTTTACAATCGGCAATGAAACAGTCTTTAAATTGCTATATGCCAGAACTTAAGGAAGCAATTACTTTTAAAGACTTTATACAACAAGATTTTACTGGAAGTTTGTTTATTGCCCATTGCGAAGAAACCGATAAAAAATCATTAAAAAGTCAGTTAGAACCAAACAAAGAAATCACTATTTTAATTGGCCCTGAAGGAGATTTTTCGGTAAAAGAAATTCAACAGGCCATAGAATCAAAATTTATTCCTGTAACTTTGGGTGAAACAAGATTACGCACAGAAACAGCTGCCATAGTTGCTTGTCATTCTGTTGCTTTTATCAACGAATAAGTTTATGAAAACAGTATTTTCTATTGTCTTTTCGCTCATCACTTTAATCTCTTTTTCTCAAGAGATAGCGGTACTAAAGTATAAAGGCGGTGGCGATTGGTATAGCAACCCGACATCTTTACCCAACCTAATTACTTTTTGTAATAATAATATTGGTACTAGAATAAAAGCGAAACCTCAAACTGTAGAAACTGGTAGCTCGGATATTTTTCAATTTCCTTATGTACATATGACCGGGCATGGAAATGTTTTTTTTAGCGAAGCAGAAGCAGAAAACCTTCGTAACTACTTAATTTCTGGAGGTTTTTTACATATAGATGATAATTACGGTATGCAGCCCTACCTAGCTAAAGAATTAGTAAAAGTATTTCCAAACCAAGAACTAATTGAGCTTCCTGCAAATCATAAAATATTCAATACAGCCTATAAATTCCCAAACGGATTACCTAAAATTCATGAGCATGATGGTAAGAGACCTCAGGCTTTTGGAATGTTTTATGAAAACAGATTGGTTCTCCTTTTTACATATGAAAGTGATTTAGGAAACGGTTGGGAAGATCCTGCTGTGCACAACGATCCTGCCGACGTAAGAGAAAAAGCTTTACAAATGGGCGCTAATATTATAAAATATGTTTTTGAGAACTAAGGAATCTACCTTTTTACTTAAAAACTTTCAACTTTAAATATGCAACTAAACCACTATAATACCAACTTTGAAAAACGCACTTTCCCAATAAGCATTATTTGTGAAAACGTGAGTAACGCGCCAAATATTGGTAGTTTGTTTAGAACTTCAGATACATTTGGGGTAAAAAAAATAGTCTTTTGTGGCGAGCATATTCCACTAGGCAGAAAAATGACTAAAACTTCTAGAGCAACAGAAAAAGTGGTGAATTTCGAAGTGAAAAAGGAAGCTATAGAGGTGGCTTTACAATACAAAAAAGAAGGCTATCACCTTATAGCTCTTGAAATTACAAACAATAGCTCTGCTATAAGTTCAACGAGTTTTTCTAATGAAAAACCTTATGCGCTAATTATAGGAGATGAAAATTTTGGAGTTTCAGAAGAAATTTTAAAAATATGCGACTCGGTTGTTCATATAGAAATGTACGGACAAAACAGTAGCATGAATGTAGTACAAGCAACTACGGTTGCACTTTATGAAATAACGAAACAGCTTCGTTAAACGAAAAATCTATAAATCTTTTATTTTTTAACTTTAAAGAAATGACAGAAATTTAAAAAGCTTGAAATTACTACATTCATAGGAATAAATTATATTTACAACATGACTTCAAATCAAATATCTAACGGAATTTTAAAAGCAATCGGAATTATTCTAGGAATAGCTTTGCTTCTGTATTTTCTTTTTAAAATTCAGTCTGTCATTGTTTATATAGCAATTGCATCTGTAATCTCTTTAATTGGAAGGCCTATTATCTTGTTCTTACGAAGAAGGCTCAAATTTAAAAATACAATTGCAGTTATTGTAACTATGTTACTTTTTATGGGACTAATATTTAGTTTAATACGTTTATTTGTTCCATTAATCATAGAACAAGGAAACAATTTAGCTCTTTTAGATATGGAGAAGCTTCAAAGTAACATGGAAGTTTTACATCGAGAGCTTCTAGCCTATTTCCAAATTAATAATATAGATGTTCAACAATCTATTAAAGATTCTGAATTACTTTCTAAAATTGATTATTCCTTAATTCCAAACTTCTTAAACTCATTAGTTAGCGGATTAGGTAATTTTAGCATTGGTTTGTTTTCTGTATTATTTATCTCTTTTTTCTTTTTAAAAGACAGTAAATTATTGGAAAATGGAATGATGACTGTTGTTCCTGAAGGAAACGAATCGCGTTGGCAAAAATCTAGTGCAAAAATTAAAGATTTACTTTCTAGATATTTTGTAGGATTAATATTTCAAATTCTTATTCTATTTATTATTTATTCTATAGGATTAACCATCATAGGCGTTCAAAATGCCATAGTAATTGCCTTTTTATGCGCACTATTAAACTTAATTCCTTACGTTGGACCTTTAATTGGTGCAGTTTTGATGATTTTACTAACCATGACAAGCAGTCTAGGTCAAAGTTTTACAGAGGTAATATTACCAAAATCACTTTGGGTTTTCGTTGTGATTGCAATTGGGCAATTATTCGATAATTTTATAAGTCAGCCAGTAATTTTTTCAAAAAGTGTAAAATCTCACCCAATTGAAATCTTCTTAATAATTTTAATTGCAGGAATTTTATTTGGTGTTGTCGGACTTATCGTGGCTATTCCTGCATACACTGCAATTAAGGTGATTTTAAAAGAGTTTTTGTCTGACAACAAGATAGTTAAAAAGCTAACTAAAAACTTATAATATCACTTTCAATAAAGAAATACTAACTACTGAAATTCAGAAGTTTATAAATAAAAACATAAACACTGATATAGCTTCTTTATTGCTAAAAGGAATTCCTTTTACTACAGGAGATTCTAAAGATGTAATAGAACAAATTGAAGCAAAAAAACGTTGCAAAACGAAACTTTCTAGCTGGTATTCTACAGAAAACATATACTATCCTAACAAGCTAAACATCGAGCAAACTTCTTCTGAAGTTACAGCAGAATATAAAGCTAATTTAGTTGAAGGAAACAGTATCATAGATCTGACAGGCGGTTTTGGAGTAGATTGTTTTTACTTTTCCAAACAGTTTAATAAAGTAACCCATTGCGAAATTAATACAGACTTATCGCAAATTGTTACACACAATTATAAACAGCTTAAAGTTTCCAATATTAAAACCATTGCAAGCGATGGTATAGACTATTTAAAAAACTCTGAAGAAATTTATGATTGGATTTATATTGATCCTTCTAGAAGAAACGACACCAAAGGCAAGGTCTTCTTTTTAAACGATTGTTTACCAAATGTACCAGAACATTTAGATATACTTTTTAAAAAGTCGAACAATATATTAATTAAAACCTCTCCTTTATTAGATATTTCCGTAGGATTGAATGAATTGAAAAACGTTAAAAACATTCATATCCTTGCGGTAAATAATGAAGTAAAAGAACTACTTTGGATTCTTGAGAAAGACTATAATAGCCCTATAAAAATAGAGACTTGTAACCTTAAGAAAGACACTAAGGAAGTATTTAGTTTTTATTTAAATGAAGAAACTTCTGCAGAAGCTTCATATAACTTACCACTCACCTATTTATACGAACCGAATGCAGCAATCATGAAATCTGGTGCATTCTCTTCTATTTCTGATAAATTAAAAGTAGAAAAACTTCATAAACATTCGCATTTATACACAAGTGAAGAACTTCTTGCTTTTCCAGGAAGAGTATTTAAGATTGAAAAAGTGATTGCTTACAATAAAAAACTTATAAAGAAAGAAGCGATTAATAAAGCCAATATTGCCACTAGAAACTTCCCGGAGTCTGTTGACCAAATAAGAAAGAAACACAAAATCAAAGAAGGTGGAGATGTTTATTTGTTTTTTACTACTGATTTAGAAAACAACAAAATCATACTAAAAACAAAAAAGGTTACATAAAATATGTAACCTTTTTTAATATATACGTTTTAACGATTTATTACTCGCCCATTGCTTTCATTACTGAAGCAGACATGCGTTTGTATGTTCCGTTTGTTAAACGCTCTCTAATTGCATCAAAAGCATCTAGTGTTTCAGCAACATCTTCTAATGTATGCGTAGCTGTAGGAATCATTCTTAATAAGATTAATCCTTTTGGTATTACAGGATACACAACAATAGAACAGAAAATTCCGTAGTTTTCTCTTAAATCTCTTACAAGCGCCATTGCTTCTGGAATACTTCCGTTTAAATATACAGGAGTTACACAACTTTGCGTTGTTCCTATATCAAATCCGCGCTCTTTTAATCCAGTTTGTAATGCATTAACTATCGTCCATAAGTTTTTCTTTAACTCTGGCATAGTACGCAACATGTCAAGACGCTTTAAAGCACCAACAACTAATTGCATTTGCAGAGATTTAGCAAACATTTGAGAACGTAAATTGTATTTTAAATAATCAATTACTTCTTGATCGGCTGCAATAAAAGCTCCTGTACTTGCCATTGACTTAGCAAATGTTGCAAAGTACACATCAATATCATCTTGAACCCCTTGCTCTTCACCTGCTCCTGCTCCTGTAGCACCTAAAGTACCAAAACCATGAGCATCATCTACAAAAAGTCTGAAATTATATTTTTTCTTAAGCTCAACAATTTCTTTTAAACGACCTTGTTCTCCACGCATTCCAAAAACACCTTCAGAAATAACTAGGATTCCTCCTCCAGTTTGTTCTGCCATTTTTGTTGCCCTCTCTAAGTTTTTCTCTAAACTTGCTACATCGTTGTGTTTATAAGTAAAACGCTTACCCATGTGTAAACGAACACCATCAATAATACAAGCGTGAGCATCTACATCGTATACAATAATATCGTCTTTAGATACTAAAGCATCAATTGTAGAAACCATTCCTTGGTAACCAAAGTTTAATAAATAAGCTGCATCCTTTTTAACAAAAGCTGCTAATTCATTTTGTAATTGCTCATGTAATTCAGTATGACCAGACATCATACGTGCTCCCATAGGATAAGCAGAACCATATTTTAATGCCGCTTCAGCATCTACCTTACGTACTTCAGGGTGGTTTGCCAAGCCTAGGTAGTCATTAATACTCCAGGTAATTACTTCTTTTCCTTGAAATTTCATTCGGTTAGAAATTTCCCCTTCTAGTTTTGGGAAAACAAAATAACCTTCTGCTTGAGCCGCCCATTTTCCTAAAGGACCTTTATCTTTGTAAATTTTTTCAAATAAATCTTTCATCTGCTATCACTCTTAGTTAGTTGTACAAAATTAGAGATTTCTGTTAACTAAACATAATCTTTTTATGTACTATTTTAAACAAAAAAGACAGAAAGTTTCAATGTAGAAACTCTCTATCTTAAATTATGTAATTATTATTATTTTATATACTGAATACCTTGTGCTTCAACTTTGTTTTCACTGTCAAAGAAGCCTTGTTCTTCCATCCACTTATCGCTATAAATTTTACTCATATAACGAGAACCATGGTCTGGGAATAAGATTACAACCTTTGAGTTTTCATCAAACTCACCGGCTTCATTTAGTTGCTTTACAGCTTGCATTGCTGCACCAGAAGTATACCCAACAAACAAACCTTCGGTTTTTGCTATCTCTCTTGCAGTATGTGCACTTTCTTCATCGGTTACTTTAACAAACTCATCAATTTGATCAAAATCTGTTGCCGTTGGAATTAAATTTTTTCCTAAACCTTCGATTCTATATGGATAGATTTCTTTTTCATCAAATTCTCTAGTTTCGTGATATTTTTTAATCACAGAACCATAAGCATCTACTCCAATGACTTTAATATTTGGATTCTGCTCCTTTAAATATTTTGCAGTACCAGAGATAGTACCTCCTGTTCCACTACAAGCTACTAAATGCGTGATTTTCCCTTCAGTTTGATTCCAAATTTCAGGACCAGTAGAATGGTAGTGCGCTTCAATATTTAACTCGTTAAAATATTGGTTAATATATACCGAACCTTTAGTTTCTTCGTGTAAGCGTTTTGCTACTTCATAATAAGATCTTGGATCGTCTGAACTAACGTGAGCTGGGCATACATATACCTTTGCTCCCATCGTTTTTAACATATCAATCTTATCTGGAGAAGATTTTGAACTTACTGCTAAAATACAATCGTATCCTTTTATAATACTCACCATAGCAATACTGAATCCTGTATTACCAGAAGTAGTTTCTATTATGGTATCACCAGGCTTTAATATTCCGTGCTTTTCAGCTTGCTCTATGATATATAATGCAATTCTATCTTTAGCAGAATTTCCTGGATTAAAAGACTCAACTTTTGCATGGTATTCTCCTTTTAAAGGAGCTGTTATTTTGTTTAATTTAATTAGAGGAGTATTCCCTATTAAATCTAATACGTTATCAAATACTTGATTATTTTTTGCCATAAAATTGTTTTAAGCTGTTATAAGAAATAACATAAACCCTGCAAAAATACGAAAAATATTTTTTATAGCTTAATTCCTTCTAAATCTAGTAAAAATGCGTACTCCAAAGCCACTTCTTTTAAGCTTTCAAAACGACCAGAAGCCCCACCATGACCCGATTCCATATCTATATGCAAGAGCAATTTATTGGTATCTGTTTTTAGTTCTCTAAGCTTAGCTACCCACTTTGCTGGTTCCCAATATTGTACTTGTGAATCATGTAAACCTGTTGTTACTAATATATTTGGATAGTTTTGTGCTACTACATTATCATACGGAGAATAGGACAACATATAATCATAATATTCTTTGTCATTAGGGTTTCCCCATTCATCATATTCACCTGTTGTTAATGGAATAGTATCATCAAGCATCGTAGTAACTACATCTACAAACGGAACAGCGGCAATAATACCTTTGTATAATTCTGGATTAAGATTTGCAATCACTCCCATTAGTAATCCTCCGGCTGAGCCACCACTTGCATATAAATGTTCTTTAGAAGTATAATTCTCTTCAATTAAAAATTTAGAACAATCAATAAAGTCATAAAAAGTATTCTTTTTATGCTTTAATTTTCCTTTTTCATACCAATCTCTCCCTAAATACTCTCCCCCTCTAATGTGTGCAATAGCAAAAATAAACCCTCTATCTAATAGGCTTAATCGAATTGTTGAAAAGTAAGGGTCTATAGTAGATCCATAAGAACCATATGCATATTGTAACAATGGGTTTGTCCCATCTAATTTTAATCCTTTTTTATGTACTAAAGAAATTGGAATTTTCACTCCGTCTCGAGCAGTTGCCCAAATGCGCTTTGAAGTATAATTTTCTTTATCAAAATTTTTATCTAGAACTTCTTGTTCTTTTTTAACCTCTTTAGTTTTTGTTTTAAAATTATAGTCTATAACGGAACTTGGAGTAGTAAGTGAGTTAAACGAATACCTTAAAACATCACTATTAAAGTCTGGATTATTCCCAGTGTAAGCCGTGTAAGTTTCACTATCAAAAGGAAGGTAGTAATCTTCCGTTCCGTTCCAGTTTATAATTCTAATTTTATTTAAACCATTCTGTCGTTCACTTACAACCAAATAATCTTTAAAAATCTCTATATCTTCTAATAAAACATCTTCTCGATGTGGCAACACATCTTCCCAATATTCTTTTTCGGTTTGATTTTCGTTTGTTTTTTGAAGCTTAAAGTTTACTGCATTATCTTTATTAGAAATTATAAAGAAATTGTCTTTATAATGCGCAATGGCATAATCTAATTCTCTTTGCCTTTTTTGAAAAATTTTAAATTCGCCATCTGGATTATCGGCATGTAAAATTCTATACTCCGTTGTTAAAGTGCTAGAAGAACCTATAATTAAATATTTTCTAGACTTTGTTTTGTATATGAAAGTATTGAAGGTTTCATCTTCTTCATGAAAAACCTCCTTATCTTCTTCTACACTTGTATGCAGTTTATGTTTAAATATTTTAAAAGCACGCAGGGTAACTTCGTCTTTTCTCGAATAAAACAGTGTTTTATTGTCGTTAGCCCAAGTGATTCCTCCTGTTGCATTTTTAATTTCTTCCGGATAAATTTCTCCTGTAATCAGGTTTTTAATCTGAATAGTATATTGTCTTCTACTAACTGTATCGGTTGAAAAAGCAGCCAAAGTGTTATCTGGACTAATAGAAATTCCTCCTAATTTGAAATAGTTAAAACCCTTTGCCATTTCGTTGCAATCAAAAAGCAATTCTTCTGGAGCATCTAAGCTTTCTTTTTTCCTTGTATAAATTGGGTAATCTTTCCCTTTTTCAAATTTTGTTATATACCAATACCCATTAAGTTTATAAGGAACAGAAGAGTCATCTTCCTTTATTCTAGCTTTCATTTCTTTAAAAAGCTCTTTCTGTAAAGGTTCTGTATGTGCTAGTACACTTTTTGTATAATCATTTTCTGCATATAAATAATCTAAAACATTTTGATCATTTCTATTATTCAGCCAAAAATAATTATCAATTCTTACGTCTTCATGCGCTTCCAGTTTTTGTGGAATTTTCTTTGCTATTGGAGGATTTGGTAGTTTTTTCAAAAGTTGTAATTAATTCAAAATTATATTCTTCAAAAATAGAAAAATTAAATAGTTTTGTATGAAATTATAAATTATAAAAAACATGTTTGGAGACCTAATGGGAATGATGGGTAAACTTAAAGAAACCCAGCAAAAAGTTGAAGAAACTAAAAAGAGATTAGATACTGTTTTAGTGGATAGTAAAAGTAACGACGGAAAGGTTCAAGTTACTTTAACTGCCAATAGAACTATTAAGTCTATTGATATTGCAGATGAATTATTAGCCGACAAAGAAGAACTAGAAGACTACCTGATTCTTACTTTAAACAAAGCGATTGAAAAAGCTACGCAGGTTCACGAAACGGAAATAGCTGCTGTTGCCAAAGATGGCATGCCAAACATTCCAGGAATGGATATGTTTAAATAGTGCTTTAAAACAATCGTAACTTTATAAGTTATTTTTTGAAAAACACGAAAGTATAAAACAAAAAAAAAGGAAGCTAAATTAGCTTCCTTTTTTTTTTAAGAGTTTGTGGTAATTATTGGTTAATTACTCTAAACTGTGTTCTTCTGTTTACTAAGTGTTCTCTTTCTGTACAAGAAACACCATCAGCACATCTGTTAAGAAGTCTAGTTTCACCGTATCCGTTTGAAACAATTCTTGAAGAATTAATTCCTTTAGAAATTAAGTAGTTAGTTACCGCTTGAGCTCTTCTTTCAGATAAAGCAAGGTTACTTTCTTTCGTGCCTCTTGAATCTGTATGAGAAGCAATCTCTACAGAAACACCATCAGCAAGAACTGGTAATAATTTTGCATCAATTTCAGCTTTAGCAGCTGCAGTTAATGTTGCAGAACCTAAGTTCCAGTTTATGTTAAGGTCGTTATACTCTACTAATTTACAGTCAACTTCTTTCCAAGTAGTCAAACCTCCTTTAGTTTGTAAAACTTCTTTAGTAACTGTTTTAGTTACAGCAGGAACTATTGTTTCAACAACTTTAGAATCTTCTGTTAAGATAGTTTTCTTAATAGTAGAAGTCTTTTGAGGAATATCAATTACTCTTGTAGTTGGAGGCGTAACCATTACAGTACGCTTTAAAGTTTTGGTTTCTGCAGGAATTTCAACAACTCTTGTAGATTCTGGAATAATTACTGTTCTAGTAACTGTTTCTGTTTCTGCAGGAATTTCAATAACTCTAGTTGTAGGAGGTTGAACCATTACAACTCTTTTCATTGTTTTTGTTTTTTGAGGAACATCAATTACTCTCGTTGTTGGAGGAGAAACCATAACTACTCTTTTCTCTGTTTTAGTTTCCGCAGGAATATCAATTACTCTTGTAGAAGCTGGTTTAGAAACAACTTTTACAGTATAAGTACCCATTCCACAGTCATCTCCACTAGTAGCTGGGTCACAATCTGGTGTTCTTACATAAGAAGCATCTGCTGCTAATTCTGTAGTATTTACAGTAATATTTTGAGCAGGAATACTCTTATAACACCAATATCTACAATCGTTAGGATCACTTGAAGCACAGTCTGCTGCAGGTGTATCACTCATTTCCCATCTAGCTGAAGCAGGCTTAACCTCTACAACTTGGTAGTTAGAAGAAAAACTTGCTGGTACTACTTTAATAGAAGTTCCGTACTCTCTCTTTTTATAAGATCTAGTTTCTGTTCCGTATTCCGCAGGAACTACTTCTAAACGTTGACTAGCTTCTTTTGTAACAACCGTGAAATCTTGTGTTTCATAAACAGCTGGTACAATTTCTAAACGCTGACTAGCTTCTTGAGTTACAACAGTAAACTCTTGTGTTTCGTAAACTGCTGGTACAAGCTCTAAACGTTGAGATGCTTCTTTAACAACAACTGTTTCTGTAACTGTTTCTGTTCTAGAAGGAATTTTCTCTAAACGTTGAGATGCTTCTTTAACAACAACTTCAAAAGTTTGAGTTTCATAAACTGCAGGAACAACTTCTAAGCGTTGGCTTGCGTTTTCTACTACTACTTCTTCTGTTGCTGTAGTAAATTTTGCTGGTACCGTACTCAATTTCTTATAAGCTGGAGATACCTGAATGGTAACATCTTGATTCACCCAAACATCCGGAGTTACACATCGAACGTAACATTTTCCTGGTTCAGGGTTGGTTGGTAAGTCTTGTGCAAATGCTGTAATTGTTACAACAAAGGTCAAGATAGTTAGAAGAGTTTTTTTCATATTAAGAAATTTTTAATGGTTAAAATTAAGACGTAAGACCCTGAAATTTAAATGTTTCAGGAATTACTAATTTCAGACAAAATAAATACTTATCAAACTATTCCTCCTTTTATGTAAGAAGAACTCTTTGTTTTTCGATGAAACACAAAAAATACCGACAAAACGTGTCGCATTATTGTTAAACCACTGACAATAAGACTGTTTAATCTAATAATTATTGAATACTTTTAAAACTTTAGTGTGCATTTTTGAAGTATAATCAATATGAGTTACAATTCTTAACTTATTTTCCCCCATACCAATTAATTTAATTCCGTTTTCATTTAGCTTCTTTAAGAATTCTTCTGAATTTACTGTATCTACTAATTCAAATATGATAATATTTGTTTCTACAGGTTCTACTTTTTTGATGTAAGAAACTTTACTTAATACATATGCAATCTCTTTTGCTTTATTATGATCTACCTCTAACCTATTAATATGATGCTCTAATGCATATAATCCTGCAGCAGCTAAATACCCTACCTGACGCATGCCACCACCTAATATTTTTCTAACTCGTAATGCTCCTTGCATTAATTCTTCATCTCCAACCAAAACCGAACCAATCGGACAACCTAATCCTTTGCTTAAACAAACAGAAATAGTATCAAACTCTTTTCCGTATTGTGCGGCGGTTTCCTTTTTAGCTATAAGAGCATTCCATAGTCTTGCTCCGTCTAAATGAAATCCTAGTTGATGGTCGTTACATACTTTTCTGATTTTCTGGATTTCTTCAAAATCCCAACAAGCTCCTCCTCCTTTATTCGTAGTATTTTCAATTTCAACTAAACTCGTTAAGGGACTATGATAAAAGTCTGGTGGATTGATATTTTGAAGTACATCTTCTGCAGTAAACATACCTCTATCTCCATCTATTAATTTACAGGAAACGCCACTATTAAAACTAGCTCCTCCCCCTTCAAAATTATATATATGCGCATATTTATCGCAAATAACCTGCTCCCCAGGTTTGGTGTGTAAGTTAATTGCAGCCTGGTTAGCCATGGTTCCAGTAGGGAAAAATAAGGCTTTTGGTTTCCCAAACATTTCGGCAATAGTTTCTTCCAACTTATTTACCGTTATATCTTCTTTATAAACATCGTCACCAACCGAAGCTTCTAGCATTGCTTGAAGCATTTCTTTAGACGGTTTTGTTACGGTGTCGCTTCTTAAATCTATTATCATGCGTGCTATTTTGTGCTAAATCTATAAAATATCTTAAAATATGCTTTAAACAATCCCTTTTAATTATATTTTTGTTTAAAATTGAAAACTATGATTACTACAGATCAAATAAAAGATCTTAATACACGCCTTGACTCTTTAAGGCAATATCTTTGACTTAGATGTTAAGTTAATAGAAATTCAAAACGAAGAAGAACAAACATTTGACCCTAATTTTTGGAACGACTCTAAAGCTGCTGAAATTATTATGCAATCTATTAGAGAGAAAAAGAAATGGGTAACAGATTACAATACCGCAAAAACACTTGTTGAAGATTTAGAGGTTACTTATGAATTCTATAAAGAAGAGGAAGCAAGCCTTAAAGATGTAGAACAAGTTTTTGAGAAAGCAACAAATAGTATTGAAGATTTAGAATTCAAAAACATGCTTTCTGATGAAGGAGACAACCTAAGTGCTGTACTACAAATTACTGCAGGTGCTGGTGGTACTGAAAGCTGTGACTGGGCTAGCATGCTTATGCGTATGTACCTTATGTACGCAGAAAAAAACGGATTAAAAGTGAAAGAACTAAACTACCAAGAGGGAGATGTTGCTGGAATTAAAACAGTTACCCTTGAAATTGAAGGAGATTTTGCTTTTGGTTGGCTAAAAGGTGAAAACGGTGTACACAGATTGGTGCGAATTTCTCCTTTTGATAGTAATGCAAAACGTCATACAAGTTTTGCTTCGGTTTATGTATATCCATTAGTAGATGATACTATAGAAATCGATATCAACCCTTCTGATATTGAAATCACTACAGCACGTTCAAGTGGTGCCGGAGGGCAAAACGTAAATAAAGTAGAAACCAAAGTACAGTTACTGCATAAACCTTCAGGAATTCAAATTCAATGTTCAGAAACCCGTTCGCAACATGATAATAGAACGAGAGCTATGCAAATGTTACGATCGCAATTATATGAAATTGAGCTTCAAAAGCAAATGGCACAACGTGAAGATATTGAAGCAAGTAAAATGAAAATTGAATGGGGAAGCCAAATTAGAAATTATGTAATGCACCCATACAAATTAGTTAAAGATGTACGTTCTGGACATGAAACCGGAAATGTAGATGCTGTAATGGATGGTGACATTGGAAGCTTCCTAAAAGCCTATCTTATGATGATGGGACAACAAACAACAGAAACAAATAATTTATAAAACAAGTAATTATTATGATACATATATACCACAATAACAGATGTAGTAAATCTCGAAGTGCATTAGAGGTGTTAAAAAATTCTGGTGAAGAGTTTGAAGTAATTAATTACCTTGAAACAAATCCAGACAAAGAAGAGCTTGAAAAATTAATAAAGCTTTTAAACATAAAACCAATAGAGTTAGTTAGAAAAAACGAAGCTATTTGGAAAGAAAACTATAAAGGAAAAACCTTAACAGACCTAGAGGTTATTGAGGCAATGGCGCAACACCCAAAACTTATAGAAAGGCCAATTGTAGTAAAAGACAATAAAGCTGTAATTGGTAGACCTACAGAACTAGTTATAGATTTATTAAAGTAAAACATTCAATTACCCCAAATCCCCTACACCTACTTAATTATGATTTTAATATATCACGATCCTAATTCGATCGAGTCCATTGAGTGTCTCAATATTTTAAAAAAGAACAAAAAGAAACATAAAATTGTAAAGTATCTTGAAAATCCACCTACAGAAAACAAACTAAAAAAAATTGTTAACAAATTAGATATAAGACCTTATAATTTGATTAAAACAGAAGATTCTCTGTGGAAGGAACATTATCAAGAATTTGTAAAAAATGAAGGAGATTTTGAAGATATAGAATACATTAAAGTTCTTACAGAATTTCCACAACTCATTAGAACACCAATAGTTGTAGAAGGAAAAAAAGCAGTTTTATGTGACCCTCCTGAAAAGGTTTTTTCTTTTATAAACGAATAATCCTAAAGCTTCAAATACCAATAAATTTGAGGCTTTTTTTATTTAACAAAGATTTAACCATAAGCCTTTAAACCAATCTATATTTTTGCGGTCTTAAGCTAAAAACTAATTATGACTAGAAATTTATTTGTATTTATTTGCATTGCATTTTTTACCTTAAGTTCCTTTGCACAAAAGGAAATAAAGGTAACAGGATTCATTATTGAACAAGACACCCAACAACCATTAGAATATGCAACTGTTGCGTTTTTCAGTAAAGCTGAAAACAGAATGATTACAGGTGGAATTACAGACCAAAAAGGTCATTTCAACATTCCGGTACCTGTTGGATTATATGATATTTCAGTAGAATTTATTGGCTTTGGAACTAAAACAATTCCTAATCAAAACTTAACCAAAAACACAAACCTAAAAACCATCTATTTATCTGAAGATGCAGAGTCTCTTGGAGAAATTGAGATTATTGCAGAACGTACTACAGTTGAAATTAAATTAGATAAAAAAATATATAGCGTAGGAAAAGACCTAACCGTTCGTGGTGGAACAGTAAGTGATGTTCTTGACAACGTACCTTCTGTTGCTGTAGATGTAGAAGGGAACGTTTCCTTACGTGGACAAGACAACGTTCGTATTTTAATTAACGGAAAACCTTCTGGTTTAGTTGGTTTAAATTCAACAGATGCATTACGCCAATTACCAGCAGAATCTATTGAAAAAGTAGAAGTTATTACTTCTCCTTCTGCAAGATATGATTCAGAAGGAACAGCAGGTATTTTAAATATTATTTTAAAAAGAAGTAAAATACAAGGGTTCAACGGTGCAATTACTACAAATGCAGGATATGATCCTTCTGCAGGTATTTCTGGAAATATCAACTACAGAACAGGAGATGTAAATATCTTCAATACTACAGGATATAGCTACAGAGAAGTTCCTGGAAGTTCTTATACAAACACTACTTATAAAGCTACAGGTAATACAACCGAAGAAACTAGAGAGTTTGAAAGAGTTCGTAAAGGATTCAACACAAACCTAGGTGTTGAATGGTATATTAATGATTCTGCTTCCTTAACTACTTCTGTTTTTTATAGAGATAGCAATAACGAAAGCAATACTACTAACGAATTTTTACAATTTGACAATAACTACAATTTAATTGGAGATAATATTCGTTTCGACCCAGAAGTTGAAGATGATAAAACTATTCAATATGCAGCTAACTTCACAAAGAATTTCGAAACAAGTGGTCACAAACTTTCTTTCGACTTTCAATATGAAGACAGTACAGAAGATCAAAACTCTTTAGTTACTGTAGATGGTTTAACAAGTGAAATGGTTGAAAAATTAGAAGACCAAAGCAGAATTTTATTACAAGGGGATTATGTATTACCACTTGGTGAAAATGCACAATTTGAATTAGGTTACCGCGGAAACTTCAACAACCAATCAACAGACTATAAAGTTGAAATATTAGATGAAGACACAAACGATTTTGTTATTGATAACAAATTATCAAACCTATTAAACTATAAAGAATATATCAACGCTGTTTATTCTCAATACGGAAGCAAACACGGTAAATTCTCTTACCTTTTAGGTTTACGTTTAGAAAATACGCAAGTTACTATAGACCAACCTACAAGTGGTGATTTTAAAAAGAAAAACTACACTGGTTTATTCCCAACAGTTAACTTAAACTACGAATTAACAGAAGACGAAAGTGTAACCTTAGGATACAGCAGACGTTTACGTAGAGCTCGTTCTTGGTTTATCAACCCATTCCCTTCTCGTTCTAGTGTTACTAGTATCTTCCAAGGAAACCCTGATTTAGATCCAAGTTATTCTGGGACTTTCGATTTAGGATATATTAACCGTTTTGGTAAATTTATGTTCAACTCTTCGGCTTACTACCAACACGCTACAGATGTATTTAACTTTGTAAGCTTTGATACAGGTGAAACTGTTGTTGTTAATGGTGAAGATGTACCAGTTATTCAACGTACACCTATTAACCTTTCAAGCGAAGACAGATATGGTTTTGAATTTACTTTAAGCTATAGAGCTTCTCGTAAATTTAATACAAGTGCAAACTTTAACGTATTTAAATCTAAATCTGAAGGTGTAGACCCTAATGGTGTAGACTTAGGAAGCGAAAACACAAGCTGGTTTGCTAGATTAAATACAAAATATACTTTACCTGCTGATATTGAATGGCAAACGAGTATGTTTTACCGTGGACCTAGTGAAGATGCTCAAAACAAACGTGATGGAGTCTTCTCTACAAACTTAGCATTTAGTAAAGACCTATTAAATGATAGAGCTTCTATCGCATTTAATGTAAGTGACTTATTTAACTCTAGAAAACGTATTATGGACACCAATACTGATACTTTTATTAGTTCAAGTGAATTCCAATGGAGAAAGCGTAGCTTTAATCTATCATTTACATATAGATTCAACCAACAGAAAAAGAGAGAGCGTACAAGAGGAAATGGAGGAGACGAAATGGAATTTGAAGGATAAAATCTCTTAATAATTTAAATAAAAAAGCGAAGCAAGTTTGAAACTTGCTTCGCTTTTTTATTTGAGTAAATTTTAATTAATTGATTTTATAGAAAATTAATTGTAGGGTACAAAAAAAAGGGAAACTCAATGAGTTTCCCTTTTTTAATATTTATAATATGAAGCTTAAGCGTCTTGCCCAGCTTTTTTCTCGTCTCTTTTCTCTTTTAAGAACTCCATTAAAGATCCACCAATCCAATAAGGTATAACAAAAGTTAATAAAAATATCATTAACCAGAAACCTATAGTTAAAATGGTTAAGAATGCTAAAAATCCTAAATATTGATCAAATTCAAACATAATTAATTGGTATCTTTTTTTTAATAATATTACTTTTCGCCTTTAGCATCAAAGTATCTGAATGCAAATATAAATCAAAGAGTGTTTTTATGCAATTTAAAATGTATAATTATTAACAGACTTATTAAGATTGTTTCTACTCTTTATAAATATGTAATTTTTATTACTTCAAACACTCGTTCTCCTGTAGCTAGTTTTAAAATAGCTTGCTCCCCTACTTTCTTATTTGTCAATAATCTAGCAATTGGTGATATAAAGGAAATTTTACCTTTTGCAATATCTGCTTCATCAACGCCAACTATTTGGTATTTCTGAAAATTCTTATCATTTCCAATTTTTAAAGTAACTGTTGCACCAAATCGTACTTCTTGTTGTGGTTGATTTTCTAGATCTACAACCTTAGCTGTAGTTATTCGGTTTTGTAATAATTGTAATTTAGCATTAATATGATTTACAACAATGCGCCTTTCCTTTTCGTTTATAGCATCTAAATTATCTCTTTCATTTATAAGCGACTGTTTTTCCTCTAAAAGCTGATTCATTCCTACCGGAGTCACATAGTTTGTTACTCCTTCTGGCAAATCTGCTCTTGGTGGTACAATAGGAATTTCCTCTTGATCATCTTCTTTTACAAATCCCCTACTCATTGTTTATAGCTTATAGTATTTCTGTTTTCTAATAAATTTACTAAAAATAATTCATTAAGAAAAACTAGCCTCTAATGGTTTAAAATGTACTTTAAAAACATTCTTTCCCTTATTAGAATAAGTCATTTCACCGTGAAGTTGTTCTGCTAAAATTAAAATAAGATGCACTCCTAATGATTCTGATTCTTCAAAATTAAAGTCATCTGGTAAACCAGAACCACTATCTGAATACTCTAATGTATAATGATCACTTTCTTTAAAAATGGATATTTCTAAGCTATTATCCTTATCCTTTTTAAATGCAAACTTATAGGAATTGGTTATCAACTCATTCAAAATAAGCCCTAAATTGGCGGTTGTATCTGCATCAAAAATTAACTCCTTATCTATATTAATTATCTTCTTAACATTAAAATTCCTAACACCAATAGTTTTTTCTACAAACTCTAAAAGTTGCTCACTATATTCTTTGGTTTTAATTTCTTTAAGTGATGCACTATTATAAAGCTGTTCGTGCACTAATGCCATAGAGTGAATTCGGGAAATACTCTCATCTAATGCTGAATGGACTTCTTTACTTTCACTTTCTTCTTGCTGTAAGCTTAGAACCCCAGAAATCATCTGCATATTGTTTTTTATTCTGTGATGTATTTCTTTAATAAGTGTTTCAATTTTCACTAAACTCTTCTCTAAATCTGCATTTGCACCACGTAATTTTATATTTAAATCTTTAATACCAAAATACTGATGAGAGATAATTACTATTGCCAAAGAAATTAAGATGTACCATAAATAACCAAAAAACACTACCATATTGGATGTATCTGGCTTGTTTTTGAAGGCACTTCCTATTTTAAGATCTAAACCAAAAACATTAATATTGGAATAAATAAATTCATCCTCCGGAATATTAAAGTTTTTATAATATTCTGCGTCTACATGTTTATTATAGATTGGTGTTTCATTATAAATAACTTCTCGAGTTAAGTCAAAGGAATCTTTTACGATAAACTTATGCACAAATTCACTTTCTTTATCCCCTTCATAAAAATAGTTTAATAAGTACTTTACATTAAGTATTGATGTTAAATAGCCATTAGTAGTTTCTTGCTTGTTTTCTACTTTAAAACTAAAAGGAAAGCCAACCCAACCTTCTTTAACATTTATAGGCGTCATTAAATTAATAGAATCAGACTTCATCAACTCTTCAAATTCCTTTAATCCATGGGCACTCATTAATTCTCTTGCTGAGAGTCCTTTAATGTTAGCAGGATCAATAGATTTTTGAGTAATCACATACTTAAAGACATGATCTTTATCATTATAACTAACTACAATAGAATCATTAAATTTAATTTCATTAAGTAAGTCGTTTAAATAATTTTGAAGTTCTGACTCATTTGGAAAAGTAGGTGAGTTTTTAATATGACTTTTAATAGATGAAACTATTGCCGCATAAACATCAAAACCAGCTTTTGCACTTATAATAGCATCAGAATGTGTTTTGTGTAACTTATCCTTTAATTTATTTTCTTCTAATTCTTGATATGAAGAAATTAATTGATGTAGTAATGCACCTCCAAAACAAAGTAGTAAAATAACTACTATCAGGTATTTATTTAATTTCATTATAGAAAATTATTCTTAAAATTCGAGGCAAAAGAGGGAGATTACAAAAGTAATTTATTTAATACTTTTTTTAGTCATTTATTTGTTAAAAATATAAAAATCAGAAATCTATTACCTCTGTTTAATGACATGGTTTTATATTAGCGGTCTTTAAAAAAAAAAAACAATTAATTAGCCCCTTTATGAAAAATATATTTTCAAACTTACTTTTCAAAGTTTTTATTGCAATTGTTTTAGGTATACTATTCGGTCAATATTTACCTGAGTCTATAAACAGAATATTTACAACTTTTAATGCTTTTTTCGGACAGTTCTTAAGCTTTTCTATTCCATTAATTATCATGGGTTTAATCATGCCTGCCATTTCTGATTTAGGAAAAGGAGCAGGTAAATTACTGTTAATTACAACTATAATAGCCTATGGTTCTACTTTATTTTCTGGATTTATAACATATTTCACCACATCGAATATATTTCCGCAGCTTTTAGAGTCGCATGTAAACAATGCTTCACAAATCTCTGATTCAGGACAAGATCTAATTCCTTATTTTAGTATTAACATACCTCCTATTTTAGATGTTATGTCGGCTTTAGTTTTTGCTTTTATAATAGGTTTAGGTCTTTCTTTTCAAGAGAAATCAAGTTTAAAATTGGTTGTTAAAGATTTTCAAAAAATAATCATGCAACTAATTGAAAATGTAATTGTTCCTCTTTTACCTTTATTTATATTAGGCATATTCGTTAGCATGTCGTTCAATGGTAAAGTGTTTTCCATCCTATCGGTATTCATGAGTATTATTGGTGTAATTTTCGCTCTACACATTTTATTATTACTACTCCAATATACTATAGCAGGAGTGCTTATAAAACAAAACCCTTTAAAACTATTATCTAAAATAATGCCTGCATATTTTACAGCCTTAGGAACGCAGTCTTCTGCTGCTACTATTCCTGTAACTTTAAAACAAACTATAAAAAATGGGGTTTCAGATAAAATAGCAGGTTTCGTTATACCACTGTGCGCAACTATACACCTATCTGGAAGTATTATGAAAATAACCGCATGCGCAATGGCATTAATGATCTTGCAAGGAATGCCTTTCAGCTTTACACTTTTTGCCGGATTTATCTTTGTTTTAGGTATTGCTATGATTGCAGCACCAGGTGTTCCTGGAGGAGCAATAATGGCAGCCGTAGGAATTCTGCAATCTATGTTAGGCTTTAATGAAGAAATGGTCGGTTTAATGATTGCATTATATATAGCTATGGATAGTTTTGGTACAGCCTGCAATGTTAGTGGTGATGGAGCTATTTCTATAGTTGTAGATAAAATAACGAAAGAAAAACTTGTAGCATAACCAACAATAATCCGTTTGATTACAGTTAATTAAAACGCTACTTTATATTAAAATGTAATTCTTTTACAAAAGAATAATTATTTCTAAAACACCTTAAAATAGACTTAAAATTGTAAATTTGCATTTGTTCAAATATTTACATTTTTAAGAATTAAAATAATCAATATATCATTATTAAAGCAATGGAATACAGAATTGAGAAAGACACAATGGGCGAAGTAAAAGTGCCTGCAGATAAACTTTGGGGAGCACAAACAGAACGTTCTCGTAACAACTTTAAAATTGGTGCACCAGCATCTATGCCATTAGAAATTGTACATGGTTTTGCTTATCTTAAAAAAGCAGCTGCTTATACAAACTGTGAACTTGGTGCCTTAGCCGTTGAAAAACGTGATCTTATTGCAAAAGTTTGTGATGAAATTCTAACTGGAATGCACGATGATCAATTTCCACTAGTTATTTGGCAAACAGGTTCTGGTACGCAAAGTAACATGAACGTAAATGAGGTTATTGCAAATAGAGCACACCAAATTGCCGGTAATGTTATAGGCGAAGGTGAAAAAACAATTCAACCAAATGATGATGTAAACAAATCACAATCTTCAAACGACACATTCCCAACAGGAATGCATATAGCTGTTTATAAGAAAATCGTAGAAAATACAATTCCTGGAGTAACACAACTTCGAGATACTTTAAAAAAGAAATCAGAAGAATTTAAAGATGTAGTGAAAATAGGAAGAACGCATTTAATGGATGCTACTCCACTTACACTTGGTCAGGAATTTTCTGGCTATGTTTCTCAATTAGACCATGGCTTAAAAGCATTAAACAATACTTTAGAACATTTAAGCGAACTTGCTTTAGGAGGAACTGCTGTAGGAACAGGTTTAAACACACCAAAAGGTTACGCGAAACGTGTTAGCGAATATATTGCTGAATTTACAGGACTACCTTTTATTACTGCTCCAAATAAATTTGAAGCGCTTGCTGCTCACGATGCTTTTGTAGAAACACACGGTGCCTTAAAACAACTAGCAGTTTCATTAAATAAAATTGCAAACGATATTCGTATGATGGCTTCTGGTCCTCGTTCTGGAATTGGAGAAATCATTATTCCTGCTAACGAACCTGGAAGTTCTATTATGCCAGGAAAAGTAAACCCAACACAATGTGAAGCTTTAACTATGGTTTGTGCACAAGTTATGGGTAATGATGTTGCTGTTACTGTTGGTGGTACACAAGGACATTATGAATTAAATGTTTTTAAACCAATGATGGCTGCAAACTTATTACAATCAGCACAACTTATTGGTGATGCTTGTGTAAGTTTTGATGTAAACTGTGCTGCAGGTATCGAACCAAACCACGCAGTTATTAAAGAGTTATTAAACAATTCTTTAATGCTTGTGACTGCTTTAAATACTAAAATAGGATACTATAAGGCTGCAGAAATTGCAAACACAGCACACAAAAATGGAACTACTCTTAAAGAGGAAGCTATTAACCTTGGCTACGTTTCAGCTGAAGACTATGATGCTTGGGTAAAACCAGAAGACATGGTTGGTGGTTTGAAATAGACTGTCTTTATTTAAAAAAAATTAAGCGTTAGCAAATTGCTAACGCTTTTTTATTTTCTTAATTTTAGCATTTATAATATAAGTCTATGACAACACTAATAACAAACATAAAAGAACTACTTCAAGTTAGAGATACAAACGTATTGAAACTCTCTGGAGAAGAAATGAAAACACTTCCTACAATTAAAAATGCTTTTCTTTTAATCAAGCATGATACTATTGTAGAATACGGAAAAATGGAAGAACTTACTTCTTTAGAAGCAGATCAAGTAATCGATGCAACAGGTAAAATAGTTTTACCTACTTGGTGTGATTCCCATACACACATAGTATATGCTGGTAACAGAGAACAAGAATTTGTAGACAGAATAAATGGCCTAAGCTATGAAGATATTGCAAATCGTGGTGGTGGAATTTTAAATTCTGCCGAAAAACTTCAAAATACAAGCGAAGATGAATTATACGAACAATCTATTCATAGACTAAAACATGTAATGAAACTTGGTACTGGAGCTATCGAGATTAAATCTGGTTACGGATTAACAACCGATTCCGAATTAAAGATGCTTCGTGTTATAAAGCGAATTAAAAAGGAATTTCCTGTTAAGGTAAAAGCTACATTTTTAGGAGCTCATGCATTACCAAAAGCTTATAAAGAAGACAAAAAAGGCTACCTTGACTTGATGATAAACGAGATGCTTCCTAAAATTAAAGAAGAAAATCTAGCACATTACGTAGATGTGTTTTGTGAAAAAGGATACTTCGATTTAGAAGATACAGAGCGTATTATAGAAGCTGGAAAAAAACACGGATTGACGCCTAAAATACACGTGAATCAGTTTAATGCTTTTGGCGGAATTGCCCTTAGTGTTAAACACGGTGCACTTTCTGTAGATCATTTAGAAGAGCTAAAAGATGAAGATATTGAAGCCTTAAAAGGCAGTAAAACTATTGCTGTTGCTTTACCTTCCTGTTCTTACTTTTTAAGTATTCCTTATACTCCAGCAAGAAAAATTATAGATGCAGGACTACCACTAGCTTTAGCTACAGATTATAACCCAGGCTCTACTCCTAGCGGAAACATGAACTTTGTTGTTAGCACTGCTTGTATTAAAATGAAAATGACACCAGAAGAAGCTATTAACGCAGCGACTATAAATGGTGCTTATGCTATGGGAATTTCTAATGAATACGGAAGTATTACAAGAGGTAAAAAAGCAAATATAATTATTACAAAACCTGTTCCTAGTTATAACTACTTACCTTATTCCTTTGGCGAAAACAATATTGAAACAGTAATTATTAACGGAGAAGTTATTTAATTAGAAACAAAAAAAGCCTGAAACAATTAAGTTTCAGGCTTTTTTATAAAATTATAATTTTACTATCTCAAAGTAAACTCGCTGCTTGATATTAATTCTTTATCATTAAAAACATTCACAATATAGCGTCCTTTTTCAAAATCTTCATCTCTAGGCGCTACAAACTCACAAACATCTAAAGCTACATTTTCGTAGTTAAACTTACTAATTACGCTATAATTTAATGTCTGCTCCCCAAAAGTAACCTGTTCGTTTTCTCCTAAAATATTGTTATTTGGGTCTATAACCTGCACATAAAACTCTTGATCTCCAGCTTGAACTAAATTGTTTTTAGTAACCGTATAACAAACACGAATTTTATCTACTCGTCTTGCTCTTTCTGTAGGAATAAGTTTTCCTGAACTACGTTCTATTACTCCAAATCCTTTTAAACCAACTGTACTTAAAACCTTTGCTGTTTCTACAACTTCTGCTAAAGCTGTATTTTGAACTAAAAGAGAATCTGTAAACATAGTACGCTCTTCTAATCTAACTCTAGTGCTATCTAAAGAAGTGGTTAATAATTGATTTTCTACTTTTAATTTATCATTTTCAACTAAAAGCACATCCATTTCTTTCTGTAATGCAACATATTTCTGTTTGTATCTCCATAAAGTTCCAACATTTGCTTCAGATACCTTTAAAGAATCTATCAAACCTTGAATACGTTCTTTTGCTTCAACTAACTTCTTATTAGTTACTTCATTTTCACCTATAGCAATCTCATATTGTTTTGCCATATTATTCAAATCATTCATGATTAAATCCTTATCCTTAGTAAGTTGGATTTCGTTTTCCTTCTTTTCTTGATAAAGTTGCGAAGCGTAAAAACCGGTTCCTACAAGTAAAGCGATAGCTATACCTAAAGCAACTTTCATTCCTATATTATTATTTTTTTCTGCCATATTTTTTTGTTTTCAAGTTTAATTCCGGAGCTATTATTAGCTCAAATATATTTATTTTAAATTTTTATAATTCTTATTTAGTGTAAAAAATATGTATTTTTAATTCTTAAAAAATAGTTTATTACTTATGGACAAATTGGTTTTATTTAACGATACCAAACTAGATAGCTTATTAAACAAACGCCCAAACGAAACTAAATTTGGCGAACATATTACTACGCTAACTTCAGTCTCTAATATATACGAGCAACTTAAAGATTTAGACGTCACTTATGTTGTAATTGGCTTACCTGAAGATGTAGGGGTTTTCGCAAATTACGGAAAAACAGGCACTTCTAATGCTTTTGAGGCTACAATTAAAATTTTGTTAAATATTCAAAGTAACCAATTCACTAACGCCAAAAAAGTACTTGTTTTAGGTCATTTAGATTTTAAAGAAGAACTTGAAAAATTAAAAACACTAGATCAAAGTAAAAAGAAAGACGTCGCAAAAGCCAGAAAAATTGTTTCTAAAATAGACAAATATGTCACTAGTTTAGTTCACGATATAGTAAAAGCAGGTAAAAAACCAATTATAATTGGTGGCGGACATAATAATGCCTACGGAAATATCAAGGGTACTTCATTAGCGCTTAAAAGCCCTATTAATGCAGTGAATTTTGATGCTCATACCGATTTTAGAGACGAAGAAGGAAGACATAGTGGTAATGGTTTTAGTTACGCTTTCGCGGAAGGATTTCTGAAAAATTACTTTGTTTTCGGTTTACATGAAAATTATACTTCTAGCAATATATTTTCAACCATGAATAAATTGAAAAACATTCAATACAATACTTACGAAGATATTTGTGTACGAAAGAAACTAAAGTTTAAGACTGAAATGGAGCGAGCATTAGAACATGTTGCTTCCAAACCCTTCGGAATTGAAATAGATTGTGATGCTATTCAAAACACTCCTAGTAGTGCAATGACTCCTAGTGGGTTTTCATTAAATAA
This sequence comes from Oceanihabitans sediminis, assembly GCF_003337215.1. Lineage (GTDB taxonomy): Bacteria > Bacteroidota > Bacteroidia > Flavobacteriales > Flavobacteriaceae > Oceanihabitans > Oceanihabitans sediminis. The sequence continues at coordinate 341,072 of NZ_QPIG01000002.1, forward strand.
AGCTAGAAATTTCATCAATTATTTTGCTAGTCATAAAAATGCTAGTTATTTACATATTTGTGAAGCTGCTCCTACTGCAGAAACTGAAACACAGATTGGAAAACTTATCACTTACTTGATAACAGATTTTATAAAGGCTAATGCATAATCCAACCGAATTTGAAGAACTTTAAAATAACTCCAAGATAATTTTTATAAAGAAAAAAATCACAAGCAGAAAAGCTATAGCTATTAATAGCAAAGTTTTAAACTGCCTGTACTTTATAAGATTATCCCACCAATTTTTGTTACTCATTCAAAGTAGGTTTCTCCTCTTTAACTAGTTTTTTTAAAGCTTTAATAGAATCTATCTGACGTTGTAATTTTTCAATTTCTAAAGCCTCTTTATCTATAGATGGAATTGCTTTTATAGAATCTAATATTTTTTGTGCGGTTTCTACTGTTTTAGTTTCATCAACAAAATAGTAACCAATACCTTCACTTGCTCTCCAAGCTTCGTTTAATTGGTTGTAAACCGTTTCTTCCCATAAACTAGGTTTCTTAGCGTCAATCCAAATAACATCTCGGTATTCGCTATCTATTAGAGCTAAATCTGGAGTTGCAGATCCGTCAAACTGTGAATTTTCATCTCGTACTGCAGAAATAGTTCCTAAAAAGAACATACGCTTTCTACCTGCAAGATCTTTAATATAAGGTCTAAATTCAACCGGTTTATTTACCGACCAATCGTATTCTTTTCTAGATTCAATCACTTTTAACGGCATTGCAGAAACTCCGGCATAACCTTGTTTTTTTGCTGCATGGTCATAGTAATACAATTTATCTGTTCCGTCTGCAGGAATAAAAACACTAAAAGTTAAACTTGTTCGCTCATCTCCTACTGGCTCTAAGCCAAACCAATGATATAATCCGCTATAAGCACTTATTTTAGTGTCCGTAAAATCAAAATCGGTAACAAATGGCTGCTGATTTTGGTCGTTTGGTAACACAGGAATCTTAACTGCTGTTTTCATATTCCATGGCAACGGATCACTAAATCCGCCTAAGAATTTTAAAGATTCTGCTTGTAAACGAGAAACCTTTTCAGATAAAGTATTTTGTCTTGTTAGGTATGGATAGTTATTCATTTCTTCTGGAGAAATATAAGTTCCTTTTCCTATTACAATACGCTCTAAATAATCTTTAAAATCATGTTCGCCACTTTCAATAACCATTACTCCTCCAAAAGTTGGGTACGGAAAGAAAAAGCCTTTCCATTTAATTAAGCTCACAACCTCAACCCATTTTCCAGCATCATCTTTCATATAGTAAGTGTCGCTTGGCTCATAATTAAAAAGCATCCACGGATTAAAACGCTGCACTACCGCATTGTAAGTGTTTCGGCTAAACTTTAAAGATTCTCCTATAGAAAAAGTTACGGATATACGATTTTCGCTTGAGAAACGAGGAAATGGAGTTGTACTTGATACAGCAAATACTTCTTCTGTATTATCACTCATTCCTTGCCAAACGTATTTTTCTGTTGGCTGTATTGCCATTGTCCATTTATTAATTCCGTCAACACGTACAAGATGTGGAAGAGAAACATCTTTAGTTTCGCCTACACTTTCGTTCGCCATGGAATAAATATTTCTTAATGGCTGAATTCTTTCGTTTCGCGTAAGAGGCAATTCTTCTATTTCAATTTTATTCAAATCATTAAAAACATTGTAGGTTTTAGCATATTCATACATTTTAAACTGCCAACCAACTAAATAAATCATTACGAAGAAAATCGTCATCATGACCAAAGTTCCTGTTCTAGTAACTCCAGATGCTGAACGTCGGAATTTTCTAAAACCTAAAAACAAAACCAATACACTAAGCAGAATGACAAAAATGTATTTTCTTAGATATAATAAGGCTGGTTGATAATCATCACGCATCACAAATAATATAACAAGCAGAATAAGTGAAAATAGTATCACTCGCTTTTTTTGCTTTGAACCTTTATTCCAGTAGTTTTTAATCATAGTATTTTGTTCGTTCTGTTTATGCAGAAGTTTTTTTTCTATTTTTTTAGACTCTAAATTATAGTAATCCTTTGTCTTTTAATCGTTCTCTAGCACTTTTAGATTCCTCTTTTGCTTCCTTATCAACTTCCTCTTTTACTTCATCTTCATTTTCTAAGAGGTTTTCTCCTTTTTCTTTTAGATCCCCTATGAGGTCCTTTCCTTTTTCAATAGTTTCGTTAAAAACTCCTTCAAAAGATTCACTTTTTTCGTCAATTATTTCACCTGATTTAAAAACTAGATTTGCTATATAAGTTCCTAATAAAATACCGACTATAGAAGACGCAAAAATAGAAACTCCGTAATAATTACTAAAAACTTTAAAGGGAGTTAAAAACTGAAAAACAACAGCTATAAATAAAAAGGCCCCAGCAACATAAAGAAATCTTGGCATAAACGCTTGTTTATAAACGAAGCCTTTTTTGTCGGAAGGTTTCATTTGTAAATCTTTAGAATTTACTAGTTTGTTTACAAAACGATAGAAGCCATTGCCGTTGGATTCTCGCCAATAAATAAATATTCCGAAGAGTATTGCTGCAATAAAAATAATAACTTCTAATCCCATTTGTTTGTTTTAATAACTTCCTACTAAATTAGTCTAATTTCTTTAAATATTGTTACGAATAGTTTTAATAACCCAATCTTTCATAGTGTCTGGCCAAGTTTCATAAGTTTTATAAAACTGCTCTTTATCATACCAATACAGAAACAAAACATCTTTTGCAGAAACATTAACCAAAAGTTTCCAAATTAAATCTTGATGTCTTGCATGTAAGGAGGAATGCGGTTTATGCAAAGCATCGTAAAATTTCTGCTCTACCAAATCCGGTATTTTAAAAGCATTACTTCGTGCTATTCTTTCTAAATAAATTTCTACTCCATTTACTCTTTTTATCGCTTCAGCATCTATAGCATTCAAATATTTTCTAAAAAGAACCTCATCGTCTAAAATATCTACAATAGGATGTTTGGTTTCTTTTAATTCCTGAAACAACATCATTTTTTTAACACGCTGGTACTGCGTTGTATTAAGCATTGCTTTTAACTCGCATTCAATAATTAAATGATCGCGAAGCTTTTTCATAAGTTCTGGCTGCTCTATATGGTAAATCAATACATCATGAATCGTATCTTTTATAGCTTGTTTGTAGGTTTTGATATCTTCAAAAACCACAATGTCGCTTATAAAATTACGTAAAACATAAATTCCGCCAAGAGCTCTAGTGTAAAAGGAATCTGTTTGAAAGAAAATAGCTGGTAATTCTAAATCTCTATGACGTAAATCGCCATAGGTTTTTGCAGAATCTAATAATTGTTGTTGCAGAACTTCATCTATAAAATTATTATCTTTTCTAAATTTTTCAATGAGTTCTAACTGCTCTTTTTGCTTAGAATACAGCTCGTTAATTAGATGAAAATTAATAGTAACCGATTGGTATTTTAAAACATCTAAAGGTTCGTAAAATGCATCAATATGTTGGTTAAAATCTAAGCAAATAGCACAATCGCGAGTAATATCATTAATTTTTGTTTCGTAGGAATTAAAAATGAATTTCATCATTTCCCTATCAAAAGTATGATATGGAAGGTATACAGGCTTCCCTTTTTGTAGGGGAGTAATAATTATTCCGTGCGGATTTGCATCACCGTGATTTAGATAATGTATATGCTCTTTTTCTTGTGCAATTTCTGGGCTCCAGCCTTTTCCGTCTATAGAAAAACTAGTGAGTTTCGTTTCTTCAAATCCTAATTTCACAAGGCATTTGTTGTAACGCTCTACCAACTTTCCGCTGATTGGAATTAATTCGCTTTGGTATAAATTTGCTTCTATTAATTTTTGCATGATTACTTTCCGCGAAAGCGGGAATCTTTATCTTGTTTTAATGTATCTGTTATTGAAGTAATTTATTTATTTGTGCATACTGCAATAACATAATGGTTTTTGCGTCTATGATTTCTTGATTATTCATCATTTCTACAGCTTTTGAAAATGGAACTTCTAAAACTTCAATTTCTTCGTTTTCACTTTCTAACCCTCCTCCTTCATTTATTTTCATCGCGTCTGTATATGCTGCTATAAACAAATACATTTTTTCTGTAACAGCTCCTGGCGAAGTATAGGCTTCTAACACCTTGGTTGCTTCTTTTATTTTATAGCCAACCTCTTCTTCTACCTCTCTAATTATACAGGTTTCGGCATCTTCATTTTTATCCATCGCTCCTGCACAAACTTCAATAGACATACCATCATTTTTATTGTTAATATAAGCCGGCATTCTAAACTGCTTGGTTAGAATAACCGTGTTTTTTTCTACATTATACAATAAAATACAGGTTCCATCTCCTCTATCATAACTCTCCCTTGAAATACGTTTCCAGCTTCCATCTTTAAACTGAAAATCATAATCAACTCTATTTAATGTTGCCCATTCTTTTGAAAGGATTGTTGTATTTATATTTTTAAGTTTAGGCATTGTATTAATCTTTTCTTTCAAACTGCTCTCTTGCTTTGGTTTCAATATTTAATTGATTTATTCTTGCATCTACTTTTCGTTTAAAATCGGTATCTGCAATGGTTGCTACATTATCTAAATAGCGAATAACTTCTTGTCTTCTTATGTCTGAAAAGTTTAAACCTTTCATATTCGCTTTCATCAACTCTTGTAGCATATTAAACTTTGTTTGATAATCCTTTTTGAAATATTTTTCTGGATTTTCAAACCAATCCTGTTCTAAATCAAAATCTGTTAAACGCAAAGAAATTGCCGACTGAATATTACGCACATCTCTTGAGGAGAAAAACGGAAATATTTTCTGAATCTCTTTATACAAAGTTGCGTAAAACATATGATCATTTGTTTTATGCATTTTTTCTACCTTATCAAAGGTTTCGTGTACTCTTGCTTCACTTGGTTTATCAACTATTTGTAAAATTTCCCCCATACTTTTTGCCAAACCTTGATCGGATAGATATTTATAATGCTTAGGGTCATTCATATTTATAAAATCTGGCATGGTATTTTGCATTTTCCTCCACCATATATAATCTTGATCTACAAAATCATGTTCAGTACGTGCTCCATCTATTTTAAAACGCCCTTGTACACGAGAAATCACCGCCTTGTCTAACATTTCTGGAAGGTTGGTAAACAAACCAATAGAACTGTTTCCGTAGTTTACAGCATAAGCTCCTTCGGTATAGCGTAAAAACACACCAATTACTTCTTTTACTCCTGCAGAAACTCCTTGAGCTGTTCGTTCTTGTAAATTATTCTCAGCATCATCAATTGGTGCAAAAATTAATTTTGTTGGATCTTGCAAAGGCTTCATCCATTCTACCATTTTTTCAGCAGAACCTCCTTGAAAGGTACTTATCAAAGTATCTGGCATTGGGTGGAATAAAAACGGAATATCTAAATGATCGGCATGTTCTTTCAGTCTAGTTGCAATGGCAGCAATGAGCATACTCTTTCCTGTTCCCGGAATTCCGTAACCCATAAAAACGGGCATAAAACCACCTAGTTCTTGAAAGGGATTCTTTTTAACTTCAAAATCATAGCTTAGCATACGTTCTGTTAAACGTCTTGCAAAGTGCTTTGCATCTTTGTTTCCTACAATTTGTTCGAATTGAATTTTATTAAACGCGACACTTTTTGCCGTTCCTTGAAACATATTATCCCATCCCGAAATGGCAAAATCAGAGTTTTCTAACTTATAAGTTCTATCTACAATGGTTTCGGTGTATTCTAAACTGCTTTTACGAAGTTGTATTTCATCTATTAAAGCTTCAAAATACACTACAGCAAAATCAACAACATCCTTATCTGATTTAATAATATCTGGATGTGCCAAATACTTATCTAAATAGAATAAATTACATGAAATTCCTTTTAACGGACTAAGTAGTGACACCTCTGGAATTCCTGCAAATTTTTGTTTCATTACAGATAAATCATCGGAAGCATGTGGTTTTAAATCATGTAAAATTTTATATGCAGATGCAAAAAGCATAAAGGCCGTAGCTGTGTACATTTTGCTTTCATATTCTCGTCTTCCGTTGGTATCTAAAGCCGATTTATTTTGATTTAAAGTAGTTAAGCCTGAAGCATCATAATAACTATCCTTTACCCAAATACCTAGCGTAATCCCCTCTTGAATCGCATATAAAGCTTGGTTTAGATATATTGGTATCGCAACAGACTCGGGTAATAGTCGTTTTTTTAAAGCTAAAATAGTTTTAGAAATAGACGTCGTACTTATATTACTTCCATTTTTTGCTCTGGATAAATACAGTAATATAGATGCATCGTTAGCATTTTTATCCTTGTTTTTAGCTCGTTGGCTTTGCTCCCATTGTACAGATTTTAAATAAGAAGTTGCTTCATCACGAAGCATATCTAATTCATTTTGTTTTATAGGAAAAGTTGTATTGTGTTCCATTCTTTTAGTCGTTAGTATACAGTATTTAGTGCTTAGTATTCATTACTGATAACTGAGGTATATACTGTTAACTTTTTTAATTATCTATGCTTAATTCTGAAATTTGAATTGGAGCTTTCTCCAGTTTATTCATTATTTCTGGTGTTTTATTATATAGCAATTGAATGATTCTGTGAGGTGCAAATACGTAACGTTTTCTATAAATCGCATCCCATTTTTGATAGATTTGCTTACTGAAGAAGCCACCTTCTTTAAATTCACTTTGCGATTTTAATTCCTCTATTTTAAAAGAAATAGCATACGAGTTTAATGGAATAGTTTTACTCGCAATTCCCTGTAGTATAGCATGAGTTACTAAGTTTTCATCTTTGGCAAATACATTGTGTATTGGACCTAAATCTACTCGTTTTATTAGTTTTGGAAATACTTTTGCTAAACGCTTATCTATAGAATAAGCCATAGTATCAAAAGCCATTTCTCTATCTGCTACATTTTTTAAGGTTATGTAAAGATCCTCTCGTACTTTCTCTATATTACTGCCTTCATAATCAAAATACATATAGCAAATAAATGGACGGTTATGAGATACATCATAAAAACTCCAACTAACTAAATACTTTGCTGGGGCATTTTCTGGCGCATCTAGTATCTTTCCTTGTACAAACCGATTAAATATATATTCTTTTTTAGCCGAAGTATAGTACACAATTGAAGCGGCTTGAAATAACTTCCTTTTAGGAATTGCCTCTTTTTTCCGAAGAAGTGTGTCAAGAAACTCATCTTTTAAAGTTTCTACATTGGTAAGCTTTTGAAGATAACTTTCCCGAAGTTCTAAATCATTAAATAAATAACGAAACTCTAAATAATTAGGAAAACCGGAGTCGGTTAAATCTACTCGCATGTTTTCTTCTTCGTCATACATATATTTAATACGCATTGCCTCTATAGAATACAACAGTAAATCAGAATATTGTTTGAACAAGAGTATTTCTTGCTGGTTTAATAATTGATTTCGTTGCACAGCTACAAGAAGCTCTTTTAGAGCAAAGTCCATCATTTTATGATAGAAAACGTATTGCTCTTTGGAGTCTAATTTTGCCGAATCTAAAGGTGTTACAATCATAAAAAAATGGACGTTTAATCTATAGGATCTATGTAGCGAGTTTTAATAATAGCGTGAATAGTTAAGCCCTAGCAGATTCTTCCTTGAAATCAAAAGTTACAAGGGCCTTAATATGTTAACCTAATAAATCATCCTCGTTAGCTTCTGGCTTTGGCTTTTCTGATGGTTTGCTATCTCCAGAAGGAGCATTTGCATCTGCTTTATAATACTCTTCAAAAATCTCTTTCATATCAATACCGTAGCGGTCTGCAAAGTTTTTCTGAATTTCAGAATCTTTAGCTCTAATTTCGCTTAATGCTTCTGCATAACTACCATAAACCCCTTGCATCACTTTTTCGTGTACAGGAATATTGTCCATCATTTCCTGACGGGCTTTTGCACTTGCTGTATGCATTGCTGCAAGCGTTTCGCCAATATGCTCATCTGTTTTTACTCCTAGATGTTCTAGGATAGCTGCAAATTCTTGATCGGTTCTAGCTTTTAATGCAATAACATAACCGTCGTAGTATTTTAATCTCTCGTCTGTATCCGACTTTAATTTAGCACGATGTGTTTGTAAGTTACTGCGTAAAGAAGTTAGTACTTTAATGGTTAAATTATGTTTGTGTACAAAACTATCTTTAGAAGCTGCTAAGGTTGTGTAAGCGTTTTTAAGTCCTTCTAACTCCTCTACCGCTTGCTCTAATGTGGTTACTTTTGATAATGCATCAGAATACTCTGTAGATTGCTTATCTGAAACCTCTTCTAATGCTTGGCGTGATTGCTTTAGTAATGAGTATTTCTCTTCTAGCTTATCTTCTACTTCTTTCTTTTTTTGAAGTGCCTTTGTGTGATTATTACTTGCTTCTACAATAGCAGTTTTAAGACTTTCTTCTACTTCTTTAATTTCAAGTTCTCGATCTTTTAACCTTTTAATTGCAGCTTGACTTTTAAAGGATAGTTCGTTTAAAAGTGTTTGTACGTCAGCATTTTCTATACGTAACTGAAACTTCGCTTTTGCTTTATTATCTGCTGCATCTCTTTCTTTTTGCGCATTTTGAAGTTCCTGCTCTGCATTCTTGATTTTGCTTTTTCTTCCCCAAAGGTTATTCCACCAAGTATCTGGTTTGTTATTTGCGTCTTCCAATTGCACTCTAGCACGTTCTAAGCGCTTAACAGCATCGTCTATTATTTTTTGTTCTTCGGCATTTAAGGCTGAAAAACCTTCAAACATAATTCCAACCTCATCTTGATAATCGGTAAGATCTTTAATAGCATCTAAAAGAGTGGTTCTATCCTTCTCTGCCATATCTACAACATTATCTAATGTTGCATTTAAAATTTTCTGACGACTTTCGGGATCATCTTCTTGTGCCAATTTAGACTTCATTTGGTCTATGGCTTTTCCCCAATTCACATCTACTTTCTCCGTTTTTTCGTTGGAATTTGTTTCTAATAAATCAAAATCATCAGACATACTTATAAAATTTTAGGTTAATCGATTAGTTGCTAAGCAATTTCGATAAAAAATATCAGTTACTGAAACGAAATCGCTTAAAATATAAGTAGCAGAATTTTATAATTTGTTACAAGTTGCTTTTAAAACTTATCTAGTAATTTGCCATAAATGAAATATTTACGATTATAACAAAATAGAAAAACGAAGTATTTACTTCAGGGCGTGAAACAAAAAAAGCCTGCAATTGCAGGCTTTTATTTAATAAATAAGTTGATTTGAATTATCTAACTAACTTTTTATATTTAATTCGTTTTGGCATTAAATCTCCACCAAGACGTTTCTTTTTGTTTTCTTCATACTCAGAGAAACTTCCTTCAAAGAAATACACTTGCGAATCTCCTTCAAAAGCTAGAATATGCGTACAAATTCTATCTAAGAACCATCTATCGTGACTAATTACTACTGCACATCCTGCAAAGTTTTCTAGCCCTTCTTCTAGTGCTCTTAGTGTATTTACATCTAAGTCGTTTGTTGGCTCATCTAATAAAAGAACGTTCCCTTCTTCTTTTAGTGTCATTGCTAAATGCAAGCGGTTACGCTCACCACCAGAAAGTAGTTTTACTTTTTTATTTTGCTCAGAACCTGAGAAGTTAAACCTACTTAAATAAGCACGAGAATTTACTTGTCTACCCCCCATCATGATAAGCTCTTGCTCATCACTAAAGTTTTGCCAAATTGTTTTCTCTGGATCTATATTAGAGTGTTTTTGATCTACATAAGCCAGTTTTGCTGTTTCTCCTACCTTAAACTCTCCTTTATCTGGAGTTTCCTCTCCCATAATCATCCTGAAGATAGTAGTTTTACCTGCTCCATTCGGACCAATAACACCAACAATTCCAGCCTGTGGCAGATTAAAGTTTAGATCTTCATATAACAACTTATCGTCATAACCTTTGCTTACACCAATAGCTTCAATCACATTGGTCCCTAAACGAGGTCCGTTTGGAATATAGATTTCTAGCTTTTCGTCTAACTGCTTTTGGTCTTGACTTAATAATTTATCGTAGTTATTTAAACGAGCTTTTTGTTTTGTTTGGCGACCTTTTGCTCCTTGACGTACCCATTCTAACTCACGCTCTAATGTTTTTTGTCGTTTTGAAGCAGATTTACTTTCTTGTGCCATACGTTTAGATTTTTGGTCTAACCAAGAAGAATAATTTCCTTTCCAAGGAATCCCCTCTCCTCTATCTAACTCTAAAATCCAACCTGCTACGTTATCTAAGAAATACCTATCATGCGTTACAGCAATTACGGTTCCTTTGTATTGTGCTAAATGATGCTCTAACCAATGTACAGATTCTGCATCTAAGTGGTTGGTTGGCTCATCTAATAATAATACATCTGGTTCTTGTAAAAGCAAACGACATAAAGCAACACGACGACGTTCTCCTCCAGAAAGCACAGATATCTTTTTGTCTCCGTCTGGAGTACGCAAAGCATCCATTGCTATTTCTAACTTGGTATCTAATTCCCAAGCATTAGAAGCGTCTATTTGATCTTGTAATTCGGCTTGTCTGTTCATAAGCTTCTCCATTTTATCTGGATTGCTATAAACTTCTTCTAAGCCAAACATATCGTTAATCTTATTGTACTCATCAAGAATTGCAACAGTTTCTGCTACACCTTCTTTTACATTTTCTAAGACTGTTTTTTCTTCATCTAACTGTGGCTCTTGCTCTAAGTATCCTACAGTATATCCTGGAGAAAATACTACGTCTCCTTGGTAATTTTTATCTACTCCAGCAATAATTTTAAGCAAAGTAGATTTACCAGAACCGTTAAGTCCTAGTATTCCAATCTTCGCTCCGTAAAAGAAACTTAAGTAAATATTTTTTAAAACCGGTGTTTGTGCACTTTGAAATGTCTTAGTTAAACCAGACATTGAAAAGATTACTTTTTTATCATCGCTCATTATACTCTACCTTTTAATGCGTTAAAAACCCACGCTATTGCAAAAAAGCCAATTCCTACAGCTGCAAATCCCCAACCTGCAACATCATCATATCTAAAAGCTCCTAAAGCAATAAGCCCTAATCCTACAAAAATCATTACCCATGTTGCCCATGCTAACACAGTATTTTTATTCATTGCCATTTTCTATTTCAATTATAGTTAGTTAAATACAAATATCTATATTTTGTATAAATTTATCATGAAAAATTGCTTCTAATTTATAATAAAGGAACTTCTATAAGTAGTATTTCAGAATCTTCCTTAGATTTTATTTCAAAACCTTCTGTTTCTGAGATTCCAAGAGCATCTCTTGTATATAAAGTTTCAGCATTAATTTCTATTTCTCCATAGATATTCATAACATAAACTGCATGATTTTCACTTTTTAAGGTATAGGTGAAACTTTTGTCTTTGCTTAAATCTATTCTAGAAATTAAAGCATCTTGGTGAATTTTCAAGCTTCCTTCTAAATCTTCATCTATAGAAGAAACTAGTGTTTGAAGCTTGTTTTTCCTTTCTTTAGTATCAAATCGATTTTGATCATATCTTGGCGATACATTTTGCTTATTGGGGATAATCCAAATTTGAAATAAGCTTAAATGTTTATCATCAGAACCATTAATCTCTGAATGCTCTACTCCAGTTCCAGCACTCATAACTTGTACTTCGCCTGCAAGTACTTCTTGCCATTCCTCATGCATATTATCTCGGTGTTTTAACACACCGCTTAAGGGAATGGTAATAATCTCCATATTATCATGTGGATGCGTACCAAAACCCATTTTAGGAGCAATTATATCATCGTTTAAAACACGTAAAACTCCAAAATGTACTTTATCCTTATCAAAATAATTTGCAAAACTAAAGGAATGATTTGCTTGCAACCAACCATGATTTGCAAAACCTCTACTGTCTGCTCTGTGAATTATTGTCTTCAATTTCTTATTTTATCTAATAAATTACTTAATTGAACTGCTTCATCTTCGGATATATTCTCTAGTAAATCTTGATGATCTGCCTTTGATATATCCTCTAACAATTCTAAACCTTGTGTTGTTATTTCTATGTTTACTACTCTACGATCGTTAGGACATGGAGTGCGTTCAATAAGATCTTTAGCATGAAGCTTATCCATTAAACGAGTAGCATTTGGAGATCGCTCTATCATTCGTTCTTTAATAGTTTGCACCTTTAAAGGCATTCCTGCTCCTTTCAAAATTCGTAACACATTAAATTGTTGTGCTGAAATATTGAATGGTTTGAAAAAAGCATTTTGATAACTGCTAATCCAATTTGCTGTAAATAGAATATTAATCATTGCTTTTACTTTGCTATTAGGAAAAGTAGATTGTATGTCTTTAGAAATATCTCCCATAGCCCTAAGTTTAAGCCAACCTTTCGGCGTACTCTTCTTTTTTATTAAATACAGCGGCTGCGTATGAACAGGAAGGAGCTGCTTTTATTCCTTTTTCTTGCATAAACGCAACAGCTTTTTCAACAAGTTTATAACCTACTCCTTGTCCTTTTAAAGAAGGATCTACTTCCGTATGATCTATATCAATTTTCTTATCGCCAATGTATTTATAAGTCATTTCTGCTACTTGTACACCATCAACTTCTATATAGAACTTTCCTTCTTTATCCGTTTCTGTATGTTGAATTTGTAAAGCGAAAACATTTTCTTTAAAACGCTTAACTTCCTCCAGTAATTTCGCATTCAATTCCTCGTTTACTATTTTTCCATCTGAAAAATTATCTGCAAAAAACGGTAAAGAAAAGGATGCTACAATATTTCCTTCGTGAAAACGAAACCTATCTTTAGCGATAGCTAAAACAGAAGCTCCTCCTCTACCTCCTGGAGATGCCGCCATTAATAACATTGGTTTCTTTTTAAAAGTTTTAGTATCAATTCTAGACATCCAATCAAATAAATTCTTAAAAACCGCAGAGTAAGCTCCGTTATGTTCTGCTAAGGAAAGAATAATTCCGTCGGTATTTTTAATTTCTTCAAATAGTCTTTTAGCATTTTCTGGATGTCCCATTTCAGCTTCTAAATCGACACCAAATAACGGAACATCAAAATCATTTAAATCTAAAATTTTCACCTCTACGTCTTCTACTAAGGAAGCTGCATAGGCTGCCAATTTTTTATTCATGGATTTTTTACTATTACTTCCTGCAAATGCTATAATTCTCTTCATATTATGCTTGTGTTTTTTTGTTAAAAATATATGATACTATTAATAAGATTAATGCTATTAAAGCTGAAAAATGCTCTCCATCATTAATCATAAAATGCGCAAAGAATGCTAAAATAAACGCAAAAAAGAATCCGGAGTATGCCCACTCTTTAATGACATTAAAATTAGGATTCCAAATTGCAGCTAAACCCAATAATTTTACCACAGCATAAGGGTAAATAATATAGGTTGGGTAACCGAATTGCGTAAACATTTTTGCTACTTCTTCATAATTAAAAAAGTACATTCCAGCTGAAAACAGTATTAAAACTGATAATAATCCTGTTGCTACATAATAGATAATCTTATTCCTTTTCATATAAATATTTTTAATTTAGATAGGCAAATTTACAATAAAAATATTTATTCACCTAGGAAAATACTTCCATGTGAAATGATTTATCAAATATTTAGCTTTTAATACAAGCTTTGGTTTTGTAAATTCGTGGCAAATATTTAACAGGAATGGATATAAATTTTAATAAAAACGAAGACCACAATAAACTTTTAGTTTCCGATTTAACCAATCGATTAGAAAAAGTAAAGCTAGGTGGTGGTGTAAAACGTATTGAAAAACATCATGCTAAAGGCAAAATGACAGCAAGAGAACGCATAGATTACCTACTAGATAGTAAGGCTAAATCTATTGAAATTGGTGCTTTTGCTGGTGATGGAATGTATGAAGAACACGGTGGATGCCCTTCGGGAGGTGTTGTTGTTAAAATTGGTTATATAAAAGGAAAACAATGCATTGTTGTTGCCAATGATGCTACGGTAAAAGCAGGAGCTTGGTTTCCTATTACCGGAAAGAAAAACTTACGTGCACAGGAAATAGCAATAGAAAACAAACTACCTATTATCTATTTAGTAGATTCTGCAGGGGTATATTTACCAATGCAGGACGAAATTTTCCCAGACAAAGAGCATTTTGGTCGTATTTTTAGAAATAACGCTGTAATGAGCAGTATGGGAATTACTCAAATTTCTGCTGTAATGGGTTCTTGTGTTGCTGGTGGTGCTTATTTACCAATCATGAGTGATGAAGCCTTGATTGTAGATAAAACTGGGAGTATTTTCCTTGCGGGAAGTTATTTAGTGAAAGCTGCTATTGGAGAGACTATAGATAACGAAACACTTGGTGGTGCAACTACGCATTGTGAAATCTCTGGTGTTACAGATTATAAAGCAAAAGACGATAAAGACGCTCTAGATACTATTAAGCGATTAATAGATAAGATTGGCGACTATGACAAAGCTGGATTTAATAGAGTGAAGCCTATTAAGCCTTTAGAAAAACAAGAAGATATTTACGGAATCCTTCCTAAAAGTCGTGCCGATCAATACGATATGTATGAAATCATAAAACGATTGGTGGATAATTCGGAATATGATGAATATAAAGCTGGATACGGAAAAACTATTATTACAGCTTATGCAAGAATTGATGGTTGGGCTGTAGGTATTGTTGCTAACCAAAGAAAACTAGTGAAAGCCAAAAAAGGGGAAATGCAGTTTGGTGGTGTAATCTATAATGATAGCGCCGATAAAGCAACTCGTTTTATTGCTAACTGTAACCAAAAGAAAATTCCTCTAGTGTTTTTACAAGACGTAACCGGATTTATGGTTGGAAGTAAAAGTGAACACGGCGGAATCATTAAAGATGGTGCTAAAATGGTAAATGCAGTAAGTAATTCTGTAGTACCAAAATTCACTATTGTTATAGGAAACAGTTACGGAGCAGGAAATTATGCTATGTGCGGAAAAGCTTATGACCCAAGACTTATTGCTGCTTGGCCAAGTGCAGAATTAGCTGTAATGAGTGGAAACTCTGCTGCTAAAGTACTTTTACAAATTGAAAAAGCTTCTCTTGAAAAGCAAGGAGAAAAAATTACTCCAGAAAAAGAAGAAGAACTTTACAACAAAATCAAAGACAGATACGATAACCAAGTATCTCCTTATTATGCTGCTTCAAGAATTTGGACAGACGCAGTGATCAATCCTTTAGATACTAGAACATGGATTAGTATGGGTATTGAAGCTGCAGACCACGCTCCTATCGAGAAAAAGTTTAATATGGGAGTTTTACAAGTGTAATACCACAATATTTATAAAATTAAAAAGCGACCAATTTGGTCGCTTTTTTTTGTTTTGTATTTAACTACTTTAAGGCTTTAATCGTTTCGTGCCGAAGGACTTTTCCGTTAGCACTTTCTATAAATTTTTCAATAGCGTATATTTTCTTCGGAACTTCAAATTTATCTAAACCTTCAAAAACGGAAGCTTCTAATGTATTAGATGTACTTTCTAAAACTAAAATAAGTCGTTCCCCTAATACTGCATCTGCTTCTTTTGTAATAAAAAATCTACCTGAAATAGTTTTAGCAAGCTTCGCTTCAATCTGTTCTGGAAACAACTTCACTCCTCCAGAATTAATAACATTGTCATAACGGCCTAACCATTCAAAGGAATTTTCTGCATGTAATTTCACAACATCATTGGTAATGATTTTTTCTTTGGAAAGTTTAGGTGCTTCAATTACTAAACAATTTCTATCATCCTGACTAATATTAACATTCGGGAGTATTTTAAAATTATTAGAAGTTGCTAGTTCTTCAGAAGACAAATTATTGATTTTCTTTACTGCAATATGCGTGATGGTCTCCGTCATACCATAGGTTTCGTAAATATTTGCCTTCACATTTTGGATGGCTGCTTTTAAACTAGGAGAAACCGCTGCACCACCAACAATAATAGTCTTCATATTATAGATTTGAACTTTGGTTTTTTGAAGCTGCAAAGGTATCATGGCGCAAAACTCATAATACTTTTCAGTATCAAAAACGGGTAAAGAAGTTGGCTCGATTAGATCTATTTCCAATCCTAAAACCATAGCACGAACAAGCATCATTTTACCTGCAATATAGTCTGCAGGCAAACAAAGAAGCGCTTTATCTTTTGGTTTTAAATGGAAGAATGCTCCAGTTGCTATGGCTGAGTTTACCATAGCTTCTTTTTTCAGTTTAATTGATTTTGGTGTTCCGGTAGAACCTGATGTTTTCACCAAAACATAGTCCTTATCATCTAACCAATCTATTAAAAAATCACCGATTACTTTTTCAAAAGGAAGTCCGTGTTTAACGTGACTGTAGGCTACTTCTTTTAATTCTTCAAAAGAATAACTACTACCGTTTATTTTAAAACTCTCATGAATTTCTTTGTAAGACGCTTCCACTAGTCTAAAATTTTATAATCTTCTTTTATTGGTTCTTCTACTCTTCCAAATAATTTATCTTTCCAATCGGCCCATTGATACTTCTTAGCTAGAATAAAAATAAGAATAGGAAATACTACAAAAACAGGCATAAATACATCTAAAAACCCTGCGCTAGTTGGTTCGGAAATATCTTTTAAAAGGGAATCTGTTTGTAAGGCTGTCCAATCTGCAGTTACCAATAAAGCGGTAAACAAATTATTAGCTGCATGAAATCCTAAAGCTAACTCTAAACCATCATCCATAAGGGTAATAATTCCTAAGAAAAAACCAGTCCCTATATAATAAACCATGATGATATACCCCAACTGTCCTACTTCTGGGTTTGCAATATGCATTAATCCAAAAACTACCGAAGTAAAAATTAATGGAAACCATCTAGTTTTAGTAATTACTCCCAAACCTTGCATTAAGTAGCCTCTAAATAAATATTCTTCTAAGCTAGTTTGAAGTGGAATAAATAGAATTGCTATTACTGCTAGGGTAAGAAAGGGTACTAATTGGAAATTCCATTGATAAGATTCTGGTTCTAGGTAAAAATCTAGTAAAACAAAGAAAGAGGATACTACGCCCCATAAAATAAAAATAAACCAAAATCTGCTCCAATCTATTTTCTTTCTAGTTGTAGTTAGTTCGGTAAATGATTGTTTGTGAATGGTTTTTGTATTGAAAATTAAACCAACCAAACCAATAGCAAAAGAAAGCAACATTAAGAAAAGGAATAAGTTGTTTCCTAGAATATCGGACATACCAGCAATATCTGTTGGGAAATCTCCATTTATAATTCCTTCTGTTCCTATAGAATATAAAAGCGCTCCAATAAGCGGAAAAGAGCCAATTACCTGCCATACAAAAAATATTATAAGGATTCCTACTACATACCTCCACCACTCGTGTAATGATTTAAAAGCTTGTTCTATATACATATTCTATAAATTAATTTTCCAGTTTTTGTTATTGTCTATTTGCAATGTACCATTTTTTACTGTTAACGGACTTTCAAAATTATTGGTAAACAATCCTCCTGTACCTAGACCTTGAGGCATTTTACTTTGTAAAGTATATGTGAATTGTGCAATAGCATTTAATCCAATATTACTTTCTAAAGCACTAGTTATCCACCACCCTATTTGTTGTTTATTAGCTAAATCTATCCAGTTTTTACTTCCAGAAATACCACCAACCAAAGCAGGTTTTAAAATAATATATTGCGGCTGTAAGGTTTGTAGTAGTTTCTCTTGATTTGTTACACCAAACACACCAATTAATTCTTCGTCTAAGGCTATTGGCAGTGGCGTATCCTCACAAAGCCTAGCCATTTCCTGTATTTGACCTTGTTTTATAGGCTGTTCTATGGAATGTAAATCTAAATCGGAAAGCACTTTTAATTTCTCTAAAGCTTCTTTTGGAAGAAAAGCACCGTTAGCATCTACTCGTAATTCAATATCATCAGCTGAAAACTCTTTTCGTATAGATTGCAGAAGTTTGATTTCTGTTTTAAAATCTATAGCTCCAATTTTCATCTTGATACAAGTAAAACCAGCTTCAATTTTATCTTTTATTTGCTGCTTCATAAAAGCTTCCGATCCCATCCAAATCAATCCGTTGATAGGTATTGCATCGCTTCCTTCGGTAAAAGAAGAAGGAAACAAATTATGGTTTTCAGAATTTAAATCTAAAAAAGCTTGTTCTAAGCCAAATTGAATACTTGGGAATGCTATTAATTCCTTCAGTAATACATCTAAACCTAAATGAATATTATTACACGTCCATTGCAGCTTCTCTTCGTAGTTTGGCAAGTCATCTGCGCTTAACCCTCTAAAAAGTGGGCATTCGCCAATTCCTTTCTTGCCTTCATTTTCAATAATTAGAAACCATGTTTCTTTGGTTTTTAAAACTCCACGAGAAGTTCCGCTAGCTTGTTTGAAATTTAAAATATATTGTTGGTAAGTTGCTCTCATAATTATGTTCAAAAATAGACAATAAATTTTGTAATTTGCATAAGCCACAAAAGTAGGGTTTATAGTAAACAATTAGAAAATAAGAAATGACAGAATTCCCAGATATTATACTTTATGCTATTCCTTTTTTTGCTCTCTCCATGCTTTTAGAGATTTTTATTACTACTAAAGAAAATATTAAAAGCTATCAAGCAAAAGATGCTATTTCCTCTATTACTATGGGCTTAGGAAATGTGTTTTTAGGGTATTTTACAAAGGCTTTAGTATTACTAAGTTTCTTTTATGTGTATGAGAATTTCAGACTTTTTACCATTCCTGTAGTTTGGTGGAGTTTCATTCTTATTTTCTTTGCAGATGATTTTGCTTATTATTGGTTTCATAGAATTTCGCACGAATGCAGACTATTTTGGGCTTCGCATGTAGTACATCACTCATCACAACATTATAATTTAAGCACTGCTTTGCGTCAAACATGGTCTGGAGGCTTCTACACATTTATTTTTTGGCTATGGCTTCCTCTTATAGGTTTTCATCCCGGAATGATTATTCTACAAATGTCTATAAGCCTGATATATCAATTTTGGATACATACGGAAGCTATTAATAAAATGCCAAAATGGTTTGAAGCAGTTTTTAATACACCTTCTCATCACAGAGTCCACCACGGTAGCAATCCTTTATATCTAGACAGAAACCATGCTGGAATTTTAATTATTTGGGATAAACTTTTTGGCACTTTTCAAGAAGAGCTAGAAGAAGAAAAGGTTGTGTACGGCTTGGTTTCAAATATAAACACTTATAACCCTATAAAAATTGCTTTTATAGAATGGATACAAATGTTTAAAGATGCCTTTACCGGAAGAAAATCCTTAAAAAACAGATTACTATATTTTATAAAACCTCCTGGATGGAAACACGATGGAACAGGGAAACTAAGTTCGGATTTAAGAAAAGAATGGCTGCAAGGCAATATGCAACCACAATCGGTTATAAAAAAAGAAGTTTTTATTAAAAAAGCTACCAGCCAATAAAAGTAGAATATGACATTTAACAACAAAATAGTATGGATTACAGGTGCTTCTAGCGGAATAGGCAAAAGTTTAGCGTTAGCACTTTCTAAAGAAAACTGCAAGCTCATTTTGTCTTCTAGAAGAAAAACAGCACTAGAAAAAGTCAAAAGCCTCTGTGATAATCCAGAAAACATATCTGTTTTAACTTTAGACTTAGCTGAAACCGAAACTCTTGCTGATATTACAGAAAATGCCATTTCTATTTTCGGAAAAATAGATATACTTATCAATAATGGCGGAATAAGTCAGCGCTCAGCAATTATTGAAACCAAAATTGCCGTTGACAGAAAACTCATGGAGGTGGATTATTTAGGCACAGTTGCTTTAAGCAAAGCTCTTTTACCTCATTTTGTTGCTAATAAATCTGGACATTATGTTGTGGTTTCAAGTTTAATGGGAAAATTTAGCTCGCCGTTTAGATCTGCTTACTGTGGAGCAAAACATGCTTTACACGGATTTTTTGATGCCTTACGATTGGAACATGATGCTGATAATATTAAAGTCACTATGATTTGTCCTGGCTTTGTAAATACGAATGTTGCAAGAAACGCACTTACTGCAGACGGTAGTAAACAAGTAGAACAAGATAGTATGACTGAAAACGGTTTACAAGTAGATGTTTTTACGAAGAAAATGATTCGAGCTATTCGAAAAGAAAAGTTTGAAGCTTATATAGGGAAAAAAGAAATACTTGGAGTGTACTTAAAAAGAATATCGCCAAGACTTCTTCATAAAATGGTTTTACGAAGTAAGGTTCGTTAAAACTGCACTAGGAATACTTTTAAAAATAAAAACCTTAAAGGTATAGTTTTGCACTATTCTATAAGGTTTTCATTTAAATTGTAAAAGCTTTTCCTATAGCTCTATACTCTCACCTATTTCTAACAACATAAGATCTTTATCTTTGTTAAAGAACATACGTTTTGCCATTTCATGATCTATTTCAATATATCCAAAAGTATCAAAGTGATAGCCTAATACTTTATCGCACTGCACAAAATCACTAGCAATAATAGCGTCTTTAATTCCCATGGTGAAATTATCTCCTATAGGTAAAATCGCTAAGTCTAAATTTGTTTGCATAGGAATAAGTTTCATATCATAAGTTAGAGCAGTATCTCCAGCTATATAAATATTTTTATGCTCTCCTTCAATCACAAAACCACCTGGTTGTCCGCCATATTTTCCATCTGGAAAAGAAGATGTATGAATAGCGTTTACATATTTTAAACTTCCAAATTCAAAATCCCAAGAACCACCGTGATTCATAGGGTGTGCTTCTAAACCTAAAGCTTGAAAATGCGAAACTATTTCGAAGTTAGAAACAATTACTGCATCAGTACGTTTTGCAATAGCTTCAACATCTAGAATATGATCTTGATGTGCGTGTGTTAGCAAAATATAATCGGCTTTTAAATCATCTATATTTATATGAGAAGCCTTAGGATTTCCTGTAATAAACGGATCTACTAAAATATGTATATCTTCTATTTGTATTCCTAAACTGGCATGTCCGTAAAATGTGATTTTCATATATAAATTTTTTAAAAAAGTAAATTACAAAAAAACGCAGACCTACTATAATTTACCTCTGAGTTTTTCTAATCGTAAAAATATATCTATAAAACTATATTAATTGTCCTATACCTAATAAAACAGATAAAAAGAAAGTAGTTAATGCTAGTTTTTTAAGCTCTGGGTCTAATAAAACAGGCTTCGTGTTATCCTTTACGGTTTTAAGATGAATACCTAATGGAATAAATGTAATTAGATAAATGAAGTTATTGGGAGATTCATAATTTAAAACTCCAAATAATAAAGACAAAACCATTGCTGTGACAACTAAAAAGTAATGATAATATTTAGCTTTAACACTTCCCATTTTAACAACCAGCGTGTTTTTATTTGCCTTTCTATCAGATTCTATATCCCGCATATTATTCAAGTTTAGTACAGCCGCACTTAGCAGTCCGATAGCACAAGCAGGCAAAACAGTAATAAAATCTAGCTGTTTACTATATAAAACGTAACACCCAATTACACTTACTAAGCCGAAAAACACAAAAACAAAAACATCTCCTAAACCTCTGTAACCATAAGCATTACTTCCAACAGTGTACTTTATAGCTGCATAAATAGAACTTACGCCAATAATAAAAAACAATAGTGCTAACAGAAAGTGATCGGAACCAAAAGCTGCAAAGATCAAACCTACCGATAAAATAAGGCAGATAATAATGTTTAGCTTTATCCCATTAAGCATACTTTTTGCGGTAATATTACCACTTTGCAAAGCACGCATTGGCCCTATCCTATCTTCATTATCTGTTCCCTTTACTCCATCCCCATAGTCGTTAGCAAAATTAGATAATACTTGTAAGCTTATGGTTGTAAGCATGGCCAAAGTAAAAATTTGCCAATTAAAGATACCTTTTGAAGCAGCTAAACAAGAAGCTACTATTATTCCGGAAACCGAAAGTGGTAATGTTCTTAGTCTTGCTGCTTCGAGCCAGTGTTTTATTTTCAAAGTATATGTTTTAGAATTCTTAAAAAGTTTTTTACTCCTTACAAATTAAGGAATCCACTTTTTAGGAAAGTTTGGCTTACGTTTTTCTAAGAATGCATCTCTACCTTCTTTGGCTTCGTCTGTCATATAAGCTAATCTAGTGGCTTCACCAGCAAAAACTTGTTGCCCAACCATACCATCGTCTGTTAAGTTCATTGCAAACTTAAGCATCTTGATAGATGTAGGTGATTTTGCTAATATTTCTTGAGCCCATTCATAAGCAGTATCTTCTAACTCATTATGAGGAATAACCGCATTTACCATTCCCATTTCATAAGCTTCTTGAGCAGAGTAATTTCTTCCTAAGAAAAAGATTTCACGGGCTTTTTTCTGTCCTACCATTTTTGCTAAGTAAGCAGAACCATAACCACCATCAAAACTAGTTACATCTGCATCTGTTTGTTTAAAAATAGCATGTTCTCTACTTGCTAAAGTTAAATCGCAAACAACGTGTAAGCTATGTCCGCCACCAACTGCCCAACCTGGAACAACAGCAATTACTGCTTTTGGCATAAAACGAATTAGTCGTTGTACTTCTAATATATTCAATCTGTGGTAACCATCTTCACCAACATAACCTTGGTGACCTCTAGCTTTTTGATCTCCTCCTGAACAGAAACTCCATATGCCATCTTTGGTAGAAGGTCCTTCTGCTGATAATAAAACTACACCAATACTAGTATCTTCCCCTGCATCATAAAATGCATCATAAAGTTCTTTAGTGGTTTTTGGTCTAAAAGCATTTCTAACATTTGGTCTATTGAAAGCAATTCTAGCTACACCATTACATTTCTTATATGTAATGTCTTCATATTCTTTGGCAGTCACCCATTTTATTTCACTCATATTCTTTTTTTTGGTTTGTAAAAATACTGATTTTTTTCATTTCTATTGACAGACTATATCACTTAGCAATTGCTATTTCTAAATAACCTCACCCAAACCATTATAATAGTCTAATTTTCAATAAATTATGTAATTTCTTACTAATTATGTGCAATATAACTTTCATTATTGCTTTTAAACGAAAATTATTAGGAAACCTTAATTTTATTGAAACTAAAACCGAAAAGACTCATACTTTTGTACCCGATAAATTACATAAATGAAATTAATTGAAACAAATTATAAGTCTTCTGTTTTAAAAGAAGCAATTACACCATTTGGTCACATCTATTTTTTTAATAATTATATAGTTTCTGAAGCCAAGGAAGGAGTTAATCTAGATTGGAATTTCTTTCAAGAAACTTTAAAAATTATAACCAATTATTATGGTACAAATAGAAAAATAAGTTTAATATCTAATAGAGTTAATAACTATTCGGTAGTACCGACCATCTGGTTAGATTTCTATAGAAAAAATCCTAACAACATTTTAAAATCCATGTCTTTTGTAACTTACACAAAATTAGCATACTCAAATGCAAGACTAGAGAGCTCTTTTTTTAACTGTAAAACAGAATGTTTTACAAATCTTGAAGAAGCAATTAATTGGACAGAAAATTTAACTCCTTTTATATCAAAACAAATATAAAAGGAGTAAATTTATAACTGACTTTATTTATTTTTTTAGTAAATAAATTCCGTCTTCTTTTATATCAATTTCTTTTTGCTTGTATAAGTTTCCTATAGCTTTTTTAAAGCTCTTTTTACTCATTTGAAGCGTATCTTTTATAGCATCTGGACTAGACTTATCCGTAAGGTTTAAATAGCCACTATTATCTTGAAGATAATGCATTATTTTTTCAGCATTAGGTTCTATATTTCTATATCCTACTTGCCCTAAAATAATATCTAATTTATTTCCAGGTCTAATTTTCTTTACAACACCTTGCAGTTTATCTCCTACACTAATATCTTGAAAAATATTATCGTTATAAATTAAACCTGCATGCTTTTTATTTACAATAACATTCCATCCTATATCACTAGGGTGAGAAGCTATTAATTCTACCTCATCAAATTCTGAAACGGTAAGTTCTTTATTATCTAAAAAATGATTGGTTTTACTAGATGCTACCAATCTATTTGTTTCTTCATCTATATAACAATA
The DNA here is from genome assembly GCF_003337215.1 of Oceanihabitans sediminis. Classification (GTDB taxonomy): domain Bacteria; phylum Bacteroidota; class Bacteroidia; order Flavobacteriales; family Flavobacteriaceae; genus Oceanihabitans; species Oceanihabitans sediminis. The sequence continues at coordinate 365,298 of NZ_QPIG01000002.1, forward strand.
AACCAAATACCAACCTCCTTTTTTCATTTTGAAGGCTTGTTCTTTATATGGGCAAAATAACTCTTTTAGCATTCCCCAATCTAAAAATGCTCCGTAATTATTTACTTCATTACAACGTAATAGAGCAAACTCGTTACGTTGAATATATGGTTTATCTGTAACAGCAACCATACGCTCTTCATTATCTAAATAGACAAAAACTTCTATATTTTCTCCAATTTCAAATGCTTCTGGAACGTATCTGTTAGGTAATAAAACCTCATTATCATCTGCATCACTCAAGAACAATCCTGGTTCTGTTTCACGTATTATGGTAAGTGTATTGTATTCTCCTATATGTATCATGCTACAAAAGTAATAATATTAAAAGTTAAAAATGCTATTTATTTTCAAACGAAATGACTCAAAAATGAAAAAAGCGTTACATATAGTAACGCTCTGTAATATATTAAAAAAAAAGACTATTTATTATAAACAGACTCTTTCTTGAAGTGCTTAGCTAATAAGTAGTATACAACTGCTCTGTATTTGTTTCTGTTTGAACGACCATAAGTTTCCATAACAGAATCAATTGCTTTATCTAATTCTGAACTATCTTTTAAACCCAATTTCTTAATTAAGAAGTTGTTTTTAACTGTTGCTAGTTCCGATTCATCAGATCCTGAAACTGTAGATGCATCTGCATTGTAAATAGAAGGACCACAACCAATTGTTACCTTAGTTAATAAATCCATATCTGGCGTAACACCACATTTTTCTTTTAAATCTTCTGCGTATTTAGCAATTAAATCATCTCTTTTACTCATGATAATACTTTATTTTAGTTAATGATTGTTTTAAACTTTTTAAATATAAGATTTTTAAAGGTTTTTCCTATAGTTTTAAGGTTAAAAATCTCTTAAGTTTGATATTTTATTAAAATAATCTACAAATTACTTTAATGCTTTAAAATAATTCATTAAAACAGTATCATTTGTTTTTCTTGGAGTAAATATTTCTAGAATTTTAGGTTTAACTCCTTCTGTATAAAAAGAAGATAATGCCGAAGATAATTCTTCTTCGTTCGATGCTTTTTGGTATTCAAAGCCATACATTTCACTTAAATGAATAGCAGATAATGAATGTTTGGTTTCAAAAAAAGTATCAAAATTTTCTGTATCCTTTTTACCTGGAAGAATTCTAAATATTCCACCTCCTTCATTATTGATTATTATAATTCGGAAGTTGTTTGGGATATAATTATTCCAAAGTGCATTACTATCGTAGAAAAAACTTAGATCTCCTGTTATAAAAGTTGTTTGTTTAGGATTTCCTACCGCACAACCAATGGCTGTACTAGTACTTCCATCAATTCCACTTGTTCCTCTATTACAGAACACCTCAACGCTCTTATTGACCTTAAATAACTGTGCATATCTAATTGTAGAGCTATTTCCTAGTTGTAAAACAGAATGATTAGGAATGGCTTTTAAAACAGATTGAAATACTTTTAAATCTGAAAACGCTATACTATTTAAATACGCAGCGTGTTTTTGTTTTCTATCTTTTTTAACCTGTAACCAAAATTCTTGATAATCGCTTTTAGCTACATGAGTAATTTTTGGTGAAAACTGAGAGAAAAACTGATTTGGGGTGGTTTTAATATGATGTTCTAAATTAAAAAATGTGTCATTTGCTTTTTTCGTATCAATATGCCAATGGTGTTTCGGCTTGTTGTTACGTAAAAATGCTTTGATTTTTTTAGAAACTATTAGTCCTCCAAAAGTCAATAAAATTTCTGGTTGTAATGCCTGAAGCTGCTCTTCATTTAAAGGAGCTATGATTTTATCTATACTAGGAAAAAATTTCGGGTGATGTATATTAGAAGTACTTTCTGTAAACACAACAACGCTTTCATCTTCTGCTAATTCATCTAACCATTTTTGCTCTATAGTGTTTGGCTGATTTACCCCAACAATAACAAGCTTTTTCTTTGCGTGATACCAAGCATCAACTATCTCATCTAAGAGTACATCGTCTATCTTAGGTGTTTTACTAAAAACTTCTATAACCTTAGGTTTTACGGTAAGCGCTTCTACTCTTTCGTATAAAGGCTCATCAAAAGGTATGTTTATATGTACTGGACCTTTTTTACGAATAGCTATATTTAAAGCTTCATTAATTCCTTCTTCGTTTTGAGTTTGAATATTTTGCTGTATTCCTAAAAGTCTCTCTAACTTATTTTCAATATTCTTAAAAATCGGCAAATCTTCATTTACTAAATAGCTATTTTCTTCTTTTAAATCTTGCTTTAAGTTAGCCGAATATAAAATGTGATTTTCAAATACATTTTCTTGATTGATGGTTTGCCCGTCACCTATTCCTAAAAGGTGTTTTGGCCTATCTGCAGATAGCACTACTAAAGGAATATCACTATAAAAAGCTTCAGCAACAGCTGGGTAATAATTTAGCAAGGCACTTCCTGAAGTACAAACAACTGCAACTGGTTTCTGTATTTGTTGTGCTATACCCAAGGCAAAAAAAGCAGCGCAGCGTTCATCTACAATACTATAACAATGGAAGTAATCATCATGACTAAACCCTATGGTTAAAGGAGCGTTTCTGCTTCCTGGTGAGATTACAATGTGCTGAATATTCTTTGCTTTACAAAGTTCAATAACTGTTTGTGCTAAAGGAATTTTTGGGTGTATCATAGTCTCTTCTCACGAAAATGAGAATCTATTTTTAATTAAGAAAATCGTAATATACAAAGGTAAGTTTTTGCTCGTAATAGACGAATCTTTTAAGGTGATTTATAGCCCTTCACAAAAACCACAATGAATATAAAACGAAGTTAATCTATTATTTTATAATTGGAAGGTTTCAATATTGTTCTATCTAAATTGAATGTCTTTTGAAACTATTGTTGAATGGATTTTTTATATCAAATTATATTTTTTCAATTCATTTTTCAACTCCTTTAGAGAATTCGGTTCTGTAATTTGAGTGTCAATTATAAACTCCGTTTTTTGTGTAATCAGTTTTAAGTCACCAGCAAATTCCTTTACAGTATTTATTTCGTCTAGTTTTATCTTTTTAGGAAAAAGAGAGTTTTTTATTAATACTCCGTTTTTCAGTGTCAGATATTGTTTTCTGTTTTCATAGCAATAAATCAAAAACATAAAAACTCCAGCTCCTATTTGTCCAACTCCCACAGATGTTAATGAAATTTCTCTCCATTCAGAAGAAATAAAAGATAGTAAAACAAGAATAATTCCAACTGCTACAAAGAATATTCCCATTCTTAAATTACTTCTTAATCTTTCTTTTGAATAGCTAATTTTCTTCATTTTTTAAAAGGTTACAACAACCTACTATAAGACTTTTTTTATAGTTTGTGTTTTATTTACAGTTTCCTGCCATTCGTTTTCTGGAACAGAATCGCCCGTTATACCGCCTCCAACATAAAGTAAAGCTTGCTTATCTTTAAGCTGCATGCAACGTAAATTCACAAAAAGATTAGTAACTGTTTTTATAGTTGCATAAGCATTGTTTTCAACGTTACGCCTATTGGTATTTCTTGTCTGGCTTTCTTTTAAGTTTAATTCTCCTAAAAATCCAGAGTAAAATTCTCTATGATAATTTTCGTTTTTCAGAATGTATTGCTTTGCTTTTTCCTTAGGAAATCCACAAACTGCAGGGGTTGGATGTATAGCTTTCAACACTTCTTTTAAATAAGAATCCTGAGTATCTATAGTTCCTGAAATAGCAGTTTTAAGGTGCAATAAACTTCCTGCTCTTGCTGTTTGGGTTTTAGAAACTTGTATACTTTTAACTAAAGGCTCTAAACTACTAACAATAAAGTCTGTTACAATCTGCTGTTCTTCCTTTTCCTTCTCTTGCCAAATAACATCTTCGGTTCCATGATATTTTTGGGTTCCTGCCAAAGACATGGTTTTAAATCTATTATTAGAAATCGAAATTAGCGTCTCTGGCGTTGCTCCTAACCATAAACCAACCTTAGGATGAAACCAACAATACACAAAAGCTGTAGGATAATTATATAGCAATCGTTTAAAGGTTTCTAAAGGATTTTCTTCTGAAATATTTAGGGCTTCACATCTAGATAAAACTACTTTTTGTAACTCCTTATTATTGATTGCATTTACGCCATTTTGAACCAAAGCAATATGTTCCTCTCTTTTTTCGGCAGAAGGAATTACTTCTTTCTCAGAGGGAGTAGCATTTAAAACTTCAGATGTTAATTCATATTTAGTTTTTAGTACTTCACAAGCTTCTAAAGGAAGCAATACACTCACCTCTTGATCATTAAAAGGAGCGAAAACAAAGCCGCTTTCTGAATAATCTTCCGTAGTATAAAGTTTATTATCCTTTTGAAGCAATACTTGAATATCAGACACATTTGGTTTTTTATAAACCACAAATGGTAATGCTGCTTGTAAATGCTTCTGAACTTTATCAAAAAAATCGGTAAAACCCATTACTTCTTTTTTGGTAAGGAGATGGTTGATAATCTACAAATAGAAATTAAGTTATCCTCTTCATCTGTAACTCTAATATCTAGTAATTGTGTTGTTCTTCCTTTGTGTAAAAAGGTTGCTTTGGCGTAAATATATCCTTCTGTAACACTCCTAAGGTGGTTTGCAGTAATTTCTAAACCACGAACAAACTTATTTTCGGTATCTATAAAAATATGCGATGCAAAACTCCCAACACTTTCTGCTAAAGCAGCTGTCGCTCCTCCGTGTAAAACGCCGTCTGGTTGATAAACTCTAGAATCTACAGGCATTCTTGCTACCAAAAAATCATCCCCATAATCTACCATTTCAATATTTAGGGTTTCCATCAAGGTGTTTTTGCTAGCAGCATTCGCCTTTGCCAACACCATTTCTTTAGATAATTGCATATAAATAATGTATTTTTATTTTCTGAATGTAAAAGTACAAAATGAATTTAGAAGAAAAAGAAATTTCATACACAACTACCAATAGTTATGGCACTTTAAACAGCTTAACAGATAAAACCAAAAACGTTTGGTTTGTCTGTCACGGAATGGGATATTTAAGCAGGTATTTTTTAAGATACTTTAAAAACTTAAATGCCGAAGAAAATTATATCATAGCGCCACAAGCACAAAGTAAATATTACTTAACTTCAAAAAACAGGCATGTTGGTGCTAGTTGGCTAACCAAAGAAAACACTGTTAAAGAAACAGAAAATATTCTGCGTAATTTTGATGCCATTTTAGAAGCTGAAAACCTACCAAAAAACATAAACCTTATTGTTTTAGGATATTCACAAGGCGTAAGTGTTGCTGCAAGATATATAGCTAGAAGAAAATTAGCGTGTTCACAATTGGTATTACATTCTGGCGGAATTCCTAAAGAATTAAAAGCGGAAGACTTTGAGTTTCTTGAGGCTAAAGTTTCTATGATTTACGGTACCGAAGATGAATACCTAACCGAAGAGCGTATTACAAACGAAACCAAAAGAGCCAAAGAGTTATTTGGTAAGAACCTACATATAATTCCTTTTGAAGGCAAACATGTGGTAAATGTAGACCTAATAAACTCGTTGGTTTAATACTAGATTAAACCAACGAGATCTTAATGCGTTAAGTTTCTAATAATATCTTTTACGGGTAAAATTTCTTTGGTATGCTCTATACTTGGTCCAGCAACCCAAACAGTTTTATAGGTTGCTTGTGTAGCTGCTATGGTTGTAGCATTCATCCCAATGGAAAAACGAATCATTTTCACCCATTTTTTTAGTTTCTTGTTTTTATTTAAAACAGATTCTAACCAAGTTTCTTTAGTTCCTATTTTCTGAACATAAGGTGTATTGATTACTGTACATGGCGTTCCAGAAATACGCTGTGTCATAACAATATCATCTGCTCCATAATCTACACAAGCTTGTTTATATTCCTGTGTAACTCCTGCTTCTATAGAAGCTATAAAGGGACTACCAACCGAAACTCCTTCTGCACCGTAACTTAACATCTTATCAATATCTTCTTTACAGCCTACACCACCTGCAGAGATTACCGGTATACTTAATGCTTTACTTAATTGAGACGTTAATTCTTGTGGAGACAATTCTCCTCTATGACCACCTGCTTCATTGTTTACTGCAATGGCAGCATCTGCTCCAAGTCCTTCCACCTTTTTTGCAAAATGTAAGTCGGTAACATCACAAAAAACTTTTATTCCAGCAGCATGTGCTTGTCTAATTGTTTCTTCTGGACTTCCTAAAGAGGTAATTATAAAATCACAACCTTCTTCACAAAGCACTCGTAATTGCTCCTTATACTTTACATTAGATTTATTAACAATTAAATTAAATCCAAAGGATCCACCTTCCACTTTGTCTGCTTTCAATTCTTTAATTGCAGCTCTTAAGTCATCTAAAGTTCTATAATTAAGTGCAGGAATACAACCTGCAATTCCGCCTTTCATAGCTTCAATAACCATTGCTGTATTAGACACCAAAAACATTGGAGCCTGAATGATTGGATATGTTATATTTAGTAGTTGGGTTAGCTGTGTTTGCATAAGTATATCCTCGGTTTAGAGGTCTTTTTAATGATTCTGAAATGCTTTTCAGATGAATATTTTAAACAAATATAAGGAAATTTACTATGCATGCATAACAAGCAATTAAAAGTTAAAGTTTTATATGTTTTGTCTCTTTAATTGTAATTTACAAGGACGGGTCAAATAAACTATCAATAATTCTCCTATTTATTAATTTTTCGACCAATAAACACAAAATGAAATGAAGCCAAATATAAATAATTTCGACTGTAATTCTCATTTTAACACACTAAGAAATAACAAGTTGTTTAATCATGCATCCAACGAATCTATAAATGCTTTATTAAATCAATGCAGACTTGAAACTTTTGAAAAAGGAGAATGTATCATTAACAAAAAGAAGACTTTATATAAGTTTTATTATATGATTAATGGTAAGATTAAAGTATTCAATTTAAATCAAGAAACAGACAAACACTACACCTTATTCTTATTATTAAAAGATGATGTTTTTGATGTTTTTTCACTTATTAGCAAACATCAGCATAATGTATGTTATGAAGTTTTAGAGGACACAGAGCTCTTGGTTTTTTCTTGTGAAACCATAAGAGAATGGTTATTAAAAAACCCTATTATTTTAAATGAATTATTTAAATATACCATTCAGAAATTACAAGTTTTAGAATATCACCTTTTAGATCTTGGAACAAACGGCTTATTAGTAAGACTTGCTAATTTATTGCTAGAAAATTATAATATAAATACACAGCAAATTGAAAACATCAACAATCTTACGCACAAAGAACTAGCCGAATTAATTGGAACCACCCGAGCTGTATTCAACAGACATATTCAAGCATTAAAAAAAGAAGGGATTATTCGAATAGAAAGAAAGAATATTTATGTAATAGATGTAAAGCTTTTAATTGAAAAAAGCAGCAAAAGCAATTTTATAGATTAGAAATATGTGCTTGTTAATCTTAAGTTAAATAGAAAAATATGCTAATTAAGTAGCAGATACAATGAAGCTTAAGTTATAATTTTGGGTAATAGAAAAAGGACCGCTATTAATTACTGCAACTAATTACTATAACCATCTCCCTTATGTAATTACAAAAGATGCCAGCTATTAATCTAATACCTAATATTATGAAAAATTTATTTTTCGGCTTAATGTTTTTAGGAATTGCCAGCCTAAGTTACTCCCAAATAGCAGAAGTCCAACTTGAAGATGTAAATCTTACACCTTTAAACACTAGTTATTTAAATGAAGTGTCCGATAAAAGCACACCTAAAATAGTTAGGAGATTTGAATCTGAAGTTGCTAGATATGACATTACAGAAGCTCCTTTTTATGATGATAAATTTGAAGCCTATGAGGTTATTTTCGAAGGCAAAAACTCAGACCAATGTAGGATTGTTGCAACTTACGATAATGAAGGTAAAGTATTATCTTCTTTAGAAAGGTTTAAAGATGTAGCATTACCTTATGCTGTAAGAAATTCTATTGAAAAAAAATATCCGGGATGGATAGTTATTAAGGATACTTATCTAGTTTCTTATTACTTAGATAAAGAAGTAAAGAAAATGTATAAGCTCAAAATTGCAAAAGGAAATAAAAGAAAAAATATAAAAGTAGATGTTTTAGGAAACACTATTTAAACTTTCAATCTTTTATTAAAACAAAAAACGCAATCAAATATTTGATTGCGTTTTTCTTTATTTTAATTTCTGCCTGTGCAGAAGTCAATTTACTTTACTTCTTCAAAATCTACGTCTTCTACGTCGCTTGATTCTTTAGAGTCTGCTCCTGCATTTGCATCAGGTCCTGCTTGTGCACCACCTTGAGCTTCTGCTTGCGCTTTATACATTTCTTCGCTAGCAACTTTCCAAGCTTCGTTTATTTTCTCTAAAGCTGGCTCAATTACAGCTAGATCTTTAGATTCGTAAGCCTTTTTAAGTTCTTCTAAAGCTTCTTCAATTGGTTTTTTCTTATCATCAGATAATTTATCACCAAATTCTTTTAATTGTTTTTCCGTTTGGAAAATCATAGAATCCGCTTCGTTTAATTTCTTAGCGCTTTCTGCTGCTTTAGCATCTGCTTCAGCATTTGCTTCTGCATCAGCTTTCATCTTTTGAATTTCTTCTTCTGTTAATCCTGAAGAAGCTTCAATACGGATGTCTTGAGATTTGTTAGTAGCTTTATCTGTTGCAGAAACTTTAATAATTCCGTTTGCATCAATATCAAAAGTTACTTCAATTTGTGGAACTCCTCTTTGTGCTGGTGGTATACCATCTAAGTGGAAACGTCCAATTGTTTTGTTATCTGCAGCCATTGCTCTTTCTCCTTGTAAAACGTGAATTTCTACTGAAGGTTGGTTATCTGCTGCTGTAGAGAATACTTGACTTTTCTTAGTAGGAATTGTTGTATTCGCTTCAATAAGTTTAGTCATTACATTCCCCATAGTTTCAATACCTAGTGATAAAGGTGTAACATCTAATAATAATACATCTTTAACATCTCCAGATAAAACTCCACCTTGGATACCTGCTCCTAAAGAAACAACCTCATCTGGGTTTACTCCTTTACTTGGTGCTTTTCCAAAGAATTTTTCTACTGCTTCTTGTACAGCTGGGATACGTGTAGATCCTCCTACAAGAATTACTTGGTCTATATCACTTACCGTTAAACCTGCTGCTTTTAAAGCCGATTTACATGGGTCTATAGTACGTTTTACTAAATCGTCAATTAATTGCTCGAATTTAGCTTTTGTTAATGTACGCACTAAGTGTTTTGGTCCAGATGCAGTTGCAGTAACGTATGGTAAGTTGATTTCTGTTTGAGCAGAAGATGATAATTCAATCTTTGCTTTTTCTGCAGCTTCCTTAATACGTTGTAAAGCCATAGGGTCTTTACGTAAATCAACACCTTCTTCAGCGTTAAACTCGTCTGCTAACCAATCAATTACTTTTTGGTCTACATCGTCTCCTCCTAAGTGAGTATCTCCTTCTGTAGAAAGTACTTCAAATACACCATCTCCTAATTCTAAGATAGATACGTCATGCGTTCCACCTCCAAAATCGAATACTGCGATTTTTTGATCTGTTCCTTTTTTATCTAATCCGTAAGCTAATGCTGCTGCAGTAGGCTCGTTTATAATTCTTCTTACTTTTAATCCTGCAATTTCACCTGCTTCTTTAGTAGCTTGACGTTGTGCATCGTTAAAGTAAGCTGGTACTGTAATTACAGCTTCAGTTACTGTAGCTCCTAAATAATCTTCAGCAGTTTTCTTCATTTTTTGAAGAACCATTGCAGATAATTCTTGTGGTGTATATAAACGACCATCAATATCTACTCTTGGCGTATCGTTATCTCCTTTTACTACTTTATATGGTACACGTTCTGCTTCTTTAGTAGACTCAGAATATTTATTACCCATAAAACGCTTAATAGAACTAACCGTTTTTGTTGGGTTTGTAACTGCTTGTCTCTTTGCTGGGTCTCCAACTTTAATTTCGCCTCCTTCAACGAAAGCAATAACTGAAGGTGTTGTACGTTTACCTTCTGCGTTTGGGATAACAACTGGTTCGTTACCTTCCATTACAGAAACGCAAGAGTTTGTTGTTCCTAAATCGATTCCAATAATCTTACTCATAATTTTATTTTTATTTTTTTTAGTTTTCCGCTTTCGCGAAACTATCGTGTTGATATTTATTTTTTAATTCATGTTGTAATAGTCAATGACTATGCCAACAAAAAAAAACTGACAAGCTGTCACTATTTGGAAATGAAATCAGTAAGTAATTAATCTCATTAGTACTTTTATTGACAAAAAAAGAGTTTATCTTTGTTTTGATTAATAACAGAGTAATTATATGGAATGTATTTCGGTTTTTGATATGCTTAAGATTGGTGTTGGGCCTTCGAGTTCTCACACACTAGGACCTTGGCGAGCAGCAGAACGATGGATTAAAGAGCTTAAAGAAAAAAACACTTTCGATAAGGTAGAAACCATTCATGTAGATCTTTATGGTTCTTTATCCTTAACAGGGAAAGGACATGCAACAGACTTAGCTGTAATGTTAGGTTTGTGTGGCTACGACCCCGAAACAATTCCTACAGAAAATATTCCGGAAATAATAGATAACATTAATAAGGAAAAAACTTTATCCTTTAATGGTGAAAAAGCTATTTCCTTCGATCCTAAAACAAATATTGTTTTTAATAGAAAGTTTTTACCATTCCATTCTAACGGAATGATTTTTACTTCGATAATAAATGGTAAAAAGAAAAAATCCACCTTCTACTCTATTGGTGGTGGTTTTGTAGTAAAAGAAGAACGTACCATTCACAAAAAGAATTTAGAAATAAAATGCTCCTTCCCATATCCTATAGATAAAGGAACAGAACTTCTAGCATATTGTAAAGAGTTAAATCTCCCAATTTCTGAAGTTGTTTTAGAAAATGAAAAATCTATTCGTACAGAAGAAGAAATAGATAAAGAGTTACATCGTATTTGGGATACCATGCTAGAGTGTATGTACATAGGCTGTCATACCGAAGGAAACCTTCCTGGCGGATTAAACGTAAGACGCCGTGCTTATGACATGTACGAAAACTTAAAAGGAAGCACTCCGTATTCTAATCCTGTAGAATGGATTTACTCGATACGAAACACAGAGGTTAGGTTTAGACAGATATTAAAATGGGTTAGCTGCTTTGCTTTAGGTGTAAACGAAGTAAATGCTTCTTTAGGCCGAGTAGTAACTGCTCCAACAAATGGAAGTGCAGGAGTTATTCCTTCCGTTTTAATGTATTACTTGGTAATTGAAAACCACGATGGTAATTTTGAAGACATCAAAAAATTCTTATTAGTTGCCGGAGAAATTGGAAGTATCTTTAAAAAAGGCGCAACCATTAGTGCTGCTATGGGTGGATGTCAAGCAGAAATAGGGGTTAGCTCAGCAATGGCAGCTGGTGCTTTAACCGAATTATTAGGAGGTTCTCCTGAACAGGTTTTAATTGCAGCTGAAATTGCAATGGAGCATCATTTAGGACTTACTTGTGATCCTATTGGCGGACTAGTACAAATACCTTGTATAGAAAGAAATGCCATGGGAGCAATTAAAGCTATTAATGCTGCAGAATTAGCATTAAATACCGACCCTAAAAACGTAAAAGTTCCTTTAGACAAAGTTGTAGCTACTATGTGGGAAACCGCTAAAGATATGAGCTCCAAATATAAAGAAACTAGCGAAGGAGGTCTTGCGGTAAGTGTTAATATGGCAGATTGCTAATTAATCATTCTCAGAATCAACTTATTTTTAATAAACCAAGGCTTCATGATACACAAATGAAGCCTTCTAAATACACTTAGTTTAAGCAATAAATGATTGGTTTCACTTAATTTATTACTTTTACACTATATAATTTTTATACTTAGAACAGATGTCTGTAGCAAAAAAACAATATAAAAGAATTACCGTTAAGTCTCTAGTAGACATGAAAGCTAATGGAGAAAAAATATCTATGCTAACTGCTTACGATTATACTATGGCAAAAATAGTTGATGGCGCAGGAATAGATGTTATACTTGTTGGTGATTCTGCAAGTAATGTAATGGCTGGTCACGAAACTACTTTACCTATTACATTAGATCATATGATTTATCACGCATCTTCTGTAGTAAGAGCAATTGAAAGAGCTTTGGTAGTTGTAGATTTACCTTTCGGAACTTACCAAAGTGATCCAAAAGAAGCTTTACGCTCTGCTATTAGAATTATGAAAGAATCTGGAGGTCATGCTGTAAAAATGGAAGGTGGTAAAGAGATTAAAGAGTCTATAAAAAGAATTCTACATGCTGGAATACCAGTAATGGGACACTTAGGACTTACGCCACAATCTATTTATAAGTTTGGAACATACACTGTAAGAGCAAAAGAAGAACAAGAAGCGAAACAATTAAAAGAAGATGCTTTAATGCTTGAAAAAGCAGGTTGCTTTGCTATTGTATTAGAAAAAATCCCAGCAGCTTTAGCGAAAGAAGTTGCAGAAAGTGTTTCTATTCCTGTTATAGGGATTGGTGCTGGTGATGGTGTTGACGGTCAGGTTTTAGTACTTCACGATATGATTGGTATGACACATGAGTTTAACCCTCGTTTTTTACGTCGCTATATGAATCTTTACGAAGACATGACAAACGCCATTTCTCAATATGTAGATGATGTTAAGACTGGAGACTTCCCTAATGAGGAAGAACAGTACTAATTATAAATAAATATGAAACTTCATAAATTACTTAAAGGTTAAAAATTGATGGCTAAAAAAGCTTCAGATAAAATATTATCAAACAAAAATAATCTACAAGTAATTTATGAAGACAACCATATAATCGTTGTCAACAAACGCGCTGGTGATATTGTTCAAGGGGATAAAACTGGAGACAAACCTTTAAGTGACGTAGTAAAGGATTATATCAAGGATAAATACAATAAACCTGGAAATGTTTATTTAGGTACTGTACATAGATTGGACAGACCAACAACGGGGATTGTCATCTTTGCTAAAACTAGCAAGGTTTTACCTAGATTAAATAAGTTATTTGTTTCTAAAGTCATTCATAAAACCTATTGGGCGCTAGTAAAAAATGCACCTGCAAAACCAAAAGACACCTTAGTTCACTGGCTTAAAAAGAACCCGAAAAACAACAAATCTACCGCTTACGCTAAAGAAGTTACAGATAGCAAAAAAGCCATTCTTCATTATAATACCTTAAAAGCTTTAGATAATTACTTTTTACTTGAAGTAGATTTAGAAACTGGAAGACATCACCAAATCCGAACTCAATTATCCAGTATTGGCAGCCCTATTAAAGGAGATTTAAAATATGGATTTGACAGAAGTAACAAAGACGCAAGTATTAGCTTACATGCACGTCAAATTAAGTTTATACACCCTGTTTCTAAAGAAGCTCTAGACATTATAGCTCCTTTACCAAAAGATCCTGTTTGGGACGCTTGCCTTTAGTAATTATATACAATTTGTAACTGTACTCCTTCCCCTATTTTTGAAGTCAATTTAAAATCAGCTTTTATTAGCTCTGCACGACTTTTCATATTTAATAAGCCAGAACCTTTTTCTGAAGTTTCCATATTAAAGCCCTTACCATCATCATTTGCAGAAACCACAAGACTATCTTCTTTATAATCTAAACAAACTTTAATGCTTTCTGCTTCGGAATATTTTACAGCGTTTGAGAAAAACTCTTGTAGAATTCTAAAAATAATTATCTCGTGATTTTTATTGGATATTGGTTTAGAAACACCTTTAATTTCTAAATCTGCATTGGTAAATTTCATTCGTTTCAACCTATCCAACTCATTAACAATAGATTTTTCAAAACCTTGATTTAAAATCACCTCACTATTTAAGGACTTAGAAAGCGAACGAACCTCCATCAAACTCTTTTTTACAATGCTGGTAGTTTCAGAAATATTGTCTTTCACTTCCTGAGAAACCTGCGTGCTTAAAATGCTTAACTGCATATTGGCAACAGATAAAAGCTGACCAATATTATCATGTAACTCCCACCCTATGTTTTTTAGGGTTTGTTCCTGAATTTCTGTCTGAGTTTTAACAATCTCCTTGTCAAAAGCCTGTTGTTGTCTTATTTTTTCTAATAAGAGCTTGTTTTTTCTTTTCTGAAAAACAATAAAGAAAATAACTACCAAAGCAGTAACTACAAACAATACACTAACCATATAAACCAACAGGTATCGTTCTGCTGATGTTGAAACAGTAGCTTGTGCTTGTAATAATATAAGATTAATAAAATACATCTATAAGTTAAAAATTAGTTTCCTTACTCAGGTTTACTCTTTATTAATGCAAAAGCAAATCCTAAATACATAAAAATATTTGCAATTAATTTGATTGTCCACTTTATAGCAACAAAATCCCAATCAGAATCCGTACTATACACTTCAAAAAAGTTTAGAGGTGTTGTTATAAGCCACCATAAAAATAAAATTACTGCTACATAAAAGTAAACCGACTGAAAGGAGTTAATTATTTTTTCAGAATTCAATAATTCAAATAAATAAAAAACAGAACTAATAAGTATAATTGCAACGTTTAATATAGTTATATATGTTGGTCTTATTTCAAAAATGTTTCGATAGTCTGGAATTACCATAAATAATAAAACCAACAAATACAGATATATACAGGCTTTAATAATTCTTTTTAAAAGAAGGGACTCATACTTCCGACTTAAAAACCAGGGATAAAACACTGTTGCCGCCGAAGCCCAAAACAAGGTATACCACCAATAATTCTTTTCTACTAAAGTTCCTTCAATTAAGTGAAATAGTCTCAAGTTTTTGAAATACGAAGGATAAGCTCCTACAATCTCCACTATTACTACCCATGCCAAGAACCATATAAAATATTTTACATGTGTATTTTTATATTTTTTATAAACAAAAACACCAACTATAAAAGCAAAAATCTCAAAGCTCTTAGTTAGTATATCGTAATAATCAAATAAAAATTGTCTCAACAGGTGTTTTATTTAAGTACTAGATTCAAAATTGTTTCGCACAAAATAGGAAAGGTATAAACAAATTACTGCGGATAACTTACAAAAGGTGGATTCCCCATTCCACCGTCATTCAATCCACTTCCACCAGGAATATCTCCTTTTCCATCTTGCGTCATACTAAAAAAAGTACTACCTGCTTTAGAAAGATCTTTTGCCCCAGTAGGAACTAAAAACATTGTGGTATAACCTACCTCTTCTACCGTTGGGTAAGCTCCCAAATACACCCTAACACCAGTCATTGTATACCCTAAATCGGCAGATTCTTTTTCAGCATAAGCTAAATATTTCTGCATGTCTTCTAAAGACCACCATGTCGAACGGTTATCTGGTCGCATCACAATAGATTTACTAATTAATGCATGTCTGCTATCAAAAGCCTCATCTAGCATTTTAGCTTTTTGTGGGGTAATAAGCCCCTTTGGAGGTACTACATCAGTAATTGGAGTATCCGCAACACTAGAATTAGTGAAGAAATAATAAGTAACAAAAGCCCCGATAAAAACACCAAGAAGGAATAAACTAATTTTTTTCATGATTAAATAATTGATTAATAGTTTTTAAAAGTATTAAAAAGAATGAAATTTCTTTCAATTAATCTGTATTAATATCTTAAACTAACCTAACCAACCTTCTCTATCTAAGCTTCTATATTGAATTGCCTCACTTATATGAGATCCTTTTATATCTGCACTTCCTTCAAGATCTGCAATAGTTCTAGATACTTTTAAAATTCGATCATAGGCTCTTGCCGAAAGATTTAATCGGTCCATGGCTGTTTTTAATAAGGATTTTGAAGCTTCATCCAGTACACAGTATTTTCTTATCTGTTTGGTATTCATTTGGGCGTTATAATGTACTAGCTCAGACTCTGCAAATCTTTGTGTTTGAAACTCTCTAGCTTGTATGACGCGTTTTCTAATCTCTACAGAAGTTTCCCCTTTTCGTTCTTCTGAAAGTTTCTCAAAAGGAACCGGAGTTACTTCAATATGAATATCTATCCTATCTAATAAAGGCCCGGAAACCTTACTTAAATAACGCTGCATTTCTGCTGGCGAAGAGGTTACCGGTGCATCAGGATCATTAAAATATCCTCCCGGACTCGGGTTCATACTCGCCACCAACATAAAGGAAGACGGATATGTAACCGTGAATTTTGCTCTTGAAATAGTCACTTCTCTATCTTCTAATGGCTGACGCATTACTTCTAAAACTTCTCTTTTAAATTCAGGTAATTCATCTAAAAACAAAACACCATTATGCGATAAGGATATTTCTCCTGGTTGCGGATAACTACCGCCACCAACAAGCGCTACGTTGGAAATTGTGTGGTGAGGCGATCGAAATGGTCGCTGTGCCATAATTCCTGAATTGGCTTTTACTCTACCTGCAACCGAATGAATTTTTGTGGTTTCTAAAGCTTCTTGAATAGTCATTGGCGGCAAAATACTTGGCAATCTTTTAGCAAGCATCGTTTTTCCAGCACCTGGCGGGCCAATTAAAATAATATTATGTCCGCCCGCTGCAGCAATTTCCATACATCGTTTTATAGACTCTTGGCCTTTTACATCTGAAAAATCAAACTCTGGAAAATTAAGGTTTTTATTAAATTCTTCTTCTACATTTATAATGGTCGGAATTAGCGCTTCGCCTTTATCAAAATAGTGTATAACTTCTTTAATATTTTCTACTCCATAAACATCTAATCCAGAAACTATTGCTGCTTCCTTTGCGTTTTCCTTTGGAAGAATAAAACCTTTAAAACCCTCTTCCTGTGCTTTAATTGCTATAGGCAAAACTCCTTTAATTGGTTGGAGTTTTCCGTCAAGAGATAATTCTCCCATAATAAGAAAATCCTCTAAATTTTCTGCTTGTATTTGTTTACTTGCAGCTAAAATTCCTATAGCAAGTGTTAAATCGTAAGCACTTCCCTCCTTTCTTAAATCTGCAGGAGACATATTAATAATTATCTTTTTTCCTGGAATTTTATAGCCGTTATTCTGTAAAGCTGCTGCAATTCTGTAATTACTCTCTTTTATGGCGTTATCAGGTAAGCCAACAAGATGATAACCAATGCCCGTATCTACATTAACCTCTACAGTTATAGTTGTTGCCTCTACGCCAAAGACGGCACTTCCAAATACTTTTTTAAGCATAATAGACTGATTTACTTTATTGTAAGAAATTATTTTATTAAAAATAGAATAAAGAAACACAAAAAGCAAGTCTAAATATTTCCATGGAATTTCGTTTTAAACAAGGTTTTAGATTGGTATATTTGTAGTTATTGAAATATAAAATCGCTTTTACTAAAAGCCTTTTCCATACTACTTCATAATTTAATTTGAAACAAATACCATGAGTAAACCATCCTTTATAAACGACTTAACATTACCTATAATCGCTGCACCAATGTTTTTAATATCTGGTCCGCAATTAGTGATTGAATGTTGTAAAAACGGTATCGTAGGAACTTTCCCTGCTTTAAACCAACGAACTAGTGAAGGTTTTGAAGAATGGCTAATAGAAATTAAAACAGCTCTTGCTGCTTTTGAAAAAGAAACGGGTAAAAAGGCTGCACCTTTTGGCGTAAACTTAATTGTACACCACACAAACCCTCGTTTAGAAGCAGATTTAAAACTCTGTATTAAACATGAAGTGCCTTTAATAATTACTTCGCTTGGAGCTGTTTCAGAACTAGTAGAAGCTGTACATTCTTATGGTGGACTAGTTTTTCATGACATCATTAAAAAACGTCATGCGGAAAAAGCTGCTGAAGCTGGGGTTGACGGATTAATACTAGTTTCTGCCGGAGCTGGCGGACATGCAGGAACTATAAACCCAATGCCACTTATTGGTGAAATTAAAAGCTTCTTTAAGAAAACGATTTTGCTTGCCGGAACAATTAGTACAGGACGTGACGTTGCTTCAGCTTTACAAATGGGAGCCGACTTAGCGTATATGGGAACTCGTTTTATTAATACAGAAGAAAGTAAAGCACCAAAAGAATATAGAGATATGATTATAGATGCTGGTGCTAGCGATATTGTTTATACTGCTGCTATTTCTGGTGTTGCTGCAAACTTCTTAGGTCCAAGTTTACAGGCGATGGGAATTACCGAAGAAATGCTTAAAAGAGAAAAGAAAGTAGATTTTGGGGAAGAGCTAACCGCACATAAAGACGAAGCTAAAGCTTGGGCTACTATTTGGTCTGCTGGCCAAGGTGTTACCAATATTAACAATGTTCCAAAGGTAGCAGAACTAGTTTCCGAACTTAAAAAAGACTTTAAAGCTGCTATTGAAGATCAATACAAATACTTGGAGATTTATAAGTAAACTAACGGCTTTGCTGAATAAAATCTAAGGCGCGTTTTTCATTATAATAAAACTTTCCCTTATCTATAAATCCAACATGCCCACCGTGTTGTGGCATTTCTAAAAACAAATTTTCATTGTTTTTCGCTTCTTTAACAGGATAACAGTCTGCCGATAAAAAAGAATCGTTGAGAGCATTTATTAGCAGGGTTGGTGTCTTGATATTAGGAAGGTATTGCAAACTAGAGCTCTGTTCATAATAATCGTAAGCATCTTTAAATCCGTGGGCTTTAGAGGTGTACAGATTATCAAAATCGTAAAGGGTTTTAATAGCCTGAATATCAGATTCTTTTATTTCCCCTTGATACTTCTGAGATTTTAAAAGCAACTTAGATTTTAAATTATTTTTGAATTTGTCATGAAAAGCCTTGTTCTTTAACCTGTGTAATTCTTTTGCTGAACCTGCTAAATAACATGGCACAGAAACTGCAATCCCGTATTTTATCTGCTCCGGAATATCTGTGGTTTCCCCTAAATACTTTAAAGTAACATTTCCACCTAAACTAAAACCTTTAAGATATATTTCAGTATAAGATTTTGTTTGTAAGATATGCTGAATCACCTCCTTTAAATCATCAGTATCACCAGAATGATAGGAACGAAAGGTTAAATTATCCTCTCCGCTACAACCTCTAAAATTCATAGAAACAGCATCAATACCATTTTGATTAAAATACTTAGCTGTTCCTGTTATATAATGGCGTTGTGCATTACCTTCTAAACCATGTAAAATAATAATCAGTTTTTTTGATTTTTCTTCGGAATAACTCCAATCTAGATCTAAAAAATCTCCGTCTGATAAGGTAATTCTCTCTCTTTTTTGATCTAATCCTGAAACTTTCCTAATTAAACCAGAGTAAACGGTTGTTACAAAACCATTTCTAAAAAAATATGGTGCTTTATAAGTAGATTGTATAACCGGCATAATTTTAATTATATTTTTTCTAAAGAAGTAAATTGAAAAGTATTCCCGTCAAACAAGCCTTTATCACTTAGTTTAAGCGAAGGAATAACCAACAAGGCCATAAAGGACAAAGTCATATAAGGAGCGTGTAAGGCGCTTCCTAATTGCTTTGCCATCGTATCTAAAGTAGCATAAGCTTTTCCTATGGTTTCACCGTCTTGATCACTCATAATTCCTGCTACAGGAAGTGGAACAATCTTTTCTTCAGAATTAGAAACTGCACAAATACCTCCTTTGTTTTCTATGATTAGATTTACTGCTTTGCAAATAGCTTCATCAGAAACGCCAACAGCGATAATATTATGTGAATCATGACCAACAGAACTCGCTATTGCCCCTTCTTTTAATCCGAAGTTTTTAATGAATGCTACAGCCGGTTTATCATTATTATACCGATTAACAACGGTCATTTTTAACACATCGTTTTCTATATTAGAAACCAAGTTTCCGTTTTCAATAGTAGCTTCTTCTACCAGTTCGTTAGTTACCAACTGACCTTCTAAAGCTTCGATAACTCGAATTTTTTCTGCAGAAGAATCTATTCTAAAATCAGTTACTTCCTTCTTTTCTGTATGGAAATTGTTTAGGTTTTCGAATATAACATCTTTAATATGTACTTTTCCGAAGTCATAAACCAATTCTCCATCCACATAGGTTTGAAGTGTTTTAAAATCTTTTAAATCTTCAACTACAATACAATCTGCCGCATCTCCAATTTGCAATAAACCTACATCTAAATTATAATGTTTTACTGGATTAATACAAGCTGCCTGTAGTACTTTAAAAACATCTATATCTTTTGCTACAGCTCTTGCGCAAAGTTTGTTTATATGATCAATAATTAAATCGTCTGGATGCTTATCATCACTACAAAACATCATATTTTCAAAATGTTCAGGAAGCAAATCGATTAGAGCTTCAAAGTTTTTTGCAGCAGATCCTTCACGAATCAAAATCTTCATACCTTTTTGAAGTTTTTCTAATGCCTCCTCATAGGTAAAACACTCATGATCTGTAGAAATTCCTGCGGCTATATATTTGCTTATATCTTCGCCTCTAACTCCCGGAGCATGCCCATCTACTGGTTTGTTGTTTGCTTTGGCATGTGCTATTTTCTTAAGAACTTCTTCATCATCAAATAAAACGCCAGGATAATTCATCATTTCGGCTAGATACTTGATATCTGGATTTTCCATAAGTAATTTTATTCCTTCCGAATCTATTACAGCACCAGCAGATTCAAAGCTTGTAGCTGGAACACAACTAGGTGCTCCAAAATGAAACTTAAAAGGAACTTGCTTTCCGTTTTCAATCATAAACTCTACTCCTGCTACTCCTAACACATTTGCAATTTCATGCGGATCGCTAACTGTTGCAACAGAACCATGTTGCACGGCTAGTTTGGCAAATTCACTTGGCACCAACATTGAACTTTCAATATGAATATGAGCATCTACAAAACCAGGAAGAATAAAGTGATTATTGGAATTGTCTTTTTCTACTACAGAAGTTATTTTACCATCTTCGATATGCACTTCTCCCTTAAAAATTCTACTATTAGGTATATCTACTATATTTCCTTGTATTTTCATGACTCTTTACTGTGTTTTATAAAAACGAATATAAATAAAAAACCTTCCGATATTGGAAGGCTTTTTATCATTTTACGAATTTACTTTTTATAATTTTCAACTCCTTTTACTAACCAATTATAATAAGTATCGGCATTTGGCGTATTACCTATTGGGTGATTTAGTAACTCCATGTCATGGTTTAATAATACATAATATGGTTGGGAGTTATTTTGGAAGTTAAGGGTTTGTAAAGTTGCCCACTTATCTCCTATTGTTTTAATATTTTTAACGCTTCCGTTTTGTTTTAAGAACTGGAATTGTTCATTCTCCTCCAACTCTTTTCTGTCGTCTACATATAAAGAAATAATGATGTATTCTTCACTTAAGACTTGATAAATATTGTCTTTACTCCAAACTTGCTCTTCCATTTTTCTACAGTTTACACAAGCCCAACCTGTAAAATCTAACATGATAGGTTTGTTTTCTGCTTTAGCAACAGCAACTCCTTCTTCTAAATCTTTGTAGCAATCTAATCCTAATGGACAATCTGAATCTTGTTCGTAAACACTATAAAACATTGGTGGTGGGAAACCACTTAATAATTTCAAGTTTGCATGTTCTGTATTTGATAATCCTGGAATTAAGTAAATAACGAATGCTCCAACTAAAACAGCGAAAGAGATTCTTCCGAAGCTTAATTTCTTAATTGGACTATCATGTGGGAATTTAATTTTTCCTAATAAGTATAATAATAATCCGATTCCTAAAACAATCCAGATTCCAATAAATACTTCACGCTTTAATAATCCCCAGTGCTTTACTAAGTCCGCATTAGATAAGAATTTGAAAGCCATTGCCAGCTCTAAGAAACCTAAAACTACTTTGGTTGTATTTAACCATCCACCAGATTTTGGTAAGGCATTTAACCATTTTGGGAACATAGCGAATAAGGTAAACGGTAATGCTAGCGCTAATCCGAAACCAGACATTCCTAGCGTTAGTTGCATTGCTCCACCATCACTTGTAAGTGATCCTGCTAGTAAAGACCCTAAAATTGGACCTGTACATGAAAAGGATACAATAGCAAGTGTTAAGGCCATAAAGAAAATACCGATGATACCTCCTACGTTTGAAGCAGAATCCATTTTATTTCCCCAAGATGCCGGTAAGGTTATTTCGTAATATCCAAAGAATGAAAATGCGAAAAACGCTAATATGACAAAGAAAATAATATTCAACCAAACGTTTGTAGATATCGTATTTAATATCTCTGGGTTAAGCGAATCTAAGAAATGGAAAGGTAAACTTAAAAGCACATAAATCACTAATATAAACACCCCGTACATCATTGCATTTGCAAGACCTTTTTGGGAGTTACTAGCACTCTTTGTAAAGAATGAAACGGTTAATGGAATCATAGGGAATACACAAGGCGTAAGCAATGCGATTAATCCTCCTAGGAATCCAAGAATAAATATTCCTAAATTAGATTTTTCTTTATACTCTTCTTTTTCATAATTATCCCATCCTGTTACATTTAACTGTAATTTCTCTGACAACTCTTTACTTCTCTCATCCACATTAGCAACGGGCGCAGTAACTTCAGAGCCATCTAAGCTGAAGTTTACTATTTCGCTTTCAAAAATACATCTTGCATCATCACAAGCTTGGTAGTATATTTCACTAGTAATTGTAGTTACTTCTGGATTTAAAAGTTCTATTTTTTGTGTAAAAGTTGCTTCGTTATCAAAAAAGGTTAAATCCATTTGAAACACCTTATCAAACTCGGTAATGCTCTCACTTTCTAAAACTTTACCTACACGTCTATAGTCGGTTGTCTGTGCAATAGAATCGAATAAGAATTCTGTTGGAAGTGCTCCACCTTCTGGTAAAACCTGAGAATATAAATGCCAATGATCTTCAATATCTGCCTTAAAAACAAGGTTATATTCCTTATCAGAAATTTTCTCTACTTCTGTTGTCCATTTTACGGGTTGAATCTGGGAAAAGGATTGACTAAATGAAAAAACGGTGAGTAGTACTAGTAAAAAGTGTTTCATTTTTGAAATGTAATTTTTAATATGCTATTAGTTTTATCTGTGACTTTATAACGATTGTCACCACGTTTATTTATTATCCAAATTATATTTTCTTCAGAACACAACACTAAAGCTTTTTCTTTTTCTAAAAGTGAGTATTTCTCATCTTTAAAAAATTTGCTTAGCTTTTTCTTTCCTTGCATCCCAAAAGGGTAAAAATAGTCCCCTTTTTTACAATGTCTAATAGTTAAAGGGTATTTTAACAAATCTTTATCAACAAAAATACAATTAGGGCTTGTTTCTGTTATAGTTTCTACCTCCTCAAAAAGCAAATCACCTAAGGTTGTTTCTGTTTTTTTAGTATTTTCTGAAACTTGTATTGTGTTGGTATTTTCTTCGGAAGAAATCCTGGTTAGCAAGAGATACTCTCTATCTTTCAACAATCTAAATTCCTTAGAAAATACTTGCTTTCCAGATTGTGCTTCTAATAAATCATAAACATCCTTCCATTGGGTAAAACCAAAATCCTTCAACAATTCATATAAATATGCTTTGGTATTGGATAACTGTTGAAGCTTTGCAATATGAAATTTGATGAGATCTCCTTCTTCCGAAACTACTTCATTCTGTACTTTTGAAACAGCATCGACAATTAAAGATTTAGAATCTTGTAAATGATTTATGGTTTTTTCAAAATTTGAAAGTAACTCCGTATTAACTTCTTTTAACTTCGGAATAACCTCATGACGTAGTTTGTTTCTTAAATATTTGGTTGAAGCATTTGTTGCATCTTCTCTCCATGCAATATTATTTGCCTTTGCGTAAGTTTCTAGTGCTTCTCTAGAAAAACTCAACAATGGTCTAACCAGTTTTTTATTGACTTGTGGAATTCCCGTAAGTCCTTCTAAACCGGTTCCTCTTGTTAGGTTAATTAAAAAAGTTTCTAGGTTATCATCTGCGTGATGAGCAGTTAGGATATAATCGAATTTCAGTTGTTCGCTTAATTCTTCAAACCAGTCATAACGCAACTCCCTAGCTGCCATTTGCGTAGAAAGCTTGTGTGTTTTGGCATAGGCTTCGGTATCAAAATTCTGTACAAAGACCTCTACATATAGATCTTCTGCTAAATGCATGACAAAATCCTCATCTGCATTACTAGCTTCATTTCTTAAATTAAAATTACAATGTGCTAGTGAGAAATGCAGTTTTGCTTGCTTAGATAAATGCGTTAAAACCACCGAATCTAATCCGCCTGAAATAGCGATAAGAAGTTTTCCTTCTTTTAAAAAAGGCAGGTTTTCGTTTATATGGTTTTTAAAGGCTTTTAACACAGCGTAAATTTAGCATTATTTTACTTCTAGCATCGTGGAATATAAAGGAATTTTAATATCGTAAATGGGCGTTTAATTTTCTAATACTTCACGCATCGCTCTTGCCTTAACCAAGCACTCTTCATACTCGTTAATTGGGTTGCTTTTAGCTGTGATGGCTCCACCTACAGAATAGGAAACATATTTATTTGTTTCGTTGTATAAAATGCTTCTAATGACTACATTGAAATCGAAGTTGCCTTTTGGACTGAAGTAGCCAACAGCCCCAGAATAGAGTCCTCGTTTGGTTTCCTCAACATCTTCTATAATATTCATAGCCGAAACTTTTGGCGCCCCGGTCATGCTCCCCATAGGAAAGGTTGTCTGAATGACATCTACCGGGTGAATATCTTTTTCAACTTTAGAAACTACGGTAGAAATCATTTGATGCACCTGATTAAAAGTGTAAATCTTACAAAGTTCTTTCACTTTTACACTTCCTTTTGTTGCCGTTTTAGACAAATCATTTCTAACCAAATCAACAATCATGATATTTTCACTTCGCTCTTTATCATCATGCTTTAATTCATATTTTAAAGCCTGATCTTCATGATGGTTTTTACTGCGTTTTGCAGTTCCTTTTATAGGCTGCGAAATAATTTTATTTCCTTTTTTCTTGATATATCGTTCTGGCGAAGCAGATAACAAGTACTTATCGTTGATTTTTAAAAAAGCAGCAAAAGGAGCTTGAGAAATGGCGTTTAACTTATTAAAGGTTTCTAAAGGATGAATAGTAGTTTCCTCCGCATAAAACTCCTGACAAATATTAGCTTCGTAAATATCCCCTCTTTGGATATGAGCAAGAACTTTGTCTAACTTTTTAAAATATTCTTCTTTATGAATTCGAAGTTTAATATTTACTTCGTTTTTCTTATTTAATGTTTCGTTTTTAGAAACAAGTATTGCGTTCAAATCTACTTCCCATTCGTCATCAACAGCATGTAGGTATTTTATCTTAACCGTATTTCCTTTGAAAAAGAAGATTTTTTTAGGCTGAAAAAAACATAAATCAGGAAAACCCAATCCGTCCAAGTTTTTAGAGCTTAGCTCTTCTACATCGTTCTTTAAATCATAAGTCAAATAGCCAAAAATCCAATCGTTTGTAGATTTTTGATATTCTTTTAGCTTCTTAAAACCATCTATATAATCGGTTTGAATGCTTGTAAAGGCATCAACAGCCAAAATAGCATCATAGCTAGAATATTTTTGTTTTTTCGGAAAGTTTTGAACATTAGAGTCTAACCAAACAACTTCAGAAAATTGCTGACTCCAAGCCAGTAGCTGACTTTTAAAAGCTTCAATAGATTTGGGCGTATATGTAGTTGTTGTTCTCAAGGAAAAAAAATTACGCGTAAAGTTAAGGAGAATACTTAAAAAACAATATCTTTTCGGTACTAGATTAAATTCTTTCTTAAATGTATCAGATATCCAATAAGTTAATAAAAATTGCAGTCAAAAAAATTGGTGCAGAACTATATGAAATTTCTTCCGTAAAAAACAAAACTGCATTTATGTGGGATGCAGACCCAACTATTTGGGGAAGCTTTGCCCCTAACCTATTCCCTATTATTGGCGCTTTAAAAAACAATGAATATATTTTTGAAGGCAAAACTTACAACATGCCAAAGCACGGTTTCATTAGGCATAATCCCGATATAAAACTAATTGAAAAAACAGAAAGTAGTTTAAAATTTCAACTAAAATACAACCAAGAAAGCTTAAAATTATATCCTTTTAAATTCTGTTATAATATACAATTTAGCTTAAAGGAAAATATTTTACATATACATCATGAAGTAAAAAACCTTGACAACAAACCAATGTTTTTCTCTATTGGCGGACATCCTGCTTTTAAATGTCCAGTTTATGAAAATGAAAAATATTCAGATTATAATCTTCGTTTTGAATTTACGGAAACTGCCGAAACATATTTACTAAATTTAGAAAACGGATTACTAACAAACCAAAAAGAACTAGTCCTAGACAAATCAAATACCTTAGATTTAAACTACAGCTTATTCAACAAAGATGCTTTGGTGTTTAAAGATTTAAAATCTAGAAAAATAACTTTAAACAGTAAAAACAAAGGTGATATTATAACTCTAAACTATGCCGATTTTCCGCATTTAGGTATTTGGGCAAAACCAAATGCAGACTATGTTTGTATAGAACCTTGGATAGGCTATGCCGATTTAGAAACAACAAACCAGCAATTACCAAGTAAAGAAGGCATCATTAAATTAGAGGCAAGCTCTAATTTCAAAGCGAAATATAGTATTGAAATACATAAAGCGCATGTAGTCTAATAAATATTTAAGTAGTAAATTTGCAACATATAAAATAACCATGAGTACTTTTCAAGATCTTAATTTAAACACACCTTTATACAACGCCTTAGATGATTTAGGTTTTACAACACCCACTCCTATTCAAGCAGAAGCATTTAATGTGGTTGCTAGCGGAAAAGATATGGTTGGAATAGCACAAACAGGAACAGGAAAAACCTTTGCCTATATGCTTCCAATCTTAAAAAACCTACCATTTTCTAAACAAGAAAACCCTAGAATTTTAATTTTAGTACCAACTAGAGAATTAGTGGTACAGGTAGTTGAAGAAATTGAAAAACTTTCAAAATACATAAACAATCGCGTTTTAGGTGTTTATGGAGGAACCAATATCAATACACAAAAGCGAGCAATTGCCGAAGGAATTGATATTTTAGTTGCTACTCCTGGAAGAATGTACGACTTGGCTCTATCTAGAGTTTTACAATTAAAGTCTATTCAGAAACTAGTTATAGATGAAGTTGATGTGATGCTAGACTTAGGTTTCAGACATCAGCTTATTAATATTTTCGACATTTTACCAAAGAAAAGGCAAAATATCATGTTTTCTGCAACTATGACAGAAGATGTAAGCGAGCTAATTAATGATTTCTTTATTAGCCCAGAAAGAGTTTCTATTGCTGTTTCCGGTACACCACTTGAAAATATATCTCAAACAAAATATAGTGTTCCTAATTTTTACACTAAACTAAATTTATTAAAGCATTTACTTCAAGACACTGAAGAATTTAATAAGGTTTTAATTTTTGTTGCCAATAAAAAAATGGC
The DNA here is from genome assembly GCF_003337215.1 of Oceanihabitans sediminis. Lineage (GTDB taxonomy): Bacteria > Bacteroidota > Bacteroidia > Flavobacteriales > Flavobacteriaceae > Oceanihabitans > Oceanihabitans sediminis. The sequence continues at coordinate 392,869 of NZ_QPIG01000002.1, forward strand.
CGACAGATTATTTGAAGCACTCGACGAAGAATTCCACGAAGAGCTTTGCGTAATTCACTCTAACAAAACACAAAACTACAGACTACGTAGTATCGAACAGTTTAGAGAAGGTTTCAACAGAATTCTAGTTGCAACAGATGTAATGGCCCGCGGACTTGATATTGAAAATGTAAGCCACGTAATTAACTTTGATACGCCAGCTTACCCAGAAAACTATATGCACAGAATTGGTAGAACTGGTCGTGCAGAACGCGAAGGCCAATCTATTATTTTATACACCGAAAAAGAGCAAGAAGCTCTAGAAAACATTGAAGCTTTAATGGAAATGGAAATTCCTGTAATTTCTATTCCTGAAGAAGTTGAAATTTCAACGGAATTAATTGAAGAAGAAAGACCTCAAATAAAAGAGCGTAACAATCCACATAAACGCAGAAAAGACGAAGATGCTCCTGGACCAGCTTTCCATGAAAAATCAGAAAAAAACTCTAAGGTAAATTTAGGAGGTTCTTATAAGTTTAGAATTGCAGCCAAATATAAAAAGCCTAAATCCCGAGGAGATAAAAACTATAACAAACGAAACAAAAGATAGTTTCTTTCCTGTTTTTTAATCACTTATTTTGCTTGTAACTGCGAAAGGTTTTTTCTTGTATAAGAATAAAATTAGTTGTTTATGCTAGAACTTATTTGCTTCAAAAAAGTAAATAAACCCATTTATGGTTTTCCATTTATATAATTATTCATTAAGTTAGTTATATAAACGCAATCCAATGGCTTCTTCCATTTTTAACTTACTTCCAAACCTAGAAGATTTTCATTATGCTACCCATTATGAAAAACTATTTCTTAATCAGCATTGGGTTTTGGTAAACGGAATTTCAAAAAAGAAAGCCGTTTATATTTTTAAAAACGAGAACCTCCTTCACATCCATGAAAACCATAAAACTATTGAAACCTCTTGGACTTTAGAGACTAAAAATATTTTTTCTATTAAAACCGAAGACGGAAAAGTTATTGTAAAAGCTTATTTTAAAGATGATGATATTCTCGTTTTAAAAAAACCAAAAACTAACGATTGCGCGGTATTTATAAACGAAAACAGCTATTCAAACTCTTTAAATTCTGTAGAAGATGTACAGCAATTTCTTCATGATAAATACAAGGAAAAAGCTACAAACATCATTTACGAACACGAATTTTACTATATCGAAAAATCCAAAGAATTCGGACCATTTACAGTAGAAGAACTTTCAAAAAAAGTATATGAAAATACTATAAGTGAATACTGCTTCGTTAGAGATGTAAACGAATATAATTACAACAAACGCCTTCGCATCAGAGATTTAATTTACACCTAAATGACTTTTTGCGGTTTAAAGGACTTATAAATCTTTGTTAAGAACATAAAATAAAAGCTCTAAAATCTATAATTTACCATTTTAAAACCTGACTTATTTGAAACGCTACATACTTTTAGCTGCTAAAATAGCAATCGGCTTATTCTTACTTCTAGTCCTTTTTATTCTAGCTGTTCGTTGGAATGTCTTCGGAAAAATATATACAGAAGAAGAACTTATTCATTATAAAAATGAAACAGCTTCTGTGGTCTTATCTGAAAACGAGGTGGTTTTAGGGAAATACTTTGATAAAAACCGAACAAATGCAAACTTCGAAGAATTCCCAAAACACTTAATAAATGCTTTAGTTGCTACCGAAGATGCACGTTTTTTTGAACATGACGGTGTAGATACCCGAAGTCTGTTGCGTGTACTTTTCAAATCTATTTTATCAGGAGACAAACGATCTGGTGGCGGAAGCACCATTTCGCAACAGTTGGCAAAAAACATGTTTGGAAGAAGCAATCACGGTTTTTTAAGCCTTCCTGTAAATAAAACGAAGGAAATTATTCAGGCCAAACGCATCGAATCTATTTTCTCCAAAGAAAACATACTTACCCTGTATTTTAACACGGTAGCTTTTGGCGAAAATGTTTACGGAATTGAAAGTGCTGCTCTACGCTATTTTAATAAAAAAGTTAGCGATTTAAATATCGAAGAATCTGCTGTTCTTGTTGGGATTTTAAAAGCGAACACCTACTACAATCCTAATAAAAACCCTGACAATGCCTTAATGCGTAGAAATGTGGTTTTAAACCAGATGCATCGGTATGAATACATTAACAAAAAAACTGCCGACTCGCTAAAACAACTTCCTTTAAAATTAAATTACAATAATCTAACTACTAAAAACAAAGCTGGGCATTTCCTTACTTATGTAAAAAAAGAAGCAATCAAAATTATTGATTCTATAAATAAAGTAGATAAAACATCTTATGATATTGAAAAGGATGGTTTAGTAATTTCTACAACCTTAAACGAAGAATTACAAACCTATGCCACAGAAGCTTTTGCTTCGCATTTAAGCGATATGCAGGAGAAAATAAGAGCACAATACCAACGCAATAAATATCAAAAAAGAATTTTAAACACTTTAGTAGAAACGCAATTAAAACAGATGAAGATACATCCAGATTCTGCAAAAGTGAAACGAAAACAATCTATATTTAGTTGGAAAGAATCTAAAACAGATTCTATTAGTACGCTAGATAGCCTAAGCTTAGAAAACACCATTCTTCATGCAGGTTTACTTGCTTTATCCCCAAAAACGGGAGCAGTAAAAGCTTATGTAGGTGGAATTGATAACCAGCGTTATGCCTATGATCAAATATTTTCGCAACGACAATTGGCTTCTACTTTTAAACCTATATTGTATGCTACTGCTTTTGAAAGTGGTAAACACCCTTGTTATTATCTAGATAACGATTCTATTCAACTAAAAGAGTATAAAAACTGGAGTCCAAAGAATGCCGACAATACTTTTGGCGGTAAATACTCCATGCAAGGAGCATTATTAAATTCCAAAAACATTCCGACTATAAACTTATATCTAGAAACAGATTTTGAAAAACTAGATACTATATGGTCTCGATTGAAATTTAGCTCTAGACTAAAAAATGTTCCTTCATTAGCTTTAGGAACTACCAATGCTAGTATTTACGAAGTAGCAAATGCTTATAGTGTTTTTGCCAATTCCGGAAAAGCTACCACCCCATATACGATTGTGAAAATTGAAACATCGTCGGGTGAAGTGCTTTACGAACACAAACACAAATCAGGAAAAGAAGCACTTTCCAAACAAAGCACAGCCTTTATAAATGAAATTCTCCAAAATGCTATTTCGCGAGGAACCGGGCAACGTTTACGTAGTCAGTATGGAGTTACTTTACCTTTAGCAGGAAAAACAGGAACCTCACAGGACTATACAGATGCTTGGTTTGTTGGCTATAACCCAAATATTGTAGTGGTAAGTCGTGTGGGTTGCGATTCGCCAAAAATACATTTTAATAGCGGATTAGGAGCTGGAAGTTCTTTAGCCATGCCACTTGTTGCTAAAACACTTAAGAAAGCTGAAAGCAATACGAAATTAAGAAAGGAACTCAATGCACATTTTTCTCCTCTTACAGAATTTGAAAGACTGCAATTAGACTGCGAAGATTTTAAAGAAAAAACTGGAGTTGAGAAGTTCTTTGAACTGTTTAAAAAACAAGAAACATCTTATAAAAAGGAACAGGAAAAAGCTAAAAGAAAAGCCGAACGCAAGAAAAAAGGCTTCTTTAAACGTCTTTTTGGTAAAGACTAAATAGAAAATATTATAGCATAAAAAAAAGCAACCAAAAATGGTTGCTTTTTTTTTATGCTATTTTTAAATTTTCACTTTCGTAAAAATTAAATATGTAAAGCTCTATCTTCTGTAGCAGCTAAAGCAGCTTCTTTAATTGCTTCTGTAAAGGTAGGGTGTGCATGAGACATTCTAGATACGTCTTCGGCAGAAGCTCTGTACTCCATAGCTACAACTGCTTCAGCAATCATATCTGCAGCACGTGCACCAACCATATGTACTCCTAAAATTTCGTCAGTAGATTTATCTGCAAGTACTTTTACAAATCCATCTAAATCCATACTAGCTCTACTTCTACCTAAAGCACGCATTGGAAACTGACCTATTTTATAAGCTACACCTGCTTCTTTAAGTTGCTCTTCTGTTTTACCAACAGCAGCTACTTCTGGCCAAGTATAAACAACACCTGGAATTAAGTTATAATCGATATGTGGTTTTTGTCCAGCTAAAGTTTCAGCTACAAATACACCTTCTTCTTCGGCTTTATGAGCTAACATCGCTCCTTTAATTACATCACCAATTGCGTAAATGTTAGAAGCACTAGTTTGTAAATGTTCGTTTACTTCTACTTGACCTCTTTCATTTAATTTCACTCCTGCAGCTTCAGCGTTTAATCCGTCTGTATATGGTCTACGACCTACAGAAACTAAACAGTAATCACCTGTAAAAGTTACTACTTCTCCTTTTTTGTTTTCAGCCTTTACAATAACTTCATCTCCGTTACGCTCTACAGACTGTACTTTGTGAGAAGTGTTTATTTTGAATTTTTGTTTCTTTAAAACTTTGTTTAATTCTTTAGAAACACCAGCATCCATAGTAGGAACAATTCTGTCCATAAATTCTATAACTGAAACTTCTGCTCCTAGTCTTTTATAAACTTGTCCTAACTCTAAACCAATTACTCCTCCTCCAATAACAATCATGTGTTTTGGAATTTCTTTAAGCTTTAAAGCTTCTGTTGAAGTAATAATTCTTTCTTTATCAATTTCTATAAATGGTAAAGTAGATGGTTTTGAACCTGTAGCTATAATTGTATTTTTAGCTTCAATTTCTGTAGTTTCTTCTCCAGAAATAGTAATATGCGTAGCGTCTTTAAAAGATCCTAAGCCTTGATAAACGTCAATTTTGTTTTTCTTCATTAAGAAATCTATTCCACCAGTAGTTTGATCTACTACAGATTGCTTACGAGCAATCATTTGTTTTAGATTTACTTTAATATCTCCAGGGATATCAATTCCGTGCTCTTCAAAATGTTTGATAGCATCTTCATAATGATGACTAGAGTCTAAAAGTGCTTTACTTGGTATACAACCAACGTTTAAACAAGTTCCACCAAGGGTTGAGTATTTTTCAATAAGGGCAGTTTTCATGCCTAATTGTGCGCAACGAATTGCTGCTACATATCCTCCAGGACCTGAACCAATTATTGCTACATCGTATGAATTCATAAGAAATTTTTTGTAGTTCGTTAAAAATCGAGTACAAAAGTACAATTTACATTTATGATTTGCGAATGAGAACTAATGAATTTTTAGAGTATTCTAAAAGAAATAAACCATCCTTTGATATTTCATAAATGGGAACTTTTGATTTTAGATTAACAAAGCTTGTTATTTTTGGTTTTCAATGGTTTCTAAGATCCAATTTAATTCTGGATCCTTATTTTCTAATTTGTCTGTTAGTGTTGGTAAAATCTCATAATCTGGTTTTACACCATAGCCTTCTGGCTCTTGTTTGTGAGGAGTTTCTAATTGCATTAATCCTATTTGTAATTGCAATTTACTTTCTGGCAATTCGTACTCTTTAAATACTCCTGCAACAGTAGAATTATATGCTCCACCAGTCTCTTCTCCTACAAAAACAGCTCTTTTATTTGCTTGTAATTGGTTGGATAAAACAGAGGATGCAGAAAAAGAATGCCCGTTGATTAAGACATAAACATTTCCTTTAAAATTATTTTCTTTTGGTTCTGCTATTTTTGACTGCTTGTGCTTGTAATATAACTTCCCATCTACTTTGCTAGTTTTTAAATAATTGTGTGCAATTACTACAGGCGAAATCGCTCCTAGAAATATTTTTAATCCTGTTGGTGTGGTATTCGACATAAATGCTTTTAAAAAAGGAACTCTACTATTTACCTCGCTTTTTTTAATAAACTGATGGGGTTCATCGGTTAAATAAGAGTATAATTCGGCTATTTCAGCTAGACTTCCTCCTCCATTATCTCGTAAATCAATTATTAAGTTTTCAGATTTAGCTTCTTCTATTTTATGAAAAACTTCCTCGTAGAAATCTTTATATTTTCCACCTATAAACCCTCGAATCTTCATATAAGCAACCGTGCTATCTTTTCCTATAAACTCTATATTTCGAGTGTATTCCTTTCTTGATTTTACATAGCCATACACACGATGATGCTCGCGAAGTTCTTTCTCTTTAAGTCTTTTTGCTTTGCGTTCTGCCTTGCTAAGTTTTGGAGCAACTATAGTATCTTTTTTTATACTGTCTTTAGGAATGCTGTCTTGTTTCTTTTCTTCCTTATCTACTATCTTAAATGTTTTATTAAAAATAGAGTCTTCCTTTTTAAAAGTTACCTCTAAGCTGTCTACAGAATATTTATCACTAAAGTAATAGCTTGCAAAACGTTTTCCTATTACCCTATCATATAAAGTGGTATTGTATCCATCTGAAGCAATTTGCTTTTTAAAACCTGTTACTATTTCTGGAACGGCTTCATCTTCAATTTTAATGATTTCGCTTCCGATTAAAAAAGAATCTTTAGACCTTATATTAGTCACCAAAAGTTTATCTTCAATATAATCTAGATCGAGTTCCGTAAAATTGAATTTCTTTTTAAGCCGCTCTCTATACTCCTTTTTAGTATATCTTTTTTTAGGTGCAAATACTTTTAAATGTCCTTGTCGTACATTTTTAACCACAGGCGCTAGTTTATGATAAAACTCATAGCTTGTAAGGGGCTGCTTTATGCTTTGTTTTAAACTGTCGAATTTAAACTCTAATTCCTCTGCACTTATGTATAAATCAAGATTAGGATGGTGCTTTTTTAGTTGATTATAAGCTTTATCCACATCGCTTTGCAGAGAAGCTACAGAATGAAGTGATGAGATTTGTTCGTTATGCTTTTTAACACTAGAACAGGAAACTATTAATAAAACTAAAGCGATTAAGAGGAAATGTTTTTTCATAAATATTTTGTCAAGTATAGAAATTCAGGTTTAGGGTATTAAATACTAATAGCTGTTGTATGTTTTACTTCATTAATAACAAACATACTTAAAGTGCTTCCTATATGGTTGATTTTAGTTAATCTATTTACCATAAATTCTCTAAAAGCTCCCATGTCTTTTACAATTACCTTTAATAAGTAGTCATAATCACCACTTATATGATAACACTCTAAAACTTCGGGTAAATTTGCCACTTCTTCTTCAAACTTAATAACATATTCTTGAGTATGCTGAATAAGTTTTACATGACAAAAAGTAACGAATGACTTCTCGATTTTATCGTTATTAATTAGTGCAACATACTTATTTATAACGTTATGATTCTCTAACTTTTTAATTCTTTCGTACACAGCCGTAACCGAAAGATTTAATTTATTAGAAAGTTCTTTATTGGTCTGTTTACTATCTTCCTGAAGAAGTTGTATTAGTTTTCTGTCGATTGCATCAAAGGTCATAACGAAAAATTTTCAGATTAGAGTTAATTTTATCTTGTTTTGATTAATATTAAACTGTTTTAAAGAATAAAAATAGATTTTTTTTCTCAATAAACACATAAGCATTGATTATTAACCTAATTTTAACGAGTTTTACGTAAAACTAATCAACCAAAAATTTCTATTAAAACATAAAACTACATGAAATTTAAACCAGCAAACAACATACAAGACTTACAATATTTTGGAGAATTTGGAGGAGTAAACCCTTCTATTTCTGATTCCTCTACTTACACTTTCTTATCGGCTAAAACCATGTTTGATACTTTTGAAGGTAATGCAGATGGGTGCTATTTATATTCTCGTCATTCTACACCTTCCAACCTTTATTTAGGCGAAGCACTTGCAGCCATGGAAGGAACAGAAACAGCAAACGTTACAGCTTCTGGAATGGGTGCAATCACTCCGGTGATAATGCAGCTATGCGGATCTGGAGATCACGTAGTTTCTAGTAGAACTATTTATGGTGGAACTTACGCTTTCCTTAAGAACTTTGCTCCTAGATTTAATGTAAAAACTTCATTTGTAAACATTACAAACCTAGAAGCAGTAGAAGCAGCAATTACGCCTACAACAAAAATATTATACTGCGAGTCTGTTAGTAATCCTTTATTAGAAGTAGCAGATATTGCAGCTTTATCTAAAATAGCAAAAAAACATCATCTTAAATTAGTAGTAGATAACACTTTTTCTCCTTTATCTGTTTCACCTGCAAAATTAGGTGCAGATGTAGTATTACACAGTTTAACAAAATTTATCAACGGATCTTCGGATACTGTTGGAGGAGTTGTTTGTGGAACACAAGAGTTTATTGACGAATTACGTAATGTAAATGATGGAGCATGTATGCTTTTAGGTTCTACAATGGACAGCCTACGTGCTGCTTCTATCTTAAAAAACCTAAGAACACTTCATATTAGAATGCAACAACATAGCTTAAACGCTTCCTATCTTGCTGAAAAATTTGAAGGACTAGGACTTAAAACTGTATATCCAGGATTGGTATCTCACCCATCTCATAAATTATTCAAAAGTATGATGAATGAGCAGTACGGTTTTGGAGGTATGCTAACCATTGATGCTGGGTCTTTAGAAAAAGCAAATGCTCTAATGGAATTAATGCAAGAGAAAAACCTTGGATACCTAGCGGTTAGTTTAGGATTCTATAAAACCTTATTCTCTGCTCCAGGTAGTTCTACTTCTTCTGAAATTCCAGAGGAGGAACAAGCTGAAATGGGCTTAACAGACGGATTAATAAGATTCTCTATAGGATTAGATGCAGATATCGAACGAACTTTTGAAATGATGAAAGCCTGCATGATCGAATTAGATATCATTAAATAATAAAATACTTTATACCGAGTAGTAAAACAAAAAGCCTGATTTATTCAGGCTTTTTAATGCACTAAATTTACCACCCATACTTATTTATAAATCAGCACCAATAAACTAACACAAAGTGAAGCGGAGTAATTCCATTTGCATACTTTAAGTGAAAATCGTAACATTACATCCATTAAACCGACCTCAATTATGCACGAAGACGATAACCTATCCAAAATCAAAATACAAGAACAAAAGATTGTAGACAATAAAGAGTTAAATATCTTAGAAGCACTGATTCCTGTTGTTGTTTTAATGGGTTTACTTGCTTATAATATCTTTTTAGCTGGCGGAGAAATGTTTGGTGAGTACTCTAACCAAATCATTCTTTTAATTGGTGGTTTTGTAGCTTTTATGGATGGCATTTTTAATAAGGTTTCACCTATTACAATGGTGAAAGAGGTTTATGAAAACCTGAAAAGTGTCTTTATTCCCATTATGATTCTTTTTCTTGTAGGTGCATTAGCTGGAACTTGGTTGGTAAGCGGTGTAATTCCTGCAATGGTTTACTACGGACTACAAGTTTTAAGCCCTGCTATATTCTTACCTGCTTCGGTAATTATTTGTGCAATAATTTCTATTGCAACTGGAAGTTCTTGGACAACCTCTGCAACCGTTGGTATTGCATTAATCGGTATTGGTTCCGCTTTAGGAATCCATCCAGGTATGATTGCTGGTGCTGTAATTTCTGGTGCCTATTTTGGAGATAAAATGTCCCCATTAAGTGATACTACAAACCTTGCTCCTGCTATGGCAGGAACAGATTTGTTTACACATATTAGATATATGGCTTTCACTACAGTTCCTACTATAATTATCACCTTAATAGCATTCTCTATAATGAGTGCTACAATTGATACAACGGGTTCTGCTGATGTAAGTGATTTATTAGAAAGTATTAAAAACACTTTTAACATCACTCCATTATTATTTTTAGTGCCAGTTGCAGTAATCGCTTTAATTTTATTAAAAACAAAACCACTTGTCGCTTTATCTTCAGGAGTTTTATTGGCTGCTGTTTTTGCATTTATATTTCAATCTGATGTTTTAAACGGTTTATCCGATTCTAACTTTTCTGCAATTATAAATGCTGTTTTTACAGACACCCAAATAACTACCGATAACGAAAAACTAAACGATCTTTTTTCTGCCGGTGGTATGAAGGGAATGTTATGGACTATCTTCTTAATTTGCTGCGCAATGGTATTTGGTGGCATCATGGATGCTATAGGAGCTCTATCTAGAATCACGAAAGAACTTTTAAAACTTGCAACTACGGTATTTGGTTTATTTGCCAGCACCGTTATTAGCTGTTTAGGACTTAATGCAATTGCATCCGATCAATATTTAGCCATTGTTATTCCAGGTAAAATGTTTAAAAAAGCCTACGAAGACAAAGGTCTTGCTCCTGAAAACTTAAGTAGAACTTTGGAGGATTCTGGAACTGTTACTTCTGTATTAATTCCTTGGAACACCTGCGGAGCATACCAATCTGGAGTATTAGGAGTTGGAGTAAGCGAATATTTTATTTACGCAATTTTCAACTGGCTAAGCCCATTCACCACCCTATTCTTTGCTGCTTTAAACCTTAAAATCAGGATGCTAAAATCTAAATAAAGTTTATTTATGGTTTTTAAAACCAACTATAACTAAACTCTATATGTAGATAAAATTTTACAATTTCATTAACCATGAAATATGAAGCTTCTATTGTATATTTGTAGTAAATAAAAAAATTAATAACTAAAAAATATATACAATGACAGCAGTAGGTAAAAAATTTCCGAATTTGAATGTAGATGCCATGAACGAAATGGGAGACACTTTTAAATTAAACGTATTTGAAGAAGCAGTAAACAACAAGAAAAAAGTTCTTTTATTCTGGTACCCAAAAGATTTCACTTTTGTATGTCCAACAGAATTACACGCTTTCCAAAATGCTTTAGCTGAATTTGAAAAAAGAAACACAATCGTAATTGGTGCTTCTTGTGATACTCCAGAAGTTCACTTTGCATGGTTAAACACGCCAAAAGACAACGGTGGAATTGAAGGTGTAACTTACCCAATCTTAGCAGACTCTAACAGAAACTTAGCTTCCGCTTTAGGAATCTTAGATGTGACTGAAGGAGAGTACGATGAAGAGTCAGGATTATATGTAGTAGAAGGTGATAACGTAACTTACAGAGCTACTTACATAATCGACGAAGATGGTGTAGTACAACACGAAGGTGTAAACAATATGCCAATCGGAAGAAACGTAAACGAATTCTTACGTATCATTGATGCTTTAACACACGTACAAGAAAAAGGTGAAGTTTGTCCTGCAAACTGGCAAGAAGGTGAAGACGCTATGCAAGCTAACGCTAAAGGTACAGCTGAATATTTAGCTTCTCACTAATTTTAACTCATTAAAAAAGTATTTATTATGCAAGAATTGACTCAAGATAACTTAGCAGAAATAGTTTCAAATAACGAAACTGTTGTAGTACAGTTTTCTGCTACATGGTGTGGAAACTGTAGAATTATGAAGCCAAAATTTAAAAAATTAGCTTCAGAAAATGAAAATGCAACTTTTGTAATTGTAGATGCTGAAAAATTTCCAGAATCACGTAAAATGGCAACGGTAGATAATTTACCAACATTTGCTACTTTCAAGAACGGAGAATTTGTAAAGCAAACGCAAACAAACAAAGCAGATGTGTTACAAGAACTAGTTTCTGAAGTTATTTAATAAGAACCAAGTATTAATTATTTCCGCGAAAGCGAAAATCTAAAATATTTTATAAACATGAAGTTACCAATTATAAAACACCTTACAGAATTTATAGAAACTAACGATGAGGATTTCGTAAACGAAACCATTGAAACGCTAGAATCATTAACAGAAGTTTCTTCGCTCACAGATGAAGAACTTAATATAATAGGAGAGCTTATTTCTAATATGTACGGTGCCATTGAAGTTAACAAAATGGTTAAAGATGGTACACCTAAAAGAGAAGCTTTAAATAACTTCATGAAAAGAGTATTAGGTTCGATTGATAAATAATTGAAATTTTAAATACTAAAAGATAAAAACCACTTCTATTTAGAAGTGGTTTTTTTATGGCTTTCTGTTACAATAAGAGCACAAAAATTCTTAATTTTATACTTCAACAAAAAATAGATATTATGGCAACATTAACCCTACAAGGAAATCCAATAAAAACATCTGGCGAACTACCTAAAGTTGGTACAAAAGCACCAGATTTCACACTAACAGCAACCGACTTATCTTCTAAATCTTTATCTGATTTTGCAGGAAGTAAAGTAGTACTAAACATATTCCCAAGTATTGATACTGGTACCTGTGCGCAATCGGTTAGAACTTTTAACAAAGAAGCTAGTAACCTTGAAAACACAAAAGTATTATGTATTTCTCACGATCTTCCTTTTGCACAAGCTCGTTTTTGTGGAGCGGAAGGGCTAGATAACGTGGTAAACCTTTCGGATTTTAAAGACGGAAGCTTCGGAAAAAATTACGGACTAAACTTTACTAACGGTCCATTAGAAACTCTTCACTCTCGTTGTGTGGTTGTTTTAGATGAAAACGGAATCATAAAACACACAGAGCAAGTTCAAGAAATTGCAGACGAACCTAATTATAAAGCAGCATTAGAAGCTTTAAAATAAACTATTTAAAATAATTACTTAACTTTATCTACAAAGCCTAACCAGGTTTTGTAGATATTTTTTTAATAAGTAAAGTTGCTCCAACAGCCTTATAGCACATGAATAATCAAAAAGATTCCTTTTTAGTTAACCGACTTAAAAGTATTAAATACGCCTTTAAAGGTGCTTATTTATTAGTAACTACCGAAAACAGTATTAAAGTACAATTTAGTATTGGGGTATTACTTACTATTCTTGGGTTTTACTACGATATTTCTGCTACAGAATGGATGATTCAAACACTTTGTATTGCTCTTATTTTAGCAATTGAAGGTATGAATACAGCTATTGAGGAAATTGCAGATTTTATACACCCAGAATTTCATCCTAAAATCGGACTTATAAAAGATCTTGCCGCTGGAGCAGTATTTTTATTTGCAGTAGCTGCAGCAATAGTAGGTTGTATCATATATTACCCCAAGATTTTTTAGTTGATACAGCATACAAAAGCTTTTAAAAACATTGTTTACAATTTTTTTAAATAAAGTTTCGTTAACGTTACTAATTTGTATTTTTGTTTCTTATCAAATTTAAATAAGCTAATACATCAATAAAGACTAAAGATTTGCACTTTCGCAGAAAGTAAATATGGCAAAAAAGAAAACTAAAACAAAAACTAAAGCTAAAAAAGAACCTAGATTCAAGGCGCCAAACTTAAATTTTAAACTTACAAACCAACAAAGATTGGTCTACGGAAGTTTAATAGCTATGCTTGGTTTATTGCTTTTTATAGCATTTCTATCTTTCTTTTTTACTGGGAAAGCAGATCAAAGTATCTTAAGTGAGTTTACTACTAAAGAAGTAGAAGCAGAAAATTGGCTGAGTAAAACTGGCGCTTGGTTAAGCGATTTTTTTATTCAACGTGGTTTTGGTGTTTCTTCCTTTATTTTTTCCGGCTTAGTTTCCCTTTCAGGAATCTACATTTTATTAAAATTAAAATTAGAAAAACTTCGCAGACATTGGTTTTGGGGAACAAGCATCGTTATTTGGTTTTCTATTCTTTTTGGTTTCTTCTCTTATAAAAATGATTTTTTAGGCGGAACTATCGGTTTTGAAATCAATGATTTTTTACAAGCTTATATTGGAAAAACAGGAACCATACTCCTACTCCTTTTCGGATTAATAACCTATTTAGCTATTCGACTTAAAGTTACCGTTGAAACGTTCCAAAGACTATTCCATAAAGCTAAAAAAGAAATTAGCGAGGATATAGACAACATCAAAGAAGATCTAAAACCTTTAGATAATGATTTAACTGCGGAAGCAGAAGAAATTAAAAAGGCACATCAAATTAGTTTAGACGAAGAGAAACAAGTTGTAGAAGATAAACCAAAATCGGAAGCACCTGCAAAACCAAAAGAGACTAAAGTTTCTGAAAGTTTTGAAGTGGAAGTTGCAAAAGAAGAAGACCACTTAGAAATTGAAGTAGAAAAAACAGAAGAAGAAATTTCTGAAACAGATAACCTAGCAAATAAACTAGTAGAAGACTATGGTGCATTTGATCCAACTTTAGAACTTGGAAATTACAAATTCCCTACCCTAGACTTACTTAAAAAATACGATTCTGAAGGTATTACTATAAATCAAGAGGAATTAGAAGAGAATAAGAATAGAATTGTTGACACCCTTAATAATTATAAAATTGGTATTGCTAGTATAAAAGCTACCATTGGTCCAACAGTTACTTTATACGAAATTGTTCCAGATGCTGGAGTACGAATTTCTAAAATTAAAAACCTAGAAGACGATATTGCTTTATCACTTTCGGCTTTAGGCATTCGTATTATTGCTCCAATTCCTGGAAAAGGAACTATTGGAATTGAGGTTCCAAACAAAAACTCTACAATCGTTTCTATGCGTTCTGTAATAGCATCGCAGAAGTTTCAAAAATCTGAAATGCAGCTACCTATAGCATTTGGTAAAACCATTAGCAACGAAACCTTTGTAGTAGACCTTGCTAAAATGCCACACATGCTAATGGCAGGAGCTACAGGTCAAGGTAAATCGGTTGGATTAAATGCAGTACTTACCTCCCTACTCTACAAAAAACATCCTGCAGAAGTTAAGTTTGTTTTAGTAGATCCTAAAAAAGTAGAGCTTACTTTATTTAATAAAATAGAACGTCATTATTTAGCTAAACTTCCAGACGAAGCAGAAGCTATTATCACAGATAACACTAAGGTTATTCATACATTAAACTCGCTTTGTATTGAAATGGATAACCGCTACGAAATGCTTAAAAATGCATTATGTAGAAATATTGTAGAATATAATACCAAGTTTAAAGCACGTAAATTAAATCCGAATGATGGACATGCATACTTACCATATATCGTTTTAGTGGTAGATGAGTTTGCCGATTTAATTATGACTGCTGGTAAGGAAGTAGAAACCCCTGTTGCTCGTTTAGCGCAATTAGCTCGTGCTATTGGTATTCACCTAATAATTGCAACACAAAGACCATCGGTAAACGTAATTACTGGTATTATTAAAGCAAACTTCCCTGCAAGAATTGCATTTAGAGTTACTAGTAAAATTGACTCTAGAACCATTTTAGATGGCG
The DNA here is from genome assembly GCF_003337215.1 of Oceanihabitans sediminis. GTDB lineage: Bacteria > Bacteroidota > Bacteroidia > Flavobacteriales > Flavobacteriaceae > Oceanihabitans > Oceanihabitans sediminis. The sequence goes on from NZ_QPIG01000002.1 coordinate 408,000, forward strand.
CTGGAGCAGATCAACTTATTGGTCGTGGAGACATGCTTTATACCCAAGGAAACGAAATGATTCGTATACAATGTGCTTTTGTTGATACTCCAGAAGTAGAAAGAATAGTAGATTTTATTGGTGCGCAAAAAGCTTATCCTGAAGCACATCTACTTCCAGAGTATGTTGGTGAAGAAAGTGGCACAAGTATTGATATAGATATAAATGATAGAGACAAACTATTTAGAGAAGCTGCCGAAATTATTGTTACATCACAACAAGGTTCTGCATCCCTATTGCAACGTAAGTTAAAATTAGGTTACAATCGTGCAGGGCGCTTAATAGACCAGTTGGAAGCTGCAGGAATTGTTGGTGGTTTTGAAGGAAGTAAAGCAAGACAAGTATTAGTTCCAGATTTAGTTGCTCTCGATCAATTATTAGAAAACGAATAACTATAACAAAAAGAAAAACAAACACCCATTATGAAGAAGTTAATTTTCATATTCACCCTTTTACTAAGTATAACAAGCTTTGCTCAAAACGATGCAAAAGCATTATTAGACGAAGTTTCTAAAAAAGTTAAAAGCTATGACAATATTGCTATAGATTTTAAATACGTATTACATAATACAGCAGAAAACATAAAACAAGAAACACGTGGAGATGTAGTGATGCAAGGGGAAAAATACAAATTAAACATCCTTGGTATTACTAGAATTTACGATGGTAAAACACTTTACAGTATTAGTCCAGAAGATGAGCAAGTAACTATTTCTTCAGAAAGCATGGACGACGAAGGAAGTATCACTCCTAGTAAAATGTTATCTTTTTACGAAGATGGATTTACCTACAAAATGGATATTGTTCAAAATGTACAAGGAAGAAAAATTCAGTATGTTTTATTAAATCCGAAAGATTCTAATTCAGAAATTAAATCTATTCTTTTAGGGATTGATGCACACACAAAGCATATTTACAATTTAATTGAAACAGGTAAAAACGGTACAAAAACGACTTTAACTGTTAATTCTTTTAAAACTAACGAGCCAATATCAAAATCCTTATTTACCTTTGACAAAAGTAAATACACAGATTATTACATAGAAAATCTGGACTAAACTAAACCTCAACTAATTAGCAACAAAATAAAGTGTGAAAATATTAGATAGATACATTTTAAGCACTTATCTAAAGACTTTTATCAGCGTGTTTTTAATACTCATGCTGATTTTTGTTTTACAAACCATTTGGCTTTTCATTAAAGAACTTGCCGGTAAAGATTTAGATTTAGTGGTTGTTTTAAAGTTTCTATTATATTATTCACCAAAATTAGTTCCCTTAGTTTTACCCCTTACCATCCTATTATCCTCCATCATGGTTTTTGGAAATTTCGCCGAAAACTATGAATTTGCCGCAATGAAATCTACCGGAATTTCCCTACAGCGTGCAATGACCGGGTTGGGGATATTTATTGGAATTCTAGGAATAACTACCTTCTTTTTTAGTAATAACGTAATTCCGTGGGGAGAATATAATTCATATAACCTTAGAAAAAACATTCAAAAACTAAAGCCTGCAATGGTAATTGCCGAAGGACAGTTTAATGATGTTGGAAATTTTAATATTAAGGTAGAAAAGAAAAGCGGACTAAACGGTAAGGACCTAAAAGGAGTTGTTATTCATGAGAAAACTAGTAGTTCTGGTGGAAACAAAAACCATAGAACTATTGTTTCTAAAACAGGTGAACTTATAGGAGATGAAAAATCTAGTGTATTGAAACTAATTTTACACGATGGGTATTTTTATGACGACACCCCTCCTAGAGACTTTAAAGCTAGACAAAAGCATCCCTTAGTAAAAAGTCACTTCCAAAAATACACCTTCAACATAGACCTATCAGATCAGACTAATCTAGATTTAGACGAAAAGAATATTACAGATAATTATACCATGCTAAACATTAGAGATCTTAGCTATACGATAGATTCTCTAAAATTAGAAACAAAAAAGGATTATGATGAATTAGCAGAAAACCTGCATAATAGATCCCATATCAATGCCCTTAACACAGGAATTACCCCTGCAAAAGATTCCGTTTTTACTGGTAATTCTATTATAGATATTTTTGAAAACAATAAGAAAATACAATTAGTTGATTTAGCCTTAAACGCAACTAAAAGCACCAGACAAATAATCCTGACAAAAGAAACCAATTTCAAAGGAAAGAACATAAATTACAACAAACATATTATTGCTTTACACGAAAAGTTTGCCTTAGGTTTTGCTTGTATTATTTTATTCTTTGTTGGTGCGCCACTAGGAGCTTTAATTAGAAAGGGAGGTATTGGTTTACCAATGGTTGTCGCCATTCTATTATTCCTTACCTATCACTTTATTGGAATTTTCGCAAAAAACAGTGCTAAAGACGGAAGCTTCAACCCGATGCTTGCCGCATGGTTTTCAACCTTAGTTATGTTACCTCTCGGAATATTCTTAACCAAAAGAGCTACAGAAGATAGAGGCCTTTTTGAATTTGATCATATTGTTGAACCTCTAAAAAAGATTTTCAAAATAAAATCAAAAAACAAAGAAAAAGTAGAAGAAAAAACTTCAGAAAACACCATAAAAGCGGAAGACACGAAAGCGGTACAAGCTATTTCTAAAGACTATAACTTTCATTCTAAAACTGCTTTCGTTTTCTATATTTCAGGCTTAGTTACTTTAATTCTGTTTTTTGTATTCAGAAACAACAAACTACCAAGCTTTGCTTCAGCATCGGTACAACTAAGCGTAATTTCCTTTGCTTTAGTAGTATTCTATTATTTAAAAGCATGGCTAAATATGAAGAAACTTTATAGTTTCCTAAAGGATAAAACAAATTCAAAAAACCCATTTATACTTATTTTTGGTTTTATTTTTTACCCTTTAACCCATTATTTAAGAAGAAACAAAATCAACGAAGACTTTTACAATACTTTAAAATAAGCAATATCTTTGTAACATGAAGACAAAAACTGAAAACAACAATAAAGAGTATAAGCTAGACACCATTGAAGATGCGATAAACGACATTAAAAATGGAAAGGTAATTATTGTTGTAGATGATGAAGACAGGGAGAATGAAGGAGATTTTCTTGCTGCAGCAGAAAAAGTAACTCCGGAAATGATTAATTTCATGGCTACACATGGTCGTGGTTTAATTTGTACTCCTCTTACCGAAAAACGTTGCAAAGCTTTAGAGCTAAATATGATGGTAGATAACAACACCGATCCTATGGAAACTGCCTTTACTATTTCGGTAGATTTAAGAGGAAATGGTGTTACTACAGGAATTTCTGCAAGTGACAGAGCAAAAACCGTTAAGGCACTTATAGATAGAGACACAAGACCTTTTGAACTTGCAAGACCAGGACATATTTTCCCTTTAGTTGCTAGAGAAGGTGGTGTTCTACGTAGAACAGGTCATACCGAAGCTGCCATAGATTTTGCCCGTTTAGCCGGACTTGAGCCAGCTGGAGTGATTGTAGAAATCATGAACGAAGACGGAACCATGGCTCGCTTACCACAACTTTATAAAGTTGCTAAAAAATTCGATTTAAAAATTGTTTCTATTGAAGATTTAGTAGCATACAGAATGCTTCATGATTCTTTAATTGAGAAAAAAGAAGACTTTAATATAGAAACTCGTTTTGGAAGCTACCGTTTAAGAGCATACCAACAAACTACAAACAATCAAGTGCATATAGCCTTAACCAAAGGTGATTGGGCTACGAACGAAGCGGTTTTAACACGAGTAAACTCTACCCTAGTAAACAACGACATCTTAGGTACTTTAACTAATAATGCCGACGAAAAATTAGATGATATGTTTCGTGTGATTAATAAGGCTGGAAAAGGTGCTATTATCTTTATAAATCAAGATGCTCAGTCTATTAACTTATTAAACAGATTACACATCTTAAAAGACGCACAAGAACCTAACAAAATTGTAAAAGCTCCAAGAATTAAAATGGACAATAAAGATTTTGGTATTGGCGCGCAAATATTACACGATTTAAACATCCATAAATTAAAACTAATCTCTAACTCAGAGCAAAGCAAACGTGTTGGTATGATTGGCTACGGATTAGAAATTGTAGAGTATGTAAGCTATTAAAAAAAAGGAAACAACTTTAGTTTTTACTTTAGTTGTTTCCTTTTCAATATTAACTTTTTATGTTCTGTAAAACATCAAAATCTTTATAGATTAGTAAAAAAAAGCCTAGTACACAAACACCTAACTAACTCTTAGTTAACACAGAAGTAATTACATTACGCATTTTATTAGCTCTTTCTTTCACCTCCTCTTCTGTCCAAGACAATTTAATTAAGCAGGAAATATTTCTTCCAATATAGCTATCAGATTGCTCAAAGGTTTTGGTTTGAAGGTATTTTAAACCTTCTTTTACTTCTGCAGGAATAGGATATAAAGTCTTAAGTTCTTTAAGATGCTCCCATTTTCTTATATAGTGCCAATTATTGTCATAATAATGGAAACAAGCATCTACACCATGATCCTTCAATGCTGCTGAAGCTTTTCTTGCAGTTTCTATATCTGGTAAAAAGAAGCTTAAAAACGAATAGCTTTCTTCTCCCCCTTCCGGAACGGTTCTAAAAGTAATTTCAGGAATTCTAGAAAGCGCTTCACGTAGCATGTTATAGTTCTTCTTCTGAATAGCTACAAACTCATCTAAACGCTTTAATTGCGCCAAACCTACAGCTGCATGTAATTCTGAAATTCTAAAATTATATCCTAAAAACGGATGCGTTTCTGCTCCTCTATCGTTTCCTTTATGATCGTGCCCGTGATCTGAAAAACGATCTGCATGTAATGCATATTTCGGATTATTAGTAAGTACTGCTCCCCCTTCACCTGCTGTAATAATTTTCACAAAATCTAAAGATAGACAACCTAAATCTCCAATACTTCCCAATGGTTTTCCTTTATAAGTAGCTCCTGTAGCTTGAGAGGAATCTTCTAAAAGAATTAAATCATGCTCCTTACATATCTTTATTAAAGCACCCATATCTGCCATACTTCCGCACATATGCACAGGCATTATAGCTTTTGTTTTAGGAGTAATAGCAGCCTCAACCGCTTTAGGGTCTAAGGTTAAAGTATCATCAATATCTACTAAAACAGGAATAGCTCCTAGCATCATAATAGCTTCAAAACTAGCCACAAATGTAAAAGTTGGCATAATAACCTCATCTCCTGCTCCAATACCTGCTGCTGCTAAAGCAATTGTCACAGCTGCAGTTCCGCTAGAAACTAATTGAGCATGCTTCACTTGTAGTTTTTCTTCTAAGGTTTGCTCTAGTTCTTTAGCTTTCCAATGGCCATTTCGCATACCATCAAAACCATAGCGCATAAGCACTCCAGAATCTAAAACATCGTTTACTTCCTTGCGTTCTTTATCTCCAAAAAGTTCAAATCCAGGCATATTTGTATTGTTAGTTTTTCAAATTTACGACTAATATAAGGAATAAAAAAAGCGCCAAAACCCTAAGTTTTGACGCTTTTTATAAATTATTTATTCTTTTAATAATTCTCTAATACCGAGTCTACAAAAGCATAGTGTCTATCTGTTTCACGCAGAAAGGTATAGCCTGATATTTCACCAATTACTTTTCCTTTTGCGTTTAAAGCAACCAAATTTGGATAGCTTCCGTTTTTATTATACTTACGAACCAAGTCCATATTAATTTTCTTTTGTTCTGGAGAAATAATATCTACTCTTCTTGGGATATCTACCATCACCAAAACCATCTTTTCTGCCTTTTCTTCAAATTTAGGAGTGCTGAAAAAGTCTTGTTTTAACATTTTACAAGGTGCACACCAATCGCTTCCTGTGAAATATAATAGAATTGGTTTCTTTTCTTTTAATGAAATTAATTTTGCTTCTTCTAAATCTGTAAGCCAATTAAGATTAGACATATCTTCTTCTTGTGCAGATACATTAAAAATTAATGTTAAAGCAAATAGTAATATTAGGTTTTTCATTTTGTTTTAAATTGTGCGTTTTACAAATGTAATTTATTTATTAAAACAACAATCTTGCCAAGTTATTGTTTATGAATTATTACAGAATCTAAAACTTCTTTTCTTACTTTCTTAAAATCGGCAAACATATCGTCTTCAGCTCTATAACCTATAGGTAATAACAGTACCGATTTAAGGCCTTTTTTGTATAATCCTAAAACCTCATCATATTTTTCTGGTACAAATCCTTCCATAGGGCAAGAATCTATTCCTAATGTAGCACAAACAGTTAATAAATTCCCCATAGCAAGGTAGGCTTGTTTAATAGCCCATTCTTCTATATTATCTTGTGATTTACTAGTGAAATTATCAATTAAAAAGTTTCTAAACGGTGATAATATTTTATCTGGCGTGTTTCTTATTTGTTTTACTCTTTCAAAGTAGTTTATAATAAATTCTTTATCTATATCCGTTTCAATACAAATCACTAACACATGAGAGGCAAGCGCAATCTGTTGTTGGTTCATGCTATGCTCGACCAAAGAAGTTTGCAGTTCTTTATCCTGCACGACTAACAATTTTATAGGCTGTAAGCCATAAGAAGTTGCTGTTAGATTAAAAGCTTCTAACAAAACTTGTAATTTTTCGTTTTCAATTAATAGTTTATCATTGAATTTTTTTGTTGCATACCTCCAAGATAACTGATCAATTATATTCATATTTTAAGTGTTTTGGCAAAAATACTATTTGTAATGACTTTTTTAACAAGTTGAGAATAAAATTAATAGAAGAATTTTAAAAAAAAGATTAAAATTTTTTCTGTTTTTGTTGGTTAGAATTAAAAAGGATTTCTATATTTGCACTCGCATTTGGGAAATACCCAATGAGGCACTCAAGGAGAAATGGCAGAGTGGTCGAATGCGGCAGTCTTGAAAACTGTTGAGGGTCACACCTCCGGGGGTTCGAATCCCTCTTTCTCCGCTAGGAATTAAACAAATTCCACCAAAACCCTTTAAAACGTACGTTTTAAAGGGTTTTTTCTTTTTAGCATATACCAAAATATTCATTAAATCGTGTAACAAAGGTGGTAAATTCGGTTACCTCAACTTTTTCAATTTTTAGGGTAACCGAATTTTAAGCTTTCCTCAATGTTTACAAGAGTTAACCAGTACTAAAACTGGTTCAAAAATCAAACATCTTGTGTCGTATTGAGGTAAAAATTAAGTTTATTATTAATTAAAAAGGTTACCAAAAATGAAAACAAAAGTTTCTATCCTCTTTTATGCAAAAAGAGCAAAAGTCAATGCGAATGGCTTATTCCCTATTTACACACGCATTACAGTTAACGGAAAACGAATTGAAATGAGCACCGGAAGATTTGTAGATCCATCCAAATGGTCCACCTCTGCAGGCAAAATGAAAGGCCAATCAGAAGAAGCTCGTTCAGTAAATAGACAGCTTGATATGCTAAAAGTCAAGATTATTGACATGCAGATGGAGTTAATTCATCAAAATATTCCAATCACAGCAAAAGCATTTAAAAGCAAACTATTAGGTCTTGATGAAAAGCAACGTATGCTCATACCTATATTCGAAGATCACAACAAAAAGATTGAAGAACTGGTAGGTAAAGAATACGCACCAGGAACACTGGAACGCTACAAAACATCATTAAAACATACCATTGATTTTTTAGAATGGAAGTATAAAATTTCAGATATCGACATTCTAAAAATAAACCATGCCTTTATCACGGAATATGAATTCTATTTAAGAAGCGTAAGAAACTGTAGTAATAATACAGCTGTAAAATACATCAAGAATTTCGGCAAAATAATCAAGATTTGTCTAGCCAATAATTGGATAGATAAAAACCCATTTAGCAACTACAAGGCGAAAGTTAGAGAAGTAGAACGTGTATATCTAACAGAAGATGAAATCCAGAAAATACTAAACAAAGAATTCCCAACAGAGCGCTTATCACTAGTTCGAGATATATTCTTATTTAGCTGCTTTACTGGTCTGGCTTATATCGATGTAAAGAACCTAACCAAATCTCACATCAGTTTAGGTATTGATGGTGAGAAATGGATATTTACACACCGTCAAAAAACGGAATCTGCTTCTAAAATTCCGATCCTTCCGGTAACACAATTAATTATCGATAAATATTTAGAGCATCCACAATGCTTAAATGAAAATCGTTTACTACCCATATTAAGCAATCAAAAAATGAATGCCTATTTAAAGGAAATAGCAGGAATTTGCGAAATAAACAAGGAACTCACATTCCATATTGCGCGTCATACATTTGCGACTACAGTCACCCTTTCAAATGGCGTACCTATCGAAAGCGTTAGTAAAATGCTTGGTCATAAAAATTTAAGAACCACACAGCATTACGCCAAAGTTTTAGATAGAAAAGTAAGCGACGATATGAGACTTTTAAAGGAAAAACTGGGTAATACACATACCATTACAAAAGCCAAACAAATTGGTTAATTTTGATGTTGTTGAAAACTTTTTAAGTGTTCAATTCAATAATTTTAACAGAAAATGGTTTATTTTGATAGCACTCGAAATAAACCATTTTTTAATCTATGAATACCTTTTGCATACCATTCTTTCAGGAATTGGAGCGTGACTTTGAATTACTCAAAAGCACCTATTGCAATAGTATTGAGCATAGTCAAAAAATGATTTTCTTTTTAGAAAAAAAGTTAAAGCAAATCAATAAATGGGTGAAAACATTTTGCTTTGATAATGAAAAAGATGAAATCTATTTCTTTAAAGAATTAAAACCATCATTAGTTTCTAAAATCTTATACTACAAATACATTTTAAAAATTGAATCTACATTGCCTCCAGGCAAAAAAGGAAAACGCAAACATTACATCAAGGCGTTAAATAAAGCGACTCAATTAGGAAAAGAAAATCGCGAATTCTATGAATACTTTAGATGTAGAGCAACTTACAGCGACACCAATTATTTTATAAGAAGACCCTATAAGGATATCATTCGTGATCACTCCATGCTTTTGTTTTTTGACTCTAAAATATCTACTTCCCATGATTATCAGGTAGCCAGCTTGATTAGTGCTGATATGCTGATTAATTACTTGGAACGCAAAATTGATGAAATCGATAATAAAAATGGCACCAATAATTTTGGCCAACCTGTAAATTATTCCTGGTCTGGTACCAAAATAGATTTGGTAGAACTCATCTATGCTTTAAAACATGCGAAGCTGATTAATAATGGTAATACCGATGTTAAAGAATTAGCGACTCATATTGGTAAAATCTTTAATATTGAATTAGAAGATAGCATTTACCGAGTATATCAAGATATCAAGATCAGAAAAACGGTTCGAACAAAATTCTTAAATAGTTTGGTGGAAAGCCTCAACCAAAAATTGATGGAAGAAGACTACTAAAACACACAAGGTCTTCCCTACTATGGTTTCCATTATTAAGGCAATAATTTAAACAGCTTTCAACTTCTCATCTAAACAAACCTATAAGAGGTCGCTAGTCATATAATTAAAAATCAGCATATTAAATATTTTTCAGTTAAAATAGCACCCACCTTGGGTTCACCTTGTTAATGAAAAATTACGAAATGAAGTTGCTTTGTATCATAACAAAACAAAACACTTTATTATGAATTTAAATCCAAAAACATTGTTCCCTGAAACCGAAAATTTAGAACTCCTAAATCATCAACTAGTTACTAAAAGATATCTATTAAATGTGGTTAATGCATTACTTAAAGAATTAAAAAATGTCAAAAAAGAAGACAAGCCAGCGCAATGGTTAAAATCATCAGAAGTTAGAAAACTATTACGCATCTCTCCAGGGACGCTTCAAAATCTTCGAATTAACGGAACACTCAATTTCAAGCGTGTTGGTGGCATCATTTACTATAAGTATGAAGACATCCAAAACATGCTAGAAAATTAATCATCAAAAAACTTGAATTTTTAATCATGAACTACATCAAACACTTAACAGGCTTTTTTGATAAAGTTATTAACGACCATACTTTAAACCCAACACATATCAGTTTATACATCGCACTGTTTCAATTCTGGAACTGCAACCGTTTCAGAAATCCTATTAGCATTTCGCGTGACGAAGTAATGCGAATAAGTAAAATAAGTTCCAAAGCGACTTACCATAAATGCTTAAAAAATTTACACGCATTAGGATATATAAAATACGAACCATCATATAATCCCTATAAAGGAAGTTTGGTTCATCTCTATAATTTTTCAGGAAACCTAAAACCAAAACCAAAAAACAGCAAGGTTATTAAACAAGCAACAGACAAGTCTTATACTAGCACTGGTACAAGTCCTGAACAAGCAGAGGCATCTTATATAAACAGTATAAACAATACAAATAAGTTAAACAATTCAAACGTGAACAAGCAATCTCTAAATTCTAAAAATGAAACTTTAGATTTAAAAAAAGAAGCTGCTAATACAAAACAAAAAAAGTTGCGCAAAAAAAATAAAAGTATGGTAACGCCAAATGAAAAAGACCTAATCAATTACTTCCTGGAACAAAACTTTCCAGAATTAGAAGCTAAAAAGTTTTTTAATTACTTCTCCAGTAATGGTTGGTTAGTAGGTGGCAAAACACCTATGGCTAATTGGAAAGCGGCGGCACAAAATTGGATGATTAATAGTAAAAATTTCAATGCACAACACCACCACAACACCGACATAACACCGACAATTCGCCCAAAAAACCTCAACACAGCAACCAATAAAAATTATTCAGAACCTCTCTAACTGTTATTGCGAGACACAAAGCAAATGCAAAGCATTCACGAATACCAAAATGTTTAAATAAGAATGCATGAGTAATCTCATTATAAAAAACGTAATATGTACAACTACCAAAAAGCAACCAAATGGCTAGAATCTAAAGGACAAGAACTATTTGGCAACCACTTCAAAATTTATGATGAAGACAAAACCATCATTCACAAACTCATGGCGTACAGCACAGGTGATGAAGAAGTAACAAAGCAACTCGATATTAATTTAGAAAAAGGGATTTTGCTTTCTGGCCCTATTGGTTGTGGTAAAACAACGTTAATGACACTAATGAAACATTTAGCAACCCCTCAAAACAAATACTATGTAAAATCCTGTAGAGAAGTGGGTTTCGAGTTCATTAAAGAGGGTTACGACGTCATAATCAGATATAGCAAACCAAGTTTGCATCAATCTAAAGTAGGCATCATCTGCTTTGATGATCTTGGTACAGAAAACAATTTAAAATACTTTGGCAACGAATGTAATGTGATGGGCGAAATTCTATTAAGTCGCTATGATTTATTTATTAGCAAAAAAGTTAAAACACATCTCACCACTAACCTATCTGCATCAGAACTAGAACATCATTATGGCAATCGAGTTAGAAGCAGATTAAGAGAATCTTTCAATCTAATAGCCTTTAATAATAACTCAAAAGACAAACGAAGGTAATAGCACAGTATTTTAAAAAAATTATTGATGTTGGTGTTTATTATTCTTTGTTGTTCATTGACAATGAACATGCAAAATTTATGAACGAATTAGTAATTAACTCAATTCAAATCACAAATTAAAAATAGCATTTTTACACCCTAAAAGGTACAAAAACAGCAGTGTTAAAATATTTACACCCTTTAAGGTATAATTATAAAATAAATCACTATATTGTACCCATAAAGGTATAATACCATGGAATGGGATAGAGAAAATACAATAGCCCAATTTGTAAGGGATAGACGTAAAAAAGCAAATCTAACACAAGTAGAGTTATCAGACTTTACAGGTGTAGGCTTGCGTTTTGTACGCGAACTCGAACAGGGAAAACCAAATGTAATGACCGATAAAGTAAATCAGGTATTATTATTTTTTGGACACACACTAACACCAACACCTATAAGCGATGAGACAAGGAGAAATCTGGGTAAATAAAACGTTGGCAGGCATATTAACCGAGGACGATAATGGCTATCATTTCAAGTATGACAAAGCATACCTAGAAAATGAAAGCGCATTAGCAGTGAGTTTAACCTTACCATTACAAGAAGAATCGTTTAGTGCCGAATACCTATTCCCTTTCTTCGATGGTTTAATTCCGGAAGGTTGGTTATTAGATATCGCACATAAAAATTGGAAAATAAATCCAAGAGACCGCATGGGCTTATTATTAACCACATGTAGAGATTGTATTGGCAATATTAGCATTATAGAGAAAGTATGAACTACTGTTTAGCATGTCACAAAAAACTAGAAGATGGTAACATAAACTACCATCAAAACTGCCTAACAGCATTTTGGCAAGAAGACACGCCTGTACTAAAATTAGAATATGAGATGTCTCAAATCGAAGCCTTGGCAAAAGAAAACGTAGCACAACGCATCATTGTTACTGGTGTACAACCAAAATTATCATTAGGTTTCACTCAAGAAAATGCTCAAAACAGGTTAACCATTGTAGGTGCATTAAATGGCAGGTATATTTTAAAACCACCATTTCAAATGTACCCACAAATGCCAGAAATTGAGGCACTATCTATGTTATTAGCACAAGCTTGTGGCATAGCTACAGTACCCTTTTTATTAATCCCATTAAAAGATGGTGCTTTAGCTTATTTAACCAAGCGTATAGATCGAACTGCCAATAACGAAAAATACCCAATGGAAGATGCTTGCCAATTCACAGAGCGACTCACTGAACACAAATATCGTGGTTCTTACGAGCAAATTGCAAAAGGCGTTATAACCTATGCACAAAATCCATTACTGGATGCCGTAAAATTTTATGAGCAAGTTATTGTTTCTTTCCTGATTGGAAATAACGACATGCATTTAAAAAACTTTTCACTAATTGCACAAGACAGTAAACACTATACATTGGCACCAGCCTATGATATGGTAGCGGTTAAATTATTAATTCCGGAAGATCAAGAAGAATTAGCACTAAACCTCAACGGTAAAAAGCGAAAAATTAAACGTCTAGATTTTAACGAAGCCATGACCAAAGCACAAATACCTGCAAAAGCTATTGAAAACCTATGGAATCGTATAGAAAAAGGCATGCAGCAATGGCAAGAATTAATCGCCTGTAGCTTTTTAAGTAAAGAAAATAAAAGTACTCTAATGACATTAATAGAAAATAGAGCAAAACAATTAGAATTAAATACTAAATTGTAATGCTAATAAATTACAAACACCATGCAACCACAAGAGTTAGTTCAAAATATTGAAACTTCAGAAAAAGTTAAATCACAACTTATACAAGTCCTTGATGCCTTCCAAAATATGGATTACCACAAGCTAAACGATTTGTTAGATAACGAAGCCTATTACGAGGACATGAAAAAAACAGCGTTTATCTATAAACAAATGCAAATCTTTAAAGAATTTCATAAAAAAGGAGATACATATCTTAATCTTTCAACAAATATTTGTACAGGCTGTTTGTGTAGCGAACCCGTTTTTGTGTTAACAGGAAATAATTCTGCCAATAAATACGCCATCTATGTCCAATTTACCCAAGGTGAAATAACCGATATTTTTAGATGTTCAGAACAATCCAATGGTTTTGACTGCCTACCTCCTTTTTAGAATTAGTATATATTAGCATTTAATTGTAAGTTTTTCTGTATTATTTTAAGTGCTTTTTATATCTTTAAGTCTCCCTAATTACAATTAAAATAGCTCAAATCGAACTAAATTTAATTGTAATATTTTTTTGCATTGATACTATTAAAAATTTAGCATAAAATATAAGAACAATAGTTGAAGAATTTCATCCAATTAACTTGGTAATAGAATATAAAACATAGTCAATATTAATGGACGCATTTAAAACACACGATCAAGTCATATCAAATTATAGAGATTATTTAAATTCATTTTTAAACATTGCAGATGATAGAATTAAAGAAGAAGTTGGCAAGGCATTTGAAGGTGATGGTTTTATACCTGATCCTTTAATACAGTTTAACCCTTCTTTCAAGAAAGGTGATTCCTTGCAAGATCTTTACAATCAGAGATTAATTAATAAACATCTAATAAAAACTTTTGGGGATTTTAATTTGTATAGCCATCAAACCGAAGCTATTCAAATTGGGATTCAAAATAAAGGATTTGTGGTAACATCTGGAACAGGATCAGGAAAGTCATTAACTTATTTAGCGACAATATTTAACTCTATTTTCAATCAAGAGGGAGATAAAAAGAAAGGCGTAAAAGCAATTCTTGTATACCCTATGAATGCATTAATTAATTCGCAACAAGGAGAAATTGAAAAATATGCTGAAAACTTTGGAAATGAATTCCCTATAACCTTTGCAAAATATACAGGGCAAGAAAATGCTGAAACAAGAGATAAAATAAAAAATGATCAACCAGATATCATATTAACAAATTATATGATGCTAGAGTTGATTATGACACGTCAATCAGAATCTTGGTTACGTGATTCCTTAAAAGATAATCTACAATTTTTGGTTTTTGATGAATTACACACCTATAGAGGGAGACAAGGATCTGATGTTAGTATGCTCATAAGACGTATAAAAAGCTTATGCACTTCAAACATTATATGTATTGGTACTTCGGCAACAATGTCTTCCGGAGGTAGTCCTATTGAAAAAAAAGAAGCCGTAGCAAATGTAGCAACCAAAATATTTGGTACCAACTACAACACCAGTCAAATAATAGGCGAATATCTACAAACCTGTACTAATGGTAAAGAGTTTAATGCAGTAGACTTAAGAAACGCTATACTAAAAGGAATTAATAATCAAGATAACGAAGAGGTTTTTATTAATCATCCATTAACGAATTGGTTAGAATTAAATGTTGCTTTAAAAGAAAACCAAGAAGTACTTGAAAGAGGTCAACCAAAAACGATAAAAGCTATTGCGTCATTATTAAATAAAGTGACTGAAGTTGAGAGTCAATTAATTGAGAATGTACTTGTAGATTTATTAAAATGGACAGAGCGTTTAAATGAAATAAATAGAGTTAATAAAACAGGTAAAAGTTTTTTACCATTCCGATTTCATCAATTTATTTCTCAAACAAGTACAGTTTCGGTTACATTAGAATCAAGAAACACAAGAGGTATAACTATAAAATCTGGTAGATATTTAAAGGATGGAGATGATGAAAAATTTCTGTACCCCATTTTATTTAGTAGGTATTCAGGTGTAGATTTTATTTGTGTTGAAAAAGACGTAGACAAACAATTATTGTTACCTAGAAATCCAGATGAACCAGTTAGAACACTAACATTAAAAGAAGGGACAAGAGAAAACCTAGTAGAAAGAAATTTTAGTTCAGGTTATCTGGTTCTTGATGAAGGTGAATCTTTTTGGAATGAGGATCCAATTGAAATTGCTCCTTCTAATTGGCTAAACCCAAGCGAAACCCAATTCAAACCTTATTATAATTGGCAAATGCCACAGTTAGTTTATTTCAACTCTAGTGGTGCTTATTCATCTGAACCTATATATCCTCTTAAGGGGTATTATATTCCAGTGAAACTACGTATTGATCCCACTGCTGGTATTATATATGAAGACTCAAAGACCAATGAAGGTACAAAATTAATGAAGTTAGGTAACGAAGGGAGAAGTACAGCTACAACCATAATGTCTTATGCTGTTATAGATTCTTTGTATAATCAAAATGAAGAATTAAAAGATCAGAAACTATTAAGTTTTACTGATAACAGACAAGATGCTTCATTACAATCGGGTCACTTTAACGATTTTCTTTCTTCAATTAGGCTTCGTTCCGGTTTATACCATGCGCTTAAAAATAACCCTCAAGGGTTAAAAGTTCATGATATAGCAGAACGTGTTTTTAAAGAATTGAAATTAAAGGAAGAAGCATTTGCTAAAGATCCTTCTTCCGATCCAGACTTTCCAGATCCAGACAATGAAAGAGCTATAAAAACGTATTTATTAATTAGAATTTTTCAAGACCTTAAAAGAGGTTGGCGTTATACCTTACCGAACCTTGAACAAACAGCATTATTAAATGTAAAATATAATGAATTGAGTCGATTGTGTGCAATGGATCAAAAATTTGCACACATTCCATTTTTTAATGAACTATCCCCAGAAATAAGAGAGGAAATTCTTATTCAATTTTTTAATTTTTTCAGAACCAATTACGCCATAAACCATAGATATCTTGTTGATGATCGATCTGAAACAGAGAGTTTTTTAAAAAATAAATTGGATGATAAAAAATTATGGTCTTTAGATCATAAAGAATCTATAGAAACACCTACATATATGGTTTCTGTAAGACCTGGTAGAAGCACACAGAGAGGAATTTATTTTGCTACAATAGGTTTACGTTCTGGCTTGGGGAAATATATAAAACGAATGATGTTGGAAAATAATTTTGACCCTTTAGGTCAAGATGATTACAGAGGTTTCATAGAAAGTTTATGCAATTTACTTACAGATACTAACTTTTTATCTAAAAGAGAGAATTTAAGAGGGTCAAACGGCACAATTAACGGGTATCTTTTAAGAGCTGATAACCTAATATGGATGCCTGGAGATTTTAAAACAGTTCCGATTGATGCAACCAGAATAAACACCTATCGTAATTTGGTAATTAAACCAAACTTATACTTCCAGAATTTATACAAAACGGATTTTTCAAAATATCAAAAAGAAATTCAAGCAAGAGAACATACAGGACAAGTTAACAGTGAGTTGAGAATAGAACGTGAAGAAGCATTTCGAAAAGGTGAAATATCATCCATGTATTGTTCACCCACTATGGAGTTAGGTATAGATATATCCAATTTAAATATTGTACACATGCGTAATGTGCCACCCAATCCAGCAAATTATGCACAACGAAGTGGTCGTGCAGGAAGAAGTGGTCAAACAGCTGTGGTGTTTACCTATTGTTCTGCTTGGTCAGCTCATGACCAAAATTATTTTAAAGCTTCTGATACCATGGTAGCAGGAAATGTAGTACCACCTAGGATTGATTTAATAAATGATGAATTACTTACTACACATTTTAATGCTTATGTCTTAATGGAATTAGCTCTGGCAGATTTAAATTCTTCAGTTGCAGATTTATTGGACTTAACTGATGAAAAAAAATTATCTGTTAGACAAAATATTTTAGATGCTATTGATAATGGCATATTAAACCATAAAGATAAATGGCTACCAACATACAGAAAAGTTCTCACTAGTATAGAGCCAGAACTCAAAGAGACCTGGTGGTATTCTGACAATTGGTTGGAAAATAAACTAAATTCATTTACGCAACGGTTTGATGAAGCTTTCAATAGATGGCGTAATTTATTTAGTGCTGCTACATCTATGATTTTAAAATCTCATATAGTGTTGAAAGATCCTGTTATCAGGTCTGATAGTGATCAAAAGAAAGAAGCAAAAAAACAACAGGCTATCGGCTTGAAGCAAATAGAACTTCTCAAAAATGATACGACAAAAGGCTATAAAGATCAATCTGAATTTTACGTTTTCAGATATTTAGCATCGGAAGGATTTTTACCAGGATATAATTTTACACGCTTACCGGTAAGAACATTTATAGGTTATAAACATACAGATCAAGGCGAATACCTTTCTAGACCTAGAGGCATCGCTCTTAAAGAATTTGGTCCACACAACACGCTATACCATAATGGAAGTAAGTACCGAATGAATCGAATGATGTTAATGGATTCTGATACACACCAACGCAAAATAAAAATATCAAAGGCAACGGGTTATGCTTTTTTAGATGATGAAGCTGAATTAGCAAATAACGACCCTATTACACTAGCTGAATTAAAGGGTGACAATCATGAATATAGGAGTACTTTAATAGAGTTGTCAGAATGTGAAGGTGTACCTCAAGAACGAATTTCATGTATTGAAGAAGATAGATCATCTATTGGTTATGTTGTGGAAGAATATTTTAGATACGCAAAAGGCATTGAACATACCAAAAACCTGGTGGTTCAAAGAGGTGGTGAAAAATTGTTAAACTTAATTTTTGACCAATCTACAGAATTAATCAAATTAAACCGACGCTCTCGTAGATCGGCATCAGATACTGATGGTTTTGCTATTGATAAAAGAAATGGTAAATGGCTGACTCAAAAAGATATAGATAACAATCAAGAGGTGGCTGACAACAAAAAAGATGTAATGATTTTTGTTCGAGATACAGCTGATACTTTGTATATCCAGCCATTGGCAAATTTAGAATTAAACCCTGATCAAATCATTTCTTTAAGTTATGCACTTAAACGAGGTATCGAAAGCTTATTTCAAGTGGAAGAAAGTGAAATTGGTGTCAATGTATTAGGTAATGCAGATAATCCAAACATTTTAATTTATGAAGCTGCAGAAGGGAGTTTAGGTATATTATCCCAACTCATTCAAGAACCTGAAAAACTAAATCAATTATTTGTAGAAAGTTATCGAAATATCCACTTTGACCCTGAAACACGAGAAGAAACGGAAGTTGGAGAAAAATTACCTAGGGCATCTTATGAAGACTTATTGTCTTATTACAATCAACGTCATCATGAAATTTTAAACAGATATAGTATTAAAGAAGTTTTAGAGCAATTAATAGATTGCGATTTATCTCTCGTGCAACAAGGTAATGATCGACAAGAGCAATACCGTTATTTATTAGATGCCTACGATAAAAATAGTGCTACGGAATTACCTCTTATAAAATACTTGTATAAAAACAAATTGGCTTTGCCTGATAAAGCACAGGTGTACATGGATGAATTTTATATCAGTCCAGATTTTGTGTATAACACATCTAATGGTCCTGTTTTATTGTTTTGTGACGGATCTGTACACGATAACGAAAATGTCAATAAAGATGATTTACATAAACGAAAGCTATTAAGAGATGCCGGTTATGATGTCATTGAATGGCACTACAAAGAAACCATCGAGGATTTAGTAGCGAGAAGAAAAGATATTTTTAGAAAAGTGAATTAAGTATGACTAACACACAACATCAACCAGGAACACTTATCCATTATCGAAAAAGAGATTGGATGGTTTTACCATCAGATGACAAAGATATATTACGTATAAAACCACTTGGTGGTTCTGAAGAGGAAGAAACTGCCGTTTATTTACCACTTACAATTTTAAATGAAAAAATTACCTCTGCTCATTTTCCAGAACCTGAAGCAACAGAAATAGGAGCTTTTGAAACGGCTCGCATATTATTTGATGCGTCTAGATTATCATTCAGAAATGCTGCTGGGCCATTTCGCTGCATGGGGAAATTATCATTCCGACCACGAGCATATCAATTAGTGCCATTAGTCATGGCTTTAAAACAAGATATTGTTAGGTTAATGATTGCCGATGATGTAGGAATTGGTAAAACAGTAGAAGCCCTTATCATTCTAAAAGAACTCATGGAACGTGGCGAAGTTAAAAAGTTTGCTGTTATTTGTCCACCTCATTTGTGCGAGCAATGGCAAGCTGAATTAAAAGATAAATTAGACATCGATGCAGAAATTATTCGTTCCAGTACGGCTGCTAAATTAGATCGTAAAATTCCCGATGATCAAAGTGTATTCCACCATGTCGCTTTTCAAGTAATCTCTATTGATTACGTTAAATCAGATAGACGACGAGGTATTTTTATTAATGATTGTCCAGAATTAATAATTGTAGATGAAGCGCATACATGCGCATTACCAGAAGGTGCAAAATCAAAATCACAACAACAACGTTATGCCTTACTTCATGATCTTGCTGAAGATAAAAATAGAAATATCGTACTATTAACGGCTACACCACATAGTGGTAAAGATGGAGAGTTTACATCCCTTTTAGGACTGTTAAAACCTAAATTTGGTAATTTAAAATTCGAAACAATTGATCAAAACGATAGAAGAAAGTTAGCAAGGCATTTTGTACAGCGCAAGCGCGAAAACATTAAGAGATGGCTTAAAGAAAAAACAGAGTTTCCAGAGCGGGATTCTTTAGAAATTGGATACGCATTGTCCCCAGAGTATCAGTTATTTTATCATAATTTAATTCGTTTTGCCAGAGGTATTTCTTCAAAAGAGACCGATAACAAGCAAACGCAATTATTACGTTCTTGGGCAGCAATAGCCTTAATTAAAGGTGCCATGTCAAGTCCTATTATGGCTGTAGAAATGCTGGAAAGAAGAAAAGAAAAATTAATTACTGGTGAAGAAACTATAGAAGCACCTTCATTAGAAGACACCTTGTTTGAAGATTTAGAACATATATCTGATATTCCAAGACAAGATTTAATAGAAAGTATTGACTTTGAAAATGAAGAGTTAAATGATTTAGAAAGTTTGCAGAAAGAAGCTGTTTTACTTCAACAAGACCAGTTAGATAGAAAAATTGAAACCACTATTAAATATGTCAAGCAATTAATCAAAGAAGGTTTAGACCCTATTGTATTCTGTCATTACATAGCAACAGCCAATTATGTTGCCAACAGATTAAAAAATGAATTACCAAAAAACATCCATATTGAAGCCATCACTTCTGAACTTGCTGATGAGCAACGTAAAGAACGTATCGACATCATGGGTAAAGCCGAAAAAAGAGTTTTGGTGGCAACGGATTGTTTAAGTGAGGGAATAAATCTTCAAGAACATTTTACAGCGGTTTTACATTACGATTTACCTTGGAACCCAAACCGATTGGAACAACGTATTGGTCGTGTTGATCGTTTTGGTCAATCAGCACCAAACATTAAAAACTATATTCTATATGGCGAGGATAATGATATGGATACCTTTGTATTAGAAGTTTTAATAAAAAAGGTTGTCGAAATACAAAAGTCTACAGGTGTTTCTATTGCTATTGGTGAAAACAGTAAATCGGTTATGGCTGAAGCGGCTAAACATTTATTATTTGATGAAGAAAAAGCTGAAGGTAAACAGCAAAAGTTATTTGCTGAAGAAACGGTAAGCAACGAGTTGGATTTAGCGCGTAAAAAAGGTGATAACTTAAGAAGCATTTTTGCGCATGAAAGTATTGACCCAGAAACCATTAAGAAAGATTTAGATGAGGTTGACGAGGCTATTGGTGATGATCAAACCGTTGCACAATTTGTGAGGAGTGCAGTGCAGCAATTAGGTGGTAATTGCGAATGGGATGGTATTAATGGTTATAATTTACAGGCTCAAAATTTACCACCACACATTAAACGTTTTTTTAATTCGGATAAGGTGTCCAAAATTAGTTTTGTTTCACCTACACCTAAAGGCTATCGATATATTGGTCGTAATCATCAATTTGTGGAGCAATTATGTCAGTTTCTATTGGCTATTGCTTTTGAACCGCATCCAGAATACGGTCGATTAGCACGTGTAAGCGAAATACAAACCGATGCCGTAAATACCAAGACTACGTTAGTGATGTTCAGAGTTAGAAATGTTATAAAGGAAGTGGCTTCAAAAAAAGAAGCTATTGCCGAAGAAATGTATCTCTGGGGTTATCAATCGGTTTCAGGAAATTTAGAAGTATTAGATTACACCACTGCGAAAAATTTAATGACTACAGCAAAAAGTTTATCCAACCTTTCTAAAGAACGTCAGCAAGAAGATCTTGAAGCTGAACTGAAACACTTTGAAACCATGAAACCTCAATTTATTGATTTGGCTAATGATCGTGCTGAAAAATTAGTAGAAGCGCATGGAAGATTTAAAGAATTAGTTGGTGGTCGTCGTTTCGAAAAAGCAACACCTGTACTACCACCAGATGTGATGGGTGTTTATATATTAATGCCTAAACCTAAATCCTTGTAACTATGAATTACAGTGCAATTTCAATACAAGGTAATATCATTTCAAGTGAAATCCTTGAAAAAATAAGAACGGAAGACATTCGTTTTCAAAAGGCAATAGATTTTAATTTAAACCCAAGTGCATCCATTCGTGATGAAATTAATCTTGCTTGGTCTATTGCATCCTCTAACTGGAACGCTTTTAAACAGAAAAGAGAAAATTTAAACGAAACAGACACCGGAACTACAGAAACCAGACGTTTCTGGATGCTACCATTACTAACGGTTTTAGGGTATGAAATGACCACTGCCAATGCAGAAATCATTAATGGTAAATCCTATGCCATTAGTCATCGCTCAACCAATCGAGACGGCTTTCCTATTCATATTGTTGGGGTCAACCAATCGTTAGATAAGCGTCCCGATACTGGTACTACGCGCTTATCACCTCATGCGCTGGTACAAGAGTATTTAAACAACAACGAGCACTTATATGGTTTGGTTACCAATGGTCGTTTTTTAAGAGTACTTCGCGATGCCACACGCTTAAGTAGATTGAGCTATTTGGAGTTCGATTTACAACAAATCATGGAAGAAGGTTTGTATGTAGAGTTCGCCTTGCTTTTTAGAGCATTGCATGCTACCAGAATGCCGGAAAAAATAGATCTTGGTCCAGACAGCATTTTTGAATTTTATCATCTAGAAGCCATTTCATCCGGTTCTCGTATCAGGGAACGCTTAAGTTTAGCAGTTGAAAGTTCTATTAAAGAGCTGGCAAATGGCTTGTTGCAACACCCAACTAATGAAGACTTACGCCAACGTGTTATAGAAGATAAAATTTCTGCTAAAAACTATTACCTCTATACTTTACGCTTGGTATATCGCATCTTGTTTTTATTGGTTATTGAGGAACGTAAACTCATTTACCCAGAAAAGCGTGATGAAGAACTCAACAAGAAAAAGCGTATTTATTACGACTTCTACAGTTTACAACGCTTAACCAAATTAGCCGAAAAACTGGTATATGTAGATCCTAGAAAAACCGATTTATGGCAATCCTTATTAACAACGTTTGCTTTATTTGAAGATGGGCAATACGGTAAAGAATTAGGGATAGATCCATTGGGTTCAGGTTTGTTTTCTCCTAGTTCTTTGGGGATTCTTAACGATCAATTATTGGATAATGAATGTTTACTAAAAGTACTACGCTATTTAGTAACCTTTGAAAATGAAAAAGGACAACGTGTTCGAGTTAATTATGCCGATTTAGATGTTGAAGAATTCGGCTCGGTATATGAAGGCTTGCTAGAGTACAAACCTGTATTAACAAACCATGTAGACCAACCTATTTTTAGTTTTGTTAAAGGGGACGATCGCTCTTCTAGTGGGTCGCATTACACCCCTGAAGAATTAGTAAAACCTTTAATCACACATTCATTAGATTATTTAATTGCCGATAAATTAAAAGAACAAGATCCAGAAGCTGGATTATTATCTTTAACAGTGTGCGATGTAGCTTGCGGTAGTGGACATATTTTATTATCGGCAGCAAGACGCATTGGCTTTGAGTTAGCAAAATATCGCAGTAAAGAAGACCAACCTGCCCCAACCGAAATGCGAAAAGCCACTAGAGACGTGATCCGTAATTGTATTTATGGGGTCGATTTAAACCCATTGGCAGTAGAGCTTTGTAAAGTAGCCTTATGGCTGGAAGCACACGACCCTGGGCAACCTATGAACTTTTTAGACCACCATATTAAATGTGGGAATGCTATTGTGGGGTTGGCACATTTTGAAGAATTGGAAAAAGGCATTGCTAGCGAAGCCTTTAAAACCTTACCCGGTGATGACAAAGACATAGCCTCATCATTTAAAAAGCGTAACGATTTAGAAGTAAAAACGAAAGGCCAATTAAGCACCTATGAAATTGCTAAAGTAGATGAAGATTTAAAGGGCTTACAAAAAGAATTTGCTAATTTCTCACAACTACCAGAAAACACCCCAGAGCAAATTGCTAAAAAGGACAAGTTATACCAAGAGTTAACCCAAGGTAAAAAGTGGTGGCGCTTAAAACAATTGGCAGATTTACAAGTAGCCCAGTTTTTTATACCAAAAACTGCAGAAAACAAAGAGAAACTAACCACCCATAGCCAATACATGAGTTACCTTAAAACGGAAACCCAAATTTTAGATCGTGGTACAGCAACAGCAATAAGCCAAGACAAACGCTTTTTCCACTGGTTTTTAGAGTTTCCACAGATATTCCAAAACGGTGGCTTTGATTGCATTTTGGGGAATCCTCCTTTTTTGGGAGGTTTAAGAATTTCTACAAATTATGGGGATCAAATTTATAATTTTATTAGGAATTATTTTAACCCGATTGGTGGAACCTGTGATCTAGTCGCATATTTCTTTAGAAGAAATTTTACCATTATACGTGACTCTGGATTTATGTCGTTAATTTCTACTAATTCTATTTCTCAAGGTGATACGAGAGAAGGTGGATTAGATCAAATTATTATTAAAGGAGGTAAATTGAATCACGCTATTAAATCTATTAAATGGCCAGGAGTAGCGAATCTTGAAGTGTCATTAATATCAATTTGTAAATTTGGAAGGGATATATCTCCAGTTCTAAATGGTGAAAAAGTAGGTTATATTTCTTCTTTGTTAGATAACAATGAATTCAATTTTATGCCAGAATTAATTAATGCCAACAAAGGGAAAAGTTTTGTGGGCTCAACAGTTCTTGGTAAAGGTTTCATTCTTGATAAGAAAAAAGCCGGAGAACTTCTTAATGAAGATATAAGAAATAAAGAAGTGATTTTACCTTATTTAATTGGTAATGATATAAATAACGAACCAAATCAAATTCCTACCCGATATATTATTAATTTCTATAATTGGGAAATAAATAAAGCTCAATCTTATAAAAATCCTTACAAAATTATATCAGAATTAGTTTTTCCGGAAAGACAAAAAGTAAAAAGAGAGGCTAGACAAAAGTACTGGTGGAGATATGGAGACAGAGCTGTTAATTTATATGCTAATATTAATAAATATGAATTTGCTATTTGTGTTTGTAGAGTAACTAAACATTTGTGTTTTTCAGTTTTTCCGAAAAATTACGTCTATGATGTAGGTACGAATACAATTCTACTAAATAGATTATCTAAATTTTCTATTCTTCATTCATCGTTACATGAGTCTTGGGCAAGAAAATATGGTAGTTCGTTAGAGACACGATTAAGATATACAAGTGAGGACTGCTTTGAAACTTACCCTTTTCCAAATGAGGATAATAATGTAGATATTAAATTAGAAAAACTTGGTGCCAATTTTCTTGATTATAGAAAACAATTAATGATTAAAATTAATCTTGGTTTAACAAAGACATATAATCAATTGCATAATAAAGAATTAGTTGGATCAGTAGAGCAATTAAGTTTTAAGCAATTTCAAAAAAAATACGGTAAAGAAACTTGGAATTTATACAATCATTTAGAAGTCAAAAAAGAAGGTAATATATCTTATGAAGAAGCAGTAACACTCATTTTTAAATTAAGAGAATTGCACAAAGAAATGGATGAAGCCGTTTTAGAAGCGTATGGTTGGCAGGACATAAAATTACGTCACGATTTTTATGAGGTAGAGTATTTACCAGAAAATGATAGAGTGCGTTATACCATGCACCCAGAAGCTCGTAAAGAGGTTTTAAAACGCCTTTTACTCCTTAACCACGAGCGTTATGAAGAAGAAATAAAACAAGGCTTACATAAAAAAGCAGATGTTGTGGCTTTTTATAAACAAAAAGGTAAAGAAACACCAGAAGGTACTACGTTTAGTGATGTAAAAACAAAAAAAAGAGCCATTAAAAAAGCAAAAATAAATGTGGTTAAAGAACCTACCGAACAGTATGGCTTATTTACAGAGGCAACTAATGAGGTAAGAGAAAACAGTAAAGTAACCATTCAAAAAGAAGACAACACCAATTTTAAATACCACATTACTAAAAACGCTGTTAAAGGCAATTTTTCTGGTGAGTTTAAGCAAATAGCAACAAACTCAACACTTGCAGAAAACATGCTAGGTAGAAAAGTTGGAGATGCTTTTGTTTTTGGAGGTGTTAAGTATAAAATTTTAAGTATTGAGTAGTTATGATGCATACGTGTCATTCCGACGAAAGAGGAATCTCATCCCGTCAGTTCGAGTGATTTTGAGAAGAGAAGCGGAACAAAATTGTATCGAGAACTTGAATAAGTATAAAAAATGAAAAAAAAAATAAGAAACACGAAGTATGGATGAACCAATTATCATAGAAAAAATAGAAATGAAAGCATATCTAGAAGCAGTTATTTTAAGTGAAAGCTTGATAGCCCAGAAACTTAAAGATTTACTTCACAATAAAACCAAAAGTGATAGATACCTAGATAAAGATGTAACAAGTGTCATTAGTTCTATAAGTCGCTATTCTTGGGACCAAAGATTAGCCCCTTTTTTAAAAGAACAAGTTTTAGATTGGTGGAAACGCAGATGTACCTTGTTTCATAGTAAAGCTTATGTTTTAAATAGCCTAGATAAAAATCAAAAAAAACTAGAAGAACTTGCTATGGATGGTGCATATCTTAACGCACAATTAAATCATATTTTATTTACTTATAAAGAACCTAATGTGATTAGAGTTTCAGTATAAACATCTATTAAATAAAATATGACAGAGAAAGTAATTGACATACAAGACGAAATAGAAAACCTTATACATAAGAATGAGGAAACCTATAAGATAAACCCTAACAGAATCATTTCTGATTTTCGTGGCGAAAAACAAACCACCAACGATTATAGAGGGCGTCAATTACTGGAATTACTGCAAAATGCTGATGATGCCAAAACAGATAAGGTTGGAATTCATTTAGACACCGTTAATAAAATATTACGTGTAGCTAATAATGGTGATAAATTTGATTTAAATGGTATTCAATCCCTTTTAATTGCCAATTTAAGTTCTAAACATAAAAAAGAATTTATAGGTAATAAAGGTCTGGGCTTTAGATCTATCTTAAATTGGACTTCTGAAATTAATATAAAAACCAAAGATTTTACGCTTACCTTTTCACCAGCGTTAGCCAAACAAAGATTTCTGGAGTTTTTTCCAGATACACAAGTTAGAAAAACAATACTAGAACAAAACCAAAAGTATTTAGATAAAGCCGAAGTGCCGTTTGCTATTCTGGCATTACCAGAACACAAGGATGGAAACAGCAATCAAAAATGGGAAACCATTATTGAATTAAAGTACCACGAAAAATATGAGGATGAAATAATTAAGCAATTAGAAACCATAAGTCCTAAAATTTTACTCTTTCTCAATCACACCAACGCTATTGAAATTTCTGGGATTGAACATTTAAACGCAAGCATTACCAGGCACTTTCTAAACGAAGATAAAAGTGAAATTAGGGTTAACGATACCACTTGGCATATATTCGATTCTGGGGAATTAAAATTCCCAGACAACGACGATAAGTTCTATCAATTTAAAATAGCTTGGCAAGACGATTTAAGTGATGAAGATTCAACGTTCTTCTCCTATTTCCCCACCGAGGTAAATACACAATTACCGTTTTTAATTCACGCAACCTTTGAACTCAATCAATCTAGAAACGACTTATTAAAAGGCGATGTCAATCAATTTTTACTGGAGGAAATAGCAAAGGCAATTGGTGAAATTGCCTTAACAAGAATGAGAAATATGGGTAAAAGTGACTGGAAAGCCTTTCAGTTTTTGGAACCCTTAAATTACAACAGCAACCCCAAATTAAACGCTTTTTTTGAGAAGCTGTTACAATTACAAACGGAATTGGAAATATACCCTTGTGTAGATGGCTCGTATTGTATTTTGGAAGAAGCTGTTTTTTACAACGATGAGTTTTCAAATTGGGTTCGTCGCAACAAGGTGGAACAATCATTTGAAGATTTATTAATCCCTTTAGAAGATAACGAATTACCAGATGAAGATTTCCGGTATTACACCTATGAAGGTTGGCTAGAAATAATAAATCAAATAAATAATAAAATAGAGAGCTTACACGAAAGAGCCCTATTGATAGGCTTACTCACCGGATATAAATTTCGCGAAATACATGGTTCAAAAGTTAAATTACCATTACTTCTTGATAAAAACGGTGATACTATTTCTGAATACACACAAGTATTTACCCTTACAAAAGCGCATATAGCACAATATAAAATTCCTGATTATGTAGATATTGCTTTTATGTCTAGTGAGTTGTACGAAAAACTATTAGAGGTTTTAAAAGAGGAAGTAGATGATAAATGGAATGGTGCCGAAGATAAATCCAGACCATTAAAAAGAGTTATTGGAGACGTTGTAAACATAGGATCTAACGACATTACAGAAGTAATTCGAAATATTGTGAGCACTTCCGATAGGGAAATGAAAGAAGCCGAAGGTGAAGCTAGAAATGATATAGCCATTGGTTTAGTAGAATCACTCTTTTCTATTTATCAAGTAAATCCAGACAGACGAAATAGCATCAATCTCAATATCACACTACTAAATAAAAATTTAGATTTATGTTCTGCCAGAGATTTATACTTGGGGTCAGAGTATGATTTAGGCACGACAACTTCAATAATTTTTAAAGATATTTTCACGGATAAGGATTTTGTAGCTGGTAATGAATTTTGGCAGTTAGAAGAAGGTGGTTATGAATATTTGGAGAACTTTTTTGGTTGGTTAGGAGTTAATAGACTGTCTAAAACAAACACAAAATCGCAATACCTAAATAGAGATCAAGAAGACGGTTATTCGAATTTTGTATTTAACAAAGTAGGTTGGCCAGATAATAATTCCCATAAAGATTATACAGTTCTTGAATTATTGGATTTTACTAAAATAAGTTCAAGTCCCAATTTTAGATTGGAAAACTTAATTGCCTGGGTGATTTCTGATCCAAAAATATGGAGTCAACTAGATTTTGATAATAGCGATAGTTTCAGTCATTCCTATCACAATAAAGTAACACCCGTTAATTACAAGCCTTCATATATTTATTATCAATTAAAAGAGCTTTACCTTAATAAACAAAATACCAAAATAATAGTCGATCTTGATTTTGCTACCGAATTAGGGCATAATGCCATAGATTTCGAACATCCTATTTTTAAAGAATTGGGTATTGACGAGCACGATATTATTGAAGTCCTAGACCAACTAGATATCAGCATATCATTTAACGATTTAGAGCCAGAAGAAGTCTATGATTTAATTCAAGATTTGTCGAGCGTAGATATAGAAGGTAAAAATGCACGAAAATTATACAATCTAGCTTTTAATTACTTTAGAACGAAAACAGAAGTCGATTTTTCTCAATATTCAAAAAAGCATAAGCTATTTGCAAAAAGGAAGGGTAAAAAAGAATACATTGCGGTTGATGAGGTGTATTATAGTGATAATGCCACATTACCCTCAAAAATTGCAGAAGAATTTTGGATGTTCGATTTCCCTAAAAGAATGGGAGAAAGTCAGATATCTAAATTTTTTGGAGTAAAAACCTTCAAGGATGTTGAAATTAGGATTCAAGAAGACTCGATTAAAACCAGTAATGCTTATCAGGATTTTCAAGCCTGGTTTAAGCAAATAAAGCCTTACATACTTACCTACAGGCTTCGTTCTATTAATAAATCGATAGAAAAAACGGAAGCTGACGAACTTAAGAAGGCTGAAATCACATTGGTTTCTTCATTAAAATATACCATTAAAATAGGAGAAGAAAAATGGTTGTTACCAGGAGAGTTTTTACCTAAAGGGAATGCTAAAGGATTCTATTTATGCGTAGAAAATAACACCACATTAGATAGAATAAAAGATACGCCAAAGGTTTGCGAAGCATTTGCCGAAATTTTATGCACCATTTTTAAAGTAAATGACCATAAAGATGATTATAGAGCTATTTTTAAAGACAAGAATAGCTTAAAGGACACAAAGTATTTAATAGATGTCAAGTCCTTAAATGAGCTTTACAAAACAGCATTAAATTTATTAGGGATATCAAATGAAGAAATCAGTTTTTGGTCAAAAATCTATGATTTTAAAGAGCTGACTTTACCCAACACTATAAAAGATACCAACGAGCTAAATAATTTAGTGCTTAACGATTTGGGTTTTGATATATCCCAATATCAAACCAATATCGATTATCAAAGTTTAGACAATCAAGAGTCGGTTCAATTTTTAAAAGCGATTAAAAATGAATTGGACGTACCGTTATCATTAATTTTTGAATCCAATTCTAACGGGTTATTACATTATCATCTTCTCACTTTTGAAACCATAATTTATGATCATAAAAAGTACTTTAATTCAAGTTTATGGTCATACTTAAACGAGAATAAAAACAAACAAAAGCATCTTATTTCCTTCCAAGAAGATTATGAACTTTTAAGGGAGTCTCAAGAAATTCTAGATAAATTATACGAAAGCAGATTTCTTTTGGAAGTTGATTATTTAGAAATTCTAAAAAATGTGGTTAAAAAAGTTTTTGATTTTGAACTAAAAAAGGATGAAAGCAATAAAATAAGTATACAACCTGAATATATTAAATTACTTAAAGAAAATAATCTTTCAGAAGTTGATATTGAGGATGTTGAAATAAGGAGTTTACTATACTTTGAAGGCAACGAAGCTGTGCTAAAGGAGCGGTTAAAGATTGATGAACAGGATAGTTCTACAAAACCCGAGAAAACCCCTAAAGAAAAATTAACAGGAAAATTAATATTTAGCAACACAGAAAAGGTTGTGCCTAAATCATCTAAAAAATCAACTGGTAAACGAGGTAGTTGGAATCATGGAGATAAAGATGTAAAGCGTAATAAACAAGCTGGAAAAGAAGCTGAAGAACGGGTATATAATGCATTAAGGGACAGCGATGAGGTTATCAATGTCGAATGGGTATCTAGTTTTTCTAACACCTCTGATAAATCAGACACCAAACATTATGATATAAGGTATAAACCAGTGAATAGTAATAACTGGAAGTATTTAGAGGTAAAAGCATTTAATGGATCATATTTTCATTTAAGTAAATCAGAGAAGGAAGAAGCGATCAAAAGAGGTAAAGATTTTGAAATAGCGTTAGTTATGGGTGAAGAGATTCACATTTTAAGGGACTATTTTAAAAAGGAAATTGATTTTGATAATAATAACTTGTTTTATGCCTCACCTTCTGATTATATCATTACGCTAAAAATAACTAAAGAAAAGTAATAACGTATGCTACCATCACAACAAGCTTACGAGGTTGAGCAATCGATATTAGAATACTTAAAAGCAACCATTAATTTATATCTAGTCAAAATTATTTAAGACTTAAAACTTAATCATGAAAGAATCAGAACAACATATTGAACTAATAAAGGCTTCCCTTTTAAAGACGGAACTTAAAAAATTATATGGCAAAATAGATCAAAATGATGCCATTAGATTACATCGTGCCATTAGTTGGGTAAAATGTGCTGAAGATCACGAGAATAATCCAGACTTGAAATTTATTACGCTTTGGATAGCATTTAACGCCTGTTATGCAGATAATGATGCTCATGAGTATATCCTTTCAGAAAAAAAACGTTTTAAAGAGTTTATCAGTAAGTTGGTTCAGTGCGATAGTGAAGAAAGATTCTTTAAATTATTATGGTATAAATTTTCTGGCCCAGTAAGATTATTAATCGATAATAAATATGCTTACAAACAATTTTGGGATGCACAACGCGGTGAAAATATAGACTGGGAGCGATTGTTTAATCAATCCAAAATAGATTCTAGAAACTATTTAGCAAACCAACAGGTATCAAAATTATTAGGATTGGTTTTAGATAGATTGTATACCGTGCGCAATCAATTAATACATGGCGGAGCAACTTATGAAAGTAATTTAAACCGATCTCAAGTTCAGGATGCAGGTCAGATTTTAGAATTTCTTATGCCTATTATCATAGATATAATGATTAACAACATTTTTGAAGATTGGGGTGTTATTAATTATCCGGTCATAGAATAACTTATTAGATAAAAATATATGCAAAAACCAATCCTTTCAAAATCAACGTTTATAAGAGGTTTACAATGTGAAAAATCATTGTACCTCTATAAGCATCACTATAAATTAAAGGATGAAACGCCGGCGCAATTACAAGCTATTTTCAATCAAGGTACCAATGTTGGGTTATTGGCTCAAGACTTGTTCCCAAATGGTATGGATGCATCACCACCGGATCATTTTAAAATGCAAGAATCGGTTTTTAAAACCCAAGATTTTATTGCCAATGGAGAAACCATCATTTACGAAGCAACCTTTCAATATAATGGTGTTTTAGCAGCTTTAGACATCCTTGTAAAAGAAGCTGATGGTTGGAAAGCCTATGAAGTTAAAAGTTCTACAAGTGTTTCAGATACCTATATCTACGATGCGGCCATTCAATATTATACTATTGTGAACTCTGGTATCGATTTAAAAGATATTTCCATAGTATATATTAACAACCAATATGTAAAAAATGGCCATATTAGTATTAATGACCTTTTTACTATCGAATCTGTTTTTGAAAGGGTTCAAGAAATTTTACCAAACATTCCAAACCAGATTGAAAACTTAAAGCGAGTTATAAAGCAAGAGGAAATACCTAGTATTGATATTGGCGCACATTGTGATTCCCCCTACTCTTGCGATTTTAAAGGTCATTGCTGGAAACACATTCCCGAGTATTCCATCTTCGATATATCAAATTTATGGGCAAGCAAAAAGTTTCAGTTATACGAAAAAGGGATTACAACTTTTGATCAGATAGATTTAGACAATAATCCTTTAAACTCAAATCAACTCTTACAAGTAACTAGCGAATTAAATAATACCAAGCATATTGATAAAAAGAATATCTCGGCATTTTTAAATGACCTAACCTATCCAATATATTTTCTCGATTTTGAAACCATGGGATCTGCCATTCCTGTTTACGATAATACGAGGCCATATCAACAATTTGTATTTCAATACTCGCTGCATATACTACCCGAAGAAGATGGGGTTTTAAAGCATTATGAATATTTAGCAGAAACAACCACCAATACAGACCCAAGAATAGGCTTTGTAAAACAATTAATAACCGATTGCGGTACTTCTGGCGATATTTTAGTCTACAATATAGGTTTTGAAAGAGGTAAGCTCAACGATTTAATAGAGTTATTTCCTCAATATACTAATGAGATAAATAATATCATAAATCGCTTAAAAGATTTAATGATTCCCTTTCAAAAACGATGGTATTACACACCAGAAATGAAAGGCAGTTATTCTATAAAATATGTACTCCCTGCATTAGTGCCAGAGTTGTCATACCAAGATTTAGAAATCAAAGAAGGTGGAACGGCAAGTAACATATTTGCTGAAATGGTTAGTGGTACGTTTACCGGCGACTACGAAAAAACAAGAAAAGATTTACTCGAGTATTGTAAATTAGATACCTATGCGATGGTAAAGATATATGAGGTGTTAACTAAAGTTTCTCAAGATTAATATGAAATAAAAAATGATGGAAGTTATAGTGCTTCTATAATAGTACAAATGGACTTTAAAGAATTAGAAGAAAAATATAATTTAGATTTTAATAAGCTCGCTCAAATTTTAAAAAAACAGCATATCGTTTTAAAATTAGAGCATCTCAATGATATTCCAGTAGAATGGATTCCTATTATTGAAAAGTCTCTGGGTTTAGTGACTTCAAAAAAATCAATTGAAAAAGCAAAACCTCGCGGACTAGATCTGCTATTCGAACAACGAGAAAAGGAAACGACGGAAAAGCAAAATAAGGATGATATAAAACGGAAAGTATTTCGAGATTTCCAAGACCTTTCTCATCCAAACACTGTTGGGAAGATTGATTTAAACCCAACTAAAAAAAACACCGAGAAACTTAAATTTTCTGAAACGTTAATAAAAGATGATACAGAAAATGAGGCAATTATATTCCCCGTTGAACAAATAAAAACGGAATATCAAAAACTTTCAGGCCCTCAAATTTCTAGTGAAAAAATTGACCTTTCTCAATTTAAAAAGCCAAAGAAAAAAAATAAGGATTTAAAGCATAACTCAAAATCAAAAAAACACACAAGTGAAGGTTTCTATGCGTACGTAAAATATGTGGGGCCAGAATTTGACCATGCATTTATAAAACGTATCGATGATATCAACGCTATCGCTTCATTAGATTTAAGAGCAAGAGATGATGCCGATTTCACACTAAAAGAAGATTGTACGACACTTCAACGTGGGCAAATCATACTTTGTGAGTTAAAATCAAATAAATATCATTTAGCACAAATTATTTCTGAAACTTTTGAGGGAACCATTTCAAAGGTTGCACGTTCAGAGCAGTTTATTGATTGGCTATCTTTTCAAAATCCTGTTGTTTTAAATAACATAAGAACCTTTGGCTTTAGTGATGATGATGTATTTGTGACTACAACATTACATTTTTTTAGCGGCAGATTACGCTGTAAAAAAACAGATATTGAGGCGAATAATACGCGCATTACTTCTAAAATGGAAGAAATTATTATTCCTATAATTTCAAAATCAGACATAGAAGAAAATGATATTCAATTTATAAAATTTTATAAATCAAATGTTGACAGTTCACTTTATGATAGCATTATAGCAGATCAATTTAAAAAGGATTTGAGTAATGAGCAAAATTTCTCAAATGAATCAAATCTTTTAGCATTTTTCGCTAAATGGCGGTTACTTAAATTAGAGAATTTAGTTTTAAGCAATATTAAGCATACCGAACATTTAAACATGTATGTGAAGTTATGGTTGGACAAAAAAATAAATAAATCCTTTTGGGAAAATCACCTTATTGATGCACTAATTAATTACGAAATAAAAACATACGAAAACGCAGAGTCAAATCAATTATCGTTCCATGATAAGCTAATAGGCGCACACATTGAAGAAATTTCTTCAGCTATTGATACTTATTTTCAAGATGAATTGATTACCGATTCTATAAAGGTGTTTAATATTTTAGAACGACTTATCGAAGTTTCAAATTGCCAAAATAAAGCGGCTTACAAAACACAATTAAAAAATAGTCTAGCTCCAGAATTAGCTTTTGATCTATGGTTGCAAGATGACCAAGTTACGTTTCCAAAAGAGTTGGCAATTGCAAAGTTTTCTACTTTAGAAACTGAAGTTCAAGATAGAATTATTGACTTAATTAATGATATTGAATTAAAAAATTTAATTCCAGAGCTTAAGGAAGTAACCAAAGTCGAGCATAAAAAACGGATAAATAGAATACTACATGAACAAATAGCTGTAGTTTTTAATCCATTAAGCTTCGATTTAGAATCTGACACAAAAAACATCTACGAAATAGCTTGGAATGAAAATAAAGATTGGAAGTTTTATAATGACAAGGAATCTATTGATCAAGGGATTAGCTTATTTAAAAATAATATATCTCAAAATGATAATGTAGTTATTGGTCATAATATCTTAAGCTTTGATTTACCAATTCTAGAAAATTATAGTGTAGTAGTAAATAAGAAACAAATATGGGATACAATTCAAATTGAACCATTTTTAAGTCCAGAGTTCAACAATTTAGCTTTAGCAACGTCACATTCTGCAAAAGAAGATGCACAACTAACTTTAAATTTATTTTTTAATCAAATATTTAGAATTCTTAAATCACCAAAAGAAGAACTAACATACATATTTGAGTATTTACCAAAACATATTACAGAAAAAATAGAAAAGTGCAAAGCCCAAATTCCAATAAAGCTTTTAGATAAAACCCTATTAAAAGAAGAAGCTAAATCTTTTTATAGACCTCAAGCAAAACCTCATCCAATTTTAAAAAAATTAGAAAACGTATTAAAGGTTTCTAGTGCAGCAAAAACAATCATTATTGGAGAAGAAAGCCTTCGTTTAGAGGTTAGTAAAGTATTGAATATTCAATTTTTTATAGAGACACAAACAGAAAATCGATATGCACTTCTTGATGGTGAAAAAATTGAAAATTCAGAGCTTTCCGATTGGTTAATTAATGTTCTTAAATCCTACTTAAGCTACACAAAAGTAAATAACCTTTCTCCTATTTATGGAAATTTAGCACCATATATACGAAATAAAATTTCCGAAGAAATTAATGACGTGTCTGTGTTATTCAAAAGTGATCACACAGATGTATTAAAAAATAAAAGAGTCTTATTTATTACTATAAATGATTTACTGAATCACTACGAAGATTTAAATAAACTAGATGAGATCGAACTAATAGTTCTGCAACCAGATTTTCTTGCTACATCTAATAAAATAAAATTAAAGGAACTCGATTTGCAAGATTTAACTGCTGCATCTCACAATATCAATCATTTATGGATGAAATTTTCTGGTGGTCAAAGTTACGTTCAACTGTCAAAGCAAGAATGTATCGCTTTAAATATTGATTGTTCTCCAGTTTTAACAAACTTTTGGATTGAAAAATATAAATATGCAAAATATATAGTATGGGGCAATTATAATTGGGAGAAACTCATAAATAAAATGTCTCCAAAAAAAGTGATCAATCTTGAACTCAACGAAGAATCTAAAGACCTCACCTATTTCACTAAAATAAACGCTACAGCTTCTTACTCCAATGATTCAATTAGGTTTAATCCTGAATCTATCTATAGATCGAGATATTGGGTATATCAAAAAGAACTAATTAATCAAATTTCATCGAATAATAATCCATCAATTTTGTTGGTTGAAAGAAATGATGAAATTGAAGTACTAGAAAACTATTTTAAAGAACTTGGATACTTTGTTCCTGATAATACTATAAATATGGGAAGAAGACTCGAATTTATACATTTGAATAGTATCAAAAACAAGATTATTATTGACCATGTTGCCAATTTAAATAAAATCCTATCAAGCAATTATTTAGGTGCTTTAAATATCATAGTTGATAGTTTTAATCTGGCAGACAAATATTATATAGCACAAGAAACTTCCCATTTTAATAAGTTATTTAAGGCACAGCAAAAGGAGTTAAATAGTGATAATAATAAGCAAACTATCGAAGATGAAGATTTCAATACACCTAAAAAACCATTACTAAAAGACACCTTCTTTTTACTAAAATTACTCAAACCTATTATTTCAAATTACAGAGCCACTATTCACAATTACAATGCAGAGCATCAACTCTGGTTATTGGATTCTAGAATAGCCGATTTCCCCAACCTTGGTAATCTCTGGAATATTAAAAGTAGATCATTAAACGTATGGCATAGTAAAGAAGCTTACGAAGAAGATTTGAAATTAGCAGACTTGTGTATCCCTGGAGTAAAACCTCTAGAAAATTTACCTTTTTCTATTGAGGAAACAAAAACAATCTTAAGCAATGTCTTTTTAAATGGAGCCAAATGGTACGATTACCAGGAACCATATCTAGATTTAATAATTCCTGGTAAAACAGATTTATTAGTAACATTACCAACAGGTGGAGGTAAGTCTTTATTATTTCAAGCACCTGCGTTATTCAAAAGCTCGTTCACAAATAGATTAAGCATTGTTGTAACACCACTAAAAGCACTAATGGAAGACCAAGTTGATAAACTATGGCAAAATGGGTTTTATGGTAGTGTAGAGTACCTAAATTCAGATCGTAGTACAGACACCCAAATTATTTACAGAGCTATGGCAGGCGGTGAAATAGCATTACTATTTGTAACACCAGAAAGGTTTCGAAGTCGTTCTTTTAAAAATGCTTTAGAAGTGAGGATGCAATCCGATGGAGGTCTAGAATATATAATTTTTGATGAAGCACATTGTGTTTCTCAATGGGGCCATGAATTTAGACCAGATTACTTTAATTGTGCGAAAGAAGTGCAAAGAATGAAAATGACAGCACAGGAAGACATACCATTATTGTTATTTTCTGCTACAGTTTCAGAAAAAATTTATCAAGATTTTATTCAAATATTCAATGATTAAACGTCTAGAAAAAAATACAGTTTATAATCCTATAAGAGATCATATAAAAATGTCTTTTAATATTGTTGGTGATAAATCAGAAATGACATCTGGGGTAGCCGAGGATCTTAAAAGAAATAACTTCAATCCCGACAAAAGTAGAGTACTCATTTTTGTACAAACAAGAAAAGGAACTGAAGAGGCTGTTGAGGAATTAAAAAAAGAATTAACAAAAAATAAAGCGGAGTATGCTCAAAAGGTGGATTTTTATCATGCTGGTTTAGACGGTCAAGATAGAGAAGAAAAATATGAAGACTATAAAAATGGAAAACTTGTAATCCTAATAGCTACAAAAGCTTTTGGGATGGGAATGGACATTAAAAATATCCATTTTATTTATCATTTAGGGCCATCATCAACTTTCGAAGATTTTTTACAAGAAGTTGGTCGAGCAGGTCGCGATCCAGATATGTTGAAAGCAGCTGGTTATTCAAGTCAAAATCCTTTAAGGACAAAATGTCTTCTTACAAATAGAGATTTTCAAGATTTAAAAGATAAAAATCATCGTAATCGAATTGCTTGGGAAGAAATTGAGAACATTAGAAAGACGATTCTACAATATATATCAATGTTTAGACCATTGGCTCCAGATACAGACAATGCATTCCCATTACCTCTTGATTTACTAGATCAGTATCCCCAATTTGAGGAAATATATAATAGAGATACCTATTTTCGAGTTATTTTATATTGGCTAGAAAAATTAGAAAGATTCAAATTAGGAGTTTTCACACCTACACATTTACCTATAAAAATTCATGAAGACCAAGAGGATTTCAGATCAATTTCTAACAACGATGAAAGAAAACAACTAAAAAAACTACATACGGCTTTATTGTCATACCAGAATAAAAGTTTTAAAGACTTTAAAAGTGTAATGGTAAGCATGAATTTTCTGAAGGAAGCTGCACAAGAGAAAAGTAATCAGAAGGTATATAAATTATTATTTAAGGCGCAAAAAGCGAAACTATTAACCATTGAAAGAGAAGTTAAACTTACGCCTACAAAATTGAGAACCCCTCAATTAAAAGAATGGAACGGTTATAAGTCTATTCCAACTATTGAAGCTTTATTTGATTTATCAGAAAAAATAATGTTTGCTTCCAAACATGGAGATCAAACAGAATTTTTAGGAGATAAAGTAGATGAATTAATTAATGAGACTACTAACCAGATATTTATACCTCAAAATATTTTTTGGAAAGAATCAAAAATCTCCAACAACAATAATATAAATATTCCCAAAGAAGAAATTAATAAGTCACTTCTTGATGATTTTAAAAATACTAGAGCAAAATTTTCTTTTAAAGCCATAAATTTTTTATCTAAAATTCAGCACAAATCAATTATTGAAATTGACAAGCATGATAACAAAGCAAAAACCATACAGTTAGTGTATAATGGTTTCACTTCATCTGATGAATGGCTAAACGATTTAAAACAATTTAAAACAGAATTAATTGAACTTATAAAATATGTTTCAAATCAATATTTTAATAAAAATAAAGAAGTATTTAATATCGTAGACTTAATGATTCATCTAGGTCTAGAAGACAAAGGTGAAGACCATTTTCAAAAACTAATATTTATTTCTAAAGGACTAGGATTTTTAAAAGGTGGAGGCGATTTAGTGCCAATGGGTATTGAACTTTATATTCGTGATATTAAAGAAATAGATACGTCCGATTCAAATTCAAAAGATTCTAACATTCGAAAAGAATTTGATGAAACAAATAAAATGAAGGAATTACGACTATTGGCATTAGAATGTTTGTCCGGTGCTTCAGAATCAGATTTCGATAACTTCATTAAAGGCTATTTTAAATGTGCAAGCCAAAGTGATTTAATTCAACTTCTTGAGGAATATTTTGGAAATAATCACACAAAACTTCGCGCTTTCAGGGAAGAAGCGCTTAAAGCTGAAAAAGAAAAACTAAATCCAGATCAAGAAAAAGTTTACAAGTCTCAATTAAATAGAAACCTGCAAGTAATTGCGGGTCCTGGAAGTGGTAAAACGCATACGTTAACATTAAGAATTGCTAGATTAATTCAAGAAGAGGGAATCAATCCCCAGAATATATTGGTTTTAGCCTATAATAGAGCTGTTGTTATTGAGTTAAAGGAAAGATTGAGTAAATTATTTCGTGACCTAGGGTATTATAAACTAACCAAGAGTCTACAAGTTCACACTTTCCATAGTTATGCAAAAAAGATTCTTCAACTTGAAGGAGATAGTTTTCATGAATGGATAACATTATTTATTGCTGCATTAGAAAACAAAGAGCCATTAGTAAGGGAAAGAATTGGAACCGTTCGTTATATTTTTGTTGATGAATTTCAAGATATAACTTCTGAAAGGCTTAAATTTTTAAAGCTTATTTCTGAACCATCAAATGCTAAATTATGTGTTATTGGCGATCCCAATCAAAGCATTTATGGCTATGACAGATTGCGATTAGGCGATACAATGGATCCAAAACCATTTTATGATGAGTTTAAGGAATTATATAAACCTCGCGAGCTGAATTTAACTATTAATTACCGTTCATTTCCAAATATTCTAGAACAAGCCGAAAAACTTTTAAATCTTAACGCTTCTAAATTCCAAATGCCCAAATTAGTTGCGTTTAATGATCCAAACACCAGTTTTAATTATTGCAACTTTTATAATTCAACACAAGAAACAATTAACTGGGCTGATAAATTAATTGAGTTATTAAATTATAGAGATCACCTAGGAGATAATTACAAGCAAATAGCAGTAATGTTCCGTTCAAATGATGAGGTTTTTAGAGCTTTCAATAAAATTCAAAGTCTTATGTTACCAAATACAAGCTTACGAATCCAAGGGGCTAAAGGTGCATTAAGTAAGACGCGTGAGTTTTACTATTTTTTAAGTGCTTTAAAAGAAAAAAAATCACAAATACTGCCAAATAATTATATCGAAGAATTAAAACTATTAAAAAATCAAAAAGAAACAGAACATACAAATTGGGATAGTTATTTGATGAATGTATTCCTATGTTTAGTTATGGAATTTGATAGTGATAAAGAAGATGATGACACCTATGAAAATCTAATTCAGTTTATTTTAGAAGTGGGTTCTAAAGATGATGGCCAATTCGGAAAAATTTATGAAAATCATATAGAACAAATTACGGGTCAACAACAATCTCAAGAGATTGTACTCACAACCATGCATAAAGTTAAAGGTCTTGAATTCGATGCCGTTTTAATACCACCTTCGGTAGCTAAATTAGCTATTAATGCTGGCGATAAAACAATGGAATATATTGAAGAAGAACGACGTCTCTACTATGTGGCTTATACAAGGGCAAAAAAAAGATTAGTAGTAATAAAGCATCATCGAGAAGTGGCTTTAGATAACGGTAGATCCTATGAATATCCAGAAGCTGCCATTAGAAATAGGTATGGTATTATGCTTAAGGAAGGAATTGATAAGTTCACAATGTATTGGAGCGCAGGATCCTATGGAGGTAATTCATTTAACACAATTAAAAATGCTATAAAAATCGGTGACCCTATTATTCTAGGAAATGAACAAAGAGCAGGTTATATATTTTGGTATGCATATATAAACAATCAAAAGGTAGCTCAATTATCTAGAGATTTAGTAAATCAAATTAATCAATATATGAGTCTATCTGGTTTCGTAGTTTCTTCTGTTTATGTTCATACCTACGAAGAAACCATACGTTCTGATGAAAATCGCTTATTAGAAAACCGTAATGCCCAACAATATGCTACTAACTGGACTCAAGCTGCAATTGATAGAGGCTTTATTTATTTAATTGATTTTTCAGGATTTGGTAAACCAGAATAAATGAAAATTAAATAATTCCCCACAACCCAAAACCCGGATCGAGCGTGTAGAATCTATCCAGTGGATAGATTTAGCGAAGAGGCCAGATGGCGCAGTGACATTTAAACTATTTTCTTTTAATCCCCCACAACCCAAAACCCAGTTTATTGCTATCGCAATAACCCTCTGTCTTTTGTGTTGTTCCGCTTACCTTACAAGTTTAGCGTTTTTTTGGTCTTCAAGGTAATAGCACAATGCAGTTTTGGTTTTCATAAAATCAAACCAAAATACAATAAGCTATTCCTCTATTATGGTATCATAAAAACCCTAAACTTCCCCAAGCTATGTTACATAATACAAGTTATAATACTTCCCTTTTTTGGTTGCCCTATCGGGCGTTTTATTATTTCGGGCGATAGTTATAACTGGTATTATGTAAAATATCGGCTAGCCTTTACGCACAATTTTGTACAAAAAACACAATTAGCCGATATTCACGAGTACATTCATTTTAAATAGAAAAGGCACGAGCTAAATATCGGCTTGCCTACGCTCAAATTTGAACTTAAACATAAACTTTTCGTTTCTTTGAAATTATAAAACCACTTTTCCCCACCACCCAAGTCAGTGGTTATAAAAAAATAGGCATACAAAATGTATTTATACGCCATAGCACATTACTTTTTTCGTTCCTTAAAAAGCAATAAGCTATTGTCTAAAAGTCCTGTATAAGTAGCTTGTTTAAATGCTGTTTTATCAAACAACTATTTAAAACGCTACCCATACAAACGCTTCATCCAACGCTCAAATACGACCTGAAACCTATTTTTTTAAGTGTTAATTCCCCTAAAAGTGTTTCCCTTTTTTAATTAAATAATCAGATGCTTGTTTTTCAATATCATCCTGTGTCCATATTTTATTTTCCAACACCCAACTATTTATCGTTTCCTTATCAAAATAAAGCCTTTTACCTCTTTTAGAATGCGGTATAGTATGACTACTTGTTAGTTTATATATTTGCGATTTTGATAAACCTAAATAATTTGAAAGCTGTTCAATATCCATAATTTTAGAAGTAATAATATTGGTTTCTTTTGTACCAATATTTGAATAGATGTTTTCAAGTAAGTTTTCAATTCTCTCTAATCTTTCGTTAATAATTTCAAAAGGATTTTCCATAATAATCAAGTTTATATTAGAGTATGAAAATAAAAAAAGGCAGCAAATATAGGTAGCTTCCTTCTGCCAGCTCCCAATGCTATAAAGGTCAAGCCCTACGGGTTTTGAATAAAACTTTTTTCAAATAAACTCTAAATGTCAGATTCAAGGTTTTAGTATAAAAAACTTTTATCCAAAAACCTTGACAGCATCACCCACGCTACCTTAACATCAGCTTTCTTTTTTCTTTTCTTTTAAAAAATTAATGGCAAAAGAAAAAGTCCAATCGAAATGACCGGACTTTGTATAATTCAGTAAAGGTTACCTATCAAAACTGAATATTCTATTTTTTAGATTTTGTTAACCATTTTAAGAAAAGAGATACAGCGAAACTAACCGAAGCACCAACGACTGCTAAAATAACAGTTTTTAAAATATCTTCCGAAAAAATATTCGGCACAATGCTCAAAAGTGTTCCAGAAGTAGTGCCTACTTTAAGTGAAATATCTGTTTTCATGGTTCTATTTTACTTCGCCATCTTTTTGGATCTCATTTTTTACCTGATCATCAACTGTAACTTGACTAACAGCAGATAAAACGCCTCCTGCAACCGCTACATAACCGGCGATGGTTACGATGCTTGCAGGTAAGGCAATCGGAGCAGCAATAATACTACCGCTAACAGCTAATAATGATAATCCGATGGTCCTCAAAATTCTAAAAAATTTAGGTGTGGGAGCTTTAGCTCGTTCTTTTAAATTCATAACATATATTTTTAAGATGAAACGTCTTTTAAGCAGAGGTAATTAACAATTCCACTTCCGTATTCTTGTCTAACAGTGGAAAAACCAAATCAGTCAATTTTTTGAGTGCTTTTCTTGAATAATTACCCTTACCTATTCCAGTGCAATTAGATACTGGTGCAATGCAACCTAACAGTTCTTTTTTGGCATCATTTGCAGGATGAATTAATATGAATTGTCTTCCTGGTACATCAATGAGATGTATATGCCAACCAAACTTTTTACTAAATCGCTTTTTTAGAATGTACTTCCCTTCAGGAATACAAGACACCATGCGCCTGTTATTTAACCAGGGCAATTCAATGGTATAACAAATATTATCGCCATCTTTTTGCAATAGCCCTAGTGTACCTTCAGGGAAATAGATTCTATGTAATACTAAAAGCATTACACACCACTATCCACTTTTACAATA
Source organism: Oceanihabitans sediminis (assembly GCF_003337215.1). Classification (GTDB taxonomy): domain Bacteria; phylum Bacteroidota; class Bacteroidia; order Flavobacteriales; family Flavobacteriaceae; genus Oceanihabitans; species Oceanihabitans sediminis. Next base: position 452,127 of record NZ_QPIG01000002.1, read on the forward strand.
GATAATGGATTGTAAGCGCCATTTTTAAGCGGATACATTTGGCCATTAACCTCTTGATAAAACTCAATACCTAGTGCTAAAAACAAAGGGTTTGTACTGTTAGCAGTAACAGCATTACTCAAATTGATAGCTGCAGTTGCAGTGGTATCCCATGGAAATATGGTTGTTTCTGAAGTAGCAACAACAAAAGTTTCTGCTTCAAAGTCCACTTCAGCACCACCAGAAACCATTTTAAAATGAGTCGTACCACTTGGAGCTGCAATCATATTCGATGGAATAAAAGACGCTAAATCTGCATCCAAAGTACCAGCTACACGATCAATCGTTGCTGTAAATGGAGCAAATAAACTCGTTCCTAATTTCCCTCGAATATTAAATTCAAATCCAAATAATAATTCAGCTTCACCATCAATCACGTTTCGTAATCCACGTACACTAGTCGTGTCCGCTTGAATCACTTTTACCATAGATTGGGTTAATCTGCTTACCATTCTGCTATCTGCAGAATTTAAGAGCAATGGACGTAATGCAGTTCTTAAAAGTTTACCTGCCTTCCCTGCTCTACCAAACTCCGACCCATTTTCACGCGTTCTTTGAAACGCAGGATCATTTGCAATTCTATTTGCATCAATACCACCTTTTTCGCGAGCTAAATGTCCGTCTTGGGTTTTATAAAAGGTAATATCTCCAATAGTACCTTTTAATTTAATTATGCCTGTTTGCTTTGCCATAATTTTAAATATTTAGTTAAACATTCCGTTTAAATCTTTAAGATGTTGCAACAAACTTGATAGATTTTAAAACAAATATGACGTGACTAAATCAATAATAAAAGCAAGCTCGATTCCATATGTCACTATCTGCTACAGATGGCAGAAAACAACATAAATAACCTCTAAAAAGGCGTGAAAGTTGAGGTATCTTTCTAAAAGAAGAATTAAATTAAAAAAATAGTATTTTTATTCAGGCTTAAAGTAGAATCATTTAGTAAGCTAATGTATATCAAAGCCTAATCAAAAGTATAGATAGTATATGAAAAATGACATGCAAAGAGTATGCATCTATCCAAAAGACGTTCAGCTAATCACAGGAAAGAGTTATCGTCAAAGTGTTAGACTCGTACGGAAAATTAAAGAAGAGCTCAATAAAACCACCAATGAGTTCCTAACCATTGATGAGTTTTGTTCTTATGCTGGCATAAAATATGAACAAGTCTCTCACTTGATTTTAGGATAGTAAATCCATTTGGTAATTGAGGAGATAATTCATCAACAAAAACAATCTACGCCCTATTAATACTAGTTCAAATTTTAGTATTCTATATCTAAAAACCCTTGTATTTATTGACTTAATTCACTATTTTTACAATACACAATTTAGTGGTATCTAGTACGTTAAAAAAGGAGTCCAAATCGGTTACCTTAATTGATAATAAAATTATAAGCAACTGATTTATAACAGCATAGAACGAGGAATAAAATCCCTCTTTCTCCGCTTAGAGATTAACAAATCTCACCAAAAGCCGATAAACACTATGTTTATCGGCTTTTTCATTTCTACACTTTATCAAATAAAACCATCTAAAACCATAGGCATCGGTTCACTATTCGGTTCACTATTTGTAAAATTCCAATAGTGAACCGAATGAACTATGAAAAGATAATTAGATTCAAACAAAAGAAATATCCCCACATTATCCCCACTTAACAAAGTTTTACTCCCACCTTAATGACAAAGTGAATTATTTATTTCTAAAATGGTAAAAGATAATCTACAACAGCATTTCATCTGACAAACAATCAGTTACGTTTAACCATCCTGGATCCTGCTTTTAAAATCACAAAAGCAAATTCTCACAATTAGTATTATTTCACTAAATTACAAACGCGAAAAACTTAAAACCTATAACTAGAAGGGTGTAAATTAAAGGAATAGTATTCCTGTATTTAACCCTTTATCTAGAACATTATGAAAAAAATATTATCAATAATCTCATTATTTCTAATCATTAGCTGCTCAAGCTCTCAAAAAGTAGTTAAGGAAGCAAAATGTCCGAAAATATATAAGAATAAGTATACCGAAATATTATCTGAAAAATATGAAACTATCTATAATAATGACACAATATCATTTAACGAAATAAGATTTGAATGTGTCTTTTCAGCATTTTACTCACATAAGGTTATGTTTGATAAATTCGGAAAGTGGGACAAAACAATTTATCCAAGTAATAAGAAGCATCCGATTTTAGTTTGGGAAAAAGTAGAGTTATTCTCAAATGGTGAAAAATATAATGTATACACAAACGGAATGGAGGAATGGAAACACATTTATGCGTCTGTCATGGTATTTGACGAAAACAACAAAGATTTACTCTCTAATGAATCAACTCAAAAAGAAAGACTTACAAACTATTTTGCAGATTTAATTAAGAATCATAAAACGGAGAAAAGAGATTTTTATGAAGCTTACTGGACAACGGTTGACCCAGAACATTGGGAAAACATAAAATGATAAAAATATTTCCTAGGCTATAAAACCATAGAAGACTATGGCTCCGAAGACTTTTATTGTTTCGATGATCTAGACGTAGAACCTACCGAAAGAAACTACAGAAAATCCTGTAACGTCATTGATGTAATCTTCTTATCCTGATACCAACACCATATAATCGACACATTATTTTTCACACCAAAAACATTAGCTTGTTTTGAATATAGGGAATATTAGCTTAACTTATTACTTTTGCTAATAGCATCCTAAAACAGTATAAGTAAGTAGTAATTAAACACACACAATATAAAAACCGAATATATCGACATTCCACTAGTAAAAAACGAAGAAAAAAAACGCTTCGAAATTAATATTGATGGTCATTTTGCCTTTATAAATTATGGGGAATTTGGTAACCAAATAGCATTAGTTCATACGGAAGCCGAACCTGAATTAGCTGGAAAAGGTGCCGCAAGTGCTGTAGTTGAGAAAACCTTACAATATCTTGATGAGAATAATATCTCATTACTTCCTTTTTGCCCTTATGTTTTTGCTTATATAAAAAAGCATCCTGAATGGAAGCGTATAGTTAGTCCGAAGTTTAAAGGTTATGATAAACTTTAATAAGCTAATTAACATCTTCTAAAAAAGGCAACTTAGCTTTTCAAGTTAAAAACATCTAGAAATTAGACTTTTAAAATTAAAATTCATAAACTCATGTCAAACGTCAAACTTATTATAGAAGAACGTGCTGCTGATATCGGTAATTTTATGGTAGGCCGTTTATTACCATTTCGTCAAAAACGCATGGTAGGTCCCTTTATATTTATAGATCATATGGGCCCTGCACAATTAGGTCCAAATGAAAATATGGATGTAGATATGCACCCACATATTGGCTTATCTACCTTAACATTTTTATTTGAAGGATCTGTATTTCACAGGGACAGCTTAGGTACTGCAATCGAAATAAAACCAGGTGCCGTAAATTGGATGACAGCAGGAAAAGGTGTAGTTCATACGGAACGTACGCCAGAGTATCTTCGAAACCAAGAGAAAAAATTACACGGATTACAAATATGGGTGGCTCTACCTAAAGAAGACGAGCAGTGCGAACCTTCCTTTACACATATAAACGCAAATGACTTACCAGCTTGGGAGGAGGATGAAGTGAAATACAAACTCATTGCAGGGGAAGTTTTTGGCAAAAAATCACCCGTTCCGGTTTATAGTCCGTTGTATTTAATAGAGATTAAAACAGAAAAAGCAAAGACAATAAATATTGGAGAACATCTATTTGGCGAAAGTGCCTTATATATTTTAGAAGGGGAAGTTAAATCAGACGGAAATAGCTTTGGACCTAAGCAAATATTAGTAGCCAAAGACAGTTCCTTATGTGCTTTTGAAATGGAAGCAAACACCTCTGTTTATATATTTGGTGGAGAGGCATTTCCTGAAGAACGATTTATCGAATGGAACTTTGTGTCCTCTAAAAAAGAATTAATTGAGAAGGCGAAAAAAGATTGGAATAACGATGCCTTTCCTAAGGTTCCAAACGAAACTGTACGAGTTCCTTTACCGCAACCTAAATCCTTTAAATCTAAATAAAAACAATGAAAAAAGTAAAAGCGAGCATTGGCTCACAAAAATATAAAACAGAAATTCAAGCCAAAAATCACATCATCACAGCAGATGAACCAGTAGAAGTTGGCGGTCAAAATTTAGGCTTCACTCCTACCGAATTATTAGAGTCTTCTTTAGCAACATGTACTGCAATGACTTTAAGAATGTATGCCGATAGAAAAGAATGGGAATTAAAAGAAGCTAAAGTAAATGTAAGTTTTAAACGAAATATTAAAACGCACGAAATTAAATTTAGAAAAGAAATAGAGCTTTTTGGAAACCTTACTGATGAGCAACGTGAGAAGTTATTAGAAATGGGAAAAAAATGTCCGATTGAGAAAATATTAAAAGGAGATATTACAGTTGATTCTAAGCTTCTATAGATTTTTACATTGAAATATTCAGCAAAATAACCATAGCCTATAAACATAATATTTATAGGCTATTTCATTTTAACAATTTTTGTCTTAAATTTCAAAAAACGAAAATTAGTTTTTTCATTGGAGAAGTAATAAAGCCCATGTTTATTATTTACTTTATCTACTCATACAGAAAACACAAACCCTGATAATCAAAATATTTTTAATGAATCAGAAACATCACATCGTATTCTTCACAGGAGCCGGCATAAGTCAAGAAAGTGGAATTGAAACCTTTAGAGATACAAATGGGCTTTGGCATAATAATAAGATAGAAGACATAGCATCTAAAGAAGGTTTTGAAAAAAAACCTCAAAAAGTATTAGACTTTTATAACGAAAGAAGAATAAAAGTAGAAAAAGTACAACCAAACTTAGCGCACGAACTAATAGCTTCGTTAGAAGACCGATATAAAGTTTCTGTAATTACACAAAATGTAGATGATTTACATGAAAGAGCAGGTTCTTCAAATGTTTTACACTTACATGGAGAACTAAACAAATGTAGAAGTAGCAAAGATGCTTCGTTTATATATCCTTGCACAAAACCTATTCAGGTTGGTGATTTGGCAGAAGATGCTAGTCAACTTCGCCCACATATCGTTTGGTTTGGAGAAGAGGTTACCGAAATAGAAAAAGCAATTGAAATAACGCAAACTGCCGACTTGTTTATAATTATTGGAACTTCAATGGTTGTGCAACCTGCAGGATCTTTATTATTATCTGTACCAGTAGATGCGCAAACAGTATATATTGATACAAACCCTGATGTAGAAGAAGGAATCAATTTATTAGTTCTTAAAGAAAAAGCTACAGATGGAATGAAGCAATTAGTAGAAGATTATTTACCTTACTAAATTAGTATGTATCACTAATTCTTAAAAACCAATAAATTGAAAAAAAATCTCCCATTTATCATAATTTTACTGAGCTCCGTTTTATTAATTAGAGAAATTATATTTTTAAAAGAAGAAAATACAGGTTTTTGGCTAAGTATTTCAACTAGTATATTATTAATAATCGCAATGATTTTACTAATTAGAGAGAACAAAAAACAAGATTAAGAGAACATATGAATGACGAATTTAATTTAGAAAGGTTTATTGAAGCTCAAAAATCAGATTACGATAGGGCTTTAGAAGAAATTAAAAACGGTAAAAAGCATAGCCATTGGATGTGGTATATCTTCCCACAATATAAAAACTTAGGAATAAGTGAAATTTCAAAAAGATATGCTATACAAAGTAAAGAAGAAGCACTAAGCTACTTCAACCATCCTATTTTAGGCAAAAGACTGCATGAAATAACATTGACATTTCTTTCTACAGAAAACAAATCGGCATTCGAAATCTTAGGAAGTCCAGATCATTTTAAAATGAAGTCTTGTATGACTCTTTTTCATCTAGCACAAAATGAAACTGATCTTTTTAAAAAAGTGATAGATGTCTTTTATAAAGGAAGTTTATGCGATAAAACAAAGAAAAACTTAAATTAAAATAAAAGCGAAGCATAAAGGGAATTTAATTGTAAATTAAGCATACAAAAGTTATACGAATCCGATTATGAAAACATACTTCGCTACCTTTCTATTTTTGCTCATAAGCGCTTCAGTATTTGCGCAAAACATTCCCTTCAATCAAAACCCAAAATACACTTCAAGCGTTAATCCTAATTATAATTCTAGAATAAATCCTGAATATACTTCAGATATAAACCCTAGGTACAATACAGAGATTAACCCAAAATATAACGCGAAAATTAACCCTACATTCAATTCGAGTATAAACCCAAAATATCTATCTAAACTAAACCCAACTTACAACTCTAAAATAAATCCTAAATACAACAATAACCTTAACCCTTTATATACTTTTACAGATAAAAAGTATCTTTTCAATGAAGCCTCTGAAGCTATTGGAGTACTGATTTACGCTAACTCTGATGTATATTTATATTACGATATGAACAACGAATGGATTGGCTATTTTATACGGGCTAATACCAATTACAATCTTTTTAGTTTAGATAGTGAATGGACAAACAAATATTTGTGCTCCGATTTACAGAATGGTTATAATTTATTTGAATCTAATGGAGAATGGACAGGAAATCACGTTAAATAACAAAAAATAATATTTCACTTTTTTACTGTATATTAAGCGGTTAATAAGATATAATTTCTCACTTTTACTTTTCAGAAAACAAAACAAGCTTCAAAATATTACAATTCAAATAACATGAAAAACTTACAAGGAAAAACAGTATTAATCACCGGTGGCGCATCTGGTATTGGTAAAATAATGACTCGTTTAATGCTTGAACGTCAAGCCAAAGTGATTATATGGGATATTAACGAAACCAACATCAACGAAACGCTTAAAGATTTCTCTAAGTATTCTTCCCTTTTCAGTTTTAAAGTAGATGTTTCAAATTTTGAGGAAGTAAAAGAAACTGCTGCAAAAGTAAAGCAGGAAATAGGAATTGTAGATGTTGTTATAAATAACGCAGGTATTGTTGTTGGTAAATATTTCAACGAGCATAGTGTAAAAGAAATAGATGCTACCATGCAAATTAACAGCCTTGCTCCTATGTATATCACAAAAGTATTCCTGGATGATATGCTAGCTCAAAACTCTGGCCATATATGTAATATTGCTTCTTCTGGCGGACTAATTTCAAACCCTAAAATGTCGGTTTATGCTTCTAGTAAATGGGCGCTTATAGGATGGTCTGATAGTTTGCGACTAGAAATGATGCAGATGAAAAAGAACATTCATATTACTACCATAATGCCTTATTATATATATACTGGCATGTTTGATGGGGTGAGATCGAAAATTCCAATTTTAGAACCTGAAGCTGCCTCATTAACTATTATAAAAGCTATTGAAGGGAATAAAAGAATGGTAACAATTCCGGGATACATATATAGATTTACAAGATTTGGTCAAGCAATCATGTCTATAGATGTTTTTGATTGGTTTACAGGAAAAGTACTAGGTATTTACAAAACAATGGAGCACTTCGTAGGAAGAAAATAATAAAAAGTTTTTAGCAAAACGGAAGCTTTTAAATAGAAATCGATATTTTTAATGTCATGATAATACACATATTGTTATATTAACCTTCCTTAATTTTAATAAAGCACCCAAATAACCATAATAAATCTGTAACTTTTGAAAAACACCTTACTTAACTTTTTATTATTCATATTTTCTTTAAGTCTATATGCGCAGGTACCTGCTTATTATAGCGAAATAGATTTTTCACAAGACAGCGATAATTTAAAACAACAATTATCCATTTTAATAACCAATACGCATACAACCCTACTTCCATATACAAGTTCGTATACAGACACTTGGGACGTATTAAAGCAGTCGGATATAGAGATCATTAATTCTGATAATATTTATCTTGTATACGGATATAATGATAGGGATACAGACGTTTCTAACGATAAATTAAGAGACAAAAGTCTTTCTTGTCATAGTAACTCCTGCTACGGTTTATGGAATAGAGAGCATGTGTTTCCAAAATCTTTGGCAAACCCAAGATTAGACACTAGTTACCCTAGCGCAGGAACAGATGCTCATAATTTAAGACCTGCAGATTCTCAAATGAACTCTTCAAGAAGTAATCGTGTGTTTGCTTTAGGATCAGAAAACTCTAATATAACGCCACAGGGTCATTTTTTTCCTGGTGAAGAATGGAAAGGTGATATTGCACGTATTATCATGTATATGTACCTACGCTACCCTCCACAATGTAAGCCTAACGATGTAGCTTACAGTACAAACAATTACCATACAGATATGCCTGATATCTTTTTAGAATGGAATGTAGAAGACCCTGTGTCTGAATTTGAAACACATAGAAATAAAACTATTGCTAGTTATCAAGGAAACAGAAATCCTTTTATTGATAACCCATATTTAGCAACGCTAATTTGGGGAGGAACTGCTGCAATAGATTCTTGGGAGACTTTAAGTGTAGAAGAAAAAGTAAATAATAAAGAAAAAATAAGTGTGTACCCTAACCCTACTTCTTCTACTTTAAATCTCAAAAACAATAGCAATTCAGATATTGAAACCAAAATTTATACAATAGACTGTAAACTAATAGAAACTAAAAGGAGTAACAATAAAATAGATGTTAGCAAATTAGAGAGTGGTCTTTATTTCCTAAATATCAAACAAGACAATCAAACACAGACTATCCCCTTTATTAAAAATTAGTTTGGTTTAAATAAAAAAATTCGGTGCTTCACTAATAATAAAACACCGAATTCATAAAATAAATACACTAATACTATTTTATTACATTTTAAAAGTAATTACCGGACGTCTTGAGTGGTTTGCTACGTCTTCAGAAACACTACCTTTAATAAAGTGATTTAATCCTTTTCTTGCATTCGTTATTACAGCAATTAAATCTGCATCTACCATATCTGCATATTGAATAATACCATCTTCAATAGTATAACCAGCTATAAACTCTACCTGATCAGACCCTCCTGCAGCTGTAAATTCTTTTACTTTTTTATTGAAAACTTTAGAGCTTATAAACCTTTTGTTTGGTCCATTAACATAAACTAGTTTTACGCTACTACCAAGTTTTGAAAGTAGGCTTGCTGCTTTCTTATACGTATCGATACTTTCTATACTAAGGTCTGTTGCTAAAACAACATCTTTAAGTGTAAAGTCTATTGGCTCTGTTTTTACAATTAACACAGGAGTGCTGCTGTTTCTAACCATTTTTTCTGCGTTAGAACCAGCAAATATACCGTCTTGAAGTGTAAGACCTTGAGATCCCATGATAATTAAATCTGCTTGTAACTCTTTAGCTACAGCATCAACTTCACTATAAACTTTGTGTTTTTTAATTACAGGTACTACTTCAATTCCTTTCAAATAATCTTTATCTAAAAAAGCTTCAAATTTCTTTCTTGCTAAAGCAAGCATGAACATCATTTCGTTTTGGGTATCTGAACTAGAAATAGAAATTATAGAATCTGATAACTCTAACATATGCAAAACATGTAAGGTTGCCCCATGCTTTTTTGCTAGTATAGCTCCTGTTTGTAATGCGTATTCAGATTGTTGAGAGAAATCAACTGGAATGATAATGTTTTTCATAATAAATTGGTTTTGCCTAAATATATTAAGAATTATTTAATTGTAAGCAGAGTTTAGTTTTCTTTAGCTTTTTCTGTTTCATTTTTAATATAAACAGTTCTAGTAGGAAATGCTAAACCGACACCTTCTGCATCAAATCGCTTTTTTGTACTCTCAAAAACATCACATTTTAAAGTAAAAGCATTTCCAAAAGTTTCCGCCCAAGCCCAAGCTCTAATGGTTACAGATGAATCATTAAATCTCGTTAAAGCTGTTTTTACCATTGGTAAACCATCTTTCTTATCAGCCTCTGTTCTGTTATCAAAAATAAATGGATGTTTCTCACATTCTTCTCGAAGTATTTTCTTTGCTAGCTCAACATTACTGTCGTAGGTAATTCCCAATTCAATATGTTCACAGCATTTCTTTTCTCCAAGGTCGTAGTTAATTAACTTCTCTTTGTTTATAATCGCATTAGGAATTACAATCATTTTATTCTCAAAGTTTCTAATAACAGTATGACGCAAAGTAATATCTGTTACAGTTCCAACCATTGTATCGGTTACCTTAATGACATCGCCAATTTTAAAAGGTTTAAATGAAATGATAAACACCCCTCCTACAAGGTTAGATAATGCTTCTTGAGATGCAACACCCGCAATAATAGCAATAACTCCTGCTCCACCTAAAGCTGTTTGTGCAACACTTTTCATAGAAGGAAAAGCCATTAACCCAACAAGAACTCCTATAAAACAAATAGTAAAAACAGCTACGTAACGTAAAAACCTATAGCTTGTTGCATCATAATCTAAAGAAACTTTCTCTTCTATTTTCTGCTTAAACCATACATTACAACCAGTAGCTAATATGATGGTAATAACCGCTACAAAACCTAAATAACTAATTAGCTTAAAATAACCTACAAGTACAATGTCTGTTTCGCGATCTACAAAAACAAAAGATACAGCTATAAAAGCAAGCAATAACCAAAGAGTATTTAAGACCTTTTTCATTATGGTTAAAGATCTTCCTGAAGAGTGTGAAAACTGCTCTGACTTTTTCTTTAATAACCACTTATGAAGAACATTTGTCAACATACGAAGTAGCATAAATGCTACTAAAACTATAGCTATATAGATAAGATGTGACTTGTATGCTTCTAATAATTCTGTCATTTTATTTCAATAGGTTTTAAAACTACTTATTTCATTTACTAAAGATAAACAAAGTAATGCTATTATACATTACTTCCACCCACCTCCAAGTGCTTGATATAAATCAATAATAGCTTGTAACTGACTGTTTTTTGCAGTAACTAATCCTAAACTTGAATTAAGTGCATTTTCTTCTGCTCTTAATACTTCTAAATAATTAGCTAAACCGTTGTTTAATAATTCTTCTGAATAATCTGTAGCTACATCGTAGGCATCAAATTCTTTTTGTTTGATTTCGATTTTTTCTGAAGCTGCATTATACGCATACATTGCATCAGAAACTTCTTTTGAAGCTACTAATAAAGATTGTACAAAGTTTAAACGAGCTTGTTCTTGTCTAGCTTCTGAAACCTCGTATTGCGTTTTAATTTTTCTTCCATTTAAAATTGGTTGTGCTATTCCTCCAATAACATTTGCAAACAGAGAGTTAGCGCTAAACAAATCTTCTAATTCTAAGCTTTGTAATCCTCCATTTGCTGATAAAGATAAAGAAGGATAAAAGTTAGTACGTGCAACGTTAGTCAGTTCAAAGGCATTTCTTAAATTATATTCAGCTGCAATAACATCTGGCCTATTACTTAATAATTGCGCAGGAACACCGTGCGTAAGTTCTGTATCAATTTTCTGCTCCGCTAAAGTTCCTCTTTCTATTTCTTTTGGCATGTCTCCTAAAAGAATAGATAAGGTATTTTCTAAAATATGCGATTGCTGTTTTAAATCAACTAAAAGAGCTTGCGCTGTATAAAGCTGTGCTTCGGTTTGCTTTACACCAACTTCTGTTACACTTCCAGCTTCTTTTAAAGCTTTAGAAGTTTCTAATCCATTCTCTCTAGTTTTAATAGTTTGCTCTGTAATTTTGATTTGCTCATCTACAGCAAGCAATTGATAATAAACGGAAGCAATATTTGCTATTAAACGAGTTTTAACGGCTTTATGTGCTGCTACTGTTTGCAAATAACTTGCTTGAAAAGCGCGCTCATTAGATCTAATTTTACCCCAAATATCTGCCTCCCATGATAAAGCTCCAGAGAGTTCATATTGGTCTAAAGAACTACCAAATGCTCCCATCTGACTGTTTTTAGACATTTCTTGATGTGTATATTTTGCATTTGCAGATAAAGTTGGATAATATCCAGCTTTACCTTGTTTGAAATAAGCTTCAGAAGCTACGATTTGCTGTAAAGCTACACGGATGTCGATATTATTTGCTAATCCTTTCTCTATGTGCTTCGTAAGAACAGGATCGGTAAATATTTCTTTCCAAGAAACATCTGCTATAGTCAAGCTATCTTCAGCAATGTTATCTGTTCTAAACTTCGCTTCGTCTATATTTAATTCTGTTAATTCTGGTTGCGTATATTCTTTCGCTACAAAACAAGATTGAAGCGTTAGCATTAAAGCAATAAACGAACTGAATTTTATAATTGTATTTTTCATTTCTTTAAAATTTTCAAAAATTAATGCTTAAGCTTCTTCTGTTACTACTGCTGGTTTTGTACTCACTTTTTCGTGTAACCATTGGAATAATATATACAGAATAGGAATAATAAATAAACCTAAAATAGTACCAATTACCATTCCTCCTACAGCTCCAGTACCAATTGCACGGTTTCCTTCTGCTCCAACTCCTGTTGCAATTACTAATGGTGTTAAACCGAAGATAAATGCAAGAGATGTCATTAAAATTGGTCTTAAACGTGCTTTAGCTCCTTCAAATGCTGCATCAGCAATACTTAATCCTTGACGTCTTCTTTGAATAGCAAACTCCACAATTAGAATCGCGTTTTTCGCTAATAAACCAATTAACATGACCAGTGCAATTTGGAAATAAATATTGTTCTCTAATCCAGACAACTTGGTAGTTATAAATGCTCCAAAGATTCCTAACGGTAATGATAAAATAACTGCAAACGGAATTAAGTAACTCTCATATTGCGCTGCTAATAAGAAGTACACGAATACAACAACTAATATTAAAATCATAGTTGTTTGGTTTCCTGCTGCTAACTCCTCACGAGTTAAACCGGAATATACCGTTGTATAATTACTTGGTAAAGAAGCAGCAACTTCTTCTACAGCTGCAATACCATCTCCAGTACTAAATCCAGGATTTAAAGCTCCTGTAATAGATGTAGAGTTAAATAAGTTGAAACGAGTTACCGATTGTGGTCCAAAATCACGTTCTAAGGTTACGAATTGTGTAATTGGCGCCATTTCTCCAGAACCAGTTTTTACATACAAGTTATTTAAGGCTTGCTTATCTGCTCTATCTTCTGGTTTTGCTTGAATATAAACTCTAAACTGTTTACCGAAACGAGAGAAATCTGCAGCATAAACACTACCTATATAACCTTGCATAGTATTAAAAATACTATTGATATTTACACCATATTCCTTTGCAAGTGGCACATTGATATCTAACTTATACTGTGGATATCTTGTACTAAATGAAGAGTTTGCATATTGAAACTCAGGTCTCATACTTAAGTTTCTAATAAACTCTTGGTTAGCAGCATCTAAATCTGTAAAACTTCCTCCAGAACGATCTAATAAGTTCACTTCTACACCAGCAGAATTTCCGAATCCTGGAATACTTGGTGGAGAGAAGAATATAATCTTAGCTTCTGGAATTGTAGCGGCCATACCAAATAACTGACCAATAATAGCTTTTGCTGAAGTAGCTTCAGTAGTACGTTCTTCCCAGTTTTTAAGTTTAATAAATCCTAAACCGTAGTTACTACCTTCACCACTAATTAAACTTCTACCATTTACCAAAGTAACAGCTTCAACTCCTTCAATTTGTCTAATCTTTTTGCTTAACATTTCGTTTACCTCAGCAGTTCTATCTACAGATGCTCCTGTTGGTAATTCGATATTTGTAAAGATAATTCCTCTATCCTCATCTGGAACGAAACCAGTTGGTGTTGTATTTGCAGCATACCAAATTCCTACTACTGCTCCTACAAGAATAACAACATTGATCCATTTGTGTCTATATAAGAAACCTAATGACTGACCGTATTTTCTAGTCATTGCACTAAAACCTCTGTTAAATGCATCATAGAAACGCTGTAACATAGATTTCTTTTTATCTTCTTCGGAATGTGGTTTTAAGAAAATAGCACATAAAGCAGGACTCAGTGTTAATGCGTTTACTGCAGAAATCATAATAGCTACAATAAGTGTAACACCAAATTGTTCATAGAAAACTCCTGTTGGACCTGTGATAAATGTTACCGGAACGAATACCGCTGCCATTACTAAAGTAATAGAAACAATTGCTCCAGAAATTTCACTCATCGCTGTTATTGTTGCTTTCTGCACATCTTTTGCTCCTTCATCAATCTTAGCATGTACGGCTTCTACCACAACAATGGCATCATCTACCACAATACCAATGGCAAGCAGTAAGGCGAATAAGGTTAATAAGTTAATAGAGTAACCGAATAAATTCAGGAAAAAGAAAGTACCAACAATAGATACCGGAACCGCAATTGCCGGAATTAATGTGGATCTGAAATCTTGTAAAAACAAGAATACAACTAAGAAAACTAATATAAAGGCTTCAATTAAAGTAGAAACTACCTTATTTACCGAAGCATTTAAGAATTCATTTGTGTCATACGGAATCAGGTAATTAATTCCTTTTGGGAAATCTTTCTCTAAACTAGCTAATTCTGTTTTTACTTCTTCAATAATTGCTTGTGCATCGGAACCTTTTGTTTGAAAAACCCCTAAAGCAACAGCTGGATTACCATTTGTTTTTGCACTAGAAGCGTAAGACAAGGCATCTAATTCAATTTCAGCTACATCTTTTAATCTTAAGAATTCACCATTACCTAAAGATTTAATGATAATATTCTCATACTGTTCTTGGTTATTAAAACGTCCATCGTAAGTAATTACATACGAAAAAGATTCTCCACTGTTTTCACCTAGTGTACCTGCAGCTACTTCCTGACTCTGCTCATTAATAGCAGCAGAAATATCTGAAGGAGCTAAACCGTATGCCGCTAACTTATCTGGCTTAATCCAAATACGCATTGCGTAGTCTTTACCACCAAAAATAGATACATTACCAACCCCTTTTACACGTTGGAAAGCTGGTACTACGTTAATCTTTAAGTAGTTTTGAAGATAAGTATCGTTATAAGCTTCGTTTTCACTAAAGAAACTAATAAACATTAACGCACTAGTTTGTTGTTTTTGCGTTAAAACTCCTGTTTGTCTAACAGCAGCAGGTAATAATGGATTTGCACGTGCTACACGGTTTTGAACGTTTACAGCTGCAATATCTGGATCAACATCTTGATCAAAATACACAGTGATACTTGCCGTACCTGAGTTTGTTGCAGTAGAAGTAATATATGTCATTCCTTCTACCCCATTAATTTGTTCTTCAATAGGAATAATAACACTCTCTAATACTGTTGCAGCAGTTGCTCCTGGATAGGATGCTGAAACTTGAATGGTTGGAGGTGCAATATCTGGATATTGGGTTACAGAAAGGGATTGCAACCCTAAAATTCCCAATATTACTATAATGATGGAGATTACTGTAGAAAGTACAGGTCTCGTTATAAATGTTTTTAACATGATTGCTTATGTTTTGATTTCGTTATGAAACACTAAAATTTATTGAAACTCTGCTTTGATAGGTTCTGTTACGCTATCAAAATCTGTTTTTTGAGGCTCTACTGGTGTACCATCACGAAGTTTACCAATACCAGTAACAATAACAGCTTCTCCTTTTTCTAGACCTGATTCAACAATAAATAAATTATCTGTTTTACCTTTAATTTTAATCGCTTTTGCTAATGCAAGCATTGCATTACTAGAGTCCTTTTTAACTGTATAAACAAATCTGCTATTTTGGTTTTCAAAAGTTGCCGATTGTGGAATCACTAAAACATCTTCAAAAACAGTTGGTACTTTTAAGGTTCCACTATTTCCGTTGTTTAAAATTCCGCTTGCATTATCAAACAAAGCTCTAAAAGAAATAGTACCTGTTTGTTTGTTTACTTGTGAGTTGATGGTTTCAATTTTTCCTTTTGAAGCATATTCGCTTCCGTTTGCTAAAACTAAAGTTACTTTGTCAAGATTTTTGATCTTTTCATCTTTTGTTTCTCCTTTAGCATTCTGAATAAAATCAATATACTCACTTTCGTTCATAGAAAAATAAGCAAATACATTACTAATATCTGAAACGGTAGTTAAAGGCATTTGATTTGAAGGACTAACTAACGACCCTTTTCTTAATCTTATTTCACCAACATAACCATCTACTGGACTTTTTATAGTACCATAACCAATATTAGAAGCAATACTGTTATAACTACTTTTAGCTTGTTCTAACTTAGCTTTAGCAGTTTCTAATTGTACAGCACTAATAATATTTTTTTCTACTAATGGTTTTAATTTATTCACCTCCACTTGAGCAGCATTTACATTAGCCCTTGCTGCTGCAGCATCTTGGTTCATAGATTGGGTTTCTAGTTTGAATAAGGTTTGACCTTTACGAACTTTCTGCCCTTCATCAACTAATACATCTGTGATATAACCTGTGATTTTAGCTCTAACTTCACTATTTACAACACCTTCAATACGGGTCGGGTATTCTTTATAAGTTGTAACTGTTTTAGTTGGCACTTCTATTACTGGTAATGGCATTGCTCTTTGCTGTGCAGCCATTGGGTTTTGAGATGCTTTATCATCTCCGCAAGAAGTTGCTAAAAATAGCAACGAAATAGATAAAATGGATTTAGTGATTGTATTCATTTTTTGGTAGTGTTTATTTGCTTGTTTCTTTTAATTTTTCAAATTGTATTAAGGTGTCGTTCAATTTTGTTAATTGATCATGTAACAAGTCCTTGTATAAAGTGCCTATTGCTTTTTCAACTTCAAATTTATTAGGATTATTATTTTCATTAAAATCATTTACCTTTTGGATAATTTTAAGCGACTTCTCTATAAGATGCGCCTGTTGTTCCATGGTGTTTTTAAGATAATAATCCGATGTTCTAAAATATCTTTTCCGATCACCAGGCTTTGTGTAGTACTCTATATAATGTAATTGTAAAAGCACATTAACATTATTAGACACCGAGCTTTTACTTGCTTGCATGGCGCAAACAATGTTTTCAAAACTCATTCCTTCGCGAGAAGACAGAATTAGTAGCGCGTAAATTCTAGAAGCTAAAGGCGAAAGTCCTGCCCGCTCTTCTAAATACACCCCTACTTCTTCAATAAGTTGTTGCTTTTGGTTTGACAACTCCATTTTCTTAACTATCATTTAAATTAACTTTGCAAAGATAGCTTTAGTTCGTTTACTTACGAACTAAACAACGTTAAGTGTTTGTTAAAAATTTAATAGGTAAGATTGGAGATAAAAAAAACTAACTAAAAGACTGCCAATCAACCTTTTAATTAGTTCATGTATTATTTGAGTAAGCTTATTAGTTAGGAAAGCTTTGCTTCCGATTTTTTCTTGTTAAAGTCTATTCGTAGAATAGTGTATCCTATAATTGCGGAAATAAAGGATCCAATTAATATTCCGATTTTAGCGGAATCTATATATTCTGGATGGGTTGCAAATGCTAAACTAGCAATAAAAATAGCCATAGTAAAGCCGATTCCTGCTAAGAATGAAACCCCAATAATTTCTTTAGTTTTAATGTCTGAAGGAACTTCAATTAACTTCACTTTTTTAGCAATCCATACAATTGAAGAAATTCCTACACTCTTACCTACTACTAAACAAACAATAATATTAACTACTAATACAGTATCTAGGTTTTCTGAACCAGCAATTAAAACTCCTGCATTAGCTAATGCAAATACCGGAATAATAAAATAGGCCACAATGCTGTGTAAGTTATGTTCTAAGTTTTGTAATGGTGATTGGAATTTAGAAGACCAATCGTTTAAATCATCCATATAACGAAGCTGTTCATGTGAAAGAATAGGTTTCTGTAAAACACTCGCATTCTTAATGTTATTATACACATTAGACAGTTGAGATAAGAACTCTGTACTCTCTATTTTTTGTCTAATAGGGACTGCAAAGGCCATTAAAATACCTGCTACTGTAGGGTGTATTCCTGAATTTAAGAATAAGAACCAAATAATAATTCCGAAGAATAAATATACGTAAGTATTGTAAGCACCTTTACTAGAGTACCAATATAAAATTCCTAATAACGCTAAAGCAATTAACAAAGAGCTAATAACAATACTACCACTATAAAACAATGCAATTACTAAAACTGCACCTATATCATCTACTATTGCAAAAGCCGTTAAGAATACTTTTAAACTTAATGGTACACGGGAACCTAAAGCATTTAAAATAGCCAAAGAAAAGGCTATATCTGTAGCCATAGGAATACCCCAACCTTTTACTGTTTCTGGATTTTGATTAATTAACAAGTAAAACATTACAGGAATTAACATCCCTCCTAGAGCCCCCACTAAAGGAAAAGCTATTTTTCTTGCAGAATTAAGCTCTCCAATTAAAAGCTCTCGTTTAATTTCTAAACCAATTAGAAAGAAGAAAATTGCCATTAATCCATCATTAACCCATAAGATTAAAGGCATTTTAAATTCGAAAGATTCTGTAACAATTCCTAAATCATACTGCCATATATCCCTATACAAATCTCCAAAGCCTGAATTAGCCCAAGCTAAAGCTACCATAGTTGCGAGTAAAAGTAAAATACCACTAGAACTTTGTAGTTGAAAAAACTTTCTAAAAGGAGACAGGAATACTTTCTTTATCATATAATTAGATTTGTTACTGCGAAAATAAATTCAAAGATAAGATTTCAATATTAGAAATTTTAATATTAAATCTTCATTTTAGAATTTTTAACTAAAAAACAATATACGAAATTCAGCAAGGTTTCAAAAAATCGACGCTTGTTTTTTAAGAATATTCTTTAACAAACATCACATTAAACACTAAAAATCAAAATCTTATAAAAACACTTTAAAACTCTTCCTGTTCCTTCCTAAATCAAATCCAAGCAGTTTTAAGCTAAAAGAGAAGTTTATAATCTTAACAGACAATTAACATTGAAAAGGTATTTTGAAATAGAAAAATCAAGATAAAACCGGATTAAATAAACTAAAACAGATCTTGTTTTTTATAAAAATGGAGACAGTAGTCGCACAAATTTTTCCCATAACTTGACATATTTTGGTCGACTAAGCCAAGCTTCAGCATCAATTTGCTCGGAGTCTTTTAAATCGTTCTCGAAGGCTTCTGCTAGTTGTTTATTTAGGTTTTTACTATACAACATGGCATTTACTTCAAAATTAAGATCGAAGCTTCTATAGTCCATATTAGCAGAGCCTATAATAGCTAAATCATCATCTATCACCATTGTTTTAGCATGTACAAATCCTTTATCGTATTTATAAATTTTCGCACCGTACTGAAGTAATTCGGTATAATAAGAACTAGCTGCAATATTTACCGTTTTAGAATCTGAAACTCCTGGAACTAAAAGCTTAACATCCAATCCGCTTTGAATTGCTATAATTAAAGCATCCATTAAACTCTCTCCTGGAATAAAATAAGGACTTGTAATATAAATTCTATTTTTAGCAGAATTAATAGCTTCTAATAGGGAGTAAAAAATTACCGGTTGCGGACTATCGGGTCCGGATGCTGCTATTTGCACTACTTCATGCTCTATAGTTTCTTGCTTAAGAAAATCTGGAAAATAATTTTGTGTGTACTCTAATTTATTTTTACTACAAAAATTCCAATCACACATAAACAGGTATTGCAGGTATGAAACCGCTTGCCCCCTTAACAAGACATGTGTATCACGCCAATAAATATGTTTTTCTATATGTAAATCATTTCGGTATTTATCACTCATATTAATGCCTCCAACAAAACCAACATTGCCATCTATAACCACTATCTTTCTATGGTTTCTGTAGTTGATTCGGTTTGCAAAAGCGTACCAGGTGATTTTATAAAAAGGAGCCGTTTCTATACCTGCATCGTTTAACTTTTGAATAAAACTTTGTCCTAATCCATGACTTCCATAGTCGTCATACAAAAAACGAACCTCAACACCTTCTCTAGCCTTTTTAATTAAAACGTCTGCAACTTGATTTCCAGTGATATCATTTTGATATACATAATATTCGATATGTATATGAGAAGTTGCTTTTTCTAAAGCTTTTAATAATTCCGGAAACTTCTCCTCGCCATTAATAAGTAGTTTTACTTCATTGTTCGCTGTTAATGGACTTGTTCCTGATCTCCGAAGATATTCGGTTAAATTTGCACGTTTACTTGACACTAATCCGGAATCTCTAACAGATTCTGAATAACGTTTCATCTTTTCCTTAATTCGGTTTCGGAAAGGTTCGTCATGGGAGATTTTCTTGGTGTAGAGCTTTCTTTTTCGATAGTTAATTCCGAAAGAAAAATAAAAAATCACTCCTATCAACGGAAAAAACACAATAAACAATATATATGCAAGTGCCTTTGTACTACTTCTTGTATCGTGTAATACTCTAAGAATAGCGAATACTACAATTAAAACATAAACTAATTGCCCAAGTAAAAACCAACTCATAAAATAGATTTAAATATGAGGTTAAATTAAGATAGTTTTTTGAAACAGCCCATTTAATCTATAAAAAAACCTCATAAGCTTTAACACTTATGAGGTTTTATGATTAAGAGATTTTAGTTCTTAATTATAAAAAAACTTTATACTGGTTCTTTTTCTAATTTAGCATCCTCTTCTACTTCTTCTTTATCTTCAGCGTATAAGTAACGTTCTTTACTATCGTCTAATTCATCCATCCATTCGGTATGGTGCTTTTCAGCCATAGTTCCTGTTACAACACTTTGGAAAGTTTTATCTCTATACGTTAAGATGTTCTCATCTTTATCTTTTAGCCATTCTTTAAACATTTCTGCTACTTTATCTACATTAAAGTCTGGATAATCAGATAAGCTTAATAGGTCTTTGATATAATCTGATTGGAAATCAACATGGTCAAAACTAGTTTTTAGTTTTTCATTTTGAATTAACCATTTGTTTATATCTAAACGACGCTCTGCTTTCGCAGGAATTTTATATGTTCCCATGATATAATCTCTAGAAACCCATGCCTGAGCATCAAACATATTAAAGGTATAATACTGATCTTGCATACCTAAGTAAATTAAGTTTGGTGCATCGTTGAAGAATATTCCTTTATATAAATGATCTGGGTAAAGATTGTTTTTCGTTTTTAAACGTAATTCATCTGGTAAGAATGGGAATTTATGTTGGTAGCCCGTACACATAACAACTGCATCAAACCTTTTAGAAGTTCCATCTTTAAAGTGTGCAACATCTCCTTCAAAATATTTCAATAAAGGTACTTCTGTAATACCTTCTGGCCAATTTACCCCAATTGGATTACTTCTATAACTTAAAGTAACAGATTTTGCTCCGTGCTTATGACATTGTACCCCAATATCTTCTGCCGAATAACTACTACCTATTATTAATAAGTCCTGATCTTTATAAGGATCTGCCCCTCTAAAGTCGTGAGCATGTAATACTTGTCCTGGGAATTCGTCAATTCCTTCAAAATATGGCATGTTTGGTGTGGAGAAATGTCCGGATGCTACAACTAAGTAGTCAAACTCTTCTGTGTACGTTTTATCTAGTTTTAGGTTATCTAAAACAATTTTAAATTTCTGAGTATCCTCATCATAATTTACCCAACGAACAGTAGTATCAAAACGAATATAATCACGAACGTTGTTCTTTTTAATTCTTCCTTGAATATAATCGAATAATACAGGTCTTGGAGGATAAGATGAAATTGGTTTTTTAAAATGCTCATCAAAAGAATAATCTGAAAACTCTAAGCACTCTTTCGGTCCGTTAGACCATAAGTACTTATACATACTCCCGTGAATTGGTTCTCCGTATTTACCAACCCCAGTTCTCCAAGAGTAATTCCACATTCCTCCCCAGTTACTTTGTTTTTCAAAACAAACAACCTCTGGCACATCTAATCCTTTCTTTTTTGCGGCCTCAAAAGCTCTCAGTTGTGCTAATCCACTGGGACCAGCTCCGATAATTCCTACGCGTTTTTTACTCATATTTAATATAATACTGTTTTGGTCTATAAGTATATTCCATTGAAAAAAGGAAACACCTACAAACAATTAATATTTAATAATTCATTTTTAAAAGCTGCGATTTTGCAGCAAAGGAAATAATAAGTCCATGTAAACTATAGTAAGTACTACTATGTAAAATCGAATTTACAATGGAAAAATATTTATTATTTCAAACGCGGAGAATATAAGCATTCCTTTAGGTCTTTACAAGCCAGGAACAACACTTAACAAAACATTAGCAAATCCTTTAAATTTGAGGATTTCCTTCTTTCTTAATTAGGAACGAGGAACAAGCTTCGGGTTCTTCCTTTTTTCTCTAATAAGATAAATTCCTATTAAAATTAAAACGCCTCCTAAAATATACCAAAAGGTAAATTTCTCGCCATCTATCACACCCCAAATTACAGCTACTATAGGCAATAAGTAACTTACCGAACTTGCAAATACAGCCGAAGTATTCTGAATTAATTTATAATATAAAAGCATCGCTATGGCAGTACCAAAAGTGGTTAGAAAAAGTAAGTAAATAAAAGGCTCTACATACGCGTCTTGCATTTCGAAGTTTTGCACAAAACCAGTAGCATATAAAATCACTAAGGAAGGAACTGCCCAAACGGTATATATAGCTGCAGTTAATTCCACAGCCTTCACCTCTGCTGTTTTTTGTTTTATTAGAACCGCATTAACACCATAAGATGCTCCTGCAAGCACAATTAACATAGCGTAAGCAAATTGAGATGTTTCGGAATTTGCTTCTGAAAAATAGATAAGGCTAGTTGCTCCTATAAAACCTATAATAGCACCAAGTATCTGTGATTTTTCACTTTTTATTTTGAAGAATATATAGCCGAAAATCAACACAAATATTGGCACTAAAGAATCTAAAATACCCGCTAATGAACTACTAACTCTTGTTTGTGCTATAGGAAATAAGAACATTGGTAAAAAGTTTCCGAAGAAACCTACAATCGTTACCCAAAGCAAAGTACTTCTAGACATTTTTCTAATTGCTGGAATTCCTATAAAAGCTAATAACAATCCAGAACCAACAACACGAATAGCTCCAATTTCATAAGGAGTAAACGCCACAAGGGTTTTCTTTATAAGCATAAAAGAGCTCCCCCAAGTTAATGTGATAATCAACAATAAAAACCAACGATTATTAAAAACCTTGCCCATAACACAAAAGATTAAAGCAGCTATTTTTACATAACTGCTTTATTAAAAACTAAAACTAACGAAAATTCTAAAGAATCTAGCGGAGTTTTTTCATTTTAAATTACTCCGCTATACTCTTATTTTTATCGTAACTTAATATCACCACCATCTGCCATAAGTGTTTGTCCTGTCATATACTGGCTGTCATCACTTAATAAAAAGGCTACGATTGGTGCTACATCTTTTTGTGGATCTCCAAAACGTCCTAGCGGATTTTTACTAATAATTTCCTCATATTGCTCTGGAAAATGCTCTTTCCATTGCTTTACACCTTCGGTAAGTGCTAAGGGACAAACAACATTTACTCTAATACCATCTTCTGCCCATTCATTTGCTACCACACGAGACAAGCCTCTAATTGCTTCCTTTGCTGCAGCATAACTTCCTTGGTTTTTTTGACCAAGTAAACCTGCTCCGGAACCAAAGTTTACAATAGATCCTTTTGTTTTTTTAAGTTCTGGGTAGGCTGCTTTCATAAAGTTTAATGTTCCTTTTAAACCTGTATTCATAGATAGCTCCCAATCTGCATCGGTAAGTTCCAGTATTGGTTTTTGACGAGATGCATGTGCATTATTCACCACACTTGTTAATTTTCCGAATTTAGAAACAGCTAATGCTACAGCTTCTTTTGCAACAGCTTCTTTGGATATATCTCCTTTTATAAATGCAATTTGTTCTGGATTTGATGCTACTTTCTCTTTTCCTGCTTCTTCATTCAAATCTACTGCAACCACACAAGCTCCTCTTTCGGTTAGTTCTGTTGTCATTGCTCCACCAATTCCTGCAGCTCCTCCTGTGATGATTATCACTTTGTCTTTTAAATTTTTCATAATATTTATGTATTTTAATTTAATTAGAGAATTCTTTTCTTTTTTAGTTAACAGCTAAAGTCATAACAATACGCGCTTCATTATCTAAAAAATAGTTGTTTAAAACCGGACTTCCTTCAAAACCTAAATCCTTATAAATTTTTATAGCTGCTTTATTTTCTGGAAATACTGTCAAAGCAATTTCTTTAAGATCTTCCGTTTTTAAAACTTCAATCAATTGTTCTGTTAATTGCTTACCTAAGCCTCTACCTCTAGCCTTTTCTGATACACCGAGAGATAAAACCCATGCCTGCTTTTGTTTAGTATTAACCGCCCCTAAAGCATAACCTAAAATCTGATTATCTTCTTCTGCTACTATAAAATAATGCCCTGAAACATCAAAAAGTTGCCTTACTACAAATGCCGGATAACTACCAGAGCCAAAAATTTTCTTTTCTATTGCAATGATGCTTTCTAGGTCTGTTAACGCTGCTTTTCTAAAGTTTACCATTTAAACTATATTTAGATTTTACTTATTCTTAATTAACTACAACTGATTGCTTAAAAACACGTTATTCTTAGTGCATGTAAATAGCTTCAAAAACTGCTAAAGGTGCTCTTCTGCCAACATTTAAAGATAATACATCTCCATCTATAATATAGTTATCTGCAATTTCGAAAATCTTTAAAAATTCTGCTTCGTTAAAATCAACATCTGGACAAGCCTTTAAAGTTGTTGCCATGTTTGTAAAACGAATTCTGTTTCCTTCTTCTAAAACATATACTCCTTGCATAATATTACAACCTGCAAATCCGGTAACGCTGTTATTATGTCCTTTTAAAGTGAAATAAACTTCTCGCTCTTGGTTGTCTGTCATGCTAACTTCTTTCCCTTCTAGAGTTTTAAGTTTCCAGTATTTTTCAACAATAGGTTCGTTTGAAACTACAGCTTTTTTAAACACTGCTAAAGGTGCTCGCTTCGCTTTGTTTAAAGAAAGAGTTCCATCTGAAACAGTAAAATTATCGGCAAGCTCAAAAACACTTAAAACTTCCGCTTCATTAATTTTTAGATCTGGACACATCATTCGTGTAGATCCTAATTCAGAAAACGAAATACGATTTCCTTCCTCTATAGTATATGTCCCCATAAAGGTATTACATCCTGATTTTCCGCTTACACGATTCGTTTCAGCATCTAAAATGAAATATATTTCTTGTTCCCCTGTAAGGTCTTGCCCTTCCAAGGAACTGATAAGCCATTTTGTGTTTTCAATGCTTTTTTCTACTGTAGTCATTGTTTTCTCTGTAGATGTTTCCGGATTTGCTTCAATAGCTTTCTCTCCTTTTTTCTTGTCTGAATTACAGCTTACCATAGACAATGTTATAACTGCAATTAATAATGCTTTCGTTTTCAATAGTATGTTATTTAGTTTTTCAATAATTAATTTACACAAAAGTACGTTTAGTTCGTTACGTTGCGAACTAAAATCACTTAAGATATTGTTAAAGTTGTATTTTAAGTACTTAAACTAAAAAAAGAATAAAGGTAGCGCCTAAAAATAAAATAGTTAATCTCCAACTTAAAACTTAGCTGTAATCTTGATCATTTTTTCGCTTATAGAAAACAACCAATATAATTGCTCCCAAACTAAATGTGCTTCTTTATGGTTACGTTCGTCATTGCTTTGCAGAATTGCTTCATAAGTAATTCGGCTAGCAGGAAATTCAAATTTTTCTGTTTTCAGCGTAACATCTTTTACATGGGCTTTCGGAAGTTCAAAATCAACAGATTTTAAATTTTCGCAAACTATATCTAAATTATCAGAAATTTTATTAGATATAACCTTAAAGTCTTCTGAAGCTTCCGTTGTTTGATGGTTTTGAATATAGGTATTCAAAGAAGACAATGAAGATAAGAAACTATGGTTTAACACCACCAACTCATAAATATCTTCGATGTGGTTTTGTTTAGATTCAGGTTCTTGCGCCATTCGTTGAAAAGCAGAACTTAAGTTAGAGGTTTGTAAAAAGGCTTCTTTTCTTTTTACTTTCAAGGAAGTAGGCACTTTTCCTTTGATTTGATAATAATTGCTAATGGCATTAAAAAATTCGGCATTCGCTTTTAAACTATCTTTTAGGTTGGAACCAATTTCCATAAAAGACCAGGCTGGCCATAACCAAAGCATAGCAATAAAGGATAGCACAGAACCAATCACGGTATCTAATACTCTAAAACCAATTACCTCTATAATATTAGGTTGGAGAATAGCATATATGAAAATAACACTCAGTGTAATAAAAACTGCAGATGCTTTAAAATTCTTCTGAACCATCGAAAAGGCTACCACTAAAGTGATTACCCCTAAAGCTCCATAAACGTATGGATTCTGAATTAAAAACACCAAACCACTTGCTAAAACCGCACCAATAAGTGTTCCTATAATCCTATCTTTAGAACGCGTTTTTGTAAGTCCGTAACTTGGTCGCATGATTATAATAATGGTAAGCATGATCCAGTACGGATTTTGTAAATGGAAAAATACTCCTATTCCATAACCTAGCATCATGGTTACCGACAAACGCAATGAGTGCTTAAAAATAGTAGATCGGAAACTTAAACTTCTAAGCAATAACTTAGGGTTATAATCTGGCGAATTTATAAAGTTTTTAAGAATATCTTTCTTTATATAATCTTCAGAACTCAGGTTTGGGTTACCTAACAACCATTTTATCTTATTGAGTTTATTGTATTGTTTTTTCTGATATTCAAAGTAATTCTGAAGCATTAAATAATGTTCATAATCTTCTGGATTATCTCTTTCCTTTAACTCTAAAATATCCTGTTCTAGAGTTTTAAAAGCTTCAGAAAACTTTTTATTAACAGTTATGGTTTTCGATTTACCAATTTGCTCAGCAATCCATCGTAAATGCGTAGAAAGCTCTAAAAGAATATCCTGAAAATCGGTTTTAAACTTTGGATGTTTTTCAAAAAGCGCATCCATTTTTTTATAATTAACCGGATTTGCAACAGCTGTTTCTAAAAACTCAATAAGCTGAATAAAAACCAACAAACGCTTTCCTTGGTAATTAGATTTACCTGAACTACGTCTAGAAGTAAGAAGTATTTCACGCAAAGTATCATGACGCTCCATCAAATCACTTTGAATAGTCATAAGTTTGGTTTGCAAGGCTTCTCTATCTGGCTGCTCACCTATTAACTGTCTTCTGGTATCTAAAAAATCTGCAGTAAGCGTAAAGGTTTCTATAAAGGTTTCTTCGGTATGTGCCTTTGGATTTATATAATGTAAAATAGTAGATAGCAATAAATACCAAATCCCACCAAGACCAACAAGTAAAGCATATTCATAAATTTCTAAGGTTTTAGAATCATAGGCAAAACTCAAAACAAGTGCCAATAAGCCCGAAAAACTAATTAACGAAGCTCTAAACCCATAAATAGAAATAAAAGCAATACTAAAAGTTAGTATTCCTAAAACAGGAAATAAAATAATATTTGAAACATCTAAATAACCTCCTACAAAACTGATAACAGCTACCAATATAGCGGAAATAAGAATTCCTATTTGTTTGTGCTTTAAACTTCCCGGTACATCACTTGGCGAACACCAAAATGCACCAAAACAAATGGCTAAACCAACATCTAAATGTTCATAAACTATACCTAAAACAACAGGAATAGTAACCGCTAACCCTATTAAAATGGATTTTGAAAAGTTGGTGCTTTTAAAGAATTCTAATAATTCCCTAAGGTTATTTGATAAGAATTTAATGATAACTTACAGTTTAAATTTCCTTTACAAAGGTACAATTTGATTAAAGATGAAGACAATTTAAAACATATTTATTAATCAAAAAAACGAGCTGTTTTTCTAAAACCTTTAGCTAAAAATTTTAAGACAGATTTACAGTTTAGATTTATAATATGATTTATCTTTATATTTTAATATAGAAAGATACTAGCTTATGCTTACTTGGAAAAACATTATAAATTTCACTGTAAAAGGAAATCCTACTCCAGACAAACGAGTAGAAAAAACCGAAACCCAATGGAGAGAATTACTTACTCCAGAACAATATAGAATTACTAGACAAAAAGGAACCGAAGCTCCTAACAGTGGCGCTTTATGCACCACTTATGATGACGGACAATACAACTGTATTTGTTGCGATACTCCTTTGTTTGATTCTACCATAAAATTCAGTTCCGGATCTGGTTGGCCAAGCTTTACACAACCTATCAAGGAAAATGCTATCAAGTATGAAAAAGACACTGCTTTTGGAATGATACGCGTAGAAGTTATGTGCAATACTTGCGATGCGCATTTAGGACATGTTTTCCCTGACGGACCAGAACCAAGCGGATTACGTTATTGTATAAACTCTGCTTCCATGCAACTACACAAAGAAGAAACCAATGACCAATAAAAATATGCAAATTGCTACCCTTGGCGGTGGTTGCTTTTGGTGTACCGAAGCTGTTTTTCAAGAAGTAAAAGGAGTAGAAAAGGTTGTTTCTGGATATGCTGGAGGAACAGTACCGGGCCACCCAACCTACAGAGAAATTTGTTCTGGATTAACTGGTCATGCTGAAGTTATTCAAATCACATTCGATGCAAACATTATTTCTTATGAGGATATTTTAGTTGTTTTTATGACTACTCACGATCCTACAACTCTAAACCAACAAGGAGCCGATAAAGGAACCCAATATAGGTCTGTAATTTTTTACCATAACGAAGAACAAAAAAACATTGCAGAGGTGGTAATAAAAGAAGTCGCTAAGTTCTACGAAAAACCAATCGTTACAGAGATAAGTCCCTTAGAAACTTTTTACGAAGCCGAAAAAGAACATCAAAATTATTACAGAAACAACCCAACACAAGGTTATTGTAGTTTTGTAATTAGTCCGAAGTTAACAAGACTCAGAAAGCTACATGCAGAAAAATTAAAATAGCCATTGAAACGCACCATTATTATAAATATTCTAAATATATATTAGGTTAAATGCTTCGGCATAATTCATGCTCTATTCTTATATATTTGAAAATTATAAACTTTATGAAAAAAATAGTTTTAGTACTTTCTTTACTTGTCAGCATTGCTTCCATAGCACAAAACAATGCCTTTCAAGCTGGTGAAAAATTAGTTTTCACTGCGGCCTATAATATGTCTGGTGTTTTAACCGAACTCGCCGAAGTGCGTATGGAAACAAGCGAAGTAAAAACTTCAAAAGCTACCTTAATGCGTTTAAAATGTACCGCTACAACTTATAGTAAGTGGGATAACTTTTTTAAGATTCGTGATATATACGAGAGTTACGTAAACCCGAAAACGCTTACCCCTTACTTATATCAAAGAGATATTGATGAAGGCGGACATGATAAATTTGTAAAGTATACCTTCAACCATAAAACAAATACGGTTAAAAGCCTTATTAGAAAGAAAAGTAAAAACTTCCCCTCTGGTTTTTGGGATAGGAACAATAACGTTTCCATAAATCCTGGAACAAAAGATTTGGTAACTACTTTATACTATATTCGAACTTTAGATATTCATAAAGCTGCTATTGGAAGTACCGATACTTTTACTGTTTTATTTGACAATAAAGAAACTAAAGTTTCCTTCAAACTTTTGGCAAAAGAAAGCATACAAACGAATATAGGTAAAAAAGAGTGCTATAAACTTGCTATTAATGTAATAGGTAGCGATGTTTTAAAAGGTAATAACGATAATCTTATTTGGCTAACTGCCGACGAAAACAAAATACCAGTTTATGCTAAATTTAAAATTCCGGTAGGAAACGGAGAGCTTAGAATTAAATCGGTAACAGGACTAAAAAACTAAACATATATTATGAGAAAAATTTCTATCATTTTAGGCTTAATCACAGCAATAGCCGCAATTATCTTATCTACGCTACCGCTTTCAAATATGGCATTTATTCCTGCAATTGCTTCTTTAGTTTTTGGTTTATTGGCTTTCTTTTTATCTAAGCAACAAAACGAATCTAATAAAATAGTACAGCTTATATTCTTACTAACTATAATTGCTTTAGGACTTTCTACATACAAAGCTATTTTTGATAAAACAGAAGTTGGCGATACACAAGAGCTAGAGGAACGAGTAAATAAAGCAGAAGAAAATGCTATGGAAGAATTAGAAGGTCTTGATCTAGAAGATATAGATCTTTCAGAATAGTCTCTTTTAAAAAAAACCAAGCTTTAAAACACAATTGTTAAAGCTTTAATAAAACAAAGGTGTTATGTTAGATAATACCTTTGTTTTTTTGTATTATAGTAGCTTCATATTTCTTATAAAATAAAATTACATCAATACTTAAAAATTTATTCTTATGAAAAAATTCCTATTCCTTATAGGTATATCAACAGCTTTAGTCGCTTGTGGTTCTTCTCAAAAAAAGAATACAACAAGTAACAATACTATTATTTCAGAAAAATCAGATGCTACCACCTATGCAAATAGCATTACGGAAGCAGAATTAAAAGAAATGCTCTATACCTATGCTTCCGATGAATTTGAAGGAAGAGAAACAGGACAACCAGGCCAAAAGAAAGCTGTAGAATATTTAAAAAACCATTATATCGATTTAGGTGTAGCATCGGCTTTAGCAAATGACAAATACTTTCAAACGGTTCCTTTACAAACATTAAAAACACCAAGCGTAAGTTTAACAGTAAACGGAAAAAACTACGAAGGATTAGAAGATTTCGTTTCTGTAAACCTAAGTCCTGACGGAAAAATAAACACAGAAGATATTGTTTATGTAGCTTACGGAATTGACGATGAAAAATATTCTAACTACGAAGGATTAGATGTAAAAGGCAAAGTAGTTTTAATTAAAGCTGGCGAACCAAAAAATACCGATGGTGAATACATCATTTCAGGTTCTTCAACAACTTCTAAATGGTCTAACTTCAGACAAGAATTTGCAGCAAAACGAGATGCAGCAAAAAACAACGGAGCAAAAGCTGTTTTATTCTACAACCCAGAAAACTTCCATTTTGCTGTAAGACGCTATGGTAGCCCAAGCGGAAGAATGGATTTAATAGAAACCAAAGGAGACTTTTACTATTTCATGATTACCAATGAGCTAGCCAAAGCAATACATAGCGATATTGAAAAATCTGATGAAACAAAAACACTAGCAGCTTCTATAGCTATAGATTATAAAAATGACGGAGAAATTTTTGATTCTGAAAACGTTGTAGCTTTTATTGAAGGAAGCGAAAAACCAGAAGAATACATTGTAATATCTGCTCACTTAGACCACGAAGGTATAAAAGATGGCGAAGTTTATAACGGAGCAGACGATGATGGTTCTGGAACAGTTGCTATTTTAGAAATTGCAGAAGCATTTAAAAAGGCCGTAAAAGATGGCAAAGGACCAAAGCGTTCGGTAGTATTTTTACATGTAACTGCAGAAGAAAAAGGCTTACTAGGCTCTAGATACTACACAGATGTAGACCCAATTTTCCCTTTAGAAAAAACGGTTGCAAACCTTAATATAGATATGATTGGTCGTACAGACCCTAAGAGAAAGAAAACCAACAGAAACTACCTATACTTAATAGGAAGTGATAAATTAAGCACAGAACTTCATGAGATTTCTGAAGCCGTAAACAGCAAGTATTGTAATATAGATTTAGACTATACTTTTAATGCCGATAATGACCCAAATCGTTTTTACTACAGAAGCGATCATTACAACTTTGCTAAAAACAATATTCCAGTAATTTTCTATTTTAACGGTACTCATGAGGACTATCACAAACCAGGAGATACTCCAGATAAAATTCAGTATGATTTATTAGAAAACAGAACTCGTTTAATTTTTCATACCGCTTGGGAACTAGCTAATCGTGATAAAAAAATTATAGTAGACAAAGCTAAATAACACATAAGAGTAATGTATATGAGGGCGTTACCTAAAGGTCGCGCTCTCACTACTCGCTCTCTGCGAGGAGCTCAAACAAACCGTTCCATCGCTAACGCAAAAAATGCTTCCAATCGAAATTTGGAAGCATTTTTTTATTTCTAATTCCAACAGAAAAATAAATGCAAAAAAATCTAAAAAATTTTCAAAAAAGTCTTTGTAATAATCCTTAAATAATATACATTTGCACTCGCAATAACTATTGCACTCGAATGCAGATTTATCTAACGGATAAACTAAACATTTGAGAAACTTTTTCGAAAGTTTGACATGGTGGTTGTAGCTCAGCTGGTTAGAGCATCGGTTTGTGGTACCGAGGGTCGCGGGTTCGAATCCCGTCTTCCACCCAAAAGCAAAAGCTTCTCTATTTTAGAGAAGCTTTTTTTGTTTCTAATGTTTTGTGATTGAATTGTATAACTATTACACCTGGAGCAAACCAACTATATTAACTTGAAAAACAAACTTCATATATTTTTCTACTTATTCATTATCTGAAACCTTGACAATCTTTTTATCTATTTGGTTTCCGTGTTTATCGTAGGTGTATAAATATATTTCTTCGTTTTTGATAATTGGCAACTGGTACTGCATCCCACTTTTTAAAATAGAAGTATAATACGGGACCTTATTATGGTAATCGAATTTATGTTTGATTTCGCTTCCATAAAACAAAACTACCTGAACGTCAGATGGTGAATTATTTGTATATAAAAATGAAGAAGCACTTTCCATATCAGCAATACTTTTATTGTTAAGCATAAAATAATCTACGGAATTGAACTTATCATTTTCCAATATTTCACTGCTTATCAATCCGTAAGTAGCCTTAATTTCTGAACGATAAGAGTTTAAATGTGTCTGACTCATGGTAAGAGGATCCATCTTATATTTATTTTTAAAAATAGAGGCCATCCATTCCTTACCACTGAAACTTGGTTTTTCGAGAATATGATCAATTCCTGCTAGTACCAATACTTTACTTTCAGGGTTTATCTTGAAGGTTTTATTATATAAATTTTCTGCTTGCCCCTGTTCTCTGTTTTTATTTGCATCGTTGTTTTCATAAGCAACAAATTCATATCCTAGATGCTTTGCTTTTCTAATTAGATTGCTAAAATGCTGCTCTGAAGTATAAAAACCCGTCTTTAAAGCTGGATAAGAACCCTCTAAGTTTAGCAAACTATCTTGTTTAACATCTAATGCTTCTATTGCTATATGTGTATAGCCAATTTCTTTTAATTCCTCTAACAAATCTAAGACTAGTAACCTATGATTGGGATAGAAATGATTTTCGTTAATCATTACAATTTTATGCTTTTCAGCTTCTTTTAAAATTGTATTTATTGCTTCTGAATCTCTTAAAAAATTCTCTTTTATCGTTTTTGAAATTATATTGTTAGGCTTAAACCTAGACTCGAGCAGTTTTAAAGATTCTTTATAAAATGTATTATCCCCAAGAAAAGAAGAAAAAGTTAACTGCATTTGAAGCTTTACCCATTCTTCTTGTTTATCATAGGCAGGAAATTCATTGATTTCTTTTAGTGCAGCCAAAAACTTATTTGAGTTTTGATGTTTTTTTACAACATCCATAACCGTACTAATATCTTTTCTATAAGTAGCTCCTACCTCCAAACTAGAAAACATATTATGCAAATCTGGCTCTAAAGATTTTCTAGAATTTTCAGCTAAAGGCTTACCAATAAATTGAATATTTAAGCTTCCAACTACGGTATCTAAAACGATAAGTTTTTTTGGATACTCTTTTTTCGCACCTTTAGATACGGTTACAAAATATTCATAAGGAGGATCATTGGTTCTTCCATAAACTAAAACTTTATCTTTTAGCTTAAAACCTGCATTTTGAATAGCATTTTTTAGTTCTTCACTTTCTGTTATATAGTTTATATCTGCTGGTGATTTAAAATATAATTGTAATGAATCATTTATAATATGAACACTGTAATTTCGTATGTAATTATTGTGTTCGAAGTGCTTACTTATCTTTGGGGAGTATGCAGAAGAAACCAATATCAGGAATAAAAATATTAGTCTGCTTGTTTTAATGAACCCCAACACCACACTTTAATTATTTCAAATCAAATAAACTATCAACAGTAACATAGCGACTTGTAGTAAAGCCTTCTGCATACTCAACTCCTACTAGCCTACCTAAGTCTCTTGCTCTATACTCTATACTATCGGTAAAGTTTTTACTTGAAATAGGCGTTTCTGGCTCCTTACTTGAAGGATCAAAGAATTGGGTTTTATAAGCAAATACAGATTTCATTTTAGCTTCTATATCTTCTGAAATGTCCACAATAAAATCAGGCTCTATGTTTTTCCATTGTATGTAGTGGTAAACTTGTTTTGGTCTCCAAGCATTTTGCTGCTTCCCTTCTATTTCCGTTTCAATTTTTATTAAACCACTTAAAAAACAAGCATCGGCAACCAACTTACTTCCCTTTGCATGATCAATATGCCTGTCTTCAATAGCATTACAAAGCACTATTTCTGGTTGATACTTACGTATCATTTTAATTACCTCTAACTGGTGCTTTTTATCGTTAACAAAAAAACCATCTGCAAAACCAAGGTTTTCTCGTACAGTAACTCCCAATGCTTTTGCTGCATTTGCAGCCTCTTCATCTCTAGTTTCTGCCGTTCCTCGGGTTCCAAGTTCTCCACGTGTTAAATCAATTATTCCAACTGTTTTACCTTTTTTTATTTCTCTTGCAATGGTTCCACCACAACCTAATTCTACATCATCTGGGTGTGCTCCAAAAGCTAATATATCTAATTTCATAAAGTTTGTGTTTTATGTATTTATACCCCAAAAACTACAGGGATGATCTAATTTTTAATAGATTACGAATTTACAATTATTTTTTAGCTTGTTAGCTAAACCTAGCTTAGCCAATCTTGCTGTTCTTTTTTACTTAAAAAGGTCCAAGCTACTACTCTACTTATTTTATTTCCCAACTTCATTTGTATCACTTTAACTTGGGTAGCTCCGAGTTTTTTTAAGGATTTCTGCATAGACTTTACTAGGTCTTTATTAGAAACCAAACTCGTGTACCAAAAACAATTGGTTTTAAACAAAGAGCTCTCATACAAGTAACTGTGCAAAAATGCCTTTTCTCCGCCTGAAAACCAAAGCTCACTCGCTGTACCACTAAAATTTCTAGTAACAGAACTCACATCCTTACCTAAGCCTTTTAATTTTCGTTTTGTAGCTTCTAAAGCTTCTGCTTCATTTTTATAAAATGGCGGATTACACATACTTAAAGTAAAAGCATCAGATTGTTTTAAAACACCTTGTAGAATCTGCGATTTATCATTTTGTAATCGAAGTTCTATATTTTCTGATAAAGCATTTTTATCTATTATTTTCTGTGCATTTTTCAAAGAATCCTTATCAACATCTGAAGTAACAAAATTCCAATTATAAACTGCATTTCCTAGTAAAGGATAAATACAAGTTGCCCCTGTACCAATATCTAAAACCTGAATTTCTTTTTGAAAAGAATAGCCTTGTAACAAATCGGCTAAATGATGAATATAATCTACTCTTCCCGGAATTGGCGGACATAAATGTGCATCATCAAACTCCCAATAAGATATGTTATAATACGTATTTAACAACGCTTTATTGAGTGTTTTTACAGCATCCGGATTAGCAAAATCAATGGTTTGGGTATTATAGCTATTGGTGAAAACAAAAGGTTTTAAATCTGGATACTCCTTTATTAGAGTTTCAAATTCGTAACCTTTTAAATGCTTATTATTTTTATGCAAAATATCGATAATTATGTTTTGAAAAGAAAAATAAATTATTGAGCACCTTCTTCTTTTGCTCGTTTTACTATTTCTTTTAATCTTTCTTTTCGCAAAGCTTTTTCAGCTTTCTGTTTATTCACCTTTCTAGCCATTAGCTTTGAGTGCTTGGTTTTGTTTTTAGTGTTTTTCTGTGCTCCTTTTTTCGACATAAGTAAATGTAAAATATTTTTTAGTTTTACTATATAAAACACGGACACTTTTTAAATAAAGTGTGTAATTTGCTACAATTAGAAAAGATAAACAATTTGAGTAACACCATAAAACATCATCATTTTATACTTCATAAACCTTATGGTTATTTGAGTCAGCTAATAAACAACCAAAACAAAAGAAGAAACAAACGTTTATTAGGGGAATTGTTCGACTTTCCAGAAGGGACCATGGCTATAGGTAGGCTGGATGAAAACTCGGAAGGATTACTTCTCTTAACTACAAACGGAAAAGTTAGCGAAGAAATACGAAGTGCCAAGTATGAAAAAGAATATTACGCACAAGTAGATGGTATTATTAACCCGGAAGCAATAAAACAATTACAGGAAGGAGTTGAAATAGGAATTAACGGAAAGAAGTATAAAACAAAACCATGTAAAGCTAAAAGTATTACAAATCTTGATCATATACCTTTAGCAGATAGAAAGGTAAGAGACGAACGTCACGGACCTACCTCATGGCTTAGCATCACACTAACCGAAGGAAAGTTTAGACAAGTAAGAAAAATGACAGCTGCAGTTGGCTTTCCAACCTTAAGGCTTGTTAGGGTTAGGATAGCAAATATAAAGTTAAACTGCAGTGTTGGAGAGGTATACGAAGTGAATAATCTTCATTAGCAAAATCACAACTAATTGATTTTTAATTCGATAGGTTTTGATTGAAAATTTTTGTATCTTTCGAATTATGATAACAACAGATAAAAAAGAAAACTTAGAGTTTTTAAAAGAAAGCATTTCCTATTTAGAAAACAAAGGCTACAGCAACATTAAAGCAGATGTTGAAGGCTACGAAAAACCAAAGTCTTACATTAAAAAAGGAAAAGACAGTGAATCTTCAATCACACCAAACATTGTCGCTGAAAAAGCTGGAAGAAAACACTATTTTGAAATAGGTTTAAAAAGTGAAGAGCCTACGCTGTTAAAGTCTAAATGGCGTTTTTTAGATGTACTTACAAGAATGCGTGACGACAGATTTAAAATTATTACTCGTCGTGGTCATTACAAGTTTACACAGGATATGCTAGATGATTTAAATTTGGACAAAGAGCCAATTAAACTCACTTAGTTTTTAGAATTTTTCATTAATTTATTTTGCTCCTCCATTAATTCGGTAAGCTTTGCTAAAAGCTCGATATCTTTTGGAGTAGCAACTGTTTTGTCTTTTTCGTCGTGAGCCTTTTTACGTAATCGGTTCATTGCTTTTACTACCAAAAACACCGTTACACCAACAATAAGAAAGTCTATAAAAGCTTCAATAAGCGCTCCGTATTCTAGAGCTAAAGATTGTTTAATTACTTCACCATCCTCATTTAAAATAGCTTCTCGTATTATATACTTTTGATCCTTAAAGTCAATAGTATCTGTAAGTAAGGATAATGGTGGCATCATAACCTTTTTAACCAATACATCTATCACTCTATTGAAAGATGCACCAATTATGATACCAATAGCCATGTCCATCATATTACCTTTTACGGCAAACTCCTTGAACTCCTTAATAAACTTCATTGGTAAAAGTAGTTAGGTTTTATTTTTTATAGAACTTCAAGTACTTTCTGTATGCAAAACCTCCTAGCATTGCTACTACAGCGCAGCAGATTCCTATAATTTTAACACTCATTACTTGGTCTCCACTTGCATAAGAATGTAATCCTGCTAAGTAGAAGTTTACTCCAAAGTATGTCATCATAATACTTGCAAAAGCAATAATAGAAGCTAAATTATAAGCAAAAAGACCACGTAAACCAGGAACTAATCGCATATGAATAACAAACGCATATACCATAATACTAATTAAAGCCCAAGTTTCTTTAGGGTCCCATCCCCAGTATCTTCCCCAACTTTCATTCGCCCACATTCCTCCAAGGAAGTTTCCTATGGTAAGCATTACTAATCCAACCGTAAGAGCCATTTCGTTAATAATAGTTAGTTCTCTGATGTTGATTAACATCTTCTTTTTGTTTTTCTCTGTAGTTGAAATCATAAGGAAAAGTGAAACTACTCCTAAGATTAAACCTAGAACAAATGGTCCGTAACTTGCAACAATTACCGAAACGTGAATCATTAACCAGTAACTATTTAATACAGGTTGCAGGTTAGCAATAGCTGGATCTAACCAGTTTTGATGTGCAAAGAATAAGATGATAGATGCAACAAAAGCTGTAGATGCTACTGTTAAATCACTCTTCTTAATAAATATTAACCCGAATAAAACGGCAGACCATGCTACATAAAGCATTGTTTCATACGTATCACTCCACGGTGCGTGACCTGATATATACCAACGAACTATAAGTCCAAGGGTATGAATAGCAAATAGGGCAACAATAAAACATTTACTTATATTAACAGATACATTAATCCATTTTTTATTGCTGTTTAATATCTGAATAATTAAAAATACAAACATTAAAACACCCGCCAATAAGTAATATCTGTACAGTTTCTTGAAAATATTGTACTTATTATAACTAATCTCAGCATCAATTTTATTGTCGCTAAGCATTACAGCACTACCGTATTTATGTTGTGTTTTACTAAAAGACTCTAAAAGTTTTTCAGCTTCAGTATAATCACCTGTTTGCTTGGCTTGATTTAAAGTAAATAAATAAGCTGAAAAACCAGAGTTTATAAAGTTTCCGTAAAGGGAATCTGAAATCTTTTCTCTGTAGTTTTCTTTTCTATATTCTAAAGGAGAAATCCATTTGTTATTTTCATCATCTGGAACAGGGAATATCTTTAAAGTTAACCCTTCAATAGCATTAGATAAAATAGAAGCACGTTGATCTGCTAATTTAATTTCCTTTTGGTATCCGTTAGGCGACTGCGCTTTATACGCGTCTTCTAGGTACGGATTTAATTTATAATTTAAATTATCATCAAAGAAATCTACAATAGTTGCGTATTTCTGTTCCTTCGGAATACCTAAAATAGACTTTAATGAGTCTGTTTGCATAGGCTTCATATAAATGATTGGCACATTGTACCAAAGCAAAGGACTTTCGCTTATAGAAAGTAAAATTTGATTCGGACTTAATCCAGCGTATGTTTCATCGTGATGGATTTTTCTTACTAACTCTGATGCATATGTATTCATTGGCATCATACGCCCGCTTAAATCTTGAATAACTAATCTACCAAACTTATCGGCATGCGCTTTAGGCGTTTTATTAGCTACTAAAATAGAATCTATTTGTTCTGGAGTTGGAGCTTGATGATCTCCTTCGTGTTGCTCTTGTGAGAATGTTTGTAGTGCAAAACAGAAAAACACTAGAGAAAGCAACTTCGCTTTTTTCGTCTTAATTTTATTAAGCTGTCTACGTAAGTCTCCAAACCTTGTTCCTTTTGCAATTAAAATTGCTATCATACCAATATAAAGTAAAATGTATCCTATATATGTAATCCAAGTTCCCCAGAAATCGTGGTTTACAGAGAGAATGGTTCCTTTTTCGTCTGGATCAAAATTCGATTGAAAGAATTTATAGCCACCATGATCTAGAATATTATTCATATAAATTCTATAATCAAAATCACCTTTTTCTTTATCAAAAACAGTCACTTCACTCGCGTAAGAAGAATAACTTTTTTCTGTACCAGGGTAACGTTCTGCAATAAAATCGTTTAGTTTAATATCAAAAGGTAACTCAAGAATCTGAGCTCCATAACGGAATGCAAAATCTAAGCCCCCAATTTTAACTTGTTTAAAAGCATTGTTTTTATATTGACCGCCTAGTAAACCTACTTTTTTAGTTTCACCATTTGCAGTAACATTTAGAATTAATCCATTTTCATCTCCTTGTAGCAGTTCTGATTTTTTTACGATACCAAAAACACCTTTAGTTACAGGCTTAGGAAATACCATTTGCATCCCACCAATAATATAACGAGAACGTAAGATTAAAGGTTGAATACTATCTTTTTCTAGCTTACCAGTAGCACCTGTTGCCATGGTCATATATTCTCCTTCAAATGGCGACTCTATAGTAAGGTTGTCACCGTCTTTAGTGATATTTACAGCTCCTTTAGTTGGTTTGTTTAAAGCAAATAAAACATTATGCAAACTCTGAACTTCTCCGGATTTTAAAAAGTGATTATGAGGTCCTGCTCCACCAGATTCTACAATCTTTAAATATTCTTCTCCACTTTCATCTGGAATAATATCTTCCTCTGCTCCACCAATATAATCTTCTAAAACGATACTAACTGGTTGGTTATTATAATCTGTATGAACTTCAAAATTGTTTTTCATACGAGGAGAAAAATCTACTTCCTTCTCTATTGGCAAACGTTGCGGCACACCATCAATTTCATAGTCACCATCTATATATGCAATTAAATATGTTTTCTGTGATAAGAATTTATTTTCGGTTTCTCCTTCACGAATAGCCATTACACCTTCGTAACTAATATACCTTGTAACAAAAGCTCCAACAAGTATTAAAATAAAAGATAAATGCAGAACTAAAGTTGCCCATTTTTCCTTTTTATGTAATCTATATCGAAATATATTTCCAACAAAATTGATAACAAAAAACACCATAACAGCTTCAAACCACCATGTGTTGTATATTAAGTTTCTACTATAAGGAGTTGGAGAAGTATCCATTCCAGCATCTAGAAAAGTACCAACACCCATCGCTACAGCGAAAACAACAAAAAGTATAGCCGTTAGCCTTGTTGAGAACAGAATATTAGAAATTTTTTTTTGCATAATAAAATAGCTTTTTTTTGCTCGTGCAAATTTAAGGATTTTTGTTTGTTAAAAACCGTTAAAACCCAAAAGAGTTTTTTATATAAAAGAAAACTGCAAATAGACATCTAAATGCAGTTATATAATTAATTATAAATGGGAATTTATGCTACTTTTCACCTCTAGCAGCAAAAATATTCATAAACATAAATGTTCCCATTTTCCGAGCTCTTCTCTTTGCGTTTTCAGCGACTTCTCCTTCAAAAAGCTCATCAAGAGTTTCAAACCATAAGTTTAACCATAAACCAAAATGTGTATTGGTTATAGAGTGGTTAAATCTCCTATCTACCTCAACATGTGCAGCTAATGGGTTACCGTAGTACTTTTTATCTAACTTTTTTGTCATAAAAAGACTGGTTTCCCAGAAAGTAGTTAAACGGTCTAGGTGCTCGTCCCAATCTTTAATAACCTTATTAAAAATAGGTCCTAAAGTTTCGTCTACTCGTATTTTTTTATAAAAACTATTTACTAAAGCGGAAACATCCTCTCGGTTTTGAATATCTTTTTTATTCATTTATAATAACAGGTATACGTTTAAAGCCACTAATATAATGTTTATGATTATAGAAGCCAGCAATAAATTAAAAGTTAACTTATAATTAAGTTGCGCCATAACTGCTGCATTAAATGCCATAGTTATAATTACACATAAACTTAATTGAAGAAAAGGGAAAGAATCAGCACTAGCATTTGTTAAAATATATAAAGCCGCTACAGAACCCAGGCAACTTTGAAAAATTATGCTTAAGGGTATAAACATAATGTAGTTGTTTTTAAAATCTTCTAAACTATTTTTATAAAGTCTCATTTTTGATATGTTTTAAATTCATAAACAAAATTCTAAAAGTTATCTTTGTTTATTTATGATTCAAATCATAAACAAGCATGATTCCTACAGAAATTCTTAACGATTTTAAGGCCGTAATAAAGTCTTATGCAAAGGACCAACTTATATTCAACGAGTTAGATCCTGCGAATTTTTATTTCCAAATTTTAAAGGGGCATGTAAAAATGTTTAATCAAACAGAAGATGGTAAAGAATTTGTACAAGGTTTTTTTAAAGATGGAAAATCTTTTGGAGAGCCTCCTCTATTTTCCGATTCGAACTACCCTGCTTCTGCTGTGTGTTTAGAAGACTCTGAAATATTTGTCCTACCCAAGAAAGCTTTCTTTAATCTTCTAAAAATGCATGAGAATATTCATTTAGGCTTTACAAAGTTAATATGTAAGAGAATGCTTTATAAGGCAAAAATCATACAGGAGGTTTCTATACATCCACCTGATCATCGGATTTTAACCTTATTGAATCATTTAAAAGAAAATTCTAAATCTGAAGGTTTATACGAAGTAACCTTAACTAGGCAACAAATTTCTGACCTTACTGGATTACGAGTAGAAACAGTAATTCGCACCATTAAACAATTAGAAAAATCAAATAAATTAAGCATCAAACAGCATAAGGTTTATTTATAATAATATTTATTTTAGCAAAATGATTCACGTAGTATTACTAGGCGCAGGAAATGTAGCAACGCATTTATATAAAGCTTTTGAAAAATCGGGAGAAGTTACCGTTAAACAATGGTATAACAGAAACCTAAAAACTATTGAAACCTATAAAAACCAAGTTACAATCACCAATGATTTAAGCAAACTAGTGGAAGCCGATATTTATATTTTGGCTGTAAGCGATGATGCTGTTTCAGAAATTTCTGCTAAACTTCCGTTTGAAAACAGATTGGTAGTGCACACTTCTGGAAGCGTTAGTGTTTATGATATTGATATGAAGCACAAACGCGGTGTTTTCTATCCTTTACAAACATTTAGCAAAGGAGCTTCCATTGATTTTTCTCAAATTCCTCTTTGTGTTGAAGCGATCAAAAGCAAGGAAGACTTACCTATCTTAAAGAAGTTAGCTAAAGCGATAGGTAGCAAACCACATAGAGTGAATAGCGACCAACGTGCGTCTTTGCATTTGGCAGCCGTTTATGTAAATAATTTCACTAATCAGATATATAGGATTGCGCATGAGATTACAGAATCTACCGGTGCTGATTTTGAAATTTTAAAACCTTTAATTAAAGAAACTGCAAGAAAACTAGACGACCTTACTCCCTATCTTGCTCAAACCGGACCTGCCAAACGAAACGACAAAAAAACTATTAAAAAACATAAAAAGGCACTTACAGACCCAATTCATAAAGAGGTGTACCAACTTTTAACAAAGTCTATTCAAAAAACACACGGAATATAAAACAAACCTGTAAGCAAGACTAAAAAAGAAAATTAAAATGGAAGAGAAAAGCTATAAAGAATACCTAAACCAAATTACTACACTAATATTTGATGTAGATGGTGTTTTAACAGATGGAACTGTTACTGTTACAACTTCAGGAGAAATGCTAAGACGCATGAATATTAAAGATGGTTACGCCTTAAAAACTGCTGTAGATAAAGGCTATAATATTTGTATTATTTCTGGAGGAAGCAACGAAGGTGTTCGAAAAAGATTAGAAGGCTTAGGGCTAACAGATATTTACCTTGGTGCTCATAACAAGATAGAGCAACTAGAAGAATATTTAAATAAAATGAATGTAAAAACAGAAAATGTTTTATACATGGGAGATGATATTCCTGATTATCCTGTAATGAAATTAGTCGCTTTACCTTGTTGCCCACAAGACGCCGCTCCAGAAATCAAATCTATTTCCAAATATGTTTCACATAAAAATGGAGGAAAAGGAGCTGCTCGCGATGTTGTTGAACAAGTACTAAAAGTACAAGGAAAATGGAATGGCAGCTTTGATGCAAAATATGATTAATCACAGATTCATCTACTTGTAACCCCTTTATAAATCTTTATTCTATACTATTAATTTTAAATGTACAGCTTTCTTAACCTTATTCGTTGGAAAAACTTATTACTTATAGCCTTAGTCCAGGTTTTAATAAAATATGCTTTATTCGAGCCTTTTTATATTGATACTTCACTAGATGCCTTTACATTTCCTATATTAATGGCTGCTACACTATTTCTTGCTGCAGCTGGAAACATCATTAATGATATCTACGATATAGAAACCGATACGGTAAACAAACCGGATCGAGTGGTTGTTGGTAAATCTATTTCAGAAAAAGTTGCTTA
Organism: Oceanihabitans sediminis; assembly: GCF_003337215.1. Lineage (GTDB taxonomy): Bacteria > Bacteroidota > Bacteroidia > Flavobacteriales > Flavobacteriaceae > Oceanihabitans > Oceanihabitans sediminis. The sequence continues at coordinate 496,087 of NZ_QPIG01000002.1, forward strand.
CAACCTGTTTTTTGTTTTTAATATTATTGGTGTGGCGCTAGGATTTTATATTTCACATCACGTGGGGAAGAGTCCGTTTTTTGCATTATTTGTATTAGTTTCAGCATCCTTATATATATATGCTTCTTATTTAAAGCAACTTCCTTTTATAGGTAATTTAATAATATCTGCTTTAGTTGCATTGAGTTTAATTATTGTTCCAATTTTCGATTTACTTCCAGCGATAACGCCTTTTAACAGAGCGACACAAATCACTTTTTTTAAGATTTTATTAGACTATGCATTTTTCGCTTTCATCATCAACCTTATTCGTGAAATGGTAAAAGACATGGAGGATATTGATGGAGATTATAAAGCCGGAATGAATACGATACCTATCGCGATTGGAAGATACCGAGCAGGTAGAATTATTTTCCTTCTATCTATAATTCCGTTGTTTGCAGTTATAAATTATGTTCTACTCTATTTATACAAACAAGAAGTTGCAGTAATTTATTTCTTACTATTTATTGTTGCTCCCCTTATTTACATTAGCATCAAACTATTTACAGCAAAAACTAAAAAAGACTATACACATGTTAGTATAGTATTAAAATTAGTAATGCTATTTGGTATGCTTTCTATGTTACTATATCCGTTTATTTTAAAATAAAAAAAGAACATGTTACAAGAGAAATTAAAAAATCATTATATCATTTTAGCTTCCGCTTCCCCTAGAAGACAAAAGTTTTTTTCTGAATTAGGTATAGATTTCGATATTCAATTGAAACCTGTAAAAGAAGAATATCCGGAAAGACTACGTCATTTTGAAATAACCGATTATTTAGCGCAACTAAAATCACTTCCTTTTAAAGTAGACTTAAAAGACAAAGACATTCTTGTTACTAGTGATACCATTGTTTGGCATAAGGATAAAGCATTAGGAAAACCAAGAGATAAAGAGGAAGCATTTCAAATACTTACTTCTTTAAGCAATACTACCCATGAAGTGATAACCTCTGTTTGTTTTACCACAAAAACAACTCAAAAAACCGTTAGCGCGGTTACCAAAGTAACTTTTAAAGAATTAACTTCGGATGAAATTAACTACTATATAGACAACTACAAACCTTTTGATAAAGCTGGTGCTTACGGTATTCAAGAATGGATTGGATATATTGCTGTTACAAAGATTGAAGGCTCTCATTATAATGTTATAGGGCTGCCTGTTCATTTAGTTTATCAGACACTTTTAGAATTAGTAAACTAAAGTACATAACTATATTTTTTGAATAAAATCTAGAGTATCTTTGCACTTTATTTAAGCTATGACAAATTTTATAGACACCTATCAAAACCAAATTTTCAACTCCCTTATTATTCTTGGGGTTTTCTTTGCTATTTTGATGATTCTAAAAATTTCTATTAGAAAAATAGGGAAGAAATCCGGAATTAACGATGCTAGAATTCATTTAATTATAAGATATACAACCGTATCTTTATTTCTACTTTCCTTACTTGTTTTAGCCTTTATTTTTGGCGCACAATTTGAAGATCTTGCTTTGGTATTTTCCTCTGTTTTTGCAGTAATCGGAATTGCACTATTTGCTATTTGGTCTATCTTAAGTAATATCACTTCGGGAGTAATCATGTTCTTCTCCTTTCCTTATAAAGTTGGAGATAAAATTCAAATTCATGATAAAGATTATCCTATTGAAGCGATTATTGAAGATATTAGAGCTTTCCAATTACACTTACGCCTAGACAACGGAAACTTAATAACTTACCCAAATAACCTAATCCTACAAAAACCTGTAACACTAGTACAAAAAGACGCTATAGAGGATTTTGAAAATGGCACCGATTTAATTTAATTTTATACGTTAAATTATTTCTAAAACTATTAGTTTCCATAGTTACTTTTCTATATTTGACTACAAAAACTAATCAAAACCATGCGAAAGCTAGTATTCTGCTTTGTTGTTCTTTTTTCATTTTTAAACACACAAGCACAACAACCACAAAAACCAAATGCTTCTCAGATATATGAATCTATAAAAAAACTAAACTTTTTAGGTTCTGTTTTATACGTTGCTGCTCATCCAGATGATGAAAACACCCGATTAATTTCCTACATGGCAAACCATGTAAAAGCACGTACAGCATATCTTTCTCTAACTCGTGGAGATGGCGGACAAAACCTTATCGGTCCTGAAATTAGAGAATTATTAGGAGTAATAAGAACACAAGAGCTTCTAGCCGCAAGAAGACTAGATGGTGGTGAACAACTTTTCACTAGAGCTAATGATTTTGGTTACTCAAAACACCCTGATGAAACTTTAGAAATCTGGAATAAAGAAGAAGTTTTAAGCGATGTAGTTTTAGCCATAAGAGAATTTAAACCAGACATTATCATCAATCGTTTTGACCACAGATCACCAGGAAAAACGCACGGACATCACACAAGTTCTGCCATGCTAAGTCTAGAAGCTTTTGATTTAGCAAACGACAAAACAGCTTTTCCTAGCCAATTAGAAAAAACTAGTTTATGGCAAACAAAACGAGCATTTTTTAATACATCGTGGTGGTTTTATGGAAGTCAAGAAAAATTTGACAAAGCAGATAAAAGTAATCACTACACACTTGACATTGGTCAATACTACGCATCCCTTGGTTTAAGTAATACCGAAATTGCTTCCTTAAGCCGTAGTCAGCATAAATCACAAGGTTTTGGAGACACAGGAACTCGCGGAAGTCAATTAGATTATATCGAACTTGTTAAAGGAGAAAAACCTTCGGATAAATCAAATATATTTGAAGGAATTGATACTACTTGGAATAGAGTTAAAGGCGGAAATGCCATAGGAAACATTTTACATCAAGTAGAAAAGAATTTTGATTTCACCAATCCAGCAGCTTCTATTCCGGAACTACTTAAAGCCTATCAGTTAATTGAAAAGTTAGAGGATGCCCACTGGAGAAAAATTAAAAGTAAAGAGATTAAAAACCTCATCTATAATTGTGCAGGATTATACCTAGAAGCTGCTGCCGAAACAAATCATGCTACCGCAAACGAAACCGTCAACCTAAACTTAGAGCTTATAAACAGAGCCTCTGAAAATATTACTCTAAAAGCTATAAACATTTACAATAGCGAAACAATTACAGATGAAAAAGTTTTAGCTAAAAACGAGAAATTAGTACTTACAAAACCTGTTACCATCAAGCATAATCAAAAACCAACTACTCCATATTGGTTAACAAACAAAGGAACTTTAGGTATGTATCAGGTAGCGGATAAAAATCTAATTGGTAAAGCAGAAACCCCTAGAGACTTAAATGTTACTTTCGATTTAAGCATCCATAACGTCGAAATTAGCTACACAAAACCAATCATATACAAAACCAACGACCCAGTAAAAGGGGAAGTGTACAAACCGTTTGAAATCATTCCGGAAGCATCGGCAAAAATCTCAGAAAAAGTATTCATTTTTGAAAATGATCAACAAAAGGAATTACCTGTAATTATCAAAGCAGGAAAAGACAACTTAGAAGGTTTTGTTGAAATATCTCATCCTAAAAATTGGAGTGTCTATCCAGCAAAACAAAAGTTTTCTATTACCCATAAAGGACAAGAGCAAACGCTAACATTTACTGTAATTCCGCCGAAAAATCAGAGTGAAGGCTTTATTAAGCCAAAGATTCATATTGGAGAAAAAATCTACTACAAAGAACTTATTGAAGTAGATTATGACCATATTCCGTTTCAAACAGTTTTACTACCAAGCGAAAGTAAAGTGGTTCGTTTAGACATTAAAAAACGCGGGAATAACATAGGCTATATCGAAGGGGCAGGAGATGTTGTCCCTGAAAGCCTTCAACAAATTGGTTATGATGTTACTATTATCAAACCAGAAAATATTTCAGCAGAAAACCTAAAGGAATTTGATGCTGTTGTTATTGGTATTAGAGCGTATAATACGATTGAAGTATTAAAATTTAAACAAGAGGCTCTGTTTGATTATGTTGCCAATGGTGGAAACCTAATCGTACAGTATAATACAAACCACAGACTTTTAGTTGATGAAGTTGCTCCTTATCCACTTAGATTATCTAAAGATAGAGTAACAGATGAATATGCAAAAGTTTCCTTGTTAGAACCAAATCATGAGCTTCTTAATTTTCCGAATAAAATAACGGAAACAGATTTTGATGGGTGGACGCAAGAAAGAGGTTTATATTTTCCAGACAAATGGTCTAAAGAGTTTACTCCTATCCTTTCGATGCACGACAAAGGGGAAACTCCTAAAAAAGGAAGTTTACTGGTTGCTAAACACGGAAAAGGCTATTATATCTATACCGGTCTAAGTTTCTTTAGAGAGTTTCCGGCTGGAGTTTCTGGTGCTTACCGTTTATTTACCAATATGCTTTCTATAGGAAAAGAAAATAACCGCGAAAATTAATTAATATCTATAGGCAGAAATCCATTAAAAGGAATGCTGTTTCAAAAAATTGAAAATATAATTATGAAAAAATACAAATGGGATAACATGTACACGATAGTGCTTGTTGCAAATGTGATTTATATTATAGCATTCTATTTTATAACCAAAGCCTTTTAGATTATGCAGACTATAGATTGGATTGTACTTATCGGAACCTTATTATTAATTGTTGTTTACGGAACTTGGCAAACCCGAGGAAGCAAAAATGTACAGGACTATTTAAAAGGAGGAAATACTTCTAAATGGTGGACCATAGGACTTTCGGTTATGGCAACACAAGCAAGCGCCATCACCTTCCTCTCTACCCCTGGACAAGCTTTTAATGACGGAATGGGCTTTGTGCAATTCTATTTCGGGCTACCACTAGCAATGGTTATTATTTGTATGGTTTTCATACCCCTATACCATAGATTAAAAGTATATACTGCCTATGAATTTTTAGAAAACAGATTCGATCTTAAAACTAGAACCCTTACTGCTATACTGTTTTTAATACAACGTGGTTTGGCAGCTGGTATCACCATATTTGCACCTGCAATTATTCTTTCTGCTGTCCTAGGTTGGAACTTACTTTTCCTAAATATCATTATAGGTGTTTTAGTAATTATTTACACCGTTTCTGGTGGAACTCGAGCTGTAAACGTTACTCAAAAACATCAAATGGTGGTAATTTTTACCGGAATGATTATAGCATTTATCTTAATCATAAATAAACTTCCTGCAGACATCACCTTTTCAAAAGCATTAGATATTGCTGGAGCTAGTGGAAAAATGGAGGTTTTAGATTTTTCTTTCAACCTTAATAATCGTTATACCTTTTGGTCTGGAGTTATTGGTGGAACCTTTTTAATGCTTTCCTATTTTGGAACAGATCAATCGCAGGTACAACGCTATTTATCTGGAAAGTCCTTAAGAGAAATGCAATTGGGTTTAATTTTTAACGGAATTCTAAAAGTTCCAATGCAGTTTTTTATTTTGTTAGTTGGGGTGATGGTTTTCGTTTTTTACCAGTTTAATCCTGCCCCTGTAAACTTCAACCCTACTGCTTCCGAATTGGTTTTAAATTCTGATTACGCGGAAGAATACAAACAATTACAAGTAGAGCAAGAAAAGATTTTCAACGACAAACAGACTATTATTAACGCATACAATAAATCGGAATCAAAAGAATATGCGAAACTCATTCATTTAGCAAACGAAGCTAGTGATGAATTAAGGACCGAAGCAAGACTTTTAATTGATAAAGCGGCAGATGCAAAACAACTTAAGGTAGAAAGTAACGATAAAGATTATGTTTTCATTCATTTTATACTAAACAACCTACCAAGAGGTTTAATCGGACTACTTCTAGCGGTAATTTTAAGCGCAGCAATGTCTAGTACAGCAAGTGAATTAAATGCTTTAGCTAGTACAACAACTATAGATTTATACAAGAGAAACACGCCTGAGAAATCAGAAACTGAAATGGTAAAAGCTTCTAAATGGTTTACATTAGCCTGGGGAATTATTGCTATTGCAGTTGCTTGTATTGCCAATTTAGCAGAAAACTTAATTCAGCTTGTAAATATTATTGGTTCTATTTTCTACGGAAATGTTTTAGGTATCTTCCTTCTTGCCTTTTTCTTTAAAACGGTAAAAGGGAATGCGGTGTTTATTGCTGCACTTATCACTCAAGTTATAATAATCGGTCTTTTTCTTTTAAATCAATACGAATTAATCAACCTGCCTTTCTTATGGCTAAACTTTGTTGGTTGTTTAGTAGTAATAACGCTAGCGCTTATTATTTCATTTAAAGATTTAAGAAAAAATAGCAGATTGGCATTAGTTTCTATTGCTGCAGTTTTAGGAGTGTTTGGGTATATCGTGATGCAATAAAGATTTTGCAAGTAAAATTTATTCGGTAATCGGAATACCTTGTGTTGTAAAAGACAAGCCTTGTTGGCCATAAGTAGTTACCATTATGGCTTCAAAATAAGGCGCTTGTACATTTTTAGCTGCAGACCAATCAAAAACAAATTTAGCTCCTGTACCACCAGTAGCATCTTTTTCATCTATAATAATTTCGATAGTCTGCAATGGTTTAACAAAAATCGGTTCCTTTATATAACTTTTCACCAAATCGCCTTTGGTATCAAAATAATTTGCTTTAGTCACATAAACAGTATCTCTTTTATTTAAGTTCCTAATGCTCACTGTTGCTGTTAAATCATTTGTTTTATGCTCGGTAGTACTATACACCTGTGAGTAGACTGATAAATAAGTAGATCCTGTCAGCAAAGAATCCGATAGTTTCTTTTTCAACTTTACCGACTGCAAATTAGTTGATGGCAAGTTCTCCTGTTTCGTTTTGTCATCACAAGCAAATACCAATAAAAAGCTAAATAATATAAAAAATACCTTTTTCATATTTTAAATATATTTTGTCAAATCAATTCCACTAATAGCACTATGACTAGCATGAGTAACAACTACGCCATTTTTAATAACTATTAATTGAGGAGATTGATGCATGACTTGAAATTTATATCCAACCTCATTAGACACATCTCTATAACTCAATAAGTCTAAGTAGTACAAATCTACAGGAAGATCTACATCGTAAGCAGAAACAAACTGATTCATCACCATACTACTAATTCCGCATCTAGTAGAATGCTTAAAAATAACCTGAGGTTTTGTTTTCGATTTTTCCGAAATATCCTCCAATTGCTCCACGGTCGCTAAAGCAATCCAAGGCAATACCTTCTCTTCTTTTGGCTCCTTAGAGCCTCCAAATAATTTATTTATTAAACTCATTTTTTAACTATATTTTTTATTAAGTCGTAAACTTTTCAAAAACCTTCCAACTGACTAAAAGTCACTCATTTTACTGGTTATCAAGACATTTTGTCCCCTAATTCTAATTGGTAAGGTAATTGAATAATACTAATCAGAAAAAGAAAAAACGCACAACAATATGAACTTTAACAATTATACAATAAAATCACAAGAAGCCATACAACTTGCACAGCAAATTGCGCAAGGCAATGGACACCAACAAATAGAAAACGAACACATTATCAAAGCAATATTTGATGTAGATGAAAATGTTTTACCATTCTTATTAAAAAAACTGAATGTAAACATTTCTCTTTTACAACAAGTATTAGATAAAGAAATTGAAAGTTTCCCGAAAGTTTCGGGAGGAGATATCATGCTATCTCGTGAAGCTGGAAGGTCTTTCAACGAAGCATCTATTATTGCTAAAAAAATGAAAGATGATTACGTTTCTATAGAACACTTAATCTTAGCAATTTTCAAATCTAACAGTAAAATTGCACAGATTTTAAAAGATCAAGGCGTAACCGAAAAAGGTTTACAAGCTGCTATTGATGAATTACGTAAAGGAGACCGTGTAACTTCACAAAATCAAGAAGAAACATATAACTCTCTAAACAAATATGCTAAAAACCTCAACCAACTAGCTAAAGATGGTAAACTAGATCCAATCATTGGGCGTGATGAGGAGATTAGAAGAATTCTTCAAATCTTATCACGTAGAACCAAAAACAACCCAATTTTGGTAGGAGAACCAGGAACTGGTAAAACAGCTATTGCAGAAGGTTTAGCACATAGAATTATTGACGGAGATATTCCTGAAAACTTAAAAGACAAGCAAATTTTCTCTCTAGATATGGGAGCATTAATCGCTGGCGCAAAGTATAAAGGAGAGTTTGAAGAAAGACTAAAAGCCGTTATTAAAGAGGTTACCGAAAGTGAAGGAGATATCGTTCTATTTATCGACGAAATCCATACACTAGTTGGAGCTGGAGGCGGACAAGGAGCTATGGATGCTGCCAACATCTTAAAACCAGCATTGGCAAGAGGCGAGCTACGCGCAATTGGAGCAACCACTTTAGACGAGTACCAAAAGTACTTTGAGAAAGATAAAGCCCTAGAGCGTCGTTTCCAAAAAGTAATGGTAGATGAACCAGATACAGAAAGCGCTATTTCTATCTTAAGAGGTATTAAAGAAAAGTACGAAACACATCATAAGGTTCGTATTAAAGACGAAGCTATTATTGGTGCGGTAGAACTTTCCGAAAGATATATTACAAATCGTTTCCTTCCAGATAAAGCTATTGATTTAATGGATGAAGCTGCCTCAAAACTTCGTATGGAAATAAACTCTAAACCAGAAGAGTTAGATGTTTTAGACAGAAAGGTAATGCAGCTGGAAATTGAAATTGAAGCTATCAAACGTGAGAAAGATGAAGTAAAACTGAAAGCTCTACGTGCAGATCTTGCTAATTTAAAAGAAGAAAGAAACGAGATTAATGCGAAGTGGCAAAGTGAAAAAGAAGTCGTTGATAATATTCAATCTTATAAATCTAAAATTGAAGAATACAAACTAGAAGCAGAACGTGCAGAGCGTAATGGAGACTACGGAAAAGTAGCAGAAATACGTTACGGAAAAATCAAGGAAGCACAAGAAACCCTAGAAAAACTTCAAAAAGAGTTACAAGAAAACCAAAACCAAAGTTCTTTAATTAAAGAAGAAGTAACTTACGAAGACATTGCAGAAGTTATTGCAAAATGGACAGGAATTCCTGTTACCAAAATGTTACAGAGTGACAGAGAAAAACTTTTAAAATTAGAAGACGAGTTACACAAACGTGTTATCGGACAAGAAGAAGCTATTGTTGCAGTAAGTGATGCCGTTCGTAGATCTAGAGCAGGTTTACAAAACCCAGACAAACCAATAGGAACCTTCTTATTCCTAGGAACAACTGGTGTAGGTAAAACCGAATTAGCGAAAGCATTGGCAGAATACCTGTTTGATGATGAGAATGCTATGACAAGAATTGATATGAGTGAATATCAAGAACGTCATGCAGTAAGTAGATTGGTTGGTGCACCTCCAGGGTATGTTGGTTATGATGAAGGAGGACAACTTACAGAAGCAGTTAGAAGAAAACCATACTCTGTAGTACTATTAGATGAAATTGAAAAAGCACATCCTGACACCTTTAATATCTTATTACAAGTATTAGATGAAGGTCGATTAACAGACAATAAAGGTCGTGTTGCGGATTTCAAAAACACCATAATCATCATGACATCCAATATGGGGTCGGAGCTTATACAAGAACGTTTTGAAGCTATAAAAGATATCGACTCTGCAATGGAAGCAGCTAAAATTGATGTACTGGCGGTGTTAAAACAAAATGTAAGACCGGAATTCTTAAACAGAATTGATGACACCATTATGTTTACTCCTTTAAGCAAAGAAAACATTGTTGATATTGTTGACTTGCAATTAAAGTCTGTAACTAGAATGGTTGCGCAACAAGGTATCACTTTTGATGCTACAGATGAAGCAATCAAATATCTTGCAGAAAAAGGATACAACCCAGAGTACGGAGCAAGGCCTGTAAAACGAGTAATTCAGAAAGAAGTATTAAATGCTTTAAGTAAAGAAATACTTGCAGGAACAGTAACTACAGATAGTATTATTCTGTTAGATGCTTTTGACGGAGAGCTAGTATTTAGAAACCAAAACCACTTGGTTACTGAAGAAATCTAATCCGAAATATATTAAAATATTGTTAACGTAAAATAACTGCAAGGTTATTCCGTTTTCTTTATAAGTTGGTTAGTTAGTTTAAAAACAGCGTAAGTCTTATTCTTAAGATGCACGCTGTTTTTTTAAATACTACTAAATCACCAAGCATTCTTCCTTCCTGCACAAGCAATTAAAGATTTAGTTCTTTATATTGTGTGATAATTATCATATTTTCAAATTAATAAAAATCATAATTTTGTTTACTATGAAATTAAACAAATACATCGATCACACACTTTTAAAAGCTATTGCAACAAAAAGCGACATTATTCAACTTTGTAACGAAGCCAAAGAAAACGATTTTTTTTCCGTTTGCGTAAATTCTTCTTATGTAGCCTTAGCTAAAAAGGAATTACAAAGCTCTTCGGTAAAAGTTTGTAGTGTTATTGGTTTCCCTTTAGGAGCTATGAGCACACAAGCAAAAGTAGCCGAAACCAAACAAGCCCTTCTAGATGGAGCAGATGAAATTGATATGGTAATGAATATTGGTGCTTTAAAAAGTAAGGATTTTGAATTCCTTAGCAAGGATATTGAAGCGGTAAAAAATGCGATGCCTAATAACACGCTAAAAGTTATTTTAGAAACTTGCTATTTAGAGGAATCAGAGATTATAAAAGCTAGTATATTAGCTATAAAGGCTGGTGCAGATTTCATTAAAACTTCTACAGGATTTGGAACTGGCGGAGCAAGCATCAAAGATGTTGAACTAATGAAAAGTGTACTAGGCGATTCTAAAGTTAAAATTAAAGCTTCAGGAGGAATTAGAGATACTAGCACCGCTTTAGCATATATAAATATTGGTGTAGAAAGAATTGGAACTTCCAACGGAATAGCAATTGTAACCGGAGGTAATTCTAAAGAAAATAATTACTAATAAACAGTAAAAAAAGAAATATGAGCAGCATACATATTGGAGCCAACAAAGGCGATATAGCCGAAACTATCTTATTACCAGGAGATCCATTAAGAGCAAAATGGATTGCAGAAACTTTTTTTGAAAACCCTGTTTGCTTTAATGAAGTTAGAGGAATGCTTGGTTACACCGGAACCTATAATGGAAAACGTGTTTCGGTAATGGGAACAGGAATGGGAGTTCCTAGTATTTCTATTTATGCACACGAATTGATTACGCAGTTTGGCGTTAAAAATCTTATCCGTGTTGGTAGCGCAGGCTCTTACCAAAAGCATGTGGAGGTTAGAGATATTGTAATAGCAATGGCTGCATCATCTAATTCTGGAGTAAACGAATTACGTTTTAGTGGTGCCGACTACGCCCCTACTGCAAACTTTGAGTTATTTCAAAAAGCTGTAGATGCTGCCAAAGTCAAAAACATCCCTATTAAAGCTGGAAATGTTTTTACAAGCGATGAGTTTTATGCAGATGATTTTGAGTCTTATAAAAAATGGAGCAAGTTTGGGGTGCTTTGTGTAGAAATGGAAACAGCAGGACTATATACCGTTGCTGCAAAACACGATGTAAAAGCATTAGCTATTTTAACTATATCCGACTCTTTAGTTACTGGAGAGAAAACAACAAGTAAAGAAAGAGAAACCACTTTTAAAGAAATGATTGAGATTGCTTTAGAGTTAGCTTAATATACCTTAAATTAAAACCATTATTGTAAGTATTGCCTGTTTTATAAACACGCACAAGTACTAACGATAATGGTTTTAAAATTTAATAAAGTCAAATTGTTTTATTTGACGCTTATATTTTTAAGTTCTATTTTAGATAATAACTTTAACTTATCATTCTCAAAAACCTTATCTAAATCGAAAAGTTGCAAGCTTTTATCTTCGGTTTTAAAATTATTATAATCTACAAATCGCAAACCATTTACTGTACGTGAGTTGTAGGCTTCACGAAAACGAAGACCTAAATCTCCTGTATATTCTTTAAAAGAATAAGCTAAATAATCCACCGTAAAGGTTTCTGTATTTACCCAATATACAAACACATCATCATGGTCCTCTCCCCCACCTTCTTCATTAAAAGTTACTTGAACCTTATGGTAGTTTTTCTCTTTTATAGAAACTTCTCCTAAATACTTTTTATTTACAGCAGGATCATTTAATCCGTATGGAAGTAAAGCAAAGTAATGTACCGAGTTTACTGAAGCTGCATATTTCACAGCCATACTATCGGCCACGGCAACAACTTTACCATCAATATATCTTTTAAATCCATCGTTATTTAAAACATCTCGAATTACTTGTGTTGAATCTTTAAATTCTCGCTCGTATTGATAGATTCCATGGTCACGAGTAGCTTTATAGTGTTTATCTCTAAAGTCGAATTCTATTTCTACTTGCAGAAACTTTTCACCTCCAGAAACTTCAATGGTCTTGTCAATTATACTTTCAGCATTTACTAAGGTTTCTTCTTTGCAAGCCGTAAAAACTAAAAAAAATAGTATTAAATATTTTAAATTCTGCATATTATAAAAGTTCTTTAGATTGTTGTAAAATTAAACAATTAATAACATATTAGCTCTTGAAATAATTGTGTAATTTTGGCAAACATGCAGAACAGAGTAAACATAAAAAACAAAAGAGCAAAATTCGAGTACGAAATACTTGATAAATATACTGCTGGAATTGTTTTAACGGGAACCGAAATAAAGTCTATTAGAGACAGTAAAGCTTCTATTGCTGAAAGTTTTTGTGAGTTTAACGAGCAAAACGAATTGTTTGTTATAAACATGACTATTCAAGAGTATGTTTATGGAAATTACTACAACCACAAACCTAAAGCTGAACGCAAACTTCTATTAAACAAACGCGAGTTGAAAAAACTTGCGAAAGACGTTAATACAAAAGGATTGACTATTGTTCCTCTTCGATTATTTATAAACGAAAGAGGTTTGGCAAAATTAGAAATAGCGTTAGCTAAAGGAAAGAAACTTTACGATAAACGTGACACTATTAAAGATAGAGACAACAAAAGAAACTTAGATAGAATAAAGAAAATCTACAAGTAAAGTAGATTTTCTTTATAAGCCAAGTAGAAGTTTTGCTTTATCTATAGTTTATTAGTTTTTATCTTCTAACAAAGGAACAAATCGGAATTCACCAAACTCATGTTTTTCGAACTCTTTTTCACTTTTTCTAATAAATAAAGTCATTGTTTGTACCTCATCGCCTACAGGAATAACCAGCCTTCCTCCTATTGCCAACTGACTCAATAATGGCTTTGGAACAAATGGTGCTCCTGCTGTTACAATAATTCCTTTAAAAGGTGCTTCTGTTTTTAATCCTTTATAACCATCACCAAAAATTAGTTGTTTAGCACGAAAACCTAATTTAGGCAAGAATTTGCTGGTTTTCTTAAACAACTCCAACTGTCTTTCAATACTATATACGGTTGCACCTAACTTACATAAAACTGCAGTTTGATAACCACTACCAGTTCCTATTTCTAGAATTTTATCTTTAGGTTTTACCTGTAATAATTCTGTTTGAAAAGCAACAGTATACGGCTGTGAGATGGTTTGGTCTGCAGCAATAGGAAACGCTTTATCTTGATAAGCATGATCTAAAAAACTAGAATCCATAAACAAATGTCTAGGTATTGTATTAATAGCTGCAAGTACATTTTTATCTGTTATCCCCTTAGCTATTAGTATATCAACTAGCTTCTGTCTTAATCCCTGATGTTTAAAAGTATCCTTCAAAAGTATAATAGTTTAAAAGGCTAAAATTACACAAAGATTTTATAGACTGTAAACAAAAAAGCATAAAAAAAGCACCAAGCTTTATAACTTGGTGCTTTACATTTACTTAGTTGTAAATTTTATTTCGATATAACTTTTTTATAGGTAATAATGTCTTTTTTACCAACCAATGCAACCATTTTATTGGCTTCTTCTAAAGAATTTGCATAACCTGTAACTTTCCCATAGTTACTCTCCACCCCCCAATAATACATATTTTCAATACTTGTAACTGTACCCGTATTCGATTTTGAATCTTTAGTACCTAAAGTTGGTGTTTCACTGTTTGCAGAAACACTTGTTGCAATTAACAAAACTGATCCTAATGTCAAAATTAATCTCTTCATAAATAATAATTTTTAAGTTATACATTATCGTGCTATAGTTAGCAGCACAGCTCATTAACTATCTATAATATAACACATTAAAACTATATTATTCTTAAATGGGAGTTAAACCTTGGTTAAGACATTGTTAAAACCTGTGCGTTTCAAAAAGATTGACTAGAATTGACAATTAAAAAATTAAAAATCTTATTTTTGTGGAAAACGTATATCTATGCTAAAAGCTGGTGTTCTTGGTGCCGGTCACCTTGGAAAAATTCATTTAAGACTATTACAACAATCTGAAAAATATAACCTTGTAGGTTTCTATGATGCAGATCCTGAAAACGGAAAAAAAGTGGAAGCCGAATTTGGCTATACTTACTTTGATTCTATTGAAAAACTTATAGATGCTGTTGATGTTGTTGATATTGTAACTCCTACTCTTTCGCATTACGATTGTGCAAAACAAGCTATTGCTAAAGGGAAACATATATTTATTGAAAAGCCTATAACAAATACTGTAGAAGAAGCCGAAACATTAAGAGCTTTGGTTGCAGAACACGGAGTAAAAGGACAGGTAGGTCATGTTGAAAGATTCAACCCTGCATTTATGGCTGTAAAAGACATGCTAGATAAACCAATGTTTATTGAAACGCATCGTTTGGCAGAATTTAATCCACGCGGGACAGATGTTCCTGTTGTTTTAGATTTAATGATTCATGATATAGACATTATTCTAAGTGTGGTACAGTCTAAAGTAAAACATGTTTCAGCAAGTGGTGTTTCGGTAATTAGTGAAACTCCAGACATTGCAAACGCTAGAATAGAATTTGTAAACGGTTGCGTAGCAAACTTAACAGCAAGTAGGATTTCTTTAAAAAACATGCGTAAAACACGCTTCTTCCAACGTGACGCCTATATATCGGTAGATTTTCTTGAGAAAAAATGCGAGGTTGTAAAAATGAAAGATGCTCCAGAAAACCCTGGAGATTTTGATATGGTTTTACAAAATGCCGAAGGAGTAAAAAAACAAATCTATTTTGACAATCCGGAAATTTCTAGCAACAATGCCATTTTAGACGAATTAGAATCGTTTGCAGATGCTATAAATAACAACACAAAACCTATCGTAACACTTCATGATGGAACGGAAGCACTACGTGTTGCTACCATGATTATAGATCAGTTTTAAAAATTTCAGAAAAAAGAAAAATTAATAATAAACAGATTCCTGCAAGCACAGGAATAAAAAATAATATTTTATGAAAAACGTAGCAGTAATTGGAGCTGGAACCATGGGAAATGGAATTGCGCATACATTTGCTCAATCTGGATTTAATGTTCAACTTATAGATATTAGCGAAGCTTCTTTAAAAAGAGGAATGGACACCATTGCTAAGAACTTAGACAGAATGGTTGCTAGAGAAAAAATTTCAGAAGCTGATAAAGCTGAAACTTTAGGAAATATTACAACTTTTACTAGTATTACAGATGGGGTTAAAAACGTAGACCTTGTAGTAGAAGCTGCAACAGAAAATGTTGAATTAAAACTAAATATATTTAAACAACTAGATGAAGCTTGCCAAGCAGAAACCATTTTAGCTTCTAACACCTCATCTATTTCTATTACTCTAATAGCAGCAGTAACTAAGCGTCCAGAAAAAGTAATTGGAATGCACTTTATGAACCCTGTACCAATTATGAAATTGGTTGAAATTATTAGAGGGTATAGCACAAGTGACGAGGTTACCAACACAATCATGGAGCTTTCTAAAAAACTAGGAAAAACACCTACAGAAGTAAACGACTACCCTGGATTTGTTGCTAACAGAATTTTAATGCCAATGCTAAACGAAGCTATAGAAACTTTATATAACGGAGTTGCTGGAGTGGAAGAAATTGATACAGTTATGAAATTAGGAATGGCTCATCCTATGGGACCTTTACAGTTAGCTGATTTTATTGGACTAGACATTTGCCTATCGATTTTAAATGTAATGTACGACGGATTCAAAAATCCTAAATATGCTCCTTGTCCATTATTAGTAAATATGGTCAGAGCTGGTAAATTAGGTGTTAAATCTGGAGAAGGTTTCTATGACTATTCTGAAAGTAGAAAAGCAGAACATGTTTCTAAACAATTTTCTAAGTAAGCATTGAAAAAATCATTGGAAGAATATATAGAAACGTGGTAGTGTTTTAAATATTACCACGTTTTTATCCTTAAAATGTAAACTTTTAACATGGCAAAAATAACTCCATTTAAAGCAGTAAGACCTACTAGAGATAAGGTTAGCCTAGTTGCGTCTCGTTCCTACCAATCCTATACACAGGCACAGCGAGAAGCGAGGTTGGACAACAATCCGTTTTCGTTTTTACACATTGTAAACCCTGGTTATAAATATGCCAGAGAAATTACGGGTGTAGAGCGTTATACTTTGGTAAAAAACCGCTACTTAGAGTTTAAAGAAGAAAACATCTTTATACAAGACGAAACTCCTTCGTTTTATATGTATAAAATTGTAGATAGAGACAAACAAGTATTTCATGGTATTGTTGCTGCAGCAAGTGCTGAAGATTATGAAAATAATATCATAAAAAAACATGAAGACACCATTGAATACAAAGAGATTGTTTTTAAAGACTACCTAAAAACAGTTGGCTTTAATACAGAGCCTGTACTCCTAACCTACCCGGACAACAAAACTATTAATTCCATTTTTAACAAAATGGAAAATGAACGTGCAGAATACGAGTTTACAACCACATTTAGAGATACACATTACCTGTGGAAAATTGATGACAAAGAAACCATAAAAACCATTCAAGATGAGTTTCAAAATATGGAAACCATTTATATTGCAGATGGTCATCATCGTACTTCTTCTTCGTATCTATTAAGTAAAGACTTAAAAGAAAAAAATTCTGAACATAACGGTACAGAAGCATATAACTACTTCATGACTTTTTTAATTCCGGAATCTGAGTTAAAAATTCATGAATTTAATCGTTTAGTAAAAGACTTAAACGGATTAACTAAAGAAGAATTTCTAATAAAACTAGATGCTTCATTCAAAATTGAAAATAGAGGTATTATACCATATAAACCTACGCAGAAGCATCACTTTAGTATGTATCTAGACGGGGAGTTTTATTCCCTCTCTTTAAGAAAAGTAAATCATTCCTTTTCAAATTCATTAGACGCCTTAGATGCACAGCTATTATACAACACTATCTTACAACCTATTTTAGGTATTGAAGATTTACGTAACGACACAAGAATAAATTATCTAAACGGAAAAAAAGATATTATCAATTTAAAAAGCAATATTGATAATGGAGATTTTGCAGTTGGATTCGGTATGGTTCCTGTTACTATTGAAGAAATGAAACAACTTGCAGACGACGGCTTAAAAATGCCACCTAAAAGCACCTATATTGAGCCAAAACTTAGAAGCGGTGTTACTATTTACGAGTTTTAAAATCCGTAATACTAGAAGTTTGATATCTAGTAAATAATTCGTTAATTTCATTCTCTTATAAAAAAACAAATATCTAAATGAGCATTACAAAAAACCTACAAGACATACAATCTCAGCTTCCTGAACAGATAACTCTTGTAGCTGTTTCTAAAACCAAACCTGTTTCAGAAATTATGGAAGCCTACCAAGCGGGACAACGTATTTTTGGTGAAAACAGAATACAAGACATGGTAGAGAAATATGACGAAATGCCTAAAGATATTCAGTGGCATATGATTGGTCATGTACAACGCAATAAAGTGAAGTATATGGCGCATTTTGTTAGCCTGATTCATGGTGTTGAAAATTTCAAAACACTAAAAGAAATAAACAAACAAGCTGCAAGACACGACAGAACTATTGATTGCTTATTACAAATAAAAATAGCTACAGAAGATTCTAAATTTGGTATGTCTGCAACCGAAGCTTCAGAAATATTACAATCTGAAGAGTTTTCAGATCTTAAAAATGTAAACGTAGTTGGCGTGATGGGAATGGCAACCTTCACGGAAAACCAAGAACAAATAAAAAGAGAATTTCTTTCTTTAAAAGCTGTATTCCAAGATTTAAAAAAAATAATCCCAAAACTAGAAACTATTTCTATGGGAATGAGTGGCGACTATAAACTAGCAATTAAATGTGGAAGCACCATGGTTAGAGTTGGAAGTAGTATCTTTGGAGCTAGAAACTATTAAACTGTATTTGTTTTATAAAACAATACACACTTAAATCTTTAAAAACCTACATCGTCACTACCCTTTCGTATTGACAAGTACTAAAAAAACAGAACTCATTTACACAATAGTAGACATAGAAACCACTGGTGGTAAGTATAATGAAGAAGGCATAACAGAAATTGCCATTTATAAATATGATGGCCATGAAGTGGTTGACCAGTTTATTAGTTTAATAAATCCAGAGCGCGAAATTCAACCTTTTGTAGTAAACCTAACCGGAATTAACAGCAAAATGTTACGCAATGCGCCTAAATTTTACGAAGTAGCAAAACGTATAGTTGAAATCACCGAAGACACAATATTAGTTGCTCATAATGCAAAATTTGATTACCGAATTCTGCGTACTGAGTTTAAGCGCTTAGGCTTCGATTTTACACGCAAGACTTTATGTACTTTAGAACTTTCTAAAGAACTAATTCCGGAACAAGAATCCTATAGTCTTGGGAAGCTTACTAGAGCATTAGGCATTCCTGTTGCAGATAGGCACAGAGCTGCCGGAGATGCTTTTGCAACGGTTAAATTATTTAAAATTCTTTTAGAAAAAGATGTAAAGAAAAACATCATTCAAGAATCTATAAAGCACGAACCTAAAACTCAAGTAGAGTCTAGACTTTTAAGTATTATTGAAAGCCTACCTGCTATTACCGGTGTATATTATATACACGAAGCAGATGGAGAAATAATCTATATTGGAAAGAGTAAAAATATTAGAAAGCGTATTAACCAGCACTTTACAGGAACTACTCGTAAGGCTAAAAAAATTCAACTTCAAGTTGCTGCAGTAACATACGAAGCATGCGGTAGCGAACTTGTTGCACTTTTAAAAGAAAGTGAAGCTATAAAACAAAATAAACCCATCTACAATAGAGCATTGCGAAAAACTGTTTTCACCCACGCTCTATACAGTTTTACAGATGAAAATGGCTATATCAATCTAAAAATTGATAAGGTAGACGGAAGAAAAAAACCTATTACTACTTTTAGTAACAGACAAAGTGCTAAAAGTTTTATGTTTAATAAAGTAGAAGAATATCAATTATGCCAAAAGCTTACAGGTTTATATGATTCTAAAAGCCACTGTTTTAATTACACCGTAAAAACTTGCGAAGGAGCTTGTGTACAAGAAGAAGCTCCCGAGGAATACAATAAAAGAGTTCAACAGCTAATTGATAAAAACTCTTTTTCTAATGAAAATATAGTAATTGTAGATAGAGGTCGTGAAGTAGATGAACGCTCTGCTATTTTAATTCAAAATGGTGTTTTTAAAGGAATTGGATTCTTTAATTTAAACTATCAAATAAATAATTTAGATGTCTTAGAATCTATAATTACACCAATGGAAAACAATAAAGATACCCAACATATTATTAAAAGCTATTTAAGACGAAATAAAAATATAAAAGTTTTAAATATAAAGTAAATGAAAAAAATATACCTACTAATTAGCTTTCTTCTTACTACCGTTTTTTTGGGGCAAGCACAGCAGTTTCATCATAATTATTATGCTGCAACCAAAGCTGATTTAGAAACCAATATTTTTGAAAAAGATTCTACAGCAAATGCTTTAGTTATCTACGAATTTGGTAAAACCTATGTTGATGATAGTTCTTTTGAATTAAAACACGAGTTCAAACAAAAATTAAAGATATTAAATAAAAAAGGCTATAATCATGCTACGGTTATGATTTACCTTTATAACTCGGGAAGTAAAAAGGAAAAAGTTTCTGATATTCAAGCCACCACACATAATCTTGTTAATGGAAACATCCATAAAACAGAGCTTAATAAAAATGAAATCTACACAGAAAAATATAATGAGAATTACACTTTAGTTAAATTTACATTTCCAAATATTCAAGAAGGCTCTGTAATAACTTATAGTTACACCCTTACATTACCTTTTATTTACAAGTTTAAAGGTTGGGAGTTTCAAAGTGAAATACCTAAACTATATAGCGAATACAATACTAGCATTCCTGCTAATTATGATTATAATATAAAACTTGTAGGCACTATTCCACTAGCAAAAAACAAATCAGATTTAAAACATCATTGCCTAGAAACTGCTAGAGGAGGTTCTTCAGACTGTACCGAATCTATTTATATCATGAAAAACATTCCTGCTTTTATTGAAGAAGATTTTATGACAACTAAAAGCAATTACCTATCAAGAATAGAATATGAATTAAAAACTTTTAAAGGATTTGACGGAACTGTTGAAAACATAACCAAAACCTGGAAAAACACAGATAGAGAAATTAGAGACAACAAAAACATAGGCAAACAATTAAAAAGAAAAGTAGATAAAAAACAGCTCTTAAGTGCCGATATTTTAGAAGAAAAAGACGCTCTGAAAAAAGCTGAACAGATTTACAAACACATTCAGGACAACTATACTTGGAATAGCAATTATAGTATTTTTGAAGATGTTTCTATAAAAAATTTAATAGATAAAAAATCTGGAAGTGTTTCCGAAATTAATATTCTTTTGCATAATTTACTAGAAGCATGCAATATAGAAGTAAAACCCATAATTCTTTCTACTAGAAACAATGGTTTACCAACAACTATATATCCTGTAATTTCCGATTTTAATTATTTAATTGTACAAGCAAGCATTAATAATAAAACCTATTTATTAGATGCTACAGATAGGTATTTAAGCTTTGGTCAAATTCCGTTTAGAGCTTTAAATCAATATGGAAGACTTCTAGATTTTAAAAACGGAAGCAAATGGGTAGATATTGAAGCGCTTCCTGGTTCTAATATAAACTATAGAGTAAATCTTCAATTACATGCAGATCAAAATATAACTGGCGAGATTCAATTTAATAATAGAGGATATCCTGCTTTAACTGAAAAAAAATCGTATTTCGAAAACCCAATACAACACCAAAAGGATTTACAAGATGAATATGAGAATTTAGAAATTTTTGAATACCAAGCAGAAACCGAAGCAAAAAACAGCTTAGACTTTAATGAGAGTTTTAAAATTAATTACGAAGCAGAACAAATTGGAGAACAGCTTTATATAAACCCGTTTATCTTTACTTTTTTTGAAGAAAACCCTTTTAAACTTCAAGAACGTAGCTATCCATTAGATTTTGGATATAAAAGAGCTTATATATATTCGTATAAAATTAAAATAGATACTGCTTTTGAAATTCTAGAAACACCAAAAGAAACTATTTTACAATTACCAGAAAATACAGGACAATTACTATTTAATACCCTTGTAAATAATAATGAAATAATTGTTTATTTTAAACTAAGCTTTAACCAAGAAATATATACTAAAGAATTTTATCCGTATATAAAAAAAGCAATGAGTACCGTTGTAAATATCCAAAAGAACAGTACTATTGTATTAAAACGAAGTAATTAATCTCTTTTCACTACTTTTGAGAATATAAGTAATTATTTAAATACTTAATGGCCGAAAAAAAACCACATATAGATTGGAAAATAAAAGTTCATGATATTATTTATGAAGCGGAAACTCCTGCCGGTAAGCTATTTGACATTATTTTACTTATAGCCATACTAGCGAGTATCTTATTAGTGATGCTAGAGAGTGTGGAATCTTTAGATAATCAATACCATGCATTCTTTGATATTTCAGAATGGGTAATTACCATTATGTTTTCTATAGAATATATCTTACGTATTATCTCTGTAAAAAAACCCCTGAAATACATTACCAGTTTCTATGGTGTTATCGATTTACTTTCTACCCTCCCAAAATATCTATCTTTAATATTTGTAGGAACGCATGCACTTGTAGCATTTAGAGCTATTAGGCTATTGCGTGTTTTTAGAATCTTAAAACTTGTAAGATTTCTTTCTGCATCGAACCATTTAGCAACAGCTTTAAAAGCAAGTAGGGCCAAAATTTTAGTGTTTGTATTAACCATGTTAATTACCACTATTATTCTAGGAACAGTAATGTACCTGGTTGAAGGAAAAGAAAACGGCTTCGACAATATTCCGAAAAGTGTTTATTGGTGTATTGTTACACTTACAACTGTTGGTTTTGGAGATATTACTCCGCAAACACCACTAGGGCAAGTTATCGCCTCCTTTGTAATGATTATGGGGTATGGAATAATTGCTGTACCTACAGGAATTGTTACCGCAGAATACGCTAAACAAGACAGCAAAATGAATGACTCTGACGATAAACATAAGCATAGTGTTTCACCTATACCTCCGCACCCAAGTGAAATAGACACAAACTCCTTATCCTGCCATAACTGTATGCAAGAAGGTCACAAAGATGGAGCTAAGTTCTGCTTCAACTGCGGTCACGATTTAAATACCTAACCTCAATACTCCTAAATTATCTCTAGTATAGAAAATAATAAGTATCTAATTTCTATTGTAGGTCCTACTGCAATAGGAAAAACTTCGCTAAGCATTAAATTAGCGCAGCATTTTAATACGGAAATTATTTCGGCAGACTCTAGGCAGTTTTTTAAAGAAATGCAAATAGGAACTGCTGCACCAACTCCTGAAGAATTAGCAGCTGCACCGCATCATTTCATTCACCATAAATCTATTGAAAATAAATATAGTGTTGGTTCTTTTGAAAAAGACGCTATACAAAAGCTAGATACGCTTTACAAAAAACACGATATAGTTATTATGGTTGGTGGCTCTGGGTTATATGTAGATGCTGTAACCAGAGGCTTAGATCATTTTCCTGATGTAGATAAAAGTATTAGAGAAGAATTAAACTTAAGGCTAGAAAACGAAGGTCTAGAAAAACTACAAGAGCAGCTTAAAAACCTTGACGAGGAAACCTATAACACTATTGCCTTAAAAAACCCACAACGAGTGGTAAGAGCCTTGGAAGTGTGTTTAGGAACAGGTAAACCTTATTCCTCCTTTTTAAACAAAGACAAAAACAAAAGAAACTTTAAGACGATATCTATTGGCTTAACTGCTGAAAGAGAAATTATATACGACAGAATAAACCAAAGAGTAGATATAATGGTTTCGGAAGGTTTATTAGGCGAAGTTCAAAAACTAATACCGAAGAAACATTTAAACGCATTAAATACGGTAGGCTACAAAGAATTATTCCAATATTTTGACCAAGAATGGACATTGGAATTTGCTATAAGCGAAATTAAAAAGAACAGTCGTCGCTTTGCAAAACGCCAATTAACATGGTTTAAAAGAAATGAAAACACACTTTGGTTTGATTATAAAACCAATGTAGAAGACATTATAAAAGAAATAAATAACAAGAAATTATAATTAAGCTCAAAAAAAAATCCAACTTTAAAAGTTGGATTTTTTTATACTATAAAGTTAAGTCTTACTTAGCTTCGTTATTAACAACTAATCTAAAACCTTCCCCATGAATATTAAGAATTTCTACATTTTCATCTAATTTTAGATACTTACGTAATTTAGCAATGTATACATCCATACTTCTAGACGTAAAATAATTATCGTCTCTCCATATTTTAGTTAACGCTAATTCTCGAGGCATTAAATCGTTTTCATGTAAAGCTAATAGTCTTAAAAGTTCGTTTTCTTTTGGAGATAATTTCACTTGATCACCACCTTTATAAGTTAAAAAACGAAGCTTAGAGTTTAGATTAAATCCACCAATTTGAAATTCAAACTGTTTACTATCTGTAACAGAGTCTGAAGCTTTACGCTGAATGATTGCTTTAATCTTCATTAAAAGTACTTCACTATCAAATGGTTTATTTAAATAATCATCTGCACCTACCTTATAACCTTTCAGCACATCTTCTTTCATTGCTTTTGCAGTCAAGAATATAATAGGCACATCTGTATTTTTCTCACGTATTTCTTTAGCTAAAGTAAATCCGTCTTTATAAGGCATCATTACATCTAAAATACATAAGTCGAAATCATCTTTTTTAAATTTCTCAAAGCCTTCCATACCATTTTTGGCATGTGTAACTTCATAATCATTCATCATTAAATAATCCTTCAAGACTGTTCCAAAGTTAGGATCATCTTCTACTAGTAAAATTTTCTTTTGTTGTTCATTCATAACTTTATGATATTAACGGAAGCCTTATAGTAAAGGTACTTCCCTTGTCTTTTTCACTTTCTACTGTAATATAACCATGATGGTCATCTACAATTCTTTTTACATACGCCAATCCTAGTCCGTGACCTTTTACATTGTGTATGTCTCCTGTGTGTTCTCTATAAAACTTTTCAAACACTCTTTTTTGAGCTGCTTTGCTCATTCCACTTCCGTGGTCTTTTATTTTAATTAAAATGTTTTCTCCAACATTTTCTGTACTTACTTCTATTATTGGTGCTTCTGGCGAATACTTTATAGCATTATCCAGCACGTTTACTAAAACATTAACAAAATGCGTATCATTTGCTAAAACTGAAGTTTTTTCTGCTTCCAGTTTTGATGTTATAGCACCTTGTCTATCTTCCACTATTAGTTCTACATGCGTGATTGCATCTTCTAATAAGTCGTGTAAATCCACATTTTCCTTACTAATGTTTAACTCGTTTTTTTCAAGTTTAGATATTCGTAATACATTTTCTACCTGTGCATGCATACGTTTGTTTTCCTCCTTAATCATTCCTAAGTAACGAAGCACCTTTTCCTTATCATCTATAATCTTTGGGTTTCTAATAGCATCTAAAGCTAGATTAATAGTAGCAATAGGTGTTTTAAACTCATGCGTCATATTATTGATGAAATCGGTTTTAATTTCAGAAATTTTACGTTGCCTAAAAAGCTGAAGTAATGCACTTGCATAAGCAATAATGATAATGGTTGTAAAAACGAAAGACAACACAATCATACTGATTATAGAAGACCAAATGAATTTATTATGTTTCGGAAAATTAAGTAGCAACCTGTAGTTATTTTCTTTTAATTCATTATCGAAAATTGGTACGCTAAAAGTAGAACCATTCTGCAATTCGAAAGCTTCACTTTGTACTTTAGTTGCTAAATCGTTATCATAAATTGCAAATTCAAAATCTATATCAATATTATCTTCTCTCAATTGTTTTTTAAGCAATCTCTTTATTTCACTTGGAGATACTCTTTTATAAATTGGCATTCTACTTGCAAAAAACCTAAAAGCCTTTTCAAAGGAAATTTTTTCTGCTTCGGTAAGTCTTCCAGAGTTGGAAATACTTAATACCGGATTCGTATTTAAATCATTTGAAGTAGAAGAATTTGAGTAAATCTTCGTTTCAGAATTACTTAATATTTTCTGAATATTAATACTATCTCTATCTAAACCTAAGTCAAAGAACGCAGAAGACAATGTGTAATTCTCTTCAAAAATACCGCTTTTATATACTATCGTTTCATTGGTATTTTGGTTTTGCTGTACAATAAATAAGTTTCTAATTGCTACGGTATCTGCTAGCTTTTCTTGATCTGCTAATTGCTGATACTTGGTATAGTACTTATCAATCTCTTTATTCTCTATTGTAGAAGTAGTATAACTTAATGCCTTTTTTACATTAAAAGTAAACTGTTCCTTTTTATTATCTACAGAGTTTTTTATATAGTACGCCTGCAATGAGATAATCCCAATTAGAGATAAACTCATTAAAACCACCAATAAGATGAATAGTTTTTTGCTCATCTGTTCAAAATTAACATTTTAACATTTAGAAGGCCTACCATTTAACCTTACCTTAACAAAAATGTTAAAGTTAACGTTTATAAATAGAATTAAGTAGTTGGTTATGTGTTTCTTGAACCTGTTTTACAGTATCTTCTAACACATTATTTTTAATGACAAAATCAGACAAGGCAATTTTCTTATCATCTTGCCATTGGTTTTTCATAATTGCTTCAATTTTAGAGACTGTAGTATTATCTCTTTTAAGCAAACGTTCTATTCTAGTCTGTATTTTTGCAGTAACTGTTATTATAAAGTCGCAGTGTTTGTAGCTTCCGTTTTCAAATAAAATTGCTACCTCTTTAATTATATATGGAGAATCTTGTTTTTTTACCCACTTTTGAAAGTGTTTTGCTACTCTAGGATGCACAATAGCATTCATTTTTTGTAAGTAGCTTTCATCATTAAAAATAATTTTAGCCAAATAAGGTCTGTTTAATTCCTCATTAATATAAGCTTCTTCTCCAAATAACTCTACCAACTTTCTTTTAATTACCTTAGAAGTATTCATGAGTTTTTTAGCTTCATCATCTGCAATATATATAGGAACACCTAATTTCTTAAACTCTTTTGCTACGGTAGTTTTACCACTACCAATACCTCCTGTAAGACCAACTATTTTCATGGGATGCTTATATTTATTTTGGCAGACTATCTTCTTTATTTCTAAAACGCTATTCGGTTATTATAAATTCTACAAACTCTTGTTTTAATTTACAATACTTCGCGAATTCTGGCTTTTTTACCAATTCTGGAATTAAAGAGGTTTGCCCTTCTACTAATTTACTATAATCGCAAACAACTTTAAAATCTGCCACATGAATATCATTAAAATTCGCCAAGCTAGTATAATACGATACGTTTACTGATTTAGGGAAATGTTTCAAGTTAATATCTATAGGGACATTAATTACCTGAACAGGAATAGGCAAGGTTCCTTCGGTATATTTTTCTACAACTGCAGAAAGCATAGTTTCTTTATTCGAAAACTTTAAATCTTTATCAAAATCTTCTAACTTCAGCACTACTCTTTTAGTAATATTTTGATTCACGTTACTTAAAGTAATTGTATCTGTTTTTATAGTTTTAATATTATCTAATAAAGACTTAGCCCCTATCACTCTTATAGAGTCAGGCTCTAACACAACTTTATCGGTTAGATTATACCCTGGACTATAACTTATATTTGAAACAAGCTCTATTGGTACATTCTTTACGTCATATACATCATAAGAAAACCACAAACTGTCCGGAACTATATTAACTAGCTCAATGTTTTTATTAAACTGTTTATGTAAGGATGCAAAGCCTTTGTTTTTAGACCATATATATAGAGAGTCGGTTTGATCTATATCTGTTGAAAAGTCAATTTTTATAGTTGGTTTAGATAAATGATACTGTAATAATTCAAATCCATAAGCTTTCATGGTTATTTCTAGCACTTGGCTAGAATCGTTTAAAACCACTTGCTCCTCAGGAATATTAGTTTTAGCTATATTGAATGTAAAGGTGTTGGTATAGCTTTTTGAAAGTTTTGTCAGCAATAAAATTCCAAAAGATAAAACTAGAAACAATAAAAAAATATTGATTTTTTTAGTTCTTATAAAAGAAAGTAATTTCGTTTTAATTGTGTTTATCATTATTTTTTGAAAAATAAATCTGGAAATTTTTGTTCCGGTTTTTTGTTTAAGACACTAATAAATAAAGTTGTTTTTAAAAACCCGTAACCGTAACCTAAAAACTGTATACAGATTGCAAACAATGCTTGTAATGCTATAATTATATTTTTAGTCTGAAATAAAGCTGCTATAAATACTATTATAAAATAAGCTATATATACATAAAGTAACACTTTAAATCCAAACAACCACAATAATAACGAAGCAATTAGTCCTATAGTAAAAACTGTTGGAAACCAATAAGTGATTTTCTTGGTATGTGGATGCCAAGAGTTAAGTATTGGCCTTACTAAACCAAATTTATGCACTTGCTTGTAAAATTTAAACCATGAAATTCTTCTTTTATGATATACAAAGGCTTCTGGAATTAGTTTTGTATTATAACCAAGTTTCCATAATCGAATAGACAAATCCGGATCTTCACCAGGGTGTATATTTCCAAAACCTCCTGTTTTTTGAAAGGCTTCTTTAGAAATTCCCATATTAAAACTTCTAGGCTGAAAAGTATTCACGCTATTCTTCTTACCTCTTATCCCTCCTGTTGTTAAAAAAGAAGTCATAGCAAAATTTATTGCCTTCTGAATATTAGAAAAAGATTCATGCGCTGCATCTGGCCCACCAAAACAGTCTACATAATCATTATCTAGACTTTTTGTTACCTCACTTAGATACTGTGGGGGCAAAATACAATCACTATCTAAAATTATATAATAATTCCCTTTTGCTTTTTGCATTCCGAAGTTTCTAGAATCTCCAGGTCCGGAATTTGCTTTAAAGTAATAGGAAATATTTAATTTATCAGAATAGCTTTCAACTACTTCCTTAGAGCTTACAGCCGAACCATCTTCCACAATTACGATTTCGTAATCTACAGTTGTTTTTAGTTGAAAAAAACTAGCTAATAACTCTTCAATCTCTTGAGGTCTATTATAAACAGGAATGATAAATGAAAACTGTAATTGCATAACACAAATGTACGTGTTACGCATAAAAAAAGCCACTCTTTCGAGTGGCTTTTTAATAATATATAAAGAGTTAAGATTAGTTCTTAATAATTCTTACTGTTTCTGTAGCATTACCAATAGTAACTTTTACAAAGTAAGCCCCTGTACGTAATGCAGACATATTAACTTCTGTATTAACTGTATTTGGTGCTGTACGTAAAACTTCTTGACCTAACATATTATAAACAGCTACACCATCTATATTTTGTTTAGCATTTAAAGTTAGCGTATTGTTTACTGGGTTTGGATAATATCTAAATGAATTAAGATTATCAAACGACTCTGTAGATAAGGATTGATCTACAACAATATTATCTAGGCGTAATTGATTCATATTCGCATCAGAATACGCATGAAAACCAAAGTAATATACTCCAGTAGCAGGAGCCGTAAAAGTCACGCTATCACTTTGTAAATCTCCACCTGAAACTGCTGGGTAATCTGCTAATACAGTTGTCATAGCTGCTGAAGTGTTAGCTGTTCCGTAAGCTACTTTCATTTTTTCATCCCAAGAACCTGAATTACCGAAATCGTAAGAAATATAATATTCCTGACCTGCTACTAAGTTAATAGCTTGTGTAAAGTACCAAGAATCTGCAGGATTTGAGTAATTGTAAGAGTAACGCATATGATTCGTTGTAAAGCCAGCACCCATTGTAGACGAATATGTCCATTCATTACCTGTACCCTCATTAATCACAGTACCACAAACTGTTGCAGCTTCAAAATTATCTAAGAAAGGAACATCCAAAGGTGTTGGGTCACATCCTGTTGAAAAACTAAATGGTCCCGACCAAGCACTTAAATCACCACCACCACAATCTGCTTGAACATAAAACTCGTAATTATTTAGAGCTATCAAGCCTGTTATAGTAAATGGATTTGATGTTACTCCTGCGTTTGTAGCTGTCATAGTCTGAGTCCCTCCAGCTGATAAATCAACCAATTCAATGTTCCATGCTGTCTCAGAACTTCCTACTGTCCAAACTAAATCAGCAGAATCATGATTAATATTTGATACATTTAAACTTAAAGGTTCTGGGCAAGTTGGAGCTTCAATTATAGACATATCATCTATAGCAATGTCATTTTCATAATTAGAATTTGTTTCTGTATCTACTACGAATCTCACTTTTATATTTCCTGTAATTGTTAAAGAGGATAAGTCTATACCTACCATTTCCCAAGCATCAACATCTCCATTACCATCCATATATACTTGATTCCAAGCTGCACCATCCCAGACATCTACAGTAATTGTGTTTGAGTTAGTCCCTCCTGCTACATAATGATGTACATAAAATTTAAGGTAAGGTGTTGTTAAACTAGTTACATCAATTTCAGGAGTCTCTAAAGTCGCATCAGTTGCTGTATCAGAAGTTGACGCATCTACATAGGCAAAATATCCAGACCCCGAAGTATTATCAAAGTAATCATTTCCAAATGTAGGAGATGTATTAAAATCCCAAACTCTTGTCCCTGTACTATATGTACTCCAACAATTAGGAATTGTTCCGCCATTTTCAAATGACTCTGTTAAAGGTGTTGTAAAAGCATCACAAAGCGTTGCAAAACTATAAGGCCCTATCCATGCACTTTGCTCTCCTGCTCCACAAAAAGCTTGCACATAAAACTCATAAGTTGCTGATGGATTTAAGCCAGTAAGACTATAAGGCTTTGTCGATGTTTCTGAAACTATTGTTCCCGTTCCTTGGGTAAAACCTAATTCACCGTATTCTATATTCCAAGATGTTTCTGCATCTCCAATAGTCCAATCTAAATCTGCGCTAGTAGTGGTAATATTTGTTGCTGTTAAACCAGAAGGTGACGGACAAGTTTGTGCAATTCCTTCAAATATAATATTAGAAGTATAGCTTAAACGAGCACTAGCATCTAAAGGTGATGCAGGATCTGGATTCGTCGAATCACTTCTATAGTACATTGCAATATTAGCAGCTCCATCTGTTTTTCTCCAAGACATTGAGCAGTTATACCCTTGCTTGTTTTCATCAATAGCTACTATTAAATTATCAGTGCCATTATAAGTAAATGGTGCATCTAATGTTAATGTAAACCAATTATCCTCTGCTGGAAATGTAACAACTCCAGTAAAAGCTTGTGTTAAATTAGCAACTGGTTCCCAATCACTTGTTGATGCGAATTCTGTTTTTGTTGAATGTCCTAAATAAACTGTCCACTCATCACTAGAGGAGAAATCTGATGTGCTTGATGCTGCATCTAAATAAAAAGACAAAGCAGTTATATCACCTGAAGCATTAATGTCTGAAGCAAAATAGATTTGCTGCGAATAAGTATATCCATAACAACTGGATATAGGAAGCAGGGTTGTTGTCCCTGTGTCATCACCTACTTGCACCTGACCAATGGATAGCCAAGAACTAATAAGCATAAATAATAATAAAGTAGTTTTCTTCATAATAAATTATTTGGTTAGTTAATTAACTACGAAAAATATCTATTTTAATTCAATATTAACATACGAAAAAATCATTATCGACAAAATACTTATTTTATCGATAAAATGATTTACAAAAAAAGCCACTCTATCGAGTGGCTTTTTAATAATATATAAAGAGCTAAGATTAGTTCTTAATAATTCTAACTGTTTCTGTAGCGTTACCTATAGTAACTTTTACAAAGTAAGCCCCTGTACCTAATGCAGACATATTAACTTCTGTATTAACTGTATTTGGCGCTGTATGTAAAACTTCTTGACCTAACATATTATAAACAGCTACACCATCTATATTTTGTTTAGCATTTAAAGTTAGTGTATTGTTTACAGGGTTTGGATAGTATGATAATCCATTAGAAGCTTCGAAGTCATCAATAGAAGCTGTAGGACACTCTATATTAATAGTATGTGTTCCTGTAGTCGTCCCTGACCCACTCCAATGTGCTATATATACATAATAAGTTTCTCCATCTACAGAATCTGTGATAGTATATGTCTCTTGACCAGATGAACTATCTTTACACCCTACATTAACTAAAGCACCACAAGTTCCACTTGTAATTGCTAGTTCATGATCAAAAGAAGCATCTACTGTTACGATAATATCTCCTCCATAACCAGTAAATGTATACCAAACTCCATTACTTCCCATAGTACAACCACTACCTTCTTGATTCCCTGTAGAACCAGCACTAGTTCCCGAAATAGTTTCTCCACAAGCAATAGGAGTAGCTGTTGCACACGCTATATTACTTGGCGGTGGTGGTGGTGTTCCTACACAAATATCAAAAGTAGTTTGCGCTCCGCTATTACTGCTATATGAATTAACTCTCACAAAATACGTTTCTCCAATCGTTAACCCGTTTGCTGTACTTGAATCAGGATCACTACAATTTATATTTGTTAACGTACCACATGAACCCGACCAAACAGAATGATATAAATCTGAAGGGGAATTTGCTTTATTTAAAATAGAAATAAGATGAGATTCATTTGTTGCTGTAAAAGAAAACCATACATCATCATTTTCTGTACCAAAACAAGTTGATTCATCTTCTCCAGAAGCTGTTGCAGCAGCAATAGTTCCTGATGTTGTTACAGTACAGCTATCATCTCCATTTACTGTCAATTCGATAGCGTTTATACATTCATCATTTGCTGGTGGACAAACAGATTGTGTGATTGCTGAACTAGTTACCGTACAGCTATCATCATCATTATCATCATCAATAGTAATTATAACATCTGTTCCATTTACATAAGGACCAAACTGTAAAGTTCCTGCAGCTGTTAAAGCTTGAGATGGACTCGCTTGATCATCTGAAACTGTTAAGGCTGTAGCACTTCCCATATCTGTAACATTTACATCAATATAGAAGCCTCCACTTACGTCACAATCACTAACAACATTATAAGATGCAGTAACAGGCGAACATGTGTTTTCTGTAATATCTAAGGTGTATGCAGTACTTTGTGGTGAAGGATATGTAGATATTGCAATATAATAAGTTGTTCCTCCAACCAAATCAACATTTGGTAAACTTGGGTTTCCTCCAGATTGAGTATCAGAAGCAACACAAGTAACTAAAGGACACTCTTCAAACACAAACAAGCCTGTCCATGAACCTGTTCCAGATGTTGCTATATTTACAGACATATCTACTGCAGGTGTAAAGCTATAAAAAACATCATCCCCATTCATGTAATTTGAAGAACAAGGTGTGTCTGCTGAACTATAATCATCTCCATAATTCACTGTATTGTCTGTTGTTGTATAAGGAAGTGAACCAACGGTTATTGCATTTTCACAAACTTCACCTGGAAGAGTACATGCAGTATTAAAATCTCCTAATGAGAAGTCACATGCTCCATCAGAATGCTGTACGGTTAATGTTACCGTTTCTCCTATAGTGTATGGCCCTGCTGTTACTGTTCCTGCTACAATTGGGAAAGTATTAGTACCGTCTGAAACAACCGTTCCATCTCCTTCAGTAGAAACCACTAAATCTATAGAAAACTGAGATGCACCACAGTTATCAACTACTGTTGAACTATCAACTACGGTTGGTGTACATGTAGGAGCTGCATCATTTACAAACTCATCTATATGCAAATAAAATCTATCTGTATCAGTAGCTCTAATCGCTATATAAACCTGAGTCCCTACATAAGCAGATAAATTATAAGTAAATTTCTCATAAGTTGAAACATCAACTGTTGCTGTTTCACTACCTAAAAGTTCTGTAAAGTCAGCTGGAGCTGTTCCGGTAGTTGATAATCTTACCTCAAAAGTTTCAGTCCACCCTGAACTTATAGCTGCCCAAAAAGAAATTTGATCTGACACACCGGCAGTTACGTCAAATTGTGGAGTTATTAAATAATCATCATGAGCATTAGAATCCCACTTAATATAGGCATGACCAGCCCCTAGATAATTATTAGTTGTAATATGCTCCCAAGTATCCCCACCATCTACATCTACAATTGTCCATGTAGCAGGAATCTCGGTATCGAAACTCTCTGTAAACTGTGCTTTACTTTGCCAAGAAAAGGCTAGCATCGCAAATAATAAAAAAGTAATTTTTTTCATAATATTTTTTTTTAATTAGTTAATCAATTACTAAAAATATCTATTTTAATTCAATATTAACATACGAAAAAATCATTATCGACAAAATACTTATTTTATCGACAAAATGATTTGCAAAAAAAAGCCACTCTTTCGAGTGGCTTTTTAATAATATATAAAGAGCTAAGATTAGTTCTTAATAATTCTTACTGTTTCTGTAGCGTTACCTATAGTAACTTTTACAAAGTAAGCCCCTGAACGTAATGCAGACATATTAATTTCTGTATTAACTGTATTTGGTGCTGTACGTAATACTTCTTGACCTAACATATTATAAACGGCTACACCATCTATATTTTGTTTAGCATCTAAAGTTAGTGTATTGTTTACAGGGTTTGGATAGTATGATAATCCATTAGAAGCTTCGAAGTCATCAATAGAAGCTGTAGGACACTCTATATTAATAGTATGTGTTCCTGTAGTCGTACTTGATGAACTATAATGAGCTATATATACATAATAAGTTTCTCCATCAACTGAATCTGTAATTGTGTATACCTCTTGCCCCACTGAACCATCTCTACATCCAACATTTACTAATGCACCACAAGTTCCGCTTGTAATTGCTAGTTCATGATCAAAGGATGCATCTACTGTTACAATTATATCTCCTCCATAACCAGTAAATGTATACCAAACTCCATTACTTCCCATTGTACAACCACTACCTTCTTGAGTTCCAGTAGAACCAACACTAGTTCCCGAAATAGTTTCTCCACAAACAATATCTGTAGCTGTTGCACAAGATATATTAGTTGGCGGTGGTGGTGGTGTATTTAAGCAAAAAGCAACACTTCCAAAATCATCATTACCCCAATCATACATTCTTAAATAATATGTTTCTCCAGAAGTTAATCCTGTAAAAGTATTATTTGAAGCTGTAGTACAAGCCACTTCCACTAAAGTCCCACAAGAACCACTATAAAGCTCTACTTGAGTTGTAGAGAAGTCTGAAGAAAATCTTGAATAAATAACACTAGTATCTGTTGTTGGCACAACAAATTCATACCAAAAGTCCCCTCCTGCATATGTTGCCGTTGCACAACTAGCTTGAGCTACTCCAGAGTCGGTTGCCCCAATATTATGACCTGTTACTTCTGCTCCACAAGCCTCTATTCCAACAGTTATAAGCTCTGCATTTGCACAGTCATCGTTTGCTGGAGGCGCTAGTGCAACAAAATTGTATGGGCCAGCCCAAGTACTTAATCCACTTGTATCACAGTTAGATTGGACATATAAGTCATAACTAGCTCCTGCAGTTAAACCTGTAGCAGTATCGGTTGTAACACCGACTCCTGTAGTCCCCATAGACACAGCTGTATCTACAGTAGGATCTTCTCCTGCTAACATTACAGACCAATTATAACCTGCTGTTGCCCCTGATTCCACGTCCCAAGAAACAGTTGCTGAAGTATCTCCCGTAAGCACTGTTGCATTTAAATTTAAAGGTTCCAAACAAGTTGGTGCAGCATTTACAACACTATTAAGCGTAAATGGTGTTGGACTTTCTGCCCAGTCCATTACAACAATATAATATGTTGTTCCTGCTATTAAATCAGGTGTTGTAACTGCAAGATCATCTGTAGAATTACTATTTCTAACAGATACAACACAATTAGGAGAGGAATCTGGACAGTTATCAAATATAAAAACACCATAATAAGGTATTTCTAAATCTGAAACAGAAATATCTAATGTTTCCCCTGTTTCGACAGCAGTATATTCAAACCAATACTCATGGTCGTCAGAAGATCCATGACAAGGATTACTCGCTCCAGAACCATCATCTGCAAAACTTCCTCCTTCAGTAGTATTCCCAGCTTGTGATGTTCCTGGCGTCAATTCTACAGCTAAATCACAAGAGTCTCCTGGTAAAACACATGAAGTATTAAAGCTTCCTAATGTATAATTACAAACAGTGTCAGAATGCTCCACCATAAGCGTAACTTCTGTCCCGATGGTGTATGGTCCAACGGACATTGGTCCTGATACAACAGCATAAGAACCTCCTAATCCATCTGTAATAAATGTACCATCACCAACTGAAGATACTACTATATCTATTGTAAATTGAGATGCTGCACAATCATCTACTACTACAGAACTATCAACAATAGTTTGCGTACATGAAGGACACGAACCTGTTATTGTCCCAGTTGTTATACTTGTTTCAGCTCCAGCACCTACTGCTGTTCCAAAAAAGTCCAATATCCTATAAGATGTTTCAAAGGCATAAGAGCCTCCTCCTAACCATTCCGTAGTTATGTCATCACCATCATTAACAGGAAATAGTAAAGTACCTTGAGCTCCACCATCTAGTGTTACTCCAGATAAAACAACCGTTCCATTTACTAAAACGTTCATGGTGTTGCCATTCCATCCATCTCCGTAGGAGTCATTCATTTCTAATGTATAATTACACTGGGAATTAGCATTAAAGCTAAATGCAAGTGAGATTACACAAAAAAACAATAAAGTAATTTTTTTCATAAGTAAGTTTTTAATTAGTTAGTTAATATCTAAAAATATTGCTTTTAATTTAATTTTAACACATCATAAACAAACATTCGACAAAACAACCATTTTACCGATGAACTGTATTTTAGGGTATAAAAAAAGCGAACCCCAAAAGATTCGCTTTAACACTTTATAAGATTTTAAATAAATCTACTCTAATCCTTTTACAAAAGCTTCCATTACATCGTCGCTAACTCCTGTATTACTAAATCCACCATCATGGAAAAGATTCTGTAAAGTTACCATTCTAGTTAAATCACTAAACATTGCTACGGTATAGTTTGCACAATCTAATGCTGAAGCATTTCCTAATGGAGCCATTTTGTCTGCATAAGCAAGGAATCCATCAAAACCTTTAACACCAGAACCTGCAGTTGTTGGTGTTGGTGACTGTGAAATCGTATTTACTCTAACCGTTTTTTCTTTTCCGAAGAAATACCCAAAACTACGAGCTATACTTTCTAAATAAGCTTTATTGTCTGCCATATCATTATAATCTGGAAAAACACGCTGTGCTGCCATATAGGTTAAAGCAACAATGCTTCCCCATTGGTTCATAGCTTCTTTTTTGTATAGAGTTTGCATCACTTTATGAAAAGACATTGCAGAGATATCTGTACCTTTTTGGGTCCAATCGTAATTTTGACTTGTATAGTGGTTTCCTTTTCTTACGTTAATAGACATCCCTATAGAGTGAAGAACAAAATCTATCTTACCTCCTAAAATCTCCATAGATTTTTCAACAAGGTTTTCTAAGTCTTCTAAAGATGTTGCATCTGCAGGGATTACTTGCGAACCTGTTTTTTCTGCTAAAGCATTAATTTGCCCCATTCTTAAAGCTACTGGCGCATTAGTAAGTACAAACTCACCACCTTCTTCATGAACACGTTCTGCTGTTTTCCATGCAATTGAATTCTCATCTAAAGCTCCAAAGATGATTCCTTTTTTTCCTTTTAATAAATTATACATATTTATTACTTTATTTGGTATGATTATTTTTACAAATTGTAATTCAAAGATAACTAAATTAATATTTAACAGCCATCAAATATCTAGCTTTTAGTTATGCTTATTTTGTTTATTATTTAATTGAGTAATTCTTTTGCATGCGCCAATGCAGAGTTAGTAACCTCTATCCCTCCCAACATTTGCGCTATTTCTACAATACGATCTTCTTGGCTTAACTTTACCAAATTGGTAGTGGTAACCTCATCTATATCTTGTTTATACACTTTATAATGTGTATTCCCTTTTGCTGCTATTTGCGGTAAATGCGTAATGGCAAATACTTGCATAGTCTCACTCATGCCCTGCATGATCCAAGCCATTTTATGAGCAATTTCACCAGAAACACCGGTATCAATCTCATCAAACATAATGGTTGGTAACTGAATGTATTTTGCTAAAATAGATTTTATAGCAAGCATGATTCTAGCCATTTCCCCTCCAGATGCAGCTTTTTTCAATTCATTAAACTGCCCGCCTTTATTTGCTGAAAACAAAAAGGACAATTGATCTTTACCATGATGTAAATATTCTTCTCCTAAGTTAACTTCAATTTTAAATTGGGCATTTGGCATTCCTAAATCCTGTAAAATACTTTCCAATTGCTTGGTTAAACCTGGAATTGTTTTCTTTCGGTTTTCGTGGATTTTTGAAGCTATGCTATCTAGTTTATCGGAAACAGCTTTAATTTCTTTTTGCTTAGAATGAATGGTTTCTTCCATATTTTCTGTAACCGAAACTTTTTCTGTTAAGGCTTCTCTAATTTCAATTAATTCTGAAACATTTTCTGCTACATGTTTCTGCATTAAGTTATGTAGAAGCTGAAGTTTATTATTTACTACCACCAACCTATCTGGATCTGCATCTAATTTTTCTTGAAGCGATTCAATTTCCGCGAAAGCGTCATCTAAATCTATAAGACTGCTATTTACTCTTGTGTATAACTCGTTATAAGTAGTTGAATAATTGGCTAGTTTCTGTAAGTTGTTTTTTAACAAGGTAAGAGTTGTAAGTATTCCGACCTCTTCATCTTGTAATAACTGATGCGACTCGGTTAATCGCTCTTGGATTACTTCAACATTATTTAAAGTTTCAAACTCTTCTTCTAATAATTCTAATTCGCCGTCTATTAAATTAGCTTCGGTAAGCTCTTTTAATAAGAAAGTATTAAAATCTTGTTCTTTTAGTGCTTCGGCTTGAAAAGCAAATAATTCTTTAAGTTCCTTTTGAAGTTTTTTATAGCTTTTTAACTGCGATTGATACATCTCCAAAGAGGTTCCATTTTTAGCTAAGGCATCTATAACCTGAAATTGAAACTCATCATCGACCAATTGCATAGTCTCATGTTGTGAGTGTACATCTATCAAATGTTTTCCCAAAGTTTGTAGTGCACTTAAATTAACCGGAGTATCATTTACAAAGGCTCTTGACTTACCAGAAGGAAGAATTTCTCTTCGTATAATGGTTTGCTTTTCAAAATCTAAATCTTCGGTTTTAAAAAGACTTTCTAACTTATAATTAGATATATCGAAAACCGCTTCGATAATACATTTTTGTTCTTTGTTTTTTAAGCTACTTAAATCTGCTCGTTTTCCTAAAATCAAAGATAAACCACCAAGTAAGATCGACTTACCTGCTCCTGTTTCTCCTGTAATAATGGTAAAACCTTGTTCAAAACGAACCTGAAGTTGGTCTATTAAAGCGTAATTTTTTATAGAAAGTGAGGTTAGCATCCTTAAATTTAAAAGTTAAAAATGAAAATTGAAAGTGTGTTCTACAACATGAAGTATACGAACAAATACTGATTTAATACGTGATATTTCGCCACTTACTAGAATGCATTGGCGCTACTTTATTAAGTACTTCTATTAACTTACTGATATCTACTCTTGGTCCGCCAGTAAATATTTGTTCTATTTCGTCTGCTTTAGCATCAAAAAACACACGAGATAAGTAAGAGTTTGGACGTTGTCTGTGAAGTTTATCCATTTGCATAATAGCTTCTGCAATTTGCCCTTTTGCCTCCTTATCATTACTACTCATAAGGTCTAAACCTTTACGATGGTAATTGTACATAACACTTCTAAAGTCCTTATATGTTTGAGATAAAACATTATCAATTAAAACATATCTACTTTGTAAACCATCTTCAAGTTTCCACCCTTTAAAGTTTTCTTGCTGCGAATAGCTTACAATATTTTGTGCTTGTTTAAAAAAATCATCTCCTCCATTTAACTCAAAAGAATCAGCATCTAATCCTAAAATCATATACACGTGAAAAGCTAATACAGAAACTAAGTTAGATTCAAATTGATTTGGATTATAAACAAGGTTTTCAAACTCTAAATACTTAAACGAAAAGTTTTTATCATTTACATTATAAATAGGTGTTGCATAAGTTGAACCATACACTGGTCTTGCAGATTGCACCTGTATAGAAGCACTAAATGTATCGCTACTTTGCCCTGTAACATTTATTACCATGCTACAATCAATAAGCTCTTGTTGTGAGAACTTTCTCCCAGACCATTCGGTTTGATTTATAAATTCGTTTAACTGCTTTTCAAGAGTTTTAAAAACTTGTAAATTTTCGTTTCCTGTAAGCTGCGCATTAACAACTACATTACAGTTTAATTCTTGCGAATAACCTGCAATAGAAAAACACATAAAAAGTACTAAAAGTATATTACGCATGTATTTGAGTTATAATTTTGTTTAAAATATCTATAGCAACTTCGGCTTTAGATTTTAATTCATATTCTGTAATATTCTCCTCTGCATCAATAAGTGTAACCTTATTTGTTTCGTTTTTGAAACCTGCTCCCTTATCATTTAACGAATTTAAGACAATTAAATTTAAATTCTTTCTTTTTAGTTTTCCTTTAGCGTTTTCTAATTCATTATTAGTTTCTAAAGCAAAGCCAACCAAGAATTGTTTTGTTTTAACTTCACCTAAAGAAGCTAGAATATCTTTTGTTTTTTCTAACTCTAATGTTAACGTTGTATACTTCTTTTTTATTTTTTGTGTTGCAATATTTTTAGGTCTGTAATCTGCTACTGCTGCCGAAAGAATAGCAATATCTACCTCTTTAAAATATCTATGCGCTGCCTCATACATATCCTGAGCACTAGTAACAGGAACAATTTGTATAAAACTATGGGAAGCTTTTTGATTTGTAGGCCCGGTAATTAAAGTAACCTCAGCACCTAAATTAGCCGCTGCTTTAGCTAGCTCAAAGCCCATTTTCCCCGAAGAATGATTCCCTACAAAACGAACAGGATCTATAGCTTCATAAGTTGGGCCTGCAGTAATTAATATTTTTTTATTGCGTAGCGGAAGTTTACTGACAATATCTTTTTCAATAAACGAAACAATATCTTCTGGCTCTGCCATTCTGCCTTCACCTACTAAGCCACTAGCAAGTTCGCCACTAGTTGCTGGAATTATAGTATTTCCGAAGGATTTAAGTTTATCAAAAGAAGCTTTTGTTGAAGGATGTTTGTACATATCTAAATCCATTGCTGGAGCGAAATATACAGGGCATTTAGCAGAAAGGTAGGTTGCTAAAAGCAAGTTGTCACAAACGCCATTTGCCATTTTAGACATGGTATTTGCTGTTGCTGGAGCGATTACAAAATAATCGGCCCAAAGACCAAGGTCTACGTGGTTATTCCAAATCGCATTGTCATCTTCTTCATTTGTAAAAGAAGAATGCACTGGATTTTTAGAAAGTGTAGATAAGGTTAAGGGGGTTATAAAATCTTTAGAAGCTGGAGTCATAACGACTTTAACGTTTGCTCCAGCTTTTATAAATAACCTCACTAATGATGCTGTCTTATAAGCAGCAATACCAGCACTTATGCCTAGAAGTATATTTTTGCTACCTAGTACAGACATCTTATTGCTTTTTACTGATTGTCTTCTTCTGTGTTTCTATGGTAAATTTTACCATCTAACCATTCTTTTACCGCTAAAGCGTGTGGCTTTGGTAATCTTTCGTAGAATTTAGAAACTTCAATTTGCTCTTTGTTTTCAAAGATTTCCTCTAAACTATCGTTATAAGTAGCAAACTCTTCTAATTTCTCGATTAATTCTTTTTTGATTTCAGAATTAATTTGCTCTGCTCTTTTAGATATAATTGAAATAGACTCATAGATGTTACCGGTAGCTTCATCTAATGCATTTCTATTATAAGTAACTGTAGTTGTTGGAGCATCAATTTTCTTTAAATCCATAGTATATATTAACTTTTAGTACTGTATTTTTTTAATTCTTCTTCTATATTTTCTAGCATATCTTTCGTGTCATCAAGATGTTCTGAATTTGCATATCTATTTACAAAAGAATGGTAGTAAACTTTAGCTTTTTCTAATCTTTCCTGTTTCTTTCTCTCTACACTATTCATAGCTAGTTTATATGCAGCGTCTAATCTATAAAACAATGCTGTTTCACGTAAAGTAGATCCAGGAAATTCAATGATAAAGTTATCAAATGATTTTATTGCTGCATTATAATCTCTAGTATATTCTACTGTTTTATAATATTGATAAGCAATATCAAATGCTTTTTTCTCTAATTTACCATCTAATTCTCTTACTAGTTCATTCGCTTCTTCTATATATTCAGAGTCTGGGTAAGAGTTAATAAATAACTGAAATTTTGTAATGGCATCTTTAGTTGGGTGCTGTTCTTTTCCGTACTCTGGAGAAAGCATATAACTACTTTTTGCTGATAAAAATTCTGCTTCTTCACGTTTCTCACTGTTAGGATAAGAAGATGCAAAACGATCGTATTGATATCCTGCTGTATAATAATCCTTCATATTGTAAAAGGAATTAGCATACAAAAACATTAGCTTTTCTGCTTGTGGCTTACCGCGGTAACTAGGAACTATTTGTGCAAATAATCTGTTTGCTTTACCAAATTTCCCATTGTTATATAACTCTTCGCCAATAGAAAATTTAGCAGCCAAATCTTCGCCATTTAAGGCCTTTTGATATTCGCTACAAGAACTTAAAATTGAGCCAATTAATAATATGTATATATATTTC
This sequence comes from Oceanihabitans sediminis, assembly GCF_003337215.1. Classification (GTDB taxonomy): domain Bacteria; phylum Bacteroidota; class Bacteroidia; order Flavobacteriales; family Flavobacteriaceae; genus Oceanihabitans; species Oceanihabitans sediminis. The sequence continues at coordinate 538,493 of NZ_QPIG01000002.1, forward strand.
TTCATAATTTTTAAACAGAATGCAAAATTAGTCTTTTAATATGGATTTTAAAAATATTTTATTAAGCTAATATATAGGTTGAAATCTAAGCATTTAAGGCTTTGTGCTAAATTTAACTTTTATTTAAACTCTTTTAATGCTTGGGTGATTTTTTGTTTTAATTCAGCAGTAGCTTCAACAAGCGGAAGCCTTACCGTTGCATCACATATATTTAAAGACTCAAAAACAGCTTTTATTCCTGAAGGATTATTTTCTGAAAAGATTAAGCCAGTAATTTCCATTAATTTATAATGCAAAAAATATGCATCTTTTACATTTCCTTCTAAGCCTAATTTTATCATTTTAGCAAACTCCTTTGGAAGTGCCTGACCAATTACAGATATCACTCCTGCTCCACCAGCTAAAACAACACTTAAAGCAAGGTCGTCATCTCCTGAAATCACTAAAAAGTTTTTTGGTTTATCTTTTAGTAACTGCAAGTATTGATGCATATCGCCCGCAGCCTCTTTTACTGCAATAATATTTTCAAAATCATTTGCTAAGCTTATTATTGTTTCTGGCAACATGTTTTTAGAAGTTCTCCCTGGTACATTATATAAAATTACAGGAACCGGACTAGCCTCTGCAACTGTTTTAAAATGTTGATAAAGTCCTTCTTGTGTTGGTTTACTGTAATACGGAGAAACAGATAAAATAGCATCTATACCTGTGAAATCTGTGTTTTTAATTTCTTCTACAACAGATAAAGTATTATTACCTCCTATTCCTAAAACCAATGGTAATCTTCCTTGATTAGTATTAGAAATCGTTTTAATTATTTCCTTTTTTTCTTCAGCAGTTATGGTTACACTTTCACCGGTAGTTCCACTTATTACTAGGTAATCTGTCCCGTTTTTAATATTATTTTCAACAATATTAGCCAGAGATTTATGGTCTACACTTAAGTCTTTATTAAAAGGGGTTACTAGTGCAACACCAGTTCCTACAAACTTTTTATTCATTATTAATTTTATTAAATATGTTAAGGTATTTTATTGTTTCCGATTGAAACAATTCAACATCCTTTAATTCGGTTTTTATAATTAAGTCGTTTATTCTATTATCCGACTGTAAAATTCCAATTTTACATTTTGCTTGTGATGCTGCTGTTATATACTTCAACTCCAATATATCTTCTTGATAAAAACTTATTAAAGCATCAAAAGGTTGGTTTATAAATGCTTGAAGTTCTTCATTCTTTACCTTTCCTTTCCATCCAAAATCTTTAGCGCTGAAAAAAGCTTCAGCAACAGCATTCTTTTTGTTTTTATTATTAGATGTAAACGAAATAATCTTCAAATTATTTGGCTTAACATGTAAAGCTTCCGCTAGTTTTTCAAAAGCCTTAAAATCATTCATTTCATCTATATGAAGCACAACACCTAGACTTTTAATTTTATCATCATTCAACAAAACCTGCCTAGCATGTAACATAGCCTCCAAGCTTTTTTTAGTAGAATTTTGTTTGAATCCTTTTAAAATCATTTATATTTATGCTTTATTACAAAGGTAACAAAAGTAGTTAGTTTTGTTTATTAAACCATACACCAATGCACATGAATTACAAACATCTTATTGTATTTCTTTTTACAATTCTCCTTTTTAATTGTAAAGAAGAAAAAATGAACCTTGTAAGAATCGAGGGAAAAAAAATAAACATTAACGACAGTATAGAACTTAATCAAGAAATTGATGATTTTGTAAAACCTTATAGAGAACATGTAAACAAGGATTTAGACAGTGTCATTTCTTACGCCGTAGACACCTATTCAAAATCGGATGGAGATTTTAACACAGCTATAGGTAACTTATTTGCAGACGCGGTTTTAGAACAATCTAATATCATCTTCAATAAGCGAACTGGTGAAAATTTAGATATGACTTTATTAAACCACGGTGGAATAAGATCGATTATATCTAAAGGGAATATCACTACAAGAACTGCTTTTGAAATTATGCCTTTTGAAAATAGCTTAGTAGCCGTAGCAATGAAAGGACAAACGATTCAAGATAGCCTAGTTCGTTATTTAAGTAGAGCAAAACGCGCACACCCAATCGCAGGTTTAAAAATAAAATTAGACAAAGATTTTAAAGCTATTGAAGCTACCATAAACAATAAACCTATTGATCCTAATAAAACATACTATGTAGTTACTAATGATTATTTATATCATGGTGGAGACGGAATGTCTTTCTTTCAAACAAATGATAGTTTGTATGATTTAAACTACAAAGTTAGAAATGCTCTTTTAGATCACTTTAAAAAAGTAGACACTATTAACCCTGTTAGAGACGACAGATTTATTAAATTAAATTAAAAACTTATGAAACGTAGAGAATTTTTACAACAATCAACCGCTGCTACAGCATTAGTTACTCTTGGCGGATTAAGTTTACCATCTTTTACAACAGGAAGCAGAGAAACTAAAATAACCATTTTACATACCAACGACGTACATAGTCATATTGATGCATTTGGTCCAAACGATGGAAGAAATCCAAATCAAGGTGGAGTTGCTAGGAGAGCTACATTAATACAGAATATTAGAAACGAAAACCCGAATACACTCTTACTAGACGCTGGAGATATTTTTCAAGGAACCCCATATTTTAACTACTATGGTGGCGAACTGGAATTTAAACTAATGAGTAAACTTAAGTATGATGCCGCAACGGTTGGAAACCACGATTTTGATAATGGTATAGATGGTTTACTAGCGCAGCTACCACATGCTAAATTCGATTTTCTTTCTGCTAATTACGATTTTTCAAATACCGTTTTAGACACTTTTGTAAAACCATATAAAGTATTTAAAAAAGACGGAATTAAAATTGGAGTTTTCGGCTTAGGAATTAAGCTAGACGGTTTAGTGGATAAGAAAATGTATAAGGAAACTAAATATCTGGATCCTGTTGAAATTGCTACAGATATGAGTAGAATACTAAAAGACGAAGAAAAATGCGATTTAGTGATTTGCTTATCGCATCTTGGTTACCATTACAGAAATGCTCCAAACAAAATAAGCGATTTAAATTTAGCAAAAGCAACTAAAAATATCGATTTAATTATAGGAGGACACACACACACATTCTTGCCAAAGCCTACAGTTGCTCAAAACATGGAAGGCAAAAATGTACTTGTAAATCAAGTTGGATGTTTCGGTATTAACTTAGGAAAAATAGATTTCTACTTTGATTCTGACAAGAACAAATCTGCAAAAGGAACATCTATTATAGTTTAAAAAACTTAGCTAAAAAGAAGTCATAAAGATCAAAAAGGAAGTCTTACTTATGAGGTAAAAAGACTTCCTTTTTTATTTGCTCTTAAGCTAGTTTTAAAACGTGTTTGAATAAAAAGTAAGGAAAAGGAAATCACATTTAAAGCTATCGCTAAATATTTTAATGTATCTAATTCTAGAACAAAATAGTATCCTATTAGCAGTATTTCAGAAAAGATGATCCCTATACAACCTAGAAATAAGAACAATGATTTACGGTTAGACTTTTCCAGAAACAGTAAAAAGGAAAATGATAAAAGCAACAATAAAACGAAGTTATAAGCATATTCCATAGTTTTTACCCAAACAACATAATCTGTTGCATACATAAACTCTTCTATTAGTCCGTACAAAACTATAAACAGATATGCATCCAATATAAACAAAACAATTATTTGCAGTAAAAAATTCTTATAAAGTCTTTTAAAATCTATCGCCCTAATAATAATGGCCAATAAAAACACATTTGAGAGCAAGTATAAGGAGTTACAAACAAAATATAAGGTTGTTGAATCATTATTTGTATCCGACAAGTGTAGAATATCTGCTACAGAGTAACTGACTAAAAACAGAACAAAGAGTAAAGATTTGTTTTTGGAAACTAATAAATATATGATAGTTATAAGAGGTACAAAAAGCAGTTCAACCCTTGGCAGAACTGATAATTCAATCATTTCTAAAAGAGTTAGAGTATTAAGCGCAGAACTTAAAAAGCTAGCTAGCATATAGTTATTAAATCACTTTTAATAGATTAATAGCGTTCAAATATAACAAAAAAAAATGCAATTAATCTATTTAATCGTACACTTTACCGATGCAACACTAACTTCGTCGGTAAAAAACACTCTTTATCCTATAAAAAAGTAAGATATAAACTACAGCCCTAGCATAAGTAAAAACTCTTGTTCCGTTATAATAGCAACACCTAATTTATCTGCTTTATCTTTTTTACTTGGCCCCATTTTATCACCTGCAACTACATAACTTGTTTTAGAAGAAATAGAAGATGAAACCTTACCTCCATTATCTTCGATAAGTTTTTTAAGTTCATTTCTAGAGATCGTTTCAAAAACACCAGAAACAACAAAAGTTTGTCCTTCTAATTTATTTGTTTGATTCGCTAGTTTTTCTGCAGAAACTTCTAACTGCACTCCACTATTTCGAAGCTTATTTATAATATCTCTGTTTTCTTCTGAAGCAAAAAATGCCACAACACTTTCTGCTATCTTCACTCCTATTTCATCTACTGTTACTAATTCTTCTAACGAAGCATTAGCGATGGCTTCAATACTTTTATAATGTTTAGCTAATTTTTTAGCTACCGTTTCTCCAACAAAACGAATTCCTAAAGCAAAAAGAACTCTCTCAAACGGGATTTCTTTTGAAGCTTCAATACCATTAATCAAGTTTTCTGCACTTTTTTCAGCCATTCGCTCTAAAGGCATCACTTGCTCTTTAGTTAATGTGTATAAATCGGAATAATTTAAAATAAGTCCTTCGTTTACTAAAAGTGCAACCGTTTCCCCTCCTAATCCTTCAATATCCATTGCTTTTCTCGAAATATAATGCTGAATTCTTCCAACAATCTGCGGATTACAACCATTATAATTCGGACAAAAGTGCTTTGCTTCCCCTTCCAACCTTTCTAATGGCGTATTACACTCTGGGCAGTTCGTGATATATTCCGTAGGTTTTGAGTTTTCAGGACGCTTACTAAAATCTACTGCAATTATCTTTGGAATAATCTCTCCTCCTTTTTCGACAAAAACCGTATCATTTACTCGAATATCTAATTTTTCAATCTGATCGCTATTATGAAGTGAAGCTCGTTTTACAGTGGTTCCTGCCAATTCCACTGGCTCTAAATTAGCTACAGGAGTTATAGCTCCCGTTCTTCCAACTTGATATGAAATACTATTTAATAATGTAGAAACTTGTACTGCTTTAAATTTATAAGCCATTGCCCAACGTGGCGCCTTAGCTGTATAACCTAATTCTTCTTGTTGTTGCAGATCATTTACCTTAACTACAACCCCATCTGTTTCGTATGGTAAATTATGACGCTCCTTATCCCAATAATTTACAAACTGCAAAACTTCGTTTATAGAATTTACAAGCTTTGCGGTTTCAGGAACCTTAAATCCCATTTGTCTAGCTCTTTCTAAACTTTCCATTTGGGTTGCTATCCCTAAATTATTTCCGGTAATATTGTACAATAAACACTCTAAAGGTCGCTTTGCAACCTCTGCACTATCTTGAAGTTTTAAACTTCCTGAAGCTGTATTTCTTGTGTTTCTATATGGCTCCTCTCCCATCTCAATACGCTCCTCATTCATTTTATTAAAACCTTCAAAAGGCAAAACAATTTCTCCTCTTATATCAAACTTAGCCGGATAATCTCCTTTTAACTGCAAAGGAACAGTCTTGATTGTCTTGATATTTGCTGTAACCTCATCTCCTTGCACACCATCACCACGAGTTACTGCTCGTAACAGATTACCGTTTTCATAGGTTAGACTAATAGATGCTCCGTCATATTTTAACTCACAGACATATTGGATATCGCCATCAACCATTTTTTTGATTCTAGCCTCCCAATCTAGCAGATCTTCTAAGGAATAGGAATTATCTAAAGAATACATTCTATGATCATGAACCACCGTATTAAAGTTTTTGGTAACCTCTCCTCCAACTCGATGCGTTGGTGAATTAGCATCATAAAACTCAGGATGTTTTTCCTCTAAAGCTTGAAGCTCTTTTAGTTTTATATCAAAATCATAATCACTAATAGTAGGATTATCTAAAACGTAATAATTATAATTATGCTCACGAAGCTCATTTCGTAAGTTTTCTATGTATTCCTTCGTATTCATTTATTTCTTAATTCCTTTTAACATTCTATCTTTTCTAAAAAAGTCTTGTTTCAGCTCTATATTTCTGAAATTATTTTCCTCTAATAAAGCAATCATTTCTTTCCCAAGATACTCGTTTATTTCAAAATATAATTCGCCACTAGACTGCAACTTTCTATCTGCAAATTTGCTAATTGCCTTATAAAATAACAACGGATTCTCATCTCCTACAAACAAAGCTAAATGTGGTTCGTTATTTAACACATTTGGCTTCATTTGCTGCTTTTCTAGTTCTCGCACATACGGCGGATTTGAAACTATTATATCAAATTCTAACGCTGAAAATTTTACATCCCAGGATTCTTTATCTAAAATATCTGTTTCTATAAAAGCGACTTCTACATTGTTTAAAGCTGCGTTTTCTTTTGCTTTTTCTATCGCTTCCGCAGAAACATCTACAGCATAAACCTTTGCGTTTGGTAAGTTTTTAGCTAATGTAATTGCTATACAACCTGTTCCCGTACCTATATCAAGTATAGAAAAAGACCTATCCTTTTCAATTTTTTCTTTCGTATTTTCAATGATAAGATTTACCAACTCTTCTGTCTCTGGACGTGGTATTAAAGTATTTTCATTTACTTTAAATGGAAGTCCGTAAAACTCTGTTTCACCAATAATATACTGTATAGGCTCTTGGTCTTTTAATCTTGTTAGAGCTTTAAGAATAGTATCTACTTCCGACTTTGTAATTGATTTTTCGGGATCTAATGCCAATTTAAGTCTATTGAAATCGAATAGTTCTTCAATTAGTAAATAGAAAAAACTCCGCACTTCATCTTTTCCATAAATAGCATCTAACTCCTTATGAAACCTTTCTTTTATTTCTTTTAACTTCATTAAATATAGTATTTCACAAAGGTTTTATGATTAAAAAAATGTGTGTTCGTAAATAGATTATTACAATTTTTTAAGCATCCAAACTCCGCAAGAAGAATGTCCTGTATCCCCTAAAGGAGCATCTAGATGGTTAAACCCGAAGGTTTCATAAATATGAATTGCTGCTTTAAGTTGCGGTGCAGACTCTAAATAAATTTGTTTAAAACCTAAGTCTTTTGCTGTTTCAATACATTTTTTAAATAGTAATTTCCCTAAACCTTTTCCTCGTAATGCAGGAGAAAAGTACATTTTTTGAATCTCGCAAACGTCAGCATCAAAATCCTTTAAAGGCTTTACTCCGCCACCTCCACAAACTTTTTCGTCTAATTCTATCACAAAATAAACTTCCTTTTCATCTTGATAGGACTCAAACATTTGTGTGGTTTCAATGTCTTCATAAGCAGTACCCACCAAAGGAATTCCAAACTCATGAAAACAAGCTCTAATAGCAGCTTCTATCTGCGCATTATCTTTTTGCTGAATTTCTCTTATAATGATATTATTAGTCACTTATAAATATTATTTTTGCGTAGGTGAAGATACGTTAAATCTCAAAATTTTAATATGAAGAAACTTATAATTTTATTAACAGTAGCGCTTAGTTTCGCAAGTTGTTCTATAAAAGAAAAACCTGAATTTTTGAGAGTTGACAATATAAAGGTAGACGATTCTAATTCTAAATACATTACCCTTACTGCCGACGCCTATTTTCTAAACAAAAATGACATAAGTGGTGAGTTAAAAACAGACGAAATAAAGGTGTTTGTTAACAACAACCAGATGGCTACAGTTACTACCGAGAGTTTTAAAGTACCTGCGAAAAAAGAATTCTCTATACCACTTTCTGCAAATGTACCTACAGATAGTCTTTTGAGTAATAAAAATTTAAGCGGATTATTAGGTAGTTTGCTTACTCAAAAAATGACAGTACAGTATAAAGGACAAATAAAATATAAGGTTTTTGGGTTCTCACACACTTATGATGTAGACAAAACCGAAGACATAAAAATTAAATTCTAAATCCACTAAATATTACACACGAAGATTACATAAAACGCTGCATACAAATTGCCAAACTTGGACTAGGAACAACTAGACCAAACCCAACGGTAGGTGCTGTAATTGTTTATAACAACACGATTATTGGTGAAGGATTTACAGACCCTTACGGTGGTAATCACGCAGAGGTAAACGCTATTCGCGCTGTAAAAAACAAAGAGCTTTTAAAAGAAGCTACTCTGTATGTGACTTTAGAACCTTGCAGCCATTTTGGAAAAACCCCACCTTGCAGTGATTTAATTATAAAGAATAAAATTCCTAATATTGTTATAGGTTGTGTAGATGACAATCCAGAAGTTGCCGGCAAAGGAATTAAAAAACTTCGTGATGCTGGGCATCAAGTTACAGTTGGTGTTCTTGAAGCTGCTTGCAAAAAACATCATAAGCGCTTTTTTACATTTCATAATAAAAAAAGACCATACATTATATTGAAATGGGTAGAAACCGAAGATGGATTTATTGCCCCTAAAACAAAAAATGAAAACAAACCTGTTTGGATTACCAATGAAATTTCTAGACAACTAGTTCATAAATGGCGTGACGAAGAACATGCTATACTTGTTGGCACCAATACAGTTATTCAGGACAATCCGAGTTTAACAGTTAGAGATTATACAGGAAACAATCCTATTCGGGTGGTTTTAGATAAAGAAAATAGCCTAGACAAAAACTATGCTGTTTTTAATGAAGCTGCGGAAACCATTATTCTTAAGGAGCATACAGCTAAAGATATTTGCGACTCCTTATTTAGTCGTCAAATTCAATCTATCATTATTGAAGGCGGATCTAAAACGCTACAAATGTTTATAGATGAAAATCTTTGGGATGAAGCTAGAGTTTTCTACGGAAAAACACTATTTAACGAAGGAATAAAAGCTCCCGTTTTCTCAGGCAAACTTCATGCAACAGAAAAAATACTAGAGGACACTCTTGAAGTATTTACTAAGGAATAAAAAACATATAATTCCTGTAAAAGGAGTTTTATAACACTAAAAATCAAGTTTCAAATTTTATTGAAACAACTTAAAATATGATTAAAACACTAATATTTGATTTCGGAGACGTTTTTATAAATCTAGATAAAGCTGGAGCCATGCAAAATGCTTTAGATTTATTTGAAGAAAAAGAGCTTCCGGAAGAACTTGTTGCAATTAACACCTTATACGAACAAGGCTTGCTTGAAACCGAAGAATTTGTATCGTTTTACAAAGAAAATTTTCCAAAGTTAAGCGAAGAAGAAATCATAGATGCTTGGAATTATATTCTAAAAGACTTTCCTACATACAGATTGGAGTTTATTCAGAAACTAGCTTCAGAAAAAAAACACAAACTTATTTTATTAAGTAATACCAATGAGCTTCATATAAATTGGATTAAAGAAAAAGTTTCGTTTTACGAAGATTTCAAAAAATGCTTTGATGCTTTCTACCTTTCGCATGAAATTCAATTACGAAAACCAAACAGTAATATTTACGAATTCGTTTTAAACGAAAACAACATAAAACCGGAAGAGTCATTGTTTATCGACGATACAAAAGAAAACACAGAAGCCGCAAGAGAACTGGGAATTCACGTTTGGAATATTGATGAAACCAAAGAGGATGTCATACATCTTTTCAACATTAAAAAAGAGTTATTTTGATATACCTTTTACTAAGCATACTAGCTTCTACCTGTATATTTATAATTTTCAAGCAACTTGGAAAGTATAAAATTAACACCATACAAGCCATTGTAGCAAATTACTTCACTGCTTGTTTAACTGGTATACTAGCCTATTCCGAAACTATAAATGTTACTAAAATTGTAAGTGAAGATTGGTTTTGGGGAGCTATATTCTTAGGTTTTCTTTTTATTACAATTTTTAACGTTATGGCTTTAACAGCACAACGTAACGGACTTTCTGTTACTGCAGTTGCAGGAAAAATGAGTGTTGTAATTCCTATACTTTTTGGATTATATGCCTATCAAGAAAGTTTAGGCTGGCAAAAAGGAATTGGTATTATTTTGGCTTTAGTTGCGGTGTATCTAACTTCGGTGAAAACACAAACAAACAAAGTAAATTTAAAAAGTTTATGGCTTCCAATTATCTTATTTTTAGGTTCAGGAACCATAGACACAACTATTAAATACGTAGAATCCTCTTATGTTTCACAAAATGATGTTCCGGTATTTTCGGCAACTATATTTTGTTTTGCAGGAATTATAGGCGTAGGAACCTTAATTGTACAAGCTATAAAAGGAACTTTTAAATTTGACTACCGAAGTATTTTTGGAGGAATCCTTTTAGGAGTTGTAAATTACTACTCCATATATATGTTACTAAAAGCGCTACAATATGAAGGTGTTGAAAGTTCTACTATATTTACCGTAAACAATGTGGCCATAGTGATGCTTTCTACAATAATTGGACTAATTGTATTTAAAGAAAAATTAGAAAAGAAGAACTGGATAGGAATTCTACTTGCAATAATTTCTATTGTATTAGTTACTTTAGCATAAATGGAAGAAAAAGACACCTATAAAACAATTACAAAACCTTCGGAAGAAGTTCTATTTAAAGACAGGAATTCTAAATTCTTAGGCTATGCCTTTCCTGTTACTACAGAAGAAGAGGTCAAAGAGCATCTAGAAGAATTAAAAAAACAACACCATACAGCAGGACATTTTTGCTATGCATACCAATTTGGTACAGATGAAAAAAACCTGACTTACAGGGCAAATGATGACGGCGAACCTAACAATAGCGCCGGAATGCCTATTTACGGACAAATACAATCTTTTGAATTTACCAACATTCTTATTATAGTACTACGTTATTATGGCGGAGTAAAACTTGGCGTTGGAGGATTAATAAACGCATACCGAACCACAGCTCAGTTAGCTTTAGAAGCTTCAAAAATTGTTAAGAAGACTATTAACATAGAATATTGCATCTCTTTTGAATACAAAAACATGAATAAAGTGATGCGTATTATAAAAGAGAAGAATTTGAATGTAACGAATCAGATTCTAGAATTAGATTGTAAAGTTTTTATTTCTGTTAGAAAAAGTAAATCTCAAGAAATATTTGAAACTTTTGATAATCTATTTGAGATTAAAATTATAGAAGTTTAAAAACTACTTTTCTAATTTTTCTAAGATATAATCTGGACATCGCATTGGGCGTTTTGTTTGCATGTTAATAAATGCCAAAACAGTATTCGCTTCTACTAAAAGTTCACCCGCCTGATTAGTAATCTCATAATCAAATTCTATCTTTACAGAAGGTGTTTTTGTGAGTTTCGTTTTCACCCTAATCACCTCATCATAATGCGCAGATTTTTTAAAATTTAAAGACATAGAAATCACCGGCAACATAACGCCGTCCTTCTCCATCTGGCTGTATGAAATCCCAGATGATCTTAACCACTCTGTTCTACCCATTTCTAAGTATAATGCGTAATTTCCGTGATGTACTACTCCCATTTGATCGGTTTCACCGTATCTAATTCTTATTAAAATTTCATTGTCTTGCATTCGTAAATTTGATTTATTTTTTGTAGTTTGACCTTTCGTTTAAACATGCGAAATTTTTTCTTAATAATCAACCCTTAAAGATTTTTTTATTAAGAATTTTGTTCACATATTTGTCGAGCTATAAACAATAGACGAGGAAATGCAATTCCTCTTATTTAATAACACTAAATTTCACTAATTATAATGAGTATCACTGCGCAATCGGTATGGACTAACTGTCTTCATTTTATACAAGATAACATCCAACCGCAAGCTTATAAAACTTGGTTTGAACCAATTGTTGCAGTTAAACTTGCAGATAACGCTTTAAGCATTCAGGTACCAAGCAAATTCTTTTACGAATGGTTAGAGGAGCACTATGTAAAAATCTTAAAAAGTGCACTTACTAAGGAATTAGGAGAGAATGCCAAACTTGTTTACATTATTAAAATGGAAAACACTTATGGCAACAAGCAACCTTTTACTGAGAAAATCCCAAGTTCAAACAGATCTGCAATGAAAACGCAGGATGTTGATATTCCATTAAATAATAAAAACCCAGAACTGCGTAACCCATTTGTTATACCTGGAATTAGGAATATTAAAATAGAATCGCAGTTAAACCCTAACTACAGCTTTGACAACTTCTTAGAAGGTGATTCTAACCGTTTGGCTAGAAGTGCCGGATTAGCAGTTGCAAACAAGCCTGGAGGTACTTCTTTCAATCCATTATTAATATTTGGAGGAGTAGGTTTAGGAAAAACCCATTTAGCACACGCTATTGGTATTAATATAAAAGATAAGTACCCAGAAAAGACGGTCTTATTTATTTCAGCTGAAAAATTTACACAACAATATATAGATTCTGTAAAGAAGAATAACAGAAACGACTTTATTCATTTCTATCAAATAATTGACATCTTAATTATTGATGATGTACAATTTTTATCTGGTAAATCTGGAACACAAGACGTGTTCTTCCATATTTTCAACCATTTACACCAAAACGGAAAGCAGGTTATTTTAACAAGTGACAAGGCTCCTGTAGATATGCAAGATATTGAGCAACGCTTATTATCTAGATTTAAATGGGGACTTTCTGCAGAATTACAAAGTCCAGATTTTGAAACTCGTGTGTCTATCTTAAAAAACAAACTATATCGTGACGGAGTTGAAATGCCTGATGATATTGTTGAATATGTTGCAAAACACATTAAGTCCAACATTAGAGAGCTTGAAGGAGCAATTATATCTTTAATCGCACAATCTTCTTTCAACAAAAAAGAAGTTACTATTGAACTTGCTAAACAAGTTGTAGAGAAGTTTGTTAAAAATACGAAGCGCGAAGTTTCTATAGATTATATTCAGAAAATAGTTTCTGATTATTTCCAAATGGATGTAGATACGCTTCAATCTAAAACGAGAAAACGTCATATTGTACAAGCTAGACAACTAGCAATGTTTTTCGCAAAGAAACTAACTAAAGCTTCCTTGGCAAGTATAGGTTCTCAAATTGGAAAACGTGATCACGCTACCGTACTACATGCTTGTAAAACAGTAGACAACTTATCTTCTACAGATAAGCAGTTTAAAAAATACGTAGAAGACTTAACGAAGAAGCTTTCGGTTTAAATTTATAAATCTTTTTAAATAAATTTTTATGACTAAAATACTTATGGTATGCCTTGGTAACATTTGCCGTTCGCCTTTGGCTGAAGGTATTTTACAAGCTAAGCTTCCGAAAGATAAATTCCAAGTTGATTCTGCTGGTACAGGTAACTACCATGTTGGTGAGCTTCCTGATAGTCGCTCTATTAAAGTGGCAAAAAAATACGGTATCGATATTACTAACCAACGAGGTAGACAATTTAAAGTTTCCGATTTTGATGCATTTGACTTCATTTACGTGATGGATAACTCAAACTTCAAAAATGTTGTAAAGCTAGCTAGAAATGAAACAGATATAGCTAAAGTAAAACTCATTTTAAACCAAGTATACCCGAATCAAAACTACGATGTTCCTGATCCTTATACAGACACGCAACAAGGATTTGAAAACGTGTTTAAAATGCTAGACGAAGCTACAGATGTTATAAAAGAAAATCTTACGAACTAAGATAATTCGTTTTACAGCCCTTTCTTCCCCTAAAATAATTGTAAATTTATAAGCTTTTAATGTTTGGATTTTTTGTGTTTATTTCAACAAAACAAGTATCAGAAAACACACAAGAAGCTTGAAACAAACAACATACTTTAATTTAGAATACTAAAATCATGGATAAAACTATTGGAAAATTATATTTAATTCCTACAACACTTGGTGATAATGCGCCATTAGAGGTTTTACCTATTTCAGTAAAAAAAGTAATAGAACAAATTGATATTTTTATTGTAGAAAATGAAAAAACAGCTAGACGCTTTATCAAAAGCATCCATCCTAGCAAAAAACAATCTACTCTAACTTTATTTCCTTTAAATAAATTTACCGAAATAACCGAACTACCAACCTATTTAGATCCGTGTTTAGAAGGTAAAAACGTAGGAATTCTTTCTGAAGCTGGTTGTCCTGGGGTAGCAGATCCCGGTGCCGATGTTGTTAAAATTGCACACTCTAAAAACATACAGGTTGTTCCTCTTGTAGGTCCTTCTTCTATCCTATTAGCTATTATGAGCTCTGGCATGAATGGCCAAAGTTTTACTTTTAATGGCTATCTACCTATTGATAAAGGAGAAAGAAAACAAGAACTAAAAAACTTAGAACGTCTTTCTTTTGAAAAGAACCAATCTCAGTTATTTATTGAAACACCTTACAGAAACAATAAAATGCTTGAAGACATCTGTCAGGCATTAGGAAACAATACACAGGTTTGTGTTGCTTGTGATATCACGCTTCCAACAGAGTTTATTAAAACAAAATCTGTTCAAGAGTGGAAAAAAAATATGGTCGAACTTCATAAAAGACCAACCATATTTATAATTCATAAAAACTAAAACCTAAACAGTCGTAGCTTTTGCTTTTTTATTTGCTTTTAAAGAAGAGGTATCATAACCAGAGAACCTTTTCATATAAGAACGTATAGAAGTTCCAAAAGCATCCTTAAAACCTGTTTTACCAAAACTTCTTAAGTATTTTTTTACGCTTCCTGGTCCTGCAAGATGTGCAGCAGCAAGAATACCTGACTCGGTAATATACACACCGTTAATAGTCATTCCGTTAAAACGCTTAATGTCTTTACGTAGAATCCATTTATTACGTTGTGCATTTGCTATGAATGCTTTTTCTTGCAATTCTGGATTCTTTAAAAATTGATTTGGATTATAAATCCCAATAGTTTTTAATGTTTCAGCACCAAATTGGTATTTACCAAGGTATCCAAATTCATTTACAACAAAATAATCTCCTCTAGATTCTTTAAAAGCTAATGCTTCCTTAAAACCTACAAATGATTTCCCTAAAGTTGGTGTGAATTTTTCTTTTGGAGTGTGAAACGTAAAATGTTGGCTTTCGTAATTGGTTGCTAATTCTTCTTGTTCTTCAAAATGAATGAAATTTACAAAAGCTTCCGATGAAAAGGAAAGCTTTAATAATGTACAAATAGCAAACAATAAGCTAAACTTTACAATGTTTTTTATCATATAGAAATATTTTTCAGCAACAATTATTAGTAATAGTCACTTTTAAATTTCAGCTTGCAAATATACAACTTTATTTCTAAACCTCAAAATCAGACAGTTAGCCTAAAAAATAACTTTTAAATTGGGCGATTTACCGTTCTAAAAGATTCATTTAAAAATAAATAGGATGAAACTTAAAACCACTTTCATCATGAAACTCCAATGTTGGAAATGGCACCTTAAGTACGTTTAAAATACTGAAAACGGATTTCAATAGGTGAGAATTTGTTTTTATACGAGTAAAATCAACATCTAAGCTTAGATAATATTGTCTTGCTCTTTGCTGTGGACTAGACATTCCGTCGATTGGTTCTGAAATTCCTGTAAGCATTCCATCTGCGCCACAACCCAAAGCAATATTTAGCCATTTTGGTATTTTTTCGTTCTTTACAAAGGAATGCAGGTTTGCACTTAACCAATAAGTTTGTCCATTATAATCTTTTAATATTTCTTCTAAAAAGCCTTCTCCCAACTTATCTGGTCGCTGCTTGGCGTATTTTGTTCTATGGAAAGAATATTTTAAAGAGATACGTTGCTCCTTCCATAGCAACTCTTGTCCAATATACAAGCCGGTACCGGAAGCATTTGCAAGCACATCGCCCCAAGAAAAACCCCATTCTTTAGAATATCCATCCAAAATTTCTACAGCAGTTAAAAAACCAAATCCTAGAGTTGCGCCATATAATAATTGGTCTTTTTCTCTAACTCCAGACCAATTTAAAAGCTCTGCTCCTGCTCTACCCATTTGATAGGATGTAAACACATGGCCAAACTTATCCATTTGCAACCACTCAGCATTATCATCAAGCGTATGAAACTTTGACTTCTCGTAATCTGCATACCAAAGCTGGTTTAAACCAACTAAAGTTAGTCCGACAACGGAAGCTTCAGACATAATTATAGCGTTTCTTCTCTGCTTATGAAGCGTATCGCTTGGTGTAAGAAAAGCATTCATTTTAGATTGTGAATACAGACTAGTAGAAACAACCAAAAAATATACAATAAGGAAAAGTCTTTTCAAGATTACTTATTTATTCCTTGTCTAGACAAATAGCTTTGATATTCTCTAGCATTTGCATTATGCTGTGCTAAGGTTTTTGCGAATTTATGAAAGCCTAAATTTTTAGCATCTGCGCAGAAATACAAATACTTATGTGTTTCGAAATTTAAAACTGCATCGATAGCTGATATATCCGGCATAGCTATAAGCCCAGGAGGCAATCCTAAATTCTTATAAGTATTGTAAGGAGATTCAATTTCTTTATGCACATTTAAAACACGTTTAATAATGGTGTTTTTATATTCTGGTAATTGATAAGCTGCATATTTTAAGGTTGGATCGGCCTGTAAGGGCATACCAATTCGTATTCTATTTAAGTAAACACCTGCAATTCTTGGTTGTTCACTTGCTTGTTTAGACTCTTCATGAACTATAGAAGCTAAAGTCATAACTTCATCTTTAGTTAAGTTTAATGCCTTTGCTTTTGCTAATCGCTTTTCATTCCAAAATCTATTGTATTCTTTTAACATTCTAGCTCTAAAAGATTCGGCTGAAGTATTCCAGAAAAACTCATAACTATTGGGAATATACATTCCCAAAGCTGTTTTATCAGAAAAGTTATTTTCATTTAAAAAGGCTTTGTCTGTCATTGCCTGCAATAAGCTTAAACTATCTGCTTCAATTTGAGAGGCAATTCTTCCTGCTAATTTTTCAATAGTTTCTTGATTATTAAAGGCTATATTTATTGGTAAGTTTTTGCTTCTAATGGTATTAATAATATCATTATTACTCATTCCTTTTTTAATAGCATACTTCCCAGCCTTTATGTTTGAAGTATATTTTTTTTGTTTAGCTAAAGCATCGAAAGATTCTAAATCTATTAAAAGAGAAGATAGTTGCTGCTGAACATCTTTATATTTTGCGTCGGAGGGAATGTAAATATATGCTTCTTCATTATTAAAAGCGGTGTTTGGTTTAAACATTGCTTTATATACGAAGTTTGCAAAAAATGCCGCAACGACTAGTCCGATTAAAGCGATTGCTAAAAGTATTTTCTTAATGTACATTTATTTATGAATGAGTTGGTATAAATATTCGTTTTTGAATTTTCCGTTAAGGTAGTTCCAATCTTTTTTTAGTCCAATTTCTTTAAACCCTTGGCCTGTAAAAAGTTGAATACTTGCTTTATTATCTTCAGAAATATTACAATATAATTGGTGTAAATCTAAGTGCGTAAAGCAATAATTAATCAGCAAACTTAAAGCTTCTTTTCCAAAACCTTTTTGTCTATTAGCTTCTTCTTTTACTAAAATTCCAATTCCTGCTCTTCGGTTTTTAAAGTCGAAATCAAAAATATCAATCATACCAAGTGCTTCATCATCATAACTAGAAATTACTAGCCTTAATTGTTTCACTTCGTAAATATCTTTATGAGCATGTTCTAAATATTGTTTTATTAAATATTTAGAATATGGCGTTTGGGTATTACTAATTTCCCAAATACTTTCATCATTTTCAATAGTATGAATGAATTGTAAATCTTCAGGTTCTAAAGCACGCAGATATATTTGTTTGCCTTTTAATGTTATCATGAAATTGTGCCTTTAAAAACTTGTTTTGCTGGACCAATTAGCCAAATATCTTGATATGAATCTCCGTTTTTCTGGAAAGACACTTGAAGTTTCCCTCCCTTGGTTTCTAGAGTAATGAGATTTTTTTCTGTTTTCCCTATATAATTCATAGCAAGTGCTACTGCAGTTACTCCCGTGCCACAGGAAAGAGTTTCACCTTCTACCCCACGTTCATAAGTTCTTACTGCAAAAATGTCATCAGCAATTTTTGAAACAAAGTTTACATTAGTCCCTTCAGAATGATAAGGAGCTCCATATCTTATTTTAGCACCTACTGATTTAATTTCTAAATTTTCTAAATCTTTTTCAATTTGTACATGATGTGGTGATCCTGTATCTAAAAACACATGCTTTTCATAACTATTTACATCATGCACATCTTGCATTTGTAGTTGGATAGTTTCACCATCAATCACGGCCTTATGCATACCATCTATGGCTTCAAAAGTAGTAGCCTTATCTACAATATTTAAATACTTAGCAAAAGCTACAATACATCTTCCTCCATTACCACACATAGAGCTTTCATTTCCATCTGCATTAAAATAAACCATTTTAAAATCTGCAGATTCATGATTTTCTAATAATATCAAGCCATCAGCTCCTATACCAAAGCGCCTGTCACACAAAAAAGAAATGTATTTGGCATCTTTTTTGTTAAAATTACCTTGACGATTATCTATCATCACAAAGTCGTTACCGGCACCTTGGTATTTATAAAAAGTATTTGTCATTAAATAGAAATTAATGCGACAAATATAGTGATATTAAACGGTTTTTTGGGGTGTTAAATACTCGTTAAAGTTGAATTTATTGAGCAACAAATTTTTAAATTTAATCGTTAACCTTTTAAACTAAACAGAAAAAGATGAAGAAGATTTTAACCATGTTATTTGTTTCAGCATTAGGAGGAGCCTTAACTCTAGGTGCTTACAAGACTTTTATTGAAAAAGAAGAAAATAATACACCACTAGCAAATCAAGAACAAGCTTTCACATTCCCTGTTAGCAATACAACAAACGCTAAATTTATAGCAGATACCGAAGTTAGTTTTGTTAGTGCTGCAGAAAAAACCGTTCATACAGTAGTTCACGTTAAAAACGTAACCATAAACTCTAGACAAATGACTTTTGAAGATTTGTTTTTTGGAAGACAACCACAACGTTCACAAGTAGGTTCTGGTTCTGGAGTTATTATTTCACCAGACGGTTATATTATTACCAACAATCACGTAATTGCAGGTTCTAGGGAACTTTCGGTTACTTTAAATAACAATAAAACTTACGATGCCAAAATAATTGGTGCAGATGATAAAACAGATATTGCTTTAATTAAAATTGATCCAGAAGAAGAATTACCTTTTACAACCTTTGGTGATAGCGATCAAGCAAAAATTGGAGAATGGGTTTTAGCGGTTGGTAATCCTTTTAACCTAACTTCTACCGTAACTGCAGGAATTATTAGTGCAAAATCTAGAGATTTATCAGGATTACAAAACCAGTCTTTTATACAAACCGATGCTGCTGTGAACCCAGGAAACTCTGGAGGTGCTCTAGTAAATACTAACGGAGATTTAATTGGTATAAACACAGCAATTACTTCGCAAACTGGTTCATATATAGGATATTCGTTTGCGGTACCAAGTAATATTGCAAGGAAGGTTGTGCAAGACATTATGGAGTATGGTAATGTTCAGCATGGAATTTTAGGAGTTACCGGAGGTTCTGTAAGTGCGGGTTATGCAGAGAAATTCGGACTAGAAACAACAGAAGGATTCTATATTGAAGAGGTAGAGGAAGATTCTGGAGCAGATATGGCTGGATTAAAAAGCGGAGATGTTATTCAAAAAATTGAAAATATTAAGATTAAAAAATTCACAGATTTAAAAGGGTTTTTAAACTCTAAAAGCCCTAACGATGTGGTAAATGTTACCGTGTTAAGAGACGGAAAACAAAAAACATTCTCTGTAACCTTACTTAAAAATCAAACTTTAGCAGTACCTATTATAGGTATAATAAAAAATGCTAAGCCAGAAGACTTAAGAAAATATAAAACTAAAAATGGAGTAAAAATATCTAGACTTACTACCAATAAAAGCTATTTAAGTTATTGGATAAGCAACGGTGTTAAAGAAGGAGACATTATAACTTCCATCAATAATTCTAAAGTAAATAGTATAGAAGATGTTCAGGAAGTTTTAAAAAACAGACACCCAAATGAATTGCTACGTATTGAATTAATTAATTCTAAAGGCGAGAAAGAACGCTATAACTTTAGATAAGATATAGTATTCAACAACAACACTAAACGCTCTAGTACATCCTAGAGCGTTTTTTATATAATATTTAGTAACTAAAACGTTAAAAATGTGTTACTTTTGCACCCAAATTCAACTAGGGCTTATTGCCATGTTGAAAAAACGTAAACAACACAAAAAAATATTTTAACAATGCCTATTAACGAAACTTATGAAAGCGAATTAGCTTTTCAAGCAGATAGACGTAGAGCTACTGTAGAATTTATTAAAATTGTTAGTGACCTTTGGTATGACAAATCTATTGAATTAGTTATTTTTAGAAATCAATTAATTGATAGAAATGTTAGCGAAATTTTAAACCTTCACGAATACGCTTGTGAGTTTGTTCAAAAACCTATTTCTATTTTTGATTCTGTAGAAATAGCTCAAGCTATCAAAACATTAGATCTCCCACCAGCAAAGTTAGACATAGGAAAACTTACCTATGAATATCATATGGAAGAGGATAAATACAACAATGCTACTGCCTTTGTTTCTGCTAAACTTAAAGGAGCTAGCGATAACGAAACAATCAAACCTAAAGATGTAGTTCTATATGGTTTTGGAAGAATTGGTCGTTTAGTTGCTAGAGAATTAGTTAGCAAGGCTGGAAAAGGAAACCAATTACGTTTAAGAGCTATTGTTACTCGTGGAGCTATAGATAAAGTTGTATTAGAAAAAAGAGCTTCGTTATTACGTAACGATTCTGTACATGGTGATTTCTTAGGAACCGTTTCTGTTGATGTAGAAAACAGTGCTTTAATCATTAATGGTATTTCAGTAAATATTATTTCTGCAAACGCGCCAGAAGATATTGACTATACAAAATACGGGATTAAAGATGCATTAGTAATTGATAATACTGGAGCATTTAGAGATAAAGAAGCTTTAAGCAGACATTTAAAATCTAAAGGTGCAGATAAAGTATTATTAACTGCTCCTGGAAAAGGTGTTCCTAATATTGTTCACGGTGTAAACCACTTAGAAAACAATCCTGATGAAGTAAATATTTTCTCTGCTGCATCTTGTACTACAAATGCTATTACGCCTATCTTAAAGGTTGTGGAAGATTCTTTTGGAGTAAAATCAGGTCACTTAGAAACTATTCACGCATATACTAACGATCAAAACTTAGTAGATAACTTCCATAAAAAATATAGACGTGGACGTGCTGCTGCTTTAAACATGGTAATTACAGAAACTGGTGCAGGAAGCGCAGTATCTAAAGCTTTACCAAGTTTTGAAGGAAAATTAACTTCTAACGCTATTCGTGTTCCTGTTCCTAATGGTTCTTTAGCTATTTTAAATTTAGAGCTAGAAAACCCAACTTCTGTTGAAGGGATGAATACTATCATGAAAAAATATGCTCTTGAAGGTGACTTAGTAGAGCAAATTAAATATGAATTAAGTGACGAATTAGTATCTAGTGATATTGTTGGTAGCTCTGCTCCTTCTATCTACGATAGTAAAGCAACTATTGTAAGAAAAGATGGTAAAAACGTTGTACTATATATATGGTATGATAATGAGTACGGATATAGCCACCAAGTTATACGATTAGCAAAATATATTGCTAAAGTTAGACGTCACACTTACTATTAGTAGTAAACTCTTTATCAGTCTATTTAACTTCTATTAAGTAGATAAATAAAGATAGATTATACAAAAAACCTATATGGGGAAGATCTAAATTTTATTTAGCATCGTATATATTAAAGCCTCACATTTTTGTGAGGCTTTTCAATTAAATCAAATATACTAAACATAATTTATTATTTTCGTAACTCATAAAATCAACATACCCCTAATGAATATCTCAAAATTTATTGTAGTTCTATCCGTTTCACTTTTTTCAATCAATATTAGTGCACAAACTACGCAGGAAGACGAGGAAAAACTATCTTTAAACAGTGGAACAATAGATAATCAATTTGAATATGTTATAACAAAATCTAACAACTACCAAGAGTATAAAGTTGTAAAGAAAAATTGGTTATACAGCCTAAAAGCACATACTTTAGATTCTTTAAAAGCTGTTCAAAAAAACTTACTAGACACCCAAGCAATTGTAGATAAACAAGCAGAAGAAATTACTTCTCTAAAAGAAAGCTTATCAGATACACAGAATACTTTAGAGCAAACTAATCTTGAAAAAGACAGCATGTCTTTATTTGGTTTCCCTATGAGTAAGTCTGGTTACAATGTTTTAATGTGGTCAATAATTGGTGGTTTATTAGCCCTATTATTACTTTTTATATTCAAATTTAAAAGCAGTAATGCTATAACAAAAAATGCTAATAAAGCTTTAGCTGATATCGAAGAAGAATTTGAAGAGCACAGAAAAAGAGCTTTAGAACGTGAGCAAAAAGTTAGAAGACAATTGCAAGACGAACTAAACAAACAAAAGAACAACAACTAGAATATACAATTCCATTTTCTTTAATCCTTTTTCAGTTTCAAAAGGCTGAACTATTTACATCTATACAATGCGAATTGACATTATAACCGTTTTACCAGAATTACTAAAAAGCCCATTTGAAGCTTCTATTTTAAAGCGTGCAATTGAAGCTGATTTAGTAGAAGTACATTTTCACAATCTACGCGATTATACTACAGATAACTATAAAACCATAGACGATTACCAATTTGGCGGAGGCGCTGGAATGGTAATGATGATCGAACCTATAGATAAATGTATTTCTAAACTAAAATCTGAAAGAGATTACGACGAAGTCATTTATATGACTCCAGATGGCGAAACCTTAAACCAAGGAATTGCTAATCATTTATCTTTAAAAGAAAACATTATTATTCTTTGCGGACATTATAAAGGTGTAGACCAAAGGGTACGCGACCAATTTATAACACGTGAAATTTCTATTGGAGATTACGTTTTATCTGGAGGTGAATTAGGAGCCGCAGTTTTATGTGATGCTATTATTAGATTAATTCCTGGAGTTTTAGGAAATGAAACTTCTGCACTAACAGATTCCTTTCAAGATAACTTATTAGCACCACCTATTTATACAAGACCTAGAGATTATAAGGGATGGAAAGTCCCAGAACTTCTATTTAGTGGGAATTTCCCTGAAATAGAAAAATGGCGAGAAGAACAAGCATATAAGAGAACAAAAGAAAGAAGACCTGATTTGCTTGATGAATAAAATTATTCCTTTTTGGCAATGAAAATACACATCAAAAAATATAATTTTTGGTTGTCTATTCTTAATTATTACTTATATTTGCACCACTTTTGAGTTAACCTCTGGCGAGAATCGTGAATGTTACCTTGAAATAACTAATAAAATCAATAAAGATGGAATCTTTAGTAAAATTTGTACAAGACGAGTTTGTAACAAAAAAAGACTTTCCAGAGTTCGCAGCTGGAGACACTATTACAGTGTATTACGAAATTAGAGAAGGAGAAAAAGTACGTACACAGTTCTTTAGAGGTGTTGTTTTACAACGCAGAGGAACTGGAACATCAGAGACATTCACAATTAGAAAAATGTCTGGAACAATTGGTGTAGAGCGTATCTTCCCTATCAACTTACCTGCTTTACAGAAAATCGAAGTAAACAAAAGAGGTAAAGTACGTAGAGCACGTATCTTCTACTTCAGAGGTCTTACTGGTAAGAAAGCAAGAATTAAAGAAGAAAGACGTTAATAAACGTTCATAATTTTAAAAAGCCTTGAGAAATCAAGGCTTTTTTTATGAACAAATGTTAACAATCCGTGTTGATAACCCACTGAAAACTAATGTGTTAAATTCATTTGATTTATCAAGAATCTGACTTATATTAGCAATAGAATTACAAACCACAAAAGGTGGGTTTCTTTTAGAAAGAATGAAAATTGAAATTCTATTAAACACACGTTCTTATTATAATTATTTTTTGAGGTTTATAAGAAATGTATATTATTATGTTTTCCGAAAACCATGAAGTCTTAAAAAGTGTCCTTAATCTGGCACAAAAGACAGAAAGCTTCTGTATATAGTTAAACGAAAGTGATAACTAGAAATGAAGCAGTGTCTACAAAACATGAATCACTCAGTGAAACATTATAGCTAGGCATAAAGAAAAATAATTAACTAAAACATTTTAGTAACAAGTCATTTTATTTTGAAGTTACATGTATAAAATGTTTTATTGAAATAGGGA
Organism: Oceanihabitans sediminis; assembly: GCF_003337215.1. Lineage (GTDB taxonomy): Bacteria > Bacteroidota > Bacteroidia > Flavobacteriales > Flavobacteriaceae > Oceanihabitans > Oceanihabitans sediminis. The sequence goes on from NZ_QPIG01000002.1 coordinate 562,920, forward strand.
AACTGAAATCGAAAGACAAAGTTAAACTATTTCAAAAAAGCCATATCAGACAAGGGTAAAATCTATGTGATATGGCTTTTGTATTTTGTATAAAATCTTCCTCCCTATTTCCTATATTCGCATTTAAATTGAAAACATGAACCTTCCTTTAATAGTTGACAAAACATACAATAATGTAGATTTTACCATTTCAGAATTACCCAAAGCAGAATATGATAATTGTACTTTTACAGAATGTGATTTAAGCAATAGCTTTCTTTCTAATATCTCATTTTCAGATTGTGAATTTATAGATTGTAACCTTAGTAACATAAAAATCAAGGGAGCTTCTTTTAAAAATATAAGTTTTTCTAATTGTAAAATGTTAGGCTTTCCATTATATGAATGTAATCCCTTTTTGCTAGAATGCAGTTTTAATCATTGCAACTTAAGCTTGGCTTCCTTTTATAAACTGAATCTAAAAAATACAAAATTTCACACTTGTAACTTACAAGCTGTAGACTTTACTGAAACAAACTTAGTTAACGCTTCTTTTGAAATTTGCAATTTAGCAGAAGCAACTTTCGATAATAGTAATCTTGAAAAAGCTGATTTTACTTCAGCAAAGAATTATTCTATCCATCCAGAAAGAAATAAATTAAAAGGAGCAAAATTTAGTCAAGAAGGACTTATCGGGCTATTAAGTATGTACAATATTAAGGTAGAATAAATCATATTTCATAAAAAAGGCTATAGTTTTTTAAAGTCTTTGTAAATCTTAATATCTACATCCTTCACACTTCTATAAGCAACTGATTTTTTGTATATTTGCAACTCTTAAATTGGAAGCAATCTTTTATTATTCAAACTAATTAAACATGACAAAAATTTCTACAATCTTTTATACAAAAACAGATGAAGCTCCAGCTTTAGCTACGCATTCATTTTTACCAATAGTTCAAGCATTTACAAACTCTGCAGGAGTTAAAGTAGAGACTAGAGATATTTCTTTAGCAGCAAGAATCTTAGGGGTGTTTTCTGATATGTTACCAGAAGACCAACGAGTAAATGATACATTGGCAGAATTAGGAGAATTAGTTAAAAAGCCAGAAGCAAACATAATTAAATTACCAAATATTAGTGCTTCTGTACCGCAATTAAAAGCAGCTATTTCAGAATTACAAGCAAAAGGATACGCATTACCTTACTATCCAGATGAGCCTAAAACAGCTGAAGAAAAAGATATTAAATCAAGATATGATAAAGTAAAAGGTAGTGCTGTAAACCCAGTATTACGTGAAGGAAACTCAGATCGTCGTGCACCAAAAGCGGTTAAGAACTATGCAAAAAAGAACCCACATTCTATGGGAGCTTGGAGCAAAGACTCTAAATCACATGTAGCAACAATGACTCATGGGGATTTCGCTCACAACGAGAAGTCTGTTGTAATGGATGCTGCAGATAGTATCAATATTCAATTTGTTTCAGAAAACGGAAACACTTCTTACCTAAAAGAAAACTTAGAATTATTAGAAGGTGAAATCATCGATGCAACGGTAATGAGCAAAAAAGCATTAATCAGCTTTTTACAAGAACAAGTTGCAGACGCTAAAAAACAAGGCGTTCTGTTTTCATTACATATGAAAGCTACGATGATGAAAGTAAGTGACCCTATTATTTTTGGTCATGCTGTTCGTGTATTCTTTGCTGATCTTTTTGAAAAGCACGGAGATACTTTTGAAAAAATTGGTGTAGATGTAAATAATGGTTTTGGTAACCTAGTAGCACAACTTCAAGAATTACCTGAAGCAAAACGCAAAGAAATTGAAGCCGATATCCAAGAGGTATTTGCTAATGGTCCAGACTTAGCTATGGTAAATAGCGATAAAGGAATCACAAACTTACACGTACCAAGTGATGTAATTATTGATGCTTCTATGCCAGCAATGATTAGAACTTCTGGTCAAATGTGGAATGCTGAAGGAAAACATCAAGATACAAAAGCTGTTATTCCAGATAGTAGTTATGCAGGAATGTACACAGCAACTATAGATTTCTGTAAAGAACACGGTGCTTTTGATCCTACAACAATGGGAACTGTTCCTAACGTTGGACTTATGGCGCAAAAAGCAGAAGAATATGGTTCTCATGATAAAACTTTCGAAATTGCAGAAAACGGAACGGTTAAAGTAATCGACTCTAAAGGAAACACTTTAATGGAGCATAAAGTTGAAGCTGGTGATATCTGGAGAATGTGTCAAGTAAAAGATGCACCTATTCAAGACTGGGTAAAATTAGCTGTTACAAGAGCTAGAGCTTCTCAAACTCCTGCTGTTTTCTGGTTAGACGAAAACAGAGCACACGATGCACAACTAATCAAAAAAGTAAATGCATATTTACCAAATCACGATACTTCAGGATTAGACATTAGAATTTTAGATCCTATTTCTGCAACTAAATTTACACTAGAAAGAATCAAAGATGGTAAAGACACTATTTCTGTTTCTGGAAACGTATTACGTGATTACTTAACAGACTTATTCCCTATTTTAGAATTAGGTACTTCAGCAAAAATGCTTTCTATTGTTCCTTTAATGAATGGAGGAGGTTTATTTGAAACTGGAGCTGGTGGATCTGCACCAAAACACGTACAACAGTTTGTTGAAGAAAACCACTTACGTTGGGATTCTTTAGGTGAATTCTTAGCATTAGCAGTTTCATTAGAGCACTTAGGAGAATCAACAGATAATGCAAGAGCTCTAGTTTTAAGCGAAGCTTTAGATGAAGCAACAGAGAAATTATTAGAAAACAAAAAAGGTCCTTCTCGTAAAGCAGGTGAGTTAGACAACAGAGGAAGTCACTTCTATTTAGCAATGTATTGGGCTGAAGCTTTAGCAAACCAGTCTAAAGACGCACAGCTAAAAGAAACCTTTACTCCAATAGCTAAATCCTTATTAGAGAATGAAGCTAAAATTGTTAACGAGCTTAACGAAGTACAAGGAAAGCCTGTAAATATTGATGGTTACTATGAGCCAAACGATGGTTTAACTAGCAATGCTATGAGGCCAAGTGAAACCTTCAACAGTATTTTAAATACAATAAAGTAATTAACAATGTTACTAATAAAAAAGCTCCTTTTTAGGGGCTTTTTTTATACATTTAAGTAAAATCATTTTTATGTTTAAAAAGCATTTATTTTTATACCTTCTTTTTTTCTTTAGCATTGCATTTATTCATGCTCAAGAAAAATTTACACTTAGCGGTACCATTCTAGAAGCAGCAAGTAATGAAACCTTGATAAGTGTAAATATTATTATTCCAGATTTACAAACAGGAACTACTACTAATGAGTATGGCTTCTACTCTATTACTTTACCAGAAGGTACTTATCAAATTATTATAAGTTATATTGGTTTTGCAGATGTAGTGGAAACTATAGAACTAACACAAAACATTACCAAAAACTTTAAACTAAAAGAAGCTACAGAAAATTTAGACGAAGTAGTAATTATTGAAAATATAGAAAAATTAAATATTAAAAAACCACAAATGAGTGTAAACGCTCTCTCTGCAAGCACCATAAAACAAATTCCGGTAGTTCTTGGTGAAGCAGATGTAATTAAGGCAATAACTCTACTTCCTGGTGTTACTACAGCAGGAGAAGGTGCTTCTGGTTTTAATGTTCGTGGTGGTGCAGCAGATCAAAACTTAATTTTATTAGACGAGGCTACTATTTATAATTCTTCACACTTATTTGGTTTCTTTTCTGTGTTTAATCCAGATGCAATTAAAGATTTAAAACTATATAAAGGCGGTATCCCTGCTAGGTATGGCGGACGCGTTTCTTCGGTTTTAGATATGTATCAGAAAGAAGGAAATAGCAATGAGTTTCATGCCAATGGGGGCATCGGACTAGTTTCTAGCAGATTATTATTAGAAGGACCAATAAAAAAAGAAAAGGCTTCTTTCCTGTTAGGAGGGAGAAGTTCATATGCGCATTTATTTCTTCCACTTTTTGATGTAGACAATAAGGCTTATTTCTATGACTTAAATACTAAAATAAGCTATAAAATAAATCCAAATAATAATATTTATCTATCTGGATACTTCGGAAGAGATGTATTTAGCATCAACGACAGCTTCAAAAACACTTACGGAAATTCCGTTTTAAACTTTAGATGGAATCACTTGTTTTCAGATAAATTATTCTCTAATATGTCTTTAATCTATTCAGACTATTACTACGGGTTAAACCTGAATTTTGTGGAATTTAAATGGGACTCCGGAATAAAAAACTTCAATTTAAAATATGATTTTAAACATTACCTAAACAATAAAATAAAGCTTCAATATGGTTTAAACAGTATATACCATGCTTTTAATCCCGGAGAAATAAATCCTTCAACAGAAACTTCAGGAATAAACACCAGGAAATTAATTGATAAATATGCTTTAGAAAATGCGATTTATATAGACACAGAACATAGTATTTCTAAAAGACTTACAGCTTCTTATGGTTTGCGGTATAGTTCCTTTTTACGCTTAGGGCAAAAAGAATTGAATATTTACGAAAACAACAACCCAATTATTTTTAATGAAGAGCTTCAAATTTACGAAAAAGCAAATCCCATAGGTACAGAGAGCTTCAGTAAAAGCAAAGCAATTAAAACATTTGGAAACCTAGAGCCTAGATTAGCTTTGGCATATCAATTAAACGATGAGTCTTCAATAAAAGCGAGTTATAACAGACTAAGTCAATATCTACATTTGCTTTCTAATACAAGTTCTCCTGCACCATTAGACGTTTGGACACCTAGCGGTAAATACATAAAACCACAAATTCTAGATCAAGTTGCAATAGGGTACTTCCAGAATTTTAAAGACAGAATCTATTCTTTAGAAGTGGAATCTTTCTATAAAAAAGTAAAAAATAGAATTGATTATATAGACGGTGCCGATTTAATTGCTAACGATGCAATTGAACAAGTGATACTAAACGGAAAAGCTAGAGCCTATGGCTTAGAAATGCTATTTCGTAAAAACGAAGGCCGGTATAAAGGTTGGTTAGCCTATACTTTGTCTAAGTCAGAACAACAAACACCGGGAAGAACTACTTCAGAAACTGGTATAAACAATGGCAATTGGTACAGTACGGCTTACGATAAAACACATGATATATCAATTACAGGAACCTATGATTTAAATCCTAAATGGACTATAAGTGCAAATTTTCTATTGCAGACAGGACAACCAATCACATACCCTAACGGTCAATATGAATATAACGGTATAAAGATTCCTAGTTATACTAATAGAAATGAATACAGATTACCAACTTATCACCGCTTAGATATTTCAGCGAATTACACTCCAAAACCTAAAAATAAAAAAGGATGGCAAAGCTATTGGACATTTGGTGTTTATAACATGTATAACCGACGAAATGCCGCATCTATAAGCTTTAGACAAAATAGAGATACCAGAGAAAATGAATCTGTAAAACTTTCTATATTCGGTATAGTACCAGCAGTTTCTTATAACTTTAAGTTTTAAATCATGAATAATCTTATCCAAAATATAAAACACAACAAACTCATAAAAAAGATACTTATATGTTTTATAACTGTATTTGTTATTTCTTGCGAAGATGTTGTAGAACTAGATTTACCAACTACAGAACCTAAATTAGTTATAGACGCATCTATAAATTGGTTTAAAGGAACATCTGGCAATGAACAAGCTATAAAGCTATCTCTTTCCGCTCCTTATTATACAAACCATGTTACACCTGCCAACAACGCTGATGTGATAATAACAGATTCAAATAATAATACCTATTTTTTTATAGAAGATGAAAATACAGGAATCTATCAAAATAATAATTTCACACCAATTATAAATGAAACTTATACACTAAACATCAGTTATAAAGGTGAGGAATATATTGCTACAGAAACTTTAAAACCCGTAGCAGACATTGAATATGTCGAACAAAATCTAGAAGGAGGTTTTTCAGGAGAAGACACAGAAATTAAAGCCTTTTTCACAGATCCTGCTGAAGAAGAAAATTTTTATTTCTTTGAGTTTTCACCAAGTTTAAATGTGACTTCTACCCTTTCTGTTTTAAAAGATGAATTTGTAAACGGAAATGAAATTTTTGGGTTTTATGTAGAAGAAGATTTAAATCCAGGACAAAGTGTTGTTATAAGAAACTATGGCGTTTCTCAACGTTTTTATGAATTTATGTTTGTGCTTTTACAACAAAGCGGTCAGTCGGGTGGCGGACCATTTGAAACGCAGCCTGCAACCGTCCGCGGAAACTGTATCAATCAAACTAATCCAGAAAATTATCCTTTTGGTTATTTCAGACTCTCAGAAGTTTCAGAAATAAATTATACTATAGAATAAAATTATTTGGGCGTTACAATACAAATTTTTCAGAAATTTGTATTGTCGTGCTGTACACTATATCTTTTGCTTAGGCAAAAGGATGCCGTTTCCATCACTAACGCAAAACAAAAATCCCTATTTTTACAAAATGACATTTATTAAAACTACAGAACAAGACTCCAATTATAACCATCTCGAAAAGATGAGTATTGCTGAGTCACTTAAAAATATAAATACAGAAGATAAATCTGTTCCATTAGCTGTTGAAAAAGCCTTACCGCAAATTGAAAAACTAGTAGAACAAATAGTTTATAAACTACAATCTGGAGGAAGATTATTTTATTTAGGAGCAGGAACAAGTGGTAGACTAGGTATTCTAGACGCAAGCGAATGTCCTCCAACTTTTGGAGTTTCACACGATCTTGTTATAGGAATCATTGCAGGTGGAGATATTGCAATAAGAAAAGCTGTTGAATTTGCAGAAGACTCAACCAATTTAGGTTGGGAAGATTTACAGGAGTATAAAGTAAACGAAAATGATATTGTAGTTGGTATTGCTGCCTCTGGAACAACTCCTTATGTAATCGCTGCACTAGAAGCTTGTAATAGAAACAATATTATAACAGGTTGCGTAACTTGCAATAAAAATAGTCCTCTTTCCAAAACTGCACAGTTTCCAATTGAAGCTATAGTCGGACCTGAATTCGTAACTGGAAGCTCAAGAATGAAAGCAGGTACAGCACAGAAATTAATTCTTAATATGATTACTACCACAACCATGATTCAATTGGGTCACGTAAAAGGAAACAAAATGGTAGATATGCAGTTGAGTAATAACAAACTTGTAGAAAGAGGTATAAAAATGATTATGCAAGAGATTAATGTTTCTAATAAAGAAGCAGAAAATCTATTAAAAAAACATAAAAGCGTTAGAGTAGCTATTCAAAACTTTAAAGATGGAAACAAATAGAACAGATAAAGAAATATTGGTTAAAGGAATAAAAACAATGCTTTTTACATTAGGACTAATGTTTATTGGTCCAATACTATTATATATTGGTTTTAGTAATCCTGAAAAACCTTTGCATTATCCTTTAGTAATAGCTGGAGCGCTTGCATGTATAGGTGCTATATATTTCGCCTTTAAAGGAATAAACACTATAATGGATAGTATGTTTGGCAAAAAATCTAAGAAGAAATAACTCAAGTATATAGTTCCTTTTTATATAGAACATATTAAATATATAGGAGAGCTAATATAAACTTATACTAAAAAAGGTTCTTTGCTTAATTAATAAGTATAAAACCTTTTTTAGTACCTAGTTAGTTGATGAATAATATTATTTGGAAGCAATAACCTTGACAATAAAGCATAAAAAAACCCTTCATTAAATAAATAATGAAGGGTTTAAAAAAGGCGACGACCTACTCTTCCACAATGTAGTACCATCGGCGCTAATGGGCTTAACTTCTCTGTTCGGAATGGTAAGAGGTGAG
>NZ_QPIG01000003.1 GCF_003337215.1 Oceanihabitans sediminis
AATAAGCTATTAAAACAAGCTTTTGCTATTGCTAAATCTGGACTAATATATGAGGATAGCTACAGAAGTTCCTTGGTGAAAAATTAATGCTTTTTTACTTGTTTTTTACCACAGTACTTTGTTGGCATTTCGTTGTTTTATTCAAATTTATATTTTCAATTCAATAATTGTTAAATTCCTCTAAAATTGGTGATTATTTCTTTCTAACAAGAACAAGACCAAATACAGTTAAACCAATGCAAGCTATAACAGTTATAGAATTACCAATCATTGGTAGAACGTTAAAGTCGATACAATCTAATTCGCCTTGTTTTTTACCTCTAAAAAAAGCAAAGACTAAAGATGCTAAAATTAATATATATCCAATGAATTTTTTTATCATAACTAATTTGTTTTTTAATTCCGATTGAGTGAGCAATTCCGCAATTTGCTAAATTCCTTATTCAATTCGAGTTTTGCTTTTCAATTCAGTTTCCGATTCCGAAAACAAGCTAAAAGTCAAACGTTTTGTTTTAAATCACTCTTTTTTATATTTCTTATGTTCTATTTTCTTTTTTTCTAAAATCATATAAAATTTTCGTGGCGATATTTTCAGGTCTTTTGTTATTTCGCTCACTTTTTTCTGTCCTTTTTTATATAGCTTTAAATTCTCGTTTACTTTTTTGTCAAAGTAATGTTTTTCAAGTTTCTCAACGATTAGTAATTCAGTCAGATTTGAGTCATTCGAATATTTTTCAATTTCCGTTTTAATGTCTTTTAAATTACTCATAATTGTCATTTTTAACGGTTCTGCTCAATGAATGCCAACGGTTTGTGTATGGTTAGTGGCGGATTTCAAAGCACTTCACTTTCAGTTTAGCACTTAGCTTGATAAATGCTAAAATCTTGAATATCAGCATAAAAACCGCCATTAACTATACACTTTGTTACCTGCTGGCTTTTCTATTTCAACGCTTTATTTACTTGTTGAATTAGCTTTTTCCAATTAGCAAGTTCTGTCGGTTTTAGCTTATTGGCTTCATTTTCCCTTGTCCATTTTATATACATTTTCGCCAATTTGTATTTTGAAAAATCTGGAACTTCTGCCGAAAAAATATCGATTATGGGTCTGTTAGGCTGGCTGTCTGATGTCGCTTTTGTGTCAACTCCATATTCCTTTTTAACTATTCCTATCAGAGTTTCTCTTAACAGGTCTTCAATCTCCGCTTTGGGAACATTATCTACAAAATCCTTCGTTCTTAAAATGTTTTTATTTCCAAGTGTATGGACAAGGTTCTCTTGTTGTGCGGCTTGGTCGCCTGCTGAATCAGAGTCTAGTAAAGCTGCTACTTTTAAGTTGTGAGCGAATAAAATTGTAGCATAATAAACTACTTTACCTGCCGAATTAGCAAAAACTAAGGCAATCTTATCATTAAGATTTTCATCTTTTGACTCTCTTAATAAATTGGCAGTAGCATCAACATACCAATAGTCAGTAATTCCTTCTAAAATCAAGTTTCTTTGTTGAGAAAAAAGACTTTGAGCTAGGTCATAGCCTAATGCTTCTTGCAAGGGCAATAATCCTGCTGGGTCACTTGATGAAATTGTCGTGTGTACTTTTGTTCCTTCTTTTCGATTTTTCAATTCAACAACTCTAACTAAATCCAATTCATCTGGTCCAACAAGAAAAGGAGAGTGAGTTGTATAAATTGTCTGATTATGCTCTGCAAGTCTTGTAATCGTATCTCTAAAATCTCTTTGTTTCAATCCGTGTAAGCTCATTCCTGGTTCGTCAAGCAGTAGAACTGCATTTTTATGTTTATCCATTGCTTCTGCGAAGAATACAACGAAGAAAGAAACTAACCATTGGAAGCCTTCTGAACGTTGGTCTAATTCAATATCAACTCCAATATCGTCTTCTACAACAACCTTTAAATATTGTCCATCTGCTGTAACTTTAAGTTTATCCGCTTCTGGTCTTTCAGGGTTTGGCATCCAAACTTTCTTGATTTCTTCTGTTAAGCGAACACTTGCAGCGTTTAATTTGTAGCTTCTCGTATCAAGTTTATCTTTATAATCTTTTAAAGCGTCAGGTTTATTAATGTCAGGACTTTGTGTTTTACCAAGATTTGAGAGTTCTCGTGCTGTAAAACCAAGCAACTTTAACAAGCATAGATTGCCATAATCATAATATTGGTCATCAAGTAATTTCTGTTCTGTTCTTGTTGCCAAGTGTTCCAAATGCACCGAAGGTTTTACTTTGAAATAATTATTGAATAGAATAAAGACTGGTTTTAATTTACTTAAAGTATCTAATACTAATTGGTACTTACTATTGAAGTCAATTTGCTCAACTAACTTTTCGTATCGACTTTCTTCCTTTTCATTACCTTCTTCAATTAATGCATAATTTTTCTCAATGAATGGTTTTAGATTTTTACAATTTTCATCAGTTAGAATTGTAGAATCTTCAAATGTGTCAATAATTGGTTTAATCAGTATGCTTGGTTTCTTTGTCTCTTCTTCAGGATATTCAATTGAGTACTGTTTATCTAAGTGAGCAATAAGTCTAGAAAGGTCTGATTTGATGTCCTTAAAATTGATACGGTTTGGAGCATCAATTAAACTGTGATAAGTCGAGTTATCTATGTTTTTATAGAATTTGTATTTACAGTTTCTAAACTGCTCGGGTATTTCTTCTTTGTCGCTATCTTCGAGTTCAAAATAACCTGTTACTACCGTTACATTCTTTGGGTCGACTTTCCCTGTGTCTATATCATTGAATTTAGAACGTGGATAGTCTCTTAACACTTCAAAACCAAGCACGTCTGATGGTTTATTAAGCTGTTGTAAGGCTTTAAGGAGAACAGTCTTACCTGCTTCGTTTGGGCCAACCAAAATCGTTTTCAGTTCTTCTATATCAAATTCGCCTGTATCTATAATACTGCGATAGTTCTGAACTCTTGCTTTAGTTAATTTCATATTCTATGTTTTTTTTGCTTGCAGGTAACGGTCTTGGCTATGGTTTCGTTGCGTGAAAATCCGCGAGGATTTTCCGCCGTGCACCGAAGATAGCAAATTTGCGAGGACTTTCCGAGAGGAAAGTCAGAAGCAATGAACTATAGCCGTTGTTGTGTGTAGTTTTTTTTTCTTTTCGTTAATATTAATCCGCCAATATAAGTCAAAATCATAAATGGCAACCCAAAGATAATCCCAGTTATAAAAGAAAGATTTCTTCCGATATCATTTGTCAATTTCGCCATTGCTTGCGATTGTTTTTCGTTAATTTCATTTCCGCTAAAAAATCCGTCTTTGTTTAGGTCATAAGAATTTAAGTTCCATTGAGCATATATGTCGTCATAAAGAGCTGAACCAACAACTGATAAATATGCCAATAAAAAAACTGTCAAACTAATCCATAATAATCGTCTTTTATTCTTCCGAAATATTTTTTTTCGTTTAGCTAAAATCATTATTAATCCGACAATGCAAATAATCACTGGAATTAAAATATGGTATGGAATTGTTATTGGGCTCATTTTGTTAAATTACACACAACGGTTTTGTATAAGATTAGTTGCGTGGTTTAGCAACGAATTTAGCAAATACAAACCGAATAGAAAATCCGCAAGGATTTTCGTAAGTAGGCTTGAACTAGCAATTAATTTTATACGGTGTTGTAGCACGTTATTTTTTGTTTTTATATAATTCCATTGCTTTAAGGAATTTCATTCCACCATCTTCAGTCAGGTCGTTTATGAATCCATTTAATTCAGGGTTGTTTTTGTCAATCCAGCTCAAAAGTCCATTTTTATTTTTTTCCCAAGTCGGATAATCAAAGTTCAGGTAATCTGTTTCTATACTGATTATTTTATCTTTTTGAAACTTAATAATTTGATTTGTTATAAATGGTTTTTCGTGAAGAAAAAAGATTCTTTTGTCCATTTTTGAAATTTTTGCTTTGACAATTCCATCTTTTTGTTCAATTTCAAGTATTTCATAGTTAGGTTCAAAAACAGAATCCCATTTTAAAACCTCCAAATATTCTTTTATAGAATATGTATTTTTATGTTCTCCTTCTATTGTTTTTATACTATCCGCAAACGATTCCGATATTTTAGAGTAGTCCGAATTGTCAAGAATCTTAAAGTATTGTTTAGTAATTTCAACTCTGTCAATTTCCTTTTCAGAGTTTTTACAGGATATAATTCCGATTGTCAATATTAGTAATAGTACTATAGTTTTGTTCATTCGTTTTTGGTTTGGTCTAATGTGCTACAACGGTCTCGTATAACCGTCAGTTACGGGATTAAAGTTAATGATTTTCGGTTAAGAACAGGCGTTAGCAATTCCGAGTGGATTCGGACGTAGTCGAATCCGCCGTAATTGCGGTTATACATTGTTGTACAACGTTTTTTATTTACTTCTCTTAATCCACTTTCCAAATTGAATTCCGACTAAAATTGCTGGAATAAATCCAATTACCATAATCCAAAAGAATGGTTTGAAAATATAGTCCTCAAATGAGTCCCAAAAAGTGTCATAAGGTTCCATTCCTTCTTGGACAAATCCAGTCCAACCAACAAGAAACGCGGTTATTATTAAAGTCAGAAATCCGTATTTTGCTCCGACTTTGTCAGAATCTTTTTTCTTTATCAGTATTTCATATCCAGCATTTTTTCCGAACAAGTATGCAAGTCCGTAAAAAATTCCAATTCCGATAATGATGTTTATCCAATAATTCCATTCAACCATCCATTGTGGACTTCCACCAGCAAGTAACATCATAAACAGAAAGGCAATTAAAACTCCAATCGTTGCAGATTGTAGTGCTTTTTTAATTCCGATGTTTTTAGCTATTTCAGGTGTCATTTTGCTTTTTGGGAAATGTTGTACAACGGTTTTGTGTATGGCTCGTTGCGGGAAATCCGCGAGGATTTTCCGCTGTAAAACGAAGATAGCAAATTGCAATGAATTCCGATTAGGAATTCAGCCGCAATGAGCTATACACGTTGTTACCACACGTTTTTTTATTCCGCTGTTGTTTTAATTCAGTTTTTTATTTTCTAATATGTCAAATCCAAAAAGTCCATTCCGAGTTTCCAATTCAACGGTTTTATATTGATTCATTTTTTCAAAGTATTGGTTGTTAAAAACCAACTCTTTCTTAATTCCTTTATAATTAATTGTAAATACAGGCTGCTCTTCTCCGATTCTGTATTTTGTTCCACCACGTATAGAAGTCCGTTCAACAATTTTATACGATTCCTTTTTGCTTTTTTTGTCAGCAAAGTGATAATTCATAAACATAAAAACAGAGCAAGCTGTAAATCCAAATCCAATGAAATAGTTTATTAAAGCATATAGCTTTATGGTTTTGTAGTGAAAGTATGTGTTTTTAAAATTCCTAAAATCAATTCCGTATGCTATGATTCCGAACGCATTAATTATCAACGCTGGAATTAACCAATTAATGATTGTATTTCTAAAAATCTGTATTTGCAAATACATTGAAAATATTCCAATAAAGAAAATTGTCGGATAGAATATTTGTCTTTGTTTTTGCGTCATTCTCAAATGTGTGGTAACGGTCTCGTATAACCGTCAGTTACGGGTTAAAGTACGCAAATTTTTCGGTTTAGCACAGACGTTAGCAATTCCGAGTGGATTCGGACGTAGTCGAATCCGCCGTAATTGCGGTTATACATTGTTGCCCACAGTTTTTATTTTTCACGTGTTATTTTATATTCAAATCGATTTCCCAATAGCCATCCCCATTTTCTTCTAAAATACGGGTCTTTCATTTTTGTAATTCGTTTTCCTCTGTCCGTAATTGGATAAATCCGATTATTCTCAATTTCGAGTACTCGTGTTTTAGTCGGTTTCTTAATTTTCGAAATGCTATCTTTTAAACTCATAGTTTCTGGATAAACCGAAAATATGAAATGTTTTAAAATCAGTTTGTTGTCGGTTATTTTATATTTTCCGTATTCGCTCCAAGTCAAATCATATTCATTTGTCCATTTGAAAGTGTTGTCAGGATAAAGTTCAATGGTTTCCAGCAAAAAATCACCTCTTAAAATTCCTTTATACACAATTGTATCTTGCGCATAAAGATTTGTTCCGATTAAGAATATTGCTAAGTATATTATTTTCACGCGATTTTTTTCAAATTGTGGGCAACGGTCCCGTATAACCGTCAGTTACGGGTTTAAAGTTAATGATTTTCGGTTTAGCACGGACGTTAGCAATTCCGAGTGGATTCGGACGTAGTCGAATCCGCCGTAATTGCGGTTATACATTGTTGTAGCACGTTATTTTTTGTTTTTATACAGTTCAATCGCTTTTAAATAATTCATTCCGCCACTCTTTGTTTGGTCGTTCAAAAACCCATTCAATTCAGGTTGATTTTCCGCAATCCAATTTACAAGTTTATCTCTGTTTTTAACAAATTCCTCAACGTTAAATGATGCAGAAGTCCTATTGATATTTTTTATTTTATTGCCCTCAAATTGTATGATTTCGTCTGTGATAATAGGTTCGTGATGAAGAAAGGAAATTCGCTTGTCCGTTTTTGAAATTTTAGCTTTTATAATTCCATTTTCTTTTTCGATTTTGAGTATTTTGTAAGTCGGTTGGAATACAGAGTCCCATTTTACCCATTCAGCATATTCATTTTCGCTATATTTCTGTTCAAATCCGTCGTCAATGGTCGTAAATCTCTCCGTGATTAATTCAGTCGTTTTTGAAGGATTTGAATTGTCAATTGCAATGTAGAATTTTTCAGCAATTTCCAATTCATCAATTTCCTTTTCAGAATTTTTGCAGGAAATAATTCCGATTGTTATGAGTAATAAAAGAACTGTGAATTTATTCATTTTACGTTTGGTTGGTCATAATGTGCTACAACGGTCTAGTATAAGAATAGTAGCGGATTTTAAGCACTAACTTTTCGGTTTAACACAGACCTTTTTTATATTCATTTAATTTTGTTTCAGCGATTAAACCGCTATTATTTTTATACATTGTTGTACACTGGCTTTTTTTTCCGCAAACTTGCTAGCGTTGGCAGAAGACATACTCTTTTGCAATTTTTGACTTTAGCATTGGCTGGTGCGAATTGCAAATGTGTATGGCTTTAAGCGTTGGCATATTCACGTAATCTTTTCTTTTTTAATTTATTTCTAATTTCTGTCAGTTTTTGAATATTTTCATTTTTAATTCCCAAAGTTGAATTCAATATGTTAAAATCATTTTGATTTAATATTTGCTCAATATTTGATTTATTTTCAAAATCAGTTGTGAATTTTTCAAATTGAATTTGGTTAATTTCAACGTATGGAATAGGTAATTTTTTAAATTCACTAGGTATAAGCTCTAAAACTCCACCGCCATAATATCTACCATCTAATTCCGATAGAAGTAAAGTTAAAGTGTTGTAAAATGAATATATGAAGCTATTTAAATCATAGCCATTTCTCATTTTTATTTTATATGCTGAATCAGTCACAAAAGCATCTGAATTGTTCTTTAAAAGTTTTGGGTATAAATGACTTCTTTTAAAAAAGAAAGCATCTGGTCTTTCTGAAATATTTGGAATTACATACCAATTGTTTCGGATTTTACATTTATATCTGTTTGGAATTTCTTCTAATTCACCTAGTTTTAAATACTCTCGTAATTTTTTTGAAATTTTGTCATTGTCATTAAGCTGTAGAAGCCTTGTCGGACGATTGTTTTCTTCAAGCTTTTTGATATCATCTTCATTAAATACCACACTACCATTTACATAAAGTCCTTTTTGGATAATTGGTTTTGTGTATTTTGATAAACCGTATTTATTTTCAGTTTCTTTATCAATTATGAAATACTTATTTGCGGCTGTAACTATTCCAGGCTTAGAATCTGTATAATCATTTACGGTTTTGAGCTCTTTCTTTAGGCTGTCTATAAATGTTAGTTCTTCAGAAGTCAAAAAATGATGTGTCCATTTAACTTTTGATGAAACTAATAATTGGTTATTTCTTAAAATGAACTCCTCTTTTTCTAATGATTCTTTTGAGGTAATATTGGCAAAATATTCACCTTTGCTCTCTGATTTTTTGTAAGCGAAAAGTACGATTGTATCTTGTCCTTTACATTCAAACATCAAATCATTGAAAGTAAATATTTCAATTCTTTCAAATTGAGCTTTTAAATATTCTCTAATTTCTTCTGCGAATTTAACTTGTAATAATTCTGATGGTAAGACAAATGCCAGAACTCCATTTTTAGCCAACAATGTATTTGCTTTCACCAAAAATGTAGTCCAAATATTTTTAACTGAGGCTTCTGTTAGGACTTCCTTTGAATGTATTTCTTTACTTAATTCAATTTGTTTAGAGGTAAGTATATTTTTTTTAACATAAGGCGGATTCCCAACTACAGCAGAAAACTGCTTATTAGTTGAAAACTCTAAGAAGTCAGTCTTTACAAATGAAGCTGTTTTTCTACTCCATTTATCAGAAGCTGTTTTTAGTTCAACCTTGTTAATGTCTAATGCGGTTAAGTTGATGTTAATGTTTTTTTCTTTTTCTAATTCTGAAATAAATGCTCCATCACCAACACTTGGTTCCAATATTGACATACGAGTTCTCTTTCCAAAATGAGATAATACTCTTTTAGAAATAAAGCTTGCCAAATAAGCAGGCGTATAATAGGAACCTGTATTTTTTTTACTCATTATAAAAGGACGCTAACTGTCTTTGTAAAAAATAGTGTTTTTTACAAATTGGATTAAGTTTATTTTCTATCTCTTTATATTCGCTACTATCTTCTGGATAATTTATTAATTCTTCAATTATTTTCTCAATTGCTATTCTTGTTTTGTTATAATTCCACAACAATTTTATTTCTTCCATTCTTTGGTCAAATTTAAATGCAATTGTTGCCATCCATTTACCTAGTGGTGTATGCCACAATATTCCTCCATCACTAGTTCTATATAAATGATTGTCATAATCTGGATCACAAGGTTCTATAAATCCTATACTTCCATTATGATAAACATCATCTCTTTGAGATGGCCAATGTTTTGACTTATTGTTGTTACAAAATCTACAAGAATAAACAAGATTTGAATATTTAGATAATCCTATTTGACTTCCAGAATTCATGAGGAAATCTTTTGGCACAAAATGATCGATTTCAAAATATGTTCGTGTATATCCAAATCCATCAAAAGCACCACAATATCCACAGCAATGATTAAAATCTTCTTCTAAATCCGGTTTATGTTTTTGATAGTTTTTCCCTTTTTCCGATTTTGAAGGATTTGTTCTTCTTTTAGGAAATGTTTCTCTTACACTCATTGCTTCTTCTTTTTTTCAATAAGTTTTTTTAAGAACTCTTCCGCTTCATCTTTTAAATCTTCAACTTCAGACAAATTTTCTGAGAGCAATAAATATTCAGGAACCTCTATTTCATTTGAGGGATCAAGTACTTTTAGCTCTTTTTGTAATTTTAAAAGATTGTGCTTTTCATCTGGGTTCAATTTTTGAATCTTACCCTTTTCTAATAAATTAGAAATATCATTTTTTCTTCGTTGAATATGTTTTCTATATTGTTCAATACTTCTTTCAAGTGTTATAATAAAATGTTGTACTTTTTTATTATCATCTTCACCTTCACTAAAGATTTCATCTTTATCAAAAATAATTTTCCAATCTTCTACGTGTGGTTCAGCGTCATCCTTTTTATTTGTAAAAATAATATGAGGAAATAGAGGTTTGGCATCATAAATAGCACATTCAACAGCTTCTCCATTAAAAACTACCAAATTAGATTCATCTAATTTGTAATCAATCATTAGCAAGTCAATATTAGAATCATAGACCTGTTGCATTAAATCTTCAAGAGTCATACCTTGAGTGAATTCATAACCTACAACCTCAAAACCAAATTTCCTAAATCTTCTCTGATATTTTCTGACTTGCTTAATATCTTCGTCAACATAGCCAATTCTGTATTTAGTCTCCATAAATTTTATTTTCTTAGTGGAAATGATATCATAACCGAAAAGCCTTTTTCTGGTTCTAAAATATCTATTGTTCCATTGTTATCATCAATTACAGATTTCACAAGGTACATACCTAAACCTGTACCTATTTCTTTTCCTTTTCTATCCCTTTTTGCTGTTTTAAAAGGCAAAAATATTTCTTCCTTGTCTTCAAAAACTTCATCTAATCCAACTCCATTATCTGAATATAATATTTCAATAGAATCATCTTTAACTTTAGCTGAAATATTAATAGTTCTTTCCTGTACTTCAATTAAATTGTTAAATGAATCAATTGAATTGTTTATGAGATTAGTGAATATTGTTGAGATATCCATTTCAAAAGCTCTAAAGTCGTACGGTTTATCTTTGGTTTCATCAACAATATTTAATGAAATATCTTTTTTCTTAAAAATTCTACTCCAAGATTTATTTAAAGATTTGAGGAAGCCAGAAAATTCAAACTTTCCTCTAGTTCTTTTGTCTTTTTTAATTGCTGTTAAAGCATAATCCACCCAATGAATTATCTTATCAGAATTTTCATCTAACAATTCTATAATATCAATACCATCCTTATATTCAACAGACTTTTTCTTTTCTTCTGGAACAATAGACTTAAATAATACTTCTAGTTCCTTTATCTCTATCGCATTATCCTTAATTTCCTTTAATTCGTGAGCAAAAGAAGACACTACGAGACCTAAGCTTGCCAATGATCGTACTTGAACAATTTCTTGGTTCTCTTGCTCTGCCTTTTCGTCATCAATTGCTTTAAAAGTGTCTTTAAAAGCTTCTTCGTAGGTCTTTTTTTCTTCCTCTTCCTTCTTTTCCTCAAATAAGTCAGTTTTTCCTTTCTTACCGTAAATTGACTCTTCTACTTTTTTCCTTTTTTCTATTATCTTATTAGCAAGTGCTTCCGCTCTTTTTTGAATTTCGCTTTCCCTTTTTTCTTTTGCTTTTTTCTTTTGTTCTAAATAGATAGGATTAAGAATTTTTGTTCTATCATATTCAAATTCACTAATAATGCCTGTGAGGATAAGTTTAAAAATTTCAAAAGTTTCATTTTCTTGTAACGCTCCTCTATCAGCTTTGTCTACCAATAATGGATTAGTACTTCTAGAAATAGTAATTATACCAGCAGTGGATTCTGGCCTAACTCGCCAATCGCCAATTCTTTGACCTGGACCAGCAGGACTTTGAGCTGCACGATAACCCAATCGAAGCCAATCATTATTTGGGTCTCCATAAGGTCTAACTCTAAAAGAGTCTCTATATATTTTAACACCTCCAAATCTTTTTAAAATTGATTTTCTTTCACTTGCAGATATAGTTTTATAAGGATAGCCTTCCTTTAATGAATTTGTAAGTTTTAAGTAAAAAAATGTAAAATCAAAACTCCCGACCTCCTTCAATAATTTTCTATTGGAACTATTAAGTTTCCATTCTAATACTTTGTCAATAGACTTCGAATACTGAAATGTTTTGTTTTCTAAAGATTGTAAGTCGTAAGGATGGCTTTTGTTTTTATAAACGTTGGGATAGTTCTTTTTTAATGACTTAATGTCAATCTCATTCCTTGTAATTTCGAAATCTACATTCAGATTTTCAGCATCATAACTAGCTTTTAGTTTATAGTCAAAATCATTAAAAAACGCGGTATCAACTTTACCGAACTCTTTTGGTTGTTGAAAATGTTTAAAGAATACTTCAAAAGGAATATTAAGTTCTTTTGGTGGAATTAAAGCTTCTAAACTTTTAAAGACAGAAGATGTCTCTTCGTTAAACCAATCATCTTTTAAGTGTGCTATTTTAATGATTGTACCTCTATCAAAGTTTAAATCTCTTATAACTTTTTCTATAAGGACATTGTCATTAGTAAGGCTTTTAATTTTACTCTTTAAGTCAATTTTTTCAGACTTTAATTCTGCTTCAATTTGTGAAATAGCTTTGTCCGCATTATCAAATTGATTCCAGTCCATTTTCCAAAATGAACCAATACCATCTTTTGCTTTTTTGGAAAGAGTCCACATTTCAGTTTCAAATCCAAGTCTGTCTAATGCAAAACGTCCAATTCCTTTTGCACCAGTTTTAGTTCTTTTATCGTCAGAAATATAATCTTTCTCTTTATTGCCTGTTCCAATTTGCATCCAATGGTCTTTAATAACTTTTTCAGTCATTCCTTCACCATTGTCAATAATATATAGGATGCTTTTTTCTTTTACAGGAATTTCAATTTCTTTTCCATCGCTGTCTTTTACTTTTTTTGTTGGAATGTCAAAAAGTACTAAGCAATTTTTTGCATCAGCATCATAAGAGTTTTTGACTAATTCAATAATAGCTCCTTCTGGGTTAGAGAAATTTTCTCTACCCAATAACTTTCCCGCTCTTGCGGAAACTTTGAAAGCAATCTTAGTCATTATTAACTTCTAATTTTAAATGTTTGCAAACTTCTTCTAAAACTTCTGCAGGTTCGCTATCAATTGCTAAAGCAATTAAATAAAGTTCTTCAGCTGTCAAACGTGTAGAGTTTTTTAAACTTAATTCGCTTAGACGAGAAGCACTAATTCCTGTTCTTCTAGATATTTCAGCCTTATTTACTGATTTCTTATCTAAGAGCTTTCCTATTTCTGTCATTATTTAGAAATGTTTGAAACAAATATATAAAAACAGGATAAATATTTAGATTTTCGGGATGTTTAATTCAACCTTAAGCGTTAGAAAAGACAAGCTCTTTTTATTTTGTGAGGCACGAGCAAAATGAAATGTGCTTGACTGTGCGGTTGGCTTTTCAGAGCTTGTGTACAACGGTCTCGTATAACCGTCAGTTACGGGTTAATATGCGTTAATTTTCGGTTAAGAACTGGCGTTAGCAATTCCGAGTGGATTCGGACGTAGTCGAATCCGCCGTAATTGCGGTTATACATTGTTAGCCACTGGCTTTTTTCAATTCCATATTTCTTTAATTCTGTCAATCCAGTTTTTTTTAGTTTGTTCAGTTTTCATTCTCAACTTTTTAATCGGATTAAAGTCAACTTCGTAAGCGGTTTCAATGATTCGCTTTTACGGTTTGTAAATTTTTCCATTTTCGTCCTCAATAAACGGATAGCAATAAACTGTATTTTTGAATCTCGGATTGTCGATTGGTATTTCAAATTTCATAATGGCTTTTTTGATAAAGTCCATTTCAAATCCGTTATTCGATAGTTCCTTTTCAAGTATTCCACGTAATTTTTTCAAATCCGCTTTTAATGGTTTAATATCCGTTTCTTCAGGTTCAATTTCGCTATTCAGAATGTCAATCTCGATTTCTTTTACATTTTTGTCACGAGCTATGAAATTCAACCAGTCCGCCATATATCCACCATCATAGTATCCGAGTGTACTCAAATAACTCAACGCTAAATTTCCTGGTATTCCATTTAAGTTTCTCGTTTTTCCCATCGTTGGTTTTAGCTTGTGGCTAACGTTTATGTATAAGGATAGTTGCGGGTTTGTATGCGAGGATTTTCCGAAGGAAAATCAGATGCAGGCAAACACGAAATTACCTTTGATTAAGTACTAAACCGCAATTATTTTTATACGGTGTTGTAGGTAGTTTTTATTTTTCATTCAGTTTGTCAAAATATTTTTTCCGATAAAACTTATTTACATCTCTTTTTATAGTGTCCGTTTTTGATTTTCGAACATAATATTCAAAATCAGAGTCAGTTTTCTTAAACAAGGAATCTCCAATATTCAGTTTTTCGTGTATGAAAAAAGGAATTTGTTTTTCCCATTTATTGTCAATTAAAATCGGCCTTGTTCGTCCGTTATCTTTGTCAGATAATAAGTTGGTTATTTTTCCAGAGTATGAGTCATTTCGTATATTTTTATATTCTTTTTCAAGAAAACTCTCCGAATTGTTCTGAATTAATGAGATAGAAATAATTACAATAAAAATTGGAATAAACACCAATGCAAGACTTTTTCGGATTGTTCTTTCCTGTTTTTTCAATTCATTCTTGTTTTCCATTCTCGTTGGTCAAATTACCTACAACAGTTTTGTATAAGATTAGTTGCGTGGTTTAGCAACGAATTTAGCATATACAAACCGAATAGAAAATCCGCGAGGATTTTCGTAAGTAGGCTTGCACTAGCAATTAATTTTATACGTTGTTGTGGCACGTTATTTTTTTATTTCATTAAATTTCCATTCATAATTGTCTTCCATTAAGCCTTTAAAGTCGGACATTATATATTCTTTATATATCTCATCTTTTGGATTTATGTTTTTCCAGAAAATAATATTCTTTTCAATGTCGCCATATTTTGAAAATGTGATATTGAATTTTCCTGTAATCGGATTGTAATTTTCAAGTTCTACAATATAGAACCTCTGAACTCTCATCATATTATCAACAAAGTTTGGCGTAATTGCCATATTAACTCCTTTGTATTGAGTTTGAATACTTGGATACATTAAAATATCAGTTGCCAAATTATGTTTTGCGTTTAAAGTCCGATGTGCAATACTTGCGGACAAAGCATAACTTTCATCACTTATGAAGGCGGAATGTAGAAATTTCAAATATTCAGCTAATCCTGCTTTTCTGTCCTCACCCAGTTTGTTTTCAAAAGGTTGTTCCAATTGCTCTATTTCAGATTCTTTTAAAACGCCAAAATTATTTTCCTGATGAAGTTCGGTTTGCAAGAATGTTTGAAAAGCAAATTGTTGTTCTGAATCAATTAATTCCCATTTTGAGATGCAAAATTTTCTTTGTTTGTAATCTGAATCTCTAACAACTTCCATTAAAGCTGTCATAGGGTTATTAGAACAATAAAATACTGGACTTTTTGGGAAGTTACATCGATTAAATCCAGTCAGATTTATAGGTGGATAGCTATGTTCTGAAAACTGGTTAATATTCGAGAAAGAATCTACTTCTCGTACTCTAAATATTGGCAAATTAAAGTCCGAAGTCTTAAACAACTTGAAGATATTAGGCAAAATTTCGAATTCATTAAATATTATTTCTTCAACTTTTTTCAAGAATTCATCAGAACTTGTAAAGTCATTGATTTTTGGCCATTCAACTTTCTCCAAACGCTCAATTGACGCTTTGGCTTCCTTTAATCTTGGAAAGTTGTCAAAATTCTCACTCATTTTGTTCTAATGTGCCACAACGTTGTTGTGTATGATTTCGTTGCGTGTTACAGCAACTAATTTAGTAAAAAAACAAAGGCGATAATTCAGCGCGAGGATTTTCCGAGAGGAAAATCAGAAGCAATGAATTATACACGTTGTTGCCAGTAGTTTTTATTCTAATTCAATTATTTCTGTTTTCTTTTCATTCAAATGTACTTCAACATTAAATTCAGGTTTCCATTTGAAATCGGGATTATTCTCACTTTCAAAACTGTAAATTGTCCAGTAATATATATTTCCGTCTGCCGAAACACTTTCAAGATTTGAACTTGATTGCTCTTTAATCCTTTCTATTTTTCTTTTAAGTTTATTAATATGTTTGTCCGAATCAAATATTTTTTGGGCCTCAATTATTCTTTTCATTTCAGCAATAGTTTCCTTCCGAAACTTTTTTTCTGAGTCAATTCCGTGGATACTGTCCATTTTTTTCCAAAGGTTAGAATTAACAGTATTCGCACTATCAACTAGTTTTTGAGAAACCATACAAGCAGCAACTGGATAGATTTCAATTCCCCATCTTTTCCCAACGAACTCCCTTGCTTTTTGATGAGTGTACATTGGCAATCCATAAGTCAAAAGTCGGTCAGAATTCTCTTTTTCTTGAGAAAATACAGTTAGACTTGTTAGAAAAAACAATATGTAAACGGTTTTTTTCAAATTACTGGCAACGGTCTCGTATAACCGTCAGTTACGGGTTAAAGTACGCAAATTTTTCGATTTAGAACTGACTTTAGCAATTCCGAGTGGATTCGGACGTAGTCGAATCCGCCGTAATTGCGGTTATACATTGTTGCCAGTAGTTTTTATTTCACCGACTTACTTATTCAGCTTTTGTTTTGATTGAAGTTAAAATATCAATCCAATCTTCTTTTTTATTAACTCTTAAATCTATTAGATCATATAAATTTTGTTCGTCAATATACTTTATAGACAAAACATCAAATCCGAAGTCAAACATTCTCGTTTCTAATTTGTTGCTCACAATTTTATCTATTTGAATAATCTTTTCAGCAGTTTTATTTATTCCTGTATAATATTTGATTTTTAATTCATTCGGTTCAGCATTGTATTCAATCAAATGGTTTTTCTGTTTGTAAAAGAGAAATAGTGAAACTATTAACCACAAAATGAGATAATAAATTATAAATCCGAATTCTAAATAATTTTGACTTAATACATAGATTATTAAGACAACTAACAACATCGTAGGTACAAGAAATTTATTTAGTAATATTTTATTCTTTAAAGTCATTTTCGGTTAAGATTCTATTTTCTTATTTAAATATAATTGTGATTTTCGGTTACTATTCCTTCAATTCAAATTGACTTTTAGCTGTTCCGTTAAATTACTGGCAACGGTCTTGTATAACAATCAGTTGCGGGTTGATTAAAAACTAAGATAGCTAATATTACCGACTTTTATGCTTGCGCGGTTGTGTCCGCAGGACACAAAGCCGCAATTGTTGTTATACGTTGTTGTAACCAGTACTTATGGCACAATGCTTAATAAATCTGTGAACATTTCTGTGAATTCGTATCTGTCTGTTCCATCGTCGTTATACCTTTCCACTTCTCGAATTTGTTCTGTTGTCATAAGTGTCCAATAGTTTTCAAGAACATTCTGTTTTCTTGATGTCTTTTCTGCTGCTATTAAGACTTTTGCATCACAAGTATCAGTAAAATTAAATGTGCTACCTGCTGGTAAATTCAAAACATCAAGATGTAGATAATTTTCAGGTTCTCTTTTTAGGGTTAAATATGCTTTTATACCATTATTTCGTAACTCTTGAATTTTATCTCTGTTTTGTTGCTCTTCATTTGTTCCTAAATCAGAATCAAGCATTACGCAATAAGGAATAGCAAATTGGTCAATTAGACGAAGAGTTGTCCAATGTTTTAAATTTCCACAACCACCTATTGGAACTAAAGCAATTCTTTTTTCCTCAAATGTATGAGTAATATATCCGCCATTTTTTAATTGAGTTGCTGTATGATTTATAAATGTTACATCACTTTTGCCTTCTATAAGTAAAATCGCATTTGCATTTTTTGAAATCGGGTCTGCTAAAACTCCTAAAGTATTTGCAATTTTTTCAAATACATCATCAGTACCTAATTCAACTGTTCTGTCGTTTCCATTTTTTTGAATAAAGCGTAAACTTTCTAAAGGTAATAAGCCTGCAAGAGCAGGTGTGTGAGTTGTCAATATTATTTGTGAATTTCCAGTATTTGATAATTCCATAAATGCTTGAATTAACATTTCTTGATGGTCTGGATGTTGAGAAGTTTCAGGTTCTTCAAAAGCAAATATTATTTGATTTACGCGATGTTGTGCTCTCAATCTTTCTGCTTCGGCTCTGAAAAAATTTAATAGAATTAATCTTCTAATTCCACTTCCTCTTTTATTTATAGGAATCTCTTCCTCTGATTTTATTGTTAGTTTGAATTGAGAGTCAAATTTAGGTTCGGTTTTAAATTCTGGGATTAATTCATTTGCCAAATCTGGCGACATTTCTTTTAATTTAGCAAGTGTTCTATTTGCTGTATCAATAGCCTTAACTCTGACTTGTTCTTTTATGTGTTCAAGTTCGGTAGTTAATTCAGATAAAGCTTGTTTAACAGCAATTTTCATTGGGTCGGTTACTTCCTTATCATCATCTTTACTCTGTCTGTCTGATTGAAAGAGTGCATAGAGTGGTAAATATGACTTTAAAGTATCGTAGACTTTTTTAGTATCTTCTTTGTCAACTAACAATGCAGTTTCTTCAAGTTCAAGATTACCAAATGAATCTCTTATTGCTTGTCTGATAGATGAATTAATATTTCCATTATAATTTTCTTCTGCTATTCCTAAATCAGTAGCTCTCTGCTTCAGTTCAGCTCTTTTAAGATTCAGTAAATCATTTCCATTAGCAACACTTGGATGATTGCAAATAATAAAAACTTTCTCTTTTGGTTTTGCAGCAGTTGCAGCAAAAACTTTTTTTATTTCAAGTTTGTTTTGTGCATTTAATAAATGTTCAGCTTGTAAAGTTGTTGGATTTGCTGCATCTATTATTAACTCATCAGGAAAATCTGTAAAAACACAAGTTACCTCAATTTTGTTATTGTCCGCAGTAATATTTAAATCGTCTTTTTCGCAATTTACAAGTGAATTGTTGAAGAATATTTCTAAAGCTTCTAAAATTGTTGATTTTCCAGCATCATTTTTTCCGATGAATGCAGTTAGTTTGGAAATTGGTATAATCGTTTCTGTTTGATAACCTCTAAAATTTTTGATTTTTACTGTTTCTAATATCATTTGCAGGTTTTTTCTCGTATTGGTTACAACGTGTTTGGCTATGGTTTCGTTGCGTGAAAATCCGCGAGGATTTTCCGCCGTAAACCGAAGATAGCAAATTTGCCAGGACTTTCCGCAAGGAAAGTCAGAAGCAATGAACTATAGCCGGTGTTGTAGTGCGTTTTTTTATTCAATTATATTTTTATGAATAAAAGTGTTATAAATTTGATTTTTATAATTCTTTTTGTCAATCAAAGTGTCTTTTCGTTTTTTAAAGTCAATATCAAAAATTCCATAATCAGATTTAACAACTTTAACTTCGTAACAGTCATTTATTTTAATACCTAACCTTTTAATACCATTTTCTGTTAAGTCTTTTATTTTATGGAAAACAGTGTCATTTTTAACAAAGTAAAAATAGACAACATCTTTTCGAGTGGTAGTTCCTTTTGAGGAATTAGGCAATAATTTTTCTATTATTCCATATGTTGTAAACGAGTCATTTTTTAATTTTTCTTGTCTGTTTTGTCCATTAAAATATATCAGAACAAAAAGAGGTAAGGCAAACAGCAAAATATATCCGATTTTTTTAAGAGAACTAGTTTCTTTCTTTTCTTTTTCTCTTTTCTTTTTTGCCATATTTAATATTCAATTTCTTTCAGTTTTGAGTGAGTTCAGAATGCACTACAACGGCCTTGGCTATGATTTCGTTGCGGAAAAATACGCAGGATTTATTCCGTTGTAGCTCAAAGATAGAAAAAAGGATGGAATTTTCGGTAGAAAATTCCGCCGCAATGAATTATAGCCGTTGTTGGCTAAAGTACCGACACGCTCTGCTTGGCACGCTCTGTTATGCCGTCCGTACAATTTTTTCCACTTTACTCTTTTTCCGTCCACTTTTTATGTCTAAAAATCCGCTGACTTATTTTTAAAACTGAGACTTCAAATTCTTTTTTTCTTCTACTTCAAATTTTTGATTTGACCTTCAATCCGGCTAATCTTTTTTCCGTTTCTTTATTTTTATTCAATTCAGCTTTCTTGTCAGCGTTGTGTTTTTCATTCGGCGTAATGCTTTTCAATTCCGCTGTTTTCTTTTTAAGTCAGTTATTTCTTTTAAGAACTAATTTTTGTTTTTTACTTCATCTTTTCAAGCAGTCAGATTCATTATTTTTCCGCTTTGCTTTTCATTCCGAGGTATTTTTGCCAACGGCCTTGGCTATGATTTCGTTGCGGAAAAATACGCAGGATTTATTCCGTTGTAGCTCAAAGATAGAAAAAAGGATGGAATTTTCGGTAGAAAATTCCGCCACAATGAATTATAGCCGTTGTTACCTAAAGTAGCGACACGTTCTGCTTGGAAGGTTCTGCTTTGCCGTCCAAATAATTAATTTCCGCTTTACTCTTTTTCCGTCCACTTTTTTATTCGGCAATGCGCTGATTTATTCAAAAAACGTAGATTTTAATATCTTTTTTTCGTCTATTTCAAATTTTTGATTTGACCTTAATTCTGTTTAATTTTTAAATTCGCTTTTTATTTTTTTGCACGATATAGTTTTATTAATTTTTTTCAGCGTAGCGCTATTTCATTCCGCGTTGTGCTTTTCAATTCCACTGTTCTCTTTTTAAGTCAGTTAAATTTTCAAACAGTCGGATTTATCATTTCTCCGTTCCGCTTAAGATTCCGAGCTATTTTAGGTAACGGTCCCGTATAACCGTCAGTTACGGGTTTAAAGTTAATGATTTTCGGTTTAGCACGGACGTTAGCAATTCCGAGTGGATTCGGACGTAGTCGAATCCGCCGTAATTGCGGTTATACATTGTTGTAGCACGTTATTTTTTGTTTTTATACAGTTCAATCGCTTTTAAATAATTCATTCCGCCACTCTTTGTTTGGTCGTTCAAAAACCCATTCAATTCAGGTTGATTTTCCGCAATCCAATTTACAAGTTTATCTCTGTTTTTAACAAATTCCTCAACGTTAAATGATGCAGAAGTCCTATTGATATTTTTTATTTTATTGCCCTCAAATTGTATGATTTCGTCTGTGATAATAGGTTCGTGATGAAGAAAGGAAATTCGCTTGTCCGTTTTTGAAATTTTAGCTTTTATAATTCCATTTTCTTTTTCGATTTTGAGTATTTTGTAAGTCGGTTGGAATACAGAGTCCCATTTTACCCATTCAGCATATTCATTTTCGCTATATTTCTGTTCAAATCCGTCGTCAATGGTCGTAAATCTCTCCGTGATTAATTCAGTCGTTTTTGAAGGATTTGAATTGTCAATTGCAATGTAGAATTTTTCAGCAATTTCCAATTCATCAATTTCCTTTTCAGAATTTTTGCAGGAAATAATTCCGATTGTTATGAGTAATAAAAGAACTGTGAATTTATTCATTTTACGTTTGGTTGGTCATAATGTGCTACAACGGTCTCGTATAACCGTCAGTTACGGGTTAATATGCGTTAATTTTCGGTTTAGAACTAGCGTTAGCAATTCCGAGTGGATTCGGACGTAGTCGAATCCGCCGTAATTGCGGTTATACATTGTTGTATGTAGTGTATTTTTATTATTTAGATTTTTCAAAACTTGAGCGTGAATTTCCGTCGGGTGTCATATCGAGATATTTTCCATTTATCCAAAAGAGTCCATTCCCGAATTCCTCAAAATCGATACCGTTTTCATTATAACTATTCCATTCGCTAAACTCTATTTTACAATAACCATCATTACTTCTTTCCCAAGTTCCATTTTGTTTTAACATTATACTGTCTTCTTTATAAAAGTGTTCGAATGTTCCATCTTTATTTAGCAATAAATAATTTTCGGCGTTTGGATTATTTTTACAAACAAATTTTCCAGAAATATCTTCAGGACAAGACCTTAAATTCAAACAACTATTCAAGATAAGGGATGAAATAATTAGAGAAGTAATTTTAATAGATTTCATTTACAGTTTTATTTATGGTGCTTGAGTAACATTACATACAACGGTTTGGCTATGATTCCGTTGCGAGTAAAATCCGCAGGATTTTCCGAGTAGGAATCATAGTTTGATAAATGTAGGAATAAATCATGAAAATAACCAACTGAAGCAATGGATTATAGCCGGTGTTGTAGGTAGTTTTTATTTCAACGATTCCAAATATTTTTTTCTTTTAAATCCGTTGTAATCATCGATTAAAACTCCGAAGTCCGTTTTAAAAAATATCGAGTCAGAGTCAGCTTTTTTTATTACGGAATCTCCGATTTTTAGTTTGTCAAATAATTCTCTACTAACAATTAATTCAGGTCCGTTTTTTAGGTAAATCTTATTTCCCTTTGTCGGGTGTTCATCTTTCTTGGAAAAGAGTATTGCATTAAATTCAGTTTTTTTAAAGTCCAAGTAATCCTTTTTTACAAAGAAATCAGTATTTAAAAACCAAATCAAAAGTCCGATGATAATTGCAAAAATACCTAGTAAATAAAATCGGATTTGTTTAAAATTAATGTCAGACATTTTGTTTTTCAAATTACCTACAACGTTGTTGTATAAGCTTTGTTGCGTTGTTTAATCAATGAATTTACTAAATAAAGCACGAACTGCGAAATTCCGGAGGAATTTCCCAAGTGAGCTATAACTAGCAATAAAGTTTATACGGTGTTGGCAGTAGTTTTTTATTTTTCATTAAATTTATATTCTCTAAAATGCCAGCCAGTATTATATTCTTCAAATCCGTAATATTTTATTTTCCTTTTTTTTAGCTCCTGTTCAAATTTCTTATAAGATGAATTATAATTACTTAAAATTTCAATAGTCTTTTTTGTTTCGGTGTAGATAACAATGGAATTACATTTCCAAAGATATTTTCCAAAATACACTTCAGATGTTGAAAATCCTTGAATCTTATTATAGTTTATTTTACTGTTTTTCAACTTGTGAAGTTCAAAAACAGTAAAGAAGTTCCCTTCAAAACGAATGATTTTTATATAATACAAGAAATTATAAATCAAATGAAATGAAAAGAAACCAATAAAACTCAAAAATAGAATCCCTTGTATTAGTAGTTCAATTTTAAAGTCGACTGTAAATTTGTATATTCCATAGATAAATACAGTTAAGAGTCCTAAACCAAAAATTAATTGTAGTAAAGGAAAAAATAATTTCGGTAAATATCTTATTTTCAATTTGGTTCTTGGTTTAAATTACTGCCAACGGTCTCGGCTATGAGTAGTTGCGTGGGTTAGCGGTTAACTTTGCAAGTACACACCAAACTGAAAATCCGCGAGGATTTTCAGAAGTAGGCGAGAACAAGCAATTACTTATAGCCATTGTTGTGCACTGGCTTTTATTTTTTCATTTATTCGGTCAAATTTCTTTTCTCCGAGTTCAGTTTTTATCAGTTCAGAATTCTGTTCCACCAAGTTTTGTAAAATCAGAAATTCAGTTTGCTTTTCATTCCAAAATTCAGTCGGTAAGCTCAACACTGCCTGTAACAAATCGCCCTCATAAAGGTCGCCTTCCGCCAAAATATTTAATTCCAGCTTTTTGATTGCAAGTTCAGCCAGATATTCAATTCCGATTTTTTGTGAAATCAAAAGTCTTAATTGCTCAATTGTTAAGTCCTTAATTGGAATTTTTCTGTATTTATGGCAATTAATTACAAGATTAGATGGAAACTCAATTTCATCTTTCCAATAATCGTTTTCTAATTGTTCAATTGATTTTGAATTAGTTTTCATTCCAAATTTTTTCGAATTCCTCTTTTGTGATTTGAAATTCAGAGAATTCAATCAAATCTAATTCTTGGTCTCCAAGTCCGCCAAACTCATCTTGCAATTTTGTTTGGTCGTATTTAAGTACTTTTCCGTTTTGATAAACCTCAATTTGTTTTGTTGGAAGTCCAGATTTATCGGTCTCGAAATACCAAATAGATTTTCCCCAACTATCAAACTCATCTCCTCGAGTTTCGTCCCAATTTCTTTTAAAGTAATTCATTTTTCAGCTTGTGCACAACGGTCTTGTATATGAAAAGTAGCGGATTTTTATGCACTTACTTTTCGATTTGGTACTGACGTTAAATTTATGAAAACCACTTTGATTTAAGTACTTAAACCGCTATTTTTTATATACGTTGTTAGCCACAGTACTTTTTATTTTCCTTTCGAGGTCAGTTGTTCGTTAAAGTCCAATGCAAGTTCAATCCAATGTTCAAAGTCGTTTTCTTGTTTCAAGTTTTCTTCTTGGACGTGTATGTAACCTTTGTAATTCCGTCCTCTCATCACAACAGTTGAACATCCTATTTTTCTGACTTCTTGTTCGTGCAATTTAGGGTCAATTCTGCACATCATTCTTTTTGGGCCGGCAGTCAAACACATTTTTCCGTTAACCATAAATGCCAAACTGCCAAACATTTTCTTTTCCTCAACATTAGCCAAATGTTCGAGTGAACTTCTAATTCTTTGAGCAATGTTTTCGCTGTATGCCATTATTTTTTCGGTGTGTTTTTGTCAAACGTAAGCGTATCGAAGTAGATATGCAGTGAAGTCAGTTTACCGTCCTTTGCAGTCCAAAATTCCGCTACATCTCCAGAAATATGCTTTCCATTTGGGAAAATGTAGTCGTAATTGGCAATCACACTTGCATTGTTGCCATCAATTATCATTCTTTTTATTCGCACGTTTTGATATAGTCTCGAAAATCGAGCGATAATGTTTACATAGGTTTCTTTTCCTTTGTTTATATCTTCCTTTTCCATATTGTCGGCTCTAAATTCAAAGTTGTCCGAGATTACGGATTCCCAACCTTCTTTTTTTGCAAAGCCCCTGTAATATGTTTCCAATAGCTTTTTTGTAGTCGTAGAATTTGTCATTTTTTTAATCTTTAATTAAAGTTATTGCATTTTGCAAGTTCAACAAATGTACAAAAGTTATTGTAAATTGCAAGTGCTTTAATATTTTTGTGGAATGAAAAAAAATAGGTCGGACTGTCCAATCAGTTGTTCATTGGACGTTTTTGGGGATAAATGGTCTTTGTTGATAATCAGAGATATAATGCTCCGTGGAAAGTTGTCGTACAGCGAATTTTTAAAATCGGAAGAAAAAATCGCGACAAATATTTTGGTCAATCGATTGAATATTCTTGAGTCCGAAAATATTCTTTCCAAAAGCGTATCGCCTGAAAACAAGTCAAAATTTGTTTACAGTTTGACTAAAAAAGGCATTGACTTGCTTCCGATTGTCATTGAAATTATGGATTGGGGTGCAAAGTACAATGAAAACTGTCCAAGAAGGGAACTTGGCAAAAAAATCGAAGTGGATAAGTCAAAAGTCATTACCGATTATCTTGAAAAACTAACTGAAGAATTTGGTTAGCCTGTTCATTTTTTGCGTATTGTGGCTAACGGTCTCGTATAACCGTCAGTTACGGGTTAAATTAGCGATTATTTTCGGTTTAGAACTGACGTTAGCAATTCCGAGTGGATTCGGACGTAGTCGAATCCGCCGTAATTGCGGTTATACATTGTTGGCTACAGTTTTTTTAATTCCATCATAATTTTTCATTCAAATCTTGTCTTCCAACTATTGTCACTATTTCAACAATGTTTTCATTGACTTTATAGAAAATACTATCAACTCCACAAACGCAACGTCTGTATCCTTTTTTTATATAGTCAACAGATTCAAAGGAAAAAGGACGTTCAGCAATAATATCAAAATATTCGAAAAAAGACTCAAAATATTTGTCCGCTTGGGTCATTCCAAATTTTTTAACTCCGTAATGGTGAATCCGAATCAAGTCATTTTTCGCTTCATTTGTCAGTTTGTATTTAGCCATTTAGCAAAGACTTTGATTGAGCTAAAATACTTTCTTTACTGTCATTCGTAAACCCACTGTTTTCAGCTTTTTCGATTTTAGCTCGAATCCAGTCAATTTGAACTTGCTGTTTTCTTGCTTGTCTAATCAAATCGTTAACTAATTCGCTTTTGCTAGAATATTCTTTATTGTCCACTTGGGCTTTTAACCATTCATCGTTTGGTTTTGTAAAAGATATACTTTGTCTTGACATAATTTAATTGTTTGATGTAAATATACACCAAAAATGAATCGTTTCCAAATTGTAGCCAACGGTCTCGTATAACCGTCAGTTACGGGTTAAAGTACCAAATTTTTCGGTTTAGCACTGACGTTAGCAATTCCGAGTGGATTCGGACGTAGTCGAATCCGCCGTAATTGCGGTTATACATTGTTAGCAAACGTTTTTTATTTTCCGATTTTATAAATAAATTCATTGTCCGTTATATTTATAGAAACCCATTCTTGATTGTCTTCATAAAATCCGTGAAATCCGAATTGTATAGTCTTTTTCCAGTCTGTAAAATTTTTTTCTGCTTTTCTTTTATTCGCAAAATTTAAAAGTCCGATTGAAATAATTGTGTCATTCGATTTGCTCACATAACTAATATATTGTCTATTATATTTATGGAACTTTTTAATCACGTTTTTCGGTTTTTTCAGTCTCTTTTTTATAATCGACTTGTCTACATTGAAACTATCTAAAACATTAGTTCTATACTCATAATATTTTTCAGATAATATTTTTTCAGCTCTTTTTATTTCAGATAGATTCGGTGTGTGCGCTTTGTTATAATTCGGTTCTACAAAAGGATATTTAACCGAAGAGTCAAAAATCACACCTTGTCCGTTGTAATATTCTTTCAGTTCAATTATTTGAAACGAAATTAAAATTAAACTTAAAAATGCAATTATGAAAAATATCAGTTTCATTTTGTTCTCAAATGTTTGCTAACGTTTAGTATAACCGCAGTTACGGATAAATATACGAGGTTTTTCGGTTAAGCACGGAATTTAGAAATTACGTGTGGATTCGGACGTAGTCGAATCCGCCGTAATTGCGGTTATACATTGTTGTGGTGTCGTTTTTTATTTTCGTTCAAATATTAAATTCGGGCCGTCAACGTAAGATTGTCCTAAAGTCATTTTTTTATTAGTCAAATCGTAAGTCCATTTTGAGTTGTTGATTTTTACCAATAATACTTTTGGGTCAGTATTACCACCTAAATGGTCTTCCCCAAAAAAATACTCATATTCTCCATTCGTGTATCCTGCATTATCTCCACCAGAAACAACAAGAATTCCGTTTGCTTTAAAATTGTAAATGATATTTTCATCCGAATAGTCAATTGAACCTTCTCCTTCAATTCCATAAAATTTAGCTTCGGTTAATTTCCAATTTCCGATTATTTGATTTGAAATGTCATCGTCATTCGAGCAACTTGAAATTAAAAATCCGATTAATAAAAGTGTCAGTATTCTTTTCATAATTTCTTTATTTTTGAGATGAATAATTTTCTGTATAGTTGTGTTTAAATGCACCACAACAATTGGATAAACTCCCTAAGGGAGTTTATATCCTTTATATCACAAATCTAACGGATTTTTTATAGAATCAAAATTATTTGTGGCCACATGTGTGTAAATTTCTGTCGTTTTAGTAGAATTATGACCTAATAACATCTGGATATATCGCAAATCTGTACCAGACTCCAATAAATGTGTAGCAAAACTATGACGCAGTACATGTGGCGAAACCTTTACTAGAATACCTGCCCGCTCCCCTGCACTACTCACTATTTTAAAAACACTATTCGCATGGTATTTACGACCCTTCATTCCCTCAAACAAATACTCCTTAGGTTGGTACTCCTTATAATACAACCTTAAATCTACCAACAACTTTTTAGACAACAATGTGTACCTATCCTTGTTACCCTTAGCACCAACAACACGTATCACCATTCGCTTGCTATCAATATCCTCAAGCCTCAAATTCAAAAGCTCACTACGCCTTAATCCAGCCGAATAAAGTAAACTCACTATACACTTATGTTTTAAATTATTAGTCGAGGCTATAACCCGAAACACATCCTCCTTAGACAAAACAACAGGTAACTTCTTTTCTTTCCTAGGTCGCTCTATTTCATAAAACCTATTAGGCATACCCAAAACAATTTCATAATAAAACTTAATACTGTTAATAGCCTGGTTAATATAAGAAGTAGAATGATGCTTCTGTATTAGCATTTGAATATACCTTCGTATATCAAACTCATTCAAAGCATCTATTTCTTTACCTTTATAATAATTAATAAAACGCTCAAAACAAGACACATAAGTCTTTACCGTATTGTTTGCATATTTTTTTAATTCCAGTTTCTGTAAATAAGAAGGCGGACAAGCCCTATAATCATCAGGCAAAGCTCTTTTCCTATACCAAGAAACATCAAACTCTTCATCCAAATTCTTAGATCTATTAGACCCAAAAAAATACTTGCCATTAACCCAAGCAACACCCTTAAAAACAGTAAAAATACTAGTAAGATTATTAGAAGTATTAGCTATATAATACATGCTATACTCCTCAGACCATTGTAAACCAGGTAACTCCCGTATCAATGCATTCAATACCTTATCCGAATAAAACTGCAAACCAATATATTTCTTATTATCTAGCAATAAGTGCCTTAAAGTAATATGCTTTTTAAAATCCATAACCAATAATACTAATAATCAACATTTTAACCGTATATTAAGCGTATAATAAACGTATAACTATCAGATAGATATTCGCTAGCCATGAAAAAGAAAAAAACCTGTAAAGCATGTAACAAACTTTTGTCTGGCAGATCAGATAAAAAGTTCTGCGACACCTATTGTAAAAGCTCCTATCACTACCAAAAATCAATAGAAGAAAAACCAAGTTTCTATACCAAAGTAGATAAACAACTAAAAACAAACAGACGCATTTTAAAAAACTTCAATCGTGCAGGAAAAGCAACCGTAAGAAGTGAAATATTAATAAATAAAGGATTTAACCCCAATTTCTTTACCCACTATTGGAAAAACAAAAACCAAGACGTCTATTTATTTGTATATGAATATGGCTTCCTAAAGAAATCAGAACATGGGGCAGAAAAATATGTCCTGGTAAAATGGCAAGAGTATATGACAAAAAAACAATAGAAAAAACAAAAGCCAAATCGTGAAATTTGGCTTTGTAATTAGGTCCTTAAAAATAAAAACCTGTATATATATAAAAACTAAACTATATAATAATCTAAAATACTAAAATTGTAAATCTGCAATAATATCAAACGCATCATAAATAGCTTTGTCCTTCAAGTCATCAAAAAAGCTAGTAGAACCATAACGAACATTAAAAACAGATCTGTCTATATTTAATGCAGCATTAGCCTTATTACCATAAACCGAAAGATCAAAAGTGATGCTCTCTGTAATACCTTTAATAGTAATATCTCCTGTAACTTTATATGAATTCTTACCGCTTACTGCAACTTTAGTAAATACCAAACTTGCCGTAGGGTACTTTTCAACACCAAAAAAATCATCCGACTTTAAATGCCCTTCTAATTGGCCTTTGTATTCCCCTTCTAAATCGGTAACCGTTATACTAGGCATATCCATTACAAAAGCACCACCTGTTAGTCTATCTCCATCAAAGGCAAGATGCCCAGAGCTAATAGAAATCAAACCCTCGTGAGCGCCTGTTACCTTATAACCTTTCCAAACAACCTTACTCTCCCCTACTTTAATTTCTTTTTTATCTCCTTCTATGGTAGTAAAAGAAAATGTCATAAATGCTACCAAAACAATAGCTGCTAAATTTTTAATGTAATTTTTCATTTGTATCTGTTTTTCTGTTAAATATTAAAGCACAAATATCCAACATATCACAAACACGCAAAATGAAGTAGTTTATAAAAGAAGATTAAACTAGATTAACTTTTATTTTTCTAAAGAAAGTTGACGCTTTATTTTACTCAAAAATTCTTTAGTAATTCCTAAATAAGAAGCAATCATATACTGTGGTACACGCTGCTCAATCTTAGGATAAGTATCCTTAAAAATACGATAACGCTCCTTAGCTGTTAAACTAAAGTTTCTTATAATTCTTTTTTGAGAAGCAACAAAAGCACGCTCCGTAATCTTTCTAAATAATCGCTCTAACTTAGGAATCTCTTGGTACAATACCTCCAATTCTTCATAACGAAATTGAAGAATCTTCGTGCTCTCTATACACTGCACATGAAAATCTGCAGGACTTTGTGTTATAAAACTTCCCAAATCAGAAGTCCACCAATCCGCAATAGAAAAACCAACTATATGCTCCTGCCCTGCCGCATCAATATAAAAAGTTTTAGTACACCCCGAAAGTATAAAATTTACACTTTTACAAACATCTCCTTGTTGTACAATATATTGATCTTTAAGATAATTTCTTTCAATTATTTTCGAAAAAAGCAAGGCTTCCTCCTCCTTACTTAAAGTAATATAATTACCTATATAATCTAAAAAAGGCTCTTTATTCATGTGTATATACTAAAGATAGATGCTACTAAAAATTCCATTTTACCCATGCAATGTAATAAATAAAAACAAACAGAAAAAAACCACCCTATTGCAACAAGTACTACAAACAAACCTGCAACTAAAACAATATATAAACGCATATTTACTTAAAGCTGACAAATATCATTTTGCCATTAAATATAAAACCTTAAATTTACAGATATAATTAACCAAAACCCTTATTTTACAGTAACACATCAATTTAAGCATGAGAAAACATATTTTAGTACCAACAGATTTTTCAGAAAACGCATGGAGCGCAGCACTATACGCTTTAAAATTATATGCAAA
Source organism: Oceanihabitans sediminis (assembly GCF_003337215.1). Lineage (GTDB taxonomy): Bacteria > Bacteroidota > Bacteroidia > Flavobacteriales > Flavobacteriaceae > Oceanihabitans > Oceanihabitans sediminis. The sequence goes on from NZ_QPIG01000003.1 coordinate 30,200, forward strand.
CACACCATGTACCTTTTATTTCTCACATGCTTTCACCTTTCTTAATACAGGAACAAGAACACAGGTTCCACAAAGTCAAATAGACCCCCTAGTTGAAAAAGAAAAAGAACAGCTTATAGAAGTGATGAATCGTGCAAAAAAAGAAAGCACAAATAGCGATCATGAATTTGATACCATCTTTAGCTTCGGTTCCTTAATGGACTCTATTAAACTAGCAAATAAAAAATATAAAATAGACCTTGTAGTAATGGGTACCAAAGGGGCAACAGGGGCAAAAAAAATACTATTAGGTAGCAATGCCGTGGCAGTAATAAACAAAGTAAGACGCGCACCACTTTTATTAGTACCTAGTAAATGTAAATACAAAGCACCTAAAAAAATATTATTCCCAAGTGCCTTTACTAGATTTTTTGGCGAAGAAATTCAAAGCATCAAAGAACTAGCAGAATTACACAACTCATCTATAGACGTACTACATATTAATGCTAAAGAAACACTTTCAGATATTCAAAACGCCAATCTAGACATGCTAAAAAACTACCTAGAAGGCTTGGAGCTAAACTTTAACTGGAGAACAGACTATAAAACAAAAGCCTATGCTATTACAGACTTTATTAAAGAAAACAATAGCAATATATTAACCATGATTAATTACGAACATAGCTTTATAGAAAACCTAGTAAAAGAACCAGTAATTAAAAGACTAGGATTTAATTCAAAAATCCCATTCATGATAATCCCTCGTAAAAAATAAAAAACACTACTTAAACCATACAAAAACGCTCTAGCCAAAAAACTAGAGCGTTTGTATTTATAACCAAATTCATATACAGTGTTGTAAAACGTTTTTTATGGGATAAGTTTTTTCTTTACCAACCGAAATTAGGTCTAAAAAATTAGATATTATTAAAGCTAATATTCTTAAAGAGCTGAATGGATTACCAACCAAAGTAATAGAGTTATTATTTAAACTCATTCAAAGTGAAGTTAATTCCAAATCTGTTTTCATCTTCGATTAAGGCTTTAAAATTCATGTAGTTATATGCTACTTGAAATCTAATTTGCTCGTTATTTCTTTTAGAGAAAAGATGTATTTCTGTTATATCGGCATTAATTTGTTTTATCAATGCGATATTACCGTCACTTATAGAGCGTAACTAGTTATCAATCAAAACCTCTATGAATTTTGGTTTATTCATATTTATTAATTTTTAAATAAAAGCAAGTGGGTTTCAAATTTTATTGGTTTCATTAAATACTTAACAATACTACTCATTAAGCCAACTAAAACTACCTGATTGCGCGGTCATTAGTCATCCACTGATAAAATTCTCCGCTCACATGCGATTTTTAAATTGGAGAGAGGTTTTGCAAATATTTCATTCTAGTCAATGCTTTAAGAGTTAGCTAATATTATCCGACTAACTCAAACAGTTTTCGCATCCCTTTTAGGGTATCCTGAGCATGACACTAAATAGAATTCTTTATCTACACGTAAACTTTCTCCATTTTTTTATTTCATTATATATTCCACTCTTTATTCCTCTTTCCTCACCTCTCCATCACGCTTCAATGTTTACAACATGCAAGTGTATGGCACGTTGCGTTGACTTGGGGAAGGCATATATGGTAATCTATACAATTCTAAGACTTTCCAAATAAGCACATACCAAGCAATGTGATATACATAATAGTATAAAGAATAAACAAACTAAACCTTACAATCCACTACCCCAACACCTACTGGCTTATCAAAAGCATACATCTCGTTTTCTATAAGCTCATAATACCTAAAACCAACCACAGCAATACCAACATGCTGCGGAAACAACACATCCTCCGGTACCAAAGTAAAACTAGAAGCCCCAGCCCCTAGCTCCAAAAAATGAATACTAGAATACACCACCGAAGATTCCAAGCCCTCAAAATCAAAGTCTAAAACCCCCAAACAAATCCCTAAATGCGTAGCCGTATTTGGCGCCGGAAACAAACTCGCATTAAACCCAGAAACCGTCAATACCTGTGTATTCCAATCAAACACAGCTTGGTTTTTAAAAACACCAACCATCGGCTGGTGAACCAAAAAATCAAACCGCTTTAGCAAACGCCTCCCCTTAGCTGTTTGTAAACCAGCCAACACCCTACGCTTCCCTCGCTCAGAAACACCATCCAAAGCCTTTATCTCCAAAAACAAACGCATCATCCTAGAGTGAAATCCCTTCCCCTTTATACCATAAAAAACATCCCGCAAAGCTAACCTAAAGGCTTTCTTCACCTTACTACAATGCCCAAACTCACTAGCATTCTCACGAACACGCTGCATACTAGCTTTCGTTTTAATAGCCTTACCATTAAAACCACCACCAGCCTTTCTAGCATATGCAACCCCTTTAACCATATAAAAGTTCACATCACCTATAGTACCCGTAACCTTAACCAATCCTTTTTGTCTAGCCATAACACTACTAAAATAATGAAAACTAAACAATTACGCAATAGGTATAGCGTATCTATAGCGTATTAACCCCGTACATACTACATAGTAACCCCGTATACACTATAAGGAATACATACTAATAAAACACACCCCCAACATTAAATAATTATTAATATTTTAACTATTAAATAAAAAAACACCATATAAAGACAATATATTTTAATATTTACAAAATATTTTTGCTCAGTTTTATATATATTTGATTCAAACATTTAATAGCATCATAAATTTTACCAGCTCTAATCAATGAAACTAAACCACAGCTATTCAAAAAGACTTCTAATTGTCTTAGTACTATTCTTTGCAGTAAACTTCAATTATTCACAAGACCGAAACCTAGGACTTGCCGAAACATTCTTAAGTCAAAAAGGAGAGCTTACATTTAGCTTTCAAGTTAATTCTCCCGAAGAATTAGAACAATGGACAACGCAATTATCAATTCTAAACTTCAATCCAGAAACCAACACAGTCTATGCTTGGGCAAACACACAACAATTTAGACAGTTTCAAACACAAAACATTAGATTTGAAATAGATGTAAGTGACAATACTAGCACGGGTATTGTAATGTCTAACCAATTGCCAGAATCAGCAAGAAGAGGTCCTTACCCCTTAACTTTCCCGCTTACTGCATATCCTACTTACGCAGATTACGCTTTACAAATGCAAGAATTTGCAAACAACCACCCAGATATTTGTGAACTTGTAGACATTGGAGGAACTACAGAAGGTGCTGCAGGTGGAAACAAAAGACTATTATTTCTAAAAATATCAGACAATATCGCTACAGATGAAGCAGAACCTAAAGTAATGTACACTTCTTCTATACATGGAGACGAAATTACAGGCTACCCTTTAATGCTTAACCTTATTAATTACTTTATTACAGCATATAAAGACACAGGTCATGCAGATCATTATAGAATTAAAAACTTAATAGACAATGCAGAAGTATGGATTAACCCAATGGCTAACCCAGACGGAACCTATTATAATAACGCATCAAACACCTCGGTAGCTAATGCAAGAAGAGCAAACGCAAATGGTTTAGATTTAAACAGAAATTACCCAGACAACGTAAATGGTCCGCACTCCAACGGGCATACTTCATACGAGCTAGAAACACAACATTTTATGAACTTGGCTAGCAACACGCACTTTGTACTATCTGCCAATTTCCATGGAGGAATTGAAGTAGTAAACTACCCCTGGGATAATACCTATGATAGGCATGCAGATAACAATTGGTTTATGCTAGCCTCTCGAGAATATGCTGACAACGCACAAGCAGACGGACCTAATGGATATATGGACGACCTGGATAATGGTATTACACACGGTGCTGATTGGTATCGAGTGTATGGTGGTCGACAAGATTATATGAATTTTACGCATCAATGCAAAGAAATTACAATAGAGCTATCTAATACTAAATTAATTCCCTCAAGTCAGTTGGTTAACCACTGGAATTATAATCGTGAAGCCTTAATCAAATACTTAATACAAGGTACTTATGGTTTTCAAGGTAAGGTAAAAGATGCACTTACAGGAACACCTATAGAAGCCACTATTAAATTAGTTGGTCATGATGCGGTTAATTCTCATACCGTAAGCACTCTTCCGCATGGAGATTTTTATAGACCTGTTTTTGCCGGAACTTATGATATCTTAATTGAAGCAGACTGCTACCAATCTGTAACACTATCAAATCAAACTATTGCCAATTATCAAACTATTACCCTTTCAGATGTCTTATTAACTCCACTTACTGCTAGCCCACCTACTAACCTGAGTACTTCCGGAACAAATGCAAGTGCTACAAATGCATCATGGTCTGCTGCAACTGCAGATAATTTTGATATAAGATATCGCATACTTGGTGAACCCACGTGGACAGAAGTACTAAATGTTTCTAACCCTTATCAAATTATAGGGCTAAACCCAAATACTACTTATGAATTTCAAGTAAAGGCATACTGTGCTTCTAACAGTACAGCATATTCTGCTTCTAAAGAATTTACAACTACAGCTCCTATTCCATGCTCAGGAACAGCTGTTTCTGCATTTCCTTATACAGAAAGTTTTGAAAATGATTTTGGTCTATGGAGCCAAGGTGCTTCCAACCAAATTGATTGGACACGTTTTTCAGGATTAACGCCATCTAATACTGGATCAAACCCGCCTAATACTACAGGACCAAGTGCTGCTTCTAATGGTAACTTTTACCTTTATACAGAGTCTTCTGGCTCTGGAAACAACAAAAGAGCTTACTTAATAAGTCCTTGTTTGGAATTAAACGGCTACCAAAACTCACAGCTAACTTTTGACTTTCATATGTTTGGTGCAAACATGGGAACACTATCTCTTGACGTAAGTACTGATAATGGCGCTACCTATTCATCTCTGTTTAGTAGATATGGAAATCACCCAAATCAAAATGCTAACGCAGACCCTTGGATTACTCAAACAGTAGACCTTTCTGCTTATGATGGACAAACTATTAAATTGCGTTTTAACGGACTTACTGGTGCTAATTACACTAGCGATATTGCAATTGACAACTTTAAAATTACTGCTAGCATCCCTCCTTCTCAGCCACCTACCGCTGTTTGTCAAGATATCACAGTACAACTAAACAATTCAGGTTCTGCAACAATCATAGCACAAGATGTTAACGCTGGCTCAACAGATGATGTAGCTATCACAAACTATAGTATCGATATAGATACTTTTGACTGTACCAATATTGGCTCTCCTGTTAATGTAACGCTTACAGTCACAGATGCAGACAACCAAACAGATAGCTGCATAGCTACAGTTACAGTAACTAGACAAGATGAACCTACAGCTACTAACTGCTGGGATAACTACGTATTCAATACAAACAGCTGTACTTGGGAAAACCAAGGAACCCAACCTACAGAACCTACAGCTACTAACTGTTGGGATAACTACGTATTCAATACAGATACCTGTACTTGGGAGAACCAAGGATCACAACCTACAGAGCCTACAGCTACTAACTGCTGGGATAACTACGTATTCAATACAAACAGCTGTACTTGGGAAAACCAAGGAACCCAACCTACAGAACCTACAGCTACTAACTGCTGGGATAACTACGTATTCAATACAGATACCTGTACTTGGGAAAACCAAGGTACACAGCCTGCAGAGCCTACAGCTACTAACTGTTGGGATAACTATGTATTCAATACAGATACCTGTACTTGGGAAAACCAAGGTACAAAGCCTACTGAACCTACAGCTACTAACTGTTGGGATAACTACGTATTCAATACAAATACCTGTACTTGGGAAAACCAAGGTACACAACCTGCAGAGCCTACAGCTACTAACTGCTGGGATAACTACGTATTCAATACAGATACCTGTACTTGGGAAAACCAAGGTACACAGCCTGCAGAGCCTACTGCTACTAACTGTTGGGATAACTACGTATTCAATACAAACAGCTGTACTTGGGAAAACCAAGGTACACAGCCTGCAGAGCCTACAGCTACTAACTGCTGGGATAACTACGTATTCAATACAAATACCTGTACTTGGGAAAACCAAGGATCACAGCCTACTGAACCAACAGCTACTAACTGCTGGGATAACTACGTATTCAACACAAACAGCTGTACTTGGCAAAACCAAGGATCACAGCCTACAGAGCCTACAGCTACTAACTGTTGGGATAACTACGTATTCAATACAAATACCTGTACTTGGGAAAACCAAGGTACACAACCTACAGAGCCTACAGCTACTAACTGCTGGGATAACTACGTATTCAATACAAATACCTGTACTTGGGAAAACCAAGGAACACAACCTACAGAACCTACAGCTACTAACTGTTGGGATAACTACGTATTCAATACAGATACCTGTACTTGGGAAAACCAAGGTACACAGCCTACTGAACCAACAGCTACTAACTGCTGGGATAACTACGTATTCAATACAAATACCTGTACTTGGGAAAACCAAGGTACACAACCTGCAGAGCCTACAGCTACTAACTGCTGGGATAATTACGTATTCAACACAGATACTTGTACTTGGGAAAACCAAGGATCACAGCCTACTGAACCAACAGCTACTAACTGCTGGGATAACTACGTATTCAACACAAACAGCTGTACTTGGCAAAACCAAGGAACACAGCCTGCAGAGCCTACAGCTACTAACTGCTGGGATAACTACGTATTCAACACAAACAGCTGTACTTGGGAAAACCAAGGTACACAACCTACTGAACCTACAGCTACTAACTGCTGGGATAACTACGTATTCAACACAAACAGCTGTACTTGGGAAAACCAAGGTACACAGCCTGCAGAGCCTACAGCTACTAACTGCTGGGATAACTACGTATTCAATACAAACAGCTGTACTTGGGAAAACCAAGGTACACAACCTACAGAACCTGTAACAGCATGTTGGGAAACAGCTACCTTTAATGAGGTAACTTGTTCTTGGGAGATATCAAATGATGGGGACACTATAAATCCAATATGTCATGTACAAGACATAATAATCGAACTAGATGAAAATGGATACGCAACTATAACACCAGACCAAATAGATAACGGGTCTACAGATAATTGTGGAATTGAAACCTACTCTGTATCACCTAATACTTTTGAAACAGGAGACATTGGAGAAAACAATGTAATATTTACTATTACAGATTACAGTGGAAATTCCTCGCAATGTAATGCTACAGTAACAGTCAACGAATACACCCTAAATAACCAAGAATTTAACTATAACAACCTAAGCATACAACCAAACCCATTTAAAAATTACGTAGAAATAGTACTACCTAACAACCAAGCATTAGATCTTTTTCAAATATTTATATACGACCTAAACGGAAGACAGGTCTATAAAAAAATACTAGAAAATGAGAATGGAAAGGTTTTGGTGAAAGGTTTAGAGAAATTAGAACAAGGCCCTTATTTTATAAAAATACAGAACAAAAAAAATGGCAACATTGTAATAAAAAAACTAATCAAATTTTAATAAATACATAGTGGCAGGTGATTTAACCTGCCACTTATTTTTTATTACTAAACACAAACAAATCAACACTATATCTATTTTATTTGCATTTTATAGAATAAAACCATAATTTAACATAAGTAATTAATAGTTAAACTTTTACACATTAACTAAAACAACTTAACCATGAAGAATACTACATACACAGCAAGAGCTTATATAACACTAATCATTGCTGTAATTTTTTCATTAAATGCCATCTCTCAAACTACTATATATTTTGAAAATTTTCAAAATTCAACCACTGGATGGACTGCTAATTCTACAGGAGATGAATCTGGTGGATGGATTAGAGGCACCAATATATCTCACAATACAGGTAATACAGGTTCATATGTTTTTTCTAATAAATACACAAACGTCTATAACAATTCCACAAGAATTATTGCCACAAGCCCAACAATCGACTTAAACGGTTATAGCAATATAGTTCTTGACCTTGATATTTGGGTTGAAACGGAAAGGCGCTATGACGGTATGCAAATAGAATATTCATTAAACAATGGTACTAGTTGGTCCACTTTAGGTTCAACTACAAATACAAATTGGTACAATGTTTATGTTGACGCTCTATATAGTGATGGATGGTCTGGAAGCAGTAGTGGTAATTGGTTAAACCAAAGTATAAACTTAAGTACTGAAAACCCAAGCTTCAACACTGCCTCTCAAGTAAGGTTTAGAGTAATTTTTGCATCAGATAATTCTAATCGTAATATTGGAGTAGCTTTTGATGAGTTTAGAATAATAGGAGATTTAGCCGCCCCACAACCAGAAATAGACATCACAGGCTTAGGGGTTTCAATAACAGATGGAGACACTACTCCGTCTACAACAGATAATACAGAATTTGGGGCCATAGGAGTTGGGGCTACTTTAGATCACACTTTTACAATTCATAATACAGGAAACGCAAATCTAAACCTAACAGGTCTACCTTTTATGGTAAATATTTCTCCTAATCCTAATTTCTCCATTTTAACACAACCCGCTAATAATGCAATTGCCCCTGGAGCTACTGAAACATTTGTAGTACGCTTTACTCCGGTATCTGCAGGTACTTTTCAGACTACTATTTCTATAGACAACAACGACTCTAACGAAAACCCATATACTTTTAGAGTACAAGGAACAGGTATTGCTCCTTTAACAGAAGGACCAGGTGGTGTTACAAACCATTTAGCACTGTGGTTAAAAGGAACAGATGGTCTAGGGTATACCTCTGGACAACCTGTATCGTTATGGGAAGATCAAGGGCGTGGAGCAAATGCAACAGCTCCTACCGGATTGGAACCCACTTACCGCGATACGCCATCATATAATGTGAATTTTAACCCTGTAGTAGATTTTGACAACGACTACAACACTGCCAGTCAAGACTTTACATATTCAGACACCAATAGAACCACATTGGTAGGAACAGAAGGGTTTTATACACAAGACATGTTTGTTGTTTCCATTCCTGATGTCAATGTCACATCGTCTTTGGCAAGCATGGATGTATTTTGCGGAGATGACGACCCTGGAAACAATGAACGTGATGGTTCAGGTGTTGGTTATGGAAAGTATTCAAAAAGGTTTGACAATGAAGTGATTTCTTATGCAGTGGGCACTACTTCAACTACAACAGTTCCTGTTAATGATAGAGGGTATGGTGTGGCACATACAGGTACATCAATTATTTATAACAATGTTGGCATAATCAATTCCAAAAATAATTCCAATACTCCATCTGCTAATATTCTATTATACAATGCCAATAATATAGGCAATTCAGAAGTAGGGCTTCCTCAATATAGAAATATATCAAACTCTCGTTATTTCTTAGGCAGAAGTGAAGCATTCAAAGGTAGTTACGAAGGAAGAATTGCAGAAGTTATTACTTATTCTGCTAAAAAAACAGATGCTGACTTAACGCAAGAACGCAACCGTATTCAATCGTACTTAGCTATAAAATATGGTATAACCTTAGGAGTTAATGGTACATCACAAGATTATGTAGATAGTGATGGAAACACAATTTGGGATGCCAATACAGGCACACCTGCAGAAGATGTATTTAACTTTGATATTGCTGGAATAGGCCGTGATGACGCCTCCGACTTACTCCAAAAACAATCCCGTAGCGTGAATAATGCTACAGATGGCCTTGGAAGAACACAAGGGGTTCTTACTATTGGTATGGGAAGCATTGCTAACACAAATAATCTAAATACAAATAACGAACTTCAAGATAAAGAGTTTTTAGTTTGGGGGAATAATGGTGTCGACTTAAATACAGCCGCTCCAGATGTGACAGTAAATATGAGTGCTGATATAACTCCTGCTTTAACAACAGATGTAACATTTTCTGCTATAAGTAGAGTTTGGAAAGTAGTTGAAAATGTTAGCACGGGTGGAGATATTCCAACTGTAGAAGTCGCCATTTTAAAAAGCGCTGTACGTACTGCAACCCCTCCAGATGGACGTTATCTAATGTTTATATCTGATACACCTAACTTTGACCCTACTGCAGATTATCGGGTAATGACAGAAGCTACAAACGAATTGGGCGAAGCTATTTTAAAAACGAACTACGATTTTGACAACACAAAATACATCACCTTTGGTTGGGCTCCCGAGCGTAGATTTGAGCGCTCTGTATACTTCAATGGTGTAGATAGCTATATGGATATGGAAGATGCTTTAAACTTAAACCAAGCAGCTTTTACAATTTCTGCATGGGTAATGCGTGAAGCAAATGCAACAAACAAATCTATTCTGTCTAAACGTGATGCTGCTTATACCGAAGGCTATGATTTTAAAATTAATGCCTCTGGTAAACTAGAAGTATCATGGAGAACACCCCTTGGAGTAGCCCAAATAATTACATCCAATACAACCATACCTCAAAATACTTGGCATCATTTGGCTATTATTTACAACGGCACAACTGCAACGCTTTATATCGATGGTGTACAGGATACACAAGCAAACTTATTGCAACCAGGTAATACCAACCAATCCTTTTTCATAGGTGCAGCTGCAAAACTAGCTCCTGAAGCATTTTTCCATGGTAATATTGATGAAGTACGTATTTGGAATACAGCCATCTCTGTAGATCAGTTAAGGTATATCATGAATCAAGAAATTAAAGAAAATGCTGGCACTATTGGAGCTTCCTACTTTATGGATGAAGCTATAACACCTACTAAAAATGAAATAGCTAGTATACCTTGGTCTAGTCTAGACGCTTATTACCCTATGTCAACCTATACATACACCAATACTAAAGACGAATCTGGTAACGGCCACCAGGGAGCTTTACGAACCTTAAGAACTGTAGATAGACAAACAGCTCCACTACCTTATAAAACAGTGGCCACAGGAACAAGTGATTGGGATTTAAACACAACTTGGCTATATGGTCCATACCAAACAATTCCTGGAGCCGCTTCTATTGTGGATAATACTATTACTGTAGATTGGAATATTGTAGAAACAGACGATAACATAAACATGAATAACAGCAGCTTGCCAGCAACGGCAAATGAAAATAGAACCTTACTTGCTCTTGTAAATAAAAGTAGTGAAATTACTGTTGAAGGAGACAATAGTACGAATACAGGTTTTGGACTAACCATTACGCATTATTTACAGTTAGATGGTAAAATAGATCTAGAAGGAGAGTCTCAACTAATTCAAACAACAGATAGTGATTTAGTAGTTGGAACTAATGGTGCATTAGAAAAAGACCAACAAGGAACAAGAGACCTCTTTACATACAACTATTGGAGCGCTCCTGTAGGCTATACAGCAACTACAAACCCTAATAATTATAGATATACCCTGAATGACAACATCATGAAGGATGGAACAAACCCATTAGCACCTGTTAACATTAACTATATAGGAGGTTATGACGGTTCTAACGGTTCTCCTATAGGAATTGCTCACTATTGGATTTGGAAATTCAACAACTATCTATCAGATGATTATGCATCTTGGCAGCATGTAAGAAATACTGGAACTTTGTTGGCAGGTGAAGGCTTTACCATGAAAGGTGTTAACAATACCAATGGCGCCGTACATTTAGAACAAAATTATGTGTTTGAAGGAAAACCTAATAATGGAAATATAAGCTTACCTATAAACGCAGGTAACGAATATTTAGTTGGTAATCCTTATGCTTCAGCTTTAGATGCCCAACAATTCATCACTGATAATGGACCAACTATTTCTGGTGCAGGAACAGACCCAACTATTAGTGGTACCCTTTACTTTTGGGAACACTGGGGTGGCGGATCTCATATTTTAAGAGAGTACCAAGGTGGCTATGCTACCTACAACTATTCTGGTGGTACACCTGCTGCTGCCATGGGTACAAGTGACCCTGATGTGGCAACTGGAGGTACGCCAACGAAAATCCCAGGGGATTACATACCTGTAGGACAAGGGTTCTTTGTGGAAGGGGAAACTAATGGAAATATCATATTTAATAATACACAACGTATTTTTCAAAAAGAAGGAGGAACAGCTTCCGTTTTTGTTCGTAACAATGAAGAAGCTTCTCCTACTGCTAATGCAGACCTTGGAGATGAGAGAACTAAAGTTCGCCTAGGCTTTAACTCGGTCAACACGATACGTAGACAATTACTTGTTACGGTGGATGAAAGAGCTACAGCTAACTACGATTGGGGCTTTGATGCCAAGAACTTAGATACACAAATAGATGACATGTCATGGTTAATTGCTGGCGAACTATATATAATACAAGGTATTAATGAAATTAATCAGACTACCATACTTCCTATTAGTATTAAAACTAGAGACGAAGGACTAAACAGTATTACTATAGATGCATTAGTTAATTTTCCAGATCATTTACAAATTTATGTGCACGACAAAGATTTAGGAATGTATCATAACTTAAGATCTAGTGATTACCAAATAAATCTTCCTGCTGGAGAATATTCTGAAAGATTTGAGATAACCTTTTCCGAAGAATCATTAAGTATAGAGGAACTGGAAGCTAATGATTTAGATGCTTCTTATGTTAATGAATCAGAAAGTATAGTGATTAAAAACCCAAACAATCTAGAAATTGAAAAGGTAGAAATCCTGAATATACTAGGTCAAACAATATATACTTTTAAAGAAGACTCAACTAGTAACTTCCTGGAGTATAAAACAAATAAACTTAGTACAGGAACTTATATTCTAAAGTTAAAAACCAAAAATACTACTTGGTCTAAAAAAGTGCTTATAAATTAAACTGATTTAGATTAAATTTATGGGGAAACAAAAAAAACCGGAACAAATTGTTCCGGTTTTTATATGTAAATCAAAGCTGTTATGCTTATTGTACTCGTGCAATAAGTGCTTCCAATGAAAGCGTTTCCTGCTCTCCTGTTTCCATGTTTTTCAATGTAAAACTATTGCCCTGCATTTCCTTATCTCCTACTAAAACCACAAACGGAATTTGACGCTTATTCGCATGATTCATTTGCTTTTTCATCTTAGCTGCATCAGGATATAACTCAGCATTTATACCTTTCCCTCTCAATGTCTTAATAGCTTTTAAACAAAATAACGCTTCTGCATCGCCAAAGTTTATAAACAATACTTCTACCGTTTTACTTATAGTTTCTGGAAATAAATGAAGCTCTTCTAAAACCAAATAAATTCTATCTAGTCCAAAGCTTATACCTACACCACTAACGTCTTTCATCCCAAAAATCCCTGTAAGGTCGTCATAACGTCCTCCGCCACCTATAGAACCCATTTTCACGTTTTCTGGTGCAGCTACCTCAAAAATAGCTCCCGTATAATAATTTAATCCACGAGCTAAAGTAACATCCAATTGTAATGTTGCTGTTTGTAATGCCAATTCGCTTATGGCATTATTTATAAACTCTAATTCTTCAATACCTTTCTTTCCTTCTTCAGAAGCATCAAGAATTTCTTTTAAACTTTCTATCTGAGAAGCAAAATCACCCGTAAGACTAAATAAAGGCTGTAGTTTTTCTATTCCGCTTTGCGATATTCCTTTGCTTAGCATTTCCTCTTTTACCTTCTCCTCGCCTATTTTATCTAATTTGTCTAAAGCAACAGTAAAATCTATTAGCTTATCGCTTGCACCAATAACTTCTGCAATACCAGAAAGAATCTTTCTATTATTAATTTTAATAGTAACTCCTTCTAATTTTAAATCTGTAAAAACAGCATCATATAACTGAATAAACTCCACCTCCTGAAATAAAGAAGCAGAACCTACTACATCGGCATCACACTGATAAAATTCTCTAAACCTTCCTTTTTGAGGTCTATCTGCTCGCCAAACCGGTTGAATTTGATAACGCTTAAACGGAAACTCTATGTCGTTTTGATGTTGTACTACATACCTTGCAAAAGGAACAGTAAGATCATAACGAAGGGCTTTTTCAGAAATATTAGAAGTGATTTTAGTAGAATCTTTACTCGCATAAAGCGCATCATCTACCTTAGATAAATAATCTCCAGAATTTAAGATTTTAAAAATAAGCCTATCGCCTTCTTCTCCATATTTCCCCATTAAATTATCGGAATTTTCAAAGCTAGGAGTTTCAATTGGTTGAAATCCGAAACGCTCAAAATGCCCTTTAATCGTGTTTATTATATAGTGACGTTTTGCTACTTGTTCTGGATTAAAATCTCTGGTACCTTTAGGAATACTTGGTTTTTGTGCCATCTTTACATTCCACCTAAGTGGAAATCTCATTTATAGTATCTATTTTTCACTAGAAAATAAAAAAACAGACACCTGGTTAATTCATTTATGAACTACAAAAATATCATATTTTTTAAAGAGCCACATAATTATTTAAGAATTATAGTAACTTTAACTCCTTTTAGTAGTCTTATATAAAAAAGCAACCTAAAAACTATGTTTGGACTCGTTAGAGAAAATATTAGAATTGCCTTCGATTCTATAAAAAGCCAATTATTACGTACTATTTTAACCGTTTTAATTATCGCAATAGGTATAACCGCTTTGGTAGGGATTTTAAGTGCTGTTTCTGCGCTTGAAAACACCATTTCAAGCGATTTCTCCTCCATGGGTTCTAACACCTTTAATATTCAGCGCTACGAGTTTACAACACAAAGAAGAGGCCGTGGCGAAGTACAAAAGGTAAACCCTATTATTAGCTACAGAAATGTAAAAGATTTTGAAGAAACTTATGAGTTTCCAGGAACAAAAACCTCTGTGTCCTTTACAGGTACTCGCGGTGCAGAAGTAAAGTTTGAAAACAACAAAACAGACCCTGAGGTTACCGTTATTGGAGCCAACGAAAATTTCATTCAAAACTCCGGGCTAAAACTAGAAAACGGAAGAGAAATAAACATCTTCGATGTCAAAAACAACAGTAACGTCTGCGTAATTGGTAGCGATTTAAATAAAGCTTTGTTTGAAAATGTAAACCCTATAGGGAAAACAATTAGCGTAAGAGGGGTGAAATTTAAAGTAATTGGAACACTAGAATCTAAAGGAGCTACCTTTGGGAACAACCAAGATTTACGAGTTATTATTCCTATTCAAAATGCACGATCTATTTTTACATTACCTAATATCAACTACCAAATTAGTGTAATGGTAAACAATAAGGAAATGTTAGAAGGCGCACAAGACCATGCTATTATTACCTTTAGAAATATTCGCGGATTAAATCCATTAGAAGAAAATGATTTTGGCTTAGAAAGAAGTGATGACCTAATAAACAGAATTGGCTCTATCACTATTTACTTAGAATATGCCGCGTGGATAATTAGCATCATAACCATTCTAGGTTCATCTATAGCACTAATGAATATTCTTTTTGTTTCAGTTACAGAAAGAACCAGAGAAATTGGAGTTAGAAAAGCACTTGGTGCAAAAAAGAAAACCATTGCTTTTCAGTTTTTTATGGAAGCATTAATCATTGGACAATTAGGCGGAATCATAGGAATTATTTGTGGGGTATTAATTGGTCTCTTAGTGGCAACCATAGCAGAATTCCAATTTACTACTCCTTGGTTTGCTATGTTTAGCGCATTTACAATCGCCTTTATAGTTGCAGTAGTTTCCGGATTATTACCAGCAATAAAAGCTGCCAAATTAGACCCTATAGAGTCTTTAAGACACGAATAAAAGCTAAATAGTTAGCATAAAAAAGCAGCTGTTTCTAAGTATAAGAAACAGCTGCTTTTTTTTATAAGATTATTTTTTAGTTTATCAGTTTATCAAAAAACTTATAAAGATCTCCCTTAGAAATAACCCCTCCTTGCTGGATAAGAGTAAACTTATCTAAATTCTTATCTTCGGTATATGCTTTCTTTGCTTGTAAAAACTCTACATTTTCATCCATTAAGTTTTCACGTAACCAATTATAACCATCCCTGGTGGTTAAATCTATAGCGTTTTTAAGCTGAACAGCTATAACATGCATATGTTCTTCCATGGCATAAAACAAATGCATTTGTTGCGGAGAAATATGCTCAATATATTTTGCTTGATTTAAAACACCTTCCCAAACCAAATCACTAAAAACATCTAGTTCTTGTTCTGCAACTTCTGGTTTTTGCTGTTTAATATCTGTCCACTCATCTGCTGTAATAGATTGTGATGCTAAGAAATTTATAAATTCTTGATGTAATTCTTCAAATTGTTCTTTAGTAAGTCTAGAGTATTTCATTGAAAGTGTGTTTTCGTTTCCGTAAACGGAAATATCAAAAATAATTTTATTAAAAAAGCCTCCAGGTTTAAGTGGAGGCTTCTATATTTTAAATAACGTAGTTATTAGCTTGCTGCGATTACTTCAAAAGGTAATTCAACAGTAACTTCTCTGTGTAAACGAACAGTAGCTTCGTACTTTCCTAAACGTTTTACAGTAGTAACTGTGATGTATTTTTTATCAATTTCTTGACCTACTTTTGCAATTGCTTCTGCTAAGTCGATATTGTTGATAGATCCAAATAATTTGTCTCCAGCTCCAACTTTAGCAGCTATTTTAATATCTAATGCTTTAAGTGCATCTGCAACTTTGTTTGCATCGTCAATAATTTTCTTTTCTTTGAATGCTCTTTGCTTTAGGTTTTCAGCTAAAACTTTTTTAGCAGACCCAGTAGCTAATACAGCTTTTCCTGTCGGAATTAAAAAATTTCTACCATAACCGTTCTTTACCGTTACAACATCGTCTTTAAATCCTAAATTTTCAACGTCTTGTTTTAATATAAGTTCCATTGTTATGATTTTTTTATTTTAATAAATCTGCTACGTAAGGCAATAATGCTAAATGACGTGCTCTTTTTACAGCAACAGACACTTTTCTTTGGTATTTTAAAGAAGTACCTGTTAAACGTCTTGGTAAAATTTTACCTTGCTCGTTAACAAATCCTAATAACCAATCAGCATCCTTATAGTCCACATACTTAATACCAGACTTTTGGAAACGACAGTATTTCTTTTGCTTGTTTGTTTCTATATTTAACGGAGTTAAATATCTGATTTCTCCGTCTTTCTTTCCTTTAGATTGTTGTTCTATACTTGACATAATTACGCTTTTTGTTTTAGTTTAGCTCTTCTTCTTTCAGCCCATGCTACTGCATGCTTGTCTAAAGTAACAGTTAAGTAACGCATAAAACGCTCATCACGTCTAAACTCTACTTCTAAAGGATTGATTACCTCACCATCTACTTGGTATTCAAATAAGTGATAAAAACCACTTTTTTTCTTTTGAATTGGGTATGCTAATTTTTTTAGACCCCAATCTTCTTTGGATATCATCTTCGCTCCTCTAGAAACAAGAAAATCTTCGTATTTCTGTACTGTTTCCTTTATCTGTGCCTCAGATAAAACGGGATTTAAGATGAAAACAGTTTCATAATGATTCATAAAAATCTATTTTATTTGTTAAAAATTGGCTGCAAAAATAAGTCTTTTATTTATAAGTCACAACAAAATGAAACATTATTCGCAAAATAATTCTTCAAAAAAACATGATTCTTAAAGTTATGTTAAGCAATTCTTTTTGTCGATGATTCTTGGTTTTTAACCTTAAAATTTGTACTATTGTCGATACCTTAACCTTGAAAACAATAATGTTATGACTTTAAACTGCGTAGTAGTTGATGACTCTGCAATACAACGTCTTTCTATTGTTAAGTTAATTGAGAACCATGCTTCTCTTAATTTAATAGCAGAATACAGTAGCGCATTAGAAACTAAAAATGGTTTAAATACTCATAAAGTAGATTTAATCTTTCTAGATATAGAAATGCCTGTTCTTAACGGGTTTGAGTTATTAGATGTTTTAAACAACAAACCTCAAATTATTTTTGTGACTGGTAAAACAGAATATGCTTTTAAGGCATTTAATTATGATGCTACAGACTATTTACAAAAACCAATAACCAAAGAACGTTTTAATACTGCGGTTGATAAAGCTTTAGAACAACATAAATTAAAATTAGACTTCAACGAAACAGAAGGAGAACATATTTTTGTAAAAAGTAACCTAAAGAAACGTAAAGTTTATATTAATGACATTAAATGGATTGAAGCCTTAGGGGACTATGTAAAACTAGTTACAGAAGATACTAGCCTTGTCGTGCTTTCTACCATGAAAGCTTTTGAAGCAGAACTTCCAGAAGGTAAGTTCTTAAGAATACATAAATCATATATTGTTAATCTAGATAAAATTGACAGATTTAACAGTAAAAATGTTGAAGTAGGATCTTTTGAAATTCCTTTAAGTAGAAACAAAAAGACACAGCTTATTGAAGCGCTAAACAACAACTAGCAAATCAATAACATATAAAATCAGAAAAGTCCAACTAAGGTTGGACTTTTTTATTTCTTATTACCTCTCTCCTATAAAGAGAAACTTAATAGTTATCTACATTTAAAATTACCCTAACCGATCTAAAGTCTTTTACCGCATTAAAACTATTATCAATTCTAATAATAGTTTCCTTTGTTTTCGCTAAAGATTGTTTACTAGGTATCTTAACAATAATATTTTTATGATACTGATTGCGTATTCTAGCTACCGGAGGAAACTCAGGTCCCAATACAAAATCACCAAAAACCTGTCGTAAAGATTGCGCATACCAATCTGCAGCCATATTCACTCGATTATAATCCTTATGCTTTAAAGTAATTTTTATAAGCCTATACACTGGCGGATATTTAAAAACATACCTTTCGTCCATTTGCTCCTTAAACATCGAAGCATAATCATTGGTAGAAACCTGCTGCAAAATTTTATGATACGGATTATAAGTCTGAATCAAAACCCTTCCTCTTTTTTCGGTACGCCCTGCCCTACCCGAAACCTGCAGCATTAATTGAAAACTTCTTTCATGCGCTCTAAAGTCTGGAAAATTCAACATATTATCGGCATTCATAATACCTACCAAGTTAACATTTCTAAAGTCTAATCCTTTGGTAAGCATTTGCGTTCCTACCAATATATCTACTTCCTGCTGCTCAAAGGAAGTAATTATCTTTTCGTAACCGTATTTCCCACGAGTAGTATCTAAATCCATTCTAGCAACCTTATGGTCTGGAAAAAGCTGCTTCACCTCTATTTCTATCTGTTCGGTTCCAAAACCCTTACTGTCTATCTCCGGACTCCCACAAGCGCCACAGGTTTGCAGCATGGCTGCCTGATATCCGCAATAATGACAACGCAATTGGTTTCTATATTGGTGATAGGTTAAACTAACATCGCAATTAGGACATTGAGGCGCATTACCACAGGTAACACATTCTACAATTGGAGAAAACCCTCTCCTATTCTGAAACAAAATAATTTGCTGCCCCTCTTTTAGTGTTTCGGTCATTTCTTCAATAAGTCTATCACTAAAATGACCTTTCATTTTTTTGCGCTTATACTTATCTTTTAAATCTACCAGCTCAATTTCTGGCATTAAAACATCATTAAAACGAGTACTTAGTGCAACAAAACCATACTTATTTTGTTTGGCATTAAAATAACTTTCCAAACTTGGTGTTGCAGAACCTAGAAGAGTTTTAGCTTTATGAATATTAGCCAATACTACTGCCGAATCTCTTGCGTGATATCTAGGTGCAGGATCAAACTGCTTAAAAGACTGCTCATGTTCTTCGTCAACTATAATCAATCCGAGATTACTAAAAGGAAGAAAGATAGAAGAACGTGCTCCTAAAATTATTTGCGCTTTCGCGGAATTATCTAAAAGATTATGATACACCTCAACCCTTTCGTGAATAGAGTATTTAGAATGAAATACAGAAACTTGCTCGCCAAAATAATTCTGCAGTCTTGTTACCAACTGTGTGGTTAAAGCTATCTCTGGAAGCAAATACAATACTTGCTTTCCTTTTGCTAAAGCCTCTTCAATAAGCTTTACATAAATTTCGGTTTTCCCGGAAGATGTAACGCCGTGCAACAGAGTAACAGAATGCTTTACAAAAGATTCCTTTATTTCCTTAAGCGCAGTATTTTGGTATTCGTTTAACTTTTTAGAAGCTTCATTTTCTTCTCCAGAATAAGTAACCCTATCTGTTTGAATATGGTATTCTTCTAAAATACCTTTATCAATTAAAGTCTTTACAATGGCAGAAGATGCTTCACTTGCTTCGGTTAATTCGGTAACTTTTATTGGTTTCTTCGTTTTTGCCGTTAGCATAAACAAAGTCATTACCACTTGTTTTTGTTTGGGCGCTCTATTTAATTCTTCTAAAACAGCTTGAAGCGCAGCTTCCGAAGAAAAATTAGGATGTAATCGCACATATCTAACCCACTTTGGTTTGTACTTTTCATAGATTTCTTCCTGCAGATGAATTGCTTCTTTTTCCAACAATCGCTTGATTACCGGAAGCACGTTTTTCCTATCTAAAATATTCATTAAATCCTGAATCTTTAAAGAGGACTGGTGTTGCAGGGCTTCATAAACTAGAAACTCATCGTCTAATAGCTCTTCGTCTAAAATTTCCTTCTGGTTGTTTTTACTTATAATGGTTTCACTTTCTAAAAGAAAAGCGCTTGGTAAAGCTGCTCGCATCACATCTCCTAAAGTGCACATATAGTAACTTGAAATCCATTCCCAAAAGGCTAATTGCTGTGCGTTTATAATAGGCTCCTCATCTAGTATTTGATGAATATCCTTTGCCTCATAAACCAATGGTTTGCTAGTATGAATACGATGTACTAAGCCCGTGTAAATTTTAGATTTACCAAACGGAACCGCCACACGCATACCTACGCGTAAAAAAGACGCTTCCGCTTCAGTAATGCTATACGTAAATAGCTTCTGTAGCGGAAGTGGTAATATAACGTCTATATAATTCAATGGAAAAGTGCTAGAAATTAGTTTTTAACGCGAATCCAATTTTGAGTTTTGTAAAAGAAAGCAATATACCCTCGTACATCTAATGTATTAGGATCGTCTTCGTTTAAGGCAACGGTACATTTATATTTTTTTCCAGATTCCGGATCAAAAATAGTTCCTCCTTTATAAGTATCTCCATCTTTTTTCAGGTTCTTAATAAACTCTAAACCTACTAAAGGTGTGTTCTTTTCATCTCCTTCACACTTAGTACAAAGGGCATCTTTGTTCTTGTTTTTAAGGAGTGCTTCAATTTTTCCGTAAACTTTTCCATCTTTTTCATAAATGGAAACAATAGATTTTGCCTCACCTGTTTCGTCATCAATAGTTTTCCATTTTCCGAAGATATCTTGAGAAAAAACAGAGAAAGTCATGCAAAAGCATATAGTAAAAAGGATGTATTTGTTCATTTTATAAAAGTTTAATTTATGGTATTATTTAATTTTCTTAATCTATTTAAAGATGCATTTAATTCGTAGCCAAGTAACAAAATATTAGAGTTCAACCATAGGTAAAACATTAAAATTAATATTGCCCCAATAGAACCATATAACTCATTATACTGTGCAAAATTGTTTATATATATACCAAAAAGGTAGGAAGTTAATATAAACAATAAAGTAGTTAATAAAGCACCAACAGAAAAGAATTTAGAGTTTTTCCCTTCCATAGTACCAAAATAATACAAGGTAGCAGTGGCTAAATAGGTCATTATTAAGAAGAAAATATATCTTGCTGTAACAATCCAAAACACACTAGTAGATTCTTCTGTAAAACCTTCTTCATTTAGTCTTTCAAAAAGCGGTTGCAGTATATAAATTTCAACATAACCAAAGATAACCACAGTTAGTATAGCCATAAAAGCTAAAATTAAAGCTACTCCTAACGCGTATAAGTATTGTTTAAAGACGTTTCTAGTAAGCTGCACATGGTAAGAGGTTTCAAACCCTGAAAACACAGCATTTACACCGTTGGCCATCAAGAATATAGAAAGTAAGAATACCGATGAAAGTAAGCCTCCACGGCCAGTATTGATATTTCCGTAAATATTATCTTCAAAAAACTCTGCAGTATTAGAAGGTAAAAAAGAATTTAGAAAAGATAAAAACTCGGCTCTAAATCCATCTATTGGTATATACGGAATGACAATAAGTACAAATAGTAAAAATGGAAATATTGCCATAAAGAAACTAAAGGCAATGGCACTAGCTCTTGTTGCCAATGTTCCTTTTACAATACCTATTGCATAAAGCTCCAACAAACTATAAATAGATAAACCTTCAAAACCAGGAAGTTTAATTTGCTGTAATAGCTTTACCAACAGATTAACTATCGGTATTTTCTCCAGCCTATCTTCTATTTTTTTTGTCATGAAATTAGAGTTCGTCTATTTCTATCGATTAATATAAAAAAACTTTGCAATGAAACTACAGATTAATTAACCGCTTTCAAACTTAAGTCCATATTATAAACCGAGTGCGTTAATGCTCCAGACGAAATATAATCTACTCCACACTCTGCGTATTTACGAAGCGTTTTCTCGTTAATTCCTCCTGAACTTTCTGTTAAACATTGGTCGCCAATAAGTTTTACTGCTTTTTTGGTGTCCTCGTAGTTAAAGTTATCTATTAATATTCGGTAAACACCACCACATTTTAAGATTTCTTCAATTTCCTTTAAATCTCTAGCTTCTACTATAATCTTTAAATCTCTATTGGTCTCTTTTAAGTAAGCTTTTGTTTTTTCTATAGCTTTACTTATTCCTCCAGAAAAATCAATATGGTTATCCTTCAACATAATCATATCGTATAAAGCAAACCTGTGATTTTCTCCACCACCAATCTTAACTGCCCATTTTTCTAAAGCACGAATTCCGGGAGTGGTTTTTCTTGTGTCTAAAATCTTAGTCCCTGTTCCTTCTAATAAATCTACAAATTGTTTTGTTTTGGTTGCAATGGCACTCATACGCTGCATAGCATTAAGCACTAATCGTTCCGCTTTTAAAATAGACTGCGAAGCTCCTTCTATATAAAAAGCAATATCACCGTGTTTTACTTTGCTTCCGTCTGGAATAAGCGTTTCTACTTTCATGTCTTTATCAACATAAGCAAAAACTTGTTTAGCAAATTCTACTCCTGCTATAATTCCCTCATCTTTCACTAAAAGCTTTGCTTTCCCTTGAGCGCTTGCAGGAATACATGCTTGAGAACTATGATCACCATCTCCTACATCTTCACGAATAGCATTGGCTATTATTAAATCTATTTCTTTTTCAAATTGTTCTTTACTTATCATAACAAAAATCTTTGTGCTAAAATAATGATTGCTATTCAAAATATTCCATTTTTCAATTTCCAAATTCTAAAAAGTTTTACCTTTGACCACTATGACTATAAAATTACTAGCCATTGGCAAAACAGACAACAAGCAATTACAAAGCTTGATAAACGATTACACCAAGCGTTTAGGACATTATATTAAATTTGAATTAGAGATTATTCCGGATTTAAAGAAAGTAAAAAACCTAAGCGAAGCACAACAAAAACAAAAGGAAGGAGAACTTATTCTAGCCAAACTAAACAATACAGATGTATTGATTCTTTTAGACGAAAATGGAAAACAAATGGATTCTGTTGGTTTTTCAAACTATTTACAGAAACACATGAATTCTGGTATCAAGCAATTGGTTTTTGTAATTGGCGGACCTTATGGCTTTAGTGAAGAAGTGTATAGTAAAGCGCAAGGTAAATTGTCTTTATCTAAAATGACCTTTTCGCACCAAATGGTACGTTTGTTTGTTATAGAACAAATTTACAGAGGGTTTACTATATTAAAAAACGAGCCTTATCACCATAGGTAAACCCTCTGTTTTATAATTTATCTTGTAGAATAGGTTTCTTTACGCTTTTTAAGTTGACGTTCTAAATCTCTAATCGTTTCTCGAACTGCTACCTCGTACTGCTTCTCATCTGATGTGGCAAATATTCTTGGGCCTGGCAGACTCAATTCTATATCGCAAATCTTTCCTTTATCATGACTCTTTTCATCTTTTTTGAATCGAACCATGGCGCTAATTAAAAACTCATATCTATCCGATAATTTATGCAATCTTTCCGTTGTAAACGCATTTAGTGTTTCACTAATATCAACTCCTACGTATTCAAATTTTACAGTCATATTATAATGTTTTAGTTATTGTTTCTAAGGTAATAAATATACTCCTAATAATACATGATTTTTGTCATACTTCCGTTGGAATTAACTCTTTTTTAGCTTTTAAGACCTTATGTAATAGCAGATTTTAAATAGACGTTTCTAATTAATGCACAACCATAAAGAACATATAAAATTATTAATATATTTTTACAGAAATTTAAACATCTAAATCACCCTATCATGCAACTTGTTTTCGCAACCAATAACCTAAATAAACTAAAAGAAGTGCAAGCTTTAATTCCTGAACATATAAAACTTTTAAGTCTAAAAGATATTGAATGCTTTGAGGATGTTCCAGAAACACAAGATACTATTGAAGGGAATGCAATACAAAAAGCAGAATACATAAAAACTAAATATGGTTACGATTGTTTTGCAGACGATACCGGTTTAGAAGTAGAAAGTTTAAATGGAGAGCCTGGAGTATATTCGGCACGCTATGCAGGGGAGCAACGTAATGATAATGACAATATGGATAAACTTCTAGCGAACTTAAAAGACAAACCAAATAGAAAAGCACAGTTTAAAACAGTTATTGCTTTACACCTTAACGGAAAATTAGAAACCTTTACAGGAATTTGCAAAGGAGAAATAACTACCGAAAAACAAGGAGAGAAAGGTTTTGGATACGATCCTATTTTTAAAGCAGAAGGTTATGACAAAACTTTTGCTGAAATTTCTTTAGAAGAAAAAAATAAAATTGGGCACCGAGGAAAAGCCGTAAATCAATTAGTAACTTTTTTAGCCTCTTTATAACATTCATAGTATTTCCCGCCGAATCATTTAGTATAAAACACATAACAGAAAAACCATTTAAAAGTACTTTCGTCAGAAATAAAACTACCAATTCAGTAAAAAAAGTAGTTTTTTCGTAATTCCGATGAATTTATATTGTACTTTTGCAACTTGAAACTCAAAAAAAGTTGAGTTATTTATTCCTCAGAGTGAGGATGTGTTACTAGAAGTTTAGGTTAAGTATGTCGATTCGCTTCTTTTGTAACACTACAAAAAATAATCGATTACTTATTTAAACAAGAATGAACACATTCCAAGATTTAGGTCTTAATGACGACCTATTACAAGCTATTAACGATTTAGGTTTTAAAAAACCAAGTGAAGTCCAAGACAAAGCAATTCCAATTTTATTAGAAGAGGACACAGATTTAGTGGCTTTAGCTCAAACAGGAACAGGTAAAACTGCAGCCTTTGGTTTTCCAATGCTTCAAAAAATTCAGGTAGATAGCAGAACTACTCAAGGACTTATCTTATCTCCTACCCGCGAACTTTGTTTGCAAATTACTAACGAGCTTAAACAATATGGTAAATATTGTAAAGGTCTTAATGTTGTTGCCATTTATGGTGGTACTAGCATTCAAGAACAAGCTAGAGAAGTAAAAAGAGGGGCGCAAATTGTTGTAGCTACTCCTGGTCGTATGAAAGATATGATCAAAAGACGTATGGTAGATATTTCTAAAATTGAATATGCAGTTTTAGATGAAGCAGATGAGATGCTTAACATGGGATTCTTTGAAGATATCACAGATATTCTATCACATACTCCTCAAGAAAAAAGCACATGGTTATTTAGTGCTACCATGCCTAAAGAGGTTGCTACAATTGCAAAAAAATTCATGCATTCTCCTAAGGAAATCGTTGTTGGAAACAAAAACGAAAGTACCAACCAAGTTTCTCACGAATACTATTTAGTAAATGCTAGAGATAGATATGCAGCTTTAAAAAGACTTGCAGATGCTAACCCAGATATATTTTCAGTAATCTTTTGTAGAACAAAAAGAGATACACAAAAAGTAGCCGAAAACTTAATTGAAGACGGTTATAGTGCTGGAGCTTTACACGGAGATTTAAGCCAAAACCAACGTGATTTGGTAATGAAATCTTTCAGAAACAAACAAATTCAAATGCTTGTTGCAACAGATGTTGCTGCTCGTGGAATTGACGTAGATGATATTACTCACGTAATTAACTACCAATTGCCAGACGAAGCAGAAACATACACACACAGATCTGGTAGAACAGGACGTGCTGGTAAAACTGGTATTTCTATGGTTATCGTTTCTAAAAGCGAAGTACGCAAAATAAAAAGTATTGAACGTATCATCAACCAGAAATTTGAATTAAAACAAATTCCTGACGGTATGGCAATTTGCGAAGTACAGTTAATGTCTCTTGCAAACAAAATTCACAATACAGAAGTAAATCACGAAATAGACAAGTATCTAGACAACATCAATGAGTTGTTTGCAGAAACTTCTAAAGAAGAACTTATCAAAAAGTTTTTCTCTGTAGAATTCACACGTTTCTATAACTATTACCAAAAATCTAAAATCCAAAGCATCGATCCTTCTAAAGTAAGCGATCGCGATGGTAGAAAAGTGAATAGTGGTAACGATTCTCGTTATTTCATTAATGTAGGTAGCAGAGATGGTTACGATTGGATGAAGTTAAAAGATTTCTTAAAAGAAATATTAGACTTAGGAAGAGATGACGTTTTCAAAGTAGATGTTAAAGAGAGTTTCTCTTTCTTTAACACGGAAAAAGAACACCAAGAAAAAGTACTTGCTTTCTTTACAGACTTCAAACACGAAGGACGTTTTGTTAATGTAGAAGTTAGTGAAAACCGTGGTGGCGGTGGCGGAAGAGGTCGCGGCGGAAGACGTGATGGTGGAAGCGACAGAAGACGTGGCGGATTTGGTGATAAACCAAGAGGCGAAAGACGCAGTGCTGGAAGAAGAAGCGATTCTTCTAACAGAGGCGAAAGACGTAGTAATGAAACTTCTTCAAGACGTTCAGAACCTAGAGATAAATCAGAATTTAAAACTACACATGCAAGGCCAAGACGTTCTAGACGTTAAACCTTTTTGTTAATTTTAAGTCAAAGTTACTGTATGGCTGTATATTTGTAAATATGTTTGTACATTTATACTCCATACAATACATGATAATGAAGAACTGGTTTCCACTTTTTATATTACTTTTCACACTTAGCTTTAGCTATGCACAAGAAGAGCCTACAAAAGTTGAGGGTGTAGTAATTAATGCTGCAGACGATACTGTTTTAGAAAGTGTAAACATTGTAAACCTTACACAAGTTATTGGTACTTCTACCAATGCTAAAGGAGAGTTTAAACTTACTGCAAAAGCTAATGACACTTTACATTTTTCTTTTTTAGGTTTTAAATCTATTAAAGTAAAAGTAACGAATGACTGGATAAAATACGGAAGCTCTAAAATAGCATTAACCGAACTAGCATTAGCCTTAGAAGAGGTAGTTGTAAACCAATTCAAACTTACAGGACACTTAGAAGTTGATATTAAAAACGTACCGCAAAACAATAGTTACAGATATGCAATTTCTGGACTACCAAGTACCGGTTACGAAGCAGGAAACCGTTCTCCAAGTGCTGTTACTAAAGTATTAGGCGCTATTTTTAATCCGGCAGACTTTTTATATAGAATGTTTGGAAGACAACCTAACGAAATGCGTAAGCTGAAGAAAATGAAGCAAGACGATGAAATTAGAAACTTGCTAGCATCACGTTTTGACAGAGAAATGCTAACCGTATTATTACAGGTAGACCGTGTAGACTTAGACGAAATTATTAGTCAGTGTAACTACTCTAAAGAATTCATACGTTCTGCAAACGATTTGCAGATATTAGATGCAATTAGCGAATGTTACGAAGAATATAAAGTCTTAAGCCGAAACAAATCTGCTAAGTTTTAAATAACAACAACATATAATACAAAAAGCGCAATCCTTTATCGGATTGCGCTTTTTTTTGTTCCATAGAATATAGAAAACCCTAAATTAATGTTCTTGATAAAAGCGCTCTACAATTTGATCATAGCTTTTAATAGATTTCTTCATCCAATCTAATCGCTTAGCTCTTTGCTCCTCTTCGCTTAGCTGCCAAGATAAATCACTTTGTCTTAATCTAGATGTTACATCTTGCAAAACAATAGCAGCACTTACAGATATGTTTAAGCTTTCTGTAAAACCAACCATAGGTATTTTTAAATAACAATCGGCTGCATCTAAAACCTCCTGCGATAACCCTTCGGTTTCTCTACCAAAGAAAAAACAAGACTTCTTAGTAATATCAAAATCCTGAAGCAAGCAATCGTTAGTATGCGGTGTAGTTGCTACAATTTGGTATCCTTTTTCTTTAACAGATGCGATACAATCCTTCACAGAGTGAAACCTATCTAAATCTACCCATTTCTGTGCACCCATAGCAATTTCTCTATCAATACTCTTACTATTTACCTCTTCTACAATATGCAATTCTTGAATGCCAAAAACATCACAACTACGCATAACAGCGCTGGTATTATGTAACTGATACACATCTTCTGTTGCCACCGTAAAATGCTTCGTTCGTTGTTTTATAACCTTATGAAATCTATTTCTACGGTTTTCGGTTAGATGATTTTCTAAATATTCAAGTAGTTTTATATCCGTCATGTTCTTCTTTTAAAATCAAATTTAAATAAAAAAGAACGGATTCTCACTTTCGTGGGAAAGACAAATAGGTTAATTTTATAAAAGAAACTAAATAGCTCTTTAATGGAAGCAAACAGAAGTATTTTTGTCTAATTGCTATATTTAAATAAAAACAAAAAATGAAACATATTGTCGTATTAACGGGAGCAGGTATAAGTGCCGAAAGCGGAATAAAAACCTTTAGAGATGCTGATGGCTTATGGGAAGGGCACGATGTTATGGAAGTTGCTTCTCCAGAAGGATTCCGAGATAACCCTGATTTAGTTTTAGATTTTTATAATAAACGTAGAAGACAACTTTTAGAAGTTCAACCTAACAAAGCACATTTCGATTTAGCAGAATTAGAAAAAGACTATAAGGTTACTATCATCACTCAAAATGTGGATGATTTACATGAAAGAGCTGGAAGCACTAAAGTGATACATTTACACGGAGAATTATTAAAAGTACGAAGCACCAAAAACGAAGCAGATATTCAAGAATGGAAAAAAGACTTGGTACTTGGAAATGTGGATGCTAATGGAAACCAATTACGACCACATATTGTTTGGTTTGGCGAAGATGTTCCAATGATAGAAAAAGCTGTTTCTGTTTGTGAAACTGCAGATATATTAATCATTATTGGTACTAGCATGCAAGTATATCCTGCTGCTGGCTTGATGCATTATGTTCCTGAAAATACCCAAACCTATTTTATAGACCCTAATCCTGCTGTATCAAGTAATCAGAACCTAACAGTCATTTCCAAAGCTGCTACCATTGGAGTAAAGGAAGCAATAAATCTTCTAGATTAAACACTTTTTTATATGCATAAACAAAGGAAGAAAATTAAAAAACCTTGGCCTACCAAAGCCGCGATGAAACAAGTCTATGCCATGAAGCTTTGGGGTGGTAATCATGCGGATTTTTATTCTGGAGAAGGATCGCATCTCCCGGAAATAGTAAATCCGTATATAGAAGCCATAAGTTCTTTTTTAACTTCTTTTGAAACCCCACTAACAGTGTGTGATTTAGGTTGTGGCGACTTTAATATTGGCAGTAAATTAGTAGATCACACACAAAAATATATTGCTGTAGATATTGTTAGTGATCTTATTGAGCGCAATAAAGAAAAGTTTAAAAATGAGCGTTTAGAATTTCATTGTTTAGATATAGCTGTAGATGATTTACCTGCTGCAGACAGTGTAATAATAAGACAGGTTTTACAACACCTTTCTAATGCTGAAATACAACAAATCATAAAAAAGCTAACTGCTTACAAATACATCCTCTTAACAGAACATCTTCCTGAAGGAGATTTTATACCGAATAAAGATATCATCTCTGGGCAAGGAATAAGGCTAAAACAAAAAAGCGGACTAAACTTATTAGCGGCGCCCTTTCATTTTAAAGTAGCCGAATCAAAAGAATTACTTTCCATTAAACTAAAAAACAACAAAGGAATTATCTTGACAACCTTATACAAAGTATTCTAATTATTTATTCTTCTCCTCAATCCATTTACTCATAAACTTAGTACTCTGTAAAGTATGATGCTGAAGCATTTGCCCCATAAAATTATTTTGTCGGTGAAAAGTTAAATCATCCATCAGAGCTGCAACTGTAGTTATAAATTCTTTTTGTATTTCTGTTTTATTAAAACGCTTATTTAGAATCTGAAAGCCATTCTCCTGCTTTTCATTCCAAAGTATTGCATCTTGATAAAGCGATACAGTATGATCTGCAAACTCTTGAGGATCATCTGCTACAAACCCATTTACAGCTAATTCGCCATACATACCCTCTGCTCCAACTGTGGTGCTTACACAAGGTGTTCCGTTTTGCATAGCTTCAACAAGTTTTCCTTTTAAACCTGCACCAAATTGTATTGCAGCTAAACAAACTTTAGACTGTTGCATCACTAGATTAGCATCTTCCGCAAAACCTTTCACTATAAAACCTTCCTTTTTATTGTGTAATTGAGTGACTTTTTGAGAAGCATAAGCTCCGTAAATATGTATTTCGGCTTTTGGTAACTGCTTTTTAATTAAAGGCCAAATAGTTTCCTTTAAGTATAAAACTGAATTATAATTAGGGGCATGTAAAAAGTTCCCTATAGTTATAAAGTGATTTCTTTCTTCAAACTTTGGAAGTGATTGTATAGCTTCCGTTGAAACCGCATCAAGCATAAATGGTACATAACACAAAAGGGATGCATCTACTTTAAATCGGTTTTGTAAAATTTGCATTTCAGCTTCAGAAATAATCAAAGTAAGATCACATCTGTAAATGCTAGCAATTTCTCGTTTTGCTACTTCGTTAAACAAATAAGCATCGGTAAAAGGCTTATTATCTTTAAAAGCTTGATGCCTGCCTTTCCTTAAAAAATGTAAATCTTCGGTATCAAGAATTCGTAAAGCATTCGGACAAACCTCAGCAACACGCCAACCAAATTGTTCTTCCATCATAAACCTATCAAACAAAACAACATCTGGTTGAAGTGCTTGGATAAAAGCATCAAAACTAGCATTATTAAGTTCTATAGAAACCTGCTCTACTCCTATGGAGTTTAGGTCAAAGGCTTTTTCGCTTGTAGCACTGGGACTAGCAAAAGTGATTTCGTAATTTTGATTTTTAAAAACCGAAATTAATTGCATCATCCTACTTCCTGCTGCAGAACTTTTAGGTTCTGGCCATACGTAACCTATTATTAGTAATTTTTTATTCATAGCTAAAAACACATCTTCTCACAGAATCACTTCCTATAAAATCTGCAGAAGAACAAATACTATATAATTATTTTTATAGTATCTATTTTTATTAAATTTAGACTTTAAAAGTAAGAAAAGCATTTGACTACAACACAACTCTACCAAGAATTAAAAAACGTAAATCACTCCCGAGAAAAGCGATTATATTACGCTAACTTACTGATTAAAAACCCGAATCTGATACCGAAAACACTAGAAATTCTTTTTATGGTAGACGATAAAATTTCCCCTCGTGCTGCTTGGGTTTTTGAGTTTATGTGTAAAGAAAACCTAGAAGCATCTTTGACCTACCTAGATTATTTTACAGAAAACATGCATAAAGTACACCAAGATTCTGCTGTTCGCCCGGTTGCAAAGGTTTGTGAATATTTAATTACTGCCTATTATGCAAAAACAGCAAACAGAGTACAATCGGAATTACTTCCGAAGCATCGTGAAAAAATCATAGAACTTTGTTTTGATTATATGATTAATGATGAAAAAATCGCACCCAAAGCATACTCCATGAACTGCTTATATTTACTAGGGAAAGACTATGAATGGATTCACCCTGAATTACTACTTATTTTAGAAAGAGATTTCCAAATGCAAAGCTCCGGATTTAAAGCAAGAGCTAGACATATTATTAAAAAGATAAATTCGAAAAAATCGTAATTCTAAATTCGTAAATAGTGTAGCAAAAAGCTATCTTTGTTTTTTTAGCAAAAACAACACACACTATGCCATTAAACACACTAAATGCCATCTCTCCTATTGATGGAAGATACAGGAATAAAGTAGACGAGTTAGGTAATTATTTTTCGGAAGAAGCACTTATTAAATATCGTGTTTTAGTAGAAATAGAATATTTTATTGCTCTTTGCGAAATTCCATTACCTCAGTTAGAATCTGTAAACAAATCCGTTTTTGAAGATTTAAGAAACATCTACAAAAACTTTTCAACAGAAGATGCTTTAGCCATTAAAGACATTGAAAAAGTAACCAATCATGACGTAAAAGCGGTTGAATACTTTATAAAAGAAAAATTCGACAAGCTTGGTCTTAATGATTATAAAGAGTTTATCCACTTCGGATTAACTTCTCAAGATATAAACAATACAGCTATTCCTTTAAGTATCAAGGAAGCTATGAACGATGTTTATGTACCAGAATACTTAGTACTTCTTAATAGATTAAAAGAATTAGTAAAAGATTGGTCGCATGTTTCTATGCTTGCAAGAACTCACGGGCAACCAGCTTCTCCTACTCGATTAGGAAAAGAAATCGAAGTTTTTGTAGTTCGTTTACAAGAGCAATTTAATTTATTAAACGATGTACCAAGCGCTGCGAAATTTGGTGGAGCAACAGGAAACTTTAATGCACACAAAGTAGCTTACCCAAATGTAGATTGGAAAGCTTTTGGAAGCTCTTTTGTTCAAGAAAAGTTAGGCTTACACCACTCGTTCCCAACTACACAAATTGAGCACTATGACCACATGGCTGCTTTATTTGATGCTTTAAAAAGAATAAATACCATTATCATAGATTTAGACAGAGATATCTGGACCTATGTGTCTATGGATTATTTCAAGCAAAAAATTAAAGCTGGAGAAGTTGGAAGTAGCGCAATGCCACATAAAGTA
Source organism: Oceanihabitans sediminis (assembly GCF_003337215.1). Classification (GTDB taxonomy): domain Bacteria; phylum Bacteroidota; class Bacteroidia; order Flavobacteriales; family Flavobacteriaceae; genus Oceanihabitans; species Oceanihabitans sediminis. The sequence goes on from NZ_QPIG01000003.1 coordinate 63,251, forward strand.
AACCCTATTGATTTTGAAAACTCTGAAGGGAACTTAGGTATTGCAAATGCCATTTTTGAACATTTATCTGCAAAATTACCAATTTCTAGATTGCAACGTGACTTAACAGATAGTACGGTTTTACGTAATGTAGGTGTTCCTTTTGGGCACACTTTAATAGCTTTTAAAAGCACTTTAAAAGGCTTAAATAAGTTATTATTGAATGAAGATAAGTTTGCCGAAGATTTAGAAAACAACTGGGCTGTTGTAGCAGAGGCAATTCAAACGATATTGCGTAGAGAAGCATATCCAAATCCGTATGAAGCCTTAAAAGGTTTAACAAGAACAAACGAAAAGATTACTGAGAAATCTATTTCTAGTTTTATTGATACTTTAGAAGTTTCAAATGAAATTAAAGAAGAATTAAAAGCTATTTCTCCTAGCAACTATACAGGAATTTAAAAACATTAAAAATGCTTACAGATAAACAGTCCTTATTACTTTGCGGAGCCATTTTTTCTGCATTTGTTATTTTTGGAATACTAGATGTTTTAAGCAACTATTTTCTGTCTAGCCTTCTTATTATAGGTTTTTTATTAGTTATAGTAAATTTAATTATAACAAAAAAAACTCCGGAAGAGGAAGATATAGAAGAATCGTTTTCTTCTAAAGATGTATAAAATAAAAAAAGGCTTACTAAATTTAGTAAGCCTTTTTTTATACAAACAATATATATTATTTAAAAAAGTTAGTTATTGCCTGTAACTGTTTGGTATCTACTTTACCTTTATTCATAGATTCTGCAAACTTAACTAGTTTTGCCGGACTCATTTTATCTCCTAAAACGCGTAATACGCCAAAACCATATTCTTTAGAACTTCCAAAGATTATAAATTCATCTGCAACATCATCCTCTCCAACATATTTCAGTTCTAGTTTAGATCCAAACATATTAAAATCCCCAAGGTCAATATATTTTTCGTCTTTTAAAATAGAAGCAACTTTTGCCTTTTCTGTTTCGTAGGTTTTTGTATTCGTTTCATCTAATTTAAAACCTATAAAATTTAACTTCTTAATAGTATTATAAGCTTCTTTTTCTTCTTCGGTTAAATTAGCATTTTCAAAACTTACAACACTAGTTGGAATATCTACTGTTGTAAAATTTGCAACTTCTTGTTTATCTACAAAATAAGTTTGTAGGGTTTCTTTATTGCTGCAACTTACTAGCATGCTTATTGCTAGCAAGCTGAACAATACTTTTTTGATGGATGCGTACATATTATTTCTTTTTGTCTTTTAAATGTTCTCCTCCTGGAATATTCATTTTCTTGGTAAGCTTTGAAATCTGATTCAAGTTGATATCTCCGGTTAAAGAAACAACTACTGTTTCGAATTTGCGTTTTTCACCATTTATAGAAACATTTGAACCTTTCATCTGGTTACTTATTCCATTTACAAAAATTAAAAGTTCTTGAACGTGATCTGTATCTTTTCCTTCTTTCACATAGAATTTAATTACAGAACCATCATCTTTAACTTCCATTAACTCTTCTAAACTACTCGCTTTGGAAGTCACCCATGCAGCAATATCTGAAGAGATTCCTCCTTTTTCAGTAATTATAGTTTTTAAACTAGTTATACTGTTTACCATTTCAAGATACTCTTGGGCTTCTGGATCATCAGAATCGATATCTATTTTAGCCAACATTTGAAACATTTTTGGTTTAATGTTTACATAAGTTACATCTGGGTTGTCGCTATATTTTGCAAATATATCTTGTGCCGTAGATGTTAAAGGCATCATTAATAAAGCAATTAAGACTAAAATCACATTCTTTTTCATATTGTTTGGTTTTATATTTATTAGTGTTTTCATGTTTTCTATTTTTTAAAAATTAGACTTGTTGTATTTTCTACTTCGTTTAAATAATTAATGCTTGAAGCTCCTTGATTAAAGTGTGTAGAAATCAGTTCTAATGATTTTTTTACTTCTAGAAAAGCTAATTCCGGATCTTCATGCGTACCTAAATCTCCTTGTGCTGTTAAGGGAGATTGTAAATAAAGACCTAGCATTAATACCGCTACTGCTGCCATAGAAATCCATGCAAAAAAATGATTCTTACTAGAATTTAAAGAAACCTCTTTAGTAAAAGTTTCTTTTTGACTAGCGGCAAAGTATACAAACATTGGTTTATACATCTCTAAATGCAGAGCTACAGTTTCTTGTTTAAAATATTCTTTTAACTGCTGCTCTTCCTTTAGTGAAGTTTCCCCGTTGTTATACTTTTCTATTAATTGTTCTATATTATTTAATACCATAATTGTGTGTATTTGTTAATTCTTGCCTTATCGTTTTTCTTGCTCTAGACAAGGTAACTCGTACTGCTGTTTCATTCATATCAAGCATCTTGCCAATCTCTTCAAACGTATACTGCTCAATATCTCGCAGCTGAATAACTAGCTTTTGTTTTTCGGGTAAATCTTCTATAATTTTAGCAACCCAACCTACACTATCCTCTAGTTCTAACTGTTTCTGTAAAGACACATTATTGTCTTTATAATTACTATGTATCAGTTTTAAATTCTGAGCGTGTTTCGATTTTAATTTATCAAAACAAAAATTCTTGGTCATAGTCATTGAAAATGCTTCTACATTTCTATACTCCTGCATTTTCTTTTTGTTTTTCCATAATTTCAACAAAACCTCTTGAGTTGCATCTTCTGCTTCTTCTTTAGACACCAATAATCTTTTTGCTAAGCGAAAAACCTTGTCTTTAAAAGGCATTACGGTTTGTAAAAACTCTAATTGTGTCATTTTTTGGTTTTTGATTTTAAAAGCCACTTGGTAAAGGCGGTTTCTATTAAGACGATGAAGTCTATATTTTGTTACAATTTATTTTTAGTTGAAGATATAATAAGTATTTTTATTCCAAAGAAATAGAAATATTAATCAATATGAACAACCTAAAAACCTTCGTCCTACTGCTTTTAACTACAACTTTATTTACTTCTTGTTTTGAAGATTTAGACGATAATCAAGCATCTAATATAAGTATTAATGATTTTGTATATAGAGGAATGAATATACATTATTTATACAGAGATAGTGTTCCTGATTTGGCTGTGGATAGATTTTCTAATGATGGAGAGTTTAGAAATTATTTAGAATCCTATGCTGCCCCGGAAGATTTATTTGAAAGCCTAATATACAATAGACAAACTGTTGACAGATTCAGTTGGATTACCGATGATTATATAGCTTTAGAACAGGCTTTTTCTGGGGTTACTAAAAGAACAGGTTTAGAATTTGATTTTTATTACCAACCAGGAAGTTCTTCAAATGTTTTTGGAATTATAAGATTGGTTTTAGAAAATACTCCGGCAGCTACTAATAATTTACAGCGCGGACAAATATTTAATATGGTAAATGGAACTCCTTTAACCGCCAGTAATTATAGAGATTTATTAAGTGACGATAGCTATACATTACATTTTGCTACGTATAACGATAACGGAACGCCAAACGATATCAGCGATGATAGCATAGAATCAACCACCGAAACTTCTACACTAACAAAAGTACCTTATACTGAAAATCCGGTATATAAAACCGAAATCCTACAAGTGAATAACCAAAACATTGGCTACCTGATGTATAATGGTTTTACTGCAGATTTCAACACACACTTAAATAATGCTTTTGCTGAATTTCGAACAAGTAACATTCAAAATCTAGTCTTAGATTTACGTTATAATCCGGGAGGTTCTGTAAATACAGCAACTCTTTTAGGAAGTATGATCACGGGGCAGTTTAATGGAGAAATCTTTGCGAAACTAAAATACAATAGCTTCTTAGAAAACAACAATTCTGAATATAGATTTGTAAGTTCTTTTAACGGAAACAATATAAACAGCCTGAATTTACAAAAAGTATATATTCTAACTACTGGTACTTCGGCTTCTGCGAGTGAAATGGTTATTAATAGTTTAAATGCATATGCTCCACAAATAGAAGTAGTACATATAGGACAAAAAACTACTGGAAAATCTCAAGCATCTATTACTATTTATGACTCCCCTGATTTTGGTCGTAGCGGAGCGTATCCGTATCACACCTACGCGATGCAACCTTTAGTTGCTAAAACTGTAAATAAGTTAGATGTAAGCGTGCCTTCTAGTGGCTTGACTCCAACAATATCTTTAAAAGAAAACCCTGCTAACTATGGTGTTTTAGGAGATGTAAACGAGCCATTGCTTGCTGCTGCCCTTCAGCATATTACCGAAAACGGTAGAGTTGCTTTTCCAGAGCCAAATAATTTCCAAAGATTAAAAAGAGATATGAATCATAATGCTTTTGAAAAAGGAATGTATTTAGACTAACGTTTCATCGTATAAAAAAAGGGCAATCTTTCATTTAAGATTGCCCTTTTTTATTTCCTTTAAAAGGTAGTTCACCTTATAAGAAAAAGTCATTATTAATTAAAGTAAATTTTTGAGGCGCCAATTCCAGCACTAAAAGAATGTGTTTCTGTTGCTGAAGGTAAATCGTAAACTACTACTTCACTTTGAGAAGAAAAACTAGCATCTGCTACAAATAATCTATCTCCCTTTACTGCCATACCATAAGTATAAGCGGTAGTTAAATCTATCGTAGAAGTAGTTGGTAAAGCAGTATCGGTATCTGCCATAGTATAAATTTTATTTTCAGAAGTTTGGAAGTATAGTGTACCGTTAGCATAGTCCATTAAGTTAGGATGAACACCCATTTCAAATTCGAAATTAGAAATAACAGTATTGTTATTAACATCAATTTTAGCAATAGCTCCTAAGGTTTCTGTACCTGTCCATGCTTCTTTACCAGAAGACAACACCACTAACTCACCTGCATTATTAATGATCATTTCATCAGGATTATCATTTACTGTAATTGTATCAACTATATTAGAATTAGCATCAATTATAGATACAATATTATTTGTACCCCATCCCCCTTTATGAGAAACAAAAACTTTATCTCCATTAGCTAAAACTTGCTCAGGTCCTTCACCTACTGGAATAGTATTTTCTACTGTATTTGATGATAGATCAAGTACTGCAACAAAATCATCTGTTCCGTCTGCTGAATCTCCCCAGTTAGACACATAAGCCTTTCCGTTTAAGAATGAAATATAACGCGGTGTTTGAAGTCCTGTAGTGATAGTTCCTACTTTTTCAAAAGTATTTCTGTTTACAATAGTAATAGTATGGTTAGTATCTGTAATAATATAAGCTAAATCATTATGGAAGCCTACAGACTGTAAATAAACTCCTAAATCTTCATTGTTAACATTAAAATAAATATTGTTTTCGCTAGATGATAAATCTTCAGAAATAAAAGAAATAGAAGATGGTCCTCCTTCAGAACTTACTATAATTCCATTTTCATAAGCTCCTTTAGGAATTACAACTTCTTCGTAAAAAGTATCATCATCGCTAGAACATGAAAATGTTAAAATTAAAAGTGCCAATAATGGTAAAAAAATGTTTTTCATTGTGATTTGTTTTAAAATTTATAGTGTATTTGAATATTAAAATTTCTATTTGGCATAGGTCTAAAAGCTACGTTTTGGTATGCTTTATCAAACAAGTTATTTACTTTTGCTGCTATGCTTAATTGTTGCTGGGGCTTTTCTAAAATGCGATACTCTAAACCAATATTTGAAACATCATATGATGGTAAAGAAGAAAAGCGATCTTTAATATTGTCTTCCGTAGTAAATACATCTCCGTTAAAGGCATACTGAAAAAACATGGACATCTTTTTAAAAGAATATGCTAAAGAAACATTTGCCTTATGAAAAGGAACATACATAAGTTGCTTTTTAGTAGTGCTATTTTCTGAAACGGTATACGAATAATGCCCATTAAGTTTAAAGTAATGCGAGTTAAACTGATACTCAGATTGCAACTCTACCTCAGCACCATAACTCTCTGAAGCAGCTATATTCCTAGGCGTCCAAACCCCTTTATTAGGAGTCCAAACAATTAAATCTTCTGTTGTTATATAGTAAGCGTTTAATTTTAATTGAACGAAACCAAAGTCCGCCTTTTGCCCTAAATCTATTTGGTAAGAAGACTCCGGAATAAGGTCTAAGTTACCTCCTGGCTGCCAATATAAATCGTTAAAAGTTGGAACACGATAATTTCTAGATCCGTTTAACTGAATACTATAATGTTTAGAAACTTCATATTCTGTATCTACTGAAATAACTAAAGGACTTTCAAAGGAAGATGTGAAATCTTTTCGCAAATTCACACCATAACTAAATGCTTTAGTCAGTCTATGATTTAATAATGCTGTAGCGGAAACATTTGATCTACTTGGGGAACCAAAACTAGTACCCTCGGCGGTATACTTAGTATAATCAACACTTGTTTTTAACTGTATAGATTCGGTAAAACGAAAATTAAATGTAGGTTTTACAATCAATGTATTTACTTTTCCATAGGAATAGTTTTCTGTTGTTTGCGTTCCGAAATATTTAAAATTCTCCTGCAAATGCGCTACTTTCACTTGGTAGTTAAAGTTTTTTGCTAAATGCGACCACTCTAATAAACTGCGGTGATTTCTATCTTTATAATGACTTTGAGATGGTGTAGAGATGGTTCCTGATAAGTTTCTATCCCCAACAAAACTTTGGTGGTATAATTTTATAACGTCATTATCTGTAACGAAATAACCAAGATTTAAATTGACATCTACATTATTATAGGCGCCGTTTACATTCTTTTTAGAAGTTCCTAAATACGGATAATCATTTTCTGAATCTACATAAGCAATTCCTAGAATAACAGACCACCTATCACCTCCATAAGAACTAGAGATGCTTCCGTTTTTAGTATCATAGCTACCATAACCTACACGAACGTTAGTATCAAAATGCGAAGTAAACTGTAGATTGTTATTTAAGTGAATACTTCCTCCAATAGCTCCACTTCCGTATTGTACACTTCCGCCACCACTTCTAATTGCAATATCGCTGTAGTTGCTTGTGCTTATTGTATTAAAATCGGCTTGACCGTTTAACTGAGAGTTTATAGGTATTCCATTCCAAATTACTGCAGTTTGCGAAGCGTTAGTCCCTCTAAATGAAGGAGAGGAAACCATTCCGTAACCGTTTTCCTTAAAATAAATATTAGAATTAAAAGCAAGTAAGCTAGTTAGTGAGCGTCCGTTGGTTTTTAAAACAGAGTCTTTTAAAACTTCAATTTTATACCCTGGTGCGTATTGTTTTAGCTTCACATCACTTAATACAACCTCATCCAATTTTTGGATAGAATCTATTGGTGTTTGCGCATTACCGCTAACACATACACTCAATAATAAGAATAGAAAAAATATCTGCTTCATAAATCCTTAAAACTTTTCTCCCGAAAGTCATTTTAGATGCTGAAAATGGCAGGTCTCCTGGCTTTCGTCTTACTATTTGTCTTCCCAGAAAAAATTTCCAGTGACTTGAAGTGTAATAGCAAGCATTCACAAAAGTGAACTAAGATTACAGTTGCGGGAGCAGCTTCCGATTATAACGGAATTCCCTTTTAATCGTTACAGACAAACCAAAACTCTTTTGATATTGTTCTATAGCGAACCAAAATTCGCTGCAAAAGTAATCATTTTAGTTTATGTTATAACAAAAGATTAATTAATATTACTTTTGAAATCTAAAATCTAAAGCATTGAAAAAAATATTATTCTTCCTATTGGCATGTATTGCCTTTGGATCTTGCAAAAACGAAACTAAAAACAATCCTTCCCTATCGGTTTCAGAAAGCACCGTTATTGCAAACTCGCATGCAAAAGGTTTCAGCATTACACACTACGATAACTATAAGGTTCTTACAATAAATAACCCGTGGCCAAATAGTACCCAAAACTATACATACGCTTTGGTTTCTAAAGAAATGGCTCCTAAAATCACTTTAAACAAAGAGGAGTTTGATGGCATCGTTACCATTCCTATAGAAAAGGTTGTTGTAACTTCTACTACGCACATTCCGTCGTTAGAACTTTTAAATGTTGAAGAAACCCTAGTAGGGTTCCCAGGAACAAATTATATTTCTTCCGAAAAAACTAGAGCTAGAATAAGCAATGGGGAAGTTAGAGAATTAGGTAAAAATGAAGGAATAAACACCGAAGTTTTACTTGACACAAAACCAGAATTAGTGGTAGGCTTTGGTATTGATGGGAATAATAAAACTTTTGAAACCATTAAAAAAGCTGGAATTCCAGTAATTTACAACGGAGATTGGATTGAAGAGTCTCCTTTAGCAAAAGCCGAATGGATTAAATTTTTCGGAGTTCTTTTTAATAAAGAAAACGAAGCAAATACAATATTTAATACAATAGAGAAAGATTATTTAGAAGCTAAAAAAATAGCCTCGGAAGTAAAAACTCAACCTAGTGTTTTAAGTGGTGCTATGCATAAAGATGTTTGGTATTTACCTAACGGAACAAGTCCAGAAGCACAATTATTAAAAGACGCTAATGTAAATTATTTATGGAGTGAAACTACCGGAAGCGGAAGTTTAGCTTTAAGCTTCGAATCGGTTTTTGAAAAAGCAAAAACAGCCGATTTATGGTTAAGCCCTTCTTATTATAGTAGTTTAGAAGCCCTTGAAAAAGCAAATAGTCATTACACAAAATTTGATGCCTTTAAAAACAAAAAAGTTTACTCTTTTGCAAAAACAACAGGAGATACCGGCGGTGTAATATATTACGAATTAGGAACTACAAGACCAGATCTAGTATTAAAGGATCTTATAAAAATTTGTCATCCAGAATTTTTACAAGATTATACGCCTCATTTTTTTAAAGTTTTAGAATAAGTGCCAAAGCTAACTACATATAGAAACGCTTTTATAGTATTAATACTTGTATTAATACTATGCTTCTTTGCTAATATAAGCTTAGGTTCTGTTTCTATTCCTTTTAAAACTATCTTGGAAAGTTTAATTGGTAGCACCGATAATTATATCATCCAAAACTATAGATTACCCAAAGCCTTTACGGCTATTTTAGTAGGTTCTGGTTTAGGTATTTCCGGACTTTTAATGCAAACACTTTTTAGAAATCCGCTTGCAGGGCCTTTTGTTTTAGGTATTACTTCTGGAGCTAGTTTGGGTGTGGCTTTAATTATTTTAGGTGCGGGAGTTTTTGGAGGAACACTTGCCGGTTTATTAGTTTCTAAATGGAGTATTGTAATAGCTGCAAGTTTAGGTAGTTTCTTAGTGCTTTTAGCCGTACTAATTGTTTCTTCAAGAGTGCGAGATACCATGGCTATTTTAATCATCGGGCTGATGTTTGGTAGTATTACTTCGGCTGTAGTAAGTGTCCTCTCTTATTTTTCTTCCGCAGAACAATTACAACAATATATTTTTTGGGGATTTGGAAGTTTAGGGAATTTATCCTGGAAGGAACTTGGGATCTTTTTTATAATCTACTTAATCGGATTACTACTAAGTATTATTTCTATAAAAGGATTAAATACGCTTTTACTTGGTGAAAATTATGCAAAAAGCTTAGGTTTAAACTTAAAACAAAGTCGATTTATCATCATCATTGCAACTAGTTTATTGGCAGGAACAATTACAGCTTTTGCTGGACCAATAGCTTTTATAGGTTTGGCTATACCGCATATTACCAGACAGGTTTTTAATACTGCAAATCATAAGGTTTTACTTCCAGCTGTATTTTTATTCGGAGCAATTATAATGCTTATTTGCGATAGCATTGCACAGTTACCAACAAGCGATTATACCTTGCCAATTAATGCCATTACATCCTTGATTGGAGCACCAGTTGTTATTTGGTTATTAGTAAGAAAACGTAAAATGATTTTTTAATGGAAAACAAAAACCAACATATCATTTTAGAAACTAAAAACCTTTCCGTTGGTTATAAAACCAAAAAGGAGGAAAAACTAATTGCTTCCAATATTAATATTGCCTTACAAAAAGGGCAGTTAATAGGTCTTGTTGGAGCTAACGGAATAGGGAAATCTACGCTACTAAGAAGCTTAACACAGGTACAAGCTAAATTATCCGGTGAAATTCTTTTAAACGATAAACCATTAGCATCTTATTCTAATTTAGAATTGGCAAAATCTATGAGCTTGGTTTTAACCGAAAAAGTTGCTTCTAAAAATTTATCGGTTTTCGAATTAATTGCTCTTGGAAGACAACCATATACCAACTGGGTAGGAACCCTTTCCGAAGAAGATATTGCTGTAATAAACAAAGCTATTGCACATACAAATATTGAAGAATTAAAAAACAAAAAGTGCTTTGAGCTTAGTGATGGTCAGCTTCAAAAAGTAATGATTACACGTGCTTTGGCACAAGACACCGACTTAATTATTCTAGATGAACCAACTACACATCTAGACATGTATCATAAAGCATATATTCTAAAACTGCTTCAAAAACTGGTAAAAGAAACTGGTAAGACCATTTTGTTTTCATCTCACGAAATAGATTTGGCAATTCAGCTATGCGATTCTATGATTGTTATGAATAAAAAAGAAGTTGTTTCAGACTCCCCATGTAAACTGATTTCTAAAGGAGTTTTCAATAACTTATTTCCTGAAGACTTAATTACTTTTGATGTAAATACAGGTAGTTTTAGAGTGAAAAAGTAATGTTTTTCAATATTAAACAGTATATTTATTACTGATAACAAACACTTTAAACTTGTTGCTCCTTAGCTATTTTAGCTGATTAATCACTTAACTATTTTCGACAAAAATACGTAGAAAAACTAATTCGCGGAATTTACGACGGTACAGACAGTTCTCAAATAAAGCAATTAATCGTAGATATTAAAACTTTAAAAACTAATGATTAACTTACCGCTTGTAGCTTTTAATACCGACTAAAAGATTTTATCTTTGGTGAAATTCGATATTTCATGAACGAAAATATTATTCTCTTCCTTGCTATTCTTATTGCAGCCGCTATTGGCGGATATATTGGCATGCTTATTACCAAACTTAAAAGCAAAAGTGAAAAAAGCACTTTAGAAGAGCGTAATAATAATTTACAACAACAACTTAACGACTTAAAGCAATTTACTGAAGTTGAAAATCAGAAACAGAATCAATTGTTTGAAACTAAAACTTCAGAGCTAAAAGAAACAATTTTTAAAATTGAAAAAGAACGCGAAGAAATTCGTCGTGAAAAAGATTTTTTAAACACCGAATTAACTCGTAGAAACTCCGAATTCGAAAATCTTCAAAAACTGAATCTAAAAAGAGATGAAGAATTAGAAGAACGCCAAAAACAACTCCGTACAGATTTTGAAAACCTAGCGAATAAAATTCTAGAAGCCAAATCTGAAAAATTCACTATTCAGAACAAGGAAAACTTAAATAATATCTTAAATCCTTTACAGGAAAAAATTCAACTTTTTGAAAAGAAGGTAGAAGACACCCAAAAAGAAAGCATCAGTATGCATTCTGCTTTAAAAGAACAGTTGTTAGGTTTAAAGGATTTGAACCAACAAATGACAAAAGAAGCTACTAACCTAACTAGAGCCTTAAAAGGGGACAGTAAAATGCAAGGAAATTGGGGAGAATTGGTTTTAGAAAGAGTACTTGAAAAATCTGGATTAGAAAAAGATCGTGAGTATTTTATACAACAAAACTTTACAAGAGAAGACGGTTCTAGAGTGCTTCCGGATATTGTATTGCACCTTCCGGATAACAAAAAAATGATTATAGACAGTAAAGTGTCTTTAACAGATTACGAACGTTATGTAAATGCCGAAGATGAGGAACGCGAAACACATCTTAAGGCACATATAAATTCGATAAAAAAACACGTAGATCAACTTTCAGAAAAGAAATACGAAGATTTATATGATATAGAAAGCCCGGATTTTGTTTTACTTTTTATTCCTATAGAACCTGCTTTTGCAGTTGCAATTAATGCCGATAATGCTATTTATAATAAAGCTTTTGAAAAGAATATTGTGATTGTTACTCCTTCTACCCTATTAGCTACATTAAGAACCGTAGATAGTATGTGGAATAACGAAAAACAACAACAAAACGCCATTGAAATTGCAAGACAAGCCGGAGCTTTATATGATAAATTTCATGGTTTAGTAACTGATTTAACTGGAGTTGGAAAGAAAATAGACGATGCTAAAAAAGATTATTCTGCAGCAATGAATAAACTGGTTGAAGGAAAAGGAAATCTTATTAGAAGTGTTGAAAGGATTAAAAAATTAGGTGCTAAAGCAAAAAAATCTTTACCAGAAACAATAATAAAAAGAGCTTCGTTAGAAGAATAATAAAACCATATTATGATAAAATTTTTAGTAAAAACATTAATCACAATTCTAGTAATTGCGCTTTCCTATTTTGCATTTATTTATTTTGTAAGTTATAGTGAAGGTGTAAGAGCAGGAGAATTAGTTAAATTCAGTAGAAAAGGAGTACTTTTTAAAACTTGGGAAGGCGAAATTAGTCATGGAGTTTCTGAAGCACAACGCTTTGAATTTTCCGTAGAAGATAGCGAAGAACAAGTAATTAAAGACCTAAAAAAACTTCAAGGTCGTGCAGTTAAACTGCATTACTTTGAACGATACGCTAACTTTTTCTGGTTAGGAGACACCAAGTATTTTATTACTAAAGTAGAAGAAGATAAAAAACTAAATCTTAAGTACTAAATGGATAAGAAATTCAAAACAGTAGACTCTTCAAGGATAAGCATTTCACAGCTTATGCAACCCTCACACTCTAATTTTGGAGGAAAAATTCACGGTGGCTATGTTTTAAGTTTAATGGATGAAATTGCTTTTGCTTGTGCTTCAAAACACTCTGAAACTTATTGCGTTACTGCTTCGGTTAATACCGTAGATTTTTTAAACCCTATTGAAGTTGGAGAGCTTGTAACTATGAAAGCATCGGTAAACTATGTTGGAAGAACCTCTATGGTTATTGGTATTAGAGTAGTTTCTGAAAACATAAGAACAGGAGAAACAAATCATTGTAATTCATCTTATTTTACCATGGTAGCAAAAGATGATGATGGTAACACCACCCAAGTTCCTGGTTTAATTTTAAACGATAAAATTGAAGTAAAACGCTTTTTAAAATCTTTAAAACGAATTAAGAATCATTATGCCAGACAAGAGGAGTTTGATCATGAAGATTTTTCTCTAGAAAATTATATTGAAGATTTAGAAGGGCACCGAGTAAAAATAGAATTACCTGACTGCTAATTTTAAGAATTTATCACGGATAGAAACAAAAAAAGGAGGTTTTAAAAAACCTCCTTTTTCATATAATTTACTTTCGTTTTATTTACTTAAGTACATTTTTCTTCTAGCATACAAGTTGTAGAATTCATCATCTTTTAAGCTATCAATAAATAAAATACTTTCTCCTGTACTTTTCATTTCTGGTCCTAGCTGCTTATTTACATTATGGAACTTATTAAATGAAAATACCGGTTGCTTGATAGCGTATCCTTTTAATTGCGGATTGAAATCAAAATCTGTAACCTTTTTATCTCCTAGCATAACTTTGGTTGCATAGTTTACATAAGGCTCACCGTATGCTTTAGAAATAAATGGAACCGTACGAGAAGCTCTTGGGTTTGCTTCTATGATATATACGATATCATCTTTAATAGCGAATTGGATATTTATTAATCCAACCGTGTTTAAAGCTAAGGCAATTTTCTTTGTATGATCTTTTATTTGTTGCATTACAAACTCCCCTAAGTTGAAAGGTGGTAATGTTGCATTACTATCTCCAGAGTGAATTCCGCAAGGCTCAATATGCTCCATAATTCCTATGATGTACACATTTTCACCATCACAAATGGCATCCGCTTCCGCTTCTATTGCACCATCTAAATAATGATCTAAAAGTAGTTGATTACCTGGCATTTGTCTTAATAAATCAACAACATGCTCTTCTAACTCTTCTCTATTAATTACAATCTTCATTCCTTGTCCTCCAAGTACATAAGAAGGTCTTACAAGTATAGGGAAATCTAAAACATCTGCAATTGCTGCTGCTTCATCTGCAGTGGTAGCAATATCAAATTTAGGATAAGGAATATCGTTTTCTTTTAACAGGTTAGAGAATAATCCTCTGTCTTCTGCTAAGTCTAATGATTGGTAGCTAGTACCAATAATTTTAATTCCGTATCTATCTAATTTTTCTGCAAGTTTTAAAGCTGTTTGTCCACCAAGTTGTACGATAACACCTTCTGGTTTTTCATGCTTGATGATATCATAGATATGTTCCCAAAATACTGGTTCGAAGTATAATTTATCTGCCGTATCAAAATCGGTAGAAACCGTTTCAGGGTTACAGTTAATCATGATTGTTTCGTAACCACATTCAGCAGCAGCTAAAACACCATGCACACAACAGTAATCAAACTCGATACCTTGACCAATTCTGTTTGGACCAGAACCTAGAACAATAATCTTCTTTTTATCAGATACTACACTTTCATTTTCAGCAAAACGCTTACCATCTGTCGTTTCTACATCGTTTTCAAAAGTAGAATAATAGTAAGGTGTCTTTGCTTTAAACTCGGCAGCACAAGTATCTACAAGTTTATAAACTCTTGTTACACCAAGTTCTTCACGCTTATTGTACACTTGACTTTCTAGGCAATTAAGCATATGAGCAATTTGCCTGTCTCCATATCCTTTTTGCTTCGCTTCTAGAAGTAAGTCTTTTTGAATAGTGTCTATAGTGAAAGTTGATATTTCTTTTTCAAGCATGTATAGTTCTTCGTATTGTTTCAAGAACCACATGTCTATTTTAGTGATTTCATGAATTCTACTTAATGGTATTCCCATTTGAATAGCATCATAAATCACAAAAACTCTATCCCAACTCGCGTATTTTAATTTACTTAATACTTGGTCGTAATCTGTATATCCTTTTCCGTCTGCTCCTAAACCATTACGTTTAATCTCTAAAGATTGTGTTGCTTTGTGTAATGCTTCTTGGAAAGAACGCCCAATTCCCATTACCTCTCCAACAGATTTCATTTGAAGTCCTAAAGTTCTATCACTTCCTTCAAACTTGTCGAAATTCCAACGTGGAATCTTTACAATTACATAGTCTAAACTCGGTTCAAATAAAGCAGAAGTAGATTTAGTAATTTGGTTATCTAATTCATCTAGGTTGTAACCTATAGCTAATTTTGCAGCAATTTTTGCAATTGGGTAACCTGTTGCTTTACTTGCTAATGCCGAAGATCTAGAAACACGCGGGTTAATTTCAATAGCAATAATATCTTCATTTTCATCTGGACTAACAGCAAATTGCACGTTACAACCTCCTGCAAAATCACCAATGCTTCGCATCATATGAATTGCCATATCACGCATTTTCTGGAAAGTCTTATCGCTTAAAGTCATTGCTGGAGCTACTGTTATAGAGTCTCCAGTATGAATACCCATAGGGTCCATGTTTTCAATAGAACAGATAATTACCACATTATCGTTTGCATCACGAAGTAATTCTAACTCATATTCTTTCCATCCTATAAGTGCTTTATCAATCATAACCTCATGAATTGGAGAAATTTCCAATCCGCGAGTTAGTAATTCATCAAATTCTTCTTCTTTATAAACAAAAGACGCTCCTGCTCCACCAAGTGTAAAAGAAGCTCTTATTACTAATGGAAAACCGAACTCTTGAGCTATTTCTTTTCCTTTTAGATAAGAAGTTGCAGTAGCTTGAGGTGCCATTGGAATGCCAATTTTTAACATTAGCTCTCTAAACTTCTCTCTATCTTCAGTAATATTAATAGCGTCAATATCTACACCAATAATTTCTACATTAAAGTCCTCCCAGATTCCTTTTTCATCTGCTTCTATACATAGATTTAATGCTGTTTGCCCTCCCATGGTAGGTAAAACGGCATCAATTTGTGGGTGCTCTTTTAATATTTGAACTAAAGATTTTGTAGTTAAAGGTAGCAAGTACACATGATCTGCCATAGAAGGGTCAGTCATAATGGTTGCTGGGTTAGAATTGATTAAAATGGTTTCAATTCCGTCTTCTCTTAACGAACGAAGAGCTTGGGTTCCTGAATAATCGAATTCACATGCTTGACCAATTACTATTGGTCCGGATCCGATTATTAAAATAGATTTTAGTTGCGTGTTTTTAGGCATTGTATTGAATTATATTGTGTTGCAAAAATAATATTTACTAGATATAAAAAAAGGCGTTACACCTAAGTAACGCCTTTTATATATTAACAATTGTTAATCATTATTTTTTATGTCTTGGTTCAGATGATACAGACAATTTCTTTCTTCCCTTTGCTCTTCTACGTGCAAGCACTTTTCTTCCGTTAGCAGAAGCCATTCTTTCTCTGAAACCGTGTTTATTTTTTCTTTTTCTTTTTGACGGTTGAAATGTTCTTTTACTCATTGTCTTATATCTTTAAAATCTTCTTTTTATAAACTTTTAAATCTTTTCGAGTTCTCTCAAACTGCGCGCAAATATACTAAGCTTTTTTTATTTGGCAAACCTAATTTAAAAATATTTTTTTTGAATTTGATATTTGAGGCTTTTCCATAAAATTTTAGTTTCTTTGTACACCTAAAATTTAGTCGCAAATGTACAACAAAAACTTTAAATTAATTATCGCTGCTCTTATTATTGGTGTAGCTGTTTGGCAATTTATAGAAGGGAATATAGGAAACGGAATAATGTATATTCTTTTATCCCTTATATTCATTTTCTTTTATTTTAAAAACGAATTTATTTTATTGGCATTTTTAAAATTACGTAAGCAAGATTTTGAAGGCGCTAACAAATGGCTAGATAAAATTAAAAGCCCAGAGGCTGCTTTAGTGACAAAACAACAAGGATACTATAACTACCTTAAAGGAATCATGGTTAGCCAATCTAATATGAACGAAGCTGAAAAACGCTTTAAAAAAGCTGTTTCTCTTGGTTTATCTATGGATCATGACATGGCAATGGCTAAACTAAACTTAGCTGGAATTGCTTTTTCTAAAAGAAGAAAGCAAGAAGCACAAATTTTACTAAAAGAAGCTGAAAAGCTTGACAAACGTGATATGTTGAAGGATCAAATTAAAATGATGAAAGATAATATGAAACGAGCACAAGCGCCAAACCAACACTACGGACAAGGTGGCTCGATGAGATCACAAAAAAGAAGAAGTAGATAAGAAGTTCTATGTATAAAAAAAAGCCTTGAAGAAATTTCAAGGCTTTTTTTATGCTTTAATTTGTTTGATAATATCCTTCATGCGGAATATCTATTAAATACTTCTTCCCGGAAGCATTGTTTAGTTTTGGCTCACGCAACCATGGATTATGAATTTTTAATATTTTATAATTAATACCAAATCCTTTAGCAAAACTAGCAAAATCGGTAACTGCTGTGTCTACTTCTACTTTATAGGTAGGAACATGACTGTATAAGTCTTTATCTCTAAAGTTAAATCCGTATTTATCTGGATTACTTAAAATTTCTTTTAAAGCTATTATTCTAAAAACATAACGTCCTGTTTCTTCTCCTAAAAGCAAATCGTAGTAACTAGTCACGTCTTGCTCTTTTAGTCTTCTTGACATTCCCGCCATTCCTGCATTATATCCTGCAGCTGCAAGGGTCCAAGAGCCTAAACGTTCTTTAGATTTTTTTAAATAATCGCAAGCAACTTCTGTTGCTAATTCTAAATTATAACGCTCGTCAACATTATTATTCACTTCTAATCCAAATTCTCTACCAGTTGCTTTCATGATTTGCCAAACACCACTAGCTCCAGCAGGAGACCTTGCATTTGTTAATCCGCTTTCAATTACAGCTAAATATTTAAAATCATCTGGAATACCGTGCTTCACTAAAATAGGTTCGATTATTGGAAAATATTTCTTTGCACGTTTGAACATTAGGAATCCGTTAGACTGCCAATAGGTGTTTACCAATAACTCTCTATCCATTCTTTCATAAATATCTGGATTATGTAAAGGCACTGCTTCCCCTGCAAACTCTAAACCATTAGGAACCTGCAAAGCATACACATTATATTCATTAATTAATTTTTTTTCAAAATTCTCGTCTGTAGGTGCATCCTGTAATGCAAAAATAAACATAACACATAGGCTTAAAACTCCAAAAAGCGCAAGTGTACTTTTAATCCATTTCATATTCATATCGTTTTTATATAGTTAAATAATAAGCAGCAAATTTTACGCCATAAATTATTCTAAAATCAGTTTCGGTAAATTTTTATTAAACCACTTAAATCTATTAATTATCATAACGTGTGTAGCATTTTTTATTGTGATACAGTCTTTAATATATTTATGTGGAAAAACAGCATCTTTTTCACCTTGAATGTGAATTACTCCAGGTATTGGCTTCTCTTGATTCCAACAAACAACATGCTTAATTGCCCAATCTAAATAATATGGATCTGTAACCGAAAGATATTTTTTGTATAAATCTAATCGTTTTACAGCACTTTTACCAAAAGCATATTTTGCCAATATATCTACTTTAGTTACTAAGCTAGTAGGAAGCGCCTTGTAAGCCTTAGTGTATTTAGCTATTTTCATACGTTTAGGTAACTCGTGCTTGCTTTTTACAGAAGATACAATAATAAGTTTACGTAATGAAATATGTTTACTCATTTCTTGTACTAGAATACCACCAAAAGAAACTCCTAATAATACCACATTTTCATGTTTTATAAATTCTGTCATTCGTTTCGCATAAGCGCTTAGCGATTCGTTTTTATACGGAATTTCCCATTCTAGCCAATGTATTTTAAATATATCTTCTGGTAACTGGATATTTTCAAAAATAGTTGGATTTGCTGCCATTCCTGGCATAAAATAAACATGTATAATTTCTTGACTCATTTGGGTTTAAGCTAGCAATAACTTTAATTAATGGATAAAATTTCGTAAATTGTGAAACACAAAACTATACAAAAAAGTTTTGCTTATTTAATATCTCCTGAATAATACTAAATTAATTATGATTGATGAAGCTGAATTAATTGACAACGAATTTTTACGTCAATTTGAACTGAACTATGAAGGCCAATTAGCAATAATTGAATACGCACTTCAAGAAAGAAAAATTTTTTTAACCAAACTTGCTATTCCAGAGTCTATAAAAACGGAAAAGTTTCAAAATGACTTCATTGTAATGGTGTTAAAAAATATTGAAGAAAGAGGCTTAAGCGTAATGCCTACAAGCCCTGAAGTAGTAAAATTTATTAGAAAAAACAGACAGTACAAAAACATGCTACCTGTTGGTGTAAGAATTTAATCTTGCTGTTTTCTAATCTTAAAAAAATAAATCCCGAAACAATTGTTTCGGGATTTATTTTTTATGCTAATTCTTTTTCAAATTCAAATCTTACCAATCCGTCATCATCAATAGATGTAAGCTCCACTTGGTGAAGCGTATTTACCAACTCTGGATTCCATGGTGCTTTTACTTTTACATAGTTTTCTGTAAAACCATGAATATAACCTTCTTTGTTTTCGCTTTCAAATAAAACGGTTCTACTGCTATTTAATTGTTTTTCGTAGAAAGCCCTTCTTTTCTTAACAGAAAGCCCTCGAAGCATCTTACTGCGCTTAGCACGTACTTTTTTAGGTACTACTCCATCCATTTCTGCTGCAACAGTATTATCTCTTTCAGAATAGGTAAAAACGTGTAAGTATGAAATATCTAATTCTGTCAAGAAGTTGTAAGTTTCTAGGAATAATTCATCAGTTTCGCCTGGAAACCCAACAATAACATCAACACCAATACAAGCGTGTGGCATGAGTTCTTTAATTTTATTAACGCGATCAACATATAATTCTTTCATATATCTTCTTCGCATTAATTTTAAAATCTCATTGCTTCCACTCTGTAAAGGAATATGAAAATGCGGAACAAAAGTTCTACTGTTTGCAACAAAATCTATTGTTTCATTTTTTAACAGGTTTGGTTCTATAGAAGAAATTCTTAAACGCTCAATACCCTCTACTTCATCTAATGCTTCTACTAATTCAAAAAAAGTGTGTTCGTGTTTTTTATTTCCAAACTCCCCCTTTCCGTAATCCCCAATATTAACACCTGTTAATACGATTTCTTTTATACCTTTTTCTGAAATTTCTTTAGCATTCTTTAAAACATTTTCCAATTCATCACTTCTAGAAATTCCTCTTGCTAACGGAATAGTACAATAAGTACATTTATAATCACAACCATCTTGAACCTTTAAAAAGGCACGAGTTCTGTCTCCTATAGAATAACTTCCTACATAAAAATCTGCTTCTTCTATTTCGCAAGCATGTACTTCACCAAAATCATTTTTAGATAAGTCGTTTAGGTAATCGGTGATTTTAAATTTTTCTGAAGCCCCTAATACTAAATCCACACCGTTAACATCTGCTAATTCTTGTGGTTTTAATTGAGCATAACAACCTATTGCAATTACAAAAGCTTCCGAATTGCTCTTTTGTGCTTGCTTTACAATGGTTTTAAATCGTTTGTCTGCATTTTCGGTAACAGAACAAGTATTGATTACATATATATCTGCTTTTTCGCTAAAATCCACACGCTCAAAACCTTCATCTTTAAAGTTTCTTGCAATGGTAGATGTTTCCGAAAAATTAAGTTTACAACCTAAAGTGTAAAATGCGACTTTTTTAGTTATCATATTATTCTAAAATAAAACGCTACAAAATTACATAAAAAGAGCGTTTTAACTACTTAAAACGCTCTTTTTTATAAATGAAGAAAAATATTGATTTAGCTTCTAATTACTTTTTTAGTAATGCTTCCTTGATCTGTAGTTATTTTTAACATATAAATTCCAGATTTTAGATTGGATAAATCTAAAGAAAACCAGTTATCACAAAAATAACTAACTTTAAAAATAGATTTTTTTTTATAATGTTATAATTAAGATTATTATTGATGTTTATAAGAAAGCGAATAGACAAATGAAATATTTTACAATACTAATCTTACTTTTTATTAGTTGTGGCTCTAAAAACAAACCAATGGAAAATGTTTTTAGATATAATGAACACAAAAACATAGGCTCCTTAGACCCCGCATTTGCTAAAGACAATGCCGATATTTGGGCAGTTAATCAGTTGTTTAATGGCTTGGTGCAAATGGATGAAGATTTAAACGTACAACCATCTATAGCGAAAAAATGGAACATATCTGAAGACGCCAAAACCTACACTTTTACATTACGAAATGATGTGTATTTTCATAAACATAAGCTGTTCAAAAAAAACTCTACAAGAAAAGTAAATGCTTCCGATTTTGTATATAGCTTTAACAGATTAAAGGATAAAAATATTGCATCTTCTGGAAGTTGGGTTTTAAGCAAAGTTGAAAATTACAAAGCAGTTAATGATTCTACTTTTCAAATTCAGCTAAAACAAGCTTTCCCTGCTTTTTTAGGCTTATTAACTATGAAGTATTGCTCTGTTGTACCCAAAGAAATTGTAGAGTTTTACGGAAGTGATTTTAGATCAAACCCAATTGGAACTGGCCCTTTCTACTTTAAACGTTGGGAAGAAAACATAAAATTGGTATTCAGAAAAAACAGAAATTACTTCGAAAAAGATAAAAACGGTAACTCCCTACCATATTTAGAAGCGGTAGCAATTACTTTTTTACCAGATAAACAAAGTGAGTTTTTACAGTTTGCCCAAGGAAATATAGATTTTGTTTCCGGTTTAGACGCTTCATATAAAGATGAAATATTAACTGCAACGGGAGAACTTCGTGATAAATATAAATCTGAAGTAAATATGATTCGAGGCCCGTATCTGAACACAGAGTATCTGGGCTTTTATATGGAAACAGAAACTCCCGAAATAAAATCGAAACTACTACGTCAAGCAGTAAATTACGGATTTGACAGAAAAAAAATGATGACCTACCTGAGAAACGGGATTGGAATTCCTGCTAATGGTGGATTTATCCCGAAGGGTTTACCTGGACACAACGAATCTATTGGTTTTAGCTACCAACCAAAAAAAGCAACAGAATTAGTCGCTAAATATATAGAAGAAACTGGAAATAAAAATCCGCAAATAACACTAACTACAACAAGTAATTATTTAAGTTTTTGCGAATACATTCAAAGAGAATTAAAAAAAACCGGATTGCAAATAAAAATTGATGTTGTGCCTGCATCTGCATTAAAAGAAGCTAAAGCAAACGGAAAAACAGATATGTTTAGAGCAAGTTGGATTGCAGATTACCCAGATGCCGAAAACTATCTTTCATTATATTATAGTAAAAACTTTGCTCCTAACGGACCAAATTACTCGCATTTTAAAAGCGAACTATTTGACCTTTGGTATAAACAAGCTTTCACCGAAACTAGTACTGTGAATAGAGAAAAACTTTATACTAAAATGGACTCTCTAATAATGCAAGAAGCACCTATTGTAACTATGTTTTATGATGAAGTTGTAAGGTTTACTAGAAAAGAGGTAAAAGGTTTAGGCATCAACCCTACTAATTTATTAGAATTAAAACAGGTTTCTAAAGAAAGTAGCCTTTAAATATCAAGCTCTAATAACTTATTTAAAAAAGTTATTGTCTCTTAATTATTTAATCAGCTTGAATGGGTTCACTATTAACTTGAATTTTCTCTGTTACCAAGCCTAAAATTACGAGATAATGAGAAACACTATAAAGCACCAATAAAATAATACTTTCTTCTAAAAACTTTTTACTATAAAATATTTCTAAAATTGCTAATGTTTCTGCTATAACAGAAAACAAAATTCCAAATCCTACAAGCAAATAGCTTTGGTAGTCTACTTCCGATTTTCTTAAAAAAACAAATTGAATAATGATCATTGTTAAGAAAAGGAACAATAACACAGGAATCATAAAATTGCCTAGATTTTCGTAAATCAAATTAAACAAGACAACAATATAGACAAAACAAAAGCTCAGCACAGGGAGCAATCTTGTCATTTTAAAATCGTTCTGAATAGAGAATCTAAAAATATAGAACAATTTAGATAAGGTAAAACATAATAATGAATAGGACATAAAGGCTAAATACCCTTTGTAGGCAACAAACATTTCGCCTACCAGCAAAAAGAACAAAGCGCATATCACATAAAATTTCCTATTCTTAGATTTTTCATTATTGTTAAAAACATAAAAGAAGAACAATAGAATCAACATAATAGGCTTAGTAAAAACCCTATATGAAAATTCATTGTACTTCAATTTCATAAATACATCTAATAAAAGAAATGTGAAAAATAAAATTGAAAAGAAAAGTTTATTTTTTAAAATAAACACGCGTTTACTTATTATATGATTAACATTCTAAATTTAAGTAATTATTTTTTTAAACAGATTTATATAAAAAAGATTTTTAACTACTTATACGGCAATTTGGATATAAAAACAGGCTAATTAACACGCTTTAGTAATACAGTAACAATGCCTAATAATTATTGTATTTCCAGCAAAAAGGAAAGTCTAATTAACTAGCGCGATACTTTTTAGTTTCTTCAAAAACATGATTTAAGATTGCAGCATCTTGATCTGTAAATTCAATATTTCTTCTAGACATTACCACCCCTGCAACTTCAAATGCTTTTTTTGTTAGGTAAGTTGTAAATCCAGAACTTCCACCCCAAGAAAAACTTGGAACAAAGTTTCTAGGAAAACCACTACCAAATATATTTGCACTAACTCCTACTACGGTTCCCGTATTAAACATCGTGTTAATTCCACATTTACTATGATCTCCCATCATAAGTCCACAAAACTGCAAACCGGTTCTAGCAAAACTCTCTGTTTCATAGCTCCATAATCTTACTTCAGCATAGTTATTTTTAAGGTTAGAGTTATTAGTGTCTGCTCCCAAATTACACCACTCCCCTAAAACAGAGTTTCCTAAGAAACCATCATGTCCTTTATTAGAATATCCGAAAATCACAGAATTACTCACCTCTCCTCCTACTTTACTATGCGGACCTACAGTTGTTGGTCCGTAAATTTTAGCACCTAATTTTAGAGTAGCATGATCACATAACGCTAAAGGACCGCGAACAATACTGCCTTCCATTATTTCTGCACCTGCACCAATATAAATTGGACCTGAGCTAGCATTCAACGTTGCAAACTCTAATTTTGCTCCTTCTTCTATAAAGATATTTTCTGGAGCAATAATATTATTCGAGCTAGGAATTGGTTGAGACTTTCTTCCGTGAGTTAATAATTCAAAATCCTCTTGAATAGCATCTCCATTTTTAGAAAAGATATCCCAAGTATTTTCAATTTTCAAAAGCTCTTCGTTATATTCAATAGCTTCATAAGTATTTAAATCTATATCCTCTTGAGCTTCTTTTGTAAAAAAGGCAATTACATCTTCACCACTAAAAATCGCTTGATTTTCTTCTAAACCTTTAATTCTTTCAACCAAATCATAATCAGGAAGAAAAGATGCGTTTATAAGAATATTTTCATCCATTTCTACCATCGGGTATTTTTCAGACAAGTAATCTTCGGTAATGGTTGTAGTTGTAGAGCCTAAATGCTTTTCCCATTTTTCTCTAATAGTTAAAATACCAACTCTAATGTCTGCTACAGGTCTTGTATAGGTGAATGGAAGCAACTGATTTCTTGAAGGTCCATCAAAAAGAATATAATTCATTTTTTATTGAAATTAAGTATATACCAAAAGTAGTATAAATAATAAAAACAAAAAAGCCTTTCAAATTTGAAAGGCTTTATATAATATATAATAGCTAAATTATTTTTTGAATTTAGCGTATTTGTTTTTGAACTTGTCAATACGTCCAGCAGTATCTATTAATTTAGATTTACCAGTGTAAAATGGATGAGATGTTCTAGAAATCTCCATTTTAATTAATGGATATTCAACACCTTCATGCTCTATCGTTTCAGCTGTGTTTGCTGTAGATTTAGTTATAAATATATCATCATTTGACATATCTTTAAATGCTACTAATCTATAATTTTCTGGATGTATACCTTTTTTCATCGCTAAATGCTTTATTGTCTTTACTATTTTCGAGGTGCAAATTTAACCATTTTTTACTAATGTGCAATAGTATTTGCAAAATTTATTCAATAATATTATTTATTTCTAGTAATCGTGCATCAAAAAGGATAAGATTACAGTATTTGAAAGAATTTAATGTAACGTTTTCCTATATTTGTTCACTAACTAACTATAAACAAAAATACTAAAATAAAATGGAAAACAAACCTCTATCAACTGGTAGCTATGCCAAAAACTACGGATTAGTTTTAGGGCTAATCTTAATATTAATTTCTGTTATAATGTATGTAACAGGTATGCAACTAGAAGGAGTACAATGGCCAATGTATATTTACTATGTACTATTTCCCGTAGTTATTATTTACGTTATTAGTCAGTACAAAAAAAACAACAGCAACCTTTTAAGTTTAAGCCAAGCTATTAAAATAGGTACCCTTATAGGTGTTATAAGCGCATTAGTTTTTGCTGTTTACGGTTTAGTTTTTAACTATATCATAGATCCTGGCTTTCAAGAACAAGCAATGGAAGTTGTAAAAGATAAATTACTAGAAAACCCAGACCTTTCAGAAGAAATGGTAGAACAACAAATAATAATGATGAAAAAGTTCTCTAATCCTATATTAGGATCTGCCTTATGGATTGCTTTAAGTGCATTTTTTGGTCTACTATACTCTCTTATTGGTGGGGTTGCAATGAAAAAAGAAGCATAATACATGAATATATCAGTAGTCATACCACTACTTAACGAACAAGATTCTTTAACAGAATTACATGATTGGATTGTAAAAGTTATGCAGTCCAATCATTTTTCTTATGAAATCCTATTTATAGACGACGGTAGCACCGATGATTCTTGGAAAATAATTTCAGAATTATCCATAAAAAACAACAATGTAAAAGGCATAAGATTCCTGAAAAATTTTGGAAAATCGCAAGCCCTACATGCCGGTTTTGCTAAAGCACAAGGAGACGTTATTATCACGATGGATGCCGATTTACAGGATAATCCAGATGAAATACCAGAACTATACCAAATGATTGTAAAAGATGGTTTTGATTTAGTTTCCGGATGGAAGAAGAAGCGTTACGACTCTGTTATTGCTAAAAACCTTCCCTCTAAATTATTCAATTGGGCTGCCCGAAAAACATCTGGAGTAAAACTGCATGATTTTAACTGCGGATTGAAAGCATACCATCATGATGTTGTAAAAAACATAGATGTGAACGGTGAAATGCATCGCTATATCCCGGTACTTTCTAAAAATGCAGGTTTCACTAAAATTGGAGAAAAAGTAGTACAACACCAAGCAAGAAAATATGGCGAAACAAAATTCGGCATGAATAGATTTATTCACGGTTTTCTCGACTTGATTACTATTTGGTTTATTTCTCGATTTGGAAAAAACCCTATGCATCTTTTCGGAGCCTTAGGATTTATAATGTTTGCTATAGGATTTGCATTCGCATTATACTTAGGAATAGATAAATTATATTTAAACCCAACAGGAAGATTAATAACCCAACGTCCGCAATTTTACATCTCATTGGTTACCATGATTATAGGAACTCAATTTTTTGTTGCAGGATTTTTAGGAGAAATTATTTTAAGAACAAAATCAGACAAAAATAGATACTTAGTAAAAGAAGCAATTAATTTAGATTAAAAACTTCAAGCTTACTACAAATATCACTTTGTCTAAGCGTCCAAAAATTTTCGGAAAATTAAAAGTTACCCTATTGAAATCAAGCTATTTCAATTTTTAACTTCAAATTAGATTTTAACATTTTTGTAATTCCGTATTTTTGCACATTAATTATAGTATAATATGAGATACATTGAACCAGAATTATTAGAAAGAGTAAACACATGGCTTACTCCTGCTTTTGACGAAAAAACTCAAACACATATAAAAGATCTTATTGCAAGCAACCCTACAGAATTAAAGGAATCTTTTTATAAAGATTTAGAATTTGGTACAGGTGGAATGCGCGGTGTAATGGGAATGGGAACCAACCGAATTAACAAATACACCTTAGGAAGAAACACACAAGGTATTTGCAACTATTTACATACCGTTTTCCCTGGGGTAAAACACAAAGTGGCAATCGCTTTTGATTGTAGACACAACAGTAAAACATTAGCTAAAGTAGTTGCCGATGTTTTTTCTGCAAACGGAGTGCAAGTGTTTTTATTTGAAGACTTACGCCCTACTCCAGAACTTTCTTTCGCATTAAAACATCTAAACTGTCACTGCGGAATTGTACTTACAGCATCACATAACCCGCCAGAGTACAATGGTTATAAGGTTTATTGGCAAGATGGCGGACAATTAGTGCCACCACAAGATGCAGAAATTATAAAAGAAATAAGTAATCTTGATTATGCAGAAATTAAATTTGAAGCTAATGAAGAAAACATTACATATATAGGTAAAGAAGTAGATGATGTGTTTATAGAAGCATCAATTAAAAATGGAAGCTTTGAATCTGCAACAGAAGCGAAAGAAGATTTCAATATTGTTTTCACTTCGCTACACGGAACTTCTATCACTATTTTCCCAGAAACTCTAAAACGCGCTGGATATAACAATGTTCATATTGTTGAAGATCAACGCGAACCTAACGGAGATTTCCCTACAGTAAAATCACCAAATCCAGAAGAACCTGAAGCTCTAAAAATGGCTTTAGAACTTGCAGAAAAAAAGAATGCCGATATAGTAATTGGTACAGACCCAGATGCAGATAGACTTGGTGTTGCTGTTAGAGATCTTGACGGAAAGATGATTCTTTTAAACGGAAATCAAACCATGGTTATGATGACCGATTTCCTATTAAAACAATGGAAAAAAGAAAACAAACTTAAGGGTAAAGAATTTGTAGCTACAACAATCGTTTCTACTCCAATGGTAGATATTTTAGCAAAAGCTTACAATACCGATTGCAAAATAGTTTTAACCGGTTTTAAATGGATTGCAAAATTAATCAAAGACTTCCCTAACCTAGATTATATTGGGGGTGGTGAAGAAAGCTTCGGTTATATGGTTGGCGATTTTGTTAGAGATAAAGACGCAAACACGGCCTCATTGTTAGCTATAGAAATTGCTGCCCAAGCAAAAGCCAAAGGAAGTTCTTTCTATAAAGAATTAATAAATCTATACGTAGAACACGGTTTATACAAAGAGCATTTAATTTCGTTAACTAAAAAAGGAATCGAAGGAGCACAAGAAATCAAACAAATGATGATAGATGCTAGAAACAATCCTTTAGAAGAAATTAATGGTGAAAAAGTAGTTTTAATAGAAGATTATCAATCGTCTATTGCAAAAAACCTACAATCACATGAAGAAACTACTATAGATGTTCCTAAATCTAATGTACTTATTTACTATACCGAAAACGGAACTAAAATAGCATTAAGACCTAGCGGAACAGAACCAAAAATTAAATTCTATATTAGTGTGAATACAGAACTAGAAAATGCTTCGGAATTCAAGACTAAAGAACAAGAATTGGATGCGAAAATGGAAGCAATCATTAAAGACCTGAAACTTAATTAATGGAATATTTAAAGAAGATTTCCAAATTTTTAATTCCGTATAAAAAGTACGGATATTTAAACATTTTCTTCAATGTACTTTATGCGCTATTTAGTACACTGGCCATGGTATCTTTAATGCCAATGATTAACGTGCTTTTTGGTGAAACCGAAAAACTTTACGAAAAACCAGTTTACCAAGGCATCAGAGGTATTAAAACTTACGGACAAGATTATTTAAACTATTTCGTTACCATTACAAACGAAAACGAAGGACCGCAAATCACTTTGTTATACATGATTATTCTAATCATTAGTTTGTTTTTACTCAAGAATGTTTTTAATTATCTAGCGTTATTCTTTATCACTTTCTTAAGAAATGGGGTTTTAAAAGATTTACGAAACTCTATCTATAATAAAGTTTTAACCCTCCCTATCTCCTACTATTCCGAAAAGAAAAAAGGAGATATTATTGCGCGTATTTCAGGAGATGTAAACGAAGTAAAAAACTCTTTATTAGCTGTTTTAGAACTCATTATAAAAGAACCTTTAACTATTGTATTTGCTATTGTAACTATGTTTACAATTTCAATGAAACTTACCGTATTCGTATTTATTTTCATTCCTGTTGCAGGATTTATTATTTCTAGAATAGGGAAAAGCTTAAAGAAAAAATCCGGAAGAGTACAACAAGAACAAGGGGTCTTTTTATCTACCTTAGAAGAAACCCTTAGCGGATTAAAAGTAATTAAAGGTTTTAATGCCGAAGACCAATTCAATAAAAGATTCCAAGAATCTACTAACAGATTTTACAACTATTCAAACACTTTACTTAACCGTCAAAACCTAGCATCTCCTACAAGTGAGTTTTTAGGAATCGCAACAATTGCCGCATTATTATGGTATGGTGGTAGCATGGTTTTAATAGATAAAAGTCTTTCGGGTGGTGCATTTATTACATACATGGCACTTGCCTACCAAATCTTGACGCCTGCTAAAGCTATAAGTAAAGCTAGTTACCAAGTAAAAGCTGGAAATGCAGCTGCAGATCGTGTTTTAGAAATAATTGAAACACCTTCCCCTCTAGAAGATAAACTAGACGCAAAAGTAAAAGAAGGTTTCCACTCCGAAATTGCTATAAATAATATTTCATTTAAATACCAAGATGACTTAGTTCTTAAGAACTTTTCTGTAAATGTTCCTAAAGGAAAAACAGTGGCACTTGTTGGACAATCTGGAAGCGGAAAATCTACCATTGCAAATCTTGTTACACGTTTTTATGATGTTAACGAGGGAAGCATTACTATTGATGGAGAAGATATTAGAGACCTAACCAAAAAATCTTTAAGAAGCTTAATAGGTCTGGTTACGCAAGATTCTATTCTTTTTAACGAAACAGTAAAAAATAACTTGCTTATAGGAAACCCTAATGCTACGGATGAAGAGGTCATAGATGCCTTAAAAATAGCAAACGCTTGGGAGTTTGTAAAAGACCTACCTAAAGGAATTGAAACCAATATTGGTGATTCTGGAGGAAAACTTTCTGGAGGTCAAAAGCAACGTTTGAGTATTGCTAGAGCTGTTTTAAAGAATCCACCAATCATGATTCTTGACGAAGCTACTTCTGCTTTAGATACAGAAAGTGAACGTTTAGTGCAAGTTGCATTAGAAAACATGATGAAAAACAGAACTTCTATTGTAATTGCTCACAGACTTTCAACAATTCAAAATGCAGATAAAATACTAGTGATGCAAAAAGGAGAAATTGCAGAACAAGGCACACATAAAGAACTTTTAGCTAAACAAGGTATCTATCAAAAGTTAGTAGAAATGCAAAGTTTTGAATAAATAAAAACTCCATAAACTAAAAAAGCTAGAATTTCTTCTAGCTTTTTTTGTTTCTGTTTAGACTTGGGGCGTCTAACATTAAGTAAGTATTATTATACAAATTTATATAAAATTATCCTAACCACCAAAAAAAACATGCATTTCACCTATAATAACATACACTTTATCGATGTTTTTAACCACAAAACACTCTATACCAACTGTTTGTAGTTTTAAATATTTTTCAATAAAAAATATTACCTTTATTAAACTATTTGCTTAATAATTAGTCAAATAATTAAAATGTACTTGTGTTAAACGAAACACTACTTATAAATCAGTTAAAAAGTAACCAAACAAAAGAACAAGCTTTTAAAGAGTTAGTTAGTCTTTATAAGGAACGTTTGTATTGGCACATACGTCATATTGTAAAATCACATGACGACACCGACGATGTACTTCAAAACACGTTTATAAAAGTTTTTAGAAACATAGACAATTTTAAAGGAGACAGTAAAATTTACTCCTGGATGTACAGAATTGCAACAAACGAGGCTATTTCGTTTATAAATAAAAATGCTAAACGCTTACAAACTACAAACGAAGAAGCACAAGATCTGGCAATTAACAACCTACAATCGGATGTTTATTTTGAAGGAGATGAAATCCAACTAAAACTTCAAAAAGCTATTGCCACACTACCTCAAAAGCAACAAATAGTTTTTAATATGAGGTATTTTCAGGATATAAAATATAAAGATATGGCCGAAATTCTTGAAACAAGTGAAGGAGCATTAAAGGCTTCATATCATATCGCAGTTAAAAAAATTGAAGACTATTTAACTCAAGATTAAACCTTTGCAAAAATTAAGAGTCCTACTATCGTGAAGAAGAAATTAAAGAACATACAAGAATCCGGTTTTAAAGTTCCAAAAACATATTTTGAAAACTTTGAAGCTTCTATTTTAAGCCAAGCTAACTTAAAAGAAAAAGCTTCAGACGCTGGTTTTACTGTACCTGAAGGTTATTTTGAAGAAGTTGAAAAAAGTATTCTTTCTAAAACAAACAAAAAAGAATCTACTAAGGTCATTTCATTATTAAACAAAAGAAACATTATTTACATATCTAGCATTGCCGCAGCAATTCTGTTACTTTTTAATCTTTCACTATTTAATAACACTTTTAATTTTGATACCCTAGAAACAGAAGCTGTAGATGATTTCGTTTTAAACAATTTTGAATTAAATGATTTCAACATATTATTTTCTAACACAGAATTAAGTGAATCTGCATTTATAGACTATAATTTAAGTGATGAAACCTTAGATTATTATTTAGAAACCATAGATGAAACCGATTTTATTTTAGATTAAAATATGTATTTCTGTTCTTTTTAACACATGAAACAAACAACTATGAAAACAACTTATATATTACTTTTCTCCTTACTCTTTTCGCTTAACACCTTTGCTCAAGATCACGACAAAGAAAAAGTGAGAGCGCTTAAAGTAGCACATATTACAGAGCAGTTAGAATTAACCGCAAAAGAAGCTCAGGAATTTTGGCCAATTTATAATGCAAACCTTGAAGCTTATGATAAACTTTACAACAAATCGAAAGAAGCTAGAAAGGCTATCCCAGAAAACGTAACGGAAACAGAAGCTAAGGAGCATTTAGAAATTAGGTTAAAACTTTATGAAGACAAGTACAAGCTTCAAAGAGATTATTACGCAAAACTTTCTAAAGTGCTATCTTCTAAAAAGATTTTAAAACTAATTGAAGCGGATAGATCTTTTAAACACAAAATGATTGAACAGTTCAAACAAAGACATAAAGGAGAAA
Source organism: Oceanihabitans sediminis (assembly GCF_003337215.1). Classification (GTDB taxonomy): domain Bacteria; phylum Bacteroidota; class Bacteroidia; order Flavobacteriales; family Flavobacteriaceae; genus Oceanihabitans; species Oceanihabitans sediminis. Next base: position 95,527 of record NZ_QPIG01000003.1, read on the forward strand.
AAAGAAATTAAAAATATAATTTCTATCATAAAGCCAAGAAATACATCTTGGCTTTTTTTATTCTTTAAAAGTTAGTTTACTTATTCGTCCTGCTCCTGCTGCATAAGCCGTGCTATCATTTACAAATCGAAGTGTATAAAAGCCTTCATCACTTAAATGACTCCAATTATTTCCGGCGTCTGTACTATAATCTATACCTTTAAAACCTATAGCTACTAATTGTTTTGCTTTACTATTTGGTACATATTGCACGCAACTTCTATACCCTGGTCCAACACCATCAGACACAACTTCCCATGTTTTACCTCCGTCAGCGGTTCTAATTTTATTAGCAAGATTTGCATCTGCTTTTGTATAATCGCCACCTACCGCAAAACCATGTAACTCGTCATAAAAATCTACACTATACATTCCTGTAGTTTCTAGACCTTGAATGATAGGTGTTTTATACACTTGCCAGGTAACCCCTTTATCTGGAGAAAATAATATTCGACTAGACTTCCCTCCTGTTGCTACCCATGTTTTATCTCCAACTATAGCAATATTTGAATCACTTGCAGCAAAAGCAGCTTCACCTTCCTTAGCTTTTGGTAACGCATCACAAGACAGTTTGTTCCATGTTTCACCTCCATCTCTAGTAATAATAATACTCATGCAATCGTCTGTTGGATCTCCAATCGCGATGCCTTCCTTTTCATTCCAAAAATCCATAGAATCATAAAAGGCTTTTTCATGATCTTCCTGGTAAACCATTTTCTTAATATCCTCATCAATCTTAAACATATAAGCAGGGCTACCAATACTCAAAGCAAATATACTTTTGGTTTTAGCAATAGCTCTAAAATTTAATTTTAAAGAATATGATACAGCAATAGGATATCTTATTTTTTCTGAAGCAATATCAAGGATTCCAATATCTCCTTTGGAATTTGCAAAAACAAGACCATCTGCATCTTTAAGTGTTTCAATAGCGCGAACATTTAATAAAGTGTCTTCTAAAATAGTTTCCATTTCAACCTTATTAAAAACTTTCGGCTTAAGAGTTTTTTCTATTGTATTACAAGAAAACAAAAAGCTTACACTTAAAAATATTACAAATAGCTGTTTCATAAATTAGAATTTTTCAGGAAAGATAAGTCACTTCATCTAAATATTAAAAATATTCGTGAAATCGTGGCATTTAACGTAACTTTGTAGGATTATAAAATTTAAAATGAGATTACACAGAAATTTATGTTTTGCTACAGTTGATGGTTTATTACAAATCTTTAATGAAGGAATGTATGCAGACAAAGTAGTACAACAGTTACTAAAACGCGACAAACGCTGGGGAAGCAGAGACAGAGCCTTTGTTGCAGAAACCACCTACGATATCGTACGATGGAAACGTTTATATGCTGAAATAGCAGAAGTTAAAGAGCCTTTTTCACGAGATGATGTATGGCGCTTAGTTGCTGTTTGGGCAACCCTAAAAGGAATAAAATTACCAGATTGGAAATATTTTGAAAATACGCCTTCTAGAAAAATCAAAGGTCGTTTTGATGAATTTTCATCAGTTAGAAAAATAAAAGAATCTGTTCCAGATTGGATGGATGAACTAGTTTCTAAGGAATTAGGAGAAAAACTTTGGGGTAAAGAAATCGCTGCTCTTAATGAGCAAGCTGATGTAGTTTTACGAGTGAACACCCTGAAAACTACCAAAGAAAAACTTCAAGCAGAGCTTTTTGATTTAGATATTGAAACAGATGAGATAAAAAACTATCCAAATGCTTTAAAACTAAAAGAAAGAGCTAATGTTTTTACAACAGACGCTTTTCAAAAAGGATATTTTGAAGTACAGGATGCTTCTTCTCAAAAAGTTGCAGAGTTTTTAGACGTACAACCTGGAATGAGAGTGGTAGATACTTGTGCAGGCGCAGGAGGAAAAACACTTCACCTTGCTGCTCTTATGGAAAACAAAGGGCAAATTATAGCAATGGACATTTATGAGAATAAGCTAAAAGAATTAAAGCGAAGAGCTAAACGTGCTGGCGCTCATAATATCGAAATGCGTGTTATAGATTCCACAAAACCAATCAAAAAACTTTACGATAAAGCAGACAGAGTTTTAATTGATGCTCCTTGCTCTGGTTTAGGTGTTTTACGTAGAAATCCAGATGCTAAATGGAAATTACAACCAGAGTTTATTGAAAAAATAAAGAAAACGCAAAGCGAAATACTAAACACATATTCTAGAATGGTAAAACCAGGAGGAAAATTAGTTTACGCTACCTGCTCTATCTTACCTTCTGAAAACCAAAAACAAGTTGAGGCCTTTTTAGCTTCAGAAAACGGAAAAAACTTCAATTTTATAAAAGAAAAGAAAATATTGGCAAACGAATCTGGTTTCGACGGATTCTATATGGCATTATTAGAAAAGAAAAATTAAAACATGAAACAAATATACTTTATACTAGCACTTTTACTATCCTATAGTGTTTCCGCACAAATTCCATCAGATTATTACGATACTGCAACAGGAACTGGATTCACTTTAAAAACACAGTTAAAAGACATTATTTCAAATGGTCATACAGCTAGAACGTATGACCAATTATACGATGGTGCAGGAATTTCTAATTCGCAAGGTTACGTAGACACACATTCTGATCTTGATGTAACTGGAGGTGCTAATTATGAAAATGATGGTACGGTTTTAGATTTTTATTCTGAAAACCCTAATGGACCAGACCCGTATAACTTCACACATAATCTAGATGAAGGAGGTAATCAAACTGCTGAAGGTGATTGCTATAATAGAGAACATATTATTCCACAATCTTCTTTTAACAGTAATTTTCCAATGCAAAGTGATATTCACCACGTAATCCCAACAGATTGTAGGGTTAATAACTTTAGAGGAAGTTTCCCTTTTGGTAATGTTGCATCGGATAACTGGACATCTCAAAATGGATCCAAAAGAGGAACAAGTGCTATGCAGGGTTATTCTGGTACTGTGTTTGAACCAATAGATGAGTTTAAAGGAGATATAGCAAGAGCTATCTTATACTTTGCAACTCGTTATGAGGACAACATTCACAACTATACTAGTTTTGATATGTTTAATGGAACTAATGACCAGGTATTTCACACTTGGGCAATAGATGTACTTTTAGACTGGCATTATAATGTAGATCCTGTTGACCAAAGAGAAATTGAAAGAAATAAAGCAGCATACAGATTTCAAGGAAATGCAAACCCGTTTGTAGATCATCCGGAATATGCAAATTTAATATGGAATCCAAATGCAGGTGATACTGAAGCGCCTTCAACACCACTAAACCTTGTTGCTTCAAACCCAACAGATGATTCTATTCATTTAACTTGGACCGCTTCAACAGATAACGTAGCAGTTACAGAATACAATATTTATGTAGATGGCGAAACAATAAGCTCTTTCAGTACAAGCGAAACCAATTTTACAGTAACAGGTTTAACTCCTGCTACAGAATATTGCTTCACAATTACAGCTAAAGATGCTGCTGACAATGAATCTGGTGTTAGTAACCAAGCATGTGAAACAACTACAAATAATGGTTCTACAGGTGGAGGTTCAGAAATATACTTTTCAGAATATATTGAAGGTTCTAGCTTTAATAAAGTGTTAGAAATAGCAAACTTTACAGGTGAAAATATCAACGACTTATCCGCATACACATTAAAACTAGGAACAAATGGTGGAGGAACTTGGGGAACAACTTATACTTTCCCACAAAACGCTACTATAGCAAATCAAGACGTTTATGTTATCGCCAACGGTAGCTCTACAGTTTGCCCTTCACAATACGATGATTTAAATACAGACATCACTAGCTTTAATGGAAATGACGCAATCGGCTTGTTTAAAAATGATGTTCTAATAGATCTTATTGGTGACTTAAACAGTAGTGCAAATTTTGGTAAAGATGTAACGCTTATAAGAAAACCAGAAATAACAGAACCTTCTACAACATTTGATATAAACGAATGGAATAGTTTAAGTAGAGACGACTGTTCAAACTTAGGGTCACATACACAAAACCTAAGCACTAACAACTTCTCACAAAACGAAGTAAAAATCTTACCAAATCCTGTAGAAAATATTCTAAAAATCAAATTTGATGGTTCTCAAGAAACCAAAATCGAAATATTTGATATTTTAGGAAAGAAGGTCTTTACAAAAACCTTGCTGCAATCTCAAAACATACAGCTAGACAATTTAAAGTCGGGTGTGTATATCATGAAATTAACACAAGGTAAAGCAACAATAACTAAGAAGTTAATAAAGAAATAAACTATAAAGCGACTGTAACAAGTCGCTTTTTTTATGGTTAATAACAACGGGAATAATTCTAAATTTTCAATAATTTAAATAGTAATTATTACGTTGAAAAGAAGTAAATTTGCATTTTTAAACACAACTTTAACTCAAACATAATGATTCATTTCTTCGGAAACCAAAACAGTAAAGTTTTTGCTGTTCAAGCAACAAAAGAATTATCAACAGAAACCATCGCTAAATTAGTGTGGTTATTTGGCAACCAGCCAAAAATAGAACAAGCATCCTTAGATGCTTTTTTTGTTGGCCCTAGAGCTGCAATGATTACTCCATGGAGTACCAATGCTGTAGAAATAACCCAAAATATGGGAATTGAAGGTATCATAAGAATTGAAGAATTCGAAGCCGTTTCTGAAGACTTCAAAAGCTATGACCCAATGATATCTGAAAAATTCAATAGCTTAAACCAGGAGTCTTTTACAGTAAAAATTCAACCGGAAGCTATTATCAACATTCACGATATCGCCGCTTATAACGAGCAAGAAGGTCTAGCTTTAAACGAGGAAGAAATCAATTACCTAAACGAGGTTTCAAAAAAAATCGGAAGACCATTAACCGACTCTGAAGTATTCGGGTTTTCTCAAGTAAACTCAGAACACTGTCGTCATAAAATCTTCAACGGAACTTTTATTATTGACGGAGAAGAAAAACCAACTTCCCTTTTCAAATTAATCAAAGAAACATCGAAACAACATCCTAACGATATTGTTTCCGCATATAAAGATAATGTAGCTTTTGTGAAAGGTCCGAAAGTAGAACAATTCGCACCTAAATCTGCAGACAAACCAGATTACTACCAAACAAAAGATTTCGATTCTGTTATTTCATTAAAAGCAGAAACACATAACTTCCCAACAACTGTAGAGCCTTTTAACGGTGCTGCAACAGGTTCTGGAGGGGAAATTAGAGACAGATTAGCTGGTGGAAAAGGTTCTTTACCTTTAGCTGGAACAGCTGTTTATATGACTTCCTATTCTAGACTAGAAGAAATGCGTCCTTGGGAACAAAAAATGGAAGCTCGTCCTTGGTTATACCAAACACCAATGGATATCTTGATAAAAGCAAGTAATGGTGCATCCGACTTCGGAAACAAATTCGGACAACCGCTTATCTGCGGTTCTGTTTTAACTTTTGAGCACGACGAAACCGAAAGTACTATTATTGATGGTGAAAAACGATCTAACAGAAAACTTGGTTACGACAAAGTAATCATGCAAGCCGGAGGAATTGGTTACGGTAAAGCAGATCAAGCCATAAAAGAAACACCAAAATCAGGGGATAAAATTGTAATTCTTGGTGGTGAAAACTACCGAATTGGAATGGGTGGAGCTGCAGTTTCTTCTGCAGACACTGGAGAATTTTCTTCTGGTATCGAATTAAACGCTGTACAACGCTCTAACCCAGAAATGCAAAAGCGTGCAGCAAATGCTGTCCGTGGAATGGTTGAAAGCGATGAAAATCACATTGTTTCTATTCATGACCATGGCGCTGGTGGACACTTAAATTGCTTATCAGAATTAGTAGAAGATACAGGAGGAAATATCGACTTAGATAAATTACCTGTTGGTGACCCTACCCTATCTGCTAAAGAAATCATCGGAAACGAATCTCAAGAAAGAATGGGATTAGTAATTTCTGAAGATCATATAGAAAAATTACAAAAAATTGCCGATCGTGAGCGTTCTCCAATGTACACTGTTGGGGATGTAACAGATAACGACAGATTTACTTTTGAATCTAAAACCAATGGTGATAAACCTATGGATTTAGCATTAGAAGATATGTTTGGAAGTTCTCCAAAAACCATCATGACCGATAAAACGGTGAATAGAAACTACGGAGGAATTTCTTATAATACAGATAAATTTTACGATTATCTTGATCAGTTATTACAATTAGAAGCTGTTGCTTGTAAAGATTGGCTTACCAATAAAGTAGACCGTTGTGTAGGTGGAAAAGTTGCCAAACAACAATGTGCTGGTCCTTTACAATTACCTTTAAACAACGTAGGTGTTATGGCACTTGACTATAAAGGAAAAGAAGGTGTTGCAACAACTATAGGTCACGCTCCTATATCCGGATTAATCAATCCTGCAGCGGGAAGCCGAAACGCCATTACAGAATCCTTAACCAATATGGTTTGGGCTCCTTTAAAAGATGGTTTACAAAGTGTATCCTTATCTGCAAACTGGATGTGGCCTTGTAAAAACGAAGGTGAAGATGCAAGACTATACGAAGCTGTAGAAGCTGTTTCAGATTTTGCAATAGGATTAGGAATCAATGTCCCAACAGGGAAAGATTCTCTTTCTATGAAGCAGAAATACCCTAATGAAGAGGTTATTTCTCCTGGTACAGTAATTATTTCTGCAGCAGGAAACTGTAACGATATTAATAAAGTAGTAGAACCTGTTTTTCAGAAAAACGGAGGAGAAATCTATTATATCAACATTTCTCAAGATGACTTTAAATTAGGAGGAAGTTCTTTCGCGCAAATTTTAAATAAGGTTGGAAACGAAACGCCTAATGTAAAAAGTGCAGATTACGTAAAAACAGTATTCAATACCATACAAAAACTAATTAAAGAAGATAAAATTCTTGCTGGACACGATGTTGCTTCCGGTGGATTAATCACTACTTTATTAGAAATGTGTTTTACAGATAATAATCTTGGTGCAGAACTAGATATTACCGAATTAAAACAAAAAGATTCCTTCAAAGTTTTATTTGCTGAAAACTCCGGAATTGTTTTCCAAGCAACAGATAATTCTATTGAAAAAGTTTTAGCTGAAGCGAACATTGAGTTCTTCAACATAGGAAAAGTAACAGAAAGCGACACCTTAAGTATTATAAACAGTGCAGAGGTATTCTTATTAACGGTTTCTAGGTTAAGAGATGTTTGGTACAAAACTTCCTTCTTATTAGACCAAAAGCAAACTGCAAATGGTTTAGCACAAGATCGTTTTGATAATTATAAAAACCAGCCTTTAGAATTTGTTTTCCCTAAGCATTTCACAGGAAAATTAAAAGATGTTTTAAAAACAGAAAATTCGCAAGCAAAACCAAAAGCAGCTATCATTCGTGAAAAAGGTTCAAACTCTGAACGCGAAATGGCAAATGCTATGTACTTGGCTGGATTTGACGTAAAAGATGTGCATATGACCGATTTAATTTCGGGTCGTGAAACGCTAGAAGACATTCAGTTTATTGGAGCTGTTGGTGGTTTCTCTAACTCCGATGTTTTAGGTTCTGCAAAAGGTTGGGCTGGTGCTTTCTTATATAACGAAAAAGCAAATACTGCTTTAAAGAAATTCTTTGAAAGAGAAGATACCCTTTCTGTTGGTATTTGTAACGGTGCTCAACTTTGGATGGAACTAGGTTTAGTAAATCCAGAGCATGATACACACGGAAAACTAACCTATAATAATTCTAAAAAACACGAAAGTTCTTTTACTTCTGTAGAAATTCAAAAAAACAACTCTGTAATGCTTTCTAGCTTAGAAGGCTCTAAATTAGGTGTTTGGATTTCTCATGGAGAAGGAAAATTCAACTTACCAAAAGAAGAAAGTGCATATAATATTGTAGCGAAATATGGGTACGAAGGATATCCAGCAAACCCTAATGGTTCAGACTTTAACACAGCAATGATGTGTGATAAAACAGGTAGGCACTTGGTTACCATGCCACATATCGAGCGTTCTACATTCCAATGGAACTGGGCAAACTACCCAACAGGAAGAAAAGACGAAGTTTCACCGTGGTTAGAAGCCTTTGTAAACGCTAGAAAATGGATTGAAAACAAAAAATAACACATTTTAAACACCTATAAATCAAGGAGCTTACAAGAATTAAGCTCCTTTTTTTGTACTAGCATTTGATTATCATCTAAAATTTCCTAATTTGCAAGACTTCAAACTTTAAAATAACATGGCTGAAATTACAAGACTTTTCGATTTTCCTTATTTCCAATTAGAAACTTTTAAGTTAGATAAAGCACTAACAACTAAATATAATGGAAAATGGGAGTCTATATCCACACAGGAGTATGTAGATCAAGCAAATACTATAAGTCGTGGTTTGATACGTTTAGGGGTAAAAGCAAACGAAAAAATTGCAGTTATTTCAACTACAAACAGAACCGAGTGGAATATTATGGATATTGGTATTCTTCAAGTAGGTGCACAAAACGTACCTATTTACCCTACTATTAGTAAAGAAGATTATGAATACATCCTAAATCATTCGGAAGCAACTTACTGTTTTGTTTCAGATGAAAGTATATTAGAAAAACTAAATCAGATTAAAGACAAAACCAAATTAAAAGCAGTTTATACTTTTGATGAAGTTGCCAATGAAAAGAATTGGAGGGAAGTTTTAGAGTTAGGAAAAGACACAAGCAACCAAAACGAAGTAGAAGATCGTAAAAAAGCTGTACATACAGACGATTTAGCGACACTTATTTATACATCTGGAACTACCGGAAAACCAAAAGGTGTAATGCTTTCACACAAAAACATTGTATCTAATGTATTAGACAGTAAAAAACGAGTTCCTTTCGACGAAGGTCAAGCAAAAGCTTTAAGTTTCCTTCCTGTTTGTCACGTTTTTGAGCGTATGATTCTGTATTTATACCAATATTGTGGTGTAGAAATTTATTTCGCAGAGTCTATCGAAAAAATGAGCGACAACCTAAAAGAAGTAAAACCTAATGTAATGACTGCTGTACCTCGTTTATACGAGAAAGTATTTGATAAAATTGTTGCAAAAGGTGCAGATCTTTCAGGAATTAAAAAAGCACTTTTCTTCTGGGCTGTAGAACTTGGATTAAAATACGAACCATACGGAGCAAACGGATGGTGGTACGAAACGCAACTTAAACTAGCCAGAAAACTTATTTTTAGTAAATGGAAAGAAGGTTTGGGCGGAGAATTAGACCTTATGGTTTCAGGAAGTGCTGCATTACAACCTAGACTTACTAGAGTTTTTGCTGCTGCAGAATTACCTATTATGGAAGGTTACGGACTAACAGAAACATCTCCAGTTATAGCGGTTAACGACCAACGAAATGGCGGATTTAGAGTAGGAACGGTTGGTAAAGTTATTGACAACGTTGATATTAAAATCGCTGAAGACGGAGAAATCTTAGTAAAAGGACCTAACGTAATGAAAGGATACTTTAAAGATGAAGAAAAAACAAAAGAAGTTCTAAAAGACGGATACTTCCACACAGGAGATATTGGAGAAATAGACAGCGATGGTTTCTTAAAAATCACCGACAGAAAGAAAGAAATGTTTAAAACATCTGGTGGAAAATATGTTGCTCCTGCCCTATTAGAAAACAAACTAAAACAATCTCGTTTTATCGAACAGATAATGGTAATTGGTGAAGGTGAAAAAATGCCTGCAGCATTAATTCAAGTAAACTATGAGTTTGTTGAAGAATGGGCGAAACGTAGAAAGCTAACTTTTAAATCAAAAGAAGAAATAGCTTCTAACGAAATCCTTAGAGAAAGAATCCAAGAAGAAATAAATGACGCAAACGAAAAGTTTGGTCATTGGGAACAAATTAAAAAGTTTGAAATCACACCAAACCCTTGGACTATAGAAGACGGACACCTAACTCCTACCATGAAAATGAAACGTAAGATCATTAAAGAAATTTATAAAGATCTAATCGAAAAAATATACAGACCATAAACATTAAAAAACTCCTTACATTGCTAAGGAGTTTTTTTTTGGATAAAACAAAAATATTTTAACACTTTACTATGCGTGCATAACATATTTTTGTATATTTGGTTTTATTAAAAGAATCACATGAAAGACGCGACTATAGATTATGTACTTAGAACCACCTGGTTAGCAGTTACAAAAATGTATAATGAAGAAGCTTTAAAATTTGATACTACCATGGCAACCGGTTTTGCTTTGCTTAGTATAGACCCTATTAAAGGAACCCCATCTACATCACTAGGCCCAAAAATGGGTATGGAAGCAACAAGCCTATCACGCACATTAAAGAACATGGAAACAAGAGGATTAATTGAGCGTAAACCAAACCCGGAAGACGGCCGAGGAGTGCTTATTTTTCTAACAGAATTCGGAAAAGAAAAAAGGGAATACTCTAGAGAGCGCGTACTTACCTTCAATAACAAAATACGCGAAAATATTCCTGAAGAAAAATTGAACAGCTTCTATGAAGTTGCCGAAATCATAAATAACATGATATCAAACAAAAAAATATACAATAATAAAGAACACACTTTAAAATAATATGAGCAAACGTAGGATTAAAAAAATAGCTATTATTGGTTCTGGAATTATGGGGAGCGGTATCGCTTGTCATTTTGCCAACATTGGTGTAGATGTACTATTACTAGACATTGTACCTAGAGAACTAACCGACAAAGAAAAAGCTAAAGGATTAACTTTAGAAGATAAAGTTGTAAGAAACAGATTGGTTAATGATGCATTAGCTGCTTCATTAAAATCGAAACCCTCTCCTATTTACAATCAAAAATTTGCGAGCAGAATCACTACTGGTAACCTAGAAGATGATATTGCTAAAGTTGCAGATGTAGATTGGATTATGGAAGTGGTTGTTGAAAGATTAGACATCAAACAACAAGTATTCGAAAAATTAGAAAAATACAGAACTCCTGGAACTCTAATAACCTCTAATACCTCAGGTATTCCTATTAAGTTCATGAGCGAAGGCCGTAGCGAAGATTTCCAAAAGCATTTCTGTGGAACACACTTCTTCAACCCTGCTCGTTACTTAAAATTATTTGAAATCATACCAGGACCTAAAACAGATAAAGCTGTATTAGATTTCTTAAATGAATATGGAGAAAAATTCTTAGGAAAAACTTCGGTTGTTGCTAAAGATACTCCTGCTTTTATCGGAAACAGAATCGGTATTTTCAGCATACAAAGTTTATTCCACGCAGTTAAAGATTTAGATCTAACTATCGAGGAAGTAGATAAATTATCAGGACCAGTAATTGGTCGTCCGAAATCGGCAACCTTCCGTACGGTAGATGTTGTAGGTTTAGATACTTTAGTGCATGTAGCAAACGGAATTAGAGAAAATTGTCCGAATGACGAACGCCTAGAGTTATTCTCTTTACCAGATTTCATCAGCACTATGATGGAAAACAAATGGTTAGGAAGTAAAACAGGACAAGGGTTCTACAAAAAAGTTAAAAAGGAAGACGGATCTTCAGAAATTCTATCTTTAGACTTAAACACTTTAGAATACCGTTCTTCTAAAAAAGCAAAATTTGCCACTTTAGAACTTACTAAAACAGTAGATAAAGTTGTAGATCGTTTTAAAATCTTAGTTAAAGGAAAAGATAAAGCTGGGGAGTTTTACAGAAAAAGCTTCACTGCCCTATTTGCATACGTTTCTAATCGTATTCCTGAAATTACAGATGAATTATATAAAATTGACGATGCCATGAAAGCAGGTTTCGGTTGGGAACATGGTCCTTTCCAAATCTGGGATGCAATTGGTGTTGAAAAAGGTATCGAATTAATGAAAGCAGAAGGTTTAGAGCCTGCTGCATGGGTTAATGAAATGCTAGCTGCAGGAAACACTTCTTTCTACTCAGTAAAAGACGGTGCTACTTACTTCTACGATATTCCTAGTAAAAAACAAACGAAAGTTCCTGGTCAAGATGCATTTATCATCTTAGACAATATCAGAAAAACAAACGAAGTATTTAAAAACTCAGGTGTTGTTGTAGAAGATTTAGGTGACGGAATCCTTAACGTTGAATTCCAATCTAAAATGAACACGATTGGTGGAGATGTTTTAGCGGGATTAAACAAAGCTTTAGATATAGCTGAAAAAGATTTCGACGGTTTAGTGGTAGGTAACCAAGGCCCTAACTTCTCTGTTGGAGCAAACATCGGAATGATTTTCATGATGGCTGCAGAACAAGAGTACGACGAGCTTAACATGGCTATTAAATACTTCCAAGATACAATGATGCGTATGCGTTATTCTGCAATTCCAACTATCTCTGCTCCTCACGGAATGGCTTTAGGTGGTGGATGTGAAATTTCATTACACGCAGATAAAGTAGTAGCAGCAGCAGAAACTTACATGGGACTTGTTGAGTTTGGTGTTGGTGTGATCCCTGGAGGAGGTGGTTCTAAAGAAATGGCTTTAAGAGCTCAAGATCTTTTCCAAAAAGGAGATGTGCAACTAAACATCTTACAAGAGCACTTCTTAACTATCGGTATGGCAAAAGTATCAACTTCTGCTTACGAAGCCTTCGACTTAAACCTTTTACAAAAAGGTAAAGACGTAGTAGTAGTTAATAAAGACCGCCAAATAGCAGTTGCAAAACAACATGCTAGATTAATGGCAGACTCTGGTTATACACAGCCAGTAAGACGTACAGATGTGAAAGTACTAGGAAAACAAGCATTAGGTATGTTCTTAGTAGGAACAGACTCTATGCAAGACTCTAACTATATCTCAGAACACGATATGAAAATTGCAAACAAACTAGCTTATGTAATGGCTGGTGGTGATTTATCAGAGCCTACCTTAGTATCAGAACAATACTTATTGGATTTAGAGCGTGAAGCATTCTTAAGCTTATGTACAGAACGTAAGACTTTAGAAAGAATCCAACACATGTTAACAAAAGGGAAACCACTTCGCAACTAATTGCGGATAGTAATAAGGAATTAGTACTAAGGATGAAAATATCACTAAATACTAATTACTAACAACTAAATACTAAAACAAATGAAAACAGCATATATAGTAAAAGCATACAGAACCGCAGTTGGTAAAGCGCCAAAAGGTGTGTTCCGTTTTAAAAGAACCGATGAATTAGCAGCTGAAACCATTCAGCACATGATGAAGGAACTTCCAAATTTAGATAAAAAGCGTATTGACGACGTAATCGTTGGAAACGCAATGCCAGAAGGTGCACAAGGATTAAACATGGCACGTTTTATCTCCCTAATAGGATTAGATAGCGTAGATGTTCCTGGTGTAACTGTAAACCGTTTCTGTGCTTCAGGTATTGAAACAATTGGTATAGCAACTGCAAAAATTCAAGCAGGAATGGCAGATTGTATTATTGCAGGAGGTGCAGAAAGCATGAGTGCAGTACCAATGACAGGATTTAAACCAGAATTAAACTATGACACCGTAAAAGCTGGTCATGAAGATTATTACTGGGGAATGGGAAATACTGCAGAAGCAGTTGCAAAACAGTTTAAAGTATCTCGTGAAGATCAAGACGAATTCGCTTATAACTCTCATGTTAAAGCATTAAGAGCTCAAGCTGAAAACCGTTTCCAAGACCAAATTGTTCCTATTGAAGTAGAGCAAACATATATTGATGCTAACGGAAAAAAAGCTACTAAATCCTATACAGTTACTAAAGACGAAGGTCCTCGTGCAGGAACTAGCGTAGAAGTTTTAGGAAAATTACGCCCTGTATTCGCTGCCGGTGGTAGTGTAACTGCAGGTAACTCTTCACAAATGAGTGATGGTGCTGCCTTTGTAATGATTATGAGCGAAGAAATGGTTAAAGAATTAAATCTTGAACCAATTGCTCGTTTAGTAAACTATGCAGCAGCAGGAGTAGAACCTCGTATCATGGGTATCGGACCAGTAAAAGCAATTCCTAAAGCTTTAAAACAAGCAGGTTTAAAACAATCTGACTTAGAGTTAATCGAATTGAACGAAGCATTCGCTTCACAATCTTTAGCGGTAATTAGAGAATTAAATCTTAACCCAGGTATTATTAACGTAAATGGTGGAGCTATTGCTTTAGGTCACCCATTAGGATGTACAGGAGCAAAACTATCCGTACAACTTTTTGATGAAATGCGTAAGCGTGACATGAAAGGAAAATACGGAGCAGTAACTATGTGCGTTGGTACAGGTCAAGGAGCTTGCGGTATATTCGAATTTTTAAACTAATAAAAGAACTTAATACAATATTATAAAATGGCAGATTTAGAAAAAGATATCCTACGTGGAGGTCAATTCTTAGTAAAAGAAACAAATTGTGAAGACGTTTTTACTCCTGAAGATTTTTCAGAAGAACAAACGATGATGAAGGAAGCCGTAATGGAATTCAATGATCGTGAAATCATTGCAAACAGAACAAGATTTGAAGCTAAAGATTATGCATTAACAGAAGAAGTAATGCGTAAAGCTGGGGAACTTGGGTTTTTAGGAGTTGCTGTTCCTGAAGCTTACGACGGATTAGGAATGGGTTTTGTTTCTACGGTATTAACATGTGATTATATCTCATCTGGTACAGGTTCTTTTAGTACAGCTTTTGGTGCACACACAGGTATTGGTACAATGCCAATTACCCTATACGGAACAGAAGAGCAAAAGAAAAAATACGTTCCTAAATTAGCAACAGGTGAATGGTTTGGTGCATACTGTTTAACAGAGCCAGGTGCAGGATCGGATGCAAACTCAGGAAAAACAACTGCAGAACTTTCTGCAGATGGAAAATCTTATAAAATTAACGGACAAAAAATGTGGATCTCAAATGCAGGTTTCTGTAGCTTGATGATTGTTTTTGCTCGTATTGAAGATGACAAAAATATTACTGGTTTTATTGTAGAATACGATAAAAACAACCCTAACGGAATTACTTTAGGTGAAGAAGAACACAAATTAGGTATTCGTGCATCTTCTACACGTCAAGTATTCTTTAATGATACGGTTGTTCCTGTAGAAAACATGTTGGCTGGTCGTGGAGAAGGATTTAAAATCGCCATGAACGCACTTAACGTTGGACGTATTAAATTGGCTGCTGCTTGTTTAGATTCTCAAAGAAGAATTTTAACTACTGCTGTTAACTACGCAAACGAACGTAAACAATTTAAAACACCAATCGCAGATTTCGGAGCTATTAAAGTGAAACTTGCTGAAATGGCAACAAACGCTTACGTTGGTGAATCTGCAACCTATAGAGCTTCTAAAAACATTGAAGACAGAATCGCTTTACGTGAAGCTGCTGGAAATACACATCAAGAAGCAGAGTTAAAAGGTGTAGAAGAATATGCAATTGAATGTTCTATCTTAAAAGTAGCTGTTTCTGAAGATGTACAACACTGTGCAGATGAAGGAATCCAAATTTTTGGAGGAATGGGATTCTCTGAAGAAACTCCTATGGAAGCTGCTTGGAGAGATGCTAGAATTGCTCGTATTTACGAAGGTACTAACGAAATCAACAGAATGTTATGTGTTGGAATGTTAGTGAAGAAAGCAATGAAAGGTCACGTAGATTTACTAGGTCCTGCGCAAGCAGTTCAAAATGAACTAATGGGTATTCCTTCTTTTGAAACTCCAGACTACTCAGAGTTATTCTCAGAAGAAAAAGAAATGATTAAGAAACTGAAAAAGACTTTCTTAATGGTTGCTGGTGCTGCTGTTCAAAAGTTTGGACCAGACTTAGAACAACACCAACAATTATTAATTGCTGCTTCAGATATCTTAATTGAAATCTATATGGCAGAATCTGCAATTTTAAGAACAGAAAAGAATGCAAAGCGTTTTGGTGAAGAGTCTCAGACTGTACAAATTGCAATGTCAAAACTTTACTTATACCAAGCGGTAGATATCATCGAAAAGAAAGGAAAAGAAAGTATTATTTCTTTTGCTGAAGGAGATGAGCAACGTATGATGTTAATGGGACTTAAGCGTTTTACTAAATATCAAAACTATCCAGATATCGTTGATTTACGTAACGAAATCGCAGAAAAAGTAAAAGCAGAAAATAAATATTGTTTTTAATATTAAGTTTAGTTAATTGTAAAAAGCCGTTTCGTAATTGAAACGGCTTTTTTATTTTCCTTATTTTAGAGCAAAATTAATTCCATGAAAAACGTACTATTTTTAATCACTTGTTTTATAGCATCTTCTTGCCTATCCCAAAAAAATCAGAGCTTATTTCAAGATCAAAATAAATTCACAAAACAAGATACCCTTCGTGGAAGCATCACTCCAGAACGCGAATGGTGGGATTTAACCTATTACCATTTAGATATAAAAGTACAACCAGAAGAAAAATTTATATCCGGAAAAAACACCATTCAATACACGGTTTTAAAAGAAAACAACACCTTACAAGTAGATTTACAGTCTCCGCTACAAATAACCAAAGTAACCCAAAATAATAAAGAACTAGAAGTTGAACATCAAGGTAATGCGCATTTTATAAAACTACAAGAAAAACAAAACATTGGTGAAGTAAAAACAATTGACGTGTATTATGAAGGAAAACCTAAAGAAGCCGTTAATGCTCCTTGGGATGGTGGGCTTTCTTGGAAAAAAGATAAAAACAACAATCATTTTATAGCAACTTCCTGTCAAGGATTAGGTGCAAGCGTTTGGTGGCCAAATAAAGACCATATGTATGATGAAGTGGATAGCATGCTTATAAGTGTCACAAACCCTAAAGGCTTAACAAACATTTCAAACGGAAGACTCCGAGATTTAGTAGTAAACAAAGATAATACCGTTACTTCTCATTGGTTTGTTTCTAACCCAATTAACAATTATGGCGTGAATATAAATATTGGAGATTATGTACATTTTTCTGAAGTTTATGCTGGGGAGAAAGGGGATTTAGATATGGATTATTTTGTACTTCGTGATAATTTAGAAAAAGCGAAGAAGCACTTTAAAGATGCGCCAAAAATGATAGAAGCTTTTGAACACTGGTTTGGTCCCTACCCTTTTTATGAAGACGGATTTAAACTAGTAGAAGCTCCATATTTAGGAATGGAGCACCAAAGTTCTATTACCTACGGAAACAAATACAAAAAAGGATATTTAGGAAACGATTTATCAGGTACTGGCGAAGGATTAAAATTCGATTTTATTATCATCCATGAATCAGGACATGAATGGTTTGCAAACAATATTACAAATAAAGATATTGCAGATATGTGGATTCATGAAAGCTTCACAGCCTATTCCGAAAACCTCTTTTTAGATTATCACTTTGGTAAAGAATCTTCTGCAAAATATGTAATTGGTACAAGAAGAGCTATTCTAAACGACAAACCAATAATTGGTGCGTATCATGTAAATAACGAAGGTTCTTCAGATATGTATTATAAAGGAGCAAACATGCTTCATACCTTACGCCAGTTGGTAGAAGATGATGAAAAATGGCGACAAATATTACGCGGATTAAACCAAGAGTTCTATCACCAAACAGTTAATACAGAGCAAATTGAAAATTATTTAAGTAAACATACAGGTATTGACTTAACCGCATTCTTTAATCAGTACTTACGTGATGTTAGAATTCCGACTTTAGAATATAAAATAGAAGATAGTGAATTGAAGTTTCGTTGGACAAATATTGTTATAGATTTCGATATGCCTATTCAAATAAAACTAAATGGTATAGAGCAATGGATATACCCAAACAAAGATTGGAAATCCCTAAAGCTACAGCAAAACAAAACAGATGTTGTTTTGGATGAAGATTTTTATATAAAAACGAAGCTAGTAACTTGGTAAAGCTTCAAGCATTTACAAGAACTACTCTACTCGTTTTAAACCTTCTATATTTTCAATTTTAATAAGTTTTCCTTGGGTGGTAATATATCCTTCTTTCTTTAACTGAGATAAAATACGAATAGCAGACTCTGTAGCAGTACCAACAAAATTAGCAAAATCCTCTCTTGAAAACTGAATAGCTAAAAAACCTTCCTCATCAACACCAAAAGTCTCATGTAAATAAATTAACACTTCGGCTATTCTATTTTTAACCGATTTTTGAGCCATATTCACAATCACATTATCCGAATTTCTAAGATCGGCTGCCATTTGCTCTAAAATAGAATTACTAAAATTTGGGTTTTTAGCTAAATCATTAATAATTTCAGATTTAGGAATAAAGCATATTTCCATATCATTAAGAGCTACAGCAGTAAGGTTAGCCGATTCACTACCTATTAAAGATCGTTGCCCTAACAAATCGCCTTTTACTACAAGCTTTACAATTTGCTCTCTTCCGTTAGAGCTTAATTTAGAAAGCTTACAAGCACCGCTTTTAATACAATAAACACCATTAACAGATTCCCCTTCTTCAAAGATGGTTTCTCCTTTTTTTATAAACATACTAGTCTTACAACTAGAAACACGAAGCAACTCCTCTTTTGAAAGAGTTTTTAAAGCATTAAATTGTTTTATAATACACTGTTCACACTTACTCATAGCCCTTGTTTAATAGATTTGTAAAATTAAGTAAAACATGACAAATATCATATTTAAAACCAAGAAGTTTGGTGATTTTTGTTACAGGTATAAATGGGTATAAATTATGGGCAATGTTTTATGTTTTCACTGTGGTGACGATTGTAATTCTAGTGAAATAAAATTTGATGAAAAATCATTTTGTTGTAATGGCTGTAAAACGGTTTATGAAATCTTTTCTGAAAACGATTTAACCTGTTATTACGATCTACAGTCTTCTCCTGGAGCAGTTCCTAAAGAAATTGAAGGAAAGTATGATTTTCTAGAAAAAGAAAATATCATTGAAAAACTTACAGAATTTAACGATGGAAAAACACAAATAGCCACGCTATACATTCCGCATATACATTGCAGTTCTTGTATTTGGATTTTAGAAAATTTAAATAAGCTAAATCCTGGCATTTCTTCTTCACAAGTAAACTTTGGAAAGAAAAATGTACGTGTTACATATAATTCGGAAACAACTTCGCTAAAAGAAGTAGTGTTACTCTTAAGCGGTATTGGTTACGAACCTTACATTTCCTTAGAAGATTTTAAAGGCGGAAAAGAACATATTAACAGGTCGCTAATTTACAAGGTTGGTATTGCAGGCTTTGCCTTTGGTAACGTTATGTTCCTTTCTTTTCCAGAATATTTTGAAGTTGGAGAATTCTGGTTAGAGCAATACAAACACTTTTTTAGATGGGTTATGTTTGCTTTTTCTCTTCCTGTAGTTTTTTATTCTGGAAGACATTATTTTACTTCGGCTTACAAAGGCTTAAGAGCAAATGTTTTAAATATAGATGTTCCTATTGCCCTTGGTATAGCAGTACTTTTCATACGAAGTACGGTGGAAATCATATTCGATTTAGGTTCCGGATTCTTCGATAGTTTAACTGGATTGGTTTTCTTTTTATTACTAGGGAAATTCTTTCAGCAAAAAACATACGCTTCCCTTTCCTTCGAAAGAGATTATAAATCCTATTTCCCTATTGCAGTAACAAAAATTTCAGCAGAAGAAGGAGAAACACCTATTCAAGTATATGATATTAAAAAGGGAGACCGTTTGCTTATTAGAAACGAAGAATTAATTCCGGTAGACGGAATCTTAATAAATGGAAGAGCAAAAATCGACTATAGTTTCGTAACAGGAGAATCGGAAACGGTTACGAAAGAATCTGGCGACAAGCTTTTTGCTGGAGGAAAACAAACTTCGGGAGTTATAGAAATGGAAGCTTTAAAGTCTGTAGAACAAAGTTACCTCACGCAACTATGGAGTAACGATGTATTCAGTAAAAATAAAGAAGATAGCTTTACCACCTTAACAAACCAAATTAGTAAGCGATTTACAATTGCCGTTTTAACCATCGCTATTGTAGCAACTACCTATTGGTTATTTGCAGATCCAAGCAAAGCAATGAATGTATTTACAGCAGTTTTAATTATTGCTTGTCCCTGCGCAATTGCACTCTCTGCCCCTTTTACTCTAGGAAATATGCTACGTATTTTTGGAAGATTAAAGTTTTATGTGAAAAACGCTTCGGTAGTAGAACAATTAGCTGCTATTAATACCATTATTTTTGACAAAACAGGAACCATTACTTCCAATGCAAAAAGTACTGCGACTTACGAAGGCGAGGAATTAACAACTTCGGAAAAAGTTTTATTGAAAAACACGCTCCGAGGATCGAACCACCCTTTAAGTAGATCGCTTTATGAGATTCTAGATGCCAATAATATTATTACTTTAAATCATTTTGAAGAACACGTAGGGAAAGGTATTGAAGCTTCCCATGAAAATAATAAAATAAAAATTGGTTCTGCTAGCTTTGTTGGTTCTAATGAATCTTCCGTATTAAATACAACCGTACACATTAGCACCAATAATAATTACAAAGGAAAATACACTTTTTATAATAGCTACAGAAAAGGTTTATCGAATCTATTTAATAGACTGAAAAAGCAATATGATTTAGTTATTCTTTCTGGAGATAACGAAGGAGAGTTGGAAAATCTAAAAAAATTACTACCTTCAAAGACGAAATTGATTTTTAATCAAAAACCTGACGATAAGTTAGAGTATATAAAATACCACCAAACAGAAGGTGCAAAAGTATTGATGGTTGGTGACGGATTAAATGATGCTGGAGCATTAGCCCAAAGTAATGTAGGAATTGCCATTTCTGAAAACGTAAATGTATTTTCCCCTGCCTGTGATGCTATTTTAGATGCTTCAAAGCTTACACAGTTAAACAATTATATAAAAGCAGCAAAAGGAGCTATTAAAATAATAAAATGGAGTTTTGCACTTTCCTTTTTCTACAATGTAATTGGATTGTACTTTGCGGTAACAGGACAACTAGCACCAGTAATCGCTGCTATATTAATGCCGCTAAGTTCTATTAGCATTGTGGTATTTACAACGGTTGCTACAAATCTTTTAGGAAGGAAATTAAATACATTAAAATAACCAAATATGATAAAAGTCATATTTTTATAAATCGGTCAATTGTAAATTTGTCCAATAACTTCAAACAGGTATGAGTGTTATATACATTTTATTGAGTATTAGTATCATAGTTGCTATTATATTTTTTGTCGCTTTTATATATGCAGTAAGAAGAGGACAATTTGATGATAGTTACACCCCTTCAGTTAGAATGCTTTTTGAAGACGAACTAGTAAAAGAAAAACCAGAAACAAAAACTAATAAGACTAATTAATTATTATGGAAGTACAACAATTCTATTACGATAATAAAATCGTTAAAAATTTCCTTTATGCTACCATATTTTGGGGTGTTGTAGGTATGACAGTAGGTTTAATGCTTGCTTTCTTATTTATTTTTCCAAATTATATGGAAGATATTTCGTGGCTTAGCTTTGGTCGATTAAGACCTCTACACACCAACGCGGTAATTTTTGCCTTTGTAGGTAATGCTATTTTTGCAGGAGTTTACTACTCGCTGCAAAGACTGCTTAAAGCAAGAATGGCTAGCGATCTTTTAAGTAAAATAAACTTTTGGGGATGGCAACTTATTATTGTTGGAGCGGCTATCAGTTTACCGCTTGGGTATACAACCTCAAAGGAATATGCTGAACTAGAATGGCCTTTTGATATTGCAATTGCAATAGTATGGGTTGCCTTTGGTGCAAACATGATTTGGACTATTTTACAACGTAGACAAAGACATTTATACGTTGCTATTTGGTTCTATATTGCTACATTCGTAACTGTTGCTGTACTTCATATATTTAATAGTTTAGAACTTCCTGTAAGTGCCATGAAAAGTTATTCTGTGTACGCAGGGGTACAAGATGCACTTGTGCAATGGTGGTACGGACATAATGCCGTTGCATTCTTCCTTACTACTCCTTTCTTAGGATTGATGTACTACTTTGTTCCAAAAGCAGCAAACAGACCTGTTTACTCTTATAGACTGTCTATTATTCACTTCTGGTCTTTAATCTTTATTTATATCTGGGCGGGACCTCACCATTTATTATATACTGCCTTACCAGAATGGGCACAAAACTTAGGTGTAGCCTTCTCTATCATGTTATTATTACCGTCTTGGGGAGGTATGATCAACGGATTATTAACGCTTCGTGGTGCTTGGGATAAAGTAAGAACAGATCCTGTTTTAAAATTCATGGTAGTGGCTATTACTGGTTATGGTATGGCTACTTTTGAAGGGCCAATGCTTTCTCTTAAAAACGTAAATGCAATTGCTCATTATACAGATTGGATTATTGCTCACGTACACGTTGGGGCATTAGCATGGAATGGTTTCCTGGCCTTTGGTATGATTTACTATTTAGTACCAAAGCTATTCAATACTAAATTACACTCGCTGGGCTTAGCTAACTTACACTTTTGGGTAGGTACTTTAGGTATTATTATGTATGCATTACCATTATATGTTGCTGGATTCACACAAGCAAGTATGTGGAAACAATTTAACCCAGACGGAACTTTAGTGTACGGTAACTTCTTAGAAACCGTTACGGAAATTATGCCAATGTACTGGATGCGTGCGATTGGTGGTACATTATATATTGGAGGTATGTTAATTCTAGTATATAACGTTATTATTACAGTTAGAAACGGAAGTGTTGTTTCAGATGAGTTAGCTGAAGCTCCTGCCCTACCACATGTATCTAAAAAACGTACATCAGGTGAAGGATGGCACACTTGGTTAGAGCGTAAGCCTATTCAATTAACTATTGGCGCTACCATCGCAATCTTAATTGGAGGAATTGTGCAAATTGTTCCTACAATTATGGTAAAATCTAACATTCCAACTATTGCTAGTGTAGAGCCATATACGCCATTAGAACTAGAAGGCCGTGATATTTATATTCGTGAAGGATGTGTTGGATGTCACTCGCAAATGATTCGTCCTTTCCGATCTGAGGTAGAACGTTACGGAGAGTACTCCAAAGCAGGAGAGTATGTTTATGACCATCCATTCTTATGGGGAAGTAAACGTACAGGACCAGACTTACACCGTATTGGTGGAAAATATTCTGACAACTGGCACTTTAACCATATGTATGACCCAGAAAGTACTTCTTCAGGTTCTATTATGCCTTCGTATAGATGGCTAATTAGAGATGAATTAGACAAATCTTTAACAGAAAAGAAAATGGAGGTTATGGTAACATTAGGAGTTCCTTATACCGAAGAGGAAATTGCTAATGCACAGCAAGCAATGTTAGAACAAGGAACCCAAATCGAGGAAAACCTTTATGCAGATCCTGATTTTGCAAAATCATACGAAGCAGATAAAGCTGCAGGAGGTGAAGATTTTGTAGAAATGCGTAATCGTGAAATTGTAGCACTTATCGCTTACTTACAACGATTAGGAACAGACATAAAAGTAAAGGATTTAGAAACAGCTAAAAACTAAGATTATGCTAAAATTCGTAAAAAATCATATGGATAGTATTTCTGGTATAGAAATCTACCCTATCATATCATTACTTATTTTCTTCGGCTTTTTTGTTGGTCTTTTCTGGTGGGTTTTTACAGCCAAGAAAGATTATATAGATAAAGTAAGTAATATTCCATTAGACAACCAAAACCAAACAGAACTATGAGAAATCAAATTCCATCTTGGGTAAGAATACCTGTTATCTTTTTTATAATTGTAGGTATAGTAGAATTCTTTGTAGACTCTGGTAAACAACCGGCGTTTATAGAGCAACCTATTATCTTATTGTTCTTAGTATTGGTATTATTTATACTTATTGCTACAGATGCAATTGTAGGGTCGTTAGATAATATTCTTTACCAAAGCTTAGACGAAAAAGGAAGAGAAAAATACGATGCTAAAGTGATAGAAAAATCTAAATTCCTTACTTGGGTTGAAGCCACTTACGAAAAAGCTTTAGGAGCTAAACCAATGCAAGAAGAGCATGAAATCATTCTAGACCACAGCTATGATGGTATTAGAGAGCTTGACAACGACCTTCCGCCATGGTGGAAATATAGTTTTTATGCTTCTATCATTTTTGCTTTTGTTTATATGATAAAATACCATGTATTTAATGGTGAAAATCAATATATGGAGCTAGAAGCTGAATATGCACAAGCGAAAATAGATATCGAAAACTACAAAAAAACAGCGAAAGATTTAGTAGACTTTAACACTGTAGAGCTACTAACAGATGCCTCCGACTTAAGTAACGGTAAAAGAATATACATGGAAAACTGTGTTGCTTGTCATAAAGCAGATGGTGGTGGTGGAATAGGACCTAACCTTGCCGATGAACATTGGATTTTAGGTGGCGGAATTAAAAACGTTTTCAAAACAGTTTCTGAAGGGGGTCGTGCCGGAAAAGGTATGATTGCTTGGAAACAAAGTTTAAAACCTGCTGAAATAGCACAAGTATCTAGTTATGTTTTACAATTTCAAGGCACAAATCCGCCAGATGCAAAAGCTGCAGAAGGGGATATTTGGGTAGAAGAAAACAACTAATATTTAAATATAAATCATTGTGGAAACACCAAAAAACGAAACTTTTAGAGATTCAATTGGAACGCTTACCGAAGACGGAAAACGCGCCTGGGTGTACCCTAAAAAGCCAAGTGGTAGATATTTTGAAATGCGTAAAATTGTAAGTTATGCATTACTTACATTCTTTCTCGCTGCGCCATTTATAAAAATAAACGGAAATCAGTTTTTACTGTTTAATATATTAGAACGCCGTTTTAATGTATTCGGTTTACCATTTTGGCCTCAAGATTTTTATTTAGTAGTAATGTCCATGCTTATTGGTATTGTCTTTATTGCACTATTTACCGTAAGTTTTGGCCGTGTATTTTGTGGGTGGATTTGTCCGCAAACCATTTTCATGGAAATGGTATTCAGACGTATAGAATTCTGGATTGAAGGCGACAGAAACAAACAACGTAAGTTAGACAGACAGGAATGGAATGCAGAAAAAATTAGAAAACGAGCAATAAAATGGTCTATCTTTTTATTGATTTCCTTTACTATTGCAAACGTTTTCCTAGCATACCTAATAGGTAGTGATAAACTGTTTCGTTATATTAAAGAAGGACCTTTAGAGCATTTAGGAACTCTTTTTCCGCTATTAATATTTACAGCTGTTTTCTATTTCGTATTTGCCTGGTTTAGAGAGCAAGTTTGCATTATTGCCTGCCCTTATGGTAGACTGCAAAGTGTTTTATTAGATAATAAATCTATTGTAGTTGCTTACGACCATAAACGTGGTGAAGGGGAAAAAGGACGTAAGAAATTCAGAAAAAACGAAGACAGACAAGCCTTAGGTCACGGAGACTGTATAGATTGTTTACAATGTGTAAATGTTTGTCCTACAGGTATAGATATTAGAAACGGTACACAATTAGAATGTGTTAACTGTACTGCATGTATAGATGAATGCGACCATATCATGGAAAGCATCAACCTTCCTAAAGGATTGATTCGCTATGCAAGTGAAGATGAAATTGAAAAAGGAGAAAAATTCAAACTTACTGCTAGAATGAAAGGTTACATCGCCGTTCTTACCATACTTGTTGGTATGTTGTGCGGAATGTTACTTTTAAGAAATGATGTAGAAGCTAGAGTTTTAAGACTTCCAGGACAATTATTTGAACATAAAGGAGAAACTTTAATTAGTAATGTTTTCACTTATAAGCTAGTGAATAAAACGACTAGAGATATTGAGAATGTAAACTTCAGACTTAGAAAAGTGAAAGGTGAAGTAAAAGTAGTTTCTAATTCTGATTCCTTTATTGTTCCTGCACAAGGTTTAGCCGAAGGAACACTATTTATAGAAATAGATCAAAGTCAGTTAGAAAGTGATAAAAATAAATTAATGATTGAAGTATATAGTGGAGATGAATTAATAGAAACCACTAATGTGTACTTCCTTGGTCCGCGTAGTTATAACTAAACGGAAACAAAAAAATACTCGTGTTCCGAAGTTTCGGGAGAAAACAATAAAGTTAAATTAAAAATGGAGGTTTCCGGTTAACGGAAAAAGGATAAGATGAAAATAAATTGGGGAACGGGAATAGTAATAGCTTTTGTTTTATTCATAAGCTTCATCATGTACTTTGTAGTAAATATGATGGTAGACAAAAAATATGATCATGATTTAGTAACCGAAGACTACTACAAAAAAGAAGTAGAATTCAACAAAGACATGGTTCAAGAAACAAATGCTAAAAGTTTAGCAGAAGATGTTAGCTGGAAAAAAACTGCAGAAGGTATTATTATAGAGTTTCCAAAAACACTACAAGTAGAAAATATAACTGGAAATGTGTTCCTATACAGGCCATCTAATAAACAATTTGACTTTGAAATGCCAATTTCACTGTCAAACCATAATTTGCTCATACCTGACAAACGTTTGCTAGGTGGTCGTTGGAACATAAAAGTTTACTGGCAATATAACGACACCTCTTACCTGTTCAAAAAAGATATAATTTACTAAAACAAAAAGTCATGCTTTGGTCTGCGGTTCTTTTTGGATTATTAGGAAGTTTCCATTGTATAGGTATGTGTGGACCTATTGCATTTATGCTTCCGGTAGACAGAAGTAATTCTGTAAAAAAAGTATCACAAATTGCTATCTATCATTTGGGGAGAATTTTTGCATACGCAATTATTGGTTTCTTCTTTGGCTTAGTAGGTAAAAGTCTTTATATATTCGGAATACAACAACAATTATCTATTATCATAGGTGTATTAATGATTTTAGTAGTGCTAATTCCGGTACAAACTTTCAATAAATACAACCTTTCCAAACCTATATACAAAGTAATAACTAAGGTAAAATCTTCCTTAGGAAAAGCTCTAAAAAAGAAAACGGCAGACACCTTTTTAACCATTGGTTTTCTTAACGGTTTTTTACCTTGCGGCTTAGTTTATATGGCTGTTTTTGCTTCCTTAGCAATGCAAAGCGCCGTTCAAGGCAGCTTATACATGGCTTTATTTGGTGTAGGAACTATTCCATTAATGACCTCAGCAATTTATCTTGGTAAATTTTTAAATACCAAAATGAAGCAACGTATTCAAAAAGCTATTCCTATTTTTGTGGTCATAATAGGTTTATTATTTATACTTCGTGGTTTAGGATTAGGAATTCCCTACCTCTCTCCTGCACCAGTTATAGATATTATGTCTAGTAATATAGATTGTCACTAAGTGGTAATACTATTTCAATAGAACATTTTAAATTAAAAACATACATGCCCTTAATGGACAATGCACACAAATTGCAATTAAGCAAAGAAGAAATGAAGCAATACGGCTATCAGGTAATAGACGCTATTGTAGAACATTTTGATACCGAAAGAAATAAAAAACCAGTTGCTCTTGCGACTAGAGAAGAAATGGATTTGCTTTTTAAAACTGAAGCACCAGATGAACCAACAAACTACAAGGAAGTTTTACAGTTTGTAACCGATAAGGTTTTACCTAATAGTAATATCGTATCACATCCTAAATCCTATTCCTTTGTCCCTGGCCCTAGCAATTACGTAAGCGTTATGGCAGATACGCTTGCTACCGGATTTAATGTTTTTTCTGGTGGTTGGGCTGCTTCCCCTGCTGCTGCTGAGTTAGAAATTGTAACCATGAATTGGCTTTTAAAACTGTTTAAGTTTCCTACTACAAAAGGTGGTGGAATTTTCACCAGTGGCGGCTCCATGGCAAACCTAACAGCGCTTGTTACTGCAAGAAGACAACGTTGCGGTGATGATTTCTCTAAAGCTATTATCTATCTTTCAGACCAAGCACATTCTTCAAATATTAAAGCTATTCGTGTTCTTGGTTTCAAAAAAGAACAGGTAAGAATCATTCCTACAGATATAGAATTTAAAATGGCCATCAATAAACTTAAAAATGCCATTGCTAAAGATAGATTAGAAGGCCTACAACCTTTTTGTATTATAGCTTCTGCTGGAACAACCAACACAGGTAGTGTAGATCCTTTAAGCCAAATTGCTAAAATCTGTAAAACCGAAAAATTATGGTTTCATATTGATGGTGCTTATGGTGGTGCTGCAATTTTATCAAAAAAAGGAAGCAAATTATTAAAAGGAATTGAAAAAGCAGATTCTCTTACCATCGATCCGCACAAATGGCTATACCAACCTTATGAAATGGGATGCTTATTGGTAAGAAATCACAAATGGCTTAGCGAAACTTTTAGCGAAAAACCTGAATACCTAAGAGATATTGAAGGAAATACTTCAGAAATAAACTTTTACGATCACGGGATTCAACTTACAAGACGTTTTAGAGCCTTAAAGTTTTATATGTCGATGAAAACCTTCGGACTTTCCGCATTTAAAAAAGCGGTATCCTACTCTATCGATTTAGCAGAAGAGGTTGAAGAACACCTAAGGAAAAGTCCAAATTGGGAGGTTATTTCTCCAGCTACTCTAGCAGTAATTAACTTCAGATACCACCCTATAGGAAGCGCTTATTCCGAAAAAGAATTAGATGCAATCAATCAGAAAATATCCAAGACAATTGTAGACTCTAGGGAAGCTTTATTAGTAACTACGGTTTTACAAAATCAAGTGGTTTTAAGAATGTGTTTAATCAATCCTAGAACAACTATCGAAGATGTGAAGGATACTTTAAAAACTTGTGAAGCAATAGCGAAAGAAATAGTATAATGTCCTTGTAAATAATTCATAAGCTGATATTTATCATACTTATTCATTAGTTTAACTATTACCTTTAGGTAAGTAATTAAAACCAATCAATATGAAAAAGAGAACACCAGTATCAGCTATAATGACTAAAGAAGTTATTACACTAAAAACAACCGACGAATTAGAAACAGCAGAAAGGCTATTTAAAAAGAATAAAATTCGTCATATTCCTGTGGTAAGCGGAGAAAAAATCATCGGGATGCTAAGCTATACAGACTTATTACGTATAAGTTTTGCTGATGCTTTAGATGAAGAGGAGGAAAATGTAGATACCGTAGTTTATAATATGTTTTCTATAGAACAAGTAATGGCAAAAAACCTAACAAGTGTTCATGTAGACACCACCATCAAGGAAGTTGCAGAAATACTTGCTAAAAAAGAATTTCATGCCCTGCCGGTACTGGAAGGAACTAAACTTGTTGGTATTGTAACAACTACAGATCTTATAAATTACCTAATAGACCAATTTTAAATCATAACCAAAAAGCGTTTAGAGAAATTCTAGACGCTTTTTTTTTACATATTTTAATTAAGACAAACTTATCCTAATTAAAATATATATCGTATATTTGAAGAACAAAATCTTAAACAAATGTTTTCAAAAGCTTGTGAATACGGAATTAGAGCTTCTATTTTTATTGCGAAAAACTCGTATGAAGGAAGACGCGTTTCTCCTAAAGAAATTTCTGAGGAAATAAATTCTCCCCAAGCATTTACTGCTAAAATTCTTCAAGCATTAGTAAAAAACAATCTTATTAACTCTGTCAAAGGTGCCTACGGCGGTTTTGAGATTGAAAAAGATAAAATAGCTGCCATAAAACTTTCGCATATTGTAAAAGCTATTGATGGAGATAATATATATAACGGCTGCGGACTTGGACTAGAAACCTGTGACGAAAATCACCCTTGCCCGGTACACTATAAGTTTAAAGAAATTAGAGATGGCCTAAAAGAAATGTTGGAATCAACCAACTTAGAAGAGCTGGCTTTAGACATCAAAACAGGTATAGCTTTTCTTAAAACCTACTAACAAATAAAACAAGAAAGTAAAAAAACGACCTTAAAAAAATTTGATTATAAATAGGATAAAAATATCCGAAATAAGCATAACTATGGAAACATTAACAAAAAACACTCAGAAACAAATAGGACAATATGTAGCAGAAGACTACAGAACTGCTGCTGTATTTTCAAAACACAAAATAGATTTTTGCTGTAATGGAAATAGAACTATTGAAGAAGCTTGCGAAAAGAAAGGAATAGACAGTAATATGTTGGTAGAAGAACTAGAAAACGTTTTAAATACCAAAACGGATCAATCTATAGATTATAAATCTTGGCCTTTAGATTTACTAGCGGAATATATTGAAAAGAAACACCACAGATATGTAGAAGAAAAAATTCCGGTACTTCTTCAGTTTTTAGACAAACTTTGTCGTGTACACGGGGAACGCCATCCAGAACTATATAAAATCACAGAATTATTTAATGCTTCTGCTGGAGAACTTGCTTCACACATGAAAAAAGAAGAGCTAATCCTCTTCCCTTTCGTTAAGAAAATGGTAGCAGCAGAATTAAATACAAGTGCAGTAAAGTCTCCACAATTTGGAACTGTTGAAAACCCAATCGCTATGATGATGGAAGAACATGATACGGAAGGAGAACGTTTTAGAGAAATTGCAGCGTTAACAGATAACTACAATCCCCCAGCAGATGCTTGTAATACCTACCGTGTAACCTTTGCCATGCTAAAGGAGTTTGAAGAAGACTTACACCTACATATTCATTTAGAAAACAATATCTTATTCCCTGGAGCAATAAAATTAGAACAAAAGTTTAATTAATAACTTGTTATGGTTGGTATTAGTAAATGTTGTTAATTTTGAGAATCCTAGAGCATTTTTCATTAAATGTTCTAGGTTTTTTAATTAAAAACCGCACTTTTACTAACTAAGATTAAAAAATGCCTAAAAAACTAGTAATTGTTTGTTTACTTAATTTCTTAGTCGCGGCACTTATGGGGCTTGCACTAAGATATACGTTCATAGATGCTATAGGATTCAACTATAGGTTTCTTACCCATGCACACTCGCATGTAGCCATGTTAGGTTGGGTGTACCTTATGCTGTACACTCTTATTGTGCATTATTTTATTCCAGATAAAAAGCCCATTTACAATAAACTATTTTGGATTACCCAAGCATCGGTAATTGGAATGATGCTTAGCTTCCCTTTTCAAGGCTATGCTGCGATTTCTATTACATTTTCAACCCTACATATATTCTGCAGTTATTACTTTGTGCGCCTAGCATGGAAAAACCATAAAACAGATTCTGTTGTAAGCCAATACACTTTAAAGGCAGCACTGATATTTATGGTAGTTTCTACAATTGGTGTTTGGTGTTTAGGTCCTGCAGTGGGTTTACTTGGACAAGCTTCTGCTTTTTACCAAATAGCGATTCAGTTCTTTTTACATTTTCAATTTAATGGCTGGTTTTTAATCGCTGTTCTAGCAGTATTTTTTCACCTTCTTAAAATAAAAGACTCTTTAGTATTTCAAAAGTTTTTCAAAACCTTAATCGCTGGAACTATTCTAACTTTTGCTTTACCTGTTCAATGGTATGCGCCTCATAAGGCTTTATTATATATAAATGCAATAGGTATAATATTACAAGTAGCATCGCTGTTTTACTTTCTAAAACTCATACAACAAAATGTAAAGCAGTTCTTAAATAGGCAGTCCAAGCTGATTATTATATTATACTATTTCAGTTTATTTTGCTTCAGCGTAAAAATAATCTTACAAACCTTTAGTATCATTCCAGAGTTTTCGCAGGTGGTAGTAAATAACCGTAATTTTGTGATTGGTTTTATTCACCTAATGATGTTAGGCCTAATTAGTGGCTTTCTCTTTTCATTTATATTAAAACCGAAAAAGACAAAACAATCAAAGGAACTAAGCATTGGAGTGTACAGTTTTTTAATAGGCTTTGTACTTACAGAACTTATCTTATTAGTACAAGGATGTTATTTCTATTTTGGCATAGGATTTATACCAAATTATTATACATTGTTATTCTTTTTCAGTACGTTGTTGCCTCTAGGACTCCTTTTTATTCTAATCCATTTTATTAAAACTAAAAACCATGAAAAACAAGCCTCAAAAACGCCATAAAGCATTACAACCATTAAGCAGAGAACATCATCATGGTTTACTCCTATCTTGGAAGATAAGATCTGGATTCAGCAAAAATATTGCACCAGAAAGAATGAGAACTTATGCCAATTGGTTTTTTAAAACACACCTGATTCCGCATTTTGAAATGGAAGAAGAACATATTTTCACCATATTAGAAAGCGATAACGAACTAGTAAAAAGAGCTTTGGCAGAACACAGACGTTTAAATCGTTTATTTGCTGAAACAGATAACGATACTAAAACACTAAGTAAAATTGAAGAAGAATTAGAGCAGCATATTAGATTTGAAGAACGAGTATTGTTTCCGGAAATTCAAAAAGTAGCTACCGAAGAACAAATGTTACAAATAGAAAAAATTCATCAACCAGAAACCTTTGTAGATAATCTAGAAGATGAATTTTGGAAATAGGCGTTTAAGCTAATTATTTTTCCTTAGCAAAATTCGTTTTAAACAAGCTTGGTTTTACCGTAACCATAAGCCAAGCCCAGTTATTAGTTGCATCGCTATTGCCTCCTTTTAAGGCTTCCATAGTATCTGTTGCAAACATTTGAGAATATCCTGCTTGAAAACTTACATCTTTCGTCCAATTATACCCTAGAACTAAATCTATTTCGGTTCCTAAACTATTAGGCATTTCTTTCCCAGTAAAATCAACCACCCTAGCTGCCGAAGAAAACAGATGCGGTATAAGCTTTGCTGAAAACTTTTCTTTTTGATAGGCTAAACTAGCATGAATATCTAATAAACCTACGGAATTACTATGGTTTCCCACATAAAAATAATCCATAAAACCATTGAATTTATGATTCGTTCCAAACCAAGGATTAAAAGATTTTATCTTATCATCGGTACTATCACTATCGGTTCCTGAAAGATATTCTGCTCCCAAACCTGCCTTAAATGCTTCATGAATCTGATAAGAAATATTTCCCGAAAATTGATATGCACTTACACTAGTATTAGCAATCTTTCCGGTTTGAAAATATACCGAAGCATCTGCTTGTAGTTTATTTTTCGCATAGTTTAAATAAGTTCCTATGGTTTGGTTGTAGTCTACTTTCTGTTTGTCGTTTACATCCGTATAAGCTAAACCGTTATTTAATACTAAAAAACTAATACCTAGATTGGAAGCTTTGGTATGATACCATAAGTACTGAAAAGCTTTATAATTATTTACCGTATAATCTGTTTTAAATAAGGTTTCTGAACTTTCATTAAGAGCCAATCCTAAATCTAATTGGTGCTTTGTGTTAGGTCTGTAACTAGCTATAAACGCGTCATGGCTTCTTGCTTGCTGTGCCCAACCTACATTACCAAACATTCTATGATTATCATAAACTATTTCTTGCCTTCCTAACTTTAAAGAAAACTTAGGGTCTAATTGTAATAAGGCCCAAGCTTCATGTATGGCTGTATCGTTTACATCGGAAGAAGCTAAAGTGGAAACATCTCCCCAAACTCTTACATTTTGTAAAGAAATATATGCTTTTAGTTTTTCACTAGCATAGGCAAGGTTGATTCGGGTACGCTGCGAAACAAAAGATGCTGCATCTTCTGCATCTGGAATTAAGGTTTTAAATCCATGTCTGTATTCAAAACGAGGTCGTAATTCTGTCGAAATTTCAAATTCTTGGGCATAGCTAGTCATTACAACTCCTATGCAAAGAATTGTTAGTATTTTTTTCATCTGTACTGGCTTTATTTTGTTAGCTCTAGAATAGCGTCTACTGTTTCAGCATTGTCTACCCCTAAACCTTCTTGTTGGTGAATTAATTCGCCTTCCGTATTAAAAACACTTATAATATTAGAGTGAGAAAAATCGATTGGAGAAATCTCTTTGTATTTTACCGAAAGTACATTGGCAAATTCTCTTACACCACTTTCTGTACCTTGTAAAAAAGTCCAATGTGCATCGTCCATAAGGTTTTCAATGGCGAATGCTTTTAGTCGCTCTGGTGTATCTACTTCAGGATCTATACTTACTAGAATAAAGTTTAAGTCTTTTAATCTTTCCTTAGGGATTTTGGCTTCAATATTTCTCATATCGGCAACTAATCTAGGACAAGCAGCTTTACAAGAAGTATAAATCATAACCATTACTAAGGTTTTTCCTTTTAAATCTTTTAATTCAATTTTAGTACCTTCTTCGGTATGCCATTTACTGGTTAAGTTGAAAATAGATTCTTCTGAAATCTCATCGTTTGTAACTTTTTCTGAAGCTTGTTCTTCTACTAACTTTAAATCCATTTTACAAACAGGACAAGACCCCTCTTCGGTATATGTTTTGTCTCCTTCGCAAAGCATTGGACATTGATAGATAGCAAGCGCTGCATCCGATTTTTTATTGTTACAAGAACTAATAGATACTACCATAAGTAATACCATTAAAATGGGTTTTAAGTATTTCATGTCTGTTGTTTTAAAAAGTTACTGTAATAGGAAAGTGAGTAACTATAGTTCGTTTTTTGCTGCTGTATCTATGTCTTTAACACATCTAAATCCTAGATTTTTCATAGAATATTTTGCTTTCAAACTTCCGCGAGTAGCGTAGCGCATAAAAGCTGCATAGTTCATTAAATCTGTAGCATTTACTGCTGCACTTCCGCAGAACAGATTATTATCTTGATCTGTATCTTTTCGGGATTCTCCAGTAATTAATACCGAGTTAAAATCTAAAGTCCACTCCCAAACCAATCCGTGTAAGTCGTATACACCCCAGATATTTTTCGGACTATCTCCAATAATTTTTTCTTTTTTTGGAGCTTCGTACCAAGCTAATATTCGCTTGTTATATTCCGGCTTTACTCTAGCATCCGTGGTGTTTTCATCTGCCATGGCAACGTATTCCCATTCATCTACTGTTGGTAATCGTTTTCCTTGACATTCGCAATATGCTTTGGCGGCAAACCAAGAAACATAGGTTGCTGGACTCTGTAAGTTTTCAGAATCTTTAAGCTCTAAGTCCGATTTATAATTTGCTAAGTACATTTTATCTGTAAAAAGTCTTAGAGCTTGAGATTTCTGCCATTTAGGATTTTCTTTTAAAAACTCTAAATAAGAAGCGTTGCTTACAGGATAAACATCCATTTCAAAATCTTTAACTGCTACAACTGTAGAGTCTCTTCCGTATAAAGGAATATATCTACTTCCTTTAATCAAAGCCATGTCTTTAGTTTGTGAAAACATTGCTGTTTGAAAGACTAAAAGAACTATCACGAATCTAAAGACTTGACTTTTCATACTATTTTTAATTTTTATTTACCTTTTACTTTATCTACCATTTCCTTAGTAACTACTTTCTTAGAGTTACCCCAGCTATTATAAACGTAAGTTAATACATTTGCAACTTCTTCAGAAGAAATCATCTGTCTTGTCATGACACTATTGTATTTCTCACCGTTTACTGTAATTTCTCCACTTAATCCGTTTACTACTGCACTAATTGCACGGTCTACATCTGCATTTAAGTAATCGGAATTAGCTAAAGGAGGGAACGCGTTAGGAATTCCTTGTCCTTCACTTTGGTGACAAGCAAAACAGTTTTGCATATATATTTGTTTACCAAATTTCATTTGCTCTTCAAAAGATTTTGCTGGTATTTCAGATTCTACAACCTCATCGGTAGTTGGCATATTTTGAATACCAGGTCCTTCTGGTAAGTAGATACCTTCACGAATTTCTCCAGAGTAGATTTTCTTATCTTCTTCACCTTCTACATTAAGAATACCTAAGGCTCCTTTGTTGAATGCTCTAAAGATAGAGTGGTCAACTAATACAAGAGATCCTGGTACATCTACACGGAACTCAACTATAGCAGCTCCACCTGCAGGAATAAGGGTTGTTTGAATATTTTCATTAATTAAATCTCCTCCTTCTACATATACTTTGTCAAAAATTTCTCCAATTACGTGGAAAGAAGATACTAGGTTTGGACCTCCATTTCCTACAAATAATCTTACGGTTTCTCCAACTTTTGCAGTAATTGCATTATCTCCAGTTAACCCATCTACACTACCGTTAAATACCACGTAGTCTGCATTTTCATCTACTGCTTTTTGCATATCAAAAGGTTGTAATCCTCTTTCTCCATTTTTACCTTTAGTATAGAAATCACCTTGCATTACGTAGTATTCTTTATCTACTGGCTCTAATCCTCCTTCTGGTTCAACTAAGATTAGACCGTACATTCCGTTTGCAATATGCATCCCAACTGGTGCAGTAGCACAATGGTATACAAAAAGCCCTGGGTTTAAAGTTTTAAAGGAAAAGGTTTTTTCATGTCCTGGTGCTACGAAAGAAGATTCTGCTCCTCCTCCTGGCCCAGTTACCGCATGTAAATCGATATTATGAGGTAATTTATTATCTGGGTGGTTAGATAAGGTAAATTCAATCTCATCTCCTACACGAGCTCTAATAAAGCTTCCTGGTACAGAACCACCAAAGGTCCAGTAATTATATCGTACTCCAGAAGTTAATTCCCCTTCTTGTTCCAGAATTTCCATATTCACAATTAGTTTTTTGGCTTTTCTTCTACCAATCGGGGTTGGTACATGTGGCGGAGAAGTTAATTCGGCAACCATTTCTTGGCTTACAGTAATGTCTTCAGCTTTTACCGGTTCTTTTTCTTTATTAAAGCAACTTGTTGCTGTTAAAGCAATTGCTAATAATGATAGTTTTAATGTTGTTTTCATAGTAGTTAGTATTAAATTATTGAGTCAAAAATATAGCTAAAGAATTGTTTAAAATATGATAATTATCATAAATCGGACTTTTTTATCCTATTTAATTAAAATAAGTAGTTTTCGAAAAAATAGTTAATGAAGATGTAAAACTGACTTTCGTCATATTTTACTCAGTTATAATTAACTACCTTTAAATATATATAAAATATTATGAAAAAGATACTCCTTTTAACCGATTTTTCTGACAATTCGTTAAACGCAATAGAATACGCTACACAATTATTCAAAAATGAAAAATGCACGTTTCATATCATGCATGTACATAAAATTGGAGGCTATACTTCTAGTGATTTAATGTATTCTAATAAAGACAGTGTTTATGATACTTTCACCAAAGAACCTAAAAACAAACTAGAGGCTTTAATTACTAGTATTCAAGAGAAAGAAAACAACAAAAATCATATTTTTGAAGCACATATAGATTTTGATGTGTTTATAGATGCTATTAAGCAAGTTATAAAAGCGCAAGAGATAGATTATGTGGTAATGGGAACTAATGGTATTTCTGGCGCAAGAGAAAAGCTATTAGGAAGTAATACAAAAAATGTTATTAAACATATTGACTGTAAAACATTAATTATTCCAGAAAACTACAAGTTCAAACCTATTAAGGAGTTATTACTTCCTTTAGATCCTAAAACCGATGTAAAAGAGGAAACATTTACAGAGCTTTTGAAGTTTTTGGAAGACTACAAACTGCAGTTTCATATTTTAAGAGTAAATCCGAATGAAGAAAATGCAGAAAAGAAGCACAGAGATCATGTGAACTTAGCTATAATTAAATGTAAATACCATATTGTAAATAATGTACCAATAGACTTTGCTTTATCTACTTATTTACAAACAAACCCTATAGACTTTATGGCTTTATTTGTGCATAATGAAGGGATTATAGAACACGTTTTGTCTAAGTCAAGTACTAAAATTACATTCTCAAAAATCACAAAACCCATGCTTATTTTACATGCAAAATAAATTAAAAAGGAGCAAAACAGCTCCTTTTTAAAATATATAGCTTAGGTAACATCATTATAAAATAGCAGATATATTTACATAAAAATTACGACCTTGTCTTGGTATATTATTCCAATCTGCAAAAGTAGTATAGTTGGTATCTAGCAAATTTTCAATTCCGTATTTCAATACAAATTTTTGATGTTTAGTATAAAATGCATTCCCTAAATTTAGGTTTAACACACCATAAGCTGGAGTTGCATCTTCACCATAATAACCAGAATAATTACTTTGGTTACCGTTACCTTCTAATTGTAAGGCAACATTAAAATGTTTTTTATGATAGTTAAGTTCTGCTAAATAAGAAAATGGCTTTATTAAAGGCAAGTTTTCATTGTTATTTCCTTCTCCATTGTTATAGCCTAAAGTTGCGTTAACCGAAAAAGATTCAGAAAAGGAATACGAACTATTCAAATAAGCATTAAAAATAGTTGCATGAGAAATAGCATTATATAGTTTTACACCATCTGCATTTATAGTCATCGGACTCAAATTATCAGTTATATTGCCTATAATATAATCTTTAATAAAAAAGTAAGAAGAAGCAATTCCTAAATGAAATTTGTTATTATGGTAATTGGCTATCATATTGGCTTCAAATGCCTTTTCGTTTTTTAAATTTGGATTTCCTATATAATCATAATTATCAAAACTGTTGAAGAGATAAAAACCATAAGCTTCACTAACAGAAGGTGCTCTTTCTCCATAGCCTACGCCAAAGGAATAGTCGTAGTGTTTTTTCTTGAAGGTATAATCTACTGAAAAACTGGATAAAAATCTATTTTTATAATTAGATAGTTTAGGATAAAAAATTTGTAAACTTTCTAAACCTACTTCTTCTGTTATTTTATTTTGATGGAATCCAAATCTTACCGAGCCCGTAAGTGTTTCATGCGTATTTAAGGTATAAATATCTTTTGCATAAACACCTCCATATAATGTTCTAATATCTGGCCAGGTATACATAAACATAGCTGGTTGATTCATATCGTTTGGGTACATGGTCATTTCTGCTAAAGAACGATTATAAAATCCGTTAAGATTTAGTGAAAGATGATGTTTATTGGTATGCAAATTAGCCTTACTATAAAAACCATAGGTATCACTCCAACCTGGCATATCCATTCGAATAGGCACATCTGGACGTTTAGAATCGTCCATAACATGTGTAATTGTATTAAAATAAATTTTCGTTTCTAAGCTTTTTATTGTGGCTGATTCATTTTTGAAATGATGCGTAACAGCTGTAATTAAAGCTTCCGCTGAAGAAACATCCATTGGGAGTGCAGGGTAACCTACATCTGTAGCTTTATCATAAATAACACTTGCATCTATTGCATGGTTTTCAGATAATTGATATCCTGTTTGTAGCGAAATATTAAACTTTTCAAATTGAGAATACAAAATCTCTTTACTGTTTCCTGCGTCATAATTATCAGATTTTCTATAAATACCATCAGCATTTACATAAAACTGATTGCTAGAGTATTCCATATCTAAACCTGCAGTTTTATAATTTCCATTTGTTTCGTACCCCAAATCTACACTTGTTTTTAATCCAGAGTCGAAAAATTTAGACGGAGCTAGTTGTAAATCAATTCCGCCACCAACACTATGCCCGTTTTCTGTACCTACTTGCCCAGAACCCACAGCTACTTTTTCTAAATTAGATACATCTACATAAGATGTTATTGGGTCCATTTTATCTGTACATGCGCCAAAAATATGCATGCCATCAATAGTTACAGATAAACGCTCACTTTGCATATTATTTAAAGCGGGCTCCCAAGCATAATTACCACGTTTTATCATGGTGATATTATTGGATTTTTCTAAAAAATTATCGAGAGTAGAAAGTGTTTTTTCTTGACGATAATTACTTAATTTTCGCCTTGTACTTACTGTTACTTCTTTTAAAATTATAGTATCTTTTTTAACGAAATTATCATCTTCTTGTCCAAATGAAAACCCAAAAAAAAGTATGCTAAAGCAACAAACAAATAGCTTTTTCATATTTATAGCATTTTATAAGGCTATCAAAAAAGCCAGAATAAAGTAGCTTTTTCAATAGCCTAATTATATAGATTCTTGTTTAAAACTCTAGCTCAAGATATAATGAGCTTTGTGGATTGTCTTCTGTTACCGTTTCTCCTTTTAGTATTTCATCAAGCGTATTCATAAGCTTTAAGTTAAGAACCCAATATCCAGTCATCGTTAATGATAAATCTCCATGATACAGCTTATCTACAAAGCTATAGCTTAAATCTGTATTGTTTGGTGAAGAGTGATTACCCATTCCTGGCATTCTAGGATCTAAAGAAATAGTATAATCTTCAACTTCTGAAAAAGTCATCATACTTTCCATTCTAAATAATGCTACTTTTAATGTATTAACACCAATAATAGGACTTTCAGGTTCTACTAGCGCTAATACATAACGAACAGCATCGTTTCCCATAAAGCTAGTTACATGCTGTTTTTCGTTTTGCAATACATGTATAGCATCGGTAGCAGTATAATCTGTTCCATCAATAGCATAATCTATAGTTAAAGACCAACCAGAACCATCTGTATTTGTCATTTGATACACAATAAAACCCTGATAAACAGTGTTTGTTCCTATAGATTTTTCAATAGTAGAATAAGGAGAAGAGTGTTGCATGCTTGGCATTTGCATTATTGGCTTCCAAGAAACAGTTGCGTTTTCTACATACATATTTGTAGTATTATCTTTTATTCGTAAACGAATACTATTATATCCTGTTTTAAAAACTCCTTCTTTATTATAAAGTTCTATTGTATGAGTGTTATTAGAGATTTCTTGAACTTTAAGTACTCCTTCTACTTCATTTACTTCTTGTTGGGTGTCATCAGCGTCATCTGTATTACATGCAGTTGTAAAACAAGCTATAAATAAGAATAGTAATAT
Organism: Oceanihabitans sediminis; assembly: GCF_003337215.1. GTDB lineage: Bacteria > Bacteroidota > Bacteroidia > Flavobacteriales > Flavobacteriaceae > Oceanihabitans > Oceanihabitans sediminis. The sequence goes on from NZ_QPIG01000003.1 coordinate 136,217, forward strand.
ATATTTTAGTTTCATTTTATTAATTTATTGGGTATATTGAAAACACATAACTCTTTTATACAGAGCTATAATTACAACTAGTTTTTAGTCATAACAACTGTGTCTTTTCAATATAAATGTGAAATGTTTATTTATAAAACTCTTACTTGTTTAATAATTGAGACAAGGTTTAGAGTAAAATCATTTTGATTTTTTTTCGTAAAATGATTAGCTAAATTTTGGCGGAGGGGTATCTATTTCTAGAAACATTTTAAAAATTCTTGAAGAGATACTAATTGAATTTACTTTGTTCACAGCTATTGGTAAAGATGCTGTTATAACCGTATTAGTGTTAGAAATACAGAACAGATCTAAAGCCATGCGTTTATTTTCTTGAATAGGATTATCTGATTTAGAACTGGAATTAGTGTCAGAAAGTTCTTTACGTAATTGACATTTACCATTACACCCTTTTTGCTCGTCTTTTTGAATACATAAAGTTTTTGCAATAAAATCTTGGTTTATTACAAAATCACCAATAATAACGAGTGTATTTATATTGTGAGAGAATAATATAAATACTAAAATTAAAGCTGTTATTTTTTGTGCTATAGCCCTTATCACAACACAAAAATAAGACTATTTTTATGATAAAACAGGATGGAAATCATTATAAAATCATAGCTCAAAATGATTAAAATAATCTTGAATCAAGCCTTCTAATTTTAGTAAGGCTTTTGCTCCCTTTGCACTATTTTCAGCTTCTTTTAAATTTCCTATGGCATCTAACATAGGAACTAAAACTACATGCAATTGATCATGCGACGGACCTACCATATTACAATTCTGAATAATATAGCTTGTTTGCTTAGAGAGCTTCTTTCCTAAAGCTATATAATTTTTGCTAGGTTCTTTTTTAAATGCAGTAATAATAGATTGCATTTTTTCTACTCCGCCTTGTGTTTCCGGATTGACACGCCATTTCTTTCCTTTATTCAACATTAATTGTAAGCTATCGCTTACAGTTATCTCATTGGTTTGAGAAATTTGCTGATTTTTGTGTTTTGTTTCGTTTTTACAACTAAAAGCAACTGCTAGTAGTAAAACAACAATGGTATATCTAATTTTCATAATTACTTACTTAGTCATTGGGTTAAAAAAAATAACGCTTGACAATGCTATTTAAAATGAAATGCCAAGCGTTATATAATTTATTATAAAGTTCTGAAGTATTCTAATACCGCACGAGCATCTGCTTCACTTAAGTGTTGATTAGCCATTGGAGAACCATTAAATTCTTCTAATAACTCCTTTGCTAACGGATCATTTTTAACCATTCCTTCAGGATCTAAAATCATGTTCATAATCCATTCTGGTGATCTACGCTCTAAAATTCCTTTTGGTGCTGGACCAATAAACTTTTTGTCTGTTCTATGACAAGCAGTACACATTTGCTTAAATACCTCTTCTCCTCTATTTGCCATTTTTTGGTCAATAGTATCGTCTAAAGTTATAGAGGTAATTGGCCCTACTCCTTTGTTTTCTAAATCTACTTTTTTAGATGCAAGAACCTTTTCCTCCTTAACTGTCTCTACTTTTTCTGTAGGAGCTTTTTTCTTAAAAGGTAATTCATCTTTTTTCTTTTCTTCTTTACCTCCACAACTCATTAGGATGGTTGCGAATAATACAGTCATTACTTTTAGTGTGTGCTTCATTTTTTCAAATTTTAATGTTTATTTAAATGTAAAATATCTTATTTATAAAGTATAAAATTAAAGGAACTAATAGTTATAAAATATGATACAAATCATATTCAAGATAAATATATCTTAATTAAAGCAAACTCTTTAAAAAAAGCTGAACAATGTCCAGCTTTTTTCTCACTTTAATCAAAAATATTAACTAATAAAACTATCAAATCAAAGTGCTTTTATATTTTAAATGTCATTACTGGTAATGTAGAGTGGTTTGCGATATCTTCCGAAACACTTCCTTCAAAAAAGTGAGCTAAACCTGTTCTACCATGTGTTGCCACAGCAATTAAATCTGCTCCTATTACATTGGCATAGTTTAATATTCCTTTTTCTATAGTATAATCATTTACATAGGCCACATTTTTCATTTTATCTATATTCCCATCTGCCGTCTTTAAAAATGTTGCCACTCGTTTTTCTATTTCTGTTGAACTTCTAAATCTATTATCTGGAAGATTTACATAAACCAAATGCATAGTTGCATCTAAGCCTTCACACATCTTACTTGCTTTAAGATAAGGGTTAATAGACTCTTCTGAAAAATCACAAGCAAAAACTATATGATCAAAATTCGTTAAAATAGGACTGTGTTTTATTACTAAAACCGGAATCTCAGAATGTCTCACAACCTTTTCTGTATTAGAACCTATAAATACTTCTTTAAGACCACTGGTTCCTTGCGAACCCATAATGATTAAGTCTACATTGTGTTCTTTACCTACCTCACTTATTTCACTAAAAACCTTAAAGTGTTTTACAATAGGTGTAACCTTAATGCCTTTTAAATAATCTTTGTCTAAAAAGTCTTTAAACTTTTGTTTCGCTAATCTTAAATAGAAAACAGTTTCCATTTGTTGCGAATCTCCTGTACTAGTAAGAACGGCGTTAGATAATTCTAACATATGTAATGCTAAAATTTCTGCATTATATTTTTTTGCAAAAACTGCTGCTGTTTCTAGTGCGTATTCAGAGTGCTCTGAAAAATCTATGGGTACAATTATTTTTTTCATAATGCTGATGTTATATGGTCATTGAAAATAGTTGTGACTCTGGCTGATTGCGTTGTAAAAGCAAATCAAAAGCCATACAAATATTTCTTACAAAGGGCTTTCCTTTGTCTGTTACTATTATGCTATTTGGAAAAATTTCTACAAGAGCATCTTTCTCCATTTCTTTAAGTTTGTTAAGTACTTCTGGTAATTCAGGAAAATAATTTTCTTCTGCTGTCCAAGAAGTTTCTAACTGACACATTAAGTTTAATATATGTTTTCGAATAATAAGGTCTTCGGCATTTAAAATATGTCCTTTAAAAACCGGAATCATATCTTGTTCTAATAATTTATAATATTCCTCAATCACTTTCACATTCTGTGCAAATCCATACCAACTGTCACTTATAGAGGAAACCCCTAAACCAATCATAGCTTGTGTTTTGGATGCCGTATATCCCATAAAGTTTCTGTGCAACTTTTTATTTTCGGTTGCTTGGTATAAAGCATCTGTTTTTAATGCAAAATGATCCATACCTATTTCTACATAACCTGCTTCCGATAGTAACTTTTTTCCTAGTTCATATTGAAAACGTTTACTTTCTGGTGAAGGCAAATCGCTTTCCTTAAACCCGCGTTGTCCATTTCCTTTTATCCATGGCACATGTGCATAGCTATAAAAAGCAATTCTGTCCGGTTTTAAGGCTTTGGTTTTCTTGATGGTTTCCCTTACATGGGCTTCTGTTTGAAATGGCAAACCAAAAATAATATCGTGGCTTACAGATGCGTAACCTATTTCTCTAGCTGTTTCTGTAACACGTTTAACATTTTCAAAAGGTTGAATTCTATGTATAGCCTTCTGTACGCTTTCATTATAATCTTGCACACCAAAACTTACACGACGAAAACCTAAATCGTAAAGCGTTTGTAAATGTTCTCTTGTGGTATTATTAGGATGTCCTTCAAAACTAAATTCATAATGCTCCGCTAGTACAGACCTACCTAATAGTCCGTTTATTAATTTCTTTAAATTTTCAGGCGAAAAAAAAGTAGGTGTTCCTCCTCCAAAATGCAATTCCTTAATAATAGGTTTACTGTCAAATAAATCACAGTATAAGCCCCATTCTTTTAAAACAGCCGTTATATAAGGAGATTCCACCTCATGTCTTTTGGTTATACGTTTATTGCATCCACAAAACGTACATAGACTTTCACAAAACGGTAAGTGAATATACAAGCTAATTCCCTCACTATCATTACTTTCGTTAAAAGATTGTATTAAAGAGCCTTTCCATTTTTCAAAAGAAAAACTTGATGCATCCCAATAAGGAACAGTAGGGTAACTTGTGTATCTAGGACCAGCTACATTATATTTATTTACAAGTGAATTTGTCATACCTAAATTAATATTAACCAAAATTAAAGTATCTAATTAAAAAAAAACATGATATATATCATATTAGAAAATTTGGTGTTCCATAATTTATCTGTAACTTTATTTTTTAAACAACAAACATATTTATAATGAAAAAAAGAACGATTTATATTCTTGCTTTTAGTTTAGTATTTGCTTTTAGCTGTAAAAAGCAAGCAAAAGAAGACAAAGAAGTACAAGAAAAAACCACAACAACTACAGAAACAACAGAAACTGTAAACGAAAAAAAGCTGAAAATGGAATTGCAGCCTAAGAGTGGATCTAATGTAAAAGGAAATATTGTTTTCACAGAAAAAAATGGAGAGGTAAAAATGATTGCTATGATTGAAAATTTAGAACCTGGCCAACATGCAATCCATATTCACGAAAAAGCGGACTGCTCTGCAGAAGACGGAACTTCTACAGGCGGACACTGGAATCCAACAGCGCAACCACACGGAAAATGGGGAGATGCAGCTGGATACCATAAAGGAGATATTGGAAACCTAACTGCTAACGAAAAAGGTATGGCTTATCTAGAGTTCAAGACAGACGAATGGTGTCTTGGTTGCGGGGATAAAAACAAAGATATCATAGGAAAATCTATTATTGTACACGCTGCGGTAGATGATTTTGTATCACAACCAACAGGTAATGCTGGAGGACGTATAAGCTGTGGTGGAATTATTCAATAAAAAAATCCATCCAATCTAATAATAAATAAAGCTACCATTTTGGTAGCTTTTTTATTTTCTATAACGCTAAAAGCAACAATATCTTCATTTTAGATAGCTACTGAAATCTCGTTTTTTATTACTAAATTAGTTCCGTAACCCACTTATCCCAAAATACCGAGACCAATTATTATGAGAAACACACTTATTAAAAACGGACTATTTTTTTCTGGAGACCCCAACCAAAAAGCAAGCATACAAGACATCTTCGTGGATGCTAGCGGAAAAATCAAAAAAATAGGAGCTATTTCTGCTTCTGAAATGGAAGTAAATATAATTGACGCAGAAGGAAAATGGGTGATGCCTGGCTTTATAGACTCACACACCCATTACGATGCAGAAATAATTGCCTCTCCAGGTCTTAAAGAATCAGCGAGACACGGAGTAACATCTGTGATTTTAGGTAGCTGATCGGTTTCTGCTTTTTATAATACACCAGAAGATACTTCAGATTCCTTTACTCGAGTAGAAGCTATTCCTAGAGAAGTTATGCTTCCTTTATTAGAAGAAAAAAAAGAATGGAATTCTCCTAAAGAATGGAAAGAATACATCAATAAATCTCCTTTAGGAATTAATGTCGCTGCTTTTGTTGGTCACTCAGATTTACGAATGAAAGTAATGGGTATTGACAGGTCATTAACCCATGAAGATAAAGCAAACAAACAGGAGCAAGAACAAATGTATACCTTGCTAAAAGAAGCATTAGACGAAGGATTTATTGGCTTATCTACTATGGATAATCCTTGGGATAAAATGGATGGAAACAGATATTGGTCACACAAAACACCTTCTTTTTATTCCTCTTGGAAAGAAAGAAAAGCGCTTCCAAAATTACTAAGAGAGAAAAATGCCGTCTTACAAGGGGCTCCAAACTTAGTTACCCGCTACAACGCCCTAAACTATATGTTAGCTAGTTCCGGACTTTTTAGAAAACCGCTAAAAACCACCATGATTGCTATGATGGATTTAATAGGTGACAGATATATTTTTCCACTTATTGGTTTTGCAAGTAGAGCTATTAATGTTTTAGGAAATGCAAATTTCAGAATGCAGTCCCCTCCTTGCCCATTTACGGTTTATTACGATGGTGTAGATTCGGTGATGTTTGAAGAATTTCCTAGCGGTGAAGCATTAAGACACTTAGCAAAAGAACTAGATACCAGAAACGAATTGATTAAAGACCCGGTGTTTAGAGAGAATTTCAAAAAGGAAATCAAACAGAAATTCGCTCCTAAAGTATGGCATAAAGACTTAAGCAAATCTATCATTACTGCTTGCCCAGACGAAAGTTTTGTGGGTAAAAACTTTTACGAACTAGCAGAAGAAAAAAACTTACATCCAGTAGATTTATTTTTAGACACCATTATACAATATGATAAAGAAATAAAATGGACTACCACAATTGCAAACGATAGAAAAGAAAAATACAAAAGCCTGTACAACTTCCCATACAATCTAATTAGTTTTTCCGATGCTGGAGCACATATAAACAATATGGCTTTTTATAATTTTCCATTAAAAATGATAAAAATAGTACAAGATGCTATAGATAACGGTAAACCAATAATGTCTATGGAAAAATGTATTTGGCGACTAACCAAAGAGCAAGGAGACTGGTTTAATTTAGATTGTGGGTATTTAGCCGAAGGCAAAACGGCAGATATAGTAATTATCAATCCAAAGAAACTCCATACTATTACCGAAGAAGTAGAAGTTGGAACTATCAAAGAGTTTAATAACTGCGAAAGATTGGTCAACCGAAATGAAGGCGTAATATCTAGAGTTTTAGTAGCTGGGAAAACCATTTTCAAAGACGATGCATTTGTAGAAGGATACGGAGAATCTAAAAAATATGGAAGATTTTTAAGTAGGGTGAGTTAATAAGAATTTCTACAAGCAATAAAAATGAAGAGTACAAATATGATATGTACTAACTGCAAGAGTAAAGCTGCTTTTACAGAAATTTTTCACATAAAACCTAACGAAAGCTATTTCTGTAAAAATTGCCAAAACAATCTAGAACCTGTTTTTCACTCTTTAGTTTTAAAAACTTGGAAAATCACTCCCTTTTTAGGGTTCCTTACTACTGCTGCTCCTATTTTTATAATAAATTATATTATAGAGGACAGATGGAAGGCATACGGTATAGGAGGCACCATAGGTGTTTTATGCTTTGTAGCATATCTATACTTTGTAAGAAAAACCACAAAATTCCAATAGCAAACCAATATTCTTAAAACAAAAAACACTCCTGATAAGGGAGTGTTTTTTTATATACTTAAAAAGTGATACTTATTTAACGTCCATTAACTCTACGTCAAAAATAAGTGTAGCATCTGGTGGAATTACTCCTCCAGCTCCTCTACTTCCGTAAGCTAAATCACTTGGTATTACAAAACGAGCTTTATCTCCAACTTTTAAAAGTTGTACTCCTTCATCCCAACCAGAAATAACTTGACCTACTCCTAATGGGAACTCAATTGGCTCTTTTCTTTTGTAAGAAGAATCAAATACCGTTCCGTCTGCTAATTGTCCTTTATAGTGCACAGAAACAGTTTTTCCTTTTTCTGCTTTCGTACCAGTTCCTTCTTGAACTATTTGGTAACGTAAACCACTATCTGTTTTACTAAAACCTGCAGATATTTTATCTAATTCTGCTTCTTGAGCAGCTTTAGCTTCAGCAATACGTTTTGCTCTAGATCCTTCAAAAGTTCTAAAAGCTTCAACAGCATTAAATGCTTCTGCTTCAGCTCCAACTTTAATAATTTCTAAAGTAGTAATTTCATCCCCTTGAGCAATAGCATCTACAACATCTTGTCCTTCCACTACATTTCCAAAAACTGTATGGTTGTTATCTAACCAAGGAGTTTCTACATGGGTAATAAAAAACTGAGAACCGTTTGTTCCAGGACCTGCATTGGCCATAGATAAAATTCCTGGTCTATCGTGTTTTAATTCTGGATGAAACTCATCATCAAATTTATAACCTGGGTTTCCTGTTCCTGTTCCTTGTGGACAACCACCTTGAATCATGAAGTCTGGAATTACACGGTGGAATTTTAATCCGTCGTAGTAAGGAGTCCCTTGTGGCTTCACCGAGTTTTCTAAATTACCCTCTGCTAAAGCAACAAAATTACCTACAGTTCCTGGTGTTTTTTGATATTCTAAAGCTACTAATATTTCGCCTTTTGTTGTATTGAATTTTGCGTATAAACCGTCTTGCATGTTTTATTTTTTTAATGAAAGTGCAAAGATAAGAAATGCTTTTTTAATAGCGAATAACCAAATACCTTATCTGAAACACTCTAAGCTTTTCAACGAAAAAAAAAAAAAAAAAGAAGAATAAATACCTCAAGTACAAACACAAAAAAAAACCTCCCATCAAAAGATGAAGAGGTTATTTATTATTTACTAACTACTATCTACTAATTACTAACTACTAATTAGCCACCTCAGAAATAAACTTAATTCTATATAATCGAAGTTCTTCGTCATCATAATCGCCGTCAAACTCTTCAATAGCTACATCTATTTTATCGGTTTCAGATTCCATAAAGTAATCATGAATCTCTTCTTGCTGATCTTCATCTAAAATATCATTCAACCAATAGTCGATATTCAATTTTGTTCCAGAATATACAATAGCCTCCATTTCCTTAATAAAATCGGCCATTTCCATTCCTTTAGCAGAAGCAATATCACTTAGTGGTAGCTTTCTATCAACATTCTGAATGATATAAAGTTTTAAAGCCGAATTACTTCCTGTAGATTTTACAACCATATCATCCGGACGGATAACATCGTTTTCTTCTACATATTTTTCTATAAGCTTGATAAAATCTTTACCGTATTTTTTTGCTTTTCCTTCTCCTACACCGTGCACATTAGAAAGTTCTTCTAAGGTAATAGGGTATTTTAAGGACATATCTTCTAAGGAAGGATCTTGAAAAATCACAAACGGAGGAACGCCTAATTTCTTAGCATTCTTCTTACGTAAATCTTTCAGCATACCCATTAAAACAGCATCTGCAACACCACCTGAACCTTTAGATGCCGTTACTATAGAGTCGTTATTAGCTTCATTAAATACATGGTCTTCTGTCATCATAAAGGACTGCGGATTCTTAATAAATTCCTTCCCTGCTTTAGACAACTTGATTACCCCGTAAGTTTCAATATCTTTCTTTAAAAAGCCTGCAACCAAAGCTTGCCTTGTTAGAGCCATCCAATATATTTTATCATGATCTTTTCCAGCTCCAAAGAAAGGCTGCTCATGAGTTTTATGTGAGTTTATCATGGCATTTTCTTTACCTATAATAACATTCACTAAATCTTTAGACTTGTATTTCTGATTGGTTTTATCTACTATTTCTAATAACAGTTTTACAGAGTCTTTTGCTTCTTGCTGCTTTTTAGGATGTCTAACATTATCATCCATCTCTCCACCTTCTCCGGTTTCGTTGTCAAATTCTTCTCCAAAATAATGAAGGATGAATTTTCTTCTAGAGATAGAAGTTTCTGCAAATGCAACAACTTCCTGCAATAAAGCATGACCAATTTCTTGTTCTGCTACTGGTTTTCCAGACATGAACTTTTCAAGTTTTTCAATGTCTTTATAAGAATAATACGCCAAACAATGCCCTTCTCCTCCATCACGTCCTGCTCTACCGGTTTCTTGATAATAACTTTCAATACTTTTTGGTATATCGTGGTGGATGACAAAACGAACATCTGGCTTGTCAATTCCCATTCCAAAAGCAATAGTTGCAACAACTACATCAATATCTTCCATCAAGAACATATCTTGGTGCTTCGATCTAGTTTTAGCATCTAAACCTGCATGATAAGGTACAGCCTTGATACCATTTACTTGTAAAGCCTGAGCAAGTTCTTCAACCCGCTTCCTACTTAAACAATAAACGATACCGGATTTCCCTTCGTTTTGTTTGATAAAACGAATAATATCTGCATCTACATTTTTTGTTTTTGGGCGTATCTCGTAATATAAGTTTGGTCTATTAAAAGATGCTTTAAAGGTATTGGCATTTGGCATACCAAGATTCTTTAAAATATCTTCCTGCACCTTAGGAGTTGCAGTAGCTGTAAGACCTATAATAGGAATATTATCGCCTATACGTTGAATAATACTTTTTAAATTTCTGTACTCTGGTCTAAAATCGTGTCCCCATTCACTAATACAATGGGCTTCATCTACCGCCATAAAAGAAATCTTTACCGATCGAAGAAATTCTACATTATCTTCTTTTGTTAAGGATTCTGGGGCTACATAAAGTAATTTCGTTACACCATCCGTGATGTCCTTTTTTACTTGTTTTACCTCGGTTTTATTTAACGAAGAATTTAAAACATGTGCAATTCCTTCGGTATTAGAAACACCTCTAATAGCATCCACCTGATTTTTCATCAAAGCAATTAAAGGCGAAACAACAATTGCTGTACCCTCTTGCATTAACGCTGGAAGTTGATAACATAAAGACTTTCCACCTCCTGTCGGCATAATAACAAAGGTATTTTCTCCTGCTAATATGCTTTTAATGACGCTCTCCTGTAACCCTTTAAAGTTACCAAATCCGAAATATTTTTTTAAAGAAGCTTGTAAATCCTTTTCAATAATAGACATGTATTGTTTTTAATTTTTATAATTCAAAAATACACTAATTATTTTTGCTATTAATTAGTAGTGTAAATATTATCCTCTTCATTTTTTCATTAGCTTTGCATCATTATATATAGTACAAATTCTGAAAAATTGAATAAATTTAAAGGTAAAAAATTCTTCAGACCTAACAACTTAAAAAACTCATAAATTTTGAGCAATAATCAATCTATATTAAATACTGCAAAACAAACTATTGAAATGGAGAGTAAATCCATTTTAAATTTAGCTAGTTTAATTACAGAAGACTTTGCAGATGCTGTAAACCTTATTTATAACGCTAAAGGTAGAGTTATTATTACAGGAATTGGTAAAAGTGCCATAATTGCCACCAAAATAGTAGCTACATTAAATTCTACAGGAACTCCTGCCGTTTTTATGCATGCTGCAGATGCTATTCATGGGGATTTAGGTTTAATTCTAAAAGAAGACATTGTTATATGTATTTCTAAAAGCGGAAACACGCCAGAAATTAAAGTCCTTGTTCCTTTAATTAAGAACGCAGGCAACAAAATGATTGCTATTACTGGTAATAAAGACTCCTTTTTAGGAAAACAAGCAGATTATCTTTTAAACGCTTATGTTGAAAAAGAAGCTTGCCCAAACAACCTTGCTCCTACAACTAGTACCACGGCACAATTAGTACTTGGAGATGCACTTGCCGTTTGCTTATTAGAATTGCGCGGCTTTTCTAGTACCGATTTTGCTAAATACCACCCAGGAGGTGCTTTAGGTAAAAAATTATATTTACGAGTACACGATATCTCTTCGGTAAACCAAAAACCAAAGGTTACTCCAAACACTAGTATCAAAGAAGTAATTGTTGAAATTACCGAAAAAATGCTTGGGGTAACTGCTGTAGTAGAAAATGATAAAATCATCGGGATTATTACCGATGGGGATCTACGTAGAATGCTTACCAAAGTAGATGATTTCTCTAAGCTTACTGCAAAAGACATCATGAGCGAAAACCCAAAACGCATCGATATTAACGCTATGGCCGTAGATGCCATGGAGGTTTTAGAAACTTACGGAATCTCACAACTTCTTGTAGAAGAAAACGGAAACTATGGCGGTGTAATTCACGTACATGATTTAATTAGAGAAGGAATTATATAATGGCTAAAAGAAAGAAGAATGTAAACGAAATGTCCTTTCTAGACCACCTAGAAGATTTAAGATGGCATTTAGTACGTATTTGTATTGCAATCGTCCTTTGCGGATTTGCAGCTTTTATATTTAAAGGATTTATTTTCGATGTAATTATCCTAGGGCCTAAAGATATGTCATTCCCAACTTACCGCTGGCTTTGTGCGGTTAGCCAATTTATTGGTATAGAAGACGCTACTTTCTGTGGGGAAAGTTTCCCTTTCAGAATCCAAAGTAGAACCCTAGCCGGACAATTTTCAGCCCATTTATGGACCTCCGTGTATGCTGGATTCATAGTTGCATTTCCTTATGTATTATACCAACTTTGGGCATTTATAAGCCCAGGAATGCATGAAAACGAACGTAAACATTCAAGAGGGTTTATCATTGTATCTTCCCTTTTATTTTTCTTAGGAGTACTTTTCGGTTACTATATTGTAACACCTTTATCCATCAACTTCCTAGGAACTTATTCGGTGAGTCAGCAAGTGCATAACGATTTCGATTTAAGTAGTTATATAGGTTTAGTAAGATCTACCGTAATTGCTTCAGGATTAATTTTCGAGCTTCCTATAATCATCTACTTCTTAACCAAAGTAGGCTTAGTTACTCCAGAATTCTTAAAAAAATACAGAAAACACGCATTAGTAATTGTACTAATCCTTTCTGCAATTATCACCCCTCCAGATATTGCGAGTCAGATAATTGTTGCCATCCCCATATTAATACTATACCAAGCAAGTATTTATATTTCGAGATTTGTAGTAAAAAGAGAAGCTAAAAAGAAAAAAGAAACTAAAATAAAAGAACATGTCTAATATAGTAACAGAGTTTAACGAGTATCGTTCTAAAATGAACGATAAAATTTTAGCCGATAACAATAAGGTCATCAAACGTATCTTTAATTTAGACACTAACGCTTTCGCGGAAGGCACCCTAGATAAGAAAACTAAAGAATTACTAGGCCTAGTAGCATCTATGGTATTACGTTGTGACGATTGCGTAAAATATCATTTAGAAGCATGTTATAACGAAGGTTTAACCAAAGAACAAGTAGTGGAATCCCTTTCTATTGCAAACCTAGTTGGAGGAACCATTGTTATTCCACACCTACGTAGAGCCTATGAATATTGGGATGCTCTTGAAAACCAAGGTTAAACTTTACTTAAATTACTAGTGATTTTATAATAGTAAATTGCTTTTTACTATTTTTAGCATTTACAATACAGATATGAAGCTTAGAGCAGAACATTTAATGAAGTCCTATAACGGTAGAAAAGTTGTAAAAGATGTTTCTCTAGAAGTCAACCAAGGAGAAATTGTCGGACTTTTAGGCCCTAATGGTGCAGGAAAAACAACTTCGTTTTATATGATTGTTGGACTGATTAAGCCAAATGGTGGAAATATTTACTTAAATGACACCAATATTACCAAATACCCAATGTACAAACGTGCACAAAACGGTATTGGATATCTAGCACAAGAAGCTTCTGTATTCAGAAAATTAAGTATCGAAGACAATATCTTAAGTGTTTTACAACTTACAAAGCTTAGCAAGAAAGAACAACTCCATAAAATGGAATCCCTTATCGAAGAGTTCAGCTTAGGACATATTCGTAAAAGTAGAGGGGATTTACTTTCTGGGGGAGAGCGTAGACGTACAGAAATTGCTCGCGCCCTTGCAACCGACCCGAATTTTATTTTATTAGATGAACCTTTCGCTGGTGTAGACCCTGTAGCGGTAGAAGACATCCAACGTATTGTAGCTCAACTTACCAAAAAGAATATCGGTATCTTAATCACCGACCATAACGTACAAGAAACCCTTGCCATTACAGACAGAACCTACCTGATGTTTGAAGGAGGAATTCTTAAAGCAGGAAAACCAGAAGAACTTGCAGAAGACGAAATGGTTAGGAAAGTCTACCTAGGTCAAAACTTTGAATTACGTAGAAAGAAACTGGATTTTTAATTTTTTTTGTAGATTTCCCCTAATAGAAAGACTCCCATTATCTTTTTAAACTTTTAGTTCGCCATTTTTTAATATTAGGTACTAAAATCTAACATTCTAACTCTGTCATTCCTCCAAAGACAAAAATCCACTAACAAGAGTAAGCCCATCGCTTAGACGCTCCCCTCTTTAGCCAAAGAGGGGAATGAATTTGCTGAAGCTCCGCGAAAGCAAAGAAAGGGGAGTTTGAAAGTAAAATACTATATATCTTAGTAAAATTATCATTCTTACGCAGACAGGAATCCATTCAACTTATTGCTAAAAAAAATCACCCTTTTTAAGAATAAGCTCCTTAGTATCCCCTCGGCTTATTTTTCGTTTGCGTAGTAAAACAAATAAAAGACGCAGAAAGGACGCGGAGGATGGCCTAGCGCAGCGTTTTGCCATCCGCATGATAAGGCTTTTATGTAGTTTTCAAGCAAACGAAAATCCGCCTAGACTTTTTTGGTTCGTTTTTTGATCAATGCAAAAAATGAACATTTATAAATAAATAAATAAAGCACCTTCTGTCATTCCTCCGAGGCAGGAATCCACAACCAAGAACAAAGCCCATCACATAGACGCTCCCCTCTTTAGCCAAAGAGGGGAATGAATTTGCTGAAGCTCTGCGAAAGCAAAGAAAGGGGAGTTTGATTACTGAAAACCATCATATTCATTTATAAGAAAAAAGCCCCTTAGTATGCCCCCGGCCTATCGAGGATTTATCGTAAAATTTGAAATGAAGACACCGTAAAATTTTAGGCTGTTTGAGCTTATCAAAACACTATTTGAACGAGTATTCTAATAGCGAGTTCCTAAAATTTAGGTGGCAAATGAAAAATTTAGATAAAGCATCGTCAGCCTAGATTTTTTTTGGTTCGTTTTTTTGATCAATGCAAAAAAATGAACATTTATAAATAAAGCACCTTCTGTCATTCCTACAAAGGCAAAAATCCACTAACAAGAGTAAGCCCATCACATAGACGCTCCCCTCTTTAGCCAAAGAGGGGAATGAATTTGCTGCAGCTCCGCGAAAGCAAAGAAAGGGGAGTTTGAAAGTAAAATACTATATATCTTAGTAAAATTATCATTCTTACGCAGACAGGAATCCATTCAACTTATTGCTAAAAAAAATCACCCTTTTTAAGAATAAGCTCCTTAGTATCCCCTCGGCTTATTTTTCGTTTGCGTAGTAAAACAAATAAAAGACGCAGAAAGGACGCGGAGGATGGCCTAGCGCAGCGTTTTGCCATCCGCATGATAAGGCTTTTATGTAGTTTTCAAGCAAACGAAAATCCGCCTAGATTTTTTTTGGTTCGTTTTTTTGATCAATGCAAAAAAATGAATATTTATAAATAAAGCACCTTCTGCCATTCCTCCAAAAGCAGGAACCCACTACCAAGAATAAAGCCTATCACATAGACGCTCCCCTCTTTAGCCAAAGAGGGGAATGAATTTGCTGAAGCTCTGCGAAAGCAAAGAAAGGGGAGTTTGATTACTGAAAACCAACATATTCATTTATAAGAAAAAAGCCCCTTAAAAGGCACCCGGCTTATTTTTCGTTTGCGTAGTAAAACAAATAAAAGACGCAGAAAGGACGCGGAGGATGGCCTAGCGCAGCGTTTTGCCATCCGCATGATAAGGCTTTTATGTAGTTTTCAAGCAAACGAAAATCCGCCTAGATTTTTTTTGGTTCGTTTTTTTGATCAATGCAAAAAAATGAACATTTATAAATAAAGCACCTTCTGTCATTCCTCCAAAGACAAAAATCCACTAACAAGAGTAAGCCTATCGCTTAGACGCTCCCCTCTTTAGCCAAAGAGGGGAATGAATTTGCTGCAGCTCCGCGAAAGCAAAGAAAGGGGAGTTTGAAAGTAAAATACTATATATCTTAGTAAAATTATCATTCTTACGCAGACAGGAATCCATTCAACTTATTGCTAAAAAAAATCACCCTTTTTAAGAATAAGCTCCTTAGTATCCCCTCGGCTTATTTTTCGTTTGCGTAGTAAAACAAATAAAAGACGCAGAAAGGACGCGGAGGATGGCCTAGCGCAGCGTTTTGCCATCCGCATGATAAGGCTTTTATGTAGTTTTCAAGCAAACGAAAATCCGCCTAGATTTTTTTTGGTTCGTTTTTTGATCAATGCAAAAAATGAACATTTATAAATAAATAAAGCACCTTCTGTCATTCCTCCGAGGCAGGAATCCACAACCAAGAACAAAGCCCATCACATAGACGCTCCCCTCTTTAGCCAAAGAGGGGAATGAATTTGCTGCAGCTCCGCGAAAGTAAAGAAAGGGGAGTTTGATTACTGAAAACCAACATATTCATTTATAAGAAAAAAGCCCCTTAGAATCCACCCGGCCTATCGAGGATTTATCGTAAAATTTGAAATGAAGACACCGTAAAATTTTAGGCTGTTTGAGCTTATCAAAACACTATTTGAACGAGAATTCTAATAGCGAGTTCCTAAAATTTAGGTGGCAAATGAAAAATTTAGATAAAGCATCGTCAGCCTAGACTTTTTTGGTTCGTTTTTTGATCAATGCAAAAAATGAACATTTATAAATAAATAAAGCACCTTCTGTCATTCCTCCGAGGCAGGAATCCACAACCAAGAACAAAGCCCATCACATAGACGCTCCCCTCTTTAGCCAAAGAGGGGAATGAATTTGCTGCAGCTCTGCGAAAGCAAAGAAAGGGGAGTTTGAAAGTAAAATACTATATATCTTAGTAAAATTATCATTCTTACGCAGACAGGAATCCATTCAACTTATTGCTAAAAAAAATCACCCTTTTTAAGAATAAGCTCCTTAGTATCCCCTCGGCTTATTTTTCGTTTGCGTAGTAAAACAAATAAAAGACGCAGAAAGGACGCGGAGGATGGCCTAGCGCAGCGTTTTGCCATCCGCATGATAAGGCTTTTATGTAGTTTTCAAGCAAACGAAAATCCGCCTAGATTTTTTTTGGTTCGTTTTTTTGATCAATGCAAAAAAATGAACATTTATAAATAAAGCACCTTCTGTCATTCCTCCAAAGACAAAAATCCACAACCAAGAACAAAGCCCATCGCTTAGACGCTCCCCTCTTTAGCCAAAGAGGGGAATGAATTTGCTGAAGCTCTGCGAAAGCAAAGAAAGGGGAGTTTGAAAGTAAAATACTATATATCTTAGTAAAATTATCATTCTTACGCAGACAGGAATCCATTCAACTTATTGCTAAAAAAAATCACCCTTTTTAAGAATAAGCTCCTTAGTATCCCCTCGGCTTATTTTTCGTTTGCGTAGTAAAACAAATAAAAGACGCAGAAAGGACGCGGAGGATGGCCTAGCGCAGCGTTTTGCCATCCGCATGATAAGGCTTTTATGTAGTTTTCAAGCAAACGAAAATCCGCCTAGATTTTTTTTGGTTCGTTTTTTTGATCAATGCAAAAAAATGAATATTTATAAATAAAACTCCTTCTGTCATTCCTGCACACGCAGGAATCCACTTCAAACCTATAAAGCAAATAATAAAAGAAACACACTATATACAAGAAAAAGCCCCTTAGTATGCCCCCGGCCTATCGAGGATTTATCGTAAAATTTGAAATGAAGACACCGTAAAATTTTAGGCTGTTTGAGCTTATCAAAACACTATTTGAACGAGTATTCTAATAGCGAGTTCCTAAAATTTAGGTGGCAAATGAAAAATTTAGATAAAGCATCGTCAGCCTAGATTTTTTTGGTTCGTTTTTTGATCAATGCAAAAAATGAACATTATCCTTAACTAGAGATGCTTCCCTCGTTACCTCCATCTCAATGACAAAACAACAACCCTATCATTCCTGCACACGCAGGAATCCACTAACTACTAACAACTAACAACTAAAAACTAAAAATCACCCCTCCTTCTTAGGAAGAAACAACTTCACCACTTGCATCACCAAAAACGCAACAAAACCAATTAGTATCCCTAATATAAATTCCCTAAGCGTACCAGGAAGCATTTCTAAGAAATGATGAAAGAACTCTATATTATGCGCAAATATCCCACCGGAAACAAGAAGCAAAGCAATAGTTCCTATTACAGACAAACTCTTAATCACTACTGGCAAAGCCCTAATCAAAAAATTCCCAATACGACTAGAAAAACTTTTCTTATTAGCACTCAAGCTCACCAACTTATAGCCAAAATCATCCATTCTAACAATAAGTGCAACAATACCATAAACCCCAATGGTTGCAATTAAGGATACAATAGAAACCACCAATATTTGAAAAAGTATCGGTTTACCCATCACCGTACCTAAAGCGATAATAACAATTTCTACCGATAAAATAAAGTCTGTAAAAATAGCAGACTTAATCTTCTTCTTTTCTGCAATTCGTTGATCTGCTTCAGAAACATCCTTCAAAGCTACAACTGCAGCCTTCTTTTTATGCGGAACAATATACTCGTAAACCTTTTCAACGCCTTCATAAGCTAAATAAATTCCCCCTAAAATCAATGCCAACTTCACCGCCCATGGCGCAAAAGCACTCAGCACAAAAGCAATAGGTAAAATAATTAGTTTATTGAGTCCAGAACCCTTCGTGATTTCCCACAAAACAGGTAATTCTCTAGAAGAAACAAAACCAGTAGCCTTTTCAGCATTCACCGCCAAATCATCTCCTAGAATCCCAGCAGTCTTTTTGGTACTAATCTTTGCCATGACTACAACGTCATCCATTAAAGCCGCTATATCATCTAATAATGCAAAAATACCTGATGCCATCTAATATGTTTTAAAATTGCTTCTTCTATTTAGAAAATAAGGATAAAATAATATATGTTAAAATAATTAATGGTATGGCTGCAAACTGAAGAACTACCAATAAAACAAGGCTTAGAATAAGAAAGATATAACGTATCGCATTGTCTTGAAATCCGTAGTTTTTAAACTTCAATGCAAAAAGTTTCACCGGACTATTCAGTATATAAGTACTCAACAACGTTATCCCTAACAAGAACCAAGTATTCAAAATTATAGCATGCATAGCATCGCTGTTCTGAAACTCTAAAATTAACGGAAAGGATATAATAACCAAGGCATTTGCCGGTGTTGGTAAACCCTTAAAAAAGCTCTGCTGCTCTTCGTCTATATTAAATTTAGCCAACCTATAAGCAGATCCTAAGGTAATTAACAAACCTACAAAGGCTAAAGGAACTACCTCCGTATCTCCTAAAGTCATAAAAGAATCCCAGGAACCTACATTTGGCTCCGGACTAGTAGAAGCTAAAGCCAAAAGCTTATACATGATAATACCAGGAACCAAGCCACTTGTAACCATGTCTGCTAAGGAGTCCAACTGCACTCCTAGCTCACTTTGCACCTGCAATTTCCTTGCAAAAAAACCATCAAAGAAATCGAAGAAGATTCCTAGAATAACAAAAAAAGCAGCATAAACAAAATTGTTTTCTACAGCTAATATTACAGCAATGCTTCCACAGAAAAGGTTAAGCAGAGTAATTAAATTCGGAATAAATCTTTTTAATCGCATATATCAGTTTATGATGTAAAAATAACAAACTATTTTCGTCTAAAACAAAAATTAAACAATATCTATTGCTTTTTCAAGTTTAATATATTGGAAAATAATAGCATATTTGTAAAAAATAAATCTTTGAAAAGACTACTAACCATACTACTCCTAACCCTTTGCGTAAATCTCTCAGCGCAAACCCTTAGAAAATACTCTAATGAATTTATGAATATTGGTGTAGATGCTGCTGCACTAGGTATGAGCAATGCGGTTACAGCCTTTTCAAGCGATGTAAATTCTGGCTATTGGAATCCTGCCGGATTAGTAAATATGGAAGACAAACAACTTGCACTAATGCATGCTAGCTACTTTGCCAATATTGCCAATTACGACTACGCTGCTTTTGCAATGCCTTTAGATCATGACAGCGCTATTGGTATATCCTTAATCCGGTTTGCAGTTGACGATATTCTAAATACTACCGAATTAATCGATTCCGAAGGAAATATCAACTATGACAGAATTAGTAAATTTTCCACAGCCGATTACGGGGTAACCTTTTCCTATTCACGACGATTACCTATAGATGGGTTTAACTACGGAGTAAACGCTAAAGTTATTAGACGTGTTATTGGGAAATTCGCAAACTCTTGGGGTTTCGGACTTGACGCTGGGGTACAATTCGAATCTAAAAACAATTGGAAATTCGGCCTGATGGCTAGAGATATCACCACAACTTTTAACGCGTGGTCTATAGACAAAGAAGAGTTTGCCAAAGTGCAAGATGCTGTCGAAGGGCAAAACCAAGAGCTTCCGGAAACTACCGAGCTTACCATCCCGAAACTGCAATTCGGTATAGCAAAAAAGTTTATATATCGCCATGATTTTTCCATCCTAACAGAAGTAGATTTAAACATTCGTTTCGAACAAAACAACGACTTAATTTCTACCTCAGTAGCAAGTATCAATCCAGCATTCGGCTTTGAAGTAGGCTATATCGATATGGTCTACCTTAGAGGTGGTGTGGGTAATTTCCAAAACGAATTACAAATAGATAATTCCGAAAAAATAGGCTTCCAGCCCAGTATTGGTATCGGATTCAAATATAACTGCATTCAAGTAGATTACGCCTTTACAGATATTGGCGATCAAAGTGTAGCACTATATTCCAACGTATTTTCCCTAAAAATAGATTTTGACTGTTTCAGATAGTTAAGCAAAATAATATGAAAAAGCTTTACCTACTTTTATGCTTCTTTTCCTTGGTATACACCCAAGCACAAACCAACTACGCCAACACACAAGTTAGTGTTTTAACCATAGGGCCAGGATCTTCCCTTAACGATGCCTTTGGCCATAACGGAATCCGAATAAAAACCCCTACTTCCGATGTGGTTTATGACTACGGAAGGTTTCCTTTTGACGACCCAAATTTCTACTTAAATTTCGCAAGAGGTAAACTATTATATTCCCAAGGATTTAGCAATACCTTACCGGTTATTGAGTATTACCGAAGCCAAAACAGAACCATCAAAGAGCAGGTTTTAAACCTTACGGAAGAAGAAAAAAGAGACATACACGCCTTTTTAGAAACCAATGCCCTTCCGCAAAACAGAGAGTATTTATACGATTTCTTTTACGATAACTGCGCTACAAAAATTAGAGATGTTCTAGAGCAAACTACACACCATAACGTACAATTTCATACACCAGAAGCTCTAGGTGATAACACCTTTAGAGATTTAATCCGTCAAAATGTACATTGGAATTCTTGGGGCGGACTAGGAATCGATCTAGCCCTAGGTTCTATCATAGACCAAAGAGCAACCGATTACGAACACATGTTCTTACCAGAATATATCCATCAGTTTTTTGAAAATGCTTCTCGTGATGACAACAACCAAAACTTGGTTACAAAATCGGAAGTTATTTATACCAAAATAGAAACTGAAAAAGATCAAAACTTTTTCCTTAGCCCTTTATTTATTATCGGCGTACTAAGTCTTATCATCTTATACATCACTTTCAAAAACTACAAAACCGGAAACCGAAACAAATGGCTTGATTTCAGCTTATTTCTTTTCACCGGACTAACAGGAGTTTTCCTCTTACTATTATGGTTTGCCACAGACCATACTACAACCGCAAACAACTACAACCTACTTTGGGCCTTTGCATTAAACATTTTGGTAGCACACCAAGTCCTAAAAACAAAAGTAGCAACCTGGTTTAAAAAGTATCTAAGCTTCCTAATCATCCTACTTGCTCTACTCGTTTTCCATTGGTTCACCGGAGTACAAAGCTTCGCATACGCGCTTATCCCGCTACTTATTGCAATAGCTGTGAGATATGTGTATTTGTTTAATTATTTTTCTAGGAAATAGGAAACAGGTATTAGGTATTAGAAGCTAGTAAATAGAAACTAGAACACTAGGACTAAGGTTAAAAGATTTGGGAATAGGAATTAAGGATTTGGGATTAGAATACTAGCAACTAAGTTTTAGGATTTCAGGTTAGGAATTAGGAAACAGGGATTAGGGATTAGGGATTAGAAAATAGCAAATAGAAACTAGGAGTTAAGGTTTTGAAATTAGAAGCTATAAAAACAAGCAATAATCACCTATCAACCTACAATACACAACAAACAACTAAACTATTAACGACTATACTACTAACGATTAAACGAATAACCACCAAACACCTCCCCACTTTTCACTTATCACTTATCACTTTTCACTTTTCACTTTTATCTTTTCACTTAAAAAACCACTAAACTATTAACAACTATACCACTACCCACTACCCACTAACAACTAACTCACTGCCCCCTATAATAAACAACAGTACTCAAAGTCTTCAGAAAGATTTTAGCATCCAAAAAGAAACTTCGATGCTTAATATAATACAGGTCGTATTGAAGTTTTAACAAGCTATCTTCCACAGAAGCCCCATAGCGAACCAATACCTGTGCCCAACCAGTTAGTCCAGGCTTAATAATATGTCTCGTTTCGTAAAAAGGAATAACCTCCGACAATTCTTTAACAAAAGAAGGTCGCTCCGGTCTTGGTCCAATAAAACTCATATCCCCTAAAAGAATATTATAAAACTGTGGAACCTCATCCAGTCGGCATCTACGCATAAATCTCCCAAAAGGAGTGACTCTAGCATCATTTTTACTTGCCCAAACAGCACCATTTTTTTCCGCATTTTCTACCATAGTACGAAATTTCAGAATATGAAAATGTTTACCATTTTTACCAACTCGCTCTTGCTTATAAAACAACGGTCCACGATTAGCAAGCATGTTTCCAAATAAAATAAAAGGAAGAAAAAACACAGCTAGTAGAAGCCCCACAACAGCAAAAAGCAAATCAAAAATACGCTGAAAAAACAAGTACAATTTGTTATGATTAGATCTGCTAAACGGAAAGTATTTATAAAAGTCTTTCCCAACAAACTGCACAGGCACACGATAAGTCATCTCTTCATATACCTGCGTATATTCTTTAATAGGAAAACCTCTTTCCAATAAAGCTATTAAATGGTGATACAAGTCCGGATGAATAGTATCCGAATTATAACAGGAAACCACTATTTCAGAGATTTGCTGTTTTTTAATTACCTCATGTATGTCCTTAACTACCACCTCCTGTAAACCAAAAACCTCCTCCGGTTTCTCTCCACCACAATTAACAAAGCCAACGATTTTATAATTCGGATCCGAACTACCTAACTCCTGTAAAACTTTACCAACATTACAAGAATCACCCACCAACAAAGCCTTTTTATAAAATCTAGGGGAAGCAACAAAACCTATATAAGCAAGACGCCATACTGTCAAGCCTAGGATAATCGCTAAAAAGAAATATAAAATCTGTAACCTATTTGCTGGTAAAAAAGGTGTAAAAAAAGGAGTAAGCAAGTAGCATAAAACAGTAACCGAAACCGTTAAAAGAATATTTGATAAAACAGCATCTTTTCTGCTGGCCTTTTGTAAATCATATAGCTCAAACACCGTTCCAAAAACACTTAAGTAAACAGCCAAAACCAAAGCCCATGTCCAGTTCTCTTCGGTAACATAAAAATAATCAAAAGCAAAGGATTCACTAATAATGAAAAGAGACAGAAACACAAAAAACACATCAAAAGTGCGTAATAGTATTTTCCTTTCAGAAATATTAAAATGAACCGACCTCTTTTTACCCATTAATATAATTAATTTCAGAGTAAAGATATAAATATACAAGAAACAAACAAGTATTTTACCAAATCCTTAATCCTAAACTCAAAGCCCAACAACCCACACCTAAAACCTAACACCTAATCCCTAAAACCTACCACCTAATCCCTAATCCCTAACAACTAACCCACTCCTCCTTTACCACCTCCCAATCAAAAGCCTCCACCTTTTTCCTAGCTGCCAAAGCCATTTCTCTACTAGCCTCTGGATGAGCAACCAACTGTTGTATAGCCCCTACAAAAGCAGCTGCATCCTCTGGAGCAACCAACAAACCATCTTTCTTGTCTGTAATTAGATACGGCATCCCACCAACATTCGTAGAAACCACCGGCAACCCTAAAGCCATAGCTTCAATCACACTTACCGGCATATTATCAAAATTAGTTGTATTAATAAATACATTATAATCTTCAGAAAGACTAATCCATTCTTCCTTTGGCAGCTTTCCGGTAAAACGAACAGACACCTGTAAATCTTTAGCTAATTGTTGCACCGCCTCCAAACTACCATCTGCATCTGGCCCAACCATACAAAGACTAGCAGAAACACCAGCATCTTGTAACTGCTTCAATACACGTACTGCCAAACAAGGGTTGTATATTTCAGAAAACGAACGTACCCAAAGCATTCTAACATCGCTAAAATCTCGTTCCTTAAAGGCATACTTTTCTATTTCTATAGAATTCGGAATGTACTTAACTCCTTCATAACCTGCTTCTTTAAAGGCTTCCACCATATACAAAGACGGAGAAACCGTTTTATAGGCATGTTTAAAAACTAAGTTAGATAAAAACGGACTATCCGCTAATCTACTTGGTAAATTCCCGCCGTGCAGTATAGGAATATAGGGCAGTTTCAACACCCTGCATAACTGACTAACCACCACAGCATAATAAAAGTTTAGGGTACTATAGGTATCTATAAAAACCACATCTACCCTATCCGACAAGCTTATACAGCTACGAGCCATATCCAACAGCCTTAAAACCTTATTTTGTTTAGAGGAAGCATAATACATAGCAAAGCCCTCCTTTTCCAATAAAGCTCCTAAAACCTGTATAGAAGAGGTATTAGACTGCTGGTTTCTTAAGTTGTTTCCTATGTAAAGGACGTTTTTCATGAGTGACGTTTAATAAAGCTAGGGCATAAATAAAGGCTGGCATAGCTATACGCATACCAGAATGGTTAATAGTTGCAAACCAAAGGCACAGAAAAGCATAAAAAAACAAATTTTTCTTATTCTGAGAACGGTAATATAAAGGAACAAAAATTAATATCATTAAAATAACAACCCCAGGGAAACCATGTTCAGCCAAAGTTCTACTTATCTCGTTATGGGAAGCTAACCCATGTCCTTTGGTCTCAATACGCAGGTCTTTAGCTCTACTAGAACCAATTCCCCAAAAAGGGCTAGACATAAACCCCTCTAGCTCTTCAATAAACAAGTCTACTCTACCTGTTGAAACGTCTTCTTTTTCACGCCCTAAAGCATCCTGGTTAGCATAACGCTTATCCAACATATTATTGGTTTGTATAGAGGTATAGGTCCAAATAGCAAAAATACTTAAACAAAACAATACTAGTAATTGAGCAATTTGATTTCGCTTCCTAGTATTGACATAACCATAATAAATTACTAAAAAAGCAATAACCGCAATAACAGCAGCATAAATCCCTCCTCTACTTAAAGTAACTAAAGCTCTAAAACTCAAAAAAGCAAAAAGACTAATATGTAATATTTTTAAAGTTAAAGTAGGCGACTTCATAAAAAAGCGAACCGTTAAAACAAACATCCCCAAACCAAAAACAGTAGCTACTTGATTGGACCCAAAACCTCCAGAAGCTGCTGTATTAGAAGCCGTACTAGTAATAACTTCCTTAATGTCTGGTGTATAAAAGAAGTTATAAACCATATGTGCTATTAACGGGAAAAGCATATACAACATTACTGCCTGTATTTGTTTAGAACTCACTTTTTTATCATAACAAAACAATGCAGCCACTCCCAAACATACAGGTCCACTTAGCACAAAAGCTACATTCGTTCTAAAATTTGCATCATAACGCAAGGTAGTAGAGGCTACAAAAATAGAGGGAACTAAAAGTAAAAGATAAATAAAGTACGGAAAGGCTTTACCTGATACCCCCCTATAAAACATACCTATCATCGCAAAAAGAACCACTAGATATTTAGATGCTTCGTAGGAAACAGATCCTTTAGTTGTGCGCATAAATACTTCTATCCCTACAAAATAAGCACAAGCTTTTAAAACTTCAAA
Organism: Oceanihabitans sediminis; assembly: GCF_003337215.1. Classification (GTDB taxonomy): domain Bacteria; phylum Bacteroidota; class Bacteroidia; order Flavobacteriales; family Flavobacteriaceae; genus Oceanihabitans; species Oceanihabitans sediminis. The sequence goes on from NZ_QPIG01000003.1 coordinate 161,930, forward strand.
AGTCTTCTTATCCCCCGAAACCACAACAACTTGATGCAAAAAACAGAAAAATGCACCAAAAAAATATAGTTTTGCTAAACTTTCATTAAAATAAATCAACATCCCTAAAGCTGCATGCAACCCAATGGCGCCGATATATGTAATATTAGTTTTCAATATTCTTGATTTTCATTTGTCTATATATAATACCTTAATTAATTTATACTTTTACGCTAAAGTATTTCTGTTTTTATTCTAAGATTATAATACTTATAAGTAAATTTTTCTACAACCCCTCTTTGCTTGTTTAAAATTGTTTTATACTGTGTATCACTTAACCCCATAAGCTCCCTTATAACTTCTCTTAAATTTTCTGCACTAACCTCTTTTAAGCAATAACCTAACTCACCATCTATAATATATTGCCCTATAGAGGAAATATTAGACACTACAGGCAAGCAACCATAATTCATAGCTTCCGCGATCACTTTAGGAAAGCCTTCAGAAGCAGTGGTAGGCATCAAAAACACTTGGGATTCTCTATATATTTCAAAAACTTCATGTCGGGGTAAAAATCCGTGAAATTTAAAACGCATCCCTGTATCTTTGCTTATTTCCAAAAAGTAATCCTTTTCTTTACCATCACCTACTAGATGTACAACTCCTATTCTACTTTTTTCACTTGCAGATAGACCTGCTAACGCTTTTATTATCCGCTCTACACCTTTTGGTTTTTCTAACCTACCAACATAACAAAAATTAATAGTGCTCGCTATACTCTTTTCTTTTCCTAAACGAAGCCCTTCTTCTAATTCGTTAATGGTTAAACAGGGGTTTTCAAAGGTTATACAGTGCGTTGGCTGATTAGGCCAACTTCCATTCATCGTAACTTTCCTAGATTGCTGCTGCAACATCCATCGTTGCAGTCTATAGCCTAATGGTGGGGTTTCTTGATTCCAATTCCCGGCATATTTAAACCATCCAGGCTTTTTAACGCATAAACTTAGAAAAGGGATAACATAAACTCCAATCCCTGTTGGTGCACGAAATTGAAACTTATCTGCCTTTTTTAAAGTATTATAAATGATACTAATTACCGATGGTGCTTTCCAAAGTATTTTCAACTTTGCTCCAACCCCATGACCTCCCAATGGGGGTAAGGACACAAATACAACCCGATCAGAACTGTAGCCTAATGCACTTGGAGGTGCTTCCAGCTCATGCAACATAGCAACATGATAAATTGTGTCAAAAACTTCTAACAGATGATTAATTTCGTTAATTGTAGGCCCCCAACCTACAATGCTTCCATCCTTTAATTTATAATGCTCGGTATGTGATATAATGGCTAACTTCATGATTAAGCTTCAAGCATCTCAATATACTTTTTAATTATTACATCCCAAGAGTGAGACACTGCCCAGCTTTTAGCTGATTGACTATACGAATCCTTATTTGTTAACAAGTGCTCCAAAGCCTGTTGAAACTCCAAAACAGAATGAGTGTTCACTAAAAACCCCGTTTTACCATCCAAAATAGCATCAGCAATACCACACCCCTTAGCTCCAATAGCAGGAACACCCATAACATTAGCCTCTAATATAGCAATTCCAAAACCTTCTACATCCCCCGTCTCACTTTCTGAACTCAACATAACAAACACATCGGTAGCCAAGAGCCCTTCCTTTAAAGTCTTGTCATCTACTGCACCATGAAAATGCACTTCATTTTCTACTCCTAGCTCCTTTGCTTGCTCCATAAAAGCATCTGCTTCTGTAGGTATCCCAAAGCAATGGTAATCTATGTTTGGATAGTGTTTTTTTAACTCTGGTAATAGTTTAATAACTTCTAGTTGTCCTTTTCGGCTACTTACCCTTCCAACGGTTGTTATTACAGGACTTCCTTTTAAGTCGCACTTAACCAACTTATGAGCCTGCCAATGGTTCAAATCAATCCCATTAGGTATCACCTGTATATCTTTCTTTAAATGTTGTACTAATTGTTTGGTATAAGAAGATACTGCTACAATAGAATCAAAACGCTTTAAAGACAAATCAATACTCTTCCTTAAAGCGGCGGACTTAAAATTCACCTCCGTCCCATGTATCACCGCCATCGTATTTCTTTTAAATAATAAGGAGCAAAAAGCCACATTCCATAAGGAAAACTTCCCAGTCGCTATCACATGATCCGTTTGTCTAAATGCCTGCATGGTGATGAGAATCCTTTGAAAATACATCAAAAATCGTACAGACCGTATCGGAATCCGCTTCACAACAAAAGGCAAATTCTCATCAAAAAGTACTTCTTCTGTAGGGTCCACATCCCGTTGGTCTGCTATAACAGTTACTACATAGTCATGTTTAGAGAAGTATAAAGCTAAATTATACGCATGATTCCCTATCCCCCCCGGCTGCGGAGGAAACTCAGAACTTACTATCAATATGCGTTTACTTTTCATTTCTAATAACTAAATACTACTGACTAACAACTAACAACTAAAATACTTTACACTCCTAATCCCTAGTCCCAATACCTAATCCCTAACTACTATATACTAACGACTAATCCCTAATCCCCAATACCTAATACCTAAACACTATCTACTAAAAACTTTTCCCTTTTCACTTTTCACTCTTCTCTTTTAGTTTTTAACTCTTCAATCAATGCCCCCTCTTTTAACTTCTTACTAGCCAATCGCCAAGACCATACCACCTGGATAACAACCACCGGCAGCAACAATACACTTAAAAGTACTCCAAGAACCAAAAATGGTTTATTCTTTTTAAACTGATACGGAAAAATAGAAATAGGTACGGTTCGTAACAAACTTAACAGAGCTGCTCTCTTCCCAAAATACTTTCTAAAATAATACAACACACTAGGAATCGGTCGTGGTGCAAAAAAATTAGAAGGCCTAAAGGCATCCCAACTGCCCATTTCTCGTAAACCTCCAGTTCCTGCTTTAACATCTATACAGGATGCATACGGGTTAGATACCGACTTCAAGCCTGCTAAATATACACGCATGCCAAACTCCCCATCACCCATTCGTTGTTTTTCAAATTGTCTATCAAATAAACCTACTTGCTTAAAAACCCCCTTATACAACATAGCATTACCCGTTGCAAACTGAGAAGCTAATGTAAAAAACGACCTTTCTTTGGGTATTTCTTGCCCTTCTGGATAAAATACACCGGCCGACACCTGCGCCTTAAAAAAGTTTATACATTTTAAATGGGTAGATATCCAATCTGCATTTACACGTACGTCATCTTCCGATAAAGCTATGAACTCCCCTTTGGCTTCTTTAATGGCTGTGTTTCGTGCTAACCACAGTGCTTTTTCTTCCTGTTTAATCACACGAAGATTCAAATCAAACGCCTTATAAAAATCAGACTGGAAGGGTACGGACTGATCTACCACCAATACTTCAAAATTTTTGTAATCCTGCTGCTCCAAGTCACTAAGTACATCTTTTAAATAAGTATAGCGATTCAGCGTTGGTATCACCACACTAACCAAAGGCGCATCCAACACTAAAGCTGAATCAAAAGTTTGCCAGCCATCATTAGTAATAGGCCGCTGTAAATAGGTACTTCTTTTTACATTTCTTGTATTATGATAAGCTAGAATTTCTTTTATCGGGTTTTTAAAAGAAAGCAAACGAAGTAGCAACACATATAAGACCCATACAGGATGAAAATACTTTCGTATAAAACGATATTCATCTTCAATAGGTACTTTTTCAAAAGAAGCATAACTCGCGGTTCCTCCTATATAGCCCTTATTTAATGCCTGCCAAGAAAGGTCATATTCTTTTGCAACAGCACTTGTAAAATTAGAATCTGGCTCCAAACACTCAAGAACATCTTTTGGCAGTTTATTTGGAATAGGGAAAACAGAGCTCCCGTCTTTTTTATAAAGCTGAAAGTACTGGGTAGGTTGGAGGAATTTAAGGAATAAAAACTGCATTATTCTTTATAGGATTGACAAGTAAAAAATGAATTAACAAAAACTTCAGTAAACAACATAGCTCCTTTTTTATTTACATGATCAGCATTGCTAAACAAATTTCTTTCATGCAATATATTCGAAAAATTATAATAATTAGATAGGTGATTAGATATTATCTCTAAATTTCCTTCTGCCTTATATATTGGTGAAGTAAAATAAACTACTTCAATGTTATTTAACCTACAAATTTCATTAATTTCTATAAAATGAGAATTAGATTTATCCTCTAATAAAAACCTGTAGGGTTTGTCTTTTTGTAAATTTCCTATCGATTCTGTATATCCCTTAGACTCTGAGTAGTCAAGACCTTTATTTAAACTACTTAACAAAACATTGCGATATCCTAAACGAGCGTCAAATACTTGGTATCTATAAAAAGGTAAATACTTAAATAGTTTATACTCTGATCCATAAGGCTCAAAACTCTCATAAACATCATCATCAACTATATAAGGAATCCAACTCAATTGACCTGTCCTATCCGGTTTTTCTTTACTGTACGAATGATCTACTTGTATAAAAATTCTATTAGCAGTATTATGTTTTAAATATTCTTTAACAGCAACTTTGATTTCCAACGGACCAGATGCTTGAATAGCCAAATTGAGTCCTCTTTTCCCTGTTTTTTCATAAATAATATTCGGAATCACATAATTATTTGCTCTAGAGGACCCAAAAACAACATAGTCTAAGTCTTCATTCTTTAGATCATGCATCCACATGACTTTATTCCTATAAGCTCCATTTTGATACACCCAACTATATATAGAGTCTAACAAGTACATAGAGCCAACTAAAATGGAGACTAAGACAATTATGTATGTTATAAATTTTCTCATTAAAATTGAAAGTATATAAAGTCTTGAGCTATTGAAAAACTTCCAAAAACCAATATCATTATAATAACAGCACCAACTTTAATATAGTTTGGTTTAGCTGAACATAATGGAAATTCACTATTTCTTGAAAACCACTCTATTCCTAGTAAAATTAAAATTAACGGTAAAAGTTCAAAAGAGAACCTTTCTAATCTTAACATTTCGATACTAAAATCACCTTTAAAAATTCCCCCAATATATTCAAATGCAGTTTTTATAGAAGTAGCCCTAAAAAACACCCACCCAAACAAGGCAATACAATAAGTTGAAAATAGAGAAACTATTTCTATAAACGTCGGAAAAATCCTATTAGCAGCAATTGTATCGGTATTAATCCTATTCTTATTTGAGAGTAATAAAGGAATAAAAAACAAAGCATTTATCGCTCCCCATACTATAAAGGTCCAATTGGCTCCATGCCAAAATCCGCTGACTATAAAAACTATAAAAACATTCCTAATTTGTTTAGTTCGTGTAACTCTACTTCCACCCAGTGGAATATATACGTAATCGCGAAACCATGTAGTTAATGAAATATGCCATCTTCGCCAAAACTCAGCTATATCTCTAGAAAAGTACGGATACCTAAAATTAACCATTAATTTAAAGTTAAATAAACGTGCTGTTCCTATGGCAATATCTGAGTAGCCTGAAAAATCACAATATATCTGAAAGGAAAAATAAATAACACCCAAAATTAGAGTCGCACTTGAGAAACTAGTGTGATTTGCAAAAATTTCATTCGCGAATTGAGCACAGTTATCTGCGATAACAATTTTTTTAAATAGCCCCCATATAATTTGTTTAACACCAATAATCGCTTCATCTTTATTAAATTCTCTTTTCTTAAAAAACTGAGGTAAAAGATTAGTAGCTCTTTCAATAGGACCAGCAACTAATTGTGGAAAAAAAGCAACAAAAGCAGCAAACCCTATAAAATCTCTAGTTGGCTCTAGTTTTTGTCGATAAATATCGATTGTATAACTAAGTGTTTGAAATGTATAAAATGAAATCCCTACAGGTAAAATTATGGAGAGCGAATTAGGTTGAATTGTTCCACCAAAAAATGTAAAGGCTGTAGTAAAATTGTCAATGAAGAAATTGTAGTATTTGAAAAAACCTAATAAACCCAAATTCACGAACAAACTGAGAAAAAGAAGCAACTTCCTGCTCTTTAGATTACTTGTTTTATCCATCTGAAGCCCAATTGTATAATCTACAATTGAGCTAAATAATAATAGTGATAAAAACCGCCAATCCCACCATCCATAAAAAACATAACTCGCCGCCAAAATAAGTATATTTTGGTACTTAAGGCTTTTGATAAATATAAACCAATATAATATAAATACTATTGGTAGGAATATGGCGAAATCTATTGAATTAAAAAGCATCTAATCAACTTGTCTATTGTAAAACATTCTGCAAACTCTTAAAAAACTTTCCCAAAGTAAGCTTCTCCTCCCATAACTTTCTATTAGTATGCTGTAAATCTATAAATTCATTTTCAGTTAAATCGTTATGAAATTCAAATACTTTTTGTGCTACGTTCATACGATCCTTATACTCCACCCAAACCACATGTTTTTTCCAAGAAATAGTGTTATCTAAGGGTAAAGCGCAATCGGTATTAATAAATATAGGAATTCGCCCCATAGCCAAAGCTTCATAAAATCGTACCGAAAAATTTCCTGCTCCTCGTACACAAACAATATAATCAGAGTCTTTTAAATTATTGTAAAACGCTAAGGTAGTCTCATGGTAATCCTTATTACTATGCACTCCTGCTCGGTATTTTTTTCTAAATATAAAATTAGAAATTACTTTATCAGACTCTTGCAAATTGCTTAAAACCCTTGCTCTTAAATAAGTTGTAGAAAGCAACTGCTGGGGATCCTCTTTAGTTAAACCTAAATAATATTTCATGTTTCTACCTACAGTTTTTACTACTTCTTTAATAGCATTAACACGAGAGCTATTTGCTTGACCACAAAACCCAACAATAGCTTTAGTAGTATATGGCCTAAGTAATACTTTTTCGGTTTTGTAATATTTTTTTAAAGGGTCTTCTATAAAAGGAGGAATACAAAACTCATAATGCTTAAACTTGCTTTTATAGCCTCCAGATCGAAGATGTATAATAGTGTTAAAACTTGGTATTTTAACTCCAAAATCTCCAACATTAACCACAAGAACCTTTTTATGGAGCCGACCACATTCCTCTATAAAGGATACCGCCAGACTCTCCTGTTTTGTTTTTACATAATAATTCCAAGCCATGGTCAGGATCACTAAATCCGCCGCTTCCATCCTATCGGTAAACGCAAAATCTTGCTCAGAAACCCCATAGACTTCTATCCGCTGAGTATCGGTAAAATCAGCTCCTTTTATAAATGGTTTTAAAAGAGGAAATACCATACCTCGGTAGGTTGCATCATAATGTAAGAGTGGATAGTATAGTTTCAAATTTGGCGTTTTATATCGTTTTGAACTTATGGTTTATGCATTTTTATCTTTGTAAAAATCAAGAAATGCCAACAATTGCTTTTCTGTGTCAAATTCCTTTCTTACTCTTTCACTAGCATTCTTTGAAATATGCGCTTTTTCTTCGTCAGTCATGTATAGCACTTTCTCTATTTGATTTGCTAGAGCTTTTGGGTTATTCTTAGCAACAACCCATCCAGTTTGACCATGTAACACATTTTCAGCCAAACCTCCAGCATTACTTACTATACAAAGTTTCCCCATAGCCTGCGCCTCTAATACGGCATTGCAAAAGCCTTCTTGCTTGCTGTATTGCAAATAAATATGGGCATCCTCTAATGCTTTTTGAACCTCTTCATGCGGTAGCTTCCCTAAAAACTGCACCTCATCTTTTAATCCTAGTTGGTAAGCAGCAAATGCAATACGCTCATACTCCTTTCCTTCCCCTATAATTTTATAAGTAAAAGCAAAACCCTTCTCTTTAAGTATAGCTAAAGCTTCAAGCGTAGAAACCACCCCTTTTATCCAATGCAAACGTGCTGTAGTAATAAATACTAAATCATTTGAAACTTTAAAATTAGAGGTTTTATGTGCAAATATTTTCATCGCCACGGCAGGAGTAATTTTACTTGTTGGAATAGAATCAGGTAATCCATTTTTTTTCGCTAATTCCAAAAGGTAATCAGAAATAGTATGCACCTTATCTACATACTTCCATAACTTAGTATAACATCCTGGATATTTCACTGGGTAAACTACCATATCAAAACCTCGAAAACTAACCGCCATTTTAGCTCCAATGGCTTTGGCTACAGTTTCACTGCCTAAGGCCATCGTAGCAAAACCAAAGTGCAACCAATCAACCTTCGCTTTCAGTAAGTGCGCATTTAAATACACCTTCTTTATAATTTGTACCCATAAAGTTTCTTCAGCTCGCTCCAATTTCACATATCGTATTACCGTGAATAAGTATGGCAACAGCAACACAAACTCTTTTATAAAAAAACATAATTGCAGGAACGGATTCTTACTCACCTTAGGACTAACAACAATGGGACAAAGTGTAAATTCATCGTTTCTATGCTGACAAAACAAGCGCACTTCTACTCCATTCTCCTGAAGCCCAAGAATTTTGGACCGAAAGAAAGTTTCTGAGTAACCAGGGGGTTGTGAAAGTACAATTCCAATGCGCATGACTAAGCTTGAATTCGTGGGTATAAATTACAGTTAAAAATATCTAGCAAATTATTTATTACATCTAGTTCTTCTATCGTAAACTTTGAAGTTTTTTTCTCTTCATTTATAATTTCGCTTTTTGGGTGTGTTTTTGACGAAGGACGCTGATACTCTTTCTCAATATCCGATAATGGCTCAATATTAAATTCGTCACATAACTCAAGAAACAGACCTAAATCATTACGTAAATCCTCATGTTTGACGATACGATGTTTGTATTTATATGGTTCTAAAATTTGTAAGGGCAATACATTTTCCAAGCACCATCGCACTGTAAGTGTTTCCAAAGGAGTAAAAGGTTTAGTATCTTCAATAAGGTCGAATTTAAAATTTTCTTTTACCACTTGAACTAAATCTTTTTGTTGCTTGAAGTGCTCTAAATTATATAGCCATGGAAACTTAACCCGTTGTTGTGAAGCGAGAACATCGTAGGGATTCCTAATGATATGTATAAGGGGCACCTTAAAGTTTTCATTTAAGTATTTAGCCGAAAGATTAGCTCGTACAAATTTGATAATGTACTTTTTAGGAATAAAGGGCCACAAGTGCATTTTGTATTTCCTATTACTTATCTGCCCTATCCAATCACTATCTACTTGGTTGTTTAATACTTTTTTTAAATAACGATTAGCGTCAACAGAACTTGCTTCAGCCCTAAGCCACTTATCGCAAATCAACTTTCCGTTTTGGGTATTAAACTCATGCTCTGGTTCAAAAAGCATCCTATATCGAAATTGCCTTGCAATGACTTCGCTTAACCAACTAGTACCACTCCTCGCAGAGCCAACTATAACAATATGTTTTTGAAACAACGCCATGAATTACTTTTTTAAGTTTTTATACAGCTTTTGGTAGGCAGCAACCTCCTTAGCTACACTGTGCTTTTTACTAACGCCTTCCTTTAGCAATTTTGTTATCCTTTGCTTTTCTCCTAAAGGCATGGTGTAAAAATGAAGTATTTTACTTTTTAACTCGTTGGTGTCCCTTAAGGTAAAAATAAACTCTTCATCTAATATATACTTTGCACCACCACCAGCATCAGAACTTAAAACAGGGATACCGCAGACCAATGCTTCCAATATAGAAACCGGCAACCCTTCTTGTAAGGATGCAAGTACAAACAAGTCTGCATTCCTAAACACCTCTGGAATATCCTTATTTGCAACAAAACCCATAAAATGCACCCTATCATGTAATCCGTTTTCATCTATATACTCCTCTAATTTCTTACGGTAAGCTTTCTCTTCATTGCCATACAAGTACAGGTGTATAGTACTAGGTAGCTCTTGTAAAGCCTTAATAGTAAACAGTTGATTTTTATTGGTTCCTATATTACCAATACAAACAATATTAAAGGTACTACGGTTTAATTGCTCCAAGGGCTTAAATATATCGGTGTTTACACCATGAGGAATAAAGGATATTTTATTACGTAAATACAAAGAATTAAAAAACCGTGTTTGCATCTCTGGATTATCATACCCTATATGACTGCTCAACAAACTTTTCAACAACCATCGTTTAGACCACGCATTATTCTTTTTTGTGTACAAATAGGCAACTCCAGCCAATCTACAAGCTAAGACCTCTATATAATTAGATTTGTAGTCCCAAGAATGTAATACATCTATTTTATTTTCTTTTAAGATGGTTCTAAAACCTAATATATCCCGAAATTTATTTTCTGACCAGCTAAACTGGATCCATTCATCTTCCTGAATATCAATCGGTATTACTTCTGGAAACTTTTCTATACAGATATAGGGTTTAAAAACACTTCTGTCTATATTTCTAAACAAAGAAAGTAAAACGTACTGGCTTCCCGCTGTTTTAAAGTTAGGGATGGTATATAAAATATTAATTCGCTTATGCATGATTTCTACTTTTATACCAAACCGCTAGCGTTAATAACATACTCAAAGGGTGAGAATAGTTTACTGCGTCTTTCTTTTTAAATCCATTGTAAAACGAATCTAATAAGGTATTAGGTAGAAAAGGGTCAAGATTTTCACAAAAAAGATGTTCTTGTAACTCTTTATCATTCTCCATTCCTAAAAACTGCAACTCCCAATTACGCTGTATATATGGTTTTCCTAGAACCCCATAGATTTCACGTTGTAATTTATGTACAATACGATAAGGCAAATTATAAGGAACTCTATTGTGGTGATAATTGTACAAATTAAAAGGTCGCGCTGCTTCCCAGGTAATTTTTGCTAAAGCAGGACTTTGCTGTTTTATATATGCAATTTGTAGTTTCCTATCGGCTAAATAGGCTTCTGGTATGCTACATATAAAGGCACACATCCTATCGTCATAATAAGGTAATTGAAACGGATGCGCAGCTTCAAATACACGTAAATTAACTGAGGTCCATCGGGGAGCCCAAGATAAACTTTTAAAGGCACGAACTTTTGCACTAACGTTATCTATTTTAATCATATCTAGCATGGCTTCCATGCGCTGCTTCAAATAGGCTTCAAAACTTCCTTCCAACTCCCATTGCTCCCATAGGGCATTGGCAAGCTCTAAACCTCCTTTTTTTATTACTTTTTTATATAGTTCCTCTAAAATAGTATTTTCAGTGGTACCCACCGCTGCTCCCCTATCAAAAAAAACGTCGCCCCAATGCCCCAAGGAAAAAACACCTTCCATTTGCTTGAAGTCATCCAAAACAGCCATTTGCCTAGGATGTGTAAATTCAGAATAACACTTATTTAAGCTTGCTAATTCCTCAAGGTGCGACCACAAATAACCGGGCTCTATAGTAAACTCCTTAAAATCAAAGTTGCACACCTCTGCCATTTTTTTAGCAATACCGCTTTCTGCAAAGCCATTTTTAAAGGAATAACTATAGGCAGTAACTGGGTTATCTAGCTTGGAGTAAGCAACTGCTTGGGTCCTACTATCTAAACCACCTGACAAGGGTAACAATACAGCTTGATCCTGGGCTTGCTCTTTACAAATACTTTCAAATAAAGTGGTGAACTCAGATAAGGCGGTAGCAAAAGATATATTTCTCGGACTATAATGCCATTCAAACCAAGGCTTACTATCCACCCAGTATCCTTCCTCGTCTATCGTGTTAATAGTTCCCGGAGGAAGTACTTTTTCATCTTTCCAATAGGTGTCTGTACCTAAAAAAAAACCAGTTGCTGCAAAAATACAAATGGCCTTTTTATCTATCTCATGTGGCGCTTGTACTTTTACAAATTCTTGGTGGCTAGGAATTATTGGGGTTTTGATGGTTTTCAATAATGTATCTGAATCTTTAAAAGGTTAAATATAAAAAAATAATGCTGTCTTTATAACAGAACTTTAACTATTCACCTCCTCCTATTGCTTTTTGTTCAATTTAAACAATAATAACACAAAACACCCTATGATTTTACGGCTAAGATTATTTTGTTCTTTTAAGATGTGAAAACGAAGAAAGGGTTTCAAAATACAAGCACTCCATAGCTGCAACCATGCCCTCCTCCGAATGCTGTAACTCCACCTTCTTCCTGGCAGCTACTCTTACCGCCTCGATGTCCTCCTGCGGTAGCCCTTTAAACCGTATAACCCCATCTGCCATGGCTTCTGCATCCCGAACAGGAACCACCCATCCTGTAACGCCATCTGCTATCAATTCCGGCACACCCCCACAGTCTGTACTCAACACCGGAAGCCCAAGAGCCATAGCCTCTACCACCACGTTCGGCAACCCCTCTTCTACACTAGGCATTAGCAATAAAGAAGCTTCATGCATCCTTCTAAAAACCTCTTTCTGTGGCAGCCGCCCAATCAAACTAACTTCATTCTCCAAGCCTAAATCTGCTATTAAAAACTGAAGCTCCTCATCCCCTGCACCCCCAACAATGCTATAATGAAAAGGAACCTTTCTTTCTTTTAAAATACAGCATGTTTGCAAAGCATAATCATACCCCTTTTTCCAATGTGTTCTTCCAACAGAAAGTAGTTTTAGTGGTTGAGCCAGATTATATGGTGATGAAAATGAAAAATCACTTAAAGGCAGTCCTGTATAAACTACTCTATTTAACTTCGAAGGCGATGCCCAAATTTTATCCCCATTATTAATTAGATCTTTAGACACCGAATGAAACCCTGCAATTTTAGGATACCAATGCTTCAGATACGTAAAATTCTCAGGCTCCACAAAGGGTCTCACATTATTATGAAAACCACGCTGGCTAAGAACAACCGGTGTGTTTTGTTCTCGCAGAGTCTCTTCAAACCAAGAAATCACAGAGGGCCACTGTAAATGGATAATATCAGGCTGAATACTGTTTAATACAAAACGGAGATTTTGTTCTTGAAGCTGTTTCTTATTCCCTTGAAATAAGTTTTTAATGGTTAAAGCTATTTTCTGTACAGATCCCGATTGTAAAGCATAGCCTAAAGTAGTTTTCACAAATCGAACTTTACTTTGGTTACTGCCCAAAGCCACATATTGCACCCCTTTAATCTTATGATTCAATTCCTCATTAAACCCAAGAATATACACCGCATGCCGTACCCCCAATCCCTTGACTAAGCGATTGATAAAGGCGGTGGTTTTAAAACTGCCATCGAAAATAATTATGTTTAAAGGCTGTTTCACAATTAATAGTTTAATTGTTTAAACGTCTCAACAACAGATTCCACAAGTTGAAGAGGCTTTGGGTCTATTTTTTTAAAAAAATATTTTCTCCCACTTTTAAACTTCCTAACTTGCTTTGCCGTAAACATTAAATTCTCTTTAAAATAACATTCTAGTTGCTGACGGCTCATTCCAGAGTTGTTAACAACATCCCGTAATAAAAGTTTTAAATCTTCCACTTTATTGCCTGATAAAAACACATCAGGATGATCACTAAAATTGGTAAACTTTTTTATAAAATCTTCCGCATCATAGGCATGATAATGCAAGACATTACCTTTTACAACCCTATTTGGTGAGGCACCATCTATATGTTTATATCGATGAACATTATGTGGAATTAGATTTGAATCAATACGAATAGCCGATTTCCCCATGGTATGTCCATACCACCAAGGAAATTTCTGTTTCGATTTAGTAAAAGGATTTTTTATGGATAGATAGAATACTTGTTTATTTACTTTAAAATTAGATTCTTCCGCAAAAACATTATTATATCTTTCCTTTTGCTGAAGAACTTCCAATGTTCTAAAATCAACCAATTCAGTATCATTAGGGATAGCATTAAAAAACGATTTTAAATTTGACGGCATTTCAAAGTCTGTACAAATCAATTCATCTGCATCTATAGATATAAGCCAGTCAATACCTTCTTCCTTACATTTTACTTGAGCATCATAGGTGTTTAAACATTGTCTCGCTGTATGGTGTTCTACTGCTTGTGAAGTAAACTTTTTTAAGTAGGGTAAAGAAGCATACTTCTCTGTCGAAACAGAATTTGAAGTATTTACAAAATCTAAATCAGCAATACTTTCTTTTCCCTTATCTGTAGTATTGTCAAAATAAACAAATGCCCTATCTACGCCTATTGCCTTATGATACAGCAAATTGTTTCGCAATAAACGAACTTCATTTTTAACAGTAAGGACAATGGCTATTTTCACAGTGGGTTTTAAAATAGTTTAATTAGCTTTAAATATATAGGTTATTACATTTCAATTTTGAATATATTTTCATAATGCCATATAATTAATAAATCACATTTTAAGATTTGTTTAGTTTTATAATGTCTATTCGTGTTTCCTTTGGCAAAAAAAAACATATATTTATAAACTAGAGTATATTTCACACCATTTCTCAATTTCCTTTATTCTTGAAAAATTGTTTATTATTCTATTATGACCATTCCTTCCCATTTCAATTCCTAGTTCTGGGTTTTCAAAAATTTTAATAATATTTTTCGCATATATTGATGGCATACAAGGACTACTCAAAAAACCTGAAATTGTATCGGACACAACTTCTGGAATCCCTCCAATATTTGAAGAAACAACTGGTACCCCATAATATGATGCCTCTATTATTGCCAAGGAAAGGGCCTCTGTTAAGGAAGGCTGAAAGTAAATATCTGCAGTAATCAATTTTTCTCTTATCTCATCTCTTGACAATTCCCCAAAAAACACAACTCTATCCTGAATATCTAGACGTTTAGAGTGATATACCAACATATTATAGTCAATTCCCTTACCTGCTATTTGATATTCAAAATCATATCCCTTACTCTTCAATATTGCAATAGTCTCTAAAGCGTATAAATAACCTTTTTCCCATACCAGCCTCCCTACACTAAGAATAATCAATTTACCGTTTTTTGACTTTTCACGTGTAAATTCAGGTTCTATATCAGTACGAATAGACCTATGAACAACTCTACATTTCAAAGGATTAGCTCCCAATCTAATGGCAGTATTCATTAGGTTTTCACTTATAAAATGTAACATATCCGCTCTTTGAAAAATTCGCCGAGTAAGCTTTGTGTTCTCATTAGATAAATAAGGAAAGACATTAATATCAAATCCTCTAAAGCTAACAATTAATTTTATACTCTTACTATCTAATATAGGCGCAATAGTTTTAAACGTATTAGAAGTTAATAAATGAATAGTCTCAGGCCCATAACTGACTAAAGGATAAAGCTTTTTTAAACCTGATGATTTTTGGTTGTAATCAAAAGTATTAAAAAAAGTATACTTATATTTTTCTATCTTTGAGTTTACTTTATAATTTAGTGCAGTAGGAATCCTTTTATTTTTTGAGCCTAAAAAAAGTTGTGTTTTAAATCTTTTACAGTCTAAGTCTTCGTACCAATCCAGTAAATGCTTTTGCCGGATGTAATGAATTGAAGAAGCTATAATCGCAATTTTAGATTTCATTTCAAATACTTTTTTAATTTTCTTTTGGTAGAGCGCAATTTTACTCCACTTCTATATTTATAACCTTTATATTTCCAAGAAAAGGTATATGGTATAGAAAGTTCTTTTAAAATAACCTCCAACTCTACAACAAACACTTTTTTCTGTATTTCCATAAAAATTGGGTCCTGAATATACTCTCTTAGATGGTTTATTATTTCCTCTATACTTAAACTTGAATTCTCTTGAATAGTCTGAATATCCAAATCTTTATTCCCTCTTGTAATCCCCAAATGTAGACCGTGCCATGGTCTTTGAGCCCTAGACAATAATTCAGGATCAAAATCAAATGCTTCTTTGTTTATTTTATATAAAAAATTTTCATCCCGTTCCAATCCTTTTAAATAATGATCTCGATAGCTTTGATCTGTTTTAATTCGAGAAATAATAGGATTAATTTTATCAAAGTATTCTTTTGTTTTAAAGAAATGTAGACCAGTTAGTCGTTCTGTTATTCCTCCATCTTTGTCAAGACGAACTTTGTTTGAAAATGGCTGATGTAATTCTACTAATTGTCTAGTGTGAAAATCAAGAATCGACATTTGCTCAGGTAGGAAAAGAATATCAATATCCCCTATGTACGCATAATCGAAAGCATCAAAGTACTCTTTACCTACTAGGTATCGAACTAAGGTTTTGACACCACCCCCTCTCATTTTATACTTTTCGTATTCTTCAAGGGAGGTTTTCATTTCAATAATTTCAAAATTTTTGATATTGTTTTCTTTTAAAAACTTTAAGGTTTTATAAATGTTTACTTCTAAAGCTTTATCAGTAAAGACCTTTATATAGCTATTGGGATGAGTTTTCCAAATTGAATAAATATAATAAGGTATATACTTTTGATAACCACCAAAGACAAACGATGAAAAAACAAGACTCATATTTATTTTAATTTATTATAAAAAAAATGATATCTCTTTAAAAGCCAATTCGAAGCTAATGCTAAGTATAAATAAATAACTTTGAAACCATAATATTTATAAAAGCTTTTAAAAAAGCATACAGGTATCCTAATCTCATTATTTTCTAATTTGCTCCTTAGGCACTTAAGTAAAGAATATCTTGCAAATTCTTGCGGAATATCATAATTCTCTTTTAATTCATTTAGATTAACCCAATGTAACTCGAAAACAGTTTGGTGATAGTGTTTTTCATCTAACTGCCTTTTTCTGCCTATAGATTGAAAATGATGCCTTCTAAGACTCAAAACCCTATCAATTTTTTTTAATGAATTAGTTTCTAATAATAATTTACAAGAAAAGTTATATTCTTGTCCGGCTTTAATAAATTCATTAAAAGAAATTCTTTTTGCAATGCTCTGATTTAAAAAAAGATCTGGAGTAAACCAACTAATATATGTAATCGCATAAGAAAGGAAATCAACCTCCTCTTCCTTATAATCATAAGCGTAGGCACCTCCCTTTTCTCTATTAAAATATTGAGTTTGACTAATTACAAAATCAACATTATTTTCCAAAATAGTTTTAACCTTTATTTCAATTTTTTCCGGCACCATCAAATCATCACTATCAAACCACTGTATATACTCCCCCTTACTCACCTCAAACCCATAATTCCTAGCGGCATTCCCACCAGGTAATCTATCTTCCGGCCTATGATGATATTGAAACCTAGAATCCTTAGCTACATACTCAGCCATCACCTCATCCGTACCATCCGTACTCCCATCATCCACCACAATACACTCCCAGTTTTGGTAGGTTTGTGCTAATACCGAGTCTAGCGTTTCTCCAATTAAATGAGCACGATTAAAAGTAGGTATAATAATAGAAACTAAAGGCTGTTCTTGCATATTTAGTGATTGCTCGACTAATATACAAAGTCATAGGAAATAGACCTTAAAAAATAAGAAAAAAGGAAAGAAAAAAAACTAAGAGTACAAATGGTACAATACCCATAAAGTAAATAAAATATAATGGCAATACCTGGTACGGTTAAAGAAAGTAAAAGTAGTGAATAAAACATCTTAGACACTTTCTTCCTTACTTTTAATACCATTAATCATATTAAAAACTTCCTCAAAGGGTAATCCCATATAGTCACAAAACTCTTTAATAGTAACAACCTGATGCTTTTCTTTTTCAAAGGCATCTTTAATAGTACGAAGTAAAGTCTGAGAAGCATTTTGTGACTTACCTAATAAATAAACCACATCACTTGGGTAAATACATATTCGTTTCATGATACTAAAAAGCTTATCGTTTGTTTGTCATTTTTTTTTAATGCTACTATGAGTAACTAGAAGCAAATTAACATTTACATCCTAATAAAAACAATAAAAACACCTTGAGCTATAGGAAATCATTAACCATTTAGCGTACCTCTCACCATTACTGATATCTCGACAACTGACATCCTGTCAACACATTACACCAACAACACTAAAAAAAGATGAAATACTATAAATCATTTTAAAATCCTAAAAAGACTGTACAGTCCTTTTAGGATGAAAGAAAAAGAGATGTATAATTATATTAGGATTTAATTATAAATCTGTATAGTTATTTTAGGACGGGTCATTCTCCGAGGATACTCCGAGGATACTCCGTACATAGTCCGAACATAGTCCGAACCAGCCCATCTTATAAAACCTCAACATCATTATCATAAAAAAACCTCAAAAACAGATAAAAACATCGAAAACCCATAAAAGCCTCAAAATACTGTAAATTATCAGAGAGTAATGAAAACCAGCAGAAAACACCAAAACAAAAACATTTAGATATTTTAAACAATTTCAAACTAAAAACCTCAAAACCATACATTTACAAATCCACAACTAAAAACAGTATCTACTTTAGCATCAAAGTTGTTACAAAAGCTGTGGCGGATAGAATTTTTCAAGTAGGACGTCATACTTAGGTGCACCTGTTTAAAGCAGCTTCATAACAATTATTTTTTTTGTTAAACAGTAGGTATTTAAAAAAAATAAAGCCTACATAAATATTTAAAATTATGGCAAAATATAAAAGCCTTTTTAAAGTAGAAGGATCAATTGATGATTTAAACTTCTACAAAACCGAAGACGGATATAGAATGCGCTCTAAAGGAGGCGTAAGTAAATCTAGAATCCAAAATGATCCAGCATTTGAAAGAACTCGCGAAAATAATAGCGAATTTGGCTTAAGTGCAACTAGTGGTAAATTATTGCGAAGAGCAATAGTAGATATGGTATCTAATGCCAAAGACAATAAGTTATCCTCTCGTGTAACACAGGTGATGACGCAAGTTAAAAACTTCGATCTCACCTCTCCTAGAGGACAACGAAATGTAGCTAATGGCATAATAACACCAGATGGTAAGATTCCTTTGAAAGGGTTTAACTTTAACAGAAAGTCAACCTTATCAGAAGTACTCCTATCCGATTACACTTTAGATACCGCTACTGGAGAGGTAGTAATTAATAACTTTACACCTAATCAAAAGTTAATGATTCCAGGTGGAGCAACCCATGTAGAGTTTACAGCAGGTTTCTTAAATATAGATTTTTCTACAGGAGAAAAGGATTTCCAAATAAGTAACGTAGAAAACCTTGCTATAAACGGTACAACTACAACGGTCACGCTTACTCCTGCTGCACCTGCAACAGGTACAGGACAAAGTTTTTACTTACTAAAAGTAGCCTTCTTCCAAGAAATAAACAACCTGCAATACCCGCTTAAAAACGGAGTATATAATGCATTACAAATCTTGGAAGTGCTCTAATAAAATTCTTTTAATAGAATTAACAAAAACGGATGCTTTTGGCATCCGTTTTTATTTTACAACAACCGCACAAAAACACAAAACCTATTAAACCCATACCTCTCATTCCTCCAAAAGCAGGAATCTACTACCAAAAAATAAAGCCTATCGCTTAGACGCTCCCCTCTTTAGCAAAAGAGGGGAATGAATTTGCTGCAGCTCCGCGAAAGCAAAGAAAGGGGAGTTTGAAAGTAAAATACTATATAACTTAGTGAAATTGTTATTCCTGCGCAGGCAGGAATACACAACCAACCTATAAGCTAGTAATATAAGAAACACTCCCTTACATAAGAAAAAAGCCCCTTAGAAGGCAACCGGCCTATCGAGGGTTTATCGTAAAATTTGAAATGAAGACACCGTAAAATTTTAGGCTGTTTGAGCTTAACAAAATACTATTTAAACGAGAATGCTAATAGCGAGTTCCTAAAATTTAGGTGTCAAATGAAAAATTTAGATAAAGCATCGTCAGCCTAGATTTTTTTTGGTTCGTTTTTTTGATCAATGCAAAAAAATGAACATTATCCTTAACTAGAGACGCTT
This sequence comes from Oceanihabitans sediminis, assembly GCF_003337215.1. Classification (GTDB taxonomy): domain Bacteria; phylum Bacteroidota; class Bacteroidia; order Flavobacteriales; family Flavobacteriaceae; genus Oceanihabitans; species Oceanihabitans sediminis. The sequence continues at coordinate 181,726 of NZ_QPIG01000003.1, forward strand.
AAGTCGTTACAAAACAACAACACTGTCATTCCTGCAAAAGCAGGAATCCACTACCAAGAATAAAGCCTATCGCTTAGACGCTCCCCTCTTTAGCCAAAGAGGGGAATGAATTTGCTGCAGCTCCGCGAAAGCAAAGAAAGGGGAGTTTGAAAGTAAAATACTATATAACTTAGTGAAATTGTTATTCCTGCGCAGGCAGGAATACACAACCAACCTATAAGCTAGTAATATAAGAAACACTCCCTTACATAAGAAAAAAGCCCCTTAGAAGGCAACCGGCCTATCGAGGGTTTATCGTAAAATTTGAAATGAAGACACCGTAAAATTTTAGGCTGTTTGAGCTTAACAAAATACTATTTAAACGAGAATGCTAATAGCGAGTTCCTAAAATTTAGGTGTCAAATGAAAAATTTAGATAAAGCATCGTCAGCCTAGATTTTTTTTGGTTCGTTTTTTTGATCAATGCAAAAAAATGAACATTTAAAAATAAAACTCCTACTGTCATTCCTGCAAAAGCAGGAATCCAATATAAAAAAAACAACATCACTCGCTATTCAAACCCTGCAAAAGTAAAATCATAAGACCACACCTAACACTTATCCACTATACCCAGAATTCGAATATCTAAGAGTACTATTTGTGTTTTTATAATCTTTAATAATCTATCACTTAGGAACTAATGCAACAAATCATATAAGTCTAAATATTTCTGTGTCGTAAATTCGTGGTCAAAGGTTGCTGCATGATGAATCGCAGCTTTAGACATACTTTTATACATCTGTTGGTTTTCAAGCAAATAAATTATTTTTTCGGTCATTGCAAGGACATCTCTATCTTCAACAACAAAACCAGTTTTCCCATCAATAATAGTATCAGGAAAACCACCAGAATCAAAACCAATAACTGGAAGTCCCATTGCTTGAGCCTCGATAGAAACAAGACCAAAAGCCTCTCTTCTTTTAGTATGTTCGTCAAAAGTAGAAGTCATTAAAAAAATATCCGATTCCCTCATATACTCTTTCACTTGCAATTGCGTTGATCTTCCTGTAAAGGCAACACAATCTGCTATTCCTAGTCTTTCTACTTCATTTTCTAATAACCCTCTGTTTTTACCATCTCCAACTATAGTATAGTGTATTTTATAATTAAGTTCTTTTAATAGCTTAACTGCTTGCAAACCATAAAGCTGTCCTTTTAAAGAGACAAGCCTACCTACAGTTATTAACTGTACCTCTTTTTTTACCTTAATACTTTTTGGCGTACCATGAAAAAAACTATAGTTTATACCTATAGGAATAACATGAATTAACTCTTCAGAAATTCCTAAATTTAAAACTACTTTCTTCAAATAGTTTGAGTTTACGGTAACAGCCTTTACATGTTTTTTATAAAAAACTCCATATTTCTTCTGAAACTCCTCTTTATTTTCTAGAAAGGAATCATAACCATGAAAAGTAATAACTACACGCGGATCCATAAACCCTATGCTTGTAATTTCTTTTAGATCATCTAATGAATTATTAAAATGTAGATGAAAAGCTTGTTTGTATCTAGCAGATTCATACTGCTTTAAAATAGAAGCACATTTTAAAAATCCTTTTAAGCTTTTTGATCGATACTTTAATACATAATATAGATTTCTTGGTTTAAGTAAGAAGCTAGAAAGTTGTAAAAGTTTAGACAATCTACTTTTTGTTTGTGTTAAAGGAAGCAAAACCATCTCTTTAACTCCATACTTTTCTAATTCATTTATTTGAGAGGAGTTTTCTAAACCTAAAAATTTATTACAAAAAATATTCACATCATACCCACTACGAATTGCATAAACAATATTTGAAACTATAAAGGTTTCAGAATAGTTTGGAAAGGAATTAGTCTTTATAATAATTTTCTTTTTCAATCGATGAGAATGTATAATTGAATTAAATAGCTATCAAAATAAAAATATCTATATCAATTTCTCTTTAACCAACTGCCAATGGTATCCCTATTTTTTTTATAATCCGAAAAATTAGTTAGCAGCCTACTTAGATTCCTAAAATATTCTTTAGCTAGCTCTTTCTCTTCAAAAGAACCATTTATTCGGTTGACAGTTTGCCTTACAAGATCTTTTTTAATCATGCGGTAGGCACGCTTATAAAAATCAGTTTTGCTAAATTCTTTATTTTTTAAAGCATCCGTGTAAACACTTACCACAAAATTAGATTCGGAAATAGCCTTACGAATTCTTTGTACATAGCCAAGATGCATCCTGCCTTCTGGCATCCAATGTTGAAAATATAGTCTTTCATCGTACCACATTTTATATCCTAGCAATCGCAAAACGTAAGAATATTCTGTGTCACCACCCGAACTTAGTGAATCTCCTTTTCTACAAGTAAGCAAGGGTTTAAAACCTAAGTTATTTAATGCTAACCAATGGCTTTTTCGTATCACCATTCCTGCGCCATATAAACAACCCTTCTTATTTGTGATATCACCACTTTCTGTTCCTTGCTTAGAAACTGCAAAATACTTTGCATAAATATCAAACCACTTCGGCCTTTCTTTTTCAAAAACGGCTTCACACCACCCTCCTAAAGCACCTATTTGCGAATCGTTTTCCATGACATCAAAAGCAGTTTGCACATAGCTGTCACAAAGCCAATTATCATCATCGCAAATTAAAAGATATTCATATTTTGCTTTAGCATAGCCTAATTCTTGAGCATAAGACTTACCTGGTATTGGCTGACTGAAAGAAGTGTATTCTATCGTTGAAACACCATTATCTCGCCACCAATTATCTGCAAAATCTCTTGTGCCGTCTGAAGAATTATTATCTACCAACACTATTTCGACAGGGCAATGACTTTTTTGCATAGCCAGATGCCTTAAGGTTTCTGCTAACCTAGCCTTACCATTATAGGTGCATATTATAATTGAAACCCCTTTTTGCATTTTAAATCCTGTTTAACACCCTTTTAAAGCCATTCTCAAAGACTTTTTTAACAATTGAAATGATTTATAAATCCTCCCTTTATTAGCTCTAAGTTCTTTTGAGTTTTTACTCGCATCTACTTTTCTTTTACCAAACTTATAAGGTATCTCTTTTAGTTTTTCATAATCGTTCTGCAACAAACTATTTTTATAATCCATAAAAATAGGAACAATATCTTCTCTGTTTTCCAAATCGAAATTCTGATTATAAACAGCTATACTCGGAAAATTTTCAATCTTATAATGGCTATAATGAAAGAAAGCTACTGGAGTAGTTTTATCGTTCACATAATACTTTTCACCACTACTTATAATTTTTCGTTCATGTAGATTCCAATTGGCTACATTATAACCCAAATGCCTTAAAACATAAACTTTATCTAAAAAAGCAGGAGCATAACCTAACCATATCTGATCGTAAAAATATCCTTTCTTTAAATCATGAAATCCATAGGCTTGAACCCTTTTGTCCCACCATTTAATAAATGATTTGATTGGTTCTGTATTATTTACTGCTAGAAACCCAAGATTATAAATACCTGTACGCATCAAATCTTTGTCTTGTGGATGCCCTGTTTCGCCAGTTGGAGAACAGATATGTGGTGTTAACACCATTTCATTTTCTTTCAGTGCATCAAAAACATGAGTAAAAGCTGAGAAAACCTTAATATCTGGGTCTACATACAAAACGGTATTGTAGCTATTATTAAAGAAATGTGTAAATAGCTTTGGTTTTACCACAGTACAGATCTCGGCAATGTTATAGGTGTCTTTTATACCTGCAACCAATTCAGGAAATAATTCATGGATCCATAAAATGGTATCAGCACCTAAGCTCTCATAATTTATGCTTGCATTAGGCTCATCAAGTATAGCTATACAAAAAGTTACATCTGGATGATGTTTTTTAAAGGACACTGCCAATGTCTTAGCATGCGCTAAATAATTATTAGCACAAATGGTAAAAGCTAGTTTCATTATTTTTTACTTAATTTTTTTTGATTGCCTTTATATGAATAAAGCTATATATTATAAATAGAATTTAACTCTATAGTTATTTTTAAAATGTACAAGATATGACCAAAATTTAAGGCTCAACTTACAAAATGCTGAATTTACTTTTCAGAAATTCAATAAAAGATTTTTTCTTAAAAATTGGTAATAAATTACTTTTATTAGGATACAATCTATTTAAATATGAATAAAACTCATTTTTGGATACTGATGAAGTTTTTTTTGGAATATCTATTTCTTTTGTTTTTTTAGATATTCCAATTTGTTGACTTTCATGAATTCTATATAAAATCAAACTTTGTTCTATAAAATACAAACCTCCTTGAGCTGCAGCATGTAAACCTAACCATGCGTCATGCCAATAACCATCCGGTGTAAAAATTGGAATAGCATTACTTTTAATACTCTTATTTATACAAACTGTTGCCCCAGTAATTTTATTCTTATTTAATACTAAGTCCTTATATGCTTCATCATTATCTAACCATAGTTTACGCCTTTCTTTCGAAAAGCCCCATTCATCCCATAATGTAGAATTTATTAAATTCCCTTTATCATCTATCAAATCTCCATTTGTAAACACTAACTTAAAATTCTTAGTGTTTTTATAATAATCTACAATTATTTCAACCTTAGATGTCTTCCAAATATCATCCTGATCCGCTAAGAAAATTAAGTCTCCATTTGTCAAGGAAATAGCTTTTTCAAAGTTTTTTATTGTTCTTAAATTAGTCTTATTGTCAAATACTGAGATTAAGTTAGGATATTGAAAAGCATATTCTTTTAAAATCTGTAGTGTTTTATCTGTTGAAGAATCATCACAAACAATAATTTCATCAACTTGATAGGTTTGATTAATTATGCTATCAAGCTGCTCCTTTATATATTTTTCACCGTTATAAGTGCATAATGCAACTGAAATAATCATCTTTAATAATTTATCTATATTAAACTAAATCCTGTGACTTTTTATAAAGTTTAATATAATCCAAGATGCTTTTTTTATCTTCAAATGTATATCCAAGAAACTGAATATCTTCTTGGTATAGATTATTTACTAACTTTTTTCTTTTATTATTATAAAACGTCGAATAATGTTTATTGGGTTTTGAGTTAACATTATATTTTTTCTTAAAAAAACCTTCTTTCAAATTCAAGTCTTTTTCTAACTCAGGTAATTCATTCTTTAAATTCTCAAACCTTATCACTTTATCATAATTAATCAACTTGTTGTTTAGGTAGAAATAGTCAATCTGCTTATACAAATGATCTCCTCTATAATTACTTGAAGAATTATCTGTTAAAGACCGCATAAATCTACCTTTCTTTTGCAAAAAATTACAAAAACTATCTTCCTTATTAATTTCCTTCATTAACCACTTATAGTCTGAATAACCTCTGTCCCAAGGATTTCTTACAATAATGAACTTATAGTAAGAATCCCAAATTTTTTCATCTATGAATCCATTATCAATTAGTTGTTGTGGTGTAGCATGCTGTAAATACATTTTACTGCTAGGATTCCAGCCAAACAAGTTTTTATTATTTGTTTGAGAAATATTTGTTATATCTATCCCAAATGCTGCTTCGATCGAAGATCCAGCACACTTTGAGATATGAATAAAAATACATTTATGTTTATGAGATATCATTGTTTTATGAAAAATAGGATATTCCAGTTAATTCTTCCAATTCTCTATCTGAATCCTTATAATATGTCTCAAGCACAGAATTCGTTTTCGAGCTAATTGCTCTTTTATAATCTTGATTGAAAAACTTCATTCCTTCGAAGTCGTTCCAATTAATTTTTTTTACTCCCAGAAAATTGGACACCATATGCAAATATTCTGGAGTATTCTGCTGCATATCCTCATTATCGATAAAAAGACAATTTTGAAAATGCATTTTTATGTTTCTTATACCAATGCTATAAAGACCTTGTGGCAAAATAACCGCCTCAATATTCATATTATTTGCAAACGCTTCTAATTCCCTTTCAACGTATAAATCAAAGTTATCAAGTTCCTCCACAGTTCTTGCTATCATTTTTGAGCTCTTTCCATGCATTCTCTCCTCCAACTCTTGAAACCATCTTTGATTTTGCTTAAATCTTTTTCGATACATGTTCCAAGCACTATACGCTCTATGAATTGGATTTCTTACCATGCATATTATCTTAAAAGAAGGATTATAGCTATACATTTTTGAAATAGCAAAGTCCTGATAAAGAACACTACTATATGAAGGTGAAGCATCTAGAAATATTTTCCCCTTAACCCTTTCAAAAAATGAGACTTTGAAATATGAGTGATAATGCGAAATACCTTTTGAATAATTTTTTGATGTAGAAAAGAAGTGTGTTTCCTTTGGATCTGAAACAATTATATCAGGATGAAATGATAAAAATTGATGCAGCGCCGAAGTTCCACATTTTTGGAATCCAACAATAGCTGCATTAACCTTAATTTTCTTTTTAATTCTAATCATATTTCAATAGAAAATATTAATACATTATAATTTAACTTAGCATTATATAAAAATGACTATTTAAATTATGTTTCAGTTTATCAAGACTAATTATTTTTCATATAGACAATTTTTGACAAATTTAAGAGTCAAATGTCTTAAACTTAGAATGCAATAAAAATGGTTGCCAAACATCTCGATCGTGTATAACTTGAAAAGAGATTACATTATTAATTCGTAAGAATGGTTCCTCGGTAACAAATTTTAATGCTGAAATATTTATAGAATAAATTCCTTTTGATAATTGTATATTTTTACTTTCAAACCCAAATTCTATAATTTTATCTTTCAAGTTTATATCTCCAATTTCATTTTCTTTAAATACAGCTACTGGCCGTTGTTCTTTATCAAACAAAATCAATCTAAACATCGGCACTTCCTCCATTGGTTTTTGAAGCGAAAAACTTACTCTTAATTTTAGATTCTCCCCCCAATTAATTTGCTCTATCCCATCTTTACTTCTTTTAGAACCTATAACATCTATAGAATTCAAGCGAATACTCCCATCATCAAAAACAATATTACTCTCATTATCTGCAAATCTAGTATAATACAAATCAATAGCCTTTCCAACATCATCTCCCTGAAATTGGGCCTTGCCCTGGTCCATTAAAATAATCTGACTACAAATTCGAGAAACCATAGGCATACTATGGCTTACAAATATCACAGCCGTATGTGGTAGAATAGTATCAATAGTTTTAAAACATTTTAAAACAAAGCCCAAATCCCCAACAGCCAAAACCTCATCTATAATTAACACATCGGGTTCCATTTGTGCGGCTACTGCAAAACCCAATCGTACTTTCATACCAGAGCTATAATGCTGTACCGGCATATCTATAAATTCCTCTAACTCTGCAAAGGCTATAATATCTTCTAGCTTACTATCTATTTCCTCCCGGCTAAATCCTAAAATAGCCCCGTTATTATAAATATTTTCACGCCCACTAAGTATCGGGTTAAAACCAGCTCCAAGCTCTATTAAAGCACCAACACGTCCTCTAATAGTGACCTTTCCTGCATCGGGGTTTATGAGCCCGTTTAGTATTTTAAGTAAGGTACTTTTTCCTGCGCCATTATGCCCTATCAAACCCAAGCACTCCCCACGGCGTAACTCAAAATTAATATCCTTTACGGCCCAAAACTCTTTAGGGCGTAACTCCCGTTCTTCTGCTGAACCACGTACGCCACTAATCAAATCCTTCACCCCATACCAAAGACTGGTCTTGAGGTCCTTGCAAAACTTTTTGCTCAAACCCTCTACCTTCACCAGCACTTCCTTATCAGCAACTATAGATCTATCTTCAGACATGTATATTACTAGTTATTTCTCACTTTTCACTCACCAATCCAAGGCAACTACACCCCATTAATCTTTTACTTGTAGTCATTCACTTTTTGTTTACCCTTTTAACTTTCCACTTTTCACTTTTCACTTTTAGTTTTTCACTTTTCACTTATTTAAGCGCTTAGTCGCTCCACAATAATAGGAATAGATATCCTATAAATAATCAGCCCTAAAAACAACAAAGGCAGACAAACCAACAACACAATTAAAAAATAGTCTAAATGTGCTGGTGCAAAACCAACCACCAAATCACGTGCGGTTAATATAATAGGCGTTATCGGGTTCCAAGTCATAAGCGTTTTCATGATGCCCGTTTTAGGTATTGCATATACTACCGGAGTCACATACATTAAAAACTGCATACCAAAGGAAATAATCTTTCCTATATCCTTATAAAGTAAGCCCATAGGCGTTAAAAACAAACCTAAGGTAGTTCCAAACAAAATAGCACCTAACATGGCTACTGGAAACAACAATATGCTCCAATGAAAACCAACACCGTAGAAAAACACAAATAAAACAAGTAGTAGTATTTTAATAGAACTATCAAATAACAATTTATAAACCCCAGAAAGCAATAAAGCTTCTTTAGGAAAGTTGATTTTAGTAAGAATCCCCTTTGCCGCTTGGGTACTCTGCATGGGAGAATTGATAGAGGCTACAATAATAGACCAAATCAAAGTTCCTGAAAAAGCATACACTGGGTACGGCACACCGGTATCAGAAAGCCGAATAGTCCCACTGCTATTTAAGAAAATCCAAACCGCAGCTGTAGTTAAGGGAGTAAGAAAAGCCCATACAATCCCTAAATAAGACTGGCGGTACTGCGCTTTAATGTCCCGTTCTGCCAATTGCCTAGCCAAAAACCTAGAACCATATAAATCTCCCAAACTCGCTTTTAATAGCGCACCAAATTTGATGGTTCGTTCCTTTTGGTAAACACGAGTTTCTAATGCCATAGGTAATTCTAATACGAGGAAAGTACAGTTTTAGTTAAATCTTTGTGGCTAATATAAACAATGAAGATTAATTATTGAAGAATATTGAATTAAGAATTAAAAAAACACAACCCAATCCAACACCACCTCAACCCCTACTCCCTATCACCTCCTTTAAAACATTAGATCATTCTTACCCCAAATTGTCATTCCTGTAAAAGCTGGAATCCACTCAAAACCTATAAAGCAAATAATAAAAGAACCACTATCCTATATAAGAAAAAGCCCCTTAGATGGCAACCGGCCTATCGAGGGTTTATCGTAAAATTTGAAATGAAGACACCGTAAAATTTTAGGCTGTTTGAGCTTAACAAAACACTATTTGAACGAGAATGCTAATAGCGAGTTCCTAAAATTTAGGTGTCAAATGAAAAATTTAGATAAAGCATCGTCAGCCTAGACTTTTTTGATTACTTTTTTGGGCAATGCAAATCATAGATTCACGAACACAACTTTAAACAAATAAAAGATAGTGAGTAAAAAAGTAATGAGATAAACAAACAAAGTACCTACTGTCATTCAGAACGCAGTGAAGAATCTCTAAACCTTTCAAAGCACATCTAAAACCACGAATTGTCATTCCTGCGAAAGCAGGAGTCCTTTTATTTAAAAACAAATTAAAACGCAAGAAGTTAATTTACAAGAAAAAGCCAATTAGAAGGCACCCGGCCTATTTTTCGTTTGCGTAGTAAAACAAATAAAAGCCGCAGTAAGGACGCGGAGGATGGCCTAGCGCAGCGTTTCGCCATCCGCATGATAAGGCTTTTATGTAGTTTTCAAGGAAACGAAAATCCGCCTAGATTTTTTTTGGTTCGTTTTTTTGATCAATGCAAAAAAATGAACATGTTAAATAAAAAAAGCACCTTCTATCATTCCTGCAAAAGCAGGAACCCACTACCAAGAATAAAGCCTATCGCTTAGCAGCTCCCCTCTTTAGCCAAAGAGGGGAATGAATTTGCTGTAGCTCTGCGAAAGCAAAGAAAGGGGAGTTTGACTATTGAAAATCAATCATAACCAATACTAAAATTATCATTCAAAAGCTATAAGGAAACTATTAAAAATATCTCAAACCCTCCGTCTAGCCCTCCTCCGTCAAGCTATCCACCTCCCTTTGACTAAAGGGAGGAGCAGGGTATAAAGAAGCATTATCATTATTTGAGATTCTTCGGTCGTTGCCCTCCCTCTGAATGACAGACATCTTCTTTTGAAAAAACCCATTAGAAGGCACCCGGCCTATTTTTCGTTTGCGTAGTAAAACAAATAAAAGCCGCAGTAAGGACGCGGAGGATGGCCTAGCGCAGCGTTTCGCCATCCGCATGATAAGGCTTTTATGTAGTTTTCAAGGAAACGAAAATCCGCCTAGATTTTTTTTGGTTCGTTTTTTTGATCAATGCAAAAAAATGAACATGTTAAATAAAAAAAGCACCTTCTATCATTCCTGCAAAAGCAGGAACCCACTACCAAGAATAAAGCCTATCGCTTAGCAGCTCCCCTCTTTAGCCAAAGAGGGGAATGAATTTGCTGTAGCTCTGCGAAAGCAAAGAAAGGGGAGTTTGACTATTGAAAATCAATCATAACCAATACTAAAATTATCATTCAAAAGCTATAAGGAAACTATTAAAAATATCTCAAACCCTCCGTCTAGCCCTCCTCCGTCAAGCTATCCACCTCCCTTTGACTAAAGGGAGGAGCAGGGTATAAAGAAGCATTATCATTATTTGAGATTCTTCGGTCGTTGCCCTCCCTCTGAATGACAGACATCTTCTTTTGAAAAAACCCATTAGAAGGCACCCGGCCTATTCTTCGTTTACGTAGTAAAACAAATAAAAGCCGCAGTAAGGACGCGGAGGATGGCCTAGCGCAGCGTTTTGCCATCCGCATGATAAGGCTTTTATGTAGTTTTCAAGGAAACGAAAATCCGCCTAGATTTTTTTGGTTCGTTTTTTTGATCAATGCAAAAAAATGAACATGTTAAATAAAAAAAGCACCTTCTATCATTCCTGCAAAAGCAGGAATCCATTCAACTTATTACTAAAAAAACAACCTTTTTAAGAACAAGCCCCTTAACATGCCCCCGGCCTATTTTTCGTTTACGTAGTAAAACAAATAAAAGCCGCAGTAAGGACGCGGAGGATGGCCTAGCGCAGCGTTTCGCCATCCGCATGATAAGGCTTTTATGTAGTTTTCAAGCAAACGAAAATCCGCCTAGATTTTTTTGGTTCGTTTTTTCATCGATGAAATCGAAGATTCACGAACACCGATTAACAATAAGAGAGATTGAGTAAAAAAATGAACATGTTAAATAAAAAAAGCACCTTCTATCATTCCTGCGAAAGCAGGAATCCCTAAATCCTCTTCAACAAAGCCATAACCCTTTTTTTAAAAGACTTTTTATCATCCTGATGATAAGCATTCCCATACACACCATAACCATAGCCATAACCGTAACCATAGCCATAATTCTGATTCGTTTTATGCCTATAAAAGTTCAATACAAAACTAACATTCTTAATCTCCCCTGCACGGTGCTTAGCGTTTATTAATTGCAACATCCCTTTCTTGGTATAATCCAAACGAATCATAAAAATAGAAGCGTCTGCATGCTGTACTAATTCCAATGCATCGGTTACTAATCCTAAAGGCGGTGTATCCAACACTATCATATCATAGGTTTGACGTAAATCTGCTATCAAAGAAGACATCCTATCACTCATCAATAACTCCGATGGATTTGGTGGTATAGGTCCAGATAGAACCAAATCTAAATTATCTATATGCGTATGATTTACTACCTCCTCAAAGGTACTATCGCCTATAATATAATTAACAATTCCAAGGTCATTAGATAAACCAAAATCATCAAAAATCTTAGGCTTACGTAAATCTAAACCTAACAATATCGTTTTCTTCCCAGACAAAGCATATACGGTAGCTAAGTTGATAGAAGTAAAGGTTTTCCCTTCCCCACTTACCGAAGACGTAACCATGATAGTTCTACCTCCAGCATCTGCATTTTTAAGCTTATTCTTATAAAAAAACTGCAAACTAGAGCGTATTGCACGAAAAGACTCTGCTACAGCCGATTTAGGTTTCTCAAAAACCACTAAATTATTAGGATAACGATATTTCCCTATCAGCCCTAGAATAGGAATATTTGACAAATGTTCCACTTCATCCGAACCATGAATAGTATTATCTAATAAGAAAAAAATAAAAATTAATGTTATAGGAACAAAGAACCCTAACAACAAGGCCATCATATAGTTTAATGAAGTGTTTGGTCCTATTCTACCTCCACCTATGTCCTTAGCCTCATCTACAATAGAAATATCAGAGATATTTGCAGCCTTTACAATTGCAGCCTCACTACGTTTTTTCATATATACATTATAAGCTTCTTGGCTAATGTCTAGCTTACGTTGTATTTTTAAAAAATCTTGTTGCTCCTGCGGAAGACTAGAAAGCTTAGCATTCATAGAAGCAATATTTCTATTTATAACATGTAACTGGCCATTAATTGTATGAACGGTAGACTTAATGGTTTCTAGTAGCACATTTTTCTCAGCATCAATTTGCCTATCTATATTCTTAAATATTTCAGATTCCTCACGGGTAGTATATTCCAGACTCTTACGCTCTATAGCCAAAGTGGTTATCTTACTTACACTACTTAAAATATTCCCTTCTTCAATACCTACTGAGGTAGGTGCTGCTATATTGGTATAATCAGACTTTGTGTGTAAATAGTTCTCTAAACTATTTAAGTAGTTCAACTTGGTCTGCTCTGCCTCTTTTTGTGCTTCATAGCTTTTTAGTTTTGCAGAAACCTCTGCCATCTCAACCCCTACATCAAATATTTTATTCTTCTTTCTAAAGTCATTCATCTCCTGCGTAAAGTCTTTTAAACTAGAATCTACAGCAGCCAAACTACTATCTATAAAATTAATGGTATTGGTAGCATATAAGTTCTTACGCTCTAATTCTGTTCTACTAAGGATTCTTGCGGTTGCATTTAAATAATCTACTATTTTTGCCTTATTTGTCCCTGCTAATGAAAGCTTTAAAACCGAAGCGCTTGAAGCATTAAAAGACCCTACCTGAATGCTGTTTTTATAGGAGTTTACAACCCCATCAAAATTCTTAAACTGAATAAAGTACTCACTCCCTGGTTGTACTGTTCTCCCTTTACGAACCTGTATGACTCCTTGAAAAAAGGGTAAATCTACTTTTTCTCCTATAGTGAAGGTTTGAACAAAAAGGCCAATAGGGGTATCTACCGTTACAAAGTCTTTTGTATCATAGCGCTGCCCTCTAGCACTGCTTCCTGTAAATTCGGTAAAAAGCTCATATTGGTTTGCACTTACAAAACGTATTCCGAGCGCTTGCCCTAAAACCTGTGGTTTAGAGAGATCTAAATCTACTTGAAAAGGAGCACGTTTGTATATATCAAGCTTTCTGTATTTTCCTTGCTTGAGGTAGTCCATATAATATTGTAAAGAATCCACTACCAACTCATTATGGGTTCGGGTTTTTAAGGTTGTAATGGTCTTACCCATCTTTCCGGAAACTCCACCCCAGTTGAAAGAAATACTCGTATTGGCAGTAAAAAAAGGATTCTGATCGTTTTCTACACTAATTAAAGAGTCTAACCTATAAACACTCTGCTTTCTTACATTAATCAAATATGCAACAACTAGTGCTGCTGCAATACACAGAAGAACAATCTTCCATAAATTAACAATCTTAAAAAGAAAACCTTTAAAATCAAAAATTACTTGATTAACGTCTCCATGATCTATTTCATCATATTCATTGTAGGCCATAACTTATAATCTATTAAACAGTAAAATAGTTGTAGTAATTACAGATAATACCGTTGCTACAGCACCTAGATTCTGTAAAGCATTGGTTCCTGTTCCCCAAGCCTTTTGTCGTAAAGGCTTTACATAAATCATATCGTTAGGTTGAATATAATAATACGGAGACTGCATCACATTGACATCGGTTAAATCTATATGATGTATTTTCTGCCCTTGCGGATATTGTCTAATAATTAACACATCTTTCTTATCTCCTGTCACAGGAATATCTCCAGCATTTGCAATGGCTTCTAAAATATTTACGCGTTCTTGAAACAAAACTTTAGTACCCTTACTACCTATTTCCCCAGTAGTAGTGTACTTTAAGCCTGTAAGTTTCACAGTAACAAAAATATTCGCAGTTTCTTTAAATTCTTCTTCCAATAGCTTTTTCTCCAATAACTGCTCTATCTCTTCGGTGGTATACCCTAAAACATTAATCTTTCCTAGAGTTGGTATTCTAATATTTCCATGAATATCTACCGTAAACCCATCAAAATAAGAACGTTCCACACTACTAGCATTTAGATCTTTTTCTCCTATCGGATTAAAAATCTTTACATTATCTTGATCTAATGCTTTTACTCGAATATTTAATATATCATTTATTTGAATGCGATACGGTCGTTGCTGCTCTACAATAGCATCTAAAGAATCTTTATTACCTTTTTCCTGTACGTATAATGTATCCTTATGCGGAATACAAGAACTTACAACCACACTCGCCAATATAGAAAGTGTCAATATTAATCTCTTCATTCTTGAAGTTTAATGTTACCTAACAAATATAACTTTTCAATAGGAATATAAAAACTAATGCTACTTTTTTTGGTATTTTGCACGTTATTTGTAAAAAAACTGATTTTGAATTACCTCAACGTTGAAAATATTTCTAAGTCTTACGGAGAACTAACCCTCTTCCAAGACATTTCTTTTAGCATCCATAAAGATCAAAAAGTAGCCTTTGTTGCTAAAAATGGGACTGGTAAAACTTCTATTCTGAAAATCCTCGCGAAGCTAGACGAACCGGATAGCGGACAAGTAGTATTTAGAAAAGATATCGTGGTTTCTTATTTACCTCAAGAACCAGACTTAAACGAAAATCAAACGATTGAAGATGCCATCTTCAGCTCCGACAACGAAGTACTTAAAGTCATCAAAGCCTACGAAAAAGCGCTTGCCAACCCTAACGACACAGAGGCTTACCAAAGAGCTTTTGAAAAGATGGATGCGCATAACGCTTGGGATTTTGAAACCCAATACAAACAGATCTTATCCAAACTGAATCTAGAGGATTTAACACAGAGAATTAGTGCCCTTTCTGGTGGACAAAAAAAACGCATTGCTCTTGCCAATGCGCTTATCAATAAACCAGACTTGCTAATTCTAGATGAGCCTACCAACCATTTAGATTTAGAAATGATTGAATGGTTAGAAGCCTTTTTCGCTAAAGAAAACATCACCCTGTTTATGGTAACACACGACAGGTATTTCCTAGAGCGTGTTTGTAATGAAATCATAGAATTAGATGAAGGCGAATTATTTTCTTATAAAGGAAACTACTCCTATTATTTAGAAAAGAAAGAAGAACGCCTTAACCGAGAGGCTGTAGAAACCGGAAAAGCGAAACAACTTTTCAAAAAAGAGCTTACTTGGATGCGCAGACAGCCAAAAGCGCGTACCACCAAATCTAAATCTAGAATAGACGATTTCACCGAAATAAAGCACCGAGCACACCAACGCAGAAACGAACACGAGGTACAGCTAGAGCTCAACATGGAACGTCTTGGTAGCAAGATCATCGAACTACATAAAATCTCCAAATCCTATAAAGACAAGGTGATTTTAGACCAATTCGATTATAACTTCCAAAGAGGAGAACGCGTTGGTATTATTGGTAAAAACGGAACAGGAAAATCTACCTTCCTAAACATCCTTACAGAAACCATAAAACCAGACGCTGGTAAAATTGTTATAGGAGAAACAGTAAAATTCGGTTACTACACCCAAAAAGGTATTGACGTAAAACCGGAACAAAAGGTTATTGATGTAGTAAGAGAATTTGGAGATTATATACCACTAAAAAAAGGAAGACAAATTAGCGCCCAACAATTACTAGAGCGCTTTTTATTCGACAGAAAGAAACAATACGATTTTGTCGAAAAACTAAGCGGTGGGGAACGCAAGCGTTTATACCTATGTACGGTTTTAATCCAAAACCCAAACTTCTTAATCCTAGATGAGCCTACCAACGATTTAGACATTGTAACCCTAAACGTATTAGAAAGCTTTTTATTAGACTTCCCTGGTTGCCTTATTGTGGTTTCTCACGACAGGTATTTCATGGATAAAATTGTAGACCACCTTTTTGTTTTTAGAGGCGAAGGTGTTGTTGAAGATTTCCCTGGAAACTATAGCGACTTCAGAGCATACGAAGACAGCCTACCTGCTCCTACCGAAAACGAAGAAGACAAGAAAGAAAAGAAATCTTGGAAAAAAGACAGCAATATCAAACTGTCTTACAACGAACAAAAAGAATACAAAAACATTGAAAGCAAACTAAAGTCCTTAGAATTCGACAAGAAAGAACTTGAGGCTAAATTCCTTGACGAAACCCTAAGCCAAGACCAAATACAAAAACTTTCAGAAAAACTCCAAGACATCATCACCGAAATGGAAACCAAAGAAGAACGCTGGTTCGAACTCATGGAAAAAATGGAAGGCGAATAAAAAAGACAATGTCATTCAGAGCAAAGCGAAGAATCTCAACACCAATCCTTTAAAGACGTTATGTACTTCAATTACACTTTTTAAAAAAGGTGCTAATTAGAATGCACCCGGCTTATTTTTCGTTTACGTAGCAAAACAAACAAAAGCCGCAGAAAGGACGTGGAGGATGGCCTAGCGCAGCGTTTTGCCATCCGCATGATAAGGCTTTTGTGTAATTTTCAAGGAAACGAAAATCTGCCTAGACTTTTTTGATTACTTTTTTGGGCAATGCAAAAAAGTAATGTTAAAAAATATTCCTATTCTGTCATTCCTGCAAAAGCAGGAATCCAATACCAAGAACAAAGCCCATCGTATAGACGCTCCCCTCTTTAGCCAAAGAGGGGAATGAATTTGCTGCAGCTCCGCGAAAGCAAAGAAAGGGGAGTTTGAACATAAAATCCATTATACAAATACCAAATATTATGTATTTTTAAACATGTCAAACCAAAACCTCGATAACAAAAAGAAACTACAGGAATTAAGAAGGCATCTACGCAAAAACCTAACCCCAGCAGAGGCTTTTCTTTGGACACAATTAAAAGCAAAAAAATTAAATAATAAACGATTCACAAAACAGCACAGTATTGGTAGATACATTGTGGATTTTTATTGTGCTTCCGAAAAATTAATTATCGAATTAGATGGAGAAGTTCACAACAACCAAACAACATTGGAATACGACCAAAACAGAACCTTATATTTAGAAAACTTAGGATATAAAGTTATCCGTTTTGAAAATAAAATGGTTTTTGACAACCTACCCTCTGTCATCAAAGCTATTCGAGATAATTTTAAATAACACAAACCCTCCGTCTAGCTCTCCTATGTCAAGCTATCCACCTCCCTTTGACTAAAGGGAGGAGCCCACTACAAACAAACATTATAATAAAAACAATAAAGCCTATCGCTTAGACGCTCCCCTCTTTAGCCAAAGAGGGGAATGAATTTGCTGAAGCTCTGCGAAAGCAAAGAAAGGGGAGTTTGATTACTGAAAACCAACATATTCATTTATAAGAAAAAAGCCCCTTAGAATCCACCCGGCCTATCGAGGGTTTATCGTAAAATTTGAAATGAAGACACCGTAAAATTTTAGGCTGTTTGAGCTTAACAAAACACTATTTGAACGAGAATGCTAATAGCGAGTTCCTAAAATTTAGGTGGCAAATGAAAAATTTAGATAAAGCATCGTCAGCCTAGACTTTTTTGATTACTTTTTTGAGCAATGCAAAAAAGTATTAACACGATAAAAACAAGTCTGTCATTCCTCCAAAAGCAAGAATCCACTACCAACCTATAAGCAAATAATAAAAGAAACACTATCCTATATAAGAATAAGCCCCTTAGAATGCACCCGGCTTATTTTTCGTTTACATAGTAAAACAAACAAAAGCCACAGAGGGGACGCGGAGGATGGCCTAGCGGAGCGTATTGCCATCCGCATGATAAGGCTTTTGTGTAGTTTTCAAGGAAACGAAAATCTGCCTAGACTTTTTTGGTTACTTTTTTGGGCAATGCAAAAAAGTAATGTTAAAAAATATTCCTATTCTGTCATTCCTGCAAAAGCAGGAATCCAATACCAAGAATAAAGCCCATCGTATAGACGCTCCCCTCTTTAGCCAAAGAGGGGAATGAATTTGCTGAAGCTCTGCGAAAGCAAAGAAAGGGGAGTTTGATTACTGAAAACCAACATATTCATTTATAAGAAAAAAGCCCCTTAGAATCCACCCGGCCTATCGAGGGTTTATCGTAAAATTTGAAATGAAGACACCGTAAAATTTTAGGCTGTTTGAGCTTAACAAAACACTATTTGAACGAGTATTCTAATAGCGAGTTCCTAAAATTTAGGTGGCAAATGAAAAATTTAGATAAAGCATCGTCAGCCTAGACTTTTTTGCTTACTTTTTTGGGCAATGCAAAAAAGTAATGAGATAAATAAACAAGTACCTCCTGTCATTCCTGCGAAAGCAGAAATACACTACCAAGAATAAAGCCCATCGCTTAAACGCTCCCCTCTTTAGCCAAAGAGGGGAATGAATTTGCTGCAGCTCCGCGAAAGCAAAGAAAGGGGAGTTTGAAAGTGAAATACTATATATCTTAGTAAAATTGTCGTTCCTGCACAGACAAGAATCCACTCAAAACCCTAAATCCAAATGAAAAAGACAATGTCATTCAGAGCGAAGCGAAGAATCTCAACACGACTCCTTTAAAGCCGTTATATACTTCAATTACACTTTTTTAAAAAGACGATAATTAGAATGCACCCGGCTTATTTTTCGTTTACGTAGTAAAACAAACAAAAACCGCAGTGGGGACGCGGAGGATGGCCTAGCGCAGCGTTTTGCCATCCGCATGATAAGGCTTTTGTGTAGTTTTCAAGTAAACGAAAATCCGCCTAGACTTTTTTGATTACTTTTTTGGGCAATGCAAATCAAAGATTCACGAACACAACTTTAAAAAATAAAAAATAGTGAGTAAAAAAGTAATAGTAAAATAAAAATTCCTCCTGTCATTCCTGCAAAAGCAGGAATCCAATACCAAGAATAAAGCCCATCGTATAGACGCTCCCCTCTTTAGCCAAAGAGGGGAATGAATTTGCTGCAGCTCCGCGAAAGCAAAGAAAGGGGAGTTTGACACAATCACTATTCACATTATTAGTAAAATTGTCATTCCCCAAAAATACCTTCTAACAAAACAAAAAATAAACCCACCTACAAGCATTCCATTTAACTTTTCATTTTTAACTTTACACCTGCAATTACACACAACAAACTTTTAGTTTTTCACTTTAAACTTTTCACTTTAGCACCCAATGCAACACCAAACCAAACAATACATAAAATTCCTAAAGAACTCCACGAATCAACACGGAGTCCACTCCCCTTTTATCTATAATTTGGTAACCAAATGCTTCTATAACAAAACAAAATTCACAGACTATAAGACTCTAAGCCAATACAGAGAGTCTCTATACAACAACCACACTATCATCGAAGTAAAAGACTACGGTGCAGGATCTCGTATTTTCAAATCCAACAAAAGGAAAGTTTCCAAAATCGCTAAAACCGCAGGGGTAACAAAAAAAAGAGCAAAACTACTCTACCGTATTGCCAATTACCTACAAACCGATAATATGCTAGAACTAGGAACCTCTTTAGGGCTAGCCACAGCAGCATTAAGCTTAGGAAACAAAAAAGGAAATATCACCACTATGGAGGGCTGCCCAGAAACAGCAGCAATAGCCAAGCAACAATTTCAGGATTTTAAGCTTAAAAACATAGACATCAAAGTCAATGACTTTACTGCAGAAATCAATGATTTAAAAAACAAAAATTTCGACCTAATCTATATAGATGGAAATCATCAAAAAGAAGCAACTTTAAGCTACTTCAATACCCTGTTAAACCATATTCACAACGACTCGCTAATGATTTTTGACGACATACATTGGTCTGAAGAAATGACAGAAGCCTGGCAAGAAATTATAGAACACAAAAAAGTAACAGCAAGTATAGACTGCTTTTACTGGGGAATCGTCTTTTTTAGAAAAGAACAAGTAAAAGAACATTTTGTAATTAGACTGTAACATCCTACTACTTTTGTCGTCTTATGGTAAAATAGAAATATGTACCTTGCAAATACAAAGCAACAGAAGGCACGTATAACTTAAAGCTACTACTAGAATTTATGAGCAACATAATTGAAATTAAAAATATTATTCGAGACTTTAAACTAGGAACAGAAACCGTTCATGTTTTAAAAGGAATTGATTTAAATATAGAACGTGGTGAATATGTAGCTATCATGGGCCCTTCTGGTTCTGGAAAATCTACACTCATGAATCTTTTAGGTTGCTTAGACACACCAACTGCGGGATCTTACTTACTAAACAACCAAGACGTAAGTAAAATGACCGACGACCAACTTGCGGAAATACGTAACAAAGAAATCGGTTTTGTCTTTCAAACCTTCAATCTTTTACCAAGAACCACTGCTTTAGACAATGTTGCTTTGCCTATGGTATATGCCGGTATGTCGAAAACAGCACGTCACGCCCGAGCAGCAGAAGTACTAAAGGACGTAGGTCTAGCAGACAGAATGGACCACAGACCCAACCAACTTTCTGGTGGACAACGCCAACGTGTTGCAGTAGGAAGAGCACTGGTGAACAAACCATCCATCATCCTCGCCGATGAGCCAACGGGAAACTTAGATTCCAAAACAGGAGACGAAATCATGCACCTTTTTGATGAAATCCATAAAGCAGGGAATACGGTAATCATGGTTACCCACGAAGAAGAAATCGCTGCCCACGCAGAAAGAATCATCCGCCTCCGTGACGGCATCATTGAAAGCGACACCAAAAACAGGTAGTTTTTTTGTTCTACACATCATACCCCAAGTAGCATTTTATAATTTAAGTAGAAATACAACTTCTTTATAAGCACCATTGCAACAAGTATAAACTCTAGTTATACAAATGCAATATTATCTTGCATTCTTAAAATGTTATACAATACAAAGCAAAGAATTTCATTAAACAAAAACCTTCATCTAAAACGATTCTGTCATTCCTGCACAGGTAGGAATCCACTAAATTCAGATGAAGTAACTTCTTAAAATAGCAAACCCTCCGTCTAGCTCTCCTTCATCAAACTAGCCACCTCCCTTTAACTAAAGGGAGGAGCCCACTACAAACAAACATTATAATAAAAACAATAAAGCCCATCGTATAGACGCTCCCCTCTTTAGCCAAAGAGGGGAATGAATTTGCTGTAGCTCTGCGAAAGCAAAGAAAGGGGAGTTTGAAAGTGATACACTATATATCTTAGTAAAATTGTCTTTCTTGAGCAGGAAGAAACCCATTCAACTTATTAAAACAAATCACCCTTTTTAAGAATAAGCTCCTTAGTATCCCCTCGGCTTATTTTTCGTTTGCGTAGTAAAACAAACAAAAGCCGCAGAAAGGACGCGGAGGATGGCCTAGCGCAGCGTTTTGCCATCCGCATGATAAGGCTTTTGTGTAGTTTTCAAGGAAACGAAAATCCGCCTAGACTTTTTTGATTACTTTTTTGGGCAATGCAAAAAAGTAATGCTAAACAAATACTTCTACTGTCATTCCTACAAAAACAGGAATCCACTACCAAGAATAAAGCCAATCGTATAGCAGCTCCCCTCTTTAGCCAAAGAGGGGAATGAATTTGCTGAAGCTCTGCGAAAGCAAAGAAAGGGGAGTTTGAATACTGAAAATCAATCATAACCAACACTGAAATTAGCATTCCTAAGCTCTCTCAAACCCTCCGTCTAGCCCTCCTCCGTCTAGCTAGCCACCTCCCTTTGACTAAAGGGAGGAGCAGGGTATAAAGAAGCATTATCATTATTTGAGATTCTTCAGTCTTCACCTCCTTCTAAATGACAAAAAACAACATTATCTTTCATAAAAAAGACATCATTTTAAAGAAAAATGTCATTCAGAGCGAAGCGAAGAATATCTTAACAATATGCAATTATCAATACCTATTGTCATACCTACAAAATCACCCCCTATTAACAATCCATATCTTTAATACTCCAGCGATCCTCCCCTCAAAACCGCCACCTGAATAACACAAAAACAACCAACCCCTACCCCTAACCACAAATTACTAATCCCCAATCCCTACTCCCTAATCCCTAACTCCTATTTCCCTTTCATTTCTCAAGCAAATCCTGTAACTTTCCACTTTCAAAAAAGAAAGCACATGAAAGTATATACAAAAACAGGAGACAAAGGAACTACCGCCCTTTTTGGTGGAACAAGAGTGCCTAAGCATCATATTAGAATAGACAGCTACGGAACCGTAGACGAGCTAAACTCTTATATCGGGTTAATTCGTGATCAAGAAATCAACAGCCATTACAAAGAAGTATTAATCCATATTCAAGACCGACTTTTTACCGTTGGAGCAATTCTAGCAACAGATCCAGAAAAAGCCATTCTTAAAAACGGAAAGGAACGCTTAAACATTCCTAAAATTTCTTCAGAAAATATTGAGTTATTAGAAAAGGAAATAGACGCTATGAATGAAGCCTTACCTCCTATGACACATTTCGTACTTCCTGGCGGACATCAAACCGTGTCATTCTGTCACATTTCACGCTGCGTATGCAGAAGGGCTGAGCGTTTAGCTACCGCTTTAAACGAATTAGAACCTATCGAACCTAATACTTTAATGTACTTAAACAGATTATCCGACTACCTTTTTGTCTTGGCACGAAAGTTGTCACATGACCTACAAGCAGATGAAGTAAAATGGATTCCTGAAAAGCAATAACATATCGTCTGCATTTTAGTAACCATGCAAAACATTTTAGTTTTAAGTAGGTTCTACAAAAATAAAACGTTCTTTTAATGTACTGAAAAACAAGTCCTGAAACAGAGAATTAGAAATAGAGACCTAAAATCTTCCTGTTTTCGGACGAAAAGAACCACTTATTTTTCAAAAGAACTTTATTTTATAATAAAAGCAGGCTGAAAACAAGAAATAATTCACTTTTCACTTGCCTATTTAAACTAAAAATTTATTTTTGCAAATAATAATAAAAATTATTTAGAAATGTATTGGACCTTAGAATTAGCATCTTACTTAAGTGATGCACCTTGGCCTGCAACAAAGGACGAGCTTATTGACTATGCAATTAGAACTGGAGCACCTTTAGAAGTTGTTGAAAACTTACAAGCTATTGAAGACGAAGGAGATTCTTACGACTCAATCGAAGAAATTTGGCCAGATTATCCTACAGATGAAGATTACCTCTGGAATGAGGATGAATATTAATATCAAAAAAATCAATAAAAAAGTCTCTTACGAGGCTTTTTTTATTGAAAAAATTTAAAGAAACAAAGCTACATAACGTATCTTTGAAGACTAATAAAAAACCCTAAAGGCTTTGCCCCGAGGGAACCATAGAAAGGTGTGCTTCCCTAAAACAGAAACACAACAATCTCTATATTAGTTTTAAATTATATACAAATAACAATCAAAAAACTTTACAAACCTTGTGTTTGCTCATATAGCTTCACCTGTGGTAAGTAAAGAAAGTAAAACAAATAACACATGAGTTTTTTAGATTCAGTACTAAAAGTGTTTGTTGGAGACAAGTCTAAACAAGACGTTAAAGCCATCACACCTTTAGTGAACAAAATAAAAACCTTTGAAGCTGCCTTAGAAGCTTTATCGCACGATGAGCTTAGAGCAAAAACGGCTTTCTTTAAAGAGAAAATTGCCGAGGCACGTAAACCACTTCAAAGTAAAATTGACGAGCTTCTACTAAAAGCAGAAAACACCGAAGATATTGATGACCGTGAGGAAATCTACATACAAATCGATGGTATTAAAGATGAGGTGTATAAAGTAACAGAAGATGTTTTAAACGAAATCTTACCGGAAGCTTTTGCTGTAGTTAAAGAAACTGCAAAACGTTTCACCCATAATACTAGCATTCAAGTTACTGCTAATGAATTCGACAGACAAATCTCTGGAGATAAAGATTATGTTACTTTAGACGGTGACCAAGCACTATGGGCTAACTCCTGGGATGCTGCAGGAAAACCTATTACCTGGGACATGATTCACTATGACGTGCAGTTAATTGGTGGTATTGCTATGCACCAAGGTAAAATTGCAGAGATGCATACCGGGGAAGGAAAAACCCTAGTTGCTACACTTCCTGTATATCTTAACGCATTAGCAGGTCGCGGAGTACACCTAGTAACAGTAAACGACTACCTAGCAAAACGTGATAGCGCATGGATGGCTCCTATTTTTGAGTTCCATGGTATGAGTGTAGACTGTATAGATTATCACCGACCTAATTCTGCCGCTAGAAAGAAAGCATATAACGCAGATATCACTTACGGTACAAACAACGAGTTTGGTTTTGATTACCTAAGAGATAATATGGCACACAATCCAGACGATTTGGTGCAACGCCCACATCACTACGCTATTGTAGATGAGGTGGATTCGGTTTTAATTGATGATGCAAGAACACCATTAATTATTTCAGGTCCTATCCCTAAAGGAGATCAGCACGAATTTGACGCTTTAAAACCTAAGGTGGAAGATATCGTTTCGGTACAACGTAAATTTTTAACGGGAGTTTTAGCCGAAGCAAAAAAACTAATTGCTGCTGGTGATGAAAAAGAAGGAGGTTTCAAACTACTTCAGGTTTATAGAGGTATTCCTAAAAACAAAGCACTTATTAAGTTTTTAAGTGAAGAAGGTGTAAAACAACTACTTCAAAAAACTGAAAATTATTACATGCAAGACAACAACCGTGAGATGCCAAAGGTAGATGCGGAATTGTACTATGTAATTGAAGAGAAAAACAATCAGATTGAATTATCAGATAAAGGAATCGAATACCTTTCTGGAAAAGACAATCCGGACTTCTTCATCATGCCAGAAATTGGTACAGAAATAGCTAAAATTGAAGCAAAAGGTTTAAGCAAAGAAGAAGAAGCTGCAGAAAAAGAAGAATTATTCAGAGACTTTGGTATCAAATCCGAACGTATTCATACCCTTAACCAATTACTAAAAGCATACGCACTTTTTGAAAAAGATGTACAGTATGTTGTAATGGACAATAAGGTAATGATTGTAGATGAGCAAACCGGTCGTATTATGGATGGACGTCGTTATTCAGACGGACTACACCAAGCGATTGAAGCAAAAGAAAGCGTAAAGATTGAAGATGCTACCCAAACATTTGCTACGGTAACCCTTCAGAATTACTTCAGAATGTACCGTAAGCTTTCTGGTATGACAGGAACGGCGGTTACAGAAGCTGGGGAGTTCTGGGAAATCTACAAATTAGATGTTGTTGAAATTCCTACCAACAGACCTATTGCTCGTGATGACAGACAAGATTTAGTTTATAAAACCAAGCGTGAAAAATATAACGCAGTTATTGATGAGGTAACGAAACTTTCGCAAGCAGGAAGACCAGTATTAATTGGTACTACCAACGTAGAAATTTCAGAACTTTTAGGAAAAATGCTTTCTATTAGAAAAGTTCCTCACAATGTATTAAACGCGAAACTGCACAAAAAAGAGGCAGATATTGTAGCAGAAGCAGGTAAACCAGGACAGGTAACCATTGCTACCAATATGGCAGGTCGTGGTACAGATATTAAGCTAAGCGAAGAAGTAAAAGCTGCTGGAGGTTTAGCCATTATTGGTACAGAACGTCATGATTCTCGTCGTGTAGACAGACAGTTACGTGGTCGTGCCGGTCGTCAAGGAGATCCAGGAAGCTCGCAATTCTATGTTTCGTTAGAAGATAATTTAATGCGTCTTTTCGGAAGCGAACGTATTGCGAAAATGATGGATAGAATGGGATTACAAGAAGGTGAAGTAATTCAGCATTCTATGATTTCAAAATCTATTGAAAGAGCACAGAAAAAAGTAGAAGAAAATAACTTTGGTGTACGTAAGCGTTTACTAGAGTATGATGATGTAATGAATGCGCAACGTGAGGTAGTTTACAAACGTAGATATAACGCCTTATTTGGTGAGCGTCTTCGTGTAGACATCGCGAATATGGTGTATGATACAACAGAACTTATTGTAGACACGAATAAAGCGGCAAACGACTTTAAGAATTTCGAATTTGAATTAATTCGTTACTTCTCTATGAGTTCGCCAATTACGGAAGCAGAGTTCACAAAACTTTCGGTTCAAGAAGCTTCTCAAAGAGTTTATAAGGCTGCTTTTGCGCATTATAAAGAAAAAATGGAGCGTAATGCAGAAGTTGCATTCCCTGTAATTAAAAATGTGTACGAAACACAAGGAGATAAATTCAGAAGAATTGTAGTTCCTTTTACAGATGGTGTAAAATCTTTACAAGTGGTTACAGACTTAGAGAAAGCATACCAAACACAAGGAAAACAACTTATTACCGATTTTGAAAAGAATATCACTCTAGCCATTATTGATGATGCGTGGAAAACACACCTTCGTAAAATGGATGAGTTAAAGCAATCGGTACAATTAGCGGTTCACGAACAAAAAGACCCGTTGTTAATTTATAAATTCGAAGCTTTTGAATTATTCAAATCCACAATAGACCAAGTTAATAAAGATGTCATCTCTTTCTTATTTAAAGGAGAACTTCCTACACAAGAGTCTAATATTCAAGAAGCAAGAGAAACTCCTAAAAAGGAAAACTTACAGACACAAAAAGAAGAAATCCCGAACTTAGACGAACGTTCTTCTCAAAACAGAGCTGCAGGTAATACACAACGTCAACAAGAAGTAGTAGAAACGATTGTTCGTGACAAACCAAAAATTGGACGTAACGACAAAGTGACTATCAAAAATGTGATGAGTGGCGAAAATAAAACAGTAAAATACAAACAAGCAGAACCTTTAATTGCCAAAGGCGAATGGGTTTTAGTAGAATAAGTATTTTCTAAAATAGACAGTTAAGAAATCCTGAAGTATATGCTTCAGGATTTTTTTTGCGCTATAGTTTTATATAATCGCTAATCTCATCGAAGAAACTATCTCCTACAAAACAAGACATCCGATAATCTTTTCCTTTCAACGAATAATGTAAACAACTGACAATCAATTATAATTTAATTCCCTAATTTAGTTTCGTTGGTGATTCCGACAATCTATCCATAGATTTTTTTCGATTAATAGCACAGTAAAACAAAACCGAAAAAAATAATATAATATGATGCTTTACAAAACCCTAAAGCAATATTTTGTGCTATTAATTATTTCCTACACGTTTAGTGTTTCACAAAATATTTCTGCACAAACTATCAGCTTTGGCTCTTCTGGATTAGTTGGTCAAACTGTTTTAAATCCTACTTCTTTAGATTTTGGACCAGATGGAAGACTTTACGTTTCACAACAAGATGGAAAAATTTGGGCTTATACCATAAGTCGAGATGCAGCAATTTCTGGTAGCGGAACCTATACAATTACCAATACCGAGGTAATTAATACCATTCAAACAGGAATTGTAAATCATAATGACTCTGGTGTTGCAAACACAACACAGCAACGCCTAATCACCGGAATATTAACTGCAGGAACACCAACAAACCCTATTATATATGTAACCTCATCCGATTTCTTATTCGGTGGTGGTGGTGCTGGTAGCGATACCAACCTAGATACCAACTCTAGTATTCTTTCAAAATTAGAATGGACAGGAACTTCTTGGCATAAAATAGATTTGATTAGAGGTTTAGCTCGTTGCGAAGAAAACCATGCTATTAATGGTATGGACATGTTTGAAAAAGATGGCAACACCTATTTACTTATCTCACAAGGAGGAAACACAAACAAGGGAGCTCCTAGTAATAATTTTGCGGGTACTCCAGAGTATTTTCTTTCTGGATCTATACTAGTTGCAAATCTAACACAGCTAGAAAGTATGCCGGTATATACAGACCCAAGAACAAATACCGAGTATGTTTACGATTTACCAACACTAAACGACCCTACAAGATTAGACATTGATAATACGCATCCGGAATTCCCATATCCTGTTGGACATCCAATGTATAACGCAACCATAGACATCAACGACCCCTTTGGTGGAAACAATAGCTTAAACCAAGCTTTTCCAGAGCCAGGAGGACCATTACAGGTTTTTGCTCCTGGCTTTAGAAATGCTTATGATATTTTAGTTACAGAAGGCGGAAGAATTTATACTTCAGATAACGGACCAAATTCTCTTTGGGGAGGAGTTCCAAAAATATACGACAGTGCCACAGACCAATATCTAGGAGATGAAAGCACGATTACTTATGATCCTTTATTGCACTATGTAACCAACGAAATGAATGAATCTGGATCTAGCTTAATTGGTGACCCACTACATTATGTAGGAACGATTAACGATTCTAATAAAACTTATTATGGTGGACATCCAATTCCTATTGCAGCATTTCCTTCAAGAGCTAAAGTTATAGCCTATCATAAAGTAAATGGAACATGGGAAGCAGCAAGCACACACGATTTCGGAACACTGTTAACAGGTGCTGCTGGTTATTTTAATAATTCCTTTTCCATAGCAGATTTTCCAGACGAACCTAGGTTAGCAGAATATCTTTTAGATGAACCAGTGGGAAGCTCAAAAGTAAATATTCTAGATGTTAGAAACTCCTCTACCAATGGAATTACCGAATACACAGCTTCTAACTTTGGCGGAATCATGCAAGGAAATGTATTAACAGCTTCCTTCAACGGAGACATAAATAGATATAAATTTAATACTGCGGGAAATGCTATTGAGGAATACGAGGTTATTTTTAGTGGTTTCGGGTCCATTCCTTTAGACGTGATTGCGCAAGGTGATAACGATGTTTTCCCTGGAACAGTTTGGGCAGTAACCTATGGTGCAAATAATATTACGGTTTTTGAACCTTCGGATATAGATTGTATACAACCTGGAGAACCAGGATATGACCCAGAAGCAGATAATGACGGGGATGGCTATACCAACCAAGATGAAATAGATAACGGAACAAATATCTGTTCACAAGGTAGTAAGCCAAAAGATAATGACGGAGACTTTGTTTCCGACTTAAATGATGATGACGACGATAATGATGGCATTTTAGATGTAAACGATCCTTTTGCTTTAGACCCAGATAACGGTTTAAGTACCAATCTTCCGGTAAACTTACCTCTATGGAACAACGATCCGGGCACAGGATTCT
Source organism: Oceanihabitans sediminis (assembly GCF_003337215.1). Classification (GTDB taxonomy): domain Bacteria; phylum Bacteroidota; class Bacteroidia; order Flavobacteriales; family Flavobacteriaceae; genus Oceanihabitans; species Oceanihabitans sediminis. The sequence continues at coordinate 210,946 of NZ_QPIG01000003.1, forward strand.
TCGGATTAGGATTTACAGGCTTAATGCTAGATCCTTCCGGAAACACAGATTATCTAACCCAATTTAACGAAGAAGATTTATCCTTTGGTGGTGCTGCAGGAAAAGCAACAGTCGATTTAGTGACTAGTGGCGATGCATTAACAAACAACCAAGCTAATGCGTTTCAGTTTGGTGTGAATGTTGACTCTAACTCCAACCCTTTTACGATTCACTCGAAAATTGAATCCCCTTTCTTCGGAATTAGTGGTTCGCAAACAGAACCTGTAGATTATCAATCCTACGGAATTAGTTTAGGAAACGGTGATCAAGACAATTATTTGAAACTCGTTTTAATGAATGGAACTTCTAATGCTGATACAGTGCAAGGCTTACAAGTTTTAATGGAAGACAATGGCGTAGTAACACATGATACTGCCTATGATATTCCCGGAATATTAAATGCAGGCTCTGTAAATTTATACTTCAGTGTAGACCCTGCTGCCAATACAGCACAACCTTTTTATTCAATTGATGACGGACAAACACTAAATGTATTAGGTGCACCAATAACATTACCGCTAAGCTTTTTAGACGCTACAGACAATATAGGTCTTGCCATAGGAATGATTTCCACCTCTAGAGGGGCTACCCCATTTACTGCTACTTGGGATTATTTTGAAGTGTATGAAAACCAAAACGGCATACTTTCCTCAGAGCCAGAACCTTTAGATTTCGGTCTCACACCAACAGCAAATTCCTTAAGAAAAAAACCTTTAAAGCTTAGTAATGAAGGAGGCCCAACTGATGACCCTATTACAATTTCAACTTTAAACTTTACTGGAGTAGATGCTGCACTCTTTAGTACAGATGCCGTATTTCCTATAGTTGTTAACCCTGGTTCATCGGTACACATTCCTATTAACTTTTTATCTGATAATATAGTAGGTATTAAAAATGCTACGGTAGAAATAACGCACTCCGGAAACAACCCACTAATCACTAATAATGTAACCGGAGAACTTACAGATATTTATCAACCAATAGTTAGGATTAATGCCGGTGGCGCAACCATTGCTGCTTCAGATGGAGGGCCAGATTGGGAAATAAATAATTCTAATGGCTCAACAACCGGACCTTCCTATACCGTTTCATCTGGTTCAAAATTTGAAATTACTCCTATGGAATTAGACTATGCAGCTAAAGACGCTTCTATTCCTGCATATATTGATGAGGCTACCTATCTAGAAATCATTCGTACACAACGAAGTATTTCTGCTAGCTCTACTCCTATGGTATTTTCTATACCTGTTCCAAACGGAGATTATATTGTGAACTTTTACGCAGGAAACCTGTATCACGGAACTAGATTTCCAGGCTCCCGTATTTTTAGTGTAGATATAGAGGGCGAAAGAAGAATAGATAATTTAGACGTTGTAGCATCTTATGGACACCGTGCTGCAGGGATGATTCAAAATAACGTACAAGTAAATGATGGAATCCTAGAAATTGCTTTTTTTAGAAATATAGAAAATCCGCTTGTAAATGCCATAGAAATACTTGGAGTAGCAAATTCTAATATTGTCATCGAACCAATCGCAGATATTACTAACTGTGAATTAGAAATATCCGACTTCTCAGCCATAGCTAGTGGAGGAAGTAGCTCTGCTAACTTCACATATAGTATTAGTGGACAACCGAGTGGTTTATCTATTGAGCCAACCAACGGACTTATTTATGGAACTATAGATGCGAGTGCTGTTACTGGCGGACCGAATAATGACGGTGTACACCAAGTAATAGTTACCGTTTCTAAACCTGGAAGTACAGATGCGACTGAAACCTTTACTTGGACTGTTTTAGAAGACATCGAAGCTCCTGCATTAACTTGTCTAGCAGACATCGCACAAACAGCAGATGCTGGTACGTGTAGTGCAATCGTAAGTATTGCAGAACCAACAGCCACAGACAATTGTACTAGCGCTATTACATATTCAGGAACAAGAAGTGACAGTTTAGAGTTAACAGATACATACCCATTAGGAAATACCATTATTACTTGGGTGGCAACAGATGCTGCTGGAAATAGTTCGGCTACTTGTGAACAAACAATAACGATCACAGATGATGAACTACCTATCATAACTTGTCCGGAAGATATTATAGAAATCATAGCGGAAGGCGAAACACAAGCTACAGTAGCTATTACAGAACCAACTGCTACAGATAATTGCTCCGGAGCTATAAGTTATAATGGTGTTAGATCGGATGCTTTAGCTTTAACCGATACCTATCCTTTAGGAGAAACCATTATTACCTGGATTGCAACAGATGCTGCAGGAAATGAATCGGGTGCATGTACACAAACCATAACCGTTACGCATTCATACAGCTTAAGCTTAATGGTAAGCTTACAAGGAAGAACCGATTATTCCGGAAGCTATTCCGTAATCATCTATAAGGAAGAGGACTTAGTAACACCAATTCATAGTTTAAATGAAACAGCAGATACTAGTGGAAATATTCTGCTTAGCACAGAACTTATTCCGGGCAACTACAAGGTTTTAGTAAAGCACCCTCAGTACTTACAGCGACTACTTAATCTAACTTTAGTAGAAAACCAAACAGAAACTATAAGTCCAATGCTGGCAGGAGATATTAACAACGATAATAATGTCAATTTCTTAGACTTCGGAATTTTATCTAGTACCTATGGACTAAGTTCCACAGACACTGGGTTTGACAGTCAAGCAGATTTAGACAATAATTTAACCATCAACTACTTAGACTTCGGATTACTGTCTGGAAACCATAGCTTGTCTGGTGAAACACAAAATGATTAAAACAAGAAATTATGAAAACGATTAAAAACTTAAGCTTTAAAATACTTTTGTTACTAACTATCATAGGTAGTTTTAACATGAAAGCGCAAACAAACAATGCATCAGTCGAAACAGTAGACATACTTGCAAGCGTTGATGCAAATCCGCCACTCGCAATTGGTGATACATTTACGTATACACTACAAGCAGTTGCAGGTACGACCCCATATACGGTAGTTCAAATATATTTAGAATATAATGAAGCCGTTATTCAACTAAATAGTTTAACTCCGGATTATACAGACCTGAATATTCCTTTAGCAAACGATACTTCTGTTCCTGAGGTTATTCGTTATTCTGCTGGTACTTTGTCGGGTCCTCTTACCGGAACCACCACCTTATTTACAGCTGTCTTTGAAGTTGTAGGTACTTCAGAATTTGTCATGATAACACATGACTTAGCTGTTGACGGAAATTCTAATGGCACAGGAGTTGCAGGAACTGCAGGGCTAGATATTACAGGAAGTGTCAACGATATTATTCTAGCTACACTCCACACAGAAACAAATACCTTTAGCAATGCTATCTCCATTTATCCAAACCCAGCAAAGGATGTTGTGAATATTCAACTAAATGCTGCTAATCCAGGTATTCAATCTATAAACATGTACACCATAGATGGAAAGCTTGTACTACAAAAGGAAAACATTACTAGCAATAGCATTTCTATAGATACCTCCAAGTTTCATAATGCCATCTATTTCATGAAAGTTATATCAACTAAAAATGAAGTAGAGATCTTTAAGATACTTGTCGATCATTAATTAATCCTAATATCGAGTTTAAATCAGGGTAGCATATAAATGTAACCCTGATTTTTTTTATTCTACCCAAGTTACACCTATAAATTAGTCGAAAATATATCTGATAAATCATCAAATAATTCTCATGAAAAGTCCGTTAGCTATTTAAAGATGCACAATTTTTAAAGTATATTTACACTTTAAAACAGTTTACAGAAATGAATAGATTTTTAAAATGGGTTATAGGATTATTAGCTATCGCACTGGTTGTGGTTTCTTTTTATTCTTATAAAAATGGTGGCTTATTTAGCAATTCTCTAAGTCCTAAAAAAACAGTTGTTTTTCAAGTGGAAGACTTAAAGTTAGAAGTGTTTTATAATAGACCATCCAAAAGAAATCGTGAAGTATTTGGTGCTTTAGTTCCTTACAATAAAGTGTGGCGAACAGGTGCAAACGAAGCTACTACTTTTGAAACCAACAAAGCATTAAAAATCGGTAACGATTCTCTTCCTGCTGGAAAATATACGCTATGGACCATCCCGAATGATACTACTTGGAATGTAATGTTCAATTCAAAACAATATAAGTGGGGTGTTGATATGGAAATGAAACCGATGCGCAAACCAGAATTTGACGTTATTAACGTAAGTGTACCCGTAAAAAAACTAGAAACAACCGTAGAGCAATTCACCATAGGATTTGATAATTCTACAGATAATTTATCCCTAACCATGGCCTGGGATGATACTATGGTTGTAGTTCCTTTAAAATAACACTATATTCTAGTCTAGAATTCTCCTACTAATAATAAGTTATAGATTTAAATTGTCGTGACTAAGCAAAAGAAATCAGCATTAAAAGAACAGGAAGGTGTTTCACAAAGTGAAATCACTAACAGCATTTCTATAAAAAACATTCAACGAAAACGAAGAGCAAAACCTAGTGTTGAAGATCTGGTTTCTCAAATTCTAAAAGGAGATATTACGGCTCTAAGTAGAGCAATTACCTTAGTGGAAAGTAAAAATGCTTCACATGTTGAAAAAGCAAATGCTATCATAAAATCCTGTTTACCAAATGCCAACAATTCGGTACGAATTGGTATTACCGGAGTCCCTGGAGTTGGAAAAAGTACGTTTATAGAGTCTTTTGGAAAATATTTAACGGCACAAGGCAAAAAGGTAGCCGTACTAGCAATCGACCCGAGTAGCTCTCTAACCAAAGGAAGTATATTAGGCGATAAAACAAGAATGGAGGACTTAGTAAAAGACAAAAATGCCTTTATAAGACCTTCCCCTTCGGGAGATTCTCTTGGAGGTGTTGCAAGAAAAACTAGGGAAACCATTACGCTTTGTGAAGCTGCAGGATTTGATACCATTATTATTGAAACTGTTGGTGTGGGACAAAGTGAAACTGCTGTACATAGTATGGTGGACTTCTTCTTACTACTTAAATTAGCAGGTGCAGGCGATGAGTTACAAGGTATCAAACGAGGAATTATAGAAATGGCAGATGCTATTGCTATCAATAAAGCAGATGGAGAAAATACGAAGTCTGCCAAAATAGCTAAAGTAGAATTCAATAGAGCTTTACATCTCTATCCTAAAAAAGAATCCTCATGGACGCCTAAAGTGACTTTATGCAGCGCCTTACACAACGAAGGAATAGATAATATTTGGAATATTATTCAGGACTATGTAAAAATCACTAGTGAGAATAATTACTTACAGTTTAAAAGAAACGAGCAAAACAAGTTTTGGCTTATTCAAACTATTGAAGAGCAATTAAAAAGTTCCTTTTTTAATAATGCAGAAATCAAAGCTGCGCTAGAAAAACAATTGCAGCTTATAGAAGACAATAAAACAACACCTTTTGCTGCTGCCGATTATCTTCTAGGATTAAGGAGTTAAATTACATGAAGTTCTCTTTATACCAATTAACCTGATATCTTACCCCTTCTAATAAAGTAGTTTTCGGATTGTAGTTTAGTAGCTTTCTAGCCTTATCAATATTTGCTTTGGTACGTAGTTGGTCTCCTGCCCTAGCCTCTACATGATTAATCTTTATAGATTTACCAATAACAGCTTCTACAGCTTCAATTCCCTCTTGGGTGGTATGCTCCACCTCTGTTCCTAGATTAATGATTTCACCATCTAATTTCCCTTCATTATTAATCACACTTACTACGCCATCTACAATATCTCCAACATAGGTAAAACTACGCAAATGTGATGCACTACCATCAAATAATGGAAAAGCCGAATCATTAAAAGCACAAGCAATTAGTTTGGTATACATTTTTTCTGGTCTTTCTCGAGGTCCAATCACAGAATATAATCGTAAGGAACAAGCTTTAAACTGTTTCTCTCTACTCTTTTGTAAAACCAACTGTTCTGCTGTCAGTTTTGTCACTCCGTAATGCGAAGCAGGTTTCGGAGCTACATCTTCTGGAAAAGTTGCTTCTAGACCGTATATAGATGAAGTTCCTATGTTTACAAAAAGTTTTAAATCTGTTAGACTTTGTGCGTAGTCAATTAGATTTTTGGTAGCTAGTATATTATTGGAGAAATAATCTTCAAATGTAGAAGTTTTAGAAATTCCTGGTTGAGCTGCAAAATGAAAAATATAATTAATGTCTTTTGGAAGCGCTTCCGCTAAATCGGTATCTCTTAGATCTTTATTTAATACAGGAACCCCTTTGCTTTTCAGTTCTTTTTCATTTAGTTTTTTCAATTCTAAACTATAGTAAGACGAAAAATTATCGATACCAATAACATCATGGCCTAATTTTTTCAATCTTTCTGCGGTGTGTGATCCGATAAAACCTGCTGCTCCTGTAACTAATATTTTCATAATGATAGAATTACATTAAAAGTAACATTTTTTTTCGGAAATATTCCTTTCCACAAAAAAGAATACATTTGTATTCTCAATTCTTTCTATTATGCACTTTCAGTTCACCATAATTATTCCTGTTTATAACGAAGAAGATAATTTACTTCGTTTGGAAAAAGAGCTGCTTTTATATCTTGAAATTGCAAATAAAAAATCTAAAGTGCTTTTTGTTAATGATGGTTCTTCAGATAAAAGCCAAGAAATCATCGAAGCTATTTGCAGTAGAAACCCTGCTTTTACTTTTATAAGTTTCAAGGTTAACAAAGGATTAAGCGCAGCTTTAAAAGCTGGTTTCGACTTTACAAACACGGAATTAGTTGGCTATATAGATAGCGATTTACAAACGTCGCCAAAGGATTTCAATTTACTATTAAGTCATATTAATACTTTTGACTTGGTGACAGGAATGCGAACAAACAGAAAGGACAGTCTTTTAAAAAAACTTTCGTCTAAAACAGCAAACAGCTTTAGAAAGCTTTTTACCAAAGACGGTATGGATGACACAAATTGTCCGCTTAAAGTACTAAGAACAGATTATGCTAAAAACATTCCTATGTTTAACGGCCTACATAGGTTTTTACCTGCAATGGTTTTATTACAAGGCGGAAAGATAAAACAGATTCCTGTGAAGCACTTTCCTAGACTTGCTGGTGATTCTAAATTTGGGTTTTGGAATAGATCCATTGGACCTTTTATAGATTGTTTTGTTTTTCTATGGATGAAAAAGAAATACATCAACTATACCGTTAGCAAACAAAATATTTAAAGAAAATATCGCTTATTTTTCTACAGGAAGCGTTTCCACAAATCGTTTTAAAATATAACCTAAGAGTTTATAAAACATAAATCCAGAAAGCGCTCCGAAAGTCAATCCACAAACAATATCTAGCGGATAATGAACGCCAACATAAATTCGGCTATAAGCAACAAATGCACTCCAAAATAGTAAAATAAAAATGAGGTTTTTATAATACGGACGTAGCAATAAACCTGCAAAAACAGCTGCAGACATGGAGTTTGAAGAATGACCAGAAAAGAAACCATACCTACCACAGCGTTCAGCTATAAAACGCATAGACTCCATAACCCCTTCTTGTCGGCAAGGTCTAAAACGCTTAAATCCGTGCTTAAAGATATTGGTAATTTGATCTGTAAACGTAATCATCAACACAATAACAAGAACAGAAATCAATAAGGTTTTTAGACCAAAGTGCTTATAAATTAAATACAATAATAAAGCATAAAGAGGAGCAAATGTTAACTTATCTGTAACTACAAGCCAAAAAGCATCCCAAGTTTCAGAACCTAGATTATTTAAAAATAAAAATAAGTCTTGATCGTATTGTATTAATTGGTCTATCATATTAAAAGCAGAATTGTATTAATTACTCTTCGTAACGAGCAATCTCTCTATCATAGAAGTCTGTAGCCTCTTGAATTAAGTTTTCGGCCTCTAATTCTAATTCCTTTTGATCATGCTGATCAAAATCCTCAAACCATTCTACCTCATCATTTTCAAGATTAATTACAAACCTTGGAAAATCGGTATGAATTACAAAGATAGCATTTGGGTAGTCTGTATTATCACCAAGTATAAATTTAGGTAGTTCCATGTTTTGAGTCAATTAGTTTTTTTGTTAAATAATTAAAGCGAATATACAATAAAATTGCAGCGGTTGTTAGTCCTGCAAGCAAACCTAACCAAATCCCGAAGCTAGCATAAGCATCTTCTTTTCCTAAAAACCAGCTAATAGGAAAACCAATTAACCAATATGAAATAAAAGTGATTAGGGTTGGGATTTTCACATCTTGAAGTCCGCGTAAAGCTCCTAAAACAACAACTTGAATACTATCACTTATTTGAAAAATAGCTGCAGCAAACATTAATTTGGAAGCAATACTAACTACTTCCGTATTATCTACAAGGTTTTTAGCATCGTCAAGATCTACATATATTTTTGGCAGTTGATTGTGAAAAATAAAGAAGAATAATGCAAAGCAGGTTGCGAATATAGTTCCTAATAAAAATAAGGAAAAGGCAATTCTGCGTAGCTCTACATAGTTTTTTAATCCTTTTTGATTCCCTACTCGAACCATAGAAGCAACACTTAAGCCCATAGCAACCATAAATGTCATAGAACTTAAATTTAATGCTATTTGGTTTGCTGCCTGTGGATTTTTACCTAGCATACCACTTAACCAAACAGCAGCTGTAAATATTCCAACTTCAAAAAGCATTTGCATAGCACTAGGTGTTCCAAGGCTAATAATTCTTTTCATCATACCGCTTTCTAACACAAAAAACTTGATGTTAGTTACATAGTTTTTAGATTTTTCTTTCCCCTTCAACAACCACCATAGGTAAATTACCATCACAAATCGAGAAACTAAGGTTCCGTATGCCGCACCAATAATTCCTAATTCTGGAAAACCAAACTTTCCAAAAATCAACACATAGTTTAATACAACATTTACAATATTTGCTAAAATAGTAGCATACATGGGATAGCGAGTCATAGATAAGCCATCACTAAATTGTTTAAATGCCTGAAAAACAATTAATGGTATTAACGAAAATGCTACTAAATCTAAATATGGAATAGCTATTTCAACAACCTCTATTGGCTGTTTCATGAAATACATAAGAGGTTTAGCAAAATAGAGCAAGAAAAACAGGAAAACACCTAGGGTAGTACATAAAAACAATCCGTGTTTAAATGCCGATTTTCCTTGAATAAAATCTTTAGCAGTATCTGCTTCTGCAACCAAAGGTGTTATTGCTGTTGAAAAACCAATACCAATAGACATGGCTATAAACACAAAACTATTCCCCAGTGAAACTGCGGCTAGTTCTGCGGTTCCTAATTGACCAACCATGATATTATCTACAAACTGGACAAAAGTATGTCCTAGCATACCTAACATTACAGGTGCTGCCAACTTCCAGTTGTATTTAAATTCTTTGGTGTATTTACTTAAAATCATTCAGCAAAAATAAGATTACTGAAAGAGTAATCTTATTATTTTTTTAATTATAAACTAGAAACACTTTTTTTAGCTTCTTCAAATTCTTGCATCATGTCTGCTACAATTTGAGCTGCTGGCTTGATATCATGAATTAGACCTGCAATTTGTCCTATTTCTAATTCTCCATCTTCTAAATCTCCTTCAAACATACCGCGTTTAGCTCTAGCTCTTCCTAGTAACTCTTTTAATTCCTCTATGGAAGGACCTTTTTTATAAAGTTCTTGAACTTCGTTAAAGAATTTATTTTTCACCAATCTTACTGGCGCTAATTCTTTTAAAGTTAGCTGCGTATCTCCTTCTTTTGCATCTACAACAACTTCTTTGAATGCTTGATGTGCCGAACTTTCTTCACTTGCAACAAACCTACTTCCTACTTGCACAGCATCTGCTCCTAAAACCATTGCTGCCAACATTGCTTGCCCTGTTGCAATTCCTCCTGCTGCTATTAAAGGAATTTCTATCTGTTCCTTTACCATAGGAATTAAAGTTAGTGTAGTCGTTTCATCTCTTCCGTTATGACCACCTGCTTCAAAACCTTCTGCTACAACCGCATCAACTCCTGCTTCTTGCGCTTTTAAAGCGAATTTCACACTACTAACTACATGCACGACAGTAATTCCTCTTTCTTGTAACCATTTGGTCCAAGTTTTAGGATTACCTGCGGATGTGAAAACAATTTTAACTCCTTCTTCTACAATAATGTTCATTATTTCTTCAATGTTAGGATATAACATTGGAACATTCACTCCGAAAGGTTTATCTGTAGCCTTTTTACATTTCTGAAGATGTTCTCTTAAAACATCAGGGTACATACTTCCTGCACCTATAAGCCCTAAAGCACCTGCGTTACTTGCTGCAGAAGCTAACCTCCATCCGGAATTCCAAATCATTCCTGCTTGAATAATTGGATATTGTATATTAAAAAGTTTGGTGATTTTGTTTTCCATATTTAAAAGCTATTTGCGAGAAATTTAAAAACCTATTACCACGTTTTCGTTCTCGCAATTACGATACATGGAAAAATATTATTTTAAGAAATTACTCCAGAACCAATAAGTTCTTCACCGTGATGCCAAGCAACAAATTGTCCTTCGGTAATTGCAGATTGTGGTTTTTCAAACTCTACATACATACCGTTTTCTACTTGATAAAGAGTCGCATTTTGCAATTCTTGACGGTATCTAATTCTGGCTTGAACTTTCATAGTTTCTCCTACTTGAAGCGCTAAATCCTCACGAACCCAATGTACTTCTTCATTTGAAACAAAAAGAGCTCTTTTGTATAAACCTGGATGTTGCTTTCCTTGTCCGGTATAAATGACATTATCATCTACATTGGTATCAATTACAAACAATGGTTCTGCTGTACCACCAACGGCTAGCCCTTTACGCTGTCCTTTGGTGAAATAATGTGCTCCTTGATGTTTCCCTACAACTTTTCCGTCTGCAACTTGATAACTAGCTTTTTCAGATAAATATTCTAATTCTTCTAATTTATTAGAGAAACTAGGAGTTTCTTTATGAAAAGCCTGGTTGCTTTCAGGAATTTCTACTATAACACCTTCTTTAGGTTTTAATTGTTGTTGTAAAAATTCTGGAAGTCTTACTTTCCCTATAAAACATAGTCCTTGCGAGTCTTTTTTATCTGCAGTGACTAAATCTAATTTCGCTGCTATTTCTCTTACTTGAGGTTTTGTTAATTCCCCAATAGGAAATAAGGATTTAGACAATTGCTCTTGGGATAACTGACACAAGAAGTAAGACTGATCTTTATTGGTATCTACACCAGCTAAAAGTTGGTAAATTTCCTTACCGTCTTTTTCTAGAGTTGCTTTTCTGCAATAGTGACCGGTAGCTACATAGTCTGCACCAAGTTCTAATGCAATTTTCATAAAGACATCAAACTTGATTTCTCTATTACAAAGCACGTCAGGGTTTGGCGTTCTTCCTTTTTCATATTCATGAAACATATAGTCAACAATACGCTCTTTGTATTGCTCACTTAAATCTACCGTTTGAAAAGGAATACCTAATTTATCTGCTACAATCATAGCATCATTACTGTCATCTAACCACGGACATTCATTTGAGATTGTCACAGAGTCGTCATGCCAGTTCTTCATAAACAAGCCTATTACCTCATAACCTTGCTCTTTAAGTAAATAAGCTGCAACGCTTGAATCTACTCCTCCTGATAGTCCTACAATTACTCTTTTCATGCTGCAAATTTACAAATAATTAAGTCTCCTTTCAATTATAATAAGGTGCATATTTTTACAAACAAATGCAGTTCGTCGAAAACTAGGCTGTAAATTTTTATATGCTAGAAATATTTATAGATTTGTAATATAAATTTAGGTAATCCCTTTCATTGAGATTGATTAATAGCTTATTCACATTTAATGACTACCTAAATAAAAAGCTCCCTACGTAAGTAAGGAGCTTTTATACTTTTAAAGCTGTTTGTTTATTTGAAACGCTTTATTTTTTATAAGGATTCTTACTCTTTCTTGTAAAATCTTTTTCTTTTACTAATTTTCCATTTTCGTAGTATTTCCAAACGCCATCTTTTCTGTCTCTTTTATATTGACCTTCTAAAACCATCACGCCGTTTTTTGTGTAGTACTTTGCAGGACCATGTAATTCTCCAGCATCATAAGCATATTCTTTTATAACCACACCCGTTTCGGAATACCAAATAGATGGACCGTGAAGCTTACCATTAACATAAATTTCTTTTTGAGCTAAAGCACCGTTATCATAATACACTAGTCTTTCACCATCAAGTTCGCCTTTATCATTATAGTTATCTATACTTAAAATATTTTTAGATCGGTTTTGATAATATGTCCAAGCACCAACAAATAACTTACCGTCCATTTGCCCTTCACTTATAAGTTTTCCTGTGGAAGCAAAAAAGGAAACTTTTGCTAAGTTATTGTCTTTGTTAAACTCTTTTGTGGCAGCAATTACCGGCTTTCCGTTTACGTTTTTGTAATATTTAAAAACACCTATTTCTTTACCATGCAAAAACTCCCCTTCGTAACGAAGCACATTGGTGTTTTCAAAATTCTTTTTCCAAATACCATGACGCTTTCCTTTTGCATCCAATTGGTTGATATCTTGTGCCGAAGCAAAAATGCTTAGTATAAATACACAGAAAAATAATAGATTTTTCATAATTTGATAAAGGTTTCTATTTAAATAAAATTGTTTTCAATAGGTTTATATATAGCAAAAAAGCTGCCAAACTTTTTAATAAATAGTTAGCAGCTTTTTTACTCTTAAAGTCTTCAATAACGGAAGAATTATTTTCTTTTTTGAGCTTGTTTTTGTTTTTCTGCCTGCTCCATCATTTCAGCCATTTTTCTTTGAAAACGACTTTCTTTCTTAGGCTTTTTCTTATTAAGCTGAATCTTAGCATGAATTTTCTCTTCATCTAAAATGAAATTCTTAATCACGATCATGATTCCGATACTAATTACGTTAGAAATAAAGTAATATAAACTTAATCCAGAAGCGTAATTATTAAAGAAGAACAACATCATGATTGGCGAGAAGTAAATCATATACTTCATCATTTTTTGCATATCTGGCATCCCTTCCTGTGTAGGTTGCGAAGCCATTTGTTGTCCCGTAGTCATTTTCATATAGAAGAAAATTGCTATAGACGCTAAAATAGGGAATAAACTTACGTGATCTCCATAAAATGGAATATGGAATGGAAGTTCTGCTACCGTATCATAAGAAGATAAATCGTCTGCCCATAAAAAGCTTTTTTGTCTTAAATCGAAAGCTGAAGGGAAAAACTGGAATAAAGCGTAGAATACAGGTAACTGAATTAAAGCCGGTAAACAACCGCTTAACGGACTAGCACCTACCTTTGTTTGAAGCGCCATTGTTTCCTGTTGGATCTTCATTTTATTGTCTTTGTACTTCTCTTTTATAGCATCTAATTCTGGCTTGATAATTTTTAATTTAGCCTGAGATAAGAACTGCTTGTATTGTACGAAGGATAATAATAATTTAATTAAAATCGTCATTACAACAATTGCCACACCATACGGTAAGAAAGAACTTAGCATAGAGAATAACGGCACAAATAAATAACGGTTTATCCATCCGAAAATACCCCAACCAAACGGAATACTATCTTCTAAACCTATATCATATTGCTTAAGTGTTTTATGATCTGTTGGTCCGAAGTAATATTTTAAAGGCTGATTAATTTCTCCTGCGTGAATGTTTAATGCAAACTTAGAAGCATACTGCTTTGTGAAAACAGTATCAATTTCTTCATCCTCTACTAGGTTCTTAGAAGTTAATTGCACCGATTTTATTGGTTGATCTGCAACTAATATAGAACTGAAGAAATGCTGTCTGTAAGAAATCCAACTAGCATCTTCTATCATTTCGTCGTCATCACTTGTTGGACTTAATTTATCTAACTTATCTCCTTCATATTGATATGTTAAACGCGTATATCTGTTTTCATAAGAAATACTTTTGTCATGTCTGAAAGTTTTCAGTTTCCAATCTAAATTTATTTCTTGAGAACTATTTAAAACAGTACTTAAACCTTGTGAATTGATAGAAAAATCTATCATATAATCGTTTGGTTTCAATTCATATCTATATTCTAAAAACTGTGTTGGAGACACCTTTAGTTTCATAGAAACCACTGTGTTTTCTCCATTTTTAGAAATAGTTGGTTCAAAAAATAAATCCTGAGTATTTAAGTTTCTATTATCTGTAGTATTGAAGCTAATATTAAAAGCAGCGTTTCCGTCTTTAATTAAATAAATAGGGATAGAATCGTAATCTACAAAACTCTTTAATCTAACTTCACTTAGGTAACCTCCTTTATTACTAAACTTTAAAGCTAGTAAGTCGTTTTCTACAAGTGTTTCTTTGTCTGTTGCAGAAGGTAATGTAGAAGAATATGCAAATGCACCTAATTTATTATTAAGAGCAATTAATTGTAAAGAATCTGAAATAGTTGCTGCAGAATAATCTACTGCAGAAGTTACTAATGTTTCTTCTTGTTTGTTTGCTTTCTTCTCTGCCTCTACCTGTTCTTGCTTTGCTCTTTCTTGCTCTGCAAGTTCTTCAGGTGTAGGCTGATTCATGTACATCATGTACACTAAAATTCCAAAAATCAGGATAAAACCTATAATTGAATTTAGATCTAGTTTCTTTTCTTCCATAATTAATATCTACTCTTCCGATAGGGAAAAGGTTAATATGTTATTTATTAAACTCTATTTTACGTGAAAAACAAACATCTAAATAGACATTTGTTTTTCTCTTTCGTTTTACTCACAAATTTATAATCAAAAACCTTCTTTCAAAGGTTCAGGATGTATTCAAAAATGTATCCGTTTTTAATTTTTTGCCATAGTGGCATCTTTCTTTTTATTTTTATGCTTTAGTGCTGCTTTTACAAAAGCTATAAATAAAGGGTGCGGATTAGCAACAGTACTCTTATACTCTGGGTGATATTGCACACCAACAAACCAAGGATGCTCAGGAACCTCAACTACTTCTACTAAATTAGTTTCTGGGTTTACACCTGTTGCAATCATTCCGGCTGCTTCTAACTGCTCTTTATATTCACTATTAAACTCGTATCTATGTCTGTGACGCTCTAAAATAGCTTCCGATTTGTAAGCTTTAGCAATTAAGCTGTCTTTCTTTAAATCGCAAGCCCAAGCTCCTAAACGCATGGTTCCACCCATATCTGTAATGTTTTTTTGCTCTTCCATTAAGCTAATTACAGGGTGTGAAGTTTCGGTGTTCATTTCGGTAGAGTTTGCATCTTTAAGGTTTAAAACATTACGAGCAAATTCAATAACAGCCATTTGCATACCTAAACAAATTCCTAAGAATGGGATATTGTTTTCTCTTACGTATTTAATAGCGGTTACTTTTCCTTCTACACCTCTTTCTCCAAATCCAGGTGCTACCAATACAGCATCTAAGTGAGAAAGTTTTATTTTTATATTATCTTCATTTAAATATTCTGAATGAACAGACTCTACATTTACTTTCACTTCATTTTCTGCTCCTGCATGAATAAAAGCTTCTAATATCGATTTATAGGAATCTTGTAATTCTACATATTTACCAACTAAACCAATAGTAATTTCGGTTTTTGGATTTTTATGAAGTTTTAAGAATTTATTCCATTGTGTTAGGTCTGGTGTATTGCTAGGTAAAGCTAATTTCTTTAAAACAACCTTATCTAAGCCTTCTTCTAACATTAGGTTAGGAACATCATAAATTGTAGAAGCATCAATAGATTGAATAACTGCTTCTTCTCTTACATTACAGAATTTAGCTAATTTACTACGTAAATCGAATGGTAATTCATGTTCTGTTCTGCAAACTAATATATCTGCCATCACACCGCTTTCCATAAGTGTTTTCACACTGTGCTGTGTTGGTTTTGTTTTTAACTCTCCTGCTGCAGATAAATAAGGAACTAATGTAAGATGAATAACAATAGCGTTATTTTCCCCTAAATCCCATTTTAACTGTCTTACAGATTCTACATAAGGTAAAGACTCAATATCACCTACAGTACCACCAATTTCAGTAATAACAATATCGTACTCTCCTGAATTACCAAGAAGTTGGATTCTGTTTTTAATTTCGTCTGTAATATGTGGAATTACTTGAACCGTTTTTCCTAAAAATTCTCCACGACGTTCTTTTTCAATGACGCTTTGGTAAATTCTTCCGGTAGTTACGCTATTTGCTTGGCTGGTAGGCATATTTAGAAAACGTTCATAGTGGCCTAAATCTAAATCTGTTTCTGCGCCGTCGTCTGTAACATAGCATTCACCATGTTCATATGGGTTTAGCGTACCTGGATCGACATTAATATACGGATCAAATTTCTGAATAGCTGTCCTGTAACCTTGTGCTTGTAGTAGTTTTGCTAAAGAGGCAGCAATGATACCTTTTCCTAGTGAGGATGTTACTCCTCCTGTTACGAATATGTATTTTGTTGTAGTTGTCATGTTGCGTTGTTAAACGCGAGCAAATTTACGATTTTAAGTTTAATAGTTTAAGTCTTTATGCGTTTAATTTTTGCTTTCGTTTTTAAAGTGTTTTTGGCTGTGAAAAAGCACTATAAAACCAATAAGTTTGAGAGTTGTTTACGAGCAAAAAGCTGAAATAAAACACAAATTTCTTTGAAAGGAAAATGTTAAAAAAAGAAGAACTAGTTAAAACTATTTCTTTGGAAAATTTTTCTGAATATTTCTAATCAGCATTTCAAGACCATTCAGCTTTAGCGTATAAACTGTTTCTAGCATTTCGCCCAGCTTTCCTTTAGGAAACCCTTTACTGTGATACCACACCACATAGTATTCTGGCAAATCTATAAGATATTTACCCTTATACTTTCCGTAAGGCATTTTAGTATGTGCTAATTTTATTAAAAACTCTCTATCTGGTTGAAGCATTTTTATTCTTCTGATTTATATGTAGCTAGTTTTGCTAATTCTTGTTCAATATACTTTTCCCAAATAGCTTGCTGTTCAAAATCTCTAGAAAAATCAGTTTCAGCATCGTATTGAATTTGTTTTGCCGCAAGTTCTCTATTAATTTCTTTGTGTAAGGCTTCTAATTGAAAACTTACATCTGTAGAAGGTTGTAAACGAGCAACTCTTTCTCTAAATTTTCTAGCATACAATTCTGTTATATTAAAATGAAATTGCTCATGTGCTAAAATATGCTCATCTGCTAAGGCAGCTTTGTACCATGATTTTTCTGGATAGAAATGTGCTAAGATTTTAGTCTTGAATCCGGAAACCTCTTTGTTTTCCGATTTAATTGCATAGCCAAAACTAATCCCTGATGCTGTAATTGCAACCGCATCAGAGGCTGTTTCTATAGGTCCTTTAAAGTCACTCCATGTTAGGTTATAATCTTCACTCCAAGTTATTGTTGCAACATCTGTTTGAATGTTGAGTAAGCAAAAACCAATAAACAGGAGTTTAAAATACATTTTTACCGGCTTCTACTATTTTAAGGTCTTGATATTTCACAATATAAACGGTGTTGTTGTAATACGCACCGAAAGTTTGTTTGTTGTAAGCAAACTTGTTTTCAACATATTCTGTTAAAGGGAATTCGCTAACAGAATCATACATATTATCTGAAGCAGAAAGTCGTAAAACAACATCCATCATTAAATCGAAACCTCTAACTGCTGTTTTGTTTGGAGTTTCTCCATATGCTTTTTTATAAGTATTAGCGAAACTATTATTATCATCTTCATTATAAGTTCTTGAAACTGTAGGGAAATGAAAATTTAAATTAGATAAATGATAATTTGAAATCTCATCGTTTTCAAAAGCAGCATTCATATTTGTTGTTGCTAAAACAATTTTATTTGTTTTATTGTTAAGAGAATTTAAAATACTAGTCACGTTAGAAACAAAAGTATAATTATCGGTTTCTAAAAATACGATGTTATTTCCTGCTTTTAACTTCGTTCTAATATCTCCTTCTAAAATATAATATAAGTCTTTTCCTTCTTTACCTTTTCTAGAATATACTTGTGCAGCTGCACCTAATTCTCTTTTTAAAATATTACTAGTAGAAGCATTTTTTGCATCTGAAATAATAATGATATGGTTTTTTGAATTATCTGCTTTAATAAAGTCAATCATACTTTTTTCTAGTAAATCTGAAGCTGGCATGGTTTGAAAAACATTATCCGATGTTTTTAAATCCTTTAAGTTAGGAGAAAACACTGGTACATTTTTTCTTTTTAACTCAGAAGCTACTCGTTGAAAATTATTTGGCATTAACGGACCAATAACTGCATCTGCATCCTCTAAGTTTTTAGAACTTAATAAAGAAGCTACTTCACTTAATTGGTTTTTAGTATCGTAAACATCTAATTTTACAGAGATTCCTAGTTTCGCTAAAGAATCTGCTGCAATTAAAACTCCAGTATGAAAGTCTAAAGAAGTACTTAAAAACTTATCGGATTCTATTTTGTTTTTAGCATCTAAAATAGAATCTGAATTGATTCTATTTAGTCTAAAAGGCAACATTACCGCGATATGTTTTGTCTCGTAATTTTTAATATTAGCTACTAAACTAGAAGCAGGAAATAAATTAGAATCAGAAATTGGTGTAGAGGCTTCGTTTCCTGAAACAGCTTCAGAAAAAGGAATTTTTAAAACCATTCCTGATTTTAATCCTGTTTCTTTTAGTTCTGGATTTAAAGCTTCTAATGCTTCTTGATCTAGATTCAGTTTTATTTTTAATCTATAAAATCCTTCTTTAGGTAAAACGGTATAGTAGGAATATTTATCGTCAATTTCTTTTAGATCCTTCTTATTTAAATTTGGCACTTTAATAACCTGACCAACATCTAAAGTTTCTGACATACCTGGATTGATTGCTTCCAGTTCCTCTACGGTGATTCCGTATTTATAAGCTATACGCCATTTTCCTTCTTTAGGTAAAACTGTATATGAAACATAGTCTTTTGCTTCCTCTACAGTGTCTACAACTTCTTTTGTTTCTTCAACTTTAACTGTTTTGTAAACAGGAATTTTTATTCTATCTCCTTTACGTAAAGTATTTGCATATAAAAACGGATTGTGCTTTTTGATATCTTCTTGCTCTACTCCGTATTTTTTAGATAAACTGTAAAGAGTTTCTTTACGTTTTACTTTATGCTCTTTAAAACTATGTAGTTTTTTATCTCCACTAGTTTCAGATACAACAACTTTAGATTTAGGTATTACTAATACAGCATTTATTTTAAGTTCTTTTTTTGCATCTGGATTTAAGGCATAAATATCAAAAGGAGTTACATTATATTGTTTAGCAATAGATGTAACTGTTTCTCCAGCTTTTACTGTATGTGTTTTATGGCTTTGTGCTTGTGTTGTAGATGCACAACCAAATAACAAAATGAACCCAAAAATGTATAATAAATTTTTCATACTAAATCTTTACTTCTCTAATTTAAGCATTAGAAAGGTATCTTTTTTATTGTTTTTATCCTAGTTAACAGTCCTCAACTTGATGCTCGCAACTATATTAGCAAGTTATCTCGCGTTAAGGATTCTAGTGGAAATCCTTTTTTATTTCATAAAAAAGATTGCAGCGGAAAGCCTGACTTTTTGTTTTGAAAACAAAAAGTAACGCCCAAATTATTTTAATGAGATTTTATTCCCACTCAATAGTTGCTGGTGGCTTACTGCTAATATCGTACACTACTCTATTAACGCCTTTTACTTTATTTATTATTTCGTTAGAGGTTTTTTGTAAAAATTCATAAGGAAGGTTTACCCAATCTGCTGTCATACCATCGGTACTTTCTACAGCTCTTAAAGCGACACATTTCTCATAGGTACGCTCGTCTCCCATTACTCCTACGCTATTTACTGGTAACAGAATTGCTCCTGCTTGCCAAACGCTATCGTATAGATTCCATTTCTTTAAGTTATCTATAAACACTGCGTCTACTTCTTGTAAAATGCGTACTTTTTCTGGGGTAATATCTCCTAAAATACGAATTGCAAGTCCCGGACCTGGAAATGGATGACGACCTAATAAGGCTTTATCCATATTCATAGATGCACCTACACGACGAACTTCGTCTTTAAATAATGCTTTAAGCGGCTCCACAATCTTTAATTTCATAAAGTCTGGTAAACCTCCTACATTATGGTGACTTTTGATAGTTGCACTTGGACCTCCTGTTGCAGAAACACTTTCTATAACATCTGGATAAATAGTTCCTTGTGCTAACCATTTTACATCTTCAATCTGATTTGCTTCATCGTCAAAAACCTCAATGAACACACGACCTATAGCTTTACGTTTTTTCTCTGGGTCGCTTTCACCTGCAAGTGCATCCAAAAAGCGTGCCGAAGCATCAACTCCTTTTACATTTAAGCCCATGCCCTGGTATTGGTCTAATACACTTTGGTACTCGTTTTTACGAAGCAATCCGTTATTTACAAAAATGCAATAAAGATTTTCTCCAATTGCTTTATGAAGTAACATTGCTGCTACACTAGAGTCTACACCACCGGATAAACCTAATACTACTTTATCATCTTTTAATTGGTGTTTTAGCGCAGATACAGTTTCATCTACAAAAGAATCTGGTGTCCAATCTTGCTCTAAACCAGCTATGTTTATTAAGAAATTTTCTAATAATTGCTTTCCGTCTGTAGAGTGATATACTTCTGGGTGAAATTGAATAGCATAAGTTTGTTCTTCTTCAATTTTGTAAGCTGCATTTTCAACATCTTGCGTACTTGCTAAAAGCACAGCATTTGTTGGTAATGTTTTGATGGTATCACTATGACTCATCCAAACTTGGCTTCCTTTAGAAATTAATCCGAAGAAAGGATCGTTTTCTTTTACATAGCTAAGGTTTGCTCTTCCGTACTCTCTAGTATTAGAAGGAGCTACTTCACCACCTGAGAAATGCGCTAGGTATTGTGCACCATAGCAAACAGCTAGTAAAGGCTTGTGTCCTCTAATTTTAGATAAATCTGGATGTAAAACGTCTTCTCCTCTTACAGAGTTTGGACTACCAGAAAGAATTACAGCTTTGTAATCTTCTATGTTTAACGGAATTTTGTTGTAAGGGTGTATTTCAGATAAGATGTTAAGTTCTCTAACTCTACGCGCAATAAGTTGTGTGTATTGCGATCCGAAATCTAATATAAGTACTTTGTTGTGTTGCATGCGCAAAAATAGTAAGGATTTTATAATTACGTTTTACGTTTTACATTTTTTTTTAAATAGATTTCACTATATAGTTATTATAGTAAAATCTCCACGTAATGGTTTTAATTCTTTGATTAATTCTGGTATTAATTCTTCGCCATGCTCTAAATAATACGGTGAAAAATTGGCATTGCGTTCTTGTAAGCTACAATTAGGGAACAATTGGTTTTGTAGCGTTTTCACTTTTTCTAATTGCTCTTGTAATTTACGCTTTTGCGCTTTCATTAATCGTTTCTCTAAATTTTCTAAACCTTTTATTTGCTTTCGCTCTTGCGCTGCAACCGCTCCTAAAAAGGATTTATCGGTTTGCTCTGCTAGTTTATATAAATCTGCAAACTGCTTTTCTAAATGTGCTTTTTGTTTAGAAAAATCTATTTCAATAGCAGAAAGTTCTCTTGTTTTCTTCTGAAGTAAATCTTCTTGATTTAAAAATAAATCTACAGTTGAAAGGTTCAGTTTCTCTTGTATTTCAGCTTGTTTTTGAGTTTTAATCAATGCGGAATTCCTAAGTAATAACATAGGAAATACCACCTTTACTTTTTTGAAATAGTCTTGTAACTGAAACCAATATGCAAGTTCTCCACCACCACCTATATAACAAAGATTTGGAAGAATCACCTCTTGATATAACGGTCGCATAATTACATTAGGACTGAAACGTTCTGGATGTGACTTTACTTCTTCTAAAATTTCGCTTTCGCTCCAGCTTATATCGGAGTTTATTACGCTGTAAACATTATTTTCGAAAACAATTCGTTCTCGTAGTTTTTTGGTTAAGTAGAAAAGGTTAATCTCTCTAGGGTTTACCTGAGTACCGAAACCTAATTCTTCTATTAGTTTATTGGTTTTTGAAACTTCCTGAAAAGAAGATTGCTTGCTTAGCTCTTCTTCTATAAAAGGAACAAATAACTGTTTTAATTCTTTTGTATTAGCATCTACAATCACCAATCCGTATGCTGCAAATAAAGCGTTTGCCAAATATCTTGTTGCATCTGCAAGATTAGTGTTCTTGGTATATGCCTCTTGAAACAGATTTCTTAAAGCTCTTGCATTATTACCAACACCCAGTTCTTTAGAAAAAGCCTGAAAAACAACATCTAAACCTTCCGTTGATAATTCTCCTACTGCTCCGGAAGCGTTTCTATTCCATTGCACTTTTTTTCCTTTGAAATTGAAAAAGTTTATTTCTTCAAAATCATGATCTTCGGTTGCCATCCAATAAATTGGCACAAAATTATATTCAGGATATTTCTGCTTTAACTCTGTACTAAGATTGATAGTAGAAACAATTTTATATAGAAAATATAATGGTCCAGTAAATAGATTTAACTGATGTCCGGTAGTTATGGTAAATGTATTTTGTTTTTTTAAAGCTTCAATATTCTGAAGTGTTATTTCTGAAGCTTCCGTTTTTTGATATTGCTTTAGAAGGGATTCAGATAAGATTTTCCGACTACCTTCAGATAAACCGTTCTTAGCCTTCTCTTCTATTTGAGCTTTAAAATTTTCAATTTTAGGGAATCTATTATAAAGTGGTTGAAGTGCTTCTCTTTCCTCTAAATAATCACAAATTAAGGATGAAAAATAATTAGTTTCTCTAAAAGTAATACATTCTGTTGGCATAGTTCCTTTTCTAATTAAGTGTAAATATACAGTCTTTTATTATTAAAAAAATGTTAAGCGCGAATCGATTTTATAATTTCATAAATGGAGTTAAAAAATAAAAAGATTATCTTTATAGGAATAACATTGAATATCTTATTCATCTAAATATGAAAAAACTAATCACTTTTATTTTTTTTATATTTTTCGCCACGTTTACATGTATACTTACCTGTAGAAATCATGACGAGAACACTTCTAATGTTACACAAAATTCAACAAACAATAAAAACCTTAATATTCTTCCACTTGGAGACTCTCGAGTGGAGGGTGCAACAAGCAACTCTGTAAGTTATAGACATGAACTATGGAAACATTTGGTCACCAATAATTGGAGCTTTGATTTTATTGGTACGCAACAGGACAATACAAATTATCCCTATTTATTAGACAAAGTCTTTGACCCCGACCATGAAGGCATTGGAGGTTATAAAACCGAAGATATTTTAAATAATATAACAAGTGTAATTCAAGAAGTTGGAGTTCCGGATATTGTTTTACTTGGTATTGGTGGGAATGATTTATTAGCAGAAATTCCAATTTCTGAATCTATAAACAACATTAGCGAAACCATCGATTTTCTACAAAACGAAAACCATAGTGTCTATATTTTTATTGAAAAAATTGCTCCAGGAAGATCGGATATCATGACCCCCGAAAACAATAATACATTCCTTTCTTTTAATAATAACATTACAACTTTAGCTGAAACAAAAACAAATACGACGTCTAAAGTAATTCCCGTAGACATGTCTGAAAATTGGTCTGACAACTACTTTGCAGATACTATACACTATAACCTTCTTGGAGCAAAAGAAGTTGCTAATAGATATTTCTATTCGCTTCAAGAACATATATCTGATTTAAACTAAAAGCATAAAAAAAGCCGTCTAAATGGATTTAGACGGCTTTTCTTTATTTAAGTATTATTGATTTATATTACTTCTGCATATAAATCAAAATCTTCTGCTTCAATTACTTTTACTGTTGCAAATTCCCCTGTTTTTAAATAGGTTTTAGATGCATCAATAAGTACTTCATTATCAACATCTGGACTATCAAACTCTGTTCTTCCTACAAAGTAGTTTCCTTCTTTTCTATCGATAACCACTTTAAATTCTTGTCCGATTTTCTCTTGGTTTAACTCCCAAGAAATCTGCGACTGAATTTCCATGATTTGATTTGCTCTATCTATTTTTACTTCTTCAGGAACATCGTCCTCTAAGCTGAAAGCGTGTGTATTTTCTTCGTGAGAATAGGTAAAACATCCTAAACGTTCAAAACGCATTTCTTGAACCCAGTTTTTAAGTTCTTGGAAATTCTCTTCTGTTTCACCAGGATAACCAACAATTAAAGTTGTTCTAATAGTCATATTAGGAACTGCTTCTCTAAACTGACCAATTAGTTTGGTAGTTTTTTCTTTAGTTGTACCACGACGCATACTTTTTAAAATAGAGTCGCTAATATGTTGTAAAGGAATATCTAAGTAGTTACAAATCTTAGGTTCTCTATTCATTACATCAAGCACATCTAACGGGAACCCTGTTGGGAACGCATAGTGCAAACGAATCCACTCGATTCCTTCTACTTTTACTAAAGCTTCTAGAAGTTCGGCTAAGTTTCTTTTTTTGTATAAATCTAATCCGTAATAAGTTAAATCTTGGGCAATAAGAA
Source organism: Oceanihabitans sediminis (assembly GCF_003337215.1). GTDB lineage: Bacteria > Bacteroidota > Bacteroidia > Flavobacteriales > Flavobacteriaceae > Oceanihabitans > Oceanihabitans sediminis. The sequence continues at coordinate 235,582 of NZ_QPIG01000003.1, forward strand.
TTAATTCTTTTACTCCGCTAGCAGCCAATTTTTCAGCTTCTGTTACTAAATCTTCAATTGGTGTACTCTTATGTTTTCCACGCATTAAAGGAATAGCACAAAAACTACAAGGTCTATCACAACCTTCTGCTATTTTTAAATATGCATAGTTTTTTGGAGTGGTTGTTAAACGCTCTCCAATTAACTCATGTTTATAATCTGCTCCTAAAGCTTTAAGTAAATGAGGTAGTTCTGTAGTTCCAAAGTATTCATCTACATTAGGAATTTCCTTTTGTAAGTCTGGTTTATATCTTTCACTCAAACAACCGGTAACAAAAACCTTATCAACTTCACCATCTTCTTTTTTCTGCATGAACTCTAAAATAGTATTCACACTTTCTTCTTTTGCATTATTGATAAAACCACAAGTATTAATCACAACGATGTTTCCTTCCTCTTCATGAACAACATCTTTGCCGCTAGCTTTTAACTGGCCCATTAAAACTTCACTATCGTATACGTTTTTACTACAACCAAGAGTTACAACGTTGATTTTATTCTTTTTAAGTGTCTTTGTTCTCATATTATTTCTGGTGAAAAAAGTGAATCTTTAAACGATTACTAATTTTATTTTCAGACCGCAAAGATACAACCTTAATTAAACCTATTATATATTTAGTAGTCTTAAATTAAAAGCAGTAAAAGAAAAATGAAATATTTCCCCGCCTATTTATTTTATTCATAAAAAAATGGGCATAAAAAAATCAGCTACTCATTATGAATAGCTGATTTTAATTAAATTTTACAGAAAAATTATTTGAAGAACGAATCTACAAATTCAAATTTATTGAAAACTTGAAGATCTTCAATTCCTTCTCCTACTCCGATATATTTTACAGGAATTTGAAATTGATCGCTAATACCAATAACAACTCCTCCTTTTGCTGTTCCATCTAATTTTGTTACAGCTAAACTTGTAACTTCTGTTGCTGCAGTAAATTGTTTTGCTTGTTCAAAAGCATTTTGTCCAGTAGAACCATCTAATACTAATAGCACATCATGTGGCGCATCTCCAACAACTTTTTGCATAACGCGCTTAACTTTAGTTAGCTCGTTCATTAAGTTTATCTTATTATGTAAACGACCTGCAGTATCAATAATAATTACATCTGCATCTTGATTTACACCAGATTGTAATGCATCAAAAGCGACAGAAGCAGGATCTGATCCCATTTCTTGACGTATCATAGGAACATCTACTCTATCTGCCCAAACTTGAAGTTGATCTATTGCTGCGGCTCTAAAGGTGTCTGCTGCACCTAACACCACTTTTAAGCCTTTCTTTTTAAACTGATAAGCTAGTTTACCAATAGTAGTAGTTTTACCTACACCATTAACACCAACTACCATAAGAACATAAGGCGTTTTTTTACCGTTTTCTTGTTTCGGTAATTCCGGTATCACGTATTCTGTTTCTTCACCAGAGTTTGTTTCGCTTAAAAGTCCAGCGATTTCCTCTCGAAGAATTCTATTTAATTCATCTGTACCTAAATATTTATCTTTAGCTACTCTTTCTTCAATACGTTCAATTACTTTTAATGTAGTATTTACACCAACATCACTTGACACAAGAACTTCTTCTAAATTATCTAAAACAGCATCATCTACTTTAGATTTTCCAGCTACAGCCTTACTTAATTTTCCTAAAAAACTAGTACTAGATTTCTCTAAACCTTTGTCTAGTGTTTCTTTTTTGTCTTTAGAAAATATCTTCTTAAAAAAACTCATTCCTTATTATTTTTTTTTCTCTCATTTTTAGGTGAGAATTATCTTTATACAAATGCATAAAGATTAAGAATTGCTTTTGAAACTGAATAATAGTTCGAGCAATAATATGCTATTTATTTAATAGCGTAACTAATATTCCTTAACAAAAGTCAGACCTTTTTTATTATACTGAAATTTTGTCAATATAATGAAATGTAAATATAAAACAAAAGCCGCTTTCTTAATTAGAAAGCAGCTTTAAAATATCTTAGTATAAGTAAACTTATTTTTTTGCTAAAAAGTCGTTTACTAATTCTGGTGCCATTACAGATTCAACAAACATGTAAGCTCCAGTTTTTGGAGACTTTACCATCTTTATTGCCTTCGTTAATCTTTTAGATCCTGTTTGTAATGATGCTACTGATTTCTTTGCCATGACGTATGTTTTTATGGAGATTTATAGTAAAACCTCTATTCTTATTTAATCTCTTTATGAACAGTCATTCTCTTTAAGATAGGATTGAATTTTTTAATTTCCATTCTATCTGGAGTGTTCTTTTTATTTTTAGTTGTAATATAACGAGAAGTTCCTGGTTGACCAGACTCCTTGTGCTCTGTACACTCTAATATTACCTGTACTCTGTTACCTTTCTTTGCCATTGTAAAATCTTTTTATTTATTCATTTCCTTGAAAAGGAAAACTCACTAAATTCGGCTATTATTTAATAAAACCTTTGGTTCTTGCTTCTTTTAATGCAGCAGAAATTCCTATTTTATTAATAGTTTTTAATGCTGATGTAGATATTTTTAATGTAATCCACTTATCCTCCTCAGGAATAAAGAAACGTTTTTTGATTAAATTGGCATCAAATGTGCGTTTCGTTTTATTCATTGCGTGCGATACGTTGTTTCCAACCATCGCCTTCTTTCCTGTAAGTTCACAAACTCTTGACATTGTTCTACTGTATTATTGTTATTTCAAAACGAGGTGCAAATATATAAAATCTTTACCTTTTAACAATCTTATTTTTATCTATTTTTTAAAAATTCTTTTTGAAGCATCTCAAAAGCTTTATTTACCGCCTTATTTATCACTTTAACTCTATGATTTCCAAGCATGTATTTTTCTGAATAAACAAAACCTTTTCTTGCGATGGCAATGTACACTGTACCAACCTCTGCATCAGAATCTCCTTTTGTTGGTCCTGCGTTGCCTGTTGTAGCAATTGCATAATCTGTTTCAAAGAGTTTTAAAGCGCTTACCGCCATAGCTTCAGCTACTTCTGCACTAACCACAGAATGTTTTTTGATTAATTCCTCTGAAACCTTTAAAACACTTGTTTTTACTTCGGTTGCGTAACTAACAATACTTCCTTTAAAATAATTGGATGCTCCTGGAACTTCTGTTATCCGCTCTGCTATTTTACCTCCTGTACAGCTTTCTGCAGCGGATAAAGTTTTGTTTTGGGCAATAAATTGTTTTGCTACAAGCGCTTCAATAGTTTCCTCTAAATCTTCAAATCCAGTGAAATATTCTTTTATTAAAGGCAAAAGCAACTGGATCTGCTCATCTACCTCCTTAATAATTTGTTCTTTATGAAACCCTTTTGCCGAAATTCGTAATCTAACTTTTCCTAAATTAGGTAAATAGGCAAGTTTAATATGTTTTGGGAGATTAGCTTCCCAGTCTTCTATTAATTCTGCTAGACTACTCTCTCCTAATCCGTATGTAAGTAATGTTCTATGAAGAATATATGGTGACTTATATTTTTTCTGTAATCTAGGAAGAACTTCTTCTTGAATTAAAGTTTCCATTTCAAAAGGAACACCTGGAAGCGAAATAAATGTTTTATTTCCTTTTTCCATCCACATACCTGGAGCACTTCCTACCTTATTCATAAGAGCAATTGCCTTACTAGGTATTAATGCTTGATCTATATTTAATTGCGAAAGTGGTTTTTGAACATAATTTTCCCAAAGGAATTTAATATTCTCTAAAACAGCTTCATCTTGCACTAATGTATCTTGAAAATATGCGGCTAGAGTATTTTTTGTAATATCATCCTTGGTTGGCCCTAAGCCACCCGTTAGAATAATGATATCTGCATTCTCTTCGGCTTCTTTTAGTGACTTTAAAATATGTTCTTCTTCATCCTGAACAGAAGTAATTTGATAAACAGAAACACCTATTTTATTAAGCTGTTTAGCAATAAAAGCGGAATTTGTATCAACTATTTGACCAATAAGAATCTCATCTCCTATGGTAATAATTTCTGCTTGCATTATATTTTAAAATCTGCGCGTATTTCTTTAGATGCCTGATCTATAGCAGCTAGAACTACTTTTAAATGAGGGAGGATATTCACATCTTTTTTCTCAAATTTCCCCCAGTCTTGCACTTCTATCAAGCAATCAAGAACACCTAGTTCAAACATATCTATTGTTGGCTTCATCTTATGAGCAACTTGGTAAGCCGCTAAATAGTTTTCGTTTTCAACAGCCTCTTTTAGAATTTTAGCATCTGCTGGAACTTCTTCTAAAAATGTTTTTGCTAAAAGACTTACAAAAGACTCATCGCCGTCTGCTAATTCCCGAACTCGGTATAGTTTATAATATTGTTCCATTTATTTTACTGTTATTGAAAACATTTGTTTGTCTTCTAAATACCCAACTAATTTATCATTAGGCGCTACGCTACTAACTCCTGCAGGAGTCCCCGTAAAGATAATGTCTCCAATCTTTAAAGTGAAATATTTAGACACATATTCGATAATTTCATCAATTTTATAGAGCATATGACTTGTATTTCCCTGCTGCACAATCGTTTCATTTTTATAAAGAGAAAAGTTTAATTCATTTATATTTTCAAACTGCTCTTTATCTATCCAATCACTCACAACTGCTGCTCCGTCAAAGGATTTTGCTTTTTCCCAAGGTAAGCCTTTATCTTTTAATTTCTTCTGCAAATCACGAGCAGTAAAGTCAATTCCTAAGCCAATTTGATCATAATATTTATGAGCAAACTTTTGCTGAATATGTTTACCAACCCTGATTATTTTTACTAAAACCTCCACCTCATGATGCACATCATTTGAAAAATCAGGAATAAAAAACGGCTGTTTTTTCAATAAAATAGCTGTGTCTGGCTTAAGAAAAACTACTGGCTCTGTAGGTTTTTCATTTTCTAATTCTTTAATATGCTCTGTATAATTACGTCCTATGCAAATTAGTTTCATGAAGAATACTTCTTTTTATTCCATATATATGGAACCCTTATTATTTTAATAGATTTGTTAATTCAGCTTATTATTAAGTGCTCGTAACTTAATTGCTGTAAGCACCTTTTTGGTATAAAGAGGAAAATCGGCATTTTGTAACCATCCAAAATACCCTGGCTCTTCTTCTAGAATATCCTCTACGCGTTTGCCTTTATGCTTACCGAAAGAAAAACATTCTTCTCCTTCTTTATTATACACAAGGAAGCCTGCAAAATCTGCAAACTTTTTACGAGAACTAAAGTCTGCTAGAAACTTCGTATTGTTTTCTAAGGTGTCATATTTTTCAACCTGAGCTTTTAAAACTTCATACGTTGCGTTGGTATCTGCTTCAGCACTATGCGCGCCAACCAGATCTTTATCGCAATAAAATTTATATGCAGCACTTAGGGTACGTTGTTCCATTTTATGATAGATTGTCTGAACATCGACAGAAACTCTGTTTTTCATATCAAAATCTACACCAGCACGTAACATTTCTTCTGCTAAAAGAGGAATATCGAATCTGTTAGAGTTAAATCCGCCTAAATCTGAATCTTTAATTAAAACATGAACATCTTTTGCTATTTCCTTAAAAGTTGGTTTATCTGCAACATCTTCATTAGAAATTCCATGAATAGCTGTAACCTCAGCAGGAATAAGCATTTCAGGATTCACCAACCAGGTATGGTTTTCTTTTTTTCCGTTAGGAAAAACTTTTAAGATAGCTATTTCAACTATTCTATCTTTAGTGATATTTATACCTGTAGTTTCTAAATCGAAGAAACAAATTGGTTTTGTCAAATTTAAATTCATCTATATATATTGGTTTCTGCAAATATACTTTTAATATATTTATACTAATTAATGAATAAGCTTTGATTTTAAAGTTTATCAACTAAATGAGCATTCAAATCTCATTACTCAAAGAAACACCTCTCTACTTTAACAAAGGAACTTTTGGTAAGTTTGTTGTATAACTTTTAAGTTGAAATAGCATCTCGGTTTTCTTTCATTTATTAATATGCATAAAAGCTAGAGAAGACTTAAACCAAAAATATAATTAGTTTATGAATCGCATGTACTTACTCCTATTATTACTTTTCTTTCCTTTTTTTAACCATGCACAAAACGAACACGAATTTGTTAGTATTAAAGAAAAAGTTACTGGAAAAAGAGTAGAGTTATTTGCTATAAACACTAATGATATTTCTTATGATGTATTTTTAAAAGTAAACGCAACCGGATTTAGACGAAGTAGCTCTAGACCAATAATTAAGAATGTTCCTGCAAATTCTAAAGTGAGAATGCTCACGCTTATCAAGTTAGACAATGTAGCATCTAGTTATAATTATACCTTGGTAGTTAACGAGATTAGCGTTGATCTTAAAATACAAAAGGACAAAACGGCTCTTGACTTAAAAATTGATAAATCATTGAATTCTAAAACCGTTACTCTTTTCACTAAGGATAACTGCTTATTATGCAACCAAACAAAAGACCTTTTAAGGAGAAATAAAATAAGCTATGAGGAATACAATATTGACAAGGATTCCACCTATTTAATAAAGTTAATTAAAGAGCTCAAGCTTGAAAATACTCATACAAAAACACAAGTACCTATTATAAAAGTGGAAGACTCACTTTATTCTGATATCAAAACACAAAACCAATTAATTAAAAAATTACGAAAACATTACCAATAGACACTAAATCTAAATAGTGGGAACAAAAAAAAGCATCATTTTAAAATGATGCTTTTTTAATCTGTATTTAGTTTGGAATTAAATATCTCTATTAGGGTCCCAAGCTTCTAAATAATCTTTTACCGCTTTCACAAACTGACCTCCTAGAGCTCCGTTTACCACTCTATGATCATAAGAGTGTGACATTATCATTTTATAACGGATACCAATAAAATCTCCTTCTGGAGTTTCAACTACCGCAGGCATTTTACGAATTGCTCCTAAAGCTAGGATACCTACTTGTGGTTGATTGATTATTGGAGTTCCCATGATACTTCCAAAAGTACCAACGTTTGTTACTGTATAAGTACCTCCTTGGATATCGTCTGGTTTTAATTTGTTCTCACGAGCACGTTTAGCTAAATCATTAACTTGCTTCGTCATACCAACTAGATTTAATTGATCTGCATTTTTAATTACAGGAACAATTAAATTTCCGTCAGGTAAAGCAGCAGCCATACCTAAATTAATGTTTTTCTTTTTGATGATTTTATCTCCTTGAACAGAAATATTCATCATTGGGAAATCGCGAAGTGCTTTAGCTACAGCTTCCATAAAGATTGGAGTAAAGGTTAGGTTTTCACCTTCTCGTTTCATGAAACCATCTTTAACTTTCTTTCTCCAATTCCAGATTTTAGTAACATCTGCCTCAATAAAACTTTGTACGTGAGCACTAGTTTGAACTGAGTCTATCATGTGATGAGCAATAAGTTTACCCATTCTTGACATTTCTATAATTTGATCTTCACCACTTGCTATTACCGGAGCAGCAGTTTCTGCTTTTGGTTTAGCAGCTGCAGCAGGCGTAGTAGCTACTGGAGCTGGCTGCGAACCTCTGTTTTCAACGTAAGCTAAAATATCGTTTTTAGTTACTCGGCCATCTTTACCAGTTCCTGGCACAGCATCTAATTCTTCTTGTGAAAGACCTTCTTTCTTAGCAATATTTTTAACTAAAGGAGAGTAAAAACGATCTCCGCTAGAAATTACAGGAGCAGCGGTTTCTTGAGCAGCAACTACTGTTTGAGCAACTTCAGCTACAGCCTCTTCTTGCTTTGGTGCTTCTTCTTTAGGAGCCGCAGGAGCTACAGAAGCATCTGCATCTGTTTCAATGATTGCAATAGTTTGTCCTACCTGAACAACATCATCTACTTGAAATAATATTTCTGCTAAAACTCCGTTAACCTCACTTGGCACTTCACTATCTACTTTATCTGTAGCAATCTCTAGTATTGCTTCATCTTCTTCAATTGTGTCTCCAACTTGTTTTAACCATGAAGTAATTGTTGCTTCCGCAACACTCTCTCCCATTTTAGGTAATTTCAGTTCAAATTTTGCCATATCTATAATGTATGCCTTAGTTTTTATTTTTGTTTTGCAAAATTAATAAAAAATGAATGATTCTATTTAATATTCATTAAAAATTAAAATTGTATTCTGTTTTTAAAAATGAATAACTTCTCCTCTATTTTGAGAGTCGTTACTTCCGAGGATAAAATTAGAGTTTTTAGGAATAATTTTAAAGCTATGTTTTTGCTTTTTTTGAAAATCTATCATATTCTGAATTATTTCCTTAAAACTCAATGAATTTGCATCAAAAACAACCTCTGTATTTGATGGTACTTTATTTAATTCTGTTAATTTTTCTGCCTTAAATGGTAAACTTTCTAATAGTTTATTGATATCATTAGTAGAATAAACCACATAGTTCTTTGGGGTTTCCTGTTTTTTATTAGGGCTTTTTTTTAACCTTTTTACCAACTGTAAACCCATCCATACTATAGCATCAAAAAACATATGTGATCTAAAATGCTTTTTATAGAATATCTGCATGGCTCCGTAAAATCGTTCTGCATACAAAGCATCTTTAAGAGTACTTTCGCCTTTGTAATGAATTATAGAGGTCTCACCAAAATAGTAGTTTGAATAACCCGCTTTTAAAATTTTATAGGATAAATCTACATCTTCACCATACATAAAGTAATCCTCATCAAAACCATTTACTTCGTTATATACTTGACGCTTTAGAAACATAAAAGCACCAACTAATATATCTGTTTTTCCGTTTTCTTTTTCTTGTAAAAGATTGTTGTAATAATTTTTATCATAGCCAATCATTTTCTGCATGGCCACTTTTACAACTGGAATGTTTCGTTTGCTTTCTGGAAGAAACGTTCCGCTTCCATCTACTAACCTACAGCCAATAGCACCAAGATCTTTTTGTTTTTCAGCGTAAGCTAAAATTTTAGTAAAAGTATCTTCTGCAACAACTGTATCTGGGTTAAGAATACAAAGATATTCGCCTTTTGCTTGTGCTACACCTATATTATTTCCTTTAGAAAAACCTGCATTTTCTTTGTTTTCTATTAATGTAACATTTGGGTGTTTAGTTTTCACCATCTCACAACTATCGTCTGGAGAGTTGTTGTCTACTACAAAGATTTCGGCATGTATATCTGCAATAGCATTTTCCACACTTTGAAGACATAAATCTAAAAAATAGCGAACATTATAATTTAATATGATGATGGATAGTTTCAATGTAAAGTATTATGATTTTAGAGAAGCTTCAAACGGAATTCTATTAATAATACTTCTTCCTAGTGTAATTTCATCTGCATATTCTAATTCGTCTCCTACCGAAATACCTCGTGCAATAGTAGACGTAACAATAGCATATTCTTGAATTTGTTTAAAAATGTAAAAGTTGGTGGTGTCTCCTTCCATAGTAGAGCTTAAAGCAAAAATTAATTCTTTTACTTTTCCTTCTTTTACTTTTTCTACTAATGAAGTTACATTTAAATCATGCGGACCAATTCCGTCCATTGGAGAAATTTTCCCTCCTAAAACATGATACAAACCTTTAAAAGAACTTGTGTTTTCAATCGCCATTACGTCCTTTACGTCTTCAACTACACAAATGAGTTCTTGATTTCTATGCGGATTAGAACAGATTTCGCATAAATCTACATCACTAATATTATGACAAGATTTACAAAACTTAATCTGCGTACGCATAGTTTGTAATGCTTGCGCCAAATTTAAAGTTTGAGATTCTGGCTGACGTAATAAATGCAATACCAAACGTAACGCCGTACGCTTACCAATTCCTGGTAATTGAGACATTTCGCTTACTGCGTTTTCTAAAAATTTTGAAGAAAATTCCATGGTTGCGAAATTACTATTTAGAGTCGAATTTCACTAATTTTCATCAAGCTTTTAAATAAACTAAAATAAGGTTTGGATATTGGAATTTTATATTTGTAATTTGACTTCTGAAAACAAGATTTTATGTCAGCTACTCAAATCATTTTACTTATAGCATCTTATTTTGGTGTATTAATTTTAATCTCCTATTTCACTGGAAAAAAAGCTGGAAACGATGCTTTTTTTAAAGGAAACAAACAATCACCTTGGTATTTAGTTGCTTTTGGAATGATTGGAGCATCCTTATCTGGAGTAACTTTTATTTCTGTTCCTGGTTGGATTGAAGCATCGCAGTTTAGCTATATGCAAGTAGTTTTAGGGTATGTAGTAGGATATTTAGTTATTGGTACCGTTTTACTTCCGCTTTATTATAAGTTAAACTTAACTTCCATTTACACGTATTTAGAACAACGCTTTGGAAACTACTCCTACAAAACTGGAGCCTCCTTCTTTTTGATATCAAGAATTGTAGGTGCGAGTTTTAGACTATACCTAGTTGCTAATGTTTTACAAATTATTTTATTTGATGAATTAGGGGTAGAATTCTGGCAAACCGTAACCATCACGGTTCTTTTAATTTGGCTATACACCTTTAAATCTGGGATAAAAACCATTGTTTGGACAGATACCTTACAAACACTTTTCATGCTAATTGCTGTAGGGGTTGCCATTTATTTTGTGAGTGACGAATTAAATATAAGCGGTGGAAATCTTTTAGGTTTTATTTTAGATAATGACCTAAGCAAGACCTTCTTTTTTGATGATTTTAAATCGGGAGATTACTTTTGGAAACAGTTTATTTCTGGTGCTTTTATAGCAATTGTAATGACTGGTTTAGATCAAGACATGATGCAGAAAAACCTAACCTGTAGAACACTAAAAGATGCTCAGAAAAACATGTTTTGGTTTACAATTGTATTAACGGTAGTAAACTTTATTTTCTTAAGCCTAGGTTTATTATTAACGGTTTACGCAGAACAAAGCGGAATTGACGCTCAGAAAGATAACTTATTTCCTTTACTAGCTAAAAACCATTTAGGTTTTGGAGTATTTGCCTTTTTCTTACTAGGATTAATTGCTGCTGCTTATTCTAGTGCAGATTCAGCATTAACTTCTTTAACTACCTCTTTTAGTATTGATATTCTAGATATTGAAAAGAACCATAACGAAGAAAAACAAGTGAAAATAAGAAAGCGAATTCATGTATTAATTTCTATTATTTTAATACTTGTAATTATTATTTTTAAATATGTGATTAAAGATGAAAGCGTAATCTCAAAGCTCTTTGTTTTTGCTGGTTACACCTACGGACCATTATTAGGTTTATATACTTTTGGTTTGTTTACAAATTGGCAAGTTAAAGATAAGTTTGTTCCAATTATTGCAATCCTTTCCCCTATACTATCTTATATAATAAGTGTGAATAGTTCGAAGTGGTTTGGCTTTGAATTTGGTTTCTTTATTTTAATCTTAAACGGATTTTTAACCTTTTTAGGTTTGCTATTAATAAAGAAGAAATAAGCTTAAAATTTTAACTAAGACAGAATATTAGTATTGGTTCGTTCCCAATAAAACTAAAGTACAAGCTGTTTCAAAAGCAATATTGTTTTCTTTTAAAATTGCATAAAACTCAGGGTTCTCGGTTCCTGGGTTAAAAATAACACGCTTAGGTTTTAAAGAAACAATGTAGTCGTAATACTCCTCTTGACGTTTAGGGTTTAAATACAAAGTAACCGTGTCTACATCCTCATAAGACTTTAACTCTGTATCTATATTTACTCCAGCAACTTCTCCGTTACGTAAGCCAATGGCAAGGGTTTCATGATTATGATTCACTAATCTGTTTATAGCCATATTAGAATATCTATCCGGATTTAAGGATGCACCAATTACTAAAGTTCGTTTGTTCATATGGAATAATTTTAAGCTCTATAAAAAGCATTTAACCACAAAAGTAACCTTCTAATAAGATAATAGCAAACTTAAAAAATCTCTAGTCTTACTACGGAAGCAAATTAAAAACTAAACAAGTTTCATTAAAAAACAGACTAATAACTATAAATTAGTAAGGCTGAATATTAGCAAAATAAGAAAACCCAAAGCAAAATTGCTTTGGGTTTTCTTGTCTGTACTACCTACTTATGTTAAAATTCGTTAAAGTTTGATTATCAAGCAAATAAACTCAAAAAAGTCACGTTAAAATACCACACCGACTTTGCTACAGAATATTTTTTTGAATTAGTCAACTCACCTTATATTCCTCAACAAACAGTTAGTGTTATAATTTGATTATAGCTTTAAAAGCTCGGATTTGCTAAGTGTTCGGGCTTTTTTACTGTGCGTCAAACTTCTTTTTTTACCACTTAATAATAGCACTTCCCCAAGTAAATCCGCTACCAAAAGCAGCAAGCACAACGGTATCACCTTCTTTTATTTTACCTTCCTCCCAAGCTTCTGTTAAAGCAATAGGAATAGAAGCAGCTGTTGTGTTTCCGTACTTTTGGATATTGTTAAAAACTTGATCATCGTTTAAACCAAATTTCTTTTGAACAAACTGAGCAATTCGAAGATTCGCTTGATGCGGAATCAACATATCTATCGCTTCCTTGGTTAATTTATTTTTCATTAATCCTTCCATTATCACTTCACTAAAACGAACTACAGCGTTTTTAAACACAAATTGTCCGTTCATATGTGGAAAATAACTTTCGTCATTAGGGTCATTATCTTTTAAAATATCATTCACCCAACGTTTACCCATTCCTGGTGCAACTAATACTAGTTCTTCTGCATGTTCTCCTTGTGAATGTAAATGCGTAGATAAAATTCCTTTATCTGTTTTTTCTTCTCTTGTTAAAACTACTGCTCCTGCTCCATCTCCAAAAATAACAGTAACTCCGCGCCCTCTTGTTGTTTTATCTAATCCGTGAGAGTGTAACTCACTTCCTATAACTAGAATGTTTTTATACATTCCTGTTTTAATAAAATTATCGGCTACAGATAGCGCATAAATAAAACCAGAACATTGGTTACGCACATCTAAAGCTCCAACGGTTTTAATACCTAAAGCATGCTGCACTTGCACTCCTGGTCCAGGAAAATACATGTCTGGACTTAAAGTAGCAAAAATAATAAAATCTATATCATCTTTATCAATCCCTGCTCTTTCAATAGCTATTTTGGCAGCTTTCACTCCCATAGTTGCTGTAGTATCGCCAGATCCAGGCTTTACCCATCTTCTTTCCTTAATCCCGGTACGTTCTGTAATCCATTCATCGTTAGTATCCATCATTTTGGATAAATCATCATTTGTAACTACGTTATCAGGTACATACTTACCAAGTCCTATTATTTTCGAATTGTACATTAAAAATCTTTATTCGCAACCCTCGTTTAATTGAAAATTACATGTTTAACAGCGTGCAATTTAACTATTTCAAAAGTAAGAGGTTCCTATATCTAAAAATATTTATTATGCATGCATAATAAACAAAGGCTTTTACTCCCATTTCCCCTAAGGGATCTTACATTGTTTTCCTTATCTTTCGCTTTTTTAAAAATTAACACTATTTAATTATGAAATCATGGATTAATTACATCCTGCTATTTATTGTAATTGCAGGGTATTCACAAGAAAACCTCAGCTATCAAAAACCTCACAAAAACGTACTAGAATTAGCCGAAGCTCCTTTAGCTCCTAGTACAATAATGGATAGTAAAGGGGAAAACATTGTATTCTTATACAGAAGTGCTTATAAAAGCATTGAAGAACTATCTGAAACCGAAATGCGTCTTGGTGGTTTACGTATAAATCCAGTAACTAATATTGGTAGTCGAACTAGATACTATAATAATATAGAAGTAAAAAATAACATAAAAGGAAATCCTAAAGCGGTTTCAGGTTTACCAGAAAATGGCCGATTTGCAAATTTCTCATGGTCGCCTAACCAAAAATATATGAGCTTTACCAATACTGTTTCAACGGGAGCAGAATTATGGATATTAGACATAAAAAATGGAAGCGCTAAAAAACTAACAGAACCACAATTAAACGCAAATATGCGTACTCCCGCAGTTTGGTTCAAAAACAGTGAAGCTTTACTAGTTAAAATGTTACCTAAAAACAGAAAAGCTTTAATCAACACGAAAGAAGCTGTTCCTACAGGACCAACAATTTCAGTAAGTGAAGCTGGTGTAAAAGCGCAAAATCGTACTTATCAAGATTTACTAAAAAACAAAAATGACGAGCATAATTTTGAGCAATTAGCGCAAGCAGAATTACATAAAGTAACTCTAGATGGTAATTCAAGCTTATGGAAAGCATCAGACATGTATCGTCGTATTTCATTTTCACCAGATGGTAATTATGTGCTAATTACAACCATACAAAAACCATTCTCGTACTTAGTTCCTTATTCTAGATTCCCTTCAGAAACTATCGTTTATACATCTAATGGAGATCTAGTAAAATCTATGCTTCAAGTTCCTTTGATTGAAGATTTACCAAAAGGTTTTATGGCAGAACGTACAGGAATGCGTGACCTTGGTTGGAGAGATGATAAACCAGCTACATTATATTGGGCAGAAGTTTTAGATGGCGGAGATCCTGCAAATGAAGTTCCTTTCCGTGACGAAGTTTTTCAACAAGACGCTCCTTTTAACGGAAAAGTGACTTCTATATTAAAAACAAAAGATCGTTTTAGCAGCATTACTTGGGGAACAGACAATATTGCAATTGCCCATGACTACTGGTGGAATACTAGAAACACAAGAACGTATGTTTTTAACCCTTCAAACGCAAATATAGAGCCAACAGTTCTGTTCGACAGAAACTACCAAGATGCATATAGCAACCCTGGAAATTTTGTTTACACTAAAAATGAATTCAACGAATATGTTTTAGAATTAAATAATAACAAAGCATATTTAATTGGTGAAGGCTATACCGAAGCTGGTAAGTTTCCGTTTGTAGATGAAATAAACCTAAATACACAAAAAACGAAACGCTTATACCAATCTACTTTAACTGAAAAAGTAGAAAGTATCCGTTCTGCTGTAAACGCAAAAGAAGGAACGTTTTTAGTTAGTATAGAATCTAAAAACGAATATCCTAATTATTACATCAGGAACATTAAAAAGAAAAACAAGCTTACAGCTTTAACTTCTTTTGAAAACCCTTTCAAGAGTATTCAAAATGTTAAAAAAGAAGTAATCACTTACAAACGTGAAGACGGATTAGATTTATCTGGAACACTTTACTTACCTACAGATTATGAAAAAGGCAAAAAATACCCAATGATTTTATGGGCTTACCCTCGTGAATATAAAGACAAGAAAAGTGCAGGTCAAAATACATCTAGCTCAAACGAATTCACTTACCCATTCTACGGTTCCCCTATTTATTGGGTTACTAGAGGTTATGTAGTTTTAGACGATGCTGCTTTCCCTATTATTGGTGAAGGAGACGAACAACCAAACGATACTTTTATCAAACAATTAGTAAGCAACGGAAAAGCTGCAATAGATGCTGTAGATGCATTAGGTTATGTAGACAGAAACCGAGTAGCTGTTGGTGGTCATAGTTATGGTGCGTTTATGACGGCAAACTTATTATCTCACTCCAATTTATTCGCTGCAGGTATAGCAAGAAGTGGTGCATATAACAGAACCTTAACTCCTTTTGGTTTCCAAAGTGAAGAAAGGAACTATTGGGAAGCTCCAGAAGTGTACTACAATATGTCTCCGTTTATGCATGCTGAAAAAATGAAAACACCATTATTATTAATTCATGGGGAGGCAGATAACAACTCAGGAACTTACCCATTACAAAGTGAGCGTTATTTCAACGCCTTAAAAGGATTAGGAGCTCCTGTTCGTTTAGTAATGCTTCCTAAAGAAAGTCATGGTTATGCTGCAAAAGAATCTATTTTACACATGCTTTGGGAACAAGACCAATGGCTAGAAGAACATGTGAAAAACAAAAAAGAGGAAGAAACAGAATCTTCTTCAAAAAACTAAAAAACTTTTAACTACCGTTTTTAAATGCCATTCCGTAAAGAATGGCATTTTTTTATACTAAAAATGTCAGTTTGTCACCTTTAACCTATTGGCATTTTTGTTGCTAATTGCTTAGCAGTAATATTTAACTAATTATTAATCATATTCCATCTTGATATTTTTCAAGACATAGGAATGACAAAATAAACAAATTATGGCAAAAGGAAATATTAATGTTTCTGTAGAAAACATCTTCCCTTTAATTAAGAAATTTTTATACAGTGATCACGAAATATTTTTACGTGAGCTTATAAGTAATGGTACAGATGCAACTTTAAAGTTAAAGCACCTTACTAGTATTGGAGAATCTAAATCGGAATACGGAAATCCTAAAATCGAAGTAAAAATCGATAAAGAAGGAAAAAAACTTCATATTATTGATCAAGGTTTAGGAATGACAGCTGATGAAGTGGAGAAATACATTAACCAAGTTGCTTTTTCTGGTGCCGAAGAATTTTTAGACAAATACAAAGACTCTGCAAAAGACTCTGGTATAATTGGTCACTTTGGTTTAGGATTCTACTCTGCTTTTATGGTTGCAGAAAAAGTAGAAATCATTACTAAATCACATACAGGAGCTCCTGCAGCACATTGGACTTGCGATGGTTCTCCAGAATTCACTCTAGAACCTCATGACAAAGAAGATAGAGGTACAGAAATCATTCTTCATATTGCAGAAGATTCAACAGAATTCTTAGAAGAAACTAGAATTCGTGAGTTATTAAACAAATACAACAAGTTTATGCCTATTCCAATTAAATTTGGAACTAAGGAAATAAACGACCCAGAGTTTACTCCAAAAACTACTACAGATAAAGATGGTAAAGAAACAACAGAGCCACACAAAAAAATTACTGTAGATGATATAATCAACAACCCAAACCCAGCTTGGACAAAACAACCAGCAGAATTAGAGGATGAAGATTACAAAAACTTCTACCGCGAGTTGTACCCAATGCAGTTTGAGGAGCCATTATTCAACATTCACTTAAATGTAGATTATCCGTTCAATCTTACAGGTATCTTGTACTTCCCTAAGATGACGAATGATTTAAACATTCAAAAAGACAAAATTCAACTTTACCAAAACCAAGTATTCGTAACAGATAACGTAGAAGGTATAGTTCCTGAATTCTTAACTATGTTACGTGGTGTTATTGATTCGCCAGACATTCCGTTAAACGTATCTCGTTCTTATTTACAAGCAGATGGTGCGGTAAAGAAAATCTCTTCGTACATCACTCGTAAGGTAGCAGACAAATTAAAGTCCTTATTCAATAATAACAGAGAGGATTTCGAAAAGAAATGGGATGATATCAAAATTGTTATTGAATACGGAATGCTTTCTGAAGAAAAATTCTTTGAAAAAGCAGATGCATTTGCATTATATCCAACTGTAGATGGTAAATACTATACCTACGAAGAGCTATTCAATAAAATTAAAGCGAAGCAAACAGATAAAGATGGTAAGTTAGTAATCCTTTATGCTTCAAATAAAGACGAGCAACACAGTTATATCGAAGCTGCAAAAGCTAAAGATTACGAAGTATTATTATTAGACTCTCCTATCGTTTCTCACTTAATCCAGAAATTAGAAAGCACTAAAGAAAATATTTCTTTTGCTCGTGTTGACGGTGATCACATCGACAACTTAATCAAGAAAGAAGATACTGCAATTTCTAAATTAAGCGAAGACGAAAAAAAATCTTTAGACGAGCTTTTAAAAGAAACTATTCCTTCGGAAAAATTCATGGTACAATTAGAAGCAATGGATAGTAATGCTACTCCGTTTATGATTACACAACCAGAATTTATGCGTCGTATGAAAGAGATGCAACAAACTGGAGGTGGCGGAATGTTTGGAATGGGTAATATGCCAGAAATGTATAACCTAATTGTAAACACAAACTCCGACTTAGTTGGCGAAATTTTAAGCACTAAAACAAAGAAAAAACAAGAGCGTTTAATCACGCAGAGCTTAGACTTAGCAAGACTTTCGCAAGGCTTACTTAAAGGAGAAGAACTTACAAACTTCATCAAACGTAGCTACGAAATGATAAAATAATCCAGTGATTATTTCAAATATAGAAGAAACCACTTTGAAACATCAAAGTGGTTTTTCTTTTTAACTATATTTGCCCAACTAATTTTTTAGATGGCAATAACCTTACTTTCGTCTCCTTTACAAGGCTTTACAGATTTCAGATTCCGTAATGCCTTTCATCATTATTTTGGTGGAATTGACACTTTTTATGCACCGTATATTCGTTTAAACGGAAAATTAAAAATCAAGCAGTCTTACCAAAACGATTTACAACTAGAAAATAATTCAACAACAAACCTCATTCCGCAGGTAATGACAAACGATGCAGATGAGTTTCTGTTTGTTGTAAAATATGTGCAAAGCCTAGGTTATAAAGAATTAAACTGGAACTTAGGTTGCCCATACCCTATGGTTACCAAATCTGGAATGGGCTCCGGATTAATTTGTAACCCCACAAAAATTGATGAAATTCTAAAAAGAGCGCATAACGAAACAGATATAACTGTTTCTATGAAAATGAGAATGGGTTACGAACATGCAGAAGAAATTTTAGACACCTTCCCTATTCTAGACAATTATCCGCTTAAAAGCATTGCCATTCATGCCAGAATCGGAAAACAACTTTATAAAGGTCCTGTAGATTTAGAAGCTTTTTCTCGTTGCTTAGATAGCACAAAACACAAATTATATTATAACGGAGATATTACAAGTGTAGAAGCTTTTCAAAAAATACAAGAACGCTTCCCAAGTATCGATCATTTTATGATTGGCCGCGGATTAATTGCAGATCCCTTTTTACCAAGTATGATAAAAAATAACACGAATGAATATCCTAAAAATCGTTGGGATATTTTTTCAGAATTTCACGATACAATCTACCAACAATACGACGAATATCTTTCTGGCCCAACTCCTATTAAAATGAAAATGCTTGGATTTTGGGAGTATTTTTCACAATCTTTTTCTAATCCCCAAAAAACCTACAAGGCAATTAAAAAAGCTGGTAATCAAGTAAAATATAAGAATGCTGTTAGTGAAATATTAAGTAAAGAGAGAAAACTATCTTAAATATTCTTTGATAAAAGCTTTAAATTTTAAAAACTTCTACTTGTTATTAAACAATTTTCAATCTATCTTATAGCCTTTAAGTATTTTAAATGGATGAAAAGCTAATTTCAAAGAAAAAACCAGCATTTCCAATAACCGAAATGTTATCAAATTACCTTACTGTAGAAGGCCGAAATATTAAAATCCCAATTTTTTATGAAGACTTACTGCGCTTTCAGGGTGCGGTAGAAATTTTCGACGACAACGGTAAAGACACCCTTTGGATTAGTTGCTACTATGCCGAACACGAAAGAGACGAGATTGAACACAGCTTAAAACAAATGTATGCAATTCTGCATTCCGATGGTAGCGATGTTATTTTACCTTATCTTAATATTGACAGTATAGACTTCTGCACCTTCGGTAACACCAAGCCTTTCCGTGTAAAAATCAGAAATATCATCAATGACAATTATGTCTTTTTATATGTAAAAAAAGCAGATGCATCTAGAATTTATGGCTTAGAATTAGAGCATATCCTATCTCCAAACCATATTAATTTCTTGGTACATAAAGACACACTAATAGAAGAGCATATTTCCGGAATTCCAGGAGATACTTTTATTGAAAGTCATTTAGATAAAATCCCAGAACAAGACAAACGCGCCTTAGCAAAAGAATTTGTAAAATTTAACGAACGCTGTTTTGTTAGGCTTTTAGCCGATATGAGATCCTATAATTACGTAATTGTAATTACACACGATTTTGATAGAATCCAATACAGAATACGAGCAATAGATTTTGACCAACAAAGCTTTGAAGGAAATCCCAAAGTGTATAAACCTCAATTTCTTAAAGAAAACAATGCTTTGGTTCAAATGAGTTTAGAAGTACTAACTCCAGAATCTATAGAGCAATATAAAATTGAAGAACGCTCACTTCTTGCTAAACGTGCAAATAGCGAACAAGAAAGATTAGAAGAGCTTATTAATTGCATGAAGCAAGATGAAATTTCATTTCCGGAAAAAATTGACGAATTAAAGTATGGTCTATTTGAACTTACTGGAGATGTACATTTTAAAAAATCTAATAATATGGGCGAAATACTAAGTACCGCACTAGATTTTATTATTAGAAATTACAAGAGTGAAAATCCATACATCATAAAATAACACACACAACTAAACAACATAACACACAACTAAAAAGATGAAAATTAAAAAAATTCTAGTTGCCAACAGAGGAGAAATAGCAATAAGAGTTCTACGTGCTTGTACCGAGCTAAACATTGCAACGGTTGCTATTTACACCTATGAAGACAGGTACTCACAACATAGAAATAAAGCAGACGAGTCCTATCAAATTGGCGAAGATAACCAACCATTAAAACCATATTTAGACATTGAAGCTATTATAGATTTAGCAAAATCTAAAAAGGTAGATGCTATTCACCCTGGTTATGGTTTTTTATCTGAAAACTCAGAATTTGCAAGAAAATGTGCTGAAAACGACATCGTATTCATTGGTCCAGATCCGGAAGTAATGGATGCCTTAGGCGATAAAATTACTGCAAAGAAAATAGCTGTAAAATGTAAAGTTCCAATTATTGAAAGTAATAAAAAGAAACTATCCTCTTTAAAGGTTGCCATTTCTGAAGCAAAATCAATTGGTTACCCTTTAATGCTTAAAGCTGCTTCTGGTGGTGGTGGACGTGGAATGCGTATTATTAGAAATACCGAAGACCTAGAGCATAATTTTGATTCTGCTAAAAACGAAGCCTTAAATGCTTTTGGAGATGACACCATGTTTTTAGAAAAATATGTAGAAAACCCGAAACATATTGAAGTTCAAATTGTAGCAGACAGACACGGAAATATTCGCCATTTATACGAAAGAGATTGCTCCGTTCAACGTCGTCATCAAAAAGTAGTAGAGATAGCTCCTTCTTACAATGTTTCAGAAGAAGTAAAACAAAATCTATATAAATATGCGGTTGCAATTACTTCCGAAGTAAACTACAACAATATTGGTACTGTAGAGTTTTTAGTTGATGCTGATGATAATATCTATTTCATTGAAGTAAACCCTAGAATTCAAGTAGAACATACCGTTACCGAAATGGTTACAGGTATCGACTTAGTAAAAACTCAAATATTTATTGCTGGAGGGTACAAACTATCCGACGAGCAAATAAAAATATATGGTCAAGAATCTATTGCAACTTATGGTTTCGCGCTTCAATGTAGACTAACAACAGAAGATCCTGAAAACAACTTCCAACCAGATTACGGAAACATTACTACTTACCGTTCTGCAGCAGGAATGGGAATTCGTTTAGACGCAGGAAGTATTTATCAAGGCTATAATGTGAGTCCGTTTTTCGATTCTATGCTTGTAAAAGTATCTGCCCACGGTAGAACTTTAAACGGAGCAACACGAAAAATGGTTCGTGCATTAAAAGAATTTAGAGTTAGAGGTGTTAAAACCAATATTCACTTTTTGCAGAATGTAATCCAGCATCCTACCTTCCAAGAAGGAAAGGTAAATGTGAATTTCATTCAGAATACACCAAGTCTTTTCAAAATTAAACTACCTCAAGATAGAACTTCTAAAGCAGTTCAATTTCTTGCAGAAGTTAGTGTAAACGGAAACTCCGATGTAAAATTTAAAGATGACAATAAAATCTTTAGAAATGCGAAGGTGCCTAAATTTAGTTTATCAAGTCCGTATCCAAAAGGAACAAAAGATTTACTTACAGAACTAGGTCCTGAAGCATTTTGCCAATGGTTAAAAGACGAAAAGAAAATTCATTATACAGACACTACTATGCGTGATGCGCATCAATCACTTCTCGCAACGAGAATGAGAAGTTTTGATATGCTAAAAGTAGCAGAAAGTTTCGCAAAAAATCACCCGAATACCTTTAGTATGGAAGTTTGGGGAGGTGCTACTTTTGATGTTTGTTTGCGTTTCTTACATGAAAGTCCATGGACACGCTTACGCGAATTAAGAAAAGCAGTTCCAAACATTTTATTCCAAATGTTATTGCGTGGGTCAAATGGAGTTGGTTACAAAGCATATCCAGACAATTTAATCGAAAGGTTTATAGAAAAATCTTGGGAAAACGGTGTGGATATCTTCAGAATTTTCGACTCCTTAAACTGGGTAAAAGCAATGGAACCTAGTATCAACTATGTACGAGATAAAACTAGCGGAATCGCACAGGCAGCAATTAGTTACACAGGAGACATACTAGACACAAACCAAACAAAATACAACTTAAAATACTATACACAGCTTGCTAAAGATTTAGAAAATGCTGGAGCGCATATGATTGCTATAAAAGATATGGCTGGTTTATTAAAACCATATGCAGCAACAGAATTGGTAGGTGCCTTAAAAGACACAGTGAACATACCAATTCACTTACATACACACGACACTTCTTCTTTACAAACAGCAAGTTATTTAAAAGCTATTGAAGCTGGTGTAGATGTGGTAGATGTTGCTCTTGGTGGACTTTCCGGATTAACTTCACAACCAAACTTTAATGCAGTTGTTGAAATGATGAAATACCAAGATCGAGCTCACGATTTTGATATGAATTCTTTAAATCAATTTTCAAACTTCTGGGAAGATACTCGTGAGATGTACTACCCTTTCGAATCAGGGCTAAAAGCTGGTACTGCAGAAGTTTATCAGCATGAAATTCCTGGAGGTCAATACTCAAACTTACGTCCGCAAGCAATTGCTTTAGGATTAGGAGACAGGTTTGATGACGTTAAGAAAATGTACGCCCAAGTAAACACTATGTTTGGAAACCTTATTAAGGTAACACCAAGCTCTAAGGTAGTTGGTGATATGGCTATTTTCATGGTAACAAACGATTTAACTCCCGAAGATATTATGAAGCGAGGCGAAAGTATTTCTTTCCCAGAATCTGTTATCAATTTCTTCAAAGGAGATTTAGGACAACCTGTTGGTGGTTTCCCTAAAGAGCTTCAGAAGATTATTCTAAAAAACAAAGAAGCGTATAGCGATAGACCAAATGCTCATTTAGAACCAATAGATTTCACTACAGAATACGCTACTTTCAAAAAGAAATTCCAAAAAGGATTTACAAGAGCTATTGAAGAAGAAGATTTCTTATCATACACCTTATATCCAAAAGTGTTTGAACAAGCGCACGAAAATTATAAACTTTACGGAAACCTTGCTTTAATTCCTACCAAAAATTTCTTCTACGGAATGAAACCTGGAGAAGAAACTTTAATTGAGTTAGAACCAGGAAAAACAATTATCGTGAAGCTTCTTTCTATAAGTGTTCCTAACAAAGAAGGTATGCGAACAGTATTCTTTAAAGTAAATGGAGAAAACCGATTTGTAGAAGTTTTAGATGCTTCACTAAACATAATAGTAGAAGAAAACACCAAAATAGACCCTTCAGATGTGAATCAAGTAGGAGCACCATTACAAGGTTCTCTGTATAAAGTATTAGTTAAGAAAGGGCAAAAAGTTAAAGAAAACGATCCGCTATTTATCATTGAGGCAATGAAAATGGAAACAACGGTTACCGCTTTTAAATCTGGGAAAATAAAAACTATTAGTTTAAAAGAAGGTAATATGGTAAAACAGGATGATTTAGTTGTAACAATGGAATAGCTAAATATTTAATAGAAGAAGAAAAAATAATGCTAGGATTAAAATTAGAAACAGACCCAAGATGGGCAAATATTGCAGAATCTAATCTTGAAGAAATTTTAACAGACCATGCTTGGTGCGAACAAAAAGCAGCTAGTAACGCTATCAAGTTAATTTCCTTGAATCCGGAACTTGTTGATTTGGCTACCGAATTATTAGTCATTGCTCAAGAAGAATTAGAGCACTTTCAAATGGTTCATAATATTATCAAAGCTCGTGGCTACAAATTAGGTAGAGAACAAAAGGACTCTTATGTAAACGAACTTTTTAAATTCATTATAAAAGGGGGCAACCAGCAACAAAGTTTGGTAGACAGATTATTGTTTTCTGCTATGATTGAAGCTAGAAGCTGCGAGCGTTTTAGACTTTTATCAACTACCATTAAAGATAAAGAATTAGCTAAGTTCTACCACGAGTTAATGGTTAGCGAAGCTGGTCATTACACTACATTTTTAGGATTTGCAAGACAGTACGGTAAAGGTGTTGATGTAAACAAACGCTGGGAAGAATTTTTACAATTTGAAGGCGAATTAATTAAAAGCTACGGAAAAAAAGAAACTATTCACGGATAGTTTCCATTGTAATTTTGTTTGTAAACAGCGTTTTGGTAAAATCTAAACACATTCAATGTAATAATACATTCTAAAGAAGATGCTACAAAATGGCATATTCAAAATCTAAAATATCAGTTTATTGATTATTGCACAAGAATAGTTGAAAACAATAACAAAGAAAATTAAGATAAAAGCTTTATTTAATAATATGGAATAAAACTTCCTGTACCTTTGCAAACTACATCTGAAGCATTTTCGCATAAGATTAATAAATTTAATTAAAACATGTCCTTTAAAGACTTACAACTTAATAAACCTTTACTTCGTGCCATTGCTGAAGCAGGTTACGACAACCCAACATTAGTACAAGAAAAAACCATTCCCTTTGTATTAGAAAACAAAGATATTATCTGCTCTGCCCAAACCGGAACAGGAAAAACAGCTGCTTTTGCTTTACCAATTTTACAACAACTATTCGATAAGCAAGATGCACCTAAAAAAGGGAAAAAAATTCGTGCATTGATTGTCAGTCCAACCAGAGAATTGGCAGCGCAAATTCATGAGAATTTTAAAACCTATGGAAAAAACACCAACCTTACAAGTACAGTAATATTTGGTGGAACTAGTATAGAGCCACAAAAAGATGTTTTAAAAAAAGGAATAGATATTCTAATAGCAACCCCTGGTCGCTTACTAGATCTACATAAACAGGATTGCATAAACCTAGATTATGTAGAAACATTGGTTTTAGACGAAGCTGATTTAATGTTAGACATGGGCTTTATTGATGATGTTAAAAAAATAGAACGTCTTTGCCCAGAAGGAAAGCAAATATTATTGTTTTCTGCAACCATGCCTTTTAAGGTAGAACAACTAGCAAACACTATATTAAAAACTCCAGAACGAGTAGAGGTCACTCCTACTTCTTCGGCAGCAATAAACGTAAGTCAGGTTTTATATTACGTTCCTAAAAGAAACAAAATAGAACTATGTTTACACCTTTTGCGCAATACCATTAAAGGAAATATTCTAATTTTTAGAAGAACGAAGTTTGGTGTAGATAAGTTAGAACAAACACTTCTAAAAAACGGTTATAAAGTAGATACTATTCACGGAGACAAAGCTCAAAACTTACGACAAGAAGCGCTTAATAAGTTTAAAAATGGCTATGTAAATATTTTAATTGCAACAGATGTTGCTGCACGCGGAATTGATATAAATGAATTAGATGCTGTGGTAAATTTCGATTTACCAAATATTCCTGAAACCTATGTACATAGAATTGGTAGAACAGGTAGAGCTGGAAATTTTGGAAGCTCTTATTCTCTTTGTTCTGTAGATGAAAAATCGTATGTTAAAAGCATCGAACAACTTATAAACATACAGATTCCAGTTGAAGAGAATCACCCATACCCTTTAGATCCAAAAGCGAAACCAATAATTCATAAATCAAAAAAAACAGGAAGCAAACATAAGAAAGGAAGAAAGAGCGAAGCTTCCAAAAAGAAAAAAAAGCGCTGGTATTAATAGTTAAATTTACAAAGTAAAATGAAATCCATCTCTGTATTTTTTATCACATTTTTAATCTATAGTCTCTCCTTTGGTCAGACTACAATTATAGATAAAGAAAACAGAAACCCTATCTCCTACGCTACTGTTTCCTTTGGAAACGGAAACGGAATCTTTGCAGATGACGAAGGAAAATTCATTTTTACTAAAAAACTATATGCTGATATTGATACGCTTTTTATTTCTGCCTTAGGTTACAAAGATTTTAAAATAGCAACTAACAACCTCAGCGATACTGTAGAGTTAATTCCCTTTGAAGATGCTTTAGACGAAGTACTTATACGTTATAGACCAAAAGGAAAGTCGAAAAAAGAAATTCTAAAACCTACTGTTCATGACGATTACTTTAAATGTTGGCTACCTACTATTGAAAGTGAAATAGCTGTTTATTTTGAAAACGAAAACCCTTCAAAAGCAAAAAAAGTAAACACGCTATTGTTACCAATTAAAGTAGAAGCAAAAGATTGGAGCAAACGAAAAAGCAAAACTTCCAATAAAATTTCGTTTTCAACATTGTTTAGAGTACAGTTTTATGAAAACAACAACGGACTTCCAGGAGAAGTATTAACCTACGATAAAATTGTTTTTAGAGTTACAGAAGCAAGTGAAAGCATTTATGAACTTGATGTTTCAAACAGTGATATTTTTATTCCAGAAAACGGCATGTTTATTTCCCTACAAGTTTTAGGCTATACCGATAAAACAGGAAAACTATTGCCAAACAAGAAATACAAAGAAGTAAAAACTAGAAAAGGAATTGTAAAAATCTCCACTACATTTAGACCGCTACTTCCTTTTACCGACGAAATAAAAACACCTAGAACCTACGTTAAACGAGTGTTTCTAAATAATAATAAATGGGTGTTATTCGACAAAAAAAACATTCAGGATTCTAACCTTCTAAAAGCTGGGCTAAATAATTATGCTATGGGTTTAGGCCTAGAAGTATATAAAGAAGAAAAAGAATAACTCGCAAAAAGCTATTCTACAGGAAAATCAAAATATTGATTCCTAAAAGGTTCTCCTCTTAAGGTAAAATGCCACCACTCTTTAGGGTAATGTCTAAAACCATGCTTTATCATAACATCATGAAGTAACGTTCTATTAGATTTTTGTAGTTCCGTTAGATCTTCATGAAGATACCAAGAAGATCTCCCAAAGAAATCAAATGGGGTTCCCATGTCTAGTTCTTCTCCAGATTTTAAATCTACAATCGTTAAATCAATGGTACTTCCGCTACTATGTCTTGATTTGGATGCAATATATCCTTCTTTAAATAAATTACGTTTATCCACATTCGGGTAGAATGCCTGTTTCATTAAAGTGTCATCGACATTTTTAGCCCATTCAGAAAAATTATTTACCGCTTGTTGTGGTCTATAAGCATCAAAAACTTTTAAACCTAAGCCTTTTTTTCTAAGCTCATCTTGTACATTTTTTAAAGCCTTAGTTGCTGCCTCACTAAAAACAAGTACATCCCCATTATATCCTTCCACAGGTTTACCTACAAAATTATTATAGGAACAATAACGAAGTTCTAGGTGTATATCTGGTATTATATCCTGTACATACACAAAACCTTTAGGAAGTTGCGCAAAAACAGACAGATGAATTAGAACTAATAAAAATGCAAACTTTATCTTCATTTTAAAATCTTTAAATGCTAATTTAGACAAAAATTGAATTATTTTATGAACTATCCATGGCATTTATACCTAATGGCGGCAATTTATATACTTGCTGGAACAATGCATTTTATAAAACCTAAAATGTATTTACGAATCATGCCTAGGTATTTACCTAATCATAAATTACTGGTTTATTTAAGTGGCATTTTTGAAATTCTTCTTGGTATAACTTTATGCATTCCAAGTGTAAAAAATATTGCTATTTACGGAGTTATCGCAATGCTTATGGCTTTTCTATTTGTACACTTCTATATGTTATCTAGCAAAAAAGCATCTGCAGGTATACCTAAAAGTATTTTATTACTTCGTATACCTTTACAGTTTCTTCTAATGTATTGGGCTTATTATTATTTAAGCTTCTAATTTTTAAAAAATCAGACAAAAAAAACAGAGGTCCCTCAACCTCTGTTCCTTGATATTTGCAGACTTAACTATAAATACCTTACGATTTTATAGTAACCATAACATAATGCAAATATTAATTAATCCTAAACACTAAAAACCTGTTTTAGTGCTTATTAAAAATAAAATAAATTCTTACAATCAAGGACAAATAACTTGGTAATTCGACAAAACACACTTTTTTTTAACATTTAGCAACGGTATAACTTTAAAAATCATCAAATTGTATCTCTTTTAATTTAAAATTATATGACTATAATGTTAAGTATCCATTAATTTCATATAAATTTACAAGACAAATAAAAAGAAGAAATATTTTAAAAAAATATAATTAATAACCTTTTGTCTTATGAAATTGAAAATTTTAATTATTGTTTTATTAATAAGCATGCAATCTTTTTCTCAAGAAAAAACCTTCAGTTCTGAAGAAGTTGCAATCAATGAACTAATTGACGGGACCTTATTAAATCCAAATGACAATAGCAAGTCTGCTTTAGCAATAATCATTGCAGGATCTGGACCAACAAACAGGGATGGAAATCAGAATTTCTTACAAAACAACTCCCTAAAAAAACTTGCCGAAGGATTAACAAACCAAGGAATAGCTACTTTTAGGTATGACAAAAGAATTGTAAAACAAATAAGAAAAGGCAAAGTGGATGAAAACATTATGTTTGATGACTTTGTAACAGACGCAAAATCTGTCCTTGACTATTTTAAAGAGAAAGACAACTTTTCAAAAATATATATCATTGGGCATAGTCAAGGGAGTTTGGTTGGAATGATTGCCGCTAAAGATAATGCAGACGGGTTTATTTCTCTAGCTGGAGCAGGACAATCTATAGATGGGGTTATTGTAGAGCAAGTCACCAAAGCTGCTCCTATGTTTACAGAAGATTGCGAAAGAATCTTTGAGATATTAAAACAAAATAAAACTACAACAGACTACCCTCCTGCATTAGCTTCTATTTTCGATATTAGCTTACAGCCTTTTATGAGTAATTGGATGCAATATAACCCTGTTGAAATACTTAAAGAATTAGATATGCCAATTCTTATTGTAAATGGCACAAAAGATTTACAAGTTTCTGTAGATGAAGCCAAATCCTTAAAAGAAGCTTCAGAAAGTGCAGAAATTAAAATCATAGAGAATATGAATCATATTCTATTCACTATTGAAGGAGATAATTTAGAAAACTCCAAATCCTATAATGAGTCTTTTAGAAAGATAAACCCAGAAGTGATTGAAACTATAGTTTCATTTATCCACTAATAAAAAAAGAAAAGCATCCACAAAGGGATGCTTTTCTTAACTAACCAACCAAAAATTAGCTACTACACTTTTTTAAAAGTAACCACACTCTAAAAAGCTTATCGTAGTAACCGAAATCTTTATTTCAAATCTCATGCCAAACTTTCAATTTTTATAAATATTTTGGTATTTTGCGTGATAAAACTAATTTACATGGATAACTCCCCTCTATTTACCAACGATGCAATTGTATTTGGACTATTAATGCTAGCTCTTGGCTTTGTCTTTTATACCGAAAATATTAAATCAGGTTTTTGGCCTAAATTCTACAAAATAGTTCCAGGACTTTTTATGGCATATATGGTTCCAGCTATTTTAAATTCTATTGGTTTAATTTCACCAGAGTGGCAAACAACCAGTGAAGCTGGCGAAATTGTAAAGCACAAAACAAGTATTTATTACGTTGCAAGTCGCTTTTTACTACCCGCTGCCCTAGTGCTAATGACCTTAAGCATAGACTTAAAAGCTGTTTTTAACTTAGGTTGGAAGGCGCTTATAATGTTCTTTACAGGAACAATCGGAATTGTTATTGGTGGACCAATTGCTATACTTTTAATTTCTGCAGTCTCACCTGAAACAGTTGGAGGTGTTGGACCTGATGCTGTTTGGAGAGGACTTTCAACACTTGCTGGAAGTTGGATTGGTGGTGGCGCAAATCAAACTGCTATGTTAGAGATTTATGGTTATAACCAAAAATTATATGGCGGAATGGTGTTTGTGGATATTGTAGTTGCAAATGTATGGATGGCAGTTTTATTAATTGGAATCGGAAAACGTGACAGAATAAACAAATGGTTAAAAGCTGACACTTCGTCTATAGAAGCTTTAAAAGAAAAGGTTTCTACTTTTTCTGAAAGTGTAAAAAGAAACCCAACACTAACAGATTATATGCTAATTCTTGCTATTGCATTTGGTGCAGTAAGTATCGCGCATTTATGCTCTGGCTATTTAGCTCCTTTCTTTAATGAAGCTGTAGCAGGAATAGCAAATCCTACTACCCGAAATATGTTTACTTTCTTAGGATCTTCCTTCTTTTGGATGATTAGTATTGCAACTATTATAGCAATCTTACTTTCTTATACAAAAGCCAAAAATTATGAAGGAGCTGGTGCAAGTAAAATTGGAAGTATTTTCATTTATATACTAGTAGCTTCTATTGGTATGAAAATGGACTTAACAATGATTTTTGACAACCTTGGTTTAATCGCCATTGGTTTTGTTTGGATGACCATTCACGCTGTTTTATTAATATTAGTAGCTAAGTTAATTAGAGCTCCTTATTTCTTTTTAGCGGTAGGAAGTCAAGCAAATGTAGGAGGTGCAGCATCTGCTCCTATTGTAGCATCTGCTTTTCACCCATCCTTAGCAACAGTAGGTGTTCTACTAGCTGTATTTGGTTATGCCTTAGGAACTATAGCTGCAATTGGTTGTACTATTTTAATGCAATTAGCAGCCGCTAGTTAGTATTTATAATATTTTTATAGCATATTTGCGAGCATTAAAACTAACATTTAAAACTTTCTGTTGAACAGAAAACAACTATGAAAAACACAGTATTTGTATTATTACTAGCGATTCTATTTTCTTGTGGAAAAAACAAAGATCTTACCGTTAAAGTAGATGTAAAAGGTTTAAAAAAAGGAACAATTTATCTTAAAAAAGCGCAAGACACCACAATTCTAACCGTAGACTCTTTAATTGTACATGGTGAAGAACCTATAGAATTATATAGTGAGTTAGATAGTCCTGAAGTATTCTTTTTACAATTAGATAAAAATAGCAAGGAAGATGAAGTAATTACATTTTTTGCAGAAAAAGGAATTACAGAAGTAAGTACAAATGTGAAAAACTTTGGATTAGACGCTAAAATTAAAGGATCTAAACAACAAGTAGCTTTAGAAGAATACATGGAAGTTATGTCTCGTTTTAATGACAGAAACCTAAATCTTATCAAAGAAAGATTTGATGCTTTAAAAACAAATGATTCTGCTTTAATCAGATCTAACGAAAAAGCGAAAAACGCCTTACTAAAGAACAAATACTTATATACGGTTAATTTTGCAATGAAAAACAACGACAATGAAGTTGCTCCTTATATAGTGCTTACAGAAATTGCCGATGCACAAATAAAATGGTTAGATACTGTAAACAATGCCCTAACTCCAAAAGTTAAAGAATCTAAATACGGTAAGAAACTAGAAGACTTTATTGCTGAAAGAAAAAAGAGCTAATAAGGAATTTTACATAAAAACTAAAAAACACCATCCAGCTTACTGAATGGTGTTTTTTTGTGCCTTATAACTAGTATAAACTTATTTAATAGATAAGTTTTAAATCTAACTATTATGCATAAAAAAAACCTCTCTAAAAAGAGAGGTTTTTAAGAGCCGATGGAGGGACTCGAACCCACGACCTGCTGATTACAAATCAGCTGCTCTAGCCAGCTGAGCTACATCGGCGAAAACGTTTGCAAATATAAACTAGATAAATATATTTGCAAACATTTTTTCAATTATTTTATCCTAGATTATTAATTTTTTCAATTAGCTCTAGTCCTTTAACTTCAAGATCTTTGTTAATTGCTTTAAAATGAGCTTTTTTGTCATCTACATTTTTATCATTAACTCTAGCTATTAATTCGTCAAAAACTTCAATAGCTTCGTCAATAACCTTTTCACTTCCTTCTGTATTCTTTCCTGGGTTTGAGTACTCCCAAACGTACACTGCTTCAATAATATCTCCTAACACATAATTGATGTCTTTTTTTAGGATTCTTTTATTTGCCATAATATTTTAATTTAATTTCCTGCAAAATTACACATAAACTTCCAATACTCTAGCATTTTTAGAAGTAATTTGATAGGTTTTAATTCCTGCCGGTAATAAAACGGTTTCTCCTTTTTTAATTACTTCAGAAAACTGCTCTGATTCTATTATTGCTTCACCTGAAACACACATATAAATAATGAATGAATCTACAGTGTTTTCTTTTTTAACTGTATCTGTTATTTCTAAATAGTTACTTATAAAATAAGGGCATTGAAGCATCTTATTTGTTTGGTTCTCTTTTTTAGGATAAGAAACCCTAAAGTCATCTTTCATATTAAAATCTAGAGCTTCTAAAGCTAAATCAATATGTAAATCTCTTTGGTTTCCTTGAGCATCTACTCTATCCCAATCATAAACTCTATAAGTAATATCGCTTGTTTGTTGTATTTCGGCAAGCATCACTCCTGCTCCTATAGCATGAATTCTCCCTCCATCTATAAAAAACACATCTCCTTCTTCTACATCTTCATAGTTTAAAATTTCTGTAAGTTTTTTTGCTTCTAGATGGCTTTTGTATTTATCCAGAGTCATTTCTTGATTAAAACCAACGATAAGGTTGGCTTTCTCATCTGCCTGCATAACATACCACATTTCGGTTTTACCGAAGGAATCGTGACGTTTAGCCGCTAAAGCATCGTTAGGATGTAATTGTATAGAAAGATCTTCTTTTGCGTCTATAAACTTTATTAGTAGCGGAAATTTATTTCCGAAGATTTTATAATTTTTTTCGCCTAATAACTCAGCTTTATAACTCTCTAATAGCTCTTTTAAGGTTTTTCCTTTTAAAGCTCCATTACTAACAATAGAGATATCGCCATCAACATCACTTATCTCCCAACTTTCTCCAATATTTGGTAAGTTGCTGTCTTTATTTAAAAGCGCATTAAGTTTTTGTCCTCCCCATATTTTTTCTTTTAAAATAGGTTCGAACTTTAGAGGGTATTTTAGCATATTTGGCATTTATATTCCCGAGTAACTTACAAAATTCCGAGGTGTCTCATAAAGGGTTACCTCTAATTCTAAATGGGAAGCTAATTGTTTTTTTATTTTATTATAGATAACAACTACGATATTTTCGGCAGTAGGATTTAGATCTTTAAATTCTGGTACTTCTACGTTTAAATTTTTGTGATCAAAGGCGTCTTCTACTTCGGTTTTAATAATATCTTTTAAATCTTTAATATCTATTACATAACCTGTTTCCGGGTTAATTTCTCCAGTTACACTTGCTATTAGTTCATAATTATGACCGTGAAAGTTAGGGTTACTACATTTACCAAAGACTTCTGTGTTTTTTTCATCACTCCAGTCTTTTCTGTATAACCTATGAGCTGCATTAAAATGTGCTCTTCTACTAACCGTTACTTTCATAGTCTGTAATATTTATATGTTGATAGAATTTATCAAATATAATTTTAAACCAAGCTGTATAATGTTCTGGTTGCATTTCCATGTCTTTTTTCACCTCTTCTAGAGGCATCCATTTCCATGCAGCAACTTCATCTGGATTGATTTTTGGCTCTTGATTGTATTTACCCAGAAGTACATGATCGTATTCATGTTCTGTTAAACCATTATCAAAAGGAGCTTTATAGATGAAAGAAATAGAATCTTCTAGCTCTGTAACAAAGCCCATTTCTTCCTGTAATCTTCTTTTTCCTGCTTGTATATTAGTTTCTCCTTCTCTTTGATGACTACAACATGTGTTTGTCCAAAGTCCTGGGGAATGATATTTTCCTAAAGCACGTTGTTGCAGCATTAGTTCGTTTTTATCATTAAACACAAATACAGAGAAAGCACGATGCAATAATGCTTTTTCATGTGCTTCTAATTTAGGCATTAAACCTATTTGCTCATTCCTTTCGTTTACAAGTATTACTTGTTCTTCCATAATCCTTTTAAGTTAACACCAGTGTTAATTCGGGTATTTGTTACTAAAACTAAAGTCCTTATATAATTTCTGCACTTAGTCCTGCATCTAACAACATTGTGCAGCGAGGCTCTAAATCTTTATACTCTCCAGTTTTCACTGTACATTGTCCTTTATAGTGAACTAAGATAGAACACTGTTCTGCCTGTTCTGGAGTGTGATCACATGCATAAATTAGCGTGTTTATAACATGATCAAACGTATTTACATCATCATTATATAACACTATTTCATTTAGATGCTTTTCTAGAGTATCTACCTGAAGTACTTCTTGAATTTTTTCTTTAGTGCTCATAAGTCTAAGTGATTTATCAGAAATATTGACTTTTTACTAATTTAAAAATTTTAATGCAACCCAATTGTTTTTTTCAAGCTTTTCGGTTAATTTTAACATATTCTTATTGCATTCTTCTTCGATTGCAGGAATGTCGTTATTATAGAATCCGCTTAAAAAAAGCATCCCGTTTTCGTTCAGAGATTTTGCATAGGTTTCCATATCATTTAACAGAATATTTCTGTTGATATTTGCAATAATTATATCGTATTTTTTTCCTTCTAATAAACTTGCGTCTCCTTCATAAACGGAAATATTATTACAATTATTTCGCTCTACATTTTCTAAACTATTTAGGTAGCACCAATTATCAATATCAATTGCGTCTAGTTTTGTAGCTCCTTTCATTTCTGCTAGAATAGCTAAGACTCCAGTACCACAGCCCATATCTAAAACGGTTTTGTTAGTAAAATCATTTTGAAGGATATGCTGCAACATCATGTGGGTAGTTTCATGATGCCCTGTACCAAAACTCATTTTTGGTTCAATTACAATATCGAATTTGGTGTTTGGTTTTTCATGAAATGGTGCACGAACAGAGCACAAATCATCTACTACAATAGGATTAAAGTTTTTTTCCCATTCTTCGTTCCAATTGGTTTGTTCGATTTCATCAAAAGTATAGGAAATATCAAATTCTTCTGATTCTAATATTTGAATATCATTAAGAATTTCTTCTTTCCATTCTTCTTTTTGAATATAGGCAGTTACTCCTTCTTCTGTTTCTACGAAACTTTCGAATCCTGCATAACCTAATTCTGCAATTAGAATTTCTGTTCCTATATTTCTTGTTTCTGCAGGCCCTACCTTAAAGTAGTAACCTAAGTATATGGTATTGGACATTTTTTATTTGAGATATAAACTATTTGTATTTTTATGGTGGATTAAATCGCATTAACAATTGCGTAAAAATCTTCTGCTTTAAGTGCTGCTCCACCAATTAATCCGCCATCAACATCTGGCTTTGAAAAAATTTCTTTGGCGTTTGCAGGTTTTACACTTCCACCATATAAGATTGAAACACTATTTGCTACATCGCTTCCGTATTTTTCATTTAAAGTCTTTCTAATAAAAGCATGCATATCTTGCGCTTGCTCTGGACTAGCTGTTTCGCCTGTACCTATTGCCCAAACTGGCTCATAAGCTAAAACGATGTTTTTAAAAGCTGAAGCTTCTAAATGAAATAGTGCGTTTTTTATTTGAGAAGCTACGATATTCTCATGGTTATTGGCTTTTCTGTCTGCTAATTCTTCTCCGAAACAAAAGATAACTCGCATATCTTTGGCTAATGCTGCATCTACTTTTTTAGCTAATAAGTCATCTGTTTCATTAAAATATGCTCTTCTTTCTGAATGCCCTAGAATAACTGTTTGGACTCCGATACTTTTAAGCATTTCAGCACTTACTTCTCCTGTATATGCTCCAGATTCTGCATAATGCATATTTTGCGCAACAACCTCAATATCACTTTCTCTTAATGCTTGAAAAGCAGAAAAAAGATTTGTAAATGTAGGTGCCACCATTACTTCTGCATTAGAAGTTTGCTTTTGGTTTTTTAAATCGGTGATTAAAGCTTCTGTTTCTGGAAGATTATTATTCATCTTCCAATTTCCTGCCACGATATTTTTTCTCATAGTCATATATCATTATTCCCATTTCTATCTAATAATACTTGAAACGGGAGATTCTTATTTAATTTAAAATTCTACTATTTTAATCACTTACTTATATGCAGCAACTAAAATTTTAGAGAATGCAAAAGTAATTAATTTAATGCATCTAATAACTTACTATCATCTGCCTTTATGGCTTTGAATAGTTTTATATTTCCTTGCGGATCTACAATTAGGTAACGAGGAATCCAATCTACATTGATAGAATTACTAAAAACACTTTTCATTCCGTCTGGCATAAAATAGTGTTCTCCTTTTACTTTGTATTTTTCGATACCTTCTTTCCAACTTTCTAAAGTTTTATCGGCAGATAAGAACAAAAATACCACTTCTTTATTTTCTTCTTGTAATGCTTTAACTTTTGGCATTCCTTTTATACAATCACCACACCAAGATGCCCAAACATCTATTAATATTTTTTTTCCTTCATATTTTTTCAAGATGTTTTCAAAGGAAATTTCATCCCCTTTTAAAGTGATTAAAACGTCTTGCAATGCTTCGTCTGTGAATTGTGTAGGTGTTTGTTCTTTACAGCCTAAAAATAAGGCGCTTACTAGTAATACGATTAGATATTTTTTCATGTTTCTTTTAAATTTAATATTGAATCCCAATAATTTGGGTGAATTATTTAAGGGTTACTTTAGGATCTAACCAAGTGTAGATTATGTCGACAAATATATTTATCATTACAAACAAAATTGCTATAATTAAAACAGCTCCCATAATTACCGGCAGATCAAGTGTATTTAATGCATTTACTATTTCTTTACCTAAGCCATTCCATCCAAAAATATACTCTACAAAAACCGCACCAGCTAGCATAGATGCAAACCATCCTGAAATTGCGGTAACCACAGGATTTAATGCGTTTTTAATTGCATGTTTTTTTATAATCTGAAATTCTCTAAGTCCCTTAGCTCTTGCAGTACGAATATAATCCTGATTAAAAACTTCTAATAAAGAATTTCGCATTAGTTGAATTATAACTGCTAACGGACGAATACCTAAAACAATTGCTGGAAGGATTAAATTCTTCCATTTAATATGCATGTTTTCTCCATAGTCATCTAGTTCATATAAGCTGCCTGTCATTTCTAAATTGGTGTATTTATGCAATACATAACCAAAAAACCAAGCAAATAAAATAGCTGAGAAAAAAGAAGGAACCGACATACCAACGGTACTAAAAATCTGAATTGCCTTATCTAAAAAAGTATCTTTTTTTAATGCGGAAACAATTCCTAGCACAACACCTAAAAACATAGCTATAGTAATTGCCGATATAGCAAGAACAAAAGTATTTGGCAGGGTTTCTGCAAGCACCTGACTCACTTTTTTTCCTTGCTTGGTGAAGGATTCTCTTAAGTAAGGGAACTTTAAAACAACTGTTGTATTTTCCGTAGAAAACAAATTGGTAGCTGCATATTTATTCTTTCTTAAAAAAGTATAGTCTTGTTCATTTTTAGAATGAAAAGATATTGGAGATAAGTCGTTTATATAATATAAATACTGTGTACTAAGCGGCTTATCAAATCCGTATTTCTGTTTCACCAAAGCTAACTGATCACTATCCTCATTTTGCCCAAGCATCATCTGCGCTGGGTCTCCTGGCAGTACATTAAATAAAAAGAATATAACAGTTACTACTCCAAATAAAGTGAGTAATGCATAAAAGGCTTTATTAAGTAAGTAGCTTATCAGTTTTCTATTGTTTTATATAATTGAATAGGTCCTATTCTTCTTTTTTAAGGGTAATTTTAATCAAAGAAGTATAAGAAGAGTTATTTACTTTGTTGATAGAATCTAAAGAACTTCCTTCTGTGTTTTCTTTTATCACATCAATCGATTCAATAGCTTCAGCATCTAATGCATCGGCTTGTTCTTTTGTTGTAATTTCATTATCAATTAGAAACAAAGGAGTTTCTTCTACTTCTTTTTCAACTTCTTTTTCTCTTTCTACTTCTGGTAATTCTAAGTCATCAATATCATTCCAATGAACTTTTTGAATTACAGTTCCTTTCTTCAGTTTTACAACTCCAGGATTTGCACGAACAACTGTTTTTAATGCTTTTTCATCACATAGGTACCAGTTGAAGTTTAAGTTATACGCTTCATTGGTTTTTATTTTCTCACTAGTTCCAGAAGCTGATAAACCTATTACCGTGTATCCGTTTTTGATTGCTTTATCTGTAGCTGCTTTTATTGCATGCATTCCTGAAGATTCTGCTGTAGCTAAATTATAAGATATAACCATTATAAGGTTTTCTTTCTCTAAATAGTATTCTGTTAAATCTTCGTCATCACTTTCAATAGAAAAATCTTTAATTGGTGGGTCGTAACCTTCATCAATTACTTTTGTTTCTACACCAATATATTCTCCATCTACAGAAGGGAAACTTCCGTTGGTAACAAATTCTTGTTCTTCACCATTAACATTAAACGTCCATGTATATTCTTGAATTGGCTTCGCTGCATCTTCTGGAGTACTCATTCCTTCTTGAATATTTGCTCCTACTTTATAGGCTCTAAAATCCCATGTTGGTAAATGCATTAACACGTGGTAACCAAACAATAAACTTCCTAAAAATCCAAAAAGCGCTATAAGTGTTGTTGGGAATTTTCCAAAAATTGGCATTATATATCTCAATCCTATTAATAGTATGACTATTAAAAATAGTAGGATTAAATCTTTTATAAAACTCTCTATTGGTTTCATTGGCATGAAATCACCAAAACAGCCACAATCTTTCACCTTATCAAAATACCAAGCATAGAAAGTTAAGAAGGTAAAGAATACAATCATTGCAAACAGGCTCCAAACCGTGAATTTTGGTTTATAACCAATTAGTAAAAACACTCCTAAAACCACTTCTAGTATTACTACAAATACGGAAATAGCTAAAGCATAAGGCTCTAAAAATGGAAGGTTTAAAACATCTGCGCCAAAATATTCTTGTAATTTATAAGAAAACCCTAATGGGTCATTCAGTTTTATTAATCCTGAAAAAATAAATAATCCTCCAACAAGGATTCTAAATAAATGTATAATGTATTTCATAGTACTTTGATGCTACTGCACAGGCAGAAACTTAATTAATTGAAACTAATTTATTATTATAATGACTCCCTAAAAATCGGGGAGAATTTTATTCTTCGTTTAAGTGAATTAAAGCAAAAACAGCATAATTAATCATATCTTGGTAATTAGCATCAATACCTTCACTAACTAGTGTTTTACCGGCATTGTCTTCAATTTGCTTTACTCGTAATAATTTTTGTAAGATTAAATCTGTAAGGCTACTTACTCGCATATCTCTCCATGCTTCACCATAATCATGATTTTTATTTTGCATCAACTCCTTTGTTAATGCTACTTTTTCATCATACAGCTTGATTGCTTCTTCAGTAGATAAATCTGGTTGTTCTACCACTCCTTTTTCTATCTGAATTAAAGCCATCACACAATAATTGATGATGCCAATAAACTCAATTACCTCACCTTCATCTACTTTTCTAACATCATTTTGCTGTAGACTTCTAATGCGTTGTGCTTTTATAAAAATTTGATCTGTAAGAGAAGGTAAACGCAATATTCTCCAAGCGCTTCCGTAATCAGACATTTTATTGACAAATAAGCTTCTGCATGTGTTTATAACAGCATCATATTGTTTTGAAGTATCTTTCATATATGAAAATGAATTTTGCGTAAATTTCGCATAAATAGTTCAGAGTTCAAAGTTTAGCCTTTAAAGTTTTTTCTTTCCCATGAATACACGAATACTTTAAGATTTCAATAGAATATTTTTAATGAAAATTTACTAGCAATATTTCCTTTTTTTGCTAGTTGAATGTTTAATTTTACAATCCATAACTTTAGCTTAAAAAAACATAAAGTTTATATTTTACAACTTCTATTATGACTATTAACTGCAAAGGCAAACTCATAGATTTATCCACTCCGAAAGTCATGGGGATTTTAAATCTTACTCCTGATTCTTTCTATGATGGTGGAAAATACAAAAACGAAAGCGAAATTCTTTCTCAAGTTTATATTATGCTTAAAAACGGAGCGACTTTTATAGACATAGGCGCTTATAGTTCTAGGCCGAATGCAGTTCATATTAGCGAAGAAGAAGAATTGAATCGATTGCTTCCAATTATTGCTTTAATTCTAAAAGAATTTCCTGAAATTATTATTTCTATAGATACTTTTAGAAGTGAAGTTGCAAAACAAACCATCGAAACCGGTGCAGCAATGATCAACGATATTTCTGCCGGAGTATTAGATAAGAAAATGCTTCAGACTGTTGCAAATCTTCAGGTTCCGTATATCTTAATGCATATGAAAGGTACTCCTCAAACCATGCAGCAACAAACAGATTATAAAAATATGATGAAAGAAATTATTTTTTATTTTTCTGAAAGAGTTTCCGAAGCTAAAAAACTAGGTATAAAAGATATTATTATAGATCCCGGTTTTGGTTTTGCAAAAACTACAGCGCAAAATTTCGATTTATTAAAGCAACTAGAGCTTTTTAAAATTCTAGAATTACCATTGCTTGCGGGAATTTCAAGAAAATCAATGATTTACAAAACCCTTAATACCACACCGCAAGAAGCCCTTAACGGAACAACCGTATTAAACACCATAGCACTACAAAAAGGAGCGAGTATTTTACGTGTTCACGATGTAAAAGAAGCTACCGAAGCCATTAAACTAATCGAACAACTTAATTAATATGAAATATTTATTCTACATCTTCTTATTTATTTTTATCACATCTTGTGGTGGAGACAAAGTAATTCTGTTACCCGAAGTGAACCACTCTGAAGTTACGGAAGTCTTAGATATTTCTCCTGCCTATATATTTTACGACGAAACAAAACCAGATAGTTTAGAGCTAAACAGAAAAAACTTAATTAGCACAACCAATTGGCTCGTGAATGTTGATAAAAGATTAACACTGGAACAGGTGATTCCGCAAATAACTTATTTACAGAATAAGAAGAAAGATTCTAATCATAAAAAAGAAGGTGTTAAAAACTATTATACCTGCAGTGACACAAGCATAAAAAACTTAGGATTTTTAGAG
This sequence comes from Oceanihabitans sediminis, assembly GCF_003337215.1. Classification (GTDB taxonomy): domain Bacteria; phylum Bacteroidota; class Bacteroidia; order Flavobacteriales; family Flavobacteriaceae; genus Oceanihabitans; species Oceanihabitans sediminis. Next base: position 276,764 of record NZ_QPIG01000003.1, read on the forward strand.
TTCACGGATGTAAATTATATAACCGACGTGGATGCTTATGAAAATAATTCACCCCTTGAAAAAGATATGAAACATATTACCATCAGCTTTTTTGACGAACAAATAAGTATTCAAGAGTTATTGAATGCAAAAGAAATACGAAACACTACTCTTAAAAATTCTTTTTTAGAAGAGGAATTAAATAAAATACAGCAAGACAATGCTAAAACCAAAATAGATTTGATGTTCCATTCTGAATTAACGTTTCAAGACTATATAAGCGCTAAGTCTAAAGTTTCAAGAATAAAATCTGAAGCCATTGCTATAAACAATGATGAATTCATATTTTAACTATTAATTATTACATTTACAAAAACGCCCAACCTTTGGAAATATTTGACGACCTTTTAAAATTCACAGTAATAGATATTATAGACGTTATTCTTGTAGCGCTTCTACTCTACTACGTGTACAAACTTGTAAAAGGTACTGTTGCTATTAATATTTTTATAGGAATTGTAATTATTTATATCATCTGGAAAATTACACAAGCGCTTCAAATGCAACTGTTAAGTAATATTCTTGGAGGTTTTATTAGCGTTGGAATGTTTGCACTTATTGTGGTTTTTCAACAGGAAATTAGAAAATTCCTACTCATGATTGGTTCTACAAATTTTGGAAGCCGAAAGAAATTCTTCAAACAACTGAAATTTTTACAAACAGAAACAAGCGACGGAACAGATATAGAATCCATCATTGCTGCCTGCACCAAAATGGGAGCTAGTAAAACCGGAGCCTTAATTGTTTTAGAACATAACAACAGTTTGGATTTTTTGAAAGCTACTGGTGATGTTATGAATATTGAAGTTACCCAACCAATTATAGAAAGTATCTTTTTTAAGAATAGTCCGTTGCACGACGGAGCAATCATCATAGAAAACAATATCGTTAAAGCAACACGTGTTATTCTACCAGTAAATAACGAAAAAACTTTACCACAACGTTTTGGTTTACGACATAGAGCGGCTGTTGGAATTACAGAAAAAACAGATGCTTTAGCCTTGGCTGTAAGTGAAGAAACCGGACAAATCTCCTATTTTAAAGGTGGGGAATTTGTGATTTTTAAAGACACTGAAGAACTAGCAGAAATAATTAAAAAAGATTTAGCTTAAACCTCCTCTGCTTGTAAAAACTGTACTTCGTATAAGTTTTTATAGTAGCCATCTTGTTTTTCTAGCAACTCATCATGTGTTCCCTCTTCTACTATTCGCCCGGCATCCATTACAATAATTTTATCTGCTTTCTTAATAGTAGCTAGTCTATGCGCAATAACTATAGAAGTTCTATTTCTTGTAATCTTATCGGTAGCATTTTGAATTAATTGCTCCGAATACGAGTCTACGGAAGCAGTTGCTTCATCTAAAACCAAAATACTAGGATTGGTTACATAGGCTCTTAAAAAAGAAATCAATTGTCGCTGACCAGAAGAAAGCATCGCTCCTCTTTCCTTTACATTATAATGATAGCCATTAGGTAGGGTCATTATAAATTCGTGAATACCTATTTCCTTTGCAGCATTATGCACTTGCTCTTCGGTAATTTCAGGGTGATTAAGTGTAATATTGTTAATAATGGTATCTGCAAACAAAAACACATCCTGTAAAACAACCGCAATTTGTGAGCGTAAGGATGCTAAAGTAAGATCCTTTATATCATGATCATCAATAGAAATAGTTCCGCTATCAATTTCGTAAAAACGATTCAATAAATTAATAATTGTCGATTTTCCTGCTCCTGTAGCTCCAACAATAGCAACAGTTTCTCCTTCATTTACATTAAAAGAAATTCCTTTAAGCACTTCTTCATCTGCTACATAACTAAAGTGTACATCTTTAAACGCTATGTTTCCATTAAAATGAGAAACCTCTTTAGTTCCTGTATCATCAATATGCGAAGTAGTATCTAGAACTTTAAACACTCTGTTTGCTGCAACCATTCCCATTTGCAAAGTATTAAACTTATCTGCTATTTGACGCAAAGGTCTAAACAACATAGGAATAAACATGATAAAAGCAATCAAATCCCCTAAAGAAACGGTATTGTCTTGCACGGCATTTAATCCACCATACCAAACAATAAGTCCGATTGTTATTGAAGAAGAAAGTTCTGCTATTGGGAAAAATATAGAGTTATACCAAACGGTTTTTAGCCATCCTTTTTTATGTCTTTCATTAATTTTCTGAAAGTTTTTATACTCGGTTTCTTCTCTAGTAAATAATTGAAGAATTTTCATTCCGGTAACACGCTCCTGAACAAAAGAGTTTAAGTTCGAAACTTCGGTTCTTACATCTTCGAAAGCACGTTTCATATACTTCTGAAAAATTCTAGTTGCATATAAAACCAACGGAAGCATTGCAAAAACAATAAGGCTTAATTTCCAATTCATATAAATCATCACCCCCGAAACCACAACCATGGTAAGAACATCTCTAAATATCATGAACAAACCTTGTCCGAAGATATCAGCAATACGCTCCATATCGGTTACTGCTCGAGTAATTAAAACCCCTACAGAGGAACTATCGTAATACTTCATTTTAAACTGAAGCAAATGATTGAATAATTTTACACGTATATCCTTAACCACATTCTGCCCTAACCAACCTGCATAATAGATAAATAGCAACTGAAAAACTGTTTGTGCTAATAGCAAGCCAAACATAATAACTATAAAAAAAAGGAAACTTTTAGAATCTTGTTGTGCAATATTATTATCTATAACATATTGCGTGATATAGGGAATGGTTGTTGTAAATGCAGCCAATAAAATAACCGTTGCAAACACACCAATAAAAACCAATCTATATGGTTTTATATAATGCGAAAGTCGTTTTAAAAGACTTACATCTAATATTTTATCTTGCTTTTTATTTGTCATATTTTATAGACTCTGGGTAGACTACTTTTGTTAAATATAATGCATGGCCAGGAACCGAATATCCTGCTTCACCTCTATCTTTAGATTTAATAATTGTGTGCATATCTTCCACTTCCAATTTACCTAAACCTATATTTACTAAGGTGCCAACAATTGCTCTTACCATATTTCGTAAAAACCTATTTGCAGAAATAGTAAATTGTAATTCCTCGTTTTGCAAATTCCATGCGGCATGCTGTATAGTACAATTATACGTTTTTACATCTGTTTTACTTTTAGAAAAGCATTGAAAATCTTTATACTGCAATAAAATTTGCGCAGCTTTATTCATTTTCTCAACATCTAATGTAGGTTTAACATAATAAGATTTATCATAATTAAAAACATCTTTTCTAACAGAAATTCTGTACAAATACTCTCTGCTTTGTGCATCAAACCTAGCATGAGCATCTTCTTTTACCCTAAAAATATCATGAACGGCAATATCTTTAGGCAAAAAAGTATTCAGCTTATATTTTAGAGCTTCCGCTTCAAACGAAGCATCTGAGTCAAAATGCGCAAACATTTGTGATGCATGTACTCCCGCATCTGTTCTACCTGCTCCAACAATAGCTGTTTTTTCTTTAAATAAAACAGATAAAGATTTTTCTAAAACTTCTTGTACAGAAATAGCATTTGGTTGATTTTGCCATCCGTGATAAGCGGTTCCATTGTATGAAAGTTCTATGAAATATCTCAAGCTAAAATAGTATTTTTGTAAAAGACAAAGATAGAGTTTTAATCTTTCTTTAAAATTCAAAATAAAGTTAATTAATAAAGATGTTTAGACAGAAAACATCTCCTAAAATCATTTCCGTTGTCACGGAAAGTATACATGAAAAAAATCTTACTCCTTTCTGATACGCATAGTTATATAGATGATGCTATTTTAAAACATGTAAAAAAAGCCGATGAAGTTTGGCATGCCGGAGATATTGGAGACTTAAAAGTCACAGATGCTATTAAAGCATTAAAACCACTTCGTGCTGTTTACGGAAATATTGACGATGATAAAGCTAGAATAGAGTTTCCAGAAAACAATCGTTTTATGTGTGAAGGAATTGATGTATGGATTACTCATATTGGTGGCTACCCTAATAAGTACAATATACGAGTACGAGAAGAAATTTATAAAAACCCTCCAAAGCTTTTTATTTGTGGACATTCACATATTTTAAAGGTGATGCCAGATAAAAAAATAAATCTTTTACATATGAATCCAGGTGCTGTTGGTAAACACGGTTTTCATAATGTAAGGACCATGCTTCGATTTATTATTGACGGAGATAAAATAAAAGAACTCGAAGTTATTGAGTTTAAGAAATAAGAAAGCATAAAAAAGCCCAAGATCTTCACCTTGGGCTCACGCACTAATACTACTAAGATGATAGGTTTATCGTAATCTATCAACAGATTTTACAAGATCTTCATCCTTTTTGATGGCCTTATTAGCTAACACTAATAATACGATAGAAATAATAGGTAGAAAAATCCCAATACCTTTCTCAGAAACATTTGTTTCTCCAGATAAATTTAGTGATTGATACACAAATAATCCTAGTAAAATAAAGTTTAATATGATGTTAAGTCGTCCCAATACAAATTGCGACTTCCTATTTTTGAACATAAATATAGACACCAAAGATAATAATGCTGATCCTAAAAACAAGCCAAAATATAACATATTATCTATTGCAAACACTAAGGTATCATTTTCTGTTGTCCATAAATTAAAGACAAAAGTTAACCCTGCAGAAACCCCTGCAGCCAATAAAAGATATAAACTTTGAATACGTTGAATCATAACATTCTTTAAATATCGTGGACAAAAATAAGAGTTTCTTTTTAAAATTTAGTGCAAAAAAATAAAATAAAGTTGTAATATTGCATTATCATCACATAACAAGCACAGTTATACCTTGTTAATGTAATTCTTCAGAATAAAATCTATTTCTTCGGAATAATTCAAATTCTATATTTAAACAAATATACCCTTCAACCGAATGTTTGAAATCACACAATTAAAAGAAATGAAGCTTCCTGAGTTACAGGAATTAGCTAAAACATTGAATGTACCAAAATATCGTACACTTAAAAAATTAGATTTAGTATACCAAATACTAGATTACCAAGCTGCAAACCCAAAGGCAGTAAAAGCTGTTGCTGAAACAGTAGAAAAACCTACAGAAAAAGCTCCTCCAAAAGAAAAGGCAGCTCAAAAAAAACCAAGGCAAAGAGTACAAAAGCCAGTAGCAGCTAAAACTGCTCCGCAAGCAACTCAACAAAAGGAAGAAACGGTTACTACAGAAAAAAATGTAGAAAGTAAGCCGAAACAGCACCCAAAGCCTCAAGCTAAAAAAGAACCTGTACAAAAGAAACAAGCAGAAAAACCTGTTTCTAAAGATAAAACCGACAATTCTAAGGATAAAGACGGTAATCAAAATAAAAAACCACAGCACAAAAATCAGAATCAGAATAAAAAAACCGGGAATAACGGAAACAAAGACAACGGTAACAAGGATAACAGAAACCGTTACAGAGAACCTGATTTTGAATTTGATGCCATTATAGAAAGCGAAGGGGTTCTAGACATCATGCAAGATGGATACGGATTCTTACGCTCCTCAGACTATAACTACTTATCTTCTCCAGACGACATTTATGTATCACAATCACAAATCCGTTTGTTTGGTTTAAAAACAGGAGATACTGTTTTAGGACATATTAGACCTCCAAAAGAAGGAGAAAAATATTTCCCTTTAATTAAAGTAAATAAAATAAATGGTCAAGATCCAAATGTAGTAAGAGACAGAGTTTCTTTTGAACATTTAACACCTTTATTCCCTCAAGAAAAATTCAATCTTGCTGGTAGACAAAGTACTATTTCAACTCGTATCATGGACTTGTTTGCTCCTATAGGAAAAGGACAACGTGGTATGATTGTTTCGCAACCAAAAACGGGTAAAACCATGTTGCTTAAGGATGTTGCCAATGCCATTGCAGCAAACCATCCAGAAGTATATCAAATGATTTTACTTATTGATGAAAGACCAGAGGAAGTAACAGATATGCAACGTAATGTTCGCGGTGAAGTTGTTGCCTCTACTTTTGATAAAGAAGCACACGAGCACGTAAAGATTGCTAATATTGTTTTAGAAAAAGCAAAACGATTAGTAGAATGCGGACACGATGTAGTAATTCTTTTAGATTCTATTACTCGTTTAGCAAGAGCTTATAACACAGTACAACCTGCTTCAGGAAAAATACTTTCTGGAGGTGTAGATGCAAATGCTTTACATAAACCAAAACGTTTCTTTGGTGCTGCACGTAATATTGAAAATGGTGGATCCTTAACTATTATTGCAACTGCATTAACAGAAACTGGATCTAAAATGGACGAAGTTATTTTTGAAGAATTTAAAGGAACAGGTAATATGGAATTACAGTTAGATAGAAAAATATCTAATAGAAGAATATTCCCTGCTATTGATCTTACTTCTTCTAGTACACGTCGTGATGATATTCTATTAGATGATAACACTATTCAAAGAATGTGGGTTATGCGTAAATACCTTGCCGATATGAATCCAGTAGAAGCTATGGAATTTATCAACGAAAGGTTTAAGCAAACTAGAAATAACGAAGAGTTTTTAATTTCTATGAATGGTTAACACCATTTATTTATTAAAAAAAACAAAAAAGCCTTGAGAAATCAAGGCTTTTTTGTTTTTATAATTTATGTAAAGCACTGACTCTTTTATACATTTTACACGAATCTATATAAAGATCCAGAACAAGGCTAACGAAACCTATAGTAGATTATTTACCTTCTAAAGATACTTTATAGTCCTCACCATCCCTACGTTGCATATTATTGCACTCTACCGTTGCTATAACCACAGCTTCTTAAAAGCTTCTAAGTTTTATAGAATACAGAAAGATGTCATTTTCTTAAACAAAGTAGGAAAAGTATAAAACAAAAAAAAGCTTCTCTACCGAGAAGCTTTTGTAATTTTTATGTTATGCTTATTAAAGAGCAGCTACATGCTTAGCTAAACCAGATTTAAGGTTTGCAGCTTTGTTTGCATGAATAACGTTTTTTTTAGCTAATTTATCTAACATAGATACAACTGAAGGAAATAAAACTTCCGCTTCATTCTTATCAGTTAACTCACGTAATTTTTTAATAGCATTACGAGTAGTTCTGTGCTGATATCTATTTCTTAAACGCTTAGTTTCGTTACTTCTAATTCTCTTTAACGCTGACTTATGATTTGCCATTAGTTCCTTTTCTTATTATTAAAAATATGTAGCCCGTAGGGGAATCGAACCCCTCTTACCAGGATGAAAACCTGGCGTCCTAGCCGATAGACGAACGGGCCATTTTGTTTTTGAGATTGCAAATATAAAACTTGTTTTATAACCTTGCAAACATTTTTTAAATATTTTTCAATATTTTTTTATTTCAAAATAACTCTCAATGTTTCCATTGCGGTTGCAAATATACAACTGTTTTTTAATGTTGCAATACTAAAACAAAATATTTTTAAAAAAATTTTAATTAATACGCCTTCGCGAACAATACTCTACGATTAGAAGGCTTACCTGTGTAAACACAAACCCCATTTTCTTCTTTAGAATCCTCTGGAATACAACGAATTGTAGCCTTAGTTAATTCTTTGATCTTTTCTTCTGTTTCAGCAGTTCCATCCCAGTGAGCGGAAACAAAACCTCCTTTATTTTCTATTGTACTTTTAAAATCTTCAAAATTATCCACTTCTGTGATATGAGAATCTCTAAAATCTAGCGCTTTTTTGTATAAATTATTCTGTATTTCCTCTAAAAGATTCTCTACCGTACTTGTTAAAATATCTAAAGCAACAGTTTGTTTTGTTTTTAAATCTCTTCTAGCAATCTCTACGGTTCCGTTTTCCAGATCTTTTGGTCCAATTGCTATACGAAGTGGAACACCTTGTAACTCGTGTTGTGCAAACTTAGCTCCTGGTCTGTGCGTATCTCTATTATCGTACTTCACAGAAACACCCTTTACATTTAAATCCTTTTTAATAAGGTTGGCAATCTTACTTATTTCTTCAAATTGCTCTTCTGTTTTATATATAGGTACAATTACTACTTGGTTTGGTGCTAAGCTTGGAGGTAAAACTAAACCTTCATCATCACTATGTGTCATGATCAGTGCTCCCATTAAACGAGTAGATACTCCCCATGAAGTTGCCCAAACATAATCTTGCTTACCTTCTTTAGATGTAAACTTCACATCAAAAGCTTTAGCAAAGTTCTGACCTAAAAAGTGAGAAGTTCCTGCTTGTAATGCTTTTCCGTCTTGCATTAATGCTTCAATACAATAGGTTTCATCTGCACCTGCAAAACGCTCGCTTTCTGTTTTAACTCCTTTTACCACTGGAATTGCCATAAAGTTTTCTGCAAAAGTTGCATAAACATTATTCATTAACTGCGCTTCTTTTAATGCTTCCTCCTTAGTAGCATGAGCTGTATGCCCTTCTTGCCATAAAAATTCTGCCGTACGTAAAAATAAACGGGTACGCATTTCCCAACGAACAACATTCGCCCATTGGTTAATTAATAGTGGTAAATCTCTATAAGATTGAATCCATCCTTTATAGGTATTCCAAATAATAGCTTCACTAGTTGGTCTTACTATTAATTCTTCTTCTAGTTTTGCTTCAGGATCTACACGAAGTTTTCCAGGCTTATCAGGATCATTTTGTAGTCTATAATGTGTAACAATAGCACATTCTTTAGCAAATCCTTCGGCATTTTTCTCTTCTGCTTCAAATAAACTTTTGGGTACAAATAGCGGGAAATAAGCATTTTGATGACCGGTTTCCTTAAACATCTTATCTAGTTCTGCTTGCATTTTTTCCCATATCGCATAACCATAAGGTTTAATAACCATACAACCACGAACTGCAGAATTTTCTGCTAAATCAGCCTTAACAACCAATTCGTTATACCATTTCGAATAATCATCGGCTCTACTTGTTAGTTTTTTACTCATATACAGGGTTTTGGCACAAATATTGTGACTATGTTAAATAATAGAATAGTTCAGCAAAACTAACTATTTTTGTATTGTTCAACAATAAAAACTTAATAGATATGCAATTAAATAAATACATAAAAAAACAAATGCCCACAATAGCTGTATTAGCTATAGCTTTTGTTTTTTCGTCATGTGGTTCATACCAATATGTTAGCGAAGATAACGATGGAATATATGGCTCTACAGGAACAACTGTTGAACAAACTGATGCAGATGTTGCACAAAACAACAATTCATACTACAAAAACTACTTTCAAGAGAAAGCTTCAGAATATGATTATATAACGGAAGAGGAAGAAAACGAAGTTTTTACAGATGTAGATTCTTATGAAGGTAATTATGCTGAACAACAAAACAGAGAGCAACAATCTTATGCTGGTTGGGGACAAAACAACAGTAATATAACTGTTAATGTATACTCAAACTACGGATGGGGATACAATAACTTATGGTACAGACCTTACGGATATTATCACCACTCCCCTTACTGGTATAATACTTGGGGTTATGGTGGATATTACCACTCTCCTTTCTGGGCTAGTCCTTATTACCCTTATTATGGTTACGGATACGGATACCATCACCCTTATTACAATGGATACTATGGGTATAACGGATATTATGGTGGTTACGGCATATCCTACCATAACTCTAGAAGAGGAACTACTTTATACAGACCTAATAGTGTAATCACCGGTAGAGGAAACACAGTAAGACCTAGAGTAAACTCAAGTACTAGACCAAGAGTTAACAGTACTACTACATCCCCTAGACCTAGAACAAATACTACAACTTCGCCTAGACCGAGAGTAAATAACAATACTACTTCGCCTAGACCTAGAACAAATACCACGACAACACCAAGGCCACGAGTAAACAATAACACAACTAAGCCTAGAACTAATACAACAACACCTAGACCTAGAACAAACACAACTACTACACCTAGGCCTAGAACAAATACAACAACTACTCCTAGACCAAGAAGCAGTAGTAATATTTCAACAAGACCTAGAAGCAGTAATTTTTCTAGCCCTTCTAGAAGTAGAGGTTCTTCTAGATCAAGTTCTAGAGGAAGAGGATAAAATAAACACAACATTTAAACGAGCTAACTAACCAGAACCAATCAAGGTATTAGCTCGTTTTATTTTAAATAAACATACTAATTATATGAAAAAAGGAATCTTATTTTGCATCGGTGTATTAGCCATATCATTCGCTAATGGACAAGACCTTACAGATGCTGTACGTTATTCTAAGGATGATATTCAAGGAACAGCAAGATACAGAGCTTTAAGTGGTGCATTTGGTGCTCTTGGAGGTGATTTGAGTGCTATTGCAATAAACCCTGCTGGTTCTTCTGTATTTACAGAAAGTAATTTCACTATAAGCTTAACGAATTTAAACAGCAAAAAAGATGTTCTGTATAAGAACGGCTTAAATAACGCGTCTAACTCTAATCTAGACCTAAGTCAGGTTGGTGCTGCTTTTGTTTTTAGAAATAGAAACACAAATTCTAATTGGAAAAAATTCACATTAGGAATATCTTATAATAAAGTAGATGATTATAACTCCGATTGGTTAGCTTACGGAACAAATCAAAAGTCTATTAAAGATTATTTCTGGGCAAATGCAAATGGTTTACGATTAGATGAAATTTCTAGATTTGAAGGAGAATCTTATGCTGATGCATATAGCGCAATTGGAAGCTTATATGGTGACCAAAACCAACAAGCCTTTTTAGGTTACGAGTCTTTTATTTTAGAACCGGATACTTACGACGATTCAAACACAATATATACTACTAATATTGCAGACGGAGACTTTTACCAAGAATACTCTTATGCAGCGACAGGGTACAACGGAAAATTCACGATCAATGCTTCTACACAATATGGTGACAACCTATTTTTAGGAATGAATCTTAATACCCACTTTATAAATTACGAGCGTTCTACACACCTATATGAAGAAAACAATAATACTGGGTCTTTTGTAAATGAAGTTGCTTTTAGAAATAATTTAAGCACCATAGGTACTGGAGTCTCCTTACAATTTGGAGGTATTTTAAAAATTGAAGAACAACTAAGAGTCGGACTTTCTTACGATACACCAACATGGTATACTATTGAAGAAGAAACAAGCCAAGCTATTAAAACTAGAAGCTATGATGACGCTACTTACAATACCGATATAAACCCTAGAGTTATAAACATCTACCCACAGTACAAACTACAAACCCCTGGTAAATTCACAGGTAGTATTGCTTATGTATTTGGGTTACGTGGACTAATAAGTTTTGATTATTCTTTAAAAGACTATGGCAATACAAAGTTTAAACCAACATCTAGTTCTTATTACAGCTACCTTAATAACAAAGCAAGCGATGAGCTAGCTGCTGCAGCTACATATAAAATTGGTGGAGAATACAGAATCAAACAATTAAGCTTAAGAGGTGGTTACCGAATGGAAGAAAGCCCATACAAAGATGGCGAAACTGTTGGTGATTTAAACGGTTACTCTTTGGGATTAGGGTATAATTTCGGAAATTTAAAATTAGACCTAACCTTCGATCAATTTGAAAGAAAAACAAACTACCAACTTTACCAAGTTGGATTAACAGATGCCGCTAACTTAGACAATAAAAGCTCTAACTTAACTTTATCTGTTACTTTTAATATGTAAAAAATACATCTTAATACACAATCATAAAACTCAGACTATAAACGTCTGAGTTTTTTTTACATTAATGTTTATGAATACTATCTACTGAAAGCTATAAAACAAACACTCTTTAAGCAGTTTCACACTTGATATTAAACAACAGTCCCTAACAATAGTCAAACAGAAACCTTAATAGAAACAACAAATCATAGAAACAACCTCAGCAAAAGAAAACATAACACATAGGCTTTTAAAACAGTAAGCTTGCTCTACTTTAAACATTCACTTACAACATAAGAAAGAAATAGCACGACTAATTTTAATACCCTATGATAATTCCATTATCAAATTATTATACTCCAACAAATCACAGTCCTTATAAAACAAAAAACTCAGATACTTAAAGTATCTGAGTTTTTATCTATGGAATAATATTTAAATTATCTTTTTAAACTAAAGTGGGCTTTAAATTCTTTTTGCTCACCTGTAGTATCTCCTAGCTCTCTATACTCTACCGTAAACCAGTAATCACTAGAAGGCATTAACTCTCCATTAAAAGTTCCGTCCCATGCTGCACCACCTATTAATTGTTTCAGTAATTTACCGTAACGATCATAGATATAAATTTTAGCATCGTATTGACCATTCAATCCTGGTATAGACCAAGTGTCATTATAACCATCGTTATTAGGCGTAAAGAATAATGGGTAGTCCATAACAAACACCGCAGCACTGTTAATACCACAACCATTAATATCTCTTACCTGTATAACATGCTCCCCAAAAGAAACATTAGTAAAGGTATAGGTATTATCATTTGGCTCATTACTTAACCAAGGGCCATTATCAATACTAAACTCAAATACTGCTGCTCCATCTCCTGTTGCCGAAACTTCAATGATATGAGTATCAGCAAAAGCATCTGTAGTTACTGTAGCAGTTACTATAGGTGGCGAACTAATTTGAGCTACTGCAGAATCAAAACTTTCACATCCATTATTAATATTTGTAACCTTTACCGTGTAGTTCCCAGGAACTGTTGGTTCAAAGAAAGAATCCACACTTAAAACAGTAGCAGGATCTGCATCTTCATACCATGCAAAAGTATAATCAGCAGTACTTAATCCTGTGTCCATTATAGGAGCTCCTACAACTTCGGTTCCATTTACATTTTCACAAATAGTATACATATCATCTAAATCGAAAGATGGAATTGGATCTACTATTAAAGTAATTGGTTTAATATCATAACAGATAGAATCTGCATTGGTATCATTATCAATTCTAACCCAAATAACTTGCGGGTTTACAATATTGAAATAAGGAACAGATGTATCAATTGGATTATCTGAATCTTCAGCTTGTTGCTGTGACTCATAATATGTCACCGTGTAATTAGCAGGGTTTTGACCATTTAATAAATCTGTATTTTGAGACGCTAAATCAAATCCTACAGTATCATTTGTTGTATCTGCATCAAACTCCATAGTATCATCACATAACACATAAGTATCATAGTTTGGATTTACTTGAGCCGCTTCTTGTACTTCAATAAAGAAACTTACTGTTGCAATATCACAACCTGTTGTAGTATTCAAAATATTCACAAAAATCTCTTGCGGATTAACAGCTTGTCCTGGGTTTGCAGGATCTGCCATATTCGTATAAGCAGATGGGTTTGCTATTTCACCTGTTCCAGATTCAGCTGCAGCCAAAGTTGTATAGTAATTTACTGTAAACTCTGAAGCTGGTTGCCCGTTTAATATTGCTGCTGTTTGTGTCGTTAAATCGAAAGTATAGAAACCATCTGTATTTAATTCACAAGCAATCATATCATCTACAGCAACAGTTTCTGGTAATGGATTTACTACAATATCAAAAGTCACAACTGTATAACATCCAGTTCCCATATCTGTTGGATCAGCAGGATCTCCTGTATTAGTTACACGTACATATATGGTTTGTGTAGGACTAGTATTAGGGTAAGCTGTTGGATTTGGAATTGCATTTGTTCCAGACTCTGCATCATTCATATTAGTATGGTAGGTTACAGACTCGTTAAACGCATTAAGCATTGCAGCTTCATTAGCTGTTAAATCGAAATCTTCCTGTAAATCTCCCGTATTATTATCATCACATAACTCTAAGTTAGGTAAATTATCATTAGGTGTTGGGTTAGTATTTACTACTAAAGTTAAAGTTGATAATGCATAACAATCTACACCATTTGCTGTTGAAGAAACTGTCACAAAAATTGTTTGTGGGTTATGTGGTGCTCCTCCAATAGATACATTCTCATAAGCTTCATAATCTGCAATAGGATTGTTTGCTGCCACATCTGCCATAGTTTCAAAATAATCAACAGACCAGCTAGAGTTTCCTCCGGTAATAATTGCATCTTGATTCGTTAAATCGAAAATAGCAAATCCATCATTATCAGCTGTATCATCACAAATTTCATATTGTAATGCTTCGGTAGTTGTTACTGGTACTGGTAACGGATTCACAATTAAGTCTAATGAAGTTACCGTGATACAGTTTGTTGTATTATTCTCCACACGAACCCAAACCGTTTGATTTGGTGCAACCGTATTTGTGAAAGCTCCCGGAGTTGCAATATAAGTTGGATCTGTTGTTCCTACCTCTGCTCCTGCTTGCGATGTGTAATAACTTACCGTATAATCTGCAGCGTTTAATCCGTTAAGAATTTCTGTATTTCTTACTGTTAAATCAAACGGTGTCATTCCATCTGCTACACCATCATCATCACATAACACAATTGGTTCTGGATTCATTTCAATTTCTGGTGTCTCATCTACTATTAATTCTAATTCTAAAATAGTTGGACAATTAGTACCTGTACCGTAATCTACACGAATATAAATAGTCTGACCTGCAACATTTGTAAATACATCTGGTTGCGGAAGTACATCGTTTGTAGCATCTGTATTCGTTAGGTGGAAAGAAACTTCGTAAGTTGAATCAATCGCTTCAATATCATTTCTAATATCTGTTAAATCGAAAACTCCTAATCCATCATTATCAGGATCACAGTAATGTAAAGCTGCCGGTGTTGGTACTGCAGGTGCATCCACTACACTAATATCTAAAGTAGTAGTATCAAAACATCCTGTTGTAGCATCTTCAACTCTTACCCATAATGTTTGACCATCTGTACCTATAAAGGCATCATCTGAAGGCAATACTTCTGGAGTTCCGTTTTCAGCAGAAACTTGATCTAAATAATAGGTAACTACATAGTTCGCGTTTCCTCCTGCTATTTCATTGTTTTTTACCGTTAAATCCATTTCAGTTACACCATCTGCTACGTTATCATCACAAACAACTAATGGAGTTGGAACCACAATAGTTGGTAACGGATTGATAGTAACTACAAAGCTATTCTCTGCCGAACAGTTTGGAGTTGTTCCTGTTTCTGCATAAACATAAATAGTTTGTGTTGAAGTTATAACATCACCTGCGTTTAACACAGTTCCTGCACCTCCAGTTTCTGTATAATAGGTTCCGTCTGTTAACGCTGGTAAAGTATAACTAACACACATAGCAACATCAGCCGGATCATCTACTTCTGGAGTATTATTAATAGTGATATCAAAACTGTTTTCATCAGAACAATTTGGATTGGTAGCTGTTTCAGCATACACGAATAATGTTTGCGAAGTTGTAATTACATCTCCTGCGTTTAACATTGTTCCTCCTCCATCTGTAGCTGTATAATAGTTTCCAACATTTAAAGCAGGTAAAGTATAAGCATCACAAGCAACAACATCTGTTGGAGCATCTACTACTGGAGTTTCATTTATAGTTACTTCAAAACTATTCTCATCGGAACAATTTGGATTCGTTCCAGTTTCAGCATACACATAAATAGTTTGTGAAGTTGTTATAAGATCTCCTGCAGCTAAACTAGTACCTGTTCCATTTGGACCTGTATAATAAGCTCCACTTGTTAAAGTTGGTAATTCATAAGAATCACACATAGTAACATCTACTGGTGCATCTACTACTGGCGTAACATTAATTGTAAGTTCAAAAGTATTTTCTGCAACACAATTTGGCACTGTTCCTGTTTCTGCATATACATATATAGTTTGTGAACTAGTAAGAACATCCCCTGCATTTAAAAGTGTTCCTGTTCCTCCAATACCTGTATAATAATCACCCCCAACGGTTAAAGCTGGTAATACATAAGAATCACAAGCAACAACATCTGTTGGAGCATCTATAGTTGGTGTATTGTTTATTGTTACCACAAAGCTATTTTCATCTGTACAGTTAGGTGTTGTTCCTGTTTCTCCGTACACATAAATAGTTTGTGATGTTGTAATAGCATCTCCAGCATTTAATGCTGTTCCTGTTCCTCCTGTACCTGTGTAATATGCTCCACTTGTTAATGCTGGTAAAATATAGGTATTACATTCTGTAACATCTATAGGAGCATCTACTACTGGCGGATTGTTTACCGTTACAGTAACGGTATTGGTTGCTACATCATTTGGTGCTACCAAACCACTATCGGTTAAAGTAACCTCATAAGTTGTAGTGGTTGTTGGAACAGTTGTAAGCACTAAAGTTGCATTTGTTCCTAATACAGTTGGATCACCTTGTACTGTCCAACTATATGAATAAGTCCCAACTGCTACCGTAGGTGAAGGATTCGCTGTTAAAGTAATATCTGCTGGAGCAGCATCACTACAAAAAGCAGGCGTGTCTGCTGTTGCTGTAACAGAAGTTGTACATTCCTCGATAGTTAGTACAAAACTATTTTCATCAGAACAATTTGGATTTGTTCCTGTTTCAGCATATACATATATAGTTTGTGTCCCTACAGTAGTAATAGTATCACCCGCATTTAGTACCGTACCTGTACCTCCTGTACCTGTATAATATGTTCCGTTAGTTAGCGCTGGTAAGATATACTCATTACAAACGGTTACATCTGCTGGTGCGTCTACCGTTGGTGTAGTATTAACTGTTACTAAGAATTCGTTTTCTACAGAGCAGTTTGGATTAGTACCTGTTTCAGCATATACATAAATATTCTGTGTAGAAGTAATAACATCACCTCCTGCAAACATAGTTCCAGTTCCTCCTGGAGCACTATAATAATTACCTTCTGTTAAAACAGGTAAAGTATAACTATCACAAGCAGTTACATCTTCAGGATCTACAATAGTTGGTGTATTATTTATGGTTACTAAGAATTCATTTTCATCTGAACAGTTTGGTGTAGTGCCTGTTTCTGCATATACGTAAATAGTTTGAGTAGTAGTAATTGCATCTCCTGCATTTAACTGAGTTCCTGAACCTCCTGGTCCTGTATAATAGTTCCCACTTGTTAATGCTGGTAAAGTATAGGTGTCACACTCTGTAACATCTGTTGGAGCATCTACCACAGGTGTATTGTTTACCGTTACCGTAACAGTTGTTGTTGCCGTATCGTTTGGTGGCGTTAAACCATCATCCACTAAAGTCACTTCGTAAGTAGTAGTTGTAGCTGGTGGTGGAGATAAAACTAATGTTGGGTTTGTTCCCCATACAGTTGCATCCCCTTGAACAGTCCAACTATAAGTATAATTCCCTACTGGAGTTGCTGGAGTAGCTGTTGCAGCTAAAGTAACATCTGCTCCTGCATCACTACAAATCACAGGTGTATCTGCTGTTGCTGTAACAGAAAGCGAGCAACTATCAATTGTTAAATCAAAACTATTTTCTACAAAACAGTTAGGAGTTGTACCCGACTCGCCATATACATATATAGTTTGTGTTCCAACAGTGGTTATAATGTCACCAGCATTTAGCTGTGTACCTGTTCCTCCTGAACCTGTATAGTATGTTCCTCCTACTGTAAGGGCTGGTAAGGCATATTCGTTACAGGAGGTTACATCAACTGGAGCATCTATAACAGGTGTAGCATGCACAGTAACTGTTTCTGAAACTGTTATAGCTCCACCACATGCAGAGTTATAATTATCTACGGTTAATAAATTAACCGTTTGATCTGTAGTTACACCAGTAAGCGTAATTATTTCTTCTCCGGAAGCATCTAATGTTACCGTTTGCGTTGCTCCGCCATTAATATTGTATTCTACGATATCTCCTTCAGCACCTGAAATTGTAAAAACAGCATCGCCTGCATCACAAAAATCATCACTACTTGCTAAAGTCACTACTGGTGTTGGAGAAACAACCACCGTAATTGGTTTATAAGCCACATATTCTACTCCAGATAAAGCATCAGTATAAGTTACTTGGGCAATATAAGTGGTAGTTTCACTTGGTGTTACTGTTAAGTTTGTTGGATCTGTACCTAATACAGTACCGTCTTCTGCTAACCATTCAAAACTTGTAATTGGTGCTCCATCAGGGTAAAACTGCCAAGCTTCTGGACTTGTGAAAGGAATATTCCATGCACCTGTATTCCTACCTGGTGGTGCAATACCTTGTGTTCCTGCTGGGTTTTGAATACCTATGGCTGCACTACCATTATTCCAACTTGAACAAAGATCTTTTTGAAAGATATAAGTCTCTATGATGTTAGTTGTTTCATAAAAAATAATCATTTGAGAAGTCCTTGTACTACCCCAACAACTTGAGCCAAAATGACCTACATTATAAAAAGAAAAAACAAAGGCTCTAAAAGGAGCTTCCCCTTTCACACTGTATGTGGTTCTATAATCTCCAGCAACAATAGGGGCTCCTCCACCACCCCCTGGATGCGGTGATGGGTACAAATCATGCATTGCTCCAAAAATATTACCTCCTGCAAAAGCCGGGGCATTATTAGGTATCTGTTGACTAGCATTAAAACCCCATGGATGAGTTTGATTAGCTAATCCTGTATTAAAACTCACAGCTCCGTTTGTAGATAGAACACATTGCGTATAGTTTTGTTGATAAAATTCAAATTCAAAATCTAAAGCCAAAGGTCCGTTCCATCTATCATCTTGATTTAAAGGTGTATCTGTAGCTGTATCTGCAAAAGAAAATGGAGGGTTCATTGGTATTGATCTAACACCATAAGCATTAGACTCTCCTACTTCCTGATATGCAGCACTAAGAGTTAATGGTGGAATGGTCCCTGTATTTAAATCTATACATCCTGCAGAGGTAATTGCTCCGTTAGAACTGTTGTTTATGGAACCATAACTTGTAGAAATATCCATTTCAGAAGAACCTTGTCCTGAACTCTGTGTTGCAGGAAAAATTCTAATCTCAATTTCAGCTGTAGCACAGTTTGTTGGATTAGCATTTTCGCAAATTTGATAAGTTATATAATATATACCTTGAGGGGTGTTTGGTTGAATTGTTACAAATTGTCCCCCTCCATTAAATACGGTGTTACCAGTAGGGTCTGGTATTTGTTCTGTAAAAGTAAAATTATTACGTGTAGCAAATGTGATTTGATTGCCATCAAAATAATCGTTTAAAAAAATACGATCCCCAATAGCAGTATGTGAATTAGGGTTATCTGCTCTACCTACAACTACATCATCTATGGCAACAAGCTGCCCATAGGTAGTACTAATAAATAAGAAACAACATAGAGTAATTAACTTTCTCATAATTGATGATTAAACGGGTGTTTTCCTAACACATTACATGTTAGCTGGTTAGTTATTTTGGTTTATGTTTTAATGTCGAAAATTAAGGAAATTATATTAAAAAATAGTTAAAATTGAATACAAATTAAATCTGTGTTAAGAGGATGTCAATAAATATGGAAATTCATATCTTTGTGGATTAAACACTTATTAAAATAATTCGGATGAAATTTGATGAAAAGTTAGAGGAATTTGAGTCTTTAGGAGAAAACCATATTGGCACATCTTCAGACACTCCTATGCGAAAAGATGCTTTTAAACTCTCAAACGATGAGAAAATTGAAATTATCAAAGATGATGTAAGACATATCATGGAAACCTTAGGTCTTGACTTAACAGATGATAGCCTTAAAGGAACGCCTAACAGAGTAGCTAAAATGTTTGTGAAAGAAATTTTTGGAGGTTTAGATCCAAAAAGCAAACCTAATGCCTCTACTTTTGATAATAAATATAAATATGGCGAAATGCTTGTAGAAAAAAACATAACCGTTTACTCTACTTGCGAGCACCATTTATTACCTATTGTTGGAAGAGCGCATGTTGCATACATATCTAACGGAACTGTAGTAGGATTATCTAAAATGAATAGAATTGTAGATTATTACGCAAAAAGACCACAGGTGCAAGAGCGTTTAACAATTCAAATTGTAAAAGAACTTCAAGAGGTATTAAACACCGAAGATGTTGCATGTGTTATAGATGCTAAGCACTTATGTGTAAACTCTAGAGGAATTAGAGATGTAGATTGTAGCACTGTAACTAGTGAATTTGGAGGAAAATTTAAAGATCTAGAAACTAGAAGAGAATTTTTAGACTATATTAAATTAGACACTACTTTTTAAAGAAATCAACTTTACAATATTTAGACAAACAACCTAACAACCATGCAGATTTTCAAAAATCAAAACATAGAAATTTACAATTCTCTTTCTGGTAAAAAAGAAACTTTTAAACCAATAACAGAAGGTTATGTTGGCATGTACGTTTGCGGACCTACAGTTTACAGCAATGTGCATTTAGGAAACGTAAGAACTTTTATGTCTTTTGATGTTATTTATCGTTACCTATTACATTTAGGCTATAAAGTTCGCTATGTAAGAAATATTACAGACGCAGGGCATTTAGAAAATGATGCAGATGTTGGGGAAGATAAGATTACTAAAAAGGCAAGATTAGAAGCTATTGAGCCTATGGAAATTGTACAGCGATATACTGTAGATTTTCATAATGTACTTAATACTTTCAATTTTCTCCCTCCTAGTATCGAACCTACTGCAACAGGTCATATTATTGAACAAATTGAACTAATTGAAAGCATTATAGAAAACGGATTTGCTTATGTAGTGAATGGATCGGTGTATTTTGATGTTCATAAATATAACGAAGCTAATGACTACGGAATATTAAGCAAACGTAAGTTAGAAGATTTAATTCACAATACTCGTGAGTTAGACGGACAAAGCGACAAGAAGAATCCGCAAGATTTTGCACTTTGGAAAAGAGCAGAACCTACACATATTATGCGTTGGCCTTCACCTTGGAGCGATGGTTTCCCTGGTTGGCATTTAGAGTGTACTGCAATGAGCACCAAATATCTTGGTGATTATTTTGATATTCATGGTGGAGGAATGGATTTAAAATTCCCACATCACGAATGTGAAATTGCACAAAACAAAGCTGCAAGAGGACAAGACCCTGTTAAATACTGGATGCACGCCAATATGTTAGAACTTAATGGTGCACGTATGAGTAAATCTACAGGAAATTACATAAACCCTGCCGAATTACTTTCAGGAGAAAACGATATCATGTCTAAAGCATATAGCCCAAGCGTAGTTCGTTTCTTTATGATGCAAGCTTCATATAGATCTGTTTTAGATTTAACCGATAACGGATTATTAGCAAGTGAAAAAGGTTTAAACAGACTTTTTGATGCCATTAGTTTATTAAAAGACTTACCAAGTTCTGCAAGTTCAAGTATTAACGTTTCAGAATGGAAACAAAAATGCTACGACGCAATGAACGATGATTTTAATACTCCAATTTTAATAGCAACATTATTTGAAGGGGTGAAATTCATCAACCAAATAAAAGATGGAAGTGCAACCATTACAGCATCCGATTTAGAAGAACTAAAAAACACTATTCATGTTTTTGTTTTTGATATTCTAGGTCTAGAAAATACAGGTAAATCTGAAACTAGCACCGACAAGCTTTCTGGTGCAGTAGAACTTTTAATCAAATTACGTCAAGAAGCTAGAGCAAATAAAGATTTTGCCATGTCTGATAAAATTAGAGATGAATTAGCCGCTGTTGGTATCCATTTGAAAGATGGAAAAGAAGGGACTAGTTTTTCTGTGAATTAAAAAATTAAGTGGATTTTGTATTTATCTCAAAATCCACTTTTACTTTAAGTAGATTCCTGCCTTCACGGGAATAACAAACACTAATAGAATCTATCACAAATAAGATAAATGTTTTGAGAAACTACTTTTTAAACAACTAACAACTCCACAACAATCCATCATCAATTTGAAGAAAATTCTAATAGCGCCTTTTTTATTCTTAATTAAAGTATATCAAACGGTAATTTCACCTTTAACCCCTCCTACTTGCAGGTTTCAGCCAACGTGTTCGCATTATGCGAAAGAAGCTTTAGAAAAGCATGGTTTACTTAAAGGGGGTAAATTAGCTATTATTCGGATTTTTAGTTGTCACCCATGGGGTCGTTCGGGTTATGACCCTGTTCCAGAAAAGGAAGAACTTTAATGATATTCCTTTAGTTTCTTTTTACCTATACCATTTCCACTGCTTTTTCGGCTTCAAGAAAATAACAATTCATTAGCTTTACTTTCTTTTTAATCCATTTTCATTTTTCTATATTTACCACTATAAAATAAAATCTATGCATTTATTAACTTTCGATTGGAATCCACAAAGTGGAATTGACCTTTTTGGTGTTTTCAAATTACATTTCTACAGTGTTATGTGGATTATTGCTTTCCTTTTAGGACTTCAAATCATGAAGTATATTTTCAAAAAAGAAAATATAAAAGCAGAATACCTGGACCCTTTGTTTTTATACACCATTTTGGCAACTATGCTTGGTGCGCGTTTAGGCCATGTTATTTTCTACCAATCGGAACTTATTACACAAGACTTTTTTAGCATCTTTTTACCTTTTCGCTTTGTACCAGAAATTGAGTTTACCGGTTTTCAAGGTTTAGCAAGTCACGGTGCAGCAATAGGGATTATTATAGGAATGTATTTATACCGAAGAAAATATAAGTACAAATCTTTAATGTGGATTTTAGACAGGGTGGTTATTCCTGTGGCAAGTGGTGCTATTTTTATTCGTTTGGGGAATTTTATCAATTCTGAAATTATAGGAAAAATCACAGATTCTTCGTTTGGAGTTCGTTTTATTCAAGATGAATATGCTCCAGGAGAAGCAATGCAACTAACCGGAATGAAAACACCTACCGAAGCATACGATGCTATTGCTAACAATCCGCAGTTTCAAACCTTATTAGAAGCAGTTCCTTTTAGACATCCAGCCCAATTGTATGAGTCTTTTAGTTATGTGTTTGTTTTCTTAATTCTATGGTATTTCTACTCTAAAACAAACAAAGCAAACCAAGCCGGATTTTTATTTGGTATCTTCTTAGTTATGCTTTGGACGATTAGATTCTTTGTTGAATTTGTAAAAGAAGCGCAAGTAGATGAACGTGCTACCTGGTTATTAAATACCGGGCAGTGGTTAAGTATTCCTTTTATTCTTATTGGTTTTTACTTTATGTTTGTTTATAAACCGAAAAACGCTGTAAAATAAACACTATGAAATTTAGATTTCTTTCCACTACTCTATTATGTACAACGATTTTTTTCAGTGCATGTAAAGAAGAGAAAAAAGACATAAAACCTATTGAAATTCCTTTTACAAAGGAAGGAGAATTAACTATTTTTAAAGCAGCAACAGATTCTATTGTAGCTAATATAGATATTGAAATAGCAGACACCGATTACGATATTCAAACCGGACTGATGTACCGAAACTCTATGGAAGAAAATCAGGGAATGTTGTTTGTTTTTCCTAGCATGCGCGAAAGGTTTTTCTATATGAAAAACACTAGAATTCCTTTAGACTTAATCTATTTAGATAACAATAAATATATCGTGAGTTTTCAGGAAAACGCAGAACCTTTTAACGAAGCTTCTTTACCATCTATTGCACCTGCACAATATGTATTGGAAGTTAATGCCGGGCTTGCTCAAAAATGGTTTTTAGAGGTTGGCGACAGAATAGAATACACCGATAACCAAAAGAAATAAACAGGTTTTTCCTTGTTAAAATATCTTAAAAAAAAAGCTATAAGTCTATAAAGATTTACAGCTTTTTCTTTTGTTATACTACTGTTGTTTCTTCAATTAAAAACGACCTATCTACGTTTCAATTAAGTACAAAGACTTCTCTTCTTATAAGTTGGTTCCTTAGTATATAAAAGGCGTCTTTAGCTTCCATAGAAAAATGAAACTCCAGACTACATTCCATTAAAATCTTTAGGGAGAATTAGTTTCATCAAAACAGTATTACTAAATAAAAAAGCCTTTCCGCATAAGACGGAAAGGCATTTATAACTTTATAAAGTTTCTAGTTGCTTACGCCTCTAGTTCTTCTTCAACTTCTTTGTTTTTTAATGCATCTGCTGCATTTCCTTTTTTCACTGCATCATACATAAGTGGAGTTGCAATAAATAAAGAAGAATAAGTACCTACAAGCACACCTACTATTAAGGCAAACATAAATCCTCTAATAGAATCTCCTCCAAAGATAAAGATTGCTAATAATACTACTAATGTAGTTAAAGAGGTGTTTAATGTTCTACTTAAAGTACTGCTCAAAGAGGTATTAATTACTTTATCAAATGCCCATCCTGTTTTCTCGTTAAAGAACTCTCTAATTCTATCGAATACAACAACCGTATCATTCAGCGAGTAACCAATCACGGTTAATATTGCCGCGATAAACGCTTGGTCGATTTCCATAGAGAATGGCATGAACTTGTATGTGATAGAGAATACCCCTAATACGATTAATACATCGTGGAATACTGCTGCAACCGCACCAAGTGAGAATTGCCATCTTTTAAAACGGAATAAGATATATAAGAATACAACTATTAAAGAACCTAAAATAGCCCAGAAAGATGCTCTTTTAATATCATCTGCAATAGAAGGACTTACCTTATAAGACTCCATTACACCAATTTGTTTGTTTACATCGTTAAGATCTACAAACTCGTCGTAAGAAATATTAGATAAGTGTGGTTGTAATGCGTTGTATAATTTATGTCTGATTTCTTCATCTACTTCAGAAGCAGTTTCATCAATTTTATATTTCGTCGTGATTTTTACATCATTACTATTACCAATTAACTTAGCATTTGCACTTCCGAATACTTCTTCAGAAGAAAGTACATCTGTAATTTCGGAAGCACTTACTGGTTGCTCAAAACGTACTTGGTAAGTTCTACCTCCAACAAAATCTACACCTTGGTCTAATCCGTTAGTAAATAACGATCCTAAACTTCCAAGAATTAATATTCCTGAAATCACAAAGGCAACTTTTCTTTTGTTTAAGAAGTTGATGTTGATGTTTCTGAATAAGTTTTTAGTTAATCCTGTAGAGAAATCTAATTTACCTCCTTTATCTGCATGCCAGTCAATTAATAATCTAGTGATGAAAATTGCTGTAAATAATGAAGTTGCAATACCAATAAGTAAAGTAGTAGCAAAACCTTTAATTGGTCCTGTACCAAATACGAATAAGATTAAGGCAGTTAAACCTGTTGTAATGTTTGCATCTAAAATAGAAGATAATGCATTTGCAAAACCGTCTTTAATAGAAGTTGCTTGGTCTTTACCTTTGGCTAACTCTTCTCTGATACGCTCGAAGATAAGTACGTTTGCATCTACAGACATACCAATAGTTAATACGATACCCGCAATTCCAGGAAGTGTTAATACAGCTCCTAAACCAGAAAGAATACCAAAGATTAATAAAATGTTTAAAGCCATTGCAATATCTGCAAATAACCCAGCTTTACCATAGTATAAGAACATCCACACTAACACTAATGCTAATGCAATCATGAAAGATAATTTACCACTATCAATAGCTTCTTGACCTAAAGATGGTCCTACAACATCACTTTGAATAATGTCTGCTCTAGCAGGTAATTTACCTGCACGTAAAACGTTTGCTAAGTCGGTTGCTTCATTAAGTGTGAAGTTTCCAGAAATTTGAGAGTTTCCTCCAGCAATAGCTCCAGTTGTAACACCAGGCGCTGAATAAACGATATCATCTAATACAATAGCAATTTGACTTCTTTGCGTAAAAGCTCTTCCAGTCATTTCTTCCCAGATTTTAGCTCCTTTACTATTCATTTGCATACTTACAAGAGGCTTCCCTAATGGGTCGTAATCTTGTCTTGCATCTACTACAACTCCTCCACCTAATTCTGGTACATTTTCTCTGTTACCTTTTAAAGCGTATAAGTCTACTAATTCACTATTTGCTTTTGCTTTTCCGAATGCAAACTTTACATAACGTAACTCAGCAGGAAGTAAACTTCTTACTTGTGGCATATTTAAATACTCAGCTACTTTATCTTTATCATTAATGCTTACTAAAGCTAAAGCTGCTGGGTCTGGAGAACCAATTAATTTATCTAATAATGGATTTGCTTGAACAGCTGTAGAATCTGGATCGTCTCCTAAAAGATCTGCGATTTTATCTTCTTCAGCAGTAGTTTCTTTTTCTACTTCTTTATTTACTTCGTTAGATTTTTCAATGCTCTTGATAGTTTCGTTTGCTTGAACTAAGAAGCTATTGAATTGCTCTTTGTTATACACATCCCAAAACTCTAATTGCGCAGTACTTTGTAATAATTTTGTAGCACGTTCTGCATCTTTAACTCCTGGTAGCTCTACTAAGATACGCCCTGAGCTTCCTAAACGTTGGATGTTTGGAGATGTTACACCAAACTCATCAATACGTTTACGTAATACTTCAAAAGCAGAAACAATAGACTCATCGATTTTTCTAGAAATTACAGGTTTTACCTGCTCATCTGTCATTGTTCCATCAATTTCTCCATCTAAAGCTCTAGTGTAGAAAATATCAGCAGAAGCTAATTTAGTATCTCCTTTAATAGCATCAAAAGCGATATAAAAATCTTCTAAATAAGTGTTCTGGCTACTTTTTTGAAGTTCTGTAGCATCATCTAATGCTTTGTTGAATATTGGGTTAGTTGTATTGTTAGCTAATCCTTTTAATATGTCTTTTACAGAAACTTGTAAAATAACGTTAACCCCTCCTTTAAGGTCAAGTCCTAGGTTCATAGCATTTTCTTTCACTTCATTATAAGTGTATTTTGCTATTCCTATATTATAAACTTCTTGGTTAGATATAGAATCTAAATACTTGTTTTCTTTTACAGCATCACCCTTTGCGAAAGCGGCTGCTTCCTTTTCAATGCTGTTGTTTTTAAACGTGAATGAAAGTTGGTAAATACTTACCAATCCAAACAACAAGGCAAATAACTTTACTAATCCTTTGTTTTGCATTTGTATAATTTTTTTGTGTTAGTTTCTCACTTTAGTGAGCGTTACAATTTTAATAGGTTTTACAAGGGGAAACCTTGCTCAAAAAACTGATTAATTTTTTAAAACGTGCAAATATATAATTTACGCGTTTCAATTAACAATTAATTGAATTTAAATAGGCTTAAAGCTTTTTAAATTGGAAATCACTTCCTAAAAAGCATTAAGCTATAATTATGAAGTTTTATTAAGAGTAGGACCTGCTCTAACCTCAGGTATTTTATAAGAAAAAGTATCTATTGCAATCGCAATATTGGAAGATACTTTATAAGCAGTTTCAATATCTGTATACACAGGTTTTTCTTCTGAAAAACATGCTAAAAAGTTAACATTAGGATTGAAGAACCTATCGCTCTCTAATCTTGGCTCAATTGCTAGTTTCCCAGCAAAACCAGAATCAGCATCTGAAGCATCTTGGATTTTAAAAACATCTAAGTTATAATTAGCTGTTTCAGGATGCGATGGTAGCTTAGGTGATTCTTCTTTATTTGAAAGAAAACCTAAGGCTATTTGCGTTTCTTGTGAAAGCGTATCTTTAACAATAACAACATCCACATCACTGTAATAGGTGATTTTTAGCTGTCCGTTTTCAATTTCATGAATCTGAATATTATCAACACCAATTTCTAATAATTGTTTTTCAACAATAGAAATAGTGTATTTTATTTCAGAAGAAGATACGGTGGTATCGGAAAATTGTAGAACAATTTTCTGATTTGGTAATACCGCTTGGTCTTTACTAATAAAGCCTAGTAAAGTAAAAGCAGTAATTAAAGCACCTATGTACCATTTTTTCATGTTCCAAATATAAAAAATAAAGACTGTATTTCTACAGTCTTTATTATAATAACCAATAAATTTTAAATTATTTGGCAAATATGTTTAATAGAAGATTATAATTCTAATAATCCGTTTGTTTTCTTAACACCTTCAGCAGACTCTGCTAATTTTGCTTTTTCTGCATCGCTTAAGCTAATTTCAACGATTTTTTCTATTCCGTTAACACCTAAAACACAAGGAACTCCAATAGATAAATCACTTAATCCAAACTCGCCGTCTAATAAGGCAGAGCAAGGGAATATTTTCTTAGTATCACAAGCAATTGCTTGAACCATTGCAGACACTGCTGCACCTGGAGCATACCAAGCTGAAGTACCTAATAATCCAGTAAGAGTTGCACCTCCTACTTTAGTATCTTGTACTATTTGTTCCATTCTTTCTTCTGATAAGAATTCAGAAACTTTTACACTGTTTCTAGCTGCTTTATTGATTAATGGCACCATTCCTTTATCTGAGTGTCCACCAATTACCATACCGTCAACATCACTAATAGGCGCACCTAAAGCTTCCGCTAATCTATATTTAAAACGAGCAGAGTCTAAAGCTCCTCCCATTCCTATAACTCTATTTTTTGGTAAGTCTGTAGTTTTGTGCACTAAGTAAGTCATTGTATCCATTGGGTTACTTACTACAATGATGATTGTGTTTGGTGAGTGCTCAATTAAGCTAGAAGAAACTGTTTTTACAATTCCTGCATTAATACCAATTAACTCTTCACGAGTCATTCCTGGTTTTCTTGGAATACCTGAAGTAATTACACAAACATCAGAACCTGCTGTTTTAGAATAATCGTTTGTTACTCCAGTGATTTTTGTATCAAAACCATTTAAAGATGCTGTTTGCATTAAGTCCATTGCTTTACCTTCAGCAAAACCTTCTTTAATGTCTAATAATACTACTTCTGAAGCAAAGTTTTTAATTGCGATATATTCTGCACAACTTGCACCTACTGCTCCTGCTCCTACTACCGTTACTTTCATAATTATATGTTTTTATTTAATGTGAAACTATATATTTAAAACGAGTGTAAAATTACGAATAAAATTACTGTTAACGAAAAAAGCACAAGAGTAAATCTTATGCTTTTTAGAATTTAATATACATTTAATATTTATCTGAAACCAAAATTCACCCCTACAGAGAAAGCATGGTATTCTGAGATATGATACTCAGCATTAAGCCTAAAGAACCCTAACTTCAATCTTGTTCCTATAGAAGCTCTAACATCGGTCACTTCACTTTTAACCGAAAACGGATCTACAATGGTTTCTGAAGTTAACAACCCGTTGGTCACTCTATAATTTCCTAATAAATCAGATTGCGACTCGCCGTTGACATAACCAATTCCACCATAAAAATTAATAACCGGTAATTTGGTAGAAGCTATTAACTGAAACAACCAAGTGTTCGTGTCATTTTCAATTCTTTGGTTTTCTCCTTCAATTCCTGAAGATCCTGTAAGATCATACGAACCATCAATATGGTTATAGGCAACCAAACCTGAAACTGCTATAGGCCAAAGTTTACTTGCTGGAAGCCAATCTGTAAACTCCATTTGTATACCTGCACCATACATACTTAAACTCACATCATCTGTTTTAATATTTGGAACAAAACGAGCCTTTAGCTCTAATCCACTACTTAAACCAACAGCTCCTTGAATAAATGCCGTTGGCAATAAATTTTTACTTCCAGAACCTATTCCTTGTGGGAGTTCAAATTGTGTGGTTTGTGTACCAAAAATAGGATCATCGTATTGTACTTCTACAAATATATCTGGCTCATTTTCTCCCAAGACAGAAGCTACTGATTGTACGTTTGGTCCTTGAACAAATTGTACGTTATTATATTCGGAAGTATTTAAAGTAAATGCTTTATGCTCGTCTTTTATCATGACTGCATTTGCAATAACGGAAATTTCAAAACCTCCAAGCGGCTTTACTTTTGCTGAATTAAACCAATTAGCATTCATGCTATGCATGATTCCGTTAGTTCCAGGTGCTAGATAATCTTTAGCAAAACGTTGTGCATCTTCCACACCAGCAGCTAATAGTACATCTATATCATTTTGAGCTTTTACTCCGATAGATACCATAATAAGGGTAACATAAATTATAATTTTTCTCATAAAAATTGATTTTTCTGTATTAGTAAATATAATGATTTTGAATTTAAACTAGTTAAAACCCAATCCTTAAACTTAAATTAGGAGTAAACCCTAAAGACTTATTATTATTCTCAATTATTGTATTAAAATCATTAGGATTAACCTCATAATACTTATTTATGTCATTTTCTCTATCAAACAAATTAAGCACTCCAAATTTAGCAGAGAGCTTGCTATTTTTAAAATTAATATTATAATTTATAGAAGCATCTAATCGCATAAAATCATTTATGTTTTCACTATTAGGTGAATCAAAATTTACATATGTATTATTCCCGTCTTGAACCATTTCATTTCCTTCAATTGTTTTTGTGTACGGCTGACCTGATCGCCAAATTCCTCCTATGGAAACCCCTAAACTTTCGAATATATCATAATTAAAAGCTAGCGAAACTGAATGCCTAATATCTAAATTATTAGGGAAAACAGAAGGAGTTAGTGTTCTAAACTTATAATTATTTATACTATAAGTATAACTTAACCAAGCACCGTATTTATTGGTGCTTTTATTAATTAGAAGTTCCACACCTTTAACATTATATTCACCAATAGCATTAATAAACTGAAAATTATTATAGAATCCTTGGTTTGGAACTGTAATACCATCAACTACCTTATAAAAACCTTCTATATCAATAATGAAATCATTTTTATTGTAACTTACTCCAAAAGAAACCTGCTTACTTTCTGAAATAGGAATACTCTCTTCATTAGCTAGTGTCCATCGCCTATTTTCGACGCCTAAAAAGTCATATTGAAAGTCGATTATTTGTGTTGCTGATTGGTTTTTAAATTCCCCTTGCAGTTTCATGGCAAAGCCATTTGACCATTTATACCTTACATTAAGTCGAGGTTCTACTAAAAATTTCTCAAACTTTTGAAAATAATTAGACCTTATTCCCGCTCTAATAAAAAGAGAGGAATCATGATACTCAACCTCGTTAAAAATCGCATGATTTAAAAGAACATCCTTTTTTGTTCGACTAAATTCTGGTTTACTAACTTCTGTACCATTAAGTATTCCAACTTCTGTGAATTGATAACCATTCAATAGTTTTAAATGATCATTTAAAATATAAGTAGATTTCAGCTTTAGGCCTGTATCTATTACTTCATTTTCTTGATTTAATTGTTGATTTGTTTCAAGCTTATAATCAATTGCGTATACATTATACTGTGAATAATATAAATTTAACTCCGTAGATAGAACTGAATTCCACTCTGCAGACCAATTTCCACCAAAACCAATATTCTCTTGTTTCAAATTATTTGTTTTTGTTTCCGTTTCATTTGATGTATTAGTAAAGCTCTCATTATAATCTAAGCTATTACTGACACCAATAACATTTACTCTTAACTTATGACTGTCGTTTCAGCTGGTGTAGATTCTGCTAATGAGTTTTCGGAATTTACTATAAACTTTGCAAACGATTTATCCGTAACGACACAAAATACAGTTAACACAACTGTTGCCGATGTTAACGGAACCTACCAAGTGGTTTCAGAAATTGAAGTGCTTTTAAACTTAACGTTTCACGGAAACAGCTCATTTCAAGCCTTAAACAACACATGGGAAGTAACAAGCTATTCTAACACAACTGTTTCGTTAAGAAGCACAACTAATGGAGCTGTAACTTTAGTTTTATCAAAAATATAAAGTATTGCACCAAATCTAAGCAGTTACTAAATCAGTAACTGCTTTTTTTTATCTTTAAATAACCATTATGAAGAAGACATATTATATTCCTTCCTTTTCATTTTATTATTTAATTTTTCAACGGAAGAAACTAAAGGAATTTATATTTCTTCTGAAGAACAAACTAGCTCAAACACACAATCTATTGGAAGTTTGGCTAACTATATTTTATTTGGTAAAACTTTCAAAAGTTTAGTATTGGAGATTGTTTATGTTGCAGGATTTGATTCTAATGAATCTACTGTTTATAATTTAGTAGATTTTATAAGCCTAACTGAATAATAGTAGAAAAAAGTGCTTTAGCTTCTCCTCGTTTAGAGGCTTATTCTACACAAGACATAGTAAGTGTTAAAATAGAAAATACTATAATACAGAAAATCAGATTACAGTTTGGGTTTTTATTGCAGATGCAAAATCGGCAAGTGACACGGAAAACAACTATGTATTAGGTTCTGCTTATTGAAATACCCCCTTTGCAGTTTTTGAGGAAAGAATCCAAGAGCTAAGCAATAGTCCTTTAGAACCAAACAGAGTTGTTTTAGAAGCAACCGTTATGACTCATGAATTTGGTCATATTCTTGGCCAGACCAATTTAGGACCTGAAATGCAAACAAATCATGAAGACGAAACACATCCAAAACATTGCAAAAAATCAAGGTTGTTTAATGTATTGGGCTACAGAATCCTCACAAGGAATGATAAACCTAGTAAATATATCATCGGCACCACAAATTGACAGCCAATGTATTGCTGATTTAACAGCCAACGGAGGTATATAACAAATTAATAAGTAAAGAAAACAATACAAATCAAAAAAAGCTGAACAATCATATGATTATTCAGCTTTAAATAACAAATTTAATCCTTTAATAATCTGTATTTATTATTTAGGACTAGACAGACACTAATTAAGCATCAATATTTGCATAAATTGCATTTTTCTCGATAAACTCTCTACGAGGTGGAACCTCATCTCCCATTAACATAGAGAAGATTCTATCGGCTTCTGCTCCATTGTCAATTTGTACTTGACGTAAAGTTCTGTATTCAGGATTCATAGTTGTATCCCAAAGTTGTTCAGCGTTCATTTCCCCAAGACCTTTATAACGTTGGATCTTAGCTCCATCTCCATATTCTTTCATTAAAG
This sequence comes from Oceanihabitans sediminis, assembly GCF_003337215.1. Taxonomy (GTDB): domain Bacteria; phylum Bacteroidota; class Bacteroidia; order Flavobacteriales; family Flavobacteriaceae; genus Oceanihabitans; species Oceanihabitans sediminis. The sequence goes on from NZ_QPIG01000003.1 coordinate 309,609, forward strand.
CTATACGCTCTTCGTCTGTCCAAGCATACTCTTTTTTTGCTCCTTTTTTAACTAAATAAAGAGGTGGCGTTGCAATATAAATATGTCCGTTTTCAATTAGCTCCCTCATATAACGGAAGAAGAATGTTAAGATTAAAGTTTCAATATGTGCACCATCGATATCGGCATCACACATGATTACAATTTTATGGTATCTTAGCTTAGAAAGGTTTAATGCCTTAGTATCATCTTCTGTTCCGATAGTAACACCAAGTGCCGTATAAATATTTTTAATCTCTTCGTTTTCAAAAACTTTATGAGACATTGCTTTTTCTACGTTAAGAATCTTACCACGTAAAGGTAAAATAGCTTGGAAATTTCTATCACGACCTTGTTTTGCAGTTCCACCTGCCGAATCTCCCTCGACTAAGTAAACTTCACATTTTGAAGGATCTTGTTCTGAACAGTCAGATAATTTTCCAGGTAAACCACCTATACTCATTACTGTTTTACGCTGAACCATTTCACGAGCTTTTTGTGCTGCGTGACGTGCTTGAGCGGCAAGAATTACTTTTTGAACAATTGTCTTAGCATCTTCTGGATGCTCTTCTAAGTAATCGGTTAGCATTTCTGAAACTGCCTGACTCACAGAAGCAGAAACTTCACGGTTTCCTAATTTCGTTTTTGTTTGTCCTTCGAACTGTGGCTCTTGAACTTTTACCGAAATAATTGCAGTTAATCCTTCACGGAAATCATCTCCAGCAATGTCAAACTTTAACTTGTCTAACATTCCAGATTCATCTGCATATTTTTTAAGAGTATGTGTTAATCCACGGCGGAATCCTGATAAGTGTGTTCCTCCTTCATGCGTATTAATATTGTTTACGTATGAGTGTAAGTTTTCGGCATAACTAGTGTTATACACCATCGCAACCTCTACAGGAACGCCATTTTTCTCTCCTTCAAAAGCTATTACTTCTCTTGTAATTGGCTCACGGTTTCCGTCTAAGAATTTGATAAACTCTTTAAGACCTTCTTCTGAATGGAAAGTTTCTCCTTCATAAGATCCATCTTCTTTTTTAGATCGCTTATCAATTAAATGAATAGTAATTCCTTTATTAAGGTAAGCTAACTCACGCATTCTGCTTGCTAAAGTATCATAGCTATACTCTAATGTTTGTGTAAAAATTGTTGGGTCTGGCTTAAAAGTAACAATTGTTCCTCTTTTATCTGTATCTCCAATTTTCTTTACAGGGTACATTGCTTTACCTTTTTCGTACTCTTGTTCCCAGATTTCTCCTTTTCTGTAAACTGTAGCTTTTAAGTGTGTAGACAGTGCGTTTACACAACTCACACCTACTCCGTGCAGTCCTCCAGAAACTTTATACGAATCTTTATCGAATTTACCTCCCGCACCAATCTTAGTCATTACAACCTCTAATGCAGAAACTCCTTCTTTTTTATGTAAATCAACAGGGATACCACGACCATCATCTTCTGTAGTAATCGAGTTATCCTCGTTTATAGTAACGCTAATATTATCACAATGTCCAGCTAAAGCCTCATCAATAGAGTTATCTACAACCTCATATACTAGATGGTGTAAACCTCTAACTCCGGTATCTCCAATATACATGGAAGGACGCATGCGCACATGCTCCATTCCCTCTAACGCCTGAATACTATCCGCTGAATAGTTATCCTTGTTAAATTCTTCTCTTTTTTCGCTCATTATAAAACGTTTGATGTTTGTTATTTAATTAATTTGGTTTCCGTTTTGCAACGGAGTTCATGTGTTTTCTATGTTTTAAAAAAACTTTCTTGTAAAAAACATCGTTGGTCATTTTCACAAAAAAATCCCGGACTTTTCGGGACACCTGAACATAACAAATATACAACTTTTTGACGCTATTTGAAAGCTTTTCAGCCTCTGAAACGGATAATTATCAACAATTGTTAATTATTTAAAAGTGTCTTAAATCGCCTAAAAAACACCTTAAATTTAATTTTAACGATTTTTTACATTCTCGGAATTGTAAAAAAAGACAAAATCCCGCAGAAGCGAGATTTTGAATAAAATAAACTAACCAATTTTAACTAAAAACAACCAAATTCTTCTAGATTTTCACATAGGAATCTGCATGCACCTTCGCCACAGCTCTACCAGACGGATCATTCATGTTTTTAAACGCCTCATCCCATTCTAATGCTATTTTGGTGCTACACGCTACACTTGGCTCTTGAGGAACGCTTAAAGCAGCTGCATCGCTTGGGAAATGATCTTCAAAAATTGTTCTATAATAATATTCTTCTTTATTTATTGGTGTTTGAATAGGATAACGGAATTTGGCATTTGCCATTTGCTCATCGCTTACTTCTTTTTCTACCAATGCTTTTAATGTATCTATCCAACTATATCCTACTCCGTCACTAAATTGTTCTTTTTGTCTCCAAGCAACACTTTCTGGAAGCATGTCTTCAAACGCTTTTCGGAGTACCCATTTTTCCATACGTTCGCCATTAATCATTTTATCTTGAGGGTTGATGCTCATAGCAACATCCATAAATTCTTTATCTAAAAACGGAACACGTCCTTCAATACCCCAAGCAGCTAAACTTTTGTTTGCTCTTAAACAGTCGTACATGTGTAACTTATCTAATTTACGAACCGTTTCCTCATGGAAATCTTTTGCACTAGGAGCTTTATGAAAATATAAATAACCACCAAATAATTCATCTGCCCCCTCACCAGATAGCACCATTTTTATACCCATAGATTTAATTACACGAGCCATTAAACACATAGGTGTAGAAGAGCGAATAGTAGTAATATCATAGGTTTCAATATTATAAATCACATCTCGAATAGCATCTAGGCCTTCTTGAATAGTGAATTTTATTTCATGATGCACTGTACCAATATGGTCTGCCACTTTTTTTGCTGCAGCTAAATCTGGAGAACCTTCTAAGCCAACCGAAAAAGAATGCAACTGGGGCCACCATGCTTTTTCTTTATCATCTGCTTCAATTCTTCTTTCTGAATATTTTTTTGCTATTGCAGAAGTTATAGAAGAATCTAATCCGCCAGATAATAGTACGCCGTAAGGAACATCACTCATTAACTGTCTGTGAACGGCATCTTCTAAAGCTTGACGAACTTTAGCAATACTAGTTTCATTGTCTTTTACTGCTTCATATTCTCTCCAATCTCTTTTATACCATTTAACAAATTCTCCGTTTCGGCTAGACATATAATGCCCTGGAGGAAACAATTCTATTTTAGTACAAATTCCTTCTAAAGCTTTTAATTCGGAAGCCACATAAAAGGTACCATGTTTATCCCAACCAATATATAGTGGTATAATCCCCATATGGTCTCTAGCTATAAAATATTCCTCTTTTTCTACATCATAGATTGCGAAACCAAAAATACCGTTCATATCATCTACAAAATCAAATCCTTTATCCTTATAAAGCGCTAGTATAACTTCACAGTCACTTTGTGTTTGAAAATCGTACTTACCCTTTAATGATTCCCTTATTGCGCGATGGTTGTAAATCTCACCATTAGCTGCTAACACTACGGACTTATCAGCACTCAATAAGGGCTGTTTCCCTGAAGCAGGATCTACAATCGCTAAACGCTCATGTGCCATAATTACTTTTTCATCACTATAAATTCCGCTCCAATCTGGACCACGATGACGAATCTTTTTTGCCATCTCCAGAACCTGAGGACGTATATCTTCTACTTTTTGCTTTACATCAAACGCACATACAATTCCGCACATAATATTCTTTTTTATAAGACTACTCCAAAAGAAGTCTTCTTGTTAATAATTACAGCACAAATATGAAACAAAACTATACAAATGAAAATAGATGACTATATAATGGTTTCAATTTGATACTTAAAATTAATAATTAACTTAAATAAATAACTTTGAAGCTATTAAAGCTATAAAGCAAGTTTTAATCTGTTATTTACTTGCATGGAGATTAAATTGATTATTTTTATAGAAAATCAATATTAAATATTATGAAAAAACTAAAACTTATTACCGCTATTACTTTTGCATTTACCTTGTTACTATCCGTTAACACAACTGCTCAAGAATTTAAAGGCTTAGATAAAAGCCCAATGGATATGGCTTCATACCCTAGTTCCTATAAAGAATCCAATAAACTAATAAGAATTTCTTACGGTCGCCCACAGTTAAAAGGTCGTACCTTAAATGAGCTAATGAAAAACGGCGAAGTATGGAGAACCGGAGCTAATGAGGCATCAGAACTTACACTTTATAAGGATATGTATTTAGGCGATACTCTAGTAAAAGCTGGAACTTATACATTTTATATGATTCCGGGAGAAAAGGAATGGACAGCCATTATAAACAAAGACATCAACGTATGGGGAAGTTATTATTATAACGAAGCAAACGATGTAGCAAGATTAAAAGTCCCTGTTTCGGAAGGAAAAGAAGGTTTAGAAGCATTCTCTATAGCATTTGAAAAAGGCAAAGAAACTATAGACATGCATTTAGGATGGAGCAAAACTAGAGTTGTTGTTCCTTTTAAAATGTAATTAAATAATTGTTATAACTAAAAAGTTCCGAGGATACATCATCTTCTCGGAACTTTTTTATTCTATTTACTTACATCCTATTCTAAGGAATATTCAAGTATTTATGTGTTTGTAAAGAAACTTTCCACTTCGGGTTTTTCATGACATAATCAACAATTTGTGGCATCATTTTATCACGCTTACTCCATTCTGGTTGCAGGTATAATATGCAGTCGTCATTAATCTTTGCTGCTTGTTCTTCAGCAAATCTAAAATCGTCTTTATTGTAAACAATACACTTAAGTTCATGTGCTTTTGCGTACACTTCTTCGGTAGGGAGTTTGTTTTTCTTTGGCGATAAGCAAATCCAATCCCAAATTCCTGTAAGCTTATAAGCTCCAGAAGTTTCAATATGAATTTGAAGTCCTTTATCTTTTAACTCTTTAGTTAAAGGTCCCATATCCCACATTAACGGTTCTCCACCAGTAACCACAATTGTTCTGCTATATTTAGCTGCATTTTCAGCAATATCAACAGCTTTAGTTGCAGGATGCAATTCTGGCAACCAGCTTTCTTTAACGTCACACCAATGGCAACCAACATCGCAACCACCAATTCTCACAAAATAAGCAGCAGTCCCCTTATGGAAACCTTCTCCTTGAATGGTATAAAACTCTTCCATTAAAGGCAATAATAATCCTTTATCTAGTAACTCTTGTCTTTCACTTCTTGTCATAGCCTGCAAAGATAGTTATTTATGTGTGTAAAAATTAATTGCTACTTAAGTATTTAATCCAAAATAAACTTCTACTTTATAAAACAAAATAGGTGAACCTTAATCCATTAAAGGTTTTTAGTTAAAAAGTTGAGAGCTTTTTTAAAAGGTTTTAACTGAAAGATTACTATTTTTATGCAAATTTTTAATCATATTATGAGTAAGAAGGAAGAATTTATTAAACATATTACAGAAGGCAATAGCACCAAAGGGGATTATATCACTTTAGGTTCTGCAATGTTAGATGGCGAAACCATTACAGATGCTTTTATAAAAGTACCTCTAAAAACCATGAATAGACATGGTTTAATTGCTGGTGCAACTGGAACAGGAAAAACAAAAACCCTTCAAGTTTTAGCTGAGAATTTAAGCGAAAAAGGAATTCCTGTTTTACTTATGGATATAAAAGGGGATTTAAGTGGATTGGCACAGCCAAGCCCTGGTCATGCGAAGATTGATGAACGACATGCAAAAATTGGTTTACCATTTGAAGCAAAAGGTTTTCCGGTAGAAATCATGTCACTTTCACAACAAGATGGGGTTAGACTTCGAGCTACAGTAAGCGAATTCGGACCTGTTTTATTATCTAGAATTTTAGATCTTTCTGAAACGCAAACCGGAGTTGTTGCCGTAATTTTCAAATATTGTGACGATAATAAATTACCTCTTTTAGATTTAAAAGATTTCAAAAAAGTATTGCAATACGCTACACAGCAAGGAAAAAAAGAATTTGATGAAGCTTATGGAAGAATCTCTTCTGCTTCTACCGGAGCTATTTTACGTAAAGTCGTAGAAATTGAACAACAAGGCGGAGATATTTTCTTCGGAGAAAAAAGTTTTGAAGTAGAAGACTTAGTGCGTACAACAAGAGACGGAAGAGGTTATATCAATATTATCCGATTAACAGATATTCAAGATAAACCGAAGTTGTTTTCAACATTTATGCTAAGCTTATTAGCTGAAATATATGAAACCTTCCCAGAACAAGGTGATTCTGACAAACCAGAATTAATCATGTTTATTGATGAAGCACATTTAATTTTCAACCAAGCTTCCAAAGCATTGTTAAATCAAATTGAAAACATTGTAAAGCTTATTCGAAGTAAAGGAATCGGGCTATACTTTGTTACGCAAAACCCAACAGATGTACCTGAAGCTGTTTTAGGTCAGTTAGGTTTAAAAATCCAACATGCTTTACGTGCGTTTACTGCTAAAGACAGAAAAGCAATCAAGCTAACTGCGCAAAACTATCCGCTTACAGACTATTATGATACTGCAGAAGTACTAACCTCTCTTGGTATTGGTGAAGCACTAGTTTCTGCTTTAGATGAAAAAGGAAGACCTACGCCACTAGCAGCAACCTTGGTTCGTGCACCAATGAGCAGAATGGATATTTTAACGGAAACCGAATTAAATGCTCTTTTAGACGATTCAAAATTAGTTACAAAATATAACGAAACTATAGATAGAGAATCAGCTTATGAAATGCTTAAAGCAAAAATTGAAAAAGCAGAAAACATAAAAGAGGAAGAAGAAGAAAGAGAAGCTAGAGAAAAAGAAAGACAAAGGACTCAAAGAACCACTAGATCTAGAACTACAAGTAATAGAATGAATCCTGTAGTAAAAGTACTAACTAGCGCAACCTTTATACGTTCTGTATTTGGTATTCTAAAAAAGGTTATGAAATAACCGCCTCAAACAAAAAAAAAAAAAAATAATTAATCCTAAAAGTTCCCATCATCTTGGGAAATACACATGAAAAAGACAATAATAGCAATTATCACTTTAGCACTTTTTAGTGCTTGTAAAAAAGAAATTAACCCATACACCATTTCAAAACAAAACATTGGTTTACTTACAGATTCTACTCAAGTAAAAGATATAGATGCCATTTACACTAATGATTCTATTGTAAAAAGAATTGCTGGCGATGAATTTATTGGAGGTATAAACGATATAGAAATCTATGATAAAAACGGTAAACTTTTACTGTTACTTACCCCTAAGCAGGTTTTAGATTCTACCTCTACTATTACAACCATTAAAGTAGTTGATCCAAGATTCAAAACAGATAAGGGCTTAAATACTGCAAGTACTTTTGCAGACATAAAAAATAATTATACCATTTCAAGTATTCAAAATACCTTAAGAAATGTGGTTGTGTTTGTAAACGATATCAATGGCTTCTTTACCATTGATAAAAAAGAATTACCTGCAGAGCTTCGAATTGATATGAATAAAAAAATTGAAGCGGTTCATATTCCAGACGGAGCTAAAATCAAACATTTCATGATAGGCTGGTAATTCCCTCCACTTATCAATAAAGATAAATTTCAACAAGTATTTAGGTATAACATTAAAATAATAGATGAAGCAATTCTTAGGTAAACTAATAACAAATATTGCCCAAAAAAGGCTAAAAACAGAGAATCAAAACGCTACAGTTTCAGATATCACTTTAGCGCCAATAATCGATAATATCAAGGTTGAAGTTTCTCATGCTATAAAAGAATTCATCTTTATTATTATAGGTGTTTTTTCAGCAGGATTTGGGTTAAATGGTTTTTTATTACCTAATAATTTTATTGATGGTGGAGCAACAGGTATTTCGCTTTTGCTACAAAACACAACTTCTCTATCATTAAGTGCTTTATTACTTATAGTTAATATTCCGTTTTTAATTTTAGCCACAAGAACGATTGGCGTAAAATTCGCCATAAAAAGTGTACTTGCAATTGCATTTTTAGCGGTAGTAGTACATTTTGTAGACTACCCAATCATTACAGATGACAAATTACTTATAGCAGTCTTTGGTGGTTTCTTTTTAGGTTTAGGAATAGGAATGGCCATGAGAGGTGGTAGCGTTATTGATGGAACAGAGGTTTTGGCAATCTTTTTAAGTAGAAAACTTTCTATTACCGTAGGTGACGTTTTACTTTTAACAAATATTGTTATCTTTTCCTTTGGGGCTTACATCCTATCTATTGAGGTAGCTTTATACGCTATCCTAACCTATTTAGCTGCTGCAAAAACAGTAGATTTTGTTGTAGATGGTGTAGAAGAATATGTAGGTATTACTATTATTTCTGAAAAACATGAAGAGCTGAGAGTAATGATAACCGACAAGCTTCAAAGAGCCTGTACTATTTACGTAGGAAAAGGAGGTTTTAACGAAAAAGGAAGCAGCGAATCTAAAGACATTATCTACACAGTAATGACAAGATTAGAACTAGCAAAACTATATACTGAAGTAGATAAAATAGACAAAAATGCCTTTGTAGTAATAGGTTTGGTTAAAGATTTAAAAGGCGGAATGATTAAACGCAAACCATTAAAGTAAACATAAAATAGAAGCATCATGAAAGATAAAAAATATACCATTCAAAAAGCACCATTTGTTGTTCCTACAACCGACGGAAAAGTTATTGAAGAGCATTTTGGCTTAGCAAGTAATAATAATTCAGAAGTTAGTATTGCACATATGATCGCTCCTCCAGGTTGGAGTGAACCTTTTCAAACTCCTAAGTTTGATGAATACACTTACATCATCAAAGGAAAAAAACAATTTATTATAGAAGACGAAACCATTGTTTTAGAAGCTGGCCAGTCTATAAAAATCAACAAAAATACTCGCGTACAGTATTCCAACCCTTTCACTGATGCTTGTGAATATTTGGCAGTTTGTCTTCCTGCGTTTTCTATGGACTTAGTAAACAGAGAATCCTAAATGAAATTTCTACCAAAAATCATAGGTTTCTTTGTCAACTTCTTAAGTTATATATCACCAAAGTTAGCCGGAAAGCTAGCTATATATTTATTTTCTACTCCTTTAAAAGGAAAACCTACCGAAAAAGATATAGACTTTCTAAATACAGCCTTTAGAGAAAGCTTGAAATACGATGATTTAAGCATCATGACCTATCGCTGGCTTGGTAAGAACAAAACAATCCTTCTTGCTCATGGTTGGGAAAGCAATGCCGCAAGATGGAGACCATTAATTGAAAGTCTTAAAAAACACGATTATAATATTATTGCACTAGATGCTCCTGCTCACGGACACTCGGGTAGCAAACGTTTTGATGCTATTTTGTATGCGGAATTTATTCAAATAGTTTGTAAAAAATTCAAACCAGATGTTATTGTTGGGCATTCGGTTGGAGGCATGTCAACCATTTTTTATCAGCATAAATACAAAAACAAACAATTAGAAAAATTAATACTCCTTGGAGCACCTTCTAATATTTCAGATGTATTTACTCGCTATATTAATATGATGGGCTACAACAAGCGAGTTGGTAAGCAGATGAATAAAATTGTGCAACAGAAATACGGAAACCTTCCCGCCTATTATTCTGCAGCAAATTTCACAAAAAACATTGATACTTCTGCCCTTATCATACATGATGAACGCGATAGAATTATCCCGTATGAAGATGCAAAGCAATATGTTGAAAATTACCAAAATGCAAAACTGATTACAACACAAGGCTTCGGTCACTCTTTAAATAACGAAACCATTACAGAGTATATAAATAATTACCTTTCTAAAGAAGCAATTTAATTCAGTCTAAAGTTTATAGTATCTTTGCAATATGAATGAGAATTTTAAACGTATAAACAAATACTTAAGCGAAGTTGGCTACTGCTCTCGTAGGGAAGCCGACAGACTTATTGAAGCAGGAAGAGTAACCATTAACGGAGTTGTTCCAGAAATGGGCACTAAAATAGCTCCTACCGATGTGGTTCATGTAGACGGAAAACCTGTTGTAAACACCAAAGAATCTTTTACCTACTTAGTTTTCAATAAACCTGTAGGAATCGTGTGTACAACAGATACAAGAGTAGAAAAAGATAATATTATAGATTATATAAATTATCCGAAGCGAATTTTCCCTATCGGGAGACTAGACAAACCTAGTGAAGGACTTATTTTCCTAACCGATGATGGAGATATAGTAAACAAAATTCTTCGCGCAAGTAACAACCACGATAAAGAATACATTGTTACTGTTGATAAGCCTATTTCCCAAACTTTTATAGAGAGAATGTCTAATGGGATTCCTTTAGAAGAACTAGGGCAAACCACAAAAAAATGTGTCGTTGAAAAATTAGGAACTTATAAATTCCGAATTATTCTAACACAAGGATTAAACAGACAAATTCGTAGAATGTGTGAGTATTTAAACTACGAAGTGCAAACACTGAAACGTATTCGTATCATGAATATTAAACTAGATATTCCAATTGGAGAAATCAGAGAGTTTACCGAAGAGGAATTTAGAGTATTAAATGAACTTCTTGAAGATTCTACAAAAGAATACGAAGCCAATAACAAATAACACAAACTTCTTTTAAAATAGTAATGCTTGTTATGATTATAAGAATAATTATAACAAGCTTTTTTATACAGTACTACTAAGTATAAGTTTACTATTACACCTCTACAAAACAAAATAACAATTTTCTAAAAATCAACATTTTACTGTATTTTCATGTCAAAAAACAAGAAGTGCTGTATGAGGATTGCTATTATAATCAAAAATTTAAATAAATTAACCAACTACGAATTAAGATTAGCTAACAGAATTAAAATGGACAGCTCGTTTGAGTTATGCCTATTAATTCATGATGGCAGAAAGAATTCCAACGGGATTAATACTAAAAACACCATTAGTAAATCCCTATTAAAACTTCAATTACAATTAGAATCTAAAATATATAAAAGCAGCTTTATAGCGAACAAACAGGAAATAATTGACTACCTCAAAGCAACACCAAGCATTTCTTTCCATCCAACAAAAAAAGGGCATCAAGATATTTTCAGCAAAGAAGATGCCGACAAAATAACACCTTACGATCTTGATATTATATTAAATCTAGAATTTGATTCTATTCAAGGAGAAATTCTAAAAACTACAAAACATGGTATTTAGAGCTTTCACCATGGCTATAATCCTAATAATGAAAAAGGTCCACCTATATTCTAAAATAGTCACTAGATATACTATTCAAAAACATTAATCTGTTACAAAACAACCAATTACATTATCAAGAAATTCCGATTGATTCCAACCCTTTATTAAAATCACCAGGCATCAAATATACTCTAAAGTATATTGCTCATTTTCTTTCCAATTTTATAAGCAGAATAAAAAGAGCGTATTGCTGAAAGATTTTTAGGAACTCGTATCCATCGTTGGACATTATTTACAGGAAAAGGACCCTTTGAGAAAACCGCATTGCAAAGTTTAAAACCCATAAAACTACCTAAGGATGAGTTTTGGGCAGACCCTTTTCTTTTTCCATATAAAGGAGAAGCCTATGTGTTTTTTGAAATTTATTCTTATAAAACCAAATTAGGAAAAATCTCTTGTGGAAGAATTCAAAATAATGAAATTGTAGAGGTTCAAGACATATTAGATTTTGACTATCATCTTTCCTACCCTTTTATTTTTGAGGAAGATGATTCGATATTTATGATACCAGAAACTAGCGACAACAACCAAGTTGAAATATATAAGTGCGAGTCCTTTCCTAATAAATGGAGTTTATACGCCACAGCTTTTGAAGGAGAAAAAATAGTGGACACAAGTTATTATAAAGATGAAAACGGACAACGATGGCTCTTTTTAAACAAAGCTTTTGGTGAGCATTCAAGCAATCTATACATCTACAAAATAGATTCTTTAAAACTTAATAAAATAGAAACTCATAAGAAAAACCCTGTAATTATAGATACTAGGCTTGCTAAAATGCAGGTAAGATTTTCAATTTAGAAAACAAGAAAATCAGACCTTCGTAAAATAACTCTAAAGGGGTTTACGGTTACGGATTAAACTTAAATGTTATAAAAAAACTAACTATTGATGATTATATAGAAGAAAAAATAGTTAGTATTGAACCTGACTCCCACAAAGGCATTAAAGCAACACACAACCTTAGCCTTTTAGATGATTTTATATTATAGATGGCTCCTACAAACGTCTATAATCTCTTTATTTGGAATTCTTGTTGCTTTTGTTTCGGGTAAGATAAAATGGCAAATATATTAGCAAGAAAAACGGAATTAAAATAAGCTCAACCACTAATAAATAGTATGGCCAATCTCCTAAATAATCTAAGGCCGAAGCAGATGCTGGTTTTCTATTTAAATAAAAATAATTAGATTTTAAAAAGTAGTTTATGGCCATAATAACTACAACATAAACTTGTAAAGCCATAAAGGATTTAAAAATACTTTTAAATCTTGGTCGCATTCGCAAAGCGAAGACAGCATAAAAAATAATAGTGAGCAGACCTAAATGTACAATCCAATACCTGAAATAATCAAAGCTTGGAAAACCAACTGCAATATCTGGCGTTAAAACACCTTGTGTAGTACCTGCAATAACCCAAAATAACAAAATTTCAAACATCCAATACTTTCTAGAAAAAGTAAAAATCGGAATGATTAAAGCCAAGAAACTACATAAAAACAAAGGGAGGTCTGTGGTGATAGAGTAATTTCCTAAACTAATCAAATAACTATGATAAGTTATAATAGCACCAGAAACAAAAACACCGAAATATTTGAATACCTGTTGTTTTTGCTCTACAGATAAATTTCTATTGGAAAAACGAATTATAAAGACACAAAAAAGGGTAGCAATTAGAATTGGCAATATATGTTGCACACTTCCAATGATTACCCTATTTGTATTTAATACTAGTACTTGAAGCAAATTCACGCTACAATATAAGTTTATTGTAGGTGTCTTTCTCTAGCTAAAAGTGTATTTTTAAGAAGCATCGCAATAGTCATTGGTCCTACTCCACCTGGAACAGGTGTTATAAAACTTGCTTTTTTGCTTACGTTTTCAAAATCTACGTCTCCAGTAATAACATAACCTTTTGGTGCGTTTTCATCTGGAACACGAGTAATTCCAACATCAATTACTACAACATCATCTTTCACCATTTCAGCTTTTAAATAATTAGGTTGCCCTAAAGCTGTAATAATAATATCTGCTTGACTTGTTATTTGTGTAATATTCTTAGTGTGACTGTGTGTAAGTGTTACCGTAGAGTTTCCTGGAAAACCTTTTCTTCCCATTAAAATACTCATTGGTCTTCCTACTATGTGAGATCTTCCAATAACTACAGTATGTTTTCCTTTCGTTTCTACACCATAACGATCTAGTAACTCTAAAATACCAAATGGAGTTGCAGGAATAAAAGTTGACATATCTAAAGCCATTTTTCCAAAGTTCATTGGATGGAAACCATCAACATCTTTATCTGGGTTAACAGCCATTAAAACCTTTTGTGTATTGATTTGTGGAGGCAATGGTAATTGAATAATAAACCCATCTATATTACTATCTTGGTTTAATTCTTCAATTTTATCTAATAATTCAATTTCACTTGTGGTATTAGATAATCTTACCATAGTAGACTCAAAACCTACACGTTCACAAGCACGAACTTTACTAGCAACATAAGTTAAACTTGCTCCGTCATTACCAACAATAATTGCAGCTAAATGTGGTACTTTTTCCCCTTTAGCTTTCATTTTTTTCACCTGTTCGGTAATTTCATCCTTAATGTCGTTGCTGATTTTTTTTCCGTCTAAGATTGTCATGTTGTTTGAGCTTTAGTCACTACGAATACATGAATTTATTCAAGTAATTTCGCAAAGACACAAATTAATATATTTATAATGATTCAGAAATAGTTTAAAACTCTCTAAGGAATTACCTCATGTTTTTCATTGCTTGCATCATGCGTTTTCCGCCTCCGCCTTGCATCATTTTCATCATCTTCGACATTTGGTTGAATTGCTTTAACAGTTGATTTACTTCTTGTACCGATGTACCAGAACCTTTACCAATTCTTTTCTTTCTACTTGCGTTAATAATAGAAGGGTTAGAACGCTCTTCTGGAGTCATAGAGTGAATAATAGCTTCAATACCTTTAAAAGCATCATCATCTATATCAATATCTTTCATCATTTTTCCAGCTCCAGGAATCATTCCAATAAGATCTTTCATGTTCCCCATTTTCTTGATCTGTTGGATTTGCTTTAAGAAATCGTCAAAACCAAATTGGTTCTTAGCAATTTTCTTCTGTAGCTTACGAGCTTCCTCTTCATCAAATTGTTCTTGTGCTCTTTCCACAAGAGATACAACATCCCCCATTCCAAGAATACGGTCTGCCATACGTGAAGGATAGAAAACATCAATTGCTTCCATTTTCTCTCCGGTACCAATAAACTTAATTGGTTTATTTACTACCGTTTTAATAGAAATTGCTGCTCCACCTCGCGTATCACCATCTAATTTTGTAAGAATTACTCCGTCAAAATTTAAAACATCGTTAAAGGCTTTTGCTGTATTAACAGCATCCTGACCTGTCATAGAATCTACTACAAACAATGTTTCTTGTGGCTGGATAGCTTTATGAATGTTTGATATCTCGGTCATCATTGCCTCATCTACAGCTAAACGACCCGCGGTATCAATAATAACTACATTGTGTCCGTTTGCTTTTGCATGAGCAATACCTGCTTCTGCAATAGCAACAGGATCTGTATTTCCTTTATCGCTAAAAACCTCCACTTTAATTTGATCTCCTACAACGTGTAACTGATCAATCGCAGCTGGACGATAAACGTCACAGGCAACTAATAAAGGTTTCTTTGTTTTTTTATTTTTAAGATAGTTGGCTAGTTTACCAGAAAAGGTTGTTTTACCAGACCCTTGTAAACCTGACATTAAAATAACCGTTGGTGCACCAGATAAATTAAGACCTTCTGCATCACCTCCCATTAATTCGGTAAGTTCGTCTTTAACAATCTTAACCATTAATTGTCCTGGCTGAAGACTTGTTAATACGTTTTGCCCAAGTGCCTTTTCTTTTACTTTAGTGGTAAAATCTTTAGCAATTTTAAAGTTAACATCCGCATCTAGTAAAGCTCGACGTACTTCTTTTAGGGTTTCGGCAACGTTAACTTCTGTAATACTACCATGACCTTTTAAGATATGTAGGGCTTTATCTAACTTTTCACTTAAATTATTAAACATACTTTTTTTGCTTTTAGAAGTTGCAAAAATAAGGATTTACTACGTTTAAATGAAGTATATTATTTAAAAATATTCTTGATACTGCATAACCCGAAAATCAAAAGTGTTAAATTGTGGGTTACTGGCCTTAAGTTGCTTATACAAAGGCATACTACCAATGGCTCTATTTGCAGATCCAGACGATGAAGTTAGCGAAATGGTTTGTATATATCTTCCTTGGAAATGAAACTGATGTTCTCTTAGAATTTCATTAGAAACTAGCTCTAATTTTAATCCGTATTCCTTTAAATGTTTTCGAAAGAAATACTCGGGTCCGTTTTTGCTATTTCCTCCTATAAACAAAAGTGTTTCAATAGATGGATACTCTCTTAAATAGCCTAAAATATTTCGAAGTTTAATATTACGCATACCTAAATCGGAAGCATCAATTTTATTTCTTTCGGCACTTTCAACAATATCACAAACCCCTATTTTATGTTTTATTAAGAATGCTTTTCGTTCTTCAATTGCTTCTTTCGAATTATCGTAACGTAAATTTAATTGATGGATTTTATCCATATACAGCCACAAGGAATTATAGTAACTGCCATAGCAGAAATTTACATCTTTTTCTAAAAGTTCGCCTATGCTAAAGCGCGGAGGTGGCAAAGTACCAACAATCAACTTTTTAGTGTTCTTTTCTTTTGGATAAAAGGTGGATATGGATGTTTATGTAAAAACATAGAGACTTACAAAGTAAGAAATCTTTTTGGTGTTTCGTATTATACTTTGCTTTTAAAAGTCCCTAAATCGTATAGGTTTTATTTTAAGAGTTCTAAAGCTTTTTCTGTCTTGCTAATTGTTGTTTTATAAATTGCTTTATTGCGTTTAGTCATGTGTTGGTATTCAGACATTAGTTCTTCTAGAATTTCTTTTCCTTCCTCTTTATTATTTCTAGATATTAAGAATTCAGCTAAATACAGTCTTTCATTATAATTAGAAAAACGAACATCTATAGCTCGTAACTGTGCTTCTGCTTCCTCTTCCTTTCCTTGTTTTTCTAAAGCCATTCCGTAGAAAAATGGTAATTGAGATTTTTTAAATTCGGTGTGATCTAAAATTCTTTCGGCATACATAACAACCTGATCATAAGCTTGAGTATGATAATTGCTCACAATTAAACCTTTGATGACATAAAAATCATTTTGATAGTAACCATCCAGAGCAGACTCGTAAACTCTAATAGCATTCTGATAATCTTTCACTTCTAGATAAGCATCTGCCAAATTTATTTTATTCTGAAAGGTGTCGGAAAACGCTAGTTGTTCCTCTAACGCTTTTATCTTTTTAAGAGGTTGTACAACAGAAACGACTTCTTTTGTTATCGTTTCTGTTTTTTGCTTGTTATAAACTTGTGTTATTAAATAAATAGCGCAGCCTATTAGAGGTAAAAAAATGATTAAAAAGATCCAATAGTATTTATTTCTATTTCTAATAAGGTGATATAAGCAATAAGCTTGTAAAGCAATTAATAAGTAAAAAGACATAATTGTTAAAGTATTTTTAAATCGTTAATTTAAGCAAAGTAAGAGCTGAAAATTTCTTATATTATTGCTACTAATAATTAAATTGAAAACTATGGGTAAAGGAGACAAAAAAACGAGACGCGGAAAAATACACAGAGGAACTTTTGGTGTTAGAAGACCAAAAATAAAAAAACGTGTTAGACCGGAAACTAAAATTAGTGTAGATAAAAAAGCTAAAATCTAACTACCTAATAAATACTAATTCTTTGTCTGTTGATTGGCTTTCGCTAAATCCGTAGCCTTCGTAATCAAAGCCTTTTAAATCATCAATTGTATTTGCATTGGTATCTACAATATATCTTGCCATTGCTCCTCTTGCTTGTTTGGCAAAAAACGAGATTACTTTGTATTTACCATTTTTAAAATCTTTGAAATTGGCTGTAATTACAGGCACTTTTAAAGATTTAACATCTACTGCTTTAAAATACTCATTACTTGCAAGATTTAAAAACAATTCCTCTTCTTTTAACTCATCGTTAAGTGCATTGGTAACTTTCTCTTTCCAAAACTCATACAGGTTTTTGCTTTTACCAACCGGGAATTTAGTTCCCATTTCTAATCGGTAGGCTTGTATTAAGTCTAATGGTTTTAAAACGCCATATAAACCTGAAAGAATTCTAACGGTATCTTGAAGTTTATCTAGTTTTTCTAAAGGAATGCTGTTTGCATCTAAACCTTTATAAACATCTCCAGAAAAAGTATAAATAGCTGGTCTTGCATTTTCTTTTGTAAATGGTAAACTCCATTCTTGGTTTCGCTCATAATTAAGCTGTCCAAGATTATCGGAAATCTTCATTAACTTAGATAGATCTTTTGCAGACTCTTTTTTAAGCAATTTATTAATACGCTCGGCTTCTTTTAAAAAAGGAGCTTCGGTACTTTTTATTGTTGGTAGCTTTGTTTCAAAGTCTAATGACTTAGCTGGAGATATTACTAGTTTCATATTTATTTCCTAGAAATGCAGGAATCTCATTAAAGGTTAATTAATTCACTTTCAATAAAACCAAATTTACAATATAGTTTCTTCATTTTGAAATACTACAAACTGAAAAATTCTATACATCTATAAACATTTACTATGCATTTATTTATACTAGGTGAAGCAAGAAAAACACTTAATCACCTAGTTTAAAAAGACTTAAGAAACTACAAGTCTAAAGTAAATCTTGGTGCTTAGAGTAGTGTTTCCATTTTACAATACATTGCTGCATATCCTCTGGAACCTCTGTTTCAAAACGCATAAACTCTCCTGTAACAGGATGTTCAAAACCTAAAGTTTTTGCATGTAGGGCTTGCCTTGGTAATATCTTGAAGCAATTATCTACAAACTGCTTATATTTTGTAAAAGTGGTTCCTTTTAAAATTAAATCACCTCCGTAACGCTCATCGTTAAACAAGGTATGACCAATATGCTTCATATGCACACGAATTTGGTGTGTTCTTCCTGTTTCTAATTTACAAGAAACTAAAGTAACATATCCAAGGCGCTCTAGTACTTTATAATGTGTAATTGCAGGCTTACCTTTGTCTGCTTCATCATCTAAATAAACCGTATTTTGGAGTCTGTTTTTAGGGTGTCTACCAATATTACCTTCAATAGTTCCTTCATCTTCTTCCATATTTCCCCAAACAATAGCAACGTACTCTCTTTCACTAGTTTTCTTAGCAAACTGATTGGAAAGGTGCGCCATTGCTTCTTCGGTTTTTGCAACTACAAGAAGTCCGCTTGTGTCTTTATCAATTCTATGTACCAAACCTGGACGCTCACTAGAGTTATTAGGCAGGTTATCAAATCTATAAATAAGTGCGTTAATAAGAGTTCCAGAATAGTTTCCGTGACCTGGATGCACAACCATTCCTGCAGGTTTATTAACCACTAATAGATGATCATCTTCATAAACCACATCTATAGGAATATCTTCTCCAACCAATAGATTTTCAAATGGTGGGTGCTCGAACATCACACGGATTTCATCAAAAGGCTTTACCTTATAATTGGATTTTACAGTCTGTCCGTTAACAAAAATATTTCCGTTTTTTGCAGCTGTTTGTATTTTGTTACGAATTGCGTTTTCAATTTTATTCATTAAATACTTGTCAATTCGTAAAGGCGCTTGGCCTTTGTCTACAGTAAATGCATGATGCTCATATAAGTCATCATCCTTCTGATTTTCTGGTGTAAAGTCTTCTATCATTTTTAGTTTCCGCGAAAGCGGTAATCTTGTAATCTTTTTTTTTAATTAGAATCTGGTCTATTTCCGTTTCCTAAAACAATATCAATTTTAGATGTTTTAGGTAATAACTCACCTGCTTCTAATTTTTCGCCTTTAAAGCTTAATCGTACAACCTCGTCTTTTCCTAAATAATCCACATAAGTGATTTTTCCTATTTCAAAACCTAAAGCTTCTAACATTGGTTTTGCTTGTCTGAAAGTACGTTCTGTTAAATCTGGAACTTGAATTTTTCTGTAACCAGAAGGATTCAGCGTAATATAAATTTTTCTGTTTTCTTTTACTTTTTCTCCAAATGCAGGATCCTGCTCAATTACAGAAAACTTTGGGTAGTCTGGATTAAAGTTTGCCGAATCTTGAATCTGCATTACTAAGTTATTCTCTTTCAACTCCATTTCTGCAACTTCAATAGACTTTCCTTTTAGGTCAGGAACAGTTTCAAATTCGCCATGATTGGTAGTATAACTCAACCATCTTAACATAAGGAAAGATATAACAACTACAGCTAAAACAGCTAATACTAACTGCTTTAAAAATGTCTTACTAACAAGGAATTTTACAATACTCATGATCTTATTTTAGTTAAGCAAAGATATAAAAACAGAACTGTTTTTACTTTTGATTATTTAATGATATTTTAGCTTAACGAATATTTTCATCGTTTCTTATTTATATGAAAAAAAACATTGCCATTATAATGGGAGGATTTTCTAGCGAATATAAAATCTCCCTAAAGAGCGGAAACGTAGTGTACCAAACGCTTGACACAAATAAATACAACGCATACAGAGTTCATATTCTTCCTGAAAAATGGGTTTATGTAGACAAAAATGACCAGGAATTTCCTATAGATAAAAACGATTTTTCTGTTACAATTAATGACGAAAAGATCACTTTTGACTGTGTATTTAATGCTATTCATGGTTCTCCTGGTGAAGATGGCTATATGCAAGCCTACTTTAATCTGCTAAAAATGCCACATACAAGCTGCGATATGTACCAAGCAAGTATCACTTTTAATAAGCGCGATTGTTTAAGTATTTTAAAACCTTACGGAATTAAAACAGCAGAAAGTTTTTACATCAACCTTGGCGATACTGTAGATGAAGATGCCATTGTAAATAAAGTTGGTTT
The DNA here is from genome assembly GCF_003337215.1 of Oceanihabitans sediminis. Lineage (GTDB taxonomy): Bacteria > Bacteroidota > Bacteroidia > Flavobacteriales > Flavobacteriaceae > Oceanihabitans > Oceanihabitans sediminis. Next base: position 329,918 of record NZ_QPIG01000003.1, read on the forward strand.
ACCTTGTTTTGTAAAGGCAAATAAAGCTGGAAGTAGCTTTGGTATTACGAAAGTTTATAAAAAAGAAGATTTACAAAACGCCATAGATTTTGCTTTTAAGGAAGATGATGAAATTATCATAGAATCCTTTTTAGATGGTACAGAAGTTTCTGTTGGAGTAATTTCGTACAAAGGAAAAACAAAGGTTTTACCTATTACTGAAATAGTTCCTAATAACGACTTTTTCGACTATAAGGCGAAGTACCTTGGGCAATCTCAGGAAATCACTCCTGCTAGAATTAGCAACGAGGATACGGAGAAAGTAAATAGTATTGCTAAAAAAGTATACGAAATTTTAAAAATGAAAGGCTTTAGCAGAAGTGAATATATTTTTAAAGATGGGGAGCCACACCTATTGGAAGTAAACACTGTTCCTGGACTAACCAAGGAAAGTATTTTACCTCAACAAGCAGAGAAAGCAGGAATATCTTTATCCGATTTATTTGACAACGCTATTACCGAAGCTTTAACCGCATAAAAAACTTCCGCTAATTAATTAGTATATTTGATTCTATAACCTTTTAAAATCTCCTTGCAAAAGGAAACATATATGAGACGAGCACTTTTCCCTGGATCCTTCGATCCTATTACACTTGGGCATTACGATGTGATAAAACGCGGAGTAAAACTATTTGACGAAATTGTAGTTGCAATTGGAGTAAACTCTGAAAAGAAATACATGTTTTCTTTAGAAGAAAGAAAGCGTTTTTTAGAGGAAGCTTTTAAAGGCGAACCGAAAGTACGAATAGAAACCTATACAGGTTTAACTATTGATTTTTGTAAAGAAATAGATGCTAAATTCCTATTACGCGGTTTAAGAAACCCTGCCGATTTTGAATTTGAAAAAGGGATTGCACATACCAACAGCAAACTCTCTGAAATTGAAACCGTATTCCTACTTACAGCTCCAGAAACTTCTTTTATAAGCTCTAGTATTGTTAGAGATGTTATTAGAAACAATGGGGACTACACCATTTTAGTCCCTGAAATTGTTAGAGTAAATAGTAAGTAAGAAGAAACAATATCTTGAAATAATAAAAAAGCCTCCACTTTAAATAAGGGAGGCTTTTTCTATAGCTATAATTTTCTAAAATTTATATTCTGAAAGCGGTTTTTCAAAATCCTCTGGATTTGCTGCTAAATGATAACGAGGATCATCTACATCTTCAATAATCACAGATTTAAATTTTGGTGAAGCCTTATACAGAAGTATTTTACAATCTTCACTCAAATGCTTCAGCTTAATGCTTTTTCCTTCAGCTTCGTACTTTTGAACAATATTAAATATAGCTTCAATAGCAGAATGATCACTAACACGTGACTCTACAAAATCTATCACTACTTTTTCTGGATCGTTTTTAGCATCAAATTTCTCATTGAACGCAGTTATACTTCCGAAGAAAAGTGGCCCCCAAATTTCGTAAACTTTGGTTCCATCTTCTTTAAAACGTTTTCTAGCTCTAATCTTCTTAGCGTTTTCCCAAGCAAATACTAAAGCAGAAATTATTACTCCAATAAATACAGCAACTGCTAAATCAACAAATACCGTAACTAAAGAAACTGTGATTAAAACTATGGCATCAGACTTTGGTATTTTCTTTAATACTCTAAAACTAGACCATGCAAAAGTTTCAATTACCATCATAAACATTACACCAACTAAAGCTGCAATAGGCACCATTTCAATTAACTTATCTGCAAATAATATGAAAGACAGTAAACTAACAGCCATCATAACTCCAGACAATCTTCCACGTCCACCAGCATTTACATTAATTACTGTTTGACCAATCATTCCACATCCTCCTGTTCCACCAAAAAGTCCACTCACAATATTACCTGCTCCTTGCGCAACACATTCTTTGTTTCCGTTTCCTCTAGTTTCTGTTAACTCATCTACTAAATTCATAGTCATTAAAGTCTCTATCAATCCTACAGATGCAGCTAAAAACGCTGGTAATGCAATAAATTTTAAAGTATCTAAGTTAAATGGAAGTTTTTCCCATAACTCTAAATTTGGTGTTGGAAATTCTCCTTTTAGTCCAGTCCCACCACCTTCAATAATATAAGATCCAACGGTTGAAACATCTAGATTAAAACCTATAACAACAAGAGTAGTGATTAAAATTGCAGTTAATGCTGCGGGTAATTTTTTAGTTAGTCTAGGTAATCCCCAAATAACACCCATAGTTAACAACACCAATCCAATCATGGTATATAACTCGGCTCCCTGCATATAAGTGTTTATATATTCTTTTACGCCTTCTGGAGAAACTACTAAGGATTTATGGGAGAACATTTTTATTTGTGCCATGAAAATCACAATAGATAACCCATTCACAAACCCCATCATTACTGGATGCGGAATCAAGCGCACAAATCTACCTAATTTAAATACTCCTGCTAAAATCTGAATCAATCCCATCAAAACCACACAGGCCATCAGGTAAAAGAATCCCATATTTTCTATAGGCGTATCCATCAACATACCTTTGGTATGCCCTTCAGCAATCATATTAACAAAAATAACAGCCACCGCTCCGGCTGCACCAGTAATCAGTCCTGGTCTACCTCCAAAAATAGCAGAAATTAAACCTACAATAAAAGCTCCTGAAAGAGCCATTAAAGGATCTATTTGCGCAACAAAAGCAAAAGCTACTACTTCGGGAATCATTGCTAAAGACACTGTAATTCCAGCTAAAACATCATCTTTGGCATTTGGCACTATTTTTCTAATAAACTCCGTCATATCTTTTATTTTTGAGGGTGCAAAAGTACAGCTAATTCAGAAAAACACAAGTTGTATTTATTATTATTTGATTAAGTTTGATTACTAAACCAATTGAAAATGAAGAAACTCTTAATACTTTTAGTTTTACTAACTTCCTGTTCTTCTGAAAAAAACATCTCAAATTTTGATTTCACAACTACTTTTGAAAAAAGTCAAGGCACGGAAACTCCCACCTATTCGGAAGTAATAAATTACTTTACACAATTAGCTGAAACATATTCTGAAATTTCTATTCAAGCTATAGGAGAAACCGACTCTAATGAACCATTACATATAGTCACGTTAAATCCGGATGCAGAATTTGATTTTTCAGAAATAAGAAAAAGTAAAAGAATTCTTTTTATCAACAATGGCATACACCCGGGAGAGCCAGATGGAATTGACGCTACCATGATGCTATATCGCGATATTGCTCAAGGAAAAATAGAAGCTCCAAAAAACACGGTTTTGGTTAGCATACCAATTTATAACGTAGGTGGCGCATTAAACAGAAACATTTCGTCAAGAACCAATCAAAACGGACCAAAAGAATATGGTTTTAGAGGAAATGCTAGAAACTATGACTTAAACAGAGACTTTATTAAAAGTGACTCGAAAAACGCAAAGACCTTTGCTGAAATATTTCACTTAGTTCAACCAGACATTTTTATAGATAATCATGTAAGCAATGGCGCAGATTACCAATACACGCTCACCCACTTATTTACACAACACAACAAACTAGGTGGCGATTTAGGCAAGTACCTACATCATGAAATGATGCCGAAATTGGAAGAGAAACTGAAAACTAAAAATTGGGACATCACGCCTTATGTAAATGTATTTAATAATGTTCCTGAAAAAGGTTTCAGCCAATTTATGGATTCGCCAAGATATTCTACAGGATATACCGCTCTATTTAACACCCTAGGAATGATGGTAGAAACACACATGCTAAAACCATATAAACAAAGAGTTGAAGGCACATACGAACTCCTAAAAAGCATGATTGATATTTTAGAGGAAGATGGAGAAAACATTAAATCGCTTCGATCTATTATGAATAAAAAACTCCTTGCAAATGAAACATATCCTCTTAATTGGGAGATAGATACAATAAAAACCACGACACTTTCCTTTAAAGGTTATGAGGGAACGATGATTACAAGTGAAGTTACAGGGCTTCCACGTTTAAAATACGACAGAAGCAAACCTTTTACAAAAGAAGTTATCTATCAAAACTACTTTAAACCTACAGATAGTATTGTAATTCCTTCCGCTTATATTATTCCAAAAGCTTGGTGGAATATTATAGAACTTCTAAAACTTAACCATGTAGAAATGCAGGAATTAAAAAACGATACTATTTTGGAAGTGGAATCCTATAAAATTGCTTCATACGAAACAAGAAAGCAGGCTTACGAAGGACACTACCAACATTATAATACTTCTGTAAAAACTTCAACTGAAAAGATTTCCTTTAAAAAAGGAGATTATATGATAAAAACCAACCAGCGAGCGCTTCGATATTTATTAGAAACCTTAGAACCACAAGCAGCTGATTCTTTTTTCAATTGGAATTTCTTCGATACGATACTACAGCAAAAAGAACATTTCTCTCCTTATGTATGGGAAGATAAAGCAAAGGAACTCTTAGCTAGCAATCCGAAATTACAGATTGATTTTAACCTAAAAAAATCCTTTGATACAGACTTTGCAAATAATTGGTATGCACAATTAGATTGGCTTCATAAACAAAGTAATAATTACGAAAAACCACATTTACAATATCCAGTTTACAGACTAAAATAAAGACGGTTACAGCAATATCGTTTATTTTTTAAGTTTTGTAAAACCAATTGAAAAATAATCTAATTTTGTATAAATTATATATCGCGATTATCGCTTTTAATGAACAAATACATTGTTGTCAATCAACCTGAAAAATGGAATTTTTCGATTGAGAATATTACAGTAATCTCCTCGCAAGAGTATCTTACAAACCCAAAGTTTTCCCTTTTAAAAAAAGCAAGAATATTTAATCTTTGTAAAGATTACTCTTACCAATCAAAAGGGTATTATGTTTCTCTTTTGGCAGAAGCTAGAGGACATTTAGCAATTCCTACAGTTAAAAACATTGTAGATTTAAAAAACCTTAAACTTGTCCGAATTGTATCCGATGAGTTTGATGATACTATTCAGCAAAGCTTAAAAAACATTAAATCTAGAGAATTTACATTAAGTATATACTTTGGTCAAAACGTTGCTTTAAAATACAAAGAACTAAGCGGATTATTTTACAAACACTTTCAAGCACCATTTTTACGTGTAAAATTTAACCACACCACAAAATGGAATATACAAAGCATCAAAGCCATTTCAGAATCCGAAATCCCTTTAGAGCATTTAGAAAGCGTTCACGAATTCGCTAATCAGTATTTTGCAAAAAAGCGTTACGATACACCAAAACTTACAAAATCTGATTTTGATTTAGCAATTTTAGTCAACCCGAATGATCCTGCGCCACCAAGCAATTCAAAAGCATTAAAAAAGTTTATTGACATTGCTGAAAGAATGAATATTTATGCCGAAATTATAGAGCCTAAAGATTTATCACGTCTAAATTCATTTGATGCACTTTTTATAAGACAAAGCACAGAAGTTAATAACGAAGCTTATGCTTTTGCTAGAAAGGCACAACAAGAAGGCATTGCAATAATTGATTATCCAGATGCTATTCTAAAATGCTGCAATAAAGTTTATATGGCTGAGGCATTAAACAACGCCAATATTCCAACACCAAAAACAGTTATAATTCACAAAGACAACAGAAATGAAGTAATCCAACAGGTTGGTTTACCTTGTGTACTAAAAGCACCAGACTCTACATTCTCATTCGGAGTGAAAAAAGCAAGCACAGAAGAAGAATACCATAATCTTGTTTCTAATATGCTAAAGGAATCTGATTTAATCATTGCACAAGAATATTGTCCTTCAGATTATGATTGGCGAATAGGAATCATTGACGGAAAAGCTTTTTATGCCTGTAAATACTATATGGCAAAAGGACATTGGCAGATTTATAATTGGAAGGCAAAAAAGAAGAACGAGCAAGACGGAAATGCCGACTGCTTAGCCATAGAAGATGTACCTAAAAAAGTTCTTGATATGGCCATAAAATCTGCTAAGCTTATTGGAAACGGTCTTTATGGTATAGACATAAAAGTAATTAACAACAAACCAATGGTTATTGAAATTAATGATAACCCAAATATTGATTACGGAGTAGAAGACCTTCATTATGGAGACCTTGTTTATACCGAAATTCTTAAAGCTTTAAAACAACGATTAGATTAACCATGGGTAAAAAATTTCATTTATTCGAAGTTTTCGGTATTGAACTAGAATACATGCTGATTAACAAAGGAAACTTTAAAGTTACTCCTATTGTTGATGCTTTATTGACTAAAAAAACAGGGGAATTAACTGCAGATATTGATAACGGGAAAATCGCTTGGAGTAATGAATTGGTCGCTCACGTGATAGAGTTAAAAACAAATGGACCAACTTCAGATTTAAATTCTCTATCTAGCTTATTCCATGAAAACATTCTAGAAATCAACAATATATTAAAAGAATTTGATTCAGAACTCCTCCCTACAGCATGTCACCCACTAATGAATCCGTTAATCGACACACAACTATGGAAGCATAGTTATAGTGATGTTTACGAATTATATAACCGAATATTCAATTGCAAAGGTCATGGCTGGAGCAATGTACAAAGCACTCACATAAACCTTCCTTTTTATGATGACAAAGAATTTGAAAAGCTACACGCTGCAATTCGAATTATATTACCTTTAATTCCTGGTTTATGTGCTAGTTCACCTATTTTAGAAGGAAAGAATACGGGATTTAAGGACACTAGATTAGAGTACTACAAAACCAATCAGAAGGAAATTCCGGAAATGACTGGTTTAGTAATTCCTGAACGAGTTTTTAGTAAGGTTGACTATTATGCTACCATTTTTCAACCAATAAAAAACGCCATCAAACCTCACGATACAAAAAACATTCTAGATCATCATTTTTTAAATTCTCGCGGAGCTATCGCACGATTTGACAGAAACGCCATCGAAATACGTTTAGTAGATATTCAAGAGTGTCCGAATGCAGATATTGCCATTTGTGTATTAATTATTGAAGTCTTAAAACTATTAGTAAACAAGAAACTCGGTTCGCTACAAAATCAAAAAAAATGGTTAAAGCAAGACTTATTCGCTATTCTAAACCCTATCATTAAAGATGCTGAAAACTATAAAATCTCTAATCTTGAATATTTGAAAATGTTTCATTTAAATAATAGTGCTACTGTACAAAATATTTGGAAACACTTATATGAATTAGCAAAACCAAACATTCATGAATCCCATTATGAAGCACTGGATATTATTTTAAATCAAGGAACATTAGCAACAAGAATTTTAAAAGCAATTAATGAAGATTATTCAGTAAAAAACATCACCAAAGTTTACTCCCAATTAGCTTCTTGCTTACAGGAAAACAAAATGTTTACCCCATGAAACTTATTCTAACTTGTGAGCATGGCGGCAATAAAGTTCCGAAGAAATATCAATCGTATTTCAATAATCAAGAAGTAGTTTTAAATTCCCATCGTGGCTACGATATTGGCGCTTTAGATGTTTTTAATCATTTAAAACCTCTAGCTAATTTTTCAAAACATAGCGAAACTACTCGTTTATTAATAGAACTAAACAGAAGTCTACATCACAAAAATTTATTTTCAGAATTTTCGAAATCTCTAATAGAAGAAGAAAAAGATGAATTAATTACTCAATATTATTTAGATTATAGAGATGAAGTAGAAGCTGTTTTAAAAAAACACACAGAAGCAGCTATAAAAGTGACGCATCTTTCCATCCACACCTTCACCCCTATTTGGAATGAAACAGAAAGAAACTGCGATATAGGTTTACTATTTGATTCAAGGATTAAATCAGAAAAAACTTTCTGTAAAAATCTAAAGAAAGAAATCCAGAAAATAGATAAAACTCTAAACATTAGATTCAACTATCCTTATTTAGGTAAAGCAGACGGATTTACAACGTATTTAAGAAAACAGCTCCCTTCTAATTATTTGGGTATTGAAATTGAAATAAACCAAAAATTTGCTTCAAACAACAAAATTGACCTTAATCTAAAAGCTACTTTATTTTCAGCTATTCAGTCACTTTGCAAATAATTCTCAACGAAATTTACACTGTTAAAAATAATAAAATTCTTTTCTGTAAAATTTATTAATCGTAACATTGCTATTAAACAATAAACTATTAATGACAATAGCTAAAACAGAAATGTATACTAGTAACCAAAAAGAAATAGCATTATTTGCTAAGGTTTTTGGACATCCTGCAAGAGTTACAATACTGCAACATCTTTTTGAAATTGACGCATGTGTTTGTGGCGACTTGGTTAACGAAGTCGGACTTGCACAACCTACAATTTCACAACATTTAAAAGAACTAAAACACTTAGGACTCATTAAAGGCAAAGTAGAAGGAACTAGCGTATGTTATTGCATTGACAAAGAAAACTGGTCTAAAATGAAAGATGTAATGCTTCCATTTTTAAACCTAGACATTACTAAATAAAAAATTATAATTAATAGTGTAAAGCTATTACAAAACAACACACAAATGAATAAAGAGCAAAAATTAAAGAACATCGTTAAAGAACGTTACGCGAAAATTGCAGAGCAAGGAAAAGCTGAAAACGCAGCTTCCTGTTGTGGTGCTACTACGCCATCAAATAAAGTATATAATATTATGATGGATGATTATTCTGAAACATCAGGTTATGTAGCTGATGCAGATTTAGGTTTAGGCTGCGGACTCCCAACAGAGTTTGCACTTATTAAAAAAGGAGATACCGTAATAGACTTAGGCTCTGGAGCAGGTAATGACTGTTTTGTTGCAAGACATGAAGTTGGCCTAGAAGGAAAAGTTATAGGTATTGACTTCACTCCTATCATGATTGAAAAAGCCAGAACCAATGCAGAGAAACTAGGATTCAACAATGTTGAGTTTAGAGAAGGTGACATCGACAATATGCCTGTAAATAATGATACTGCAGATGTTATTGTAAGTAACTGTGTACTAAACTTAGTTCCAAACAAAGAGAAAGTAATTGCAGAAATTCACAGAGTATTAAAACCAGGAGGCCACTTTAGTATTTCAGATGTGGTGTTAGAAGGTCAATTACCAGAAGCACTTAAACAAGATGCCGAAATGTATGCAGGTTGTATTGCAGGAGCCATCCAGAAAAAGGATTATTTAAAATTAATTGAAGACCAAGGTTTTCAAAATATCAAAATTCAAAAAGAAAAAGCTATTAGTATCCCTGAGGATATTTTAGAAAAATACCTTCCGGAAGAAGAGATGCATGCTTTCAACAATAAAGGAGCAGGTATTTATAGTATTACTGTTTATGCAGAAAAAGCAGGAACACAACAAGAAAAACCAAAACTAAAATTTTCAGAATTACAAAACGGAAGCACTTGCACACCAAACAGTGGTTGCTGTTAAAATGTAGATTGGAAATCAACAAATACAAGAAATGGAACTGACTATAATAAGTATATAGTTAGTTCCATTTTTATTTTAGTAGTATTTGATCTTTCCAAAACCCTATAAAAGTAATCGAATATTAGCGTAGCTATTTTCCAAAGCCTTTTTACTTTCCTCTTGGTTAAGCCACGAAACTTTAGTAATTCCTTCGTTTTCTTGCGGGTATAGTTTTCCGGTAAAGCTTGTTTTCATTTCAAACCAATAAGTGATTTTGATTTTATGCTTTCCATTTCGCTTAAAAATGTGATAGGTAGTTTCAATAGGTTTAACAATTTTTAAACCAGCAACGCCAGTTTCCTCAGCCACCTCTCGAAGCGCAGTTTCTTCAATAGTCTCATAGCTTTCTGCTTTTCCTTTCGGAAGATCCCACTTATCATTTCTATAAATAAAAAGAATTTCGCCTGCATCGTTATACACCTTTCCTCCTCCTGCTACCACATTTGGTAAGAGTTTTAGAAACTTCTTTAAAAGCTTGTTCGGATTTTTGTGTATTAGCCTTACCGCTTTAAGAGAAGTAGTATTAAGCTCTTTAATTACTTTACCAATTTGCACGGTCTCTAACAGGTAGTTTTTAAAACCAGACTCCTTTTCTACAATCGTGGTAAGTATAATTGGTTTGTCGTTTACAAAAACGCTATACATTAAATTTGTTTTGATTAAGAATTGTAAAAATATCATTTTTTTGCTCAAAACAAATAGCATTAAATTTAAATTTATATGTAATTTTGCGCTTATGATTTTGAATAAAGACACCGCTAAAAAAACAGCTGAAGTTTTATTGCAAATAAACGCTATAAAACTTAGCCCGAAAGAGCCATTTACTTGGGCTTCAGGATGGAGATCACCTATTTATTGTGATAACAGAATTGTTCTGTCTTATCCTCCTATTCGTAATTATATTCGTGAAACAATGGCCAAATTCATTGAAGCTGAATATGGTAGACCAGATGTAATTGCTGGGGTTGCTACAGGAGCTATAGGAATTGGAATGTTGGTTGCCGAATATCTTGGTTTACCTTTTGTTTATGTAAGACCAGAAGCAAAAGCACACGGAAGACAAAACCAAATTGAAGGTTTTATTGAATCAGGACAAAACGTAGTAGTTGTTGAAGATTTAATTAGTACTGGTAAAAGTAGCTTAAACGCTGTAAAAGCGCTTAAAAAAGCAAAAGTAAACGTAAAGGGAATGGTTGCCATATTCACTTATGGATTTCCTATTGCCGATCAAAACTTCAAAGAAGAAAATATTACTTTAAACACATTAAGTAACTATCAAAATCTTTTAGAACAAGCATTAGACACAAGGTACATTACAGAAGAGGAGTTAAAAACTTTATCAGAATGGAATGCCAATCCTAGTGAATGGAACGCTAATTGATACACAATACACAATGTTTAGAAAAATACTTCTAAACACTTAATAAAAAATAATTCTAGAATATTATGAAATTAGAATCACCTAAAGTAACCATTAATAAATCACCACAAGAAACTTTTGATTTTTTAAGTGATGTGAAAAACTTTGAAAGCTTAATGCCTGATAACATTAGTAAATTCGAAGTTTTAGATAATGACAAATTCCTTTTTGCTTTAAAAGGAATGCCTGAAATTGTACTAAAAAAGAAAGAATTAGAAGCTCCTAATAAAATTGTTTTAGGTGCTGCTGGAGGAAAAATTGACTTTTCGTTAACTGCCAATATTGTAGAATTAACTGAAACTTCAAGTGAAGTACAACTAACTTTCGAAGGAGAGTTTAATGCAATGATGGCTATGATGATTAAGAATCCTATCAATAAATTTATTGAAACTTTAGCTTCAAAAATGCCTGAAGCTGTAGCTTAATTTGTTTTTTTTTCTGAAGATATAAAATAGATTAATACAATAAAGAAATTTCTTTAAATCCGTATTCTTTTATAATGGCATCCTCTAAAAGTACTTGAAGATTTCCAGTTTCTGAAACAGACTGAATAATTCCAGTAAACATATTACCTTCTGCGTCTTTAAACGTAGAAGGTTTCTTTTTTCTAAACATATAGGTTTCGTAGGTTTTTTTTAAATCTTCAGGTTTTCCTTCCTCTAAAACAGAAAAATAGTGTTTTAGGTTTTCTATAAAACTTAAAAGCAGTTCTTCTAAATCAAATACTTTTCCCGAAACAAGTTTTAAAGAAGAAGCTTGAGGCAGATTTTTAAAATCTGTTTGGTTTACATTCAGTCCAATACCAATAATTGAATCTTTAAACTTGTTCTGTTTGATACTATTTTCAATTAAAACACCACAAACCTTTTTATTGTCTGACAAAATGTCGTTTGGCCACTTTATATATAAATTAGGTATTTGATATTGCTTTAAAGTTTTTATTAAAGATAGAGAAACAGCTATACTAATATAAAAATGCTGATGAAAAGAAAGGAAAGAAATATCTTTCAAGACACTAAACATAAGGTTTTCACCCGAATTAGCTGTCCACGTAGTTCCCATCTGTCCTCTACCATTTGTTTGATAGTCGGTTTGCACAACAGTGTAGTCTGCAACAGCCTCTTCACTACTTAATTCTTTTAAAAAAGTATTTGTAGAGTTGATGGCATTAAGTTTGATTATACGCATTATATTAGTGCTTTGAAATCTTAAGGATTTTTAACAGTATAAAGAACTAAAAAAATAATAACTTTGCACAAATTTAATTCATATTAATGACAAATAAACAAACGAATTCAGACCAACTAATCACAACTATTTTAGCTGGAATTGAAGATGTAAAAGGAAAAGATATAAATATTCTTGATTTACGAGAAATTGACAATACAGTTTGTGACTATTTTATAGTTTGTGAAGGAACTTCCAACACGCAAGTAAATGCAATTGCTAATTCTATTCAGAAAAAAGTTAGTAAAGAATTAAAAGATAAACCTTGGCATATTGAAGGACTAGAAAACTCTGAATGGGTTTTAATGGACTATGTAAACGTAGTGGTTCATGTGTTCCAAAAGCATATCAGAGAATATTATGATATTGAAAGTCTTTGGGGAGACGCAAAATCTACAGTAATTGAAACAAACTATTAGAATAATTTAATGGCAAACGATAAAAATACAAAAAACAAAAAGCCTAAATTCAATTATTATTGGGTTTACGGAGCAATCATTGCAATTTTTATTGCGATGAATTTTTTAGGTGGCGGTGGTTTACAAGACACCAAAACTATTACACCTTCAGAATTTTTCACTTATGCTGAAAACGATGAAGTAGCAAAAGTAGTTATTATAAATAGACATGAAGCGAATGTTTATTTAACTAGTGAAGCTCAAGAAACCGAACAACACAAAAAATCTAAGCCTTCTAGCATTTTACCAAGTACTACACCATTACCTAATTACACATTTGAAATTGGTGATTTACAGAACTTTGAAAATGATTTAAAAGCAATTGGTAAATACGACATCCTAAGTAATAAGACAGAAACAAATGCTTGGGGAGACCTACTTATTGGCTTAGTACCATTTATATTATTAATTGGAGTTTGGATTTTTATCATGAGACGTATGTCTGGTGGTGCTGGCGGTGGCGCTGGTGGACAAATCTTCAATATAGGAAAATCTAAAGCAAAACTTTTTGACCAAAACACAGAAGTTAAAACTTCTTTTAAAGATGTTGCAGGTTTAGAAGGTGCTAAAGAAGAAGTTCAAGAAATTGTAGACTTCTTAAAAAACCCTGAAAAATATACTTCCCTTGGTGGTAAAATACCCAAGGGAGCATTATTAGTAGGGCCTCCAGGAACAGGTAAGACTTTATTAGCAAAAGCTGTTGCTGGTGAAGCTAAAGTACCTTTCTTTTCTTTATCTGGTTCCGATTTCGTTGAGATGTTTGTTGGTGTTGGTGCTTCTCGTGTAAGAGACTTATTCAAACAAGCAAAAGAAAAATCTCCTGCTATTATATTTATTGATGAGATTGATGCCATTGGTCGTGCAAGAGGTAAAAATGCAATGTCTGGAAGTAATGACGAGCGTGAAAACACCTTAAACCAACTATTAACAGAAATGGATGGTTTTGGTACAAACACCAATGTAATCGTACTAGCTGCAACAAACAGAGCAGATATTTTAGATAAAGCTTTAATGCGTGCTGGACGTTTTGACAGACAGATTTTTGTAGATCTTCCGGATATTCGTGAGCGCAAAGAAATTTTCGAAGTACACTTAAGACCTCTAAAGAAAGCAGAAGGATTAGATTTAGATTTCTTATCCAAACAAACCCCTGGTTTCTCTGGAGCAGATATAGCAAACGTATGTAACGAAGCTGCTTTAATTGCTGCAAGACAAGGTAAAAAAGCGGTAGACAAACAAGATTTCTTAGATGCTGTAGACAGAATTGTAGGCGGACTAGAAAAGAAAAACAAAATCATAACACCTTCTGAAAAAAGAGCTGTTGCTTTCCACGAAGCTGGTCACGCAACCGTAAGTTGGATGTTAGAACATGCAGCTCCTTTAGTTAAAGTTACTATAGTACCAAGAGGAAGATCTCTAGGTGCAGCATGGTACTTGCCAGAAGAGCGCTTAATTGTAAGACCAGAGCAAATGCTAGACGAAATGTGTGCAGCACTTGGTGGTCGTGCAGCAGAAAAAGTAATTTTCAATCAAATTTCAACTGGAGCTTTAAGTGATTTAGAAAAAGTTACAAAACAAGCTAGAGCTATGGTAACCGTTTACGGTTTAAGCGATAAAGTTGGAAACTTAACATATTATGATTCTTCAGGACAAGGCGAATACGGTTTCACAAAACCTTATAGTGAGAAAACTGCAGAGTTAATAGATAAGGAAATCTCTAATATTATTGAAACACAATACCAAAGAGCCATCAAACTTCTAGAAGAAAACAAAGATAAGCTTACAGAGCTTGCCGAAGTTTTACTTGAAAAAGAAGTAATTTTCAAAGATAATTTAGAAAAAATATTTGGTAAACGTGCTTTTGAAGTTGAAGCACAACCTACAGTAATTAAGGAAACCTTTTCAGAAGAAGAGTAAACTACCTTTATTATTGTTAACATTTGTTTAAAATCTTAAATTAACCTAGCGGTTAGTTTAAGATTTTTTATCTTTGATTAATACGCTATGCAAAAAATGTGTAATGCAAAAATCTTAAATGAGTCTATTTAGAAAAATTTTTGGTTCCAAATCTGATCATTCTAAAAAAGAATTACAGCCTGAAACTCGCAGTAAATACATGCCAGAGGAGAAACTCCCTGTAGATGAAAGATTTACTATTAACTTTAAAAATAACGGTGGAAAGTTCTTATACTGCGAAAACCTAAATGAAGTTTTCAATTGCATGCATGATATCATTATTGAAAACAAATGGCAAGATGCACAAGCACTTATTCTAGATAATAATTTGAAAGATAGGTTTTCAAGTTTAGAATTAAATCCTACAAGAAGTTTTTCTGAAGCAGAATACATGCTTACCACTTGTGAAAATCTTGTTGCAGACGATGGTTCTATTTTAATAAGTTCAAATCAAATTGCGGAAATAAAACTAAAAGAATATCCTAGTAACTTTATTGTTTTCGCTACTACAAGCCAACTTATTTCTAATATTGGAGAAGGTTTAAAAGGAATTAAGAAAAAGAATAAAAACAAAATACCTTCTAACATCACTACCATAAAGAATTTTAAAGCTTCCGATGAAAATGACTTCTTATCCTACGGAAGTAGTTCAAAAAACTTATATTTGTTGCTTTTAGAAGATCTGTAAAAATATTGTTATATTTTAACTTCTATTAAAGACTAACTATAAGACGATTTAATGAAAGACATAGCTATACGCGCTTTTTCAGGATTACTATATGTATTACTTTTGGTATTCTCTTTACTTAATGAGCACGCTCTTATTCTATTTTTTTATGTGGTTGGTATAATATGCTTAGCAGAATTCAAGAAGTTAATTCAGCTAAAAAACTTTGTACCTTATGTAATATTCACCATTATTTATTTATTCTTTGGATATGGGCATTTAGTTTTAAACAGAAGTCAAGGCCTTGATGAAGCTACATTAATTCTACAAGTGATAAGTATTTTTGTGCTTCTTATCTTAATTAAAGATTTATTTTCTGAAAAAACCATCCCTCTGTTTAGTTCAAAAAGATACATTCTAACTACATTTTACCTTTCTAGTGCATTCGTATTTTTAGTTCTTATTGGTAATTATTATTCCGATTCCGAAAAGTTTAATGCAATTATTTTATTAGGGAGCTTTATTCTTGTTTGGGTGAATGATACTTTTGCATATTTAGTTGGCTCTAACTTTGGTAAACAGAAACTATTCCCTAGTATTTCACCTAAAAAAACGGTTGAAGGATTTCTAGGAGGTTTATTCTTTGCCTGCATAGCAAGTTCAATTATCGCACATTATACAGACACTTTATCCTTTACTAATTGGTTAATTTTGAGTATTATTGTAAGTGTTTTTGGAACCATTGGAGATTTAGTAGAATCGAAGTTTAAACGTCAAGCAAACGTAAAAGACAGCGGTGTAATTATGCCTGGTCACGGAGGACTCTTAGATAGATTTGATAGTATTATCTTTGCAGCACCTTTTATTTATTTATTTTTAAGAATTTTATAGATTATGTTTCATAAAGAAGGTTATAAGATTATAGCTATTACATTCATCGTTGTTATTTTAGCTTATATATTAATAGACAAATTTGTTACCATAGAATGGCTTCAAATAGCGCTATTTATTGTTTTAGCTGCGTTTTTATATTTGATACTTCAGTTTTTTAGAAACCCTAAAAGAAACACAGTAGTTAATGACAGTCAAGTGATTTCTCCTGTAGACGGAAAAGTAGTTGTAATTGAAGAAGTTTTTGAAAAAGAATACTTCAACGAAAAAAGATTACAAGTTAGTGTGTTCATGTCTCCTTTAAATGTACATGTAACACGTCACCCTATTAACGGAAAAGTATTATTTAGCAAATACCACCCAGGAAAATATTTAGTTGCTTGGCATCCAAAAGCTAGTGAAGAAAACGAACGTACAACCGTTGTGGTTGAAAGTGAAAGCTACGGAAAAGTGCTTTACAGACAAATTGCTGGAGCTTTAGCAAAACGTATAGTAAACTACGCTAAAGTTGGTGATGCTGTAACACAAGGAACCGACTCTGGTTTTATTAAGTTTGGTTCAAGAGTAGATTTATACTTACCTTTAGATACAAATATTAAAGTTTCTTTAAACCAAAAAGTTCGTGGTGGCGAAACTGTAATTGCTGAAAAATAATGACTTCTGAAGAATTAGATATAGCCTTTAAAGATGCCGTTTCTAGAATAAATGAGCATAAAGAACCGTTTCCAGCAGACTTCTTGCTGCGTCTTTATGCATACTACAAAAAAGCGACAAATAATTATAGCAGACCAAGTAGTAAAAAACAGATAATAAACGCATTTAAAACAAATGCTTTATTTCAAATTCAGAATATTACTTCAGACGAAGCTAAAGAAACCTATATAGAATTAGTGAAAAACTATTTTTTATATAGAAAGTAAAACGCTATGGATGTACTTTTACTTGCTGGTGGTGCGTTTATTTTAGCAGGAATCATCATGCATTTTTTTCCTCCTAAAAAGATCAATAGTATATATGGCTATAGAACAGTTCGTTCTATGAAAAACCAAAACACTTGGGATTTTGCACAAAAGTATTCTGCTAAACTTTTATTAGGGATTGGTGCAGCTTTACAACTGGCATCAACAATATATTACTTATTTACAATTGAAGGACTTGCTCAATTAATAATCAATGCCTGTTTAATCATTGGGGCGGTTGTTTTTGTTTTCGTTAAAACAGAAAATACTCTTAAAAATATATAATTTTAAACAACAATCCTTAAAGAATAAAATCAAAAGCTCTTCCAAACGGAAGAGCTTTCTTTTTAAATAATCTATTCTCTAAATACTATTCTTCTTCTATTACAAATTCTAACGGAACTCCAGTTGCGCCATTAGGAAAGCTAGTTCCTAAAAGTGCAGACATAGTTGGAGCTATATCTGTGATTCTTGTTTTCTTTAATGTGCTTCCTTGTTTAATTCCTTTTCCGTAAAATAAAAGAGGCACGTGAGTATCATAATTTAATCCAGATCCGTGTGTAGAACCTGTTCTACTATAAGAAATTACAGCTGGTTCATAAACAATAACTATATCACCAGAACGCTTTTGGTTATATCCGTTTTGTAGTAATTCTTCTATTCCGGTTGAAAAACCTGTGTTTTGCATCGTAGTTGCAGTGTATACTTTATCAATATTTTTATAAGTAATCAACTCATCTACCAAAGCTTTTTGAACTGCTTCTAAGTCTAATCCTAGTAAAGCTATTCGCTCTCTATTTAAAAAGATTTGATTGTTACTTCCGTTTTCAATTAAGTCACTTGCACCAAATTTCTTTGCTGCAAATTCACTAATATTCTTTCTTAAATCTCTTGAGTTGATATAACCAGCAGGAATATTTACAGATTGTAAATAAGAAGGAACATCAACCGCACCGTGATCTGAAGTTAGAAACAAGGTGTATTCCCCTTTTCCTACCTTTTCATCTAATGTGTTTATTAATCGTTCAATATCCTTATCTAAACGCAAATAAGTATCTTGAATTTCTTTAGAATTAACACCAAAGTTATGACCTACATAATCTGTACTAGAATAACTAAGTGCTAAAACATCTGTAATTTCATCTTGCCCTAATTGCTCTCCATCGATAGCAGCAATTGCAAAATCGGTAGTTAATGCATTTCCGTAAGCAGTTGCTTTTAAAATGTCATATCCTTTATTGTCTTTACTTAATGCTTTTAAGTCATAAGGAAATGTAGCTGTTTCTTTTCCTTTGAAACCTCCTTCAAAATTATTTAAATCGGAACCACTTTCTGTATATGTGTCAATATCATACAAAGTGTTCCAAGTTTTCAAATAAGAATCTGCAGCTCCTGAAGCATTAAAATCGTTTACCCATTTTGGTAATTCATTCATATAAAAAGAACTTGTAATCCAGTTTCCTTCATCCATTCCATGAAACCAATATGCTGCATTTGCTGTATGACCTGCAGGTAAAACCGCTCCTCTATCTTTCATAGAAACCCCTATGGTTTTTCCGCGCATTTGTGTAAATAACCTGTTTTCATCTGCAAAAGAAGTGGTCATCATTCTTTTTGGCGACATCTGTCCTGCAGCATCTTCTGTACCAATAGGATTAACTGTATCATCACCGGCACAGTAAACCGATTCTTTTATTTCTTTATCATACCAGTTATTAGCTATAATTCCGTGATATTTTGGCGTGGTACCTGTATAAACAGAAGCATGTCCTGGACCTGTATACGTTGGAACATAGTTGTAATGATTGTTTTTACAATTGAAGCCTTGGTTGATTAATTTTTTGAATCCGCCTTCACCAAATTTGTTATAAAATCTAGTTAGGTAATCATATCGCATTTGATCAACTACAATACCAACTACTAATTTTGGTCTTGTATTTAGTTCTACATCTGTTTGAGTTACTGTTTGAGAAGTAAGATTTGTTTGTGCTTTACAAGAAAAAAACAATGAAAAGACAAAAACATAAAATAAAGGTTTCATAATAATGATGATTTAATTTTAAAATCAAAAATACATCTTTTATTACTTTATAATTTCCCTTTTTCATTTAAATTATCGTTAAATACGTTGTAGTTTTATACTTTAGCAGTAACAAATTTATTTATGACATACCTTCATAATATAGGAGCTTATTTTTTAATGATTAAAGATATGTTTCGCAAGCCAACAAAATGGTCTGTGATGAAAACTTTAATATTTAAAGACATTGACGATCTTATCATAGGATCTCTGGGCATCGTTGCATTTATCTCTTTTTTCGTAGGAGGTGTTGTAACCATTCAAACAGCGTTAAATATTACCAGCCCATTTATTCCTGAGTATCTAGTTGGTTTTGCTACAAGACAATCTATTATACTAGAATTTGCTCCAACCTTTATCTCTATTATTATGGCTGGTAAAGTTGGATCCTTTATAACCTCTAGTATTGGTACCATGCGTGTTACCGAACAAATAGACGCTCTAGAAGTAATGGGAATAAACGCTATTAACTACTTGGTTTTCCCTAAGTTTATTGCTCTTATGCTCTACCCTTTTGTGATTTCTATCGCAATGTTTTTAGGAATTGTTGGTGGAATGGCTGCCTGTGTTCTAGGAGGATATAGTTCGCTAGAAGCTTATATTATTGGTGTTCAAACAGACTTTATACCTTTTCATATTACTTACGCTTTTATTAAAACTTTTGTTTTCGCCTTTGTTCTTGCAACCATTCCTTCTTTTTATGGGTTTTACATGAAAGGTGGAGCTCTTGAGGTTGGTAAGGCTAGTACCACTTCCTTTGTATGGACTAGTGTGGTAATTATACTTTTAAATTATGTATTAACACAAATGTTACTAAGCTAATGATAGAAGTTAAAGATTTACAAAAGTCCTTTGGAGACGCTCATATTTTAAAAGGTATTAGTACAACTTTTGAGAATGGTAAAACCAGTTTAATTATTGGACAATCTGGTTCTGGAAAAACCGTATTTTTAAAATGTTTACTTGGACTTTTTGAAAAGGATTCCGGAACTATTACTTATGATGGAAACATATATTCGGAATTAAGTGACGAACAAAAACGTAATTTGAGAAGTGAAATGGGAATGGTTTTTCAAGGCTCTGCCCTTTTTGATTCTATGACCATTGCCGAAAATGTCATGTTCCCACTTCGTATGTTCACCAAACAAAGTAAAAGTGAAATGCAAGACCGCGTTAACTTTGTACTAAAGCGAGTTAACCTTCCTGATGCACATAAAAAAATGCCTAGCGAAGCTTCTGGAGGAATGCAAAAACGTGTTGCTATTGCTAGGGCTATTGTAAACAATCCAAAGTATTTATTTTGCGATGAACCTAACTCTGGTTTAGATCCAAAAACAGCGATTGTTATTGATAATTTAATTCAGGAAATTACAGAAGAATATAATATTACTACCATCATCAACTCCCATGATATGAACTCTGTAATGGAAATTGGTGAGAAAATTGTGTTTTTAAAAGACGGTCTAAAAGCTTGGGAAGGTTCTAAAAACACTATTTTTAAAACAGATAACGAAGCTGTTACAGATTTTGTTTACTCTTCGGAATTGTTTAAAAAAGTAAGAAAAATGTATCTAGAGGAAAATCAGTAATCGAATTCCTTTAAATACATTTTAATCTATTTCTTTCTATTTTAAAACTAAGACTTCTGTTTCACTACCAAAGTATCTAATTTAAACTTTAGCTTCAGCCAGCTTTCTAATTTCTTACTTTCTTTATCCCTTAGTTTCGGAGTTGTCTGAGACTCATTCCATTTTACAGTAAATACTGCTATTGTATCTATTGTAGAAAAGTCTGAACGAATTTCTTTCGCATAAGATAATTGTTCCACATTTTCATAATTGATTTTCACTTCTTGAGTTAATTCTTCAAAAGGAATATGATCGCGTTCTATCTTAGCTAACTTTCTAAGTCTATCTTCTAAGAAATTAATCTTCTCCTGTTGCGTCATTAAATCCAAAGAGTCACGCTGACGCAATTCTTCCATATACTCCAGGTTATTAATCACCTTATTCTTAAACTGATTAACATGTAGCTCTGCATCTTTCAAAGAAGTATAACTATTTAGTCTTTTTTGTAAAACAGCTACTGTTGCATCTGGAATTTCATCTGCACCGAAAGTTGTTAACTCAATAGTAGATTTATCTTTTGGGTTATAAACTATCGTAGCGTGTTTTTTAATATACTTTGCATTTGGTAAAGCTTCTAATTCATGAGAAATAAACCTTTTTGCATCATTATTAAAATTACTTTCACGCAATACACTCAAGAAAGTAATAACTGCAGGAACCATTGCTAAAACAGCTACAAAAGAAGCTACTTGTGATATCCGTTTACGCTTTGCTGAATTAGCATATTTAAGCATTGGAAAACGTAAAACCTTAAGCACTAAGAATGTTGCTAAGGCAATAAAAATAGTATTGATTGTAAATAAATATAATGCTCCTGTAGCAAATTGCAAACCGACTGCCAAATCATCATTTAAGGCATAGGCTAAACCATATCCAACCGTACATAAAGGAGGCATTAAGGCTGTAGCAATAGCAACACCAAAAATAACAGAGGCAATAGTTCCTTTTTTCGTTCTAGCAATAATAAGAGCTAAACCACCAAAAAAGGCAATAAGTACATCACGAATATCTGGTTTTGTTCTTGCTAATAACTCTGATGATTGTTCTTGTAGCGGAAAAAATTTAAAAAATAAAAATGCCGTTAAAACACTTAGTAAAATCATTACTCCAAAGTTGATTAACGATTTTTTTAAAGTATCAATATCATTAATAGCTACCGAAAGCCCGATACCAAGAATAGGCCCCATTAAGGGAGAAATTAACATGGCTCCAATTACAACTGCTGTAGAATTGGCGTTTAACCCAACAGAAGCAACAAATACAGAACAAATTAAAATCCATGCTGTTGCACCTTTGAAAGGAATATCACCTTTAATAGCGTCTATCGTTGCGTCTCTATCTGTGTCATCTCTAAAGTCTAAGAGTTCACTAATAAATTGCTTGATACTATGAAACAGCCCTTTGGCCCCTTCTTTTACAGCGTCTTTAGACTGTTTTACAGCCTGCTCTTTCGCATCGTTTTCTTCTTCTTCAGAAAAATTGAATTTACTTTCTTCACTCATAATTAACCATAGTTTTCTCCAAAATTATCTTTTACTTCCTGAAGAACCTTTTTAATATCCTGTTCTTTTGTCTTCGGAAATATAAGCAAAACTTCGTCTTTATCTACAATAATATAATCTTGAATACCATCTACCACCACAATTTTATCTTTATTGGTGCGTATCATGTTTCCAGAAGCATCTTCGGTAATTGTTCTTGCATTAACTACAGCGTTTTGATTTTCGTCCTTTGGCAGTTTATCATATAAACTTCCCCAGGTTCCTAAATCATTCCAATCGAAGGTTGCAGGTAATACAAAAACATTTTCAGATTTTTCCATAATGGCATAATCCACCGAAATATTTTCTGCTTTCGGATAGTTTTCTAAAATGAAATCTTCCTCAAGCTCTGAATTATACACCGAAAAACCTTGCGCAAATAAATCGTATAATTCTGGCTGTTTATTTTTAAATGCCTTCACAACACTTTCTGCACTCCACATAAAAATTCCAGCATTCCAAAGGAAATTTCCTCTTGCTATAAATTCTTTTGCCGTATTATAATCTGGTTTTTCCCTAAACTGATTTACTTCTTTTACCGCTACGCTGGCATCTTTATCAAACTCAATATAACCAAAGCCTGTATTTGGGAAAGTTGGCTGAATCCCTAGTGTCATTAAGGCATCGTTTTCTGCACAAAACTCAAATGCTTGATGTACGTTTTCAATAAATGCATTTTCGTCTTCAATCCAATGATCACTTGGTGCAACAATCATTACTGCATCTTTATTTTCCTTCTGAATTTTTAACGAAGCATATAAAATACATGGTGCTGTGTTACGCATAGCTGGCTCTAAAACAAGCTGTCTACTTGTTACTTGAGGCAACTGCTGAAGCACTAAATCATTATAGCGTTCATTGGTTAAAATGAATATATTTTCTTGCGGAATTATTTTTGCTAGTCGGTTAAAAGTCTTTTGTATAAGCGTTTCTCCTGTTCCTAACATATCGTGGAACTGCTTTGGGAATTCCTGCGTACTTACAGGCCAAAATCTAGATCCTACTCCACCTGCCATTAAAATGGCGTAATTGTTTTTATTCATACTCTATCATTCTTGCGAAGACAAGAATTTATTTTATTAAAATGGATGATTCTCGATGAGATTTCCACTTTACTCATTAATTTACTTACTATAAATATTTATTTCCTTATTAGGAGATTTCTGCCTGCTTAGGAGTAACAATTTCCACCTCAGCATTCGGATTGAAAAGATACAACTTTCCTGTTTTAACCTCAACAGCTTCAAAACGTTTTACTCTTTTCTCTCCTTTCTTAAAAATCCTTCCGTTATACAACTTAAACGTACTGCCATAAGGAACTTCAAAAATAAAGGTTTTATCATTAGGTCCGTCTAATTCTTTTAACGCTAACGAAAGATTAACATCTGTATCACTACTTGCTTTTGGGTTTCTAAAGTGATTTGCTATTAAAGGTAATAATTGCTCAGGGAAAACCTTCGGGTTTATAAGCGGAAGCATTAACCGTTGAAAAGTATATTTCCATTCTTTTCCGTGGGGTTTTATAAACCTGCCATATTTTTCAAAAGCTTCAAAATGTGCAATCTCATGAATTAGGGTAATTAAAAACCTATAACTATTTAAGTTAGCATTTATGGTAATTTGGTGTCTGTTATTAGGGAGTTTTCTATAATCTCCATGACGTGTTTTGCGTTCTTTCTTCACTTTTACCACCAAATCATCATGCTTTAGTAAGTCTAAAACATAAGGCACAGCCTGCTCTGGTATATAATTTTGAAGCGTTTTTTGCATAAGACAAAAATAGCAGAAATTTTCTAATAGATTCAGTAAAATACTACTAACCTTTAGCTTATGATTTTAGTTTTTATAACAACATCTATTTTTTAACAGGTATAATCTTTTACATATAGTTTTCTTTATCAGAAACAATTATATTTACAGCATTCTAATTAATAAACCATGAACCCATCTGCAAACGGTTGGATAAATAAGTTACTTAACACCTTAGAAGGTAATGAAACTATTCAGGAAACTTCTATTAGTGACTTTTTTATTGCCTTACGTGAAAGTGGATTTATTTATGGAAACAATGTAGCTATTGTTCAAAATTTAATTGAGAATATTGACTATACCAGTGAAGAGATTTGTAAAATAAATTTATTTCTTTCTTTATATTTTTCGCATCAAAAGCTTCATTCATCGGAAGACTTTGTAGATTCTGTGATAGACTTTTACACTAAAATTGAAGAATATAAAACTTCTTTTTTCCGGGAACTACTTGGAGAAAAAAAATCTCCAGGTTTACTAGAGAAGATTATTCATAAACGTGTTTTAATTGACGACAATCTACTATCTAAGAGCTTCAATTATTTTATTACCAATGCACTTTTATACATTGATGTTCTTGCTTATAAACACTATTTAAAGAACAAAACAATCACTAAAGACTATATCAAGAATATAGAATCCTCTTTAGAAACCATTGTTTTATCTGTTTTAAATTCGAAACAAACCAAAACAGATTATGACCATAGTTTAATTAAGTTGTTTGAACAATCACTTCGCTACCAAAAGAAATATGATAGCACGTATCAAGAGGCAATTTCGTTTATTAATAGCGAACTAGAAGCCCAATATATTTTAGACATGGCTTGCATGGCTACCTGGACAGATGCCGAAATTGATAAAAAAGAACAGGTTTTCTTAAATAAGTTGGGTACAGACTTACACCTAAATGAGGAAAAAATAAATGAATCGGTTCAAGCAATCACCAAGTTTTTCCACAACTATAAAGACCAAATTTTATTACTAGGCTCGAAAAATATTGTAAAAACTTTTTACGATAACTCTAGTAGTATGGTAAGCAAGCTAATTTCTAGAAACAGTAAACGATTATATAAAGAATTATCTGAAAGTAAAGAATTGATGCTTCTTATTTCTCAGTCTACTGTTAGAGATTTAACAGAGGAAGAACAAAAAAAAGTACAAGCACAGTTATTAGATATTTTTAAATCGATACCAAGTCTTGCTATTTTCATGCTACCTGGAGGTGCTTTATTACTACCATTGGTGATAAAATTTATTCCAAAACTTCTACCAAGTGCTTTTGATGACAACAGAATTGAAGAAGATTAATCACATCCCCTTCAGCAACTTATTAATCTTGTAATTTAAACATAATTGGAATAGAGTATGGTACACTCACTGCTCTATCTCGCTGTCTTCCGGGAGTCATTTTAGGTAATTCGCTTATAATTCTGTTTGCTTCTTTTTCTAGAGACTTATCTGGACCTCTGGTTTTAATATTCACCACATTCCCATTAGCATCTACAATAAACATCACATACACCCTACCTTGAATTCCTAAGTCTTGCGCATTGGAAGGGTATTTAAACGTCTTTTTTATATGCTCTAGGACTTTGTCGTTAAAACACTTTTTAAGTTGTTCTTTAGTGCCAGTACATCCTGGAAAGACAGGAACACTTTCTACAATCGCAAAGGGTACTTCTGTTTCTTCTTCTATCTCCTCGACAACTTCAACATCTTCTGCTTTTACAACATCTACAACCCTTTCTTCTACGTATTCCTCCTGACTAGTTTCGGAACTTTCAATAAGCGTTTCAACCACATCTACTTTATCATCTACAACGATAATTTCTTCTGGAGCTGCAAGAACAACAGGTGGTGGCGGTGGAGGTGGCGGGGGTGTATTTATATTTATTATAGGAATATCTTCTTCTAATTCCTGTTCAATATCAACAATTTCTTCTTCTACAAGCCCTTTGTCGTAGGTTTTATATTCAATAGCTTTCCAAGCAAACAATAGCATGATATTTAATCCTATAAGAAAATAAATAGTGCTGTTTCTGCCAACATCAATTTTAGGATTTTTCTTTAGTCTCATCACGTTATTATTAATAGTATTTAATTTACTACTTTTTTAAATAATAAACTATGATTTTAACTAAAATAAACTACTTAACAAACTAACTACTAGACAATTAAAACAAACACATATTCATACATCTAAACTAAAAGTATAAAAGACCCCGTATGAAGTAGCATCAAATAAAAAGGTTTAAACTTCTTATATAGCAATAAAAATTCCCGCTATTGCGGGAATTTATATCATCTAGAATAATTTGGTGATTCTTTTGTAATGGTGACATCATGTGGGTGACTCTCATTGATTCCGGAAGCAGTTATTTTTACAAACTGACCTGTTTCTTTAAGCGTTTCCACATCTTTTGCTCCGCAGTACCCCATTCCTGCACGTAAACCTCCTACAAACTGGTGAATACTTTCAACCAATTCTCCTTTATAAGCTACACGTCCAACAATTCCTTCTGGAACTAATTTTTTAATATCATCTTCTACATCTTGGAAGTATCTGTCTTTAGATCCTTGTTTCATAGCTTCCACAGAACCCATTCCTCTATAAGACTTGTATTTTCTTCCTTCGTATATAATTGTTTCTCCTGGTGATTCTTTAGTACCTGCAAGAAGCGAACCTAACATTACGGTATCTGCTCCTGCTGCAATAGCTTTAGGAATATCTCCTGTATAACGAATTCCTCCGTCTGCAATAACAGGAACTCCAGAACCTTTAATTGCTGCTGCTACTTCTAATACTGCAGAAAATTGCGGAAATCCTACTCCTGCTACAACACGAGTTGTACAAATGGATCCAGGACCGATTCCTACTTTTACCGCATCTGCTCCAGCTTCTACTAAATATTTAGCCGCTGCAGCTGTTGCTATATTTCCAACAATTACATCTAATTGTGGGAATTTCTTTTTAACTTCTTTTAAAACGGTTACCACACCTTTTGTGTGTCCGTGAGCAGTATCAATAATAACTGCATCTACACCAGAATTCACTAAAGCTTCCGCACGATCTACAGCATCTGCAGTAACACCTATTGCCGCAGCAACTCGTAATCTTCCGAAAGAATCTTTATTTGAAATTGGTTTCTGGGTAAGTTTTGTAATATCTCTAAAGGTAATTAAACCTGCTAGTTTATAGTTTTCGCCAACAATAAGTAGTTTTTCAATTTTATGTTGGTTTAAAATGCCTTCTGCGTCTTGTAAGGAAGTTCCAACTGGAGCAGTTACTAGGTTTTCGCTAGTCATTACTTCAACAATTGGTCTAGAGTTTACTTTTTCAAAACGTAAATCTCTGTTTGTAACAATTCCTTTTAAAGTTCCGTTTGCATCTACTATTGGAATTCCTCCAATACTATGCTCTGCCATATTTTGCTTAGCATCTAGTACGGTTGCATCTGTAGTTAATGTTACAGGATCTGTTATCATACCACTTTCTGCTCGTTTTACTTTACGTACTTCGTTGGCTTGTTGTGCAATAGTCATGTTTTTATGTAAAACACCTATTCCTCCTTCTCTAGCAATAGCAATTGCCATAGCACTTTCTGTAACAGTATCCATCGCTGCAGAAATAATTGGAATGTTAAGGGTGATGTTACGTGTAAACTTTGTTTGAATGTTGACTTCGCGTGGTAAGACTTCGGAAAATGCTGGAACTAATAGTACGTCATCGTATGTTAATCCTTCTCCTACAATTTTGTTTTCGTGTGCTGTCATGATGCAATTAAGGTATAATTGCAGGCAAATTTACATTTTTTTTATTTTATATCTTTAAAAGAAATAATATATTTAATAAGTAATCTAATAATTATTTTCACAATAGCTTCGCAGAATATTTAAAGCGTACTCATAGCGGGTTCTAGCATTAGAAATATCTCCTTTAAATCTAATTTCTCTTGGAACCATCAAACTATAAAAGCCTTTTCCTTTTGCCATTCTTTCAATAGTGATCTTACTTCTCTCGTTTATAGTTTCATAAATAGGATACAGCCACTTTTCTTGTTCTAAATGAATGATATTGTCATCCCATTGTAAAGCTTCTTTTCCTTGTAATATTTCAGTAGAAAAATACAGCTCTTTCATTTTTGTAAAAGCAGCATCAAAAACTGTTTTATTTCCTTGTTTCGCATAGGCTTTTACTTTCTTGTCTGTAAAAAAATTAAACGGAAAGGATTTTATTAGCTTCAACTTATTTGCTATAAAATGAGCCATTTTGGGCCAAACTACTTCATGGCCTTTTTTCTCCAAGGAAGAATAATACCATTTATAAAAATCTCTTCTTTGTTTTATGGAAGTATATTCTTCTGGAAGGTTATTTTGAAGATTATAGATATTGGCTTGCTGCCAAACCTTGGTGTTTTGTTTTCTATCGGAACTTAACCAATCCCTTTCTGCTAAGGTAATTTGGTTTGTTTCTTTTTGATAATGTTGAAGACTTTTCCATTCCTTTGAAAAGGAAGAAATAGACAACAAACATAATATTCCGAAGAAAAATTGCTTCATTATTGCGTTAATATGAAGCCTAAAGTACGAGAATTATTTTTGAAGCGACTTATCGCCTACGAATAATTGATATAAAATAATAAGAATTGAAACGGTAAAAGTAAGCGTCATTAGTGCTCCTGAAAATGCGACAATATACTTCATCCACAGAAAACCTTTCCATAACATAAAGATACCACCAAAAGTAAGAACCACCGAGATAAAAGGCTCTACCATTAAAAAGGTCTTTAATTTTCTTGATAATTTTGTAGTGCTTAATAATAAACCTACCAAAAAGAAAATAATAGACATAGAAAGGATATGGTTATGCACTAGGGTAAGCATTTCCTTTTCACTTTTCTTAAACTTCATTACAGTTGCTTCTTCATCTAGCTCATTCCCTAGATATTGTTCTTCGATGCCATTTGGGTTTGCTGAAGTTGTTTCATTAACAAATAAAAGTCCGGTAAAAAAACCAATGCTTAATACTACAACAAATGCAGCGATGAAAAGCTTTAACTCCTTTGGAAACGAAAATATCAAACCGTTTAATTGCATTTACAGTAGCTGTTTTTTATGAAGTATTTTTAATGAAGCTAATAAGTTATTCATAGCATTAGTCATAGAGCGAACAGAAATTGTAGCTCCAGAAATTGCCATGATATTATCGTTATAACGAAGCTCGTCATTCTGAGTTTTTCCTACAAATTGTTTTAACCATCGTTTGCTTCCTATTTCACCACCATAGTCTTCACGATAAATAAGGACTTTTGTTTTTAAAACAATTAAATCTTTATCTAATAAAACCAAATAATCAAATTCATCTGTTTTACTCGGAGCTTTAGCAACATAAGCATAGCCTAAAAGTTTTCCTTTACTTTTTATAGAGAATAAATTGTCTTCTCCAAAACTAGCAGGGAGTGTACTTGCTACATCTTTAGAGATAACTTTCGCTTTAAACTCAAAGGTTTCTAGATCAAAAACTTCTTTTATTTCTTTATCTACTTTCTTTTGTATGTTTTTTGGCAATCCGAAAGAAAGCATACTTAAAGAGACTAGTAATAAAAATATTTGTTTAAAATTCATAGTGCAAAAATATTGTATTTATTCGCATTTATCATGCCATAATCACTAAAATAACTAATAGCTAAAGTAAAAAACATTGCTTTTTCTTTAGCTATTAGTTTGACTAAAACATTCGGTTCTTTCCGAAGGTAGTTAACTAAGACGTTTGTCTTGTATTAAAACCAAACTCCAAAACCTATATTTAACTGACCTTTAGCATCATTACCAACTGCTTTATTATCTAATATTTGGTAATCTGCTTTAACAACTGCTCCGTTAGCAATATGGTAACTTAAACCAGCAGTTATTTCTTGTCTATTATAACCTAAGTTTCTAGTAATATTAGCATCTTTTGTTCCTGCATGTGTATCATATTCTTCATAACGAACAAATGCATCTAGTTTCTGCTCTTTAGATAATGGTAAAAGGTTATAAGCTGCTTCTGCATACCAACCTCTTAATTCGCTACCTAAATCTGCATCATATAAATCATTATACTCATCTGCATCACTAATTAAAGCATGAATATATTGTCCTCTAGCTGAAAAACGTTGGTTGATATAACGAGCATCTAATCCAAACATAGAAATACCTACATCTGCACCGTCAATGTCTTGCACATCATCTTCTGCTTGCGTTCTTCCGAAGTATCCAGAAAGTCCTAAACGTAAACCTGAAATACCGTAATAATCTACTTTAGCAGAAAGGTTTGGTGTATTAACTGTAGACTCTGCTCCTTTTTGACGTCCGTTACGTAATCCGTTTTTACCTCCTAAAGTTTTGTCTCCGTTTAATGAAGTAAAGCCATTAAAGATATACGCTTGGTAACGTAAAGATGCTTCATTGTATTTTCCTGTTACACCAACTCCAATTTCTCTCCAAGTTGTAGGAACAATACTTTTATCCATATTAGGACGCTCCACACCATTGTAGGTTGTTGGCTCATGGTATTCGTTTATAATTCCCATAGGAACTAACATTAAACCTCCACGAATATTTAACCTATCGTTTAAGCTATAGTTTAAGAAAGCTTGCTCAACGTAAAGTTCCTTTACGTGTTCGTACTCTATTTCTGTAACAAACTGTACTTTATCACTAAATTTATAACCTAAAAGCATCACTAAACGGTGAACATCTAAATTTCCGTTTGCACCTTCTGGTTGGTTATAATCTACTTGTGCATAACCTCCAACTGTAATTCCTTTAGACGCATTTCCATTAAGAATGTTTTGAAGTGCGTTATCTTGATTGTTTTGTGTTGCTGTAGTGTCTTGAGCCACTGTTTGCGAAAATGCTACGATAGAACATAACATTAAAATGGGAAGTAATAGTTTTTTCATTTTACCTTATTGTTATTTAGACTTGATATAAATAATTAATTGTTTGCGGGTGCAAAAGTAAAAACGATTATCACTTACACAAATTTTATTTAGATTTATTTTAAATAAAATTTAAAATAAAATAAAAAACACTAATATTTAAGCATTTACAATATGTTAAAATTGAAATGAAAAATAGAAACTATAAATAAGTACGGAAAAAACCTATTTAATGATATATTGAAAAGATTTTTGTAGCTTCATTATAGGCACTTTCAAAAGATAAAGCATTTAAATCATGAACCTTTTTTGTAGTTAAATAAGAAAGTACTTTTTCGGTTGGCATATTACCTGTTAATTCATCTTTAGCCATTGGGCATCCGCCAAAACCTTGAATTGCTCCATCAAAACGTCTGCAGCCTGCATTGTATGCTGCATCTACTTTTTCAAACCATGAAGTTGGTGTCGTGTGTAAGTGCGCTCCGAATTCTATATCTGTATATTTAGGAATAAGATTAGAAAATAAATAATCTATATTTTCTGGGTTAGAACTTCCTACAGTATCGCTAAGCGAAAGGATTTTAACACCCATTTTACTTAAACGTTCTGTCCACTCTCCTACTATATCCACATCCCAAGGATCACCATATGGATTTCCAAACCCCATAGAGATATACACAACAACTTGTTTGTTATGTTTATGAGCTAAGTCTAAAACATCTTGTAAAAGTAAAACCGATTGCGCGATGGTTTTATGCGTATTACGCATCTGGAAGTTTTCTGAAATTGAAAAAGGATAACCTAAATAATCTATTTCAGGATGCTGACAAGCAGCTTCTGCACCACGCAAATTTGCTACAATAGCTAATAATTTACTAGTAGTTTTACTCAAGTCTAACCTTGACAAAACCTCAGCTGTATCTACCATCTGTGGTATTGCTTTTGGAGAAACAAAACTACCAAAATCAATAGTATCAAACCCTACTCTTAATAGAGACTGAATATACTGCACCTTCTGCTCTGTTGGAATAAATTGTTTTATTCCTTGCATAGCATCTCTTGGGCATTCAATAACTTTTACGTGGTCTTTCATTTGAAGTCAAAGATAAAAAAGATTAGTAGATACAAAAACGTTTTTATAGGATTATGATAATAGATACGCTTCAAAAAGCTTAAAGCAAAATTAAAATAGCAATACCTATAAATACAATAATTTGTAACCATTTTAAAACTACTCCTAGATTCTTATTTTTTTTTATATAATCTGAAATACTTCCTGCTAATATTGCTATAGAAGAAAATAATATGAGTGAAACAAACATAAATATAAATCCTAGAACATAAAACTGAAAAACGGCACTTAAACTATCGCTGAATAGGAATCCTGGAAAAAAAGCCAAAAAGAAAATAGACACTTTAGGATTAAGCACATTCATAATAAACCCTTGTTTAAATAATTGGCTTAAACTCTTTTTGTGCACATTTTCGTTACATAATAGAATTCTAGAATCGCCTTTAAAAACTTTATAAGCTAGATAAAGCAAATAAAATGCTCCAAATAACTTGATATAAAAAAACAGGGTATCATTTTCTTTAATTACCGCCGAAACTCCAAATGCTAAAAATGTTGTGTGAATAATACAACCAGAAATCAGTCCTGCTACTGTAGCCAAACCATATTTTTTTCCGTTTGTAATACTTTGTATTAAAACATAAATATTATCGGGCCCAGGAGAAATAGCTAGGGCTGCAGTAGCCAAAACAAAAGAAAATAATAATTCGTAATGCATAGATTACGAATTTAAAATAGCTTTATTAATTTCTTTTATAAGCTTCGGACCTTCGTAAATAAAGCCTGTATAAATTTGAACTAAATCTGCTCCTGCTTCAATTTTTTCTAAAGCATCTTCGGCAGAGTGAATTCCTCCAACACCAATGATCGGAAAGGCTTTATTACTTTTATCTGCTAAATATTTTATTACCTGTGTAGATTTTTCTTTAATTGGTTGTCCACTTAATCCTCCATTACCAATTTGCTCTAATTCTGCTTCACTTGCCTTTAACCCTGTTCTATCGGTAGATGTATTACTTGCTATAACTCCGTCTAGATTAGTTTCTGCAATAAGCGCCACAATTTCATCTAATTGTCCGTTATTTAAATCTGGAGCTATTTTTAATAATAGAGGTTTTTGTGTTGTAAAAGTTCTATTCGCTTTTTGTACCGTGCCGATTAATTCTAATAAATATTCTTTATCATTTAACTTGGCATGGCTACCCACATTCGGACAACTTACATTCAGTACAAAATAATCTACATAAGGATGCAGTGCGTTAAAACATGCTAAATAATCTTCTGTATAATCTTCTGGTTTCGTTTGGGTGTTTTTTCCGATATTTCCACCAATGATAAGTTTTCCTTTATTCTTTTTTAGTTGCTTAATTGCTGCTTCAAGTCCTTCATTATTAAATCCCATTCTATTAATAATTCCTTGATCTGCTTTAAGTCGGAATAATCTCTTTTTAGGATTTCCTGCCTGCCCTTTAGGTGTAACCGTTCCTATTTCAATAAAACCAAACCCAAAGTTTGCTAACTCATTATATAGTACCGCGTTTTTATCAAAACCAGCAGCTAAACCTACAGGATTCTTAAAAGTTAAACCGAAAAGTTTTCGTTCTAACCTAGCATCTTCCACCACATACATGCTTTTTAGCAAAGAAGAAATTCCCGGAATTTTACTAGTAAATTGAATGAGTGAGAAAGTGAAATGGTGAATTTTCTCTGGATCGAAAAGAAAAAATATTGGTCTAAGGAGTAATTTGTACATCTAATAATATTTGCGCAAAAATACTCCTAAAAAATGTGATATACAATTTATATTAAGATTGAATAATTGTACCTTTATGCCTTCAAAAAAAATTCATAAAATGATTACTAAAGAAGACATTATAAAACGATTTGTAAGCTATGTAACTGTAGACACAGAGTCTGATCCAGAAAGCACAGCTACCCCTAGTACTGCTAAGCAATGGGATTTAGCTAATGCATTGGTAGAAGAGCTAAAAGCTATTGGTATGCAAGATGTAACTATTGATGACAAAGCATATATCATGGCTACTTTACCAAGTAATATAGATCATGATGTACCAACTATAGGTTTTATTTCTCACTTTGATACTTCACCAGATTTTACTGGAGCAAATGTAAAGCCGCAAATCATCGAAAGTTATGATGGAAAGGATATTGTTTTAAATGAAAAAGAAGGCATTGTACTTTCTCCTGATTATTTTGAAGATCTACTTCTGTACAAAGGACAAACCTTAATTACTACAGACGGAACTACTCTTTTAGGTGCCGATGATAAAGCGGGGATTACGGAAATAGTATCTGCTATGGAGTATTTAATCAAGCATCCTGAAATCAAACACGGAAAAATTAGAGTTGGTTTTACACCAGACGAAGAAATTGGTCGTGGAGCACACCATTTTGATGTAGAAAAATTTGGTGCTGATTGGGCTTATACTATGGACGGAAGCCAAATTGGTGAGCTTGAATACGAAAACTTTAATGCAGCAGGAGCTGTTGTAAAAGTAAAAGGGAAAAT
This sequence comes from Oceanihabitans sediminis, assembly GCF_003337215.1. GTDB lineage: Bacteria > Bacteroidota > Bacteroidia > Flavobacteriales > Flavobacteriaceae > Oceanihabitans > Oceanihabitans sediminis. The sequence continues at coordinate 364,532 of NZ_QPIG01000003.1, forward strand.
TGTTCACCCAGGTTATGCTAAAGGAAAAATGATAAACTCCATGTATATTGCTACCGAGTTTATCAATTCGCTTCCAAGAATGGAAACCCCAGAACATACTGAAGGTTACGAAGGATTCTTTCATCTATATTCTGTAAAAGGAGAAGTTGAAGAAACAGTACTTCAATACATCATACGTGATCATGACAAAGGTCATTTTGAAGCACGTAAAGAAATGATGCAGAAACTTACAGACGAGTTGAATGCTCAATACGGACGTGAAGTAGTAACTATTGAAATTAAAGATCAATACTACAACATGAAAGAAAAAGTAGAACCAGTAATGCATATTGTAGATATCGCTGAAGAAGCAATGAAACAATTAAACATTAAACCACTTATCAAAGCTATTCGTGGTGGAACAGATGGATCCCAATTAAGTTATATGGGATTACCTTGCCCGAATATTTTTGCTGGAGGACATAACTTCCACGGAAGATATGAGTATGTTCCTGTAGAAAGTATGATTAAAGCTACAGAAGTAATTTGTAGAATAGCAGAACTAACGGCAGAAAAGAAATAAGCTTTTCTACTTTTACATTAAATACCAAACCCATAATTTCTTAAGATTTTATGGGTTTTATTTTGAATTATATTCTCATTTAAAAATTGTAATTTTATAACAAACTGAAATTAAATGAAAAAAGCAAAATCGGTGGAAGAGTATATTGAAAACAACGCACATTTTGAAGAAGCGTTACATATACTTCGAGATATAATAAACGAAACAGAACTTAATGAATCTATAAAATGGAATGCTCCTGTATATGATTTAAACGGAAAAAATGTAGTTGGTCTTGGAGCTTTTAAAAAACATTTTGGCATTTGGTTTTTTAATGGAGTCTTCCTGAAAGACGAAAATAACCTCCTTGAAAAAGCACAAGAAAAGACTAAAGGGCTTCGACAAATGCGATTTACTTCTAAAGAAGAAATTGATAAGCATGTAGTGCTTGCCTACGTAAAAGAAGCTATAGAAAACCAAAAGCTTGGTAAAGAAATTAAAGCTTCAAGAACAACGCAAAAAGACATTAATATTCCAATAGAATTAAAAAAGGAAATAAATATAAACGCTGCGCTACAAGGTGCTTTTAAGACACTTTCTCCTTCAAAGCAACGAGAATATTCTGAATATATAAATTCTGCTAAAAAAGAATCTACAAGGCTATCTAGGTTAGAAAAAATAAAGCCAATGATTATACAAGGTATGGGTTTACATGATAAGTATAAAAGTTGCTAGTATATTGAAATAAAATGCAACATATTATAAAAGCAAAAAGCATCAAAAGAAAATTCTTTTGATGCTTTTTTTATATCTATAAGTGTAATACTTATTTCTTAACTTCTGTTGGAGATACGTTTAAGTTTTTACTTAGTTCCATAGAAATTGCAGTACGATCAAACTTAAGCTTTCCAGCCATAGTTTCAATAACACAACTGTTATCTTTATCGTTAAGATCTGCTATCTTTCCGTGTAAACCACTTTTAGTAATAACTTTATCACCTCGTTTAAGCTCACTTGCAAACTTTTTTTCTAGTTTTGCTCGTTTCATTTGCGGTGCAATCATAAAGAAATACACTACTGCAAACATTGCTATAAACGGTAAAAATTGTCCTATTTCTCCCATTTTAATTAATCGTGGTTATGACCTTCGTGACCTGGTTGTGTACTATATTTTCTTGGAGCTGGGTTAGCAGCAGCAGGAACAGCTTGATTTACTGGGCTAGTAGCATTTGGTCTAGCTGGTGCGTTAGGGTCTGGCTTAACAAAAGCTTTAATTCTAACTGTTTCTCTTCCTGTTTCTGTGTTAGCAGTTACAGTAATCGTTTTAGTTACTGTGTTTTGACCAGTTCCGTTGAATTTTACTGTAAACTCACCTGATTCTCCAGGAGCTAAAGGCTCTTTAGACCAATCTTCTGGTACAGTACATCCGCAGGTACTTTTAATATTAGTAATTACTAAAGGAGCTTTCCCTGTATTTGTGTATTTAAAAACTGTTTCTACATTCGTTTTAGCTTCAATTTCACCAAAATCATGTTCTGTTTTGTCAAAAGTTAAAACTGGAAAATCAGTTGCTTTTGCATCTCTTTCTGCTGCTTCTGCAACGTTTTTATCATCAATTTTTTTTGATGCATCTTCTTTACATGAAGTAAAAGCGATTAAGCAGAATGCGCTTAAACCTAACAATACTTTTTTCATAATTCTATTTTTTGTTTTTTTAATTATTCAATTTGTAAATGTACTAAATTTTATACTTATAGCAATCCTCTACCAATTTTATTTAACTTATTGTCGACTTGGTATTCCTTTACAAGCTTGTCTAAAACACCATTAATAAAAAAGCTACTTTTTGGTGTAGAATATTCTTTTGCTATTTCTAAATACTCATTTATAGTAACTTTCACAGGAATAGACGGGAAGTTTTGCAACTCGCAAATTCCCATTTGAAGCAAAACATAATCTATTCTTGCAATACGTTCTGCATCCCAGTTTTTAGTTTTTCCTTCTATCTCTAAACTTAGTTTGCTTTGATTTAAGATGGTCTTTTTCAATAAATCTATTGCAAAAGCTTTATCGTCTGCATCTTTATATAAATGCGGAGCAAAATATCTTGAATTAGGATTCGCTTTTACCTGTTTTAATAATTTTAAAACAGTGGTGTTTATAATTGGAAGATCATCTAACCAAGTTAAATTCTTATCTTCTATATATTCGTATAGCTTCTCGTTTGGAGCAATTATTTCTTTAAATACATCTACTAAAAAGTTTTTATCTTCTTTAAAAGTAGAGGTTTTTGTTTGCATATAATCGGCATACAAATCACTTGCTAAAATTGCGCGGAAAATAATATCTACATATTCATCATCTAACTCCCAGTTAGTGATTTTATGAGCTTCTATAGCTTCTTGAAGTACTTCATTATTTCTCAATAATAAAAACACTTCGTTGTTTATTAATTTCTTATTTGGATTTTTGTCTTCGGTAGTTGCTAGAAGTTTGTTCTGCGTTTTTAACACATGATCTTCTGCTTTTTTATGTACTTCTATTAATAAGGACATGATTAGTAAGTATAGATTGTACATATTGTCTATACTATGTAACAAAAACTTTTGGTCTTTACTAAAATTTTCGCTTTCGCCACCTTTAAAAGAGTAAAGGATTTGCATAACTTTAATACGAATGTGTCTTCTATTAAGCATATAAAAAAGAACTTGATTTAAAAAAGGCGAAAGTAGTTACTTTCGCCTTAAAATAATAGTATTTTTTTAGAATTATTTAGAATTTTCTTTTTTTCTAGTGTCAATTCTTTCTTGAGCTATGTTTAATGCTGCTTGGTTTGTAGTAATGCCGTTAGTATCTGCATTAGCTAAAATTTCTAATGTTGTATTGTAAATATTCTCTGTTTTACGCATGATTTCTTTTTTATCATATCCTTCTAATTCTGCGTAAACATTAATAATTCCACCTGCATTAATTAAGAAATCTGGTGCGTAAACAATTCCTCTTTCTTGAAGAATTTTTCCATGTACAGCTTCAACCGCTAATTGGTTATTTGCTGCTCCAGCTATAACTTTTGCTTTAATCTTATGAATAGTATCGTCATTAATTACTGCTCCTAAAGCACAAGGTGCATAAATATCTACATCTTCGCTATAAATATCACTTCCTGTATAAATAGTTGCATTGTATTTCTTGCTTACTTCTTCTAAACGTGCTTGGTTAATATCTGAGATAATAACTTTAGCTCCTTCGTTTGTTAAATGCTCCACAAGAGATTCCCCTACGTGACCAATACCTTGAACAATTACTTTTTTATCTTCTAGAACATCGCTACCAAATTTATACTTTGCAGCAGCTTTCATTCCCATAAAAACACCGTAAGCAGTAATTGGAGAAGGGTTTCCTGATCCTCCTTTACTTTCTGAAATTCCTGTAACGTATGGTGTAACCTCACGAACTAAGTCCATGTCAGCTGTTTCCATTCCAACATCTTCAGCAGTGATATAGTTTCCGCTTAATGAATGCACAAACTCACCAAACTTTCTCATAAGTTCTGGAGTCTTTTGTGTTTTAGCATCACCAATAATAACAGCTTTTCCACCACCTAGGTTTAAACCTGTAATAGCTGACTTATATGTCATACCACGAGAAAGTCTTAAAACATCATTTAAAGCTTCCCATTCGTTGTCGTATTGCCACATTCTAGTACCACCAAGAGCAGGACCTAATACTGTATTATGTATTCCAATAATTGCTTTTAAACCCGTATCTTTGTCATTGCAAAAAACAATTTGCTCATGATTATCAAATGAAAGTTGTCCGAAAACAGGGTCCATTTTTTTTAGATCGTCTGGGGTAATAATATCTGTAGACATTTAAATATTTTTTTAAAAGTTAATGTTTTTGTTTTTTGAATATATCGCAAAAACGATATACAAAAATAAACCTATATTATTATAATCGCAAACTATATCGAGCAATTATATAATTTTAATAAAGTTTAAAACTTCGCAACTATTGTAAATGAAAGAATTACAACATCTAAATAAGTACTTTTTAAAATACAAATACAAACTTATTCTTGGAATATTAATCACCATAGCATCCAAGATTTTTTTACTCTTCACTCCTAGATTAATTAGGCAATCTATTAATGTAGTAGATGAGTACAGAAAAGGAAATTTAACAAACCTTCCTGAAGTAAAAGCAGAATTACTTGAAAACATCCTTTATATTATTGGTGCCGCTCTTATTACGGGAATACTTACCTTTTTTATGAGACAAACCATTATTAATGTCTCTAGATATATTGAGTATGATTTAAAAAATGAAATCTATAAACAATATCAAAAACTATCTCTAAACTTTTATAAAAAGAATAGAACAGGAGATTTAATGAATAGGATTAGTGAAGATGTTGGTAACGTAAGAATGTATGCAGGACCAGCAATAATGTATAGTATCAACACATTTACGCTTTTCATTATTGTAATTATCTCTATGTATAACCAATCGCCTAAACTAACCTTATACACTTTAATTCCTCTACCAATTTTATCTATAATCATTTTTAGAGTTAGTAAAGAAATACATAAACGAAGTACTATAGTGCAAGAGTATCTATCAAAACTTTCAACCTATACCCAAGAAACTTTTAGCGGAATTTCCATTATAAAAGCATACGGAATGGAGCCGCAAACAAGAGAAAACTTTAATGATCTTTCTACGACAAGCAAAGAAAAGCAAATAAGCCTAGTAAGAGTACAAGCTTTGTTTTTCCCTACAATGGTATTACTTATTGGTTTAAGTAACTTAATTGTAATTTATATAGGTGGAATGCAATATATAGATGGGGAAATTGAAAACCTAGGAACTATAGCCGAGTTTATTATATACGTAAACATGCTTACTTGGCCAGTTGCTACTGTAGGTTGGGTAACTTCTATAATACAGCAAGCGGAAGCTTCACAAAAACGTATTAATCACTTCTTGAAAATTGAACCTGAAATTCAGAATAATGTTGAAGAACCTACCGAAATTAAAGGAGAAATAACTTTCAAAAATGTTTCCTTTACTTACGATGACACAAATATCGAAGCTCTAAAGGACATAAGCTTCAACTTAAAACCAGGAGAAACTTTAGCAATTATCGGTAAGACAGGCTCAGGTAAATCTACTATTTTAGATTTAATAGGAAGATTATACGATATTGATAAAGGAGAATTATTAATAGACAACAAACCTATTGACCAAGTAAATCTTGTTAGCCTAAGAAATAGCATAGGTTATGTGCCTCAAGAAGCTTTTTTATTTAGCGACACTATTAATAACAATATTAAATTTGGTAAAGAAAACGCTTCAAACGAAGAGGCTATACAAGCAGCGAAGCACGCACAAGTACATGAAAACATTATAGGTTTCAATAAAGGATACGGAACCACTTTAGGAGAAAGAGGAATTACACTTTCTGGTGGGCAAAAACAACGTATTTCTATTGCTAGAGCTATTTTAAAAGATCCACAAATCTTATTGTTTGACGATTGCCTTTCGGCTGTAGATACTGAAACTGAAGAGAAAATCCTAAACAGTCTTAATAAGCTAACAAAAGGAAAAACAACCATTATTGTAAGTCACAGAGTTTCTTCTGCTAAAAATGCAGATAAGATTATTGTTTTAGATGATGGAAGAGTACTTCAGGAAGGCACACACGACATCTTAATTCAAGAACCTGGATATTATAAAGACCTGTATTTAAAACAATTGTCAGAAAAGTCATAGATTAATTATAATACAAGCTAAGACAACATATTTCTTATTAACAAACTAGTGTAAAAGAATTATAATATTTAGTTGCTTGTTATCTATTTTTTTTTGATTTTTGAAAAACTATTAATGACACTTTAATATAAAAACAAGATTATGGATACCAATGGCATGATGGAGAAAGAGGAAATTTACTCTAAAGTATTACGAGCAGGAAGACGTACTTATTTCTTTGATGTAAGAGCTACAAAGGCGGGAGATTACTACTTAACAGTAACAGAAAGTAAGAAGTTTACAAATGACGACGGATCATTTCATTACAAAAAGCATAAAATCTATATATATAAAGAAGATTTTTCTGAATTCAATAGTATTTTAGCTGAAATGACAGATTATATTATTGCTGAAAAAGGAGATGAAGTAATAAGCGAGCGTCACCAAAAAGACTTCAAAAAAGAATATAACACAGATGTTTCAGAAACTAAGAAAGCAGAAACAACTGAAACTACAGAATCTATCGAAAGCAGATTTACCGATATAGATTTTGACGATATTTAATCTCTTTTTTCTTACAAAACACAAAACCGTTGCTACTAGTAACGGTTTTTTTATTTAATAAATTAACTGAAATACAATTTACATGCTAAGCCTTTACATAATATAAAGCCATAACAGAAACACCCACCGCATAACACAATGCCAACTGCCAACCGAATAACACTATAAGCATAGTTAGAATCACAAAAAACCAAATAGGGAATATGGTTATATAAACAGCAAATCTGAAGGTTGCAATAAACTCCACTTCCTTTATTTTAGGTTTTACCAAAGAACGCCAAACCCAAAATGGTAAAAAGAAATTAGCTATAAGTATTTTATTTACCAACCTCCTAAAGAAACTAGTTTTCACTTTTTCAGGTTTGACACAAATTTCAAAATTAGAAGCAATACAAGAGTTTACAGTTTCCGGATTTAAGAAATCTACATTTCGACTTTCTAATTCCCTTAATGTTTCATTATAATTTTCAGAAGGAATATGAGTTGTTAGAGCAGTTAACGCTTCAAATACATCTTTTTTAAGAGAAGAAATTGCCTCATGTTTATCTTTTGAAAGATACTTTTTTACAGAAATAGGTTTTCCGAAGTATACCGAAGTACTATCTACAAAATTTTCAGCTTTAGCATAATTTAAACCAACTGGAATTATTTGCAAATCTGCTTCTGGGTATCTCTCTAAAGTTTCAAAAACAATTCTTGTAAAACCTTTACTCAAAGGTCGTACCGTTCTATTAATATGATGATTCCCTTCCGGAAAAATTACTATAGCATTATTTTCATTTAGCAGATCTGTACACTTTTTAAAAATAGAATTATTATTACTAATACTACTCCATCCATCACGTACTCTATACACCGGCAACAAGTGAAGCGTATACAAAAACTTACTAATTATTGGTTTATTAAAAACTGAAGCTCGAGTTAGAAAATAAGAAAACCTTCCAGATTTTGTAGCAATGAGCAAGGGATCTATCAGAGCATTTTGGTGGTTTGATAAAAACAAAACGGGTTTATCTTTTGGTACATTTTCTATATCATACACTTTGAAACTTTTATAATAACAAAAGAGTCCTATTCGGATATAAGTTCTGAAAAAATGTAGGATAAGTAAATTCAAATTTTTTCGTTTTTAGATAGTACCAACCAATAAATAGAAACAGATAAACCAGAAATTATATGCCAAATTCCCCAGAAAGCAGCTATAAGAGCCATTCCTCCTATGCCTTCAAAAAAAGTAAAAATAAGCAACAAGCCCAAACCTGAGTTTTGAATTCCGGTTTCTATTGCTAATGTTTTTTGATTTTTAAAAGATAATTTAAAAGCTCTAGCTACAAAAAAACCTAAAGCCAATGCTAATATATTATGACTAATACCTATTGCTAAAACCCAATGTATATAATCACTAAATACATCTAGGTTGTTTAAAAAAGCAATAACTACTATAGCTACAAAAACAATAATAGAAAATGGTTTTAATATTTTAGAAACTTTTTGTGCAAGATCTGGAAACTTTCTTCGTAAACTCATTCCTAAAACTAAAGGTATTCCTAAAATGAGAATCACAAGCTTTACTAATTCGATGAAGTTTAATTCTACATCTTGTAATAATTGAGCGGTAGGCTCGTATAGATTTCCATAAACTTGAAAATTTAATGGTGTCATAAACATTGCTAAAAAAGTAGCAAATGCCGTTAAACTGACAGAAAGAGCTGTATTTCCTTTGGCTAGATGTGTCATAAAATTAGAAATATTACCTCCAGGACAAGCTGCAACCATCATCATACCAAGCGCAATACTAGCTCGTGGTTTTATAAGTAAAATAAACAAATAGGTTATAAACGGAAGAAGTAAAAACTGTAAAACAACACCAAGTATTACCAACTTAGGCTCTTTAAACAACTGCCTAAAATCATTGGTAGTAACACCAAGAGCTACACCAAACATTACAACAGCAAGTGCTAAGTTTAAAACCCAAAGATTATTTGGATTAAAATTTATTTGCACAGCATCTAATTCTGTCATATTTAAGAAACTGTAGATCCGTTTTTAACTCTATTTTCTGGGTTAAGTAAAATAACATCTTTGCCATTTACCGCTCCAAGAACCAAGCATTCACTCATAAACTTGCCTATTTGCTTAGGCTTAAAGTTAACAACACATACAATCTGCTTGTTAAGCAAATCTTCTTTTTTATATAAAGTAGTTATTTGTGCAGAAGATTTTTTAACCCCCAAATCACCAAAATCAATCATTAGTTTATACGCAGGGTTTCTAGCTTCCGGAAAATCTAGAACCTCAATAATGGTTCCTACTCTTAAATCTATTTTTGTAAAACCATCAAAGGTAATTGTTTGTGACATTCGCTACTTATTAGTCTAGCTAATGTATGAATTTTTAAGAATTATAATAAGATAGTTGCTGCTAATTTGAAATACTTCTTTATATGAAATTTCATATATTTTGACTATCTTATTTGACTCACTTTTTATAATTAATAAAATGGCAGATACACCTTCCAACATGCTTCCGTTAGGAACAAAAGCTCCTGATTTTGAATTATTAGATACCGTTTCTCAAAAGCGATTAAATCTTCAGCAATTAAAAGGCGAAAATGCTACGGTTATCATGTTCATATGTAATCATTGTCCGTTTGTAATTCACGTAAATCCTGTTTTGGTTGCAATAGCTAATCATTATCAAAAAAAAGGAATATCCTTTATTGCAATTTCTAGCAACGATGCTGAAAAATATCCGCAAGATGCTCCTGATAAAATGACGCTTCACGCTAAAGAAAACAAGTATCCTTTTGTGTATTTATATGATGAAACCCAAGAAGTAGCTAAAGCCTATGACGCAGCCTGTACACCAGACCTCTATGTTTTTAATAAAGAATTAGATTTGGTTTATCGCGGACAAATAGACGACTCAAGACCAAGAAACGGAATTACTGCCACTGGAGATGATTTAAAACATGCCTTAGATTGTGTTTTAAACAACAAGGAAAACACTAAAGAGCAAAAACCGAGTATTGGATGTAATATAAAATGGAAAAACTAAAGATAGATACTCTTTAGTTTTTCCATTTAATTTTATTCTTTTTTAAAAGTTTAAGGAGTAGAATTGGAAACCTGTAACATCTTCCCATTATAGAATTTGTTTCCTTCAAGGGCAAAATCATGAATATAGTTTGCCATTTCTAAAGGAGAAGTATTTGCTTTATAGCCCGGAAAAGCTTCTTCTAGCATTTCTGTTTGTACAGCTCCAAGAGCTAATACGTTAAATTGCGGACCGGATTCTTTATATTCTTCAGCAAGTAATTCTGTTAAGGTAATAACAGCTCCTTTACTTGAACTATAAGCAGCAAGTCCTGGGAATTTCATACTACCTTGTACTCCACCCATAGAGCTTACAGTTACTACATGGCTATCTTGTTTCATAAAAGGTAGAACTACCCTGGTCATTTCAGCTACACCAAAAACATTGGTTTTGTAAACCCTTTCAAAATCACCCATAGAGGTTTCTTTAAAAGGTTTATTAACAATAGTCCCCGCATTATTAATTAAGATATCCACCTGCTTCCATTCAGTTGCAATAAAGTCTTCTACTTTTTTATAATCTTCTGCTTTACTTAAATCGAAAGCCATAGAAGTAATATTTTCAAAATTTAAATTCGTTACAGGCTTCTCATTTCTTGAAAGAGCTAATACATTATGCCCTTGACTTGCGAAAAGGTGCACCAATTCAAAACCAATTCCTCTACTCGTTCCTGTGATTATGATGTTTTTCATTTAAAAATATTTTAGATTCTAAAGATAAAAAATCCTGCTTCAATATTAGAAGCAGGATTCTGATTTATTATTTAATGCCTGTAAGTAATTGGTGTTATACCAACATAGTTACAGGGTTTTCAATATAGCCTTTTAATACTTGTAAGAACTGTGCTCCTGTTGCTCCATCTACTGTTCTGTGATCACAAGCAAGCGTTAGTTTCATTGTATTTCCTACTACTATTTTTCCTTCTTTAACAACTGGCTTCTCGACAATATTTCCTACAGAAAGAATTGCAGAGTTAGGCTGATTGATAATAGAAGTAAAACTTTCTATACCAAACATTCCTAAGTTAGAAATAGTAAAAGTACTTCCTTCCATTTCTTGAGGAGTTAATTTTCTATTTCTAGCTTTTCCAGCATAATCTCTAACGGCAGCACCAATTTGTTGTAAGCTTTGCTCATTTGCAAAACGTACCACAGGAACTACTAATCCGTCCTCAACAGCTACAGCAACACCAATATGTACATGGTTGTTTAATCGCATTTTATCTGCAAACCATTGTGAGTTTACTTGAGGGAATTGTTTTAATGCTAAAGCACAAGCCTTAACAATCATATCGTTATAAGATATTTTTGTATCTGGAATAGAATTGAATTGTTTACGGAAAGCAATAGCATTTTCCATATCAAATTCTACATTTAAGTAATAATGAGGAGCAGTAAATTTAGATTCTGCTAAACGTTTTGCTATTACTTTACGCATTTGCGAGTTAGCCTTCTCATCAAAATCTTCTTGTCCTGTTGGAACAAATTTACCTACAGAAGCTGATGCTGCAGCAGGTGTGAAGTTTTCTACATCGCGTTTTATGATTCTTCCGTTTTCACCAGAACCTTGTACTTGAGAAAGATTTATTCCTTTTTCTTCAGCCATTTTTTTAGCTAAAGGAGAAACAAATATTCTTCCGCCAGTATTTGTATTAGTCGAAGTAGTTGCAGCTACAGGTTTTTCAACAGGCTTAGCTACTTCTTGTTTTTTCTCTTCTTTTTTAGGAGCTTCTGCTTTTGCTGCTTTTGAAGCGCCTGCTCCTTTATAATTTGCAGCTATAGAAGAAACATCTGTTCCTTTTGGACCTATAATTGCTAAAAGGGAATCTACTTTTGCCGATTCTCCTTCGTTTAATCCTATATGTAATAAAGTACCAGATTGAAAAGACTCAAACTCCATAGTAGCTTTGTCTGTTTCAATTTCTGCAAGAATGTCTCCTTCTTCAACCTCGTCTCCTACTTTCTTTAACCAAGTAGCAATAGTACCTTCTTCCATAGTGTCACTTAATCGTGGCATAGGAACAACGGTTACTCCTTCTGGAAGTTCTTCTTCACTAGCAGTATCATCAGATGATTCTTCTTCAGTAGCAGCTTCAGAAGTACTTTCTGTAGGTTCTTCTTTTTCTGCTTTAGAATTAGAAAGTAAAGCTGAAATATCTTCTCCCTCTTCTCCTATAATTGCTAAAAGCTCATCTACTTTTGTGGTTTCACCTTCTTGCACACCGATGTGTAATAACACACCTTCGTGAAAAGATTCAAACTCCATAGTAGCTTTATCTGTTTCAATTTCTGCAAGAATATCTCCTTCATTTACTGTATCCCCGACTTTTTTAAGCCAGGTTGCTACAGTTCCTTCTTCCATAGTATCACTCAATCGAGGCATGTTTATAATTTCTGCCATAGCTTATAGTTTATGTTGTAAAAATGGGTAATCATCTTGTTCGTAAACAGAGTCGTACATAACACTTAGTTCTGGATATGGAGATTCTTCTGCAAATTTCTCACATTCGCTTACTAAACTTTTTACTCGCTTATCAATAACTTTTAACTCGTCTTCTGTAGCGTAGTTTTTCTCTAAAACAACTTCTTTTACTTGCGTAATAGGGTCTATTTTCTTGTACTCTTCTACTTCGTCTTTTGTTCTATAATGTTGCGCATCACTCATAGAGTGTCCTCTATAACGATACGTTTTTAACTCTAAGAATGTTGGTCCGTCACCACGACGAGCACGTTTAATTGCTTCGTCAAAAGCTTCAGCAACTTTCACCGGATTCATTCCGTCTACAGGTCCTGAAGGCATTTGATACCCTAAACCTAATTTCCAAATATCTGAATGGTTAGCAGTTCTTTCTACAGAAGTTCCCATAGCGTAACCGTTGTTTTCACAAACAAAAACGACTGGTAACTTCCAAAGCATTGCCATGTTGAAAGTTTCGTGAAGAGAACCTTGTCTTGCGGCTCCATCACCAAAACAACAGATAGTTACAGCTCCTGTTTCGTGGTACTTATCTCCAAAAGCCATTCCAGCTCCTAAAGGAATTTGCCCACCTACAATACCGTGACCTCCATAAAAACCTTTTTCTTTAGAAAAGATATGCATAGAACCACCAAGACCTTGAGAAGTTCCTGTTGCCTTCCCATAAAGTTCTGCCATAACACGTCTAGGATCTACTCCCATTCCTATTGGCTGCACATGGTTTCTGTATGCTGTAATCATTTTATCTTTAGAAAGATCCATCGCATGTAGTGCTCCTGCTAAAACTGCTTCTTGACCATTATAAAGATGAAGAAAACCTCTTACTTTCTGTTGGATATAAACTGCCGCTAGCTTGTCTTCAAACTTTCGCCAGAATAACATATCTTCATACCATTTAAGGTATACTTCTTTGGTAACTTTTTGCATTTGTTAGTGCTTCTTTAAAGAAATTAAAAATTGTAATATAATCTACCAATTTTAAGTTGGTATTTATGTAATCTTCATTTTGAGTTTTTGGTCAAAACAAATCCATTAACAAAAGTAATACTTTCGCTAGGAATAAAAAAGGTTGAAAATTGTAAAATTTTCTGAAATTATTTTTGAAACACTAAAGTACCGACTTATCAAAAACCAAAGGCAGCAAATTAGCTAAGGATTCTGACTTTACAACTTTACCAGATTCTCCCATAAAATAAATTTCTATTGGCTCATCTTGTTTTACTTCATACTCCGCTATTGCTTGTCTGCAAGCACCACAAGGCGGAATAGGTGTAATTGTTTTATGTATTGTGGAACCTGCCATTATAGCCATAGACTTCATAGCTACACCGGGATATTTTGCACCTGCGTAATATATAGCTGTTCGCTCTGCACATAACCCTGAAGGATAAGATGCGTTTTCTTGATTACTACCTGTAATTACTTCGCCATTCTCTAATTGTATTGCTACTCCTACAAGAAACTTTGAATATGGTGCATAAGCTTTTTCTCTAGCTTCTTCTGCTTGTTTCATTAATGAAACGATGTTTTCTGGTGATTCTTTTAAATCCTCAAAAACACTTAAAGTTGTTTCTATCTTTATTTCTTTCATCTGTGAATTTTTATTTCCTTCTTTCTTTTTAGAATGCTTTCTATAAAATTTTCTAAAAAGAATAAGTTAAGCTTTGTTTAAAAACGTTTTTAGACAAAAAAACTATTGCTTTTTGGCAATAGTTTTCATGGCTTTTATATTTCAAAATTAATATTCTGTATAAGCATCTTCATCAAATTTAAATGATAAAGAGAAACGCAATGTATTTTCTAATGGGCTTTGAACTTTTGAAGCCGAGAATAAATACGATAAGTCAATATTAACTACATTAAATTTAAATCCTGCTCCTAATGCAAAGAATTTTCTTGCTCCTTTATCTTCACTTTCATTAAAGTATCCTGTACGGAAAGCAAAAGAGTTTTGGTACATATATTCTGCACCTATAGCATAAGTAAATTCTTTTAGCTCTTCGCTAAATCCTCCTGGTGCATCACCAAAAGATTGAAACATTCCTGAAACAAAACTTACATCTGGATCTTTTCCTTCAATAATATAGTTTGGTTCATAGCTAATTTCATTATCGATATTTGGATCGTATTCCCCATTTCCATTTACATCTTCGTACTCACGTCTTTCTCCCATAATTGGAGGAGTTGGCACTAATAATTTAGTCACCTCTCCAGTTACCGAAATCGTATTATAATCATCTAAGATAAAGTCGAATCCACCACCTAAACGTAAAGTTGTTGGTTGAAAGTTATCTACTCCTCCTTCTGAATATTTGAATTTTGGTCCGATATTTTGAATAGCAAATCCTAAACGAGTTCTTCCGTTATAACTATTATATGCTTCTTCTTCACTTTGGTAGTATCCAGTTACATCTACCCCAAAAGTACTTGCTGCATAAGCTTCATCAAAGCTATCTAACTTTAAATCTGAACGCATATAACGCATTGCTACAGCCATAGAAAATTGCTCGCTTAACTTTAAAGCATAAGCTGCATCAAGAGTAAATTCATTTGGTCTTTGTACTAATGGTGTTGAATTTTCATCTACAACAAATTCAATATCTCCTAAAGAGAAATATCTTAAACTAGCAGAGAAAGCACTTCTTTCATTTATTCTATTAAAATAAGTAAGGTTTCCTAAAAAGATATCGTTTACTAACTGACTTAAATATGGTGTATAACTAACAGCAAATCCTTGTTTATCTGTTGAGAACGCATATTTGGCTGGATTCCATTGTTGTGAGAATGCATCAACCGAAGTTGCTACACCTATATCTCCCATACCTGCTGCTCTCGCGTCTGATGCAATTAACAAGAAAGGCATTCCTGTTGTAATTACTCTAGAATCATAAGGGTCTGGAGTTATTTCTACAACATTTTGAGCATTCGTTTTTACTAAAAAAAGCAAACAAGCTATGGATAAAATTAGTTTCTTCATTTGATCTGTTTATTTAACAAATATAAATTATTATTATAGTATTACAAGTTTCTCTATTTTTTCAACCTTTTTATTTAAGGTATTGGAACGTACTGTTAGCTTATAAACATAAACTCCTTTTCCTATTTTGTCTCCAAAATCATCACGTCCGTCCCAAACAATATCTCTTGATAGTGCCGAACCACTTCCTCCACAACAATCGGATGCATTTGTTTGACCATTAATGGTTCTTACCAATTTACCGGACACGGTGAATATCTGTACTGAAACGTCTAAAGGTTCCGAACTATTGTGGTTAAACCAAAATTCTGTGTAATTAACAAATGGGTTTGGGTAATTTAATACGTTATCTACAACAAGTTGTTCGTTTTCATTATATACAACAAATTGAATTTCTTGCGTAGTAGAATTGTTATATACATCCCAAGCTTTTAAGGTTAAGGTATGTAAACCTGGGCTTAAATTTCTAAATGGGTAGCTTACCGTACCTTTAGTATAATCATCTACTTCGGTTTGATAATAATCATTTAAAATAAACGGATTGGTTTCGTCTCCATCAATAATAGCTACGATATCATGACCAATACCACTTGCGGTGTTAATACCATTTTCATCTTCTAGTTTTACTAATAATGTAGGTGATTCGTTTGTAATTCCACCAGAAACAAAACTTTCATCATTCATAAAAAGGGTTACTAACGGACCAACATTATCTTCTGGTGCATCGTTATTTATTCCTCCTATTTTAATTGTTTCTATACTTGCTCCTGTTTGATCTTGAAGAAAAGGAATTTCAGATTTTGCATAAAAGCTGGCTTTTCCGAAGCCAACAGGAATACTAATATCTCTAGGAACTACAAATTCGAATTCGAATTGCCCATTGGTAATAGACGCTTGCCCTCTGAAAATTATTTCTCCTAAGGTTTTAAAGTCCATATAAATTAAAGCACCTCCATCTCTTGTTCTATCATTTGCTAAGGTTCTTCTGTCAATTTCCTTATCGTATATAGTTGTCGAAAGCACCCCATTATAATTAGTTAATACATTACCTGCTAAGTCTGTTACTTCACCAGATAATTTTACACGACCTAAAGCTTGTAATGTATCTGTATCATCTTCAACAGGAACATCATTTATTTTTGTTAATCGAATACTTGGCTTAGGAAAAGATAATTTCATTGCAGGGTCTCCAATAAAAAAGATTAATCTTCTTTGGGATACATTGGAAATTGAAGGACTATTTTTTGTTAGTCTTAAAGCTTCAGCTATCGAAGGATATTCGTGATCTTGATACTCATCGGTATCATTATATGAAAACATATATTCACTTAATACCTCATTGAAGGTCACACCAACACTTACAAAAATTTGTCTAGTAGTGGTTATTAAAGAAACAGCTCCACCATCTGGATTCCAGAAAGTAAACTCTCCTGCTGTTGGTCGTAACGGATTGTCAAACCTTGTAAACTCACAGGTTACCGTAACGAAGCAATTCAGCTTACAGGTGTTTCCGAAGTTTTTTGCCATAGGCTGATCGTAAAAACGCTCATGCCCTAGTCCGTCTTCACCACCATGTCCAAAATAATTCACTACCAACGCACCTTTTTCTACTGCATTATTAATCGCTTCTGTTACTTTAGGATAACGATCCCCTCCTGCTGATGCTTCCTGTAAAAAAGCATCACTGTGAATTTTTGTTGCATTTAAAAATGGCTTAGCAGCAGATATATTATCTGATAGTCTATCGGTAGTTTCTTGTAAAGTTCTTTCCCATGCTAGATCTACATCATCAGAAATCATTACGAAGCTATTCCTCCAACTATCATAACTTTCTTCACTGTGATAAGAGATTATTTTATCTACAACCTCTCTTGCTTGTTGTGTAGTACTTACCAAAATTCTTCCAACGGCAATATCTAATTTATCTGAAGAACTCATTGCTCCTTCATTATCATCCATCATTCCAAAAAAGTCATCTGAAACGAATGAATTTGTTAGATTGAAACTCTCCATAGCATGCCATGAAGGAACAATATTGGTGTTGTTTTGCAATCTGTCTTTATAGTCTACAGAGCCATCACCGAAAAGGCATAAATATTTTAATCTTTTTTCAGGCGAACTCGCATTATCATAAATGTATTTAACAAAATTTCTAATTGCACCTATATCTTGACTACCAGAACTGAATTCGTTATAAATCTTACCTAAGGTCACCACCTTAACATTAAGATTGTATTTCAGCTTATTGATATCTGCCAACCTTTGCGCTTGATTTACTAAAAAAGTAGGGGTAACAATTAAGTAATCTATATCTTCAAAATTACCTTGCTCATTTAAAAAGATGGTTCCTTTTAAATCTTGATTAGCAACATTAGAGTTAGAAGCCATTATTGGTTCAAAATAACCTGTTTTACCAACAACTACATATTCTTTTAAACTACCTAAGTTGGAAGTGAAACTAAAAGTATTGCTAGCTTCAGTATTTACGGCGGTTGTAACATTATACAAGTCGGTAATCTCCCAAATTTCTGAAACATTACTCGCATTTGTAATAGTGTATCTTCCTATTCCCGTACTTGTAGCTACTGCCTTATTTCTAAAACTGAATTGATTACCAGAGTAGTTCAGAGCTCTAGTTCCTTCAATAGAAATATAATCTAAATAAGCATTAGCACTAGGGTTTCCTGCGTTGTTATAATTCAGTTGAACAGCTATTTCGCCAGAATTAACATTTATATCTCCGTTAAAAACAGACTCTACTGCTAAAGTTTCGTTAGTTGCTGCTGCCAAATTTAAAGTGGTAATATTTGCTCCATTAGCATTTAACTGCATGCTTGAAGCTGTAGAAGCATCTGATGCAACATACACCTTCAGTCTTAAAGGTTCAGAAGTTATTAAATCTGGCATAGAAAAATTAAAAGTTTGTTCGTTTTCTATATCAAACTTTTCTCCAAACCATCTTCTACCTACATTGACTATATTATGTTCATCTACCTCATGAAACTGATAATCTTGAAAATTATCAATTTCTAAATCTACAGGCCCTGAAGGCTGAATAAAAGGCTGTATTCTTTTTCCTTGTCCCGGACTTATATTTATATAGTAATAAGTTACATCAGAATATAAATTAATATGCGTATTACTTTCTGCGCTATAACCTTTAGGACCTTGGGCATAAAACAATATATAGTCGTTATTATCAAATTGCCCATCACTTTCTCCTACAATTCTAATAGCATTTTCTGCAAGATCGTAAGGATAAGGCTCGGAATTCGCATATGGAATCATTTTACCTCCATTACCATATAACTTAATGTTTCGCGGATCTACATTATTTGTATTTACACCAATCGAGCTTAAAAAGTCTTTAGTTATTTTAAAAACTCCCGTGGTATCCACATAAAACTTATACCACTCCCCAGAACTTAATACCGAATTAGAAATCGCTCTGTTAGTTGCACCATTATATCTAGAGCTAGAACGGTTATCATAATTCACCGTAAAGGAAGTTACTTTCTTATACACGCCATTATCATTAATAATAGGAGAAACTTCTAAATAAGCATGACGAACATCTCTTGCTATAGAGTTTGATAAAGTATATTGAATCTTTTTAGGAATACTTTTAAGGTTAACTCCCTTTAATTCATTTTTTGAAATACTTGCGTAAGTAACTTGAGACAATGCAACAGAAGACTCATTTACCAAACTAGCTATTTCCCACTGTGCAACAAATTGTAAACCATCTGTTAAACTATAATTGAAATGCTCTTTATTAAAATAAGGAACCTCGAAAGAAAATTTTTCTGTAGCAATGGTTGTATAATCCTGCCATGTAATTTTGAATGTTTTCTGTTGCGAAAAAACAGCAAAATGTAGTATAAAGCCTATTAAAAGTAATATCTTTTTCATTGCATAAATAACGTGAATAATTGACTGTTATTATTTAAAAACACACAATTTTTAAAAAGGAATCAAAAATACAATAATATTTTAAAATCTTGGGCGTTATAACATTTACTAATTCAACGATAAACTGAAAAAACACTATCGTTGTAAGGTTTAATAATCAAGATAAACTGCAATTAATTTTTAATCTATTTTAACTTATTAACTTGTAGTATTAACTGAAATTATTATATTGCATCACTAAAAATAACAAGAAGCTTACTTTAAAAGTATGAACATGAGAAAAGTAGTATTATTATTAATTCTTGCAGTATCTGTAACTGCAGTAAGTTGTAAAAGATCTAGTTCAAAAAACACATCTAGAGCAACTGGTTGGCAAATCAACTCTAAAGAAGGTGGTTTTCAATACAATGATAGGTTCAAAGAGCAAGAAACCGCTCCTGGATTAGTATTTGTTGAAGGAGGAACTTTTACGATGGGTAAAGTTCAAGATGATGTTATGCATGATTGGAACAACACACCAAACCAACAACATGTACAGTCTTTTTATATGGACGAGTCTGAGGTAACTAACTTTATGTATACAGAATACTTATATTGGTTAAAATCAACTTACCCACCATCTGAAGAAAACTTTAAAGCTATATATAATGGCGCACTTCCAGACACTTTAGTATGGAGAAACCGTTTAGGGTATAACGAAGTTATGACAAATAACTATTTACGTCACCCAGCTTACGCAGAATATCCTGTTGTAGGTGTTAGTTGGATTCAAGCAGTTGAATTTGCAAACTGGAGATCTGACAGATATAACGAGTTGAACTTAGAAAAAGCAGGTTACTTAACAAGAGATGCTAAATTAAGTGCAACTGCAGATGCTAACTTTAATACAGACACTTATATTAATGCTCCTACCTTAACTTATGGTGGAAATGATAGTATTATCAAACCAGAAAAATCAAGACGTAGAGTACAAACTACTGCTAGTGGAGACACTATTAATGTTTTTGCTAATAGAGAAACTGGACTTATTTCTCCAAAATACAGACTTCCAACGGAAGCAGAATGGGAATATGCAGCTTTAGGAATGTCTGAAATTAGAAGCTATAACACACACAGAGGTAGAAAAAAATACCCTTGGAATGGACAGTACACTCGTACAGGAAAACGTCAAATCCGTGGGGACCAAATGGCTAACTTCAAACAAGGAAAAGGGGATTACGGTGGAATTGCAGGATGGTCTGACGACGGTGCAGATATCACTAAACAAGTAATGTCTTTCGCTCCTAACGATTACGGTTTATACGATATGGCTGGTAACGTTGCAGAATGGGTTGCCGATGTTTACAGACCTATTGTTGACGATGAGTTTAACGACTTTAACTACTACAGAGGTAACGTTTATACTAAAAATGCTATTAACGATGACGGAACTGTTAAGATTGTAACTACAGACGAAATAGTTTTCGATACATTATCTAACGGTAAAGTTGTTGCTAGAAACCTTCCTGGAGAAATTCTTCAAGTAGGTGTTGACGAAAACGAAACTTACTTAAGAACAAACTTCGATAGAAGTGATAACCGTAACTTTAGAGATGGTGATAAACGTTCTTCAAGACAATATGCAGATTCTTTTGATGAAGAAGATGGGGAAGTTGAAAACGAACAACTAACTAGAAAAATGTATAACTCACCAAAACATAGCATCGAAAGAGATTCTTCAGGAGCTATTATTCGTGATTACGACAAATCAAACAAACGTACTTCTTTAATTAATGATGAAGTAAGAGTTTACAAAGGAGGTTCTTGGAAAGACAGAGAATACTGGTTAGATCCAGCTCAAAGACGCTACTTCCCTCAAGATATGGCTACAGACTATATCGGATTTAGATGTGCTATGTCTCGTGTAGGTTCAAAATCGAAACAAAAGAACAAAACTAAGAACTAAGAATTCTTTAATAATATTAAAAAAGTCCTGACAATTGTCAGGACTTTTTTTTATACATTTAATCTATGAAAATAGAACAATTACACCAACTGTACTTACAATGCAACAAAGTAAGTACAGACACTAGAAAAATAGAAAACAACTCACTTTTTTTCGCTTTAAAAGGAGAAAATTTTAACGGCAATACCTTTGCTAAACAAGCCATTGAAAATGGTGCAAAATATGTTGTTATAGATGAGGAAGCATACGCTATAGAAGGTAAAACCCTATTAGTAGATAATGTTCTTAAAACACTTCAAAAGCTTGCTAGTTATCACCGTGATTACTTAAAAGTAAAAATCATATCGCTTACGGGAAGCAACGGAAAAACTACTACGAAAGAACTTATTAACGCTACCCTTTCACAAAAATTTAAAACGGTTGCAACTATAGGAAACCTAAATAACCATATTGGTGTTCCGCTTACTTTATTATCAATGGATAAAAGCACCGAAATAGGTATTGTTGAAATGGGTGCAAATCATTTAAAAGAAATAGAATTCTTATGTAATATAGCTAAACCAGATTATGGTTATATCACTAATTTTGGAAAAGCACATCTAGAAGGTTTCGGAAGCATAGAAGGAGTTATACAGGGTAAAACTGAATTGTACCAATTTTTAAAAGAAAACAACAAGCACATCTTTTTTAATGCCGATGATTTCATTCAAGAAGAAAAACTACAAGGCTATAAACTTAAATTTGGATTTACTCAGACCAAAGAAGATTACTATAAAATAGAATTAGAAGAAGCCAATCCGTTTGTTGTTTGTAAAGTAGAAAATACTACTATCACTTCTAATCTAATTGGTGCTTATAATTTTATGAATCTTTCTGCCGCAATAAGCATTGCTAGCTATTTCAAGGTGGATTTAAAGGCTATAAAAAAAGGAATAGAGAATTACACCCCAAACAACAATAGATCTCAAATCATCACTGTAGGAAGTAACAAAGTAGTATTAGATGCTTACAATGCAAACCCTACAAGTATGCAAGCAGCATTAAACAACTTTTCAAAGTTGAAGAGCACTAATAAAATAGTTATTCTTGGAGATATGTTTGAATTAGGAAGTGAAGCAGAAGCAGAACACCAGAACATTGCCGGTTTATCCTTAAAATTAGGTTTTGACAAAATATATTTGGTTGGTGAAAACTTTTATAAAACAGAATTACTTTCTGATAGAATAGAAAAACACCCATCTTTTGCAGCTTTTAAAGAGAATTTCAAAAAACCAGAAAACGCTAACTTGTTAATTAAAGGATCAAGAGGAATGGCCTTAGAAAGAACTTTAGAATTACTTTAAAAATGAAACTGCTACAAATAAAAAAAGCTTCTCTAAAAAGAGAAGCTTTTTTTGTGGGCGCGAAGGGATTCGAACCCCTGACCCCTTGGGTGTAAACCAAGTGCTCTGAACCAACTGAGCTACGCGCCCTATTTCAAAATTTCAACAAATTACTCTTAAGTAATTATTTGTGTTTGCTTATAAATGGAAATTATAAGACGCTTCTATATATAATAGAAAAATAAAAAGCCCCTCTATTAAGAGAAGCTTTTTGTGGGCGCGAAGGGATTCGAACCCCTGACCCCTTGGGTGTAAACCAAGTGCTCTGAACCAACTGAGCTACGCGCCCTATTCCAATATTTCATCAGATTTCTCTGAAGCAATTAAACTTGTTTCCTCATCAATTGCGAGTGCAAATATAAGACTGTTTTTCGTTTCTCAAAAACTTTTTTGATAAATTTTTCAAATAATTTCTGCAACTACAAAAGTACTGCCTCCTACATAAATTACATCTTCTTTATTTGCTTGATTTTTTGCAGCATTATATGCTTCATTAACAGATTCATAATACGCACCTTCAAATCCTCTTTCTTTAAAATAGACTAATAATTCGGAAGCATCTTTACCTCTAGGAATATTTGGTTTACAGAATAAATAGTTGGCCGCTTTTGGTAAAACATCTATAATTCCGTCTAAATCTTTATCGTTTACAACACCAAAAACAATATATAGCTTATTATAATCTTCTTGCTGCAATTGCTTCATAGTATAAGTTAAACCTTCTAAGTTATGAGCTGTATCGCATATTACCTTTGGAGATTCTTGCAAAACTTGCCACCTTCCTTTTAATCCGGTATTTTTCACAACTTCTAATAGTCCGTTTTTAATATTATTATCTGTGATTTTCCAATTATTAGACTGTAAAACTTTAATTGTTTGTAAAACGGTTTTGATATTCTTTTCTTGATAACTTCCTATTAAATCACTGGTATAGCTTTCAGTAATTAATTGATCGGCATAAAGTATTTCTGAATGAACTTCTGCTGCTATAATATTAAAAACTGCTGTTGTTTCTTCTTGTGTTTCTCCTATAACAACAGGAATATTCGGTTTTATTATACCTCCTTTTTCAGCGGCTATCGCCTTTAAACTATTTCCTAAGAATTGTGTATGATCTAATCCAATATTGGTTATAACAGAAACTTCTGGAGTAATAATATTTGTAGAGTCTAATCTTCCGCCTAGACCAACTTCAATAATTGCTATATCTACTTTTTGGGTCGCAAAATATTCGAAAGCCATTCCTACAGTCATTTCGAAAAAGGAAAGAGTGTTTGTTTCTAAAAAAGCTTTGTTCATTTTTATAAAGTCAACAACAAACTCTTTACTAACTTCTTTGCCATTAATCTTTATACGCTCTCTAAAGTCTTTTAAATGCGGAGAAGTATAAAGTCCAACCTTATAACCTGCTTCTTGTAAAACAGAAGCTAACATGTGGCTAGTAGAACCTTTTCCGTTGGTTCCAGCAACATGAATACTTTTAAAACTAGTTTCTGGATTTTTTAGATGCTTTGCGAGTAATTTAGTATTACCTAAATCCTTTTTATAAGCTTTTTTTCCTTGTTGTTGATACATTGGAAGTTGTGAGAACATCCAATTTACGGTATCTAAATATGTCATGTATTATTGACCTAAATTGAAATTAACTTTTACAAAACCAACTTGTTTTGCAGGTGCTTTACTATCTGCTCGCCATTTGTGGGATAAGGCAATTTTTTTTGCTGGTTCTAACAAACAAGCCGCAGTATTAGTGGTTCCTTTTACTCCCGGAACTGCTTCTGTAACGCGTCCGCTTCTATCTACTACAATTCTTACAATAACCATTCCTGATTCATTGCAATCTTGTTTATATACTTGCTTAGATGGTTTTCCTCTTCCGTTTAGTCCGTAGCCTACTCCACCACTACCTGTTCCTGGGTCACCGAAATAACTTGGAGCATAAGGGTCACCGTCTAACTGACCTTTATCCCCTGCCTTATTATCGTCACCTTCACTTCCTGATTCGCTACCTTCAGAATTACTAACTCCACCAATTAAGGCGTCTAGTTTTTTCTTTTTTTCTTCCTGCTCTCTTTTCTCTTTAGCAATTCTATCGGCTTCTGCTTTCGCTTTCGCATCTGCAATAGCTTTTGCCTTTGCTTCAGCTTCTTTTTGTTTTTTTATTGCAACCGCTTCTTCGGTTTCTTGTGTTAAAACTTCTTCTGCAACCTCCGGTGCTTTAGTAGGTTCAGCTGCTTCTGTAGGTTCTGTTTCTGCAGGCTTATTAATGTTTATGTCTTCAGATTTCACAGGTTTTGTTGGTTGTACATCACCACTACCAAAATCAGTAGTTCCAAAATTTATTGCAACACCATATTCTTCTGGCGGATCCATATATTTTGGACCTACCACAAAAATTAACAACAAGATAATCAAAGCAACTAGTGCTGTGATTTTTGCTGAGTCTTTTTCGTGTTTGGTGTTAAAATACTTCATTTTTACTTTATAGTCTTCTTTGCACTTAATTACAATCTGCGTGCCAATTATACTAATAGTTTATTGTGACTTTACAGCTAAAGTAGATTTGATTTTGTTTCTATTGGCAATATCCATTATAAAAACCACGTGTTTCATTTCTACATCCTGATCGGAACGAATGGTTATGGATGGACTTTCTGTTTCGCCTACTTTTGCTAAAACTTCTGCTTCTAAAGATTCTTTAGAAACTTGCTTCATGTCTACGTAATAATTGACATCCTTATCTACGCTTACAGATACATTTTTTGTTTGGGTTGTTTTGCTGGTAGATTTTGGTAATAATAAATCTATAGCTTCTGCCGAAACCAATGTTGATGCAATCATAAAAAATATTAGTAACAGAAAAACTATATCTGTCATAGATGACATATTGAATTCTGGTGTTACTTTATTTCTTCCTCTTAAATTCATATTATGTTGGCTCGTTTAAGTGATCTAGAAATTCTAATGAATTTGCTTCCATTTGGTATACAACCTTATCGGTTTTTACTACTAAATGGTTATATGCTACATAGGCTATAATACCTACAATTAGCCCTCCTACTGTAGTGGTCATAGCTGTATAAAGTCCGTCTGCTAGTGTTTTAATATCTATAGAACCTCCTGAATTAGCGATTTCAAAAATAGAAAGAATCATTCCGATTACTGTACCTAAGAAACCAATCATTGGTGCTGCTCCAGAAATGGTTGCTAAAACTGAAACGTTTTTTTCTAATCCGTAAATTTCTAATCTTCCTGCATTTTCAATGGCAGTATTAATATCTTCTAGAGGTTTTCCTATTCTTGTAATTCCCTTTCCTATTAATCTAGAAACTGGTGAATTTTGTTGTACACATAACATTTGTGCTGAATCAATTTTTCCGTTAGTAACATGATCTTTGATTTGATTCATAAAATTAGCATCTACTTTGGAAGCTTCTTTTATAGCGAAAAGTCTTTCGAAATAAATATATGTTGCAACTATTAGCAATACAAATAATAATGCTATGATTACCATTCCGGCAGTTCCTCCGCTAGTGATTAATTCTATTACCGAAAGTGTTTTTTTTACAGATTCTCCGTCTGTTAGTAAATCTGCTTCTGTAGCAGCGTCTTGGATGATTGTGTTTAACATATTAAACTTATTAGTCTTTTAATTTTATTCTAAGTGGTAATCCATAAGATACAACTACTGCTCTACCTTGTTGCATTCCTGGTTTCATTTTGGGCAATAACCTGATAACACGCTTAGCTTCTTCTTCTAATTTAGGGTCTTGAGCTCTTGCCTGAATAGCTACAACATTACCTGATGTATTAATTTTAAAGGAAATATTTATTTTTTGAATTCCCTTTAAGTCTTCTGCTAAATCTGTATTGTAATTATCACTGATAAATTTAGTGATTTTCTCATTCATACATTTTTTTCTAGCATTATTATCCCCGCCTTCACATCCCGGATAAATAGGC
Source organism: Oceanihabitans sediminis (assembly GCF_003337215.1). Lineage (GTDB taxonomy): Bacteria > Bacteroidota > Bacteroidia > Flavobacteriales > Flavobacteriaceae > Oceanihabitans > Oceanihabitans sediminis. The sequence goes on from NZ_QPIG01000003.1 coordinate 391,141, forward strand.
ACATTCTCTATTAGCGCAAAAGAGGTTTCTCCGCTTCCTTCATTTTGTTTTTTTGCTGCTGCCGCTTTTGCGTCAGCTGCAGCCTTTGCATCAGCCTTCGCTTTTGCTGCTGCTTGTGCAGCGGCTTCTGCTCTCGCAGCGGCTTCTCTTTCTGCTTTTGCTTTCGCTTCAGAAGCTGCTTTTGCCTTTGCCGCTGCTACGGCTCTAGCTTTTGCTTCGGCCTCTGCCTTAGCTTTAGCTTCCGCTTCGGCTTTAGCCTTTGCTTCTGATTCCGCTTTTGCTTTGGCTGCAGCTTTAGCATCGGCTTCCTTTTTCGCTTTCTCTCTTGCTAGTGCTTCAGCTTTTTGCTTTGCTTCTTTCTCGGCTTTTATTCTTTCTGCTTCCTCCGCTTCTTGTTGTAATAATTTTTCTGCTGCCAAAGCTTCTTTTTCAGCTTTCTCTATTGCTTCTGCTTCCGCTTTTTGCTTTGCTGCTTCTTCGTTTTTTAACTTCTCTGCAGCTTCTTTCATTTTTTTAGCTTCTTCAACTTCTTGATTAGCTTTTTCTTCAGCTACCTCTTCTTCAACAACTTCTTCTAAAGCCTCTTCTACTACTTCCTCTACTTCTTCGATCTCTTCTTCTGGTTGAGCTTCTTGGGCCTGGGTTTGAGTAGGCTGCACCTTTTCTGGTTGCATGTTATCACCTCCTAGAGCTGACTCTCCAAAATTTATTGCAACACCATATTCTTCTGGCGGATCCATATATTTGGGACCTACCACAAAAATCAATAGCAAAACAATCAACGATATAAGCGCTGTTATTTTTGCTGAATCTTTTTCGTGTTTGGTGTTAAAATATTTCATTATCTATTGCGACTTTACAGCTAAAGTAGACTTGATTTTGTTTCTGTTGGCAATATCCATTATAAAAACTACATGCTTCATTTCTACATCCTGATCGGAACGAATAGTTATGGATGGACTTTCTGTTTCGCCTACTTTTGCTAAAACTTCTGCTTCTAAAGATTCTTTAGAAACTTGCTTCATGTCTACGTAATAATTGACATCCTTATCTACACTTACAGATACATTTTTTGTTTGGGTTGTTTTGCTAGTAGATTTTGGTAATAATAAATCTATAGCTTCTGCCGAAACCAATGTTGATGCAATCATAAAAAATATTAGTAACAGAAACACAATATCTGTCATAGATGACATATTGAATTCTGGTGTTACTTTATTTCTTCCTCTTAAATTCATATTATGTTGGCTCGTTTAAGTGATCTAGAAATTCTAATGAATTTGCTTCCATTTGGTATACAACCTTATCGGTTTTTACTACTAAATGGTTATATGCTACATAGGCTATAATACCTACAATTAGCCCTCCTACTGTAGTGGTCATAGCTGTATAAAGTCCGTCTGCTAGTGTTTTAATATCTATAGAACCTCCTGAATTAGCGATTTCAAAAATAGAAAGAATCATTCCGATTACTGTACCTAAGAAACCAATCATTGGTGCTGCTCCAGAAATGGTTGCTAAAACAGAAACGTTTTTTTCTAATCCGTAAATTTCTAATCTTCCTGCATTTTCAATGGCAGTATTAATGTCTTCTAAAGGTTTTCCTATTCTTGTAATTCCCTTCCCTATTAATCTAGAAACTGGTGAATTTTGTTGTACACATAACATTTGTGCTGAATCAATTTTTCCGTTAGAAACGTGATCTTTGATTTGATTCATAAAATTAGCATCTACTTTGGAAGCTTCTTTTATGGCAAAAAGTCTTTCGAAATAAATATATGTTGCAACTATTAGCAGTACAAATAGTAATGCTATGATTACCATTCCGGCAGTTCCTCCGCTAGTGATTAATTCTATTACCGAAAGTGTTTTTTCTACAGATTCTCCGTCTGTTAGTAAATCTGCTTCTGTAGCAGCGTCTTGGATGATTGTGTTTAACATAAACAGTTATTTTACTATTGTATTAACGTTTGATTTTGTGGTTAAGTATATATTGTTTTAAAGTTCTAATTACCTGAAATATTCAAGTGTACGGACTCGTTTTTATGTGGTAGGCAATTAGATTTTCATTATTTAGGTTTTGTTTGGGCAAAAACAAATATAAAAAACTAAAAGGGCATTATATTATATTAGGGGATATAAATTTTACCCGAACTATGGTCATGCTTTGCACCTGTAACACTGCTCAAACAATTCGCTTCTTCACGCAGTTTTAAAACACCTAAAAGTCCGAAGATTAAAGCTTCTTTATAATTAATAATTTCTTCGGAAGGAATTATAATTTCGTTACCTGTTAAGTCTTTTATTCTTTTTATTAAGTACAAATTGAAAGCACCACCACCTGTTACTAGAACGGAAGCATTTTCTTTTTTATTAATTTGATAGGTAATTTGAATAGCAATATGCTCTACAAAAGTTCTTAGAACATCTCTAACTTCCATATTGTATGCATCGATAATAGGAAAAATGACTTTTTTAACCCACTCTAATCCCAAGGACTTTGGTGCCTGCAAATTATAAAACTCTAAATTATTGAGGTCTTTAAGTAATGCTTGATGTACTTCTCCTGAGGAAGCAATCATTCCTTTGTCGTCATAGGAGAAACCTAATCTTTCTGTGTAATGATTCAACACAATATTGACAGGACAAATATCATAAGCTAAACGAAGATTATTCACTTCGGATGAAATATTAGCGAATCCGCCAAGATTCACACAAAAATCATATTTCCCAAACAACAACTTATCCCCAATTGGTACAAGTGGAGCTCCTTGTCCACCCAAAGCAACGTCCTGTACTCTAAAATCACATACTATCTGTTTCTTTGTAATTAAAGCAAGTTCTGGCAAATTCCCAATTTGATAAGTTAGTCCTTTTTCCGGTTGATGTAAAGCAGTATGTCCATGCGAACAAATTGCAACTATTTCGGTTATATTATTTTTTTGAATAAATGCATTAATGACACTAGCCAATAATCGTGTGTACTGTTTATCTATTTCCTGTAATTCTTCAGAAGAAAAAGTAATAAGATTCTTTAGTTTTAGCTGCCACTCTTCAAAATAAGACACTGTTTCGCAATGAATTATTTTAAATCCATAAGCGTTTTCCATACTAAATTTTATGTATGCTAGATCTATTCCATCTAATGATGTGCCAGACATGACTCCAATTACATGATATTCTTTCTTTTTCATATTCTGTAAAAATAACAATCTCTGTTGAATGTATATTATTAAAGACTTATATTTGCACTCTATTTATTATCGAAAAAACAATAAAAAAACTATGGATTTTAGCCTTACAGAAGAACATATTATGATTCGCGATGCAGCTCGCGATTTTGCACAAACAGAATTACTTCCAGGTGTTATTGAACGTGATAACACTCAAACCTTCCCTAAAGAATTAGTAAGAAAAATGGGAGACTTAGGTTTTATGGGAATTATGGTAGACCCAAAATATGGAGGAAGCGGAATGGATGCAATCTCTTATGTATTAATTATGGAAGAACTTTCTAAAATTGATGCATCTGCTTCGGTAATGGTTTCTGTAAATAACTCTTTAGTTTGTTATGGATTAGAAGCTTTTGGAACAGAAGAGCAAAAACAAAAATATTTAACAAAAGTTGCTACTGGTGAGCAAATTGGAGCTTTTTGTTTAAGTGAGCCTGAAGCAGGTAGTGATGCAACTTCGCAAAAAACTACTGCTATAGACAAAGGAGATCATTATGTAATTAACGGAACTAAAAACTGGATTACTAATGGTGGTCGTGCAGATGTTTACTTAGTAATTGCACAAACAGATAAAGAAAAAGGTCATAAAGGTATTAATGCTTTTATTGTTGAAAAAGGAACTCCTGGATTTGACATCGGACCAAAAGAAGATAAATTAGGTATTCGCGGAAGTGATACTCATACTTTACAATTTAATGACGTAAAAGTACCTAAGGAAAACAGAATTGGTGAAGACGGATTTGGTTTCAAATTTGCTATGAAAACACTTTCTGGAGGAAGAATAGGTATTGCATCTCAAGCTTTAGGTATTGCTGCTGGAGCTTATGAATTAGCTTTAAAATATTCTAAAGAGCGTAAAGCTTTTGGTACAGAAATTTGTAACCACCAAGCTATTGCTTTTAAATTAGCGGATATGCACACTGAAATTGAAGCTGCGCGTATGTTGGTAATGAAAGCTGCATGGGATAAAGATCAAGGTAACAACTACGATATGTCTAGTGCTATGGCAAAATTATACGCTAGTAAAGTAGCTATGGAACAAACTGTTGAAGCGGTTCAAATTCATGGCGGAAATGGTTTCGTAAAAGAATACCACGTAGAACGTTTAATGCGTGATGCAAAAATTACTCAGATTTATGAAGGTACTTCTGAAATTCAAAAAATCGTTATTTCTAGAGGGGTTATAAGAGACTAATCCTTTCCAGAAATACTTTAAATAAAAAAAGGCTTCAGTTTTACTTCTGAAGCCTTTTTTTATAATTAGTTTTTACTTTTTTGATAGTTCATCTAAAACCAAACGGATTTCACCATAACTATACTTGTCATCTAGTTGATATTTTAAATCAGAAAGGTTTTCAAAAGAATGTTTTGGTATAGCTTTTTTAAGTTCGTTATAATGTTCTTCTGAAATTAAATCGGTTATTTTTATTTCTCCTGACGGAATAAAACTTGCTAAGTGACCAAAGATTGTATTTTCGTTTAATTCTCTTTCTAAAGCAATTTCCTCAATAGATTTTCCTTTTTTGTATAAGTCTAAAGAAATTCTTTTAGTTTCCCCTCTTTTCTTTTTGGGTGTCTTTTCTTCAAATATTTCAACAGAATTAGAAACTTCAATATCATTTTCAATACAATAGTCTCGTATTATTTTTAAAATATCGTTTCCATATTTCTCTACACGTACTTTCCCCATTCCATTTACCTTAAGAAGTTCTTTCTTATTTACAGGTAGTGTTTCACACATTTCATATAAAGCTTTTTGTGTAAAAATTTGAAAATGAACAAGATCATGTTCACTAGCTAAATCATTACGTAACTCCCTAAGCAGTTCAAATAACTCAACATTTGTTGTGCCGTCTATAACTGTACTTCTCGCTTTCTTAGGTTTTTCTTTAGCTATAAAGACTGATTTACCACGTAACTCTAAAAATTTTGCTACTTTAAACGCACTATCCATTTCTTTAAAATAAAGATTCTTTACCGCTAATTGCTCTTCAATATCATCAATGTACTTATAAAGATCTTTCTCTACAGTTTTATTATCTGTAGTAAAGTTGATAGATTTAAATGGAGTATGTAAGCTTGTTTCTACTTGTTCTTTAAAGTATTTAATAGCCTTTACAAATCGTTCTTGAATGTCTTTATTCGTTTCTGGTTCAATCATTGATTTGGAAAATTCTTTTAATTGAGCAGCAAAACCATTCTTTACTTTTAACAGATTGGTTACGCTATTCTTCATGGCTTTAATAGGTTCTTCTATAGTTCCTGTAATGCTTGTTCTATTTTTATAAAATATATCTAACACACGGTTTAATGGGAAAACTAATTTGTAGAAATCAAATATTTCTGAAATTAGCCCTAATTGAAAATCAATTTTAGATTGTATTAAGTCTGCTTCGTTTGGTTGATTCTCTTCAGTATATTTATTAAACGAAGTTACATTACTATCACTTATAATTTGGTTAGCACCTATTTTTGTTTTTAAAACTAATCCTTCTAGAGTTTTGCATCTACTTAAGGCTACATAGGTTTGTCCGTGAGCAAAAGCACCTTCTGCATCTATAATTGCTTTTTCAAAGGTTAACCCCTGACTTTTATGTATGGTTATTGCCCAAGCTAAACGCAATGGCATTTGTGTATAAGAACCTATTTTATTTTCGGTTATTATACTTGTTTCTTTATCTACACTATAGTTTATATTTTCCCATGTTTCAGAAGTGGCTACTATGTTGAACTCATCATCTGGACATTTTACTATAACTTCATCCTTATCTAATAATATTACTGTTCCTATCTTGCCATTATAGTATCGTTTTTCAACAGAACTATCGTTTTTAATAAACATTACTTGAGCTCCGACTTTTAAAACTAAATCCTCATCCGTAGGATATGCATACTCTGGAAATTTACCAACAACCTTTGCCTTATAACTAACGGTTTTTCCGTTTAATTTATCTAATTCTTTTCTATTGGTTAGCTCTGCTTTATTATTATGTGTAGTTAATGAAATATATCCTGAATCGTTACTTGGACTAAAATCTGGTATATATCTACTATTTAAAGCTTCCGCGGAAGAAGCAGATAAAGTGTTATTTCTTATTTCATTTAAAATCTGAATAAAGGTAGGGTTATCCTGTCTATAAATATGTTTTAGTTCTACAGTAATAGCATTAGAGTTTTGAAACACCCTACTACTAAAAAAGAATACATTATTATAAAAATCTTTTAAAAGTTGCCATTCATAATCTTTTACAACAGGAGATAATTGTTGTAGATCTCCAATCATTAAAACTTGAACGCCACCAAAAGGTTTATCTCTATCTCTAAATCGTTTTAATGTTTTATCTATTGCATCTAATAAATCAGCTCTTACCATACTAATTTCATCAATTACTAATAAGTCTAGAGATTTAATAATATTGATTTTAGTCTTGTTAAATTTTCTAGAGGAATCTAAAGCTGCATCAGGTAAGATTGGCCCAAAAGGCATTTGAAAGAAAGAGTGTATAGTAACTCCCTTTGCATTAATAGCGGCTACACCTGTAGGAGCTACAACAACCATTCTTTTTAAGGAATTCATTTTTAACTTATGCAAAAAGGTAGTTTTACCAGTACCTGCTTTACCAGTTAAAAAAACATTCCTATTGGTGTTATTGATAAATTTCCAGGCAAGATCTAGCTCAGCATTCTCTTTCATTGATTAATATAACTTTAGAATTTCTAATATAATCAAAATGAATAATAGTTGGTAGAAGTTTTGATAGAAAAGTAGGTTAGATAATATTACTTGGAAGCAATAACCTTTGCAATATTGCATAAAAAAACCCTTCATTAAATAAATAATGAAGGGTTTAAAAAAGGCGACGACCTACTCTTCCACAATGTAGTACCATCGGCGCTAATGGGCTTAACTTCTCTGTTCGGAATGGTAAGAGGTGAG
>NZ_QPIG01000004.1 GCF_003337215.1 Oceanihabitans sediminis
CTCCTTATTATATGTATACTATAATATAGTATGAATATGATTATTAAAAAAAGTAGCCAAAAGATATAGCGGATAGCCTGACTTTACTTAACTCCTAAAAAGTTAAGTAAAGGAACGCCCAAGAAATGAAACTTAGCTCTCTCCTATTCTATTTATATGGTAGGTAAGATGTCTTTACATAATAAGCTTCTCTAAATAGATCCATTTATATATTGTGATGTATCCTGAGAGTAAAACGTAATTTATACTTATATATATATTGTGAGTGAATTTTTATACTATTATATTTGTGCCTCAAAATTTATGATATAATGATACAGATTACTTTGCCAGATGGGAGTGTAAAATCTTTTGAAAAGAATGTTACACCTATAGATGTAGCTAAGAGTATTAGCCAAGGTTTAGCTAGAAATGTTATTTCGGCTAGTTTTAATGGTACAACCGTAGAATCTTCTACTCCATTAACCACCGACGGTTCTCTTGTTTTATACACTTGGAATGACAAGGAAGGTAAAACTGCTTTTTGGCATTCTAGTGCGCACGTTTTAGCTCAAGCACTAGAGGAATTATATCCTGGAGTGAAGCTAACTATTGGTCCGGCTATTGAAAATGGATTCTATTATGATGTAGATTTTGGAGAGCATACAGTTTCTGACAAAGATTTTAAAGCAATCGAAAACAAAATGATTGAGATTGCTCGAGGGAAGCATGAGTTTAAAATGCGTGAAGCGTCAAAAGCGGAAGCTTTAGCTCTTTATATAGATAATGAGTATAAGACAGAGTTAATTGAAAACCTTGAAGATGGTACGATTACTTTTTGTGATCATGACACTTTTACCGACTTATGTAGAGGTGGGCATATTCCTAATACAGGAATTATAAAAGCTGTTAAAATCTTATCGATTGCTGGTGCTTACTGGAGAGGTGATGAAAATAACACGCAGTTAACAAGAGTATATGGAATTTCTTTCCCTAAACAGAAAGAACTTACAGAATACTTAGAGTTATTAGAAGAAGCAAAAAAGAGAGACCACAGAAAATTAGGAAAAGAGTTAGAACTTTTTACTTTTTCTCAAAAAGTAGGACAAGGATTACCATTATGGTTACCAAAGGGTGCTGCTTTAAGAGAGCGATTAGAGAATTTCTTAAAGAAAGCACAAAAGAAAGCTGGTTACGAAATGGTGGTTACGCCTCATATTGGTCAGAAAGAACTTTATGAAACTTCTGGTCATTATGCCAAATATGGTGCTGATAGTTTCCAACCGATAAGCACCCCAAAAGAAGGTGAAGAATTTTTATTGAAACCAATGAACTGTCCGCACCACTGTGAAATATACAACAGTAGCCAATGGTCTTATAAAGATTTACCTAAGCGTTTTGCTGAATTTGGTACAGTATATAGATATGAGCAAAGTGGAGAACTACATGGTTTAACAAGAGTTAGAGGTTTTACACAAGATGATGCGCATATATTTTGTACAGCAGATCAATTAGATAAGGAGTTTAAAGATGTTATTGATTTAGTTCTTTATGTTTTTGGATCTTTAGGATTTGAAAACTTTACTGCTCAAGTATCTTTAAGAGATCCTGAGAACCCAGATAAATATATTGGAAGCGAAGAAAACTGGACAAAAGCAGAAAATGCTATCTTAAATGCTGCAAAAGACAAAAATTTAAATTATATTGTTGAAACAGGTGAAGCTGCTTTTTATGGTCCTAAATTGGATTTCATGGTAAAAGACGCACTTGGAAGACAATGGCAATTAGGTACAATTCAGGTAGATTACACGTTACCAGAGCGTTTTGATTTAACGTACAAAGGTAGTGACAACGAACTACACAGACCTATAATGATTCATAGAGCTCCTTTTGGAAGTATGGAACGTTTTATTGCTATACTGCTTGAGCATACAGCAGGAAACTTCCCTCTTTGGTTAATGCCAGATCAAGTTATTGTGCTATCTATTAGTGAGAAATATGAAAAATACGCGAAAAAAGTTTTAACTTTGCTAGAAAATAACGAAATTCGCGCCTTGGCAGACAATAGAAATGAGACGATGGGTAAGAAAATTAGAGATGCCGAGATGAAAAAGATTCCTTATATGATTATTGTAGGGGAGAATGAAGAAGAAGAAAGAAAGATTTCTGTTAGAAAACATGGTGGTGAAGACTTAGGCATGATTAGTGTAGAAGCATTCACAGAAATTATTGAAACAGAAGTAAATAAGACATTAAAACAATTTTAAAATAATAAGTTTAACTAAAATAGAAAAGTCATAGCAATACGTAGAAGAAGACAGTCCTCGCCTAGAGTAATAAAAGAGGATCAACACAGAATTAACTCTAAGATTAGATCAGAAGAAGTTCGATTAGTAGGAGATAATGTTGAAATAGGGATATATAAAACCAAGCAAGCATTAGCCATTGCCGATGAGCAAGGTTTAGATCTTGTGGAGATATCACCTAAAGCAGTTCCTCCTGTCTGTAAAGTCATGGACTATAAGAAGTTTCTTTACGAACAAAAGAAGCGTGATAAATCTTTAAAATCTAAAGCTACGAAAGTAACTATTAAGGAGATAAGATTTGGTCCTCAGACAGACGAACATGACTATGAGTTCAAAAAGAAACATGCAGAAAAGTTCTTAAAAGAAGGCGCAAAGTTGAAAGCTTTTGTATTCTTTAAAGGGCGTTCGATTGTTTTTAAAGAGCAAGGGCAAATTTTATTATTAAGATTAGCTCAAGATTTAGAAGAACTTGGTAAAGTAGAACAGATGCCTAAATTAGAAGGTAAACGTATGACCATGTTCATTGCTCCTAAGAAGAATAAGTAATGCAATCACCGACACTAAAGAGTTTAGTGTTTTAAAATAATAAGCGAAATTATAAAACCTAGGAAAAAAAATGCCTAAAATGAAAACAAAATCTAGTGCTAAGAAGCGTTTCAAGCTTACAGGTACTGGTAAAATAAAAAGAAAGCACGCTTTTAAAAGTCACATCTTAACAAAGAAGTCTAAAAAGCGTAAGCTAGCGTTAACTCATGATGGTTTAGTACATAAAGCAGATGAGAACAATGTTAAAGTAATGTTACGTTTAAAGTAATACTATTTTAATAGGTTAAAACAAATCAATAACCCTGGAGTTAGGCAAACTATAAAGTATCATTAAGTTGGTCGCCTACTACAAAAAACATTTAAAATTATGCCAAGATCAGTAAATTCAGTAGCGAAGAGAGCCAGAAGAAAAAAGGTTCTTAAGCAAGCAAAAGGTTACTTTGGAAGACGTAAAAACGTTTGGACAGTAGCAAAAAATGCGGTTGATAAAGCGATGCAATATTCGTACAGAGACCGTAGAAACAAAAAGAGAACATTTCGTGCACTTTGGATCACGCGTATCAACGCAGGAGCTAGAGAACACGGTTTATCTTATTCACAATTCATGGGGAAAGTTAAAGCTAACAATATCGAATTAAACCGTAAGGTTTTAGCAGATTTAGCTATGAACAACCCAGAAGCTTTTAAAGCAATTGTAGATAAAGTAAAATAGGGCGTCTTGCCTAATTGATAACATATTTCGCTTATAAAAAATCCGACTCATTTGAGTCGGATTTTTTTATTTATCCTTATCTGCAATTTCATCGATTGCAAATTTAAACTCCTCCCAACTGATTAATCCGTCACCATCTTTATCATAGCCTTCAATAAGTTTTGAAGACACTATTCCACGTATAAATCCATTAATTTCAGCTTGTTTTAGCAAAGCTACTATTTCGCTTTTCTCTAGTTTAGCACTACTATCTTTATCAAAAAAAGCAAATGCTTCTTCTGGTGTTTTAAAGTTATTGGTAATAAGAATTTGAATCTTGTATAATATTTGCTCTTTTGTAGACATAGCTATAGTTTTAGTTGCCATGTAATTTAATAAAAATAATATTCTTTAATAATATAGTTTTGTTAATAAACATCAAAAATAATAAGAAATCTAGAGAAAAAGCTCAATAAAAAAACAGCGTTATCAAATGACAACGCTGCAAATCGAAAAATACTAAACTCCCTAATGCTTAATAATCGATTAATAGTTTATTTAACTTATTGTTTATATCATAAACATGACTTTTATTTAAATACGTCTTGTTAGAGTCTAATGGTAACCTATATAAAATCAACTTATCCCTAATCATTAAAATCACACTTGCATACAGAGGAGTATTTTTGTGATTCGGCTAAATTATAAAATAAAGTGTGTAATAAATGGTATGTATTACTTACAGATTTAAATCATTTTGCAAACCAAAAATATACATTTACCAATAATAAAAGAATAAGGTGGGGTGAAATACAATATTTTGTATGTAAATAACTACTTGAAAGATTTAGAAAAAGATCTGGACAAGGGTATCTCTACATTATTAATTATCAAAAAATTATACGACACGCGCTGTACTTTATTTATATTAACAATATAAGATCTATGCGATCGTTTAAAAATAACTGAAGGTAGCTTTTCAGCAACAGTATTTAAAGATTTTCTAATAGTATACTTTTTAGAAACTGTTTGAATATTAACATAATTACCATCTGCGACTATATATTTAATATCATCATAATCTAAACTAACTAAATCATAACCATCTTTAAACTGAAAGGTTTGTGATTGCTTTTTAAATATAGCTAAATTGATAGAAGCTAGTAAATCTACTCGTTTTAAAGGTTTTGTTAAATAGGCATCCGGATTAGTCTTTAAAGCTTCACTCATTAAAGAATAATCTTGCTGTCCGGTTATAAAAATAACTGTTGCATTTTTGTTTTTGACTTTAGACAGCTCTATACCTGAGTTTTTACCTTTTAAATTAATATCCATTAAAATAATATCTGGTTTAAATTGCTCCATTTCGTATAGAGCTAATTCTTTGTCGTGTGCAATTTTGATATTTTTAAAATGTTCTTCTTGTAAGATTTCTGAAATATATTCTGCTATAATAACATCATCTTCAACTATTAGGATTTTGGCTTCTTGCTGTTTAGTCATTACTTATTTCTGTTACGAATGAAAATGAAAAACCACTTTTAGTATTAATTTTGTAGTCGATTTTTAATTGTCTGCAAAGCTTGTCTATAAGCTTTGGTTTTTTGTCTTGGTTACTAGTAGTTGTACCATTATCGGAATAGTTAAAAGATAAGGCATCATTAATTTGAGCCAATTGAAAATTGATCTTTTTATTTTGTTGATTACCAAAAGCATGTTTTATAGAATTTATAAACAACTCTGTAAGTAATAATCCAAGATACATGGCATAATCTGAAGGAATTTCTACCGCTTCAACTTTGAAGTTGGTCTTAATATCTTGTTCTTTGAAGATATCGAAAAAACCACTTTTAACATCGTTTAAGTAATTTGATACATCAATTTTATTTATGTCATTGCTTTTATAAAGGTGTTTGTGCAATGTTGAAATCGATTCCACTTTAGTTAATATGTTTTTTAATTGTATACTTTCTGTATCTGATGCTTTTTTTAATTGATCTAATATAAGTATTACCACCAACTGTAAATTATTATTAATTCTGTGATTGGCTTCACTTAACAGAAATTCATTTTCTTTTGATAAGGCCTTTAATCGCTTGTTATCTTCTTTAGACTTTCTTAAAAAGTAAGCAATCAATAAGATTCCTATAATAGTTATTAAAAACAAACCAATAATAATATATAGCTTTGTTTTACTTGATGCCAAAGCTTTATTTTGGTTTTCAATTTCAAGTTTATTTATTTTAATTTGATTTTCTTTCTCTGCAAGCTTATATTTTTCTTCAAGTTCAAATAAAAACTCATTATGTTCTATATTATAGTATTTATCTGTAAGCTTTAACCTGCGTTCTAAATACTCATACGCTTTAGGTATATTTTCAAGTTTTTTATAAATATTACGAATGTTATCAATAAATAATATTTCTCCATAAAACAAGTCATTTTCTTGTGCAAACTTTAAGGCATTTAGGCATTCTTCAAGTGCTTTATTTAATTGATTGTCCTTTATCAATATTCGGGTATAATTAATATAAGCATCGACCTGACTTTGAACTAAATTATTCTCTTTTGCATATTCAATAAGCTCTTTTAAATAGTTTATAGCTTTTCTATAATCTTTTTTTTCTTCATAAACTCCTGAAATTTCAAGTGTAGCATAAAAAACACCCTTTTTGTCGTTAACTTTTTTAGATAACTGTAATGCTTTTTTCGCATATAAAAGTGTAGAGTCTGGCTTAAAAAAATGCTCCGTAAACAAAGCTGCTTTTCTTCCATAAAACTTTGCCATATTAGCATCGTTAATTTGTTTAACCTTTAATATTAATGATGCTTTATCTAGATGCTCTACAGCTTTATCAAATAATACTCTTTTTCTATAAAACTCCATCATTTTAACATGATACAAAAATTCTAATTGAATATTATTACTGCTTTTAATTGTAGTAAAAGCCTGAACATAATAACTGTTGGCTACATCATAATTTAATTGGAGTTTATAAATTTCGGCTAGTCCTAAAAACAGGTGAATTTTCTGCTCTTCGTTAGTTGTTTCTGCTAAATGTTTCTCATAATAGCTTATGGCTTCCTCTAACTTATTTTCATAAATTAAATTCTGACCAAAATCTACAATATCATCCTTTTGAGAAAAGGAGTATGGATAAACAAAAAATAAAATAAGTAGAAATAAATATTTCATTTTTAGGTTTTTTGCTTCTTTTTTCTAGCTGCAGGAAACAGAACGTTATTTAAAATAAGTCTATAGCCAGGGGAAGTTGGGTATAACTCTAATTCCGTTTTTGGGTCACCAACCTTATGAGTATAATCTTCTGGATCATGACCACCATAAAATGTAAAGAAGCCTTTTCCTTTTATACCATGAATATATTTTGCTTCGCCATTGGTTTTGTTTTCTCCCATAACCAATACGTTACTTTTTATTTCATCTCTTGTATATGAAGTAGTTTGCCCCATAAATCCTTTTACTAAAGCTGTATGGTTTTGGCATAACATGGTTGGTATTGGATCCCATTTTGCCGAAAAATCCATCAGGGTAAAATAGTCTGTTGTTTTAGGAATTTGTCTTTTCTGTGTCATATCTATACTAGAGAACTCATATACATTGGGGTTTTGCTCTAGTGTAAAATCTGTAAAAGCAAAAGTTTTACTGTAATCTATTTTACTTTGGTAGTTTGGATCACTTGCATCACCATCAAACATTGGCTCACATATATCTACTCCTTGTGCAGATAAAGCAATATCAAAACTGTCTGTAGCACTACACATGGCAAACATAAAGCCCCCTCCTATTACATAATCTCTAATTTTTAAGGCAACGTCTAATTTTTGTTCAGAAACTTTAGAATACCCCAGTTTTGCTGCTAATGCTTCGGCATCTTTCTTTTCTTGAATATACCATGCCGCGGTTCTGTAGGCTCTGTAAAACTTTCCGTATTGCCCAGTAAAATCTTCGTGATGCAAATGTAGCCAATCGTATAATAAAAGTGTATCGCTCAAAACTTCCTCATCATAAATAGTTTCGTAAGGAATTTCTGCATAGCTTAAAACCATAGTTACTGCATCGTCCCAGGGTAATTTCCCTTTAGGTGTATAAACGGCAATTTTAGGAGCTTTTTCTAGTACTACGGCATCCATATTCTTACTTGGACTGCTAATTTCTTCAAGAATACTTGCAGCTTTAGCATCGGAAATTACTTCAAAAGAAACCCCTCTTATTTGACATTCTCTCTGAATTTCTTCAGAATCTGGCAACAAAAAGGATCCTCCTCTATAGTTAAGAAGCCACTGTACTTTTAACTGTTTATCTAAGGTCCAATAAGTAATTCCGTAAGCTTTTAAATGATTTTTTTGCGTTTCGGCATCCATTGGAATAAGAATAAATGAAGCAAATGAAGGCAAGCTTAAAATTAACAGAAGGAATAAGATGCTTAATTTTTTCAAAGTATAATAGTAATTATTAGTCATTATAGTAAATATACAACATAGTAAATACTTATTGAATAATACCCACAAAATTAAATTACATGCATAAAAAAAGGCTTGTTAAGAGATTCTCCCAACAAGCCTTTTTATTAATTGTTATTATTTACGAAATCAACTCAGCAATCTTTTTGGTATTAGGAAATTGCTCAAATATAATTTTAAGGAATACAGTAATAGGAATTGCCATAATAAGCCCTGGAATACCCCAAAGGAAGCCCCAAAACATAAGCATTACTAAAACTGTAATAACGTTTATTGAGAAGGATTTCCCCATGAAAATTGGCTCTAGAATGGTGCCAAATAAAACCTGAACTCCTGTGATAGCAACTATAAAGAAAAACAAGGTGCTAGTAGGATCTAACTCCACAAAAGCAAATATAGACAGTGAAATTACCGCTATAAATGAACCAACCATTTGCACGAAATTAATCAAGAATGCAAACAAGCCCCAGAATATAGGAAAACTAACATCAAAGAAATAACATGCTAAACCAGTTCCTAGGCCCGTTAAAAAACTCACTAATATTTTTACTTTAATAAAGGTGTTTAATTCTTTTTGAATTTTTCCATAGGTACGTAGTGATGTATGTTTCTGTTTTAAAACAATCTTATTCAGCACATCATGAACGTTTATAGATTCTGCTAAGAGAAGAATAACAAAGAAAGTAGTCATCAACAACATAGTTACAAAACTTCGTAAAAACCCAAATGTAGAACCAATGTTTTCGTTTTTTACAAACTGACTCAATATACTTTTATTCTTTTGCATTTCAATACCAAAGGTTTCTTCTAAGTACACCTTTGCTAAACCTATCTTTTCTTCTGCTTTTTCAAAAAAGGCAGTGTCATTAGACATGATTTCCTTGCTTGTTATTTTAACAAGCTCCACTCCTACTTTAAGACCGGCAACAATAAGCAATACTACAATTAATATACTGACTACTTTAGGTACTTTTCGCTTAGACAACCAACGCATTAATGGTAAAAACAATAATGCAATAAACATAGCAAACACCAGAGGAATAAAAATAAAGGATAGTATTTTAAGTAAATAAAATACTATTGGAATTACTATAATTAATAGTAATAGATTGGTTGTTTTACGTTCGTTTAACATTTCTTAATTTAAAATAGGAAGCAAAAATAAACTAATTAATTTTTTAGCTAAGTGAATTAGCAATTAATTCCTAAGAATATTGGTTAAAAAGGCACTTCGCTTTCATCATCTCCTGGGGAACCAAAGGCGTCACTTGGAGAAGGGAAATGCGTTGTTTTAAAATCATCTTCATTAGAATTTTCATTCATCTTAGAATGAAACTCAAATGGGGAATCAAAATCATCTAGGTTATCAAACTTACCTAAGTTACCAATAAATTTCAATCTAATATTTTCTAGTCCTCCATTTCTGTGCTTAGCTATAATAAATTCTGCCTGCCCTTCTGTTGGTGAACGCTCTTCATCATCCCATTCATCAATCTTATAATATTCTGGCCTATAAATAAAACTTACAATATCGGCATCTTGCTCAATCGCTCCAGATTCACGTAAATCGGAAAGCAGAGGTCTTTTACTTCCTCCACGAGTTTCAACGGCACGAGATAACTGTGATAAGGCAATTACAGGTACATTCAACTCCTTTGCTAGTGCTTTTAAGTTTCTAGAAATCATAGAGATTTCCTGCTCTCTGTTTCCACCGTGACTAGATCCTCCTGTCATTAGCTGTAAGTAGTCAATCATTATTAGTTTAATACCGTGTTGCGAAGCTAAACGCCTTGCTTTTGCACGTAAATCGAAAATAGATAGCGATGGTGTATCGTCAATAAATAAAGGAGCTTTTTCTAAGCTTTTTACTTTCACGTTAAGCTGTTCCCATTCGTGTTTTTCTAATTTACCTGTCCTTAGTTTTTCTGAAGATAATCCCGTTTCACTAGAAATTAAACGAGTAATTAACTGTACTGAAGCCATCTCTAAAGAGAAAAATGCAACTGGTACATTTTGATCTACAGCAATATTTCTTGCCATAGATAAAGTAAGAGCTGTTTTACCCATACCAGGACGAGCTGCAACGATAATTAAATCGGAAGGCTGCCAACCTGAAGTAAGTTTATCTAATTTGGTGAAACCCGTTGCAATACCACTTAAACCTTCTTTATTAGAAATTTCTTCAATTTTCTTTTTCGCTTGAATTACTAACTCTTGAGCGGTTTCACTAGATTTCTTAATATTCCCTTGTGTAACCTCGTATAGTTTAGATTCTGCTTTATCTAATAAATCGAAAACATCTTGAGTTTCGTCATAAGAATCTTCAATAATTTCTGAAGAAATCTTAATTAAGCTTCGCTGAATGTATTTCTGTAAAATAATACGCGCATGGAATTCAATATGCGCAGAAGATGAAACTTTTTGAGTTAAAGAAATAAGATAAAAATCTCCCCCTGAAACATCTAACTTCTGGTTTTTCTTCAACTGACTAGAAACCGTTAATAAATCAATAGGCTCACTATTTTCGAATAATTGAAAAATAGCTTCAAAAATATATTTATGTGCTTCTTTATAAAAAGCATCCGGACTAAGTATATCAATAACTTCGTCAACACCTTTTTTATCAATCATCATAGCTCCAAGTACAACTTCTTCAAGATCGAGTGCTTGTGGCGGAATTTTTCCTCTTTCAAGATTAATTAAGGTGCTTTTATCTACTGGATAGCCTTTTATTTGATTCGGTTGTTTCATCTAATAGATGGTGTTTTTTTTAAGTTAAAGTGATTGTTGAGTGATAATATGTAAGTATTAAATCTATGTTATTATTACTCTTTTTGTAACCACGAAAGTAACCAATTTGTTAAGATATTCTTCCTTTAAAGATAGTTGAATCTTAACATTTAGTCAACATTTTAACTGTTAATAAGTTATATTTTTTGTTAATAAGCATAAAAAAAACTGAAGACTAAAACTTCAGTTTTTTTAAACCTAGCGAGTATTATTGGGTCTAGCCTTTATATACTCCCATGTTAGCGTATTTATCCATACGTTGATTTACTAAATCTTTTGTAGGTAAGTCTTTTAGCTCTTCAAAAGTTTTAAGAATAACCTTTTTAACTGCATCAAAAGTTTCTTGTCTATTATGATGTGCTCCTCCAAGTGGTTCTTTAATAATCTCATCCACAATTTGAAGTTTCTTCATATCTTTTGCTGTAAGCTTTAAAGCAGCTGCAGCTTGTTCTTTATACTCCCAACTTCTCCATAAAATAGAAGAACAAGATTCTGGAGAAATAACAGAATACCAAGTATTTTCAAGCATCATCACTCTATCTCCTACTCCAATTCCTAAAGCTCCACCTGAAGCACCTTCTCCAATAACGATAGTTATGATTGGCACTTTCAGTCTTGTCATTTCAAGAATGTTTCTTGCAATTGCTTCTCCTTGTCCGCGCTCTTCAGCCTCTAAACCAGGATAAGCTCCTGGAGTATCTAATAAAGTTACAACCGGAATTCCGAATTTTTCAGCAGACTTCATTAAGCGCAACGCTTTTCTGTATCCTTCTGGATTTGCCATCCCGAAGTTTCTGTATTGTCTTGTTTTGGTATTGTATCCTTTTTGCTGACCAATAAACATAAAGCTTTGGTCCCCAATCTTACCTAAACCACCAATCATAGCTTTATCATCTTTAAAACCTCTATCTCCGTGAAGTTCTAAAAAAGTATCGCCACAAAGCGCATTTATATAGTCTAAGGTATATGGTCTATTTGGATGACGCGATAATTGCACGCGTTGCCAAGGTGTAAGGTTCTTGTATATATCTTTTTTTGTAGCAATTAGTTTCTGTTCTATTTGCTTACAAGTTTCAGAAACATCTACTTCACTTTCTTTACCAATTATCTCACATTTCTGTAATTGTTCTTCTAGCTCTTTAATTGGTAGTTCAAATTCTAAATATTCCATGTTTTGAAATTTAGTTTTAGTTTATTGTTAGCCTACAAAATTACATATTTTTTAATTAGTATGTAATCTTCTTTCTTTTTAAAGCGTTCTTATTTTTCAATATTCCGTTAAGTAGCACTACACCAAGAATTATAGAGGACCCAATGTAAAAGTTTGTAGACATTATTTCTTTTTCTGGAAAAAGAATGATGGCCAAAATGATACCATAAATAGGCTCTAAGTTATAGGTTAGTACAACTGTATACGGACTTAAATAACGCATTACGTGTACCGAAGCTATAAATGCATAAGCGGTACAAACGGATGCTAAAATAAATAAATATATATAATCTGATGTAGATAGTTGAAAAAACTCTACTGAAAATCCGTCATAAAAAACCATCAGGAAAATGGTTAAAAAGGCCACACCACTAATAAACTCATAAAATGAGATGGTTGTAGCTTGATGTTTTTCTAAAAATTTTCCGTTTAAAACTGCAAATAAAGAGGATAAAAATGCTGAAAAAATCCCTAAAAGAATACCACTTATATACCTCATTTCACTTTGTGTAATAATAGAAACGCCTATAATTACTATAAAGCCGAAAAGCATTTCATACCAAATAATTTTTCTTTTAAATATAATTGGCTCTATCAAAGAAGCGAAAAATGCCCCTGTGGAAAACATAGCTAGTGTAATAGAGATATTTGAAATTTCTATAGCCCCAAAAAAAGTTATCCAGTGAGAAGCTATAACAACTCCTGCTATGGAAAGCTTAGCAATAGATTTAAGAGGAAGTTTTATTTTTGTTTTGGTTACTGCTACAAACAAGCTAATTAATATAATTGCCATAAGCATTCTAAACCAAACTAATGGCACAGCACTAATGGTGATTAACTCTCCTAAAATGGCAGTAAAACCAGCAATAAATACTAGAAAATGTAAGTGCAGGTAATTCTTTAACTTATCGTTTAGCATTATATAGAAGGTATATAGCTAATATACCAAAAATCATATTAGGAAACCATACTGCTAATATTGGAGAAAAGTCTGACTGTGAAGCCATAACACCAAAAATCTTATCGAAGAATACAAAAACCATAGCTATACAAATACCAAAGGCTAAGTTTACCCCCATTCCTCCTCTACGTTTAATAGAAGAAACAGCAACTGCTATAATGGTTAAAATAAATACCGAAACCGGTAAACTCCATTTTCTGTACTTTACCAATTGATAACGACCTATATTAGAAGAACCTCTTTTTTCTTCCTTCTCTATAAAACGTGTTAGATCTCCGTAAGTTAGGGTTTCTGCTATATATTCTACCGGGGTTAAATCTTCTATATCGAAAGAGAAAAGGGTGTCTTTTCTTCTTTCTTTTACAATGATATCTTCATGTTCTCCAATAGTTCGTTTAACGTAGTTAATTAACCTATAGGTGGAATCTTTTTCTATAAATCGAATGTTTTGTGCTTCAATTTTATAAGTCATTTTACTATCCTCAAAATGTTCTAAAGTGAAGTTAAGGCCTAGTTTTTCTTTAATATTGAAACTACTCACGTAGATGTATTCATTATCATTAATCTGACGGAATACATTTTTGGTATCGGCGGCACTTTTCCCACGTTTGAAATATTTATAATCGAAATCGTTAAAGCCTTTACTTGCCTCTGGTGCTAAGTACAATCCTAAAATTAAAGCGAATACCGAAACAATTGTTGCACCAAACAAATAAGGTCTTAAAAACCTAGAGAAGGAAACTCCTGAACTTAAAAAAGCAATTACCTCTGTATTATTGGCAAGTTTAGAGGTGAAAAATATCACCGACAAGAATAAAAACAGCGGAAAAAGTAAATGAGCAAAATAAATAGTGAAGTCTACAAAGTAAAGCAGCACTTCATCAATTGGCACGTCGTTTTCTAATATTTTTCCAATTTTTTCTGCTAGATGCACCGTAATCCCGATAGGAATAAATAGTAGCAACATCATGAAAAATGTAGACAAATATCGTTTTAATATGTACCAATCAAGTATTTTCAATCTTTAGTTAAGTTGTTTATTATTAAATCGTTGTTTTTATCTTAAAGCTTCTTAAAGACGTTTATCCATTTGTTTTACCATTTTGTTTTTCCATTCTCTAAAATCACCTGCTAAGATATGTTTTCTAGCTTCGCGAACCAACCACATATAAAAACCTAAATTATGAATAGTAGCTATTTGTTTTCCTAGTAACTCATTTACAGTAAATAAATGTCTAAGATATGCTTTGCTATATTCTGTATCTACAAAAGTGATTGCCATTTCGTCTATTGGCGAAAAATCATCTTCCCACTTTTTGTTTTTAATATTAATAGTTCCGTGTGCTGTAAACAACATACCGTTTCTTGCGTTACGAGTTGGCATTACACAGTCGAACATATCAATACCTAGAGCAATATTTTCAAGAATATTAATTGGTGTACCAACCCCCATTAAATAACGAGGTTTATCTTCAGGTAAAATTGCCGTAACAACTTCTGTCATTGCGTACATTTCTTCTGCTGGTTCACCTACCGAAAGTCCGCCAATTGCATTTCCTTCTGCTCCTGCATTTGCTATATATTCAGCCGATTGTCTACGTAAATCTTTATACGTACTTCCTTGTACTATTGGAAAAAACGTTTGACTGTAATCGTATTTAAAAGGTGTTTTTTCAAGATGCTTGATACATCTGTCTAACCAACGATGCGTCATATGCATAGAACGCTTAGCGTAATTGTAATCACAAGGATATGGAGTACATTCATCAAAAGCCATGATGATATCTGCACCAATACTTCGTTGAATTTCCATCACGTTTTCTGGAGTAAACATATGCATACTTCCATCTATATGTGACTTAAATTTAACACCTTCCTCTTTAATTTTTCTGTTAGCAGAAAGGGAATAAACTTGATACCCTCCAGAATCGGTTAAGATATTTCTATCCCAATTCATGAATTTATGTAAACCTCCTGCCTTTTCTAAAATAGAAGTTTTTGGTCTTAAAAATAAATGATATGTATTTCCTAAAATGATATCTGGGTTAATATCATTCTTTAATTCTCGCTGATGAACCCCTTTTACAGAAGCTACTGTACCTACAGGCATGAATATAGGAGTTTCAATAACACCATGATCTGTTGTCATTACTCCTGCTCTTGCGCTACTTTGAGGGTCTTTTCCTTTTAGTTCAAATTTCATATAAATATATTATGAAGTCGCAAATATAATTAACTAAACAAGATTCATTCTTAAACATATAATAAATTTAAAACTTATTTATTGGTATTTGAGAATAACGAAATAGTCTTGATAGAAAATATTTAGATTGTATCTTCGTTATTTATTAAAAATAACAAAATTGATGATTATGAAAAACACACTAATTACATCTTTATTGGTATTTGCTTTTATATTTCATGCAAATGCACAACAAGGAAACGGCTTCGGAATTAAAGGAGGTTTAAACTACAATGGAAACGGAAAGTATTTTGAATCTATAAGCGCTAATGCAGAAAACCCTGACAAAAACGTAGGTTTTCATGTAGGAGTATTTGGAAAAGTAGGTAAAACCATATTCTTTAAACCAGAATTAGTTTACACCAAGACAAAATCGGAATACGACCAAAACGACTTTGTAATGCAAAAGCTAGATGCTCCTTTATTGGTTGGGGTAAATGTACTTAAGGTTTTTAATGTATTTGGCGGTCCATCGTTACAGTATATTCTAGATTCTGAATTTGATGGAGTAACAATAGATGATGTAGAAAAAGATTTTACTGTTGGGCTTAATTTTGGAATTGGCGTAAACATCAACAAAATTGGAATTGATCTTCGCTATGAAAGAGGTTTTGATGATAATGAAGCAACTTTTGTAAATGAAAATGGCTTAGATGCAAGTAGAATTGACACGAGACCAGAACAATTAATATTAAGTATTTCTTTATTACTTTAATTAAAGGTTAAAATTAAAAAAGCCACTAAAACATATGTATGTATTTAGTGGCTTTTTTGTTTAAGAAAAACTCTTAAATGTGCTTATTGAACCGGATAGGTGATATCTAAGTAATCTGGTTTACCATTACCATTAGAATCTGGTGCAATAAATGTTTTTAAGGTATAGGTTGCTTCGGAGTTATTGTATCTAATTTCAATAAACACTTCATCATCTGCTGCATTAGTGTCAAAATAAGCTTGAGCATCTTCTTTCGTTAAGAAGTCTGCCATTCCTTCTTCTGGATAGGTTTTTAAGATAATTTCATCTTTTGTAGGAATTCCATCACCATCATCATCTTTATCAAAGAAGTTAGGAGCACCATCGCCATCTGTATCATCATTAAAATAATTTTCATCACCATCTAAATCTTCTAAGATAGTAGGGATTCCATCTTTATCATGATCTAATAATGTACGATCGTATAGGTAGAATTTAAATATTAATGGCGAATAATTTGGAATGTTATTCTGGTATATCTCAAAGTACCCTAATCCTGAAGGAACAAAAGCTGCTCCAATTCCGTGATTATGATAAGTAGTAGTACCGTCACCATTTTCAGTAAAATTTGTTGCTGTTTTAAACTCTAATAAAGCTTCTCTTAATCCAGTAACAACTCCACCTGTAGTAAGATATGTTAATTCCAAGTTGATAGGGTTTACCGTACTTTCAAAACTTTCGTTATCAGATAAAACGCCATCATAATTCAGGTACACCTTATCTATACTGTTTAATTCATACCCTTGTCCTTCTCTTATATCTAAATAATATAATCTGTAAACTAAGCTTTCTTCTACTGGATCTTGAACCTCTTTATATTTTAAAGGTCCGTTCTCTTGATCTAACATATCCATTATTGGCGTTTTTGTTGGATCGTCTTCTATTTTCCCAAAAACTATTTCGTAATTGTCATTAGCCGGACTATATGGATCTGAAAAATCAAATTCGTCATAGTTAAAGTAATGCGTTTGTAAAAAAGTTTCAATTTCTTCTAAATCTTCAGCATATACTTCTGTTCTATCTCTAGGCGGAACAATTTCTACTTTATCATCATCATCTTTACAAGAAACCAACACTAAGAATACAGTGAATATGGTAAATATAATTTTTCTTAAATTCATTATTACTACATTTTTTGCGTGCAAGATACAATTTTTAACTAATTTTGAGCAAGAAGATTAACGTAGTTTTATATATATAAATTTTATGCGAATTGACAAATTTTTATGGTGTGTTAGATACTTTAAAACTAGAAATATTGCAACAACAGCATGTAAAAAAGGACATGTAAAAGTGAACGGGGAAGTTGTAAAGCCTAGTAGAGAAGTTTATCCTACCGACACTATTGAAGTACGAAAAGACCAAATAAATTATAAATTAAAAATAAACGATATTCCTCCAAACAGAGTTGGCGCAAAGTTGGTAGACATTTACAGAACAGATATAACTCCTAAAGAAGCTTTTGAAGCCCAAGAACTTTTAAAATATTCTAAAGATTATTATAGAAAAAAAGGAACAGGAAGACCAACCAAAAAAGACAGAAGGGATATTGACGAATATAAAGAGGAAAATCTAGAAGAAAATGACATCTAAAATTATTACTTTTACTTTTTAGCTTTATTTATAGAAACACATTTACAACGCTATGAGCATCAAGACAAACACTATTTTAACAAACGAAGAAATCATTCATAAGATAAGAAGAATTGCTTATCAAATTTATGAAAGTAATGTAAATGAAGAAAAAGTTATATTAGCAGGAATAGATAGCAATGGGTATATACTAGCCAAGAAGCTAAAAACTGTTTTATCTAAAATATCTACAATAAAACCTGTGCTTTGCAAAGTTACTATAGATAAAAAGAATCCTTTAAATAAAATTAAAACTTCTATAAGTGCAGAAGAATACACAAACAAATCTGTTGTTCTTATAGATGATGTTTTAAATAGCGGAACAACCTTAGTTTACGGGGTGAAACACTTTTTAGACGTTCCTTTAAAACAATTTAAAACTGCTGTTTTGGTAAATAGAAACCATAAAAAATACCCTGTTAAGGCCGATTTTAAAGGAATTTCACTTTCTACTTCTCTACACGAACATGTAGATGTTATTTTAGAAGGAGATAATTTTGAAGCTTTCTTAAACTAGTAATTTTAGTATAGCGTCTAAAATTTCTTTTTGATCTTGGTTTGCATCAACAATAAATGCTGCTTGACTATAATAAGCAGATCTTTCAAATAGATGCTTCCCTATATATTCTTGTAAATCTTCTTTTGTTTTAAGATGCGAAATAAGTGGGCGTATATTTGGTTCTACCAGAAGTCTATCAACCAAATTAGGGATAGACACTTTTAAGTAAATGGTTTTTATAGTAGGATTATTTAACAATAGATTTAAGTTATTTCCATAACACGGCGTCCCTCCTCCTAAACTAATAACTGCATCTCCTGGTTGTGCAATTAATTCTTGTAAATATGCAGTTTCTTTTTTTCTAAAATAGATCTCTCCCTTGCTAGAAAATATCTCAAAAATACTCTTTCCTTCCTTTTTCTCTATAAAAGCATCTAAATCTTGGAAAGAATAACCTATAATTTTGGCGAGTTTTTCCCCTAAAAAGGATTTTCCAGATGCCATATAACCAAATAATACTATTTTCATTTAGACCTTATTAACTGATAATTAAAAACATAGATTCACTGTTGCAAAAAAACAAAAAAAAAAATTTATAAAAGCTATTGTTTTATTAAATATCTGTTCTATATTTGCACCCTCAATAACGAAAGAACAATGACCGGGTAGCTCAGTTGGTAGAGCATCTCCCTTTTAAGGAGAGGGTCCTGGGTTCGAGCCCCAGCCCGGTCACAAAAAAAGTTAAGCATTTGCTTAACTTTTTTTTATTTATATTATCTTGTAATTATAATTGCACACGTGGCGGAATTGGTAGACGCGCTAGCTTGAGGGGTTAGTATCCATTAGGATGTGGAAGTTCGAATCTTCTCGTGTGCACTAATAAACAAATTACCTACCTTACTTAGTTTCCCCTTATACTTATTTCAAAAGAATTTCTAAGCCTTCAAAAGCTTTTCTAATAGACTTCTTACACTATCACTATTCCAATTGGCAGCTCCTGTTTTATCCATTACGATAGCTCCAGATTTGTCGATAATATAAGTTTGAGGAATACTTGTGGTATTGAAATTACGTGGAGGGTTGGATAAAGACTGATAGAATTTAAAATTATAATCGTTTTTATCCTTAAAATCTTTAATCGTTTTTAGGTTTTCATTTGAAACCAATAGAAATACAACACGATCTTTATAATCGGTAAACAAATCATCTATATTTGGCATTTCAGCTATACAAGGTGGGCACCAAGTAGCCCAAAAGTTGATAAAAACTACTTTTCCTTGTGCTTCTTTAAAATTATATGTATTCCCTTCTGGATCTACAAGATTCCAATTATAGGAAGCTACTTGCTCTCGCTTATCTTCTTTAATTTCAGACGGGTTTATCAAGGCCATTCCTTTATGCATAAAAACTTGAATTGGTTTTCGAGTCTGCGGTATTATTAATAACGCAATCACGATTACAAAAATGATATTACTTGGGCTAAACTTTGATTTTTTCATTCCTTTAATTTAAACAACTTAGACGTTGTGACATTTCATTTCTTACAATAAAAAAACTCCTGAAAGTACATTCAGGAGTTTTAAATATATTATTAATTAAAATAAGCTAATTAAGCGTTATTTTCCTTTTTAATTAAGTTTAATGCAGAACCTTCATTATACCAATCAATTTGTGCTTGGTTATATGTGTGGTTTAATTTAATAACATCTTTGCTTCCATCTGTATGAACCACTTCTAATGTTAATTGCTTATCTGGAGCAAATTCATTTAAATCTACAAAATTGAATGTATCATCTTCTTGAATTAAATCGTAATCTGTTTCATTAGCAAAAGTTAAACCTAACATACCTTGTTTCTTAAGGTTTGTTTCGTGAATTCTAGCAAAAGATTTTACAATAACAGCGGCAACACCTAAATGTCTAGGCTCCATTGCAGCGTGCTCTCTTGAAGAACCTTCACCGTAGTTATGATCTCCAACAACAACTGTGTGAACCCCTGCAGCTTTGTAAGCTCTAGCAGTATCAGGAACTCCTCCGTATTCACCAGTTAATTGGTTTTTAACAAAGTTAGTTTTCATTCCGAAAGCATTCACAGCTCCAATTAACATATTGTTAGAAATATTATCTAAATGTCCTCTAAAACGTAACCATGGTCCAGCCATAGAAATGTGGTCTGTTGTACATTTTCCGAAAGCTTTAATTAATAATTTAGCTCCTTCAATTTTGTTTCCTAATGGTTTGAAAGGCGTAAGTAATTGAAGTCTTTCTGAAGTTGGACTCACACTTACTTCTACTTTACTTCCATCTACAACTGGCTCAACATACCCTGCATCTTCCACAGCGAAACCTTTTGGAGGTAATTCCCATCCAGTTGGTTCATCAAACATAACTTCTTGACCTTCTTCGTTAATTAACTTATCAGTCATTGGGTTAAAATCCAATCTACCAGAAATTGCAATAGCTGCGGTTAATTCTGGAGAAGCTACGAAAGCGTGTGTGTTTGGGTTTCCGTCTGCACGTTTAGCAAAGTTTCTATTGAAAGAATGTACAATACTGTTTTTAGGTGCATTTTTAGGATCGCTATATCTAGCCCATTGTCCGATACATGGTCCACAAGCGTTTGTAAATATTTTAGCATCTAATTGTTCGAAGATTCCTAAAATACCATCTCTTTCTGCTGTATAACGAACTTGCTCTGAACCTGGGTTAATACCAAGTTCTGCTTTCATTTTTAATCCTTTATCAATTGCTTGTTGAGCGATAGAAGATGCTCTTGATAAATCTTCATAAGAAGAGTTTGTACAAGAACCAATTAATCCCCACTCTACTTGTAATGGCCATTCATTAGCTGTAGCTTTCTCTGTCATTTCTTTACCAACTGTAGTTGATAAGTCTGGAGTGAAAGGTCCGTTTAATAATGGTCCTAATTCTGATAAGTTAATATCTATTACTTGGTCAAAATATTGTTCTGGGTTAGCATATACTTCTGCATCTGCAGTAAGATATTCTTTTACTTTATTTGCTTCATCTGCAACATCTGCTCTATCTGTAGCACGTAAATAACGCTCCATAGATTCGTCGTAACCAAAAGTAGAAGTTGTTGCTCCTATTTCTGCCCCCATATTACAAATAGTTCCTTTTCCTGTACAAGACATTGCTGTAGCTCCAGGTCCGAAATACTCAACAATAGCTCCTGTTCCACCTTTAGCAGTAAGGATTTCAGCTACTTTTAAGATTACATCCTTTGGCGCTGTCCATCCAGAAAGTTTTCCTGTTAAACGTACACCAATTAATTTCGGGAATTTTAATTCCCAAGCCATTCCTGCCATTACATCCACTGCATCTGCTCCACCAACACCAATAGCAACCATTCCTAATCCTCCAGCGTTTACTGTATGAGAATCTGTTCCAATCATCATTCCTCCAGGGAAAGCATAATTTTCAAGAACTACTTGGTGAATAATACCAGCTCCAGGTTTCCAGAAACCTATTCCGTATTTATTTGATACAGAAGCTAAGAATTCAAAAACTTCACTACTCACAGAGTTAGCGTGTTTTAAATCTTTTGCAGCTCCTTCTTTAGCTTGGATTAAGTGATCACAGTGTACTGTTGTAGGAACAGCCACTTTAGGCTTTCCTGCTTGCATAAATTGCAATAATGCCATTTGCGCAGTAGCATCTTGACATGCAATTCGATCTGGTGCAAAATCCACATAATCTTTACCTCTAGTAAAAGCTTTAGTTGCTTTACCATCCCAAAGGTGATTATATAATATTTTCTCTGAAAGTGTTAACGGTCTTCCAACAACGTCACGTGCAGCGTCTACACGTTCAGCCATTTGGCTATAGACCTTTTTTATCATATCGATATCGAATGCCATAAAGTATATTTTTAAGTTATAATTAAAATTCGTTTAAAGTCTTGCAAATTTACGAAAATTAATAGAATTTAGAAAGTAATTAGTGATATCGAAAAAACTTTAAAAATAATTCAAAATTCCGCTATTTCATATCATACAAAATAGCAAAAAAGCAAAATATGCAGAATAATTATTAAAAATTAACAAATCATCACCCTAAAAATACCTGTTATTTTATGCAGAATGATTTTAAACTAGACATCTTTTGAAACTGAAAATAAAGCTAAGAGATTGCTTTATACTCTAGAAGCAAATAATTATTTGTAAATAAAATTAGAAAACCCGCTAAAACAAACTTTGGATAATTTGTTCTTCTGTAATCCCTTCTGCCTCTGCTTTATAATTTTTAATTATTCTATGACGTAGAATTCCTGCTGATACAGCTTGTATATTTTCAATATCAGGAGAGAATTTCCCATGAATAACAGCATGCGTTTTTGCTGCTAAAATTAAATTTTGTGAAGCTCTTGGACCTGCTCCCCAATCTATATAATTCTTTACAAGGTCTGCAGCGGCATCGCTATTTGGTCTCGTTTTCCCAACCATTTTTACCGCGTATTCAATTACATTATCTGCTACAGGAATACGGCGAATTAATTGTTGAAAATCTATAATTTCTTGTGCATTGAACAAAGCATTTACAGTGGATTTTACATCTGTAGTAGTTGCTTTTACAACCTGTACTTCTTCTTCAAAAGAAGGATATTCTAGATTTATAGCAAACATAAATCTATCTAACTGTGCTTCAGGTAAAGGATAAGTACCCTCTTGCTCAATTGGATTTTGTGTAGCTAGCACAAAATAAGGTAAGTTTAATTTATAATGATGACCTGCAACAGTTACAGAGCGCTCCTGCATTGCCTCTAAAAGGGCTGCTTGCGTTTTTGGAGGGGTTCTGTTAATTTCATCTGCAAGAATAATATTGGCGAAAATTGGACCTTTTATAAATTTAAAGTTTCGATTTTCGTCTAATATTTCACTACCAAGAATATCACTAGGCATTAAATCTGGCGTAAACTGAATACGTTTAAAATCTAATCCTAAAGCCTGAGCAATTGTATTTACCATTAAGGTTTTTGCTAAACCTGGTACACCAATCAATAAAGAGTGTCCTCCTGAAAAGACAGAAATTAAGATTTGGCTCACCACCTCATCTTGACCAATAATTACTTTGGCAATTTCTTGCTTTAGGTCCTTATACTTCTTTACAAATTGTTCTACAGCTGCTACGTCAGACATATTATTTTTTTAACCAGTTACTAGAAAAATCACAGTCTCTATGGTCTGCATTAATTTTAATGTAGGTATCCATGATTTTTTGATTTTGCCACTCGCCAATAGCTTTAAATCTTTTTTCTGTTAAAGCTAGCTCTTTAATTTTCAAATAATCACGAGAGTAATCTGCTTCGTGCTCATTTACTCTATCTGTAACTCGTAATATTTTAAATTTGATTTTTCCTGTTCTGTCTTGATCTTTTAAAACCAAGCTAATTTCGTCATCTTTTAAACTTTGAATTTGTGTATACAGTTCTGTATCCATTTTAGTTAATTCAAAATTATAATCTTGGGTTGCAGGGTTAATTAAGAATCCTCCTTCACTTCTAGTTTCCTTTTCGTCACTGTATTTTCTGGCTGCTTCTTCAAAAGTAATTTCTTCTTTAATTAATTGCTCACGAATTCCTTCTAATTTTTCTTTTGCTTCATTAATTGCTGCTGAAGAAACGCTTGGAATTAATAATATATGACGAACATCGTATTCTTGTCCTCTAATTTTTTCTAATTGAATGATATGGTATCCGAAATCTGTTTCAAATGGATCTGAAATTTCTCCTTCTTGTAAAGAAAAAGCAACATCTCTAAATTCTTTTACCATTAAAGGCTTTTCACGGTGTAAGGTATATAAACCTCCTTTTGCTACTGAAGCTTTATCATCGGTATAAAGCACTACTTTAGAACGGAAACTTGCTCCGTTTTCTAATACATCTGCTTTAAATTCTTTTAATCTGTTTATAACCTTTTCAATTTCCTCTGAAGAAACCTTTGGTTCTATAACTATTTGAGAAACTTTTAATTCTGTACCAAAAGTTGGTCTTTCATCTTTAGGAATTGCATTAAAGAAAACTCTCACCTCTTCTGGTGTAACTTCAATTTCATCAATAATTTTGCTTTGCATACGCTTAGCTAACTCATTGTTTTTATTGATTTGATACATTTCTTCTCTAAAGCTTTTTTCGTCTTCTTTTTTATAAAAGTCTAAAAGCTTTTGCA
The DNA here is from genome assembly GCF_003337215.1 of Oceanihabitans sediminis. GTDB lineage: Bacteria > Bacteroidota > Bacteroidia > Flavobacteriales > Flavobacteriaceae > Oceanihabitans > Oceanihabitans sediminis. Next base: position 24,280 of record NZ_QPIG01000004.1, read on the forward strand.
TGTCTCCACCTGTCTGTGCTAAAAATTGTTGAATTTGATAATCTACATTCGAACGAATTTCTGCTTCAGAAACCTCAATACTATCTTGTACTGCGTGGTGTGCGTATAGTTTATTTTCTAATAAAGAACCAAAGATCTGGCATCTTGGAATATCTTCTGTAGATACTCCCTGGGCTTTCATTTGTAAAATGGTTTTATCAATGTCTGAGTCTAAGATAATGTGTTCACCAACTACTGCAGCAACTCCATCTACTTTTATGGCTTGTAAGGAATTAACACTATCTGTTACAGATATTGCTTTTACTTCTTCTTTTACCTCATCTTCAATAATCTCTTGGGCTGTGATTGTACCTGAGATTAATACTGCTATACTTAATATAAGTAGGTGTTTCAATTTATTTATAGATTTCAAATTGTTTGTTTTTAATTGCATCTTTTGTGATATCCTTTTCTAATTCTCTTATTTTCTGTAATTTCCTTTTATTAATGACAATTTGGTTTATTGTTGGTTTTACATACTCTAAAGGAGCAGTACTGTTTTGCAATAGTACATCATTAATTTGCATCAAATATAAACCTAATGAGTCTTTGAGTTGTATAAAATTAGATTTTTTTAACAATTGCTCACTATTTTCATAATTTATTGCTGGAATCTTATCTATTACTTGACTCCATCGTATCCAAATAGAATCATTTAAAGAATAAGATTTAAACTGGATAGAAATAGAATCTAAATTCCTTTTATCCGCTTCATTAAATCTTTTAAATTTCTTGGTTATTTCCTTTTCATCATCGTCTTGCATCTTCTTGTCTAGATTAATATATCTAAACTTTACAAGTTCTTCATTTAATTTAAACGCTTCTGTATTTTCAACGTAATAAGCTTCTGCTTCTTCCATAGAAACAGTAGTATCAATATCTCTATTTACCAAAGCTTCTAAGTATGCTTTAGAATATAAATCGTTTTTATATTGTTCTACCAATCTATTAAATTGGTTTAGTTTTTCTTCGTTTAAGTTTCGCTTTGCTCCTTGAACTAATAGTTGTTGCGTTGCCCAACCTGTAATATAGTTATTTATCATCATGGTGCTATCTTGTTTTGATACACCTTCTGAAATTAAATCTGCAATATCCTCTTTATACAAATAGGTTTCATGCACTCTTGCTACTGGAACTTTTTCCTCTGTTTTTTTTAAGTAATGACACCCACTAAGAACTAGTGAAATAAATAAAATTATTATGTAGGGCTTTAATTTCAAACTATTGGTTTAATTGATTTTTTACGGCTTTTAAAACGTCTTTATTTATAGAAACAACATATTTTTCTGCTAACGAAGTTAGCCATTTTTTTTCTTTTTCATCTTGAAAGTCGCTATCTACTCTGCCTTTTGCTTCCTCATAAGTCATAGTACTTTTAGGAAGAACCTCAACAACTTTTACTACAACGAAAGAATCATTATGATTGCATATTTTAGACACTCCTTTTTTAAACGGAAGGTTTTCTGGTAAAGCTTGATGATTCGCCTCCATAGTACCAGAAGTAAACAATACACGGACTTCATTTTTAGTATTCATTACTTTTTTAATGTCTTCAAACGTTTTACCTGCTTTAAGCAACTTAGCAACTTTGTTTATATCTTTCTTTTTTGCTGAAGAAGCCACAACTGCCTCTACACGCTCATTATAAAAATAATTCTTTTTGTTAGCATTATAGAATTCCTGAACCGCAATAGTATCTTGAGAAGCTGCTCTCCATATTTTACGTTCCATTAAGTCGAATAACAACAATCCGTCTCTATATTCTCCTAAAATATGGGCATAATCTTCATTTTCAAATTCTAATTTTTCTTCTTCGTAAGTAAGCAAGCTAGTCTCTAAAAAGTCTTTATAAGCGTTTTCCACTATATCGTTAAGCGAAAGATTTTTTGAAACCCTTCTTCGGCTTTTTAATAAGTAATTTGCAAAATCAGCATTCGTTATTTCTTTATTTTCTATCGTTAGAAAGATTTTATCTGCAGAAAAATCTTTAGGAGTTTCCCATTGGTTTTTATAATAATCATCATTTAATATGGAAACAAAATACGTTAGCCCGGCATCTGCATTAGAAATAGTATATCTTTCTTTTAATTTATTTACTCTTGAAGTACTAATTAATTTAGAACGACTATCTTTTTTTACCTTAGCTTCTAAAGTATGTTTTGCTTCTTCAAAAGTTGGTACTGCTATTTTGTCTAAAAGTTTTACAATATGCCAACCGAAACTAGTTTTAAAAGGTTTGGTACAAGCACCTATTTTATCTATAGCAAAAGCTGCATCTTCAAATTCTTGAGAACGAAGCTCTCCTCCAGAAAAAGGCTGAAGCTCTCCGCCGTTGTTTGCTGTGCTTTTATCTTCTGAAAATTGTTTCGCTAAAGATTTAAAGTCCTCTCCTTGTTGTATTTTTTTATAAATATCTTGAATTCTATCTTCAGCATCTTCCTTTTCTAGACCTACCATAATATGCGCCACTTTACGTTTTCCTCTGTCCTTTCGTTTATTATGAACTAAGACAATATGATAACCAAAGGAACTTTTAAAAGGTTTTGAAATCTCCCCTACTGGAGTATTGTATGCTGCATTTTCAAATTCATAAACCATTTTAAATCCTGAGAAATAACCTAAATCTTCAGCAAAAGTGGTTTCTCCGTCATGAACATCTTCTTGAACTTTTTCAAAACCTTCGTTCACAACGCGATCTCTTAATTTCATTAGTTTGTTATAAACCTCTAAAGTATCTGCTGGTTTTGCATCTTCATCTAATCTTATTAAAATGTGAGAAGCTTCAACTTCATTAGTTGTACGCTCATAAGCTTCATTGACCAATGCTTCGGTAACTTTATTATCAGCCAAATGACTTTTTGCTAATTGGCGTTTATAATTATTTAATTCTCTAATGTATTTTGGCAAAGTATCTAAACCTAAAGACTTAGCTTCTTTCAGTTTCAATTTATAATCTACAAAAAGCTTTAAATAAGCATCTATATCTTTTTGAGATTCATCTTTTACCAGATCTAAATTCTTATTAAAAACGCGAATAAATTCTGAAGCATAAACAGGATCATTATCTACAGTAAACAATACATCTTCATTCTTATTTTGTGCCTGAAAACTTATGGTAAATAGTAAGAAGAGAAGGATTGAAAAAAATTTCATAATCTGTATCTGTATTAATAGTTTAGATGCTTACAAAAATAGAAATATAAACCTATTTCACAAGTTGAATTAACAAAGCATTAATATGTTTATACAGGTATTTGTTTTTAATATATCTACTTTTGTTTTATCAGAATATAATAGAATTAAAAACAACACACCCAATTACCATGCGAAAACTAAAACTTATTTGGGATTTTAGAGGACCTGAAGCACTAAAAACCGCAGAGCATCACGTTATTCATTTAAAAGAATACAGCGAAAGACAAAGCAACAATGTTTACGCAATAGATCATGAAGTAATTAACGAAGTACACGTAATTGCTTTTATGGTTATAGACGAAGAAGACAAAATCTACTTTAGAGATAGCTTGAAACCACATAGAGGGGAATGGATGGATTCTTAAAGAGTTAGACACCTAGATTTCACAACTAATATAGCTTCATTTAAATCTTCTGAAAAAAATTACAAATACCTGTAACTTTTACCAAAATCAAACTACTTATAGTTTAACTAAGCCAACCATAAAATATTGAATAAAGAGTTAGAACATAATTTTGTTGAACAACTTGAGAAGCACCAAAATATTGTGCACAAGGTCTGTAGGTTATACACCAACAATAAAGACGCGCACAATGATTTGTTTCAAGAAATAACTATTCAACTATGGAAAGCATACCCTAAGTTTAGAGGGGATGCTAAGTTTAGTACTTGGATGTACCGAGTAGGTTTAAATACTGCTATAACACTTTATAGAAAAAGTAAACGCAGAGTTAGCACACAAGACTTTGATGCCGTTCAATTTAAAATTAAAGCAACGGAATATGATGATACAGAAGAAGAGCAATTAAAACTCCTATACAAAGCTGTACATCAATTAAATGACATTGACAAAGCACTTGTTTTTCTATATTTGGAAGACAAGAACTATAAAGAAATTAGTGAAACACTAGGTATTAGTGAAGTGAATGCAAGAGTGAAAATGAATAGAGTGAAAAACAAACTAAGAACCATTTTAAATCCGTAAAACTATGGATGAATTAGAATTATTAAAAAAAGACTGGAAGAAAGAGGATGCAGAACGATATCCTAAGCTTTCCTATGATGACATATATAGCATGATTTTAAAAAAATCATCTTCTATTGTAAAATGGATATTTATAATAAGTATTCTAGAGTTTGTGCTATGGACAATTATTTCTTTTGCGCTAAAAGATGCAGATTTCAATAAGAAATTCGACTCCTATCATGCTGAAAATATCATGATTCCTTTTATCATACTTGGTTATGTAGTTCTGGCATATTTCTTCTATAAATTCTATACAAACTATAGAAATATATCTGTTACAGATAATGCGAAGAAATTGATGGAAAACATATTAAAAACAAGAAAAACTGTAAAGCAATATGTAGGTTTCAACTTGATATATTTAACGGTATCAACCTTTATTGTTTTGGGTATTCAGTTTGATAGAGACAAGCAAATAAATACTTTAATAGAACAAGCTACAGCAAACGGTGAGTTGTTTAAATTCTACGCGACATCTATACTACTAACACTAGCAGCACTAATAATACTAATAGGTATTGTTTTAGGTTTCTATTATTTAATCTACGGAATACTACTAAAGCGCTTAAATAGAAATTATAAAGAATTAAGAAAATACGAAGTTTAAGATTCCTTATAACTCCATTTTCTTTTCTTATTCAACTCTTCGTGTATAGCTAATTCTTCTTGAGGAATTACCTTTAAAAACGAAGGATGTTGTTCTATAGCATATTCGATTTTTTCAACAATATCTGCAATCGATTCATTTTCGTAATCAATCTCTAAAGGTTGTTTGATTTCAAAAGTTTGCATGATATTCTTCTTCTTAATACGCAATCCTTTTTTATCAAAAGAACGTCTAAAGCCATCAATTACGATTGGCACAACTACTGGTTTATATTGTTTAATAATATGAGCAGTTCCTTTTCTAATAGGCTTAAAAGGAGTTGTGGTTCCTTGAGGGAAAGTAATCACCCAACCATCATCTAACGCTTTTCTAATATTAGAAATATCGCTCATTTTCACCTGTCTTTTAATATCTTCTCCTTTTGCTCTCCAAGTACGTTCAATACTTACAGAACCAACATAAGCTAATATTTTTGGTAGTAAACCTGCACTCATGGTTTCTTTAGCTGCAACGTAGTATATATTAAGTTTTGGATTCCATAAATAACTAATGTTTTTAATAGAATCATCTCTATTACTTAAACTAGCGTTAAATACATGAAACATAGAAACTACATCTGCAAAGTAGGTTTGGTGATTAGATATAAAAAGTACGTTTTTATCTGGTAAGTTTCTTATAATTTCAGAACCTTCAATTTGAAGTTCATTGAATCCACGAAAGCGTCTATGAGTTAACGCTCCTAATATGCGGATTAACCATTTTTTTATGAAAAGTATATGACCAAAAGGATTTCTCTTAAATAATCCCATAAATATTTTTATTGAAGTTAATTTACAAAAGTAATAAATCTAAAACTTTACAAGGCTTGTTTTAACAAGTCTTTTATCTCGCTTAGCATCATGGCAGTAGCTCCCCAAACCACATGATCATTCAGTTTAAATGCAGGAACTTCCACTTCTCTATTATAAGATGTTGACACCCTTTCTATTACCACATTTCTATCATCTAAAAATTGTTGAAGCGAAACCTCTAAGATATCTTCAACCTCACTTTCTTCTTTTACAAAATTGGGAGTATAATCGGTATAACCAATAAATGGGTGTACATAAAAATTGCTTGGCGGAATATACATTTGTGTTAATGCCTTAATCACCTTTACATCCTGCATAGGCATACCAACCTCCTCTTCGGTTTCTCTTAATGCGGTATGTTGCAAGGAAACATCTGTTTCTTCAACCTTACCTCCAGGAAAACCTACTTGAGCAGAGTGAACGCCTTTATAAGATTTTCGTAAAATTAAAACAAGCTTTGTTTCTTCTTCATGATCTGGATAAAAGAGCGCTAATACAGCAGACTGCTTTGCAAATTTAATCTTGTCTTGTTGCTTTTTAGCAAGTGCTGCTCTAAAAGGTGGCGACATTTTAAACTGCGATGCTTCGGCAGGAAGTGGCAGATTGCTTATTTTTGACCTTGCTTTTAAAAACTGATTAAAATTCATTTATGAGACCTGTATTATTTTTAAGTATTTCGTTACTATTTCTTAGCTGTAATAATAAAAAAACCGAAACTAATAATTCTTCAAAAGTAATTCAAAATACTTCCGAAGAAAAAAAAGAAGCTAAAAAAGATACTGTTATCGAGCCTGAAAGAGAGTTTCCGCTCTTAACCGATGACAATGCTATGAATTTCTTTTTAGAGTATGAAAAACACAATAAAGAAGACAAAGTAAGAATTACAACCGATTTTGGAGAAATAGACATTCTACTTTATGACAAAACGAAATTCCACCGAGCAAACTTTGTTTTTCTAACCAAGCAAGGGTATTTTGATGATACACAATTTTACAGAATTGTAAATAATTTCGTGATTCAAGGAGGTAACACAGACGACGCAAAAGTGAAACATAAAAGAAAACAAATAGGCAGGTATTTACTCCCAAAAGACACCAAGCGAGGATACAAACATGATAGGGGTGCAGTAAGCATGCCGAGTAGCGAAGTAGATAATCCGCATAAACTTGCTTCACCATACCAATTTTTCATTGTTCAAAAATCAGATGGTGCATATCATTTGGATGGAGATTACACTGTTTTTGGCAAGGTAATTCGCGGCATGGATGTGGTAGATGAAATTGCAAAACAAAAAACCGACAATGCCGAATGGCCTTTACACAATGTTTATATCAAGAAAGTGGAGATATTAGAATAATCAACAACTTTCAAATAACTAATTTGTATCTTTAAATCCTTAAAACAAACTATAATAAAAATGAAAAACAAACAGTATTTGCAACACGTAAAAGCATTGACTTTGTGCGTTTGGATTACGTTTACCAATTGCAAACAAGAAGAAAAACAAGAGGGAACAAATATGCCAGAAAATATATTACTACAAGAATGGACTGGTCCTTATCAAGGAGTTCCTGCTTTTGACAAAATGAAAGCAGCAGACATTAAAGATGCTGTTGAATTTGGTATTGAGGAAAGTTTGGCTGAAATGGATGCTATAGCAAACAATAGCGAAGCTCCAAATTTTAAAAACACTATTGAAGCAATGGAAGCTTCAGGAAAAACTTTAGACCGAGTTTTTACTTACTACGGAATTTTAAGTAGTAATATCTCTTCGCCAGAATTCAGAAGTATTCAAGCTGAACTTGCACCTAAACTTTCGGAGTATAGCTCTAAAATTGTTCAAAACGAAAAGCTTTTCCAACGTATAAAAACAGTTTATGAAGCTTCACAAGAAACACCTTTAGAAGCACAAGAGCAACGTGTAGTTGAGCTAACTTACAAAAGGTTTGAAATGAATGGCGCAAACCTGGATGCTAGTAAAAAAGAGCGTTATGCCGCTATTAACAAAGAACTTTCTACTCTTTACAACAAGTTTTCTGATAATGTTTTACACGACGAAGAAAACTATGTAACATACCTAACCGAAGACCAATTAGATGGTTTATCTGATGGATATATCAAATCTGCTGCTAAAACAGCTTCAGATAAAGGTCAAGAAGGAAAATACGCTATCACTAACACAAGATCCTCTATGGATCCTTTTCTTACCTACTCTACAAATCGTGAGTTACGTAAGCAAGTATGGGAAAAGTATTACTCTAGAGGAGATAATGGTGATGCATATGACAACAAAGAAATCATTGCACAAATATTAAAACTTCGTAAAGAACGTGTAGGTTTAATGGGCTATGATAATTATGCAGAATGGCGTTTACAAGACCGTATGGCTAAAAACCCAGAAAATGCAATGGATTTAATGATGGCTGTTTGGCCAGCTGCTATTGCTAGAGTTGCAGAAGAGGTTGCAGACATGCAAGCCGTTGCTGACGAAAGCGGAGATAAAATTACTATCGAGCCTTGGGACTACAGATTTTATGCAGAAAAAGTTCGTAAAAAGAAATACGACTTAGATAGTGATGAAGTAAAGCAATACTTACAATTAGATAAATTAACTGAAGCAATGTTCTTTACTGCTGGTGAGTTATTCAACTATAGCTTTACTCCGGTAGAAGAAGGATCTGTTCCAGTATTCCATGAAGATGTTAAAGTATGGGAAGTAAAAGATAAAGATTCTGGTAAACACATTGGTTTATGGTATTTAGATCCGTTTGCTCGTGAAGGAAAACGTTCTGGTGCTTGGGCTACAACTTATAGAAGCCATACTACTTTTGAAGGAGAAACAAATGTATTAGCTTCAAACAACTCTAACTTTGTTAAGCCTGCTCCAGGAGAAGCGGTTCTAGTTTCTTGGGATGACGCTACAACTTTCTTCCACGAGTTTGGTCATGCATTACACTTCTTCTCTTCTAATGTAAAATATCCTACTTTAAACGGTGGTGTAAGAGATTATACAGAGTTCCAATCTCAATTATTAGAGCGTTGGTTATCTACAGACGAGGTTATTAATAAGTTCTTAGTTCACTATAAAACTGGTGAACCAATTCCAGCTTCACTTGTAGCTAAAATCAAAAAAGCTTCTACCTTTAACCAAGGATTCGGAACTACAGAGTATTTAGCATCTGCTTTAATAGATATGAAATTACACCTTGCAGATCCAACAAATATAGATGTTGCTGCTTTTGAAAAAGAAACTTTAGCTGCATTAAAAATGCCTAAAGAATTACCAATGCGTCACAGAACGCCGCACTTCGGACACGTTTTCTCTGGTGAAGGTTATGCAACCGCATATTACGGTTATATGTGGGCAGATGTTTTAACTAGTGATGCTTCGGAAGCTTTTACAGAGGCTCCAGGTGGTTTCTATGATAAAGAAGTAGCAGACAAATTAGTTAAATACCTATTTGCTCCAAGAAACGCAATGGATCCTGCTGAAGCTTATAGATTATTTAGAGGCCGTGATGCAAAAATTGAAGCATTAATGAAAGACAGAGGGTTTCCTGTAAAATAAATAGGAACTTATAACTCTATAAAAAGAAAGCCTCACAAAAATTGTGAGGCTTTTTTTATTTATTATGATATACCGTTGGTAAACTAATTTTGAATTTAACTGCCAATAAGCGAATAACAATTACAACAATACCTGCTATAACAAATACTACATTTTCATCTATTGGAAATTTTCGTATTAAGAAATAAGTGAGTCCGCCAAGAATACAAGCTGTAGCATAAATTTCCTTTCTAAAAATCACTGGTATTTCGTTACATAAAATATCTCTTATTACTCCACCAAAACAAGCAGAAATAGTTCCTAATGCAATGCATATAATTGGATGCAATCCTACCGAAAGTCCTTTTTCAACACCAACAACAGTAAAGAAACCAATTCCGATAGTATCAAATAAAAACAAGGAGGTTCTTAAATAATTAATCTTCCTTCTAAAAAGTACAGCTAAAACTGCTGCAACAATAATTACATACGTATAGGTCATATTAACCATCCAAGATACAGGCGTTTCCCCTATAAGCACATCACGAAGCGTACCTCCTCCTATCGCTGTAACAAATGCAATTATGAGTATACCAAAAGGATCCATTTTTTTTTCCATTGCTACTAAAACCCCAGAAATGGCAAAAGCAATAGTTCCGATAATATCTATAATATAAAACATTTTTATTTTTTTAAATCCTTTTTGTTAGCTCTATTACTCTATATTTTTTGTGTGAAGTAATTGTAATCTTTAATAACAATTCCAATAAATTCTACCGGAGTTTCTTTTGGAGTTACTTCCATTACTTCAACTAGCCTATTATGCAGTTGTAATATAATATTATGTTGTCCGTTTCTTCTAGCGGATTCGTATAAGTTTTTAATGGTTTGCATTTCACTATCCTTAAAAACTGTTACTTGACTATAAGACGGCATATAATCTTCTTCAATTTCTTTCAGTAAAGTATCTTCTATACTAACTTTTCGTTTTTCGCTAATCACGGTTGTACCGGCTGCTATATCGCCTACTCTTTGTCCGTTTCCTTTAATTAAAATACTCAATACCGCAACTCCCCCACTAGTCAAACTTATATCTACTATTCTTAAAATCCATCTTACAAAATAGTTTGCAAAGCTTGCATTGCTTCCATCTAATTTTACTACGCGGGTTTTCATTACGTACTTCCCTAAAGTTTTTCCGTTCCAAAAAGTTTCTAGTAAAACATAATATAAAAAAGCAGGTAAAGACACTAGTAAATACAAAGCCCAAAGGTCTCTCATATCTACATCCATCTTTATCAAAAGGAGGTTAATACCTATTAAATAAACAAAAACAGCAACACTATCAATAATATATCCTAGTATACGATCTCCAAGTCCCGCAACATTTTGGTTAATAGTGACATTTTGAGCTGTTTCGATTTGAAATTCTTCCATATTTTCTTTTCTTTGATAGCAAAACAATAAGCTAAATGCGTGAAGCTGCTTTCGTAAAGCAAAATAAAGACAAATGGATACAATTTGAAAGGGTTCTCTCAAATAATATCCATGTTGATCCTAATGAGTTATCTGATTTGTATATCGAAGTTACAGATCATTTAAGTTATGCCAAAACTTTTTACAGCAAAAGTAATACCGAGCGGTATTTAAACCAATTAGCTTCACAAGCGCATCAAAAAATTTATAAGACAAAAAAGGAGTCTAAGAATAGAGTTATCACTTTTTTTAAAACAGAATTTCCTTTAATGTTTTACAAGCACCACCGCGAACTGCTTATTTCCTTTTTAGTATTTACTATGTTTATAGTTATTGGTGCTTTTTCTGCTGCCAATGAAGGGGACTTTGTTCGTTCCTTTTTAGGAGACGGTTATGTAAACATGACACTTAGCAATATAGAAAAAGGCGACCCTATGGCTGTTTATAAACAACAAGGGGAGTTTAATATGTTTTTAGGTATTACTATCAATAATATTAGAGTTGCACTCATGGCTTTTGCCTATGGCTTACTTCTAGGAATTGGCTCGCTTTATATCATGTTACAAAACGGTATCATGCTTGGAAGTTTTCAGTATTTCTTCTATGACCAAGGCTTGCTTTGGGAATCTGCTAGAACTATTTGGATTCACGGAACAATTGAAATCTCTGTAATAATTGTAGCGGGATGTGCTGGATTGGTTTTAGGAAATGGAATGCTATTTACAGGAACCTATACTCGATTAGAATCGTTTAAAAGAGGCGTGAAAAACGGATTAAAAATACTCATGAGTACCATTCCGTTTTTCATTATTGCTGGGTTTTTAGAAGGCTTTGTTACCAGACATACAGAAATGCCAGACTGGTTGGCTCTTCTAATTATTACTGCTTCATTAGGAGTAATATTATTTTACTACGTTATTTACCCAATAAAACTACACAAACAACAACTAAATCATAAACTAGCTATTAAACTAACTAACAAGGATGAAAAAATATATTGAATTAAAAAAACAACGAGAGCTTGGTGAAGTTTTAACCGATACTTTTGGCTTTATACGGGAAGAATTTAAGCCTTTTGTGAAAACCATATTTCAAGTTACTGGAATATACTTGGTATTGTTTTTAATTTCCGTTGCATTTTATATTTATTCTGCTGGAGGTATTTTTGATTTTCAATCAAACAACGACTTTAATGCTGACAATTTACCGCTAATGGTAGGTTCCTTTTTTCTGTTTATGATTTTTGGGTTACTTACCTATACACTAGCGGACGCCGCTGTTTTACACTACATAAAATCTTATTCTGAAAACAAAGGAGTTGTAAATTTAGAAGAAGTAAAAAAAAATGCTAAAGATAGTTTTTGGGGATTTTTAGGATTAAGCATCTTAAAATTCCTAACCCTATTTGTTGCAGTAATGCTATGTGTTATTCCTGTTTTTTATGCGATGGTGCCAATGTTTGTGGTTTTAGCTATTTATGTATTTAAAGGAAAAGATACGGGGGAATCTTATAGCTATAGCTTCAAACTAATTAAAAATGAGTATTGGATAACCTTAGCTACTATTATTGTCTTCGGGTTAATTATCATGGTTGCTAGTTACGCCCTTAGTGTACCTACAGCCATTTATAGCTTAATAAAAACAGGAGTTTTTTCAGGAGAAGTAGACCCAACTAATATGAAGATGTTTGTAGATCCTATTTATATTTTCTTAAATGTACTAAATTACCTTTTTAAGTTTCTACTTAATTTAATCTTAACTGTTGCTTCTGTTTTTGTTTATTTCAACTTAAATGAAAAGCAAAACTTCACTGGAACATTTGAGCGTATTGAATCTTTAGGAAAGATAGAATAATATATGCAACTTCTAAAAACCTTATTTTTTTTCCTCCTAACAACTACTTTGGTGATTAGTCAAAAGGACATGACGCCCATAAAAGTGGACGACTCTAATATTGAGGTAAAAGAAATAAGCAAGGAAGACTTAAAAGACTATTACAAAGATTCTAGTTTCGATTATACCGAAACCATTAAGAACGATAATTTCTTCGCTAAAATTAAGGTTTGGTTACGCAATATCCTCATCAAAATATTTGAATGGATATTTGGTACTGGAGCTGCTGAAGGAATAGTAAAATTTATATTTAACACTCTGCCTTATCTACTATTGGCCGTGCTTGTTTTTCTACTTATAAAACTCTTTTTAAAAGTAGAAACAAAAAACCTTATTGGCGGCAAAAAGAAAACAGCTTCTATAAGGTTTACAGAAGAAGAGCATATTATAAAAAATGAAGACATTAATGCTTTAATTGCTCAAGCTATTGAAAAGCAAGAATACAGAATTGCTATTCGTTACTATTATTTATTAGCCCTAAAAACACTAAGTGACAAAGAAATTATTAGTTGGAAACAACAAAAAACCAATGAAGATTATATTTCTGAAATTAAAGAACAAAGCTTAAAATCCAACTTTATTAAAATCACCAAAATATATGATTATGTATGGTATGGCGAATTTAATATAGATGCCATAAAGTTTGAAAACTTAAAAACAGCTTTTGAAACGCTTAACAAAAACCTTGCAGATTGAGTAAGAAAGGAAAAATATACATTACCCTAACGGTCCTTGCCATTCTCAGCATTGTGGTTTTAGAATATACAAAACCACAAGCGATTAATTGGTTTAAAAGCTATGCTTCACATCATAAAATACCTTTTGGTACATTTATTTTTCACGAACAATTAGAAAGGATTTTTGAAGAAGAAAATATCGAAGATATAAACATTCCTCCATTTCAGTTTTTAAAAGAAAATAAAGATTTTAAAGGAACCTATATTTTTATAAATAACAATTTAACTTTTGATACAGACGAACTAGACCTGCTTTTAAATTGGACCGCTAAAGGAAACACCTTGTTTATAGCTAGCGATAATTTAAATAGCAAGCTTCATGACACTTTGAATATTGAAACCTCGATTATTAGCAATTTTAAAAACATCGAAAACATTTATCAACTTCAGCTTAAGAACAAACAATTAAAACCAGAAAAGCTATACACTTTCGATAAAGCGCAGCAGGTTACCTACTATAAAAAATATGACTCTAAAAAGGCTAAAGTTATTAGTGTTATAGACAATGCAATCCAAGAAGATAATAAAACAGCAAAATTAAAGTATCCTAATACCCTCAAGCAAAAATTTGGCAAAGGAACCATTATACTTAGCACATTTCCGCAAGCCTTCACAAATTATTTTCTACTTACAGATCCTAACCAAAACTATACGGCAGGCTTAATATCGTATATGGATGCATCACAATCTATTTATGTAGATAATTATTATAAATCTGGTAAATCATTTTACACCTCTCCATTACATATTCTTCTAAACACAAAAGAACTTAAATGGGCATATTATACTATGTTAATCGCTGTGTTTTTATATGTCATATTTGAAGGAAAACGAAAGCAGCGTGCTATCCCTATTGTAAAACCTTTACAAAATCAAACTGTAAACTTTACTCGTACTATTGCTAATATGTATTATGAAAAAGGAAAGCATAAAGACATTAGCTATCATCAAATAAATCACTTTTTAGAATATATTAGAACGCAGTTTCATATACATACTACCAACTTAGACACTACTTTTATAGAACATGTAGCAGCACGAAGCAACAATACTATTGAAGATACTAAAGCACTTTTTCAAGTTATAAAAGAAATTAGTGCAAAAAAGGAAGTAACCAATACAGAACTAAAAAAATTAAACAAATTAATCGCCGATTTTAAATCTAAAAACAAATGGAAGAAAGCCAAGACATAAATTTTAGTAATAGAATTCCTTTAGAGGATTTAAAGCTAACCGTAGAAGAAATTAAGCAAGAATTAGGTAAAGTTATTGTCGGCCAAACAAACCTAGTGGAGCTTCTTATAGTTGCACTTTTAGCAGATGGTCACGTATTAATTGAAGGAGTTCCTGGAATTGCAAAAACCATAACAGCCAAACTTTTTGCCAAAGTTTTGAAAACTGATTTTAGCCGAATTCAATTTACACCAGATTTAATGCCTAGTGATGTATTAGGTATCTCGGTTTTAAATATGAAAAATTCAAAATTCGAATTTAAAAAAGGTCCTATTTTTTCTAATATAGTTTTAATTGATGAAATAAACAGAGCTCCAGCAAAAACACAAGCTGCTCTTTTTGAAACCATGGAAGAACGCCAAGCAACCATAGACGGAACTACCTATAAATTTGCAGCTCCTTTTATGGTTTTAGCTACGCAAAACCCAATTGAACAAGAAGGAACTTACGCCCTACCGGAAGCACAACTAGACAGGTTTATTTTTAAAATAAAAGTAGATTATCCTAATGTGGTGGACGAAATACGAATTATAGAAACACACCATAATCGTCAAGGAAAACAACCTCATACACTTATAAACACGATTTTAGATGCCAATAAATTAGCTGAATACAAAGAAAAAATTCAAGGCATTCTGGTTGAAAGTAAAATAATAAAATACATAGCAGAAGTTGTTTCAAAAACTAGAAATCATCCGCATTTATATTTAGGTGCTTCTCCAAGAGCTTCTATTGCAATATTAAATACAGCAAAAGCTTATGCGGCAATTAACGGTCGTGATTTTGTTATTCCGGAGGATGTTAAAAAAGCTATGGTCCCTGTTTTAAACCATAGAATCCTTTTAACACCAGAGCGAGAAATGGAAGGAATGACCACAGAACAAGTTATTGAAATGATCGTACAATCGGTTGAAATTCCAAGATAATATACAACTACAACCGTTTAAACAAAGCAATGAAATTTATTAAATCGCTATACTTACACAAGCAATTTTACATCTATATGGCAATAGCATCCTCTTGCTTTTTATTGTCCTATTGGGTAAAAATGCTGTACCCAATAGCGTGGATTATTACGCTGTTTATTGGCGTATTATTCCTTGTGGATATCCTGTTACTATACCGATTTAAAAATGCTGTCCAAGCTAGAAGATTACTATCTGAAAAACTTTCCAATAGTGATGAAAACCCAATTCCGATAACGATTACAAATAACTATCCGTTTAAAGTTTCTGTAGATATCATAGAAGAACTTCCTGTACAATTTCAGAAACGGGATTTTCTATATCAGGCACATCTTAAACCTAACGAAAAACATGATTTCACTTATAAAGTTCGCCCAGTAGAACGCGGAGAATACCTATTTGGAAACTTAAATGTATTTGTTTCTTCACAACTAAAAATAGTGAAACGAAAACACCTTTTCCAAAACCATCAAATGACAAAGGTGTATCCGTCTTTTATTCAAATGCAGCAATTAGACTTTCTAGCGATAAGTAATTATCTGTCGGAATTCGGATTAAAAAAAATTAGAAGAATAGGAAACACGCAAGAATTCGAACAAATAAAAGATTACGTACAAGGCGATGATTTTAGAACGGTGAACTGGAAAGCTACGGCAAAGCGTGGTGAGTTGATGGTAAATCAATATCAAGACGAAAAATCGCAACCTATTTATTCTATTATTGATACTGGTCGCGTAATGAAAATGCCTTTTAATGGATTAAAACTTTTAGATTATGCGATCAATTCTACCCTAGCATTTAGTAATGTTGCCTTAAAAAAACATGACAAAGTCGGAATGATTTCTTTTTCAAAAACAATTGAAACGTTCGTACCTGCAATTGAAAAGCTAAGCTATTTAAACAAAATACTAGAGAACTTATACAACATCAACACCCAGTTTTACGATAGTGATTTCGGACTCCTATACGCTCAACTTAAACGAAAAGTAACCCATAGAAGTCTAATTCTGCTATACACAAACTTTGAACATATTAGCGCTTTAAAAAGACAACTACCATACTTAAAAGCAATCTCAAAAAAACATATGCTGGTGGTGGTACTATTTGAAAATACCGAACTTGAAAAACTAATAGCCCAAGATACAGAAGACTTACAGAGTATATATCATAAAACAATTGCAGAAAAATTTAGTTTTGAAAAAAGATTAATGGTTAAAGAACTTCAAAAAAACGGTATTCAAACCATACTTACTCCCCCTGAGAAATTAACCATTAATACAATAAATAAATACTTAGAAATAAAAGCTAGAGGATTATTATAAAACCATTAAAAAGAAAAGCCACAAAACATAAGTCTTTGTGGCTTCTTTATTTTCAATCTATTCTCTTACAATAGAGAAAAGCTATTAACCTAACCAAGCTTTAAACATCCAAATAGTTTTTTCTTGCTCGGTAATAAGCTCACTCATCATAGCGTTTGTACCTTCGTCATTCATTTCACCAGATTTATCAAGAATATCTCTTTCAATTTTTAATAATTCAGATAAAGAATCAACAATTAATCGTACAGCTTTCTCATCTTCCGAAACATTTTCTCCTACAGGCACTTTTGCTAATTTAGAATAATCTTCAAAAGTATGTAATGGTGTTTCCCCTAAAGTTAAAATACGTTCTGCAATTTCATCAACCTTAACGTTTGCATCAGTATATAACTCTTCAAATTTAACGTGTAAATCAAAAAATCTTTTTCCTTTAATATTCCAGTGAACCCCTCTTAAATTTTGGTAATAAATTTGAAAGTTCGCTAATAGGTTATTTAAGTCTTTTGATATCTCTTTCGCTTTTTTAGCGTTTAATCCAATGCTGTTTAGTGTCATAATTATTATTTTTTTATTGTTTTTTTATTGTTTTTTTATTGTTTACTCAAATTTAAGCTATAATTAACAGATATTTCCATAAGTTTTATTGATAGTTTTTATATTTTTATAGTCTAAATTGATATACATGACAATTACACAATTATACTACGTTTTAGCAGTTGCCGAAAACCAAAATTTCACCAAGGCTGCAGAAAAGTGTTTTGTAACACAACCTACATTAAGCATGCAAATTCAAAAACTAGAAGATGAATTGGATGTACTTATTTTTGATAGAAGTAAAAAACCTATTGAACTTACAGAGGTAGGTAAAAAGATTGTTAATCAGGCAAAGAATATTGTAAATGAATCTTACAGAATTCAAGATATTGTAGACCAACAAAAAGGATATATTGGAGGGGAATTTAGATTAGGAATTATTCCTACTATCATGCCTACTTTATTACCAATGTTCTTAAAATCCTTTATTAAGAAATACCCAAAAGTAAAACTTAAAATTGAAGAACTTAGCACGGAAGAAATTATTACAAGAATAAACGAAGGACATCTAGATGCTGCTATTGCTGCGACACCTTTAAGTAACGAAAACATAAAAGAACGTGTTTTATATTTTGAACCTTTTGTTGCTTATGTGCCAAAAACGCATAGACTACACGTAGAAAAGAAAATAAAAGTATCCGATTTAGATATTCAGGACATGCTTTTATTAGAAGATGGCCACTGCTTTAGAGATGGTGTTATTAATTTATGTAAAGCTTTAAAGGATTTAAACAACGAGCAATTTCAATTAGAAAGCGGAAGTATTGAAACATTAATTAAATTATCGGATGAAGGTTTAGGGATGACCTTATTGCCATACCTCCATACGCTTGAGTTATCTGATAAAAAGAAAGAAAGCTTACACCTTTTCCACGATCCTTCTCCTGCTAGAGAAGTGAGTATTATTTATCATAAAAGCGAACTTAAAATGCAAATTATTGAAGCTTTACAAGAAGTGATTTCTGGAATCATTAGAGGAGCAATTACATTTCAAAATGTAGAAATAATTAGTCCGTTAAGAAACAAGATCTAAATCTTGCTTATATACACATAAAAAAAGCGACTCTCGAGTCGCTTTTTTTTTTATGTTTTCAAATAAATCAAACATTGATTTAAGTTAGGGTTTTGCTTAACAAGTGATTCAACAAAAACTTTTAATTCCTCTATTTCGTGAGGTAATAATCTTTGTATTGCTTTTTGAACTTCTTTGCAAAACAACGCAGCATCAAAACTTACTTTTTTAAGCACAGTTTTAGTGTACTCAAACATTGCTCTAGACATAGTTTAATTAGGTTTAGTTTTTAATAAATAAATCGGGTAGAGTTGTTGTATACGCGGAAATGGTTAATTTTTCATTGTTTTACTTCATAAATATAATGAAAATAAACATTGCTTTTACATTTAAACAAAAATTTAACAACCGAGTTTTCTTACTAAAAATTATTATCCCCATCTAAAAGATCTCCTAAGCCACCAAGTATGCTTCCTTCTCCTTTATTCTTTCCTCCTCGCGGTACACTTGCCAAAACTCTACCTGCCAATCTACTAAATGGTAAAGATTGTATATAAACCGTTCCTGGTCCTTGAAGCGTAGCAAAAAACAATCCTTCCCCTCCAAAAACAGTATTTTTAATACCTCCAACAAACTCGATATCATAATTCACTGTATGATCAAAACCTACAATACATCCAGTATCTACTTTTAATTTTTCTCCAGGCATTAATTCTTTTTTAGCAATAGTACCACCAGCGTGAACAAAGGCCATTCCGTCTCCTTCCAGTTTCTGCATAATAAAACCTTCTCCTCCAAATAAACCTCTTCCTAGTTTTTTGCTAAACTCGATTCCTACACTAACTCCTTTTGCTGCACATAAAAAGGCATCTTTCTGGCAGATAAACTTTCCTCCGTAATTGGTTAAATCAATAGGAATTATTTTACCTGGGTAAGGCGAAGCAAAACTAACACTACGCTTACCGGTAAGATTGTTATAAAAAGCAGTCATAAATAAACTTTCTCCAGTAAGAATACGTTTTCCTGCTCCTAGAATTTTTCCTAAAAAACCAGAATCTTTTTTGGAACCATCACCAAAAATAGTTTCCATTTTAATACCATCATCCATCATCATAAAGCTTCCAGCTTCAGCAACAACAGCTTCTTGAGGGTCTAACTCAATTTCTACATATTGCATTTCTTCTCCGTATATTCTATAATCAATTTCGTGTGCTGTCATAATTTTAAAATTTTATTGATATACTTATAAGTGGAAAGGATTTGGGTTTTGTTACAGAATTTTATCTTTCTATAGAAAAATAAATTTTCAACTATTTACTTTTCAGTTTGATACTCCATTCAAAGTTAAATGTAGAAACCACTATACCGTCTTCATTTGTTCCAACAGATTGCATCCATAATGTTTGCCCCTCTCCTGTTTTTATAGCTTCAGCGATAATCTCATCAATTTTATTACCATCTACACAAGTGAAGGTGATTCTACCAGTAGCTTTTTTAGTAAAACTGGCATTATTATTTGCCACTAGCATAGAAATATTTTTCCCACTTTCTCTAATTTTACTAAGCATTAGAGCTCCTGTGGTTAATTCAGCTGCCATTCCTTGCACTGCCCAAAACATCGATTTAAAAGGGTTTTGATTGATCCATTTGTGTTTCACAGAAACAGTACAACTTTCATTTGTAATAGTCTTTACGCGGATTCCCGTAAAAAACACCGCGGGCAATTTTAGGATGTTGAAAGCATTAATCTTTCTAGGTGTTAACTTCATTTAGTATATAATTTCATCAAAAATATCGAAAATAAACGAGATATCAGTTTGTTAATTTTATGTTAAAAATTAGTACTATGTGTAACATAATACCTTTTTAAAGACATATATTTGCATAAGAAACTATTATACACTTTTTCTCATGATAAGTAACAACCAGAAAAATATAGCAACCTTTATACATTTATCAACCTTTTCTAGGTTTGTAATTCCGTTTGGAAATATTATTGGCCCTTTATTACTATGGATTATTAATAAAGATAAATCGGAGTTTATAGATAATCATGGTAAGCAAGCATTAAACTTTCAGCTTAGTATCATTCTATATACTTTTCTATTTGGTTTATTGTGCATTCCATTAATAGCTTTTAATGTTTTATCATATATAGACATAGTAAATATTGAAGCATTCAACAGTTTGAATATTAATTTAGAAGCTCCTTCTCCGATACTCTTTTTTATCATTCTTATGGTGTTTTTAGCTGCAATTGCTTTTATCATAGAACTTATATTTATTATCAACGCAAGCCTAACAGCTAATAAAGGAGAAGCTTATAAGTATCCTTTTACCATACATTTTTTAAAATAATCATCATCAATCACATACATCAAACCATTAGTAAACAGATCTAGTGGAAAATCAAAAAACGAACAGTTTAAACAATTATTAAAATGAAACTATGAAGATAGAAAACACAAAAGCACAAATGCGAAAAGGTGTTCTGGAGTACTGCATATTATCGGTCTTAAAAGACAAGGATGCCTATGTTGCAGAAATTCTAGAAACCCTAAAAGACGCAAAATTGCTAGTAGTAGAAGGTACTATCTACCCGCTACTAACACGTTTAAAAAACGCTGGATTACTTAATTACAGATGGGAAGAATCTTCCTCCGGACCTCCAAGAAAGTATTACGGTTTAACCGATACAGGAAAACAATTTTTAAATGAACTAACCACCACTTGGAACGAATTACAAAACGCAGTGAACATAGTAACAAGTCAAAAACCAACGAATAATGAATAAGACAGTCAACATAAATTTAGCAGGTATATTTTTTCACATAGATGAAGATGCTTACCTAAAACTACAACGCTATCTTGACGCTATAAAACGTTCATTTACCGACTCACAAGGTCGTGCTGAAATTATATCGGATATTGAAGCTAGAATTGCAGAACTTTTTAACGAGCGCGTTAAGCACGACAAGCAAGTTATAGGTATAAAAGAAGTAGACGAAATAATCACTATCATGGGACAACCAGAAGATTATATCGTAGATGAAGAAATATTTGAAGACGATCCTATAAATCAAACAGGCAAAAAATCGGCAAGAAAACTATTTAGAGATACCGACAATTCATATGTTGGTGGAGTTTCTGCAGGTTTAGGACATTATTTTGGGATAGATGCAATTTGGATTCGTTTAATTTGGTTTCTACTAATCTTTGGAGCCGGAACCGGTGCTTTGCTTTATATCATACTTTGGATTTTAGTTCCAGAAGCGGTAACTACAAGCGATAAGCTTATGATGCGAGGTGAACCTGTTAACATTAGCAATATTGAAAAGAAAATAAAAGATGGTATTTCTACAGTTTCCGATACCGTGCAAGATGTAGCAAAAAATGTTTCAGATTCTGTTAGTGATGCTACAAAAAACGTAGACTTTAAAAAAAAAGGTAACTCCTTAAAATCAAGTTCTAAATCGTTCTTTGACACTATAGGAGATATCATAGGGTTCTTCTTAAAAATTGTTGCCAAGTTTATAGGAATCATCTTAGTATTTATAGGAAGCATAACCGTTTTATCTCTTGCAATCGGTTTGTTTTTCGGAACTTTCAATGAGGGTTCTAGGGCGAAGTTCTTTGATGCAGACCTTGTAGATTTAGCAAGCACAACTGGGGTACCTTTTTGGTTAATTACACTACTAATCTTTTTCGCAGTCGCAATACCTTTCTTTACCCTATTCTATTTAGGCTTAAAAATATTGGTTACCAACCTAAAGTCTTTAAATGGTATTGCAAAATATTCCTTATTAGGTTTATGGTTAATCTCTGTGATTTCACTAGCAGTAATCGGAATAAAACAAGGTTTAAGCTACCATGAGGAGGCAAAAGTTATTCAAACCGAAGCACTGCCTTCTATTACTAAAAAAGACACGCTAGTTTTAAGAATGTCTCAAAATGAATATTACGATAGAGGCTTTAGAAGAGATTATGATTTTGAAAAGACTTACGATACTAATGATAACAGAATTCAAATATCACAAGGAATCAGACTTATTGTAAAATCTACTTCAGATAGTATTGCTAAAATAAAAGTAGAAAAAATAGCTCGAGGTGAAGATTATAGCAAAGCTAAAAAACGAGCTGAAGCAATAAACTATAACTACCAATTGGTAAATAAACAGTTGCTATTAGACAACTTCTTAACCATAGGCATAGATGAGAAAATTAGAAGTCAGGAAATTCAAATAACCGTTTACCTACCAGTTGGATCGGTATTATATGCAGATAAAAACACCTATTATTATCATAGAAATGACACCAACCGATATCAAGACATTTTAAACAACGGAAAAGAAGAACACTATTTGCAAATATTAAACAGAGACACGAAGTGTTTAGATTGTTCGGATGATGATGATGATGATGATGATGATGATGATTTTCAAATTAATATAGATGCTAATGATGAAAAGAAAAACATCATTATAAACAAAAAAGGAATTGAAATTAATTCCAATAATTCGAAACTAAAAATAGATGAGAACGGTATTAAAGGAAATTCTGAAGAAGTAAAAGTGAATATAGACGAAGACGGAGTTAAGATTATTTCAAAAGAAGATTAAACACTTTTCACAAAAGAATCAATCATCCATCAAAAAACGAACAATTATGTTAGACCTAGTAAAAGCCATAGTAGATGTAGTGATAGATATTTTATTCTAATCAAAATAAATAGCTTCAAATAAAACTAAATCACGTTTACTAAAAACATTAAAAGTTTCTGTTTTAAAAACCATTCTAAACTAAAAATCAAGTTTGGGATGGTTTTTGTTTATATTTGTATATAAATTACTTAACATCAAAATATGCTAAAAAAACTACTAATAACACTATGTGTTTCTTTCATGATAACATCAGGGTTTTCCCAAGAAAAAGTAAAGGGAAATAAAAACGTAACTTTGGTAGAAACCAAAATAGAAGATTTTAAAACCATTGCTTTTGGCGAAAAATTCAAAATAGAATTAATTCAAAGCGATACTCCTTCCGTTGAAATTGAAACAGATGAGAATCTACACGAAGTTATTCAGTTTTCTGTTATAGATAGTGTTTTAAGTTTTAGTACAACCGCAAAAATTCAGTCTAGCAAAAGAATAAACATTACCGTTAATATCACAAAATCACTTCAACATATTGAGGTAAATGGCGATGCAGAAGTAAGTGCTGCGAATACTTTAAAAAACGATAGCCTAGTCTTAAAAGTAAATGATTATGCTAAAGCATTTTTAAATATTAAAAACAAAAACTTCAAGTTTATTAATAACAACAAAGCAACCTTTGGATTTAATTCTAAATCAAAATTAAATATTGAAAGTGATATCGTGTTTTTAGAATTAAGCGAGAAAAGTAAAACCGAAGCTTTAATCGAATCCGACAGCTTACAAGTTTATATGTACCAAAGTGCAGATGCTAAAATTGAAGGAGAAACAGAGCTCTTAAAATTAAACACTATCAATTCATCAAGTTTTAACTCAAGACACCTTACAACTAACGAATGCGAACTTACTACCGAAGATTCAAGTAGCGCAAGTGTTTACGTACTAAACAATATTATTTTAAACACTTCTGGAAGCAGTAAAGTAGAACTTTATGGTAACCCTAAAATTACTATAGAATCCTTTAAAAACACCTCTACTCTGTCTAAGAAGGAGTTATAATTTCAAGAAATTTTGAACAAATAAAAAAGCCTAGAGTAATAACTCCAGGCTTTTTTTATAAACTTATTTTGATTTAGTTATAACTTGAAGTACTTACTTCAAAACTAACATCTTTTCCTGCTAAATAACGTTCTGCATCTAAAGCAGCCATACAACCTGTACCAGCAGCTGTAATTGCTTGTCTGTACACATTGTCTGCTGCATCACCACTTACAAAAACACCTTCTACATTTGTTTTACTAGTTCCAGGAACAGCGTTAATAATATAACCTGTTTCGTCTAAATCTAAGTAATCTTTAAAAATATCTGTATTTGGTTTGTGACCAATTGCCACGAAAAATCCTGTTGCAGGAATTTCAAACTTTTCATTAGTCTTATTATTGAAAACTCTAACGCCAGAAACTACTTGTCCGTCACCTAAAACCTCTTCGGTTTCTGTGTTGAATAAGATCTCGATGTTTTCTGTTTTCATTACTCTTTCAGCCATGATTTTTGAAGCTCTAAACTCATCACGTCTAACTAACATAGTTACTTTAGAACATAAGTGAGATAGGTAATGCGCTTCTTCACAAGCAGAATCTCCTGCTCCTACAATCACAACCTCTTGGTTTCTGTAGAAGAATCCATCGCAAACTGCACATGCAGAAACTCCTCCTCCAAGACTTAAATACTTTTGTTCAGATTCTAATCCTAAATATTTTGCTGAAGCACCAGTAGAAATAATTACAGTATCACAATGAATTTCTTTAGTATCATTTACCCAAACTTTATGTAAATCTCCAGAAAAATCAACTTTAGTGACCCAACCATCGCGAATATCTGCTTCAAAGCGTTCTGCTTGCTTCTGTAATTGCATCATCATTTCAGGACCTGTAACTCCATCTGGATATCCAGGAAAGTTTTCTACTTCATTAGTTGTTGTCAATTGCCCTCCTGGCTGCATTCCTTGGTATAAAACCGGATTCATATTTGCTCTAGCTGCATAAATTGCTGCTGTATATCCTGCTGGACCAGAACCTATAATTAGGCATTTTACTCTTTCAATTTTCTCAGACATAATGTATCTTTCTTTTTTAACTCTACAAAAATAAGATTTTTGCTAGAGAACTAATCTATTTACTTATCAATACTTATTATAAAAAAATAAGTGTTTTCAATTTTCACTATTATAGAATATCTTTAGGCGAATATAACATTTACCTTGTAACAAGCAAATAAAAAGAATATGTCAAACACTATAAAGTCTATAAACCCTTATAACCAAGAAGTAATAGCGCGTTATACGCTTAATAAAAAAGAAGAAGTCTTTTCTAAATTAGAAAAAGCTGATGAAGTTTTTAAGGAATGGAGCCAGAAAGATGTTAGTGAAAGAGCAGAACTTTTATATAATATAGGAAACATTTTAGAGGAAAGACTAGAAGAGTTAAGCAAACTTATTACTCTAGAAATGGGAAAACCTATAAGTGAAAGTAAAGCTGAAATAAAAAAATGCATCTACCTCTGTGATTTTTATGCGAAAAATGCAGAAGATTTTTTAGCAGACGAAATTATTGAAACCGATGCTTATGAAAGTTTTATAAGTTACGATCCTCTAGGTGTAGTTTTAGCTGTTATGCCATGGAATTATCCATTTTGGCAAGTATTACGTTTTGCTGTTCCTACACTTACAGCAGGTAATACAGCACTACTTAAACACGCTTCTAATGTAAGCGGTTGTGCACTTGCTATTGAAGAAATATTTACAGAAGCTGGTTATCCCCATGGGTGTTTTCAAACATTACTAACTAATCATGATACCATAGAAGAAATCATAAAAGACGATAAAATCAAAGCCGTTTCCTTAACCGGAAGCGAAAAAGCAGGAAAAGCAATAGCTAAAGCTGCTGGAGAAAACCTAAAGAAAACTGTTTTAGAGTTAGGGGGAAACAATGCTTGTATAGTCCTTGAGGATGCCGATTTAGACAAGCATATAGACACTATTGTAAAAGCTAGAATGCAGAATGCCGGACAAAGTTGTATTGCTGCAAAACGCTTTATAGTTACTGAAAATATTTATGATAACTTTTTAGAAAAATTTACAAAAAAAGTAGCAGCTCTAAAGCAAGGAGATCCACTTAACATGGATACAGAAATAGCGACACTTGCTAGAGAAGATTTAGCAACAGACCTACAAAATCAAGTAGAAGACGCCATTAAAAAAGGAGCAAAAGTGGTTCTTGGAAACAGACAAAATAAAGCATTTTTTGCTCCTACCATTTTAACAAACGTAACAAAAGACATGGCTGTTTTCACCGAAGAAACTTTCGGCCCTGTTGCTCCTATCTTTAAAGTAAAAAACCTAGAAGAAGCATTACAACTTGCTACAGATTCTAGATTCGGACTAGGAACTATGTTATTTACAGAAGATACCGAAGCTGCCATGCATGCAATTTCTAGGATTCCTGATGGCGCATTCTTTGTAAATGAAATGGTTAAATCGGATCCTAGATTACCATTTGGAGGCACAAAAGCTTCAGGTTATGGTAGAGAATTATCTAGAGAAGGAATTCATGAGTTCGTTAATATTAAAACTGTTTTTATTAATAAATAATGAAATTCGTTTTACAGATTTACGCTAAGGTTTTAGAGTATAAAAGTTTTAGATAAAAACAAAAAACGGCTTGAAAATAGATCAAGCCGTTTTTTAATATTGTGAAACCTCACCTGGAGAAGTAATCAATTTTTTTTTGAAAAGTATATCACCAAAAGTTTAATCAAAAATAAAATTATTACACTTTTTTTTCATAAACCTCTCTCAATGCTTTTAGAACACTTACTTTATTTATGGGTTTTACTAAAAAACTTTGAACCTCGCTATAAGTTTCAGATTTTTCAATATCTGCTGGATCAACAGAAGAACTTACAATAAAAACCGTAATATTCTTACTGATTCTTAGCTTAATAAATTCATCTAAAAATTGCCAACCATCCATAATTGGCATATTTATGTCTAAAAAAATAACATCCGGCAATACTTCTCCCGATTCTGCCACAAGTTTAATATTGTTTATAGCTTCTAAGCCATTTTTATACACAGAGACTTTGTCACATAAATTAGATGCCTTAAGACACTTTTTTGCTGCAAAAACAAAAATAGGATCATCGTCTATTATGCATATTAAATTGGCTCTATTCATACAAAAAGTGTATTGTAAAGGTACTCCCTTTATTAACAGTACTTGTAACATCAATAGTTGCTCCTATAGCATCTATTTGGTTTTTGGTAATAAACAGCCCCAAACCTCTTGAATCTTCATGAGAATGGAAAGTTTTGTATAAACCAAACATTTTATCTTTATGTAAATCCAGGTTTATACCTTGACCGTTATCGGAAATATCTAATTTCACATATTTCTCATCAACCGTAGCTGTAACCTCTATTTTAGGGTCAAGTCCCTTTTGTCTGTACTTAATAGCATTCGTGATAATATTCAACAAAATACTATCTAAATATGCTGGAATTGCTAAAACGTTAATATCGCTTGCTATGTTTACACTTAGTTCAGAGCGTGTTTCTAAAATTAGTGCCCTACTACTATTAATTGACTTATCGGTATACTCTAGTAGATTTAAAGGTTCTAATTTTACATTTAAATTACTATTAATCAGTGAAACTTTATGCAGATTATCAATCGTTTCCGATAAGTTTTTTACAGCATCATTTAAAAAAGGAAAATATTCGTTTTGAGTAGCAGAAGGAATATCTTCCTGCATTAAGTCAAGAAGCATTGTTAAATTTCCTGAATGAGACCTTAAATTATGGGAAACAATATGAGCAAAATTTAGAAGTCGTAGGTTTTGTTCTTCAGTGGTTTTATGAAGCTGCTTAATTCTTTGCTCTGCTTTTTTTGCATGACTTATATCTATAATATTTTTTATAAAATATAATGGTTCATTATTTTTATCTCTTAGTAATGAAGTGGAAGTTAATCCATAAACAGTTTCTCCATTTTTTCGAAGGTATTGTTTTTCCATTTGGAAGTTATTAAGAGAACCTTCAATCATCTTTTTGGTAAGATCTTTGCATTCACCGCGAAGCCCCGGTATAATTACTTCTTCATATTTTAATTCTAAAAAGTCTCTTTCACTATAACCTAAAAACTCACAAAAACTTTTATTTGCTAATAAAAAATCATCATTTAAATCTACCACAGCCACTCCGTTTGGTGCGTGTTCTAAAATAGTTCTAACTTGTTTTTCTTTAAGAGCTGTTTCATTATACACATTAGTTTTTGCTGTGATATCTTGAAGAACTCCCATTAACTTCACACAAACACCCGCTTTAAAAACAGGGTAACCAATAGCTCGAACCCATTTCTTATTGTTTTTGGCTGTTGTTAATTGTATTTCAATATCATACTCTTCTCCAGTAGCGATTGCTTTTTCAATAACCTTCTCTAATAATTCTCTTTCTTTAAAAGCAGTATAAAATTCTACTGCTTTTTCATATTCTGGAATATAGTCTGGATTTACTTCGTGTATTTTTTTCGTTACAGGACTCCAATAAAGGCTTTTATTTACTAAATCCAACTCCCAAGATCCTATTGCAATAGCTTCTTGCACCACATTTAGGAACCTATTAGTTTCGCTAAAACTACTAGGTGAATCTTCTAGTGAGAATATTTTTTTGTCTACGTCCTTCATTAGTAAGTCGATCTTGAGGCATAAAAAGTTTATCGATTATTTTATGTAACAACAAAAATAATATTTAATATACCATTTCTTAGTAAGAATAACAAAAAACGGCTTAAAAAAAATTCAAACCGTTTTTTTATCTTACTTGAAGATAAAGTTGTTTAGTTTTTAAAAACTGTTTCTCCATCCTTTGTTAATTCTACCTTCACCCCTTTTCCTCTTAATTCATATTGGTCGTTTTTATACCAAATTCCTGAAGCTGCTTTTTCTGCAACTAAATTAATTTGTTCACCACCATTTAAATAAGCTTTTAAGGTTCCTTCTGTGTTATTGAAAGTCATATGAAGCGTTTGTCCTTTATCGTCTTTCAGAGAAGTTTCTACAATATCATCTTCATGTTCAAAAACTACCTCATCCCCTTTGGACAACTGTATATTGTTTCCTTTTCCTCTTAGTTCATAAGTATCATTTTTGTACCAAAATCCTGAAGCTGATTTTTCTTGTTCTAAGGTAACCGTTTCACCTTCAAAATCGAAAGTTGCTGTTCCACTTGTATTATTAAATACAACTTCCAGTTTCTTTCCGTCTTTATTTATTGTAGTTGTTGTTACAATATCATCTGCTATTGTTTCAACAGTTTCTGTTACATCAGTTTCTACGTTTTCTTGTTTAGGAGTTTCTTTACAAGCATTAAAAAATAGTGTAGCTAGCATGCTGAAGGTTAAAATTTTTTTTGTCATTTTTTAGGTAATATTTCTTTATTAAAAATCAGTTTATTGCGGTTGTTTTCCACAGGAAATAATTATCCAAAAACTATGCCAACACCTTTATAAACCCCATGTATTCTTTCTGTAATTATATACGATTTTTTTCCTTTTTATCGACTTCCATATAAAGAATTCTATTATGCTTTCAATTCGAAAAAATCTCGTTTTCCTATTTTAATTTTCGTCTCGTTTTTTAATTCTATTTCCGCAAACGGGTCTAGATTTTTTTCGTTATTAATTTTAACAGCTCCACTTTCTATAAGTCTTCGCACTGCAGATTTAGATTGCTCTTTTTTAAGTTGCACACATAAATCTACTAAACTTATAATCCCATTTTCTTGTTGAAGACTATTAATTAAAACAGACTCAAAGCTTTTTTCTTCAAATTTTTTATTTTGAAATTGATTGATAAAGAATGCTTCTGCGTTTTGAGCTTCTGCTTCATTATGGTATTGAGTAATAATGTTTTTAGCTATGAGCTTTTTAATTTCCATTGGGTTTTCTCCATTTGACAAACGTGCTTTAACAGCTTCTTTTTCTGAAACGGAAAAATCTGTAGCTAAATCTAAAAACTCTTCTATTAAGCTATCTGGCATCGACATGGTTTTACCAAACATATCATTTGGCGCATCTGTTAAACCTATAATATTATTTAGTGATTTACTCATTTTCTCTTTGCCGTCAAGCCCCTTCAATAATGGCATACACATTACAACCTGCGGGTTCATTTCAAAGGTTTCTTGCAACTGTCTTCCCATGGTGCAATTAAAAAGCTGATCCGTTCCACCCATTTCGATATCTGCTTTTATTTCAACAGAATCAAACCCTTGAAGGATTGGGTACACCAATTCGTGCATGGCAATTGGCGAATTTTCGGTAAAACGCTTATTAAAATCTTTGCGATGCATTAACTGTGCAACAGTAACCTTAGATAAAATCTGAATGACTTCTGTAAAAGATAGTTTATCTAACCATTCTGAATTAAAAACGATTTTAACCTTATCGGTATCAATTATTTTAGACAATTGATTTAGATAAGTTTGTGCATTCTGTTTTACCTCTGCTGCCGACAGTGGCTTCCTGCTCTTATTTTTACCAGTGGGATCTCCTATTTGAGCAGTGAAATCTCCTACTAAAATCACGATTTGGTGACCTAAGTCTTGAAATTGCTTCAACTTCTTTAATACAACAGCATGCCCTAAATGTAAATCTGGAGCTGTAGGGTCAAATCCAAGTTTAATAATTAGCTTTCGATTGTCCTTTTTTGCTTGTTCTAATTTTTCTTCCAATCCGTTTTCTGGAAGAATGATTTCTACATTTTCTTTTAAATTACTTATCATTTTCTTAATTTTTTAAAATAAAAAAGCCCGAGCAATATTGCCCGGGCTTTTAATTATTATACTTACTTATTAAATTTCTTATATCAGAATTTATTTAAAATACATATATAGTCAAACCGAGCAGCTATTATTTGGTAATAATAAGTACTGAAATATGGTAAGCGTAATATGTTGTTTAAATTTTTCATTCTCGACTGCAAAATTAAATCTTAATATTCTGATATGCAACTTTTTGTTTTGTAGGATTTACACCTTTCTCTCTCTAGTTATGCTTCATTTAACAATTACAATTAGTCACAATGCCTTAAATACCATTTTTCTGTACTATAGATTGTATGGTAGTAGCTTTGAAAACTAAAAGTATTCAAAAAAAAGAGGCGACTATTACGCCGCCTCTTTGCTACTAATCCAAATTAACCTTAGAGAGATTAACCGCTATGTTTATGCTTGTTTTGTAAACTGTACGTCAACAACCATTTTTACTTTATCTGAAACCACAATGCTTCCAGCTTCTGTAACTGCACTCCAAGTTAAGTTGAAGTCTTTTCTGTTGATAGTACCTGTCATTTCAAATCCAGCTTTTGTTTGTCCGTAAGGATCTTCTGCTACACCATTTAATTCTGCGTCTAAAACAACTTCTTTCGTGATGTCTCTTATCGTTAAATCTCCTACTAATTTTTCTCCGTCGAAAGATTTTGAAACGAATTTCATTTCAGGGAATTTTTCAGAATTAAAGAAATCATCCGATCTTAAATGGGTATCTCTATCTTTGTTTTTTGTGTTGATGGATGCTGTTTTTGCACTAAAGCTAAAATCTGCATTCTTAAAATCATCTCCAGCTGTTTTTGCAGTTGCTTCAAAGTCTTCAAAGTGACCTGTTACGGTAGAAATCATCATGTGTTTTACTTTGAATGCTATTTCTGAATGTGCGTTGTCTAATGACCAGTTTGTGTTTTTACTCATTTTTATATGTTTTTATTGTTACTAATAATTTTTGTTTATATTATTCGTCTGAATAATCAATCTTGTGTTATAGAATTATATTGACATTGGTACTTCCATTAAAAGTACTCGTGCATTTTCCGATGCTTTTACATCTATGCTCTCCATATCCCAAATCCCCATACCGTCTCTTCTAGAAAGTTTTTCTCCTTCAATCTCTACTTCACCTTCAAGAATAAAGGCATAAACTCCATTTCCTTCTTTTTTGATTTTGTAGATATCCGATTTTCCTTTTTCAAACTTCCCTAAATGAAACCAAGCATCTTGATTAATATATACTCCCTGATCGTCTTTATTAGGAGAAAGTACTTGATAAAAAGCGTTTTCCTTAGCGATGTCTCTAATAGATACTTGATCGTATCGTGGATCTAGATTTCTTTCTTTTGGAAAAACCCAAATTTGAAGAAACTTTACTTCCTTGTCTTTGTTTTTATTGTACTCGGAATGTGTGATTCCTGTTCCTGCAGTTAATACCTGCACGTCTCCTTCTTTTATAACAGCCACATTCCCCATACTATCTTTGTGTTCTAAATCACCTTCTAAAGGGATGGAAATAATTTCCATATTATCGTGTGGGTGCGTACCAAATCCCATTCCGGCTGCTACCGTATCATCGTTTAATACTCGTAACACACCAAAATTCATACGCTCTGGGTTATAATAGTTAGCAAAACTGAAAGTGTGATGTGAGTTTAACCAACCGTGATTTGCGTGTCCTCTAGTTTCTGCTTTGTGAATTATTGTGTTCATAGTCTATCTCTTTTTATTTGATAATTAATAAAATCCTACTTGCCGCATCAAATTATCGTAATTTTTAACGATAGCTGATTATTGCTTTAAGTATGGCACAAAGATATAACACATTAAAAACGTGCAGAATATAAAAAAGAGGGATAGACTTATGAAAATCCGATATTATAGTAAAAATCTAATATTTTAGTACCCGAAGACAGTATTTAACTGAGTTTTAAGTAATAGAAATCAACGTAACCTATAAAGAAGTTCATTATAAGTTTTAGAAATAATCTTTTATTAAAAGATGAAAAAGCTCATTAACTAAAACTACGGCCACAAGAATGTATAAAGACCAAAATGTCTTAATAACTATTTTTGAATTAATGCCGCTGCATCACTATCTAATATATACTCTACTTGTGGTAATGATTGTAGAATAGATGCTGGAGTATCTATAGAAACAGCGCCATAAATAGCCTTGTTTATGATTTCAGATTTTCTTTGTCCTAAAGCTAGTAAGAGTATTTTCTTTGCTTGCAGAATTGTATTTATTCCCATGCTTATAGCTTGTTGCGGAACATTCTCTAAAGTTCCAAAATCTGATTTTGCATCTTCTCTTGTTACAGGGTGTAAATTAACTAATCGTGTAATAGAATCGAAACTAGAGCGTGGTTCATTAAAACCAATATGACCATTGCGACCAATTCCTAATAATTGTAAATCTAAACCACCATAACTTGCTATTTTTTCTTCATATTCATTACAATACTTTGAAATATCAGTTGAAGAACCATCTACATGTGGGATATGAATATTTGAAGACTTAATATCTACATGAGCAAACAAATTTTGCTCCATAAAATAAGTATAACTTTGAGAGTCTCCTGCATTTATTGGGAAGTACTCATCAAGATTAAAGCTTATAACATTCTGAAAACTTAAACCTTCATCATTATGCATACGAATTAATTCCTGATAAACTCGCTTTGGTGTATTTCCTGTAGCCAAACCTAATACTGCATGCTTACCTTCTTTTTGTTTCCTTGATATAAGTGCTGCTATTGTATTTGCAGTATATATAGAAGCCTCCTCGGCATTTTTATACAATGTAAGATTAACTTGAGTAAGATTGTCAGTACTATAATTCATAATTGGTTAAAACTATTGCTATTTGCTATGATGATTAAAAGCTTCAAAAAAATATCAAATAATATTCTGCTTAATAAAATAAAAGGTTGCAAAAATACTACTTTTATATGAGTTCATCACATACCTTATTACGTTTTTCCAACAAAAAAAAACCATAGACACATGAATTTAAACAACTTATAAAACGATCATGTTTCTTAAGCAATTAAATAATATTTGATAGTTTTTTTATAGAGCAGCATATTTTTTAGTTATTTCAACTGGTGTAACCCTGTCAATTATCTTGAAAAATTGAAGAGTATTCTAGTATTCTTTCTGCAAAAAAAAAGCCATTTACAAAACTTGTAAATGGCTTTTTATATTATAATGATAGATGATTATTTGATCTCAACTAACTCTAAATCAAAAACTAAATCTTGACCAGCTAAAGGGTGATTTCCATCAACTACGATATGATCTTCATTAACCTCTGCAATTCTAAATTGGTGCTCTCTTCCGTCTTCACTTTTTGAAACTAAACCTAAACCTACTTGTGGTTCCAACTCTTGAGGTAACTGAGCTTTATCAACTTTGTGAAATAATTCTTCACGAACCTCACCATAAGCCTCATTTACAGGAATCTCTACTGTTTTTTTATCATTCACTTTCATATCGATAACAGCTTTTTCAAAACCAGGAATCAACATACCTTCACCTAATGTAAACTCTAAAGGTTCACGCTCTAACGAACTGTCAAAAACTTGACCATTACTTAATTTTCCTGTGTAATGTACTTTTACCGTGTCTTTTTCTTTTACTTGACTCATAAATATTTTTAAAATTTTAATAAATAAAGTGCAAAGCTATTATTTATATATTGAATATTAGGAGAATATGCGATTTTTCAATATAAATTAAGAAAAACTTAACTTTATTATATCTTTTTAAATATTTAGGTTACTAAAAGATTAAACTACATAGTATAGCGGAAATCACATTCCATGCGAAATTTACTTTCTATAATTAACCCACTACTAACTGTGTATTAACTTATAATCTAGTATCAACTTGTATCGCATTTTCTATGTAGAATAAATACTTAGGAAGCCAAAAAAACCATAAAACCTTGTAAATCATATGATTTACAAGGTTTTAGTTTCTTTTTGTATATTGTTTTGTCGGGGTGGCAGGATTCGAACCTGCGACCTCCGCGTCCCAAACGCGGCGCGATAACCGGGCTACGCTACACCCCGAATTGGTTATCTAGAAATCACAAATAGTGAATTTCGAGGTGCAAATATATAGATTTTCTTTATAAACAAACAATAAAAAGAAGTAAATTGTGAATAGATTTTATTTTTTTAAATGATGAAACAGATATCACTCCTTATAACTATATTATTTTCAATAAGTTTCAGCTCTTGTGCACAAGACAAAAATCCGGTAAATAAAAATCATTCTTATGAAATTATTGTTCCAGAATTACAAAATCCATGGGGATTTGAGTTTCTTCCAGACGGTTCTATGCTAATAAATGAGAAATCAGGAAGAATGATTCATTATAAAAATGGAAAAAAATCAATAATTAGCGGATTACCCAAAATAGAAGTCCTTGGTCAAGGTGGGTTAATGGACATAAAACTCCATCCAAACTACAAAAATAACGGTTGGATTTATATTACTTACGCTGCATCTAATGATACGAATAAAGGAGCCAACACTTCTATCATGAGAGCAAAACTAGAGGGCAACAAACTAAGCAATCAAGAAGTTCTTTATACAGCAACTCCCAACACAACGGCAGGTCAGCATTTTGGTTCGAGAATAGCTTTTGACGCTAATAACCACCTCTATTTTTCTATTGGGGATCGAGGCGAAAGAGATGTTAATCCGCAAGATCTTAGTCGTGATGGAGGAAAGATCTACAGACTAAATGATGATGGTAGTATTCCTAAAGACAATCCCTTTTTAAATAATCCAAATGCTAAAAAAGCTATTTTTAGTTACGGACATAGAAATCCACAAGGTATGGTGATTCACCCAGAAACCGGCGAAATTTGGTCGCATGAACACGGACCAAAAGGTGGAGACGAAATCAATATTATTCAATCTGGAAAAAACTATGGCTGGCCGCTTGTAACTTATGGCATCAATTATTACGGAACAAAAATTTCAGATAAAACTAGAATGCCAGGAACCCAACAGCCAATATATTACTGGGATCCTTCCATTGCACCAAGCGGCATGGCTTTTATTACAAGTGACATCTACCCTAACTGGAAAGGAAACCTTTTAATAGGCTCCTTAAAGTTTCAATATTTAAATAGATGTGTTATAAAAAAAAACAAAGTTATTAAAGAAGAAAGGCTGCTTGACAAAATTGGAAGAGTTCGCAGTATAAGACAAGGTCCAAATGGTTATATTTACGTCGGGGTGGAAAATGTTGGGATTGTTAAAATTATTCCGAAGAATTAATATTAAATTTGTGCTCTTATATAAAAACATAATTTCATGCTTATAATAGGAATAGCCGGAGGAACAGGTTGCGGAAAAACAACCGTTGTAGATCAGATTTTAAATCAATTACCTGAAGGAGAAGTCGGTATCATATCTCAAGACTCATATTACCAAGACACCACTCACCTTTCTTATGACGAGCGTGTAAAAATCAACTTTGATCACCCTAGAAGCATCGATTTTGAACTATTAGTAGATCACTTAAAAGAATTAAAAAATGGCAATCCCATTGAGCAACCCGTTTATTCTTTTGTAAAACATAATAGAACCGGCGACACAATTAAAACGCTTCCTAGAAAAGTAATGATAGTTGAAGGTATTTTAATACTTACAAATCCAGAATTAAGAGATATGTTTGATATTAAAATATTTGTACATGCAGACAGCGACGAGCGTTTAATAAGACGTTTAAAACGTGATATCGCAGAACGCGGAAGAGATATAAACGAAGTGCTTACCCGTTACCAAAACACACTAAAACCAATGCATCAGCAGTTCATTGAACCAATGAAAGAGTATGCAGATATTATCATACCTAACAACAAATACAACACCGTTGCTGTAGATATTGTAAAAACAATCATAAACGAAAAAATTAGCTAATGTTTAAAAGGATAAAAGAAAAAAAGTATGTTTTTATTTTTATATCCTTTGTTATTTGGATGCTTTTCTTTGATGCAAATTCCTATTTAATTCACAGAGAACTAAATAATGAGCTAGACGAACTAGAAGTTGAAAAAGATTTTTATATTAAAGAAATTCAAAAAGATAAAAAAGAGCTTAAAAAATTAAGTACAGACGAAGGTTTAGAAAAATTTGCTAGAGAAGAATATTATATGAAACGTCAAAACGAAGACATTTATATAATAGAATATGAAGACAGCTTAAAAACAAAGAAATGATGAATAAAAAACTGTTTACAGGTTTTGAAAAAGTTTCTTCCAAAGAATGGAAACAAAAAATACAAGTAGACCTTAAAGGTGCAGACTATAACGAAACACTTATTTGGAAAACAAACCAAGGTATAGACGTAAAACCGTTTTATCATGCCGATGAATTTGAAGCTCCTTTCCATAAGATTTCAAATGACATAAAATGGTCTATCTGCCAAAGTATTTTTGTGCACGATGTAGCTTTAAGTAACCAAAAAGCTTTAGATGTATTAAACAGAGGTGCAGAAAGTCTACAATTTATTCTTCCGAATGCGGAAGTTTCTATTAAAGATTTACTTCAAAATATAGATCTTGATAAAACCATTCTATATTTCAAACTAGAGTTTTTAGATGCTGCATTTGTAAAACAATTATCTCAAATCCCTTCAAAAGCTGGAATATATATTTTTACAGATATTATTGGTAATCTTGCTAGAACCGGAAATTGGTTCAGTAACTTAAAGGAAGACCATACACAATTTGAAGCTATTGTTAAGGAAACCAACAGTTTTAGTATAGATGTTTCTCTTTATCAAAATGCAGGAGCAACCATGGTACAGCAACTAGCGTACGCACTTGCAAAAACTAACGAATACCTAAATCTTTTATACAACAACAAGGAAGCTAGCGAAACAAAAAACCAAGAACTAACTTGTGTTTTCAATGTTGCTGTTGGCACAAACTATTTTTTTGAAATAGCAAAACTTCGTGCTTTACGAGTTTTATTTGATGCATTAGTTTCAGAATATAATATAGAAGCTACTTGCCATATTGTTGCAACACCTTCAAAACGAAATAAAACCATCTACGACTATAATACAAACATGCTTCGCACAACTACCGAATGTATGAGTGCTATTCTTGGTAACGCAGATGCTGTTTGCAATTTAGCTTACGACGCCATTTACCATAAAGACAATGAGTTTTCAGATCGTATTGCAAGAAACCAATTATTAGTATTAAAAAACGAAAGCTATTTTGATGCTGTAGAAAATGCTTCTGATGGATCATATTATATAGAAAGCCTGACCAATCAACTTGCAGAGAAATCCTTAGAATTATTTAAAGATATCGAAGAACAAGGTGGTTTACTACACCAACTAAAAGAAGGCACAATTCAGCGTAAAATAAAAGAAAGCGCTGCTAAAGAAAAAGAGCAATTAGATGCCGGAAAGATGGTGCTTTTAGGAACCAATAAGCATCCAAATAAAGCAGATAAAATGAAAGAGGAATTAGAGTTATTCCCTTTTGTTAAAACAAATATCAGAAAAACACTTATCTCACCAATCATTGAAAAAAGATTGGCAGAAAACATAGAACAAGAACGATTAAAAACAGAAAATTAAATTAATTAAATCATCATGAAAACTTTTAGTATTAAACTTTTATTGGTAATCTTAATTATTAACCTTTCTAGCTGTAAACAAGAAAACACTCCGACATTTTCAAATTATAAATTTGCTGAAAAACCTCAAGTATTATCCTGTACAGATGTAGATAGTAAACTTTTAAATGAAGCATTATATTCTTTTGAAAGTGATATTGCTGCATCGTATAATAACCATCGAAACAACTTAGTCTTATCTATTAATACTTTTACAAGACAAGCAGCCTCTAGAACTCCAGACTATGCTAAAATTGCAACGCAACATTCTGTAGAATTAGCTTCAGCTTTAAAAGATGCAGGATTTTTAAATGATAACGGAGTTAATTATAACAATCCTGTATTTGATTGCTTTACAGAAAAAATTCAAGAGAGCGGATTAAAAACAACTTTTAATGCATTGCTTTCTACCAATAGCCTTAAAAAAGAATTAATTAACCCGCCACTACAAAGAAACGCACATACTGTAGGAAACGATAAGTATTTAGCAATGTATGTAGCTTTAGAATATTATTATTCAGCAATTTTAAACATGGATTTAGAAGCTGAAAATAAACCAGCAGAAAACACTAAAGTAGATTTTAACAAGCGTCCAGCTAGGAAATAAATGAATATGCGCAAGAAAGTTCAACATATTACTCTTAAAACATACCATTCTAAAAGTAAAGAAGCGAATACCAAAAAGGAGCTTTTCAATACTGCGGAAGATATTCCTGTAAAACAGAATTACACAGAAGAGGATTTAAAAGATGTAGAGCACATCGGTTTTGTTGCAGGAATTGCTCCAAACCTTCGTGGCCCATACAGTACCATGTACGTTCGTAGACCATGGACTATCAGACAGTACGCAGGTTTTTCAACTGCAGAAGAAAGTAATGCCTTTTACAGAAGAAACCTTGCTGCTGGACAAAAAGGACTTTCCGTTGCCTTCGATTTGGCTACACATAGAGGCTATGACTCCGATCACGAAAGAGTGGTTGGAGATGTAGGAAAAGCAGGTGTTGCAATAGATTCTGTTGAAGACATGAAAGTGCTTTTCGATCAGATTCCTTTAGATAAAATGTCGGTTTCCATGACCATGAACGGAGCCGTTTTGCCAATCATGGCCTTTTATATTGTTGCTGCTGAAGAACAAGGAGTTAAACCAGAACAACTTGCAGGTACTATTCAAAACGATATTTTAAAGGAGTTTATGGTAAGAAACACATACATCTACCCTCCTACTCCTTCCATGAAAATCATATCAGATATTTTTGAGTATACGAGCAAAAACATGCCGAAATTCAATAGTATTAGTATTTCGGGTTACCATATGCAGGAAGCTGGTGCAACTTGTGATATTGAGTTAGCTTACACTTTAGCAGACGGATTAGAATATATAAGAAAAGGTTTAGATGCCGGAATGGATATTGACACCTTTGCTCCTAGAC
Source organism: Oceanihabitans sediminis (assembly GCF_003337215.1). Classification (GTDB taxonomy): domain Bacteria; phylum Bacteroidota; class Bacteroidia; order Flavobacteriales; family Flavobacteriaceae; genus Oceanihabitans; species Oceanihabitans sediminis. The sequence goes on from NZ_QPIG01000004.1 coordinate 64,399, forward strand.
TTTCTTTTTTCTGGGCAATTGGGATGAACCATTTCATGGAAATCGCCAAAATGCGTGCAGCAAGAATACTTTGGGCTAAATTGGTAAAACAATTCCAGCCAAAAAACGAAAAATCTCTTGCTCTAAGAACGCATTGCCAAACTTCTGGATGGAGCTTAACAGAGCAAGATCCTTTTAATAACGTAGCTAGAACAACTGTAGAAGCTGCAGCAGCTGCTTTTGGAGGAACACAGTCCTTACATACTAATGCCTTAGACGAAGCCATTGCTTTACCAACCGATTTCTCTGCAAGAATAGCAAGAAACACGCAAATATTCTTACAAGAAGAAACCAATATCACCAAGACAGTAGACCCTTGGGCTGGTAGTTATTATGTTGAAAAACTTACTCATGATATCGCACAAAAAGCTTGGACTTTAATTGAAGAGGTGGAAGAACTAGGCGGAATGACCAAAGCTATTGAAGCTGGAATTCCAAAAATTAGAATTGAAGAAGCTGCGGCAAGAAAACAAGCTAGAATAGATTCTGGTCAAGATATTATTGTTGGTGTTAATAAATATAGACTAGCGGAAGAAGCTGCAATTGCAACTTTAGAAGTAGACAACCAAACCGTTAGAAACCAACAAATAGCTAGCTTAAACAAAATTAAAGCCGAAAGAAATAACGAAAAAGTAAAAGAAGCTTTAGCTAATTTAACCGAAGCTGCTAAAACAGGAAAAGAAAACTTACTATCTTTAGCTGTAGAAGCTGCTCGAGAAAGAGCAACATTAGGTGAAATTAGTGATGCTTTAGAAGTAGCTTTTGGAAGATATAAAGCACAAATAAAATCATTTTCTGGCGTGTATAGTAAAGAAATAAAAGATGACAAATCTTTTGCTACAGCAAAAGAAATGGCAAACCAATTTGCAGAATTAGAAGGTAGAAGGCCTAGAATTATGATTGCAAAAATGGGTCAAGATGGCCATGATCGTGGAGCAAAAGTTGTTGCAACTGGTTATGCCGATGTTGGTTTTGACGTAGATATAGGCCCCTTATTCCAAACACCTAAAGAAGCTGCCAAACAAGCGGTAGAAAACGATGTTCATATTCTTGGTGTTTCTTCTTTAGCAGCAGGACACAAAACATTAGTTCCACAAGTAATTGAAGAACTTAAAAACTATGGCCGTGAAGATATTATGGTAATTGTTGGTGGAGTAATACCAAAACAAGATTATCAATATCTATTTGATGCTGGTGCAGTTGCTGTATTTGGACCTGGAACTAAAATTAGCGATGCAGCAATTAAAATCTTAGAAATCTTAATTGACGAATAAATAAATTCTCTTCTATTTTTACAAAGAAATTCTAGTTTATGTCTGATAAAAAAAGATGGTTATTGGTGATAATTATGACAATAGTTTCCGTTTTAATCGGAGGAATTTCTTTGTTTTTCATCTAACATAAACACCTGAAGCATCTAGATTAACAATCGTTTAAAAGAAAATATTAAAAACTTTCTTCTAAACGATTGTTTGTTTTTGGGGCTTCGCAAAACAAATCTGCTTTTTTGACTTTGTTTTAACCAAGTGTTAACAACTTCCGTTTTATTTACTCATAAATAATCGTATTTTTGATTCTCCTAAAATCAAATCAAATTAATGGGTAAAATTATAGCTATTGCTAATCAAAAAGGTGGTGTTGGAAAAACAACTACCTCTATAAACTTAGCAGCCTCCCTAGGTGTGCTTGAAAAGAAAGTATTACTGATAGATGCAGATCCGCAAGCAAATGCGACTTCTGGATTAGGTATAAATGTTGAAGAAGTAGAAGTTGGTACTTATCAACTTTTAGAACATACCAATTCCTCTAGACAAGCTATTGTAAAAACAGAAACTCCAAACCTAGATATAATACCTGCTCATATTGACCTAGTTGCAATTGAAATTGAATTAGTTGATAAGGACCAGAGAGAATATATGCTAAAAACAGCATTAGAAGAAGTTAAAGATGATTATGACTATATTTTAATCGATTGTGCTCCTTCTTTAGGCTTATTAACATTAAACGCTTTAACAGCTGCAGACTCGGTTATTATCCCAATACAATGTGAATATTTTGCATTAGAAGGTTTAGGAAAATTATTAAACACCATAAAAAGTGTTCAAAAAATTCACAATACAGAATTAGATATTGAAGGACTTTTACTTACTATGTACGATTCGCGTTTACGCTTATCTAATCAGGTAGTAGAAGAAGTACAAAAGCACTTTAACGATATGGTTTTTAACACCATCATCCAACGTAATGTACGTTTAAGTGAGGCTCCAAGTTATGGTGAAAGCATTATTAATTATGACGCTTCCAGTAAAGGTGCAAGTAATTATTTAAGTCTTGCAAAAGAAATTATTACAAAAAACTCTTAGAAAATGGCGAAGGCAACGAAGAAACAAGCTTTAGGAAGAGGGCTTTCAGCTCTTTTAAAAGATCCTAGCAACGATATACAATCAGCAAAAGACAAAGATGCAGACAAGGTAATTGGTAATATTGTAGAGTTAGAATTAGACTTAATTGAAGTGAACCCATTTCAACCACGTACTAATTTTAATGAAGAATCGCTTCGTGAATTAGCTTCCTCAATCAAAGAGCTTGGTGTTATTCAACCAATAACAGTAAGAAAACTTGCTTTTAACAAATACCAATTAGTATCTGGAGAGCGTCGTTTCCGTGCTAGTAAACTTATAGGTTTAGCTACGGTTCCTGCATATATACGAATTGCAAACGACCAAGAAAGCCTGGAAATGGCACTGGTTGAAAACATTCAACGTCAGGATTTAGACCCAATCGAAATCGCATTATCCTACCAACGTTTAATTGACGAAATTCAATTAACACAAGAGGAAATGAGCGAGCGTGTTGGTAAAAAACGATCAACTATTGCTAACTATTTACGTTTATTAAAACTAGATCCGATTATTCAAACAGGAATGCGCGATGGCTTTATTTCTATGGGCCATGGTCGTGCAATTATTAATATTGAGGATCAAGATGTTCAGTTAGAAATTTACGGAAAAATTGTAGAAAACAAACTTTCTGTTAGAGATACAGAAACGCTTGTAAGAAACTATAATTCCTCACAAGAAGTAAGTGTTCCTAAGAAAGACAAACCTGCATTACCTAAGTTTGTAAAAACAGGAATTAAAGATTTTTCAGAATACTTCGGACATAAAATAGACGTTAAAGTTTCTTCTAACGGAAAAGGAAAAATAACCATTCCTTTTCATTCGGAAGAAGATTTCAACAGAATTAAAAGGTTGTTACAGCGTGAAAAGTAGAATTTTCATATTAGTAGCTTTTTGTTTTTGTTTTCAGTTTTCCGCTTTAGCGCAAGAAAAAAAAGAAAATAAAGCAGAAAAGCAAAAACTAGAAGAAGGGCTTATTATCGAAGGAGAATTAGACACCAAAGATGCCATAGACCCGCTTTCGCCTGCTCGAGCTGCATTCTACTCTGCCGTCTTACCTGGCTTAGGGCATATACACCTTAAACAATATTGGAAGGTTCCTGTAATTTACGCAGGTCTTGGTGCCGGAACCTATTTTTACATCAACAATCATAATGATTATAAAAGATACCGAGAGGCTTACAAACGTAGGTTAGCAGGTTTTCAAGATGATGAATTTTATGGTTCGGTGACAGATAAAGGTTTAGAGGAAGCCCAAAAAACATTAAAAAGAAACAAAGAATTATCGCTTTTGGTAACTGCCGGTGTTTACGTATTAAACATTGTTTGGGCGAATGTAGATGCACATTTACTTCAGTTTAATGTAGATGAAAATCTAACTTTTATGCCACATTATAAACTTAATGAATTTGACAATTCTGGTGATGTAGGTCTTACCGTAAACTTTAAATTTTAAATAATGAAAATTGCACTACTTGGCTACGGAAAAATGGGAAAAACCATTGAGCAAATCGCTATACAACGTGGTCATTCTATTGTAATTAAAACCAATAACGAAGATTACGATATTAGCAAAGCAGATATTGCTATTGATTTTAGTATTCCAACAGCTGCTTTTAATAACATCACGCACTGTTTAAATAACAATATTCCTGTAATTTCCGGAACCACAGGTTGGCTTGAAAATTATGATAAAGCTGTAGCTTTATGTGAAGAAAAAAAAGGTGCATTTATCTATGCTTCTAACTTTAGTCTAGGGGTAAACATTTTCTTCGAACTGAATAATACGCTAGCAAAAATGATGCATTCTTTAAAAGAATATAATGTTTCTATTGAAGAAATTCATCATACACAAAAACTAGATGCTCCTAGCGGAACGGCAATCACACTTGCTAACGGAATTATTAAAGAATATTCGAATTTAAACGGATGGAGTTTAGAACCGAATAAAGAAGATGCTTTACCTATTACAGCAAAAAGAATAGATGCAGTTCCTGGCACACACACTGTAACTTACCAAAGCAAAGTAGATACCATTGATATTAAACACACGGCCCACAGCAGAGAAGGTTTTGCTCTTGGTGCTGTAGTTGCTGCAGAATGGCTTTTAGGTAAAACAGGGGTGTTTAGCATGAAAGATGTGCTAAATATTAACTAAGTAATAATATATTTGTACTGCTTAAAACAGTAGAATAACCATTAATTGCTTCATGCAATTAGCATTATATAAATTATGACATTAACGCAATTACTTATCATTTTCCTTATTATTCAAGTAATCCACGGATTAGGTACTTGGAAATTATATATAAAAGCTGGTAGACAAGCATGGGAAGCTTTTGTTCCTGTTTACAACGCGGTAGTTTTAATGAAAATTATAAACAGACCTTGGTACTATACCATTCTATTATTTTTACCTATCGTAAACCTGATTATGTTTCCAGTAATTTGGGTAGAAACAGCGAGAAGTTTCGGTAAAAACCAATATCTAGATACCTTTCTTGCAATTGTTTCTTTAGGTTTTTATAATTACTACTTAAACTACGCGGCAGATGTAGAACATATTAAAGACAGAAGCTTACAGCCTAAATCTTCGTCTGGCGATTGGGTAAGCTCTGTGTTATTTGCTATTGTAGCAGCAACTATTGTACATACTTATTTTATTCAACCATATACTATCCCTACTTCTTCATTAGAGAAATCTTTATTAGTAGGTGACTTTTTATTCGTTAGTAAGTTTCATTATGGAGCTCGTGTACCTATGACTGCAGTTTCAGCACCTATGGTACATGATACTATTCCTATTATTAATAAGAAATCTTACTTATATGATGATAATGTAGAAAACAAAAACACTTCTTTCATCAATAAGCTATCCTTACCATATTTAAGAATTCCTGGATTTCAGAAAATTAAACGTAATGATATTGTAGTTTTCAACTGGCCGGTAGATACTTTATACAATATGTATATGCCAGCAGAAAGAAATTATTACAAACCTATTGATAAGAAAACAAACTACGTAAAACGTTGTGTGGGTATCCCTGGAGACAGTTTATCTATTCGTGATGGATATGTATATATCAACGGAAAGCAAAATGAATTACCGGATAGAGCGAAGCTTCAGTTTTCCTATTTAGTAAAAACTAAGAACAACCAAGATTTCAATCTGCAATACCTACATGACAGGTATGATATGAACCCTAATAGAGTTGGAAAAGTAGATCAAGACGTTTATAAATTCATGGGAATTTATTCAGGAGATTTAGAGAAATTCAAGCATAACCCGAAAGTAGATCAAATTATTCCTTTAAAAGAAGAAGAAGGAAAACGTAACCCAAGCATTTTCCCTCACGACCCTAATTACCCTTGGAACAATGACTACATGGGTGCTTTATATATTCCTGAAAAAGGAGCAACTATAGACATTAATTTAGATGTATTGCCAATTTACAAACGTATTATTACTGAATACGAAAATAATACGCTTCAAGTTAAAGGGAATCAAATATTTATTAATGGAGAATTAGCTACCAAATACACCTTTAAACAAGACTATTATTGGTTAATGGGAGATAACAGACATGACTCTCAAGATTCTAGAACCTGGGGATTTGTACCTTGGGATCACGTAGTAGGCAAGCCTGTATTTATTTGGTTTAGTTGGGATGCTAACGGACAAGGAATTGCAAACAAAATTCGTTGGGATAGAGTATTTACAACTGTTGGAGGTAGCGGAGAACGTGTTTCATACTTAATACCATTCTTAATTTTACTAGCAGGATGGTATGGCTACGGTAAATGGAGAAAAAGAAAAGAAGCAAATAGCTAATTTCTAAAAGTAAAAACCTGAAACGAATGAGTGCTGTTATTCACCCAACGTATTTTCCAAATATCGCGAATTTCACTGCTATACTGCATGCTGCAGACGATTTAGTTTTTGAAATGCACGATAATTACCAAAAGCAAACCTATAGAAATAGAACTTTTATTTATGCTGCCAACGGAAAGCTGCAATTGAGCATTCCTATAATTCACTCGCATAAAGACAGACAAATGTATAGGGACATAAAGATTGCTAATACAGAAAAATGGCAATCTATACATTGGAAATCACTTGAAACTGCTTATAGAACTTCTCCTTATTTTGAATTTTATGAAGATGATATTCAGCCCTTATTTACTGAGGAAGCAGAGTATCTTTTAGATTTCAATATAAAGTGCTTTGAAACCGTTTTAGAATGTCTACAATTGGAAGTAAACACTTCAGAAACAGAAGTATTTCAAAAAACAATTACTAACAAGTCTGACTTTAGACATTTAGCAAATTCTAGAAAAGAACCTAAATACGCTTTTGATAAATACACGCAAATTTTTGACGATAAGCATGGATTTATCTCTAATTTAAGCATCTTAGATTTATTATTTCACGAGGGCCCAAACGCTATAAGTTATTTAGAAAACCAATATAAACACTTATAATGCTACAAGCCTTTCTACATTATGGTATTCACTTCGGTTTTCCACTAGTTGTCGCACTTATATTCTTTAAGTCTAATTGGAAAATTGCTTATTTAATAATGGCTGCTGGTATTTTAATAGATCTAGATCACTTATTAGCTACGCCAATGTTTGACCCGAATAGATGTAGTATTAACTTCCACCCTTTGCACACTTACTATGCTATGGCGGTTTATGTATTGCTATTAATTCCTAACAAAACAAGATTAGTAGGGTTAGGATTAAGTATTCACATCCTAGCAGATTATGTAGATTGTTCTTTTATGTAATAATTTCTAGGGAAGATTTTAAAAGACGAACTTAATCTTTGAAAGAAAGTTTTGCCATTACAGGAAAGTGATCGGAATAATGCACATCATAAGTTTTGAAAGCATCTACTTCAAAATGATTATCAACTAAAATAAAATCTATTCTTGTAGGGAAAAATTTAAAGTCATAGGTTCTTCCGAAACCATTTCCTGCCACTTTAAACGCATCGGTTAAGCCTTCGCTTATTTCTTTATAAACATAAGAAAACGCAGTATTATTTAAATCGCCACAAACAATAACCTTGTGTTTAGACTTGTTTTTATGTTTTAAGAACATTTCTGTTTGTTCTTGCTGCATCTTAAAAGAATTCCCAATTCGCTTCACCAAACGCTCAGAATTCTCTTGAGAAATAGCTTCAACTTTCGTGTCTATTTTCAAAGATTGTAAATGAATATTATATACACGTATAGTATCTTTTTTCTTTACAATGTCCACAAAAATGGCATTATTAGAAGTTTTAGGAAATGAAATAGAACCAGAGTTTATGATTGGATACTGTGAGAAAATCGCTTGCCCAATCTTATTTCTTTTTCCTGAAAGTTTTTCGTATTTATATTTAAAGAAAGATAAATCTATATCTATATGCGGATGATACTCTTGGAAACTTACTACATCGGGTGCTTTATCTTTAATAAAGTCCACTAGTTTGACTTGTGTATCTTTATCCTCTATCCAATCGTATAAATTAAAAAGCCTAACATTATAATTCATTACACTTAGGCTATTCTCTTTATCTATTTCAGCGGGAGTAGAAAATTTATATAAGGAGCCGAAATACAAATAACCGACTACTAAAACAACAAAAGATAAAAAGAACTGCTTTTGGACTTTTAGCAACCAATACAGAAAAAACAATGCATTAACCAATATCAAAAATGGTACAGCCAAACTTAAAACAGAAAGTACTGAAAATGTCTTTGGAGGAATAAAAGGTAAAACATACGAAAGCAATAAAAGTGTGGCCGCAACAGAGTTGAAGAAGAATACAATTTTATTAATAAAGTTTAATTTTTTCATATGTTGGTTAAAACAGCAAACTAACTTTAGCGTCTACTTCCCTGCTCTAAATAAAAGTTCCTTTTCCTCTTTTGTTAAACTATCGTAACCGCTTTTACTAATCTTATCTAGGATAATATCAATCTTCTTTTGGTTATTAAACTCTTGAAATTCTTCTTTAGTATATCCTGCGACTTTTCCTTTCTTTTTATGAACGGTTTTTAAATTACTAGGTTTATTTTTAAATAAAGCCATAAAACTATCCATATACTTTTCAAAACCTTTACCTATATCTTTTCCTTTGGTGAATTGTGTGGCATAAAAATATCCTAAAATACTACCACCAAAATGCGCTAAGTTTCCTCCTGCATTTGCTCCAAATAACCCTAAAAAATCTATAGCAACAATGGCAATCCCGATATGTTTTAATTTGATATTAAAGGTGAAGAATCGTAAATCCATATTAGGTATATAAGCACACATAAAAATAATTAATGCTCTTACTCCTGCAGATGCTCCAACTAATTTTGAGCTAGGATTAAAAAATCCTGGTAATAAATTATACCCCAATAAAAAGGCTAAAGCACCAAAAATAATACCTAGAAAATATACGTTTAAAGCTAGTTTAGTAGGAAGCATATTTAGAAACATCCTACCTATAAAATACAGCCATAGTAAATTGAATAGTGTGTGAATAAACTCATAATGTACAAAGGCATAAGTTATGATACTCCATGGTTGCATTAAAAACGCATAAATATCACTCGGTAACTCAAACCAAGCTAAACTAGAGCTTGTTTTTAAGGCAAACCTTAAAATTTGTGCTAGTATAAAAACAACAATATTTACAGCTATTAGTTTTTCAAAAACATTTAGCTGCTTAAATTTATGCTGAAAATCTTGCGTGAAATTATTCATTAATCCCAACGATTTTGGTTAAACTGATTTCGTTTCCAATACCACATAATAAGAAAACCTGTTATTGCTCCACCAACGTGAGCCATATATGCTGTATTACTCGGACTAAAAAAAGATTGCCCTGATAGTGCAGAAACAACATCTAATAAGATAATTCCTGGTATAAAGTATTTGGCTTTTATAGGTATTGGCAGAAAAATCATCATCAATTTTGCTTCTGGATTCATCATACCAAAAGCTGCCAAAACCCCCATAATACAACCAGAAGCCCCAACCATGGATGCATTATAAATAGGAAAAATGCTTTTAAGATTTGCTAACTGGCTATCACTTATTTGCGAAGTAACTTGATTGGAAGAAACCATACGCACAATCTCTTCACTAGTTAATCCTGAATTTACTAACTCGTTAAAAGTTGGTATATAATTAAAATAATAAAACCCTAACTGAAATAATAAAGCTCCTAAACCCGCAGACAAATAAATAAACAGAAACTTCTTACTTCCAAGAACTTGCTCTACGGCAGTACCAAACATCCATAAGGCAAACATATTAAAAAGTAAATGTGTAAAACCACCATGCATAAACATATGCGTTATAATTTGCCACGGCTGAAAGGCTTCATTTTTAGGAAAATATAAAGCAAACCAATCATAAAATAATTGTCCGCCACCAATAGTCATCGTACCTATAAACATAATTACGTTTATGATGATAAGATGCTTTACTGTGTCTGTAATTCTATTCATATGTATATTCCGAGAAACTGGAAACCTATTTTAATTAAACTTGTATTTATAAAAACTTTCTATCCAACTCATCTATATTCATAGTGATAAAAGTTGGTTTGTTTGTTGGCGAAACACTAGGCTCCTTACAAGCAAAGAGTTTATTAACTAAATGCTCTTGCTCTTGCATGGTTAAACCTTGTCCTGTTTTAATTGCCAAGCTTTTAGACATGGATTTTGCAAGTAAATCTGCAGCGCTAAAGTTACTATCTGGCACCTCATTTTCTACGTCGCTAATTAGCTGTTCTAAAATAATAGAAACCTCACTCTCTGGCACACTAACAGGCACACCAGTAATTTCTAATCCGTCTTCAGTAATATTATCAAACATAAATCCTGTATGTTCTAAATCTTCTTTAACCTGTTTGATAATAGCTATTTCTTGCGGTGAAAAATGTAATTGCAAAGGGAACAATAGTTGTTGACTCATTGCTTCTTTCACCGTTATATATTGAAGAAAATCTTCATATAAAATACGCTGATGTGCTTTATGCTGATCTATAAGAAGCATACCTGATTTTATCTTGCTAATAATATACTTGTTATGTAGCTGATAGGTGGATTGCTGCTGTTCTACTTCATTTTCATTTTGAAACATAGAAGCCGTTTTCTCATCACTTTCATAACGAACCTCACTAAAATCTTTTTGTGATTTTGTTCCTTTAGATTCTAATCCAACATAAAGACCTTCCCTGGAACCAGCAGGCTCTTTTTTAAAGGAACGCGTTTGCGTATTACTCGCAGTTCTTTCCTCTTGAAAAGGGTTAAAGCCTTTATCCACTTCAATTACAGGCACTTTAACTCCTTTGTTTTGATAGTCATAAGGCGTATCTAAATCGGCATCACGGTCAAAATCTAAAACTGGTGCTATATTAAATTGCCCTAAACTATGTTTTACCGAAGCTCTTAAAATGGCATATAAAGTATGCTCATCATCAAATTTTATTTCGGTTTTTGTTGGGTGAATATTTATATCTATGGTTTGCGGATTCACTTCTAAATTTAAGAAATAGCTCGCATGCGCTCCGTCTTTCAATAAACCTTCAAAAGCGGAAGCAATTGCATGATTTAAATATGCACTCTTTATAAACCTATTGTTTACAAAGAAAAACTGTTCTCCTCTAGATTTCTTGGCATATTCTGGTTTTCCCACAAATCCTGAAATCTTAATAACTTCAGTATCTTCATTAACAGGTACTAACTTTTCATTTGTTTTGTTTCCAAAGATATTAACAATACGCTGTCTGTAGTTACTTTCCGGAAGCATAAAAACTTCACTTCCGTTATGATACATAGCAAAAGCAATATTAGGATGTGCTAAAGCTACTCGGTGAAACTCATCTACAATATGGCGTAATTCTACGGTATTCGATTTTAAAAAATTTCTTCGTGCTGGAATATTAAAAAACAAATTCTTGACAGCAATCGAAGTTCCTTTAGGGGTTACCACTACCTCCTGCTCTACTACTTCACTTCCTTCAATAATAATACTTGTTCCAACTTCATCTTCTTCCTGCTTGGTTTTTAATTCTACATGTGCAATCGCTGCAATACTAGCCAAGGCTTCCCCACGAAAACCTTTTGTATTTAACTTAAAAAGATCATCTGCAGTACGAATTTTGGAAGTTGCATGGCGTTCAAAACTTAAACGAGCATCTGTAGCACTCATTCCTTCGCCATCGTCTATAACTTGAATTAAAGTTTTACCAGCATCTTTTACAATTAGCTTAATGCTTGTAGCATGAGCATCAATAGCGTTTTCTAGTAATTCTTTCACTACCGAAGCAGGACGCTGTACGACTTCGCCTGCCGCTATTTGGTTAGCAACATGATCTGGTAAAAGTTGAATAATATCTGACATAAATTATTTTGAAAAGAATATAGATAAATCAAAATCTATAATAAGCAAAAATACAAAGATGAGGATAGCTAGAATAATCAAAACACGTTTATTTGCCGACTTGTCTTCGTTGTGTTTATAGTCGTTTAAAGCAGAAACTAGCTTCGATTTTAGTCCACCTTGATTACCAACCGTTTGTCTGTGGTCATCAAATTTATGTTTAATTTCATAAGGATTTCCTTCGCCCTTATAAAAGCGAGGTTCGTAGCCAAACTTCTTATTTTTTCGTGTTTTAAATATTCCCATAATCTCTTTCTTTATTCGTAACTACCTAAAACATATAGCAATATTAATACTGCTATCAAAAACATTACCATTACCGGTAAACTAGAGAAAACACTTCCTTTTCTTTTAGAAGTACTTCGAATCTCATCCCATTGGGATGCTAAACTTTCTTTTTGTGAAAGTTCTTCTTCTCGCTTCTGTTTAGATGGAAAGTTAAACTTTCTGTTTTTTCTCTGATTAAATAAATTCACTGTAAAATTGAAAGTGTGAGTTACTCTTCAAATTTACTCAATTTAGTAGGATATAGCAGATATTTAGTGCTAAAAATTGTTAACATACAAACCGAAAACAGGCAGAATGACATAAGTTGTAATTGAAATATTACAGAAAGATTTAAGCTATATACTAAAAAAGAAAAAGCGACTAAAATGATTTTAAAAAATCACTCTAGTCGCTTTTTATATAATTATTTACTATCTATAACAAATACTAAAGACTAGTATTTAGATATGCCATTTTAATTGCAGCTACAGCAGCCTCTGTCCCTTTGTTTCCATGTTTTCCTCCAGAACGATCAATAGCTTGTTGCATATTCATATCTGTAAGTACACAGAATATTACCGGAACATCATGTTGTACATTTAGGTCTTTAATACCTTGAGCAACAGCTTCGCAAACAAAGTCAAAATGTTTTGTTTCTCCTTGAATAACACTACCTATTGCAATTACAGCATCTACATTGTATTGCTGCATTTTTTTGCTTCCGTAGATAAGTTCGTAACTTCCAGGAACATTCCATCTAAGGATATTTTCAGCATCTACACCATTTTCTATTAGTGTATCGTAAGCACCTTGAAATAGTCCTTCTGTAATATTATCATTCCATTCTGAAACAACAATCCCAAATCGAAAATCTTCTGCATTTGGGATTGTAGCTTTATCATACTCTGATAAATTTGTATTTTTTGTCGCCATGTTGTGCTTCTTATTTGTTTGCCAACACTTCTGCTTTACCTATAAATACATCGATATTTGTAGCTTCTTTAGCAGTAGCAAAATCTTCTTTAATTTTATTGAAATATTTTAAAGCTTCATTAGCCTTTCCTAAATCTAAAGCAGTAATTCCCGCTTTATATAAGTACATTGGTGTTGTTAAGTTGTTTGTACGCATTTCAGCAGCTTGTACATAATAACCTAAAGCATCTTCTTTTTGGTTTAATTGTACAAATGCATCACCAATAGCACCTTTAGCAATAGGACCAGTAGCTTCGTCTTTTCCTGTATATTTACCTAAATATGTTACTGCATTCTTGTAGTCTTTCATATTTAAATAAGCCATACCTGCATAGTAAGTTGCAAGGTTAGCAGCAGGAGTTCCGCTATGTTCAGAAATAATATCTAACATACCGTATTTTCCTTCACCTCCATTTAAGGCTAAGTTAAATAAAGAATCTTTTTCTGTTCCTGTTATCGCTTCGTTATAATATTTCTGCGCTTGGAACATGTCGTTCATTGCTTCTGTTTGTGCAGGTTTTGCTACAAATTCATTGTAACCCAAGTAACCTAATACTCCAGCTGCAACAATTCCAACGATAACAAAAATGTATTTTTGATTCTTAATAACCCAGTCTTCAGTTTTAGAAGCCGATTCATCTAGTGTATTAAATACTTCTGCAGTTGTTGAATTTTCTTCTTCAACATGCACTTCTTCCTCTTTCGTTTTCGGTTTATAACCTCTTTTCTTGTAAGTTGCCATGTATATATAATTATTGCGTGCAAAAATAAAATTTTTCTTCAGATATAAGGTCTATTTATTTGTTATTTTTGCAATAATTTGTAACTAACATTAAAAAAACAACTTCTAGGTATATCTTTATCTAACTATTTTATGATTTTAAAATCTCTTTCTTTACTTAATTATAAAAATTTTGACTCTAAATCTTTTCAGTTTAACGAAAAGATAAACTGTATTGTTGGTAACAACGGTATAGGGAAAACCAATGTTCTAGACGCCATTTACCACCTTTCGTTTGGTAAAAGTTATTTCAACCCAATAGCATCTCAAAACATAAAACACGACGAAGATTTTTTTGTAATTAATGGAGATTATGAAAAAGAAAGCAATACCGAAAAAATAGTTGTAAGTCTAAAAAAGGGACAAAAAAAGATTATTAAACGAAATAATAAGATTTACGAAAAATTTAGCGACCATATTGGCTTTTTACCTTTAGTGATTATTTCGCCAGCAGATAGAGATTTAATTACTGAAGGAAGTGATACTAGAAGAAAATTTATGGATAGTGTTATTTCTCAAAGTGATAAAAACTACCTAGACGACGTAATTAAATATAATAAGGTTTTAGCTCAACGAAATTCTCTTTTAAAGTACTTTGCGTTAAACAACACGTACAATCAAGATACTGTTGAAGTTTATAACCAACAATTAACAGATTACGGGACAAGAGTTTTTGAAAAGCGAAAGGCATTTTTAGAAGAATTTATCCCGGTATTTAAGTTACAATACCAAGCAATTAGTAATAATAATGAAGAGGTAGAATTAGTATATAAGAGCGATCTATTTGATACAGACCTCAACACCTTACTAATGCAAAACATCAATAAAGATAAGGCTTTACAATACACAAGTGTTGGTGTACATAAAGATGATTTAATTTTCAATATCTCGGAACATCCTATAAAAAAATTTGGGAGTCAAGGACAACAAAAATCTTTTTTAATAGCTTTAAAATTAGCACAGTTTGATTTTATCAAAAAACAAAGTGGCGTGAATCCTATTTTACTTTTAGACGATATTTTTGATAAGTTAGATGAGCAGCGTGTGGCGCAAATCATCAAGTTGGTAAACGATGAAAACTTCGGACAGCTTTTTATTAGCGACACGCATGCTGATAGAACCGAAAATGCCGTAAAACAAGTACATCAATCCTACGAAATTTTTAAATTATGAAACATTACGCATTAATTTTAGTCACATTTCTAGTATTTAGCTGCTCAGCAGATCCTAAAACCTATATAGAACATATAAATGGTTATTGGGAAATTGAAGAAGTCACACTACATAATGGCGAAAAAAAAGCTTATAACTATAACGATACTATTGATTATTTTGAAATAAACGATAGTTTAAACGGCTTTAGAAAAAAGCTGAAACCTAATTTTTCTGGTACTTTCGAAACTTCTAAAGATGTTGAAAACATAAAGCTTGTTTTAGAAAATGATAGTTTAAATATTTACTATACTACTCCTTTTTCTAAATGGAAGGAAACTGTTTTGTTAGCAACTAAAGAGCAGTTAAAAATAGTAAACCAGAATAAGCACGTATATTTATACAAACGCTACCAACCCTTAGATTTAGATTAAATAGTAACAAATAAAAAGATTCTCGCTTTCGCGGAAAACACCTATGGCAAAACGTAATAATGAAAACTTAAGCATTGCAGATGCATTAAAAGAATTTGTAGAAACGAATAAATTAGAAAAAGGTTTAGACAAAGTTCATGTAGCTGAAGCTTGGGCAAACTTAATGGGTAACGGCGTAAACAACTACACAACAGCGATACAATTAGAACGCGACACCCTTTACGTACAACTAAGTTCTAGTGTTTTAAGAGAAGAATTGAGCTATGGTAAAGAAAAAATAATTAAAATGCTCAATGAAAATCTTGGAAAGGACCTCATCAAAAAACTTATTTTAAGATAATTTTCTGTAATTATGGTTTTATTTAATTTATTGGCACTATATTTGCCCTAACATAAATAATTAATATTTAATATTTTAACAATGAGTAAAGGAACAGTTAAGTTCTTCAACGATACCAAAGGTTTTGGTTTTATCACAGAAGAAGGTTCAAACAAAGAACATTTTGTACACATTTCGGGATTAATCGATGAAATTCGTGAAGGCGATGACGTTGAGTTCGAATTAACAGAAGGAAAAAAAGGATTAAACGCAATAAACGTAAAAGTTATCTAAATATATACGCTTATCTTTTTAAACAAAAACGCAACCAAATTAGGTTGCGTTTTTTTGTTTATAGCAAGCTTCAAAGAACTTCCCAAACTAAAATATTTAACATTGCATAGCTCGATAATGTTTTTAACTCTTCCCCAAACTAACTAATCCTCTTATTAATAGTCGGAGTTTATCATACCCCCTCTTGCTTTAATACAATAAGCACATTCATATAAAATTGATGTATAACTAAAAAAAAAGCACAACTTAAGAGTTGTGCTTTTTACTTTTTACAAATTTGAAATTATTGCTTCACTAGCTTCAATACTGTTTTAGCTTCTGGGCTTGTAATGGTTACAAAGTAAATTCCGGATGAAAGATGTGTTAAATCCATATCCTTTTTCATTTGCATATTTGATAAATCAAACTCTTTTATTACTCTTCCGTTTATATCATGAATTTTCGCAGAACTTAAATGAATGTTTTGTGTTTTCTTTAAAGTAAACACTCCGTTTGATGGGTTTGGATATACTTTCACACTATTAGTTACAACATTAAAATCTGTAACCGATAACGGCATTGCACAGTTAAAAATAGCAATATCATCAAGATACCAACCTATTCTTCCATTACAAGCATCTGAACCCAATTCCCATCTAAATTTAACAGCATCATTTGCTCCAACTCCTATTGCTGATAAATCAATAACACTTCTACCCCAACTTCCTGAAACAGAACCTCCATCTGTACCAGTAAAAGCTTCTTCACCTCTAAGCGGGTTGGTGTTTTGAGCAAATCTTAAAGTTGCGTTATACGGATTTGCAGTAAATGCCGAACTTGGTACAATAGCCCATGTAAGACCATTATCTACACTATATTTTATATTTCCTCCATCCCATTCATATTCCGTTGCAACAAAATGATCAAAGAACATTTGAAAGTCACCATCTGTAAAGTCTGGCAAGGTAATTAACGGACTCTCTAATCTAATCAATCCGTCTTGTAGGTCGAATTGGCAGTCACCATTCACTGGGTTTGCTCCAAAGACACCTTGTCCTTCTCTACCATCTGGAAGTGAAGAAACAATTGTCCAATCTCTAGATTCCCAGGTTAACGGATTTAAAGGTAATTCAGACACAGTCCATCCTTGCAACCCAGTTTCCCAATCTTGTTTATAAACTGGATTACCTTCTGCTACAGGACATAATTCGAATATTGGACCTAAAATAGTTTCAAAATTACAAGCATCTGGATTTGTTTTTAATTCAACAGCTAAAAGTACATTTACTAACTCATCAAAATCTGTAGAAGTTATAATTTCTCCGGAAGGCCCTGCCGGAGTACTTGTAAATGAAAGTCCTTCTAAATTTATGCCTAATAAATCAGTGCAAGAAGCTTCTAAGGCATCTGCTAAATTGTAAAAATCACTTGTTGCCGTTAGATAAGTACTTTGGGCTCTCCAAAAAATATGAGCTGCTTTCGTAAAGCCTAACCCATTAATGGTATACCCATTAAAAGTACCACCATCTACTAATAAAGCGTAGGCATGATTTGGAACACCAGAGTTAATATGTACTCCTCCGTTATCTCCTTCATTACACCAATAGTTATTGTCAGTTACTTTTCCTGGATGGTTTTTACAATTAGGATTCCACATATCTCTAATTGGTGAAGATATAGCAGTTGCACTTTCTCCTATTTTCCATCTCTGTGAATTAGAACAGTCTGTTCTTAAAGAAAGGTCTTCATTTTGATCACCATAAGCATTTAGTATATCTACTGTTTCTCCCCAAATATCTGAATAAGACTCGTTAATTGCACCAGATTGCCATGCATAAATTAATCCGCTTGTATATTCAGTATAAGCATGTCCCCACTCATGTGCAATCACATCATCAGAAGCTATTCCGTCACAGTAATTTACTGTTACTCCGTTCCAGTTTGCATTAGGACAATTAATATTCGGATTATTATTTATAGTTTTCATTTGAGCACCAATACCATCATAAGAATCTTGTCCAAAAGTATTATTAAACAGATGATAAACATGCCCTGAAGCCTCTACTTCATTTAATTGCCAAGTAGACAAAGTTCCAGGCAAAGGGTCACCTTCCTCCCAAACAGTATTATTCATATTACCCTCATAAATCACTCGATACAAAGCATGAGGCATTCCTGTAAACTGCTCTACAAGCTCCTTTGAGTGCGCATCTATAAAAACAAATTCACGTACTCCTGCTCCATTTCTAACCTCTACTTCATAAACAAGGTGACGCGTAGTAAAATTTCCTTGCGCTAAGCCCTTCTGAAAAAGATACAATGTATTATTATTAGCTTCTAAAGCTAGTCCAGAGGTATTTAATTTTTGATTATTTACAGTTTGAATTGCTAACGACGCTGCTTCCGATGGACTAATAGCCGGTGTAGCATCAATTTTTATATTCGGAATAAAATTTCCATTAACAGCAGTTAGTTTATTTTCAGCATTAAAATGGAATCTTAATTTACCATCGTATACAGGAACATTTTGATGCACCTGTTTTAATGTTATACGATTAAACCCATATGCATCTGTTTTTACATCTTCTACTTTAAAAGATGCTTCAACAGCGCTAAGCTGAAATATTGCTTTGTATTTTTCTAGAAAATAAAAGGCTTTGTCTTGAATAGTTACTCCTTCTAAATCTAGAAAATTTTCAGGAGCAAATTTTATAAACTCAGGAACTCCAGAATTTTCATTTACTGTAACAGTAGCATGAGTTTGTTTTACAAAAGCTACAAGATCTTTTTGTGCCTCTTGTGCATTTAAGAAAAATGTGAAAAATAAAAATACAATTAACGATAATGGGGATTTATACATGTCTAAAAATTTTCGCTAAATATAGTATTTGATATTTTAAATTATCTTAAATCTTATTTTAAAAAACAAAAAAGCCTGCAAATTGCAGGCTTTTTATTATAAATATATCTATTTGTCTAGAACATTTCTCTTCCAGAAAAGTGAAATGCGCTTTCAATAGCTGCATTTTCATCACTATCACTTCCGTGAACAGCATTTTCTCCTATAGAAGCTGCATACAACTTACGAATAGTTCCTTCTGCTGCATCTGCAGGGTTAGTTGCTCCAATTAAAGTTCTAAAGTCTTCAACTGCATTTTCTTTTTCTAAAATTGCAGCTACAATTGGACCACGAGTCATGTACTCTACTAATTCTCCAAAGAAAGGGCGCTCACTGTGGATTGCGTAGAATTCTTGTGCATCTGCAGTAGTCATTTGCGTTAACTTCATTGCTACTATTCTAAATCCTGAAGCTGTAATTTTTTCTAAAATTGCACCAATATTCCCTTTTTCAACAGAATCTGGTTTAAGCATTGTAAATGTTCTATTTGTTGCCATTCTTTTATTATAATTTTGTGCAAAAGTAACGTTTTTCTACAAAAAAACAATATAAAGCATTATTAAAAAATTGTATCTTCGCTTTCTATGAAAAAACAAGAGATTGCAGATATAAAATCACTATTAAGCACACCTAAAAAAATAGTGATTGTACCACACAAAAACCCAGACGGGGACGCTATTGGCTCTACTTTAGGATTATATTTTTATCTTTTAAAATACCAGCACGAAGCACAAGTAATTGCTCCTAATGATTATCCGGATTTTTTAAAATGGATGCCAAATGAAGATAGTGTCTTAAAATACGACACGCAAAAAGAAGAAAGCGACAAGCTTATTAATCATGCAGATATCATCTTTACATTAGACTTTAATGCACTAAATAGAACTGGCGATATGGAAACAGTTCTTGCAAGCACAGAGTCTATAAAAATCATGATAGATCATCACCAACAACCAGAAGATTATGCACTTTATACCTATAGTGATGTAAGCATGAGCTCTACCTGTGAAATGGTTTACAACTTCATCGACATGCTTGGAGATATAAATAAGGTTGATGCAAATATTGCCACCTGTTTATATACAGGTATTATGACAGACACTGGCTCTTTTAGATACCCATCTACAACAGCTACCACACATAAGGTTATTGCTGATTTAATAGAAAAAGGTGCTCAAAACGCGCAAATTCATAATGCTATTTATGATACTAACAGCTATAGTAGATTACAACTTTTAGGCTGCGCTCTAAGCAACTTAAAGGTTTTACCAGAATACCGTACTGCCTATATTACATTATCACAACAAGAGCTAAATGACTTCCAATATAAAAAAGGAGACACCGAAGGCTTTGTAAACTACGCACTATCTCTTCAAAATATTATTTTTGCTGCTATATTTATTGAAGACCAACAGCAAAACATTATTAAAATATCTTTACGTTCTAAAGGAGATTTTTCTGTAAACGAATTCTCAAGAGCTCATTTTTCTGGTGGAGGACATACCAATGCAGCAGGAGGTAGAAGTGAATCAAGCTTAGAGGAAACTATTGAAAATTTTATTAGTATCTTACCAAGCTATAAAAACATATTAAAGAATGAATAAACTCCTATTAACATTCTCTCTATTAACACTAGTTTTTTCTTGTAAATCACCTGAAGCAAGAAGACCAATTTCTGAATCATCTGGTTCATTTATTAAAGAATCGGTAGAAAGAAACAAAGAACTATATGCAAAAGAACAGTCTAGCATTGAAGCAATAATGCAACAAAACCCGGAGCATGAATACCTAGCTTCAAATAGTGGTTTTTGGTATTATTACAACACAAAAGAAAACGACAGTTTAGAAAAGCCCGACTTTGGAGACATTGTAAACTTCGATTATAATGTAAAGTCATTAAACGGCGATTTTATTTACACCAAAGAAGAGCTTAAAACACAAAACTACGCAATGGATAAGCAAGAGCTCTTTACCGGATTACGAGAAGGTCTTAAACTTATGAAAGCTGGTGAAACAGTAACTTTCTTATTTCCATCGCAAAAAGCCTATGGTTACTACGGAGACAACAATAAAATAGGAACAAGCATTCCTTTAATTTGTGAAGTAACTGTAAATTCAATAACTCAAAACCAATCTAACTAATATGAATTTTTTAAAACAGACTATGAAAATTTTTATCCTAGCACTACTACTTAGTGCTACCTCTTGCCAAGACAAATATCCAGATCTTGAAGACGGACTTTACGCTGAATTTGTAACGAATAAAGGTACAATGGTTGCTAAATTATATTTTGAAAAAGCTCCTGTTACCGTTGCAAACTTTGTTGCATTGGCAGAAGGAACACACCCTAATGTTACCGATTCTTTAAAAGGAAAAAGATATTATAACGGCATCATTTTCCATAGAGTAATTGACAAATTTATGATTCAAGGAGGAGACCCTACAGGAACTGGCGCAGGGGACCCAGGTTATAAATTCACAGATGAATTCCATGTAGATTTAAGACATAATAAGCCTGGTATTTTATCTATGGCAAACTCTGGAGCAAACACCAACGGATCTCAATTTTTTATAACAGAAGGTCCTACTCCAAACCTAGATGCTTTTGATGCTGCAGACAACCCAAAAAACTGTGGAACTCCAGGAGTAAGCTGTCACGCTGTTTTTGGTGAATTAGTTATAGGTTTAGATGTACAAGACACTATTTCAAACGTAGCTACACAAAAACCAGCAAACAGACCAATTGAAGATGTTGTTATAAACGAATTAAACATCATTAGAAAAGGGAAAGCTGCAATAGCTTTTGATGCTCCAAAAGTATATACAGAAGAGCTACCTAAGATTGCAGAAAGAAATAAGAAATTAAAAGAAGAAGCAGAAGCAAAACTTAAAGAGGAAGCAAAAGCTGCTACAGAAAATTTCTTAAAAAAGAATGAAGATTTAGAAGGCACTGTAAAGAAACTACCTACAGGATTGGTAATGATTGTTAACGGTTCAGAAAACGCTACAAAACCAAAGTCTACAGACAAGGTATTAATTAACTATGCTGGTTACTTTGAAAACGGAACCTTATTTGACACTAGCTGGGCTAAGGTTGCAAAAGAAAACAATCAATACAACGAGCAACGCGATAAGCAAGGTGGTTACAAACCATTCCCAATGATATATAACGAAACAGCTACTCTTATTCCAGGATTTAGAGAAGCGATGCTTAATATGAAGGTTGGTGATAAAGCTCGTGTTTTTATTCCTAGCTATTTAGGTTATGGCTCTAACGGAGCTGGACCAATTCCACCAAACACAAACTTAGTTTTTGATTTAGAGATTATGGGTATTCAGTAGTAATTTGAATACTTACTAAACAAAAAAAGCAGCTCTAAGAGCTGCTTTTTTTTATGACTTACAATTCCTTATTTCTTCGGAATATTCTTTAAAATCTCTAATACAAATTTCCAGTATTTTTGAGCAGAAGATATGCTTGCTCTTTCATCTGGTGAATGCGCTCCTTTAATAGTAGGTCCAAAACTAATCATTTCCATATCTGGATAATTAGTTCCTAGAATACCACATTCTAAACCAGCATGACATGCTGCTACATTTGCTTTTTCACCATTCATTTCTTCATATAAGCTATCTAAAACTTTTAATATAGAAGAATCCATGTTTGGAGTCCATCCTGGGTAATCTCCAGAAAGTTCTACTTCACATCCTGTTAATTCAAAAGCTGCACGAAGGGAGTTTGCTAAATCTTCTTTAGAACTTTCTACAGAAGATCTTGTTAAGCATCCTATTTTAATTTCACCATCTTTCACTATTACTCTAGCGATATTGTTAGATGTTTCAACTAAATCAGGAATATCTGCACTCATTCTATATACACCATTACAAGCTGCATATATTGCACGAGTTAATCCTTCTTGCACACCAAGATCCATTATTGTTGCAGGAGTATCTATTTTAGAAACTACGATTTCCAATTCTGGCTCCATAGTTTTTAACTCTGTTTTAATAGTAGCTGCTAGCTCCTTCATTTCAGCAATAAATGCTTCTTCGTGCACAGCATCAATTGCAACCTTTGCGTTACTTTCTCTAGGTATAGCATTGCGTAAACTTCCACCGTCTATTTCAGAAATACGTAAACCAAAGTTTTCAAAACCATCAAATAAAACTCTATTCATGATTTTATTTGCATTTCCAAGTCCTTTGTGAATATCCATTCCTGAATGCCCTCCTTGAAGTCCTTTAACGCTAATAGCAAATCCAGTTTTAAATTCCGGAGTTTCTTCTACTTCATACGTTCTAGTTGCTGTGATATCTACACCACCTGCACAACCAACACCAATTTCATCATCTTCTTCTGTATCTAAGTTTAAAAGTATTTTACCGTCAAGTAAACCTCCTTTTAAACCCATTGCTCCTGTCATTCCTGTTTCTTCATCTATAGTAAATAAAGCTTCAATTGCAGGGTGCGCAATATCGGTACTTTCTAAAATTGCCATAATAGTAGCTACTCCCAAACCGTTATCTGCTCCTAAAGTTGTTCCTTTAGCTCGTACCCAATCACCATCCACATACATTTCAATTCCTTGTGTGTCAAAATCAAAATCTGTGTCGTTATTCTTTTGGTGAACCATATCTAAATGCGATTGCATAACAATGGTTACTCTGTCTTCCATTCCTGCAGTAGCTGGCTTTTTAATTATTACATTACCAACTTCATCTTCTATGGTTTCTAATCCTAGTTTGCTACCAAAATCTTTCATAAACGCAATAACGCGCTCTTCTTTTTTTGAAGCTCTAGGAACCGCATTTAAGTCTGCGAATTTATTCCAAAGTTGTTGTGGCTGTAATTGTCTTATTTCTGAATTCATATATAAGTATTTTTTTGAAAGCGCTAAGATACAAATTGTATTAAACAACCTTGTTCCTTTTTAAAACCTTAAGAGAAAGATTAACAAACAATTGTTTATTTTTGAAGGATGCTAAAGAACCCAAAGCCATATATAGCCTTTTCTATACTCCCACTCTACTTTATTGTTAGACTGATTTCTAAGTACCCAGAATTTATAGAAACTTATTATAGTAACGGATTGTATCCCATAACCTCTAAGTTGTTTCGATATTCTTTTGGATGGCTTCCGTTTTCATTTGGGGATATTTTTTACGCAGTTTCCATCATATATATTATTAGATGGTTTTATAAAAATAGAAACCGTATTTTAAAAGACACCAAGGCTTGGTTCATTGATGTTTTAGCTGCAACTTCCATAGTCTATTTTGCATTTCATTTATTCTGGGGAATGAATTACTACAGACTTCCACTACATAAAAACCTAAGCCTAGAAGCAGATTATACCACTAGTCAATTATTGGAAGTAACCAAACAACTGATAAAAAAATCGAACGACATACACCTTCAAATTACCCAAAATGATTCGGTAAAAGTAGAAATGCCTTTTAGTAAATCGGAATTATTACAACTCACTCCAAAAGGTTACACTGTTTTAGAGGAAGAATTTCCGCATCTAAGCTACCATTCAAAGAGCATAAAAAAATCTATTTTTAGTACACCCCTAACCTATATGGGATTTTCTGGTTATTTAAATCCCTTAACTAACGAAGCACAAATAGATGCTTTAATTCCTAAATATAAATTCCCTACTACTGCTTCACATGAAGTAGCGCATCAATTAGGATATGCTGCAGAAAACGAAGCGAATTTTATTGGTTTTCTAGCTGCAACACATCACCCAAATATCTATTTTAATTATTCGGGTTACAGTTTTGGATTGAGACATTGTTTAGTAGAAGTATACCGACGAGACCCTGCTATTTATGAAGAATTATTAAGCACTATAAACCCAGGTATTCTAAAGAACTATCAAGAAACACAAGATTTCTGGAAAAGCTATCAAAATATTACAGAACCTGTTTTTGAGTTTATATATTCTTCTTTTTTAAAAGCTAATAACCAAAAAGGAGGTATGAAAAGCTATAGTTATGTAGTGGCTCTTTTAGTAAATTATCATTATTCTAAAACATTATAATTTATTATCTTGGTGCAATAAATTAACTTATGAAAACTACATTAGCCATTATCGCTCTTTTTGTAAGCTCTATGAGTTTTTCACAATCTACGGATCTGAAAGAATTCTTCAAGAAAAACTATACTTTTTTTGACAGCTATACTTTTGACAAAATATACACTTTAAAGGAAAATTTAAAAACAACCATTCCTTTTAAAATCTACGAAACCTCCAATAGTGGTATAATTAGTTTCGCTCCACAAGATTTAAATAAAAGCATTTATTTTCAGGATTTTTCTAAATATTATTTAAAAGACGAACTTAGAAAAGTAATGTTAGAAATCCCTGGTTTACACAGACCTATAGACCATGACCCTAGAAAATAATTAGCAAACCTAATTCTAACTTTTTTAACCCTAATACTTTTAAGTATCTTTAAAACTTATTTTTAATTAACCAATATGACTAGAAGACTTTATCTACTCATGCTGTTTTTGTTTAGCATAACAATTTCTGCACAAGAGTATTTTCCGAAAAACGATGGTGTAAAAACCACAAACAACCACTACACCGCATTTACAAATGCCAAAATCTATGTTAGTCCCACACAAATTATCGAAAACGGTACTTTACTAATTAAAGACGGTAAAGTTGTAGCTACAGGAAAATCTGTAGCTATTCCTAAAAATTCGATTGTTATTGACGCAAGCAATAAAAGCATCTACCCTTCTTTTATTGATGTTTTTTCAGACTTTGGGATTTCTAAACCAGAAAGAATTTCTGGCCGAGGCGCACAATATGATGCTAGCAGAGAAGGTTTTTATTGGAACGACCATATAAGACCAGATCAAAACGCCATCGATTTTTATAAATATGATGAAAAATCTGCATCAGATTTACGTAAAGCAGGTTTCGGAGTAGTAAACACGCATTTACAAGACGGAATTATTAGAGGTACAGGAACTCTAATTGCTTTGACTCCAAATAGCACAGATGCTTCTAGAATTTTAGAAAATAAGTCTGCGCAATATTATTCCACTAGAAAAAGTGTACAATCCAGACAATCATACCCTAACTCCTTAATGGGAACTATGGCTCTTTTACGTCAGGTACATTATGATGCAAAATGGTATGCAAACGGAAACGTTAATAATAAAGATAGAGCTTTAGAAGCATATAATACAAACAAAAGCTTAGTACAAATCATGGATGCTGGCAGCAAAATAAACGCTTTGCGTTTTGCTAAAGTTGGTAAAGAAACAAATACGGAGTTTGTATTTGTAGGCGGCGGAGATGAATACGAAAACATCATCGAAATTAAAGCTACCAATGCGTCGTTTATTATTCCTTTAAATTTCCCTGATGCATTTGATGTTTCAGATCCATTCTTAGCGGAAGGTGCTGGAATAGCAGATTTACGTGCATGGAATCAAAAACCTGCAAACCCAAAAATATTAGCAGAAAACAATGTTCCTTTTTCGTTTACTTTAAAAGGATTAGATGCTGCAAAAGATTTAATGCCAAACCTTCAAAAGGCAATTCAATATGGTTTAGGTAAAACCAAAGCATTGGAAGCTCTAACTACCACTCCAGCAAAAATCTTAGGTAAAGAAAATAGCATTGGTTCGCTTAAAAACGGAGCTTACGCTAACTTCCTTATTACTTCTGGAGATGTTTTTGATAAAAACACAATCCTTTATCAAAACTGGGTAAATGGTGAAAAGCACGAAATCCACCCCATGTCCACTAAAGACATTAGAGGGGATTATAACTTTACCCTTGCAGGCGAAACTTACGATTTAAAAATTTCAGGCGACATAGCGAAGCCAAAAGCCAGCGTTTCTTCTAAGGATAAAAAATTAGGAACAATACTTTCGTTTAAAGACGATTGGTTAAATATTTCTTTTACTAGCACAGACACAACTAGCAAGAACCTTACGCGATTAGTTTCCAAAATTTCTAACCCGAAGATTTTAAGTGGAAAAGCTATTTTACCTAACGGAAATGAAACAAGCTTTTACGCTAAAAGAGCAGAAAGCAAAGAAGTTTCCGAAGAAGATAAAAAAGAAGAAAAAGATACACCAAAGGTATTTCCTATAACATATCCTAACGAAGCTTACGGATTCAAAACACTTCCGCAGCAAGAAACCATCTTATTTAAAAACGCAACGGTTTGGACAAACGAAGCAGAAGGTATTTTAGAACAAACAGATGTTTTAGTGAAGGATGGAAAAATTGCAAAAATTGGAAACAACCTGAAGCACGGTAATGCAAAAATTGTAGATGCTACTGGAAAACACCTAACTACAGGAATTATAGACGAGCATTCACATATAGCAACTTCCGCAGTAAACGAATCGGGTCAAAATTCTTCTGCAGAAGTTAGCATAGAAGATGTTATTGACGCTGAAGATGTAGATATCTATAGAAATCTTGCTGGTGGAGTAACCTCTATTCAAGTTTTACATGGTTCGGCAAACCCTATTGGTGGTCGTTCGGCAATTATCAAATTAAAATGGGGTGAAACAGCCGATAATTTAATTTACAAAAACTCTCCTAAGTTTATCAAATTCGCTTTAGGTGAAAACGTGAAACAAAGTAACTGGTCAAGCTTTAATCGTTTCCCACAAACAAGAATGGGTGTGGAACAAATGTTCATAGATTACTTTACCAGAGCACAAGAATATATTGCGAAAAAGAAAAGCGGTAAACCTTATAGAAAAGATGTAGAGCTAGAAGTTCTTGCAGAAATTTTAAATGAAGAACGCTTTATTAGCTGCCACTCTTATGTACAAAGCGAAATTAATATGCTTATGAAAGTTGCTGAAAAATTCAACTTTAAAGTAAATACATTCACGCACATTTTAGAAGGTTATAAACTAGCCGACAAAATGAAAGAGCACGGTGCTGGAGGTTCTACTTTTAGTGATTGGTGGGCGTATAAATATGAAGTAAATGACGCTATCCCGCAAAACGCAGCAATTATGCATAATAACGGCGTTACGGTAGCAATTAATAGTGATGATGCAGAAATGTCAAGACGCTTAAATCAAGAAGCAGCAAAATCTATTAAATACGGTGGAGTAAGTGAAGAAGATGCATGGAAGTTTATCACTTTAAACCCTGCTAAATTATTACATATAGACGATCGCGTAGGTAGTATTAAGGTAGGAAAAGATGCAGACCTTGTACTTTGGAGCGACCATCCATTATCAATTTATGCAAAAGCAGAAAAAACAATTATTGAAGGTGTTACTTATTTCGATATAGAAAGAGATCTTCAATTAAGAAAAGAAATGAAAGCAGAGAAAAATGAACTTTTAAATAGGATGCTTCAGGCAAAAAATAAAGGACTAAAAACAATTCCTATTAAGAAAAAAGGAAACGAAACTTTCCATTGTGATACCGAAGCAGAACATATTCACTAAAAATTTAGAAATGAAAAAAATAAACAATTATATAATTACAGCTTTTTTATTGTGCACTACATTTCTTTTTGCACAACAAACTCCAGCTCCTAAACAAACAAAAGCTATCTGTATTATGGGAGCTACAGCCCATATAGGAAACGGAGAAGTTATAGAAAACAGCATCATTATTTTTAATAATGGAAAAATAGAAACCGTTGCAGATGCTAGACTAGTAAAAATCGATATTTCTAATATGGACCTTATTAAAGCCGAAGGAAAACATGTTTACCCTGGCTTTATCGTTCCTAACTCCACTCTTGGTTTAGGGGAAATAGATGCAGTACGTGCTACTATAGACAGTGACGAATTAGGAAGTTTGAATCCGCATATTAGAAGTTTAATAGCCTATAATACAGAATCTAAAGTCATAGAAACTATGCGACCTAATGGTGTTTTACTTGCGCAAATCACTCCGCAGGGCGGGCGTATTTCAGGAACTTCATCTATCGTGCATTTAGATGCTTGGAACTGGGAAGATGCAGCAGTAAAAGTAGATGACGGAATTCACATTAATTGGCCTAGACCATACACTCGTGGTCGTTGGTGGAGAGGTGAGCCTTCACACTTAAAACCAAATAAAGAATATGGGAAACAAGTTGAAGAATTAGCTAACTTTTTTAAACAAAGTAAGGTGTACCAACAAAGTACTAAAGAAGTGAAAAACCTGCCCTTTGAAGCTTTAGCAAAAGTTACAAATGGTTCTGCTAAGCTATTCATTCATGTAGATGATGCTAAAGGAATAACAGATGCAACTGAATTTGCTAAAGCTAATGATATTGCAAACATGGTAATTGTAGGAGGTTATGAAGCTTATAAGGTTACAGACTTACTAAAGCAAAACAATATTCCAATAATTTTAAATAGAGTACATTCTAGACCTAATTCAGATGATGAAGACTATGATTTACCTTTCAAAATGGCAAAGAAATTAGTAGATAGCGGTATTGTAGTTGCTTTACAAGCAAATGGAGATATGGAAAGAATGAATTCAAGAAACCTACCTTTTTACGCTGGAACCTGTGTTGCTTACGGATTAGATAAAGAAGAAGCATTAAAACTAATTACAAGTAATACTGCTAAAATTCTAGGTATAGATGATACCTTCGGAACTTTAGAATCTGGAAAAGATGCTACTTTATTTATCAGCGAAGGAGATGCATTAGATATTAGAACAAATAAACTAATTAAAGCATTTGTTCAAGGTAGAAATCTTAGTTTAGAGTCTCACCAAACCCAACTATCTAAACGTTATTCTGAAAAATATCAAGAATAAAAACTAAATTCTTTTTTAATACCTAACAGAAAGCGAGCTTGAAATTCATGCTCGCTTTTTTATATTATTTAAAATAAGGTTTCCTTATATTTAGCTTAACTTTGCAGGCCTAATACAAGTAAAACCATGTCTTTTAAACAAATAACTAGTTCTAAAAACGCATATATAAAAGAAATAACCCTTTTAAAGGATAAATCTAAAATCAGAAGAAAATCTGGGTTATTTTTAATTGAAGGAGCGCGAGAAATCTCTCTAGCAATAAAGGGTAACTATGCATTAGAAACTATTTTATTTTATGAGGATTTGTTTCCGGAAGAAGCGCTGAACAAACTGCTAATCACTACTATTAACAAGCCAGAAATTATTTCAATTTCTAAGGAAGTCTATCAGAAATTAGCATATAGAGACACCACCGAAGGTATTTTAGCCATTGCAAAATCAAAAGACCTATCGTTTGAAAGTTTAAAGTTTGAAAATAAAAACCCTTTACTTTTAATTGCAGAAGCTCCTGAAAAGCCTGGTAATATTGGCGCTATTTTACGTACTGCAGACGCTGCTAATGTGGACGCGGTAATAATAGCAAACCCAAAAACAGATTTATACAACCCAAACATCATTCGCTCAAGTGTTGGCTGCGTTTTTACCAATCAAATTGCCACCGGAAGTACCGAGGAAATCATCCATTTTTTAAAGGAGAACAACATAAACATTTACAGTGCTATTTTACAAGAAGCAGTTAATTATCACGAACAAGATTACACACAAGCTTCTGCAATTGTAGTTGGTACAGAGGCAGACGGATTAAGTGAAACATGGAGAAAAGCTTCAAAGCAAAACATAAAAATACCAATGCAAGGCGAAATAGATTCTATGAATGTATCCGTAGCTGCAGGAATTTTAATCTTTGAAGCAAAAAGACAGAGAAATTTCAAATAAAACATGACAGCCACTACCCTATTTTATATCATCATTGCCATCTTAATTATTGATTTTATCATTGATAAAACATTAGATGCTTTAAATGCAAAACATTTTAAAGATGCAATTCCTAAAGAGCTTCAAGATGTTTATGATGAAACCGAATACAAAAAATCACAGGACTATAAGCAAACCAATTACAAATTCGGAATCTTAACTTCCAGTTTTTCTATTGTATTAACCCTTGCTTTCCTGTTTTTAGATGGCTTTGAAATAGTTGATAAAATTGCTAGAAGTTATTCTGAAAATCCAATTATAATTGCACTAATTTTCTTTGGTATCATTATGATTGGAAGCGATATATTAACAACGCCTTTCTCCTATTATAAAACATTTGTTATTGAAGAAAAATTCGGTTTTAATAAAACAACGAAAAAAACCTTTTGGCTAGATAAAATAAAAGGATGGTTTATGATGGCTATTATAGGTAGCCTAATTTTATCGGCAATTATTTGGTTCTACCAATCAACCGGGAAACATTTTTGGCTTTATGCTTGGGCGCTAATTACAATATTCACCGTGTTTATTAATATGTTTTATGCTCGTTTAATTGTTCCCTTATTCAATAAGCAAACACCACTAGAAGAAGGTAGCCTTCGCGATAAAATTTCAAAGTATGCACAAACTGCAGGTTTTACTTTAGATAAAATTTTCGTGATTGATGGATCTAAACGAAGCACAAAAGCAAACGCTTATTTTTCAGGATTTGGAAGTGAAAAACGAGTTACATTATATGATACTCTAATAAATGACCTAGAGGAAGAAGAAATTGTTGCCGTGCTCGCACATGAAGTCGGACACTACAAAAAGAAACATATTGTATTTAATTTAACTGCTTCGGTATTACTAACAGGTTTGACACTTTTTATTCTTTCCTTATTTATTTCAAATCCATTACTTTCTCAAGCTTTAGGGGTTGAAACTCCTAGCTTTCACATCGGACTTATAGCCTTTGGTATTTTATATAGTCCGCTTTCAGAAATCACCAACCTAATTATGAACTGGTTTTCTAGAAAATTTGAATACCAAGCAGATGACTATGCGAAAAAGACTTATAAAGCAGCACCTTTAATTACTTCCTTAAAGAAACTAAGCAAAAACAGCCTAAGCAATTTAACACCGCATAAAGCTTATGTATTTATGCATTATTCGCACCCAACTTTATTAGAAAGAATTAAGAATTTAAAAAGATAGTTTTCCACTTTATAAATTCCTTTAACTTTATGTTAAAAAGGGTTGTACAATAACATTCTTTATACTAATTTTAGTTATTATGACAGAAGTAGATATAGAAAAAGAAAACGCAGCCATCACCAAAGCATATAAGGAACTGCTTAGGGTAAGTTATAGAACACTTAGCACCGAAGACAAAAAACTTATACGTAAAGCTTTTGATGTTGCTGTAGACGCCCATAAAGAACAACGCAGGAAATCTGGTGAAGCATATATTTTTCACCCCATTGCTGTTGCAAAAATTGTAGCACAGGAAATTGGCCTAGATGCTACTTCTATTGCTGCTGCCCTACTCCATGATGTTGTTGAGGACAATGAAGATTATACCGTTCAAGATATTGAACGCCTTTTTGGTGAGACCGTTGCTAAAATTGTAGACGGACTCACAAAAATCTCTACATTTAACGCAGACATGGATGTGTCTATGCAAGCAGAGAACTTCAGAAAAATGCTGCTTACACTTAATGATGACGTTCGGGTTATCATTATCAAAATTGCCGATAGATTGCATAATATGCAAACCATGGAATCTATGCGAGCAGATAAGCAAGTAAAAATTGCCAGCGAAACACTTTATATCTACGCACCATTAGCCCATAGAATCGGACTATATAATATTAAAAGTGAACTAGAGGATCTTGGTCTAAAATATACCGAACCAGAAGTTTATAACGACATCCTGCTTAAAATGAAAGAAAGCAAGGAAGAGCAAGATTTGTATATACAAGAGTTTACAGAGGTTATTAAAAACTCTCTAGACAAAGAAAACCTGAATTACGACATCAAAGGAAGGCCAAAATCTATTTTCTCTATCAGAAGAAAAATGATAAACCAAGGGGTTTCTTATGATGAGGTTTACGATAAGTTTGCGGTTCGTATCATCTATAAAACCGATGCTGCTAACGAAAAATTCTTAGCTTGGAAAATATACTCCATAGTTACAGATCACTTTAGACCAAACCCTACTCGACTTCGCGACTGGATTTCATCACCAAAATCCACAGGTTACGAAGCGCTTCATATTACGGTAATGGGACCTAAAGGTCGCTGGGTAGAAGTGCAAATTCGTAGTGAGCGAATGAATGAGATTGCAGAAAAAGGTTATGCTGCTCACTATAAATACAAAAATAAAGGTGAAAAATCAGAAGATAATCTAGATACATGGATTAACAAGCTTCAAGAAGCTTTAGAAAACCACGGAGCAAATGCTGTTGATTTTGTAGAACAATTCAAACTAAACCTATATTCTAAAGAAATATTTGTTTTCACGCCGCAAGGAGATTTAAAATCCCTACCAAAAGGAGCTACCCCATTAGACTTTGCTTTCAGTATTCACACAGAAGTAGGATTAAAAACAAGAGGCGCAAAAGTAAACGGAAAACTCGTTCCCCTAAGCCATCAACTTAAAAGTGGTGATCAAGTAGATATATTAACTTCAGAAAATGCAAAACCTACTCCAAACTGGCTAGACTATGCGACAACGGCTAGAGCTAGAAGTAAAATTAAAAACGCTTTAAAAGAAAGTACGAAGATTGTAGCAGAAGAAGGAAAAGAAATTTTAAGAAGAAAACTAAAACAGCTTAAAATTACTTTGAATGAAGATTCTGTAAACGAAATGGTAAACCACTTTAAACTTAAAACAAGTTTAGATTTATTTTATCGAGTAGGAACAGGAACTATAGACAATACCATGCTAAAAGAGTATGCTTCGTCTAGAAGCAATGCTTTTGTTAGCTACCTAAAGAATAAAATCACACGAAAACCTAGTATAAACAAGGAAGAACTTGACAAAGAAGAAATCACTAACAAATACGATTTATTAGTCTTTGGAAAGGAAGAAGAAAAACTTGACTACAAGCTAGCAGTTTGTTGTAATCCTATTCCTGGCGATGCTGTTTTTGGATTCTTAACGATTAAAGAAGGCATCAAAGTACATAAATCCAACTGTCCTAACGCAGTGAGTTTACAATCTAATTACGCTTACAGAATTCTGCCTGCAAAATGGATAGATTCCACCCAACAGGACTTCCCTGCACAAATTATTCTTTCAGGTATTGATAATTTAGGTTTAGTAAACGACATCACAAAACTCATTTCGGCTAACATGAACGTAAACATGAAAAGCATAAGTTTTGAGAGTAATGACGGGGTTTTCTCCGGAAAAATAAACGTTGTTGTAAAGAACAAAAACTTATTAACAAAACTTATGGATAACCTTAAAAAAATTAATGGAATTGATAAGGTTAAAAGAGTATAATATGTTGTAAATTTACGCCGGAATTATGAGTGTAAAAACAGAAATAAAAAATCAGGAAATAGTAAAGAATGTCTTTACTAAGTTTTTAGAGAGCAAAGGCCATCGCAAAACACCAGAGCGATACGCTATACTTCAAGAAATTTATAATAACGATGAACACTTCGATATAGAGTCGCTGTACCTAAACATGAAAAACAAAAAATATCGTGTTAGTAGAGCTACCCTATACAATACTATTGAATTACTTCTAGAATGTGCATTGGTAAGAAAACACCAATTCGGTCAAAACCAAGCGCATTACGAAAAGTCGTATTTCGATAAGCAACACGATCATGTTATTCTAACAGATACTGGAGAAGTAATCGAATTTTGCGATCCTAGAATTCAATCAATAAAAAAAACTATTGAAGAGGTTTTTGATATTGAAATTTCTAATCATTCACTTTATTTTTACGGAACAAAAAAAACAACTAAATAATTAAATTATAATGGCAGTAGATTTACTACTAGGTTTACAATGGGGAGACGAAGGCAAAGGAAAAATTGTTGACGTCTTAACGGCTAACTACAATATTATTGCTCGTTTTCAAGGAGGCCCAAATGCGGGACACACACTTGAATTTGATGGTATAAAACACGTTTTAAGAACCATTCCATCAGGAATTTTTCATAAAGACTCTACCAATGTTATTGGTAACGGTGTTGTTATAGACCCTGTAGTATTTGCAAAGGAATTAGAAGGCTTAGATCAATTTGATATCGACTATAAATCTAAACTTATAATTTCAAGAAAAGCACACGTAATTTTACCAACGCACAGACTTTTAGATGCTGCAAGTGAAGCTTCTAAAGGAAAAGCAAAAATTGGTTCTACTTTAAAAGGAATTGGCCCAACTTATATGGACAAAACCGGTAGAAACGGTATTCGTGTTGGAGATTTAGAGCTTAGCGACTGGAAAGAAAAATACAGATCTCTAGCTAATAAGCACGAAGCAATGATTGAATTCTACAATGTAGATATTCAATACAACTTAAAAGAAATGGAAGAAGAATTCTTTGAAGCTGTAGAGGTGTTAAAATCACTACAATTCATAGATTCTGAAGAATATTTATACCAAGCACAAAAATCTGGAAAAACAATTCTAGCAGAAGGAGCTCAAGGTTCTTTACTAGATATCGATTTCGGAACCTACCCTTTTGTTACTTCAAGTAACACAACTGCGGCAGGTGCTTGTACAGGATTAGGTGTAGCACCAAACCAAATTGGTGAGGTTTACGGTATTTTTAAAGCATACACAACAAGAGTTGGATCTGGACCATTCCCAACAGAACTTTTTGATTCAGTTGGAGATGATATGGCTAGAATAGGTCATGAGTTTGGTGCAGTTACAGGAAGAGCAAGAAGATGTGGATGGTTAGACTTAGTAGCACTTAAATATGCTTGTCAAGTAAATGGTGTTACTAAATTAATGATGATGAAAGGCGATGTGCTTTCTGGTTTCAAAACACTTAAAATTTGTACAGCTTACAAATATAAAGGAGAAAAAATTACACATTTACCATATAATATTGAACCTGAAAACTTAGAACCAGTTTATTCAGAGTTTAAAGGGTGGAAAGAAGATTTAACTAAAATGACAGATAAATCACAATTCCCAAAAGAACTAAATGAGTATATAGCTTTCCTTGAAAAAGAATTAGAAATTCCTATTCATGTAGTATCTGTAGGTCCAGATAGAAAACAAACTATTTTCATGTAATAAGTTTAGAACTTACACTAAAGAACCTGTCTTGTATATACTTGACAGGTTTTTTTGGTATTAAAAATATCTTAATGACTAATACTGCATCATTTATATTAGTTATTTTTACCACAAATTTGAAATTTTGAAAGTAAAACCAATTTATATACTTACCCTCTTCTTTGCCTTTGCTTATACCCAAGCACAACAGCAAATAGAAATTAAATATTCTGGGTTTTTAGAATTTAAAGAAGAAGATACTCCTGGCTTAAAAGTCATGACTCGTGATGATTCTGGACAAATTCATATAGTACACGAAGGAATCGATATGTATTGCGACCAAGCACTTCTCTACTCCAACGATAATTTTGTAGAAGCCTACGGAAACGTAAAAATGCATCAAGGAGATAGCATTAATATGACTTCTAAATACGTGGAGTATAGCGGAAAAACAAAGCTAGCTTTTGCTAGTGGCGAAGTGGTTTTAAGAGAGCCCTCCTCTACCCTAACAACAGACACGCTGTATTTTGACAGAGCCAAACAACAGTCCTATTACAAAAGTGGCGGACAAGTAGTTCGAGATTCTTCAGGAACTATTACCAGCAGAATTGGTAGGTATTATATGAATGCAAAAAAATACCAATTTGTAAAAGATGTAGAGTTAGTTAATCCGGATTATACTATCCATACAGAACAGTTAGATTTTTATACCGAAACAGGTCATGCTTTTTTATACGGCCCTTCTACCATTAAAACAGCAGAAAGTAAGACCTACTGTGAAAAAGGTTTTTATAATACCGAAACCAAACAAGGCTATGCCGTTAAGAAGTCAAGAATAGATTATGACAACAGAATCTTTGAAGGAGATAGCATGTTCTTTGATAATAACCGAAACTTCGCTTCTGCCACCAATAATATTAAAGTAACAGATACAACAAATAAAAGCATCATTAAAGGGCATTATGCAGAAGTATATAAATTAAAAGACTCCGTATTTATTACCAAACGAGCATTAGCAATTACGGTGCAAGAAAAAGACACTGTATATATTCATGCAGATACGCTAATGGTTACAGGTAAAGCAAACAAACGAATTACCCGAGCTTTTAAAAATGCAAAGTTTTATAAATCCGATATGAGTGGAAAAGCAGATTCTATCCACGCAAACCACCAAACAGGTTTAACGGAACTTATAAACATATCTAAATCAAATTCAAAAGATGCTTTTAGCACCAAAAGACAACCGATACTTTGGAACTTAGGAAATCAAATGACTGGAGACACAATTCAAGTGAAGTCAAATCCTAAAACCGAAAAAATGGATTCCCTCTTGGTTTTTGATAATGCCTTCATTATTAGCAAAGACACATTAAATGCTGGCTATAATCAAATTACAGGAAAAACACTTACAGGTTTATTTGATGAAAACAATAAACTGAAGCAAGTAGATATCGATAAAAACGCCGAATCTATTTACTTTGCTAGAAACGATAAAAACGAATTAGTCGGGATTGACAAGTCTAAATCTGGTAGTATTAGCATATTCTTCCATAATGGAACGGTTGAAGAACTGCGTAAAATCAGACAAGTAGACGGAAAAACGTATCCGGAGTCCCAATTCCCTAAAAACGTTAGAAAGCTCCGTGGTTTCGACTGGCGTGAAGAAGAAAGACCTAAAAGCGTGGAGGACTTATTTAGTGATGACCCACCATTAAATCTTCCTATAATTAAAGGTTTAGAAGATTATGTACCACAAGAAGATTTTTTTGATGACGAAATGCTAAACCGTATGGAAGCTGCAGATAAGTCTGAAATTAAAAGATCAGAAAATACCGTTACAAATCCAAAGGCTTCTAGAAACCTTCCGGAACGTAAAAAGAAAGAAATTAGAGGTAAAAAAGAAACCATACAGGTTAAAGAAAGAAAACCACAAATATTACAACCTAAACAAGAATAGTGATTAAGAAAGATTTCATAACATATCAGGCGCAAACTTCGCCACACCCATTAGCTATGGAGGTTTCTCATGCTGAAGGGTCTTATATTTATGACAGCAACAATAAAGCTTTTTTAGATTTTGTTGCAGGAGTTTCAGCATGTACACTTGGGCATAAACACCCTAAGGTTAATACAGCTATAAAAGAGCAAGTAGATAGCTATCTACACGTTATGGTTTATGGTGAATACATTCAAAAACCTGCAGTAGAATTAGCAAAATTATTAGCGAGTCATTTACCCGATTCCTTAGAGAAAACATACCTAGTAAATTCTGGTACAGAAGCAATTGAAGGCGCTTTAAAATTAGCAAAAAGAGCCACTGGAAGATCGGAAATGATTGCTGCAAAAAACGCATATCACGGAAACACAATGGGCTCTATGAGTGTCATGGGTTACGAAGAACGCAAACAAGCTTTCCGCCCTTTACTTCCAAATGTGTCTTTTATTCAATTCAATGATGAAAAGGATTTAGAAAAAATAACCAATAAAACTGCTTGCGTTATTTTAGAGACAATCCAAGGTGGTGCAGGATTTATAGAACCAACAAACAACTACCTAAATAAAGTACAAAAACGCTGTAAGGAGGTTGGTGCTATTTTTATTTTAGATGAAATCCAACCTGGAGTTGGTAGAACCGGAAAACTTTTCGGCTTTCAAAACTACAATTGCGTTCCTGATATTCTAGTAACTGGAAAAGGTCTTGGTGGCGGGATGCCAATTGGTGCTTTTACAGCTTCTTCAAAGCTCATGGATTTACTACAAGACAACCCGAAACTTGGACATATAACTACTTTTGGCGGACATCCTGTCATAGCGGCTGCTGCCTTAGCGACATTAAAAGAGGTTACTGAAAGTGACTTAATGGCTCAAACCCTAGAAAAAGAAGCATTAGTACGTAAACACTTAGTACACCCTTTAATCACTGAAATAAGAGGAAAAGGATTAATGTTGGCAGCAATGACACCATCAGCAGAAATAACAAACGAAGTTGTTTTACAAGCTAAAGACGCTGGTTTAATACTGTTCTGGCTGCTATTTGAACCTAAAGCAATTCGAATTACACCTCCTTTAACTATTTCTAATGAAGAAATCATTAAGGGCTGTGAAATCATCATTAACATCTTAGATGGAATAAAAACCAATTAACTTTTTTAACCAACTATTAATCAACATATAAAAGCAATATGGCTCAATTGTTGATTACTTTGTTAAAAACATTTAACGCATTTATGGCTTTTTAGATGTTTAGTATAGTACATTTATTAAAGTAGAATAATGCAATTGCTTATGGAGTTTAGCCAAAACGATAATAATAATTTACCGCTTACAAAGTTTGAGTCGATGCTTAAAACAAACAATGTTTTATTTTTCGATTCAGAAGAGTTTGAGAATATTATTCATCATTATTTAAATCAAGGAAAAGTAGCTTTAGCGAAAAAGGCTATCAAACTTGGTTTGTCACAGCACCCTTCTTCAGTAAACCTAAGACTGTTTAAGGTAGAGGTATATATTTTTGAAAACGAACTAGATAAAGCAAACGCCCTGCTTAACGAGTTATATGTTTTAGAACCTAATAATGAGGAGATTTATATTCAGAAAGCGAATATTTTCTCTAAGCAAGACAACCACGAAAAAGCAGTAGATGTTCTTAAAAGAGCTTTAGAATTTGCTCAAGACACAACAGATCTTTATTCCTTAATTGGAATGGAGTACTTGTTTTTAGACAAGTTTGAAGAAGCTAAAGAATATTTCAAAAAGTGTTTAGAGCAAGATATTGACGATTATTCTGCGCTTTATAACATTATATATTGCTTTGATTTCCTTGACCAAAACGAAGAAGCAATTGAGTTTTTAAATGACTATTTAGAAACAAATCCATATTGCGAAGTCGCTTGGCACCAATTAGGAAAACAATATTACACTATAAAAGATTATGAAAAAGCACTATCTGCTTACGATTTTGCAATCATATCTGATGATACTTTTGTTGGCGCTTATTTAGAAAAAGGAAAAGTACTTGAAAAATTAAAAAGATACGAAGAAGCTATTGAGAGTTATAGTTTAACTTTAGAATTAGATGACCCTACTTCATTTGCTTTATTACGTATTGGACATTGCTACGAGAAATCAGGAAAGTATGATCTAGCAGCAAAATATTATTTCAAAACAGTACATGAAGATCCTTTATTAGATAAAGGATGGATTTCGCTTACAAAACTTTATAACAAGCAAAGAAACTACCAAAAAGCTTTACACTACATTAATAAAGCAATTAATATAGATTCTGAAAATATAGCATACTGGAAACTCTATTCGCAAATTAATCATCGTTTAAATTTTTTAGAAGAAGCTGAACGTGGTTACAAAAGAACTTTAGAACTTGGTAATTACGAATTAGATACTTGGATTGCTCGTGGAGATATTCTTATAAAACTTGGAGAAGCTGAAGCTGCTATTTTCAATTTTCTACAAGCTGCAGAATTTCATCCAGAAAGCGCAGAAATAGAATACAGACTTGCTGGTTTGTACTTTTTACAACACGAGACAGAAAAAGGAACATTTCATTTAAAAAATGCACTTCGCACCAATAAAGAATATGCTTTTATTATTGAAGAGCTTTTCCCTAATGTGTACCAAAAACCTCAAGTAAAAAGAATCTTACAATCCTAAGGATATCCTTCTTGAAATTTTAGAACGCAACTTACGAAGCTTTTTAACTTACTAAGTCGAAAAAGGTATTGCACCTTATTAAAAAATACTACCTTTGATTATCTAAAAAAGGTAAAGTATGCAAAGACGTTTTATAGACTATTTAATCATTTCATTAAAAGGAATGGCTATGGGAGCTGCCGACGCAGTTCCTGGAGTTTCCGGAGGTACTATTGCTTTCATCTCTGGTATTTATGAAGAACTTATAACAACCATAAGCAATGTAAACCTATCTACATTAAAGGTTTTAAAAACAGAAGGAATTGCTGCTTTTTGGAAAAAAGTAAACGGAAACTTCATCCTTGCTTTATTAACCGGAATCATTATAAGTTTCGCTTCTTTTATGAAACTTGCTAAGTACCTAATTGAAGAACATCCTATTTTAATATGGTCATTCTTTTTCGGACTCATTATAGCAAGTATATATTTTGTTGCAAAGCAAATTACAAAATGGAATACTGGATCTATTGCTGCTTTAATAACTGGAGCTGCTCTTGCTTATTATATTACGTCCTTACCTTCCATGGCAAGTAATGATAGTCCGTATTTCTTATTTTTCGCTGGAGCTATTGCAATTTGCGCAATGATTTTACCAGGAATTTCAGGTTCTTTTATATTAGTAATTCTTGGAGCTTACAAAACTTTAAGCAATGCAATAGACAGCCTAGATATTAAGAAAATTATCATTTTTGCTCTAGGAGCAGTTATAGGACTTTTAAGTTTTTCTCGTGTTTTAAAATGGCTATTTAAAAACTACCACAATACAACATTGGCTGTACTTACAGGTTTTATTTTTGGATCCTTAAATAAAATTTGGCCTTGGAAAAAAACGGTTTCCGTAATGAGTGATTCTACAGGAGAAATAATCTCATTTTCTAAAGTAAGTGAATTGGGTACGCTTTCGGTTTACCAAAAAGAATTACAGAATTTTGAAAGCTATAAAACAGTAGTAGAAAATAGCATCTTACCAAACCACTTTTCAGAAATCAACGGACAATTAGATGCGCAAATATTATATGCTGTTTTATTAATGATCGCTGGATTTTCAATTATATTTATATTAGAAAAAATAGGAAACAAAGCATAAATGCAAAGCACTAGAACATTTTCAGATAAAGTATTTTTAGTTCTAAAAGGACTAGGAATGGGAGCTGCAAATAAAGTTCCTGGTGTATCTGGTGGTGTTGTAGCATTTGTTGCTGGCTTTTATGAAGAGTTTATTTATTCGCTTCAAAAAATAAATTTAAAAGCCTTTAAATTATTCATCAACGGGAGATTTAAAAGCTTC
This sequence comes from Oceanihabitans sediminis, assembly GCF_003337215.1. GTDB lineage: Bacteria > Bacteroidota > Bacteroidia > Flavobacteriales > Flavobacteriaceae > Oceanihabitans > Oceanihabitans sediminis. The sequence continues at coordinate 106,341 of NZ_QPIG01000004.1, forward strand.
TTTCAATATATAAACGGGAAGTTTTTAAGCTTGTTATTCCTCGGAATGATTATAAGCTATTTTAGTGTTTCAAAAATACTAGATTATTTAATTGTTCATTACGAACTCTATGTTTGGAGTGTATTCTTCGGAATGATTATAGGTTCCATTTACTATATAAGTAAAGATTTTAAAGATTGGAATTACCAAACCTACCTAGTACTGTTTATAGGAATTATAATAGGCGTAAGCATCAGTTTCTTAGATCCCGCAAAAGAAAATGACAACCTTTGGTTCGTGTTTTTCTGCGGTATTATAAGTGTTTCAGGTATGACTTTGCCTGGTTTCTCTGGCTCATTCATTTTAATTCTTTTAGGGAATTATGTTTTACTTTTAGTAGATTCTGTTAATGCCCTTGCAGATAGTTTTGCAGATGTAATTCGAGGAGATTTTTCGTTTTTACAAAATGACGAACGAACAAGAATGTTAAAGGTTCTTGCTGTTTTCACCATAGGATCGGTTGTTGGCCTAGTTACTTTTTCACACGTTTTAAACTATATTCTTAAAAACTATAAAAGCATTACAATAGCTTCTATAATAGGTTTTATTGTAGGTTCGCTTGGCGTTGTTTGGCCATTTAAAAAAACCATATTTAAAACCAAGGAAGACGGAAGTTTTCTAGTAGATTCTACAGGAAAGAAAATCATAGAAAATTACGAGCGTTTTATACCAGAATTAAATCAAGAAACTTACCTCGCTATTTTTTATGCTATCATTGGAGTCTTTATTGTTTTAGCATTAGAATACTACGGAAACAAAACTAGAAAGCAACATGCGTAAATTTGGATTAATAGGAAAGAACATAAGTTATTCTTTCTCTGAAAATTATTTTACAGAAAAGTTTAGAACAGAAAAAATCGCAGATACAACTTATCATACCTATGATTTAGATACGATTTCAGAGCTTCCGAAACTACTAAAGAAAAATAAGCAGCTAAAAGGTTTAAATGTAACTATTCCCTACAAAGAACAAGTAGTTCCGTATTTAGATGAAATCAACAAGCAGGCGAGAAAAATTGGTGCTATAAATACCATAAAAATCACCAAAAAAGGAAAACTAAAAGGGTATAACACCGATTATTACGGATTTAAACAATCTTTATTACCGCATCTAAAACCACACCATACATCTGCTTTGATTTTAGGAACTGGTGGAGCTAGCAAAGCAGTTGCATACGCACTAAAAAAACTAGGTATTAAATATTTTTATGTGTCTAGAAACATATCTGAAAAAGAAACTTTTACTTATCAAAGCCTAAGCAAATTTGCTATACAAAAGAACACAATAATCATAAATTGTACACCACTAGGAACATATCCAAACATAGATGCATGTCCTGATATTCCGTATCAAGAAATAACGGAAAAGCATTTGCTATTTGACCTGATTTACAATCCGGAAGAAACCAAATTCCTACAATTTGGAAAGCAAAAAAAAGCAACCACCATAAACGGTTTAAGAATGTTGCAACTTCAAGCCGATAAATCTTGGCAAATCTGGAACAAATAAGAATACTACTTTCTTTTTCTTGAAAATATTCCGCTTGTTTACTATCTTTAACGCTAGAGTATTTAACTAAATAAACATTTTTAAATGTCAGAGCAAGATAACCTGCTTCAAGCAGACGGAAAACCAGAAGAACAGTCTACAGAAAACACTGAAAACACAGTAGTAAATACAGAAACTGATTCTACAGAAGATCATGAAAATCGTGATGAAGTAATTGATGAAATCGAAGCTTCAAATGCAGAAGATGCCGAAGATGAAGGAACGCAAGAAAGGCACGAAATTGAAGTAAAAGATTATCATAAAATGGATTTGGAAGCTCTAGTTGTAGAGCTTGAAAAACTGGTTAAGTATGAAAAGGTACAAGCTATAAAAAAGCATGTTGAAGATATAAGAACCGAATTTAAAACGAAATTCAACACGCTTCTTGAAGAAAAGAAAGAAGAGTTTTTAAACGAAGGTGGAAATGAAATCGATTTCCATTACGCTAGTCCAATTCAGAAAAAGTTTAAAGATATTTATCGTGATTTTCGCGATAAATTAAATGCTCATTATAAAAGCATCGAACAAAACCATCAAAAAAACTTAGCAGAACGCCTAGATATTATTGAAGAAATTAAAGGACTAATTAATGTTGAAGAAAACATCAACACGACCTATAATTACTTCAAAAAACTTCAAGAAAGATGGAAAAACGCTGGTGCAATTCCAAGAGACAAATACAATACCGTTTGGAATAATTATCACCATAATGTAGAGGTTTTTTATGACTACTTACATCTAAACAGAGATCTACGAGATTTAGATTTTAAACACAATTTAGAGCAAAAGCAAAAAATTGTAGAAAGAGCTGAAGAATTGGCTAAAGACGACAATTTAAATCGTGCTTTTAGAGAATTACAAGTTTTACATAAAATTTGGAAAGAAGACTTAGGCCCTGTTGCGAAAGAGCACAGAGATGAAATTTGGAATAAATTTAAAGCTGCTACTAAAATCATTCATGACAAACGTCAAGAGTATTTTAAAGATTTAGATAAAATTTATGTACTAAACTTAAAAACGAAACAAGCTATTATTTCTAAAATAGAAGCTATTTCTAAACAGACTCCAAAATCACACAGTGCTTGGCAAAACAAAATCAAAGAAGTTGATGCATTACGTAACGAGTTTTTTAGCGCAGGAAAAGTACCGATAAAAGTTAACGAAGCTACTTGGACTAAGTTTAAAGTGGTTGTTAGAGAGTTTAATAGAAATAAAAACGCTTTCTATAAAAACCTAAAAAAGGATCAACAGGAAAACTTAGATAAAAAATTAGAGCTAATTAAAATAGCTGAAGCAAATAAAGACAGTGACGATTTTGAAACTACTACGCCATTAATGAAGAAAATTCAAAGCGAGTGGAAAGAGATTGGACATGTACCAAGAAAAGACAGCGATAAAATCTGGAAACAATTTAAAAGCGCTTGCAACCATTATTTTGACAAGTTTCACGCTACGAAAGAAGCAGAAAACAAAGAAGGTTTCGAGGTGTATAATAAAAAGAAAGAACTATTAGAAACCATGAAATCCTTAGAAATGAGTGGTGATAAGGATAAGGACCTAAAACTAATCAAAGTTCATATTAAGCAGTGGAAAGACCTAGGAACGGTTCCTTCAAACAAACGTTATATTGAAGGTAAGTTTAGCAAAACATTAGATGCTTTGTTTGACAACCTGAAAATGGATAAGAAAGAAGCAGAAATGATTAAGTTTGAAAATAAACTTGAAAGCTTAAGCAATGCTAACAATAGTAGATTCTTAGATAATGAACACTCTTTTATAAGAAAGAAAATTGATGAAATTAAAGGAGAAATTAACCAATTGGAAAATAATTTACAATTCTTTACAAATGTAAATGACGACAATCCGTTGGTGAAAGAAGTGCATAAAAACATTAAAAATCATAAAGAAGATTTAGCTCTTTGGAAGACTAAACTTAGCAAAATAAAAGAACTTTATTAGTTATAAAAAACTAAGCCCTATCTAAATACTTCAGTATTTAAATAGGGCTAGTAACTAACTAAACTAACTAAATCGTTATTACTTTTTTAGTAAAGAAATAACAATATTATAAAATGACACTTTAAAGTATTTGTTCTGCTATTAACCTATCTACCAATGAAAGTAGTGCCATTTATTATATATACGCAGGAAAATCTATTTTGGATTATTTAACTTCTAAAAAATTATATTTTTTTAGCTTCTTCCCAAAACACATCCATTTCCGCAAGGCTCATATCTTTTAAATCTTTATTTAAAGATTTAGCTTTTCCTTCTAAATATTGAAAACGATTTATAAATTTTTTATTTGTTCGTTCTAAGGCGTTTTCTGGGTTTATTTTTAAGAACCTAGCATAATTCACTAAAGAGAACATAACATCTCCAAATTCGCTTTCCATAGCGTCTTTATTACCTAGTTTCACTTCGTCTTTAAATTCCTGAAGCTCCTCCTCTACTTTTTCCCATACTTGACTACTTTCCTCCCAGTCAAACCCTACACCAGCAACCTTATCTTGAATTCTGTTTGCTTTCACAAGAGCTGGCAATCCTTTAGGAACTCCCTCAAGAACACTTGTTTTTCCTTCTTTAAGTTTCAGCTTTTCCCAATTTTGCTTTACTTCTTCTTCATTTTCAACAATAACATCTCCGTAAATATGCGGGTGCCTGTCAATTAATTTATCACAAATACTATTACAAACATCCGCGATATCAAAATCTTTAGTTTCGCTTCCTATTTTAGAGTAAAAAACAATATGTAATAAAACATCTCCCAGTTCTTTTTTCACTTCTTCTAAATCATTTTCCAGAATTGCATCACCTAGTTCATAGGTTTCTTCAATAGTTAAATGACGAAGCGTTTCCATGGTTTGTTTTTTATCCCAAGGACATTGCTCACGAAGTTCATCCATGATAGTTAAAAGTCTATCAAATGCTTTTAGTTGGTTTTCTCTAGAGTTCATAAAAAGTGTTTTGGCAAAAATACTAACAAAAAATCCAACTGTAGTAGTTGGATTTTTTTAAATATATGTATGTAAATGTTATTCTTCCTCTTCTGAAGTTGCTGTTGCTTCTTCAAAATCTAACATATTGTGTTTTTCTAATAAGTTATACCACTGAATGATTTTTTTAATATCACTAGCGTATACTCTATCTTCATCGTAGTTTGGTAAAACCTCAAAAAAGTATTCTTCTAATTTATCTTTACTTTCTTTATGACTAATAGAAGTTTGCTTACCACCTTCTTTTTCTTTGATTTTTTTAAATACTTCTTTTAAAGGTAACTCCTCTTGAAGCGTATAAATTGCTATTTCGCTTAATACACTAACATTGTCTTGCATGTTTACTGGAATCTTTTTTTGATCTATTAAAGATTCAACAATAAAACCACCTCTAGTTTGAGTAATTAATTTAAATAATCCTGGTCTTCCTGAAATGGATAATACTTTATCTAAACTCATATCTTAATTATTAAAGTCCGCAAATATATTTGTTTGCTTTGGCTAAACAAATTTTATCGTTTCTTTTTTTGGTTAGGGAATCTCATTTTATAATCAATATTGATTTTACCCTTAGAGATATTTGCTAATTTCCCTTTAATCAAACGTTTTTTTAGACTAGAAAGTTTATCTGTAAATAAAATACCATCTATATGATCGTATTCATGCTGAATAACTCTAGCTATTAAACCTTCGTAGGTTTCAGTATGCTTCTTGAAGTTTTCGTCAAAATATTCAATAGTGATTTTCGGCTTTCTAAAAACATCTTCTCTCACATCTGGAATACTTAAACAACCTTCATTAAAAGCCCACTCGTCTCCTTCTTCTTCAAGAATCTGAGCATTGATAAATACTTTTTTAAATCCTTTTAGCGTTTCTTGTTCTTCTTCTGTTAAAGACTCATCTTCAGCAAAAGGTTCTGTGTCTACTAAAAACAATCTAATTGGTAATCCAATTTGCGGAGCAGCTAAACCAACACCAAAAGCGTTGTACATTGTCTCGAACATATTAGCTATTAATTGGTCTAACTCCGGATAGTCTTTAGTAATGTCTGTACCTGTTTTCTTTAAAACAGGATCTCCATATGCTACAATAGGTAAAATCATGCGATATTTTAAGTAATTTCAGGCAAAAATACAATACTTCCGCTATTTACTAAGTAAAAAACAAAAAAAACTCCTTTAAATAAAAGGAGTTTTAAAATATTATTTATTAAAATTAAACTACTAATTCGAAATAATTACTTTTCTATTTATAGTTCCAAAATCGGTGATAATTTGCGCTATATAAATACCGTTTGCTAAATTAGACACATCTACAGACACTTTACTTAGGTCTGCTGCTTTAGTGCTTAACATTTCTTTTCCAGTAACAGAATAGATCTTTACTTTAACATTTGTGTTAATTCCTAATTCCACATTTAAACTGTTTCCTTTAGAAACAGGGTTTGGATAGACTTTAAGCATAGAACGAAACATCTTTTCAAATTCTGCTGCAGATAAACTTCCTCCGGTGTAATCACATATAATATCTCCAAAATCTACGGTAATATTATTTGGATCTGCTAAAGTAGATCCAGGTGTAATATTATAAACAGTGATTTCGTCTGAACATGAGATTAAAGTAAATACAATAGATTCTACAGTTACAGTTGGTGGTCTTTGCGAACAAGGCAAAGTTCCTGGGTCATAAACAACAATAAGTTTGGTTTCTGTTGCAAACGCATTTGGCGGGCAAAATTGCGCCTGTATTTGGTTTATTCCTAAAAACGCAAACACAAGCAATGCTAAGTAGTAGTTTTTCATATATAAAGATTTGAGTTCTATCAAATATACATAAAAACAAACCACAAACAACTAATTTATTAGCTAACAGACAATAAAAATTCGATATCAGGTAATTATTTGCAAAAAAATCCAATAAAAGTTACGGAATATGTAAGAAAAATACTTTTTATTTAGAATATAAATAACTCTGCAAGATGATAGTGGCACTTATTTCATCTACCAAAGCCTTATTCTTACGTTGCTTTTTATTCAGACCAGAATCAATCATCGTTTGAAATGCCATCTTAGAAGTAAAACGTTCATCTACACGTTTCATTGGCATTTCAGGAAAAGAAGCAGTAAATTTCTTTATAAAATTTTGAATGGCAGCTTCACTTTCTGAAACTTCATTATTTAGTTGTTTTGGTTCCCCAACAACAACAAGTTCTACTTTTTCGTTTTTAAAATAGTCGGTTAAAAACGGAATCAATTCTTTTGTCGGTACAGTTGTTAAACCAGAAGCTATAATCTGTAACTCATCGGTTACGGCAATTCCGGTTCTCTTAGTTCCAAAGTCTAATGCTAGTATTCTTTTCATCTGGATGCAAATTTAAACTTTATTCTGAAGCTTTAATAGCTATACCATATTTTTAATCTTAGCACTTAGTTTTATCAATTATAGATTTATCTTTGTAAATCATAGAAAAATAATTCAGCCCCAACTTTAATAGAGGCTTTAGAAATAAAATACCTTTTAAAATGAAAGAACTACAACAAATAATTGAAAACGCTTGGAACAATAGAGAATTACTTAAAGAAGAACAAACCATCTCTGCTATTAGAGAAGTTGTTAATTTATTAGATTCAGGTAAGCTTCGTGTTGCCGAACCAACAGAAAATGGATGGCAAGTTAATGAGTGGGTGAAGAAAGCTGTAGTTTTATATTTCCCTATTCAAAAAATGGAAACTTTTGAAGTTGGTATTTTTGAATATCATGACAAAATTCCTCTAAAAACTGGCTATGCCGAAAAAGGAATTCGTGTAGTACCTCATGCAGTTGCTAGACATGGTGCCTATATTTCTGCAGGAACCATATTAATGCCTAGTTATGTAAATATTGGTGCATATGTTGATGAAGGTACGATGGTGGATACTTGGGCAACGGTTGGTAGTTGTGCGCAAATAGGTAAAAACGTACATCTTTCAGGAGGTGTTGGAATTGGTGGTGTTTTAGAACCTTTACAAGCGGCGCCAGTAATTATTGAAGACGGAGCTTTTATTGGATCAAGATGTATTGTTGTGGAAGGAGTTCGCGTAGAAAAAGAAGCTGTTTTAGGTGCAAATGTCGTTTTAACCATGAGCACAAAAATTATTGATGTTACCGGAGATGAACCTGTAGAAACAAAAGGTGTTATCCCTGCTCGTTCTGTAGTAATTCCTGGAAGTTATACTAAAAAGTTCCCTGCAGGAGAATTCCAAGTTCCTTGTGCTTTAATTATTGGAAAACGAAAAGAAAGCACGGATAAAAAAACATCATTAAATGATGCTTTACGTGAATACGGAGTAGCAGTCTAGTATTAAAATGACAAATTATTACAAAAGCTTAAGCCTCTTTGCAAAGCGTATTTTATTAGTGGTAATAATATACCAACTTTGCAGGTTATTGTTTTTAATTTTCAACTTCAATACTTTTAATCAACCCTTCTTTAATACTTTTTTAGGAGGGTTACGATTTGACTTATCTGCAATTGCTTATATCAATATTCTTTTTGCAATATTACACTGCGTTCCGGGAAAATTCAAATATAGTAATGCTTACCAAAAGACACTGAAAGTAGTGTTCTACAGCGTGAACTTACTTTTTATAATCACTAATTTTATTGATTTTGAATATTATAAATTCACGGGAAGAAGAAGCACTTTCGGGATGATTACCGCCCAAGGAATGGAGCAGGAAATTTCAGGACTTATAGTTTCTTTCTTAATGGAGTTTTGGTATTTATTACTATTAGGTATTGCACTAGCTATTGCGTTCTACAAGGCTATTCCTAACTTAAAACTACCGGTTACAGAACAAGAATATTCAAAGAAAGATTATACCAAGCAAACCTTAATATTTTTAGGTGTAATGGGGTTAACCCTAGTTTTAGGTAGAGGTGGTTTTCAAAAAAAACCCCTTCGTATTATCGACTCTAGTGCTTATGGCGCATTAAATCATTCTGCTTTAATTTTAAACACGCCTTTCTGCATCTTAAAAACCCTAAATAAAAAAGAAGTTTTACGTAGTCCAAATTATTTTTCAAAGGAAGAATTAGATACTATATTCAGCCCAATTACTTCTATACAATCGGAACATGAAAACACTAAAAAGAATGTAGTCCTAATTATTTTAGAAAGTTTTGGAAGAGAAAACTTAAACATTGGTGCTACACCGTTTTTAGACTCCTTGATTACAGAATCTTATTATTTTGAAAATGGTTTTGCTAACGGAAAACTATCTATAGACGCAGTACCTTCTACGCTATCAAGTATTCCGAGTTTATTAAAACATTCCATTATCACTTCAAATTATGCTGTAAATAAAGTAAATGCACTTCCAAAAATATTAAAAGAAGAAGGATATCACACGTCATTTTTTCATGGTGCATTTAATGGAAGTCAAAACTTTGACCAATACAGTAAAGTAGCTGGTTTTGATGCCTACTTCGGAAAAGATGAATATGAAGGTCCAGAAGCTTTTGATGGACGATGGGGTATTTTTGATGAAGAATTCCTGCAATATTTCAATAAAACGCTAAGCACTTTTAAAGAACCTTTCTTTAGTACTATTTTTACTATTTCCTCACATAATCCTTATATTATACCAGAAAAATATACAAACAAATTTCCTAAAGGAGATACTAAAATATACGAAACAGTAGCCTATTCCGATTTTGCCTTAAAACGTTTTTTTGATGCTGCGAAAAAAGAAGATTGGTATAAAAACACCTTTTTTGTTATTACAGCAGACCATACTTCTGCAGGTAGTAAAAATAAAATCTATAACACCAATGTTGGAAAATTTAGGATTCCTATTTTATTCTTAGACCCTTCTAATGAAAATTTAAAAGGAGTCCACGAGAAAAACTTTCAGCAAATTGATATTCTACCTTCTGTATTAGATTACTTAGGAATTTCAAAAGAAACTATCAGTTTTGGGAAATCTTATACTTCCGACAAAAACTTCGTAGTTTACTATTTAGATAATATTTATCATGTTATTGAAGGTGATTACTATTTAGCTTTTAACGGAACAAAATCTTTAGCTTTATATAATTTCAAAAAAGATCCGTTGCTCCAAGAGAATTTAATCTCTATGGAAACAGAAAAAGCAAATACTTTAGAGAAGTTTATTAAAGCATATATACAATCATTTAATGAGCGTATGATAAATAATAATTTAACTTTATAGCACTTTTAACAACAAAGGCTTTTAATTTATCTGCATGAAAATACTAGTAATTCAACAAAAAATGATTGGCGATGTTCTTACAAGCAGCATACTATTTGAGGCTTTAAGAGCAAAATACCCCAATGCACAGTTAGATTATCTAGTTAATTCACATACGGTTCCGGTTATTGAAAACAACCCAAATATTGATAACTTAGTCCTATTTACAAATGAAGAGGAAAGCAGCAAACTTACCCTCTTAAAATTTGCTAAAAAGATTAAAAAGCAACAATACGATGTGGTGATTGATGTGTATTCAAAACTATCCAGTAACCTTATCACACTTTTTTCTGCTGCTAAAACTAAAATTTCTTATTACAAATCCTATTCCGCTTTTATATACACGCATAATATTAAACGTGCTACGAAAACCGATGAAAATTGTGGCTTAGCCATTGTAAACCGACTTCAGTTATTAAAACCTTTAGATATAACTATTGCGTCTGCAAAACCTAAAATTTATTTAACTTCGGAAGAATTAGAAACCAGTAAGAAATTTTTAACTACCAACGGAATCAACTTAAAAAAGCCTCTAATAATGATTAGTGTTTTAGGTAGTGGAGATAACAAAACCTATCCGTTTGCTTATATGGCAAAGGTTATTGATCAAATTGTTGCAACGACAGAAGCGCAAATTTTGTTTAATTATATTCCGAAGCAGGAAAAGGAAGCTAAAGCAATTTTCAACCTTTGTAAGACAGAAACACAAGCTCGTATTTACATGCATCTTTTTGGTAAAAGTCTGCGTGACTTTCTAAGCCTTACCGCACACTGTCATGCTTTAATAGGAAATGAAGGAGGCGCTGTAAATATGGCTAAAGCATTGAACATAAAAACCTTTACCATATTCTCAACTTGGATTGATAAAGATACTTGGAATATTTTTGAAGAAGAAACCATAAATGAATCGGTTCATTTAAAAGATTATAAGCCGGAACTATATAGCGGAAAAACCGAAAAAGAAATGAAGCCACAAGCGATGGAACTTTATAAGAAATTTACCCCTGATTTATTTCAGCAGAAATTAGATGCTTTTTTAAAATCTTTAAACCTTTAAGATGGAAAAGCTAAGTGCTATTATTATCACCAAAAATGAGATTCATAATATAGAATCTGTGATTCAATCTATGCAATTTGCAGATGAAATTATTGTGGTAGATAGTTTTAGTACAGATGGAACTTTTGAGAAAGCAAAAAGCTTAAACGTCACCGTAATCCAACGAGAGTTTAAATATCATGCAGAACAAAAAAACTGGATTATACCGCAAGCTAAACACGATTGGGTTTTAATTGTTGATGCCGATGAACGTGTCACTCCAAAGTTAGAAGAAGAAATTATTGAAACTTTAAATTCCAACCCGAAACATATAGCCTATTGGATTGGCAGAAACAACCACTTCATGGGGAAACGCGTACATTATAGTGGTTGGCGAAATGATAAGGTGATCCGCTTATTTAAACGTGATCTGTGCAGATACGAAGACAAACTAGTTCATGAGGAAATCATCGCGCAAGGTTCTGTCGGTTTTCTTAAAGAAAAATTCTATCATAATACCTACACTACCATTGATGCCTATTTAGAAAAAATGAATCGTTATGCAACGCAACAAGCGGCAGAATACGATAAAAAAACAGGTAAATTAACGCCATACCATTTTGTGCTAAAACCTTTTTGGGGTTTTTTCAAACACTATATTGTTCAAAGTGGTTTTAGAGACGGAGTTGTAGGTCTAACCATTGGATACATCCAAGGATACACCGTATTTATGCGCTATGTTAAACTATGGTTATTAAGAAGAGGCATTAAATAATTACTTCTTTTTCCTCCAAAACATAATCTTATTCTTGATACGTCTTTTTCTATGAAAACGCTCTTGAAATGCTTCCGTTTCACCCCACATAAGCTTGAACACTTTTTCATAATTATAACCACTTAATTTGGCATATTCATCACTCATCACTTCTACCATAGACTTATGAGTGGTTAAACGTGCAAAGTTTTTAATGCGAGTTTCAAATTCTAAATCTCCAAACTCCATGCGGTTTAAATCTACCAAATAAAATTTATAATCTCCGCCATTTAATTGAATCAAGGTGTTTCCTGGAGAATGATCTAAAAAGTTTACCCCTGCTTCATGCAGTTCGAAAGTAAACCTTGTAAACGCTCGAAGTATTGCTCCATAATTCGGAATATCAAAATCGAAAGTCAGTTCTCTATACGTTAAATCGTAAGCTAAATGGGCACTGATATAATAACTTTTCTTAAATAACAAAGGCGTTTTATACTCGTAAAAAGCAATGGGTTGTGGGGTACCAATACCTAATTCTAAAAGACGGTTTGCGTATTCATAAGAACGTTGGGCTTTACTTTTTCTAAAAAAACGATACGCTATTTGGTTAACAATATTAGGAATTTTAAAGGATTTCACATTAATGGTCATCCCTTCTAAATCGTATAACTTCAGGGAGTTTCTATCTTGATTCCCGAAGTTTTCGCCTTTGGTATCGTAATTCGTGATTATATCATCTAAAAACGATGTGTTCGCTGTAAAGTCTTTATGTATGGTATTATTTCTCTTCATTCAAATATTTGTTTACGCCATTTTCACACCATGTTAATTTCTCTTTAATTGTGTGTTCTTCAATCTCATTATTCTGTGCTAATTGTTCTTTAGATTTTTCAACATGAAAAATATGATACAGAATTCCGCGATATCGCAATCTTCTTGAGCTCAAGCCTTTATTATAAAAACGCCAAGCTAGTTCAGAATCTTCTCTACCCCAACCTTCAAAACGTTCGTCATAACCATTTATAGCGAAGAAATCTGATTTAAAGTAAGACGTATTACAACCTCTATATTTTCTAGAAACCTCATGCTTTTTTTTATATAACGCACTTAAAAATGGAATATATAAAGCTCGAGTTCTTTTTTTAATTCCTTTTGAAAAGGCATTAAATTCTACCTGCTGCTTTGTAAACAAACTACTTAAATGCGACTCTTGAATATTTACACGAGAGCCATATAAAAAGGTATTCGGAGAAATAAATTCTAAATGATCTTTCACGAAGTGTTTATGAATAATGCAATCTCCGTCTATCTGAATAATATACTCCCCTGAAGCCTTTGCAACAGCTTTATTAAGAATCACCGACTTAGTAAAACCAGTATCTTCGTGCCATACATGCTTTAATGGTACGGGAAAATTTTGCTGAAAAGCTTCTATGAGTTTTTTAGTTTCTCCTGTAGAACCATCATCGGCAATTATAACTTCATCTGGCAAAACAGATTGATTTAACACACTTTTTAAAACAAGTTCTAATGCCTCAGGCCAATTGTATGTGGATATGATTAAAGCTGATTTCAAATTGATTGTTTAAATAATTATTTATAAAATCACATCGTTATATGCATCTAACATTTTAACAGCGGTTTTATTAACGTCATAGTTTTCCAACAGTAATTTATAAGATCTTTCTTTAAAATTATTTTGAATTTCTTTGGACTCTAACACTTCAACTATTCGTTTCCCTAAAAGCTTATAATTTTTAACATCTACTAAAAATCCGTTATATCCATCCTTTATTACCTCTGGAATCCCCCCTGCCTTAGTACTTACAACGGGCGTTTTCTTGTAAAAAGCTTCATAAATAGTTAGTGGCAACCCTTCTCTTTCACTGCTCATCGCATAGACATCAAAGCTCGGTAAAATAGTAGTTGCATCTTTAACAAAACCTGCTAATGTAACATAATCTTGGATCCCTAATTTTTCAATTAACAATTTAATACTATCTGTATGTTTCGTATAGTCTCCTATTTGAAATAAATGAAAATCATGAAAATTCATTTCTTTAATGATATAATTTATAGCCAGAATTAATGTATTTAAATCCTTAGCTGGAACATGATTAGCTATATTACCAACAATATATTTAGCCTTATTCTTAACTAAATTTAATTCTTGAGTGTTTTCAGCCCTTTGAATCCGATTTATATTAATACCTTCATATAGAACTATTAACTTATAATAGTTTTTCGCTTTTGTAACCTTTTCTTTCATGGAACGCATAACTGCCTGAGAAACACAAAAAATGGCATCGATATTTTTATAATTGTATTTGTATTTACTCAACCAACTCATGCTTCTTCCCATGCCTTTTTTAGAAAATACTGCAGGTTTTTTTAGCTTATATAATAAATCTGAAAGCACATAAACTGTAACCGAATCGCTTGTATGCAAGTGTATAATATCCGGATTCTCTTTTTCTATAATCGATTTTAACAACTTATAATTAGAGAACTTATTCAGTTTTTTTTCTTTCGTATAAACAAAAGGAATGGCACTTTCTTCACATTTTTTATGGATAAGAGAATTTTGTACTCCAAAAACTAAATTATTCACATTACCTTTTTCAAGAGCAGGAATAATATCTAGCAATTGCTGTTCATTACCACCCCAACTAGTAGCTCCAGAAATATGTAATACTTTCATTTAATTTTTTTAGTTAAATAATAAACTTTTCTTATTTCATTTTTTAGAATACATCATATTAAAAATGCATCTATTAAAGTTTTACGGGTTTTTAAAAATAAGGTTTTAATGTTATTTTATCCACTTAAAATACTTCAAAAACTTAAACCATTGTCCAAAATTCTTTTTAAACAAAAACCAATTACTCGGTGAAAAATTATTCCTATGAAGCTTTTCAGCAATTTCATTTAAGTCCTTAGAATTTATAAAATTTAAACGCTTCCATTTGTGAGGCTCTAGATAGAACAAATCAGTTAAATCTTTATAATTCTGAGAATTGGCAGACCTCCACTTTTCCATAAAATCCGGATTCACCTCATTGCTATGCCCCCAATTTTCAAACTTAAAAGCAAGCTCGCTTTCATCTCTAGATAATGTTTCATGTAGCATCAGGTGATTGGTATAGATAATTCGCTCCTTTGTGTTTCTACCAACCTTATAATTTGGAAAATTAGTTGCTGTCATACACTTAGTTGGCTCATCGATATATAAAAAGCCATTATCTACAAACTTGTAGATATTCACCAAAAAAGTAGCAATTTGTATTGGCTGTGATGCTGGGTTAACAAGATAACTATCATACTTTCTTAGGGTTCTAACAAATGCCTTAAAGTCTACAGGATACTCATCTGCATCTAATTGAATGATCCAGTTACCAACTCCCATTTTATCTGCCAAAAACTTTCTTTCTAACACCTCACAATCCATTGCACTTAGCTCAGGATGATAAAATGTATCTTCAACAAATGAGACTTTCTGATCTTTATCTATCTCTTTAACCCAATCAAAAAAGGAATCTTTAACCTCAAATAAGCTTCCACTCCAGGTTAATCTGTCTTTGTCTATTGCTAAAAATATAGCATCTGCATCCGCATAAACTTTCGGAATAGCGTTTTTGAGCAACTCATAATCATAAGACATTAAAAAACCGACGTGAATCTTTTTCATGGATTATTTTTTACAAATATAGTTTATGCCTTATAAATAACTACTTTTGTCACTTAAATTGTCTTAAAAATGCCTGAATTAACTGTTATTATGCCAGTTTATAATGGAGAAAGTTTTTTGCCGGAAGCTATTGATAGCGTTCTAAATCAGACTTTTTCTAATTTTAAACTTTTAATTTTAGATGATAATTCTAAAGATAAAACCTCTAAAATTCTAGAAGATTACAAACAAAAAGATTCTAGAGTTGAAGTTGTTACAAAAGCGAAAAATGTTGGTCCTGCAAATTTAAGGAACGAAGGTATAGCGCTTGCCGAAACGGAATATATTGCTCTACTTGACGCAGATGATATTGCGCTTACCACAAGATTTGAAAAACAAATTGCATTTTTAAAAGACAATAGTGAATATGGGGTTTGTGGCACTTGGTTTACTTTTTTTGGAGACAAAAAAAACAAAAAAGTAAGACACGAGGTAGACCACGATAGTATTAAAATTCAGATGCTGAATAACTGCTGTATAGGAAATCCAACAGTAATGTTTAAAAAATCACATCTAGAAGGATTGCACTTTGAAAACGAATATGTTCCAGCTGAAGATTATGGACTTTGGAGTCAGTTAACTTTTAAAACTAAGTTTTATAATATTCCAGAATCCTTAGTACTCTACAGGTGGCACCCAAATAATATTAGCCAAAAGAAAGTTGAAAATTTACGTAAAGCTGAAGTTGTCATTAAGAAAAAACAATTAAACCATATCGGAATCCCTATGAATGACGAGAATATGGAGTTTTACTTGAATGCCGTTAGCATTAAAAAAGGACTTTCTAAAAAGGAAATCAAAAACACCATTGAAGCTTCCAAAAAACTAATTCAGCTAAACGCTGAAAAAAACATCTACAAGCAAGATTTATTTATTTCGCATATTGATAAGACAATCATAAGAAGCATTAGAAATTGCAAAGAAAACACCCAGGCTTACTATAAATATATTAAGAGTGAATCTGGTTATTATTCTAAAATCTCAACATTAGACGCTATAGTACTCTATTTTAAATGTCTATTTTAAGAATTTATACTTAAAGAGCTTTTTATAGTATTTAAACTTTGTTTTAAAATCTGCCGATTTCAAATAAGTAGCTATAAAATCTACCTGAACTTCACTAAGTTTTTCACCTGTATATTTTAGTTTTAAAACTTCTGTTGCAGATGCATCCTCTAACGACTTGAGCACCTTGTTCACATTCTTAGACTTGGACTCTGGCGCCACATCTGTAA
This sequence comes from Oceanihabitans sediminis, assembly GCF_003337215.1. Taxonomy (GTDB): domain Bacteria; phylum Bacteroidota; class Bacteroidia; order Flavobacteriales; family Flavobacteriaceae; genus Oceanihabitans; species Oceanihabitans sediminis. The sequence goes on from NZ_QPIG01000004.1 coordinate 122,930, forward strand.
CCTCCTTAAGGTTTATATAAGATGAGTAATTTTTAAAGAAATTAGATTGTAAGGAATATACGCCGCCCTCATGCACTCGATAAACTGCCGATTCAAAGTCCATAAAAACTCCTTTTCCGTTCTGTAAAACTAGAACATAAAGAGAATTGTCTTTAGAGTGTTTTAGGGATTTTAATAATTCTAAATTTAAAGCCTCTTTTTTAAATACCGTTGTTAAAGTTAAGGTGCAATATGGCGAAAAAAGGTTATCGTAATCAATAGTAGTATTCGCTTCTTGATGATTAAAATTATTAGAAGTATAACTTTTTCCGTTAAAAATTTGATAGTTCGTCCATGATATTACATAATCAGGATTAGCCTCTAAAAAATCCACTTGCTTTTGAAGCTTTAAGGGATCAGTCCAATAATCATCTCCTTCACATAAAGCAATGTACTTACCTTGTGCTTTTGGAAATAAATAATTAGGCCAAATTTTAATGTTTTGGGAATATTGATTTTCAGTTTGAAGAATAGGAACTATCCTACTATCTTTTTTTGCATACTCTTGTATTATTTCAACAGTTCTATCTGTTGAAGCATCATCATGAATAACAATTTCGAAGGAAAAATTAGTTTGTTGAGCAAGAAAGCCTTCTAAAGTCTTTTCTAAAAACTTTTCATGATTAAAAGTAGTGCAACAAATACTTAGTAAGGGCTTCATTTAATTAACCTCTTTTATTTTCCTTGCCGGATTACCAACAAGCACACATTTTTCTGGATAAGACTTGGTGACATTCGATTTTGCCCCAATTATACAATCGTCGCCAATACTTAATTTTAAAGGAATTACTAGGGCATTCATTCCTAGCAAAACCCGTTTTCCTAAACTACAATATGAACCAACCATAGCCATAGAAGACATATAACAAGCATCTTCTAAAGTTGCATGATGCGCTACCAAACTATTAAAGTCTATTACACAATCGTTTCCTAGTTTGCAGTTGGTGCTAATTTTTGCGTTTAAATGAACAAAGCAACCTTGACCTAAAACTGCGGAAGGACTAATAAAAGCTCTTGGATGAATTAAATTAGGGGTAATTCCTCCAAAACACCTAAGTTTTGAAGCAATTTCGTTTCGCAGTTTGTTGTTTCCCATAGTTACCGCAAAGTTTTTTCCTTTAATTTCTGTGGTGTATAAGTCTTCTGTACAACCAATAATAGGAAATCCCATTACCGACTCTCCTACTCGATCAGTATTATAATGATATAAGCCTTTTATATTAAAACCGCAATCCAAAGCAAGTTCTATTATAACTTCTGTATAATTACCAACTCCTATTAAATACAAGTCTTTTTGCATCAGCTTAATTTTTCTTTAATAATGATACTTATGGTTTCTATTTGTTCTTTGGTTAAATCATAAAACAAAGGTAAACATAGTATTCTTTTAGAAATAGATTCTGCAATTGGCATTTCCTGGCCCTGCAAGTAGTTAACCATATTTAAGGCAGGGTAAAAATACCTTCTAGGAAAAATATTAGCATGATTCAAACCTTCTATAACCCGTAATAATTGCGCTTCATTTTCAAACAAAACAGGAATATAGGAATAATTATACTTGGTGTTTTCTAATATTTTTTGAAAACCTAAAGAGGTATTCTTTAAAAGCTCTTTATAATGTGCATAGGCAGCTTTTCTTTTCTCTATGATTTGATCAATATATGGCAAAATAGTTAAACCCATGGCACCTTGAAGCTCACTCATTTTAGCATTTATTCCTAAACCGTGAAAAGCTTCTGGCCCGTTATGTCCAAAGTTATGAAGGTGATACATGTGTTCATGAAGCGTTTCATTATTAGCAAAAAGCGCTCCTCCTTCACCTGTATGAAATATTTTGGTTGCATGAAAACTACAGGTACTTATGTCACCGTAGCTAAATATAGATTTTCCCTTATGCTCCACACCAAAAGCATGAGCAGCATCATAAATAGTTTTTAGTCCGTGTTTATTTGCAATACCCTCAATAGCTTCTACGTCACAGGGATTACCAAAAACATGGGTTGCAATAATGGCTTTGGTATCTTCTGTAATTGCAGCTTCTATCTTAGTAGCGTCTATATTATAAGTTTCACGATCTATATCAACAAAAACAGGCTTACAGTTTTCCCAAACAATACTAGAGGCTGTTGCAATATAACTAAACGGGGTAGTGATTATTTCACCTCTCAACCCTAAACCTTTAATAGCTAATTGCAATGGTAAAGTCCCGTTGGTAGTAGCTATTATATGATCAATATGATACTTTTCTTTAATTTGGTTTTCTAGTTTCTTAACTAAATCTCCTCGATTAGTTATCCAAGATGTATCCCATGCTTTTTTTAATATCGCATTATATTCTTTTTGATCTGGCAAAAAGGTCTTCGTTACATGAATCATGGAGGGTTCCGATTAATTATCTTAATTGTCAAAGATAAAGGCTTTACTATTACTACACAATTATTATTTTTGTACTATGAATGCACAGCAAGAAATAAAAAAAGCCGTTGAAACGCTTAAGCAAGGCGGAGTAATACTTTACCCTACAGATACAGTTTGGGGAATAGGTTGTGATGCAACAAACCCAGATGCAGTTGCCAAAATTTACAAGCTAAAAAAACGCATAGAATCGAAGGCTTTAATTTGCTTGGTTGCCGATGATAGAATGCTGAAAAGATATGTAAAGAAAATACCTGAAGCTGCGCATAGCATCTTTGATATAACGGAAGAACCAATTACCATTATTTATGATGATGCTCAAAATTTGGCCGAAAATCTAATTGCAGAAGACAAAACCATTGCTATAAGAATTCCGGATGACGAATTCTGTTTTCAACTATGTAGAAAACTAAATGGCGCAGTTGTTTCTACCTCAGCAAATATAAGTGGTGCTCCTACCCCTACTTCCTTTAAAGAAATAAGCCAAGACATTTTAAAAGGTGTAGACTATGTTGTAAATTTGCACCACGATAAAAAAATGGCTAAACCATCTTCTATTATTAAGTTAAGCAGCAATGGTGTAGTTAAAGTTATTCGAAAGTAAAAACACAAAATTCAAGCACTAAATTCCCAACTCATAAATTGGAAACTTAGCATTTGAGTTTTGGAATTTGGTATATGAACTACAAGGAAGCATTACAGAATAAAATTTTTAAAATCATTTCGAAATCTGCTAAAGAATTAGGATTAGAAACCTATGTGATTGGCGGGTTTGTTCGTGATTTCATCTTACAACGAGGAACTGCTAAAGACATTGATATTGTTGCTGTAGGTAGCGGAATACAACTAGCAAAACAAGTTGCAAAAAACCTACCTAAAAAGCCAAAAGTTCAAGTTTTTAAAACCTACGGAACTGCAATGCTTCGTTATGAGGATATAGAAATTGAATTTGTTGGAGCTAGAAAAGAATCTTATAACGAAGATAGCAGAAATCCTATCGTAGAAGATGGCACATTAGAAGACGACCAAAACCGAAGAGATTTCACGATAAACGCACTTGCTTTAGATTTAAGTGAAGAAAATTTCGGAAATCTTCTAGACCCATTTAACGGAATGCAAGATTTAGAAAACAAAATCATCCGTACGCCATTAAATCCAGATATAACTTATAGCGATGATCCGCTACGAATGATGCGAGCAATTCGATTTGCTACTCAATTAAACTTTATCATTGAAAAAGATTCATTAGAAGCTATTTCAAGAAATAAAGACCGAATTAAAATTATAACAAAAGAACGTATTGTTGTAGAGCTAAATAAAATCTTGGAGGCAGAAAAACCTTCCATAGGATTTTTATTATTAGAAAAAACAGGCTTACTTCAATACATCCTTCCTGAATTAACCGCTTTAAAAGGTGTTGACGAAGTAGAAGGACAAAAACATAAAGACAATTTTTATCACACCCTAGAAGTTGTAGATAATATTGCAAAAACTACAGACAACCTTTGGTTACGATGGGCTGCGCTATTACATGATATTGGGAAAGCACCTACCAAAAGATTCCATAAAAAAATTGGCTGGACCTTTCATGCGCATGAATTAGAAGGTTCTAAAATGGTTTTTCACTTATTTAAAAGACTTAAAATGCCATTAAACGACAAAATGAAATTTGTTCAAAAAATGGTGTTTATGAGTTCTAGACCAATTGCATTAGCACAAGATGTTACAGACTCTGCCGTTCGCAGATTGGTTTTTGATGCTGGTGACTATGTTGGAGATTTAATGACGCTTTGTGAAGCAGATATCACTACAAAAAACCCTATTAAATTCAAGAAATATCACAACAACTTTAAAATGGTTCGTGAGAAAATTGAAGAAGTAGAAGCTAGAGATCAGATTCGTAATTTCCAACCACCAGTTTCTGGTGAAGAAATTATGGAAGCTTTCAATATAAAACCTTCAAGAGAAATTGGAATTATTAAAGAGTTTATAAAAGAAGCTATTTTAGAAGGGGATATTCCAAATGAACAGGAAGCTGCTTATGAATTAATGCTAAAAAAAGGAAAAGACTTAGGCTTAACTCCAAACATTAAGAAATGAAAGTAAAATTTAGAAAAACAGTGAAAATTGCATTGGTACTAGTTTATCTAGTCATCATTGCTGGTGCTGTAGTACGTATGACAGGTTCCGGAATGGGCTGTCCAGATTGGCCAAAGTGTTTTGGATATTACATCCCACCAACTGAGCTTTCAGAATTACAATTCAAACCCAACCACGATTACAAAAAAGGCGTGGTAATTATTGTAGACGAAACACTTCAAGTCGCAAAAGAAAATTTTACTTCGGGAGAATCATTAGATTTATCTCATTGGAATAAATATACAGCACACGATTACGCAACCTTTAATCCTGTGCACACTTGGGTGGAATACATCAACCGACTTTCGGGAGCGCTTTCTGGAATTCCTATATTAATATTTACCATAATGTCTATATGGCTATGGAAAGATAGAAAACGCTATTTATTACTATCTATTTTCACTGTAGTTGCAATGGGCTTTCAGGCTTGGTTAGGAAAAACAGTTGTCGATTCTAATTTAGCGCCTTTCAAAATCACTATTCATATGGTCATGGCATTGGTGATTGTTGCCGTTATTTTATATCTCATTTTTATTTCGAAAGAGAAATTCAAATTAGTAAAGTTTAATCCCTTATTTAAAAATGTCCTTATTTTTGCAACGCTGTTAACTTTAGTTCAAATTGTTTTAGGAACACAAGTTCGCCAACATGTTGATGAACAAGTAAAATCTATTGGATATATAAAATCCATGTGGTTAGATAATCCTACATTAGATTTTTACATACACAGAACACTTTCTATTCTTGTATTAGCTGTTAATGTTTGGCTTTACTATAAAAACAAAAAACAACATTTAGGCTACACTAAATTAGACTGGGTACTGGTTTGTATAGCACTAGAAATTATAACTGGTATGGCTATGTACTACCTAGATTTTCCTTTTTCAACACAAACTTTACACCTTGTAATAGCAACAGTCTTAATTGGAATTCAATTTTATATTGTATTAGAAAGTAGTCGTAGAAGTGAGGATAAAACTGCATTAGCTTAAACATAAATTATATCTTTGCATATTCTTAAAACAAAACAATGATTTACAGATTTAGAGTAATACTAGATAATGATACAGAAGAGGATGTTTTTCGTGATTTAGAAATCCGAGAAACAGACACCTTAGAAGACTTACACAATATCATCACACAATCTTTTGGTTTTGATGGTTTAGAAATGGCTTCCTTCTATATAAGTAATGACACTTGGGAACAAGGTGAGGAAATTAGCATGTTTGATGTTAGTGAAGGCGGAAACCCTGTTCGTTTAATGAATGAAACAGCAATTAATGATGTTGCTCATGAAATGCAAACGAAGCTAATTTATGTATACGACTTCCTTAGCATGTGGACATTCTACGTAGAACTTGCTGAAATTGTAGAAGAAGCAGAAGGAACAGACTATCCAAATCTAATGTTTGTTCACGGACAAATTCCAGACGAAGCTCCAGTTAAGAATTTTGAAAGTGATGATTTAGATGAATTTGACGAGTTTGATGACGGTTACGATATTGATGACTACGATAATTTAGACTTTGAAGAAAACTGGAACTAAAGCTAGTTTCAACTTATTTTAAAAACATAATTTAAGCATTCTAATTAAATCAATTAGAATGCTTTTTTATTTCCTGTAACAATTTTTAACTTACTTCGTCTTACATACAACTAATTAATCATACATACTTTTGGAATCTATTCTAGCAATTAACAACCTCACCAAAAAATTTGGCAGACTCACAGCTGTAAACAACCTATCCTTTGACATTAATAAAGGAAACGTTTATGGTATTCTTGGACCAAACGGAAGCGGAAAATCTACCACACTAGGCATTGTACTAAATGTAGTTAATAAATCAAGCGGTGATTTTAAATGGTTTGGCGGCAATGTTTCTACACACGAAGCATTAAAAAAGGTTGGTGCAATTATAGAACGACCAAACTTTTACCCTTATATGACTGCAGCACAAAATTTAAAATTAGTCTGTAAAATAAAAGGTGTTCCCTATAGTAAGATAAATGAAAAACTAGAAGTAGTTGGTCTGCAAGATAGAAAAGACCATAAGTTTAGCTCCTATTCATTAGGAATGAAACAGCGTTTAGCAATCGCTTCTGCACTACTAAATGACCCTGAAATATTAATCCTTGATGAACCAACCAACGGATTAGACCCACAAGGAATTCATCAAATAAGACAAATAATAAAAGATATAGCCGCAAATGGAACAACCATACTTCTAGCGTCTCACCTACTAGACGAAGTGGAAAAGGTTTGTACACATGTGGTGGTTTTACGAAAAGGTGAAAAACTATATTCTGGTCGTGTAGATGAAATGATTTCTAGCCACGGTTTCTTTGAGTTAAAAGCCGAAAAGCAAGAAGAATTAATCGATTTATTAAGAAATAACACAGAATTTAAGAATATAAAAGTCGAAAACGATTTAATTACTGCTTTTTTAAATGCGCCTATGGATGCTACAACCTTCAACAAACTTATGTTTGAAAAGGGCATTGTTTTATCGCATTTAGTAAAACGAAAAGAAAGTTTAGAAGAGCAATTCCTGCAACTTACAGATAACAAATAATTTCATCATCTTATTCTGAAACAATTTCAGCAAAAAACCAATTTCATGCTACGACTTTTACAACTTGAATTACAAAAACTACTACTAAACAGAGTAAGTAAGATACTTATTTTCGTCTCTTTTATTTTACCCTTTACGGTATTAATTCTTTCTTCTATTAAAATTAACTTTTTCGGGTTTTTTACTTTAGAATTAGGAGAGTTAGGCATTTTCAATTTTCCTATTATTTGGCATATAACCACCTTTTTCGCCTCACAGTTTAAGTTCTTTTTTGCTATTGTAGTAGTAAGTATGATTGGTAATGAGTACAGCAACAAAACCATTAAACAAAACCTGATAGATGGTTTGAGCAAAAAGGAATTCATTCTTTCTAAATTCTATACCATTGTATTCTTCTCCTTAGTTGCAACCTTATTAATTGCTTTGGCTTCCTTTGTTATAGGGATGTATTATTCTAGTTATAATGAAGCGCAAATTATCTTTAGAGAAACAAATTTTCTATTAGCGTATTTTGTAAAACTTGTTGGATTCTTCACCTTGTGCTTATTCTTCGGAATGCTAGTAAAACGATCGGCTTTTGCATTGGCTTTCCTTTTCATTTTATACATTTTAGAATGGATTGCTTTAGGTTTAATGACTTGGAAATCTGACTTTGAATTGGCTGAGAAAATTCAGAATTTCTTTCCTTTAAAATCCATGTACAAATTAATAGACCAACCTTTTCAGCGTGTAATGATGACTAAGTTCCCTGATAAAGCAGAGCTTGCGTACGACTATGCAGTACATTGGTATGAGATTGCCATCGTGCTTGGTTGGACAACTTTATTCTTGTTTTTATCCTACAGAATTTTAAAAAATCGTGATTTATAAGGCTAATTGTCTTTCAATTATTTAGCTGCTTTTTTCTTTACTAGTAAAAATACAATACCTTTGACTGCAATTGCAGACGATGTTTATAGAATGAAAAAAATACTTTATTTATTAACCCTACTTACATTTTCCATTACCTACGCTCAAAACCAAGCCTCCAACTGGTATTTTGGTGAGAATGCTGGTATTCAATTCAATACCTCTACAGGTAACACAACAGCACTTACAGATGGTTTGTTACACACAGACGAAGGTTGTACTAGCATATCAGATGATGATGGAAATTTGCTTTTCTACACTGATGGAATTACGGTTTATGACAGAAACCACAACATAATGCCTAACGGGAATTTTCTAAAAGGAAATCCTTCAAGTACACAGTCTGCGATAATTATACCAAAACCAAACGATCCGAATATATATTTTATTTTTACGGTAGATACCGAGAGTCAGTTTTCTCCAGATGAAGGTTTTCATTTCTCAGAGATAGATATTACATTAAATGCAGGATTGGGTGATGTTACTAGTAATAAAAACATACCGCTACTCGGAAATACCTCAGAAAAACTTAGCGCTGTTTTAAAAGACTGTGAATCTGGAAATATCTGGGTAATAACTTTTGCAGACAACTTTGGTGGCAGCAACCATAACACTTTTTATGCTTACGAAGTTTCAGACACAGGAGTAAATCTAACCCCTGTAACCTCTAACGCAGGTGTAACTATAAACGAAAGAAGAGGTTATTTGAAATTTTCACCAGACGGCACCAAATTAGTTTCCGCTAATATCAACGAAGGATTGTTTTTATATGACTTTGACCTTACAACAGGAACCGTATCTGCTCCTAAACAAATTACTATTAACCCTGCTGGATTAAATGGAGCAATATATTCTTACGGAATTGAATTTTCTCCTAATAGCCAAGTGTTATACGTAAGTGCTTATAATGATTTTTTTAGCAATAGCAATCAACAAAACAATAATCCGGCAAACCATAAATCTGCAATTTTACAATACGATCTATCAGACAATAATATCGTAGCAATAAATGCTAGTCAAACAACTATAGACGCAAGACAAGGGTTTAGAAGCGCATTGCAACTTGGACCAAACGGAAAAATATATAAAACAGAAAGTAGCACCTACGATCTAGGAATCCCGTTTCTAAGCACTATAGAATCTCCAAACACTCTAGGACAGGGATGTGACTTTATAACAAACTCCGTAAATCTAAACGGCAGAAATGCTAGACAAGGTTTACCGCCATTTATCTCATCGTTTTTTACACAAAAAATTGATATTACCGGTAACGCTACCGAAACATCTTACCTTCCACTTTGTAACGGAGATGTTTTTACACTTTTTGCAGATAATATACCTGGAGCAACTTACACCTGGTATAAAGACGGAGTGCTTTTATCGGAAACTAGCTATGAACTAGAAATTTCAGAAGATGGAACCTACGAATTAACAATAGACCTAGATTCTACAGATTGTGAAACTCTAGAAGGAGAAGCTATTGTAGAGTATTTCGAAAACCCTATCGCCAATACTGCTCAAGATATTATTATTTGTGATGATAATAATGATAACACTTGGTCTTTTGATTTTACAAGCCAAGACTCCGATATCATTGGCACACAAGACGCAACTGCTTATAGTGTGCACTATTTTACTAGTTTTGAAGATGCGGAAAACAACACTGCAGCTAATGAAATTACAGGGCCATTTTCAAACACAGAAAATCCGCAAACTATCTATGCGAGAATACACCATATCAACAACCCTAACTGCTATGACATCACGACTTTTGATATAGAAGTTTTCCATACACCAATAGCAAACCCGGTAGACAACTTTATAACATGCGACGACGCTGCAGATGGAGATGATACTAACGGACAAATAGACGTTGTACTTACAGACTTTAATGCTGCTATTTTAGGAACACAAAATGCAGCAGATTATAATATTACATACCATAACTCCCAAGCATTTGCAGATACAGGAAGCCCTATTCTAACAGACACATATTATACTCAAACACCAAACACAGAAACCATATATGTTAGAATTGAAAACAAATTAAATACTAGCTGCTTCAGTACCACATCTTTTGATATTATTGTAAATCCGCTTCCCAATCGTTTTCCTAGCAATATATTTCAATGTGATGAAGACGGTATAGTAGATGGTATAACAATTTTTAACCTTACCGAAGCAGAAGGAGCTTTATCTGGCGGCGCAGCTAATGTGTCGTTTAATTATTACACAGAATTAATAGATGCCCAAAACGAAGAAAATGCTATTGACGGTACAAGCTTTTCTAACATAAGCAATCCGCAAACAGTCTACGTGCAAATAATTGATGATGCTTCAAATTGTTCCGCAATAACAGAATTAACTTTAGAAGTAAGCACCACGCAAATTCAAAATTATGTTGCACCAGCAGTATGTGATGAATTAAATTCTGAAGACGGTATAAATACTTATAATTTAAACGAAATCACCTCAGCAATTCAAACCATAAACAACATTACGCTTCCTATCACTTACTATGAAAGTTATACGGAAGCGCTTTTAGAGCAAAACCCACTTACTTCACCATACACAAACACATCTCCTTACACGCAAGTTATTTACGCTAGAGCAGAAGATAATAATGCTTGCTACGGTATTAGCCAAGTAAGTCTGACTACAAATAAACGTCCTGAATTAAAAGAAGATGAAACACTTCTATATTGTTTAAATGCCTACCCGGAAACCATAACACTTACTAGTGGCGTTATTGGTGACCCAAATAATTACACATATGTTTGGTCTACAGGAGAAACAACAAGCGAAATTGAAATCAATCAAGTTGGAAATTATACGGTAGAAGTTAGTAGCGCAGCTGGATGTCCTACTGAAAGAACCATAACCATTGAAGCTTCCAATACTGCAACAATAGACGCTATAGATGTTATAGATGGCGCTCAAAATAATATTGTAACTGTTTCAGCTTCCGGTGAAGGAATATATGAATATGCACTTTTAGATTTTGATGGGAATATGTACAGGTACTACCAAACAAGCAATGTTTTTGAAAATGTATATCCAGGAATTTACACAGTAGCTGTAAAGGATGTTAAAAACGACTGTGGCATCGCATACCAATTAACTTCAGTTGTTGGTTTCCCTAAGTTTTTCACTCCAAATAACGACGGATATCATGACACCTGGCAAGTCCTTGGTATATCTAATCAATTTCAACCAAACTCAAAAATTAAAATTTTTGATAGATATGGTAAATTACTTAAAGAACTAGATCCTTTAGGAGAAGGTTGGGACGGAACCTTTAACGGAAGAGACCTACCAAGTGGTGATTATTGGTTTTCTGTACTCCTCCAGGACGATAGAGAGTATTTTAATCACTTTTCTTTAAAACGATAATATAATTTACGTATTTTCATACACACCTATGAAAATACCTAATATACTTTTATACTTTATACTATTTATAATGAATCTCTTTCAGGTTCATGCACAAGACATTTCATTATACCAACAATATAACGGAAGAATAAACTACACCGCAATAGGAAATACCTTAAACGAATTTGAAAACAATATTCTTCAAGATTTTTGTGAAACCCTAGCTAGTTCTTCGGCAGAATTAAATACTCCGGAAACAGCAAACATTATAGCTGCATATTTATATTGGGCGGGTTCTGGAGAAGGAGACTTAGAAGTAAGTTTAAACAATAACAATATAACTGCAGAGGAAACCTATACGGTAGATTATCATGACCCGCAACAAGGTACACTCACCTACTTTTCCTGCTTTGCAGACATTACCGAAATAGTTTCTAATTTAGGAAATACCAATTATACTTTAAGCGATTTAGATATTTCTGAAACACTTGCAACTAACCCTGGATATTGCAGCAACCGAACAAACTTTGCAGGATGGAGCATCTATGTTATTTATGAAGATGAAAGCTTACCTATAAACCAAGTAAGTCTCTTTCAAGGACTAGAAATTATAAACAGAGTAGTTCAAGAAAAAACAATTGTTATAGATAATTTAAACGTTTTAGATAATGACGGAGCAAAAATTGGTTTTCTAGCTTGGGAAGGAGATAGCGATCTAAATTACGGTGAAACTCTTCAAATAAACGGAAATATCATTTCAAATCCGCCATTAAATCCTGCGGATAATGCCTTTAACGGAACAAATACTTTCACCAATTCTTCTACTTTTTATAATGGGGATTTAGATGTTTACGATATTCAAAACAATATTGCTATCGGTGATACTTCCCTAGAAATAAAACTCACCACTGGAGCAACAGATGATTTTGGTGTTTTTAGAGCAGATCTTATTATTCTAAATAATATCATTACAGTACTAAACAGTCAGTTGCCAGATGCTACAATTGTAATAGACGAAGTTTATATCCCTTGCTATAGTAGAGATATTGAAGTAGATTATTCGGTTTTTAACCTAAACAGCACAGAAATACTTCCTGCCAATACACCAATTGCTTTTTATGCAAACAATGAATTAATTGGACAAAGCAACACACAATTTGATATTGCTATAGATGATTTTGAAACTGGAAGCATCCTATTAAATATTCCTAATAACATCCCAGACAATTTCACCTTATCTGTGGTAGTAGATGATACAGGAAATGGAAACGGAATCCTAATTGAATTAAATGAGACTAATAATACTACAACCGAAAATATACAGCTAATACCAATTCCTGACATAACCCCCTTAGCTCCTTTGCTTTCATGTGATATCGGATTTAATACAGCAACTTTCAATCTAAGCTCTCAATTAAATTTCATAGAATATGAAGACATAAATAACATACAGTTTTATCCAGATTTAGAAGATTTACTAATTAATGAAAACCAGATTTTAATCCTAGAAAACTATCAAAGCACTTCCAACGCACAAACCATCTATATAAGCCAGCAAACAGAAACTTGTCCAAAAATCTTTCAATTTAAATTACTAACAGAAAACTGTCCGCCTATAATTCCGCAAGGTTTTTCACCAAACAACGATGGGGTTAACGATTGGTTTAATATTCAAGGCCTCTATGATATTTTTGAAAAGCACGAACTTCAAATATATAACAGATACGGAACACTCATTTTTGTTGGAAACAACAACTTAAAATGGGAAGGAAAAGCCAATCGCGGACTAAACAACAAAGACAAAATACTACCTGTCGGAACCTATTTTTATGTCTTAAATCTTAACGATCCTAAATACAAAATCATGACAGGATGGGTCTACTTAAATAGGTAATAATCAACAAAGAGCATTTTCCTACAAGAAATTGAATTTGCCTAAATTATCCTTATTTTTATATATAACCATCAAATTTATTGATTTTGAAAAGTAGGATATTTAAATACAATTTAAAGCGACTCCTTCTAAACATGGCATTACTAGTCTGTTTTTCTTTTTTTACAAAATCTTATTCACAACAAATTTCAATTGATAATACCCAAACACCGCAACAATTAATTGAAAACACATTAATTCAAGGCTGCGTAGAAGTATCCAATGTAAGTTCTAATGTTAACGGAAGTGTAAATGGGTTTACTAGTTATGGATACTTTGAAAGAAGTTCTTCTAACTTTCCTTTTGAAAATGGTATCCTACTTTCTACAGGTAATGCTAGCTCTGCCGGAAACACAACAAACACAAACTCTTTAAATGACGGTTTACCTAATTGGGGAACAGATCCCGATTTAGAAAATGCGCTTGGTTTAACAAATACCTTAAACGCAACTTCTATGGAGTTTGATTTCGTTTCGGTTTCAAATCAAATTCAGTTTAATTATATTTTAGCATCCGAAGAATATTACGGAACCTATCCCTGTAGCTATTCCGATGGATTTGTATTTCTTATAAAAGAAACCGGCACTCCAACATATACCAATATTGCAGTTATTCCAGAAACAACAACTCCAGTAAACACAAATACTATTCATGATGAAATTGTTGGATTTTGCCCTGCAGAAAACGAACAATACTTTGATGGCTATAATATAGGAGACACTAATTTTAACGGAAGAACCACAGTGCTCTCTGCAACAGCTTCCATACAACCAAATGTGCAATACAGCATAAAATTAATTATTGCTGATTCTGGAGATCAAAATTTTGACTCTGCAGTTTTTATTGAAGGGTACAGCTTTAATGCAACAGTTGATTTAGGAGAAGATATTACAGATTGTGCTACCTCAACCTACTTAGACGCATTTGTAGGAAATCCATTAGCTACTTATGAATGGTTTCAAAATAACTCTCTAATTGCAGGGGAAAACAATAGTAATTTAGTAGTTACAGAATCTGGAACTTATCAGGTACTTATCACAATCCCTATGAATAATAGTAATTGTATAATTCAAGATGAAGTTATAGTTACACTTAACACAGAACAAGAAGCAGAAGATGTAGAAGATTTTCAACTTTGTGATATAAATGGTGACGGAGTGAAAACCTTTGATCTTTCTACCATGCAAACTTCCGTTTTAGCTTCGGTTCCGGATGCTGATTACAATATTAGCTATCACTATTCTAGTACAGAAGCAGGAAACGGAAACAACCCAATAACCACGCCTATTCAAAATACTAGCAATCCGCAACCTATTTATGTAAGAATTGAAGATACAAATAGTGGTTGTTTAGCCTTTACCTCTTTTAATTTGGTTGTGAATCCATTACCAGCGGTTAATAGCCCAACACAGCTAGATGTTTGTGATGATGCTACTGCTGATGGCATAACAAGTATAGACCTAAACCTAGCTAATGATGGAATTACTAGCGGTAATGCCAACTACATTGTCAACTATCACTTCACACTAGAAGATGCAGAGAATATTGAAAACATCATAGCAATCCCATACACAAACACAAACCCTACAGAGGAGATTTTTGTTAGTATTGAGGATGCCATCACCGGGTGTAAGACTACTGCAAGCATCACTATAAATGTTTTAGAAGCCCCAATTATTAACACAGAAACACAAGAAATTAACTCCTGTGAACAAGGTAACAGTGATGGACTAACAACTTTTGATTTAACAACTGTTGTGTCTGATGTATTAAACGGTTTAACAGGTGTAAGCTATAGTTTCCATACAAATTATGAAGACGCTTTAATTGGAGTAAACCCAATTTCTGATATTGAAAATTTCAGTAATACAAACCCATACACACAAACCGTTTACATTAGTGTTATGGATGATGATACCGGTTGTATTACCGTAACTCCAATACAATTATACTCCAACATGTTACAATCGGAATCAAATATAAGAGACTATGCTACATGTGACGATGAAACTAACGATGGAATAAGTGATTTCAACTTAGAAGAAATTGCTACATCCATTGCCAATGGAATAGAAAATGTTACAGTTACCTTTTATGAAAGCGAAGAAGATCAAACTAACGAAACCAACCCACTTGATCATACGCTTCCGTATACAGTCACAAGTAGTCCACAAACTATAAATATAACTCTTGAAACTCCTGAATGTATCTTTACAACAGAAATAGATTTTGTTATTCACCCTGCTGTTATTATTCAGCCTTTAGAACCTCAGAGCTATTGTGACACAAACGATGACGGTTTCACTTCTATAGAATTAGCTACGTTTAATGATTATGTGAGTCAAGGTATTGCCACTCCTTTAGTTAGTTATTTTTTAACAGAAGAAGATGCACAAAATTACGAAAACGAATTACCCGCATATTACACAAACACTAGCAACCCCCAAATAGTTTATGCTAGAGTTAGAAACAATACCACTCGCTGCTTTGATGTGGCAGAATTAGAAATACAAGTTATTCCTGCCCCTACCGTTATGCAACCTGAAAACATTGTTATTTGTGACGATGATCAAGATGCCTTTTATATAGTAAACCTAGAAGATAAAATCAGTGAAATTGTTTCAAACACCTCTAACCTAAATATTTCTTTCCATACTACAGAAGAAAATGCAAATTCTGGTTTAGAACCTATAGAAGACGCTGCAAGCTACAATGCAAACACACAAATTATTTACACCCGAGTAGAAAGCGAAATCACCTCTTGTTTTGCATTGGTTGTGTTTGAAGTCATCATAAATACAGAACCAATTTTTACGGATATTTCTAATTATAAAATCTGTGAGCCGGATGGAGATCAAACAGAAGATTTTTTATTTATTGAAAAAGATGTAGAGATTTTAAACGGCCAACCAGGTAAAGAAGTATTATATTTTTTAACCGACAATGATGCAGAAAACAGAGTTAATATTATAGATAAGAATACTGCCTTTCAAAATACTGAAAATCCACAAATTATTTACGTAAGAGTAGAAAATAGTACAGACCAAAACTGTTATGGTACAGCTTCTTTTCAAATAGAAGTTGGATTAACTCCTGATTTCACACCACCAATAGATTGGCTTATTTGTGATGATGCTAGCAATGATGGAAAAGCTGATTTTGATTTTACAGAAAAAATAAATGAAATGTCTTCCGGAAGTTCAGACAACTTAACCATTACATTTTATACTTCTTATGACGATGCCGAAGGGGAAATGAACAGCCTCCCACTTCAATATGAAAATATAACGAATCCACAACAAATTTATGTAAGAGTGGAGAATGACACTAATTGCCATACCATAACAGAATTTGGCTTAAACATTATCCAAGTTCCAAACGTAAACCCTGCTTCTGCTCAAAGGGAATGCGATACAGATACAGACGGTCTTACAAATTTCAACTTAACAGTTGCTGAAATTGAAGTCTTAGGGGTTAGACAGGATGATATAGATATCACATATCATCCATCCTTTGAAGATGTAGAGCCACATACCAATGTAATCACAGAGCCATATAACTATACCAATATTAGCAACCCACAAACAGTATATATTAAAATTACCAGTACGCTATCCAACTGCTATGTTGCCATACCTATAGAATTAACGGTAGACCTACCTCCTGAGATAAATCCAATCTCCAGTTTTGAAATCTGTGAAAGTCCTAATAACACTTTTAATCTGCAAGAAATTATAGAGGAATTGTTGGATGATACAACAAATGTTTTAGTCACATTTTACGCGAATCAAAATGATGCAGAAAACGCAGAAAACCCCTTAAACGAAAACTATACATATACTTCAAACAATGACACCATTTATGTAAGAGCAGAATACACCACAACGAATTGTTTTTCCATCGCTTCTTTTACCTTACAAGTTAATAGTGCTCCAATAACATTTCCTGTTCCTAATTTAGAAACTTGTGATGATGACTTTGATGGTATGCATTTATTTAATTTAGAAACACAAACAGCTGCAGTTTTAGGAAACCAAAATCCAAACGATTTTAATATTTCTTATTTTGAATTAGGAGAAGAAGCAATTGCCAATGAAAATGCTATTACAGATTTAAACTACTTTGCATTTAATGAGCAAACTTTTTACATCCGAATGGAAAACAAAAACACCCTTTGCTTTAGTATCGCAAACTTTCAAACCTTGGTTCATAGAAAACCTATTTTAGAAATTGAAGAACAAAGTATCTGTTTAGAAAGTTTACCTCTTATAGTAAATGCTGAAACCGGCTTTGATGGCGACACCTATTCTTGGTCTACAGGCGCTTCCACACCAGAAATTGAAATCACCGAAATAGGAAGCTACTCCTTAAGTGTTACAACAGCTTTTGGCTGCACAAATTCTGTAAACTTTAATGTGATAGAATCGGAACAAGCCACCATCGAATTTACAGAACAAGTAGATTTTTCAGACCCAAATAATATTTCGGTTACCGTTAGCGGAATTGGAGATTATGTATATATTCTAGATAACGGAACACCACAAGAATCTAACTTTTTCGACAATGTTTCTCTTGGCCCACATACCATAACTATTTTAGACCTTAACGGATGTGCTTCAGCTACAAAAGAAATTGTAATAATAGACACTCCTCTATTTATGACGCCAAATAACGATGGTTATTTTGATACATGGCATATTACTGGAGTTAATCAATTAACAGGAACCATCGTGTATATTTTTGATAGATATGGCAAGCTTTTAAAAACACTTACACATAATTCCCTTGGATGGGATGGCACTTATAACGGAGAGAACATGCCTGCAAATGACTATTGGTTTTTAGCAAAAGTTATCAAAGATGGAGAGTACTTTGAAGTAAAAGGGAACTTTACATTAAAAAGGTAAAACACACTTCTTTAACAAAAATTTTTCTCAATAAACAAAGTACTTCTTTATCTTTGCAAACCAATAATGAAAAATGAAGAATTTCCTTTTAATTATATGCTCCCTATCCTCTTATTTACTTTTCTCACAGAATATTCAAGTAGATAACACTACGCACAGTGCACAAGAGCTTATTGAAAACATTTTAATAAACAGTGACTGTATTAGCAATGTTACCGTTACAAATGTGGTTGGTGGTAACTTCGGAGATGCAGACACTAGCTTTGGTTATTTTGATGCTTCAGGAACTACATTCCCGATAGCAAGTGGATTGGTTTTAAGCACTGGTCGTTTGTCTAATGTTCCTGGACCCAATAATACTTTAAGTGACGATACTGCTAGTGGTTGGGGTGGTGACAGCGATTTAGAAACCGTTTTAAATGAAACCGACACACATAACGCTACTATAATCGAATTTGAATTTGAAGCCATTAGCGAACAAATAAGCTTCAGGTATTTATTCGCATCTGAAGAATATCAAGAAGGAAACACAGCAACTTGTAGATATTCCGACCTATTTGGTTTTTTAATTCGACCTGCAGACGCTTCTAACTATACAAATATTGCATTGGTTCCTAGCACACAAACTCCAGTAAAAGTTACAACAATTCACTCTGGAATTCCTGGTAGCTGCCCTCCTATAAATGAAGAATACTTTGGAAGTTGGAACGGGTCAAATGCACCTATTAATTTTAATGGCCAAACAACAGTCTTAACTGCTAGTGCAGAAATTAGACCTCATACAACCTACCATGTTAAATTAGTTATAGCTGATCATGATAACTATAGATATGATTCTGCAGTGTTTTTAGAAGCTGGTAGTTTCACATCTAATATGGATCTTGGAGTAGATAGACTTTTAGCAAACAACAATCCCTTATGTGAAAACGAAACATTGGAACTATATGCGGTACAACAAGGTGCAACAGGTTATAATTGGTTTAAAGATGGTGTGCAAATTATAGGAGAAAATAATCCGACTTATACTATTGAAGAAGCTGGAACTTATAGTGTCGAAATCACCTATCCTTCTGCTTGTTTTACTTCAGGGGAAATTACAGTAGAATATACTACAAACCCATTAGTAAATGATACCTCCCTTATACAATGCGACTTAGACCAAAACGGAATTACAACCTACAATTTATTTGATGCAGCCCAGTCTTTAACAACAAATACACAAGACATTGTTACTAGTTTTCACCATTCTACCACACATGCAGAGGAAAACACAGATGCCATTACAAACCCTACTTCTTTTGAAAACACTACTCCTCTACAAAAAGTTTATGCTAGAGTTGAAAATCAATACGGATGCCATAGCGTTGCAGAACTAACATTGGACATCTCTAATAATACAGTAAACATACCTCCTTTTGAAATTTGCGATAATTTCCCAGTAGATGGTTTTAGCGATTTTAATTTAAATGATTTACGTACAGAAATTGAAACACAAGTGCCTTCTGGTTCAAATATTGAATTTTATCTTTCTGAAGAAGATGCCTTAGAAGAGATAAATAGCATTAACGGAAACTTCACAAATACAGTACAAGATTCACAAACTATTTTTGTCCTTATCACAAATAGTAGCGGCTGTTACGCCATAAGTACCGTATTACTTAAAACCTTGGAAACCCCTAATCTTGAAGCCGATGAACAGCTAATATATTGTACAAGTACTTATCCCGAAACCATACAATTAAATGCCGGAATTACAAACGATTCTCCTGGGAACTACAATTATGAGTGGGTACTTGATGGTGCTCCTATAGGATTCAATACATCAAATATCAACATTAACGAAACAGGGACCTATACAGTAACTGCTACACACAATAATAGCGGTTGTTCAGCCACTAGAAACATTAGCGTTTCCCCAATTGATGCTGCTGTTATTGAATCTGTTTCTGTAAATGGTTTAGCTCCTAATAATTCGGTTACTATCACTGTTTCAGGTAATGGTGAATATGAATTCGCATTAGATAACCTTAACGGAAACTACCAAAACAATAATATATTCTACAATGTAGAAGCAGGTGAACATATCATTTATGTTAGAGAAAAGAAAGGATGCGGTATTACACCAAAAACCATAAATGTTTTAGGCTTCCCTTCATTCTTCACCCCTAACGGAGATAACTTTAATGACACTTGGATGCCTGTTGGTGTGGACCTAGAATTTAAAGCTACTATGACTATTCATGTTTTTGATAGATATGGTAAGCTTTTAAAACAACTAAGTCCAACTAGCAAAGGTTTTGATGGCACCTATAAAGAAAAAAAACTACCTGCTAGTGATTATTGGTATATAGTTACTTTTTCAGACGGGCAAACATATAAAGGTCATTTTTCTTTAAAAAGATAAGTATAGTAACATTCACTTAACTTGAGGTTCATTAATTATTTTCTATTTTTGTTAGCCAATTATTTTCCAATGAAACATCTTATACTAGTACCTACGTTTATATTTACACTTATTTGCTTCAATAATACATTTGCTAATACGAATGCAGATTTAAATTCAAAGAATAAAGCTACCACCTTGTGCCCAGCACCTGTGATTACTTCATTTTCTCCTGCTGAAGGGCCAGTAAACACATTAGTAACCATAACTGGAAGCAACTTTAATACTGCTAATACACTACAGTTTAATGGTGTAAATGCAAATTTTACAATTATTAACGACACAGAAATAGCAGCTTATATTCCTAACGGACTTAACACAGATGCTACCATTTCTATTGAAAGTACAGGAGGTTGCACAGGTACATCTGCTACAGATTTCACTTTACTTTCTACAGAATGTGCTACAGCAGATATTTATATTTCAGAAGTCTATGATGCCTATAGTGGAAGTTATGCAGTTATAGAGCTTTATAACCCAACTAATTCTCCTGTTGTATTAGATACAGAATATACTATTGATCGTTATGGAGACATTGGCGACCCTACACCAAGTCACGTATATGATATTCAAGGAACAATACCTCCATTAGACACCTTTATTGTTATATTAGGAAGTGGGACTGATTGCCCCGCACTAACTCCAGATTTCAATGTTGCCACAGGGATTAATGACAACGATGAATTAAGATTATTAAAAAACGGAACACTTATAGATATTGTGCATTCTCCTAACGAAAGAGGGTATTCCATAATTAGAAATCCAAACGCAACAATACCACAAACAACATTTAATGCTAGTGATTGGTCTATAAGTTCTAATGAAGATTGTAGTGATTTAGACTCACACACAGCAGATCCAATACCTGATAACACCCCTACAATTACACACCCTACATCACAAACAATTTGTGAAAATGCATCGGCTAGTTTTTCAGCTTCCGAAAGTTCTGGCACCTTTTCCTATCAATGGAAATATCTTGATGCATCAGGAAACTGGGTAAATATTACCAATAACACAAATTATTCCGGAGCACAAACTAGCACACTTACAGTAACTAATGCTCCAGCTAATTTTAATGGTAATCAGTACTACTGTGAAATTACTTCGCCTTCTTGTACCTTAGTTTCAGACGCTGCGCAACTAACTGTTACCCCAACTCCTCCTGTAGATACAATTCCTAATCAAACAGTTTGTACCAACTATACCTTACCAAACTTAACAAGTGGAAATTATTATACAGCTACAAATGCTGGTGGCACTCCCTTATTCGCTGGAGAGAATATAACTACTAGCCAAACCATATATATCTATAACGAAGTAGGAACAGCTCCAGACACCTGCTCAAATGAAAGCAGCTTTACAGTTACAGTAAATACAACGCCACCTGTTGACACATTAGGAAATCAATCGGTTTGTACTAGCTACACTTTAGTACCTTTAACAAATGGTAATTATTTCACTGCAACTAACGGAGGTGGAACCCCTCTATTTCCTGGAGATGTAATAAATACAACACAAACCATTTATATTTACAACGAAGCAGGAACGGCTCCGAATACTTGTTCTAACGAAAGTAACTTTACCATAACGGTAGGTGGAAACCCTCCTGTAGACACACTGCCAAATCAAACGGTTTGTACCAGTTATACCTTACCAACTCTAACTAACGGAAATTATTATACAGCTACTAATGCTGGAGGAATGCCCTTATTCGCAGGAGAGACTATAACTACTAGCCAAACTATATACATCTATAATGAAGTAGGTACAGCTCCAGACACCTGCTCAAATGAAAGCAGCTTTACAGTTACAGTAAATTCAACGCCACCTGTTGACACATTAGGAAATCAAACAGTGTGTACTAGCTACACTTTAGAACCTTTAACAAATGGTAATTATTTCACTGCCACCAACGGAGGTGGAACCCCGCTATTTGCTGGAGATTTAGTAAATACAACACAAACCATTTATATCTACAACGAAACAGGAACTGCCCCGAATACTTGTTCTAACGAAAGCAACTTTACCGTTACTGTAGATGGAAATCCGCCTGTAGACACACTGCCAAGTCAAACGACTTGTACCAGCTTTACATTACCAAATTTAACAAATGGAAATTACTATACGGCAACTAATGCTGGAGGAACACCCTTATTCGCTGGAGAGACTATAACTACAAACCAAACCATATACATCTATAACGAAGTAGGTACAGCTCCTAATAACTGTTCTAATGAAACTAGTTTCGATATTACTATATTACCTGCTACAGATTTCAGCCTAGACAATTCAAATATTACAATCGTAGACAACACGCTTACGGTTCATATGGCAGATACCTCTATAAACTATACTTATTTTATAGATAACGGTGTAGCACAAAGCAACCCTGTTTTCAATAATATTTCTATTGGTAATCATATGTTATTTGTTCAAGACGAAAATGCTTGTGTTATCAAATCCATTCCTTTTACTATAGAAGGTGTAGAAGGAATTCATATTCCATTATTCTTCACGCCAAATGGAGATACCATTAATGATGTTTGGCAGATAACCGACTCACAAAACAGCATTAAAGAAATTCTAATTTTTGACAGATACGGAAAACTGCTAAAACAAGTTTCGCCAAGTTTAAAATTTTGGGACGGCACCTATAGAGGACATCTAATGGAATCTAATGATTATTGGTACTTAATTACCTTACATTCTGGAAAAAAATATAAAGGTCATTTTAGCCTAAAACGATAAAAACCTATTCAAATATAATTTTTAATAGGGAGTTTCTGTTTAATATAAACAGATACTCCCCATTGGATTCATTATTTTCAAATAGGAAAAATATCTGTTAGATATTCAGTAAATTAGCAAAACAAAATACTTCTATCTAAGCCGGAGATAAAAAAGCATGAAATTCAAAATACATTCCGAATTCAAACCTACAGGGGATCAGCCAACAGCTATAAATAAGCTGGTTTCTGGTATAGACTCTGGGGATAAATACCAAACATTACTTGGGGTAACAGGTTCTGGAAAAACCTTTACAGTTGCAAATGTCATTGAAGAAGTGCAACGTCCAACCTTAGTCCTTGCACATAATAAAACATTAGCAGCACAATTATACAGTGAGTTTAAACAGTTTTTCCCTGAAAACGCTGTGGAGTATTTTGTTTCTTACTATGATTATTACCAACCGGAAGCATATATACCAACTTCGGGAGTATATATTGAAAAAGATTTATCTATTAATGAGGAAATAGAAAAAATGCGACTTAGCACTACTTCTTCCCTACTTTCTGGAAGAAGAGATGTCGTAGTTATTGCTTCGGTTTCTTGCTTATATGGTATTGGTAATCCGGTAGAATTTCAAAAAAACGTTATCACACTTAAGCGCGATCAAGTTATTTCACGAACAAAATTACTGCATCAATTAGTACAGAGTTTATATTCTCGTACGGAAGCAGATTTCAATCATGGTAATTTCAGAATAAAAGGAGATACGGTTGATATTTTCCCTAGCTATGCAGATGATGCTTTTAGAATACACTTTTTTGGCGATGAAATTGAAGATATAGAATCTTTTGATATTCAAACCAATCAAGTGATTGAAAAATATGACATTCTTACTATTTATCCAGCAAACATGTTTGTAACATCTCCAGATGTTTTACAAGGTGCTATTAAAAATATTCAGGACGATTTAGTAAAACAATATGATTATTTTAAAGAAATAGGAAAACATCTAGAAGCGAAACGCTTGAAAGAAAGAACAGAATTTGACTTAGAAATGATTCGTGAATTAGGTTATTGCTCTGGTATTGAAAACTACTCTAGGTATTTAGATGGAAGACAGCCAGGGACAAGGCCTTTCTGCCTGCTAGATTATTTTCCTGAGGATTTTTTAATGGTAGTAGATGAAAGTCACGTAACCATCTCTCAAGTACATGCTATGTATGGTGGTGACAGAAGCAGAAAAGAAAACTTAGTAGAATACGGTTTTAGACTTCCTGCTGCTATGGACAATAGACCATTAAAGTTTGAAGAATTTGAAGCACTACAAAACCAAGTAATATATGTAAGTGCCACTCCAGCCGATTATGAATTAGAAAAATCAGATGGGGTTTATGTAGAACAAGTTATTCGACCTACAGGTTTATTAGATCCAGTGATTGAAGTTAGACCTAGTTTAAACCAAATTGATGATTTAATTGAAGAAATTCAACTCCGTGTAGAAAAAGACGAAAGAACTTTAGTTACTACACTTACCAAACGTATGGCCGAAGAGCTAACTAAATATTTAAGCCGAATTCAAATTCGCGTGCGTTATATTCACAGTGATGTAGATACTTTAGAGCGTGTAGAAATCATGCAAGATTTACGAAAAGGGCTTTTTGATGTATTAGTTGGGGTGAATTTACTTCGTGAGGGACTAGACTTACCTGAAGTATCTCTAGTTGCTATTTTAGATGCCGATAAAGAAGGTTTTTTACGTTCTGCAAGGTCTTTAACTCAAACAGTAGGAAGAGCTGCTAGAAACCTCAACGGTAAAGCAATCATGTATGCAGATAAAATAACCAAAAGCATGCAAAAAACTATAGATGAAACAGAATACCGTCGTGAAAAACAAATTGCTTATAACACCAAAAATAATATCACACCTACGGCACTAAACAAAAGCCTAGATAATGTGTTATCAAAGAATTCAGTAAGTACCTATAGTTATGAATTGGAAGCGGCAAAAGCTGCAGAGCCTGAAAGTGAATATTTATCGAAAGGAGAATTAGAAAAGAAAATTCGAGAAAAACGCAAGGTAATGGAGCAAGCTGCAAAAGCACTAGACTTTATTGTAGCAGCAAAACTACGCGATGAAATCAAAGCGTATCAAGAAAAATTAGAAGCACTAAAAGTCTAATTGTATTGTACTTTAAAAACATCAATCAATACTTCTGCAGGAACTATTTTATCTGGAAAACCTTCCATTAAAAACAAAACCTTAGAAATAGACTCTTGAGATAACCCGGTTTTAATTCCGAAATTATAAAGCTTAGCAAGCTCTTCGCTAGTAATTTCACCATCTTGACTCATTAACAAAACCAACCTGTGAAATTGAACAATTCGCTCGCTATGCGATTGCAAATGCGTATAACTAACTGGATGCTGAATGAGATAATCAAAATCTTCTCGTGAAATTTTTAATTGCTGTGCAACTTCAAACAAAAAATGATATTCCATATTCTTCATATCATTATCACCTTTGGCAATGGCAATCATTTCAGATAGGAGGCATAATTTTTCGAAACGGTTTATCATGAGGAAAAAGGATTAATTAAACTTAGTAAAGTTAGAAAAAAGGACACATCTATAATCATTGATAAATTGTATCTTGTCGAAAATTTAAGGTTATTTCATAGTTTTTATATTAATTTTATAGTTTTACACCAAAAAAAACGAACACAAACAACTAAAAATCAAGTATTTAAAAACCGCATTTTTTTTTACAAGAAAAATAAATACTCCATATATTACAGTTTAAAACTGCATTAAAAATGACAAACAACGATATTTTCAAAAAACTTAGAGTAGCTCACAAACTTAGAGACGAGGACATTATTAAAATTTTAGCTTTAGTAGATTTTAGGATTGGAAAAAGCGAATTAAATGCTTTTTTCAGAAAAGAAGATCACCCAAAATACATGGAATGCGGCGATCAGATTTTAAGAAACTTTTTAAACGGTTTAGTAATTCACCTTCGTGGTCCTATGCCTAAAAAAGGAGAGAAAAAGTCAAGTACTCCAGAAAAGAAATAATGATTATCCTTTATAAGGGAAACAAAAAAAGAGCAACTATAAAGTTGCTCTTTTTTATGAAACCAAAATTGGTTTTATATATCTAAAGTTAAGTATATTAAGATAATACTTGTTGTACTTTATCTGCTGCTTCTTGGAATTCTGTAGCACTCATTACATCTAATCCAGAATTATCAATTAATTCTTTAGCAATGTCTGCATTTGTTCCTTGTAAACGTACAATGATTGGTACATTAATAGTTCCCATGTTTTTGTAAGCATCAATTACCCCTTGAGCAACTCTGTCACAACGTACAATTCCACCAAAGATATTAATTAAAATAGCTTTTACATTAGGATCTTTTAAGATAATATGGAATGCCGCTTCAACACGTGCAGCATCTGCAGTACCACCAACATCTAAGAAGTTAGCTGGCTCTCCACCTGCTTGTTTAATTAAATCCATTGTTGCCATTGCAAGTCCAGCACCGTTAACCATACATCCAACGTTTCCGTCAAGATCTACATAGTTAAGTCCTAACTCTCCAGCTTCCACTTCAATTGGGTTTTCTTCACGTAAATCACGTAAAGCAGCTAAATCTTTATGTCTGAATAATGCGTTATCATCTAAAGATACTTTAGCATCTACAGCCATTATTTTAGAATCACTAGTTTTTAAAACTGGGTTGATTTCAAATAATGAAGAATCAGACTCTACATATGCTGTATATAAAGCAGAAACGAATTTTGTCATTTCTTTAAAAGCTACACCAGATAAACCTAAGTTAAAGGCAATTCGTCTAGCTTGAAAAGGCATTAATCCTACTGCTGGATCTACTTCTTCATGAAAAATTAAATGCGGAGTTTCCTCTGCTACAGTTTCGATATCCATTCCACCTTCTGTAGAATACATAATCATATTTTTACCTGTTCCTCTGTTTAAAAGTACAGACATATAGTATTCTTCTGGTTCAGAATCTCCAGGGTAATACACATCTTCAGCAACTAATACTTGATGTACACGTTTACCTTCAGCAGAAGTTTGCGGTGTTACCAAATCCATTCCAATGATTTGTCCTGCAATTTCTTGAACTTGCTCTAAGTTTTTAGCAAGTTTTACTCCTCCACCTTTTCCGCGTCCACCAGCATGCACCTGTGCTTTAATTACGTGCCAACCTGTTCCAGTTTCTTCCGTTAATTTTTTTGCTGCAGTAACTGCTTCTTCAGCTGTTTGAGCTACAATTCCTCTTTGAATGCGTACTCCAAAACTGCTTAATAGTTCTTTTCCTTGATATTCGTGTAAATTCATCTGTTTAAAACATAAAATTTTAGCTCTTCTTCGCTTTAAGCTCCAAAGAATTTATAATGGTACAAAAGTAAGCAACCTATTGGTTTTAAGCAATAATTTTTAAGATGTTTCTTGGAACTTTTAAATATGCTTAATTTTTAATAATTTTTTTGCTAATACTGCCGGCTTTTGTCTGTAGTCTAATAAAGTACATTCCGGTTGGTAAAGGACTAATATTTAAAGAAGTGATATTTCCTTTTTCATGAAGTAGTTGTCTTCCGTTTATATCGGAAACACTTATAGACTCTATAACCACAGGAGTTGAAGTATGAATACTGAAAGTATCTATTACTGGGTTCGGAAAAATATTAAAGGCTTTTTCTTCAGCTATAATACTATCTGTTCTTAATAAATTAGTTAGCAAACTTTCGGAAACTGTTGTAGTTTCATTCATACTTAATAGCGGCACAGAAATATTTACAACCGATTTACGGAATACTAAATTGCCATTATTATTATCGTAATAATTATTTGTTGTTTGGGTAGCTGTGCCGACATTCCCGAAAGGAAAAATATTTAATTGCAATGCCTGCACTGTATTTAATCGAGTAACCATTCCTGAGTATGCTCCAGCGCCTATATCGTTCATATTTAAAGTGCCATAGGCGTCTACACTACTTATAATAACTCCTGTAAAAGTTCCAGAGGCGCTAGGACTCGTAAAGGTTCCTGCTACAGGATCGGAGTTAGTATACCCATAACTTAAAGGAAAAGCTCCTATAACGGCATTATCTGTAACGTAGTTTAACTCTAAATCTGCAGAACTTGCTCCGGTTAACGACAAAACTCCTAAAGCTTCTTTCATATAAATTTTGCTTGTAGTAGAAGTGGTATGCACCGTATTTGTATAAACTAAAGTAGTTCCCGGGTAATTGGTGGTTTCAGTAGCAGAAGGCGAAGCATAAGTATCGGTAGTAGCTGTCGATGAGCTAAGATTAGTAAAATTCCATATGGCATTTACTCCACTAGGATTATCATCTACAATAACAGCAGGGTTTATAGCCGCGTAAGTGGACATATTTACGCTATTAAAGGTGGAAATGCTTTGTGCGAAACTTAAACTAGAAGCCAAACAGATTAAATAAAGTAGTTTTATTTTCATGAGATAAAATATTAATTAATAGTTCTTTAAATTAATTAAAGGAAGCTTCTAAAAGAAAAAAAATCTATATAAAACCTCTATAACCGATTAATTACCAATTATGAAAATATATTCATAATAAAAATTTTCTTCACCTTATTCTTTTATATAGAGAATGCAAAAAACAACCTGTTAACCAAAAGCTATATTTAGCTCAAAATCAATAATTTAAAAATATTATTTCGTATATTTATAATTACCTAGGATAATTACTAATTAAAATAAAATTTTACACCGCTCCATTTGTGCTATTAATTAAAATCTATCTTTTGTGGGAAATGCATTATTAATTTAAACTTTAGATTTATGAAAAAAGTCATTACATTAGGAGTACTAGTTTTCTTTTTAGTTTCCTGCAACAATACAGAACAAAAAACACAGCGCTATACACAAAGCTCACCAGAAATTGAAATAGTAAAAGCTGCTATTAACAATTATGATTACCAACAATGGGATAGCTTAACAATGAAATACGCAGATACAGCTAAGGTGTTTTATAATACTAGAGATATGTTTTTTACTGCGAAAAGCCTACCTATTTACCATAAGATTAATGATTCTAGCTTTTTAACCCGTGCTTTTGAAGATGACAGAAGAGAGTACGAAATGATTACAGATGATAATGGAAGAAACTGGGTGAATTTTTGGGGGATTTGGGAAGGAAATCTATTAGTAAACAATAAAAAAATTGAAATACCCGTACATATCACCTATCAGTTTGTTGAAGATAAAATAGTCTTGGAATATGGTTACTGGGATACAGGTGAATTAGTTTTAGAGCTTCAGCAAATTGAAGCACAAAAAAAAGCTAAAGACTCTTTGTAGTATATAATTAGTCTTTAGCTTTTTTATCTAAAAGGAATAAAACTAGTTTTTTATTCCACTTTGATTAGGCAATGGATTTGTTCCATATTTGTCAAACAGATATACTAAAGCAGTCATCGTTGCTGCTCCTAACTCTAATTCTCTTTTGTTAACCGCATCAAAAGTATCGCTTGCTGCATGGTGGTGATCAAAATAACGTTGCGAATCTGGACGTAAACCACATAGTACATTATTATCTGTTTTTAATGGACTAATATCTGCTCCGCTACCTCCTTTTTCGAAATAGTGAATTAGATACGGCTTAAACAAAGGCTTCCAACTTAATACCTGTTCAAAATCTGCATCACTACAGTCAAAACTAAATCCTCTAGGAGTAAAACCTCCTGCATCACTTTCTAAAGCAAATACGTGATTTTCACCTTTTTGTTTTGCCACTTCAGCATATTTTCTTCCGCCACGTAAACCGTTTTCTTCGTTCATAAATAAAACCACACGAATGCTTCGCTTTGGCTTAATTCCTGATTCTTTTAAGAGTCTTAATACATCCATAGACTGAACTACTCCTGCTCCATCATCATGAGCTCCGTCTCCTAAATCCCAAGAATCTAAATGTCCGCCAACTACAAAATACTCATTAGGAAACTCACTTCCTGTAATTTCACCAATAACATTATGAGATAATACATCATCGTATTGCGTGCAGCTTTGTTTAAAGTAAAACTCTAAATCCTTATCTAACTTTAAAGAAGCGCTTAATAGCTCCGCATGATTGGTACTAATCGCTGCAGACGGAATTCTTTTTTCAACTGGCAAGTTTCCATAAGTCATACTCCCTGTATGTGGAAGATCGTCTAAACGTAAACTCATGGAACGAACAATGACTCCTACCGCTCCGTACTTTGCTGCTTCAACAGCACCACTATAACGCTGGTTAACACAACCGCCGTAAGAACTAAAAGTGCTAATTAACTCCGGTTGCATAGGCCTGTTATAAAATACTATTTTACCTTTTATTTGCGCTTCGCCAAGTTTTTCTAAGTCCTCGAAGGTATGTACCTCAACTACTTTTGCTTTTAACCCTAAAGGGTTGGTTGCTACAGATCCTCCAAGAGCACAAATATTTACATTCGTGGTTTGCTTTTTAGAGGATTCGATATAAGCGTATTCTTTAGCACCACGAACCCATTTAGGAACCATCACTTCTTGCAGCCAAACTTTGTCTAAACCAAGTTTTTCTAATTCTTCTTTTCCCCATTGAACTGCTCGCTCTGCCTGTAAAGACCCCGATAAACGACCACCTATTTGATTGGATAAATAATCTAACCACGCATAACTTTTTCCGTTAGTTAATGATTGTGTATAAATGGTTCTTAGGACTTCTTCGTCTGATTGCGCATAAGTATTAAAGGACAGTAAAAAAATAAGTAGGTAAAGTATTCGATTCATAATTTTTGTTTTTTTTCGAAGTGGATTTTATTAGAAAATAGAAAGTGTTAATTAAAAGATTTGCTTTTTTCTTCGGCTGACTGCGCTTCAACTTGTAACTGCTCTAACACTTTGCTTAAAGCAACTAAAGAATCGCTTTCAATAATTTTAGTGTTTATAACAAGCTCCTCTTCTTTTGTTCTTAGAATATAATCGCCTGCAAATTTCTTAAATTGAATGACTTCAGACAGAGTGATTTGTTTTTTTAAAAAAGGGCGACTTAAGCCTATAACACCATCTTTAATAGTTAAATATTGGTATTTACGTTCGTAAAAATAGGTCCCTAAATATACTACAGTTAATAGCGCAAAACCATAGTCTATCCAAGTAACTCGTTCTTTAGAAAGCAATAAGAATAAGCTATAAACTAACCATATAAGGCCAAAAATCAAACCGACTCTCAAGCGTTTTTTAGTATATTTTATTTTCATATAGAATAGTATAATCTATTTTAATTCAGATAATCTTTCGGGACTTGAAATGAATTGTCATGTCCGAATTATTCTTTATTGTTTGTCTCTATTTTTGAAAACTCGTCAAAGGTGCTCTTAAGATTGTTTATTATTTTTTCAAGCTCTGAAGTTTTACCTTTTAATTTAAGTTCAAAATTATCTACTCTTACTTCTGAAGCATCTCTTTCTTCTTCATTTACATAAATAAAGGACAAGGATATGTTTTGATCTAAATCATTGCCTTGAAACATCTTTCTCACTTTATTCCAATCATAATGTATTAACTCCTCTAAATTATTGGATTTAATTTCAAATTCTGTTACAGCTTTTTCAGTTATAACACGCTTTTTCTCTTGCGCAAATGTTGCGAATGTTAGAAAAGAAAAAAAAACTAACAGTAGGTTTTTAATTTTCATAGTTATTCTTTTTTTAGCTGTTCTTTATACATTTCAATATTTTCTTTGAGCGAATCATCTAATTCTGGCTCCTTAATGTCTGTATATTCTTTTAAAGTGTCATACATAATTTTAGCAACAATATATCTTGCTGTCGGCTTATCATCTGCAGGAATATTAAACCATGGTGCATGTGCTTTAGAAGTTCTATTTAAAGCATCTTCATAACATTCTTGGTAAGCATTCCATAGTTTACGCTCTTCTAAATCTCCTGGTGAGAATTTCCAATTTTTAGATTTTTTATCTAATCGGCGCAGTAACCTGTTACGTTGTTCCTCTTTAGACAGGTTTAGAAAGAACTTAAAAATAATGGTTCCGTTATCGGCAATATGTTTTTCGAAATTATTAATCTGCTCAAAACGCTTATCCCAAAAATCGGCATTTACATCTTCCACGGAGTTTACTGTTGGTAGATTTTCGCCTAAAACATAAGTAGGACGAACTCTTGTTACTAGTACATTTTCATAGTGGGTTCTATTAAACACCCCAAACTTTCCTCGAGCTGGTAGTGCAATATAATGCCTCCATATAAAATCATGTTTTAACTCAAGTGCTGTTGGTACTTTAAAACTATGCACCACTACTCCCCTTGCGTTGAAATTTTTAAACACTTCACGAATTAAGCTATCCTTCCCTGCTGTATCCATTCCTTGTAAACATACCAAAACAGCATATTTACCATGAGCATACATGGTATCTTGTATTTTACTAAGCTTTTTTCTTACTTTTTTTAATTCCTTTTTTATTTCATCTTCATCTGCTTCTAAATCAATAGCTGTTGCTAGTTTAGAAATATCTATTTCTGACTCAATTTTAAAATCTTGAATTTTTACTTTTTTCAATTTTAAAGGCTTTTAATGTTATCTCTTAAAGATATTAATATTTTCTGTTAAACTAAAAAAGACACTATATTTTTAGTGTCTTTTTTGAATTTCATTTTGTTTATAACTCGATTTTAAACAAGTAGCAATTATTTACTTGCAAACATTTTTACATCTTTCTCGCTAACTTCTTTTTCTCCAAGAATAATTAATCGTTCCACCACATTTCGTAACTCACGAATATTTCCTGTCCAATCATATTCTTGCAACAACTTCACTGCTTTTGAAGAAAAATTCTTTTGTACAGTACCTTGTTCTGTTGCAATCTTCTTAGCGAAATATTCAATTAATAAAGGAATGTCTTCTCTCCTGTCATTTAAAGAAGGCACTTTGATTAAAATTACTGCTAGCCTATGATATAAATCTTCTCGGAAGTTTCCTTCTTCTATTTCTTTTTTAAGGTTTTTATTGGTTGCGGCAACAACTCTAACATCTACCTTAATATCTTTATCACTACCTACACGCTGAATTCTGCTTTCTTGCAAAGCACGAAGTACTTTCGCTTGTGCTGAAAGACTCATATCTCCTATTTCATCAAGAAAAATGGTTCCTCCGCTAGCTGCTTCAAACTTTCCTGCTCGATCCTTATTGGCACTTGTAAAAGCTCCTTTTACATGACCAAACAATTCACTTTCTATCAATTCGCTAGGAATTGCCGCACAGTTCACCTCAATCATTGGTCCCTTGGAACGCTCACTCTTTTGGTGTAACCAATGCGCTACAAGTTCTTTCCCTGTTCCGTTAGGACCTGTAATAAGTACACGAGCATCGGTATGCGCTACTTTTTCTATAATATCTTTTATTTGAGAAATAGCTTCGCTTTCACCAATCATTTCGTAGTTTTTACTGACTTTCTTTTTCAGCATTTTATTTTCAACTACTAATTCTTTTCGGTCTAAAGCGATACGAACAGTGTTTAATAATCTGTTTAAATCTGGCGGTTTTGAAATATAATCGAAAGCACCAAGACGCATTGTATTTACTGCGGTATCTAAATCTCCGTGACCAGAAATCATTACCATTGGAATTTCTGGCTTAATCTTTTTAACAGCTTCTAGTACCTCAACACCATCCATTTTTGGCATTTTAATATCGCAAAGCACAAGATCATAGTCATCTTTTTTTATTTTTTCGATTCCTATTAAACCGTCTTCAGCTTCTTCTACTTGATAGGTATCGTTTTCTTCTGAAAGAATCTTAACTAATACCCTTCTAATTGCAGCTTCATCTTCTATTATTAATATTTTCGGCATAATTTATTTCTTGTTTTCTATAATATGAATGTCTCTTTGTGGGAAAGGGATACTAATATTGTTTTCTCTAAATAATTTATCAATTTCAAAGCGAACATCACTTTGCACAAATCGAGCATTAAAACTATCGTTAAGTGTAAAAACAACTACAAAATCTAAAGAACTAGCTCCAAAGTTTGTAAAAAGCACTTTTGGCGCAGGATCTTCTAAAATTAATTCGTGTCCTTCTGCTACTTGTAAAAGTAATCTTTCAACTAGTTTTATATCACTTCCGTAAGCTACTCCAACGGCTACACTTTCTCTTGTTGTTGTCCCGTTTTGCGTCCAATTATATAAACTGTTTGTTAAATATAAATGATTCGGAATGATTAACACTTTATTATCTTTTGTTGTTGCTCGTGTTGTTCGTAATTTAATTTCTTCTACACGACCAACTTTTCCGTCTAATTCAATAATATCACCTACATGCACAGTTTGATCTGTTAGAATAAAGATTCCGGAGATGATATCTTGAAACAAGGTTTGAAGTGCCAAACCAACACCTATTAATAAGGCTGCAGATGCGGCGAAAATCGGATTTAAATTTACCCCTACAGCATTAAGTGTAAGAATAACAATTAGCACATAACTAAACCACTTGACATAAGAAAAAACAGCTTTAAATTTTAATCTATCATCATAAGGTAGTTTTCTAGTAATTATTTTTCTAAGCATCTTTAAGACTAAAGATGTAAGGATTAAAACAACAATTAATATTATAATGTCTGCAACACTAATCTCAATGTTTTCTGTAATCTTAAAGGACTTATTTATTAGGTTTAAAATTTCTTCCATTAGTATTTAATCCATTTTAATAATTCTTTATAGCTAGGTTTTTTACCATACATTAAAATACCTACTCTATATATTTTTGCTGCAAACCAAACGGTAAACATAAAGGTTCCCACTAATAGCAAAAAGGACACCGCTTGCTGCCAAATAGGAACTCCAAAAGGAATT
The DNA here is from genome assembly GCF_003337215.1 of Oceanihabitans sediminis. GTDB lineage: Bacteria > Bacteroidota > Bacteroidia > Flavobacteriales > Flavobacteriaceae > Oceanihabitans > Oceanihabitans sediminis. Next base: position 158,288 of record NZ_QPIG01000004.1, read on the forward strand.
CGCATAAGCATAACTACCGGAGAAGTAAAAGGTATAAACGAAAATATGGTAGAAACGGTTCCGTGCGGATCTTCAATTACAGTAAACACCCCGATATAAACTGCCAATACTAATGGCATAATGATAGGGAACATAAATTGCTGTGTATCGGTTTCATTATCTACTGCCGCTCCTATTGCCGCATAAAGAGAACTATATAATAAATAGCCTCCTATAAAAAACAGAATGAAGGCAATGATTAAGTTTCCGATAGGAAGATTATAAAAAGCATGCATTGCATTTTGTACTTCTGCTGCTACTTCTGGATTTGCCATAGACTGCTCCATCATTTGCTGCTGTGGCGTTTGCTGCATTAAATCTACACCAAATACTATAGAAATCACTGTCATTAAAACCCCACCAATAAGCAACCAAATAACAAATTGAGTTAATCCTGCTAAAGAAGTTCCTATGATTTTACCTAGCATTAACTGTATTGGTTTTACAGAAGATATAATCACCTCAATAATCCTACTGGTCTTTTCTTCAATAATACTACGCATGATCATATTACCATAAATGATAATAAACATGAATAATAAATACCCTGCAGCTAGACCAAATCCTAATTTAAAATAACTGTCAATCTTGGAAGTTTTTTCTCCTATAAAACTCTCTTGAGAAATATTAATTCTAATTTTTGAAGCATTAAGCTTTTCTATATCTATTCCTTGTTCTTCTAATTTTACATCACGTAATTTAGCTTGTAGCTTACTTTCTAAACCTGTTAAAATAGATAAGGAAGGACTTTCCTTTGAATAGAATTTTATATGTTTTGTTAACTCACTGATGCTATCGTACTTTGGAATATAAAGCAGCCCATAAGTACCAGCGCTTTCTACAACTTCTTTTGCATCATCTAAAGAGATGTTTTCAAGAATATCATATTTGGTATATTCTTTATCCTGAAACACATCAAACACCAATCCGGATTCATCTAATATAGATAGGGTTCTTGTTTTGTTATTGTTTAATTGAGAAAGGTATGCTACAACAGCTATAAGCGCTATCATTATGATAGGACTTAAAATAGTCATTATAATAAACGACTTGTTTTTAACTTTTGTTAAATACTCTCGTTTTATAATAAGTGGTAAATGATTCATAAATTAATTATTCTTAACTGCTTGTATAAAAATATCGTTTGCACTAGGAATAAGCTCTACAAAATGCGAAACTTCTCCTTGTGTGGTTAAATAGCTTAATAAATTGTTTGGCGAATCCTTTTCTGAAAGTTTAATATTTAACTTTAAATCATCATTTAAAGATTTAAAGTCGGTAAGAGAAGCATGAAACTTTTGAGAAATAGTTTCGGCAAGCTTTATTTTATCGGCAGTTTTTATACCTACTTCAAAAGTGTTGGTTTTATATTGACGTTTTATATCGGTAAGCCTCCCATCTAATATTTTATTAGACTTGTGAATTAATGCTATATGATCACATAATTCTTCTACAGATTCCATTCTGTGCGTTGAAAATATTACAGTTGCTCCATTTTCTTTTAATCGTAATATTTCGTCTTTAATTAAATTTGCATTTATAGGGTCGAAACCTGAAAAAGGCTCATCAAAAATCAACAGTTTAGGCTCGTGTAAAACAGTAACCACAAACTGAATTTTCTGCGCCATTCCTTTAGAAAGCTCTTGAATTTTCTTATTCCACCAATCTCCTATCTCCAGACGCTCAAACCAATATTCTAATCTTTTTTTAGCTTCTGCTTTACTCAGCCCTTTTAGTTGTGCTAAGTATAAAGCTTGCTCACCAACCTTCATCGATTTATACAACCCGCGTTCTTCTGGCAAATATCCAATATATTGCACATGATGTGGTTGTAATGGTTCTCCATCTAAAATAACATGCCCCGTATCTGGCATGGTAATTTGGTTAATTACACGTATAAGAGTTGTTTTTCCTGCTCCGTTTGGTCCTAGTAAACCAAAGATACTTCCTTTAGGAACAGAAATAGAAACGTTATTTAACGCTGTAAAATCTCCGAATTTTTTTGAAATCGAGTGCGCCTCTAGGAGGTTATTCATAGCTTGAATTTATTGTTTTGCTTTTTTACTGAACGCTGATTGTTGCAATAACAAACAGCTTGTGTAAATATAGAAAATGTTACAAGAGAATTTGCATGCATTAAATTTATTTTAAGAAGATAATAGTAAAAACTCCAAAAAACAAAACCCACCCTTTAATTAAAAAATAGAAGGATGGGAAAAAATTGCTATGAAAAAGAAAAATTATCACTAATTAATTAGTGAGATTATCAAATATAGTATTTTTTTTCACAAAATCTTAACATTTTCTAAATTCTTACATTTATATAAAATAAAAAATCCACTTTAGAAGTGGATTTTTTATCAATTTACTAGTTTTCTTAAGAAAACATATCTTTTACTTTTTCGAAGAAAGATTTGTCGGAACTTTCTGGTTTTGGTGAAAAATGTTCGTCTTCACGCATAGACTCGAAAAATTCTTTTTGCTGCTTACTTAAGGTTTTAGGTGTCCATACATTTACATGTACTAACAGATCTCCTGTACCATAACCGTTGATGCTTGGTATTCCTTTTCCGCGTAAGCGTAAAATTTTACCAGATTGCACTCCAGCTTCTACTTTAATTCTAACTTTTCCTGTTACGGTATCAATTTCTTTAGAAGTTCCTAAAACAGCATCTGGTACACTTACATACATATCGTAATGTAAATTGTCTCCTTCACGTTGTAATGTTGGGTGTGCTTGCTCTTCAATAGCTACTAGTAAATCACCAGAAACACCATTACCTGGAGCTTCGTTTCCTTTACCAGAAACTTTAAGCTGCATTCCATCTACAACCCCTGCTGGAATTTTTATAGAAACAGTTTCCTCTTTTACCTTTAAACCTTGTGCGTCTGCATCTGCTGGTTTTTTGTCTATACTCTGTCCTGCTCCACCACAAGTTGTACATGTAGTTGCCGTTTGCATTCTTCCTAAAATGGTATTAGTAACTCTAGTAACTTGACCAGAACCATTACATGTAGAACACGTCTTGTAGGTTGTTCCTTCAGCTTGAACCTTACGTTTTACTTTAATTTTCTTTTCTACACCGTTGGCAATTTCTTCTAAAGTAAGTTTTACACGAATACGTAAGTTACTTCCTTTCACTCTACGTTGTCCGCCACCAAAACCTCCAGAGAAACCAGAGAAACCTCCGCCTCCACCAAAAGCTCCGCCAAAGATATCGCCAAACTGACTGAATATATCATCCATATTCATGCCACCGCCGCCGCCAAAACCACCTGCACCATCAAATGCTTGGTGACCAAATTGGTCATAACGTGCTTTTTTGTCTGCGTTACTTAAAACTTCGTAAGCTTCTGCCGCTTCCTTAAACTTAGTTTCAGCTTCTTTATCATCTGGATTTTTATCCGGATGATACTTTAAAGCCATTTTTCTATAGGCTTTTTTAATTTCGGCAGCTGTTGCGCTTTTGCTTATTCCTAATATTTCGTAATAATCTCTTTTTGCCATATGTGTCTTATTGTCCTATTACAACTTTTGGAAAACGAATAATTTTGTCTCCTAATTTGTATCCTTTTTCTACAACATCAACCACTTTACCTTTTAAATCTTCAGAAGGTGAAGGGATTTGTGTTATAGCTTCATGATGATCTGCGTCAAACAAGTCGCCTTGAGCTACTTCTACTAAAGACAAACCTTTTTTCTCTAGGGTGGAAAGTAGTTTTTGATAAATTAAATTAACTCCTTTACTAAGTTCTTCTGCTTTTTTATCAACTTCAATATGAGAAATAGCGCGTTCAAAATCATCAATAATTGGTAAAAGTGACAACATTACATCCTCACTTGCCGTTTTAAATAAATCTATTCGCTCTCTAGTTGTTCGTTTTTTATAATTTTCAAACTCTGCAAAAAGACGTAAAAACTTTTCTTTTTCTTGTTTTACCTCTTCTTGAAGTTTTTCTTCTACCGATATTTCTTGAGTCTCTACCGCTTCTTGCTCTTGCGTAGCCTGCTCTTGTTGTTCATCAACAACTTGCTCTTTATTATCTTTCTTACTCATTTTTGTACCTAAATTTTAAATACTGATGTTATTAATAAACCTTTATTCCATAAATTAAATGAAACCTAAATCCCTAAAAGTTCATTTGTTTTTCTTAGATGGCAAAAGTACTGCCATTATTATAAAAATGTCAAAATGTCACCAAAATTATTTTACATCCTTTTATAGCTATAATTTTGAACAATTGCTTATTTTTGCAGCATTAACACTAAAACTATTATTAATTATGAAAACAAGATTTTTTACAATCTTAACAATTGCAGCAATGACTTTATCATTATCAAGCTGTAAAGATAAAGCTAAAGAAGCTAAAACGACTGAAGCAGAAGCTGCTACAGAAATGACAGAAGTATCTACAAAGTACAAAGTAAACACAGAGGCTTCTTCTATTAAATGGATTGGACACAAACCAACTGGTTCTCACAACGGAACTATTTCTTTGGAAAGTGGAATTGCAACTGTAAACAACGGAACTTTAGAAAGCGGAACTTTTTTAATTGACATGAGTTCTATCAATGTTCTTGATATTCCTGCTGATGACGAAGGTAACGCAAAGTTAGCTGGTCACTTAAAAAGTTCTGACTTTTTTGATGTTGAAAAATATCCAGCTGCTGCTTTTGAAGTAACAGGATTTGAAACTGTTGAAGGAAAAACAATGTTATCTGGAAACTTAAAATTAAAAGATGTTACTAACAACATTACTATTCCTGTAACTGTAAAAGAAAACGGAGATACTTTATCTATCACAAGTGAAACATTTACAATCAACCGTTCTAAATGGAATGTAAAATATGGCTCTAAATCTTTCTTTGATGACTTAGGAGATAAGTTCATTAACGATGATATAGAATTACAAATAGATGTTACAGCTACTAAAGCTTAATACTTATTTATATATACAGAAAAAGCCATGCGATATGCATGGCTTTTTTGTTTTATAATATTTCCTATTGTTTATTTTATACGTTTTTCACAGCCCTTAACATATGTCTTTTTCCTGGAGGTCCTGCCAATCGCTCTAAAGTGAAGCCTATACTTTTTAGAGCTCTTTTAACGCTTCCTCGTGCAGCATATGTTACCAAAACCCCATTTGGTTTTAATGCCTTATACATAATTTCGAATACAAACTCTGTCCATAATTCAGGTTGTACTCTGGCTCCAAAAGCATCAAAGTAAATAACATCGAAAGCTTCTTGATGTGTTATTTCTAAAAAGTCTTTTTGTTCTTTATGTAGTTGAAAGGATTCAGTAATACTGTGAGTTGCTCCCCAAGGAGTAACATGCATTTTATGAAACGCCTCTTCCTTTTTAAAAGCTTGTAGTTGCGAAACATAATTAAGTTGCTTTAGCTCTTCTAAAGCTACCGGATAAGCTTCAACCCCATGATAGTTAATATTCAGCTTTAGTTTTTCGGATTCTAATAAGGTAATAAAAGCATTTAATCCGGTGCCGAAACCAATTTCTAAAATAGCAATGGTTTTAGTTTTATTTTCGCTAACAAAATAATGCAAACCGTTTTTTATAAAAACATGTTGCGCCTCTTGAATAGCACCATGTGTAGAATGGTACTGCTCATTCCATTCTGGAATTTGAATCGTGCTAGAGCCGTCATCGGTTATGATTATTTTTCGTTTCAAATAAAACTACTTAATTATAAGTTTTTTAATTCTTGGTATGGGTCCAGTGCATTCCGTTTGATGACAGGAAATACATAGATTTATTGCATTATTGAATCGATTTTCAACAGGAACCGCAGATGCTGTATTAAAAATTTCTTTTTCAGCTTCAATAAATAAATTTGAAAAGGCTTCAAATTTTTCGTTTCTCTCTTTAAAGTCAGAAAGATTTGCTGTGTGAATTTCTAAAAAATCAGAAGGAAATTCTGTCGGAATCTTGCCTGCTAGAATTTCCTTTTTAATCTCTTCATTTCGTTTATACATCTGATTCATCAGAATCGCCATTTCTGAAGGTTCATAGATATCATAAACCTTCTTTTGTTTTGTTGTTTCCCTTTCCTTTTTTTCAGTAGAACCACAACTAAATACAAAGGATAAAAAAAAGAAGTAAAATAAGTATTTCATTTATTTACTCCTCTACTAATAAAACACCGTCTGCTTCAAAAGAATAGGTTTTCTTTGGCATTGTAATTAAGGCTATTTCTTCAGCAGACTTTCCTGCATCTTCTGCATAATGACGTAACTCTTCAACAGAAACTTCATTTACATAAGCTTTTCCATTTACAATTACCTCTTGTCCAGCAATATTTTTCGGCATAAAGAATCCGTAATCTTTAAACTTCACCATTACCTGCTCTCCATTCTCTAAGTTTAATTTCATCCAACATCCTTTTGCTTGACAAACCTCATCCACCTTTGCTATCATTTTGGAGTGTATACTATCTCCTACATGCATAGCCTTGTAATGTTCTGCCATAGATACCGCAGAAACTGCATCGTCTGCTATAATTTCCTCTCCAAAGGACATATAATTCACTTCTTCTGTTTGTACTTCTGTCACTTCAGTATCAGTAGTTTTCCCTTCTTTCTTACAAGCGACAAATACACTTAGAAGCATGACTGTTAATAAGATTTTTTTCATTATTTTTTTTTGATTTATATATTTTATAACTAATGGTAAAGATAATGTTTTTTTAAAACTGCAAAGACTTTAATTTAATGCTATTATTCTGTACTTTTGCAAATTAATTTTTAGATCATTACTTAATATGAATAATGCTATTATAAATAATATGGAAATAACTACAGTAAACGAGTCGAAAATTAACTCTGTAGATTTTGAAAGCATCGCTTTTGGTCGTGAGTTTACAGACCATATGTTTTCTTGTGATTTTAAAGATGGCAAATGGCAAACACCTAAAATCACTCCATACCAGCCGCTTACCTTAGATCCTTCTGCTAGAGTATTCCATTACGGACAAGCAGTTTTTGAAGGTATGAAAGCCTTTAAAGATGATATGGATGATGTTTGGTTATTTAGACCAGAAGACAACTTTAATAGAATAAATATTTCTGCCAAAAGATTAGCTATTCCTGAATTTCCAAAAGAATATTTCTTAAACGGATTAAGTGCTCTTATTGATTTAGAAAGAGATTGGATTAAAAAAGGAGAAGGAAACGCTCTTTATATTAGACCATTTGTAATTGCTACAGAACCAGCAATTTCTGCATCTCCTGCAAACGAGTTTAAATTCATGATCATTTGCTCTCCTGTGAAATCATATTACAAAGGAAAAGTAAGTGTTGTTTTTGCTCAAGACTATAGCCGTTCTGCTAATGGTGGAGTTGGATTTGCTAAAGCAGCAGGTAATTATGCTGCACAGTTTTACCCAACTAGCTTAGTACAAAAAGAAGGGTACCAACAAATTATTTGGACAGACGCTAATACTCATGAGTATCTAGAAGAAGCTGGTACCATGAATATTTTCTTTAGAGTAAATGATACTTTACTTACTGCGCCAACATCTGACAGAATTTTAGATGGTATTACTAGAAAAAGTATTATTCAATTAGCAAAAGATAATAATGTTGCGGTTGAAGTAAGACCTGTTTCTGTAAAAGAAATTAAAGAAGCTGCGAAAAATGGTAGCTTAAAAGAAATTTTTGGAAGTGGAACTGCAGCTGCTGTTAGTCCTATTTCTGATTTCAAACATGGTGAGGAAACTTTTAAGTTAGAAGAACAAGAAGATTCTTATGCTACTTTCTTTAAAAAGAAATTAACAGATATTCAATACAACAGAACAGAAGACAAGCATGCTTGGCGTGTTAAAGTTGAAAAATAAAACCTTTAAGTTTATAAATAAAAAAAAGAGAAGCTGTTGCTTCTCTTTTTTTATTTTACTTTTCTAAAATGGCTGCAATATTTGGCTTAAAATAGTTTGGCCCTTTTAAAACCTTGCCATCTTCTCTGTAAATAGGTTCACCATCCTCCCCTAGTTTACTCATATTACTTTTTTGAATCTCGTTAAAAACCTCTTCAATTTTATGCTGCATACCATGCTCTATGATAGTTCCGCATAATATATACAACATGTCACCTAAAGCATCTGCAACCTCAACTAAATCGTTGTTATTTGCTGCTTCCAAATACTCTTCGTTCTCCTCTCGCATGAGTTTATAACGAAGCATATTTTTTTCTAAACCCAAATCTGCCTTTGGGCTTTCTCTGTGTCCTATTTTAAATGCGCTGTGAAATGCTTTAACTGCTTCAATTTTATTTTTCATGGAGAAATTTTGTTTAGCAATTTCCGTAAAAACGGAAACCTTATCGTTATTAATTTATTAATTTTGCTTAAAAATAGATATATGTTTAGTAACGGTCAAATCGTATTCGGAATTTTATTTGCAATCGTATTTATAATTGCAATTGGTTATACTTATCGTAAAGACCTAAAATTGCATAGACAACACTATAAAGGTAGTTTATGGGTGCTGCTTGCCTTTATTTGTTTTATTCTATTTATAGCTTCAATCAAATACTTTTTCACCTAAACCATTCTAACATTAACTTAAATAAAAACATATTTTTTTATTTACATTTGCTAACATGAAGCAATTGTTACTAGTTTTTTTAGGTGGTGGTTTTGGTAGCGTATTACGCTATATCATCGGCAAATACTTAAACAGTACTGAAAACGGCATTCCCTACGGAACCTTTTTAGCAAACATCTTAGGAAGTTTACTTATCGGTTGTATTCTAGGCTACGCTTTAAAAAACAATACCTTATCTTCAAACCAAACATTGTTATTAGCTACAGGTTTTTGTGGCGGATTTACCACCTTCTCTACCTTCGCTTATGAAAATCATCTGTTTTTAAAAACTGGAGACTTTACCAGCTTCGCTATTTATACCATTGCTAGTTTTGTACTAGGTTTTTTAGCTGTTTTCTTTGGAATGTTCTTAGTAAAGTAAAGAATATAAAAATCTACGGAATAAAATTCTTCATACCCGCATGTATTTCTTCGTCTATATAATTTTCTAAAGGTACTAACGGACAAGAATATTTTTCATTATAAACACAATATGGATTATAGGTTTTATTAAAATCTATAACCATGGTATCCCCTTCCGGAATACGTAAGTCTAAATAACGACCTCCACCATAGGTAGTTTCTCCATTAGATTTATCAGAGTAAGGAAGAAATAAATAATCCTCAAAACCCTTTTCTTGCATCATTTCCTGACCTTGGTACACATTTAAACTATAGGTGTTTCCGTTTATCTTAAAAGTAATAATTCCGTATACACGTTCTTTAGAAACACGCTCTGTAGTAGTTTCCATATCAAACCACTCAGAGCCTGGTGTGCGTTTTAATATTGCTTCCACTACAAAAGTAGAATCAAACTTAAAGAAATCTAGGGACTTAAAATTCTTTCTATCTCTACTTTTTAAAGGGGACTTAGATGCGTCTTTAAATTCTGCATTTTTCTCTCTTTGCCATTCTGTATCTCCTAAAATAGGTTGTTTTCCATCGTTACAAGAAAAAACAGAAATACATAAAAACAAGTAAATTAAATTTTTCATTTGGGAGTATTTTCAACTTAAAATATAAAGTTTAAAGATAAGGAATAGCTTTGTAAATTATAGCTTCCTAATTGCTAATTATAGCATTAAGGCTTCTTGATTTTATTGTTTTTCACCACGTGAGAGAGTACAATTTGGGTTTTACTTTCTCCATACACAATCAGTTGATCGATAAAAGTTTCTAAGTGCTTTTGGTTTTTTAAAACCACCTCCATAACTATGTTTTCGTTCCCCGTAATCCTGTAACAATTTACTACCTCATCAAAGGTTTTTACTTTTTCCAAAAAAGGCTTTAACATTCCCATAAAAGCATGTAAAGTGATTAATGCTTTTAACTGATATCCAACCTCAAAAGGCGAAATTAATGTGATATGATTTTGTATCAAACCCAGGTCTTCCATCTTCTTAATTCGCTCAGAAACAGCAGGTGACGAGATACCAACCTGTCTTCCGATAGCTGCATTTGACTGCCGTGAATTTTCCTGCAAACATGTTAAAATTTTCCAATTAATGTCATCTACCTTCATTTCTAAAGTTTTAATCAATTATTCTTTAATTATTAAGTCAAATATAATAATTTACATTAAAATCAAAAGCATTTAATGTTATTTAGTGACTAAATTTGAGGTAAACCGAAAAATAGAACATGTTAACTCATATTCCATCGCATCTTTCTGACTTGCCTATATATAAGAAGGCCTTGCAAATCTTTGACTTATCTAGAAATATTTCCACGTATTTAAATCAGGATTTAGCTGTTTTAAAAGAAGACGGAAGCGAAGATATAAACATCTATTTTTCAGGAGATATCGTTCAACATTCTGTTTCCTTAGGTCCGGAAATTATTAATGCAGAAATGGAACGTGCAGCAGAAAAAAAGCTGAAGCACGTTGCTTCTTTAAGAAAACTTACCAACAGATTATACAGCCATTGCAAACGCTTGGAAAAATGTAATAGCAACGGGAAAGATTATATTCCTATTTTAAGAAAAGAAATTAGGACTTTTAAAAAGCTTCAAAATAGCTGGATGCTTACTTTGTAGCATCTTTCATTTTAATAAGATATGCATTGTACATAAAAGATTCTTGTAGTCTTTTATACTTCTCATGCATTTCTTCTGCAATAATCACGTATTGGCATTTCTGTAAACTTTCGGTTACTCGCAATACATCATTATTATAATTATTTCTAATTAAAAATTCAGCATCATGAAGCGCGAATAATTTTAACTGTCCAAGATGCACACTATTTAGAAAATACAATCTGTTTAAGCGTGTTGGTGTTGCAATTAAGATATCTACTCCGTAATAAATTTCTTCACGTTGCTTTTCTAAATCATGCTCTTCATAAGCCGTATAGATTCTTAAATCGGTATTTCGCGTGAATTTCTCAAATTCTTCTTTTAATTCTAAAGCTGCTGCTTTATCTCTAACTAAAATCAATGCTCTAGGAGAATCTTCAAAAGCTTCCGCATTTAATTTCTGAATAGTTCCCATGATTAAAGCAGTCGTTTTACCAAAACCTTTTGGGGCAATACCGTATACATTTGCGCCTCCTTTTATTTTTGGTAATATTTTCTTTTGAAAAGCTAAAGGTGCTTCAAAGCCCTGGTTTTCTATTGCTTCTTTAAGTAATGGATTTAGTTTTTTAAAAGACATGAATGAATTTGAATTTAATTGAAAATATAGCAAGAATGCCATATATGGCAAATATACTAATTAATGAAACACTTTTCGTCCGGCTACTGCCTGTATTTTAACAACTAGCATTTCTTATCTTGATGAGAAAACAAAAAAGTCCGGGCATCTTGAAATTTAGATACCCAGACTTTTTATTTATGTTTCTTTCCTTTGCCTGTTTGGTAAATGACAAAACAGAAAGTGTATTACATATTTCTTCTGTACTGCCCTCCTACTTCAAATAAAGCGGAAGTAATTTCTCCTAGAGAACAAACTTTACAAACATCCATTAATGCTTCGAAAATATTTTCGTTGTTAATAGCTCTAGATTGTAAATCTTTCAACAGATGCGCTGTATCATTTGCTTTATGCAGATTTTCTAGTGTATTGATTTGATGTTGTTTTTCTTCTTCGGTTGCACGAATTACTTCTGCAGGAATTACTGTTGGAGAACCTTTTGAACTTAAGAAAGTATTTACCCCAACAATCGGGAAACTACCGTTGTGCTTTAATGTTTCGTAATATAAACTCTCCTCTTGGATTTTAGAACGTTGGTACATAGTTTCCATTGCACCAAGAACACCACCTCTTTCTGTAATTCTGTCAAACTCTAATAAAACAGCTTCTTCTACTAAATCTGTTAATTCTTCTATGATAAAAGAACCTTGAATTGGGTTTTCGTTTTTAGCTAAACCTAATTCTTTATTAATAATTAACTGAATAGCCATTGCTCTACGAACAGATTCTTCTGTTGGCGTTGTTATTGCTTCATCATAAGCGTTTGTATGTAGTGAATTACAGTTATCGTAGATAGCATATAGCGCTTGAAGCGTTGTACGAATATCGTTAAAGTCAATTTCCTGTGCGTGTAAACTACGTCCAGAAGTTTGAATATGATATTTAAGCATTTGTGCTCTTGCATTTGCTCCGTATTTATGCTTCATTGCCTTTGCCCAAATTTTTCTAGCAACACGACCAATTACTGCGTATTCTGGATCGATTCCGTTAGAGAAGAAGAAAGAAAGGTTTGGACCAAATTTATTGATATCCATTCCTCTACTTAAATAATACTCTACATAAGTGAAACCATTAGATAGAGTCAGTGCCAATTGTGTAATTGGGTTTGCTCCAGCTTCTGCAATATGGTACCCTGAAATAGAAACAGAATAGAAGTTACGTACATTATTTTCAATGAAATACTCTTGAACGTCTCCCATTAATCTTAAAGCAAATTCTGTAGAAAAAATACAAGTGTTTTGCGCTTGGTCTTCTTTTAAAATATCTGCTTGAACCGTTCCACGAACTTGAGCAATAGTATTCTTTTTAATTTCTGCGTAAACCTCTGCAGGTAAAACTTGATCTCCGGTAACTCCTAGCAGCATCAATCCTAATCCGTTGTTTCCTTCCGGAAGCTCTCCGTTATACTTAGGTCTTTCTACTCCTTTCTCTTTGTAAATTTTAGCAATCTTAGCTTCTGTTTCTTTTTCTAAACCATTTTCTTTAATGTAAATTTCACATTGTTGGTCTATGGCAGCATTCATAAAGAAACCTAATAACATTGGTGCAGGACCATTAATGGTCATACTAACCGATGTCATTACATCTGCTAAATTAAATCCAGAATACAGTTTTTTAGCATCATCTAAACAGCAGATAGAAACTCCGGCATTTCCTATTTTTCCATAAATATCTGGGCGTAAATCTGGATCGTTTCCGTAAAGCGTTACACTATCAAAGGCCGTAGATAAACGTTTAGCAGGTAGTCCTGCGCTTACATAGTGAAAACGTCTGTTTGTACGTTCTGGACCTCCTTCTCCAGCAAACATACGTGCTGGGTCTTCTCCCGTTCGCTTAAACGGATATAATCCGGAAGTATAAGGGAATTCTCCTGGTACATTTTCTTGTAAACACCATTTTAAAATATCTCCCCAAGCTTGGTATTTTGGTAAAGCTACCTTAGGTATTTGTAAATGAGAAAGTGACTCAGTGTGCGTTTCAATTTTAATTTCCTTATCTCTTACTTTAAAGGAATAGATAGGGTTTTTATATTTATTTACTTTGTCATCCCAACCAGTAATTACTTCCCAGTTATAAGGATCTAGGTTTAATTTTACTCTGTCGAATTCTGAAACTAATAATCTAACAAAGTCTTTATTTTCTTCTTTTGTTGTAATAGAATCGGAAGCAATTCCTGCTTTATCTAATTTTGGAGTTGCATCTAGAACAGTTTCAATAGTTTTATAAATTCCGTATAATTTCTGAGCTACTTCAACTTGCTCATTTGCTGTTTTATCGTAACTACGGTTGTTTTCAGCAATTTCAGAAAGATAACGGGTTCTTGATGGCGGAATCACGAAAATCTTTTCGCTCATTTCATCAGAAATATGAAAAGTAGTTTTTAGTTGCGAATCTGCTTTTTCTACTAGCTTATCCATGACCGCTTTGTATAGCGTGTTCATTCCTGGGTCGTTAAACTGCGATGCGATAGTTCCGAATACTGGTAGTTCCTCTTGAGGAGTATCCCAAAGATTGTTATTACGCATATATTGTTTTTTCACATCACGTAAAGCATCTAGCGAACCTCTTTTATCAAATTTGTTGATGGCAACTAAATCGGCAAAATCTAACATATCAATTTTCTCTAATTGTGTTGCAGCACCAAATTCTGGTGTCATCACATAAAGAGAAACATCTGAATGTTCAATAATCTCGGTATCTGATTGTCCGATACCTGAAGTTTCTAATATAATTAAATCGTATTCTGCTGCTTTTAAAACCTCAACAGCTTCGTTTACATATTTTGATAGTGCTAAGTTAGATTGACGAGTAGCCAAACTTCTCATATAAACTCTAGGATTATTAATAGCATTCATACGAATTCTATCTCCTAAAAGAGCACCTCCAGTTTTTCTTTTGGAAGGATCTACAGAAACTAAACCAACTGTTTTTCCTGGAAAGTCAATTAAAAATCTTCTTACAAGTTCATCTACCAAACTAGATTTCCCTGCTCCACCGGTTCCTGTAATTCCTAAAACTGGTGTCTTAGAGTTTTTATTCTTTTGGTGAATTTTATCTAAAGTATCTTTTGCTACTTCTGGAAAGTTTTCAGCAGAAGAAATTACTCGAGCAATAGCTTGTGGATTTTTAGCCGGAAGCAAATCTAACACATCTGATGCAATAGCATCTCCAATGGCGAAATCAGATTTTTCAACTAAATCATTTATCATTCCTTGTAATCCCATTTCACGTCCGTCATCTGGCGAATAAATACGCGAAATACCATAGTCCATTAATTCCTTAATTTCCGTTGGAAGGATTACTCCTCCTCCACCTCCAAATATTTTAATATGCTCTGCTCCTCTTTCTTTTAGCAAATCATACATATATTTAAAGTACTCGTTATGCCCACCCTGGTAAGAGGTTAAGCAAATAGCATTCGCGTCTTCTTGAATGGCTGTATTTACTACTTCTTCTACACTTCTATCGTGTCCTAAATGAATAACCTCAACCCCTGTTGCTTGAATAATACGGCGCATGATATTTATAGATGCGTCATGTCCATCAAAAAGCGATGCTGCAGTTACTATACGTACTTTATGTTTTGGTTTATATGGTGCTACTTGTTGCATGTATTTTAAAATATTCGATTAGTCTCGCAAATTTAAGGAATATAAAAATTATAGCTGTAATTTTTAAGAATTGTTTCGTGGTTTACAAACCATACAAACTCTGCTTAATTCATTTGAATTATAATTTTCAACAAACAGTAAGTTGCTATTTCAATTAGATAGAAATTAGCTACAAATATTAGTATCTTTACCCTAAAAAACATAACATATGAAACGCCTTTTAATATTCCTTTTAGTTTTAAACTTTACATCTTGCGCAGAATTTCAACAAGTAATAGATCAATTACCTCAAGAGGTTGGCTTATCGGAAGCGGAAATTGGTTCCGGTTTACGGGAAGCTTTAAATTTAGGTATAGACAAACAAGTTACACGACTAACCCAAAAGGACGGTTTCTTTAAAAATGATTTAGTTAGAATTCTTTTACCAGAAGAACTTCAAAAAGTAGATAAAGCTTTACGCGATATAGGTTTAGGAAATCTTGCAGACGAAGGTTTAAAAGTACTTAACAGAGCTGCGGAAGATGCTGTTGGCGAAGCAACACCTATTTTTATTGATGCTGTAAAAGGAATCACCTTTAATGATGCTAAAAGTATATTACTAGGCCAGAACGATGCCGCAACACAATATCTAACTAGCAGAACAGAAGCTGCTTTATACAACAAATTTCAACCTGTGATTGAAAACTCATTTACAAAGGTTGGCGCAGACCAAATTTGGGAAAACTTAATTAACAGGTATAATAGCATCCCATTCACCAATAAAGTAAACCCAGATTTAACAGATTATGTTACTAGTGAAGCACTAAAAGGAGTGTACACTATGATCGCTATGGAAGAAAAAGAAATAAGAAGTAATATATCTGCTAGAACAACAGATTTACTACGCAAAGTTTTTGCTATGCAAGATTAACAACAATAATTGTAGCTTTTTTCATCTAACATTTTTGAGATATTGTAACCGGTTTTCTACAAAACCGGTTTTTTTGTTAAAATTTTATCGCTTTGTTTTTATTATTCACAAAAAAATGTATATTTATCTGTCTAATAGCTAATTAAACCATGAATAGAAATGATATAATTAAACAGCACCAAAGTAAGCTCAACAGAAAATACAAGAAACTTGTAGAAAAAGCTTACAATTTCAGACAAACCGACCATGCCTTAAGTGATATTTCAGAATATAAAGCAATCAAGCTTTTAGATAAGCTAAATAAGCTCAAATATCTTTCTAGGGAAACGCATAAGGTCTAAAATTTACCATTTCTTTAACCTTTACATAACGTCCAAAAAGAAGTTATGCTCGTAATTTATATAAACAAGAATTATGAGCACACAATACTGTAAAGTCGGAAAAACAAAACCTAACTTAAAAAAGTTATTAAACCTTAAAGCTGCAGAAGAAAAAGCAGTTTCTTTTATAGAGGTTATATATAAAAATAAGCCTATGGAGGATCTTAATGCAGTGTCTTAAAATAGGCAAAAGCTTTAATAAGTCTAGAACCGTACCACGAAAACATTTCACCATCTACTAATTGTATTCTGGCATCAGGAAAATACGCCAGAAACTCCCTTTTGTGTTCTTCCTTAAAAGGATAAGGTTCACTAGACAAAAACACTGTATCAACAGCCTTTGCATTAGCAATATCTATTTCTGGATACCTATCTAAATCAGCATATACATTTTCAAAATTATTTAGTTTTAATAAATATTCAATGAAGGTGTGTTTTCCTGCAACCATGAAAGGTTTTTTCCATATAAAATAAGCAACCTTTTTCCTTGGTTTGTCTTTTATATATTCCTGAAAATCTTTTAGATTATTTTGAATAGTTTCCGAAATATGTTTTGCTGCAGCTTCTTTCTGAAACATCGCTCCATACTGCTGAATCACGGCAACACAATCGGAAATAGTTTCAATATCAGAAACATGCACCGGAGAAATTTCACTACAAGCAGCAACGATGTCTTGCGTGTTTTCTTCTTTATTGCATAAAATAATATCTGGCTGCAAGGCTTTTATTTTATCTAAATGCACTTGCTTGGTTCCTCCAACAATCTTTTTATTTTTAATCAGATTTTTTGGATGTACACAGAATTTAGTAATACCTACTATAGCGTCTTCTAAACCTAAATCTACAAGTAATTCTGTTTGAGAAGGCACCAAGGAAACAATTCTTTTTGGTACAGATGCCAAATGAATTTCTCTATTTAGTGAGTCTACTAACTTCATTGTGAATTTCAAACTTTTTAAGAATGCAATTTATAAAAAGCAACCGTTAAAGCCTAACCTAATGCTACTGCCATTTGCTCCTGTAACTCTTTTGCTTTTTCTGCAGCTGCTTGTGCAAAATCTTCTTGACTGGAAGCGTATATAATTCCTCTAGAAGAATTTATAAGCAGTCCTACTTGCTCGTTCATTCCGTATTTACAGACATCCTGCAAGTTACCACCTTGTGCTCCTACTCCTGGAACCAATAAAAAACTATCCGGTACAATTTTTCTTATTTCTGTAAAGTACTCCGCTTTAGTAGCTCCAACAACATACATCAAGTTTTCGGAATTCTCCCAAGTTTTAGAAGTCTCTAAAACTTGTTTGTACAATTCTTTTCCATCGACTTGTTTCGTTTGAAAATCGAAAGCCCCTGTATTTGAAGTCAAAGCCAATAGGATAGTATGTTTGTTATTGAAAGCTAAGAAAGGCTCTACAGAATCTTTCCCCATATACGGAGCAACAGTAACACTATCAAAATTTAAATCCTCTAAAAATGCTTTCGCATACATGGTACTTGTATTACCAATATCTCCACGTTTAGCATCTGCAATCGTGAATATTTCTGGGTGGTTTTCATTGATATAATTGATGGTTTTTTCTAAAGACTTCCATCCTTTTAATCCGTAAGCTTCATAAAAAGCCGTATTCGGTTTATAAGCTACACACAAGTGGTGTGTAGCATCTATAATTGCTTTATTGAAAGCAAAAATAGGGTCTTCTTCTTTTAAAAGATGTTGTGGGATTTTATGTATATCTACATCTAATCCTATACAAAGAAAGGATTTCTTTTTTTGAATCTGGCTTACAAGTTCTTTTGTAGTCATGAATAATACTTTGTATTTCTGTGAAGCAACACAGAGTCTATTTTTATAATTGAAAGATTTAACACCTAGTACAAATGAATAAATCCTTAGTATTTGTCACTAAAAAAAGCCTCAAAAAGAGGCTTGGTTTTAAATATGTTCGTCGCTGGCTTTCAACTTTTCAGTGTTTTCTGCCAACTGCAATTCGTCAATTATTTTTTGAATATCTCCGTTAACAATATTACTTAAATCGTAAAGTGTTAATCCTATTCTGTGATCAGTTACACGTCCTTGCGGATAGTTATAAGTTCTAATTTTAGCACTTCTATCTCCAGATGTCACCATGGTACCACGTAAAGCAGCATCTTCTTCCATCTTTTTTGCAAGTTCTAAATCATATAAACGAGAACGTAAA
Source organism: Oceanihabitans sediminis (assembly GCF_003337215.1). GTDB lineage: Bacteria > Bacteroidota > Bacteroidia > Flavobacteriales > Flavobacteriaceae > Oceanihabitans > Oceanihabitans sediminis. The sequence goes on from NZ_QPIG01000004.1 coordinate 176,723, forward strand.
ACTTTAAAAGCTTTTTCCTTGTTTTTATGCTGTGATTTCTGGTCTTGACATTGCGCTACTAATCCTGTTGGAATATGTGTTAAACGTACTGCAGAATATGTTGTATTTACCGACTGTCCTCCTGGTCCTGATGAACAGAAAAAATCGATACGAACATCTTTTGGGTTGATTTCTACATCAAACTCTTCGGCTTCTGGAAACACCATTACCGTTGCAGCACTAGTATGAACACGTCCTTGCGTTTCGGTTTGAGGAACACGTTGTACACGGTGCACGCCAGCTTCAAATTTTAAAGTTCCGTAAACATCTTCACCAGAAACTTCAAATTGAATTTCCTTAAATCCACCATTAGTTCCTTCACTATAATCTACCGTATCTACTTTCCAACCTTTACTTTCACAGTACTTAGAATACATTCTAAATAAATCTCCTGCAAAAATACTAGCCTCATCTCCTCCTGTTCCTGCTCTTAATTCAACAACAGCATTTTTAGAATCTTGAGGATCTTTAGGAATTAATAATAATCTTATTTCCTCTTCTAGTTTCGGTATTCTTTCTTTAGCTTCGTCATACTGCAACTTGGCCATTTCTACCATTTCTGCATCACTTCCGTCTGAAATTATTTCTTCTGCTTCTGCTAAATTATTTGTGTACTCGATATATTGCTCACGCTTATCCATTAATAAACGTAAGTCTTTATACTCTTTATTTAATTCTACATAACGCTTTTGATCTGAAATAATATCTGGTTGAATGATTAAATCACTTACCTCATCAAAACGTTGTTTTATAATTTGTAACTTATCTAACATGTACTATTTTAAATTGTGAGTCAAAAATACGATAATTTATGGATTTCTGAATTTTTTAGTTTCGTGTATTTTAAGAAATTTATCTTATTGAAAATATTTTATCTAAGAAAGCCATACAAAAACAAAAAGGGAAGCCATAAACAACTCCCCTTTTAAATGCATATTAATTAAGGTCTATCCACACTTAGAAGAACCACAGTCCTTACAAGTTAAGCAACCTTCTTGGTAGATTAAATTGCTAGAATCACAGTTAGAACACGTCTGACCTTTAGCCTGTGTACCATCTTCCACATAGCGCTTTAAAGCTCTAACCACACCATTTTTCCAGGTATTTATAGATTCGCTATCTAACTGTAAACTATTAATTAAGTCTACAATTTTCTCAATAGGCATTCCATGACGCAAAGTACTTGAGATTAGTTTTGCATAGTTCCAATACTCTGGATTAAACTTATGTGATAAGCCTTCAATAGTGGTTTTATAACCTCTTTTGTTTTGATATTGAAAATCATAACGAGTAGAACCGTCTTCGTTTTTACTTTTAATTATCACTCCATTTTCTACCCATCTCGGCATTAAAATTCCGTCCTCATCATCTGCTAATCCGGTAAACACCTCATAAGGCTTCCCTTCAATTAGTCCGATAAACGCAATCCATTTTTCTTTATTATTTTGGAAACGCACAACATCTGCTTCTAAAACTTGCGGACGTTTTGTAGGGAATGCTGTTAAAACTTCTTGGTTTTCTTGTTCGGTTTTTTCTTCATTAGATATTAAAACCCCAGAACGAGACCCATCTCTATAAACCGTTACTCCTTTACATCCTGCTTCCCAAGCTTCTAAATATAATTTTCCAACCAACTCTTCTGTTGCATCGTTTGGTAAATTGATAGTGACACTAATAGAGTGATCTACCCATTTTTGAACAGCTCCTTGCATGCTTACTTTGCTCAACCAATCTACATCATTAGAAGTTGCTTGGTAATACGGTGATTTTTTCACCATTTCATCTAATTCTTTTTGATCGTAATTATCTGAAACCTCATAACCATTCACTTCCATCCATTGCTTGAATCTGTGGTGGAAAACCACATATTCCTCCCAAGAATCTCCTACCTCATCAACGAAATCTACACGTACATTTTTATCGTTAGGATTTACTTTTCTTCTTCGTTTATAAACCGGCATAAATACAGGCTCAATTCCAGAGGAAGTTTGTGTCATCAAGCTAGTAGTTCCTGTTGGAGCTATAGTTAATAATGCAATATTTCTACGTCCGTGCTCCAACATTTCATAATAAAGTTTATCGTCTGCTTCTTTTAAACGTTGTATAAACGGATTATTTTTTTCTCTTTCTGCATCGAAAATAGCGAAAGGACCTCTATCTTTTGCTGTATAAACCGAAGCTCTATATGCTTCAATTCCTAGAGTTTTATGCACTTCAACAGAAAAAGCATTTCCTGCTTCACTTCCGTATTTAATTCCTAAAGCAGCAAGCATATCTCCTTCTGCAGTAATACCAATTCCTGTTCTACGTCCTTCTTCTGCTTTCTTTTGAATATTTAACCAAAGATTTCTTTCAATAGATTTTACTTCAGCCGATTCTGGATCTGCATCAATCTTAGCTATAATATTGTCGATTTTCTCTAATTCTAAATCGATAATATCATCCATGATACGTTGTGCAACGTGGATGTGCTTTTTAAATAATTCGAAATTGAAAGTCGCCTTATCTGTAAAAGGGTTTTCAACATAAGAAAATAAGTTCATTGCCAACAAACGACAAGAGTCATATGGACATAAAGGAATTTCACCACAAGGGTTTGTTGAAACCGTTTTGTAACCTAAATCAGCATAGCAATCTGGAACAGATTCGTTAATAATAGTATCCCAAAATAAGATACCTGGCTCGGCAGATTTCCATGCATTATGTACTATCTTTTTCCAAATTTTATTGGCTTCAATAGTTTTAGTGAATTTTGGGTTCTCACTAAATATTGGGTATTTCTGTGTATAAGTTTCGTTTGCCTTAACAGCCTCCATGAAGGCATCATCAATTCTTACAGAAACATTTGCTCCTGTAACCTTACCTTGCTCTAGTTTAGCATCAATAAAATCCTCTGAGTCTGGATGATTGATAGAAACGGAAAGCATTAATGCCCCACGGCGTCCATCTTGAGCAACTTCACGTGTAGAATTAGAATAACGCTCCATAAAAGGAACCACCCCTGTAGATGTTAAAGCAGAATTTTTTACTGCAGATCCTTTTGGGCGAATGTGTGATAAATCGTGACCAACACCTCCTCGACGTTTCATTAATTGCACCTGCTCTTGATCAATTTTCATAATCCCTCCATAAGAATCGGAATCTCCATCGTTACCAATTACAAAACAGTTAGAAAGTGATGCAATTTGGTACGGATTACCAATTCCTGCCATTGGGCTCCCCTGAGGTACAATATATTTAAAGTCTTTTATTAAATCGAAAATGGTTTCTTCCGATAATGGATTAGGATAACGAGTTTCAATCCTTGCAATTTCTTTTGCGATACGTCTATGCATATCGTTTGGTGTTAATTCGTATAAATTGCCTTCAGAATCTTTTAAAGCATATTTATTTATCCAAACGCGAGCTGCTAAATCATCGCCTTTAAAGTATTTAACAGATGCTTCAAAAGCATCTTCTTGGGTGTAAGTTTTAGGCTTAACAACAGTATTGGTTTTTGTTGACATATTCTGGATTAAATTTTAATATTTCACATTCTACATTGAAGGTGTAAAGAACGCAAATATTTTCAACTTTAAAGAATATAAATTTTTCAAAGTTTACAAAAATTTACAACAAAATACTGAATACCAATACGCTAACAATTTATCAACATCAAAAAGTTAACAAATAAATTTGCTTTATATTAAAAGTCAAAAACAACTCCAATTCCCAAAATCTGCTTCCACTGTATCTTGGCAGCTTCTTCCACATACTCCTCTTCCTCACCTTCTTCATGCACAGCTATAAGGTTTCTAACGTCGTTATCAAACTTTAAATGCGAGCCTAAATTTGCTCTAATATAACTATTGACTTTAAAATCTAAATTCACTTGCCAATCTACATCAATATTTCCGAAGTCGTTTATATAGTCGGTATAAAAACTCGCAAGGTGCTTCATATAAATATTAGTGGCTATTTCTGTTTCGTAAGCATTGGTAAACAAAATACCGAATTCGGTTCGAACCCTACTACCTTCTCTAATTAAATTCCCTTCTGCATCATAAACAGCAGCAGTAACACCAAAAGCCCCTGAATTTGCTAACCTTTGATCCAAAACAAATGTTGATTTTAATGTTGCTGGAGAAAAATACAGAGAAAGTGTTTCGATATTTTTACCATACTCAAAACCCATTCCGTAGAACAGATAACCTGGAGCCATTAGTTTAGATATAGATGTATCGGTGTTTGGATAAGAATATCCACTAGTAAATTGTGTTTTAAAATTAAACCTAGATGTAAAAAACCAATTACTTAGCGTATCTCTTCTATAACCAACATTAGAATTTACCTCAAAAACATCCTCCGTTTTTCTAAGCTCCTGATCTTGCTGCTTATTAACCCCGTATCTAACTTTTAAGTTATTATTCCAATAAAAGTTTTTGTATTTATAATTAGCCTGACTGGCAAAACCTAATAAAGCTGAAATAGAATTACTACCTCCAGAATTCCAGTTAACAAAAGCAACCTCACTTACATCTAAAGTTGCTACGTTTTTCTTACTCCATTTAGAAGGCAACTTCTTCTCTTTTTTACCATCTGCCAACGAATCCGGTTCCGCTATATCATATTGCGAATAAGCAAACTGCACGACAAAAATAAACACAAAAAATAGTACCTTTCTCATAAACCAAATAATTGAAACCGCTAAAAGTAATAATTAAACCTAGCTTTTATAAATATTTAAGATATTTTAACGAATCTAATAAGCTAGAATTAATATTTGAATTCTCCGAATTCACTTTTAATTGTTAATTGTTTGTTTTCTGAAGCTTCTACGCGACCAATTATTTTCGCATCTACTTGGAAAGATTTTGAAATTGCGATAATATCTTCTGCAACTTCCGGAGCCACATACAATTCCATTCTATGACCACAGTTAAACACTTGATACATCTCCTTCCAATCTGTTTTAGATTGCTCCTGAATAAGTTTAAACAACGGCGGAACTTCAAACATATTATCTTTTATAATATGTAAATTATCTATAAAGTGAAGTATTTTAGTTTGTGCACCACCAGAACAGTGAACCATTCCGTGTAAAGTATCACTATGGTATTTGGATAAAATAGCTTTTATGATTGGAGCATAGGTTCTTGTTGGAGATAAAACCAACTTACCTGCGTCTATTGGAGCGTCTTGAACTGCATCTGTCAATTTTGTACTCCCCGAATACACTAGATCTTCTGGTACTGCAGCATCAAAACTTTCTGGATATTTTTCAGCTAAATATTTATGAAACACATCATGTCTTGCAGAAGTTAATCCGTTAGACCCCATTCCTCCATTATACTCCTTCTCATAACTTGCTTGACCAAAACTTTCTAAACCAACAATAACATCTCCTGGCTTTATGTTAGCATTATCAATAACATTTTCACGTTTCATTCTTGCAGTCACCGTAGAATCTACAATAATCGTTCTCACCAAATCTCCTACATCTGCAGTTTCCCCTCCTGTTGAGTGAATAGTTACTCCGTGCGATTTTAAATCTTGAATAAGTTCTTCTGTACCATTTATAATTGCCGAAATAACTTCTCCCGGAATTAGGTTTTTATTTCTTCCTATAGTAGAAGACAACATAATATTATCTGTTGCACCAACACACAGTAAGTCATCAATATTCATAATTAATGCATCCTGAGCAATACCTTTCCAAACAGAAAGATCTCCTGTTTCCCTCCAATACATATAAGCTAGGGAAGATTTTGTTCCTGCACCATCGGCATGCATGATTAAGCAATAATCATCATCTCCGGTTAAATAATCTGGAACTATTTTACAGAAAGCTTTTGGAAATAACCCCTTGTCTATATTTTTTATAGCATTATGCACATCTTCTTTGGAAGCGGACACTCCTCTTTGCGCATATCTTTTACTTACATCTTGGCTCATGAGTACAATTTTGAGCTACAAAAATAAGAATTGTATTTTGTTATTTATACTTTATTGGATTGGAATTTATAATTGTTGGCTCGTCATCTGAAATTCTTTGTTTTTTTGTAATTCTTGTTTTTCCGAGGTAATAATTAATCCCCAAACCAACACGCCAAAAAGAAACATTAGACTCCCCGAAAATTCTTTCATCAAAATGTACCAAGAACGTATGGTTATATTCTGCAAAAACTTTAATCCCAAACCCATGTTTTAACATATACTCACCACCAAAACCTCCTTGAACTTTCAGACCTTTTTCAGAAAACTTATCAGTAGTTTTCATTCCTCCACCCAAATACACATAAGGAGTAATAAAACTATCTGGCATCAAAACACTTTCTAGGTTTAAATCTAAAGACATAAAACTTTTGTTTAGCTTTTTATCATACTCTAAGCTAAAGGCGTTGAATGTTAAATTGAAATTTAAATAAGGAGTCACATGCTGTTTATAGCCTAGCTGACCATAAAACCCATAAGAACCTCCAGCTTCACCATTACTTATTAAGGAAGCACCTAAGCCCCCCGTAAGAACATTGTTTCCCCTGTATTCATAAAAATAATCGTGAGAACTACGAATAGGAGGTTTAACATTGGTCGCTGTAGATTGTGCAAACCCGAACGCTACACATAAAAACATAAAAAGAAATAAGCTAAAAGGTTTCAAACAAGAACTCATAGACACAGGAATTTAATGACAAAATATTTTTTAAAACAACAAAGACAATCGAATACAATTCGCTTGCCTTTGTTATTCTTTAGGTAAAGTTATTTCTAACAACAAACAACTCACTACAAACCATATTTAATTTTTTTACTTATTAATAGTTACCACTGGGTTACTGTTTTGTACTAAGTCATTTTTTAATCCCTGTTCGTCTTGTCCCTTATTAGTTTGCGAAAAAATAAAAGTAGCAACCAAAAGCACTAAGACGCTAATTATTAGCCTCTTCATTTTAAATTGATTATTGATTAATAGCAATACTAATATACGAAAAACCTCATAACACACTATAAACCACACCATTAATTCGTTAAGGTGTATTTTAATTTAGCCAAAACGCAGTAGTTTAAGAATTCACCTACAAGTTAACCCCAAAAAAAAAGGCCATTTTTTTCAAAATGACCTTTACTTTATATTTTTCAAAAGCTTAATTAGTAAATAATAACTCTCTATATTTAGTCAATGGCCAAAGCTCATCATCTACTAGTAACTCAAGCTTATCACAGTGATATCTAATTTCATCAAATAGAGGCCTCACATTAAAGCAATATGCTTCAGCTTTCTCCTCAAAACAATCTAACTTATTAGCCTTCTTACGCTCATTAATCATTTTGGTAACATTAGAGTTTATAGATTCAATATGACCAGAAATTTGCTCAATTAAATTCATTTGCTCATTTGCTAATCTCTTGAAATCCTTACCGTAAATTTCTTTTAAACCTCTAACGTTTTCAATTAAAACATTCTGATATTTCACAGCAATAGGTACGATATGATTTCTAGCAATATCCCCTAATACACGACTTTCAATCTGAATACGAAGAGTATAATCCTCTACCTCAATCTCATAACGAGCCTCAACCTCCACCTTATTCATGATTCCAAGCTCACTATAAAGATCAAAAGCTTTTTGTGTTACTTTTGCCTTAAGTGCTTCAGGAGTTGTTTTATTATTACTTAAGCCACGTTTTTTAGCTTCTTTCTCCCAAGCTTCTCCGTAACCATTTCCTTCAAAAAGAATGTTTTTAGACTTTTTAATATACTCTCTTAAAACATTAAAAACAGCCTCATCTTTCTTTAATTTTTTTGCAGCGATTAAAGCATCTACTTCTACTTTAAAGTCTTTTAATTGTTTTGCTACAATAGCATTTAAAACCGTCATTGGATTTGCACAGTTTGCTGTAGAACCCACTGCTCTAAATTCAAATTTGTTTCCTGTAAAAGCAAAAGGAGATGTCCTGTTTCTGTCCGTATTATCTAATAAAACATCTGGAAGTTTTCCAACTACATTAAGTTTTAAATCTGTCTTTTCTTCTGGCGAAAGCTTGCCATTAGTAACATTTTCAAGTTCATTTAAAGTTCTTGTCAATTGATCACCAATAAACACAGACATGATTGCAGGAGGCGCCTCGTTTGCTCCTAAACGATGATCGTTACTTGCCGAAGCAATTGCTGCTCGTAGCAATTCTTCATTATCATGTACCGCTTTAATAGTATTAATAAAGAAAGTCAAGAATTGAAGGTTACTCATTGGTGTTTTACCTGGCGCTAAAAGATTAACACCTGTATCTGTACTCAAACTCCAGTTATTATGTTTACCAGACCCATTTACACCAGCAAATGGTTTTTCGTGGAATAATACTTTAAAATTATGACGAGCAGCAATTTTATCCATTAAGTCCATTAATAAGGAGTTATGGTCAACCGCTAAATTAGCCTCATCATAAACTGGCGCTAACTCAAATTGGTTAGGAGCTACCTCATTATGTCGAGTTTTCACTGGAATACCTAATAACATACATTCTGTTTCTAGGTCTCTCATATACGCCATAGCACGATTTGGAATAGTTCCAAAATAGTGATCATCTAACTGCTGCCCTTTTGCTGAGGAATGCCCTAATAAAGTACGCCCTGTCAAAACAATATCAGGTCTTGAATTAGCCAAAGAACTATCTATTAAAAAGTATTCCTGCTCCCAACCTAACGATGTATTTACTTTTTTTACGCTTTTATCAAAATATTTACAAACTGCAACCGCTGCCTGATCTATAGCCTGTAATGAACGCAACAACGGAGTTTTAAAATCTAAAGCCTCCCCCGTATATGCAACAAAAACTGTAGGAATACAAAGTGTTGTTCCGTAAATAAATGCTGGAGAAGTTGGGTCCCATGCTGTATAACCACGAGCCTCAAAGGTGTTTCTAATTCCTCCATTTGGAAAACTAGAAGCATCCGGCTCCTGTTGTACCAACTGTCCGCCACCAAATTTTTCTATCGCTCGACCATCTCCAATAGGCTCAAAGAAAGCATCGTGTTTTTCTGCAGTTGCACCCGTTAACGGCTGAAACCAGTGAGAATAATGTGTTGCTCCTTTAGAAATTGCCCATTCCTTCATCCCTGTAGAAATATGATCTGCAACTCCTCTATCTATTTTTGATCCGCTTTTAATTGCGTCTTGCACACTTTTAAATGCTTCTTTCGTCAAATATTGACGCATGGTGTCTTCGTTAAATACGTTAGCTCCAAATATTTCGGAACGACGCTGGTTTTCTTCAATATGCACGGGCACTCTATTGAAGGTTTCTTTTAGCGCAAAAAATCTTAAGGTTGACATATGTTGGCGTTTTTAAATTTATACTATGTAATTTATAGGGCAAATTTACGAAAAAATGCACTTACTCGACATTCACCCCTAAAAAAAATAGGGTTAAAAATGAAAAACATCATATTTAACCCTATTTCACAGAAACATTTTTTATTAAAAAAAATTTCTATACCATATATATAGGAAGCAAAAACTAGCCTTTAAAAACTAAAAATATAAAAATAGAATAAAGTAAAACTAAAGCAAACCCTTTCAACTTTCCTATTTCATGTCTTTTCGGAATTAGCGCCAATACTAAAACTATTGCTCCAAATATTAACATCCAAAAGATATCTCGAGATAAAATAGATGACTCTGTAACAGGAATTGTTTTTATCATAGAAGTAAGCCCTAATACAGAACCAATATTAAAAATATTAGAACCTATTAAGTTTCCTAAAGAGATTGCTTTTTCTTGTTTTGCTGCTGCAATAACCGATGCTGCCAACTCCGGAACACTTGTTCCAATAGCTATCATCGTCACTCCAATAACCGCTTCACTAACATCTAACTGTCTTGCTATTTCAGTAGCTCCTTGCACCAACCATTCCGATCCAAAGTACAAAGCTAATGCTCCTATTAAAAACCAAATTATAATTTTAAAGTTGGAAACAGCAGCTAAAGCCTCATCTACCTCTTCTGAAACCTCATCAGACTTTTGGGTTTTGATCAAAAAGACTACAAAAGCAATTAATGCCGCAAATAAAACCCCACCTTCAACAGCTGTAAGTTGATTATCATTCCATAAAAAGTAATATAATGCAATAGAAAAAAGCATCATTACAGGCCAATTCACTTTATAGAAAGATGTATCTACCGCAATAGAACCAACAACAGCCGTGATACCAAGCACCAATCCTATATTTGCAATATTAGAACCTACTACATTATTTATAGCAATAGCTGGAGAACCGGTAAGAGCTGCTTGTAAACTCACTAGTAATTCTGGTGCAGAGGTAGCAAAAGACACTACTGTCATTCCTATTACTATTTTAGAAATATTCAGCTTGAATGATAATGCTACAGAAGACCGAACTAAAAACTCTCCTCCTATTACCAACAAAACAAATCCTAAAATTAACAACACAATACTCATATAAATATTTTTTTGCGAAGATACTATTTCTAAGAAACCAAAATCAAAGATTTTAATTTTTATACGAACAGAATACAAAAAAAAGAACCACAAATTTTAAAGTTTGTGGTTCTTTTTAAAGGACTCATTATTGAATAATAATTTTCTTATTTAAGACCCTTCCTTCGGAAGATATTCTGAAGACATACATTCCTTTGGAAAGATTTAAATCTAACAAAGTGCTTCCTTCTATATTAAAACTATGCACTTTACGGCCTTCTACCGAAAACACATCTACTTTTGCTTCGCCTGAAATTCCATTTATATAAATATAATCGCTTGCAGGATTTGGAAACACTTTCACTTCCACTGTATCAGCTTCAGCAATACTCATGGTTTGCGACCATGATTCCCCGACCATATTTCCCCAGATATATTCAATTAAATCTGGCTGATCTATAAATGGGTTTCTATTAAATTGCCAATTATAAATCACGTTATTTCTATTCATTTCATAATCATCCGGCGGATCATTTCTATGCCAATCTAATAAAGTCTGTAAATCTCCAAACTGACCAACGCTTCCATTCGGGTAACCATTTACAATTTCTAATCCGTTATATCTTACCGCTAAATAAAACACGCCACGCGCTACATCTCCTTTAAACCCGCCTTGAGTTCCTGCAGGACCTGTATACTCCCCATAAAACTGATTTCCTCTACTACTATTCTCAGGACCATCTACAGCTCTTAAAGCATGCGCATCGGAGTTTCCATGACGAAGAGAATCTGCTTTTGTTGTCCAAAAAACATCTACACCATCAGCTACCTCGTCTTCTTCTATACTGTAATAACCTGCTCGAGATCTTGGAAAAGTATGTTCTCTATTCCATTTCCCTGTATTCACAGAGGTGGTTTGAAAGTCTAATTTCGCTCTTCCTTGTTCTAAATACACCAACCAAACCTCATTACTGTTTTCCGGATTTTGATCTGCTTCTTTTAAGATATCAATCACATCGGCATAAGTTTGTGCTCTCACCACACTTGGATCTGCAATAATATCCTGCAATGCTTGACGTAAATCTGTATCTGCCAAACCATCAAGGCTATCATAATATCCATCAGGTTGTGTGCTAGCAACATTTCCGTAGGTAGAATTTAAAGGCGTCCCAAAAGGAGCGACAGTAAAATCATTGTCTACAATTCTTACCTCTATAAAATTATGGCCCGGCACAAAAGGCTCAACAAGATCTAAAAAATGAATTTTCGCAACCTCATCCCCTTCATCAAAATCATCATCTATAGTTGCAATAGTTGTGCTTACAGAATTTTGACCTGCAAGAATTGTTAATGAAGTTGCACCTGTGTAATCAGCGTTGTTAAATCCGTAATTATCAAGACTAATAGCAAAAGTCACATCAGAAGCAACAACTTCTTCAGAAGTAAAGGTAATATCAAAACTATCACCTTCACCTACTTGCGTATTACTTACTGTAATCGAAATTGGGTTTATTGGAATACCAGAACCATCATTCTCTCTTCTCGGAGTTGGTGTAGCAGCTGCAAAAGTTACACCCCCCATAGTATCTACAAATCGCTGAATGGATTTCGGATTCGCATTTGTACCATTATCATTATACTGCGTGGTTTCTCCTAAAAGGGTTAATAAACCTGTTGCATCAGGATCATTAGTACCATATACCATAGCATCAACTAAATTAGTTTGAGTCGCCAAAGTTCCTTCCGGAAAATCCTCCACACTAGCCTGATAAATCCCAACTGCATCTGCTCCATTCTGAATAACATTATCTGGAATAGAATATTGAGGATAAGGATACACTTCTGAACCACCAATAACTAATAGGCCATTATTATCTGTAGTATATCCAGCCAAATCAATTACCATATAACTAGAATCCCCTCCGCTAGAAGAACCATTAAAGAAAACTAAGATGTAGCCATCTGTAGAAAAGTTTGGGGTTTCTGATTTAATCTCTATAAACTCGGCGGTATCAATACTAGGTGTATCTGGATCTAACTCATTAATTACAATTTGTGCAATAGAAAATTGCCAGGACAATAAGAAAACTACTAAAATAAATAAATTTTTCATGCTTGATTTTTTACTAAAACGCTAAAGTAAGTAAGCTTTTTGGATTTAAATATTTTTTAAACGATTTAACATCCTAAAACCAACTTATTTAGTTAAACGAAATTAAACTTAAATTCAAAAATAATAAGCGAAATACAAAATTTCACTCCTTTTTTAAATAAAACCCCCCTTGATTTATAAAAACACACAGAAAACCACCCTAAAAAACTAACATATAGAAACTATAAACAATAAATATAATTACACTTAATAACCAATAGCAAGACACATATGATACATATTGAAACATATTACATCTTTTTAGTTATAAAACAGCATTTAATTTCATGAATTCTATATAAATCGTTTGGAGGATAATTTCCAAAATATATATATTGAAAAAACAATCAAAAAAACGAATCTATTTATTAACAGATAAAACCATTGAATTATGATGACACTTGCAAAGATTTTAATTGACATTATTACCTCAGTAATGTAGAAGTTTAAAATAGTAGAACTTAGTCTAGAATAAGTTTTACTCTTCTAAAAGATTAAATGTTTTGTATTTTGTATTTAAAGTAATAGTTTTACCAATTCTAATTAACTAGATTTTAAAGCATTGAAGAAAAAAGCATTCAAAGTATTAGCAAAAATTAACAAGGCCATCTTACCTAGTTATACCAAACAGCGTTTAGACTTAAGCAAAGCTAGCAAAATACAAATGGCAATATTTGGCTGGAAAGTTTATGTCACAAAGAACGCACTAGATTAGATCAATTTATTCCTTATCCCTGCAGAAAAACAAGCAGTTACATCACACCCTTATATTTCAACAAAGTTTGACCCATAAAGTACTTTTAAAAATATTTTATTTTATAATAAATATTCTTTCAGTTTATTTTGTCATTATCCTAAAAAGAAATATATTTGCACCCACAAAATAGGCCATGTGGCGCAACTGAATAGCGCACTTGATTACGGCTCAAGAGGTTGCAGGTTTGAATCCTGCCATGGTCACTAAAAAGAATGCAAATTCTTAGCAAAACCACTCAATCACTATGATTTGAGTGGTTTTCTGGTTTTTAGACTATCATTTTATTTGATATCAAATCAATCTAATTGGTCTGCTAATCGGTTACCTCCAACTCAAAGTGTCTGCTCAGCAGACACTTTGAAGAAAACAGTTTTGAAAAGTACAGTTGATTTGACTTTCGTCCTAACGATGTTAAACACCTAAAGACGACAACTATGCGCACAAAACACACATTCTCAACATTCTTCTGGTTGCAAACTACTAGAGCAATCAACGAAGAAGCACTCCTTTACGTAAGAATTACAGTAGACGGAAAAAGAGTAAACATTAGCTTAAAAAAACGGGTTCCTATTACTTTATGGGACAAAAAAAAGAAAAAAGCAAAAGGATCCTCCCCTTTAGCTAGGCAAATCAACAGCTATATAGAGGAAGTTAATACCAAACTGTTCCAGATCTATCAAGACTTAAAATATCAAGACCAGCTTATAACAGCTAAACTGATTAAAGCTATTTATAACGGAGAAGAACAAAACAGCAAATCCTTAAAAGATATTTTCGACTACCACAGCGAAAAAATCAAAGACACCCTAGCTCCAGGTTCTATTAGGAATTACGGAATTACACAAAACTATATTTTCCGCTTCCTAGAAGAGAAAAAACACAGCACAGACATCCATTTAAACAAACTCAATTTCGAGTTCTTAAGCCAATTCGAATTATTCCTTACAAAAGTATGGCCTACAGGGCACCCAAAAGCACTAAGCAATAATACCAGAATGAAACACATACAACGCTTAAGAAAAGTAGTAACCCTAGCCTACCACCTAGAATGGATAGACCGCGACCCTTTTATTAAGTGGAAAATGAGCTACGACAAAACCACAAGAGAATTCCTTTCAGAACTAGAACTAAAAAACCTAGAAGAAAAAGTCTTCCTATCAGAACGTCTAGACCGCGTACGCGACCTATTCGTTTTTAGCTGTTATACCGGTATCAGCTACATAGATATCATGAGCCTTACGCCAGACAATGTTGTATTAAACATAAACGGCGGAAACTGGATAATGACCAAAAGACAAAAAACAAACGCAACAGTCAAGGTCCCTCTACTAGACCAAGCACTAAGCATCATTAATAAATACAAAAACCACCCTATAACCAATATATCAGGATCCTTACTCCCTGTAATTACAAACGAAAAATTAAATGCTTACCTAAAAGAAGTAGCCAACCATGTCGAAATCCACAAAAACCTAACCTTCCACATGGCACGCCATACATTTGCAACCACGGTTACCCTATCCAATGGCGTACCTATAGAAACCGTATCCAAACTCTTAGGACACTCAAAAATCGCCACCACACAAATTTATGCTCGGGTATTAGAACATAAAATAAGTGACGACATGAATACGCTTCAAAACATATTAAGAAACAAGAAATCAGACAACAATAGCAAAGCAAAACGAAACAATTAGAAGGAAAGTAAACTACTGCTTTAGAGTTATTTAATTTTGAAATAAGTAAATTCTTACATAATTTGAAGATTTTTTATAAAGGAATTATGCAAGAAATTGGCCCAATCTTGGATAGCTACACAAAACAAGTAGCCACAATTAAAAAATCTAACCTTCACGATATTGAAATTCTAAACGAAGGATTACACCTTTCTATTGACACCCTAAACCAATTCAGAAAACTACTTAGAACGAAGAAGTATTTCTCTACAATAGATAAAGAAATACTCTTCTTCAAAGTAGTAAAACCATATATAAACGGAAGAATAAAGTTTTTCTCAAAAGTAAGAAGGTTTTTATTCGAAAGACCAAACGCAGACATTGTACAACAAATAACCTATGTCTCCTATTTAATAGATAAACTAGAAAAACACAAACTCCGAAACTTAGAATTCTTTCAATACATGAAGCAGTCTAATACATTATTAGACCACATTTATTTTGTTCGCGGGGTAGACAGATTAGATTTCCCTGTAGACACATCACACTACTATACAGACCCCGAATTCTCTACAAGTCACGATAATTTAGCAGCACAAGTAGTTAGCTACGAGCTACTCACTAACTACTACCAAAGAGAACTTCTGTATTTAAGAAAACTAAAGGAAAGCATTGCTTTAGAAGAACCAAAAGCATACTCCTTCAACAAAGTATCCTGGACAGCCTCCAAAACAGATCTAGTAGAATTACTGTACGCACTTCATAGCGCTGGTGCCATAAAAAACGGACAAGTAGAAATCAGTAAAATGGCAGAAGCTTGCAACAACCTTTTTGACATCAACCTCAACAATTTCTATAAAACCTATAGCGAAATTAAAAACAGAGAAAAAGACACCACAAAGTTCTTAGACCATCTAAAACAATGCCTCTTAAACCGCATAGAACAAGACGATTCGCAATAAAAAACCCCTCCCCTTTCTTCGGTACTACCACCCAACTACCGAAAACATACTTACACATAACATCCACTTACTAAAAAGCACCTTCAAATAGTAAAATGCTAGCAAAAACCCTCTTTGCTATACCATAGCATTTTTTTGTTTTACCAAAACACAACAACTTCCAACTAATTTCAAAAAGCATTTAAATCGAAAAACTCCACTAACCCCTTATATAACCTAACCTTTCAAACACAAACACCCATAACACAAATGTTAAAATTCTTCGGTACTACCGAACACATACCGAAGAATTTCCAACAATATCCCCCAAGTTTGTAAAACGAAAGTCAAATCAATCCAAAAAGAGTTTTTAATAATTCTTTTTAAAAGCTCCCTTAAGGCAAGGGAGCTATTTACCAACAATCTAAAACGTTTTACAATGAAAACAGAAAACAAACTTCACCCAAGTCAAACAAGCAAAACACCAATGCTTCGTAACCAAATCATCACTACAGATGATCTCTATGAGTTCAAATTGCAACTATTCGAAGAGCTCAAAAAACTACTCAACAAAAGCAGCCACATACCAAACCAGCAATACCTAAAATCTGCTGAGGTTATGAAATTGCTTAAAGTAAGCCCAGGAACCTTACAAAATTTAAGAATCAATGGCACCATCCCCTACACCAAAATCGGCGGAATCATCCTCTATGATTACCAGGAAATCACTAGAGTACTTCGCGAAAACCAATACAATAACAAGTAAAAAACAGACTCCCTAAAAGGAGTCCTCAACACGCTCAAAGTGTCAAAACATGCCAACCATCAACTACATAAAGCATCTCAATGCAGTCTTTCAACAATTCGCAAAAGACAGTAGGTTAAACCCAACACACATTAGCTTATACATGGCATTCTTTCAATTATGGAACCTTAACCGATTCCCAAATCAATTCCACGTAAATCGAGAGGATGTCATGAAGCTATCCAAAATAGGGTCCAAATCTACCTATCACAAATGTGTAAAGGAATTAGACAACTACAAATACCTCATCTACTACCCTTCCCACAACCCGTTCAAAGGCTCCAAAATCAAGATGCTCATTTTCGGGACAAGCTCTGGACAAGCAGTGGACTTAGCCGTCCTAAATTCGGGACAAGCACTGGTACCTTCTTATAAACATAATAAACATATAAAAAACAGAAGTAAACTAGAGCGCCCAAAATCAAAAATAGAAGTAATCACTTTTTTTAAAGAAAATAAATGGCCAAAAATAGAAGCCGAAAAATTCTTTAACTATTACGAATCCATCGATTGGAAAATAAAAGGCGAAACCAAAATCGCCAATTGGCAAGCAACAGCTCAAAACTGGATACTCAAAGCCGAAGAATTAAAAACCAAAGCAAACAAAAAAGCAGTAAGCCAAAAAACAGACAACCTAAAAACAACCAAAAACAAAAATTACAACCAGCCTTTATAATGGCACAGTTAGAATACATGTACAACCGCATCCAAAACCAGGAACCAATGAAAGGAAAAGCAACATATATGATCACCGAAGGAGGAGTCGATTACACCCTAGGCACCATAAAAAACAACTACATCCACTACGATTTCGATAAAGTCCTAATCTTTTTAGAAGCAAAAGGAAAAAACCTATTTGGGCAACATTTTAAAATTTATGACGAAGACCACCCAATCATTTTCAAGCTATGCATATATGCCATTCACGAAGTCGATTACTGCAAAAAACTGGATATCGACCCAAACAAAGGAATACTCCTTACCGGTCCAGTTGGCTGCGGAAAAACAAGCCTAATGAAACTTATCAGGCACCTCACCCCACACCGCAAAGCCTATAAAATCGTCCCTTGCAGAAATACCGTGTTCAACTTCAACCACCTAGGCTATAAAACTATAGAAGACTATGGCTCCGATGGCTACTATTGTTTCGATGATCTAGGCGTAGAACCTACCGGAAGACACTATGGGCAAGACTGTAACGTCATGGGAGAAATCCTCCTATCCCGTTACGACTACAATGAAAACCCAGCACAAAACCGCAGAATCATAACCCACGCCACCACCAACCTCAACGCTGCAGAAATAGAAGACCGCTACGGAAACCGCGTACGCTCACGCATGCGCTCCATGTTTAATTTATTGGCTTTTGATATGTCTGCAAAGGATAAACGATAACTTAGGTATTTAAAAAAGTAAATAAATAAGTGAAACATCTATAACAAAACCCCAAATCTCAATTAATTTTATTAATTTAGTCATCCCCTCTTTCCAATAATATACAATCGACAATTTTTAATTGTATAAACACCTATTAGGTATTTATGCAACTTTCGCAGGCTATTAGAATGTAGCATTTTGAAAAAGAAATCTTTCAAGGTGGATTAGCTTGATAAACAAATATGAATTATAGCTGTATGGCAACTAATCAAACAGCTGTTTTGTATATATGTTGGGAACTAACCGAAAAGCCAACTAAATTTTGGAGTAGGTGTAATTTAACAGGTTAAAAATGAAAAAAACAATTTTATTATTAGGTTTTGCTATTAGTATCGGTACAATGATGTCCTTCACTAACAAATCACAACAAAAATCAAACATTGTAATTACTACAAACTCCGATTATTGTGATGGCTGGGAAGACGGCTATTGTGAAGGATGGAAAGATGTAAAAGGCCAATTTGCTGTTTGTCCTGTCACACCAGTATGTCCAGTTCCAGAAGTTGGAAAAGACGGCTATAGAGGAGGCTACAATAGAGGTTTTAAAGCAGGAATGAAGGCTGCAAGAAATAATTAAAAACCCCATTAACTAAGAATGAGATTGATTGTTTGGTTTGAGTTCTTTTATTAAATCACTTACAGTTTTGTATCCATGTATAAATACACAAACACATCACCCAAACCACGCAATTAATCTTTAATAGTTACACTTAAACTAATTTACACTCTTTCCCAATACAATAAATTCACTTCAAACTTTACATTAAAAATTAATGACTACTTTATTTTATTACTGTACAAACACTTATAAAACCTAACAATCCCACCTTTTTCACATAGATTGTACACAAATAACAATAAATTAAATTTGTTTATTATCTAAATTAAATTTATGTTTGTACACAGTTAACAACAAATAAAATGAAGTTAAGTCAAATCACATCTATTACCTCAGGTATTAACGAGCGTAGAAACCCGCAAGGGAGTATCTATTATTTGAGTGCAAGTGACTTTATCGCTCCTCACACTTTAGATCCTCTTCTGGAGCCAAGCATAATGCCTTCACCTAAATTAGAAAAACATTTTCTAAACAAGGGAGATGTAATTATTTTATCCAAAGGACATCACGGGTTTATTGCACACAGCTATCAAGCTATAAAAGAACCGGCAGTAGCCTCTTCTATATTTATGGTATTACGGGATATCAACCCTAAAGTATTACCAGAATACATAGCCTGGTATATAAACCTAAAGGCAACACAAAAAGAACTAATCAACTTTAGTCGAGGGTCAGCACTACCAGCCATCAACAAAAGAATTCTGAGCGATCTAAAAATTCAAATTCCAGATTTAGAAACTCAAAGAAAAATAGTAAGATTAGATTCTCTAAAAAAAGCGGAAACCAAAATCATCAATAAGCTAGATCAGCTTAAAACAATAGAGTTAGAAATAGTATTAAAAAATAAAATCCAATAAACATGAGCAATAAAATTAAATCAGAAGACATTAACAGAATTATTTGGCAAGCGTGCGACACCTTTAGAGGGGTTATAGATCCCAGTCAATACAAAGACTACATTCTAGTTATGTTGTTCTTGAAGTATGTTTCTGATACCTATACAGAAAAATATGAGGCCCACCTTAAAAAATACGACGGAGATATTGCTCGTGCACAAAGAGCTATGGCTTCAGAACGCTTTATTGTTCCAGAGCATAGTCATTTTGATGCTTTGTATGACAAACGTAACGAACCTAATATTGGAGAGTTAATAGATATTGCTTTAGCAGACTTAGAAGATGCCAATCGTGAAAAATTAACAAGTAGTGATGGTGCAGGAATTTTTAGAAACATTAGTTTCAATAGCAGCAATTTAGGAGATAAGAAAGACAAAAATTCACGATTAAAAACTCTACTAACAGATTTCAATAAACTAGATCTTAGACCTTCAGCATTAGACGGTCAAGATGTTTTAGGAGATACTTATGAGTTTTTAATATCAAACTTTGCTAGTGATGCAGGTAAAAAAGCTGGGGAATTCTATACCCCTAAAGAAGTATCTACAGTCTTAGCGCGTTTAACTAAATCGAAACCTGGAGCACGTATTTATGACCCTACTTGTGGGTCGGCTTCTCTTTTAATTAAAGCTGGACAAGAGGTCGGAGATCCTAACTTTTCTCTTTATGGTCAAGAGGCAAACGGAAGCACCTGGGCACTAGCTGTTATGAATATGTTTTTACACGGTTTCGATAACGCATCTATTCGTTGGGGAGATACATTACGTAACCCAAAGCACACCGAAGGAGACAACCTAATGAAGTTTGATACGGTAGTTGCAAATCCGCCATTTTCCTTAGATAAATGGGGGCAAGAAGAAGCTGAAGATGATAAATACAACCGTTTCAACCGTGGGGTTCCTCCAAAAAGCAAGGGAGACTGGGCATTTATATTGCACATGATTGAAAGCGCTTACGAAGATACAGGTATTGTAGGTGTTGTTGTGCCACACGGAGTACTATTTAGAGGAAGTGCTGAAGGCCGCATTCGTAAACGTGTAATAGAAGATAATTTATTGGATGCAGTGATAGGACTTCCAGCCAACCTATTTTTCGGTACAGGTATTCCTGCAGCCATACTTATTTTCAATAAAGCTAAGGACAAAAGAACGGAAACCTTATTTATTGACGCAAGCGAAGAATACCTTAATGGTAAAAATCAAAATATTCTAGCAGACAAACATATAGACCACATTGTAGAAACCTATTCCCGTTTTCGTGAAGGCGAAATCAAACCAGGTATAGTAGAAGACAAATACAGCTATATCGCTACACTTTCAGAAATGAAAGAAAACGAATACAACCTCAACATACCACGATACGTAGACACATTTGAGGAAGAGGCCGAAATTGATATAACGGAAGTACAAACAGAAATCTCTAAATTAGAAAATGATCTAGCAGATGTACGTTCTAAAATGCAAGAATACCTTAAAGAATTAAGTTTATAAATCATGGAAGAACAAAATAATATCATTATCTATACTGCGGATGATGGAAAAGCTTCTGTAGCTTTATTTGAAAGAGATGGCACTGTTTGGTTAAATCAAAATCAATTAGCAGAACTTTTTAACACCTCAAAACAAAACATTAGCCTACATATAAATAATATACTCTCAGACAAAGAATTAAAGGCTAATTCAGTTGTCAAGGAATACTTGACAACTGCCGCAGATGGCAAAGAATACAACATTACATTTTATACTTTAGAAATGATACTTGCTATTGGCTATCGTGTACGCAGTAAACGCGGTGTACAATTTAGGCAGTGGGCAACCAGAAACTTAGCCAGCTATATGCGTAAGGGTTTTATTATGGATGATGAACGTCTTAAAAACCCTGACGGACGTGCCGATTATTTTGATGAGCTACTAGAGCGTATTAGAGACATACGCAGCTCAGAAAAACGTTTTTATCAAAAAGTACGCGACCTTTTTAGTTTAAGCAGTGATTATGACGCGACAGATAAAGCAACACAAATGTTTTTTGCAGAAGCCCAAAACAAACTGCTATTTGCAGTAACAAAAAAAACAGCAGCAGAAATGATTGTAACACGTGCCGATGCTAGCAAATTGAATATGGGTCTTACCAACTGGAAAGGCAGTGTGGTAAGAAAACAAGACATAACCATCGCCAAAAATTATCTCACAGCAGATGAACTCGATAGTTTAAACAGACTTGTGGTTATCTTTTTAGAGCAGGCAGAATTAAGAGTAAAAAACCAACAAGATCTTACCATGAGCTACTGGCAGGACAACCTAGATAAATTGATAGCCTTTAATGAATTTCCAGTACTTAAAACAACTGGACGCATAAGCAATACGCAAATGCAGAAAAAAGTAAAAGCACATTATGAAGCTTTTGATAAACTGCGAAAACAAGAAGCCGCAAAAGAGGCAGATAGACAAGAACTAGAGGAATTAAAAGCCCTAGCAGCACAAATTAAAAGGAAAAAGCAATAATGGAAAACACAATTACAGAAAACAATCCAGACTATAAAAAAACCAAACTAGGATGGATTCCGGAGGATTGGGATGTTGCAAAGTTTAAAGAACTATGTCTAAATAAAGGGCAATATGGTATCAATGCATCTGCAGTTAATTTTAGCGAACATTTACCTGCATATTTAAGAATTACAGATATTGATGACGACGGCAAGTTCTCTAAGACAAAGAAAGTCTCTGTCGATGATATAAATTATAAAAACTTTATTTTAATTGAAGGAGACATCGTATTTGTGCGAACTGGAGCAACTGTAGGCAAAACGTACCTGTATGATCCAAAGGATGGAGAGCTTGTTTATGCCGGATTTTTAATAAAATTTACACCCAATAAGAATAAGTTAAATAAAAAATATTTAAAATATTACACCCAAACAACTTCTTATTGGAATTGGGTAAGAATAACATCTGTCAGAAGCGGACAACCTGGGATAAACGAAACCGAGTATGGCGAAATGTTATTACCTTTAGCGCCTCTTTCTGAACAAAAAGCCATAGCAAACTGCCTCAGCACCTGGGACACCGCCATCACAAAGCTAGACGCGCTTATCAAGGCAAAACAAAAACTCAAAAAAGCCCTAATGCAACAATTGCTA
The DNA here is from genome assembly GCF_003337215.1 of Oceanihabitans sediminis. Lineage (GTDB taxonomy): Bacteria > Bacteroidota > Bacteroidia > Flavobacteriales > Flavobacteriaceae > Oceanihabitans > Oceanihabitans sediminis. Next base: position 199,597 of record NZ_QPIG01000004.1, read on the forward strand.
AGTGGCAAAAAGCGCTTGCCTGGGTTTGAGGGGGAATGGGTGGAAAAGCGGGTTGATGATTTTGCGAATGAATACAGTCAGAAAAATGACGATAATAAGGACATTGAAGTTTTATCCTGCACTAAATATGATGGTTTGGTACCATCATTAGAATACTTTGGTAGACAAGTTTTTGGAGACAACTTAACAAAATATAAAGTAGTTCCTCGTGGGTATTTCGCATACGCCACAAACCATATCGAAGAAGGTTCAATCGGCTATCAAGATTTTAACGAATTAGGCTTAGTTAGCCCTATGTATACTGTTTTTAAAACAAATGAAACTGTAGATGACAACTATCTATTTAAGGTTTTAAAGTCTCATAAACTCATTCATGAGTATAATCGACGTATGGAAGGGTCTATTGATCGTCGAGGTGGTTTAAGGTGGAAAAATTTTAAAGGCATTAAAATCAACTTAGCTCAATTAGAAGAGCAAAAAGCAATTGCAAAAGTATTAGACACCGCAGATCAAGAAATTAACCTACTAACTAACCAACGTAACCAACTGCAATTGCAAAAGAAAGGCTTAATGCAACAGTTACTAACCGGAAAAAAGAGATTGAATACATAATACACACAGAAAAACACATAAAATATTAATCTTATTTAATGGAAAACAACTACGAATATAATATCTACATAGACGAGAGCTGTCATTTAGAAAATGATAAGCAACCCTTAATGTGTATTGGCTACACTAAGATTCCAACAGCACGTTACGAAGAGTACAAAGAAGCTATTAAAAATATAAAGCTTAAGCACAAGTCGCCTACAGAAATAAAGTGGAACAAGTTGTCTTCTTCTAGATTAGATTTATATAAAGCGTTAATAGATTTCTTTTTTGATAATGAAATTCAGTTTCGTGCAATACTTGTGAAGAATAAACACCAGTTAAATCATGAGAAATTTAATAAAGGAGATCACAATTCTTTTTACTATACACTTGTATTTTTATTGCTTCGAAATCCTTGGGTAAACTACATTACCTCTCCACATAAAGTAATTTTAGATATAAAAGACACTAGAGGAAAAGAGCGTTTAAAGAAGCTAGACCAGCGCTTAAATGAAGAATATCAGAAAAAATATAATCGCCTCTCTCCTTTTAATTTTTTTCAACATATACGTTCAGATGAAAATGAGTTTTTACAGCTCGCAGATTTCTTTATTGGTGCCATCACTTATAAATCTAGAAAAATGCATCGGAAGGAAAATGCATCTAAGGTAAAAATTGCAGTCATTAACTACATTGAAGAAAAATCAGGATATGTATTACACGATGGTACAGACCCTCTTGAAGAAAAGTTCAATATTTTTGATTTTAGAATTCAAACACAACATTAATTCTGCGGATGAATTTTGAAGAAGAACACGAGTTAGATCTCGTAGAAGATCTGTTTGATTATCTAGATATAGATGGTCCAGACAAAGAGCAAATGTATACCCTTTACGGTATCTTTAAAAAGGACATGATAGAAGAGCCTATTTTTATAAACCTAGTACAGGTAGGTTATAATAGTAAAAAGTCAAAACACCCACTCTTTAGAGGTAAACCAGAAGGTTTTGAACATATTTGTACACGAGAAAGCAAACATTCTGGAAAAAGACACTTTGATCCGGAAAGAACAAATAAGATTCATTGGATTAAAACTGTTATTAATCATAGACAGGATCCAAGGGTTAAATATTTTGAAAGGATACATTATAAAGGTCAAAACCAACAGTATTATTGGCTAAAAGACAAAGACTATGTTGTTATTATAAGAGAAATAACAGTAAAACTACAGCTAGTTACTGCGTTTAAGGTTGATGAACTAAATAGAAATAATTTCAAAAGATGGTATGAAGACTATCATAAATAAAGGCAAAAAAAAACCTCACTTCGTAAGTGAGGAACGTATCTTAAGGCAATACGAGTGATGCAACAAGTGCTAAGCCAAGTCCTTTACCCTTTGGGTAATGACACCACAAAGATAGTCAAATTTTACTTATAAACAAAACAGCAACAATTAGACCGCGTCCCCTAAAGCGGCTTTGTAAAAAATAAACTTATGGAAACACCCTCATTCAAAGAAGATCATATTTCACAAATACCTGCCTTGCAGCTATTAATAAATATGGGGTATAACTACCTGAATCAAGAAGAAGCTTTACAAGCTAGAGGCAATAGAACCTCAAGTATTTTGCTAGAAGATATCTTACGCACCCAATTACATAAAATCAACCATGCACGCGTCTCTTCAAAAAAGACTGTTCCATTTACTGATAGTAATATTGAAAATGCCATCATAGCATTAAAAGACATTCCTATGGTAGATGGTTATATGACTACAAGTGAGAAAATATATGAACTGCTTACGCTAGGTATTTCCCTAGACCAAAGTATTGAAGGAGATCGTAAAAGTTTTGATTTACAATATATTGATTGGGAGAACCCAGAAAATAACATATTTCATGTTACAGAAGAGTTCAGTGTACTGCGCTCAGGACTAAAAGAACATTACAGACCAGACATAGTCCTTTTTGTAAACGGAATTCCTATATGTATTATAGAGTGTAAAAGACCAGATATAAAAGAGCCATTAACACAAGCTATATCACAAAATCTTCGCAATCAAAAAGAAGACGGCATTCGTCCATTGTATGCAATGACACAGTTAGTTATGGCAGTAACAGTTAATGAAGGCAGCTATGCTACTACAGGAACACCAGAAAAATTTTGGGCACAATGGCAAGAAGATTTTAAAAAATCCAATGGTGCAATCGATGATGAAAAGGAAGCACATTATCGTAAACATATCTCCAAACTAAAAAACACGCCGCTTCCAGATGAGGTGAAAAAACGCTTGTTTAACGAGAGATTCTATTACGTACGCCAATATTTTGACGCTCTAGAAACCCAAGAAGTTAAAATCACGCCACAAGATGAATACTTGTTTAGTTTATGTAGCAAAGACCGTTTGTTAGACTTGATTTATAACTTCACCCTATTTGATAATGGCGCTAAAAAAATAGCACGTTATCAACAGTTTTTTGCTATTAAAAAGGCAATGAAACAAATCAAAAAAAATAATAATGGACAACGAACCGGAGGTGTTGTTTGGCATACACAAGGAAGTGGAAAATCATTAACAATGGTAATGCTTGCCCAAGCAATTGCAATGGAGCCAAGTATATTAAATCCTAAAATCATTCTAGTAACAGACAGGACAGATTTAGACACCCAAATTACAGGTACATTTAGAAAGTGTGGTTTAGACGTAGATAATGCTAAAACTGGATCGCAACTTGTAGAGTTACTACATACAGAAAGTGATGCCGTTGTAACAACCATCATTAATAAATTCGAAACTGCTGTCAAGAAAATCAAAACACCTCTCACCAGTAATAATATCTTTGTGTTAGTAGATGAGGGCCACCGTACCCAACATGGTACCTTTAATATTGAAATGCAAAAAACCTTGCCTAATGCATGTTTCATCGCATTTACGGGAACACCTTTATTTAAAAAAGACAAAAGCACATTGTCTAAATTCGGTACCCTCATAGATAGCTACACGGTAGATCAAGCTGTAAAAGATAAAGCTGTTGTTCCATTATTGTATGAAGGGCGTCATGCCATGCAGGATGTTAATGCAGCTCCCTTGGATACTTTTTTTAACATGGTATCAGAACCATTAAACGATTATGAAAAAGCAGATCTTAAAAAGAAGTTCTCTCGTGCAGACCAACTCAATATTGCAGATCAAAAAATCTATGCTATCGCTTGGGATATTACAAAGCATTATGAGAGTAACTTTCAAGGGAGAACACCATTTAAAGGTCAGATCGTATGCCAATCTAAAGAAGCAGCTGTTAAATACAAAAACTATCTAGACGAAATTGGTAGGGTAACCTCAGCAGTAATAATCTCACCTCCAGATGAGCGGGAAGGAGAAGACTCTGCGTATGGAAAAACAAGTAATTTAGTGAAAACGTTCTGGCATAAAATGATGGATGAGCATGGGACTCCAAAAAAATACCAGAAAAATATCGTAAACCGTTTTAAAAACGATAATGAACCAGAGTTAATTATTGTTGTAGACAAGCTTCTTACCGGTTTTGATGCGCCTAACAACATAGTGCTGTACTTAACAAGAAAACTCATCGGGCATACATTACTACAAGCTATCGCGCGTGTTAATCGTGTTAGCCCAGACAAAGATTATGGCTATATCATTGATTATTATGGAGTACTTGAAGAATTAGACTCAGCTCTTAAAACATACTCTACTTTTGGCGATTTTGATGAAGAGCAATTACAAGGAACTCTAACAAATATTAATGAAGAAATTGAGAAGTTACCTCAGGCTCATAGTGACCTTTGGCAAATATTTTCATCTATTTCAAATAAAAAAGATGCAGAAGCCTATCAGCAACTTTTAAGAGACGAAGCGCTTAGAAATAAATTTTATGATCAGTTAGCAAAATATGCTCGTTTATTAAAGCTAGCATTATCATCAATAAATTTTCATAAAGAGACAGAAGAAAAACGTATTTCTAAGTACAAAGAAGACCTTTCATTTTTTATGAAATTACGAGCAGCAGTTGCTTCCAGGTATTCCGATAAAATTGATTTTAAAAAATATGAAGGTCAAATACAAAAGCTAATTGACACACATATACCAACTACCGATATAGTTACACTTACAGAGCTCGTAAATATTTTTGACAAAGAAGCATTTGAGGAAGAAATAGAGAAAGTAACAGGTAAGGCCGCAAAAGCTGATATGATAGCATCTAGAACAGCGAAACATATCACTGAAAAGATGGATGAAGACCCAGCCTTTTATAAACGATTCTCTCAATTAATCAAAGAAACCATTGATGATTATTTACAAGGAAGAATCGATGAAACAATGTATTTGCAAAAAATTAAGGAAGCAAGAGACGCTGTATTAAGCAGAACAGATTCAAGTATACCTGCATCATTAGAAGAGAAAGAAGTAGCTAGAGCATTTTTCGGAATAGCTGTTGAAGAATTTGACTCTCATGCGGAAAACAAAGAAACCATACGTAAAATATCAGAGGAGCTAGCCCTGAAAGCGGATGAAATCATACTTAGTTTACGACGAGTAGATTGGTATACCAAAAGTGGTACAGATATTCAAAAGAAAATGGTTTTCCTCATAGGCGATTTTATAATAGATCATATCAGAGACAAACACAACATGAAATTAAGCTTTCAAGAAATTGACAAGATAGCAGAACGCATTGTTGAGGTTGCTAAAATAAGATATAAATAATGTTACGAACACTTAAATACGGATCTGAGCAAATCTCCTATACTCTAACTTTTTGTAATAGAAAAACTTTAGGTATTACAGTTCATCCAGATCGCTCAACTGAAGTCAAGGCTCCAATAGGTAGCAGTATGGAAAAAATTGAGGAGAAAGTTAGAAAGAAGGCACCCTGGATATTAAAACAACAAGATCATTTCTTATCCTTTGAACCTAGAAATACAAAACGAAAATATGTATCTGGTGAATCCCATTTGTATCTCGGTAGACAGTATCAGTTATTATTAATTAAGTCTGATGAAGAAATCGTAAAACACACAGGTAGAAATATTGAAATAAGAACAAGCAACCCGAGCAAAGCTAAAGAATTGCTAAACGCTTGGTATTTAGAAAAATCAAAAATATGGTTCCAAACAATTGCCCAACCTTTAATAGAACGATTTGAAAAATATCAGGTAGCACCAAAAACAATAGAAATCAGAAAAATGAATAACCGTTGGGGTTCATGTTCAACACAAGGAAGAATTCTTTTAAACCCAGAACTAATAAAAGCCCCTAAAGCATGTATTGAATATGTAATTATACACGAGCTATGTCATTTAGTTTATAGAGATCACACAAAAGCATTCTTCGACCTACAACAAAAAGAGTTCCCAGAATGGAAGAAATGGAAGAATAAATTAGAAACACTCTTAGCCTAAAGTCTTGTCTCAATAATGGGAAGATTGCTTAAAATAAGCTAGCAAGATTTTCTAGCTAAAATGTGACATCAAGCCTACATGCTAAAATGACATATGGTTGAAGTTCATTTCATCTTTGAAATAATACAACTTATCTAATAAGTTGTGCAAATAAGCCAGGATTAATGCCATCCTGTCAATTTAAGAAAGTTTTAACAATTTGGAACACTCATTGTCTAATTGTTAAGCATAAAAAAAGTCCCAACATTGGACCGGAAGGACTTTTTAGTATCTAAATAAGTAGTAAAATGAAAAGGATACTACCCACAACAAAGCACTACAACAAATAACAAGTAAAACATACCAACTCGTCACCAAGCCAACTCCATAACTCCCCTCATATATTAGTCCACATCTTGCAGCTACAAAAGCTTATTACAACAACTCAAAAACAAACAAAAAGCTACCACACTTAAATACTATTAACCAAAAAAGAAAATTCCCACAATTAAAGAATTATCCCTAAATTACAACCTCAAATCAAACCAAACACAAACAAAACATCCATATAATAGGAAGAAACTCCCCTGGGGGTATATACAACCATTATGCAACATTTACCAAAAACATCACGAATGAAATTAAAACTTCTAATTTTTAGCATCTTATTATGTAATTCGATTTATTCTCAATCTGCTAAAGACTCACTTTTGCAAAAAGATATTAATGTTTTGGTTGAGGAAATGGAATTTATGTATGGATATGACCAAACTATGCGAGAATACACCATTTATAAAACTTTTAATAAATCAGAAACGGATAGAATTGAAAATCTTCCTGATAGTTTAAGAATTCAGGAAATGATAAAACGGAAATTTGTATCGGATAGTATTAGCAAGATGATTTACAAAAAGTACATTAATCCAATGGATGCTGAACATACCGAGAGAATGATGGAAATAACAAAAAAATACGGTTTCCCCAGCACAGAACGAATTAGAAAATACTATAAAAAGGAATTTGTAGACCCGGAATTTAACCCACTAATAATTTTTATTCATTCACCAAAAAAGTATTGGGATGAACTAAAGGAGTTAATGTTAAAAGAATATCAAAATGGAATAATTAATCAATGTCAATATGGTTATGCACTTTGGCAGTTTACTGGTCGACAAAGCCTTCAACCAATGCTTGATAATGGATTTGAAATGGTTGAAGAAAATGGAAAAACAACGCTAAAATCAACCTGCGAATAAATAACGCAGTACAACATTGTATAACCCCAATAACAGCAGATTCGACTACGTTCGAATCCACTCGGAATTTCTAAGTTAGTTACTTAATCCCGCAACTATCCTTACACCAACCGCTCACAAAAAAAATTATGAATAAAACTTTAACATTATTAGCCTTCCTTTTAATCACTCATTTATCACATGCACAAAAAAAGGATTACCAAGAACCAGTACTAAAATTTGAAGTTGAAATTAATGGAGAAAAACACCAAGTCAATGATGGAGAAAGCCTGATTGTAAATGGTAATACAATCAAAGTTAAATCTTCTAATAATAAAACCTTTGATTTCGGAATTGTAAGCTTCGATTATCCTAAACATTTTGCATTTGAATTTTTTCAAGAGAACGAAATGAAAAATTGGACTTTAGACGGTAATAATTTCGTAATTACTTATTTCGAGTATGAAACTAATATCCAATTAGATACTTTTATTAGCGAATTAGTTAAATTATTTAAAAAGGAAAACTGTGAAGTAATTGATAAGAAAATTACTCTTGGAGATTTATCTTTAAATGGAAAAAGAATTATTGTAAGATTATTTGGTGAAAAAATAACTTATGATATGTATGAGATCGAAACAGAAGACTATAAAACTCACTTTATCGGATTTCAAGATTCTAAAAATGAAAATGGCTTAGATTCTAAAGAAGGGATTGAAACTACAAAACTAATTGATGAGACTATTAAAATAAAATAACAATACTCACCCCCCATATACCAACACTACCCTTATAATTACAAAAAAACCTAAAAATAAACTCCAAAAACAAAATACATTTTCACTATCTTTAAGCAACCAACTTAACACCAAAACCTTAAGCAATGCAATTCCGAAAGATTATTCTTTTTTTCCTATCCACCCTATTACTATTACTTTTACCATTAATAGCCATGCAATTCACTAAGGAAGTAAACTGGACAACAATAGATATTATAGTAGCAGGAACCCTTATATTCGGAGCAGCAACCATTTCCGAAATCCTCTCCAGAAAAATCAAGAATCCAAAACACAAAATCACTCTAATAATTGCAGTATTAGCCATGATCATACTTGTTTGGATAGAACTAGCAGTAGGAATATTCGGCACGCCATTAAGTGGCAGCTAAACAAATCACCCCTCCACAAAAATTTCCCCAAAAACTTCCATAACTTTGCAACATGCAATTAAGAAAGTTATACAACACTCCCGCAATCACCTTTTACAAGGCAGACACCAAAACAAGCCTCGAGCTACCCTATGTAGCTGAAGGTATAAGCGCAGGATTCCCATCTCCAGCAGACGACTTTCTTGACATCAATATAGACCTAAACAAGCACCTAATCAAAAACCCAAGCACAACCTTTTACGGAAAAGTAAGAGGAAACTCCATGATAGATGCAGGAATACATGATGGCGATTTACTTATTATAGACAAAAGCCTAGACCCTACAAACAACAAAATTGCAGTATGTTTTATAGATGGTGAATTCACAGTAAAACGAATCAAAATAGAAAAAAATATTGTCTGGCTAATTGCAGAAAACAAAGACTATAAACCAATAAAAGTAACAGAAGACAACGACTTTATTATCTGGGGAATAGTAACCACCGTTATAAAACAAGTCTAAACAACTGCCTAGCCTCCCATTACATTACCTCTTACCAAAAAATCACATAAACCATTATTTTCTACTCTTAAAGAATACAGAAAAACCCCACCCAAAACCCAAAATCTTGTTCATAAAAATCCAACCAAAAACACCATACCATTAAAATATAAAATAACTTTGTACACATGTTTGCACTAGTAGATTGTAATAACTTCTACGCCTCCTGCGAGCGCGTATTCAACCCCGCATTAAACAACAAGCCAGTAGTAGTCTTGTCCAATAACGACGGTTGTGTTATCGCACGCTCTAACGAAGCTAAAGCTCTAGGAATACCCATGGGAGCACCTGCTTTCGAATACAAAAACACCTTCATAAAAAACAACATACACGTATTCTCTTCCAACTACGCACTATACGGAGATATGAGCAACAGAGTAATGACACTCCTAGCAGATTTCTCACCAGAAGTTGAGGTATATAGCATAGACGAATCCTTCCTGAAATTCGAAAACTTCAAATACCATAACCTCAACGACATCGGACTACAAATGACCAAAAAAGTCGGAAAAGGAACCGGAATACCTATCAGCGTCGGCTTCGCTCCTACCAAAGCACTAGCAAAAGTAGCAAACCGAATAGCTAAAAAATACGCACAAAAAACCAATAGCGTATATGTAATAGATACAGAAGAAAAACGAATCAAAGCTCTCAAATGGCTCGCTATTGAAGACGTATGGGGAATTGGACGAAAACACGCCAAACGACTAAAAGCTATCAACATACATAACGCATACCAATTCACCCAACTTTCAGACCAATGGGTACGCAAACACATGTCCGTAGTTGGCTTACGACTAAAACACGACCTACAAGGAATACCAACACTAGATCTAGAAGCTACATCTTCCAAAAAAATGATAGCTACTACTCGCTCCTTCCAATCCATGATAACCGAATATAAGGACCTAAAAGAACGACTAGCAACATACGCAATTTCCTGTGCCGAAAAACTACGAAAACAAGAATCACACTGCAACGCAATCATGGTATTCCTACACACCAACCGCTTCCGAAAAGACCTACCGCAATTCGGAAAACGCCTCGTATTAAAAACACAATACCCAACCAATTCTAGCATCGACCTAGTAAAACTAACAAACAAAGCACTACATATACTATACAAAAAAGGATACCACTTTAAAAAAGCAGGAGTAATCGTAATGGACCTAACCCCTGTACAACAAAAGCAACTAAGCATGTTCACGCAAGAAAACCCAAAACACTTAGAGCTTATGACTATTGTCGACAAACTAAACACCACCATAGGAAACAATAAAGTAAAATTCGCATCACAATCTTTAGGCCGACAATGGAAAATGAAACAAGAACAACTATCCCCAAGATACTCCACAAATATCAACGAGGTAATTACAATAAAAGCATAATCCTTATCTTTAGAGTATTAAATTTGAACACAATATGAGAAAAATCGTACTTACAATAATATCATTAATCGGAATGAACTCTTTTAGTCAAAACTTAAAATGTTCAGATTTTAAAAATGGAACTTTTATTGTTTCTATTTCAGAACCAATTCAAATAAATTGGAAAATTGTCCGAGAGGGAAATAATCAAACCGAACTTGTTACTAAATTACCCCAAGAATTAATAGATTCTGGTTATCCGACAGACCCCCAATATGGAATAATTAATTGGATTGACGATTGTAATTATCGTCTAACCTATGACGATTCAAAATCGGAACTTTCTGAATCGCAAAAAATGATTAATGATTTAGGAGGAGTTTTAACTGAACTAATTAGAATTGAAGAAAATTGCTTTTATTATAAGTCAACTTTAAAATATAAAGATGGCGAACAAATATTGAACGGTATATTATGCAAAGAATAAATAGTGTGTAAAACACTGAATAAAAACCTAAAACCATGTGCTTTCACACCTCACAAACCAAAAAAGTAAAAAAATTAGAAAATACATTTAAGGTAAACCTCACCAACCCAGAGCTCAGAGAAACATTCGATGTCCCTAGTTACCACCTCAACGGATTCGCACACCCTAAAATGCTTATCATACCACAAGAAGAACCATCCGTAATAACACCAGGACTATGGGGAATCATACCAAACAATAAAAAAGAAACACAAATAACCGAATATTACAAGCAAGCAGTACGGTATGGTGGCGGACTAAACGCACAATCCGAAAAACTATTCGATCACTTCATATACAAACACGCAGCATTCTCAAAAAGATGCATCATACCAGTAACAGGCTTTTTCGAACCACACGAATATAAAAGCAAAAAATACCCATTCCACATAAAAAGAAAAGACGATGAGGTACTAGCACTAGCCGGAATCTATACCAGTATCCAAGAAGTACTAACCTTAACAATACTTACCAAACCAGCCTCACCACTATTCGCCAAAATCCACAACAAAAAAAACCGACAACCAATACTCCTTACAAACAATACACAACAAAACTGGCTAGAAGACAACCTAACCCAAAACCAAATCCAAGAAATCATAAACAGCCAATACCCAGAACAAGAACTAAAAACCTACACCGTAAACAAAAACCTCTTTAGCCCAAAAATAAACAGCAACACACCAACAATTATTGAAGAAGTCAAATACGAAGGCATAACCATCTAAAAGAATCTATTTACACTCGAAAATTCCCACATTTAATATTATTTTAACTAAATTACAACCTCAAAACAAACCAAATACAAACAAAATAGCTATATAATAGGAATAAACTCCCTTGGGTGTTTATACAATTGTTAGCTGACACCCGAGAGAAGCACCTCCACAACAAAAGAGATGCGATATTGACTTAGATTCGATAAATAAGATTTAAAAAAAAGAAGTATATGCCGCCATCATATCAACAAATATTAGCCTATAACGAGAAATGGATAGTTGAAAAAATAGCTTCAAATCCAGATTTCTTTAGTAACTTATGTGCCGAGCAAAAACCCGATTATCTGTTTATTGGTTGCTCCGACAGTCGTGTAGATCCGGATATTTTTACAGGACTGAATTTAGGAGATATGTTTGTGCATCGAAATATTTCCAATATCGTTAATCCTATTGACTTAAACGTAGCCTCCGTTATCCAATATGCCATTACCAATTTAAAAGTGAAGCACATCATCGTTTGTGGACATTATGGTTGTGGCGGTATCAAAGCGGCTATGAAAGAAGAAGGGATTGGAAAGAATAGCCCTTGGCTACAAATTATAAAAGACATTTATCGTATCCATAAATCGGAATTGGAAAAGATAAAAGACGAAACCAAACGCTACGACCGATTAGTTGAGCTGAATGTCATAGAACAAACGGAAAATGTAGTTGAAATGGATTGTATTCAAGCTTTAAAAGGCACTCCTGATTATCCTGAAATTCACGGTTGGGTGTTTGATATGCGTACAGGGAAAATCGTGGAGTTGGATACCCAATCTTCAATCACTAACCAAACTGACAAAGGAAGTTTGTCATTGATACGAAAATTAAAATCGTTATTTAAAAAAAGATAAAGTTATGAGCACACAAACAATGAAAGCAGCCAGATGGCACGCTGCCAAAGACATCAGAGTAGAAGAAACAGTCATTCCTACTCCCAATGACGATCAGGTAAAAATCGAAGTTAAGTTTACCGGAATTTGCGGTTCTGATTTGCACGAGTACAATCACGGACCGCAATTAATCCCGTTCGACAAACCCTATTTACTCAACGGACATCAGGGTACAACTACTTTAGGGCACGAATTTTCAGGCATTGTGGATCAAGTAGGCGCAAACGTAAAAGGCTATAAAAAAGGCGACCGGGTAGTAGTCGAACCCATTTTCAGAAATCCCGATAGTCCTTTTATTGAATCAGGAGAATATAATCTTTCCGAACCTTTGGGATTTGTGGGTTTAACTTCTGATGGTGCATTTGCCAAATATGTGGTAGTAGAAGATTATATGGTGCATAAAATCCCTGACACGATGACTTTTGAACAAGGAGCGATTGTTGAACCTGCTGCAGTTGCAGCTTATGGCATTCAGCAAAGTGGTCTTAAAATGGGCGATACCATTTTAATTTCAGGAGCCGGCCCGATTGGATTACTTACCGTTCAGGTAGCTTTAGCCGTGGGTGCTTCTCAAATTTTCGTTTCTGATTTATCGGAAGCAAGGTTGGCTAAAGCAAAAGAAATTGGTGCTACTCATACATTTGATGCAAGAGATAAAGATATTCCTAAAAAGATCAAGGAAATGACCGGTTATGGTGTGGATATATTTATTGATGCCGCAGGAGTGCAAGCCTCGTTTGACACAGGAATTAACAGTCTTCGCAACGGTGGAACAGCTGTCTTGGTAGCTTTATTTGCCAAAGAAGTCATCCACGATGCATTAAACCAAGCACTACGGGAAATAACCGTCAAAGGGATAATTGGTTATCGGAATATATTTCCACAAGTCATTGCCTTAATTAACAGTGGTCGTCTTCCTGTAGAAAAATTAGTTACAAGCGTTATTGAATTGGATGATATTGTGGAAAAAGGATTCGAAGCCTTGATTAAAAGTCCAACCGAAGTGAAGATTTTAGTTGAAATAAAATAGGAAACTAAAAGACAGATAATACGGGCGATCAGCTAACAATGTATAAGCGTAATGCGGCCTAAAGTATTAATTTGAGCAAATTGAATATTAGCAAACATCTCGGCAAACTGAAAGTGTAGTGCTTTTAATCCCGCACTACGCTTATACTGGTCGTTGTGAGCAATGCGAAAATGCGCAGGCTTTATAAAATTAATATACCAGAAAGCTATTGAATTAGCTGATTTATAGTTTACTCAAGAACAAGCAGAAAAATTGTTAGGATTTAAACCAGCTTCATAAGCTGAAAAGAATTGACTAAAAGACAGCTCGGGACTGAATTTTCAAACAACTTTAAAAAATTTATAGCTATTGCGAATAGTTTTTCAGTACCAATGAGATCTCCATTAACATAAACTCTAAAATTGAGATGTCTGACAAATTAAAAGTTTCTCCGAGAAAAAGATTAAATTGATTAATTCTTGTTGAAAATAATCTATGTTTTTAATTATAGTTACTTCAAATGAAGCAGTTATTTCTCATCTGTACTATTGGCTAAACTTAAAAATACACAGAATATAATTACGACTCTACTAATCGTCCTTTCATCTCAATAGAAAAAGTTTCTATTAAAAATAGTTTAAATTCTGAATTTTTGAAATAATTATCTGATGAACATGAAATTAACAAAATTATAAGTAGTGCCAATGTAATTTTTTTAATTTTTCATGATTATTGTTTGAATGTAATATTAAAAAAGCGCCCACAAGAGTGAGCGCTATATCAAGTTGATATTACATCAACTTAGTCCTTAAGGAACTTCTGATTAATAGAATTGTTAGAGGTGTTAATTTGAATCATGTATAATCCTGAAGGTAATACAGATACATCAATACCGTTTGTAGTTTCAATAGCTTGCTTTACAAGCTGACCGTTAATATTGTAAATAGATATGTTTTTAACTTGCTCTGTAGATTTAATAAATAACCTGTCACTTACAGGGTTTGGGTATAGTTTTACTGAATTTGTATTTAAAGAAACAGCATCAATTCCTAATGTAGAATTGTACTCGTAAGCTCCTAAATCTATCGTAGTGTTAAAAACTCTTGTGTTACCTGATAAATCTAAATCACCAAATAAAGCTTCATCGTAGTATGCGTTATCTCCTTGATCAACAATATAATTTGAAGCTGATGTTGGTTTGTATTCGGTATCTAAATTTAAATCATCAGTTGCTGGATCTAAAGTTGTTACGTTTGTTGCACTAAATGTCCCCCCGTAAGTTCCGGCATTTGATGATACATTTGCAATAGAATTTCTAATAAACACATCGTAAGTAGAAACTAATCCGTTGGAAATATCTCTAGTTGCTGCTGTACCATTAACAGTATTCTGCCAAAAGATAGTATTATTAACATTTAGGTTTACACTACCATTACCTGATGCCGTTATAGAATTGCCATAAGTACCATTATAATCATTATTAACAAACGTACTATTATTAATTATAACATCTAAAGTGCTTCCGTTATTCCAATCTTCTCTGTAAATATCTAAAGCCGCAACATTAATATCGTTATCAGCAACTAAAACGTTAGCCCAACGTGTAAAAATATAGCCGTTTGTACTATCAGATTGCACATAAACCAATCCTCTATTAACAATGGTGTTATTTATAAACTTGGTGTTTTCAATAAGTAAGCCTCCGTTTAATGTTCTCATTTTAAGTAAATAACCATTAGAATAATTACTTCTGAATACCGAATTTTTAATTTTTAAGTTATTAATACTTGAACTATTAGGAATAAAGATTACGCCGTTTTCTTCAACACCACCAGATGTAGATGTATCGTAAATATTTTCAAAAATAATCCCATCAAAAGTCACATCACTAGCTGTTACTTCAAATAAACGCTCTGCATTATCTGTTTTGTTCGATGAAAAATCTCCATCAATATCATCACCATTTATATCTCCAGTAAAAATGGTAGCATTTGTAGTATGAATAGCTGTTATATCTCTTTCAGCTAGAGTCGTTTCGGTTCCTGCAAAACCTCCAATAATATCCACTTCATCTGTACTAACAGCTATTGGTGTGTTTTTATCTGCTAATGTATAGGTTCCTTTTGCTACCCAAACAGCATCATTTAAATTGGTAAGTGCTAAAGCGTCAGTTACATTTGTAAAAGCATCTGCCCATGAGCTACCATCGTTAGCACCTATTGCATTGGCATTTACGTAAAATATAGAAGGAATACAGTTTTCACCGTAACTCGATTGACCGTCTACAGTCCACCCTGGGTTATATTGACCACTATTTGCTGGTGGTGAAAAACCTGCATCAACTTGAATACAGGTTAAACTTGCATTATTATACGCTTTCATGTAGCTAAAATTGCTGTTATTTCCGTTGGCTACGTTTAACTCTACCAATTGATTGTTTTGGCAATGAACTTGCTCTAATGTAGGAATATCACTAACATCTAGTGTGGTAATTTGGTTATCTGCACAATGTAATCGTGTTAAATTAGTGTTATTACTAACATCAATAGTCGTTAAATTATTTGCGTAACAATCCAAACGTGTTAAATTGGTAAAGGCTTCAATACCTGTTAAATCTGAAATTGACAAACCATTGATAAGTAGCTCTGTTGTAGCTTGTGCTTCTGCCACTGTAATTTCAGTATCACCATTTAAATTGATACTATTATTGTTTACTAAATAACTTTTGAAATTAGCATCTGGAATATTTACAATTTGATTTAATGCAGCACAGTCTTCACTATAAAATGCAGAGGTACCTTTAGTCCAACCTTGGTTATATATTCCGGCTTCTGCTGGTGGTGTAAAACCAGCATCTATTTGAATACATGATAAACTATTTCCATAAGCTTTCATCCAGTTAATGTTACTGTTATTACCATTGGCAATGTTTAATTCATATAAAACACCATTGTTATGACATTGTATATCTGTAATTGATGTGTTTGCACTAATATCCAACGTTTCTATTTGATTATCAGAACAGTGCAAACGTGTTAATGCTAGATTATTGCTTACATCGATAGACGTTAAATTATTATTGTAACAATCTAATCGTGTAATGTTTATAAATTCTTCTATTCCTGTTAAGTCTGAAATTGACAAACCATTAATTAATAATTCACCAGAAAATGCTTGTGCTTCTGCTACAGAAATTTCTGAGTCGTTATTGGTGTTAATGGCTGCGTCTGCTAATAAATAGCTTTTAAAATTTGCGTCAGGAATATTAACGTTTTGAGCAAAAGCCGAAAACACACCCAAGCATAAGCAGGTTGTAAATAAGAGTAAATTTTTTTTCATGGTTGTTTTGAATATTAAAATTAATCAACTACAAAACAACGCTAACACTTCATGTTTTTAAGTGGCTTTTTTCTGAATATGGCTATTTTCTTTCTGAAAGCAAACACGTAAAAACACTGATTGCCAAACAAAAAAAAGGCTATCTAAAAAGACAGCCTTCAAAAAATCCTCTTAATAATATATATAATTATTCACAAGTCATTTTTTGTCCATAAGGCATTTGTCCGTGAATAACACCACCAAATTGTGAACTGCCATAACCACTACCATTGTACTGTTGCTTGATTAAAAAACCTTGTAAATAGCAGTCGTTATTTTTATTTTTTTCTGTAAAAGCACCTTTGATCCAACGGTATAAAATACGACCTGTGTATTTGTTTTTTACAATACTCCAATCGTTAGATTCTATATTTAACTTTAGAAGTTTTGCACCATCTTTTGCAATGGTTTTTGATACATTTTCTTTAGCAAAACTCACTAATGAAGCATTACTATTCATGCTACCTGCTTTTGGCATTTTTATAGCATCCATGGTTGATTTTGCAGCTGCATCATAATTTGCTTTTAACGTGGCTTCAAACTCTTTTACAATTGGCTTCGCTTTTTCTAACCACTCTAAATGAAATTGTTGTTCGCCTTTACCAATCACATTTAGAATGGTAATATCATCTTGAATCATGTATGATGGTACATTAAATGCGTGTCCGCCTTGGTGCGATGCTGCATAAATTACAAATACATCGTCTGCAATTAGCATACCTCTTACTAAAATTGGCATTCCTGTACCAAGCTCTAAAGTTTGCGATCGGTCTGCGCCAACTTTGGTTGTAAACATTCCTGAAACCAACTCGTAACCAATATATCCTTCTGGTGACATAGCTACTAGTTCTGGTGTTGTTAAAAAGCGTAACCATGCATAATCTGGATCTTGTGCAGGCAACAGGTCTACATTATCACCCATATCCGTCATTTGGCGTCTTATTTTCACACGGTCTACACCAACTGCGCTCATACCTTTTGTCATTGCAAATGGATACGACATATATAAAAACTCATCACTTACTGAATTTGCAGATTTAGGCTTATTAGCGTCTGCTTCTTGTTGCTTTTTCTCAAGATACTTTTGATAGTATAAATCTTGCTTTGCCTGATCATTTGGATATTTTTTAGCTAATTCTGCTTTAAACTCTTCATCGGTATATTCGGTTTTTGATGAAGTTTCAGTTGAAGAACTGCCAACCATTCCTGAAGCGTTTTCAGATTTTGAAGACGAATTGCTACTTTCTTTTTTATCTAACTTCTTCTCTACTGCTGCTTTGGCTTTCTTTTTAAGCATTTTACCAAATTGCGCATGAGAGACGTTGTAGCATAATGCCAAAACCAATAATAGAACTATTTTTTTCATAAGAATTGTGTTTAGTGGACTACAAAATAAAGCACTTAAGCACTATTCTTAATTTGGTTTTTTCTGAAAATGATGATTTTTTTTCTGAAGGAATTCTAACAAGATTCTTCGCTTTACTCTGATGACATGATATTCTGAAAAGCTACATAAAGGTTTCCTTAATCACATCTAAAAACTGATCGCGTTTAGATTTTGAAATTGGGATGCGTTTTTGATTATTCATTAGTAAGTAATCGCCATCATCTTTTACCAATTCATCTACATATTTTAAGTTGATTAAATACGAACGATGACATTTAAAAAACATCGCATTACGTTCCAATTGCTCAACAAAGTGCTTTAACGGTTTGCAAATGGTTTTTTGTTTGCCATCTATTAGTTGTACGTTAGTGTACATACCATCGGCTTCAAAATAGACGATATCATTATGCGATGCGAATAGGATGCCTTTTGGTATTTCTAAAGCAATTTTATCCATTGAAAGCTGCTTTAACGAATCGCGTAACTTGTTTAACTGGTCGTTTAAATTGTTAGCTTTTATGGCTTCTTCAGCTTTTGCTACTGCTTCTTTTAACTCGGTTGTATCAACTGGTTTTAACAAATAATCTACAGCCGACAGTTTGAAAGCTTCAATCGCATATTGGTTGTATGCCGTCACGAAAATGATTTTAAAATCGATTTGATTTGGGAAATATTCTAAAATATCTAATCCAGACTGATTTGGCATTTCAATATCTAAAAAAACAACATCTGGCTTACTGGTTTTAATCAAATCTACACCAGATGCTAAATCTTGCGCTTCTTCAATGCTAGTAATACTTGCACAATGTTCGGTTAGCAAGTTGGATAGTAAATGTCTGGCGCGTTTTTCGTCGTCTATAATTATCGCTTTCATATCTTAATGTATTGGCATCGTGATAACCACTTTTGTACCTGCAGCAACGTCATTTTCGTCATACAAATCGTTAGTCGTTATGGCTATATCACGTTTTAATTTGTTTTTATAAAGATGCACACGTTCTTCGTTGGCTTTGGTTGCAAAGGGTTTGTGCTGTTGGTTTGGTCGTTTTAATTTTTCGGATTGTGTACGACCAATTCCGTTATCTTCAACGGTAATTTCTAATTTATTTTGCTGAATAATTTTCGCTTCAATATGTAATTTTCGGTCGTTTAATTTGTGTAGTAATCCGTGTTTTAAAGCATTTTCAACATATGGCTGAATGAATAACGACGGTACTTTTATCTGTTTTGTTTTTAACTGATTATCAACCGAAATAGTATATTCCAATTCATCTTCAAAACGCACTTTTTCTAATTCTAAATACAGTTTTAAAGCGTTTAATTCTTCTTCTAAAGTAATTTCGTTTTGCTGACTGTAATCTAAATACATGCGGATTAATCGGCTAAACTTTACTAAATACGAGCTTGCCAATTCCTTTTCGTTTGAAATAATATAATCTTGGATAGAATTCAACGCATTAAAAATAAAATGCGGATTCATTTGCGAGCGCAGATTTTCTAACCTTAAATTCGTTATTTTTTTATCGATTAAAATTTTATCAACTTCGGCAATACGTTGTGCTTCTTTTTGTTGTAATCGCCATCTAAAATACAGCCAAACTAAACCTATTATTGCTGCTACAACTAAACCATAAAACCAATAGGTTTCCCAAAATGGCTTAGCAATTACAAAGGATATTGGTGCTGCAAAAACAGCTTGTTTTGCACTTAAATTTTGGGCTTTTAATTCAAAAGTATAGGTGCCACTAGACAAACTATTAAAAGTAACAAAATGTGTGTTTAGCGGTATGTTTTGCCAACTTGTATCAATTTGTTTAACGCGGTATTGGTAGCTTACGTGTTGGTTAGATTGAAATCCGTTTGAGTTGAACGAAATATCAATTTTATTTAAATTATATGGTAGTTTGTAGTTAGTTGCAACTAACGTGTCGCGGTCGTTAATTTTTACAGCTTCTACCCTAACCTTTGCTGTTTTAAAAGCTTTGAACAATGCGTCCGATTTTGGCAACGCATAAAACGCTTTAGGCAAGCTTACAATTATTTGATTTTGAAGTATTAAAAAATCGTTAACTGCTGTATTTAAACCATCTTGCGCACTTAACGATTTAAGCTGATGTGTTTTTGTATGATATTGAAATAATCCAGCATCGGTTGAAATCCAAAGCAATAAACCATCAGCATGAATAGCGTTAATTTGAAGATTTTCAGGAAGGTTAATTCCTGAAGGTTTTAGCGTATTGTTTTCGTATTTTAATAATCCGTTATGTTGGGTTGCAACCCAAACTGTCCCGTTAGTTTTTGTTAATGTATTAACCAATAAACTTTTAGAATTGAACGTGATTTCTTCTGCATTAAATGTTTTCGTATTGTATTTGTAAAGTCCGTCTATGTGCGATACAAATAAATGATTATTAGAAACCACCGAAGCTTTTACACGACTTTCCTTTAGGATTTGTTGTTCAGGATGATTAAACGGATTTTTATACACAATACCTTGGCGATAATTACCATAAAACAAGGTATTATCATCTATTTTAGAAAAGGTTTTAGCAACTGAAAATCGGTTATTTACATCTAAAATTTTGTCATTTTTTAAATTAACTACAAACGATTCTGAAGCATTAATACTTACTATAAGTTTATCGCTTTGCGCGTCAAAAAAAAGTTTTCCGATAATCTTTTTTCCTGGTAATTGCAGTGTTTTTATTAACTGATTATGATTGTAAAACAGTAATTTACCATCATTGGTTCCTAAGACAAATTGATTGTTTTGTAACGCAACAGAAGCTGTGATTTTAGAGTCTAAATTTGATAATTCAACACGACGAATATTTAAGTTAGGTGATACAAACACACCATTATCTAAAGTTGTAAACCAGTAATTTTTATTAAAATCTACTTGAACATCGGTAATAGATTCTGTTTTAAAAAGTTGTTCTTTAAAGGTGAAAATTTCATTTTCAAAACCATAAATAAACACGCCAGAACTGGTTAAAAACCAATAGATGTTTTCAATATTCAAAACATTGTAAATGGTTTCATTTTTTAATCTAGCAGGCGTTACTACTTTTTTGGGTGTGTTTTTGGTCTTATCTATTCTATAAATGACATTTTCATTAGAACTTTTGTGTGTAAAAAAAACAGTGTTTTTAAAGGCAAAAATTCTTGGTGATTGTATACGATTACTACTTGTAATTTCAAGTATTTTTGTTTTTGTATTGTTATCAAATTTGTATAATCGATGACGCTCTAAATCGCCTTCATGATTAATTATAAATGTGTAGTTGCTTCTGTTATCTTTAGCATTGGTAATACACATACCTTTAAATACTTCGGTTACTTGTTTTGTGCTTTTATCAATATCAAAAATGCCAATAACAGTGAATAAACGTATGCTGTTTTCTAATATTTCAAAATTTGCTAATTGTCCATTTACTAATTTACTAGCGTCATAAAATAGCTTTAAGCTGTCGTTTTCAACGTAAAATAATTGCCCATAAATATTGTTGCACCAAAGTTGGTTTTTAGCATCAAATTTTAATTGAAAGAGAGAGTTTCCTCTTTGTTGAGGATGACTAAAGTGTTTGTAACTTTTTCCGTTGTAACGGTATAAACCTTTGTTTGCAGCAAGCCAAATGTAGTTTTGGCTATCTTCTGCTATATCATAAAACTCAACATCTGGAAGATTTGAGACTTTAGACATATGTTGTATTACTGGGTTTTGAGAATTAGCACAGCTTCCAAAACCAATAATAAAAACAAATAGTATGTATCTAAATATTAATTGCATAGCTTATAATTAGCAAACTTAATATTTAATTAACTAATCAAGCTTTGTTTTTTCTGTAAGCAGTCGTTTTTTTTCTAAACAAAAAACGCAACCTTGATTATGGTTGCGTTTTTAACTTTATCTAAAACTAACTAATAAAACTAAGAGATAATGGGTAGCTAGGTAATTCTCCATTACTAGCTTTTATTGCATTTATAATTGGCATCATAAAAATTAAAAAAATATTAATCTAAAAAAGCACAACTCACAACAAAGTACTGTGGTAAAAAACAAGTAAAAAAGCATTAATTTTTCACCATGGTACTTTTGTAACTATCCTCATATATTAGTCCAGATTTTGCAATAGCTAAAGTCAAATTTAACAGCTACCACCACTGCATAAATACAAATGTATCACTACACCTTTAGCAACCAAACCCTCAAAGCCAATCTTCCTTGTAAACCATCAAGATCTAACCCCTCCCATACCAACCAAAAAAAATCATAGAACATTTACTACCAAAAACGAAAATTCCCACAAACACAATTATTTTAGCTATATTACAACCTCAAAACAAACCAAATACAAACAAAATAGCTATATAAAATAGGAATAAACTCCCTTGGGTGTTTATGCAATTGTTGTGCGTCAGCTAAAAAAAGCATCATTGCTCCACAGAAAATCTAAAAAACATCTACAGTATAGTTATGAAGGATGAAATTTTTCAGGAACAACTTTGAGCATTTCTAAAAAACAATTTTTCCATTGTTTTGCAGACAAACAGACAATTTTGGAATTAAGGTCAACTCCAAACTTTTCTGAAATTGACCTAACTTGTTTTTTTCTAAAAATAGACTTCATAGCTGTTTTAACTGTTAAATCAGGTTTTTGTAACATATACGAAACAAAATTTAAGTACTTAACCTTAAGCCCAATATCTAATGAATTCTGTTTTCTTTCAATTCTCAAAAGTGCTGATTTGACAGTTGGTGGTGGTAAAAAACTTTCAGGATTTATCTCATACAAGAATTTCAAATCATAATAGGTATGATAAAGTACTGTCAATGGGTTATAAACCTTACTTGAAAACAATTTTTTTGCCGGTTCTGACTGAAGGATAATTGAACCGCCTAGAAAATATTCGACATTTTCAAACATCAGGCTACTAAAAATATCAGATGTAATACCAAAAGGAATATTTGAAACTACTTTAAATGGAACTTTCGGAACTACAAAATTTCTATAA
Organism: Oceanihabitans sediminis; assembly: GCF_003337215.1. Lineage (GTDB taxonomy): Bacteria > Bacteroidota > Bacteroidia > Flavobacteriales > Flavobacteriaceae > Oceanihabitans > Oceanihabitans sediminis. The sequence goes on from NZ_QPIG01000004.1 coordinate 222,875, forward strand.
TCACATCTAACTACTTGAACGTTTTGATCGTGAATGAATTTTTTGCGCAAATGTTGACTTAATGCAACATCGTTTTCAATGGCAATAACTTTATCGACATTTTTTAAGAGATGAACAGTTAGAAAACCTTTACCAGCTCCAATATCTAAAACTGTATCGTGTTGATTTATATTTGATTCTTTTATTGCATCTTTAATAAGCACTTTGTCAATAGTAAAGTGCTGACCCGTAAAACGAACGGGCAATTTCTTTTTTGTCATTATTTACTTCTTACAGGTGAATACTAAAATTAATAGACGTTTTGTCTATACCAAAAAAAATAAGGATTTTTACTCAGGACTGCCTATCACTTGATAGAAGTCCATAACTTGATAAAACAAGACATAATGCAGAAATTGTAATTATTAGAGCACAAAAATATTAACTTTACCTAGAATAACAAAGAATAAATTGAAAGAAAAGAAAGCCGAACGCACAACATTGGCTATAGCTAATGCGGGTTAAAGTGTTAAAATGAAAGTAATTACAAAAAATAGATTAATCGTTAATCAGAAAGAAAAGTGCATTAAAATCCCGCACTAGCCATAGCCGAGATCGTTGGCAAAAATAAAATTCACTCTTGCGGTTAAAAATTAATTTGCATCTGTATATAAACAATAATCGAAAATGTACAAAGCCATTGAAACATCATATGATGGATATAAATTCCGTTCAAGAACTGAAGCACGTTGGGCTGTATTCTTTAACCATCTAGGTCTAAAATGGGAATATGAAAAAGAAGGTTTTGTATTACCATCCTTTAGATATTTGCCTGATTTTTGGATACCTTGCCCATTATATAAAAAAAATGGAGGTTATTGGTTAGAAATTAAAGGAAACTATCCTACTGAAAAAGAAAGAAAAAAATGTAAAGAACTTGCTAAACTCACTGGAGACATTACTCTTTTAATATATGAATCAGTTACCGACAAAAATTTTAACCATTTTTCATATTACCCTATTAGAGAAAATAATACTATTACAGAAATAAAAGAAACTTGCACTTCCTATGAAAACGAAGACGTTTCTCATCTCATTTTAAGTATGCGTTTTATGGAAGGACAAATGAAAACAATCGAAAACGACAAATATTTAGAAGCAATGAATAAAGCTAGAAGTGCTCAATTTGAATTTGGTAAGAAAGGATAAATAAACAAAACTTTTGCTAACAAGGTACTGTGACAAAAAACAACTAAAAAAGCATTAATTTTCCACCAAGCCACCTCTACAACTACCCTCTTTACAAAGACCTCTTTAGCCCACAAACAAACAGCAACACCCCAACAATTATAGAAGAAGTCAAATACAAAGGCATAACCATCTAAAGAAATCTATTTACATTCAAAAATTCCCACATGTAATATTATTTTAGCCAAATTACACACAAAAATAACTAACCAACCATACAGCTATCGTGGGCAAACATTTTAAAAACTAGACGTGAATTAATTCAAAAGAATAATTATAATCTATTAATCCCTTACTTTTCTCATTGTCAATCCACGCTTTTTCTTCGTGACTTAATTCTCTAATTTCTTTCGCGTTGTACTTTTCGAACTTTGAAACAATTTCAGCTAAAATATCTATTTCAGATTTTTCAAATAATGCACTCTTAAATGTTTTTGATGGGATTGTAATAAACTCTTCACCAACTAAACCACTTGGATATTGAACCGAAATTAAATCTACAATTTGTTGATCTGAAAGATAATCGAATAACGTTCTAAATTTCTTCGGAACTGGACCGTGTGTATGTGCGAAATAACGTGTTCCACTTATCGAAACACCTGTTAATTTATAATGTAAAAAATCTGAATAAAACAATAATTTATTCATTTTGGTAGGAGTTACTCGTAACTTTTCAGTAAAATACACTACCATCTCAATTAGTTTATCAAAATTTGGTTTTTTATATCCAGAAAAATTATCAGGCAAAAAGTTATAATCAAAAACATAGTCAATCAATTCTTGTTTTCTTTTATTTAGCACTTCTTCTTTTCTAACTTTGGCAATATTTCTTAAAAACTTCTCTCTTTGTGTTTCTGAAATCTCATTATTACTTTTTATCAATCCTTTTAAAGTTCCTTCACTATTAATTACTGCTTTTAATAAAGCAGCATTAGCCAAACTAGGCACTTCCCCTTTTTCATAATTACTATAACTATTAACACCTAAACCTAATACTTTGGTTATATCTGCATAACTAAAAGAGTATTTATCTCTAAATTCTCTTATTTCTTCTGGAAATGGAACATTATGTTTATCTCTATATTGATTATAAACTTGATTTAAATTAAATTCATCTAACTCTGTGGTTGTAAATGACTCACCACTTTCTTCACAAAAATAACTCTTGTGATTATACTCAAATTCTTCTTTTCGAAAAACCAAAATACTCTTCTCAATTTGTAAGATCATCTCCTTACCTGTGATTGGACTTTTCATAATTGTTTGTTTTTTAGTTTGATTTCTTAAGAGGGAATTCCATAGGATGTTCCGCCTTATGAAAAGAGATGCAAACTGCTCCTCCAGTCATTTTTGAAATAGTCAATTTAATATAGACTTGTTGGCCTTTAATTAATTTCCCGAAAACCCACATTTCAGTTCCACCTTGTTGAGTTTCTTCTAAAGGACCTTCACTGTAATCCTCTACTTCTAAATTCAAAATTAATTCTTCACGCATTTTAGCGGTAATACTTAAATCTGCAAGATTCTGAATATTATTTTTAGGACGATTGAAGAAGATTATGCCAAAAGACTTTATAATCGCCTTAAGTTCTTGCAAAAAAGATTTTATAACTAATTTATCCGCCATATTAACGTGTTAAATTCTTTGCAAATATAAGCATAAAATTGCAATATATCATTTTAAAGTTTAATATTTAACATTTCAACAACCATAAAACCACTTTAAGGTGATCAAAATAACAAATAAAAAGCATCAGTCGTTCACCAAGCCACCTCTATAACCACCCTCATATATCAGTGCAGACCTTACATCAACAAAAGCTTATTACAACTACAGTCTAAAACAACTAAAAAATTCACCCCTAACCAACCTAATTCCCATACCCCCACCCTACATTTCCTCTAAATAGTAAAGTTTCATATATTTATAATTATGAAAACAAGATTACTATTAGCTTTATTATTTCCATTTCTAGTATTCAGCCAAACGCCACAATACTATGCAAATATTGATTTCTCCCAATCAGGCGAAAACTTAAAAGCACAACTAACCACACTAATAACAAACACCCATACAAACCCACTACCCTACACAGCATCCGCAACAGACACATGGGATGTCATCAGGCAATCAGACCTAGTACAACAACAAAGCAACAATGTCCTTTTAGTATATGGCTATAATGACAACGACACACAAACCTTTAACGACCGTACCAGAAGTAAAAACCTAACCTGTCATACCTCAACCTGCAATGGACTATGGAACAGAGAACACGTTTTTCCAAGATCACTAGCAAACCCAAATCTAGATGTATCCTACCCAGGAGCAGGAACAGATGTACATAATCTAAGAAGCGCCGACAGCCAATTCAATTCCTCTAGAAGCAATCGAATCTTTCAAGATGGCTCAGGAAACGCTACAATAACAAGCATAGGCAACTTTTACCCAGGAGACGAACACAAAGGAGACATCGCACGCATAATCATGTATATGTACACCAGATACCCAAACCAATGCGAAGCAATAAATACAGGCTACGGAACAGCAAACAACGCACCTTTAGCAGATATGCCAGACCTATTTTTAAAATGGAATGCAGAAGACCCAGTATCTCAATTTGAAATCGACAGAAACGAAATCATCTATCAAAACCAAGGCAACAGAAATCCATATATCGACAACCCATACCTAGCAACCCTAATCTGGAACGGACAAGAAGCCCAAGACACCTGGGGAACACTATCCATAACAAACTATCAAGAAAACCAACTAGCCATTTACCCAACACACACAACAGACTATATTTACATTACCGGAAACACTAAAAACATAAACTATACTATTCACAACCTACTAGGCCAAGAAATAATAAAAGCAACAACCAAGAACCAAATCGAAGTAGCAACTTTACAAAACGGAATATACATCCTAAACCTTTGGTACAACAACACAAAACAAACTAAAAAAATCATCAAGATCTAGCCCCTTTTCTGCCTACCTAATAATGTATATAGTACTTAAAACTAGAAAAAGAAAATTCCCACAATTAAATAATTATCCCTAAATTTCAACCTCAAAACAAACCAAACACACACAAAACATCCATATAAGAGGAATAAACTCCCTTGGGTGTTTATACAACCATTGGGCAACATTAAACAACACACTTCGATAATTAACATTTTAAACATATACTTAATTTAGCATCACTCTTATTTAATTTTTTTGGAATATTCTTAAATAGGAAGTACTTTTGTTTAAGTTTATACTTAAATTAAAGATGAAAACATTCAAATCTGGTAATTACATTAATCAAGGAACTTATAAAAGTTTCCAACCAACCAAAATAAATCAAAAATGGACAATTGACGATATGGAGGTATTAAACCTTTTAAGTCAAGCAGACAGACAACTTGGAAGACTCGATATGTATTCAGAGTACATTCCAAACATTGATTTATTTATCAGTATGCACGTTTTAAAAGAAGCAACTCAATCAAGTAAAATTGAAGGAACAAAAACAAATATAGAAGATGCCTTATTAGACAAAGAAGATGTAAATGATGAAAAAAGAGATGATTGGGAAGAAGTACAAAATTATATAGAAGCATTAAATTCCGCTATTAAAAAATTAGAAAAATTACCTTTATCTTCAAGATTAATAAAAGAAACTCATAATATATTACTGCAAGGAGTAAGAGGAAAACATAAGCTTCCTGGAGACTTCCGAAGTAGTCAAAACTGGATAGGTGGAGCGAGTATTAATGATGCTACATTTATTCCACCAATTCACACAAGTGTCAACGAATATATGGGTGATTTAGAGAATTTCGCCCACAATACAGAATCATTTTTCCCAGACTTACTCAAAATTGCATTAATACATTATCAATTTGAAACAATTCATCCTTTTCTTGATGGTAATGGAAGAGTCGGTCGATTAATGATTACATTGTATTTGGTTGAAAAAGGTATATTAAAAAAACCTATACTTTATCTTTCAGATTTCTTTGAAAGAAACAGGATGCTATATTACGATAACCTTACAAGAGTTAGAGAAAAAAGTGATTTAAGTCAATGGTTCAAATTCTTTTTAGTGGGAGTAATAGAAACTGCAAAAAATGGAATTAATACATTTGATAGTATTTTAAAATTACAAAAAGAAGTTGAAGTTAAATTACAAACATTAGGAAGTCGTTCATACAATGCACAATTAATTTTAATTCATCTTTATCAAAAACCTATTGTAGATGCTCAAAAAGTAAAAGAATTGACAGGTTTGTCATCACCTTCTGTTTATAAACTAATAGAAGAACTTGAAAAGCTCGAAATATTGACTGAAATAACTGGTGCAAAAAGAGGGAAGATTTATTTATTTAGAGAGTACACAAAACTATTCAAATAAAAACGTTGCCCAACAATGGCTATAAGTAATTGCTTGTTCTCGTTTACTTCTAAAATCCTTACGGTTTTCAGTTTGGTGTGTACTTGCAAAGTTAAGTGCTAAAACACGCAACAAACCTTATACAAAACCGTTAGCAAACATTTAACCACTGTTTTGGTAGAAAAGATATAATCAGAATTATGGATATTGATAAAATAATACAATTGAATCTTAAAAACATATGCAACTTTAACAAAGACATATTAAGAGAAGATATTGTAGATGAAAACAGTAATTCATACTACGAAAACAATGAAAAACAAAAAGCTAATAGAATTGTTTATATAATGGAAAGAGAAGGTTTAATTTTTATAGAGCAAGGAATAATCTTTGCTTCATTTAAAAGCCTTAGAATACAAGAAAAAGGCGGATGGAAAAATCACGTAAGAAAAGAATGCGCTATAAAGATCTTATCTAATGTATCGCTAGTTGTTGGGATTGTGCTATCTATACTCAGTTTTTCCTAACGTGTATATAAGTAACATATAATTTATTTGAGATATCATAAATAATACAGACAATACAAACCTTATTTTTAGTTTTTTAGAAATCATAATAATTTTAAATTTTAGTTAATAATGATAAAGACAATAGAAACAGAATTAAACCATGAAAAACTTATTAATGAATTAAAAAAAGTAAGTTTTCCAAGAGGAACTTCACATAGAATTAACAGAGACAGAAACGGATTTAACATAACTATAGACGGACACGAACACGATATCAACGATGTTGTAAGTCAATTAAAAATCCTCAGTATTATAGCCTAAACAATCACCTAGAAGAACGCCTTTGTTTTTCAAAGAGCCTATTGTTTTTTAAAATTTCAAAATCATTTAAAATATCATGGTTATTCTCGAAAGTCAGTTCAGCCCAAGAAATAGGGAGTTCAATATTAAACTCATCATCTTTTAATTTAACATCATTCACTATACAATTAACCTCATCCATTATAAAAAACCAACAGCCAACAAAACACTACAGCAAAAAACAACTAAAAAAGCATCAATTTTCAACCAAAACACTGCTATTACACCCTTCATATAACAATCCAGACCTTCCAACTGCAAAAGCTTGTTACAACATCTCAAAAACAAGCAAAAAACCATCCCACATAAATACAATTAACCTAAAAAGTATATCCCCACAATTAAATAATAATCCCTAAATTACATCCTCAAAACAAACTAAACACACACAAAACATCCATATAAGAGGAAGAAACTCACTATGTAGTTTATCCCATTGTTAGGCACAAGTTAAAAAACGAAACGATAGAAAATAAACTATGTGTTACAAAATGATTTTAGACATATTGACCACTATTGGTACCGTTGGTGCAGTTGTGATTGGAATGGTTGCAATCTATCACTCAAATAAGAATAGTAAACGTGAAATTAAAATCCACAAATTAGAGGAGATTTTTGAGTTAATCCAGTCTTTAAGCAGATATTATGGGAGGTTTAAAGAGCTTTATTTTTCTATTGAAGATTTACGAGATAAAAAGAAAAAAGACATTCAAACATTGTCCGACTATTACAAAATAAGAGATAAAAAAATATCACCTTCTGAAAGACAAAAAATCATATCTGATTTATCACGATTAGAAGTTTTGTCCAAATGTTATACAGAAGACTCTCTTCTAAATAAAATTTTGGAATACGAGGAACTAATGTATTCATTTTCTGATTTTGTTTTTCACGGAGGCAGTTTGCATCAAGAGTTAAAATGGAAGAATGGCTTTCCTACCTACGAAGAATATGGCAGTATAATTGATGAATTAAAAAAATTACTAATAGACAATATAAAAAGAAAATGAAAAATAAAAGTAACGCAGCTGTTTTAGCTTTTTTTTTAGGAGGTTTTGGAATTCAGAAATTTTATCTCGGAGAAACAGTAAAAGGAATACTTTCTCTTTTATTCTTTTGGACTTTTATACCTTCTTTCGTTGGACTTTATGATTGTATAAAACTATCACGAATGTCTAAAGAATGTTTTGAAGTTAAATACAATAAAAATCAAAATTTAAAATGTGCAACTTGCAAAAGTAAATTAACAAAAATTAATGTTTCATTTTGGAGTTTTGGAGTTGACAAAGGTGCTTGTAAAACGTGTTTTCAAAAAATAAGAAATCATAGTAAAGAAACAGGGAAATATGAATTTGAAGATGATGAACTTCAAAAAATACTTAATGGGGTAATAAAAAACAGACCACTTCCTAAAACAAATAAAAACACGTTTTATGTGCCAGAAGAAGAAACTATTGAGGATTTTGAATTACCACAAGATTTGGACTCAATTAAACTTAATTCTTTAGCCCAAATAACATATATTGATTCAAAAGGTCAAAAAAGTGAGAGAAGAATTACGATACTTTCTGTAAGCCAAACATTAAATGATAATTATATAATTAAAGCTTATTGTCACGAAAAAAAATCTCAAAGAACTTTTAGGTTAGAAAGAATACAGCAACTAACCGATATAGAAACGGGTGAAATTTTTGAAAACCCAAATCAATATTTTATAGAGAGGTTTCAAGATTCACCAATTGGAATGATTACTAAAATTTTCCAAGAATTAGAATCTGAGATATTAATCTTGACTTTTGTTGCAAGAGCGGACGGCTATTTAAGAGCCAAAGAGCGTGCTATAATTATGAATTTTATAATTGACAAATCTAATAGTGATTTAGACAAAGAATTATTAGAAGATGAAATAAGAAGAACGTATTGTGAAAGTCAAGATTTTAGAGATTCCTTGAAAAAAATGAGCTATGAAACTGTTGAATATAGGACACAAATATTGGATTTGTCAACAGATATTGTAAATACGGACAAAAATCCTGACCCAATGGAATTAGGTGCTTTAGAATTAATAAAGAGAGATTTAAAACTAAAAAAAGCCAGTGCCTAACAAAGTACTGTGGTAAAAAACAAGTAAAAAAGCATTAATTTTTCACCCTTTCACTTAGCAATTAAACACTCAAACCCCTCTATCTTTTATATTCTTTAGACTTTCTAGTGCACAGATGAATTTCGACACTAACCAATAAACATCCAAAACCCCAAAATTTCAAAACGTAAGTTCCTACAATAAATAATATTTCATTAAATTACACATCAAAATAAATCAACCTACATCCAAAAAAGTATATATAATAGGAATAAACTCCCAAGGGTGTTTATACAACCGTTGTATGCAAGGCAAAAAAAAATCGCTAAATGAATATAGATAATCCTCTTTTTAAAAACGCATTTGATATTTCTGTATGGAAAAATGAAACTAAGATTAATGAATTATTATCAAATCTTCAGTTAATAGAGAGTACGGTAAAAAAGTATTTGGATGGAATTACAGATGATTTTCCAAATTTGACAGACCATTCAATCGCACATTCCAGAATGTTATGGAATTATGCAAATATTATAGTAGGAGACAAAAGTGAATTTATCAATCCATTAGAAGCATTTGTATTACATACTGTATTTCTTGTCCACGATGCAGGAATGTGTTATTCAATTTTAAATAATCAAAGTGAAGTTGAAAAAGACCCTTTATACACTGATTTTATAGTAAAAAATGGCAATTCGACAGAAGTTAAAGAAGAAGCATTATTCTTTACTATAAGACAAAGACATGGTGATTTTGCACTTCGTATTGCGACTGATAATTTAAGTGAAGGAGAACACCTAATTGCTGACATCTCATTAAGAGAGGAATTAGGATTAATCATTGGTAAAATTGCAAAAAGTCATACTTGCAATATAAATTATATAGAAAGAGAATTTGGGCCAAAATATACCAACCCAAATTTCCCTACAGATTGGTCCATAGATTGCCAAAAACTATCTTTTCTACTAAGAACATCAGACGCAGCACATATTGATAATTTAAGAACCCCGAAGACAAATAGAATGATTTCTGAAATACCCGGTGTTTCAAAAGAGCATTGGACATTTCAAAAGAAACTGGGATTTCCTGAATTATCGAATGAGGGCCTTTTAATGTACTCTACTAATGTTCCTTTTGCTTCTGAAGAACAAAAAGCTTGGTGGTTTTGTTATGATGCTCTACAAGTGTTGGATAAAGAACTTAAAAACGCAAACGAGTATTTTGAAACTCACAATATATTTGGTTTTGAAGCTAGAGGAGTCAAATCTATTAATGATACTCTCGAGCTAGGAAAAAAATATATAAGAACGAGTGGCTGGAATTCAATCAATACTCAAATAAAAGTTACAAATCCAGTACACATCGCATCAGAGCTAGGTGGTATTAAACTCTACGGTAATATAAATATTGCATTGCGAGAACTCATTCAGAATAGTATAGACGCAATCAATTTACATCGTATTTACACAGGTCAAGACAATATAAATGTTGGAGAGATAAAAATCACATTATCGAAAAATGAAAACGAACATTTTCTTACAATCACGGATAATGGTATTGGAATGAGTCAAACAATTATGACAAATGAATTACTAGATTTTGGAGGTTCTTATTGGAAAAGCAGTCGTTTTAAATACGATTTTCAAGGTATACATACCAAAGGATTTGAATCCATTGGGAAATTTGGTATCGGTTTTTTCTCAATTTTTATGTTAGGTGATAAAATTACGGTTACGTCATGGAAGTTCGGTGAGGCTATTTCAAACATGAAGACACTTGATTTTTACGATGGATTATCGTCAAATCCAATATTGCGGGAACCTACAAATGAGGAAAAAAGTTTAGTTATTGACAGAGGAACTACAATAAAAATAAAATTAAAAGAAGAACCTTTTTCAAAAATTGGTTTAGTTGGTAATTCTCAATTCAATGAAGAAAGTTTATTTTCTTTAGTAAAATATTTTATCCCATCACCTAACGTGAAAATCACAGTTGAAGAATTGGATGGAACAACAAATTCGATTAAACCAGATTTAATTGATAAATTGGAATTTAATGAATTTATAGACCACATTCACATTTTACGAAAAGGAAATATACACCTTACGGGTATTATAGACTTGTTTAAATCACTAAACCTAAAACTATTCGAAATTAAAGATGAAAAACGATTATACGGGAAATTAGCAATCCTTCCTCAAATTGGAAATATTGGTCTTTCATCTACATCTGTTGTTATATCAAACGGTATAAGGATTAATGAAGTTGGAGGTTTTGCAGGCTATATTATCACTGATGATGTTATTTCTATAAAGAGAGACGCATTCTCAAAGTTGATTCCATATGACGTATTAAAAGAATGGGCAGATGAGCAAAAAGCATTTATTGAATCAAGTGAAGTAAAACATCTTTACACACTAAGTCATTATGGGTTACTAATGACATTTAATTATTTTGATGAAAATCTTCCAATTACATTAAGCAAAAAGAATGGGAACTATAGCTTTGTAACTATTAAAGAGTTTAGAGATTACCTTAAAAAAAATAACGAAGTTAAATTTCATGTAGAGGGACATACTCTTTCTGGTAGATTGCCAGATTGTGATGGCTATATAACATTGAACTACAGGTTTAATGTAAAAAATATCGTAAAAGAAGAAGACCAAGACAAATTAATTGAACATAAACAATTAATTGAACAAATTATTGAAGAGGAATGGGGAGCGTTTACAATTACTCAGGATAATTTAATGCAAAGTCGAGGTTATGCCTTAGATATGCCTTACACGTCAATTGAAAAATATTTTAAATCTTAGCTAGCCCAGCATACAACAAAGTACTGTGGTAAAAAACTAAAAAAGCATCAATTTTCAACCAAAACACTGCTATTACACCCTTCATATAACAATCCAGACCTTCCAACTGCAAAAGCTTGTTACAACATCTCAAAAACAAGCAAAAAACCATCCCACATAAATACAATTAACCTAAAAAGTATATCCCCACAATTAAATAATAATCCCTAAATTACATCCTCAAAACAAACTAAACACACACAAAACATCCATATAAGAGGAAGAAACTCCCTTGGGTGTTTATATAATGTTATATGAAATGAAAGAAAAACACAGCTCACATTAAAATTTCCAACTTAAATTAATAAATGATAGAATTTTTCAAGCTACTTTCAAATAGAGAAATATCCATTTTAATTTGGACAGTTTTATTTTTTGTTGGTTTAATCGTAAGTTCGAAAGGTAGTTTCGAGAATATTTTGAATGTAATAAAAATACTTTTCTCAAAACACTTCATACCATTTTATATAGTTTTCGGATTATATTTTACAATTATAATAATAGCATTAAACAGAATCACAATTTGGGAGTTTTCGTTATATAAAGATTTCGCATATTGGTTTTTAACAACTGGAATTTTACTTTTCTTTAGCGCAAACAGTTTAGAAACTTACAGAGATTTTACGAATGTAATTTTAACTGCAATTTCTATCACAATCATTCTTGAATTTATTATTGGCTTTTACAATTTTTCACTTGTTTGGGAATTAATACTGATACCGTTTGTAACATTTATTGCGTTATTATCATTAGTAGCTGAAATGAAAAAAGATGACAGGAATAGTAAGCTAGTTGCTAAATTTCTGAAAAACTTACTGTCGATTATAGGCTTTGGAATTTTAGCTTGTAGTATTTATAATATAATTGTTTCTTATAATGACTTTTTCACTTTAAGTAATTTAAAGTCCTTCCTTTTACCGCCAATATTCACTTTGATATTCCTTCCACTCATATACTTCACCGTGCTTTATATGAAATACGAAAGAGTATTCGTGAGTTTAAATCGCTATAAGTTTCTATCGAACACTAGGAAAAGAAAGATTAAATATGCAATAATAAAATATGCCAATATAAAATTTAAGAGAATCGAAAAATCAAACAAGGTAATTTTATTCAACAAAAGAGAATTACAAAACGAAACTAACATTAAATCTTATATTCGGAATAATATTAAACTAAAAACGAAAGAATAAATCACTGCATACAACAAAGTACTGTGGTAAAAAACAAGTAAAAAAGCATTAATCTTTCACCAAGCCACCTCTACAACTACCCTCATTACAAAGACCTCTTTAGCCCAAAAATAAACAGCAACACACCAACAATTATTGAAGAAGTCAAATACGAAGGCATAACCATCTAAAAGAATCTATTTACATTCGAAAATTCCCACAATCAAAATTATTTTAACTAAATTACACACAAAACCAACTAACCAACTATATTCAAAAGGATATATATATAATAAAAATAAACTCCCTTGGGTGTTTATACAATGTTGTAGGTAATGCAAAATGCCGACCGCACATTAGGCACATTTGGTTTTTGCCGACACTCAAAGCCAACGCAAAAAAACCAAAAGAGCCTAATTTTGCCACCGCACGGACGGACAATACAATAAATGAAAGCAGAACTCGAAATAAAAGACAAAACCAAACAAACGGAAGGACTAAAAATTGCTCCGTTCAGACAACACATCAGAAAGACATCTCCACACAAACACAACAGCTATTTTGAAATCATTTACCTGACTAAAGGAAAAGGTTCGCACACCATTGACACCAAAGAATATGAAATAAAAACGCCTGTAATTTTCACTATCCGCAAAGAGCAGGTTCATTTTTGGGACATTAAAACTAAACCTGAAGGTTTTGTTATCATCATCAAAAAATCCTTTATCGACAACTGTTTGGACAAGGACATCAAACGCCTGATTTCAGAATTGAGCGCACAAACCTGTCTTTTCCCAAAAGACAATACTGCTATAGACATTTTCGAGATTTTGCTAAAAGAATATCAAGAAAAGGAAAAGCCAAACCAACCAATCATTTACGGTCTGTTAAAAGCACTTTTGGCAAAACTTCTTGAATCGGCAACACCAAAAATTTCTAAAAACGGCAATAGCACAATCTTTCAAAAATTCATCGACTTTTTGAGCAAAGAAAATGAACTAACAAATAAGGTTAGCCACTATGCCAAATTATTGAACACCACTCCGCAAAACCTAAATGCAATTTGCAGAAAAGAAGCAGGACAATCTTCTGCCGAAATACTTTCAGAACACATCATCAATGAAGCAAAAAGGCTTTTGCTTTACACAGACATTACCGTAAGCGAAATTGCTCACAGACTTGATTTCAAGGACAATTCCCATTTTTCAAAATACTTCAAACGACACGTTGACCAAACTCCAGTGGACTTTAGATTCAACAACAACTAAATACCACACATTTTTCAAATAGACCACATTATTGGTTAAGTGTTGTATAATTTTACGACATTAAAAACCACGAAATATGAAATGGTCAATATCAATTATCGCTTTGCTTCTGCTTTGGTCTTGTGGAAACAACCAAGAGCAAAATGCACAAGGCAAATGGATCAAAGGAACGGAACAGGAAAAATTAGAAACTATTGAAAACCAATTCAGGGGTTTTGATATGGCAATGGTAGAAGCAGGCTATCGCTATCAGGAACTATATTGGGCAGGACAAGATGAAAATTGGGAATATGCCGACTACCAAATTGAAAAAATCCGAAAAGCGATTGAAAACGGCTTGGAACGAAGACCTAAACGTGCAAAATCCGCAGAGCATTTCTTAACCGTAGCACTTCCAGAAATGAAAAAGGCACTTGAAAAAAGAGATACGGTCATATTCAACAAAAATTTCCAAATGCTGACCAACAGTTGTAATAGTTGCCACGCAATGGAAAAAGTACCACATTTTACAGTTAAAACCCACTTTACAGACAATCACCAATTCGTAAATAATTATGTTCCAAAAAATAATTAATTCAGACCATTCAAAAACCACCATTATCATTCGTCTAATGGTCGGTGCGGTTTTCCTTTCAGAAGGCATTCAAAAATTCCTGTTTCCTGCTATTCGTGGTGCGGGGCGATTTGAAAAAATCGGACTTCCATCACCAGAATTTCTCGGAGCATTTGTCGGCACTTTTGAGATTGTTTGTGGTGCGTTGATTTTACTTGGCTTGCTGACAAGATTGGCAAGTATTCCAACACTCGTAATAATGTTGGTCGCCATTGCAACCACAAAATCAGAAGTTTTAGCCAATGACGGGTTTTGGGCAATGATGCACGGTAGTAGAACCGATTGGGCAATGCTTTTGGGAAGTCTGTTTTTGATAATTAAAGGTGGTGGGAATTGGTCGCTTGACTCGATATTTCAAAAATAATTAATAGTGGAGAACGAACTAAAACGTGAACTAAAAACACCGGGTGCCATTTTAATGGGCTTGGGTTCAATAGTTGGAACAGGCATTTTTGTAAGTATAGCCATTGCTACCCAGATAGCAGGTAGTGGCATTATTATCGCAGTGGTAATCGCTGCTGTACTTGCAGCTTTCAATGGTTTAAGCAGTGCACAGCTTGCTGCTGCACATTCGGTGAGTGGAGGCACATATGAGTATGGAAACCGCTTTCTAAACTCTTATTTTGGATTTGCTGCAGGATGGATGTTTTTGATAGCAAAATCAGCGTCTGCTGCAACCGCAGTATTAGGGTGTGTAGGCTACCTATTTTATGCTTTTTGTGTAAACGCTGACAATGTGGGCATTGTAGGAGCCGGTCTTTTGTTACTTTTTGTGATGACATTACTTGTTTCCGGTGGTATTAGGCGAAGCAATCAGGCCAATATAATTATTGTTTCTGCAACCTTATTAGGACTTGCTGCACTCGTAATTGTCAGTTTCTTTGTTAAGGGTTTTCCTGTTCAACCAATTGTTGACTCTGTAAAAGACACCTCTATTACATCAATTCTCTATGGGTCAGCTTTAATGTTTGTCGCATATACCGGATATGGGCGAATTGCAACACTCGGGGAAGAGGTTTCCGAACCACGTACTACAATTCCCAAAGCCATTATTCTTGCAATGGTAATTATTGTAATACTCTACCTTGCCGTTTCACTTACAGCGATAAATGTTATGGGAGCGGAAGCATTTGGTCTAAGCGTTGAGGGAAAAGCAGCGCCATTGATGTTAGTTGCTCAGTCACTTTCAGTACCTGTTATTGGCTCTGTAATCACTATTGCTGCCATTACTGCTATGTTAGGAGTAGTGCTTAATTTACTGCTTGGTTTGTCGCGTGTAATTCTTAGTATGGCACGGAGAAAAGACCTGCCTGCTAAATTGTCCAAAATAAATCACAAAACTCAAAGTCCCGCTGTAGCTGTTTGGGTGACAGGAGGTATAATTGGAGTATTGGTGTTAAGCGGAGATGTTGTTTTTACTTGGTCATTCAGTGCGTTTACAGTATTGATTTATTACGCTATTACTAATCTAGCGGCTCTGAGAATGCCTGCGGACTTACGCTTATATCCTCGTTGGATTCCCGCTTTTGGCTTATTTGGATGTCTGTTTCTCGCCTTTTGGATTGAACCCACTTTTTGGATTGGTGGTCTTGCATTATTAGGTGTTGGTTTGATTTGGCATTCAATTGCTTTAAAGTTGAAATCCCGAAACAAAGATTAATAAACGTCTAAAATAAAGCCTCGGATTATGTCTATTGACATTAATATCAAAGCCAACGCTCGACAGCCACACACATTGCCAAGCCGCTCGAATCAGCCGCACAATCCTAAGCTTGTCAATAAGTGTGTCTTCCCCAACGCACGGACGAAAAAGAAAGCACTACCTACAACATTGTATAAGCGTAATGCGGGCTGAGTGGCTAAAATTGAGTATTTTGGCATCTATCAAAGTTTGGTGCAGGCGGACAGTGAATCGCTCCGAAATCCCGCACTACGCTTATACTTGACCGTTCAAACTCCCCACAACACAAAAGCCAGCATTTTGCGAAAAAGCAAAACCCCTCTGTCTTTTGTGTTGTTCCCCGCCCAGCCGCCTAGTTGTTTTTATGTCACAATAGTTGTACCCACCGCTATAATAGCACATGCCTTTTTTATTTAAAAGCATCTATTATAAGAAATAGGTACAATAAAAAAGGCAAGAGCTATTGCCAGTATTTAAACAACTATGCCGCCATAAAAACAACCCAAAGCTATGTTTACATAATGCGCTGTTATAGATCCAGCCTCCTACGTCGGGTGGTCTATAACGCCATTATGTAAAATATCGGCTTATCCAATGCTCACATCCGAACTCCTAACCATAATAGCCGATATTCACGAGTTCCCCTAAAACAATAAAATCTACGAGCTAAATAGCCGCACTTCCAAGCGCACACATCCAAATAACCAACAAACACTCGTACAACCTCAAACTGTAGTACAACCAATCCCTAACCATTATAATTTCCACTTTTCCCCGCCACCCTTTTCAGCGGTTATAAAAAAATAGGTTTAGAAACTTTAGAACTACGCCATAGCACATTCCATTTTCGCCTTACCCTGGGCAAAAAGCCCAAGGAGTCAAAAAAGCAAAAAGCTATTGGCTAAAACCCCCTGTATAGGTAGCGTGTTTAAAAGCTGCTTTACCAAGCAACAATTCAAACCGCTACCCATATAACCGCTACACCCAACCCTCAAACAAAAAACAAAACCTATCTTTTTAAGAGTTATTCCCCCTTAAAGTGCTTACCCTTTTTAATAAAGTAATCAACTACTTCTTTTTCAATATCATCTTGGTTCCATACTTTATTTTCTAATATCCATCCATTAATCGCTTCCTTTTCAAAATAAAGCTTTTTACCCCTTTTAGAATGTGGTATAGTATGAGTACTAGTCAATTTATAAATATGCGATTTTGATAAACCTAAATAATTAGAAAGCTGTCCTATATCCATAATTTTAGAAGGAACAATAGAAGCTTTTTCACTTCCAATAATAGAATAAATGTTCTCTAGTAAATTTTCAATTCTTGCTAATCTTTCATCAATTTTTTCAAAAGGATTTTCCATAAGCTATATAATATTAAATAAAAAAAGATAGCAAATATATGTGGCTCCCACCAGCCAACGCACAAGCCTATCAAGGTCAAGCCCTCCGGGTTACGGAAAAAATCTCCACCTTACAGGTAGTATTTTTCCCGAAAACCTTGACAGCCTTTCCCCCGCCACATCAGCAAGAGCTAGCTTTTTTTCTTTCCAAAAAAAATAATGGAAGCTACCGAACTTCCTTAGAAACACCTGCCAAAAAAGAAAGTCCGATCATTGCTGACGGACTCTCCTACATATATAATGGAAAAAGCTATACGAAAATCACTTCCTAGATCTGGTAACCCACTGCAAAAACAACGATACCAAAAAACTCACAGTGGCACCAACAACAGCCAACAAAATCGTTTTAATAATATCATAAGTTAATATCGTCGGACCAACACTCAACAAAGTGCCCGCTGCAGTTCCAACCCTAAGTTCTAAGTCAATTCGCATACTTTTAGATGTTATTATTTAATATTTCCTGCAGAATCTCCTCCTAAAGAATCCTCTACAGTAACCTGACTAACCGCCGAAAGAACCCCACCAGCAACAGCAACATATCCAGCAATAGTTACAATAGAAGCAGGCAAAGCAATTGGAGCCGCCATAATACTGCCACTAACAGCCAATAACGACAAACCTACAGTCCTTAAAACCCTAAAGAACTTAGGAGTCGGTTTTTTAGATCGTTCTATAATATTCATGATTATCCGATTTAATAATTAATGAAACACTTTCCTTACGCTCAAACGCCTGATGACAAAGAGAAAGCAACTTTTGCATAGCTTGACGAGAAGATAAACCCTTCCCCACTCCTACCAACTGACTAACTGGTGCCAAACAACCCTTTAGCTCCTCTTTAGAATGATTAGCAGGATGTATCAATATCAAACTCCTATCCGGTACAGAAACCACTTGTAAATGCTCTCTAAACCTATCCGAAAAACGAGGCTTTAACACATACTCCCCTTCCGGAATACACGAAACCTCTTTCTTATTATCCTTCCAAGGCAATTCAATCATAAAACAGATAAAATACCCATTAATAAAGAGGGCACTATTCGTACCCTCTTTAAAATACTGTCTTCTCAGTAGCAATTCCATACTACAAGCTTTCAACAAGTCCCACAGAAAGCGAGTTATAAGCACCATTCTTCAATGGATACATTTCTCCATTCACCTCCTGATAAAAAGCAACACCAACCACCATAATAACAGGTAAGGTAGAATTCGCAGGCATCGCCGCATTCAATGCCAAAGAAGCAGTATCTGGAGCAGTATAAGGCAAAATACCAGTGTCATCCATTTCAAAAACAAATGTCTCATTCACAAAATCCACTTCCGCAGCACCCATCACAATATTAAAATGCGTAGTACCTGCTGGAGCCGCAATTCGCATCGTCGGACTAAAAGCCGCTAACGTAACATCAGCACTTCCAGAAACACGATCAAAAACAACAGAATACGGAGCAAATAAAGTAGAAGCCAATTTACCATTCAAGTTAAATTCAAACCCCATAAGCTGACTTAAATTTCCATCTTGAACAGTACGCTCTCCCCTACTGTTAATAGCGTCTGTTTTAGTAACAGCAACTAATTCCTTAGTCAATCTGCTAACCACACGCTTGTCTTTTGCATTTTGCAACAACACCCTAATTGCATTCCTAATCAGTTTCCCAGCTTTACCCGCTCTACCAAATTCAGAACCATTCTCTCGTGTACGTTGAAACGCAGGATCATTCGCGATTCTATTGGCATCCACACCTCCTTTAATACGTGCTAAATGCCCATCGCTAGTTTTGTAAAAGGAAATATCATCCAGAGTTCCCTTTAGTTTAATAATACCAGTTTGTCTAGCCATAATCTTAAAATTTTTAGTTTCAATCAAAACTCTATATCTTTAGATTACGAACCCAAAAACACATGTCATCCATGCCGAAAACGACACTTTTTGCCGTTTTATACCAAAATAGTAGTAGGTTTCAGTATGGATAAAGCATAGATACTGTATGAGAACCCTTAAAAGACTATGTATTTACCCAAAAGATATTATGCGCATTACTGGACGTAGTGAACGCTATAGTCGTAAGCTCTTAAGAGATGTGAAAGTGTACTTTGGAAAAAAGCCATATCAATTTATCTCACCAGAAGAATTTGCAGAATACAGCGGACTAGATAAAAACAACATATTGGAGTTTCTAAAAGGAGGATACTAATCCCAAAGACGCTATACAACACTAAAATACTATTCCTTTCACTCATAGCATTTGATATAATTTATATAGGATTGAATACTAATATTTTGTAAATTACACGTAGGTTTAGAAAGTCATTAAACACTAAACATGTTCATTTAAAATTGTTACAATTCGGTTACCTCCAAAAATTCAGATACCGAAACCACAGTAAAATCAATAGGTTGAAAAAAGGGCGTGAATCCTGCCATGGTCACTAATAAAACCAGTACTTTACAAAGGATTTGTAAATGCTGGTTTTTTTATTTGCAGAATATTTGCAGAATTTTCAATCACTAAATATTTAATTCAAGACTATATTCTCTTTCATAATTAGCTAGAAGATTCAAAGTTCGCAGTCTAAAGTTATTTATTAGACTATTTAAAAACTCTGTTACTCTTCCCTTCTTAATAACTAAATAAAATTATATTTACTTTACCTGGGCTTTCAACTCCGAATCTTAAAATCATTAAACTCAAACACATCTTCCCTCAAAAAAAATAAACTTTAGTCTACTTGCTTTTTTACATCACTATTTCAATAAAACTTCCTACTTTCAACAATTATTGTATTAACAACCACTCTGTATTCTTTAAGTCAAAAAAAAACAGACAACTTGAAACTTTAAAATCAAAAAATGAAAGTACAATCAGGAAAAACCATAGACCATATTTCTAAAGATATAGAGCAACTATTCTATTTAAGACAAGAAAACCAACAATGCATAGATAATGCTTTACAGTTCGATAATGCATCTCAAAGCGAAATAGAAGATAGAAAAAGATTAGCAGCTGAATATGATAAAATGATACAATTCAGAAATATTGAAAGAGAATATTTAAAAGTAAATTATTTAGATAAGTATAATGGTAAATTCCCCTATATTCCTCATGAAGTTTTAAGAACCTTAAAAGAGGTTATATCTGAAATGAAAATGGTTGAAAACTGTTTTGAAGATAAAGAAGACTTTGAAAAACATTGGAATAAATTTATTAGCTCCCTTTAGCACCAAAATAAAACAGTTTTAGCGCCTCGATTCGACAGTAAAGTGATTCCAAATTTCGGGCAAGAAACTTTATGGTTTTTATAGAATTTATACTCTGATGTAAAAATATAACGAATTTCATTACTTAAATATTAAGTAAATAGGCAATAATTGCAAACCTTGCAATCTTATGCAATCTTTAAATATTGTATAAGAGTTAATTAAGTATCTTTTTGAATTGTTTTTCCTACTTTTCCCAAAAGCCTAACTGTTTATTATTAAAAGATTTCTATTTTTATAGGTTAATAAAAAAAACCAGCTATTAATGTCGCTATACCAAGTATCTGTATTAAAAAGCCATCTTAAACTACAAGATGAAACTATAGTACAGCAAGCATACCAAAAATACACGTCTTATTTCCTAAACCCAACCATTCAAGAAAACATACGTAACTCTAAAGAAGAAGAATATCAAGGAATCTTCTTAACTGAGTTATTCGTAAAAGTTTTGGGCTACACTTTAAAGCCTAATGCCGATTTTAATCTCGTAGCAGAATATAAAAACCAAAAAAATGCACGTAAAGCAGATGGAGCTATTTTGCATAACGATAAAGCTATTGGGGTAATAGAGTTAAAAGGAACCAATACAAAAGATTTAGAGAGTATTCGTAAACAAGCCTTTGATTATAAAGCAAACCATAAAGGATGTGTTTATGTTATAACTTCAAACTTCGAGAAACTACGTTTTTATATTAATGATGCAACAGAGTTTGTAGAGTTTAATCTTTTTGAACTAACACCAGAACAATTTGAACTTCTTTATTTAAGCTTACACAAGGATAATATTATAAATCATATACCCTTAAAAATTAAAGAAGCATCTATTGTAAAAGAAGAAGAAATTACCAAGCAGTTTTACAAAGACTACTCAATATTTAAAAGAGAACTATTTAGAGATTTAGTAAAACGAAATGTAGAACGTATAAAAGTAGATGCTACCTTACGAAATCTAGCAACACCTTCAGATGAAGATTACTCAGAAGAACATAATTCAGATTTAATCAAACTAGAAAAGAATGTTAAACTAACACTCTTTAAAAAATCACAAAAATTAATAGACAGATTCCTCTTTGTTTTCTTTGCAGAAGACAGAGGTTTATTACCACCTAATAGTACACAGCAAATATTAGATAAATGGAAATCCGATATGGACTTCGGAGACGAAAGACCACTTTATGACCTATTTAAACAATATTTCTACTTCCTAGATCAAGGAAGACCAGCATCTAGTAATAGAGCCGAAATCTATGCTTATAATGGTGGTTTATTCAAAGAAGATAAAGTATTAGATAGTTTAGAAATAGATAATCAGCTTCTATTTAAGTACACCCAAGAATTGGCTAGTTATGATTTTGAAAGCCAAGTAGATGTAAATATTCTAGGACATATCTTTGAAAACTCACTAAACGAAATAGAAAGTGTAAATGCAGAAATCGAAGGTGGAAATTTTGATAAACAAACTTCAAAACGTAAAAAAGATGGTGTATTCTATACACCTAAATACATTACCAAATACATAGTCGAAAATACGATTGGTAAACTATGTGAAGAAAAGAAAACCCAATTAGGTTTCCAAGAAGAAGAATATTTCAAAGGGCGTAAGAACAGAAATAAAGCCACAATAAAAAAGTTAGTAGAAACCCTAGACTCCTATAGAGTTTGGTTACTAGAACTCACAATATGCGACCCTGCATGTGGTTCTGGAGCATTCCTAAACCAAGCATTAGACTTTTTAATAAAAGAACATAGTTATATTGACGAGCTTAAAACTAAAGTGTTAGGGGGAGGCTTACCATTCTCTGATATTGAAAACACCATATTAGAAAACAATATCTATGGAGTAGATTTAAACGAAGAATCTGTTGAAATTGCCAAACTATCACTATGGTTAAGAACTGCACAACCTAGAAGAAAACTAAACAGCTTAAACAATAATATCAAATGCGGTAACTCTTTAATAGACGATGAATCTGTTGCTGGCGATAAAGCCTTTAACTGGGAAGAACAATTCCCTAAAGTATTTGAAAAAGGTGGTTTTGATGTTGTTATTGGTAATCCGCCTTATGTGAGGCAAGAACTTTTTAAAGAAATAAAGCCTTACTTAGAAAAACATTACAAGTGTTACAATAGTGTTGCTGATTTATATACTTATTTTATTGAAAAGGGAATCAATCTAATGAATGAAAAAGGATTGTTTTCTTTTATTCTTCCTAATAAATTTTTGAAAGCCACTTATGGTAAAAACATAAGAAAGGTGATGAAAGAAGATGCTAATCTAGAGTTGTTATTCGATTTTGACGACTATCCTGTTTTTGCTGACGCTACCACTTATCCTATTATCTATGTTTTAAATAAGAAGGCTAATTATAAAGCTAAAACATTTTTGTATTCTGAAATAAACAAAAGAGATGATACAGATGACCCAATAGTGACATTAGACCAAAAAAAACATAAAGTTCCTTTTAAGTCTTTAACTAATGATATGTGGAATTTTATAGACATTGCTTCTTTTAAAATTTTAGAAAAACTAAAAAAAGACTCTTTAAGTTTAGGTGATTTTGTTAAAAAAAAGGTTTTCAGAGGATTGACTACAGGTAGAAATGAGGCTTTTATAATTGACTCTAATAAAAGAAAAGAACTAATTGAAAAGGATTCTAAAAATGGAGAAGTAATAAAGATTTTAGCAACAGGTAAAGAGGTAAAAAGAAATACTTTCGATTTTCAAGACAAATATTTATTGTTTACAGGTTATGATAATGATATACCTAATGAATTTCCTGATATTCAAAACGAATTAGACAAGTATAAAGAAGCATTAATAAAAAGATATGACCAAGGTTTAAATTATTGGAATTTAAGAGCTTGTGCTTATTATGAAGAAATGCAGCAGCCTAAAATAATATATCCAAGAATTAACAATACAGGTAACTTCTATTTTGATGAAAAAGGAGAGGTTTTTCTATTGGATAATAATTTCTTTATATCAACAGATTCTAAATCACTTTTAGCTTTATTAAATTCTAAATTAATTTTCTTTTATTTAAAAAATGTTTGTACAACATTGCAGGGAGGTTTTTATGATTTTAGAAGAGATAAAATAACTACAATACCAATTTCAAAAAACTTTAAAGACTTTGATGATAAACTAGCTAAATCTTCAGTGGAATTAATAAGTTTCACAAGCAAAAACAATTTGTTGCAAAATAAGTTTCAGAAATATTTAAACTCTCAATTCAAACTAGAAAAACTCTCTAGAAAACTCCAAAACTGGCACGAGTTAGAATTTGGTGATTTTATTAAAGAGCTAAATAAAGTAATCAAATCAACAAACAAAGCACGTATAAAAGAAGGATTAGAAGAAGTTCCAACCCTTACCAAAAAAGATGAATTTGAATGGTTAGACCTATTTGAAGAAAACAAACAAAAAGCGCAAGACCTACAAAACCAAATCAACCAAACAGACAAAGAAATAGACCAAATGGTTTATGAGTTATATGGCTTAACTGAGGAAGAAATCAAAATCGTTGAAAATTCTTAAAACATAAACATAAATTTCTATTGATTTTGATTCACGAACACTTAAACAATAGAAGCGAGGTGAGTAAATCGCTATTGTTGAAAATAGTTAGATATGGAAAAGGTTTACATATATGGCGATGAATTTGGTACATCTACATTAAAAAATAATGATGTTAAAAACATAACACATTTTGTTTATGCGGCAATAGTTGTAAAAGAATCTCAATTAGAAAATGCTAAAATCGTAAGAGATGAGATTAGTAAAAAGTTCTTTAAAGGAAATATATTAAAATCAAATTCTAAAATTTTAAATAAGAAAAAAGAAACAAGGTTAGAAGTGCTAGATTATTTAATAAATAATTTAAACTTCATTGTGTATTTGTTAGTTATAGATAAAGCTAAATTAAATAAGGAAAAAGGAGGTCTTAGATTTAAAGAGGTCTTTTATAAATACTTTCAGAAAATATTTGTTTCACAAATAAATAATAATTTCACCGATTTTGAAATTCACATGGATAATCTTATTAATGACGATTATCAGATAGAATTAAAAAATTATATAGCTCAAAATTATCAAGATAACTTCTTTGAAAAATATCATATTTCAGATGATAAAGAAGAACCATTAATTCAATTAGCAGATATACTAGCGGGTTCTTATGGTAGGGTTTTTAATACGGCTTTTATTACAGATAATAGTGAAGCTATTTTTAATAGGCTAAAACCGATTACAGGTAATATTTCATTTTTTCCTTACAAAGAAGATAGTAAAATATTTGTTGTTGACGAAGAGAAGGAAATAGATGAAGAACTATATAATATTGTTAGAAATGATGCTTTAGATATTTTTGAAAATGAAAAGGATATAATTATTAAAAGTGTTATTGAATATTTACTTTGGTATCAAAAAGTAATGCCTTTTAGATATACTCAAACTTATGAAATAACCAATGCTTTAAAACATAATACAGGAAAAGAAGTTTCTGTGGAAAACTTAAGAATCATAATAAAAAACTTAAGATTTAAAGGTGTTATAGTAGTTTCATCTTCAAGTAAAAGTGGTTATAAATTAGCTGTAAATAAATCAGATGTTCATATTTATTTTGGTCATTACTTAAATTATATACTTCCAATGCTAAAAAAGGTTGAAATTGCAAATAGTATTTTTATGAATAAAACAGTAGGAGATTTTATACCATTGGAAGAAATGAATGAGTTAAAGAACTTAGTAGATACTTTAGGTAAATAAAATTTAGTTTATGACAAATAAGCAAATACAATCTTTTATTAATAAGTTAAATACTATTGCTAAAAGAATTAACCAAATAGATGCTAAATAAGAACATGCTTTGGGGTATGATATAAAAGATTATACAAATACTACTTTAAGTAAAATAAGTAGTAAACTAGCATCTCATAAATTTATACTCGAAGATATAGTTCAGGATTTTAAAGAAACAAATAAATATTAAAGCAATAGTAACTCATAACTTAGTTGGTAATAGTATATATCTTGTATATTGTTGTGTTACAACTGTTAATAAAAAGTAAACAACTTTGTTTACTAATCTATTTATATATACCTTTGTATCACACAAAAAAAACTATGTTACCTAAAATAGATAAAATAAAAGGCATACATCCTGGGCTTATATTAAAACGTGAAATAAAGCGTAATAACATTAAAAGCTCTCAATTGGCTACGTCTATAGGTGAGCATAAACAAACCATTAGTGCTATTATAAATCAAAAGAGAGGTATCAATCCAGAGCTATCAATTAAGCTGGCAGATTACTTTCATACAGAAGAAGACTACTTTATGATGCTTCAAGCAGGGTATGAAGTAAAAAGTAAATTAACTGAAAATAGTAAAAGAACACCAAATCTAAACAATATTAGAAAAGTACTATTTTGGGATACATCATTTGATAAAATAGATTGGTACAAAAACAAACGTGCCATTATCAAAAGAGTTTTAGAACGGGGTAATCAGAAAGAAATCAACGAAATTATAAAATTCTACGGTAAAAGTACAGTTTCAACAATAGCTAAGTCTATTAAACAATCCCGTTTATCTTCATTTCAAAAAAATATAGAAGACTTTCAACTTATTTAAGTTTTAAATGCCTTTACTCCTTAATACCGTTTCAGATTTACTTTGGAAATCCTTAAATACCCTAATGACTATTAAAGAATTTAATAGTTTTAGATTAGTTGGTGGTACATCATTAAGTCTACAACAGGGGCATAGAGAATCTATCGATATTGATTTATTTTCAGATGCAGAATACGGCAGTATTGATTTTAATCGTTTAGAAGAAATTTTAAATGATGAATTTCCTTATGTAGTAACGTCTTCTGTAGGTGAAGTTGTTTTTGGTAGGTCTTATTTTGTTGGTGAAGATGAACATAATGCACTTAAATTAGACATATATTATACAGACCCTTTTGCTTTTCCAATAGTAGAAGAGGGCAATATACGTTTAGCATCTAACCAAGAAATAGCAGCAATGAAATTTGAAGTGATTGCTAATGGTGGTCGTAAAAAAGATTTTTGGGACATACACGAGCTTTTAGATGTATTTACTTTAGAGCAAATGTTAGATTTCTATGAAAAACGAAATCCTTATGGCGCAACAAGAGAAGAGCTTTTAGAACAATGTTTAGACTTTTCTTTAGCTGAAGATGATTTAACACCAAATTGTTATAAAGACAAAGTTTGGGAACTTATCAAATTAGATATAGAAGAAGAAGTGAAAAGTACTATGGATTCTCAAGATTAGATTAATAAACTCCCCATAACACAAACCCCGGGCCGATCGTAAAAAAAAGCTACAATGTTCCAATGTAACGAAGGAGCCAGCCTGCGCAATGCCAATACAAAATAGCAAAACTCCTCTGCCTTCTGTGTTGTATAGTTTATCCTGAGCCTAGTCGAAGCGCACCCCAACCCAAAAACATCCAAAACCCCAAAATTTAAAAACGTAAATTCCTACAATGAATAATATTTCATTAAATTAGACATCAAAATAAATCAAACTATATCCAAAGGAGTATATATAATAAGAATAATCTCCCAAGGTGTTTATACAATCGTTGTATACAATTTTGAAATACTAGCGAAAGCATGAATGAAAAAATTACAATAACATTTAATTCAGCCATTTTGTATGTGATTGCTTTTTTGTTAACGACTATAATTCACGAATTTCTGCACGCAATTATTGGATTGTCTTTTGAGAGTAAACCTGTTATGCATCATAATTATGTTGAGCATTTATCAATTGAGCATCTAACTATAAATCAAAAAATTTCAATTGCCCTAGCTGGACCTCTCATCAGTTTAATACAAGGAGTTTTATCTGGTGTAATATATTACAAGATTCGAAAAAGATCCCACAATTTGATACATCTTTTAATATTATGGATTTCTGTATTAGGGCTTTTCAACTTCCTTGGATATGCAATGACTGGATTTTTATTTAAAAATGGAGATATAGGAAAAGTGTATACTCTGTCAAATACACCATTTTGGATTCAAATAGTGTTGGCTGTTCTGGCTGCTCTATTATTAGTTTTTGTTGCCTACAAAATGACAGTTCCATATTTGCAATTCAGTTACAAAAAAGAATGGGTAGAAAATGGCAAGTCCAGGAAAAATTTTTCCTTTCATACTCTATTTCTACCTTGGATAATAGGTTCATTAATTGTTACAATTCTATACCTTCCGATAATTGCACTTATAAGTATTATTTATCCAATAATGAGCGGAATGATTTTTATATTTCCTTGGCAAAATGCAGAAGGAGCTGAAGCCGTTAAAACTTCATCCAATCAAGAAATAGGAAAATTGTCTCTTTTAGGAATAGGAATACTGTTGCTGCTTATATTAGTATTTAAGTTCATTTTGGCTACTGGAATTGAATTGTAAAAAACTGCCCACAACAAAGTACTGTGGTAAAAAACAAGTAAAAAAGCATTAATTTTTCACCAAGGTACCTCTGTAACTATAGTCTAGATTTTGTAGTAATTTCAACTCAATACTCTTTGCTTATCGTTAAAAATCATGAACCTTAAACGGTATATATCTCAAAACAAAATATAACTCATATAGTACACTTAACACCGAAAACAAGTGTAAAAGCAAAATCGTCCTAAAAACCATACTTTCATATTCAAAACTATTAACACTCATATTCCTCAATAAAACTGCCATATAAATAGCTAAAGCTAGAAGATTTACTAATGGAAACAAGATAAAAAGCTTATGTCTTATAGGTATCTTTTTATTTTTTAATATTGTTTTTTTAGCAAGTAATATTGGAGCAATACAATACCAAATTAACAAAAGTCCTATCTAAAAATTAATCGCCATCGGATATACCCCTAAAAAAATTTAATTCATTTCCATGTCTCAAAACACAACTTACATAAGTATGCATACTTAAGCCATCATTATAATATTGAAAACAAATAAAACCCATTACCTTTTTAACTTAACAAAACTTAATTATAACATTGGTCTTTTACTAAAAAAAATACCCCCTATGAAAAGGATAAATTAACAGGTAAAAAAAACCAGAGGGTCACTCTGGTTTTTAGCTATTAAAAAGGGGACTTAGTCATGTAAAAACATGAATAAAACTTAATCGATAACTATAAATTCTGATCGCCTATTTTCCTGATGCTCAACCTCTGAACATTGTTCATTATCACCGCAATTATTTACCAATTCACTCTCACCTAAACCTTCAAACGTCAATCTGCGACTATCTATACCCTTTGATACTAAATAATTCATGGTAGATACAGCACGTCTTTGGGAAAGTGATTGGTTATAATTACTATTACCTCGACTATCTGTATGAGATCTAATATTTATTCTTAAATTCTCATGTTCTTGAAGCACGATTAAGACCTTCTCTAAATCTACCTGAGCATCTTTACGAATATTAGATTTATCAAAATCAAAATAAATGATTGGTATATTTAAAACCTTTGCTAAATCAACCCCTGGAACCAATGCAATTTCGTTTTGCAGCAGTTCGAAATCAATCTTTTGTGTTGCTACCGATGCTTTTGATTGTTTGTCATCTCTATCATAATTTTCTTTAGAGGCTATTATGGTGTAAATCTCATAGCGATTGATTTCTACTTTATAATATCCGTTTTCATCTGTTTCTACTATTGCATATTGGTTGTTTTCGGAATCTTTTATAACAATACTTGCATTATTTAAAGGCTTATTGGTTTGTTTGTCTGTAACTACTCCTTCAATAATTGCTTTGTACACATCTGTAATTGGCTGGGTCTCTACAAAGGTGTAAATATTGTCATACACAAATGCACCAATATCTTTTGAACGGTTAGAGCTAATAAAACCTTTGTCTTTTTCAATACCAAATGCAAAGTCATCTGCGTAGCTATTAATGGGAGCTCCTACATTTAATAGATTACCATATTGTTTATTTTCTTCTATTTTAATATAAAACACATCCAATCCACCAAGACCAAAATGCCCATCGGATGAAAAATACAAGCCATTATCTGCGTCTATAAATGGAAAGGTTTCTTTTCCTGATGTATTAATCTTAGCGCCTAAGTTTTCAGGAGTTCCTAGAGTACCATCTTTGTTGATACTTACACGATATAAGTCAGATTCTCCAAAACCTCCCGGACGGTCTGAAGAGAAATATAAGGTCTTTTCATCTGGACTTAAAGCTGGATGAGCAGAAGAGTAATGATCGCTATTAAAGTTTAATTCTTCTGGTACTGTCCATTTATTACCTTTCTTTTGTGTTCTATAGATTTTTAACTTTGTATCATCCTTAGATTTTTTGGCAGTATTATTACTACGCGTAAAGTACATGGTATTTAAATCTTTAGTATAAACAGCGGAAGATTCGTGATAAACACTATTTAAATTACCTTTCAGTTTTTGTGCTTTACCGGTTGTTTGATTTGTAGAGTCTAGATTAACCATATAAAGTGATAAATAACTTAAACCATCCCAACCACTTTTTCTATTAAGAAAAGTAGGCTTTTGGTTTTCTGTAGATGAAAATACTAATGCATCATCCTTTTTGGTATGTCCGAAACTGATTTTATCATCACCATAAAGTCCTGCAACCGTTTGTATTTGATAGCGACCTGAATTTTGTTCGATTAGGTTAGCATAATCTATAGCAGGTTTTAGGTTTGCGGTTTCGCCTACATCTTCTCTATAAGATTCGTAGTAGTTTTCTGCTTGTTTGTTTTCTCCTGTTGCTTTCAGTGCTTGCGAATAACGCAATTTTGAAATAGTCTTTTCTGGAGATGGAGCTAATTCAAATAAACGGGCATACCACTTTACAGCAGCATCATATTGAGCATTAAAATAGTAGCTTTCTGCTAGTTTGGTAAAAAGCTCTTCAGAACCATAGCCTTTTTCTGCAACTGCTAAGTAAATTTTTTGCGCATTAACATACTCCATTTTATCAAAGTCTTTGGTTGCTTTGGCAACTTTACGATCTTGACTGTATATCTTGCTACTTCCAAAAACAGAAAGTACTAGAGCAATAAATAATAGCGGTTTTAAAATTGTGTTTTTCATGAAAATGTCTTTTTAGAATTAGAAGAATCTTGGATTCACTTTACCTTTTAGGCGGGTTCCTAATTCAAATCGTAAAAATATCTCGTGAGAACCGTTGTTATAGCTTCCTAAGTCGGTAGTTTCATAATCATAAGCATAGCCCACCATAATATTCTCATTTATTTGAAAGCCTGCCATAGCACTAACAGCTGCATCTAACCTGTAGGCTAACCCTAAGGTAAAGCTATTATTAATTAGTGCGTTTGCAGAAATGTCTATTGCTAATGGAGCACCCGAAACAGCTTTGACTAATACAGCTGGCTTTAGTTTTATACTATTACTTAAATCAAAAACGTAGCCTCCAATAAAGTATATATGTGATTTTTCGGTTGCGGTAGAAACTTTAATATCGTCATAGTGATCAGTCTCTAAAAAGTTTGGCGATGACAAACCTAAATACCAACGATTAGAATGCAAATATAACCCACCTCCAACTACAGGAGATGCAGAATTTTCTCTTGTTAAATCGTAATCATTCGGGTTATAAATATTTAGTTTGTTAGGGTCTAAGCTAAAAAGCGATATTCCTCCTTTAATACCAAAGGATAGATTTAGTTCTTCAGCTACTTGAATGGTATAGGAAAAATCGGCAGTAATCAAGCTTTCCATAGATGGCCCAAGTTTATCACTTGTAAAACCTAACCCAAGACCAACACCCTGTACGCCTATAGGTGAATTTACCGAGAAGTTAACGGTCTCTGGAGCTCCAGACAACCCAACCCATTGGTTGCGGTAAACCCCTACCATACTTAAGGAGCCTCGAGTTCCCGCATAAGCCGGGTTCACAGTAACAGTATTATACATATACTGCGTAAATTGAGAATCTTGTTGGGCATAAAGCGGCTCTAAACCAATTTGTACACTTACAAAAAGTATAAAAACAAGTGTTTTAAATATATAGTTATTCATCGTTTTAATTTAGTTTTATTAATTTCCACTTAGATACAAATACCCTGCTTGCTTATACCTATCACTTGGTGTATCCCCATCATACTCATAGTCCAAAATATAATAGTAAGTTCCTGTAGGAAGTTGCTTAGAGCTATTTAAAGTAAATCGACCATCAGAAAAGCCGTCAAAAACATCACCATTAACACCGTAGTCAAAAGACTCAAAAACCTTTACTCCCCAGCGATTAAATATTTGTACATGTAAGTCTCGAGCACAACTCATATTACCCGTGTCTATAAAGAAATAATCATTTACTCCATCATTATTCGGCGTTATTGCATTATAAACTGTAACTCCACAGGCTGGTAAAACAATGCCTTTATTTAATGCACCAAAGGTATATACCCCATAACCACTAACAGCAGTAGTTACGGTTTGATTGTCCATATCTACAATGCCACCTTCATTCACCCACATATTAGCAGCTTCATCCCAGCGCACAATAGTTATAGCACCTTGACCTGCTGCTGTTATAAAATCCTCTGGTGTGGTTACGTCTCTCCAGGATAATGTAATTAAAACATCACCAAGATTAGCAGTCTCTTTTTCTATAACCCAATATTCCTGGTCATCAATAGCATCTAGAGCTCCTGCTCTTAATGTATGCGGATATAGGTCGTTTGAATTTTCAAAATAAAACTTTGCTTTATATCGACTTTCTGCTTGTGAGTCTGAGGTGCCTGCAAAACGATAAAAACCACCATCTCCTATTGGATAAATAAAACTATTAAAACCGGTTTTATATACAGGTCCATCAACATGACTATCATCGGAAGCGTTAGTATGGCTACCTGTTTCAGAAAAATTAATGCTACCTCCAAAATTATCAATGTCAACAATACCTTGATAAAAATCTGAAACGCCACTTATATCTATGGATCCCGAAAGTTTAAAAGGGACAGAATCACTATTATTATTAAAAAATACATTATATAGATAACTACTCTGTGTACCACTAAGTTCTTGTACTGCGCTTCCAACAAAACGAGTAAGACCTGTAGTTCCAAAAAAATCTACAATACCATCATTATTAAAATGATTGTATATATATAAATCACCGTCATTATAAAACTCTCCGCTTAGTTGATTGTCAAACTTTTCAAGGGTAGAAAACTCTGTACTTTCACTTACGTATAACATTCCCTCATTGCTAGTTTGTGCATAAGATGTGATAGTAAATAGAAAGACTACACTTATTTGAAATAAAGATTTTTTCATAATTAATTGCCTCTTACTTTATGATAAATATTAGGGTTTGTAATAACTAGAGTACGTCCTTTAAGTGGTACAAAAGTGTGGTTTGGACGTCTCGGATCGTAATTAGGATCATTAATATCTAAAGGAGTTGGATCTGTGGAAAATTCTGGATCTAAGATCTCATTCAAAACATTTTGTCCCGAAACTGAAGCAATGTTATAAACACCTTTGTTATCAATATCACCCTGGGTTATTGAATACAGTACAGTATACACCCAAACTTCATTCTTATTAAGTATCCCATCAGAGTTATCATCACCTATTGGAATTTCATTAAGCTCTCCACCCAATATTACATCCGTAACTTTTAGATTATATATATCTATATCACCTACATTATCAACCCTTAAAGTGTAGGTAATCGTCTCTCCTACTTGTGCTAAACCATCATTATTTTCATCATTAAACACTCCGTCCTTTTCTAAACTATAAGTTCGACAAGGAATAATGTTTTGTCCAGAACCATACCCATTCATAAGGGTAGCACCCACAACATTTTGTGTAACTACTATAATATTTTCCGAATTAGCATTCCATGGAACTGTATTAAAATAATTAACAGGCGAAACGTCTTGTTTAAACTGTAATGGGTACAACTCACCTCCGGAAGTTTTACTTCCATACATATGCACTAATCCACTAGGACTTATATTCACTCTTATTAAAGGATTTTCAGTTGTACCAGTCATTTGCCAAATAGCTCCTTCAGTATCTGTTTCATATTGATCACCATCTACAAACTCTATATTGATACCAGGAGCAGGCGTACCATTTGATTGGAATTCTATTTCATATGAAGAAAGAACCACCCCATTTATTTCCATATTAAAGGAGTTATCTAGCTCATAGATATCAAAAACAAACCCACCATTAGTACCTGGTTGTGTAATTGTTTCTGCAACTGTTGTCCCGGAATAACTATTAGAGTAACTCCAAGTAAAATGCTCTCCAGCAACTAATTCATAGCATAAACTAACAGCTCTATTCTCTATTGTTGAAGTCTTTATATTATTACAAGCGTAGGCTAGCCCATTATTATCACACTCATAAAAAGGGTCTGTAGGCGATACTTTTAGGTCTTGATTTGTTGCATCAGGATCTGTAACATCATTTGGCCGTAGGATGGTTGCAGTAAATTCATGCTGCCCAATCGAAGTGGACGCTTCAACATCTAATGTTATTCTATAATAGATTTCGCAACCATCAGGTAGCTCTAGTAAGGAACTATATGTACCAGTATTCTTATCATATACTAAAGGTTGAACTTCAGTCCCACAATCATTTGTATTAAAACTAATATCTTTAGCATTAAACCCCTTTGGAACAATAAAGCTAAATCTAGCTCCTGAAACATCACTTGGCCCATTATTTTTAGCTGTAATAAAATATGTAACTTCTTCTCCTAATGATATCGATGGTGCACTAGGGAATATAGAGTAAATTTCTAAATCCGCGTGTTTTACATCAACTTCAAACTCTGTACTAATAGCATCTCCCTCTATAAAAGTCCAAGTGTCCATGCCCTGTTCGTCACCAAAACTTCCTTGTGTTCTATTAGAATCTAACCCCCAAAGATGACCATTAGTATTACTAGAGACGCCATTAGGTATTACTTCGTGGCTCGCGTTTCTCGGTGAGGTCATAGTACCAAAAGGATTTGAAATTACGGCCCTAATATCTGTATCATCCCAGAAAACCTTGTCGGAACGTACAGAGTTTAAATCTTGAGATAATAATTCCAAAATAATTCCATTATGGTTAAGTTCCATATCTATATAAGGGAAATGCACTTCTGCTCCTCTAAGCTTAAGCTCTATTTCTACATCTGCAAGCCCATTAGGAAGTAAATCTCCTGCTCCATCTTTACCATCCCAGTGTATTTTGTTTTCTCCTATCACACTAGTACCATGCAATTTTCTTTCTGGAAAACTGATAACGCTAGTTGGCTTAGACTTAATCGTAATAAAAAAATCTCCCCCACTTTCATTATAAAATTTAATAAAAGCCCCTTTTTTACCTAATTGATTTCTAATCCCTTCTACTCCTTCTACCGTAATTACGTCAACATCAAGACTTGTCTCTACAACGCGTAACCAAGTTTCACCTTGCGGCACTGCTCCTATTGAATGTTCCGGCATATTAGAGTCTGGAAGATTATAAAAAATCTTCTGACTAACTGCTGCACCGCTATCTGCTAACCTTGGATCGTGATAACGATCTCTAACATACTGATCATTAGGTGCCGAAATACTTTTATACAAAGGCACATCTGGACTTCCAGGTTCATAAAACCCACGATTATTTACCATAAACGTAAAAGATATCCCTTGGTTTCCATTGTTATCTACGTTATAAACGTAACCATCTCGAGTCAAAACTTTGAACTTCCCAAAAAAACCACTATTAGGACGAAAAGTGCTATTATCTCTTCCAGAAGTTCCACCATATGATGGATTGTCTAAATTTACAACGGTAGTGTAAACCCTTCCTTTTTGCCAATTCCAAGAACTTACTGATTGCTTAGCTACTGAAATATCCCACGCCGCAAGGTAATGTGATTCTTTACTTTGAGACCAATTAGCATTGGCAGCAACATAGCTCATTCTCTTATCTTCATTAAAATTAGTTGACGTGCCAAGAAACTCTATCCTGTAAATTCCACTTTGAGTCACCTGATGATATATAGGGGCGTAACGGTTACTTCCGGAACTTTGCCCTGGTAAACGCGGACCTGCCAACTCAGCGGCACGGTTAGGTATGTTACCTACTCCATTTGAAAAGCTTAAATTGATTTGTGAATTATTAGGTCCATAAAGTCTAATTCTATTGGTTGAACCCGTTTGAGCTGAAGACGCTAAAGCAATCCGCTCCCCAGCTTCTGCATAGACATAGTGAGTCGCCATAGTTGGAAATGGAAAGGCTATACTTGGGCTGGTTGACGCTCTCAAATAAGCCCTTCCTCCTTGAACCTCTGGCGGATACAAATCTCTAGAACCTTCTGCGTAAAGATTAGGTATTGCAGACAAGAAGAATAAAGCTGCTAATATCCAGACTTTAAATGTAAAATTTATATATAGTTTTTTATGTATCATAATTGATGGATTCGCTTTTACATCTCGGAATTAAAACCACACGCTTAGTAGTGTAAAAAGCGTGTGGCTTCCTAATTAATCTTTTACTACAAAAACGATAGTCATATAAGACGCCTCTGTAGCATTTCCTATAATATCATATGTAAGCATTCCATTAGCGTCTATACTTAAGTTTGCGAACACAGCTGTATCGTAATAGGTAATGTGATATTCCAATTCTGAAGCTGGTAGTGTTGGAATAGAATTAGTAGCTCCTGCACTACTTACCATAGTAGGGTTCCCCGTTCCTGTAAATTGTGCTACATACTCTGCATGTAGATTTCTTGTTAGCCCACTTTGCTGTACAGATGTATCAAAAATAATTGCTGGCATATAGAAGAATTTTGGCATTGCTGCTTTTATTTGTCTTAAAGTACCATCTGCTTCAGCAACTACCAATTTATTTTGGATTGTACCTGTTTGTAAACCAGCTACCGATAAAGTGTTGGTGACATCAGCCGTAATAGTTGTTGGCTCAATTAAGGCACCTCCTAGCTTGATGTCTACTCCATTTTTATTTAAACCATTCTTAGCTTCTACTATTTCACCTACTTCAGTTTGATTCACCCAATTTGGATTTCCATTATTATCAGTAGTAAGCACTTGATCAGGTCCTGCAGCTGCTAAATCTTCAGGTAATATTGAACCATTATCGATTTTATCAGAAGTGATTGCATCAGCCCCTACTTTTAAGTTAGTAACAGCACCGTCAGCTAATTTATCAGTAGTAATTCCGCCAACGGCAACTTGTATATCAGTATCAAGTAAAGTTGAACCTATACCATTGTTAATTTTAATAGAAGCATCACCAGCTGTTAAATCTTTTGGATCTACAACGCCATCTTGTCCTGCAGGCCCTTGTGGTCCTGTTGCGCCAATTAATGAATCTAAAAAGTCTTGTTCAGTTCCTGTGTTTCCGGCCTCTAACCATTCTTGGTATGCAGATTTACCTTCTTCACCTGCTGGTCCTTGTGGCCCTGTTGCTAAGTCAATAATAACACTAACATTATCTTCATTTGTATATGTTATAGTACCGTCACCATTGTCAACTAAATTAGTTACCGTTTCGTTTATATCGATTAGATGGATGATTTCATTATAGATAGCTCCCTGGTTCTGTATGTTAGTTACAACATCACCTACCACGTCTACAGTTATTGTATCACCGTTTGCGTTTGTTAGTGTGTAAGTTCCATTTCCATTATCCACCATACTTGTAGTGTTCGCATCAAAAGTCACTACTGTACCATCAGCAGCTGTATGCGTAAACGTTCCATCGCCATTATCTACAAAGATGTCTGATTCAGCATTTAAAATATTGATAATCTCATTATAGATAGCTCCTTGGTTCTGGATATTTGTTACTACATCACCAACCACGTCTACTGTAATCGTATCACCGTTTGCGTTTGTAAGTGTGTAAGTTCCATTTCCATTATCTACCATACTTGTAGTATTAGCATCAAAAGTCACTACTGTACCATCAGCAGCTGTATGCGTAAACGTTCCATCGCCGTTATCTACAAAGATGTCTGATTCTGCATTTAAGATGTTGATAATCTCATTATAGATAGCTCCTTGGTTCTGGATGTTGGTTACAACATCACCAACCACGTCTACTGTAATCGTATCACCGTTTGCGTTTGTAAGTGTGTAAGTTCCATTTCCATTATCCACCATACTAGTAGTGTTCGCATCAAAAGTCACTACTGTACCATCAGCAGCTGTATGTGTAAAGGTTCCGTCACCGTTATCTATAAAAATGTCTGATTCAGCATTTAAAATATTGATAATCTCATCATAGATGTCTCCTTGGTTTTGGATGTTGGTTACAACATCACCTACCACGTCTACAGTTATTGTATCACCGTTTGCGTTTGTAAGTGTGT
>NZ_QPIG01000005.1 GCF_003337215.1 Oceanihabitans sediminis
AATGCGAATATAGCTGCATTAGAAGCTTGTCCGGGTGATGATTGCGATGCTGATGCTGTTTATACTGTTACTTCTGACTTCAACTTTGAAAACTTAGTTTCAACTTGTGGTCAAGGTGGAACAATAACTGTTAACTATGTGGTTGCAGACGACTGTGGCAATGAAGCTACTATTTCAGCTACATTAACTCTAGAAGACACTACGCCACCAGACTTAACAATCTGTACAGAGGTAATAGATGAAACTATGGAATGTAATGGTGCAGATAACGAAGCTATCGCTACGGATTGGAACAATGCGAATATAGCTGCATTAGAAGCTTGTCCGGGTGATGATTGCGATGCTGATGCTGTTTATACTGTTACTTCTGACTTCAACTTTGAAAACTTAGTTTCAACTTGTGGTCAAGGTGGAACAATAACTGTTAACTATGTGGTTGCAGACGACTGTGGCAATGAAGCTACTATTTCAGCTACATTAACTCTAGAAGACACTACACCGCCAGATGTAACTGCATGTGATGTAACAGATCAAACATTAAATTGTGATGGTGAGAATAATGAAGAAATTGCAAACCAATGGAATGCAGCAAATATTGCAGCCCTAGAAGCTTGTGCTTTTGATGGATGCGATGCAGACTTAACTGGCCAAGTGACTTCAGATTATAATTTCTCAAACTTAACTTCTGTTCCTGGAATGGGTGGAATGTTAGATGTAGAATATACTATAACAGATGAATGTGGAAATGAAACTGTTGTGTATGCTATGCTAACATTAGAAAACAACTCTGTAGCAGGAAACGATATCAGTCTATGTGTTACCGACGAGTTTGAAGCTCAAGTATATAACTTATTTGATTTACTAAGTGGCTATTATGATGATAGTGGAACTTGGGAATTAATATCTGGAGATGCAGAAATTATAGATGGTCATTACTTTGACCCTCTAAGCATCGAACTTAATGGTGATAATGCAAGTTCTGAATTCACTTTTAGTTATACAGAAAACAACTCTGCTTGTCCAACTTATGTAGAAGCTACGATCGAGGTACATAACAGATGTTTTGTATTAAACTGTAGTGAAGACAACGTGGAAATTTCAGTAGCAGTAACACCAAATGGTGACCAGTACAACGAGTACTTTGAAGTGACGGGTGTTGAACTTTGTGGATACACAATTGATGTTCAGATTTACAATCGTTGGGGAGCTTTAATTTTTGAAAAGAAAGATTATCAAAATGATTGGAATGGTTCTTCACATAAAAACTCTATTGGAGGAGCAGGCACTTTACCTAGTGGTACATACTATTATATTGTTATCGTTAGAGATAGTGGTATAAAACCAATTAACGGATACATCTACTTAGGAACCAAATAAAATCACTAACCTATGAAACTTATAAAAAAATATATTGTTGCATTAGCATTATTAAGCTGTACTATAGGGTTTACCCAACAATTACCACAGTTTACCCAATACATGTATAACACGATTTCTATAAACCCAGCTTATGCAGGAAGTAGAGAAACACTTAGTGTTGTGGGACTACATAGAAGTCAGTGGGTTGGATTTAAAGGAGGGCCAACAACCCAAACATTATCTATAAATACACCTTTAAAAAACGAAAAGGTTGGTGTAGGTATATCCTTTATTAATGATAAACTTGGTTATGAAGAGTTTTCATATTTATATGCCGACTTTTCATATACTATTAATACAGGTGAAAAAACAAAACTAGCTTTTGGTTTAAAAGGTGGATTTACCCAGTATAGTTTAAATAATGAACTAAGAGGGCATGAATCTACTATTCATGACGGATCTATTTATGGTGTAGAAGATAGATGGAATCCAAATATAGGTGTTGGTGTATTTTGGCATACGCAAAAATGGTATATTGGAGTATCTGCTCCTAGGGTTCTAACAACAAATTATAATGACAAAAATAACTCTAGCGGAATTCAATATGAAGCTTTAGAACGTATTAGTTATTATGTAACTGGAGGATATGTATTCAATTTAAGTGATAATACAAAGTTTAAACCTGCAGCTTTAATAAAAGCAACCAATGGAGCTCCCCTATCGTATGATTTAACAGCTAATTTTCTGTTTAACGAAAAGCTTTGGCTAGGTGCTTCATATAGAATAAATAACTATACTTCGGCATTAGGAGCATTAGTAGATTTTCAAGTTTCAAAAGAAATAAGAATAGGATATACTTATGAGTATCCAATGTCAGATATAAACTCCTATACAGGTGGTACCCATGAGGTATTATTAATGTTTGAAGTATTTAAAATTAAACGTATCAAATCACCTAGATATTTCTAAAATAATAATCAGATGAAAAAAATTATATTAATCATATTCGTTTTAAGCAATTCTCTGATATTTTCTCAGGTACAAGTTGCAGATAAGTTTTTTAGAGACTACGCCTATATTAAAGCTAGTGAATTATATGAAGAAGCTGTAAAAAAGGGAGATAGTAGTGAGCATGTATTAACTAGATTAGGTGATTGCTATTATAATAACTCAAACACGCAGCAGGCAGCTTTATGGTACGGTAAAGCAGTAAACAAGTATAAGGATATTCAACCAGAGGTAATTTATAAATATATTCAGTCTTTAAAGAGTTTAGGAGAATATGAAAAAGCTAATAAATGGATTTCTAAGTTGAGAGAATTAGAAGGTGCCAATAAAAGAGGAAATGAATTAGAGGTTTTAGATTTTTCAAAATACCAAGAACTTTCATCTACAGAAGGAGTATATATTAAATATGATCCTTTAGAAATTAATTCTGAATTTTCAGAATTTGGTGCTTATGTTCATGATAGTACTTTTTACTTTGCATCGCCAAGAAAATCAGATTTAAGCAAGAAGAAAAAAGTGTATAAATGGAATGAAGAGCCTTTTTTAGATCTGTTTTCTGCTACATTATCATATCAAGATGATAAGGTTAATATCACAGATATAAAGCCGCTTCCAAAGGCAATAAATTCAGATTATCATGAAGCAAATATTGCGATTACAAAGGATGGTAAAACCATGTATTTTACAAGAGATAATGTAGATGATAGAAATAAAATATCCTACGACAAAGAAGGTACCTCCTATTTAAAAATTTATAAAGCTACTAAAGTAGGAAATACCTGGGGTAATGTGGTAGACCTTCCTTTTAATGATAAAGTATTTTCAACCGGGCACCCAGCTTTAAGTGCAGATGATAAAGTGTTATATTTTGTTTCTGATCGTGAAGGAGGTTACGGTGGAACGGATATTTATAGTGTAGAGCGAAAAGCCTCTGGAACATATGGAGAACCTAAAAACCTCGGACCAAAAGTTAATACTTCAGGTAGAGAAATGTTTCCGTTTGTAGCAAAAGACAGTACCTTATACTTTTCTTCAGATGGTCATATTAGTTTAGGTTTATTAGATATTTTTAAGTCTGATATCCTTAAAGACGAAAACGCAGAACCAGAAAATTTAGGAGCACCTTTCAATAGTAGATTCGATGATTTTTCATTTTATATAGATTCAGAAAAAGAAAAAGGCTTCTTTTCTTCTAATAGAGATGAAGAAAGTAATATTGATGTAATGTATCAATTTGAAACAATTCAATGTAAACAAACAATCAAAGGAATTGTTTATAATAAATTAGATGCAATACCTGAAGCAGAAGCAACTGTTAAAATACTGAATGAGGCAGGAAAAGAAATAGATACCATAACTTCTAATGAAAAGGGGGAGTATTCTTTTGAAGTAGATTGTGAAAAGAAATATACACTTATTGCTAGTAAGTTAGATTTTAGAGAAGATATTCAACAAGTTGCAACAAGCAAAATTCATGAAGACGAAATAGTACAGGATTTATACATTACACCACTTATTATTAGAAATGAAATTGTAATAAACCCTATTTACTTTGATTTTGATAAACATAATATCAGACCAGATGCTGCTTATGAATTAGAAAACATTGTTACAGTTATGAATAATCATCCTAAAATGCATATAAAAATTGAAGCGCATACAGACAGCCGTGGTAAGGACGAATATAATATGATGCTTTCAGACAGAAGAGCTAAAGCTACCAGAGATTATATCATTTCTCGAGGGATTGATGCTAGTAGAATTGAAAGTGCCATTGGGTACGGCGAATCTCAACTTCTAAATGAATGTTCTAATGGTGTAAAATGTTCCGAAGAAAAACACCAAGAAAATAGAAGATCTAAATTCCTTATAACAAACACCTATGATTAAGGAAAGTCATATTAGTACAAACAAAAAAATCACTCAGAAATGAGTGATTTTTTTGTATTATATATTACAATTTATTTCTTAACAAATATATTGGTATAGTACCAATACCCATTTTCTCCTTGCTCAGCTGAAACCTCAAAATGTGTATAATCACCTTCTATTGCTCCTCTATGACTTTCACTATTTAGCCATGCATTTACAACAGACTCTGCTGTATTATACCCAAAAGCAACATTTTCTGAAACTCTATTTGCTCCTGCTCTTTGTTTTAAAAAGCTGCTTCTTTGAGAAAAATTAGCATGAGATACATTATGCGTTTGGACCATGTAATCTGTATGAGAATAAGTTTGAGATTTAATTATTTCTAAAATATCTAATGTAGGTAAACCTTCTAAAATTCTGTGATCATTTATTAATTTCAGAATATCAATTTCAATTTGTTTTGCTTCTGGAATTATTAAATCAGTAGTAAGTGGTTCTACAGTTGTTTCATCATTATCTGGTGAACAAGATGAAACAGATAATAAGACCATTAGGGTAACGAAAAGTAGGTTAAGCTTTTTCATAATTTTATAGGTTTTAGATTTGGTTCAGTAAAAGTAGAAACCTATTTAAAAGAAAGAGTTAATAAAATGTTAAAATCGATAAAATACATGCATTTCGTCGATATTTTATGTCTTTTATCCTATTTACAAAGTTTAAAATAGTCAATTAACGCACTTAGTCGTGTTTATTTGCGTATTATCGTATTATTGAAAGCATAAAAAAACCTATAATCTATTAAGTAATATTTCTTAAAATTTATAATGGTAATATCTTTCAAATACTTTAAAACAAAATACTTACAAATCGGAACGTAACTGTGGAAAATTTAATACCGTAAATGAAATTATGTAACAAAGCAATCTAAAATATTATGAACCAGAAGACTAATGCTGATAGAATAAAGGTATTCAATGAAATTAAAAACAAATACAAATAAAAAAATCACTCATTTCTGAGTGATTTTTTTATATCTATTTAAAACTTATTATTTTTTTACAAATATATTGGTAAAATACCAATAGCCGTTTGCATCTTGTTCTGCAGAAACCTCAAAATGTGTATAATCTCCTTCTATTGCTCCTCTATGACTATCGCTATTTATCCATCCATTA
Organism: Oceanihabitans sediminis; assembly: GCF_003337215.1. Taxonomy (GTDB): domain Bacteria; phylum Bacteroidota; class Bacteroidia; order Flavobacteriales; family Flavobacteriaceae; genus Oceanihabitans; species Oceanihabitans sediminis. Next base: position 5,415 of record NZ_QPIG01000005.1, read on the forward strand.
ACAACAGACTCTGCACTACTATAACCAAAGGCAAGGTTTTCTGAAACTTTTTTAGCACCAGCTCTTTCATTTAAAAAGTTTTTTCTTTCTGGAAAGTTGGTATGAGATACATCATTGGTTTTAATCATATATTCTGTATGGGAATATGTTTGAGACTTTATGATTGCTAAAGTATCTAAAGTTTGTAAACCTTCTATAATTCTATAATCATTAATTAATTTTAGGATATCTATTTCAATTTGTTTTGCTTCTGGAATTACATAATCGGTAGTAAGCGATTCTGTATTTGTTTCTTCACTATCTGAAGAACAAGAAAAAGATAATAAAAGGACAAGAAATAAACAATAGGTTAATTTTATTCAAAATAGATTTATTTTAGTTTAGGTCTTGCAAAAGTAGTAAGACAAACCATACAAATCATTAAATAAATGTTAATATCGATGAAATACACGTATTTCATCGTGATTAAACTACTTTTAATCGTTAAAAAAGACTTAAAAAAGCTATTATACCACGCTTAATCGAATAATTAAGGAGATAATCGGTTTTTTGTCCAGCTATAATTTTCTTGTAAAGTATATCGAATCCTATCATGGAGTCTATTGGCTCTTCCTTGCCAAAATTCCATTTCAATAGGCTTTACAATATAACCTCCCCAATGTTCTGGACGTGTAATTTCTTTCCCTTCAAATTCCTTTTCTAGTTTTCTTAAGTTATCCTCTAGAGTTTCTCTGCTTTCAACAATAGCACTTTGATTAGAAACTATCGCTCCTAATTGACTTCCTCTTGGTCTCGATTCAAAATAACCATCACTTAGGTTTTTAGCAATCTTTTCAGCTTTACCTTTTATAATAATTTGTCTCTCTGCTCCGTGCCAAAAAAAAGATAAGCATACATTAGGATTGTTTTCTATAGCTTGACCTTTTTCACTTTGATAGTTGGTATAAAAAACAAAACCTTCATAGGTATATTTTTTAAGTAGCACTACCCTATTTCTTGGAAATCCATCTAACCCAATGGTAGAAATAGTCATAGCATTTGTTTCATCTTCAGGAAAATGATTATCTACTTCATAAAACCACTTTTGAAACAACTCCATAGGGTTTTCGGGTGTGTCTTTTAATAAAAGTTCGCCCTTTTCGTAGGATCTTCTGTAATCTCCTAAGTCTCTATTCATAGCATTTATATATTAACTTTTTATACTTAAAAACTTTTTTTAAATGGTATTTATATCTAAATTTAGATTTTGTTTTTCACCTATGAAATTTGAAGAAAGTAAATATTTCAAACTCCTTAGAAACTCAAAAATAGAGTTTTCTTTTGGCAACTTTTTCTTTTTAGATAAATTTGTTATTTCCGAAGTTCATGAAGGAGTACATTTTAGTTGGGAGAATATAGAGAGAGTTATATCTGCTATTGCAGATCATTATGGTAATGATTTTAAAATAGCTTTTCTTTCCAACAAAATAAACTCCTATTCTATCGAGCCACAACATTGGATACACTTTTACAATCAATATGATTTTATTTTTGCAAGTGCATTAGTTCCTTATTCGGAATTAAGCTTCCAGAATTCTTCTATGGAAAAGAAAATTGCTAAAAATCCTATTAAGATTTGTGAGACATTAGACCAAGCAATAGAGTGGATTTTAGGCTTAAAAGAGTTTAATTAAAATTGAAATTCCTTACCATCATCTGCAAGTAAAACATTTTCAAAAACCGTTTGTGCCTCTGTTTTAAAATCATGTAAATTTCCATATCTAGTAGAATAATGTCCAAGTATTAAAGTTCCTACATTGGCTTTTTTTGCTATAGTAGCAGCTTGTTTAGCAGTGCTATGTTTTGTAGGTACGGTTAATTTTTCATGTTTATCTAAAAATGTAGATTCATGGTATAAAACATCAACATCTTTAATAATTGGTAATATCTTTTCTGAATAAGCTGTATCGCTGCAAAAAGCATAGCTTTTAGGCTTATTAGCTTCTAAAGTAACCTTCTTATTATCTATTAAAACGCCATCTTCATTAACAACATCATAACCTTGTTTTAATTTTCTGTAATAGGCAACATTTATATTTGCCTCTTCCACCTTTTCTATATCCAACTTTCTCTCTCCTTCTTTTTCTTTAAATAGAAAACCATTAGTATAAACTCTATGATCTAAAGGAATAGTATGTACTTCAACGTTCTCATCTTCAAAAATTAATTCAGATTCTTTAGAATTTAATTCGTGAATGATTAGTTGATAATTAGTCCAAGAGCTGGCTAATTTCATTTGAAGCGTAATAAGTTCTTTTAAACCTTTAGGAGCATAAATATGCAATTCGGTTTCACGAGTAAGCAATCTAAATGTTGAAATAAGGCCTATAAGACCAAAATAATGGTCTCCGTGAAGATGGGAGATGAATATGTGTTTAACCCTGTTAAACTTAATCTTTTGCCTGCGTAATTGTACCTGGGTGCCTTCGCCACAATCAATTAGAAATTGATGATTACTAATCTCTAAAACTTGCGCTGTTGGATTAGTATTTGCTTTTGGTGTTGCACTATAACAACCTAAAATATGTAATTTCATTTGTATTGTGAACTTGTTAGGCTGTTTGTTGCATAACGATTAAGCTTAAATATTTTTTAGAAACCTAAATCGCGTTCCATTTCTTCCATCTCAATGATGTCATATGCTTCTTGCAATGTTGGAACAACAACTAATTCATCTGGCGTAGCATCTATATCTGTTTTATTGGAAACAATTACAAAAGAATGCTTTGCTTCTCTATGCTTGTTTGATATCTGAAGAAACTCTACAATCTCTTCAACAGAAACAGGCTTTAAACTAGTGATATTTACAATTACATTATCGTTTTTAAACTTATTATATAAAACATCTAATTTCTTAACTAATTCTATAACGGAAGCTTTATCCTGCGTTATAATACTTATGTTTTCGTTTTTATCAAATATCATAATTACTGTTTTATTTTAGAAGCTAATAAATAAATTACGGCCATCCTAATTGCAACACCATTTTGTACTTGGTCTAAAATAATAGCTTGTTTAGAATCTGCTACATCACTTGTAATTTCTACACCACGATTTATAGGTCCGGGATGCATGATAGTTATTTCTTTATCTAAAGAATCTAATAAAGCTTTATCTACACCAAACTGTTGTGTATATTCTCTAGTTGTAGGGAAATAACTAATATCCATACGCTCATTTTGTACACGTAACATATTAGCTACATCACACCAATTTAAGGCTTTTCGTAAATCTGTTTCTACTTGTACACCTAAATCTGTAATGTATTTTGGAATTAAAGTCTTTGGTCCGCAAACCATCACTTTTGCTCCTAATAATTGTAGTGCAAAAATATTAGACAAGGCTACTCTACTATGTAGGATATCTCCAACTATAACAACTTTCTTCCCTTTTACTTCTCCAAACTTTTCACGAATAGAATAAGAATCTAATAATGCCTGTGTTGGATGCTCATGTGCTCCGTCTCCAGCATTTATAATACTAGCATTTACATGTTTAGATAAGAATATTCCAGCACCTGGATTTGGGTGACGCATAACAACCATATCTACTTTCATAGAAAGGATGTTGTTTACCGTATCAATTAAGGTTTCTCCTTTTTTTACAGAAGATTGAGAGGCTGAGAAGTTAATTACATCTGCCGATAATCTTTTTTCTGCAAGTTCAAAAGAAAGTTTTGTACGAGTAGAATTTTCAAAAAATAAATTAGCAATGGTAATATCTCGTAGCGAAGGCACTTTTTTTATCGGCCTATTAATTACTTCTTTAAAGTGATCTGCCGTTTCAAAAATGAGTTGTATATCTTGTTTGTTAAGATATTTTATTCCTAATAAGTGATTTACACTTAACTCGCTCATAATTTTAGTTTTCAGTATTAATCTGTATTATTAACTATTTTATAATTGGAGGTGTTTGCTAATGATTCACTAAATAAACAGCGTCTTCTCCATGGTTTTCAACCCAATTGACTATTACTTTTTCTTCATTAATAGCATCTACTTGTCTACCTCTATAATTAGGCTGAATTGGTAAATGTCTACTAAACCTTCTATCTATTAAAGTTAATAATTCAATTTCTTTAGGTCTTCCAAAAGATTGAATTGCTGTTAGTGCAGCACGAATACTTCGTCCTGTATATAAAACATCATCAATAAAAACCACGTTTTTACCTTCAATTTGGCAATTTATCTCTGTAGTACTTGCTTCCAGAGTTTTATCACCTCTTCTAAAATCATCTCTATAAAAGGTAATATCTAAATGATTTATAGGAAGGTCTTTGATTTTATAATCGTCTCTTAGTAAAGCTACCAAACGATTAGCCAAGTATTTACCTCTTGGTTGTATACCGATTAATACTGTATTACTAAAATCTTTATGGTTTTCAATTAATTGACAAGCCAATCGATGAAGAATGATGTTTACCTCTTTTGCGTTAAGTAACACTTTTTGACTCATAGAATATCCAAAAATAATTGGTTAACAAAGGTAATGCAAAAAATTAGAAGTTGAAAGCTATTTATTAGCTAGAGTTTAATGCTTTTATACACTTATCTTTAAAAGTCTTATTTACAGACACAAAAAAAGCCTCTCATTTCTGAGAGGCTTTTATATTTATAATGTTTGGAAAATTATTTCTTTCCGTCCATTTTGTCTTTAAGAGCTTGTAAAGCTTCGTTAGCATCACCTAAAGTTGGTTTTGCTTCTGCAGCTTGACTTTCTGCTTTCTTAACAGCTTCTTTTACATTCTTGATTTCTTCTTCTCTAAAGATAGCAGTATGCGAAGCAACTACTCTTTTAAATTCTTTATTGAATTCGATAATCTTGAATTCTGCTGTATCTCCTTTACCTAGTTTCTTTCCATCTTCTTTTTCAAGGTGACGAGAAGGAACAAAAGCAACGATATCTTCGTTAAACTCGATAGTCGCTCCTTTATCTACAACATCAGCAATTGCAGCTGTATGCGTTGTACCTAAAGCAAATTCAGTTTCGTATTTATCCCAAGGGTTTTCAGTTGTTTGTTTGTGTCCTAAAGATAGTTTACGTCCTTCAACGTCTAACTCTAATACAACAACATCTAACTTATCTCCTACTGCACAGAACTCAGATGGGTGTTTGATTTTCTTAGTCCAAGATAAATCAGAGATGTAAATTAATCCATCAATACCTTCTTCTAATTCAACAAATACACCAAAGTTTGTAAAGTTACGAACAGTTCCTGTGTGTTTAGAACCTACTGGGTATTTAGTAGTGATATCTGTCCATGGATCAGCAGTTAATTGCTTAATACCAAGTGACATTTTTCTATCTTCTCTATCAAGAGTTAAGATTTGTGCTTCTACTACATCTCCTACAGATACGAAATCTTGAGCAGAGCGTAAGTGTGTAGACCATGACATTTCACTTACGTGAACTAATCCTTCAACACCTTCAGCAACTTCGATAAATGCACCGTAATCTGCAATTACAACTACTTTACCTTTTACTTTATCACCAACTTTGATATCTTCTCCTAATGCATCCCAAGGATGTTTAGATAATTGTTTAAGACCTAATTGAATTCTTGATTTGTTTTCATCAAAATCAAGGATTACAACGTTTAATTTCTGGTCTAACTCAACAATCTCGTTTGGATGGTTGATTCTTGACCAAGAAAGATCTGTAATATGAATTAATCCGTCAACTCCACCAAGATCAATAAATACACCGTAAGAAGTAATGTTTTTAACAACACCTTCTAGTACTTGACCTTTTTCTAATTGACCAATAATTTCTTTCTTTTGAATTTCAATATCAGCTTCAATTAAAGCTTTATGAGATACTACTACGTTTTTGAATTCGTGGTTGATTTTAACAACTTTAAATTCCATAGTTTTGTTTACATACTGATCGTAATCTCTAATTGGTTTTACGTCAATTTGTGAACCTGGTAAGAATGCTTCAATTCCGAAAACATCTACAATCATACCACCTTTAGTTCTGCATTTAACAAAACCGTTAACGATTTCTCCAGTATCATGTGCATTATTCACTCTATCCCAAGCTTTAATTACACGTGCTTTTCTGTGAGATAATACTAATTGTCCTGTTGCGTCTTCACGAACGTCAATTAATACTTCTACTTTGTCACCAACTTTTAAGTTAGGGTTGTAACGGAATTCATTTAATGAAATTACACCTTCAGACTTTGCGTTAATGTCAATGATAGCATCACGATCAGAAATGTGAATTACTTCACCTTCTACTACTTCGTCATCTAATGTATCTACGAAGTTTTCTGATACTAATTTTTCAAATTCTTTTAATTGAGAATCTTCAACTTCATCAATACCTTCTTGGTAGTTGTGCCAGTTGAACTCTTTTAAGAATTTTTCAGGGTTTGCTTGCGCTTCAGAAACTTGAGGAGTTTCATTTACTTTTGCTTCCGTTGCTTCAACTTCAGCTTGTTTTGCTTTTTCAGCCATTTAGATAATGTAATAATGTAATGGTTCTTTTTAGTTTAAACCTATGTACATTATGTTTTGTATTCTGTTGTGTTTTAGAAAGATTGGTTAAGCGATAACACACAGAAGTGTTAAAAATAATTTATTTATATTCCCTTTATCTTTCACTACTCGCTAAAAGGAGTGCAAAACTACAATTATTTTTTTGAATCTCAAATGTTTGGTGCTGAAAATTTTACAACAAAAAATTAGCTGTTATTTTCTAGGGCATTATTTACTAATTGAAGAATTTTATCAAACTGTTCTTCTAAGGATAAATTAGAATTATCAATCTCAATAGCATCTGATGCTTTTACTAGAGGCGAATCTTTTCTGTTGGAATCTATATAATCTCTTTCTTGCACGTTATGAAGCACATCTTTAAACGAAACTTCATCTCCCCTTTTTATTAACTCATCATACCTACGTTGTGCTCTTGTTTCAGCAGAAGCGGTCATGAATATTTTTAATTCAGCATACGGAAAAACTACCGTACCTATATCTCTTCCGTCCATAACAACACCTTTGTTCTCTCCCATTTTTTGTTGCTGTTTTACCAATTGGTAACGCACTTCTGGAATTGTTGCAATCTGACTAACAAAACCTGAAACTTCTAGCGTTCGTATTTGTTTCTCTACATTTTCAGCATTTAAATAGACTTCGGCAAAACCTACTTCTTCATTAAACACAAAACTGATTTCGATTTTATGCAGTTCAGAAACCAAACCTTCAATGTCAAAATGGGATGCACTTATGAAATTATGCTGCATTGCATAATAGGTTACTGCTCGGTACATAGCACCTGTATCTACATATATATAACCCAAATGTTTTGCAAGTTGTTTTGCAACTGTACTTTTTCCTGTGGAAGAAAATCCGTCTATGGCAATGGTAATTTTATTCATATTATCTGTAAGAGTTCACAAAAATACTTGAAATAAGTAAAGTGGTAAAGAAATGTAGTGTTTATTCTAAATCTATTTGAAGACCGAAGAAATTTGCATTTGCTGCGCTTGTATATTTTGCATGTGTATAACTGAAGCGCATTTTGTTTAATTTAATAGAAATACCTGCAGATAATCCTGAGAAGTTTCGTTGATCTACAATACGAAGTTCTTCTGCTCTTCTAAAATTATAACCTAAACGAAGTTGAAAACCTCCTTCTGGAAACAACTCAGCTCCTATTATAGTATGACGTAAGACTTGATTAAAAAAACCAACTTTTTCTTGTGTCTGATTTCCTTCTAAATCTGTTGTAGCTCTTGCAGGGTTAGAACTTCCTATAGGCCATTTTTGTAGGTTTTCGAAAGTTAGATGCCATCGGATTGGTACATTTTCTAGTGTTTGAGACATTCCGAAATCAACTTCAAAAGGAAGAGGTTCATTTTGACCAGCATAGGTAGTAATTTGTGTTCCGGCATTTCTAAGAACTAAGGTTGCTTGAAATTCTAAATCTTCATTTATATACATTAAACCGGCATCTAATGCGATTCCGATACTGTTGTATTGTTCTAATTTTGAGGTGATAATCTTTACATTTCCACCTAAATAAAAATCTGAATATCCTATTTGTCTCGCATGACCAAATGAAATAGCTGCTTCGTTTCCTGAAAAAGATCCTGTTGCTACTCCTTGTTCGTCATAACCATCAAACTGTCCGTAATTAACATAAGTTACACCAATATGATAGGTTAAATTTCTTCTATCTATAGTATAAGCGTATGCGGCTGTACCATAACTAACATCTCCTAAATAATTAGAATAATTAACCGCTAATTGGTTATGCATATCTAAATTAATAGTAGACGGATTGTAAATGGCTTGTGTAACGTCATAATCAACGTTGGTAAGTACTTTTCCACCAAGAGCTGCTTGACGTGGCGAGGATACTAAATTAAGAAATTGGTATGTAGTTTCTCCTCCTAATTGCGAATAAGAAGTGACAAAGCATAATAGACATAAACAAGTAAGATATTTCTTTATCATAAACGACGCAAAATAAGTAAATCTATATTAAAACGAAGAAATAAGAAATATATTTTTACTTAAGCAATAACTTTTGTCCTATACCAATATTACTTGAAGTTAGTTTGTTTAATTCCATTATCGCTTCAATAGTAGTATTGTGCTCTTTTGCGATGCTATATAAAGATTCTCCTTTTTTTACTATATAATAATTTCCGGAATCAGTTGTGGAAGTTTTTTCCTCTTCCTTTTGTACTACTTCCCTTTGTACTACTTCCTTTGTTTCTGTAACACTTGGCTTGTTAGGAGTTGATACTACTTTCTGCGGAGGAGCAACTTCTAATGATGTTGGACTTTGCCCTGGTTGTAGCTGTGCAATAATTCTAGATTCTCCTTGACTTAAAACAGGACTACTAGACTTTATTACTAAATTTTTAATGACTTTTAATTCTTGACCAATACTTAGTTTGGTGTTTTTTAAATCGTTTTGCTGAATTAGTTCGTCTTCACTTAAATCGTATTTTTTTGCGATTCTAGATATGGTTTCCCTTTTAGCTACGGTATGAATTTTAATATCTGTATAAATAACGCCACTATCTGTAGTTTTTAATTTTCTTGCATCTGTATCAGCATGATCTAGAAATATATATTCTCCTGTTTTAGTAGAAAGAAATGCTTCTTTACCCTCTAAATTTATAGGAAGAAATTCTTCTGTTACTTCTGTTTCTTGTGAAAAAACAGAAAACGAAATCATACAGATTAATACAAATAGTGGCGTTTTCATAATTATAGCTTTTTATAGTTCTTGACTTTGCTCTTAGTTACAGCAATGTCTATAACATCCTTCATATCTGCAACATAGTGAAAAGTTAAGCCTTTTAAATATTCTGGTTTAATTTCTTCAATATCACGTCTATTATCTTCACAAAGTAATATTTCTTTTATTCTTGCGCGCTTTGCAGCAAGGATTTTTTCTTTAATTCCGCCAACAGGTAAAACTTTACCCCTTAAAGTAATCTCACCTGTCATTGCTAGGTTCTTTTTTACTTTACGTTGGGTAAATAAGGACACTAAGGAAGTCAACATAGTTACCCCTGCACTAGGACCATCTTTTGGAGTTGCACCCTCTGGAACGTGAATATGTACATTATATTTTTCGAAAACAGCAGGATCTACCCCTAAATCTGTAGCATTTGCCTTGATATATTCCATGGCAATTGTTGCAGATTCTTTCATTACTTTTCCTAGGTTACCGGTAATAGTCATGGCTCCTTTTCCTTTAGAAAGTATAGATTCAATAAACAAAATATCTCCTCCTACTCTTGTCCAAGCTAATCCTGTAACCACACCAGCTACATCATTGTTTTCGTACTTATCTCTTTCTAGTTTTGGCCCGCCAAGAACATCAATAACATCTTGATTAGAAATTTTTATATTATACTCTTCTTCCATTGCAATGTTTTTGGCAGCATAACGTACCATTTTAGCAATTTGTTTTTCTAATCCTCTAACACCAGATTCACGAGTATAACCTTCTACTATTTTTTCTAGTTGTGGTTTCCCTATTTTAAGATGTTTATCTGTTAAGCCATGCTCTTTTAATTGCTTAGGCAATAAATGACGCTTAGCTATTTCAACTTTTTCTTCAATAGTATAACCTGTAACATTAATGATTTCCATTCTATCTAATAATGCAGGCTGAATGGTAGATAGACTATTAGAGGTTGCAATAAACATCACCTTAGATAAATCGTAACCCATTTCTAAGAAATTATCATAAAACTCACTGTTTTGTTCTGGATCTAAAACCTCTAACATTGCAGAAGAAGGATCTCCTTGATGTGAGTTAGATAACTTATCAATTTCGTCTAGTACAAATACAGGGTTAGATGTTCCTGCTTTTTTCAAGCTTTTTATAATTCTACCTGGCATTGCACCTATATAGGTTTTTCTATGACCGCGAATTTCTGCTTCATCACGTAAACCACCTAAAGAAATACGCACATATTCTCTTCCTAAAGCTTCTGCTACAGATTTCCCTAGAGATGTTTTACCAACTCCTGGAGGTCCGTAAAGACAAAGGATTGGCGATTTCATATCGTTACGCAATTTAATAACCGCTAGATATTCTAAAATTCTCTTTTTAACATCATCTAATCCGTAATGGTCTCTGTCTAAAATTTTCTGAGCACGTTTTAAATCGAATTGATCCTCACTAAACTCATTCCATGGTAAATCTAAAAACAAGTCAAGATAATTACGTTGTATAGAATATTCCGCTACTTGCGGGTTCATACGCTGCATCTTAGCCAATTCTTTTTCAAAGTGATTCGAAGTTTTTTCGTCCCACTTTTTCTTCTTTGCACGCTGACGCATTTCTTCAATCTCTTCACCTGCAGAAACACCGCCACCAAGTTCTTCTTGTATGGTTTTCATTTGCTGGTGTAAGAAATACTCACGTTGCTGCTGGCTCATATCACTTTGAACCTTTAGCTGAATATCATTTTTAAGTTCCAATTTCTGAAACTCTAAATTCATGTATTTTAAAGTCGCAAGAGCGCGTTCTTTTAAATCGTCATTTTCTAATAAAAGTTGTTTTTCTTTTACAGAAAGATTCATATTAGAAGAAACGAAATTCACTAAAAACGAATTGCTTTCAATATTTTTAATAGCAAAAGAAGCTTCACTTGGTATGTTCGGGCTATCCTTTATGATACGTAAAGCAAGATCTTTAATGGATTCTATAATCGCATCAAATTCTTTATTGTTTTTTTCTGGTTTTGCTTCAGGAACTTCGCGAATAGTGGCGTTCATATAAGGTTCTTCAGTAATAACTTCAGCAACCTTAAAACGTTTTTTCCCTTGAATAATAACAGTTGTATTACCATCTGGCATTTTTAAAACACGTAAAATTCTTGCAACTGTACCTGTTTCATGAATATCTCCCGCCTTAGGATCTTCAACGGATTCGTCCTTTTGAGCAACTACACCAATAACTTTAGATCCGTTATTAGCATCGTTAATTAATTTGATAGACTTGTCTCTTCCTGCCGTAATAGGAATAACAACTCCTGGAAACAATACCGTGTTTCTTAAAGAAAGAATTGGTAGTGTTTCTGGTAATTTCTCATTGTTTATTTCTTCTTCATCTTCTGGAGTCATTAAAGGGATTAACTCTGAATTTTCATCAAAATCCTGTAATGACAAACTGTCAAGACCTAGTAAACCTGATTTTTTCATATATGTAATTAAGCCAAATTGTCACCTAACAAGCAGATAACAAAATGTTTATATTTTAAAATTAGTAATTATTTTTCTATTATCAGCATGAATGTTAGCAGATTACACAATTACACACCACATCCATGTGTAGTATAAATTCAATAAATATGCCACATTCCTATTTCAATATTTAAAAAACCTTATTGGTGGTTAGGCGCTTTCAATAAACAAAAAATCCGAAGCAATAACTTCGGATTTTTGTTTGTATTATTAATTTGAAACTCGATTACTGTCTTTCAAATGTATGAACTTCTACAAATTCTTCTCCGGTATCGGTGTATTCTTCTTGGTAAACTAGAGTTGTTTCGGTTAATTCTAAAACTTCATATACATAAGAAATACCATCTTCTGTAATTGTTAACTCATTTCCTATTAAAGTATATGGTTCTAAGGCACTAACTTCAGAAAGGTTTTCACAGTTATCACCAAATGCTTCTTGGTATTGATACATTGTTTCTGTGAATATTTCAATTTCACCTAAACAAACATCTGTTGTTTCACCATTCACCGTAAAGGCTACTAACTCCCAAGTACCTACTATGCTAACTTCAGCAGTTTCATTACAAGATAATCCGTTAATAGTAGTTTGTAAACTTCCTGTAGGGTCACCACATTCTGTAATTTGATTTTGTAATGCTGCTTTATAAGCTAAACAAAATGTATCATTTGTAGGATCTGATTCATAGGCTGCTTGTGCAGAGGCTACTACCGTTATTGCTATAGAACAATCATCTGGAAGTGCCGGACAATCTAAATTGTCTAATAAGTCTTGAATTGCTCCTGTAGCATCTCCACAAGAGTCAATCATATTTTGTAAGGCAACAGCATAATCGTTGCAAATAACTGTATAATTTACATCATCTGGAGTAGTTGTTCCGTAGATGGTAGAAATTTGTGAAAGGTTCTGAGTTGCTTCTGCACAACTTACTTCGTTGTCATTTCCATTTTGACCAAAATCTCCTTCAATTGGTTCGTTATCGCAGGATGTAACCGTAAAGAATAGGGTTAAAACAAAGATGGCAATTAGCTTGATATTTTTCATTAATTTTTAATTGATAGTTAATTTTAACAAACTTAATAAAATAAATTAAATGGTTTCTTTTTCTGGCACTCTAAATAGCAATACAATTCCAATTAAAAAGAAAACAAATAAGAATAAAATAGAGTTTCGCATACTTCCTGTTACTTGATCTATCGTTGCGAAAATGACCATTCCTATAACAATTCCTATTTTCTCTGCAACATCATAAAAGCTGAAATAAGACGTAGTATCTTCTGTTTCTGGTAAAAACTTAGAATAAGTAGAACGAGCTAAACTTTGAATACCGCCCATTACCATTCCTACTACGGAAGCTGCTATATAAAACTGCATTGGTGTTTTCATGAAATAAGCATAAAAACATAAGCCCATCCAAACACAATTAACAAAAATCAAAGTTTTTATGTTTCCAAACTTTGAAGATGCTTTTGATGTTAGAAAAGCTCCTAAAATGGCAACTAATTGTATCATTAAAATACTTACAATTAATCCGCTTGTTTTATCGGCATCGCTTCCCCATGCTATTTCTTCTTCTCCAAAATATACAGCCACTAACATGATGGTTTGTACTGCCATGCTAAAAACAAAAAAGGCTATTAAATAGCGTTTTAATCTAAGATTTTCTTTCAACTGACTCCAAACCACCCTTAATTCTTTTAAACCATTAAATACAATAGCTTTGGTAACTTTTTCTCCAGAAGAAACACCCTTTGGTAAAATATAAAAGGTGTATTGACTAAATAAAATCCACCATAAACCTACGGTAACAAATGAATAACGCATCATTTGCATTTTTTCTGGTCCTGTTTCTTGACTCATTACCATCCCTAAGTTTACAATCAACAGTAAAACACTACCTATATAACCTAATGAAAATCCTTTGGCACTAATATTATCTTGCTGTTCTGGAAATGCAATATCTGGTAAATAGGAATTGTAAAAAACCAAACTCCCCCAATAACCTATCAATCCCATAAAATAGAAAAGTAAACTTATGTGTATGTTTTCTAAGCTAAACCAATAAAGTCCGATACACCCTAAACCTCCTACATAGCAGAAGAATTTCATGAAATTCTTTTTATTTCCTACATAATCTGCAATTCCAGAAAGTATAGGCGATGTAAAACTTACAACCAAAAAAGTAAAAGCCGTCACATAAGTAATTAGTGCGGTACTTTTAAAAACGAAGCCAAAAGCTTCTACATTTTTTATTTCGCTAAGAAATAATGCAGAATAAAATATAGGAAATATAGAAGATGCTATAGTAAGTGTGTATACAGAATTTGCCCAATCGTAAAAAGCCCAGGCGTTTAGAAGTTTTTTACTTCCTTTTGGTAGTTTATTCATATAAAAAAAGCTGCTCTTTTTTGAGCAGCTTCTAAAGTAAAAAAATATTTTTAATTAGTATGAGTAACTTGTAATTGGTTTAAAAGATTGTATTCCAAACTTCTTTGCTTCAGCGACAGCTTGTGGTGCTAATGCTTGTAAATTAGCAATTCTACTATCGTTAGAAGGGTGTGTACTTAAAATTTCTGGTGGAGCTCCTCCTCCACTATTTGCTTTCATGCGTTTCCAAAGTTCTGCAGCTTCCGTTGGATTATAACCAGCAATTGCCATTAAGTATAAACCTATTTTATCTGCTTCCGTTTCATGACTTCTACTAAAAGGTAACATAACTCCTACTTGTGAACCTATACCATAATATTGGTTAAATGTATTTCTATCTTCTTCATTATTAATAGCAATATTTCCTGCTAGCGCAACCCCTTGTTGAATATAAGCAGCACTCATACGTTGCTGTCCGTGATTAGCCAAAGCGTGGGCAACCTCATGCCCCATAATAGCTGCAATTCCTGTTTCGTTTTGGGCTACAGGTAATATTCCCGTATAAAAAACAATCTTTCCCCCTGGCATACACCATGCGTTTACTGTAGGCTCATCAATCAATTTATATTCCCATTCGTAATCTGCAAGATATCCCTGATGTCCGTTAGCGTTTAACCAACGTTCTGCTGCAACAGCAATACGCTGCCCCACACGAGTAATCATTTCTGCTCTTGCTGTTCCTGTTTCTACAATACTTTCTGATAGTACTTGGTTATATTGAGCAAATGCTGTTGGAAATAACTGCGCATTAGAAACCAATGCCATAGTTTGCTTTCCTGTAAAAGGGTTTGTTGCACAAGACAAGAATATCAAGACTGTACAACTAGCAATTATTACATTTTTTAATTTCATTTATTATGTATTTTAATTAGGTATAATTTTAGTTTGTATAAATTTACAAAAACTGTTCCATATTATTGTTACACTATTAACATTATATGTTTAAGAAAAATGATTAAAGTCCATAATATTCTGTAAAAGTTAATCTTTATGGAATGCTGTAAATAAACCAATAAACTAACGACAATATTAACATGAAAAAAATAATCTTCTTATTATCTATTAGTTTTTTTATCAGCTGTAATTCTAATGCACAGATAAAAGAAACATCTTCAAGCTCTAAAACGAAATTTCCTATTTCTAAAACAGATGCAGAGTGGAAACAAATTCTTAGCAAAGATCAATACCATGTGTTAAGAGAAGCAGGAACAGAACGCCCCTTCTCTAGCCCATTAAATAAAAACTACGAAAAAGGCACTTATCATTGTGCTGCTTGTAATACTCCTTTATTTAAAAGCGAACATAAATATGATTCTAAATCTGGATGGCCAAGTTTTGACAGAGAGATTAAAGGAAATGTAGCTTTTGAAAAAGATAGCAGTCTTGGTTTTTATAGAGAAGAAGAACATTGTGCTAACTGTGGCGGACATCTTGGTCACGTTTTTAACGATGGTCCAAAAAATACTACCGGAAAAAGACACTGTGTAAATGGTAATGCCCTAAAATTTATTCCTACTGAGTAATGTTCAAAATAACTATGAAAACTATTTTAACTTCTTCAATTTCTCAATAATTTGGTAGAGATTTATCTCCTTCTTCTCTTATAAACACTACATAAATTCGGGTTTAGAGAATTTGTGAATTGGTTATTGGAATTTTAAGCTTAGGTTTTGTAACTTCGTGACTTGAAAAATCGATTAAAAAATACATAATGAGTAAATACGATATAATTGTACTTGGTAGTGGCCCTGGAGGCTACGTTGCAGCTATTAGAGCTTCACAATTAGGATTTAAAACTGCTATTGTAGAAAAAGAAAATCTTGGTGGCGTTTGCCTAAATTGGGGTTGTATTCCTACAAAAGCATTACTGAAATCTGCGCAAGTTTTTGAATATTTAAAACATGCAGAAGATTACGGACTTACAGTTAAAGATGTAGATAAAGATTTTGACGCTGTTGTAAAACGTAGTCGTAATGTTGCAGACGGAATGAGCAAAGGAGTTCAGTTCCTAATGAAGAAAAACAAAATTGATGTTATTGAAGGTTACGGGAAACTAAAAACCGGAAAGAAAATTGACGTTGATGGAAAAGAATATAGCGCAGACCATATAATTATAGCTACTGGTGCTCGTTCTCGCGAATTACCTAGCTTACCACAAGACGGTAAAAAAGTTATTGGTTATAGAGAAGCTTTAAACTTACCAGAAGTTCCTAAAAAGATGATTGTTGTTGGATCTGGTGCTATTGGTGTAGAGTTCGCTTACTTCTACAACTCTATGGGTGCAGATGTAACTATTGTAGAGTATTTACCAAACGTAGTTCCTGTTGAAGACGTAGATGTTTCTAAACAATTAGAAAAAAGTTTTAAGAAAAGCGGTATAAAAATCATGACTTCTGCCGAAGTTACTTCTGTTGATACATCTGGAAACGGAGTAAAAGCTACAGTAAAAACTAGCAAAGGAGAAGAAGTTCTTGAAGCAGATATCATTCTTTCTGCAGTAGGTATTAAAACAAATATTGAAGGTATCGGACTTGAAGATGTTGGTATCGCTGTAGATAGAGACAAGATTTTAGTAAACGATTACTACCAAACAAATATTCCTGGTTATTATGCAATTGGAGATGTTACTCCAGGTCAAGCATTAGCCCATGTCGCTTCCGCGGAAGGAATTCTTTGTGTAGAGAAAATTGCTGGACAACATGTTGAAGCTTTAGACTACGGAAACATTCCAGGTTGTACTTATTGTTCTCCTGAAATTGCTTCTGTTGGTTTAACAGAAAAACAAGCAAAAGAAAAAGGATACGATATCAAAGTTGGTAAATTCCCATTCTCTGCTTCCGGTAAAGCAAGTGCTTCTGGAGCAAAAGACGGTTTCGTAAAAGTTATTTTCGATGCTAAATATGGTGAATGGTTAGGATGCCATATGATTGGTGCCGGAGTTACAGATATGATTGCTGAAGCTGTTTTAGGTAGAAAACTAGAAACTACAGGTCATGAAGTATTAAAAGCAGTTCACCCACACCCTACTATGAGTGAAGCGGTTATGGAAGCGGTTGCTGCTGCTTACGATGAAGTAATTCACTTATAAAAAGTAATATATTTATCATAAAAAAAAGGTTTCGAAAATTCGAAACCTTTTTTTATGTCTTTATTTCAAATAATAACTAGTGAACAAAACTTTGAACAGCCAACTCATAACTCTGTAAACCAAAACCTAGAATTACACCTTTTGCATTTGGTGAAATATAGGAAGTATGCCTAAAAGCCTCTCTTCCAAAAGTATTAGATATATGCACTTCAACTACTGGAGTTTTAATGGCTTTAACAGCATCTGCAATTCCTACAGAGGTATGTGTATATGCAGCCGCATTTAAAATAATTCCATCATAACTAAAACCAACCTCTTGTAGCTTATTAATAAGCTCACCTTCAACATTAGATTGATAATAATCAATTTCTACCTTGGGATATTTTTCTTGAAGTTTTTCTAAAAACTCGGTAAAAGATAAATTTCCGTAAATCTCAGGTTCACGAGTTCCTAACAAATTAAGATTAGGTCCATTTATAATAATTATTTTCTTCATAAGGTAAAAATACAAAAGTTATAGCATAAAAAAAGCCGAAGCAATTGCTTCGGCATATATTTAATTTTAATAACCTAAAACATAAACCCTATAGATGCTTGTAATACACCGTTAGACATTTTGTATTCGTTTGAATTTTCTTGATCATTAATATTCATCAAACCAAAATATTATAACGAAGACCAAAATTTAAACCTGAATCCATTTTATAACCTAACCCAAGGTTAAATCCAAAATCAATTGGTAACAATTCATCATCAACATCATATTCTTCAGATCCTGACTCATTATAATCAGATCCACCTCCAACATAAGAAACCTCATATTCCTCCTCGGCTTTAGCCGATATTAAGAACCCAACTTGTGGTCCTGCTTCTACATTGAAACCATCAACAATATAATATTTAAACATCACTGGAATATTAATGTAACTCAATTTAACTTTTTCATCAGACTTATATGTCTCGGTTACACCCCCAAAACTAGAGGTTTCTGTGTATTTGTTTTGAGCTCCTTGCATAGAAAATAACAATTCTGCTTGTAGCCCCATTTTGTCATTAAACATTATTTCAGCTGCTCCACCAATGTGTATACCAACTTTCATTTCTGCATCTTCAACATCTCCTGTTAAAGTTGCTAAGTTTAAACCTGCTTTTGGTCCAAAACTGAACTCTTGTGCATTAACACTTGTAAACCCTAAAAATGCAATTGCAGCAGTAAATAATAATTTTTTCATAATAATTAGTTTAAAATTTAATATTGATTAATTATAAAATTAGTTTACAAATTACCAACACAAATAAACCACTCATATTCAAAGTATTGAAAAATTAATTTTTATTACATATAAAATATAGTTATATATCTTATTTTTACTGCTATGAAATGGCAACAAGCACTTGCAGATTATAAAATGTATTTAAAGATAGAGCGTGGGTTATCACAAAACACAATTAATAACTATGCTTTAGATATTAACAAATTAATTAAACACTTAGAAGATAACAACATACAGGAATCTCCTTTAAGTATTTCTTCAGAAATTGTACAACAATTCATTTATGAAATTGCAAAAAAAGTAAATGCAAGATCTCAATCTAGAATCATTTCTGGCTTACGTAGTTTTTTCAATTATTTAGTCTTTGAAGATTATATTAAAACAAACCCTTTAGAATTAATTGAATCACCTAAAATAGGTAGAAAGCTTCCTGATACCTTAAGCGAAGAAGATATAAATACAATTATAAACGCTATAGATCTTAGCAAACCACTAGGAGAAAGAAATCGAGCCATACTAGAAACTCTTTATAGCTGTGGTTTACGCGTAAGCGAATTAATTAACTTAAAAATTTCCGATTTATTTTTTGAGGAAGGCTTTATAAAAGTTACTGGAAAAGGAGATAAACAGCGTTTTGTTCCTATAGTTCCTGAAACACAAAAAATAATCAACCTTTATAAAAACCAAGTAAGAGTTCATGACCCAATAAAAGAAGATTTTCAAGATATACTTTTTTTAAACCGAAGAGGAAAACAACTTACTAGAGCCATGATTTTCACCATTATCAAGCAATTGGCAGAAAAAGTAAATTTAAATAAGAATATTTCTCCGCATACTTTTAGACATTCCTTTGCTACACATTTACTAGAAAATGGCGCCGACTTAAGAGCTATACAACTCATGCTAGGTCACGAAAGTATAACTACAACAGAAATTTATATGCATGTAGATAAAAGTCACTTAAAGGATGTTATGAACACCTATCACCCTAGAAATTAAAGTGTTTCATCGATAAATTTCATTTCTTATCGATATTTTACTATATTTACTACATATTGTGTAAGTCATAACTGACTTATATATTGCCCCTTAATCCCTAGAACGAAAATATGAAGAATTCTATGACTGACAACAATCAGGGATTACATAACAATGCTCTTAAGTTCTTAGATGAAACAAAGTGGAAGGCTGGGTTAGATTATAGTGATATAGGCGTATGGGAATTAAACACATCTGATAACGAAATATTTCTTTCCAGCATCACAAAAAAAATAATTGGTTTTGAAACCGATGAAGATTTTGGTAATAAGCTTGAAGATTGGAACATTCGAGTACATCCTAATGACAAACAAAATTACCTAAAAACACTTAAAAAACACTTAGACGGAATCACACCTATATTCCAGTGTGAATATAGAATAAAGTGTAAGAACGATACTTACAAATGGATACTAGATAGAGGAATAGTAATTACATGGTTTGAATGTGGAAAACCAAAAAAAATTATTGGAACCGTAACAGATATATCCAACTCACATATAGCAAAAGACAAAACAATAAAAGCTTTAAACCTTGCTACGGAACAAAACAATAAACTTCGAAACTTTGCTCATATTGTTACACATAACCTAAAACAACATGCAGGGAACTTTGAAAGCTTATTAAACTTCTATAAAGAAGCCGAAACAGAAGAAGAAAAAAACGAACTAATAACCCATCTAAAAACAGTATCCGAATCTCTAACCAAAACTATTACAAACTTAAACCAAGTAGTGTCTGTTCAATCCGAAAAAAACAAAAAAACAGGTAAAATATATATTGCTAAAGAGGTAGATGATATTTTAAACTCTTTAGATTTTGTTATTTCTGAAAACAAAGCAACCATACACAACAACCTAGATCCACGACTATATATTTATTATAATTGCTCCTATTTTGAAAGTATTATTCAAAACCTTTTGACTAATGCAATTAAATACAGACATCCCGACAGAGATCCTATAATTACTATAAACAATACTTTTGAAAAGAATTTCATAAACTTATCTGTATCAGATAATGGACGTGGAATAGATCTTGATAAATTTGGAAAGGATGTCTTTGGACTATATAAAACCTTTCATTACAACGAAGACTCTGAAGGTGTTGGACTCTATCTCATCAAAAATCAAATTGAAACTTTTGGAGGTGAAATTACTGTTTCAAGCGTTGTAGGTGAAGGCACGACGTTCCATATTAAAATTAAAAACACAAAAATGTAAATTTCTAATAGCTTATTTACACCTAGTAACTATTACATAAAATTCTTACCAAAAACTCATTTTATCGTATATTTCTGCCTTTCATCTGTTAAAACAAATAAATTTATCTATATTGATTTTTAAAATAAAAATATTTTAATTTTCCGCACCCTAAATCAACGAAGTAATTTTATGACTAAAAAGAAGAAGTTTTACTCTAAAGTATTAAACTTTAAAACGAAATTTAAAATTGACGATTTCATTTCAAAATTTGCTTTAGAAAACTCTAACATAGGTGTATGGGATTATAACGCAATAGACAATACTGTAGTACACTCCGTTGAAGCTAAAAGAATATTAGGTATAGAGGAAGTAGAAGACGATAAAGTAACCTATAATTGGCACGAAAAAATACACCCTGAAGATGTAAATAAAGTAACTGAAAAGGTAGTGCAACACTTTAATGGCGAGACGCAAACCTACACAAGTGAGCATAGAATTTTATCTAAAGACGGAAGCTACAAGTGGGTAAAAGATACTGGAAAAGTAGTTGAACGTGATAAAGATGGAAATCACATACGCGTTATTGGTACTCTTATAGATATAAATGAACAGAAAAAACAAGAAGCGAATATAGAAAGTAAACAGTTAATTATAGAAAATCAGAATGAAAAGCTTAAAAACTTTTCACTTATGGTAATTCATAACTTAAAATCGCATACTGCAAACTTTGACAGCCTTTTAGACTTTTATGATGATGCCAAAGATGAACTTGAAAAAGATGAACTTATTGCCATATTAAAAACGGTAAATAAATCATTAACAAAAACTATTACTAGTTTAAGGGGTATTGTTACGGTAAGTACATCTAAAAACGATAATATTGAATGTATTCACCTTAAAAGTTTTATTGACAATGCCATTGGTCTTCTAACTATAAAAATTAAAAAGACAAATAGCATCATACATAATGAAGTAGATAGTGAAATATTTTTAGATTTTAACGCAGATTATATGGGAAGTATCATTCAGAATCTACTTTCAAATGCCATTAAATATAAACATCCAAGTAGATCTCCAATCATACATATTGAATCTAAAGTCACTGAAGAACATATAATCCTAACTTTTAAGGATAATGGTCTAGGAATAGATTTAGATAAGTTTGGTAATGAAATATTTGAATTATATAGAACCTTTCATCAAAATGAAGATGCCGAAGGTGTTGGCCTTTATTTAACAAAAAATCAAATTGAAGCCTTTAATGGTTCCATAGAAGTAGATAGTACTGTGAATGTAGGATCTACATTCACTATAAAGTTACCAAACAAAAAAGTCTAGCTAATTGCTAGACTTTTTTGGTACTTAAAGTTTTATTCTTATTTCGCAATATTTACAGCTCTTGTTTCACGAATTACTGTAACTTTTACTTGTCCTGGATAAGTCATATCCGTTTGAATCTTTTGTGAGATATTAAATGATAAGTCAGAAGCATTCTGATCTGAAACCTTTTCACTTTCAACTATTACTCTTAATTCTCTACCAGCTTGAATAGCGTATGCTTTCTTCACTCCTTGGAATCCAAAAGCAATATCTTCTAAATCTTTTAAACGTTGAATATAGCTATCTAAAACCTGTCTTCTTGCTCCTGGTCTTGCTCCTGAAATAGCATCACAAACCTGAACAATAGGAGAAAGTAATGAGGTCATTTCAATTTCATCATGGTGGGCTCCAATAGCATTAATTACATCTTCTTTTTCACCAAACTTCTCTGCCCATTGCATACCAAGTATTGCGTGTGGTGTTTCCATATCTGCTTCTGCATCTGGCACTTTTCCTATATCATGTAATAGCCCAGCTCTTTTTGCTAACTTAGGGTTTAAACCTAATTCTGCTGCCATTACACCACAAAGCTTTGCAACTTCTCTTGAGTGTTGTAAAAGGTTTTGTCCGTAAGAAGAACGATATTTCATTCTACCTACCATTTTAATTAACTCTGGGTGTAAGTTGTGAATACCTAAGTCTATAACAGTACGTTTACCTACTTCAATAATCTCCTGCTCAATTTGCTTTTGTGTTTTTCTAACTACTTCTTCAATTCTTGCAGGGTGAATTCTACCATCTGTAACTAATTTATGTAAAGATAATCTAGCTACCTCTCTTCTTACAGAGTCAAAACAAGAAAGAATAATTGCTTCTGGTGTATCATCTACAATAATCTCTACTCCTGTAGCAGCTTCAATGGCACGAATATTTCTTCCTTCTCTACCAATAATTCTACCTTTAACATCATCTGATTCAATATTGAAAACCGATACACAGTTATCTACTGCCTCTTCTGTTCCAATGCGTTGAATAGTGTTAATTATAATCTTTTTAGCTTCTTGTTGTGCAGTCATTTTCGCCTCTTCAAGAGTGCTTTGTACAAAAGCCATAGCTTCATTCTTTGCTTCGCCTCTTAAAGATTCTACTAACTGTTGCTTAGCTTCTTCTGCTGAAAGACTAGAGATAACTTCTAGCTGCTCTATTTGGCTTCTATGTAATCTATCTACTTCTTCTTGCTTTTTCTCTATGATATCTAATCTATAATCGTAGTCTTTGATCTTAGCTTCAATTTCAGCGTTGTTTTTCTTAGCTTTTGAAAGTTCACTAGATACTTGAGATTCTTTATCACGAATACGTTTCTCTGCATCAGACATTTTTTTGTCTCTAGAGAAAATAACTTTTTCGTGCTCTGATTTTAATTCAATAAATTTTTCTTTTGCTTGAAGAATTTTGTCTTTTTTAATTGACTCTCCTTCACTTTTAGCTTCTTTAAGGATGGAAGCTGCAGATTTTTTAGCATTTTTAATTATTTTAGATGCATTCTTTTTTTCTAGTATTTTAGAAATTATGTATCCTATAATAAGTCCTATTACTATTCCTAGTATAGTTAGTATAATTGGGTTATCCATGTTAGTTATTTAGTTTTATTATATAAAAAAGCCTACACCAGTATAAAGTTTTGTATAAACTCCTTAAAAACAAGTTTAGGGCTAACAAGCTGATCAAGTATCTGTTCTAAGACAGCTCGCTTTTACAACTTAAACTCACCCTTTTTAAAGAATTAACGTTGAGTTTATCAAAAAAAATAACCAATGCAGGCAGTAACCTTTATTTTATTTAAAGAACGTATTAAGAATCTAAATGTACATCTAAAACTTCATTCAAAGCGCGAAGCTTCTCCTCTACTTGTTCATTCAAATTTTCCTTATCTATAATTTGTTGTTCTGTTTGAGACGCAAATTGCAAAGCACACATGGCTAATACATCTTGTTTATCTTTAACGGAATAACTTTGCTCAAATTGTGTAATCATAGCATCAATCTTCTTAGCTGCTTTACGCAAACCTTCCTCCTGCTTCGGATGAATGTTTAATGGGTAAACCCTATTTGCTATAGATAGCTTTATTTTAAGCTGTTCTGCCATGATAATTGTTTGGTATTAATCAGAGAGTTGTGCGATACAATGATCTATTTCTCTTATTAATGCATTTATTTTAAGCTTTGTTTCTCTTTTATTATCATCACTGCCAAGCATAGAATTTGCTAATTTGAGCGCTTCGTATTTATCTTGCCAAACAACTAAAAGCTGTTCTTTTTCTTGAAGCTCCTGATTAGATGAATGTAAAGCCTCTTGTAGTTTTCTATTAGCTTGCTCCAAATCTCTTTGTTTTTGCAATACTTTGCTAATTTTTTTCTCTAAAGCATCTACAATATCTTCAATATGACTCATTTACAAATTCAGTACTTATATCACAAAGTTAACATACCTAAAGTTAAATAGCAATAATTTTTTCTATTAAAATCAAAAAAAAAGTAAAAACATTAGCTATCAATACAATGGCTCAGAAATTGCTATAAAGTTTGTAGATTTATAGCAAATTAATACATTCGCAGGAGAACATAATATTATGAGAATTCTATTTATTTTACTGTTTTATTCTACTTCTTTAAGTTTTGCTCAGGAGAAATACCCAACAGATTATTTTGCTCCTCCTCTAGACATCACACTTATTGCATCTGGAACTTTTGGAGAACTACGTTCTAATCATTTCCACTCTGGATTAGATATTAAAACGCAACAACGCCAAGGCTTAAAAGTTTATGCTTCTGCTGAAGGCTATGTAAGTAGAATTAAAATTTCTCATTTTGGCTATGGAAAAGCTTTATATATAACTCATCCCAACGGTTACACTACTGTTTATGGTCACTTACAAAAGTTTTCCGATGAGATTGAAGCTTATGTAAAAAAGCGACAATATGAAGAAGAATCTTTTGAAATTGAATTATTCCCGAACTCAGATGAAATCACAGTAAATAAAGAGGAGGTAATTGCTTATTCCGGAAATACTGGAGGTTCTGGAGGTCCGCATTTACATTTTGAAATTAGAGATAACCAAGAAAGACCAATGAATCCATTACTTTTTGGTCTGGACATTAAGGATACTACAAAACCAATTATTACTGAGGTTTATGCTTATCCTATTGGAAAAGATGCTCACGTAAATAAATCTAGAAACAAACAGAAACTACGATTGATTGATGATAGAAACGGAGGCTATACCGTTGAAAATATTGAAGCTTACGGAAAAATAGGTTTTGCAATAGCATCCATAGATAGACAAGATTTGGCTGCCAATAAAAATGGCGTATATAATATTCAGACCCGATTTAATGGTAATTTATTATTCGAATTGGATTTCAAGCGCTTCTCTTTTAGTGAAACCAGACATCTCAATAGATTAATTGATTACGAACATTATCAAACCAAAAAGCAAAGACTTCAAAAGTTATTTGTTCAACCTAACAATCCGTTAAGTATGTATAAAAACGTGGTAGATGACGGATATGTAGTTGTAGAAGACAGCACTTCTTCCGTTTATAAAGTACGTGTAAGCGATTTAAAAAACAATGAGGCTTGGCTTCAAATAAACATCAAAGGAGTTAAAACCGATGTTGTAGAACCTGCAGATGAGAAAACTTCGCCATATTATATTTTCGCTAATCAAGAACAAAGTTTAAAATTAGATCGTGTGAGTGTCGATATTCCAAGGAATACATTTTACGACGATTTCTTTATAGATTTTAATGTGAAGAATGATACTTTAACACTTCATAAAGACATTATTCCTGCAATGAAGTATTTTGATATTAGCTATAATTTAAGCGGCTACAAAACAGAAGATATAAACAAACTTTATATTGCAAGACTGGTTGGCTATAATGATTATCCACTTTACTCCAACACCAAACGAAGAGGAAGTATTTTAACCACAAGCACTAGAACTTTAGGAAAATATGCTTTGGCAGTAGACACTACTCCACCAACCATAACGCCTATTAACTTTACCAAAGGAAAATGGCTGAGCAAGTATCGTTTCTTAAAAATAAAAATTGAAGATAAAGAGTCGGGAATCTCTAATTATAGAGCAACTATTAACGGAAAATGGATTCTTACCGAATACGATTATAAAACAAAAACATTAACTTACGACTTCAATGATGCGGTTTCCATAGAAACAAAAAATATTTTAAAAGTAATTGTTACAGATAATGTTGGAAATAATTCTACTTTTGAAACGATGTTTTACCGAAAATAAAAAAGAACTATCTTGAATAATAAACTGCAATTCTTAACGCCGCTTTTTTTACTGCTTCCCTTTTTTGTGTTAGCACAAACAGGAACTTTAAGAGGAGTCATTCTAGACGAATTCAATAAACCTGTAGAAAACGTAAATATTATAGCCGATAATCTTGGAACAACTACCAATGAAAACGGTTTTTACCTTTTAAAAATACCGGCAAATAAAGATGTAAGAGTTACTTTTTCGCATATTTCCTTAAAACAAACAACTGCAACATTTCATTTAGAAAACGGAGAAGAATTAGAGTTCAATCCGGTGTTACAAACCAATATCGAGCAAATAGCAACCGTTGTTATTTCCGGTAGAAAACGAAAGGACGTAGAAGGAATTGTAACCCTAAACCCTGCAACAATTAGAAAAATACCAAGTGCTAATGCTGGAGTTGAAAATTTATTAAAAACACTTCCTGGAGTAAGTAGCAATAATGAACTAAGTACGCAGTACTCTGTTCGTGGTGGAAATTACGATGAAAACCTAGTTTATGTTAATGGAATTGAAGTATATAGACCGTTCTTAATTCGTTCAGGACAACAGGAAGGACTTAGTTTTGTGAATACCGATTTAGTGCAGAATGTAGATTTTTCGGCTGGAGGTTTTCAAGCGAAATACGGAGACAAACTTTCTTCTGTTTTAGATATCACTTATAGAACACCTACCGATTTTGGAGTTTCCGCAGATATGAGTTTACTAGGCGGAAGTCTTTCTGTCGAAGGAGTTAGCG
The DNA here is from genome assembly GCF_003337215.1 of Oceanihabitans sediminis. Classification (GTDB taxonomy): domain Bacteria; phylum Bacteroidota; class Bacteroidia; order Flavobacteriales; family Flavobacteriaceae; genus Oceanihabitans; species Oceanihabitans sediminis. The sequence goes on from NZ_QPIG01000005.1 coordinate 32,614, forward strand.
ATAATTCAAAATTAACAGGTATTGTTGGAGTTCGTTACAGGGATAACAGTTTATTGGTTAATGCTAAAGAAACAGAAACTAATTACGATCCTAAATTTCTAGATGTGCAATCGTACATCACCTATAAGTTCACAGATAAGTTTAGCTTGAGTTTCTTAGGAAATGCTTCGCTTAATAAATATAATTACGAGCCAAAAACTCGACAAACAAACTTTGGTACACTATCAGATCCCATCGCTTTATTAGTTTTTTACGAAGGACAAGAAAAAGATGCATACCAAACACTTTTTGGCGCAATACAAGGAAGTTATAAAGTTCATGAGAATTTAAATTTAAATCTTGTAGCTTCTACCTACCATACTACAGAGGAAGAGTATTTCGATATTTTAGCTCAATATAGATTAGGAGAAGTGAACACCAATATTGGTGATGAAGACCTTGGTGAAGTAGAATTTAGTGAAGGTATTGGCGGACAATTAAATCACGGTAGAAACGATTTAGATGCACTTATTACCACCATTGAACATAAAGGAGATTATAAAATAAACGATAACAATTTTGAGTGGTCTGTTAAATATACTAACGAAGATATTCGCGACAGATTAGTTGAATGGGAAGTAATTGATTCTGCCGGGTTTTCAATAAATCCACCTAATCTAGAGCAATTCAATCAGCAGCCATATCAGCCAAATGAATACCCTATAACAGCTTATCAAAACGTAAGAGCTACCAATAATACAGCTATCAATAGAATTCAAGCTTATTTACAATGGAGTAAAAGAAGTAATATTGGCGAACATGATGTTTGGTACAATCTAGGTGTAAGAGCTCATAATTGGAAGGTTGAAGGTGACGGAATAGAAAGTAATTCGCAAACCGTTTTTAGCCCTAGAGCACAGTTTGCTATCAAACCAAATTGGGAAAAAGACATGCTTTTTAGGTTCGGAACTGGATACTATTACCAACCTCCTTTTTACAGAGAATTACGCGACCAAAATGGAACAGTACAACCAGAAGTAAAAGCACAACAATCTATTCATTTTGTATTAGGTAACGATTATAGCTTCCAAATGTGGGATAGACCATTTAAGCTAACTACCGAAGCTTATTATAAAAAACTACAAGATGTAAATCCATATACTGTTGAAAATGTTAGAATACGCTACAGAGCAGATAATAATGCCGAAGCTTATGCATACGGATTAGACTTACGCTTAAACGGTGAGTTTGTTCCAGGAACAGAATCTTGGTTTAGTTTTGGCTACCTTAAAACAGAAGAAAATATAGATGATCGCGGATATATTGCAAGACCAACCGATCAACGATTAAAATTTGCGGCTTTGTTTCAGGACTATATTCCTAACATGCCAGATTTCAAAATGTACCTGAACCTTGTTTATAACACAGGACTTCCAGGAGGCTCTCCTAGTTATGCAGACCCATATGTATATCAAAACCGATTACCAGATTATAAACGTGCCGATTTAGGTTTACAATACGTTATAGTAGATACTAATAAGCAATTTAATTCCGGATGGAGAAAATCTTTTGAAGAATTAGCTTTAGGGTTTGAAATCTATAATGTTTTTGACGTACAAAACTCCATTACAAACACATGGGTTAGAGATGTTTATACCAAGCGTCAATATGCAATTCCAAACTACTTAACCCCAAGGGTTTTTAATGTTAGATTAAGTATGAAGTTTTAACATATTTTTTGAAATACCAATTCAAAATACATGTAATTTTATATATACATTCAAACAATATTATTCTTTAAAGTAAGTGAACCAAAAGTTTAGAAATATTATAACTTTCTTCCTGCTAATAGCCTATAGTTTTAGCATTGGTTTTCCTATTCAAGATTATCTAATTTCTTCCGTTTTAGATGAAGATACACAACAAGAAGTATCTGCTAATCTTTCTGAAGTTAAAACTCCAGTATTATCTGTTTTTCCAGATTTAGAACCGGAATTAAGTAAAACAGCAGATAATTTTATAGGCTTTCAAAACAAAGACTTTAAAGATGTTTTCCTGCTTACTATACATGCTGAATCTTATACTACAAATAAAGACAAGCAATATTTAAGCAGTAGTAAGAATATTTACCCTGGATTAGATAAGGCTACACTCCTATACCCTTTCCATAGTTTTCTATAGTATACCGTTTTTTATTTACTGATTTGGCTTCCTTTCTTAAAGAATGGAAACAAACACATTTCTATTTCTTGATTTTTACATCAAGAGACAAACACTCTATAACAAATAAAAAACATTTAAAATGGATACAACAAGCACATTCATAGGAATTGCAATAGCTCTTATTATAGCTCTAGCAATAATTTTAATACAAGCAACTCAAAAAAAGCAAATGAAAAAATCTAAAAAAGTTTTTATTGATTTAGCTGCGAAAAATAATTTAAAAATCACAGAACCTGAATTCTGGGGAACTTATTATGCAATTGCAATAGACGAAAAAGCAAACAAACTTATTTACTCTAAAATAATTGACGATACGCATAATGAAACTATTCTAGACTTAAGCACAGTTGCAAAGTGCGAAGTAATCATAACTAGCACTAGTTTAAAAAATAAAACAGAAATTGATACAATAGACTTAGCTATCAATTACAAAAACCCAAGTAAAGCTAAGGAGGTTTTAGAGTTTTATAATGTAGATACAAACTTCCAAATGAACAATGAAACAGAACTCATAGAAAAATGGAAAAATGAAATTGAAAGTAAGATTATGAATAAGGCACAAGCAGCTTAATTGCCATAGCGCTTATAAACAAAAAAAGCTCCAAATTAAACTATGGAGCTTTTTTTTTATTAGGAATCTATTTCTTTTACTTAGAAACCGATTCTATTTCAGCAATAAATCTATCAGCTAAAGTATCTGCTTCTTCTTGAGATTTTGCTTCTGTATATATTCTAATAATTGGTTCGGTATTACTCTTACGTAAGTGTACCCAGTTTTCCGGAAAATCAATTTTTACCCCATCAATAGTAGTGATATTTTCATTAGCATAACGAGATTTCATAGCTTCTAAAATAGCATCTACATTAATTTCTGGCGTTAATTGAATTTTCTTTTTACTCATAAAGTAGCTAGTGTATGTTTTACGTAACTCGCTTACTTTCATTTCTTTTTCAGCTAAAAGACTTAAAAATAATGCAACACCTACAAGAGAATCTCTTCCGTAGTGTAATTCTGGGTAAATAATTCCTCCGTTACCTTCTCCACCAATAACAGCCTTATTTTTCTTCATTAATTCCACAACATTTACTTCTCCTACAGCACTTGCTTCGTATGTTCCTCCATGCTTTTCAGTAACATCGCGTAATGCTCTTGAAGAACTCATATTACTCACGGTGTTTCCTGGAGTTTTACTTAACACATAATCTGCACAAGCAACTAAGGTGTATTCTTCTCCAAACATTTCACCATTTTCATCCATAAATGCTAATCTATCTACATCTGGATCTACCACAATACCAAAATCTGCACGTTCCTTAACTACCATTTCAGACAAGTCTGTTAAATGCTCTTTTAAAGGTTCTGGGTTATGTGGAAAGTGTCCTGTAGGATCACAATATAATTTTACAGGCTCTACTCCTAATCTTTCTAATAATTCTGGAATTGCAATTCCTCCAGTAGAATTTACTCCGTCAACAACAACTTTAAACTTCGCATCTTTAATAGCGTCTACATTTACTAGGCCTAAGTTTAAAACCTCGTCAATATGCAAATCTATATACGCATCGTTTCTGGTTATTTTTCCTAAGAAATCTACTTCAGAAAACTCCATTTCATCCGCTTCAGCAATCTCTAAAATCTTTTCTCCTTCAGTACCATTTAAAAATTCTCCTTTAGCATTTAAAAGTTTTAATGCATTCCATTGTTTAGGATTATGACTAGCCGTTAAAATAATACCTCCATCTGCATGCTCCATAGGAACTGCAACCTCTACGGTTGGAGTTGTTGACAAACCTAAATCTACAACGTGAATACCTAATCCTACTAAAGTATTCATAACCAAATTCTGAATCATTTCACCAGAAATCCTAGCATCTCTACCTACTACAACTTTATAATTTTCTTTATTAAGTTGCGATTTTAACCATGTACCGTATGCTGCAGCAAATTTCACTGCGTCAATAGGAGTTAAGTTCTCTCCAACTTGCCCTCCAATAGTTCCTCTAATTCCTGAAATTGATTTTATTAATGTCATAAATTTTAATTTTTAACAAATATACAATTAGAAATTTGTAAAACTAAAATCGTAATTCGTAAATTCACGAAATGAATTTTTTAGCACATATTTATCTCTCTGGAAACAACGAAATGCTTAGTATTGGCAACTTTATTGCCGATGCTATTAGAGGTAATAAATACGACACCTACCCCGAAGAAATACAAACCGGAGTTCTGCTACACAGGCAAATAGATAGCTTTACCGATGCTCATAAAACTTTTAGAAAAAGCACGAAAAAATTACATAAAAACTACAGTCATTACGCTGGTGTTATAGTAGATATTATTTACGATCACTTTTTAGCTAAAAATTGGAGTAAGTATTCCGATATTCCTTTAGAAGTATTTGCAGAAAACTTCTACCAATTGTTACAAGATAATTTTGATTTACTCCCAAGTAAAACACAAAAAATGCTTCCTTATTTGACTACACAAAACTGGCTAGTTAGTTATGCTACCATAGAAGGAATCACCGAAGTTTTAGAAGGAATGAATAGAAGAACAAAGAGTCGTTCTAAAATGAATTTAGCCGTAAACGAATTACAAGAACACTACGAAGAATTTGAAGCAGAATTCACCAGTTTTTTTGAAGAGCTCATCACTTTTTCTAATGAAAAATTAAAAGAACTACAATCTCAAAAATAGAAATAGCAATATGAAAAAACACCTTTTTTTACTACTAATAAGCATTGCCTTTTTATCCTGTAAAGAGAATACCAAAAAGCAAACCACAGGACTAATTACACAAAAAGCAATGGTAGTTTCTGCTCGCGTGGAAGCTTCTAAAATAGGAAGCGACATCATGAAACAAGGCGGTAACGCTTTTGATGCCATGCTTGCAACAGATTTAGCGCTTGCTGTAGCCTATCCCTATGCGGGGAATATTGGTGGTGGCGGATTTATGGTATATCGTTTAGCAGATGGCGAAATCGGTGCTTTAGACTACAGAGAAAAAGCTCCAATGGCAGCAAGTAAAGACATGTATCTTGACTCTTTAGGAAATGTAATCCCCAATTTAAGTACTCGCGGAGCACTTGCTGTTGGTGTTCCTGGAACCGTAGCCGGGACTTTTGAAGCTCATAAACGCTTTGGAAAACTACCTATTGAAACCATCATGAAACCGGTTATAGAACTTGCAAAAAAAGGAGTTGTTGTTACCAAAAAACAAGAACTACGTATTGCAGAAAAACAAGAAGATTTCAAAAAAGCCAATACATCCGATTTTCTATTTTCTAAAAAATGGAAAGAAAAGGACACCATTAAATACCATAAACTTGCAGAAACCCTTACGCGTATTATGCAAAATGGTCCGGAAGAATTTTACAAAGGAAAAACGGCTAAAATTCTTGCAAATCATATTCAAGAAAATGGCGGGATTATAACCGAAGAAGATTTAGCTAACTACAAACCTAAATGGAGAAAACCTATTACTTTTTCTTATGATGATTTAAATATTATTTCTATGTCTCCTCCTTCAAGTGGCGGAATTTGTTTAGCACAAATTATGAAAATGATAGAACCTTATGATTTAAAAGAACTTGGACACAATTCTCAAAGAGCAATACAAGTCATTACCGAAGCTGAGCGAAGAGCTTATGCAGATAGAAGCTTCTATTTAGGAGACCCTGATTTTGTCACTGTTCCTCAGGAACAATTAATAAGCGATGCCTATTTACAAGGCAGAATGCTAGATTTTTCTTTTGAGAAAGCTACCAAATCTAAAGATGTTTCTCATGGAAATGTAGAAATCATCGAAAGTGATGAAACTACCCACTACTCTATTGTAGACCCTTTCGGAAATGCCATTGCTGTAACCACAACTTTAAATTCCGGTTTTGGTTCTAAACTTTTTTGTAGCGAATTAGGTTTCTTTTTAAACAATGAAATGGACGACTTTTCTAGTAAACCTGGTGTTCCTAATGTATACGGATTGGTTGGTGCTGAAGCAAATAGTATTCTTCCAGAAAAACGCATGTTAAGTTCTATGACGCCTACTATCGTAGAGAAAAACGGAAAATTACACATGGTAGTCGGTACTCCTGGAGGATCTACTATCATCACTTCGGTTTTACAAACTATTTTAAATGTACATGAATATGATATGACAATGCAAGAGGCTGTAAATGCACCTCGTTTCCATCACCAATGGCTGCCAGATGAAATTCGTATGGAGCCTAATTCTTTTCCTTCTGAAACTATTCAAGCATTAAAAGATAAATCATATACAATTAACGAAGAAGATTCACCTGTTATTGGTCAAGTAGACGCCATTCTTGTTTTAGAAAATGATACTTTAGAAGGAGGAGCAGATAGACGTGGTGATGATGCTGCGGCAGGATTTTAATTTAAAATATACTAAACCATGAATCTAGACCTAGTAATACTTACACAAAAAGAATATATCCAACCAGAAGAAATTGATAATTACGCAAAAAACGTGCTTTACGAAGATGAATTGCTGGTGAAAGCTTTTCAAAAGCAAAACTTAAAAGTAAAACGCATTGCTTGGGACGATCCACACTTTGATTTTAAATCTACCAAATACGCGTTATTTAGAGCTACTTGGGATTATTTTCATCGATTCGAAGAGTTTTCCTCTTGGCTAGAGAAAGTTTCTAAAGAAACTATCTTATTAAATTCTGAAAATATTATCCGTTGGAATATAGACAAGCACTACCTCTTAGATTTACAAAAAAAAGGCATCCATATAGCCGAAACATATTATATTGAACAAGGTGCTACCGAAACTTTGGAAGAATTACATAAGAAATGGAATTTACAAGAAACCGTACTAAAACCTTGTGTATCTGGTGCTGCTAGACACACCTACAAACTACATAAAAACAATATCAAGGAGCATGAAAGTATTTTTGCCGATTTAATAAAAAAAGAAGCAATGATGGTGCAGCCCTTTCAATATAATATTGTTGAAAAAGGAGAAATTTCCATGATGGTTTTTAACGGAAAATTCACGCATGCCATATTAAAAACTGCCAAAGAAGGTGACTTCAGGGTACAAGATGATTTTGGCGGAAGTATTCAAAATTACACACCAACACCCGAAGAAATTACCTTTGCAGAAAACAGCATACAAGCTTGTCCGGAACCTCCTATCTACGCTAGAGTGGATATTTTTGAAGATAATAATGGTAAAATAGCACTTTCAGAACTAGAGCTTATTGAGCCTGAATTATGGTTTAGAAAACATCCAGAAGCAGCAGATGTTTTAGCAAAAGCAATAAAAAATAAATTAGCATAGAAAGCATTTCAAATGGCGAAAAAGAAAAAAACAAGTATCAAAAAAGTTTTAAAAATTATTATAGGAGCTATTGTTTTTCTAACCCTACCAAGCTTCCTGTTTTTTGGTTTTCTTTATTTTAAATATAATGAAGAATTACCTTCAGGAATCTCTGGAGAACAAGCAGAAATCCTAGCTTCAAAAATGCTAGATGCTTTAGATTATGAAAAATATAAAGCTACAGACTATATAGAATTCACCTTTAAGAAAAGACATCATTACAAATGGAATAAAGCCAAAAACACCTGCGAAGTATACTGGAAAAATTACAAGGTACATCTTGATTTAGAAAACAACGCAAATAGCAAAGCTTACCAAGCAGAAGTAGAAATAAGTAACACAGAAGAAGCAAAACAACTAATTCAAAAAGCTTTAGATTACTTTAATAACGATACTTTTTGGCTCGTAGCACCCTATAAGGTTTTTGACCCAGGAACAGAACGAAAAATCGTAAAGACAGAAAACCATGAAGATGCACTTTTAGTTACTTATACTTCTGGAGGATCTACTCCTGGAGATTCCTACTTATGGAAACTAAACGAAAAAGGAAAACCAATTAGTTTTAAATTATGGACATCCATTTTACCGATTGATGGTATAGAAGCTAGTTGGTCAGATTGGACAACCACAGAAACTGGGGCGCAATTACCAACATTTCATAAAATGTTATTTCTAGGAATAGAACTCGATGATATAAAAACAACGCAGTCACCAAAATCAGAAATTTTAGAAGAAATTCCACAATAAACCTAGCAAGGCATCCTAAAAAATCCAATTTCAATATACTTCTAAAAGACAAGTAAAAACCTTATCTTTGCAACTTTGCCAATTTATGTCCAAATTCGAAGAAAATATTGAAGTTCAAGGTGCTCGTGTTCATAATTTAAAGAACATAGACGTTACCATTCCTAGAGAAAAACTAGTAGTAATCACTGGTTTGTCTGGTAGTGGAAAATCCTCACTTGCATTTGATACTATTTATGCAGAGGGGCAGCGTCGTTATATCGAAACATTTTCGGCTTATGCAAGACAGTTTCTTGGCGGATTAGAACGTCCGGATGTAGATAAAATTGACGGACTTTCACCTGTAATTGCTATTGAGCAAAAAACTACAAGTAAGTCACCACGATCTACCGTAGGAACTATAACAGAAATTTACGATTTTTTACGTCTGCTATTTGCTAGAGCAAGTGATGCTTATAGTTATAATACTGGCGAAAAAATGGTGAGCTATAATGATGAGCAAATAAAATCGCTAATCATTGAAAGCTACAACGGAAAACGCATAAACATTCTTGCTCCTGTAGTACGTTCTAGAAAAGGACATTATAGAGAATTATTTGAGCAAATTGCTAAGCAAGGCTTTGTAAAAGTTCGTGCAGATGGCGAAATAAAAGACCTTGTAAAAGGCATGAAACTAGACAGATACAAAAATCATGATATTGAGATTGTAATTGACAGGCTAAAAATTGATGACACAGTTGATAACGATAAACGTTTAACCGAAACCATCAATACTGCCATGTATCATGGTGATGATGTTCTAATGGTTTTAGATCAGGATTCGCAAGAAACGCGATTCTTCAGTAGAAATCTAATGTGTCCGTCTTCTGGAATCTCATACCCTAATCCAGAACCAAATAACTTTTCTTTCAATTCCCCTAAAGGTGCTTGCCCAAAATGCAACGGAATAGGTACTTTATACCAAGTGAATGAAGATAAAATTATTCCAGACGATGCTATTTCTATAAAAAATGGTGCACTTGCTCCACATGGTCCAGAAAAGAATTCATGGATTTTTAAGCAATTAGAACTAATAGCACAACGCTATAATTTCAAATTAAGCGATCCGTTTAAATCCATTCCTGCGGAAGCTAAACAAATGATTTTATATGGTGGAAATGAAAAATTCACTGTAGATAGCAAGACCTTAGGAATTAAAAGAGATTATAAAATAGATTTTGAAGGAGTTGCCAATTTTATTGAAAGCCAATACAGAAATGCCGATTCTACTTCGTTAAAACGTTGGGCAAAAGAGTATATGGATAAAGTAAACTGCAACGAATGTAACGGTGCTCGTTTACGTCAAGAATCTCTTTACTTCAAAATAAACAATCTAAATATAGCAGAACTTGCTAATAAAGATATTATTGATTTATCAGAGTGGTTTCATGATTTAGAAAATCATCTTTCTAAAACGCAATTAAAAATTGCCGAAGAAATTATTAAGGAAATCAAAACAAGATTACAGTTTTTATTAGATGTAGGTTTAAATTACCTTTCTTTAAACCGAAGCTCTAAATCCCTTTCCGGTGGTGAGGCACAACGTATTAGACTTGCAACACAAATAGGTTCGCAGCTAGTTGGGGTGCTTTATATTCTAGATGAACCAAGTATTGGCTTGCACCAACGAGATAATGAAAAACTAATAAATTCTTTAATTGCTCTACGCGATGTAGGAAACTCTGTAATTGTAGTAGAACACGATAAAGACATGATTGAACGCGCAGATCATGTTATTGATATCGGTCCGAAAGCTGGAAAATACGGAGGAGAAATCATTAGCCAAGGAACGCCACAAGAACTTTTAAAACAACATACCCTTACTGCAGATTACCTAAACGGCACCAAAGAAATTGAGGTTCCTAAAAAACGTAGAGAAGGCAACGGTAACTTCTTAGAGCTTAAAGGTTGTACAGGAAATAACTTAAAAAACATTTCGGTAAAACTTCCTTTAGGAAAAATGATTGGTATCACGGGAGTTTCCGGTAGTGGAAAATCAACGCTAATCAACGAAACCCTCTACCCTATTTTAAATGCCTATTATTTCAATGGGGTAAAAAAACCAATGCCTTACAAAAGCATAAAAGGTTTAGAGCATATTGATAAGGTAATTGATATAAACCAATCTCCTATTGGTAGAACTCCACGAAGTAATCCTGCGACCTACACTAAGACTTTTGACGAAATTAGAAGTCTTTTTGCTAAGATTCCGGAGGCTATGATTCGTGGGTATAAACCAGGAAGGTTTAGTTTTAACGTAAAAGGAGGACGCTGCGAAACTTGTCAAGGTGGCGGATTACGAGTGATAGAAATGAATTTCCTTCCAGATGTTTATGTGGAATGTGAAACCTGCCAAGGAAAACGCTTCAATCGTGAAACACTTGAAATTCGTTACAAAGGAAAAAATATTAGTGATGTATTAAACATGACTATTACAGAAGCAGTAGAGTTTTTTGAGCATATTCCGAAGATTCATAAAAAACTAAAAACCATCAAAGATGTTGGTTTAGGTTATATCACCCTAGGACAACAAAGTACTACTCTTTCTGGTGGAGAAGCACAGCGTATCAAGCTTGCTACCGAATTAAGTAAACGCGACACAGGTAATACTTTTTATATCCTAGACGAACCTACTACCGGTCTACATTTTGAAGACATTAGGGTGCTTATGATAGTGCTAAACAAATTAGCTGACAAAGGAAATACCGTCTTAATTATAGAACATAATCTAGATGTTATTAAAACCGTAGATTATATTATTGATATAGGTTACGAAGGCGGAAAAAATGGTGGGGAAATTATCGTTGAAGGTACTCCTGAAGAAGTTGCAAATCATAAAACAAGTTACACAGCTAAATTTTTAAAGAAAGAACTGAAGCAAAAATAATCCAGCGGCTATTTTTGTTAAAGTGCTGAAAAAAGAGTTAAATTAGCAAGTTGAGTAAATTTGACTGCAGTTTATGCTGCGCGAAAAATTAATATAAAAAAACAGAAAATTAAATACTAAAATACATGAGAAAAGAACAACATCACAAAGGTTGGAATGAAAGTAAGACAAATGATTCTTGGGCGATTTTTAAAATCATGGGAGAATTTGTTAATGGTTATGAAAAATTAAGCAGAATTGGACCTTGTGTTTCCATCTTTGGATCAGCAAGAACCAAACCAGAAGATAAATACTATAAATTAACAGAAAGAGTTGCTAATAAAATTGTAGACCATGGTTATGGAGTTATCACCGGAGGTGGACCAGGAATTATGGAAGCAGGTAACAAAGGTGCACATCTTGGAGGTGGTACTTCTGTTGGTTTAAATATCGACTTACCTTTTGAGCAACATGATAACCCTTATATCGATCACGATAAAAGTTTAGATTTCGATTACTTTTTCGTTCGTAAAGTAATGTTCGTAAAATACTCTCAAGGTTTCGTTGTGATGCCAGGAGGTTTCGGGACCCTAGACGAATTATTTGAAGCAATCACTCTAATTCAAACAAATAAGATTGAAAAATTCCCAATCATTCTTGTAGGAACAGAATTCTGGGAAGGTTTATTTGAATGGGTAAAAACTACCTTATTAGATAAATTCAACAATATTAGCCCTAAGGATATGGATTTAATCCATCTTGTAGATACAGAAGATGAGGTTATAGATATTCTAGACGCTTGGTATAAAGAATACGGATTCAGTCCTAACTTCTAAGAAAAAAACTTCTTAAAACTGATAATTCTAAAGATTAGATTTATCAGTTTTTTTTTTTTATTCTAATCCTTCTACAATTTCAAGTTTCATTCTCTTTATAGAAAAGTTATTTTTTAATATTTTAGGAGAAATTTCAGCGGAAAAAACTTCCATAAATTAAAATCACAAAACAGCTATTTTTTCTGTTTTTCAAAAGGAATATATTATATTACAAATCCTAAATATGAATGTACAACCTATAAATTCCTAGAAAGTAAATTGAAATTTCGTTTTATACTTTTTATACTATTCACTTTCCTGTGTTTTTCTAGCTTTAGTCAAAATAAAATAGACTTAAAAGCGGAATTCCATATAGAGGATAAGCAGATAAAAATATCTCAAACCATTGAATATAAAAATACTTCAAACGACACTTTACAAGAGATTTACTTAACAGATTGGAGTAATAGTTACGCTGCTAAAAATACTCCCCTAGCAAAACGCCTAGCCGAAGAATATAAAAACGAATTTCACTTTGCTAAAAACGAAGACAGAGGATTTACCGTAATTACTTCTTTAAAACAGAATGAATCTGAGCTTAAACACAAAAGACTAAAAAACCAGATTGATATTATTCATGTGGAACTAAAGGAAGCCTTCCTTCCGAAGGAAACATATAAGCTTCAGCTAAACTATCTGGTACAAATTCCTAATTCTAAATTTACTCGCTACGGAATTACAAGTGATAATAATATCAACCTTAAATATTGGTATATCACCCCTGTTGTTTATGACGGGAAATGGAATTACTTCAGTAATAAAGATCTAGACGATGCTTATATTCCTTTAGCAGATAAAAACTTTGAAATCACCTATCCTGAGGAGTATATCCTAACTTCAGAATTAGATGAGGTTAAAAGCACCAAGGAAGAACATAAAATAACTACGATATTAACTGGAAAAGATAGAGTAAACACTAAACTACATTTACTTCTAGCTCCAGAATTTAATACCGTAGAAACAGATTACTTTAGTATTGTTTCTAATATAGACGAAGAAAATCTACACCAACTTGACCGAGTAATTATCACGGATAAAGTTGCTGGTTTTATTAGTAGAAACCTTGGTGAATATCCGCATAAACGATTAGTAGTTTCTTCTATTGATTACCGAAAAAGCCCTATTTACGGACTAAATTCGCTACCTAGTTTTATTCGCCCCTTTCCAGATCATTTTCAATATGAATTAAAACTTCTAAAAACCTCCCTACATAATTATTTAGAAAATGTACTGCTTATAAACCCAAGAAAAGACCAATGGTTAGTCAACGGAATTAAGACTTACTATCTAATGAAATATGTAGAGGAGCATTATCCAAACATGAAAATATTTGGAACACTTTCTGATTTTTGGGGAATAAAATCCTTTCGTGCTGCACAATTAGATTTTAACGACCAATACAACTTACTGTATATGAATATGGCTAGAACTCATATAGACCAGCCATTGACTATGCAAAAGGATTCCTTGTTGAAGTTTAATAAAAACATTGCAAACCCAAACAAAGCTGCTATCGGTTTTCAATATCTAAACAGCTATGATGAAAGTATCAATATAGAAAAATCACTTCAAGAATTTATTAGCAAACAAAAACTTCAAACTACTTCTACAAAAGACTTTGAAGATTTTATAAAACCGAAAGCATCTAAAAACATCGATTGGTTTTTTGATGAATTCTTAAAAACCTCAAACAAAATAGATTATAAGATTAAGCATATAAAAAAAGGAAAAGACTCCATAAAAGTCCTTATTAGAAACAAGACAAAAACCAAAATGCCCTCTTCTATCTTCGCTTTAAAAAATGAAGAAACACTCTCTAAAACCTGGATAGATAATATTCAAGGAACAGATACCTTAGTACTTGCTATATCTGAAGCTAATAAACTTGTAATTAACCATGATAAAATTACTCCGGAATTAAACAACAGGAATAATACGAGGCCATTAAAACCTTCTTTACTTAATAAACCAATACAAATAAGATTATTAAAAGACGTTGAAGATACTAGATACAATCAGGTATTAATCATGCCGATTGTAGAATTTAATAATATTTACGACGGATTTGTTTTAGGAACAAAAGCATATAACAAAACCATGCTTCACAAGGATTTTACCTATAAAATAGCTCCAGAATACGGATTAAAATCTAAGTCCTTAACAGGTTCGGCAAACTTGATTTATCATCAATACTTTAAAGATGTAAAGAATCTATATAAAATTCAATATGTTCTAACCGGAAGCTACTCAAGCTACGCACCAGATCTTTTTGTTACTGCTTTTCAACCAATTGTTTCTTTTACTTTTAGAGACACAGAAAATCTAAGAGCAAATAAAAGAGGCTTCTTAAACTTTAGATACGTTAGTATTCATAGAGATAAAGACGTAAATAATATTCTTTTAGAAAAAGCAGAACCAAACTATAATGTTTTCAATATTAGGTATGTAAACTACAACCCTGGTTTGATTGAACATACTAGTTGGTTTGCAGACTTTCAAGCTTCTCAGACATTTAGTAAAGTTTCATTTAACTATGAGTTTAGAAAACTATACCCTAGCAATAGACAACTGAATGTAAGATTCTTTGTTGGAGCATTCTTAAAGAACAAAAACCCGGCAACAAGCAATTATTTCAGTTTTGCTTTAGACAGACCTACAGATTACTTATTTGACTATGACTACTTAGGAAGATCGGAAAGCACAGGTATATTTAGTCAGCAGTTAATTATAGCAGAAGGAGGATTTAAATCAAAACTAGCAACACCTTACGCTAACCAATGGATGGCAACAACAAATATAAGTACATCCATTTGGCAGTATATTCATGTTTATGGAGATATAGGTACTGTGAAAAACAAGAGTCGTGGTGCTAAGTTTGTTTATGATTCTGGATTACGAATCAACTTAGTCGAAGATTATTTTGAAATATTCTTCCCTGTTTACTCTAATCTAGGTTGGGAAATTGCAGAACCTAATTACAGCCAACATATTCGTTTTAAATTTACAGCAGACCTACATTCCCTTCTCGGACTTTTCAGAAGAAGATGGTACTAGTTTTTAAATTTAAAAATTTCTTCGTCGAAAACGGATATAACATCATTTTATTAAATTATTATAACCAAAACAACAAATTCAGTATTAATTCTGCAATTTTTTAAGACTTTTCAATATTGCTAAAATGCTTTATTATCCTTAAATTTGCAGCTATTTCAAAGAATAAATTATGGCAACAAAACCTGACTTAAAACAAGATATATCTTTTGAAGATTTTAAAACAGAAGTTTTAAATGATTATACTATTGCAGTTACCTCTAGAGAATGTAGTTTACTTGGTAGACGTGAAGTATTAACGGGAAAAGCAAAGTTTGGAATCTTTGGTGACGGTAAAGAAGTACCACAACTAGCTTGGGCGAAAGCGTTCAAGAATGGAGATTTTAGATCTGGATATTATCGTGATCAAACTTTCATGATGGCTATTGGCAAATTAACTATCGAACAGTTTTTTGCAGGCTTATATGCACATACCGATTTAGAACACGACCCTATGTCTGCTGGTAGACAAATGGGAGGTCATTTCTCTACTCATAGTTTAGATGAAAACGGAAACTGGAACGACCTTACAAAACAAAAGAACTCCAGTTCAGATATTTCACCTACTGCTGGGCAAATGCCTCGTTTATTAGGTTTAGCGCAAGCTTCTAAAATATTTAGAAATGTAGAAGGAATTGATACTACTAACTTTTCTGTAAAAGGAAATGAAGTTGCTTGGGGAACTATTGGTAACGCAAGTACAAGTGAAGGTTTATTCTTTGAAACCATTAATGCTGCTGGTGTTTTACAAGTACCTATGGTAATGAGTGTTTGGGATGATGAATACGGAATTTCGGTACACGCTAAACACCAAACTACAAAAGAAAACATTTCTGAAATCTTAAAAGGGTTCCAGAGAGATGAAAAAGGAGACGGATATGAAATCTTACGTGTTCACGGTTGGGACTACCCTACTCTAGTGGAAACTTACCAAAAAGCTGGTAAGATAGCTCGCGAAGAGCATGTTCCTGTATTAATTCACGTAAACGAATTAACACAACCACAAGGGCACTCTACTTCAGGTTCTCATGAACGTTATAAAAATGAAGAAAGACTAGCTTGGGAAGCAGCATTCGATTGTAACGTAAAAATGCGCGAATGGTTAATTGCCAACAGCATTGCTACAGATGAAGAATTAAAAGAACTTGAAAAAGGTATAAAGAAACAAGTACGTGATGGCAAAAAAGCAGCATGGACAGCTTTCTTAAACCCTATAAAAGCAGAAAGAGACGAGCTAGTTGCAATTTTAGATGCACTTGCTAATACTAGTCCGAATAAAGTATTTATTGGAAAATTAAAAAGTGATTTGGCTGATATTAAAGAGCCAATTAGAAAAGATGTATTGGTTACAGCTAGAAAAGCTTTACGTTATGTCTTAAAAGAAAATACTTCAGAAAAAACACAATTAGTAAACTGGATTAATTCGTATTTCGATAAAATTCAACCAAAGTATAGTTCACACTTACATAGTGAATCTAAACATTCAGCTTTAAACGTAGAAGAGGTAAAACCAACTTACGATGACAATGCAGAAGAGGTTGATGCTCGTTTAGTAATTAGAGACAACTTTGATGCTATTTTTAGTAAATACCCAGAATCTCTAATATTTGGAGAGGATGCAGGACATATTGGTGATGTAAACCAAGGTTTAGAAGGAATGCAAGAGAAATATGGTGTGTTACGTGTTGCAGATGCTGGAATTCGTGAAGCTACCATTTTAGGACAAGGTATCGGAATGGCAATGCGTGGTTTAAGACCAATTGCAGAAATTCAGTACTTAGACTATATCTTGTACGCTTTACAAATTATGAGCGACGATTTATCTAGCTTACACTACAGAACTAAAGGTAGACAAAAAGCACCATTAATAGTTAGAACTAGAGGGCACAGACTAGAAGGTATTTGGCATTCAGGTTCGCAATTAGGTGGAATTATCAACCTAGTTCGTGGTATGCACGTTTTAGTTCCTAGAGATATGACTAAAGCAGCAGGTTTCTATAATACTTTATTAGAAGCTGACGAGCCAGCATTAATTATTGAATGCTTAAACGGATACCGATTAAAAGAAAAAATGCCTAATAACTTTGGGGAATTTAAAACACCAATAGGAGTTGTTGAAACCATCAAAGAAGGTGCAGATATTACTTTAGTTTCTTATGGTTCTACTTTACGTGTTGTGGAACAAGCAGCAAAAGAATTATTAGAAGTTGGTATCGATGCAGAGGTTATTGATATTCAATCACTACTTCCATTTGATTTAAATCACGATATTGTAAAGAGTGTTGCTAAAACAAACCGTTTAATGGTTATAGATGAAGACGTTCCGGGTGGAGCTTCTGCGTATATCTTAAACGAAATTTTAAACACACAAAACGCTTATCAACACTTAGATAGCAAACCACAAACATTAGCAGCACAAAACCATCGTCCTGCTTATGGTACAGATGGTGACTACTTCTCAAAACCTTCAGCAGAAGATATTTTTGAAGCAGTTTACGAAGTAATGCATGAAGTGAATCCTGTAAATTTCCCGAAATTAAGATAGAGATTTCATAAATATAAATTATCTTAAAAACCTTTCAATACTTAGTTGAAAGGTTTTTTTTTATATTTATAATGAATCCAACAAACTGCAATGTTAACAAAGCAAGAGAAAATAAAATTAAGAGAAAATATTTTTAGACATTTAGATGGTCTTGCTACTGCAACAACTGCTTATTCCCTTTACAAAAAAGGAGTATTAGACTTTCTTTTAAAAAACGAAAAAGCTTCTATAGAAGAACTTAGCAAAGAATTTAATGCAAATGAGGGATATCTAAATATTGCCTTACGCGTTTTATGCTCTCAAGGCTGGTTGGTGCAACATATTGACAATAAAACAAATGCTGTTTCTTATGAAATAAATAATATAAGTAAGAAAGCTTTTCAACTAGTACCTGTATATGAAGAAGCCATAAAACTACTCTCCTATTCTGTAAAGTTTCCAGAAGAACGCATCGGAGCAGACGCCTTTCTTGCATTAGAACGAATCTTTAAAAACTACGAAAATAAATACAGCTTAAAAGGAGATGATACAATTGAAAAGCAAATCTTAAAACATATAGAAGGCTGTATTGTCGGACCAATTATTGTTTTATTGGGTGTAAATGGCTTATTTCATAAATACTTTATGGAAGCTTCATTTACGGCAGAAGAATACCATAAAGACCCGGAGAGTTTTAAGAAGGTACTTGATTTCTTTTCCTATTTAGGATGGTTTCAAAAAAAGAAAAACACCTATCAGTTTACAGATAAAGGCTTATTTTTTGCAAAACGAGCTTCTGCATACGGGGTAACGGTTTCCTACTTACCTACTTTTCTTCAACTAGACGAATTACTTTTTGGTAACCCACGCATTTTAAAAACAGACTCTCCAAAACAAACAGAAAAACACGTTCACAGAGAAATGAATGTTTGGGGAAGCGGCGGTGCTCATGCTACCTATTTTAAGGTGATAGATCAGGTAATTATTACTTTATTCAACAAACCTATAGACGAGCAACCAAAAGGAATCTTAGATATGGGCTGTGGTAACGGAGCTTTTATTCAGCATATTTTTGAAGTGATAGAACACCAAACTTTAAGAGGAAAAATGCTAGAAGAACACCCTTTATTATTAGTTGGTGCAGATTTCAATCAGGCAGCACTTAAAGTAACTAGGGCAAACCTAATTAAAGCAGATATTTGGGCGAAAGTAATTTGGGGAGATATTGGTAGACCAGATCTTTTAGCAAAAGACCTAAAAGAAGATTATAATATTGAATTAAAGGATTTACTTAACGTAAGGACTTTTCTAGATCACAATAGGGTTTGGGAAGCTCCTAAACAAACAAGTGAAAATATTAGTACTTCTACCGGGGCTTATGCTAATAATGGTAAACGTTTGTGTAATAATATCGTGGAAGATTCTTTATTAGAACATTTACAAAAATGGAAACCCTATGTAGAGCAATTCGGTTTACTAATTATAGAATTACACACTTTAAACCCAAAACTAACTGCTGAAAATATTGGTAAAACAGCAGCTACAGCCTATGATGCTACACATGGTTATAGCAATCAATATATTATTGAAGTAGATGTATTTAACAGAATAGCTGCAAAGGCTGGATTAAAACCAGACCCAAAATATTTCTCTAGATTTCCAAATAGCGACTTAGCAACGGTTAGTGTAAATTTATTAAAAGGATAGAAATTTAAATGATAGAAAAAAAAGACTTAACAACAAGAGATTGGCTAGCTATAGAAAGAACAAGACTTGCCAACGAGCGTACATTCTTAGCTTACTTTAGAACTTTTGTAGTAATTCTAGGAACTGGAATAGCTATCTTAAAGTTAGACATTTTACATGAAATAAAAACTTTCGGAATTATCTTAATCACAATTTCTCCAATTATTTTAGTCATTGGAATTATTCGCTTAGTTTATGTAAAGAAAAAAATTAAACAATATTATAAAGTGTAGATGAAGACAGCCACGGTAAAACAAATTAAAGACGAACTAAAACATAATTCTCAAGAAGAATTAATGAGCCTATGCCTTCGTCTATCACGCTTTAAAAAAGAAAATAAAGAACTACTCACCTATCTACTTTTTGAAGCTCATGATGAAGCTAGCTATATTGAAAATGTAAAACAAGAAATAGATTTGCAGTTTGAAAGTATTAATACAGACAGTTATTTCTATATTAAAAAGAGTGTTCGTAAAATATTAAGACTAATAAAAAAGTACAGCAGGTATTCGTTGAAAAAAGAAACCGAAGTTGAGCTTTTACTTTATTTCTGTGAGAAATTGAAAAACTTTAGACCTTCTATAAAAAACAACATAACACTAACAAATATCTTCGATAGACAGATTGCATCTATTAAAAAAATAATTTCAGGATTACATGAAGATTTGCAATACGATTATACTGTGACTTTAGAAGCATTAGATGCTTAAAACTAGCTCATAATTTTCACCAAAAGCTCTTTTAATAAATCACCTTCAGGAACCGAATTAGAACCAACACCTTTTCCTTTAACATCAAATTCCCGTAAAGTAGCAATAACAGCACTTACTTTACGCATTGGGTAGTTTCTAGCCGCAGTAATATATTCATTTACAAAATACGGATTCACCTTTAAAGCAGCAGCTACAGTTCTAGGATTCTTATCGTCCATTCCGTGTAAATGCAATAGCTGAGAAAAGAAATTAAATAATAAAGAAACCGTTACAACCATAGGATTATCCTTTGGATTTTCGCCAAAATATTTAACTATTTGATACGCTTTTAAAACATTGCGTTCACCAATAGCTTTTCGTAACTCAAAATTATTATAGTCTTTACTTATACCAATATTCTCCTCAATATGCTCAGGAGTAATTTGCACACCGTCTGGTAAAACAATTTTTAGTTTATCTAATTCATTGCTTATTTTACTTAGATCGGTACCTAAAAACTCCACCAACATCTGCGATGCTTTTGGTGTGATAGTATAGTTTTGTCCTGCAAGTATTCTTCTAATCCAATCTGCTACCTGGTTTTCATACAGTTTTTTGCTTTCGAAAATAACTCCAGATTTCTTAATAGCTTTATAAAGCGTTTTACGCTTATCTAACTTCTTGTACTTATAATTGAAAACCAAAACCGTTGTTGGCTGTGGATTTGCAGCATAGGACGCAAGACTTTCAATACTTCTAGACAAGTCTTGAGCTTCTTTAACAATAACAACTTGTCGTTCTGCCATCATAGGAAAACGCTTGGCATTACTAACAATATCATCAATGCTTACATCGCGACCATACAATACCATTTGATTAAAACCCTTCTCCTCTTCCGAAAGTACATTATCTTCAATAAAATCAGAGATTTTATCAATATAATAGGCCTCCTCGCCCATTAAAAAATAAATAGGTTTCAGTTTTCCTTTTTTTATGTCTGCTACTAGTTGTTTAACTTCGTCCAAAATATATAAATACAAATTTTGAAAAATTCTAATCTCAAATAAAGTACTTGAAATTTGCTATTTGTTTTTTGAAAACTAACTTTGAATAACCGAATTCTATTACATGCAAGAACTTAATTTTCCCAAGTTTTCGTTTCGTTTCAAAAATAGCGAAAATAAAACGCTTATATATGATGAAATACGCAAAAAATTTATGGTTTTGCAACCGGAAGAATGGGTTAGACAACATTGCGTACAATATTTAATGCAGGTGAAAGGTTTTCCGAAATCTTTAATCAATGTGGAAAAAGAATTAAAGGTGAACAACTTACGTAAACGCTACGATATTGTTGTTTATAACCCAGACGGAAGCATTCATATAATTGTAGAATGTAAAGCACCAAAAATTACTATAGATCAAACTACCTTTGATCAAATTGCTAGATATAATTTAGCGTTAAATGCAAGTTATTTAATGCTCACAAACGGAATTAATCATTATTATTGTGAAATGGATTTTGAAGCAGAACGCTACCAATTTCTAAGAGATATACCTGATTATAATAAGTAAAATAGCTTAGCGAAATAAATGAATTGGATAATATTAATCATTGCCGGACTTTTTGAAGTAGCTTTTGCAACCTGTTTAGGAAAAGCAAAGGAAACTTCTGGAAGCGAATCTACCTATTGGTATATAGGTTTTTTGGTAAGTTTAGCCATTAGCATGATTTTATTGGTAAAAGCAACCAAAGAGCTCCCTATTGGTACTGCTTATGCGGTATGGACAGGCATCGGAGCTATAGGAACCGTAGTTTTGGGAATACTTGTATTTAAAGAACCAGCAACCTTTTGGAGACTGTTCTTTATCTCGACACTTATTGCTTCTATTGTTGGTTTAAAATTAGTCTCCAATTAAAAAGCTTCCGAATAAAACTTTTAAAAGAAATTAAACTTGAAAATAGCAGTAGTTATATTGAATTGGAATGGTAAAGAACTTCTAAAAAAATTCTTACCATCTGTTATAGAATATTCTAAAGAAGCACAGATATATGTAGCCGATAACGCTTCAACCGATGACTCTGTTTCATTTGTAAAAGAAACCTATCCGGAAATTAAAATCATTCAGAATACGGAAAACGGAGGTTATGCCAAAGGATATAATCAAGCGCTACAACAAGTTAAAGAACCTATTTTCTGCCTGTTAAATAGCGATATTGAAGTAACTAAAAACTGGATTAATCCTATTCTTTCAGAATTTGAAACTAATACTGAAACAGCTATTATTCAGCCAAAAATATTAGATTATAAAAACAAAGAATTCTTTGAATATGCTGGTGCTGCAGGTGGTTTTATAGATAAGTATGCTTACCCTTTTTGCAGAGGAAGAATTTTTAATACGATTGAAAAAGACACAAACCAATACCAAGACGCCCCAATATTTTGGGCATCTGGAGCTTGTTTATTTATAAGAAAAGAAACTTTTGAAACTTTAAATGGTTTTGATGAAAGCTTCTTTGCTCATATGGAAGAAATTGATCTTTGCTGGAGAGCTTTCAACCTTGGCTATAAAGCAAAATACATAAACAATGCTATAGTTTATCATGTTGGCGGAGCAACCTTACAAAACACAAACCCTAAAAAAACCTTCTTAAACTTTAGGAATAGCTTATTTACGCTGACTAAAAATGCTCCCGGAAAAGTCTTCTTTTTAATATTTTCTAGGTTACTTCTAGACGGACTTGCTGCAATGAAGTTTTTGTTTCAGTTTAAAGTCCATCATATCTTCGCCATACTAAAGGCACATTTTAGTTTTTACACGCATCTACCAGAACTTTTAAAAAAGCGAAAAAACTTACCTAAAAAACAAGATTACTATCATACCAAATCTATTGTTTGGTCTTATTTCATTGAAGGTAAGAAGACTTTCTAAGGGCTTTCATTTATGTTAAAGTTTCTGTTAACAATGGAATTAATTACAATTCTTTTGCATAAATTCGTTATGTTAAATTAACAATATTTAATCCATTCAATTTATTATGAAGAAAATTGTATTATTTGGTGCTGCGGCACTACTGGTTTTAAGTTCATGCGTATCTAAAAAGGAATATACCGCATTAGAGGCCAAACAAAAAGAAACACAAGATTTATTAAATACTGCAACCGTTAAACTAAACCGTTGTTTAGCAGACGAAGCAGCTTCTGCAGCAAGACTTAAAGAAATGCAAGCTCGTTTAGCAGACATGAGAGCAAATAACCTTGCTTTAATTGAAAGTACTAAAGACATGACTATGTTAACTGCTCAAGGAGCTAAAAACGTAGAGAAATCTTTAGAAAGCTTAAAGGAAAAAGATTTAAGAATTACGAGATTACAAGATGCTTTAACTAAAAAAGATAGTGTAACACTAGCTTTAGTAAGTAGTTTAAAGAAAGAAATTGGTTTAGATGATGAAGACATCCAAATCAACGTAGAAAAGAGCGTGGTGTTTATCTCCTTATCTGATAAGTTATTATTTAAAACAGGAAGCTATAACATTTCACCTAGAGCAAATGAAATTTTAGGAAAAGTAGCTACTGTTATTAATAGTAAACCAAACTTTGAAGCAATGGTTGAAGGTCATACAGACAACGTACCATACAACAGAGGTGGTGTTTTATTAGACAACTGGGATTTAAGTGTAAAACGTAGTACTTCTATTGTAAGAGCTTTACAAGACTTAGGAGTTAAGCCAGAACAATTAATCGCTGCTGGACGTGGAGATCACTTACCATTAGTACCTAATGATACTGCAGAAAACAGAGCTATCAACAGAAGAACAAAGA
This sequence comes from Oceanihabitans sediminis, assembly GCF_003337215.1. Taxonomy (GTDB): domain Bacteria; phylum Bacteroidota; class Bacteroidia; order Flavobacteriales; family Flavobacteriaceae; genus Oceanihabitans; species Oceanihabitans sediminis. The sequence continues at coordinate 56,570 of NZ_QPIG01000005.1, forward strand.
TTTACATCCTTCCAAAAATCGATCAATTCTATGAAATGATTGAATCGGAAATGAAATCTCTTTCTAAAGAATAAACTTTAGATTATATAAAAAATATAAAGCCCAACCGGATGGTTGGGCTTTTTTATTGCTCATATTTTAACTTTACAATATTTCGGATTCTAGCTAATTCTAAAATATATCTAAACTTCCTTTCCCTTCTCTAACTATTACAGCTTCACCTTCAGAAAAATCAATTACAGTAGATGCTTCGTTATCCCCGTAACCTCCATCAATAACAAGGTCCACTATATTACCCCATTTCTCAAGAATTAATTCCGGATCTGTAGTATATTCTAATATGGCATCTTCATCATAAATAGAAGTTGATACAATTGGGTTACCAAGTGCCTTTACAATTTCTAATGCAATATTATTCTCTGGCACACGAATACCAACTGTTTTTTTCTTTTTAAAAGCAACTGGTAAACTCTTTGCTCCAGGAAGAATAAAGGTATAAGGGCCTGGTAAAGCACGTTTCAACACCTTAAAAGTAGTGGTATCAATTTGCTTTACATAGTCACTTAAATTACTTAAATCATGACAAATAAAAGAGAAATTAGCTTTTTCTAACTTCACTCCTTTTATTCTAGCAATACGCTCTAAAGCTTTGGTATTAGTGATATCACAGCCCAAACCATATACCGTATCTGTAGGATAAATAATTAATCCGCCTTTTTTTAAAACCTCAACAACTTTCTTAATTTCCTTACTGTTAGGATTTTCCTCGTAAATTTTTATAAACTCAGCCATAATAAATTCATTTTTTAAGCGTTTACAAATTAGTTAAATAATTCAAAATGCAGAACATATACCAGAAAATATTCCTTATTTTAATGTCCATTATTTCTGTTTCCTGCATAAATAGTGATGATTCCAACAATTCAACCTCAACTTCTTTAGAATTTTACCAAGAATTAAATATTTCCTACGGAAGCCATAGCGATCAAGTATTCGACTTATACCTTCCAGCAAATAGAACCGAAGAAACCAAAGTTATGATTTTAATTCATGGTGGCGGGTGGACTTCTGGTGACAAATCGGATATGAATAGTTTTAGAGATTATATACTACAAAACCTAACTGATATTGCCGTGGTAAATATGAATTACAGATTAGCAAACGAAACTACAGATGCCTATCCTACGCAAATAAACGATATAACATCTGTTGTAGATTTTTTACAAAACAAACAATCTGAATATGTGATTTCAGACGATATAGGCTTTATAGGAACTAGTGCTGGCGCACATTTAGCACTACTTTGGTCTTATGCTTTTGATAGTAATAACCAAACAGATATGGTCTGCAGTGTTGTTGGACCAACAAATTTTACAGACCCTGCTTATTTAGAAAACACTAATCCTATATTACAAGAAATGCTAGATCTTTTCGGAGTAGATGCAACTACTGCTTTCTTAGAAGAGGTTAGTCCGTATCACCAAGCAAGCAACACCTCACCTCCTACTATTTTATTTTATGGAGGCCAAGACCCTTTGATTCCTACAACACAAGGAACAGCCATGCGAGACAAACTACAAGAATTAGGTGTTATACACGACTTTACCTTATATGAAAATGCAGGTCATGGATGGACTGGTTTAGACTTATTAGATACTACCATTAAATTACATGCTTTTATGGAAGCACATCTAAACTAAACTATTTATCCTATAACCTCTAGTTTTGCAAAACGAAGTAATAACTTCTTAGTACCTCCAACTTCAAATTTGATTTCGGCTTTTACATCTGCTCCGGCACCTTCTATTTTTAAAACTTCACCTTTTCCAAAACGGATATGCTTTACAATATTTCCAACGGCAAGTTTATCATCAAATAAATTTGCGGAAGTAGTACCTCCGCTTGTCTTGGAAACAGGTTTTAAATTCTTAGGAGTAGAAACTTGAAACTTTTCTGCTGGCTTTTTAGGAGCTCCTTTCTTTGTTAAAGTAGGTTGCTTCGGTTTCTTAAATCTTACTTTTGAAGGTTCTACATCGCCAAAAATATCTGCATCCAACATAGGGTTGAAGCGTCTTTCTTCTTTTGGAGTTAGGTTTTCAATAAACTGTTCGTCAATTTCATCAATAAACCTACTTGGTTCAGAATCTACAAGTTTTCCCCAACGGTAACGAGATAAGGCATAGGTTAAATATGCTTGTTTTTCTGCTCTTGTAAGGGCAACATAAAATAGTCGTCGTTCTTCTTCTAACTCACTACGTGTATTCATACTCATAGCAGAAGGGAATAAGTCTTCCTCTAAACCTACTATAAATACATTATTAAATTCTAGTCCTTTTGCTAAGTGAATAGTCATTAAAGCAACATGATCGCTATCTCCTTTATCAGAATCTAAATCGGTAGCAAGTGCAACATCTTCTAAAAACTCTGCTAAAGAATCTCCTGCATCTGCTATTTCCATTTGTCCTTCCACAAAATCTTTAATACCGTTTAGAAGTTCCTGAACGTTTTCTAATCTTGTGATACCTTCTGGAGTTCCGTCTTTATTGAATTCTCTTATTAATCCACTTGTTTTAGTAACATGTTCTGCTAAATCAAATGCATTAGCAGTTTTATTCATCACCTGGTAACTTTCAATAAGGGTAACAAAGTCACGCAACTTATTTTTAGTCCCGTTATTGATGTTTATATCAATATTGTTTAGGTTCTTTAAAATCTCAAAAATAGATTTCCCATAAGAATTTGCAGCAACCACCAATCTATCTATAGTAGTTTGCCCAATACCTCTTGCAGGATAATTAATAACACGCTTTAAAGCCTCTTCATCTGCAGGGTTAAGAATCAAACGCAGGTAAGCTGTAACATCCTTAATTTCTTTACGTTGGTAAAAAGATAATCCACCATAAATTTGATAAGGAATATCTCTTTTTCGTAAAGCATCTTCAATAGAACGTGATTGCGCATTGGTACGATATAAAACAGCAAAATCACTATTAAGCTGCTGCTTGTTCATTTTTTCTTCCCAAATAGTACTTGCAACAAAACGTCCTTCATCCCCATCTGTTAAGCTACGGTGTACTTTTACTTTTTCCCCTTCATCATTGGCTGTCCAAACTACTTTATCTAGTTTCGTTTTATTATGCTCGATAACTGAGTTTGCAGCTCCTACTATATTTTTGGTAGAACGGTAATTTTGCTCTAATCGAAATAACTTTACATCGTGGTAGTCTTTTTGGAAATTCAGAATATTATTAATATTCGCTCCACGGAAAGCATAAATACTCTGCGCATCATCTCCTACTACACATATATTTTGAAAACGATCTGCTAAAGCTCGAACAATTAAATACTGGGAATGGTTGGTATCCTGATACTCATCTACCAAAATATAACGGAATTTATCTTGGTACTGTGCTAATACATTAGGAAAACGAGTCAGTAATTCGTTTGTACGAAGCAGTAAATCGTCAAAGTCCATAGCACCTGCTTTAAAGCATCTATCTACGTACTCGGCATAAATTTCTCCCATTTTCGGGCGTCTTGCCATAGCATCCGCTTCCATCAATTCTGGATTTTTCAGATATGCTTTAACAGTGATTAAGTTATTCTTATAAGAAGATATTCTACTATGAATTTGTTTCGTTTTATACACATCTTTATCAAGTTTCATTTCTTTAATGATAGAACCTAATAAACGCTGTGAATCCTGGGTATCGTAAATAGTGAAATTACTAGGGTAACCTAAATGATGCCCTTCAAAACGTAATATTTTTGCAAATACCGAGTGAAAGGTACCCATCCATAAATTCTTAGCTTCGTTACCAACAATCTGAGCAATACGCTCTTTCATTTCACGTGCTGCCTTATTGGTAAAGGTTAGTGCTAAAATATTGAACGAGTCTACACCTTGACTCATTAAATATGCAATTCTGTAAGTAAGCACTCTGGTTTTTCCAGAACCTGCTCCTGCAATTACAATCATAGGGCCATCTTTTTGTATCGTTGGCGCTAATTGTGCTTCATTTAGTTGACTTAAATACTTCTCCAAATCCATTATCATTTTGAGGCGTGAAAATAAGGAAAACTTAGCTTTTTAAGCTTCCTAATTATTAATAATTATAAACAATTATACTTATTAGCTAACTTTTATTTTTTTAAATACCTTTACGTATATAAATTTTGAAAATCTCATAAATTATGATAGAGTTTTTAGGCCAAATAAGTTGGTGGATGTGGATTATAATTGCGCTTGTAATTGTCGCTATTAGAGATATATTTTTTCAAAGGGCACATACTATAAGTCACAACTTTCCTATAATAGGTCACTTTAGATATATTCTTGAAAAAATTGGTCCGGAATTAAGACAATATCTAATTGCGAATAACAGAGAAGAATTACCTTTTAACAGAATTGAACGCGGATGGATTTACGCTTCTGCTAAGCAAGAAAACAATTACGAAGGATTTGGTACAGATAGAGATATTTACGCACATCAGCACATCTTTATCAATAACGCTATGATGCCATATAAGATTCCTGAAAACCATGCAAACATAGAAGACCCTAGCTTTTTACCATGTGCTAAAGTAATGGGACTTTATAATAATCGTAAAAAACCTTACCGTCCAGCCTCTGTAATAAACGTAAGCGCCATGAGTTTTGGTTCTCTTTCTGCAAAAGCGGTAGAGTCTATGAACAAAGGAGTACAGATGGCAGATGCCTACCATAATACTGGTGAAGGTGGATTATCTCCATACCATTCGCATGGTGGAGATGTTATTTTTCATTTTGGAACCGGATATTTTGGTGTAAGAAATGACGATGGAACTTTCTCTATGGAAAAACTAATAAAACTAGTAAACGACAATCCGTTTGTTCGTGCTATAGAAATCAAACTTTCACAGGGAGCAAAACCTGGCAAAGGAGGTGTTCTTCCTGCTGCTAAAATTTCTAAAGAAATAGCAGAAGTAAGACATGTACCTATAGGTAAAGATGTATTATCTCCCCCTAATCATTCTGCTTTTAAAGATGTTCCAGAACTACTTCAATTTATTGAAGATATAGCCAAAAAAACAGGTTTACCGGTTGGAATTAAAGCTGCAATCGGGAAGTTAGACCAATGGAAAGAGCTTGCTGAGCTTATGAAAGAAACAGGGAAAGGACCAGATTTTATTACTGTTGACGGTGGTGAAGGTGGTACTGGAGCTGCTCCACCTAGTTTTGCCGATCACGTTAGTTTACCATGGGTTTATGGATTTAGTGATTTATACAAACTTTTTAAAGATAAAGGCTTAACCGAACGTATTGTTTTTGTTGGATCTGGAAAGCTCGGTTTTCCTGCAAAAGCTGCCATGGCATTTGCTATGGGTGTAGATTGTATTAATGTTGCTCGTGAAGCAATGATGAGTATTGGATGTATTCAGGCACAAATTTGCCATACTAACAAATGTCCTAGCGGTGTTGCTACACAAAGCAAATGGTTACAAAGCGGTATTGACCCAACCTTAAAATCGGCACGATTAGCACAATACTTTAAGACATTTAGAAAAGAACTTGTAGAAATAACACATGCTTCAGGATACGAACATCCTTGTCAGTATCAAATGAATGATATTGATATAAATGTAGACGATCAGCATTTATCTAAAGAGTTAGATAACACCTATATGTACAAAAAAGTACCCGTTCCGTTTAACTCTATGCAAGAGTTGAAAGATTGTAAATACCTAGGAGGCTCTAAGCAACTAACTGAACATGCTTAAAAAGGCTTTTTTATTGGTTTTAGATATTGGAACGCGAGTTTCATTATCTAAAACCACATAGCCTTCATTTTCAAAATGACGGACTTTTTCAATGTTTATAATATGCGATTTATGACATTTAAAAAATTTGGAACTTAGAAGCTTTTCAAATTTCCCTAAGTTATACGAACTCATAATCGTAACCCCGTTTATGATATGAATTTTCGTGTAACCCTCATAACCTTCTAAATGTAAAACCTCCTCTTGAGGTATAAAGGAAAGTCCTTTCTGAGTAGGTATAATGAGCTTGTTGTTGGTTGAAATATTTTCTTCCAATAAGTTTACTAGTTTTAAATTACTAGCACTTTCTTTTTTTAATTTAATTACTTCTAAAGCTTTATTTACCGCAACAAGTAAATCATCATTATCTACAGGTTTTAAAACATAATCTATGGCTGATTTTTTAAACGCATCTATAGCATATTCACTATAAGCAGTGACAAAAATAACTTGAAAATTAACCCTATTAAGCTTTGATAGCAATTCAAAACCATTGATTCTTGGCATTTGAATATCTAAAAACAGAATATGTACCTCCTCCTTTTCTATCGCTAGAATAGCTTCTTCTGGTTTTTGATAAGCTCCTAGAATATGAATTTCTGGAAATAAATTTTCTAATTTTTTCTGTAACCCTTTTAAGTTAGAAATCTCATCGTCTACGAGTATTGCTGTTATATTATTCATTTTTATTTTTTCTTAATTATAAACACCGATTTATTCCCCTTATCGGCTTTATTAGGAAACACTTCCTTAGTATTATAGCTTATCTCCCACCTATTTGTATGGTTTAAAAAATGTAATCTATCTTTTAAAACACTAGAGGACTTTACATCTTTACTTTGTTGGTTGTGCGTATTTACAAACCCAACCCCATCATCTATTATTTCTACTTTAAAGATCTGTTTATCTATATAAATAAAGTTTAGGCTAAGCAGGCCATTTTCCATTTTATTAAAAATACCATGATTAACTGCATTCTCTACAATTGGTTGTAATAACATGGTTGGGATTTTTGTATTCTCGACATCTAATTTAGGGTCGACATCAATCTCAAAACTCAATTTTTCTTTAAATCGAAGCTTTTCAATTTCTAAGTAGTTTTTAAGCAAACTCACCTCTGTTGCTAAGGAAATCTCATTTTCTTTAGATAGTTCAAAAAACTGTCGGATGAGTTTAGAAAACTTCACTAAATACAACTCGGAGGTTTCAAAATTATTCTCCCCTATATAATACTGAATAGCAGAAAGCGAATTGAATACAAAGTGTGGATTCATTTGTGAGCGTAAGGCTTTCAACTGCAATTCTGACAAGCGCTTGTCTTCAAATATTTTTTGCGTTTTTTTAAACTGAGATTGTCTTACAAAGTATCGGGATATCAAAACTACTATTAACACAGAAACCAAAACAAATAGCACTTTGAACCATAGTTTCTGCCACCATAAGGGCAAAATAGTGAAGCTTAGTTGCTTTTTAATATCATTTACTTCAACATATAAGGTATAGGTATTTGGCTGAAGATTATAAAAACTAAAATTATTGGAATTGGTATTTATCCAGTCTTTAGATAAAGGAGTTAATTTGTAATTATATGTAAAATCTGTGTTTTTATTTGAAAAATCGATGTGGGAGACAGTCACATTTAAGTTGTTATTGCTTTTGTAAGGAAACCTAAAATTTCCGTTGCTTATATCTTGATTGCCATAGGTCGCTGTATCTATATACACATCTAATAACTGAGAAGTTTTATGTATGTTTTTTGGTAAAATAGCCATACCGCTATTCGTGCTAACTAGTAGTTTGTCATGATAAACAAGCAGGTTATTGACACTGTTAGATGGTAAGCCATTGTCTTTATCTATTTGCATTTGCAAACTAAAAGTATCGTCGGTTTTTAAATATTTTAATATACCAGCTTCTGTTGCCAACCAAATGTTGTTATTTTCAACATATGCATTGTTTACTATTAAAAACTCTGATTTAGGCAATGGTATTAAGCTTTTTAAGTCTGTAATATAAGAGCCAAATCCGTCGGTATTTAACAATAGTTCTGTATTGGAAAGCTGTGTAATACTTAGTATTGACTTATTCATTTCTTGATTTCCAAAAAGAACAGGAGTAATAACTCCTTCTTTAAATTCCTTTAAACCACTAGATGTCCCTACTAAAAACCTATTATTAAATAGATATAATTTGTTTATTCCGCTTTGTTCATATTCATCTTCTATCTTATAGTTTACTGGGTTAATTTTATTTATACCAAAGGAATAACTTCCGTATAAATAATCTTTATAAAAAACGATTTGACGAGCAATATCATTAACATCTGAAACTTTATTTTGAATGACAATACGCTGTATACGATTCTTTTCTTTTAGCTGTATATGCCTTTTAGACATATAAAATTCGGTATCCAATTCCTTTATATAGGAAGCGTTATACAAATAGTCTTCCTCCTCTATAAATAAGGAGAAATTGTTTTTAGATGTATCATACCTATAAAAGCCCTTATTAAAAACATTCGCTAGGATTTTATTATTAACCTCCTTGATATTAGTTACTCGTTCTCCTGTTAGACAATATTTTACATTTTTCTTTTCAATAGGTAAATAATAAATACCATCGGTAAAAGTAGTTATCCATACAGATCCTGTCTTATCGATAAATCCAAAATGAGCATCTAAATGTTTTGGTATGTAGTAAGGGTTTTTAATATGAAAATTTTCATCTAAAACACCTACAAAGCCTCGTCCAGAGATTTGAATTTCATGATTTACTAAATTTATTCTAACATGTTTCGACTTGTCTAATCCTATTTCATTCTTAAAGTTTCGTTTGTATAATTTTAAAGTATTTAAATTAAGAATGGCGTATTGCTTATCATTAACCCAATAATATAAGCTATCGGTAATTTGGCCTCTTTTATGAATTTGGACTAGCATATCACCAAAATCGAAACTTTTTACAATTTTTGAGGATTGGTCATGAATAAAAACAGAGTCTAATAACTCTGTAGTTTTAATACTAGAAACTACCGGATGTTTTATATAATTTTTTGTTGGAATAGAATCTCCAAGATGATTGTTCTTTAACAGCTTCCATTTGTCCTCTTTTAAAACATGAACAGAATTGGAGCTAGTTAAAAAAATATCATTCCCAACTTGGCTAGACAAAATAGGATTAAATATTTCACCTTCGTTTTCACTTTTAAAGGCATACACCCTATCGTTTTTAATATATCCCAATTTAGAAGCCTTTGAGAGATACCACAACTTACCATCGGGAGTTGGAAAAACTTCCCACACATCATTTGTGGCTAGACCGTCTTTGGTGGTAAATGTTTTCATGGTATTACCATTATATTTTACCAAACCTTTATCTGTAGCTATCCATAAAAAACCTTTTTCATCTTGTGTCATTTTATACACATGATTACTAGGTAATCCGTCATTGGTTGTATAGTTTGTGTATTGTTGTGAAAAGGAAACACTACTTAAAAGAAGGAAAATGAAAAAAAGATGATTTTTTCTAAAAAGATTAGATCTGTATTTATGTACACCACATAAATACAAATACCATATACACAATGATAATATTGTGATATGGTATTTGATATTATTCAATATTCTTTAAGTTATGTGAATTACAAATGTAATAGAATTAATATTACTAAATGAATTCATCTGTTATTCCATCACAATCATCATCAATCCCATTATCTCTTTCCATGGCATACGGATAAACCTCAGGATTAGTATCATCGCAATCTAAATTATTATGCACACCATTTGCTGGTGGTGCTAATGCATTACCTGCTCCATATCCATCGCCATCATTATCGGCATAAATTTCAAAGAAATCTATATCTCCATCACAATTGTCGTCTTTATCATTACCAACAATTTCATCTGCTTTTGGGTTTATCATAGGGTCTGTATCATCACAATCGGCATTATTATAAGATGTTCCTCCTGGTGCAGGATCTCCAAAATTAACTTCAAAAACACCACTATTATTAGGGTCACCAAAGCCGTCTTCGTCATCATCTTTATAAAAAGTAAGAGCAAAAAGACCATTACAGTTTTCATCGATTTCGTTGTCTGGAATTTCTACTGCATCTGGGTTGATAGCTGGGTTGGCATCGTCACAATCTTCATTATTTCTTACGTAATCTGCTGGTGCATCCTCAGTTCTATACATCGTTCCGTTTACGTTAGCATCACCAAAACCATCTTGATCTAGATCAGGCCAAAAATTATAGGAGTAATCATTCGGGTCTCCATGACATCCAGATCCTATTATAAATACTGCTGATACTAATAGTAGAACAGGTAAAATTGTCTTTAAAAATCGTTTTTTCATAGTTTTAAGTATTAAGTGGTTTTATATTAATTTGTTTTTTGAATTTGTAGTAGAAATACGCGGATACAGAAATAAGGCAAAGCGCTATAAACTGGGAATGAGATAATAAGTTATCTATAATAAAACCGCGTTCGTCTCCTCTAAAGAGTTCTAGTACTCCTCTACCAAAAGCATATAGTATTAGGTAAATAAAAAATACTTGCCCTTTAAACTGCTGATGCTTTTTAATAAACATCAAGAACAACATGATAGAAACTAACAAGGTAACTTCATACAATTGCGTAGGATGTACAGAGATATTTTGCGTTGTCGGAAAAATAATTCCGAAGCCACTATCTGTAGGGGAGCCAAAACAACATCCTGCTGCAAAACACCCCAATCGTCCAATAGCATGAACAATGGTAGTGGTTATTGCAAAAATGTCTAACATGGGTAAAACAGTTATCTGATGCTTTTTTAGATACCAAATAATATATGGGATGATGACTACAAACGATCCATAAAACACAAAACCTCCCGAAAAGTTATCTAATAATAAGCTTGGCTTATGAAGGTAAAGAATGGGGTCTTGCAAATAATAAAACAACTTTCCGCCAACAAAACCTGCTATAAATATGCAGTAGAAAAATGTATTGGATAAATTAGAAATTCCTAAATCTTTCTTTGCTCTCCATTTAGTATACAGTCCTGCCACCAAAGTACCTAATGCTATTAAGGTTGCATAGCTGTATATGGTTATTTGCTTTACACCAAATAAATTGGAAAAAAAATCGGATAATGAAAATTCTAATAGCTTTGGGAACATAAAATACTTTACTTGTTTTTACTATCTTGTTACTTCCTTCCTTATAAATCGCCAGAAAAAAGATGATTTTTAACTGACGATTTTAGGTAAACTGATTAATAGCCTGTGTAAAGTAGTATGTAATACAATAACTACATCTTGTCATTGAAGGAAGTGAAGTTTTCATCTTATCAAAACCTACTTTTATTCCATGAAGGGAATATTTGTGCTGTTACAAAAAAAACTTATGTTTGTAATAAGATAAAAACGGAACATGGAACAACAACTTGTAAATCTATTAATGTATATCATTCCTGCTTTAATAACAGGAGCAATCGCTTTTCTGTTCTTTAAGGAACATATAGAAAATGAAAATAACAGAAGGAATTTCATGATACATAAAGAGCTTCAAAAAGAAGCCTTTCCTTTAAGATTACAAGCATACGAAAGATTAACGTTGTTTTTAGAACGTATATCTCCTTCAAAGTTACTCTTAAGAGTAAATCCTATTTCTACAAATAAAGAGGATTACGAAGCTTTACTTATAGCTTCAATCGAACAAGAATTTGAACATAACCTAGCACAGCAAATTTATGTAACAGAAGAGTGTTGGAATATTGTGAATGCTTCAAAAAACGCAACCATTCAAATAATTAGAAAAGCAACAAAACAAGATAAAGTAGATTCTGCTAGCAAACTTCGTGAAGTAATATTAAACGACATGATAGAAGGTCACCCTCCTAGTCATGCCGGTTTATCTTATATAAAGAATGAGGTAAGTAAAATGTTTCAGTAAAACCGCTTACTCTGCTTCTAGCTTTAGACTTGACATTTCTCCATTCTTCTTTTTCGCATATTCAAAGCCCTCAAGCCACCATTTATCCATTAATTTTTTACTAAAAATCAAGGAGTTTTCCGTAAGCTTGGTTGGTGTGTAGTAAAGATTCAGTTTTACATTTCTGTGTTTGGCTGCAAGTTTCCCTATAGCAATATCACTTTTTTCTACCTGATCTAATAAGTGCCCAAAAAGGTTTAACATTAAGGAAAACGGATTCTTACCAAGCACCTTATTATACTCCAAGTTTTCACTTTCTAATACAATAGCATCTACCTCAGTTGCGCCACGTAAAATAGCCTCTCGTATAGGAATAACACATCCAAATGCACCATCGGCATATTCAAAACCATTTACCTTTTCTAAAGACATAAATGGAATATAATTACAAGAAATCCAAATCCAATTACAAAACTCATCGTAATTAAAATCTTTAATAGACTTGTATTCTACCCTGTTTTTAGAAAGATTGGATACCGTAACAACTACTTCTTTACCACTTTCTCTAATTTCATTAAATTCCTCTTGGGTGAATTTCTTCTTTATTAGTCTTCTTAAATTTTTGCTTTCACCAAAAGTGCGTTTCATTTTAATAAACTGCCAAAGGGAATTCACAAAATTGATAGAAACATACTCTCTATCTCCCTTTTTACGTTGCACAAAAGGATTTACACTAAAAATACTATGCTGATTAACATTAGTAAACATCTCATGTAATTTGCTAACTTTATTTACAGCCAAATGCGGAACCAACAAACTACCGGTAGATGTTCCTAAAAACATATCGTACTCCCGTTTTTCTTGTTCCATTAAATATTGCGCTACTCCTCCAGCAAAAGCTCCTTTACTTCCGCCTCCAGATATTACCAATGCTCGCATTAATTTTCAGTTTATTTATTTTAGTTAGTATTTCTTTTATTTTTTTCTGCAAAAGCTTTTGCAAACTTCTTAAGTCGCCAATTATTATGTTGCTCTGCTTCTTTATAATGTTCTAAAATCTCTTCGGTTACAACACCTATTAAATCTAAATAGCTAAAAGCATTCATTCGTATCTCATAATTATATGCAGGGGATGTAAACCGAATTAAGGCATCTAAATATGCTTGTTTTTCCGCTACATGATACTCTGGGCTTACCAATGCTAAGGTTAACCATAGCAATCTAACATTTTTATTAGGTAAACCAATAATATTCTTGGTTTTATCTAAATAAGCAGCCCTCCCTTCTGGGAAATTTACCCAAAGACTATACAGAGCACTTTCAATAGTTATATAGGACGGATCGTCAAGAAGGGATTCAAAGTCCTTTTTTAAATGCAAAGGAATTTCTGTTACATGTAAAGCTATGGCTTGCCTAACTTTCACACTACTTTTAAATACTTCTGAAGTGATAAGCTGTGGAACCTGAGAGATAATTTTACTTTTTGCTTCGTCTGAAATTCCTGAAGTTAAATAATAAGCACACTTAGAGTTTACAGCAGCACAATCTACCATCAAGTATTCATTAATAAATTCTGAATTACGTTTTAAGGATGCCTCTACTTCTTCTAAATAAAACCTTTTATCTTCCAACCATTTTGCCACAAAAGCATCTAAATTCTGATTACTAACAAGTGTAACCTCTTGAATAAAATCGCTAGTTTTCACATTAGAAAAAGCATATTTTTCCAAATAGTTTTTAACTGCTTTTTTAAAAGCTTCATCACCTACTTTTTCACGAAGCATATACAATACCAAAGCGCCTTTTTTATAAAAAGTAGCACTACTAGCTTTTGCGTGTAACACCGCTGTACTATTTCCTAACCTATCTTGTGTTGCAAGCTCTTGGGCGTATTCGTATAAATTCCAATAGAAATAATCTTCACCAAAGACCTCTTTTTCTGCTAGCAAAGCATAGTAAGTAGAGAAACCTTCTTGCAACCAATGGTGCTTGCTAGAGCTTGCAGTTACCAAATTTCCAAACCATTGGTGTGCCAACTCATGCGCATTTACATTCACATAATTTTTATCTATAAATGCAGTTTCATCAATGACATAAACATCCGAAAAAATAGTACAACTAGTGTTTTCCATACCAGCATATAAAAAATCATGTACCGGAACCTGTTTATAGTTTTGCCAAGGATACGGATAAGTTATTTCTTCTTCTAAAAAATCAAAAATCTCTTTAGTGTATCTATAAGTTGGTGCTGCTTTTAAAGAATCTTCAGGATAGTAATACATCTCTAGCGGAATACCTGTTTTAGAAACGACTTCCAACTTATTATAAACACCAATAACCATTGCTACCAAGTAGCTTGGCATAGGTTTTTGCATGTCGTATTCCCATAAAAAACCTTGATTACTTTCCGTTTTAGAAAGTAATTTTCCGTTAGAAATAACTTCATATCCCTTGGGTGCTTCTATAGTTAAATCGAATTCTATCTTATCATTTACATCATCTATACTAGGCAACCAATTACTGGTGTATTTCCCTTGTCCTTGTGTCCAAATTTGATTTCTAGCTTCGTTATTCCAACCTATAAAATACTTTGCTTGTTTAGGATTGGATCGAAACTCAAAACTTAAGCTATTTGCTTTAGAAGGCTGAAACTTGTGATATAGTAGAAGTTTCTTTCCGTCATTTTTATAAGCTACTTTCTTTCCGTTTAACAAAACATCTTGAAATTCCATTTGAACAGCGTCTAAATAAATAGAATCTGTTTTTTTTAAGATATCAAATTCTACTTCATAGCTATCCATAGTTAACCTTTCTTCTATATCAAAATATAAAATTGCATCTACCTTTTTAAAGTCTACTACATCCGCTTGTTGTGCAAAAGCAGAGATACAAAATAGAAGTAAGAATATTGGAAAGATTTTTTTCATAAATAGAAACGTTCAAGTATAGTACCAAAATACAAAAGCACGTTAAATAACTAACGTGCTTTTTATTAAATATATTAAAAAATCTTAATCTATAACCGTAGGCTTGCTGATAACGGAGTTACTTTTTACTACAACAAATGTAGAAGTCGCATAATATGCATCACCATTTCCACCATTGCTTACCCAATCCTCATAATCATATTCAAAATTAAAAGTACTACCAGCCATAGAGGTAGCAAATTGGTCTGTTCTTACAGGAACTACCATACCTGGGCACCATCCTGCTCTGTCTGGCATCCAGTTACCTGGATTCTGGTTACTCACTGGGTTAGAAGCACATCCTAAAGGTCCTAAGTAATGTTGAAATGTGTTAGCACCATTAATTTTAATATCATGGGTTCTATAACACCACTCTGCACAACCTCTTCCATCAGAATCATTAGGTGTTGCATGCCCCCAACCGGAAATAATCGTTCTTAAATGTGTGCTTTCTGCATTTGCAGGAATAGAAACTGTTCTATCTAAATCGAAAGTGTGAGCAACTCCATAAGGTACTCCTGAAGAAGACCAATCGTCATAAGCTAATACTCTTGATACTGCATAGTAAGGATAGTCTGGTGTTCCTTCAATATAATCGAAATCTACCGTAACTTCATAGCCTTTAGAATTCCAACATTCTGTTCTTATACGTAATTCCGTTGGACCAGTTAATAAAGATTTAAAATCTGTTACATCAAACTCAAAACCTCTTTCCAACTGACTATTATCATTCCAATACGGAGTAATATATCTTCCAATTTCATATAATTCACCAGACTCTGTATCAAGGACTTTTACATTTGCAAATACATCCCAATCATCACAACCTTCTGTAGGACATCTCAATTTCACATACATTTTTATGGTTTCAATATTTGAGAGATCATTATGTAGATTAAATGTTTGAGTAGAAGATTGATCATAACCACCTCCAAAGGCTAATCTTTCGCTATCAAAAGTAACATAGTTATGCACAACAGGAGCTCCGTTTCCTTCTAAATTTAAAACAACATCCTCTGCCGCCATATTGCTAATCGTTAAAGATGCATTTGCTGCTCCTAAAACAGTTGGAGCAAAACGAACATAAAGAGTTACATCATCATTTGCTGCTGCAGCAGGTATCAGAACGGTTTCACTAAAAGTAACATCATCTAAGGATACTTTAAAAATTTCGGAAGCGCTTACCTGAATTCCAGATTCTAAGTTATCACCATTTATGATAATACTTTGTGAAGCAGATTCTTCACCTATAACAACATCTCCAAAGTCTTCTAAACTTCCATTTACGTTTATAACTGGTGAAGTACTAAGACTTTCTCCATTAAAACCAATAGTTCTTGTAGTAGCTGTTGCACTTTCAAAAGTAAGAGAGCCCGGAATACTTCCTATTACAGATAATGGCGGAGCAAATCTTACATATACTGCATTTGAAACGCCGTTAGCATCATCTTTACTTATGGACACTTCACTAGAGAAATTCGTATCATCTAAAGAAACTTCAAAATGATTAGAAGCCTTTACTACCAAATTAGCTGATAAATTAGTAGCACTAACTTGTACACTTTGAGAATCTGAAGTGGTTCCCTCATATACACCTCCAAAGGTTGCTACAACACCTTCTACGGTAATTACAGCCTTAGGAGTTTGTTGTGTTCCTCCTCCGGAATCATTGTCACTACTACAATTAATAATCAATAAAAAAGCAAAAATACCTGTGACTACCTGCAAGTATTTTTTTTGGTTTAAATAATTCATTTTGGTTAGTTTTTTTAGTTTACTGCAATTTATAAAATATATGCAGTTATTTTTTATAAATCTTGTATTTTAGTTTTTTTTAAATTTTCAAACAAAAAAATGAGTTTCAACCTTCAAACTCCTATAGACTATTTAAAGGGTGTTGGACCGAATCGAGCAGATTTGCTTCGGAAGGAACTTGGTATTCACACCTACCAAGATCTCATTAACCTTTTTCCCAATAGATATATAGACAGAACCCAATACTATAAAATCAACCAGCTACAACGCAATAATGCCGACGTACAGGTAATAGGAAAGATTATTAAATTTGAAGAAATCGCACAAAAAAGAGGAAAAAGACTGGTTGCAACCTTTCAAGACGAAACAGGAACCATGGAACTTGTATGGTTTAGAGGGCAGAAATGGATTAGAGAAAGTCTAAAACTAAATACGAATTATGTAATCTTTGGAAAAACAAATTGGTTTAACGGAAAATTCAATATGCCACATCCTGATATAGAACTTCATAGTGAGCACGAACAGAATTTACGATCTGCCATGCAGGCAATTTATCCCTCTACCGAAAAACTTTCTAACAAAGGAATTTCTAATCGCGTGATGACAAAAATAATGCAACAATTATTCCTAGAAAGTAAAGGAAAATTTGTTGAAACACTACCAGAAAGTTTGCGTTCAGAATTACGATTAATTTCTAAATCAGAAGCTGTTTTTAACATCCATTTTCCGAAGACACCAGAGCTACTTTCTAAGGCTCAATTTAGACTGAAATTTGAAGAATTATTTTACATACAATTACAGTTAATTTTAAAAAATTTAATTCATAAATCGAAGATCAAAGGGTTTCCTTTTGAAACCGTAGGAACTTATTTCAACACTTTTTTTAAAGAGCATTTACCCTTCGAATTAACCAATGCACAAAAACGAGTTTTAAAAGAAATTCGTCACGATTTAGGTAGTAATGCACAAATGAATCGCCTTTTACAAGGAGATGTTGGCTCCGGAAAGACTATAGTCGCGTTCATGTCAATGTTAATAGCACTCGACAATGGTTTTCAAGCATGCCTAATGGCTCCGACTGAAATTTTGGCAGTCCAACACTACAATGGCCTGCTTAAACTGTCTAATAAACTGAATATCAGCATTAAAATGCTAACTGGATCAAGCAACACTTCAAGTAGAAAGGAAATTCACGAAATGCTTGAAAATGGAGAATTACAAATCTTAATTGGTACACATGCAATCCTAGAAGACAAAGTGAAATTTAAAAATTTAGGCCTTGCAATTATAGACGAACAACATAGATTTGGAGTTGCCCAAAGAAGTAAATTATGGAAAAAAAACACTTCTCCTCCACATATTTTAGTGATGACCGCTACACCAATTCCAAGAACTTTAGCCATGTCTGTTTATGGAGATTTAGACATCTCTTTAATTGATGAATTACCAGCCGGAAGAAAGGCCATAAAAACGGTGCATCGATACGATGGAAATAGACTAAAAGTATTTCGTTTTATTCGTGATGAAATTGCTAAAGGAAGACAGGTGTATGTCGTTTATCCATTAATCCAAGAAAGCGAAAAAATGGACTATAAAGATTTGATGGATGGCTACGCAAGTATCGAAAGAGATTTCCCAAAACCAGAATATCAAATTTCTATTGTACATGGTAAAATGAAGCCTGCAGACAAAGATTATGAAATGCAACGCTTCATTAATGGCGAAACTCAAATTATGGTTGCAACTACGGTTATAGAAGTTGGTGTAAACGTACCAAATGCCTCGGTAATGGTTATAGAAAGTGCAGAACGCTTTGGCTTAGCACAATTACATCAATTACGTGGTAGAGTTGGTCGTGGTGCAGAACAAAGCTACTGCATCCTTATGACGGGTCATAAACTATCTAACGACAGTAAAACGAGAATAGAAACCATGACCAGAACTAGTGATGGTTTTGAAATTGCGGAAGTAGATTTACGTTTACGCGGACCTGGAGATATCATGGGAACACAACAAAGCGGAATACTTACGCTTAAAATCGCTGATATTGTAAAGGATAACGAAATTTTACAACATGCTAGATATCATGCCAAACAAATACTTAGCAAAGACCCTTCCTTGTCTGCTGTAGAAAACAAAAGCATTTTAAACACCTACAGACAAATGAGTAAGTACAAGAATATCTGGAATTATATCTCTTAATTCCATGTATTTTTTATACACAAAATTTAATTAGATAAACAGAATACAAATTTTATCACAATGCTTGAATGCTAACAGCATTATTTTATCTTTGCATTTCAAATAAAAAAGGGCGATGAAAATATCTTACAACTGGTTAAAACAGTTTATTAATACCGATTGGACAGCAGAAGAAACCGAAGTATTACTTACAGACTTAGGTTTAGAAGTAGAAGGAATCACTAAATACGAATCTGTAAAAGGAGGGTTAGAAGGTGTTGTTGTTGGTGAAGTACTTACTTGCGAACAACATCCTAATGCCGATAGATTAAAGGTAACCACCGTTAATATAGGCGCTGAAGCTCCTGTACAAATAGTTTGTGGAGCTCCAAACGTAGCTGCCGGACAAAAAGTACCAGTTGCAACAATTGGAACTACTTTATATACAGAAGAAGGAGAAGCTTGGACCATTAAAAAAGGAAAAATAAGAGGCGAAGAAAGTCACGGAATGATATGTGCAGAAGACGAACTTGGCCTTGGTAAGTCACATGACGGAATCATGGTCTTAGCCGAAGACACAGTTGTAGGAACTCCTGCTTCAGAACTTTTTGATATAGAAGTAGATCAAGTATTTGAAATTGGCTTAACACCAAATAGAGCAGATGCAATGAGTCACTTTGGTACTGCTAGAGATTTAAAAGCCGGTTTTACACAAAAAGATATTAAAGTAGAACTTATCACTCCGTCGGTTAGTGCTTTTCACGTAAGTAACAGAGCGCTTAAAATGGATGTGGAAGTTTTAAACCCAGAATTAGCTCCGAGATATTGTGGTATTACCATTTCGGGATTACAGGTTAAAGAGTCACCAGCTTGGTTACAACACCGTTTAAAAGCCATCGGTTTAACACCTAAAAACAATGTGGTAGATGCTACTAATTACGTATTACACGAATTAGGGCAACCATTACACGCCTTTGATACTGCTAAAATCTCAGGAAATAGAATTGAGGTGAAAACAGTAGCTGCTGGAACAAAATTCACCACTCTAGACGAAGTAGAAAGAGAATTGCACGAAGATGATTTAATGATTTGTGATGCAGAAAAACCAATGTGTATTGCAGGAGTTTTTGGCGGTATGCATTCTGGAGTGACAGAACATACAACAAGCATTTTTTTAGAGAGTGCCTATTTCGATCCTATTAGCATTCGTAAGACAGCAAAACGTCACGGACTTAACACAGATGCTTCTTTTAGATTTGAAAGAGGAATTGACCCTAATATTACAGAATACGCTTTAAAACGTGCAACCTTATTAATTCTTGAGCTTGCAGGCGGAGAAATAACAAGTGATATCTACGATGCATACCCTAAAAAAATCAACGATTTCGAAATCCGACTAAGCTACGATAACGCTAGAAAATTAATTGGACAAGAAATCCCAGAAGAAACTATTAAAAGCATCTTAAGCTCTTTAGATATTAAGATTATTAATGTTACGGAAGCTGGTTTAGGATTAATTGTACCGGCTTATAGAAATGATGTACAAAGAGAATCAGATGTTATTGAAGAGATTTTACGTGTTTATGGCTATAACAATATTGAATTTAGCACAAAACTAAACGCTTCCATCTCTAATACTTCTAAATTTGATGATCATAACCTTCAAAATATCATAGGAAATCAATTAGCTTCTCAAGGTTTTTATGAAATTCTAAACAACTCGCTCACCACTCCAGACTATGTAAAGTTAGATGAGCAGTTAAAAGAAGAGCATAATGTAACCATGCTAAACCCATTAAGCAACGACTTGTCTGTAATGAGACAATCGCTATTGTTTTCAGGTTTAGAAGCACTTTCTTTTAATATTAATAGAAAAAGAAACAATCTTAAGTTTTTCGAATTCGGAAAATCTTACCACAACTATAACAACAATCGCGAAGAATACAAACACCTTACCTTGTTTGTAACTGGAAACAGATCTAACGAAACTTGGAATAGCCTTAATAAGCCCAGCGATTTCTTTTATTTAAAAGGAACCATTACGAGCGCATTAGAGCGATTAGGAATTAACCGATTTAAAGAAGCTCCTTCTAAAGAAGCTATTTTTAATGAAGGCTTGACTTTCAACTTAGGAAAGAATAAATTAGTGAGTTTTGGTTTAGTGAAGAAAAACATTTTAAAGCATTTTGGAATAAACCAAGAGGTGCTTTTTGCCGACTTTAATTGGGATGCCATTCTAGAAGTTGCTAAACACAACAAGATTAAATTTAAAGAAATTTCTAAATATCCTAAAATAAGAAGAGATTTTGCTTTACTTTTAGATGAGAATGTTTCCTTTGAATCTATTCACGATATAGCTAAGAAAACCGAAAAACAACTTTTAAAAGAAGTAAGTCTTTTTGATGTATATCAAGGTAAAAACTTACCGAAAGATAAGAAAAGCTACGCCGTGAGTTTTACATTCCAAGACGAACATAAGACGCTTACAGATAAGCAAATTGACAAGATTATGAACAAGCTTCAGTCTAGCTTTGAAAGGCAACTTGGAGCAGAATTACGTTAGTTTTATGAAACATGTGTTGTGTTTTTTTATAGCCCTATGCAGTATATCTGTATATTCTCAAAATGAATTTTATTTCAAGGAAAAAGATAGTACAACAACTTGGGACTTATTTAAATACGATACCAAAAACATGGTTCAAGGTGTAGGTCATGCCTTTTCAAGACCGCTACACTGGAAGAAAAAAGATTTCAAAAACCTAACCACAATAGCTGTTGGGGTTTTTGCTCTTTCATTAGCAGACGAAGAAGTAAATCGTTTTGCTGCTAGGCAATTGGATGGTGTTCCTCAGCTGGGTAGAGACATAGGATTTAGGTTTGGAAAACCACAAACTTTCTTCTTAATAAACTCCGGACTATACGGTTATGGCTTATTAACAAAGAATGAGGCTATTAGAAAAACTAGTGTTTTAATTATTTCTTCTGCCGCTACCGCTGGAATTATTCAATCTTTTGCTAAAAATGCTTTTGGTCGTTCTCGTCCTACTGCAAACGAAGGAAATAAAAAATTCCATCCTTTTTCTAGTGAGTCTTTTCAACACTCCTTCCCTTCTGGACATACCATTTTATCGGTAACTATGGCACACGCTATAGCAAAGCAATTTGATAATATTTGGTTAAAAGTTGGGACCTATACTTTAGGATCAATAACACCTGTTTCAAGAATACTTGAAGGTGCACATTGGCTAACCGATGTTGCTGCAGGAGCTGTTATTAGTATTGTAGTAGTTGATAGTATTGACAAGTTTCTATTCAAAAAAGAAGCTTATGCTTATAAAAGAGAAAAACAAATAAACTGGAATTTTGCTGTTTCAGGAAATCAAATAGGTTTTATAGGAACCTTCTAAAAACAAATAAAGCTCTGATTTCTCAGAGCTTTTCTTTTTTTCAATAAATCTAAAATATTATAATACTTTAACGTTTACTGCGTTCAATCCTTTTCTACCTTCTTGTAAATCGAATTCTACTGCATCACCCTCACGAATCTCATCGATTAAACCTGAAATGTGTACAAAATGTTCTTTGTTGTTGTCTTCTTCAACAATAAAACCAAAACCTTTGGTGTCATTGAAAAATTTTACGGTTCCTTTACTCATTATAAAATAAATTAATTAATAATAACAAATATAAACTTTTTAAATTACTATGCAATTCGGAGAGGTGTTTTGCTGTTCTTTTTTCATCATTAAAAGCCACAAGTTTAAAGCAAAACCTATATGCTACAACAACTTATATGGTATTTTTCTGTCAAAAAAATAATATTTATTGTATATTTAGTACATCCTAATCAAGAAAAATCATGCAGGAGTCTAATTATATAAAAATATTCACGGGTAACTTTATAGTTACACAACTGATCATTGAAAAATTAGAAGCCATTGGAATTAGTCCAATTATAAAAGACGAATCGGAATCTGCTAGATTGGGTGGTTTTGGAACTTACAACCAAGGAACACAAGAGTTATACGTAAATGATGAAGAATTAGATGCTGCTGTACCAATTGTTGCTAGTGTAACCGCGAAGATTCAAAAATAGAAAAACTGTAATTTTACTAGAAGAAACAAAACCTGTATTATGCCTATAAAACATTCATCAAAAATATCTTACGGCTTATTGCTATTTGTTTTCCTAGTATTTTTCACCCCTGTATTTTATAGCATCTTAAATGGTGCTTTTAATACAGATAAAATTGGCGGAGTGGTATTATTAGTGCTTCTTTTTGCATTTGTACTACATGTGTTTTTAAAAACAGAATACACCATAAACAACAAGGAACTAGAAATAAAATGTGGTTTTTTCTCTTATAAACCAATTCATATTTCAGAAATTAGAGAAATAAACAAAACTAATAATATTATTTCATCACCAGCAGCTTCTTTTGATAGAATTGAGGTGAAACACGGAAAATACGATAGTATTATTCTTTCTCCTAAAGACAAATTGCAGTTTTCAAAAGATCTTCGGGAGATTAATCCAAATATTAAAATCAACCTAACAATAAGCCAATAGCAAAAAAAAAAAAAATCTCAAGCCTTACAACTTGAGATTTTTTAATTTATTAGGATACAAAATCCTCTATTATTTGAAATAGATTATTTGTTATACATTTTTTCACGTAACTCCTTTACTTTAGGATCTTGCATATACTCATCAAAAGTAGTATATCTATCAATTACACCGTTCGGAGTAAGCTCTACTACTCTATTTGCTACCGTTTGAGCAAATTCGTGGTCATGTGTTGAGAACAACACAGTTCCTTTAAAGTTTTTAAGGGAGTTATTAAAGGCTGTAATACTTTCTAGGTCCAAGTGGTTTGTTGGTTCATCTAACATTAATACGTTAGCTCTTACCATCATCATTCTAGATAACATACAACGCACTTTTTCTCCTCCAGATAGTACATTCGATTTTTTAAGAGCTTCTTCTCCACTAAAAATCATTTTACCCAAGAAACCTCGAATATAAACCTCTTCTCTTTCTTCTTCTGTAGTTGCCCACTGACGTAGCCAATCAACTAAAGTTAAGTCGTTTTCAAAGAACTCACTATTATCTAATGGTAAATACGACTGTGAAGTTGTTACTCCCCAATCAAATTTTCCAGCGTCTGGTTTTTCTTTATTATTTAAAATTTGATAAAATGCAGTTGTAGCTCTAGAGTCTCTAGAGAAAACCACCACTTTATCTCCTTTTTGTAGGTTTAAGTCTACATCTTTAAAAAGCGTTTCTCCTTCTATAGAAGCTGCTAAACCTTCTACATTTAAGATTTGATCTCCTGCTTCTCTATCTCTTTCAAAAATAATTGCAGGATATCTTCTGCTAGAACGCTTAATATCTTCAATATTTAATTTATCAATCATTTTCTTTCTACTGGTTGCTTGTTTAGATTTAGCAACGTTTGCAGAAAAACGACGAATAAATTCTTCTAATTCTTTTTTCTTCTCTTCAGCCTTCTTGTTTTGTTGCGCATGTTGTCTTGCTGCTAATTGCGAAGACTCATACCAGAAAGTATAGTTTCCTGAGAAATGGTTGATTTTTCCAAAATCTATATCTGAAATATGTGTACAAACAGCATCTAAAAAGTGTCTGTCGTGAGATACCACAATCACGCAATTATCATAGTTTGCAAGGAAGTTTTCTAACCAAGAAATAGTTTCGTAATCCAAGTCGTTGGTAGGCTCATCCATGATTAACACATCCGGACTTCCAAATAAAGCTTGCGCTAATAAAACACGTACTTTTTGCTTACCATCTAGATCTTTCATTAAGGTATAATGAAAATCTTCTTTAATGCCCAAGTTAGAAAGCATGGCTGCTGCATCACTTTCTGCATTCCAACCATTCATTTCTTCAAAAGACACTTGAAGCTCTCCGATTTTCTCTGCATTTTCATCTGTATAATCAGCATAAAGTGCATCGATTTCTGTTTTAATTTTATATAAAGGCTTATTTCCTTTTAAAACAGTATCTAAAACCGTGTCATCATCATGTTTATTATGGTCCTGCTCTAAAACAGACATACGTTTACCTGGCTCAAGGTGTACATGACCAGAAGTTGGATCTTGCTTTCCTGCAAGAATTTTTAAGAAAGTAGATTTTCCCGCACCATTGGCTCCAATAATACCATAACAATTTCCATTTTGAAAAGTAGTGTTTACTTCATCAAACAGAATTCGTTTTCCAAATTGAACAGAAAGATTAGAAACTGATAACATAATTGTATTTAAATTTTTTACGCCGATTTTTAATTTGGCGAATGAATTTGCAAAAGTAGAAAATTCCAAGCACAAGAAGAAACTTCTTTAACTAAAATACACACACAATCTGCCAATCCATAAATCCTTGTTAATTAACATAACACAAGGGTTTTTAGGTCAACTTTTAACAACGAATTAACAAAGGATTGCAATTGCAAAAGCTATTT
This sequence comes from Oceanihabitans sediminis, assembly GCF_003337215.1. GTDB lineage: Bacteria > Bacteroidota > Bacteroidia > Flavobacteriales > Flavobacteriaceae > Oceanihabitans > Oceanihabitans sediminis. Next base: position 81,671 of record NZ_QPIG01000005.1, read on the forward strand.
TTGTTGAAGACACTAAAACCTATTTTTGTTACATTTCATTATGAGAATATTTTTCCCAATACTATTACTAACCCTAACTTTTCTTTCCTGCAAAAAAGACAATGCAACAAACGAAGGTGAAATAGCATATTTTGGTGGCGAAATTATAAACCCTGTTAACAAACACCTTACTTTACACAAGTCTAAAAAGCTTGTAGACACTATTTACTTAGACAAGAATAATAGATTTTTATATAAAATTAAAAACTTAGAGGAAGGACTATACACATTCAGACTAAAAGCACATAATGGAAATGAGTTTCAACTAGCACTTCTAGAGGCTAATGATAGTGTTATGATTAGGTTAAACACTATAGATTTTGATGAATCCCTAGTGTTTACTGGCAAAGGAGCAAGAAAAAACAATTACTTGGTTAATATGTTTCTTGACAACGAAGCTATAAGCGAAAAAATGCTAGGCATCTGTCAGTTAGAGCCAAAAGTATTTGAAACTAAAATTGATTCTTTAAGAGAGAAAAGAAGACAAAATCTAAACAATTTTATTTCAAAAAATAGTTATTCCGATTTATTTAAGGAAATAGCACTTGGAAACATCAACTATAACTATTACATAAGTAAGGAAATATATCCTTTTGCTTTTTACGGAAACAACGAAGTACATAATCTACAAAGCTTACCAAACGATTTTTACAACTATAGAAAGGACATAAACTACAACCATGATGTTTTAAAAGACTACTTTACTTACAATACATTTTTAAGATACCATTTTAGAAATCTAGCATTAACAGAATACCTTAAACACTCTAAAGACAGTGTTTTTAATCGGGATTCTTATAAATATTATATAGAAAAGCTAAAGCTTATTGATAGTTTAGTGAAAGATGAAGACATTAAGAATCCACTACTTAGTATGTCATCTATAAACTACATTAACAAAACAAAAGATTTGAGCAAGATTGATAAACTCTTAGAAGTTTTTTATCAAAAAAGCACCGACGAGGCAAATATTAAACATTTTAAAGAATTAGCAAGCTCATTAAGAGCTTTAAAGATTGGCAATACCATACCAAATGTTACTTTGGTAAATTACAATAACCAAGAAGTTACATTACACCAAGTAATTAAAAAGCCTACTGCCATATATTTTTGGTCCAAAAGTTTAAAACCACATGTAAAAGAAAGTCATTTAAAAGTTCAGGATCTTAAAAACAAATATCCAGAAGTGGACTTTATTTCTATCAACATCGACAAGCCAAACACAGAGGTGAATAAACTGTATTTAAAGCAGTTTAATTTTAATACAGTGAATGAGTATCAGTTAAAAGATGCAAATGCAGGAAAACAAGCCCTTGCTGTAAATCCAATTATTAAAGTAATTCTAATTACTAAAAACGGAAAAATCATCGATCCGCATACAAACCTATTCTCTGTTAAGTTTGAAGAAGAGCTTCTAGGTTTATTAAATCAATAAACTTCTTTAATTATCTTTTCAGGGTAAAGTTTGAAATAAATTCTTTTTCAATACCATCTATAGGATCTACATATCTAACGCTAAACCAATAATCGGAAGTTGGCATTTTCTTTCCATTAAAGGTTCCATCCCAACCTTCACTTGACGGACTTAATTGCTTTATCAATTTACCATATCTATCATAAATATAGATTTTAGCTTCTAATTGATTTTGCACTCCTTGAATATTCCATGTATCATTAAAACCATCATTATTTGGAGTAAAAAACTTCGGGTAATCAATAATAGTTACTTCATAAGCTAATACTTCACAACTATAAAGATCTCGAACTTTCACCGTATTATTACCTCCTAATACATTTTCAAAAATCGGAGAATCTTGCCAAAATCCTCCATATAAACTAAACTCATAATCTCCTATTCCAGTTACAGTAACTTCAATAGTACTATTTTCTGAAAAGGCATTGGTTAAAACTTGCGCAGAAATACTTTCTGGAGGATAAGAAGAAACTACTTCGGTTGTTTTACTATTGGTACAACCAGTAAGTATATTAGTTACTTTAACAGTATAAAAGCCAATAGTGGTAGGATTATATGCTGCTCCTGTTGCTCCTGGAATACTATTAGCAGCCAGTACTTCTTCACCTAGATACCATTGAAAAACATGATCTACTTCGCTTAATTGCGTATCTAAAGGAGCTGTTTCTATAGCTGTATCACTAACAGCAGGAATAACTGAATCATCTGCTGCTAAACATATTAAATATTGTTCCTCTAAACCTATTTCTATCAGGGAATGAACAACTAATTCAACAGGAACCGCCTGAATACAAGCACCAGAATCCGCTATAACTTTTACATATATAGTTTGATTTCCAGAAACAATATTATCATAATCTGATGGTGTTTCGATTTGCGAAGAATTCCCTTGCGTAGCATCCGTTTGATTCTCATAATATGCGAAATTATAATTCCCCGCAGGTAATGCATTTAATATTTCTGCTTCAGCTAAAGTTAAATCAAAAGTATCCAATCCATCTGTATCTAACTCACATACTTCTAGAGGTGTTAGACTTGGAATAAGGAATGAATCGGTAACAATAATTTCAAACGAAGTAGTGTCATAACAATAATTAAAATTGCTGCTTTCTATTCTAACATAAATCGTTTCAGATTGATTGGCAACCGCATTAGTATAAGGCGTTGTAATAGGGTTTAAATTATTATCCGCATCCATTTGTGATAAATGGTAACTAATTCGAACATCTGCTGCATTTTGATTGCCAAGCACTGTTGCATTAAGTAACTGAAAATCGTGAGTATAAAAACCATCGTTATTCTGATCACAAAAAGATTGATCTTCTACAGGATTAGCTACTGGGCTTGTAGTAAACTCAATAGTTACTTCATCGGAAGCTGTACAATTGGAAGCAAACTGAATAACTACACTATACACACCATCTTCCGTAACATCCAATGTTTGGTTATTCTCTCCAGGAATTAAAACCCCATCTTTATACCATGTATGTGCTCCTTCTGATATTGGTATTTGTGAATCTAATGTATGTAAACTAGTATCACAGGCAGCATTTCCTGTGGCTAAAGTTAAGTCATCACCTAGATTTGCACCAAGACTGAAACTTCCTGCTTCTAAAAATATAGCTGAATCATAGAATCTATCTCCTTGATCTGCCACAACAATTTTCATTTCATAAGCCTGATTGGGAGTAACAACTGCATTGGCTGTTAAAACTTCTGTTCTTCCTCCGTAATTAGTACTTTCAAGATTGTAGCCTGCAAAATATTCTGAATTAGCTGCACAACTTGGTGCATTATTAATATTGGTAACACTTACCGGAGTCCCATCTGGTAAAACAGCCAAGTTAATATAATTGGTTGTTCCTACTTCTCTTAATAAAAAAGCAAAACTATCTGAGTAATTACATTCAAAATCTTGATTATATTCTTCTGAAGCCATCAAAAACCTAAAATTAAAATCGCTTGAGGTTGCTGTAAAATTAAACTTCACATAGGTTGCGTCTCTTGTACCTGTAATACCTAAAGCTTGTTCTAAATCTGCATCACCTGGGAGTCCGTTTGAAAAATCCGGATAAGAAGTACTAGTATTAACTACATTTCCTGCAGGATAGGCTTGTCCTGTAGTTATGATTACCCCGTCCTCAAAAGGAAAATCACTTCCAGATGGCTTTTTAAAATAACCATAACTCTTAGTTTGATAGTCCGTAGCGGCACCACTTACTTGTTCCGAGAAATTATCTATAGCAGCACAGTCACTATTAATAAGAACATCAACAACAAGGTCTTGCAAATTAAAGTTAGACTCAGGATCTGCAGGATTATTTATACTTATTATTTGTCCGTAGCCTGCATAAGCTAAAAGCATACACAGCAACAAAAGACTGTTTTTTATTTTAATCATGAATTTTTTATTAAAATGTAAGCCTCTTCACACACAACATGCGCTTAAAGAAGAAGGTAAAAAAAAAGAAAAACCTATAACTTATAATGATTCAAAAGAAGTTTTTCATAAACCCTATCTGGCAAAATACGTTTTAAAACAATAGAAAATTTTTGCATAAACTCCCCTACCTTATAATGCACTTTGGGTTTCGCTGTATTCATAACCTTATAAACGGCTTTAGCCATAAGCAAAGGATCTTTTCCATTATCTACATGTTCATCCATAAGCTTTAAGGTATTTCCATAAGGTATAAAATATGGAGAATTTTCTAAAACTGGTGCATGAAACCTTCCGGAAGCAATATTTGTTGCAAAATCTCCTGGAGCTAGATTTGTCATTTCTATATTAAAATCTTTAATCTCCATTCTAAAGGCTTCAGTTAAAATTTCTAAAGCACCTTTACTTGCCGAATACACTCCTCTATAAGGTAGTCCCATATAACCAGCAATAGAAGTAATATTAATAATCAACCCTCCTTGTTGCTTTCGCATTTGTGGCAAAACAGCTTTTATAACGTTTATGGGACCAAAAAAATTGGTTTCAAAATTAGCTTTAATTTCTGCTTCAGGTATTTCTTCAATAGGACCTGTAATTCCAACTCCTGCATTATTTATAAGCACGTCCAACCTGCCTTCTGCTTTAATAACCGTATCAACAGCCGTACTAATTGACTCAGATTTCGTTACATCTAATGCTATTAATTTTAAACTACTATCGCTATAATTTTTAGGGTTTCTACTTGTACCATAAACTATGTAGCCTTTTTCTGTTAAAAATGTACCTATCGATTTACCTATTCCCGAAGAACCTCCTGTAATTAAAACTACTTTAGACATACTATTTAAATTAAAAGTGTAAAACTAATAATGAATATGTTATTAATTGGCATAAATGAAAAAAGATTTGCTAGTATTTCTACAAACAAATCTTTTTAATATTTTGATAAAACCTTTTTGTGAAAGATTTCAGTTAACTGCATAAAAAAAGGCAAGCTACCTACATCACACCGCTACGACCATTTACCTTTGCTTCGTTCCCGACCTGGAGGATTCAACAGGAGCTGGTTGTGTAGGACTTGCCGGGTGCAAATATACAATCCTTTTAAAACTTTCACAATGTTTTTTAAACTGAATTTTAATAAATATCTTGCATAAAAATTAATTCGCATCATGAAAACCAACAAAGCTCTCATAGTCATATTTTTAGCAACTCTTATCTTCTCTTGCGGAAGTAATATAAATGAGAAAAAAAAGGACTTTTCAGTTAGTACCAATGCAAAAAACAATGCAATTGCACTTGGTGAAACACTAAATATCACTCTAGAGAATCCTAAAAACCATCCAGTAGAATCGGTGACTTATACCCTAAACGGAAAAGAAATTTCAGAAAGCACACCGATTACAGATATTAAGCTAGGGGAACATACTTTAGTAGCTAATCTAAATTTTGATGGAACCGCACATAGTATTTCACAAAAACTTACTGTTTTAAATAATACCGCTCCAACAGTATATACTTATAAAATTATCAACGAGTATCCTCATGATATAACTTCTTACACCCAAGGTTTAGAATTTTATAATGGAGAATTGTATGAAAGCACTGGGCAACGTGGAGAATCGAAACTAAGAAAAGTGGACTATAAAACTGGAGAGATTTTAAAGAACATAGATTTAGAGGATGCTTTTTTTGGGGAAGGATTAACGGTTTTAAAGGATAAGATTTACCAACTAACTTGGACTAGCGGAACTGGTTTTGTTTATGATGTGGAAACTTTTGAAAAATTAGAAAGTTTTAAATACAATAAAAGCAAAGAAGGATGGGGAATTTGTAATGATGGAAAAACCTTATATAAGAGTGATGGATCCGAAAAAATATGGACATTAAATCCAGAAACCCTTGCAGAAGAAAACTATATTCAAGCGTATCACCATGCAGGAAAAGTAATTGGTATTAACGAATTAGAATGGGTGGAAGGAAAAATATATGCAAATAGATACCAAAAAAACGGTGTTGCTATTATTAACCCAACAAACGGTGCTATTGAAGGTGTTATAGATTTTTCGCCTTTAAAAAATAAAGTAAAACAGCATGCCGGTTTAGATGTTTTAAACGGTATTGCCTATAACCCTGAAACTAAAACACTTTTTATTACAGGAAAACGTTGGGATAAACTTTTTGAAGTAGAAATTTTTGAAAAATAATACTTTCAGATACAACGGTTTATTTTTCTAAAAATCTTCATTTATAATAATTAGTCCTTTCAAAAGTTATATTTTTAGCACTTAAAGCAACCATTTATGAAAAAGACACTGTACTTTTTAACCTGTTTATCTTTCCTTCTATTATGGAGCTCTTGCCGAAAAGACTTTGAATTTGAAGCAAGTACCGGAAATCTTAGCTTTTCAAAGGATACAGTATACCTTGATACCGTTTTTACAAACATTGGATCTAGCACCTATAATTTAAAAGTATATAACAGAAGTAGCGACCCCATCCGTATTTCTAGTGTAAAATTAGGCCAAGGAGAAGCTTCAGAGTACAGACTAAACGTAGATGGTATTCCTGGGAAATCTTTCGAGAATGTTGAAATTCTTGCAAAAGATAGTATGTATATCTTTGTGGAAACGACCATAGACATAAACAATTTACCTAGCCTAGATAACGAGTTTCTTTATACCGATAAAATAGAATTTGACTCTGGAAGCAATTTGCAAACTGTAGAACTAGTAACCCTTGTAAAGGATGCTGTATTTATTTATCCAGATAAAGACAATACTACAGGAATAATAGAAACATTAACTTTACATATTGGTGGCCAACAAGTAGAAACACAAATTCAAGGTCGCTATTTAGAACCTAGCGAATTAACCTTTAGCAACCAAAAACCATATGTAATATATGGTTATGCTGCTATACCAAACAACGAGACCCTAAATATTGAAGCTGGAGCAAGAGTACATTTCCACGCAAATTCCGGGCTTCTCGTTTCCGAAGGTGCTTCGCTTAATGTTAATGGAAGCTTAAGTACAGACCAAGAACTATTAGAAAATGAAGTAATTTTTGAAGGGGATAGATTAGAACCTGCATTTGCAAATGTTCCTGGACAATGGGGAACTATTTGGTTATTAGACGGAAGTATTAACAATACCATAAATCATGCAACTATAAAGAATGCTTCGGTTGGAATATTATCGGAAGGAAATGCAGATGCTATTACAAACAAACTTACAATTGAAAATACACAGATCTATAACTCTAGTAATTTTGGTGTTTTAGGAAGAAATACTTCTATTGAAGCTAATAACTTGGTTATTAATAATTCCGGACAATCAAGCTTTGCAGGAACTTTAGGAGGTAGATATAACTTAACACACTGTACTATTGCTAATTATTGGAACAATAGTTTTAGACAGTTTCCTGCCCTATTAATTAATAACTTCCAAGAAACTGCAGATGCGACCTATATTGCCGACTTGAACGAAGCTAATTTTAATAACTGTATTATTTACGGAAATGATAATCCGGAGTTTATAATAGATGAAATTACAGATCCTTCGGTAGTATTCAACTTTAAATTTACAAACTGCTTAGTACGTTTTAATGAAGCGAATAGCAATTTTACAGGGCCTAATTATGATTTTAATAATGCTAGTAAATACGAAAACATCCTTTTTAATCAAGAACCTGATTTTAAAGACCCTAATCATAATGAATTAATCATTGGAGAAAATTCTGCTGCTAACAACCAAGGAAACGGCACATTTGCCGCAGATGTTCCTACAGATATTTTAGGAACAAACCGAACAGTTGCACCAGACATAGGCGCTTACCAACATATTACTTTCGAATAATTTCTTACAATTATTTAAAGTTTTAACAATAAACTTTCTGGTGAAGTGTACATTAAGGAAAAAGAGGAACTAAAAGCCACTTGGTTTTTTTGGACTTCAGGACCTAAACATGATTTACTAAGGTATATTAGAAACAAAGATGGTATACGTTATAAAAGAAAAGACTTTGAAAGTTTAGAAGACTTATTCAAAAAAGTATAATAAAAAAAGCCTGCTTCTCAGCAGGCTTTTTTCTTCTGCGAAAGCGAAATAATATTAATAAGCAAAAAGAGGAAGCTCATGCATCATAGCATTCACTTTAATAGCAATATTTTCTAATTTTTCTTCGTCTTGGAAGTTCATTATAACTTCATCAATTAAAGCTACAATTGCTTCCATATCTCCTTCTTTCAATCCTCTTGTTGTAATTGCCGGAGTTCCAATACGGATTCCAGAAGTTACAAAAGGAGATTTATCATCAAAAGGAACCATGTTTTTGTTTACAGTAATATCTGCTTTTACAAGAGCATTTTCAGCATCTTTACCGGTGATATTTTTGTTACGTAAATCAATTAACATCATGTGATTGTCTGTTCCTCCAGAAATAATATGGTAATCTCTTTTTACAAAAGCTTCAGCCATTGCCGCTGCATTTTTCTTTACTTGCAACATATAATGCATAAATGAATCGGATAAAGCTTCACCAAATGCAATTGCTTTAGCTGCAATAATATGCTCTAATGGTCCTCCTTGGTTTCCTGGGAAAACACCAGAATCTAATAAAGAAGACATTTTACGTAGGTTTCCGTTTTTCAACTTAATTCCGAAAGGATTATCAAAATCTTTCCCCATCATAATCATCCCTCCTCTTGGTCCACGTAAAGTTTTATGCGTAGTAGTGGTAACAATATGACAGTGTGGCAACGGATCGTTTAAAATTCCTTTTGCAATTAATCCCGCTGGGTGAGAAATATCTGCTAATAATAAAGCTCCTACAGAATCTGCTATTTCACGGAAACGTTTAAAGTCCATATCACGAGAATAAGCAGATGCTCCAGCGATAATTAATTTTGGCTTTTCACGTTCTGCAACTTCAGCAACATGGTCATAATCAATTAAACCTGTTTCTTTTTTTACTCCGTAAAATACCGGATTGTATAATTTCCCTGAAAAGTTTACAGGAGAACCGTGTGTTAAATGTCCACCGTGAGAAAGATCAAATCCTAAAATAGTATCCCCTGGTTTTAAACAAGCAGCAAAAACAGCTGTATTAGCTTGACTTCCTGAGTGCGGTTGTACGTTTACATATTCGGCACCAAATAAAGTTTTTGCTCTATCTATTGCCAGTTGTTCTACTTCATCTACCACTTCACAACCACCATAATATCTTTTTCCAGGATATCCTTCGGCATATTTATTGGTTAGCACAGAACCCGCAGCTTCCATTACTTGATTGCTAACAAAGTTTTCTGAGGCTATAAGCTCAAGTCCATCTAGTTGCCTTTCTTTTTCGGCTTGAATAAGTTCAAAGATTTGTTCGTCGCGTTGCATAATAAGTTTTTTATAATTTCCAGATTTAAAATAATGTTGAAAATAGGAAATCTAGTTAACGTTAAAAATTTATCAAAAATAACAATTTGATTAGTTTAATACATCAAAAAACATATATTTACTTTTAGATTAAACTATTTATTTCAACAGAGCTACTCAAATCTACATTTGTCTTTTAAAATTAGTATAAAAATAAAAAGTTATGTAGGTTTACGTAGAATTTAACAAATATAAATTAACAATACGCTATGCAAATTTCAGCTAACAATCCAGATAGAAAATCTTGGTTGCATGTAGATAAAAATTCAGACTTCCCAATACAAAATATCCCTTTTGGAGTTTTTCTTACTAGAGATGATATCATTACAATAGGAACAAGAATTGGAGATACAGCAATAGATTTAGGAGCTTTACACCAATTAGGTTATTTTGAAGGCATCCCTTTAACAGATGATATTTTTCTTCAAGATACTTTAAATGATTTTATTGCTGACGGAAGAAAAACATGGAGAGCAGTTAGAAATAGAATTGCTGAAATTTTTGATGCAGAAAACGAAACGCTAAAAAACAATCTAAAGCATAAAGAGATTGTCTTATTTAGATTAGACGAAATTGAAATGCAATTACCAGTACAAATTGGAGATTATACAGATTTCTACTCTAGTATTGAGCATGCTACAAACGTAGGAACCATGTTTAGAGATCCAGATAATGCTTTATTACCAAACTGGTTACATATTCCTGTAGGTTACCACGGAAGAAGTTCTTCTATCATACCTTCTGGAATACCTATTCACAGGCCGCAAGGACAAACATTACCTGCCGGAGCTACAGAACCTGTATTTGGACCAAGCAAACTAGTTGACTTTGAATTAGAAATGGCATTTATTACTACAGATGCTAATGATTTAGGAGAACCTATACCGGTTGACGAAGCTGAAGAATACATCTTCGGATTAGTTTTATTTAACGATTGGTCTGCTAGAGATATTCAAAAATGGGAATACGTTCCTTTAGGACCATTCTTAGCAAAGAGTTTTGCTTCTTCTATTTCTCCATGGATTGTAACGCTTGATGCTTTAGAGCCTTACAGAGTGGAAGGTCCTAAACCTTTAAAGAAACAATTAGAATACTTACAGTACACAGGAAAAAAGAGTTTTGATATTAACTTAGAAGTTGCTATTCAGCCACAAAAAGCCAAAGAAACCGTGGTAAGTAGATCAAACTTTAAATATATGTACTGGAATATGGCGCAGCAATTAGCGCACCATACCGTAAATGGTTGTCCGGTAAATTCTGGAGACATGATGGGTAGTGGAACAATTTCTGGACCAACTCCAGACAGCTACGGATCGATGTTAGAGATTACTTGGAGAGGTGAAAAACCAGTTAAAATGAATGACGGTACAGAACGTAAGTTTATAAACGATAACGATACGGTTATCATGCGTGGGTATTGCCAAAAAGACGATGTAAGAATTGGTTTTGGAGAAGTGTCTAATAAATTACTTCCTATATTTAATCCGAAAAAGAAATAAGATAAATTATATACATAAAAAAAGCGACCAATCGGTCGCTTTTTTTATGCTTTATGTACTAAGATTACTTAGACCATGCTGCAATAGATTCTGTATTCATTTTAACATAATCAGCATTTCCTGCCGCTTTTGCTCCTTCTAAAGATGCTTTCGCTGCTTTAATAGCTCCTTTTTTATCTCCTGCTTTTGCATATATTAATGCTTGCTTTCTTAGGTGCCAAAATTTAGGTTCTCCATTAGATAATTCAATTACTTTATCAATCCATACCTTTGCTTGATTAATATCTTTTCCTTCTTCTAAATAATAAGAAGCTGCTGCATAATAATCTCCTGCATTTGGTCCGGCCATTGTTTTTTCAATACTTGCTAAAACAGCATTTTCAGTTGGTACAGAAAAAGGAACTCCTGCATAAGTTTTTTCCCATATAAACTCTAAAGTTCCACCATTATTAGTTAAATTATTGATATCTATAGTAAATGTCTCTACATTAAAAGGAAGTTCATAAACCTTAACAGTAGTTTTTGCTGCTACTTTAGCATCATCCCATTTTGCTGGTAATCCCCAGTTAGCTGTATCTGTATAGAAAAACACTTCCCAGTTCTCTTTATTTGGTATAATATAAATAGCATAAGAACCCGCCTCTAATGTTTGACCATCAACTGTAACATCTGTACTAAAAGTGATTTTTGTATTATTATTTGCTCCTGCTCTCCATAGTTTACCGTAAGGTACCATGTTTCCAAAAACAGTTCTTCCCTTTACTCCTGGTCTAGAATATTCAAAAGTAACATCTGTCAATCCAACCTTTTGTTCCACTTTACTAAACGGACTTGGCTGTGGTGCTTGTACCTGTGCATTCACTTGAAAAGAAAAAGTAAACACTAAGGCAATTAAAAGTAATTTTCTCATTGTATATATATTATTGGTTTAAAAATTAATAGCTATAAAATTAAGCATTAGATAAATCATATTTGTTAATTAATCCTTAAATTGAAAAAGTAAATACATAATAAATGTACAATCCCATGCACTGTTTTCTTATATAGTAACTTTGTAAAAAGGATAAAAAATAACTTTAACCAACCACATAATGAATATACTCGTAACAGGTGCAACAGGATACATTGGAAAAAGATTAATCCCGTTATTAGTAAACGAAGGACATCATGTAATTTGCGCAGTAAGAGATAAGCTAAGAGCTGATAAAAGTTATTTAAACGAGGAGCATATAGAAGTTGTAGAAGCCGATTTCTTAAAACCAGAAACGCTAATAATATTCCTAAAAATATAGATGTTGCTTATTACCTAATACATTCTATGTCTAATACTTCTAATGATTTTAAATCACTAGAAGAAGAATGTGCTATAAATTTTAAAGTTGCATTAGAAAACACACAAGTACAGCAGGTTATCTATTTGAGTGGTATAACCAACGATGAAAACCTATCGAAACACCTTAAATCACGGCAAAACGTAGAATTCACCTTAGCATCTAAAAAATATGCTCTTACCGTTTTTAAAGCAGGAATTATAGTTGGATCTGGAAGTTCTTCCTTTGAAATTATTAGAGATTTGGTAGAGAAGCTTCCTTTTATGATAACGCCAAAATGGCTAAACACAAAAACACAACCATTAGCAATTCGAGATGTACTAGCCTTTTTATCTAAAAGCGCAGGAAACAAACAAACTTATAATCAGTCTTACGACATATTTGGTCCAGAAGTACTAACCTACAAACAAATGCTACTGCAATTTGCAGAAGTAAGAGGACTTAAAAGGTATATTGTTACAGTACCTATTATGACAGCAAAATTGTCTTCCTATTGGCTATACTTCGTCACTTCAACTTCCTATAAACTAGCTTCCAATCTTGTAGATAGTATGGGTGTAGAAATTATTGGTAAGCCTAGTGAAATCAATAGTATCTTACAAGTGAAACCTCTTAGCTACAAAGAAGCTGTTTCCTTAGCTTTTGAAAAAATAGAACAAAACAGCATCCTTTCCAGTTGGAAAGATTCTTTAATAAGTAGCGGTCGCTTACAAAGTAATATTCATAAATATATCAATGTTCCTAAATATGGTTGTTTTAAAGATTATAAAGAACGAAAAGTAAATAACAGTAAAAAAACAATAGATAAAATATGGGCTATTGGTGGTGAAAATGGTTGGTACTACGGTAATTTCCTTTGGAGATTAAGAGGTTATCTAGACAAACTTTTTGGTGGTATCGGATTAAGAAGAGGAAGAACGAATACAACGGAATTACATGCAGGTGATGCTCTAGATTTTTGGCGCGTTATATATGCAGATAAAGAAAATCAAAAATTGCTTCTTTATGCCGAAATGAAACTTCCTGGTGAAGCTTGGCTAGAGTTTAAAATAGAAAATGACATACTAAAACAAACGGCTACTTTTAGACCTAAAGGACTCTTAGGAAGACTATATTGGTACAGTGTACTGCCTTTTCACGGAATTATTTTTAATGGACTAATAAAAAAACTAAGTGATTAAATCTTAAATTAGCTATAAAAGACTTGGCCTAAGAAATGCTTTTCTCTTCCTTTTTTTTATAATTATTCTTAGAAAATTAACAAAGAAACAGCTACAAATCTACTATAATAGACTTTAGCTATAACACTATGCGAATTTTATCTAATCCTTAACATATTTAAGGAGAACGATTTTGTATATTTATCCTTTAACCACCTAATCAGGTTAAAAAGAACATATCTAAACAATAAAAAGCAATGTACTTACAGTTATAAGTTAAAAAATTGCATTGTATATTTTGTTAGTAATTTTTAAAACACATATTTATGTCTATTATTGAAAAAGCATTAGAGTTTGAGCAAACGAAGTTAAATTCACTAAGTACTAGTGATAGAGTGAAACTTTCTAGAGAAGCAAAATCACTTATTTTAGGTTTAAACGAAATATATAAAGAGAAAAAAGATAAGGAAATCATGGACATCATGAAAAGACTTACCGCAATTAAAATTAAAGTAGAAAAAAGATTAAAAGGAAGGCCTCTAACGGCATAGTTAAAGCTTCTTATAAAATCGTTTTTATAACGTTTTTATTTTATTAGAATAAAGAAGAGGAATCCCTCTTCTTTATTTTTTTAAAGAAGAACCACTTCCCTACTCTATTTATAATACAAAAGCAAATTTCATATATATTCTAGAAATGAAATACTTATTAATCACCATTATCATGCTAAACTTCTTAAATAAATCTAAAGCCCAAACAGCACCTCAAAGTTCTATATATGATATAGAAATAAACAGCTTGGAAGGAAAGGCAATAGATTTATCAGAATACAAAGGAAAAAAATTACTCATAGTTAACGTGGCTTCAGAATGTGGTTTTACAGGCCAATATGAAGATCTTCAAAAACTATACGACCAATACCAAGACAAACTACTAGTTATTGGTGTTCCTTCCAATCAGTTTGGTGGTCAAGAACCAGGAACTGCATTAGAAATTCAAAGTTTTTGCCAGAAAAACTACGGCGTTACCTTCTTAATGACCGAAAAGGTAGATGTAAAAGGGCCTGAGCAACATCCACTTTATAAATGGCTAACTTCAAAAGAATTAAACGGAAGTTCGAGTTCAAGTGTAAAATGGAATTTTCAAAAATACCTTATAAGCGAAGATGGCCAACTAATAGATTATTTCTACTCTATAACAAAGCCAATGAGTAAGAAAATCCTAAAACACTTCAACGAATAAAAATTTTTTTATTACATTAACTACAAGTTAAAAATCCTGAACAGACTAATAACAATAAATACTAATGCAATTCTATAAAGTATTAATACCATTCTTAATTTTAAACTTTGGAGCTTTAGGATTAGGTAGTTGGCTAATGAATAATGGACCAAGAAGCGAATGGTATATAAATCTAAACCAAGCTCCTTGGACACCCCCTGGATGGGTTTTTGGCCTTGCATGGACAGCTATTATGATTTGCTTTTCCATTTATATGGCGCAATTATATATAAAAATGCCAACAAAAGAAGTTTTAATACTTTTTGCCTTTCAGTTCCTATTAAATGTTAGTTGGAATTATATTTTCTTCAACAAACATCAGGTTTTATTCGGTCTTATAGTAATTATTCTACTCACCCTATTAGTTACTTACTTCTTTTTCAGATTCCATTCAGTAGATACAAGATACCTCCTTACACCTTATATCCTATGGCTGTGTATTGCTACCTCCCTAAACGCATACATCCTATTAAATAATTAATGAAAATATACAGACTTCACAAAAAACAAAACCTTCCTATATCTGTAGATACAGCATGGCAATTTCTTTCAGACCCTAATAATCTTAAAGTAATTACACCAGAATACATGCGTTTTCATATTCTATCTGGAGCAGACAGACCAATGTATGCTGGACAAATAATACAATACATTGTAACACCTATTTTAGGGATTAAAACCAAATGGATTACAGAAATCACCCATATTGCCGACAAACAATATTTTGTAGATGAGCAACGCATCGGCCCTTATGCCTTATGGCATCATAAGCATTTCATAAAAGAAATTGAAGGAGGTGTAGAAATGGAAGACATTATAGACTATAAAGTTCCTTTCGGAATTTTAGGTCAATTAGCACACCCTATTCTTGTGAAACCAAAACTAGAAGAGATTTTTGAATACCGAAAACAAAAACTAGAAACAATCTTTGGAAGCTATTAATTTATGAAGAAACCCATCAACATATTTTGGTTTAGACGCGATTTAAGACTAGAGGATAATACCGGATTGTTTCATGCACTTCAATCTGCAAACCCTGTTTTAGCAATATTTATCTTCGATTCTGAAATACTAGAAAATTTACCTAAAGAAGACGCTCGTGTTACTTTTATACACGAAAGATTATCTAGCATAAGTAAAGAACTTAAAAAGAATTACAACAGTTCTATTGCTATCTATCACGGAAAGCCAGTAGATGTTTTCCAGAAGCTCACAAAAGAGCATAAGTTAGAAACTGTATTTACTAATCACGATTACGAACCATACGCCATAAATAGAGATTTAGAAATCTCCAATTTCTTAGAAAAACAAAACATAGGCTTTAAAACATTTAAAGACCAAGTGATTTTTGAAAAAGAGGAAATCGTTAAGAAAGATGGAAAACCATATCTAGTTTATACGCCCTATATGCGAACTTGGAAGGAAGCTTTTAAGTTGAAACCCATAGAAAATTACGATTCTGAAAGTCTATGTAAAAACTTTTTAGAACACAAAAGCCTACCTGCATTAAGTTTAGAAGCTATTGGTTTTAAAAAGTCTAATCAAAAGATAGAAGATTATGATCTTAGCTCCCATCTGATTCAAAACTACGAAGCTACACGAAACTTTCCTGCTAAAGACAGCACTTCCAAACTAGGTCCGCATTTACGTTTCGGAACAGTAAGTATTCGAAAAATGATGCAAAAAGCAATAAGGGAAACTAATGAAATATTCTGGCAAGAGTTAATTTGGAGAGAATTCTTCATGCAAATTCTTTGGCATTTTCCGCATACGGTCACCAATAGTTTTAAACCAAAATACGACAGAATAAAATGGCGAAACAACGAAAAAGAGTTTCAACTTTGGTGTGAAGGAAAAACAGGTTATCCCCTAGTAGATGCAGGCATGCGTCAATTGAATGAAACCGGATTTATGCACAATCGTGTGCGTATGTTGGTTGGAAGTTTTTTATGTAAACACTTATTAATAGACTGGCGTTGGGGCGAAGCGTATTTTGCCGAAAAACTACACGATTATGAAATGGCAAGTAATATTGGAAACTGGCAATGGGTAGCTGGTTGTGGTGTAGATGCTGCTCCCTATTTTAGGATATTTAATCCAACCACTCAAATAGATAAGTTTGATAAAAAACTAGAGTATATAAAAAAATGGGTTCCAGATTTTCAAGAACTAAGCTATCCACAGCCAATGGTAGATCATAAAGAAGCTAGAGAACGCTGTTTAAGAGTTTACAAAGAAGCTTTGAGTTAGAATAAATTTATTCACTTGAAACTTAAAGAGACTTTGTTTTTTTAAGAACTACAAGAAAGCATGGAGCAACCTGTTTTATTACGAGCCCATTCTGGTCTTTTTACAAACCATTTTTCGGATTCTTTTTGCTCTCCATAAGGATCTAAGAGTAATTGGTATAGTTCATCTACCACAGAGTAATCTCCTTTATCAGCTGCCTCTATGGCTAACTGAGCCATATAATTTCTAAGGACGTATTTCGGATTTACAGAGTTCATTTTACTTTTTCTATCCTCATTGGATAAGGCTTCGCGTTGCAGCCTAGACACATAAGCTTGAAACCAAGTTTTCCATTCTTCCTTAATCGTACCATTTATAGCTTCTGGCACATAAAAAGCATCCATTACCGGAGCTAAAAAATCATCCGTTATTACAGCGTTCTTATCAATCTTACTTAGATTTCTATAGAAAATAGTCATGTCTGTTTCGGTCAATTGCAAGTTCTCCTCCAATGTATTAATAAGAACAACATCTTCCGCTTCCTCCGAAAAAATACCGATTTTAGATTTCATCATCTTTAGGTATAGTTTCTTATAGTCAGTGCGATAGCCTTCAAGAATTGCTTCAAGAGGTTCAGCCTCATCTATTAATGGGAATAGAGAGCTTGCCAATCTGTAAAGATTCCAAAGACCTATATTAGCCTGGTTGCCATATCTATAGCGTTTATCTCTATTATCGGTGGTATTAGGCGTCCAACCTTCATCATATCCTTCAAGCCAACCATAAGGACCGTAATCAATGGTTAAACCTAGAATGGACATATTATCCGTGTTCATTACGCCATGAACAAACCCCACACGCTGCCAATGGATTAACATGTCCAAGGTACGGTTTGTTACTTCTTTGAAAAACTGAATATAGCCTTTCTTGGTTCCCATTTCTATATGAGGAAAGTAGTGTTTGATGGTATAATTTGTAAGTAATTTTAATGTTTCAACATCTTCTCTAGCCAATAAAATTTCAAAACTTCCAAAGCGTATAAAAGAAGGTGCTACTCGACAAACCACTGCTCCTTTTTCATATTCTGGATGTCCGGTATATAAAATATCTCTTAAAACCCTGTCGCCAGTTTCACAAATAGATAAAGCTCTTGTAGTAGGAACATTTAAATGAAACATGGCTTCAGAACACAAATACTCACGAATGGAAGAACGTAAAACAGCCAAGCCATCTGCACTTCTGGAGTACGGAGTTTCTCCTGATCCTTTTAACTGCAATGCCCAGTGCTTGCTATTGTATTCCATTTCAAACAAATTAATAGCCCTTCCATCACCTAATTGTCCTGCCCAATTTCCAAATTGATGCCCTCCATAACACATGGCGTAAGGTTTTGTATTTGCAACCATGCTGTTTCCAGAAAAGATTTTTAGAAAGGCTTCAGACTTTAAATCATTTTCTGTGATTCCAAGTTCCTTAGCCAATTCAGGAGACGCATGCACCAATGCCGGTTGTTTTGTCTTTTTAGGTTCTACATAAGAAAAACAAGCATGAACCGGTCTTCTGAAGTTTTCCAATATCGGATCCGCAGGTAATTCTTTGGTAAATGTATCTTTTATATTAAATTTCATGGTAATGTTTTAAAGTATCGTCTTGAATAGCTTAGTCTATACTATTCCCCTATTCCTTACTTAGAACTTAGATGAAATCGGAAAATACCACCCTATTTTTTTCGTTTATTAAAATAAACCATGGAGTACCTTCCGTTCGGTAATTTAGCATTGTTTTTGAAATGTTATTGGTACTTGCATCTCCTGCATCATGTCCGAATGGTATTTTTAATCCATACTCTTTTTGTATTGCTACCATATTCTCGAAGCTATTCTCTTTATGTCCTTCAAAAACAGTTTGTATAGCCAAAAACACAATATCATTATTGTGTTGTTTTTCTTGGATCATTTTAATTAGTGTTGGAAAACCTTTAGTGTGACAACCCTTACACCAATATTGAAAACAAAAAATAACCTTGAATTTGTTGGGGTAATCTGAAAGATAGATCGGGTCTGTGTGCTTAGCTTCAGCATCTATCCATTGGGAAATCTCTAATTCCTTTGCTTTAAAAAGACCGGGTTTTTCCCATGGTTTATCCTCCATAATAATGCTACGTTTCTAAAATGAGAAAATATCTCCTTTTAATTTATTTAATAAGCTATATAACGAAGCTTAAATATCTACTAATCTTGCCTTGTAGATTACTAATTTTAGACAAACATTTGTATACAGCTACTTAAAGCATTAAAACGCAAAGAGAATTTTTAATTTCCTTCTAAACGTTCAATCTTAGCGCCAATAGCACGTAAACGTTCGTCAATATTTTCATAACCTCTATCTATCTGCTCGATATTGTGAATAGTAGATGTCCCTTTTGCTGATAAAGCTGCAATTAATAAAGCTACACCAGCTCTAATATCTGGAGAAGTCATGGTGGTTGCTTTCAATTGCGATTTAAAATCGTGACCTATAACCGTTGCTCTATGTGGATCACAAAGAATAATTTTGGCTCCCATATCAATCAATTTATCTACAAAGAATAAACGAGATTCAAACATTTTTTGGTGTACCAAAGCACTTCCTCTTGCCTGTGTAAGGATTACTAAAACAATACTTAGTAAGTCTGGAGTAAATCCTGGCCAAGGCGCATCAGAAATTGTTAGAATAGATCCATCAATATAACTTTGTATTTCATAACCATCTTTGTGGGCAGGAATATAAATATCGTCTCCACGTTTTTCAACAGTAATACCTAATTTTCTAAAAACAGTAGGAATTTGTCCTAAATCGTCCCAACTTACATTAGTAATAGTAAGTTCACTTTTAGTCATGGCAGCTAAACCAATCCAGCTACCTATTTCAATCATATCTGGTAGCATTCTGTGTTCGGTTCCTCCAAGAGCATCCACACCTTCTATAATAAGCATATTGGAACCAATACCGCTTATTTTTGCTCCCATACGGTTAAGCATTTTACAAAGCTGTTGTAAATATGGTTCGCAAGCTGCGTTATATATGGTTGTAGTTCCTTCTGCTAAAACCGCTGCCATTACAATATTTGCTGTACCGGTAACAGAAGCTTCATCTAATAACATATAAGCTCCTTGAAGCTTATCAGCTTCTACTCCGTAAAAATATTCTTCTTTATTATAACGGAATTTAGCACCTAGTTTTATAAATCCTTCAAAGTGTGTATCTAGTCTTCTTCTTCCAATTTTATCTCCCCCTGGTTTCGGAATATATCCTTTTCCAAATCGAGCTAAAAGCGGACCAACAATCATAATAGATCCTCTTAAACCACGTCCGTCAATTTTAAATTGTTCAGACTCTAAGTATGCTAAATTTAATTCGTCTGCTTGAAAGGTATAAGTCCCCTTCCCTATTTTTTCAACCTTAACTCCTAGACTTTTTAATAACTCTATAAGCTTGTTAACATCTACAATATCAGGTATATTATTGATGGTTACCAACTCTGGTGTTAGTAATACAGCACATAATATTTGTAAGGCTTCATTTTTTGCTCCTTGAGGTTGAATTTTACCTTTTAACTGATGTCCTCCTTCAATCTTAAATGTTCCCATGAATTATTAGTAACGTTTTCTGTTTCGGTTTTGGTTATTGCTTCCTTTTTTGTGATGTGTTTTTTTATTATTAGAACTGTACTTCTTTTTACTTCTTAATAAACTAGTTGCATCAGATAAATCTTCATCTGTTTCTTTTAGATTTATTTTTCCGTCAGAAAGTTCGAATAAATGATTATAAATCACATCGTCTTCTACAGTATCTTTATTCCAATTTAGAAAACACTTTTTCATGTGGTTTGCAATAGTATAAACTAAAGCATCCTTCATTTCTCCTTCTTCCCAAGTAAGAGCTACATCAATCATGGTTTTTATATTATTACCATAAAATCTGTATTTAGGAAAGTTTTGTGGGTACTTAAGAGGTTCCGGACTTGCGTAAAGTTGCTCTCTAGAAGGTTTTGGATACGGAGAATCAACATCTAAATCGAAATCAGCCATAATGAAAAGTTGATCCCAAAGTTTATGTTGAAAATCAGGCACATCACGTAAGTGCGGTTGCATATTTCCCATTACAGCTATAATGGCTTTTGCTAACTTATTACGCTCTTCTTTAGTTTCTCTCGTTTTAGCATGGTGAATCATTTTTTGAAGATGTCTTCCGTATTCCGGAATAATCAAATGTTCACGCTCTGTGTTGTATTCTAGGTTATCTATCAAAATGTAAGTGTAGAATTATATTGTTTGCACGTAGTTATTATGCGTTCGCAAAGTACGAAAAAATTTTAAAGACTAATAACTCCTTCTACTTTTTCTGCAACTTCTTTATATTTTGTGATTACAGCTTCTGGATCTTTCATTATAACACGAATAGATACACTTGTGTACTTTCCGTTTTTAGATTCTATATTTTTTATTACAGCCCCAGTATTATCAAAAATACTACTGATTTTTGGCATTTGATTATTTTCTGTTTTTACAATAAACTTATATAAATATTCAGATGGCCATGATGCAGTATCATACAATTGCCCTTCTAGTTTCTTGTAAAACTCCTCGGTATTTTCTTTTTCTTTCATGTTTAATATTATAATTTACAAAGATACAGTTTCCTTTACATTTTTTATTTAAAATATAAATTACGATTTTTACAGCTAAAATCTTACCAAACTTGAATACAAAGAAAATAGTTATTACTGGCGGACCAGGAACAGGAAAAACATCTTTAATAAAGGAACTCAACAAAAGAGGCTATCATTGTTGCGAAGAAATCTCTAGGCAAGTAACTCTTAAGGCTAGAGAAGACGGGATAGAACAACTGTTTTTAACAGATCCACTTTTGTTTAGCCAACTACTTTTAGATGGCAGAAAAAAGCAGTTTAATGAGGCGAAAAAATGTACCAAAGACTTTATTTTTCTAGACAGAGGTATTCCTGACGTTTTGGCTTATATGGACTTTATTGGAGATGAATACCCGCAAGAGTTTATAGATGCTTGCCAAAATAACAAATATGATCATGTTTTTATTTTAGCTCCATGGCAAGAAATTTTCAGTCCAGACAGTGAGCGTTATGAAAATTTCGAACAAGCTACAGAAATTCACAAACACTTAATCAACACATATAAAAACTATAATTACGAATTAGTAGATGTGCCTTTTAGCTCTATAGAAAGTAGAGCAGATTTTATCGTGGATATTGTTAAAGCATTATAATGCAACATGCAATAAACATATTAGAGCGTTATTGGAACTTTACCAGTTTTAGACCTTTTCAAGAAGAAATAATAGATGCTGTTATTGCTGGAGAAGATGTCATGGCACTTATGCCAACTGGTGGAGGAAAGTCTTTATGTTTTCAAATACCAGCATTAGCAAAAGAAGGAATCTGCATTGTAATTTCTCCTTTAATTGCTTTAATGAAAGACCAAGTACAGGCGCTTACCAATAAAGGTATTAAAGCAATAGCCCTTACTAGTGGTATAGACCACAAGCAACTAGACACCCTTTTAGACAACTGTATATACGGAAATTATAAGTTTTTATACCTATCTCCTGAGCGTTTACAACAAGAGCTTGTTCAAGATAGAATAAGACAAATGAATGTAAATCTTATTGCAGTAGATGAAGCTCACTGTATTTCGCAATGGGGAAACGACTTTAGACCATCCTATAAAAATATTGAGGTACTAAGGCAAATAAAACCTAGTGTAAACTGTATTGCACTAACCGCTTCTGCTACTCCAAAAGTAGTAGAAGATATTATTAGCGAACTAGATTTTATAAGTCCTAAAATTATTAAACAATCATTTGCCAGACCCAACCTTGCTTACATGGTTTTTCATGAAGATGATAAATTGTTTAAAATGGAAGCCATATTAAAGAAGCAAAATGCTCCTTCTATAGTATATGTAAGAAACCGAAAGTCTACCATTGAAGTTTCGAATCAACTAATAAACCAAAATATTTCTGCTACTTATTATCATGGTGGACTTTCTAATACCGAAAAAGATAATAACCTAAAAGACTGGCTTAGCAACAAGAAACAAGTAATGGTTGCTACAAGTGCATTTGGTATGGGAATTGATAAGCCTGATGTTAAAACAGTTATTCATATAAACCTTCCAGAAAGCATCGAGAGTTATTTTCAAGAAGCTGGTCGTGCAGGAAGAAATGGCAAAAAAGCTTTTGCAGTAATACTTAAAAACAAAAGTGATGTAGCTATGGTGAAAAGTCAGTTTTTAGACACCTTACCTACATCCGATTTTGTAAAGTTATTATATAGAAAACTCTGTAACTACTTTCAGATTTCCTACGGGGAAGGTGCTGATACTACGCATCAGTTTAACTTTAATCACTTCTGTAAAACCTATAAATTCAACGGACTACTAAGTTATAATGCATTACAGTTTTTAGATAGAACAAGTGTTATTAGTTTATCGAAACAATTCAACAGACATACCCTGGTACAATTTACGGTCAGCAATAACAGCTTATTTTCTTACTTAAAAACGCACCAACACTTAAGTATGGTGGTGAAATCTATTTTAAGAACTTACGGAGGTATTTTTGATCAAGAAATAAAGATCAATACAACTCTAATTGCTACAAAGGCCTCTGTAAATGAAAATATTGTTTTTCAAGTACTGAAGCAATTAGAAAAAGACGAAATTATTTCTTTAGATGCAGCAAAAACAGATGCCGAAATCACCTTCATACTTCCTAGAGAAGATGATAAAACCATCAATGTAATTGCTAAGATACTTACACAACAAAACGAACTAAAACAAAGACAGGTTGCTTCGGTTTTAGACTATATACAAAAGGAAGATACTTGTAAAAGTATGCAACTACTCTCCTATTTTGGAGAAAAAGACATAGAGCCTTGCGGAGTTTGTTCCGTATGTATCAAAAAAACAAATTCTTTAGAAACAGACATAAAGTCGGTAAAAAATGCTATTATAAGTCAGCTTGAAAATGGTGCCTTATCTTCAAGAGACTTATTTAAAAATCTTTCGTTTTCAGAAGAAGAAATAAACAGCACCATTCAAGTATTATTAGAACACCATATAATTACCATTACAAAAACAAACACCTACAAATTAGCACATTTATAATGAGAGATTTAAGAATCGTATTTATGGGAACTCCAGATTTTGCAGTTGCCACCTTACAAACCCTAGTTGAAAACAAGTATAATATTGTTGGTGTTATTACAGCACCAGACAAGCCTGCAGGACGAGGCAGAAAACTAAACGAATCTGCAGTAAAACAATACGCCAAGAGCCAGGGCTTGCATATTATGCAGCCAACAAACTTAAAAGCGGAAAGCTTTATTGAGGAATTAACTGCTTTACAAGCCAACCTACAAATTGTAGTTGCTTTTAGAATGTTACCAAAAGTGGTTTGGCAAATGCCAGAATACGGAACCTTTAATTTACACGCTTCATTACTACCTAACTATCGTGGAGCAGCCCCTATTAATTGGGCTATTATAAATGGAGAAACTAAAACAGGAGTTTCTACCTTTTTTATAGATGAAAAGATAGACACAGGAGAAATGATCTTACAAGAAGAAGTTTCTATTGAAGCTGATGAAAATGCCGGAAGCCTACATGACAAACTAATGCACTTAGGTTCTAATCTAGTTCTAAAAACCGTTTCACTTATTGCTGAAGGAGATGTAACAAGAACACCACAGCCAGAAAATGCGGAAATGAAAACAGCATACAAGCTAAACAAGGATAACTGTAAACTAGATTTTAACGAATCTATAAACAATATATATAATAAGATAAGAGGGCTGAGTCCGTATCCAGCAGCTTGGTGTATTTTAGAAAATGGAGAAGAAACCATAGACATTAAAATATATGAAGCAGAAAAAGAAATAGAAGTGCATGATTTGGAAATAGGAAAAGTGATTTTTACTAAAAAAGAAATAAAGGTTTCTGTCAAAGAAGGCTATCTTAATATCAAAGATTTAAAACTACCTGGTAAAAGAAAAATGGATGCAAGCTCCCTTTTAAACGGATATAATTTTAGCCAAAATGCAAAACTCCGCTAAAGCCTTACTGCTATTGACTTTTGGAAAATTGACAAAAAACAAGCTACTTTATTAACAAAACACAAAAGTTATTAACAATCTAATGGATTTCCCTTGCTATTACTTGTGTGGTTTGAATTTCCGTATAATTTTGTAGAGGGTATGACAATAATGTTTAACCAATAATTTATTAATATTTAAAATCAAAATTATGAACAAAACAGATTTAATCGATGCAATGGCAGAACACGCAGGAATTACTAAGGCAGCTGCAAAGAAAGCTTTAGAGTGTGCGTTAATCGAAATTGAAGGTGCTTTACAAAAAGGAAATAGAGTATCTTTAGTAGGATTTGGATCTTGGTCAGTATCTAAAAGAGCTGCAAGAGATGGAAGAAACCCTCAAACAGGAGAAACTATCAAAATCAAAGCTAAAAACGTTGTTAAGTTTAAAGCAGGTTCAGATTTATCTAACGCTGTAAACTAATTAACTTTTAGTATACTTTACAAAGCCTTCTTTAAAAAAAGAAGGCTTTTTTTTTCACGATAATTAAACAAAGCGTTGTGTGTTTAATAAAAAAATACTAAATTTAAATACATAAACTACAGCTTTATGATTTCAATCAAACCTAAAAAAGGAAATTTATTGATTGCAGAACCTTCTATTATAGGAGATTTATCATTTAATAGATCTATAGTCTTACTAGCAGATCATACTGCAGAAGGCTCCATTGGTTTTATTTTAAACAAACCTTTAAAATATACCATAAACGACCTAATACCAGAAATTGACTCTAATTTTAAAGTATATAATGGCGGTCCGGTTGAGCAAGACAATTTATATTTCATCCACAAAGTTCCAGAACTAATACCTAACAGTATAGAAATTTCATTAGGTATATATTGGGGAGGCGACTTTAGTAAAGTTGCAGAACTTATTTCTGAAAAGAAACTAAATGAAAAACATATTAGGTTCTTTTTAGGATATTCCGGATGGGACGCAGATCAATTAGAATATGAGCTAAAATCTAACTCTTGGGTAGTTACAGAAAACATCTATAAGAAAGAAATTATAGAAAAAAACTGTAAAGCCTTTTGGAGAGAAAAGATGTTAGAGTTTGGTGGCGAATATAGTATTTGGTCTAATGCACCAGAAAACCCTAGCCTTAACTAGATAGTCTAATCTTTACATTTAGTTTTTTTACTAGGTCCTGCGCAACAGAATTATGAAATTCCTTTTTTCTGTATTTTGTTATGGACTGAATTCCTGTTATTACATTCGTAAAAAACAATTCATCTGCTTTTTGTAATTCAAAAGGAGAGATCGCTTCTTCTACCAAAGTATAATCTGGCATTAAGGTAATAATTTCCATTATTTGCTTACGCATTACTCCTTTCAGGCAACCTGTCGTTAACGGTGGTGTTTTAATTGTGTTTCCTTTAACTAAGAATAAGTTACCGTTTAATGCTTCCACTACTTGCTTATCGGTATTTAAAATCAGACAGTTATCCAATTTATTTTCCTTAGCATAGATGCTTCCAACAACATGAATAGCTTTATTATTTGTTTTTAAAGTAGAAAGTAAACTAGGAGAAATATAGTAATCTTTAAAAAGGTCTACCTCATACTTGTCTTCATGAATAAGATAAAAGTCAGCATCTAAAGCAGAAACACTAATCAGGTATTCAACATCGTTAGTTTCTGGAAGATATAAACCTCCAGCTAATCTGTTTACAAAAAGCTTTACCCTTGCAGAAGTTTCAGAAAGCTTATTAGCTTCAATCGTTTGTAGGATTTGTTCTTCTAAAAACTCCATAGTAAAGTGCATAGGAATTTCCATTCGCATAATACGCATAGAGGCCATTAACCTAAAGTAATGATCTTCAAAAAACAATAATTTTCCTGCAGAGAATTTTATGGTTTCAAACACCGCATCTCCGTAATTAAAACCTCTGTTTTTAAACGAAACTACATCTGTTTCGCTAGTAATATTTCCATTAAAATTTATCATAAAAAAATCCCGAAAATTAATTCGGGACAAATATAAGTTTTATAATCTGTTTTTTATGCGGAGCCAAGGACTTGTTTTAAATCGGAAATCTGATTTTCCCAAAGCATTTTTGCTTCTTCTACTTCATCTTCTTCGGCAAAATCGGTAATCATGATAGAAACATCCTTAGTAATTTCATCTACTTGAATTCTAATTTCAAAGTAGCTATTACTATCTTCATCGTCTAACCATTTAAATTTAATACGTTCTCCACTCTTTTTACTTAGTAATTTGGCTTGTTCTTCAGACCCATCCCAAATAAATTTAAAGAATTCTCCCCTAGAGTTCACGTTTTCTGCATACCATTCAGATAAACCTGAAGGTGTTGAAATATATTGATATAGCAGCTGTGGCGATGCGTGTATAGGGAATTCTAATTCGAATTTAACTTTTTCTTCCATGGATTTTAATATTTTGTTCAATATATACATTTAATTATAAAGTGCGAAAAATAATTTTTAAATATTTTACAATATTAATGTTTGCGTGAATGAAAATTGTTTTTATATTTGCACCCTCAATATGGCGAGGTAGCTCAGTTGGTTAGAGCGTCGGATTCATAACCCGGAGGTCACGAGTTCAAATCTCGTTCTCGCTACAGCAGTAAAAGTCTTGTACGAAAGTACAAGGCTTTTTTTTATGCTTTTAAGTGTTGTGCTTGCACATAAGCGAAGAAGGCATAATAAGAAGACATACAACGCGCTAGCGTTTCTACTTTTACTATTGTCATGGCTACTAAGTAAGATTCTATAAATCTCGTTCTCGCTACAGCAGTAAAAGTCTTGTACAGAAGTACAAGGCTTTTTTTTTGCCTACTATTTAGTCCGTTTCCACTTACTCCCGCCTTTATAGTTTGTTAACTATTCCATCACTAAAATATAAGCAACTGATAACAAGCGTATTTTTAATATTTTTATTAACTTGTTATGACTGACAAATGATAAGTTAATCATGAAAAAACACTATAACATTATTATAGCTGGTGCAGGTGGTATTGCAGAGGCTGCTGGACTTATTTTTGCTGCATGGAGTACTGTAACACCCACTATTTACATAGGAGATCACTTATTTGAAAAGGCTGAAAACGTTGCGAAGTGGATCATGGATGGTAGCTCTAAATCCTGTCAAGTGCTTCCTTTTCACTTGGATGCCAAGTCTATTAGTAAAGAAATGGAGAGCATTTTTGAACAAGGTAATGCCTTACTCGACTGCTTACCAGGTAGCTTAGCTCCAAATATGGCTCTTATTGCAAAAACGCATAAACTGTATTATGCTAATCTTACAGAATATGTAGCAGAAACCAACGAAATAATAGATATAGCTAAAGGTGCAAATACAGGATTTGTATTACAAACTGGACTAGCCCCTGGTTATATAAATGTTTTGGCGCATCATTTATTTCAAAACTTTTGTAAACAATATGAAGTAGATAAGGTGGACACCTTAGAATTTAAAGTTGGTGCATTAACCAAAAATGCTATTTCTCCACATTTTTATGGATTTACCTGGAGTCCTATAGGTGTAGCTACAGAATACTTAAAGGAATGTATTGTTCTTCGAGATTACAAAAAAACAACAAAACCTGCACTTTCAGAAAGGGCTCAAATTATTATTGATGGTATAAGCTATGAGGAAGATTTAACCTCAGGAGGTGCTGCTGACTTAGCAGATGCCCTGAGTGGGAAAGTAAAGCATTTAGACTATAAAACCCTAAGACATCCCGGACATTATGCCTGGGTAGAAGAGCAATTGAAAAGTCTAAGTTCTGGTACAGATTCTATTTCTGGTTTACAAGAGATTATGCTAAGAGATATTCCGCATATAGAAGACGATCAAATTATTATTTATGCTTCTGTAGAAGGGAAAGACTCAAAAGGATTGTTACGAAGACAGGAGATCGCTAAGCAAGTGTTACCTCAAAAAATTGGCAAACACAAACTAAGAGCTATTCAAACTACGACAGCAGCTGCTTTGGTTCAAGCTATAAGTTGGTTGTTGGAAACACAAACAAAAGGCATTGTGTTACAAAGTGAGTTGGATAGCAAAATATTTTTAAATGGCGACTTTATTCGTCGTGTATATGGAAAGTTATAGGGATCGTTTAGAAATTATATACTTAGACAAGACAGTAAGAGTCCAACAATCGTTTGTTGGACTTTTTTGTTGGCTTTTATCCATTCCTACTATAAATCCCATCAAGGCCTGATAGATTGAGCTACACACTAAGCTTAAACTCTTGAGCACCTTCTTATATTGCTTGCATAGCTATGATTTGTTAAATATACCTTGTTTATACGAGGTTACTACGGAGTATGTATGGGTTTAATACGCTATACATACGCTATACCTATTAAGTATGTTGCTGATTTACACCATATTAACAAATACTTAATACAGCACCATAAAAACTATGTAAACTGTTTAAAACGTGCTTCTTAATTTACCGATACTCCTCGTTGTGCCACACAAAATTATTTGTAAGCGTATTTATTATCGATTAATAAACTTATTGGCTCTGGTAATTTATACCATAAGGTTTTAAAGAAACTCTCTTCTACATCGAAATTGACTAGCTTCGCAATAAAGTCTCTAAACCCTTTCTTTTCTGACAGCTCGTGCTTATCCGCATCATTATTGGCACAACAGGCATTAAAGGCAATCTACAGTGTTATAAATTTTAGATCTGGATTATTGGCTTGTTCTTCTATACATTTCACCCAACTTAATGCACGGTGTAATCGGATGGGATTATTATCATCTAATTATCAGAGACGGCTTTTAGTTTAGGTTTTAAAAGTGTGGGTTTAATAATCTGTATATCATGGACAGTATTATTCGTATTTCAATTTATATTCTCGCCTAGTGGTAAAAACATAGAGTTTAAATATTGAAACAAACTATATTTTATAACTAAAGTATTAGCAGATATAATTTTAAATTTCTATAATTTTAATTAAAAAGCAGGGTGTGAAGATCTAAAAAAAATCCTTAAAAGACTTCATCTAGTTAAAAACCTTCCAGTAAACAGTCAAGGTACACTCCCCTATTTTGATTTAGAAACCAAAGAGATAACTTTCTCTTTTTTTCCTTTAAATAAATAAGTACAAAACACTTTTCTATTAAAATTTCTTAATTCAAATTATAGGAATTTTAATACAGAATAGATATATTTAATGTCTTATTTTAAGAATAAACTCCAAAGTAGGTTTACTCTATTGTTGTGGTTAATTTACTACCAAAATCAAAATTTTAACTAACCTTAAAACCCAACGGTATGAAGAAACAAAAACTAAAAAACTACCTAAAACTTGGAATTCTACTCTTCGGGGTTTCCATTTTTTTTATTGCTTGCCAAAAAGAAGAGCTATACCAGCAAGATGCAATAACCACAACGGAAACGTCTTATAAAGTTATTTCACTAAACGAAATAGAAAAATTAAAACCTGTAGTAAATAATATAAAACAGGTTAAACCTAAAATTGCTGCTCTTAACCGTAATTTTAGTTCCTTCCTTCCTTTAGAAAATATTGATACTTCTAAAGTTATACAATACACTAACGAAACGGGGTTTTCTACCTATACTTTTAAGATTGAAAGTGAACAACCTAACACTATTAATTTTGAAAACTTACATCTATTAGAAACCGACCAAGGTTATATTGGATATATTTTAAGTTATGAGCCAGATGAAATTTGGTATAATGATGTAGATAACTTTACACCCGAAGGAGATCATGTGTTTAATTTGAAAACTTACCAAGGTTATATTACTAAATACTCCTTGGAAAGAGAGGTAATTTGGAGTAATAACCCAAATGTTCAAAACAATATAGCTTCCAGAACCACAACCCTATGCACTATTAGTATTGTGGAAGAATGTTGTCATAAATATTCAGGTAACCCAACAGGTGCTTGTCACCCGAGAGGACCTAGATGTAATGGGCCATTTAATACCGTAAATGTAGAAACATGTATAACATTGCCGGGAGGCGGCTCAAATACAGGTAATGAAGGAGAAGGAAATTATGGTGGTGGCAGTAATACTAACGAAGACGACTGCCAAACCTCTGGTACAAATATTCTAGATGGTCAACCTATAGCTGGTATTAATTGAGATTGTGCACCTAATATAGTTGCTGGTGTTAAACCACCTGTAGAACCACAAGAAGAAAATGGTTGCGAAACTTTAAAAAATCTTGCCAAAACAGATTCTTTAAGTGTTAACATAAAACCTATTATTGATAATTTAAAAACTAAAACTGCTTTAGATAAAGAGTATTCAATAAGTTTTGCTAAAGAATATAATTATGATCTTTATAGCTATGCAGACCCAGAAGGCATTAGAGAAGGGCCTAATAAGTTAAACTCCTGGACAAGAATTGGGCCTAATTGGTTTGGGCAAGCACATACACATCCAAGCGGTTCACACCCAATGTATACTTGGAGAGATATTAAAACGCTTAACTCACTTTATACTAATATAAATGAATATTACGACAAAACAAGTGCTTTTATTATTATTGTTAACGATGATGGTACGGTTTATGCAATTATGGTAGATAATCAAAACGTATTATACCAAGCATTGCAAGATGATTTAAATGCGACTGAAGGAGAAGATGAGGAAGAAAAAGCGGATAATTTGAATGAAAAACTCAAAAAAGATTATGATAAAGAAGTAACTAATGGTAATAGTGATTTAGAACGTGTCTTTTTAAAAAAGTTTAAAGATTATGGTATTTCCTTATATAAAGCATCAAATAACTCCATGGAAAATTGGGATAAACTTAAACTTCCCGACAACACACCAAATCCTGAAGTAGAACACCAACCTTGTAACTAAAACATAAAACAATGAAACATATAATAATAACATTAATATTAGCCTGCTTTTTTAGCAATATAAGTATAGCACAAAGTCCAATATATCCGTCACAAGATTGGTCTGACGAACAGACAAACGCTTACTATAAAGATTTAGATAATGAAATGAATGCTTTTGAAGGCACTTGGCTTTACACAAATGGTAATACATCACTAAAAATGGTACTTGAAAAACAAGAAATGTATTTCAATGGTAAATATTACAAAGATATAATAATTGGTGAATACCAGTACATAGAAAATGGTGTTGAACTCATTAATACGCTGGACGATTTGAGTTTAGATTTAGGCTACAGCCACAAAATTAAGGGTTCAAGTTTTGTAAAAACATGTATATACGTTTCTGTAAGCGATTGCATTGAAGGCGAAGTTGTACTAAAAATATCAATAAGAGACGCCATTACAGGACATCATTTTGGACAAACCCAATTAATTAAAAGAACCATAGATGGTCAAGAAACTTTAAAAGCATTTATGGCTTTTAACTACTATGGTGATTATGATGAAACTGGTATTGCACCATCACCAACAATGCCTTGGCAACAAGAATATACATTTATTAAACAATAAAAACTAACCACAACCACGTATATAAAAAATAGCAGTTAAGTATCAAACTCAAAGTTTATTTCTTTTCTGCTATCCTTGTTTTTAATCCGAAAATCAGCACGTATAAATCTGCTACATTTTATATACAAAACCGTTGTGGTTAATTTACCACGAAAATCAAAATTTTAACTAACCTTAAAACCCAACGGTATGAAGAAAAAAAAATTAAAAAACTACCTAAAACTTGGAATTCTACTCTTCGGGGTTTCCATTTTTTTTATTGCTTGTCAAAAAGAAGAATTTAATGTTATTGAAAATGTTAAAAATACAACTACATCATACAAAGTTGTATCATTAAATCAATTAACAAAGCTAAAGCCTATTATAGAAAATGTAAAACATATTAAACCTAAATCTGATATCTTATCAAGATGATTTAATGATTTCCTACCTCTTGAAAATATCGACACCACAAAAGTTATACAATATACAAACGAAACAGGATTTTCTACATACACTTTTAATATTGAAAAAGAAGACCAAAACACTATTAATTTTGAAAACCTATATCTTTTAGAAACACACCAAGGTTATATTGGATATATACTAATGTATGAGCCCGATTTAGAGTGGTATAACAATAATCTTATATTTCAACATGGAGAATTTGCACTACTTATGGATAATTATCAAGGTAATATTACAAAGCTAACCCTTGAAAGAGAACTTATTTGGTCGACTAAAAATAATACATCATCAAGATCAAATACAGAGGCAGAGTGTACAATATCCGTCTATCAATATTGTAGTTGTAATACTCCTACACATACTTATGATAATTTAGGTAACTGTTCTTGTGTAGATACTATTCAAATAAGAAACTGTCCTTCAGGCGGAGGCGGTGGCGGTGGAGGCGGTGGCTCCTCTAATAATAATGAAGACGACTGTCAAACCTCTGGTACAATTATTCTAGATGGGCAACCTATAGCAGGTATTGGTGGCGATTGTGCTCCTAATGTTGAAGTTGCTGTCAACCCTTCTGTTGATGACGAAAAAGAATGTAAAAAAATTGAAAACCTCTTTTTAAATAACCGAACAATCAAAACCAAAATTCAAACTCTAGCAACAAAAGTAACAGATAATATAGAGCATTCACACTCCTTTCATGAAGGTGGTAGCGAGTATCAAAAAACTAGTGTTTTTGGAAGTGGTGGTATTGATTATCCTGAATATGCTTCAAAGTACAAATCACTTGCCCATACACATGATAGTTATGGTGAAGATGGTTCAGGAACACAATCCGTATTTTCTATGGCAGATTTACAAGTATTCGCCAAGTTAGCCTATTTTAATAAACTAGATTCTGGCACATTTGTTGCTTTTTTTAGCTACTAATGATGGTACTAAATACGCTTTAACAATTAATAATAAACAAAAATTAATTGATCTGTTTTTTAATTATATTAATGCTTCTTTAACAACTACAAATGCCTTAAAATTTTCACAATCAAGAATTAAAGTAGAATCTTTATTTAAAAAATATTTTGACAAAGACAATCCTGATGCAAAATTAAAAGTAAATAGCAATGATGCAGAAACCGATTTAAAGGAGTTTTTAAAATTTTATAGGTGAAGCTGACCTTGGTATTACTTTATTCGAAAGTACAGATAACTTTAACTCTTTTAAAAAAGTAGATGTAAAAAATAATACGGTAGAAAGAGAACCGTGCAACTAAAAACAAACAATTATGAAAACTTTATTATATTCAATTATATTTTTATCCTTCAGTGCTATTTCGTTTGGGCAAAATTCTAATTTAAATCCATTTGTAGGAAACTGGGAATGGATTAATGGCAATGAAACCTTTAAAGTAGAACTTTTCAAAGCTCGAAGCTCTGAAGGCGAAGTTATTAAAGGTCACTATATATTAATTAATAACGTAACTAACGATGTTATTTATAAATCTAACAAATTATTGCTACCAGAAATTGATTACTATTATGGCCATGCTATATATTTAGGTTCAAGTGATCCTACATATATATCTGGAAGTGTCGATGATAATGTGCTTTTTAGTGGTGATGGCAACTATGCGGTTAAATTAGGACAACTAAAATTTACATTACAAAACACTTGCCCTACTTGCCCAACAACTGCCACATGGAAAGTTTCTCGTTTACCAGGTGGACAAGTGGGATTACCGCAGACATTTACTATTCCAACAGATATAGTTCTTACTAAAATAGATTAAAAAAACTAACCATAACCACGTATATAAAAAATAGCAGTTAAGAGCTAAACTTAAAGTTTAATTCTTCTCTGCTATCTTTGTTTTTAAACTGATAAGTTGCACAAATCAATCTGCTACATTTCATATACAAGACCGTTAGTATTAATTAAATGAGCATATGTATAAATAACATTTTGAATAAAATTACGCAACCTTTTTATGTTTTTCCGACTATAAAATAAAAGCATTAATTAAAATTTAAAAAAATCATGAAAAACCTTTCCTCTTATTTACTGTTTTGTATTCTTATAATATTGACAACTTCTTGTGAAAATGATGATGATGAAGTGTTAAATGAAGAACAAGAAAAACTAATTAAAATTACTGAAAAAATTTTTGATGATAATATATTAATTTCTAATACTAGTATTAATTACACGTATGGAAGTAATAATTATGTGACAACAGAACTTTCTTCCTCAGGAGCTGAAAAACACTATTATTACAATGATGACAACCAACTAACAAATTATCAAACTATTGATAATGGAACATTATCTGATTATGAATTTGAGTATAATATTGATGGACTTATAATTAATAAGTTGGATTCAAATGATAATATAATATATTATTACCAGTACAATAGCTTTCAACAGTTAATTAATGTTAATGATGTTCTTTCACTTACATATTCCAATGACGGAAATATAGCTACTAAAACAGATTCGAATGGAAATGTTGATTCTTATGAATATGATAATAAAAATAACCCGTATAAATTATTATTTCCTGAGTCAGTTTCAAAAATAAATTTTTGGAACAATAATAATATTATATCTGAAAATCAAACAGATTATACCATTGAATACATATAAAATAATAATGATTATCCTACTAATTCTATTTTAACAGCAACAACTTCAAATGGAAATATCTTGAAACAAATAAGAGAATATTTTTACGAATAATAGAAATTATGCTAACAAAGTACTGTGGTAAAAAGCAAGTAAAAAAGCATTCATTTTTTTACCATAGTACTTCTGTAACTATCCTCCTATTTCATTCCATATTTTACAACAACAAAAGCATATTACAACAACTCAAAAACAAACAAAAAGCTACCCCACTTAAATACCATATACTTCAAAAAGAAAATTCCCACAATTAAATATTTTAATTATATTTGAATCCCCCCTCTTCTCCAATAATATCCATATTTAGGAATAAATTCCCTAGAGAGTTTTCACCATTCTTGTAGCACATTTGCGAAATGAAGAAACGTAAGACATATTTAAGCTATATTTTAGTAATTGGAATTGTACTAATAGTGAATTTTATAGATAAGGTTGAGTTTTTTAAACCTGTAAAATATTATATAGCTGTAATATGGTTTCCAATAATCATCTGGGAGATAATTGAAAAAATAAATTATAGAAACGGAAAAGAACCCAATATTTTAAGGATACGTACAAACAATGATGATTATAACAGAGTATTCCCATTTATTTTTGGTACCATTCTAATTCTCACTGGGTATTTTGCTCTGAATAATGATGAATCTGAAAAAATTCTATTATACTCAATAATAATCACAGGAATATTATACTTTTTTTCAGGTTTTATGTTCGTACCAACTGGAATTATTGAATATAAAAAGCAAAAATTAAGCTTTGCTAATGGTAACAATAAACATACAATCGAAATTGACAAAATAGATAGTATAGAGTTAAAATCTAGTGATATAATAGTAACTGATATAAATCAAAAAGCACATTACGTACATTTTATGAACTTGATTGAATCTGATTACCAAAAAATATCTGAATTCTTGAATAATAGAATCGGAAATAAAATAGAAATTAAAAACTACCCACAACAAAGTACTGTGGTAAAAAGTAAGTAAAATGCACTAATTTTTCTTCAAGGTGCTTTTGTAAGTATCCTTACATATTAGTCTCAATTTACTAATTTTTAAATCTTAGTATAACAACTAATTTGCTACAGCTATTAACCCTAGTTTTAACTATAAACCTTAACAATTAATCAATCTAAATCTATCACAAAAACCTAATCAGCAAAGCATTAAACAATTAAATCTTTAATACTATAGCCCCCTTTTCATTAATAATCTGTTTAGACTTATCAAAAGTATCTACAACAGCATATCCATTATAAAATGGCTCCACCATAGCATACCTATCTGCATACAATTCATTTCCTGTTATATCTATATGGTACCAACCATAATTATCTTTTGCTATAGCATAGTTTTTATGAAAAACCCCTAAATCCAAAAACTCTATGTCATTTAGAAAGTTTCCATTCTTATCTATATGTTTATAAAAGCCATTTAATTGCTTCACACATGCATAGCCATCTTTAAAGTCCCCTACAAATTTATATTTTGCTTTGTATACAGCCTTCCCTTTTAAATCTATATGAAAATATTGATTGTTAAAATCCCTAACAGAACATATTTTTTCTTGATAATTGCCTGTCCAAGCATAATTTTCATCATAAACTCGTTTCCCTTTTTCATTAATATGAAACCATGAATCATTAGCTACTACACTAGCTCGTTTAAAATAAAATCCAAACGCTCTATCATAACGTTCTTTATAAACCTCCTTCCCACTTATATCAATATGATACCAACCTGATTCTTCACAAACAGGCGCTAAACCTTCTGAGTGAAATTTTAATATTTGAAGAAATCTCTTATTAAAAATTTGCTTATTTTTATAAATGAAATATGTTCCATCTTTTGACACCTTTATTTCGTTGTATTTCATTATCTTAAAATTAAAAAGTCATTTAATACCAGAATATCGATAGAGTTTTGTTTAAGAATTTTTAATGCTTCTTTAGGAGTATTTACAATTGGCTCCTCATGAATATTAAAACTAGTATTTATAATAATTGGAATTCCTGTTAATTCATAGTAATTTTTAATAATATTATATAAACGAGAATTATCATATTGCCTAACAACTTGCGGTCTAGCAGTACCATCTACATGTACAGTCGCAGGAGCCAATTGCTTATGTTTTTCAGTAACATCAAAAGTCATAGTCATAAATTGGCTAGCGACATTATTTGCTTCCCAATTTTTATACATATCCTTTGCATACTCCTCTAAAACAGCAGGAGCAAATGGCATAAATTCAGTTCTATTAAGTCGTTTATTCAAACTAGTGTTTATCGTTTTATTTGTTGGTGCTGCTAGTATTGATCTATTTCCTAATGCCCTTGGACCATACTCCATCCTCCCATTAAAATGGGCAATTATTTTTCCCTTTGAAATTAGTTCAGCTATTTCTTTTTCAATATTTTTTGGCATTACATAATTAATATTTTCTTCATCTAAAATTTGCTGTATTTCTATATTAGTATATTCCTTTCCTAGATTTACAGTTTTTAATCGTGTAGGATGAAAATCTGATTTTAGAACATTATATTCGGTGAATAATGCTGCTCCAACAGAAAGCCCGCTATCATTCATTGCAGGAAAAACATATATATTATTAATACAATCTAATTCTTGTATTTTTTGATTCAATTTCACATTTGCAAATACTCCACCAGCTAAAACTACATTTTTTATTTTAGTTTGTTTAACAGTATTACGTATATGCTGTAAGACAACATCTTCTAATCTCTTTTGAACAGCATAAGCTATATCTTCTTTTGAAAACCCTTTTAAAGGTAACCTAAAGCTTAACAACTGTTTTTCTTTCTGCGCTAAGTATTCTTCTTCATTAAAAGAGTTTCCTCCAGTATTTGAGTTAAACCCATTTTTCCACTTTTTTGAAATGTAATCATTAATTTCAAAAGCGATATGTTTAGAAAAAAAGTCTGACTTTTCAGTATCGTATTCTATAAACTCTTCAAAAATTGATTCTAACTTTTTATTTGGCTTTCCATAGGCTGCAAGCCCTGTTACTTTACCTTCATGCCTACCACTTATAAACCCGAGAATTTCAGTTATTATCATATAAAATAACCCTGGTGAGTAAAACCCATTTAATCGTTTTAAAACTTTTATTTTTCCTGATTCCCCAATTGCCGTTATACCCGACATGGAAAAATCACCCATACCATCAATTGTAATTATTGTCGCACGTTTCCATGGAGATGTATGATAAGCTGAAGAAGCATGAGCAACATGATGCTCTACATATACCTTTTTGGCATGTTTTAGATTATAGGGCAAGTACCTTTTTAAATCCGTACACCTATATGTTTCCTTTAAATAATTATTCAAAAAAACTCCTGATTCAAAATAAGTTTGTATAGCATACTTTGTTACAGCTTTAAATTGCCATAAC
The DNA here is from genome assembly GCF_003337215.1 of Oceanihabitans sediminis. GTDB lineage: Bacteria > Bacteroidota > Bacteroidia > Flavobacteriales > Flavobacteriaceae > Oceanihabitans > Oceanihabitans sediminis. The sequence continues at coordinate 120,703 of NZ_QPIG01000005.1, forward strand.
GGACTCTTATCAGGCATCGCTACTATATCTATTTCAGAAGCTTTTAATCCGCTAATTTTTAAAACATCCCTAAGTGCTTCTATAGGAAATCTACCTTCGTTTTTATTTCTTGTATAACGCTCCTCATCCACTGCTGCAATGATTTCTCCATTTTTCACAATACATACTCCAGAATTATGCATTTCTCTTTTACTATTTGAGGAAAAACCATGAAGACCAAGTATGTATTTATTTTTCATCTTTTTTTGCTACAATTAGATGTTGTAAATCATTGATTTTTTTAATTTCTAAAATAGTAAATCCACCTTTTGAAAGCAGTGTGTTATAGGCCGTTAAATTTCGTTCAAAACTTTTAGTTATAACATGCATATTTAAAGATAATAATGCTGCTTCATCTTTAATTGTATCTGTTAAATTCTCTATTATATACAAGTTTCCATTTTCAGGAAGTGCTCTATATACATTATTTATAATTTGGCTTGCCTTTTCATCATCCCAATCATGTAATACTCTAGACAACAATATAGCTTCAGACAACTTAGGTACACTAACAAAAAAATCTCCTGCAACAAGATTTACATCTTTACTAGCCATACTTTTTTCAATAACCAATTCTAAATCAAACAAATAACACTTGACACCAGGATTTTCTTTCTTTATTATTGATATACAAGCTCCATAGCCACCGCCTACATCCATCAAGCTATTATGTACACTAAAATCAAAAACATCAGCTATGTGTTTATAATCATCTTTAGCATAAGCAAACATCGCTTTATGGTAGTTTTCTAGCTTAGCTTCATCTTGATTTAGAAAATCGAAATAATTCATTTTGTGTTTATTCTCAAAAAAACTCTTACCAGACTTAATGGATTGATCTAAATCATTCCATGCTTCTAAGTGATCATCAGACCAATTCATACAAGCATACTTTAAGCTTTCTGGATGATTTTCAGTTAATAAAACCGATAAATTATTTAGCACATATTTATCTTCAATTATATCTAAGAAATTTATATTTAGTAGCCCTTTAAGTAATAAGTCTATATTATTTTCAGGAACATTTAATAAATTTGATACCTGTTGTAGTGTTTTACCTTCTACACTTAAAACATCAAACAAACCTAATTTACAAGCTGCATTTACAGTCATGTACTTCCAATGTTCCGTGAAAAAAGATTTTAAGTATTCTTTACTTTTCATTTATTAGTTTTTCTTTTAAGCCTATGATCTGATTATCACTCAAACCACAAGACCTTAAATAATCAATAATACCACCTTCGCTTTCAATAACATCAATAGCTATTTTTAATTTATCTAAAGACACATCCATTTCACTTGCTAAATAATCTGCATATAACTGCTCTTGAGGTGATTCTAAAAGTAGGTGTAATAAGGAACATATTATTCCAGTTCTATCCTTTCCTGCATGACAATGAATAGCAATAGCGCCAGTTTCTTCTTCCAAAATAGTTTCAAATGTTTTCTTTACTGCATCTTTACATCCCATAGCAAAAAAGCGATATGCTATTTCGTGATTAGTACCATTGTTGTGCTTTTCTTTGAACCAATCTGGTTGAGCCCAAGGATCAAATTGTGCTTTAACGTATTTAACCTTCCCTAGTATTTGATCTGAAAACGAAATCTCTTCAATTTCTCTATCCGCTCTTAAGTCTATAATGGATTTAATATTCTTTTCTTCTAATAATTCTTCATTATCTAATAAATCAAAAACTGATGCTCTATAAATTAAACCTTTTTTAATTTTTAAATTGAATTTAGAAAGATCTCTGAAATTTCTCATACTGGTTTACGCATTACACATGTTTTACAAACATCTTTAGTCTTATAGTTTTGCACTAAATCCGTATAACGTTCACTTTTTAAAACGTCTTGAATAGAATCTGTTTTTATATTTCCGAAATCACCTAAAGATTGCCTTAAGTTATCTGGCGCACAACAAGGTGATATTTTACCAGTTGCAGATATCCATAATTCTTTTTCTAAAAAAGGGCATTCATAATCTTCCGGAACCACTTTAAGTTCGTTATCTTCAATTGGAACGATGTTTTCTAATAATACTCTCTCTCCGTTTGGTTTTCTATACCTCTCTGCTGCTGCATGTGCTTCTTTAACATAGATATTCCACTGCTTTACACTTTCTGGAGTTGCCTTCATTGATAATGCTTTGATTTCGTCAAAATGATCCCAAAGCTGATGTCCTTTCACTCTATCCACCCCTAATGACGCAGCTAGTTTAATAATATCCGTTAATTCATGCATATTATTTTGCATAAATGTTAATTGCCATGTTACACGACAGAAATAACCATTTTCTTTAAAATACCAATCTCTATATGCTATAAACTCTTTTACATTTGCAATTGCTTTTTCAAAATCTAAACCATGCATAACTTTTTTAGAAGTCTCTGCAGTAGCTCCGTTCCAACTTATTTTAACATCTGTAGTATTAGGTACTATCAACTTAGCCCAATCTAAAACAGACTTTTTTGGAAATGTGCCATTTGTAGTTAGGTTAATTTTTATACCATGTTGTTTAGCTAAATCAAAAATCTGATCAAACTGCTTATACAATAATGGCTCCCCCATTGTTGATGGTATAATTTCTTTTACTCCTAATGCGGACGCTTGCTCAAAAATTTGTTGCACCGTTTCAAAATCCATGCGCCTGCGTTTAATTCCTGTCTCTTTATAAAGCGTATCTATAAAATCACTATACGGACTATGCTCTTCGCACATGATACATTTAAGATTACAATCTTCAGGATTAGTGTCAATAGTTATTCTCCAAAATTTACCAGGGTTTGTATAACGCTTATATATACTTATTAATTTATCACAATGCTCTTTAATATCAGGAACACTTCCGTTTTGAGAGTACAGATATCCTTTAGCTCCATAAGCTTTCATTTTGTCCGGGTTGGTCACTGCAAAGTTTAATTGTTCTGCTAATGCATTTACATCTCTATGCTTAAATAATAGTCCATTTACTTGATGTTGTACATATTCTTTCATACCCCCAAAGTCAGCAGTAATTACAGGGATTTTACAGGCTTGTGCTTCATGAATTACTAAAGGTGAGTTTTCTCCCCAAATGGAAGGCACTACAATACAATCTACATGTGCAAAAACATCATTAGCCAAATTATGGTTTATATACTCACCCATAAATTCCACTGTGTTTTCTGAGTTTGTTGCTAATGCCTTTAAGGCAGCTGTACTTTGACCATTATCTCTACCATAAATTTTCAATACAGCAGGAGTTTTTACTTGCTTAAAAGCTTGTATTAATTGGTCTATTCCTTTTGCAGGAATATGTGTTCCTATATATCCAAATGTAAACACCTCTTTGGTATTCACTTTCTCCGTTTGAGTTAAATAATGCGTTGGAAAACCATAGTCTAAATAGATGATTTTGGATGTAGGCACATTAAAATCGGTCACAAATCTATCCTGAAGGTATTTAGAAGGCGCTATAAATAAATCTACTTTATCAATTATTGCTTTTGTTTCTTGCATTCTTCGGTTCACCCAATTACTCCAATTATCTATATCTATTTGCTCTTCTTCTTTATTTCCACTAAAATAGACTTGATAGCAGCTTGTAGCACATTTTTTATCCTCTTGACCAGAACAAAGCATTGTGTTGCACTCTTTACCAATACTTCGAGTTAAAAACTGTCCTCTTGGACACATTAACCAAAAGTCATGTAAAGTAAAAACGATGGGAATTTGTAATGTATTTAGAACATCAATTAAACCTGTTGATAAATGATTTAAATGTCCAACATGCGCAACATCTGGATTTAATTGCTCTACCAGTTCTTTAAAATTATCATCCATTGGTTGATGCCTATAACCATCTTTACCGTTAGGATTATTAACAAAATATAAGTTTAAATTTTCACTTACTTGATCGTGGCGAATTTGAAAATCTGGAGCATAGGGATTCTGTTCTCTTGTAAAAACGGAAACTCTATGGTCTTTTGATAATTGATTACAAATGGATTGGCTATAGACTTCTGACCCTGCATTGTAATTTGGTGGGTAGCCATGAATTATTTTTAATATGTGCATTTAAAATGTAGTCTTTTTGAAATCTAAAATTGTATTTATATTATAATTTGATAAGATCTAATATTAACGATCCTATGTTTGTATTTAAGTTATTATTGTCACCCAAAACAGATACAAATCCCATTTTACACTGATGATCTATTTCTCTATGATTATCTTCATGGTCTTTGGAGTAATCATCCGTTAAATAAGATTTAAATTTGTTTTCAGAATCCGTTCCAGGGTAAAGAAGCATTGCTTTTTCTGCATCCCAAAAACGGCAATAGGTGTACATTTGACGTAAATCACCAACGGAAGCAGCGGTCTTATTAGGCCTTTTCCATTTGGTGTCTATTATGTAGGTGGTCTCTCCTTCTCTCAAAACAACATCAGGTCTTAAACTATTATTACCCCAAAAAGATTTAGATTCTTGTCCTGAAACTGTAATCCCTGTTCCAACACAAGCTTTCTGAAGCTGTTTTAATATATATTCTTCCCAAAGGACATTCATATCAAAAAGAAGAGATAACATCTTTTCTTTTCCACTAGAAATATCTGGAGAATAGTTTAAAATAATCAATCTAGCTAATTCTAAAGCAGAACTATAAGCATTTGATTTTCGATTTAATTGTATCGAGTTTAATTGTTTTGCAGTAATAGTCTTGTTTGTTACTTCCGGAAAGTTCAACAACACTCTATTAGTTAAATCCTGTAACCTAGAACCTTTTGTAAATTGTTCAACAACAGTTAAAGCTTTATATAAAACCTGGTGAAGAAAGTGATCTTGATCATAAACTTGATGCGTGGTATAGAATCGCTCCTTATGAACACAATTCTTCCTAATATGATTTGCAAACTCTAGCTTACCTTTTAATGCTTTTGTATTACGTGTTTGCTTTCGGTATTGTTTTATTAATCCTTTCCTAACAAGGTTTTCAATCTCGAATAGATACAACTCAAAGTATACTTCTAATAAATTAAGGTGCTGTCTTTTTACATGAGCTACGCCAGAAGATTCTGCTTTAAGTTTCCCACAAGCTTGAAGCATTTTGATTAAAACACCTTTCCATTTCCTGTCCTCATCATCTTTATCTGCCTTAGGATGAATTTCTATAGTTAAACCATCTACCTGAATAACGCCAACATATTGATTAAACTTAATACCCTTAGCAATTGGTTCAAAATAATTACCATCATGGTACTCATTCAGTTTTAATAAAGCATCTAAGTGTACTTGCTTAAAACCTTGCTCACCAACATATAAACGTTGATGTTCAAAAACAGATATGTTTCCTCTTTTTTTCAATTATTATGAAATAGATTCTTTCTTTCCTAATAATAATTCAACAGCTTCAATCACTGAATCTTCAGTAATTGGAATTAACTTATAACTAGGATTTTTATAATCCTCGGCATGGTCATAAACAAAGTCTGCAAAGCTTATTTTGTTACTCTTTATAAGTTCTACAAAGCCTTTGCCTAACACCAGTCCTATTTTACCATAATCGCCATAAAAGTACTCCTGCAACAAAGGCACAATCTTATTATTAAAAGCCTTAGCCAATTTTTTAGGCGTGTTGACATTTACAAAATAGGAATGACCAATGGTATGATCTCTGTCTATTAATAATTCGATTCGTTGATTGATCGTTTGCAGTACTTCCGAAAGTTTTATATCACCTACTGTATCGCCTTCTATAATACTGTAATCTGGCATCATTTCTTTAAACTCAAAACGACGTCTTAAAGCGGTATCTAATGCTTCTACAGAGCGGTCGGCGGTATTCATGGTTCCATATATATCCAGGTTTGAAGGAACACTAAATTCCTTTTTAGAATATGGTAGTTTAATTCTTAACTCGTTTTTTGCTCCTTTACGTTTATCTATTTCAATAAGCGTAATAAGTTCCCCAAAAATGGCCGAGACATTTCCACGGTTTATTTCATCAATAAAAATAGCGTATCTGTTTTGTGGGTCATTCGTAGCTCTTTTACATATATTTTTAAACACACCATCTTCAATGGTGTATCCTAGATCTTTTGCTGCTTCAACTTCGACGTCGACTTCCGGCAGAATGGGTTTTATCCCCTCTATAAAATCTTCATAAGCAAAAGATTGGTGGAAGGTTACGAAGTCATAGTTTCTAATCTCTTTATGCGGATTTGCCTTAAAATTGTTAACATCCTCCAAAAGTTTATATAGTTCTGGAGCTTGCTCACTTAGTTCTGACTCTATAAGTTTCCATGATTTATTTTCATTTTTATCAAAAAGATAAGGCGCTTGTCTTTGGGTGTAGGCAACATTTTCTGAATCTACAACTGTATGCATTTGCAATGTACCCCATAATGTTGCGCGCACATTTTTAGATTCAGAAAGACTAGCTTTTTTTAACACCCATCTATTTTCTAAAATATCATTTACTCTAGAAGTTCCTAACTCTATTAATGCAATCGCTATAACTTGCCACCAAGTCAAATTAGAAACTATATCTTCAAAATACTTCTCATGTGAGACGGAAGTTTCTTTAATTGTATATCTATCGAACAACTGATCTTTTAGATAATAGGTTTTTCCTGTACCTGGTGGGCCGTAAAGAATTAAATTTTTTGGATTAGACACTTTCAAAGCTTGTTGCTGTTCATGCTGTGCTATATTTTCAAAATCTTTTATTAAAAGTCCTGGGTTTTTATCTAGAAACAATAAAAAATCTTGAGTTAACCAATTTAAATCAAGTTGAGTTAGCTCGTCTTTATTTAGTTTTGAACTCAAAAAAGATAAAATTAATTCCTCTTTTTTTAACTGCTTACAAATTATTTGCATTGGGTTTTGCATACCTACTACAAACCCCATATTGTTATTTGACAACTCAGAAGAAAACAATTTCCTTACTAAATCTGAAAAAGCAGTTTTACTAGCTGGAAAAAGAACATCTGGAACTAAAGTTGATAACCAACACGATAACACTGGAAAGCTCATGTTACGCTTAGAACACTTTAAGTTATTTAATTTAACTCCATTATAAAACTCTCTAAAAATAACAATATCTTCTTCTCCAATAAACTTACTTAATTTCTCTCTTGCCCCTTGTTTTATGAACTGAACTCCTTTCGATTCTGTATAATTTACGTCTTGTGAATCCAAACAAATATTAAGTATCTCTTCATTCGTTTGATTATCAAAATCAACTCTTTCAAACAACCAGTTAGCCCATTCAAATTTATATAATTCATCATATAACCAATTATCATTAATTATTGCATGTTTATATTTCTCTATTAGACCTTTAAGCTTATTTGAACCTTGATCTTCTTTAGATTTCCGTAAAGAAATTATCCTTGAGGTTAACTTTTTAAATTTTTCGTCCGATACTAATACATCTGGTCTATCCCCTTCTATGAACACATTAACTATTTTAGAATAATTAACATCTAAAAAATTAAAAACTGAACTAAAACCTTTTGAGGTTTCACCAATTAAGGCTGAATATTTATCGTTATCGTTTTCCTTTTTTTTAAGATTTCCTAATTCACTTTTTAAAACCTCATACAATTCTAATATTTTTGAATCCTTCTCTCCTTTATAAACTAGTTCAATTGAAAAAGACAAATAGTTTGTACTTGGTTCTGGCCAAAACACCAAACCAACACTTTTTGTTTTATTTATTCCTCCACTTCTATTAATTAAACCAACAAAAGCATAATTATCATTCCCTTGAAACCAATAGCCATCATTAAGTTTGTTGTTATTATTCTTTTGTCTAGGAATAAATTTAAATTCCTTATTAATTTTTGAATATTCAATTAAGTTTTCAAAAATAATATCGTGAAATGTCATTTAATATTTTTTTTAATTTATCATTATCAATAGCCAATACCTCACTTTAGAGTTTTTTACACTCATCATAGCTGCTATCGTATAGTTCTTCTAACTAATTCCCCTTTACCTTAACTCGTGCAGGCCTTTATTTAGATTAAATTGTACTTTTCAATTAGCTCCTTTGGAAAGCGTATTCCTCCTAAAGCAAACAAGCCATTCTCTTTAAACATAGATCTACTAAAATTTGGTTCTGAGCTTTGATTTCTTCTTTTTAATTCTTCATAAAACGCTTCTTTAGTAATCAACCCAAAATTTTTAACTTTTAAGTCCGCTCCTAATTCGATACCAATTAACTCGTCCCAATTAGGTTTAATTTTAGAAGTATGTCCATATTTGTTTTCAGCGGTAATCATTTTTACTGATATTTTAGAGTTGTCGTGTTCACAAATAATATCATAACCTGGATTAGACTGGTGTGTTATAACCTTTGGCCGTCTCTCCATTTGTTCCAAGAAAGAATGTGCTATTGCTTCTCCTATTCTACCAATAATATTATCATTGCCATGTAAAACCTCATCCTCATTAGCTACATCTAAAAAAGCTTTACGAGCTTTTAAATAGTCCAAGCATAGTTTTTTTCTTTCTCTGTTCATGATTTGCTTATTTTTAATTATTTCTTTTTAGGCTTCTTTTTAACTGTTTTCTTCTTCATACTCTCACGCAACCTCTTTATCTCCTCCAACAAGTCTTTAGCATCACCATCTGTAGGTAACTGCTCTACCAACTCGCCTTTAAAGGCTTTGGCTAAAATAGCTTGTGGTAAGCTGTCTATTTTTGTTTTTAGGCTTTGGTATTGGGCTTCTATAGCATCTGCTTTGGAAAATAAATGTTCTACGCGTTTTACTATTTCGGTTTGTTCTTCTTTTGGTGGCAATATGAAAGGACATGGCCCAAAAGATTTATGTGTTAAATCCGGCTGTCCTGTTCTTCCTGAATTATATTTAATAAATGCTTGGATTTGAGATTGACTTAAAAAATGTTTTAAATACTTTCCTTCTACTTTATCCTTAGGGAAGTTTATTCTGAATGTATTATTGTGAAATACACCTTTGAATCCTGTTAGTACCCTTCCTCTACTTTCTCCTGTCCTAGTTAAAATTATATCTTCTTCTTCAGCAATCAAACTTTTTTCGTTAATCTTAATATATTCAACATCTTCAATAAAACCATCATGATAATTTTTTATTCTAAGAATTGGTAAAACATTATTACCTGGACTTTTTAATCTAGTTTCTTTTGCTATCTGCATTCCTTGTTGAAAAGAGAACACATTTCCAATTGGATAAATACTCCATTTTTTCGGAACACTAAATTCAAACCCTAATTCATATTTTTTGCTATCATTTAATTTGATATCCTCCAACTCCTTCCCAACACCCCATTCCTCCGTAAGCTTACCTGTTACCGCTTGGGTTAAGACTGCTTGTCTAAAGTTTTTAAGGATTTGTGGGATATTCTCTAAACGGGTTTTAAGGGTGTCTAGATGACCAAATAAGGCGTCTAACTTGGCAACAATGCGTTGTTGTTCTGGTAGCGGTGGAAGTGGAATTTTAATAGTCTCAAATTCCTTGTATTTTAAATTCCTCAAATTATTGCTACCTCCCTGGTATTTAAGAATTTCCCCAGATAAGTAAAAAGAATCCAAATAATGTTTGATAAACTTTTTGTTTAAAACATCGTATAGGCGAACCATTCTTAAAAAGTTGGTGCAAACCTTTTTATAGTCAGCATTTACTTCTAAAGCCTCTTCATCTATATAAATTGTTCTTCCGACTGGTTGATCAGGACCTCCTCCAGAGATTTCTAATAAAATGTCTCCTTCTACTAAAGCTCTTTTTTCTAAGCTTGAAGATTTAATTTTTCTAATTGAAGCAGTGCTTCCTTTATCTTGTCCCCAATTTTTTATTTCACTTCCTCTTATACATGAAACAATTTCTGAATCAACATCAAATTCAAATTCTAAATCTTTTCCCCAATCACCTCCAATCACAAAAGATGTAAGATCTTTAAATTCTGCTTTAACCCAATTATTTGGTAAATGTCTTTCCATATTAGTTTAATGCTTTAATTATGGCATTCAACTCCTTGGTAATGCTGGTTAATTCGGTTAAGGCTTCTTTGGCAATATCTATAGGTTCGCCAATATCTTCGGCTTTGGTAATACTGTCATCTGCAATTAAACCTAAATCTAAAGAGTCGCTCTTTTTAGCTATGTCTTCTCTAGAAATACAGCTAAAGCGTTCGTCTTTAATTTTGGTTCTATCTTTGGCTGTGTAGGCTTTTTCAAAGTCTTCAAAATAACTTTCGGTAAACGGCGTACGTTTTCCAAAACTTGGCATATTGGTACGCATATCGTAAAACCACACACTTCGTGTGTTTTGTTTATCACTCTTGCCGCGCTCAAAGAATAACACGTTTGTTTTTACACCTGCTGCATAAAAAATACCTGTAGGTAAACGTAAAATGGTATGTAGATTACATTTTTCCATCAAGTCTTTACGTACGCGTTGGCCATCGCCATCTTCAAACAATACGTTATCTGGTAGTACTACAGCTGCTCTTGCTCCTCCTCTAGTGTGTAAGCTACGGTAAATAGCTTGGAGGAAGTTTAATTGCTTGTTACTGGTTGGATATACCAAATCGGTTCTGGTTGGTCTGTCGCCTCCTTTTTTGGTTCCAAATGGCGGATTTGCCAATACCAAATCCATATTCTTTATGGTTTCACCATAACTACTTAAGGAATCTCCTAAAGCAATGTTTCCACCCATACCGTGTAAGAAGGCGTTCATCATAGCTAAACGGTGTGTGTCGCCTACCAACTCGCATCCCGAATATTGATCGTTTTGTAAGTGGTTGTTTTGCGCTTCACTTAAACTGTAAATATCATTATGCTTTAAAATATGGTGGTGTGCAGCAATCATAAAGCCATAGGTTCCGCAAGCAGGATCGTTAAGGCGTTCGCCAACTTTAGGATCCATTAATCGCACCATCACGTTAATTAGTGGTCGTGGTGTAAAGTATTGTCCGGCTCCAGATTTCTTTTCGCTAGCGTTTTTTTCTAGCAAGCCTTCGTACATTTCACCTAAACCTTCGTCTTTGGCTTCAAACCAATCTAGCTCGTCTATATGTTTTATAATCTTACGCAGGTTAGCAGGTTCGCTAATACTGGTTTGTGCGTTGTTATAGATTTTCTGGATGTTGCCAGTGCTTTCTGTTCCTAAAGTTAAAAGTAGCTTGCGGTAAAAGGTTGCTAATTCTACGCCTTCCTTTTGTTTAAGATCTTCCCAACGGTAGCCTTCCGGAAGTTTATCGTTATAGTCGGTTTCTTCTGCCATTTTAAGGAACAGAATAAAAGTCAACTCGTTTAGGTATTGGTGATAGGTAATTCCGTCGTCTCGTAATACGTTACAAAGATTCCAGAGTTTATTGACTATTTCTTGGGTTGATAGTGCCATTTATATGTTTGTTGTTTCTTTATTAATCTTGACTGCTGTTGTCATTAGTAGAGTTTTCATCTTCTTATAATGATCTTCAATTTCGGTTGTATTCCAATTTTTGTAACACATCATTAAACGTTGTTTTATACTTTCGCTTTCAATATCGTTAGGAGAATAATGACTCTTTTTTCCTTCAGGCAGTAAATTACTTAATTTTGAATTTTGACTACTGCTAATTAAGCATAAGTTTCCGAAGTTATTTAGAACAGATTTATTTTCTAGCACATCTTCCTCGTTATGAGGATTTTGAGGGTAATAATGCTCTACCGATGATCGAAAATTAAAACTAAACCCATCTATTTTTGAATTAAAAAATCGAGGATCCCTAAGCTCTTCAGGAATATTATTTTTTTGCTCTTCCCATTGGTTATAAAGCAAATAATCTAAGCGATTAAATATAAAGTTCTCTACACCTGTACCTTTATTTAAAAAAGCTTCTATATTAATATTATTGTAACGACTACGTTTTCCATTATTTGTGTAAATAATATCGTAATAATCTACCCTCTCATCCTTTTCTGCTAAAAAATTATCATACAAATAAGCATCGCTTAGCTGTTCTAAATAAAAGATATACTCATTTTCATTAACCTCATCTCTATTTAATACATAATTTAAAACTGCATTTAACCAATGTTTATAGATTAAAGTTGGAGCAGAAACATGAAACATGGATAACAATAAAATAACTTTTTGATTTTCACTTGATCCATCACTATCGTCATTGCCTGAAAACGTATTGATGTAACTATGATTCCCTTTTGAGACTTTCAGCTGTTTTAAGCTCCACTTTTCATCTACTCCATCTCTTTTTATGACATATTTATCATATTTATTCTTGAGTTTTAATAAATGATAGCCAAAATCTTCTACAAATTCTTTTTTATCAAAACTATTGTTATCTAAATAATCATTAAATGTATCTAATAGCCTTTTGTCATCTAATGGCACATCTTCTGATTTTTTTGTTTTTGTCGTTGTCGTTGTTTCGTCTTCAGTTTCGCTAACTATGATATATTTATTTGATTGATTGACTAAAACTTTTAATACATGTAATAAAAAGTTTGAGAAATTAATGGTTGTAGTGAAACGTTCTTGTCCTTTTTTACCTTCCTTATTTTTAGAGATATCTCCTTTTTCATTCCCTAAAATATGTAACATAGTTTCCCCGTCACTTTTATCGGAAACAGTTTTAAAACAATTTACTACTTCATCAAAGTTTCGTGGAACAAAACTTGTCCAATCCGCTCCAAAAATAAGATCCCTGACACTGTGATGCCCCCCCTTTTCTTTATAAGTTGAAAACCCATACTGCACGTACTTTTCCATATTAGCACATGCCTCCCAAATAGTATTAAAAACGTGAGTACTTTTTGCGTCTTTTTTAAACACATCTAACATGTTAGCTTTTAACACCTCATGTTTTTCTAACTGTTCACCACGACTATTCATTATTTCAAAATAGTGGTTTAAATCTGTATCTTTAGGAACAGGAACACGTAATAGTTTAACCGATTCATTCAAATAGTCTACAAAAGAATTTAATTTTTTTGTATCGATTTTTTTAAGTTCTTTTTTAATAATTTCATAAGCCTCCAAAATTCGTTGATTAAATGTATATCCATCCTTACGAGTTTTAGGATTATATAAATACTCTAATGTATAAGATGACTTAGGGCGGCTGTCATATCTTAGATTAATCTCAAAATTTCTAATATTAAAATGGAACTCATTTTTCAAAACTGAAAACAAAATGTTCAAAGTAGTTAATCGTTGTTGCCCATCTATAGTTTCATAATGTATGTCTCCTTCTACAGCACGTTCATAAACCACTAGACTTCCTAAATAGTAATTTTTCGTGTTTTCCGTTCTATTAGAATAATCATAAATATCTTGAATTAATTGCTTTATATGTGGCTCTAACCATGCATAGTTTCTTTGGTACCGAGGTATAACATACTTATCTAATTGTGTGGTCTCATTATTCTTCGGATTAAAGATATCACCAATGCTCAATTCTTTGGGTTTCGTATTCATGATTATAAATATTTCAAATCCTTAAAAAGTGTTTCTAATTCTATTATTTTCATTTTTATTGAATTTTCTTCCACTCTATTTAAGTCAATATTATATACTTCTTTTGGTTGCGTTGCTTCACGTATAACTGTAAAAACACTATTTCGTTCAATTGCATGATTGTCTGCTGAAGCTAGTTGTACTGCTGAACTATTTAGCCTTAAAGAATACGCCCATATAAAAAGCTTAATAACTACCTTATCTAAATCTTTATTACCAAATTTGTCTATATAATACAATAAGGCACAATCAAATAGGTTTCTTACATATTTATCTCCTGTACGCTTACAGCCATTATAAGTAGCCAAAGTTTTGAAAATTCTAAAAACAATACCATCCACTGATTTTATATTCAAAAACTGAAGCTTTTCCAGGAAATCATTTTCATCAATTATATCGTTATTATTCTCATCTTTAAGTTTCTTCCCTTTTTTACATTTTAAATAAATTACATTATTCGTGTTTTTAATAGAAGAAACCAGGTTTTGATAGAAAGATACCATTTCAAAAAAACGCTTTCCATTAATAACCACTTGGTCAATTTGAAACGGATAAGTTTTTTTATTAAAATCTATTTTACGGTGACTATGTGCATTAAATTCTTCTATAAATACGTGATTGATTCTTAAGGGATATGCAAATGGGTAATTAAAAGAATCTTGTAATGTAATTCCTTTAAAAATTGACGCATTATTAGTGTTTAAAAACCTGCCTTGTTTTCTCTTTGACCATCGCCTTACTCTAAATAAATAGTTTCCAAATAAATCTACTAACTCACCATCTTCTCTATCCTCCCAATCTTTTATAACAGCCGATTTTTCTGTTTCATTAATATTAAGCATTTCCCTTAGGTGAAATGCTTTTAATAAATCGTGTGGATCTAAACCTTTACCTCTATCATTTTGAGAATCAAAAAACTGAAATGCTTCTGAAATATCATCTAATGCTATATAAACTAGCTCACATTTATTGAAGAAAAAATACACTTCTTCTTCGGCAAAATTTACAACCTCTCGTTTAATAATATCATAATTAATAGCCATATTATTCTTCGAAATATCACTCTTAAATGTTGTTTTAAGTAAGGTTAGTTCGTCATTACTTATAAACTTCTCTGCATACTTTTTAGTAATCTCATTATTTAATAAGCCATAGGCGATTAATGTTAACGATAAGAGTCTTTGTTGACCATCTACAATATGTAAATAATTACTGGTTACCTTTTCCGCAGACTCATCTTTAGATTTATCATAAATTACTACAGTTCCCATTCTGTAGGCAGATTTATCCTTATGCAGAACAATATCCTCTATTAGTTGCTTTACATGTTTTGTTTTCCACTTATATGGCCTTTGATATTTTGGTATTGATAAATTTTTAAGACCAATTAAATCCTTTACTGTTTTTATTTCCGGCTTTATTTGTCCTGTAAATTTATCTGTACTATTGTGAAGTATTAAAGTGTCACTGTTAAGCATACAAATACTCGTTTAATTCGTTAATAATCTGAGCAGTTTCATTTTTAAAAACTTTATCTAATCGCTTTAAACCTCCCTCTACACTAAATGGTGGTTTGTTTAAATCTTCTAATGTTATAATTGATTCTTTTTGAAGCTGTGCTTCAATTTTATCTAACCAATTTAATTGAATTTGATTCCAATCATGGGATGCTTTAAGTTTAGTAACCGCATTAGCTATTCGCTCTTGATGACTTACTAGGTTTTCACCTAGTGCAGAAGTACGAATATGCGCAATAATATCGGCTACAACTTCAGTATTAGTCACTTCTTTGTAAGCGGTATTTAAGTTGTGTTTATTATAGCCTTCCGTATCCAATATTAAACGTAACTCTTTTAGATCGGTACGAGTTAACGTACTTGGTTTGGTACATACCACATTTAAGGCTGCAATCTTATTCCTATTGTTTTTGATGTATTCGTTGAAAGATTCCAGATAATCTTTAGGCTTTAAGTTTTTCTCATAAGCTCGTGAAACCTCTTCTACCATATCTTCATGGTCACTATATAGAGTACCATAGCTTAAAGCCCTACCTTTTTCTCTATCTAAGAACTCCCATAAGTGTCCATAATCTTCTAAAGTTTGGTTTAGATTTTCAACGTCAATGGACTTTAATTTTTTAGCAAAATCTCTTACGGTTGGCTCTCCCGTTAATATTTCGAATTGATCTTTCTGCTGTTGACTGAACCTTGTAACCTTACGCTGAATTTTGGCTATGATTCGGTCTAATTTAGCCTCTTTAGAATAATCGTCTTCAATGATAGAAAGCTCTTCAATTAAATTAGAAAATGTTTTAGTTACTAAAGGCGCAACAGGCTTCATTACCTGCTCATCAGCCATAATTTCTGTAACTCCTACACAATCGTATATTTTAAATACTTCTTTTCCTATTTCGTCACAACGCCTGGTGGCACGACCTATCATTTGATCATATAGTATTCTAGAATTTACACGTCTTAAAAATATTAAGTTAGAAATACTAGGAACATCTATCCCTGTTGTTAAAAGGTCTACCGTAACAACGATACTAGGATATTGATCATTTTTAAATCTGCGTAATAAGTCTTCTCTATTATAAACCTCTCCTGTAATTTTGACTATTGCATCGGCATCGGCATCTGCTCCCAACTCATCATAGATCTCATAAAGTAACTTTACGATTGTATCGGCATGTGCGTTTGTTGCTGCAAAAATTAAAGTTTTCCCTTTATCTTCAGGAAGTATACCGTAGTTAGAAATAATTTCATGTAATACTACTCGATTAAAATTTTCAGTAATTACTCGTTTATTAAATCCCGTAATTTCCACTTTAATTTCATCTTCTGTAACACCAATTTCTTTAATTTCATTTTCCTCTGGATCGTAAATTTTTACTTCGTCTCCTTTTTCCCAAACAATACCATCTTTCGAAAGTTTAGTTTGGAACACATAGGGTGGTTCAAAATCTATTAAATAGCCTTCAATCACTGCTTGGCGATAAGAATAAGTATAAACCGGATCTCCAAAAATATCTTTAGTATGTAAGGCTGGTGTCGCTGTTAATCCAATACGATAGGCATCAAAATAATCTAATACCATTCTGTATTTACTTTGAAAATCTAATTGATCACGAAGAATTACCTCTTCCTCATCCATTTCTCTATCTAAGGTATACCCTCTATGCGCTTCATCTACCACAATACAATCGTAATCTCCCACACTTGGACTATCATCAGAATAAGCAATACGTTGCACCATTCCTTGCACCGTTGCAAAGTGAATTTTAGTATCTAATTCAGCCGCTTTATCTTCTAAATCTTGTAAGTCATATATCTGGGCAAATGTTTGTAAGCCTTCAATATGCACTTCTTTAAAGGCATCCGAAGCTTGCTGCCCTAACATGCGTCTATCTACCAAGAAAAGAATACGTCTAAACCTTCCGGACTTTATTAAACGGTAACACATACCTATCATGGTTCTTGTCTTACCTGTACCAGTTGCCATTGCTAATAAAGCGCGTCTATCTTCTTGGTTGGTTAGAATTTTGTGTTCAACAGCTTTAATAGCTTCTATTTGATATTCACGTAAGTTCAATCCACTTGGATCAGACAGCAAGTCGTAATCCGTTTGTTTAAGTTTTTCAACACCCTTATTCTCGTCATAATTTAACTTTTCAATTAAATCTCGTGGAGAAAACCATTGAGGTAAAGGTCTAGCAATATTTTTTTGATCTCTACCATCCCAAAACCAAATACCAGAAGCCGTTTTAAATTGCTCTAAATAAGGCCTACCATTTGTTGCAAACATAAATGGCACCTTATATGTTTTGCTATTAGAGTGTTCTGGAAATGTAATATCTAAATCATTTGTTACAATTTTACTATAGGTCTTTGCTTGACCTAAATCGCTCATTACATTTTTAATGTGTTTTTTAGCTTCAACAATTCCGATAAGCTCTAAGCCATTAAACAATGCATAATCTGCCCATTTGGTTCCGCACGGCCATTCTGCGATAGCCATTTGCCGACCTTTTTGCGGTAGTGTTTTACAAGTTTTATAATTTAAAGTCTGTGTGTCACATTCCCATCCAGCATCTCGTAGCTGTTTGTCTATTCGTTCTCTTGTTTCAGATTCCGATTCTTCAATCTTCTTTGCTTTATCTTTAGCTCTTTCTTTACGCTGAAGTTTCGCTTCTTCCGAAATTTCTGTCTGCTGCTTTATTTTTTGTTTATAGGAGTCAACTTCTTTTTTTAATTGCTTTAGTTCTTCTTCTAACTCTAAAGTTCTTTTGTTGTCTGATACAAACCAAGACTCTTCAGGAGTTACGTAATCAACATTTACTTCTTCATTTTCGTAAACCTCAATAAACCATTTAGTCAAGTAAAAGGCTTGTCGAAGCATATATCTAGCTTCTGCTTTAGTTCCTTCTCCCAAGTGGGAAGCTTTATTTCCAGACTTTCTTATGGTATGAAATATAGATATAATTTCTTGCGGAGTATCTGATTGACTTTCTAATACTTTGAGCCTACTTAGCTGTTTATTATCATAAGGGTCTTCAAGTTGTTCAAAATCAATTAAAGTTATAGCTAACTTTTCAGTTAGAATACGAAGTTTTGATAATGTTGTACTTGGATCTGTATAACAATTTCGCTCTGCTAACATTGCTAATTGTAACAAATCAACATAGCTATCCTTAAGGAAACTAAAATTGGTTTTATAATTCATAATCAATAGCTAGATTCTTAGTTATAAACTAAAGCAGCTTAAAACTATACTAATAATGGTTTATTATATAAGGGTGAAGGGGGCCCTTAATCTTTAACATAACGAAAGCGACTCTTTTGAAGTCGCTAAGTGCTATTTTTGTAATTGATTGATAAATA
The DNA here is from genome assembly GCF_003337215.1 of Oceanihabitans sediminis. Classification (GTDB taxonomy): domain Bacteria; phylum Bacteroidota; class Bacteroidia; order Flavobacteriales; family Flavobacteriaceae; genus Oceanihabitans; species Oceanihabitans sediminis. The sequence goes on from NZ_QPIG01000005.1 coordinate 139,110, forward strand.
TAGGAAAAGAATACAAAATCTTCACCCAAATATTTAAATATTAGATAAACAGTTTTAAATACTCCTATTTTATTGGGATTACAAAAGCTATAATCAGCTTATCTTATGCATGAATAAAATATTATTCGGCGAAAAAGTACTCGTGAATATCAATAATATCCCTACGGCCGATTTGTACTAAGTCTTGCGTTTCTTTTAAATATATCCCCAAAGAACGCTCATTATAAAGCAGTTTTAATCTAGATGAATAATCTGTTACTACATACATATCTCCAGATAACTTAAAGAAAGGAATAGTCATTTTACCATTCATTCTTACACCCTTATTAACAATTTTTCCTTGTTTTAAAGTTTCTTTAAGGGAACTTTCATTTTTTTCATCAGAAGATACTTTTACATAAGCAACCATCATATTCATCCATTCCTCACTATCAATCAAAAACCAATTAACTTTATTAAAATCAATTCCATAATCTGAAATCCATCCTGGACTTGTAAATCCAAATAACACTTGTTTTTTTCCATTTAATTCAGGATTCATCTCAGGAGTAAATTCCTGAATTTTATAAGTGATAACAGTTGTACTTGACATGTCTTTTGCTTTTTTACCATCAAAAGACAATGTTTTTAATGAAAAGCTTGTTAATTCAGGATGATTATACAAAATCCACTGAGTAGCAGTAAGCTCAGCTTGCTCCTCCATTTGATCTATAGAGGCAATCATAGCTCCTATTGCTGCTGCACCAGTAACAGCTGCAGCAATTGCAGCACCATCACTTTGCGCTTTAACATGTTTAGGAATTAAAAATAAGGTAGTAATGAGTAATAAATAGATTTTTTTCATATTGTTTTTATTGGTTATTTCGCGACTCAAACATAAAAAAATTATAAATAATTTTACTGAAATTTCCCTCAAAAAACCACTACTCTATCCTATGCACTCCACAAAAAGTGTGTCCCGTTAAAATAGCCCTACAATATCATCCTTATTGCCACCAGTAGCATATACATTTTCATCACCCTCTTTTTATTTAATGATCTGTAAAGTACTATAACCAGATCCACTTTTTTCTAGTCTAATTTGTGTGGTAATGCGTTCTTTTAAGGCTTCGACATGGGAGATAACTCCTATGGATTTATCGCCTTCATTCTGCATTTTTTCTAGAATAGTAATAGCCTGGTTTAGCGTTTCTGGGTCTAAGGTTCCAAAGCCTTCATCGATAAAAACGGATTCTATTTTCACATTCTTGGCTGCCAAGTCTGATAAGGCAAAGGCCATTGCCAAACTCACCATAAAGGTTTCTCCTCCAGATAGCGTGTTAATGGTTCTTCTTGCGTCTCCTTGATGCATATCAAACACTTTTAAAGCATCGTTCTTATCCGCTTCTTCGGCAGTTGGAATGTCTAAAACATAGCGATCACTCAAATCTTTTAATCGTAAATTGGTGTAGCCAATTAATTGCTCTAGGGTAAGATCTTGCACAAAATTTGAAAACTTTTTACCATTTGCATCTCCAATCAAACTATTCATGGTTTTCCAAAGGGCCTCCTCTTTTTTTAAGGACTTTAGTTCTGCAAGTAGTTCTTCTTGTTTGGCTTTAATTTTTTTATCTGCTTCCAATCGGGTTAGAATCACACCTATCTGTTGGTTTGTACGCGCGGATTCTTCCTCGAGTGACGTATATTTATTTTGAAGCTCCTCTAAGCTGTCTTCCTTAGTAATTGCTTTTTTAAACCCTTCTAGTTCTTTTAATGCGGCAGTCTGCTCTGTTTTTAAACGCTCTTGTTTTAATTGCAGAGTGTTTTGCTGACGGCGGATGTTTTCGGCTTGGCTTTCACTAAGGATATTGGTTTTTAACTCCTGAAGGCTGTTTATACCTTCCTGTTTCAGAATGTCTTTTAGCACCGTTTCAAAAGCGGATCGCTCTTTAGAGACCTCTTCAATTTTAGCGTTAAGCGTGGTTATGGTTTTTGTGGTATGACTTCGGTTTTGTGTGTTTGCCGACCATCTGTTTAGCAGTGTCTGAATGGTCTCCAGAAGTCCGTCGCCTTCATAAAGCGCCTTTCTTTTACTTTCCTTCTCTGCTTTTAACCTGGTCTTTTCTTCCCACAGTTTGGCTGCTATTTTTAGATCTGTAATAAGATCACGCAAATGCAGTGCTTTTTTTATCTGAGTAAGTTTTTTAGAGTCCTCCAAAACCTGGGCTTCTAAGCTTTCGATAGCGGCACTGGTTTTTACTGTTGCAACCTCTAGGCTAGCACATAATTTCTCTATAGCGGTGGCTTTAGGCTGCAGCGCTTTTTCAGCTTCTAACAGCTCTTTTTGAAGTCGTTTACTGGTTGCCTGATCGCTTTTTAATAGCGCTTGAATGGATGCCTTTAACTCGCGTTTTGTATGTAACAGCTCCTTTTTAGAGCGTAACACATCGGCTTTCACATCAAAAACCGGCTGTTGAGAAGCAAAAGGATGCTCTAGGGCACCACAAAGTGGACAAGCCTCACCGTCTACCAATTGGTTACGATGGGCTTCTAAACTTTGATGTGTTTTGCGGTGTTCCTCCTCTTTGGTGAGTTTGGTAACCTCAGCATCCAATACAGGAAGTTCCTTATCTAAGTCTTTTAAAATAGCACTGTGTTTTACCACCTGCGCCTCACTTCCTTTTAATTCTGTTTCCTTGCTTTGCTTTTGCTGGAGCTCCGATTGGTACTTGGTGAAAGCAACTTTTAGGCTACCAAGGGTTGCCAAGCTCTCATTTACTTTGTTTTCTCTTGCTTCTAATTGGTGCGTCGTATCTACCTGAGCGGTTTTTAAAAAGCCTAGTACTTTATCTTCTACGGGAGTAACACCTGTTACAAATGTACTAGGTTGCCCATCAAAAGGAATTCTCACCGTATCTTTATTAATATCACCGAGTAACTTTTTAATAGCATCCTCATAGAGTTTTGCTTCGGCTTGCGCCAAATCCTCATCTTTTTTTAAAGCGGTATAGGTGGTATTTAATGTATTTAAAGCCTGATTAAATTCGCTAGGCTCTACCGTTTTTTTTAAAAGTGTTGTTGCTTGCTGAAGCAAATCGTTATAGTCTTTTAACACCATTTTTTCATGTGCTGTTTGCTTGCTAAGCTCTTCGGTATGTTCTTTAAGTGCTTTATCCTTTTGTTCGTAATCGGAAATCAGCGGTGTATGCACCACGTACTTCGCGTGTTTTTGTAATCGGGATTCCTCTTTTTTAAACGCGTCTAAGTCTTTAGCTAATTGTTTCTGAAGGTCGTTATTAGCCTTTAAAACCAATTCATTTTTAAGGATGCCTTTTTTATTATCGATCTCGGCTTTTAAAACCTCAAGGGCTTTTTTCTGCGTTGTTTTTGCTTTTGTCAACTCCCTTTCCTGGGCAATTAGTTTGGTTTTCTCTTCTTCTGGGAGCAGTTCCACTTCCCCTAAACGTACCTCCTGCTTTTCACAAGCATCTTGTGCTTCTTTAAATTTTCTATACACAGCAATTCCAATAGACCTATAGTCTTTGGCTCCCGTAATATCTTCTAGCAGCTTATTACGCTCATCGCGTTTGGCCTTTAGTAATTTACTGAACTGACCTTGAGATAGTACAATGGCTTTTACAAATTGGTCGTAACTCAACCCAATTAACTCTTCATTTTTTGGCGGCACCAATGACTTACCACTTTCAATAATATCACCAGTAGCCACATCAATTATCTCTTGTTTTCTGTCCTTTAAATTATTGTTTCTATTGCGTTCTATAGACCAATGGGAACGGTAGGTTTTACCTTCAACAATATATTCTACCTCAGCATAGCAATCAACTGCATTTCGAGTCATTATCCCACCCTGATCTTCTATAACTGCCTTGCTAATAGCACCAATTCGAGGCACTTTATTAAACAGCGCTAAAGTAATAACATCCAAAAGGGTAGATTTCCCAGAACCTGTAGCTCCTGTAATGGCGAAGAGTCCGCTATCAGCCAGATCTCCTGTTAAAAAATCTATATGATGTTCGCCACGTAGCGAATGAATATTTTTAAAACTGATTTTGCTAATTTTCATAATTATAACTTATAGGTTAAGTTCTTCTAGAATTTGACGAAAAGCATTTTTTAGAGCTTCCGTGTCTTCCTGGCTCCCATCCATCTCCAACTTTTTCTCAAACATTTCCATGGGTGTGACATCAGCAACACTTATCCCTGGTTGAAACCCTTCGGAAGCACCACGGACTTTATTGGTGAAAATCAATTTGGTTTTTACAATCTCTAGATGTTCCTGATTAAAATCCGCAACCAAGGCATCTAAATCTTGTCTTGTTTGAATATTTTCATCGGCTTCGACAACAATGATTTCCGCTAAGGACTTTAGGGGCGTTTTATGCTTATAGGTTTTTAATTGCGAACTAACTTCCTTGAAAGTTCCTTGAAAAGTGACTAGATTTCTAAATTTTGGAATAGGAAGGATGCTTAGTTCCATAGACCTCCCATCAGTAGTAATAATATTCACCTGCTTGGTTTCCTCCTTCTCACTAAAACTTAAAGCAACAGGAGACCCTGAATAATAAATGTGTTTAGAGGCTGATACAGGATACGGTTTATGAATGTGCCCCAAAGCCACATAATGCGGGGCATCGCCAAAAATAGCGCTAGAAACACCTGCTTGATTCCCTATTTGAATGTCTCTCATACTTTCTGAAACATGAGCCCCCTGAACATACAAATGTCCCATAACAATGAAGAAAGTATTAGAGAAATGTTCTTTATAATAGTTATTTACCTCTGCGTAATAAGCTTCTAAACCTCCCTTAATCTGGGCAATTTTATCACTATAAGATTCTCCTGCTACCGATTTGCGAATATCGCGATCTTTTAAAAAGGGCACTGCAGCAACCACCACAGTTTCTTCTTCTTTTGTATAACTAAAGAACAAATCGCTTATCGCTTCTGGTGCACCACCAACTACATCGACATCCAAGACACTTAATATATCTTTTGGAGCGTTTAATACCGAAGCAGAATCGTGATTCCCACCTGTGATAAGCAGTTTACAATCGGTTGCTAGCATCCGTTTTAAAAAACTGTAATATTGTTTTAATGAGGCTTGTGATGGATTGGCTTGATCAAACACATCACCAGAGACTAAAAGTAAGTCGATGTTCTGTTCTTTTATGGTGGTTAGTAGCCAATCGAAAAACAAATCGATATCTTGAGATAAATCGGTTTTGTGCAACTGCTTACCAATATGCCAATCTGAAGTATGAAGTATTTTCATATATAAATTATAAAGTTCTTTATTTAGGTGTGTAAAACACCCTTGTAAAAAATGGAATATTAAAATGGCATTATAGTACGAGGTTCCTACAAGTAACTCGAATAAAATTAAGCTATTTAAATACTAAAGGAACTTCCAAAATACTAAGTTATATAGAATTTTATACATAAATACCATAAAAAAGTGAAAGTGGAAATTCTAATAAAAATAATTACTTCCATTTTCATAATCCCAGCAGCATCCTACTTCCATGTATCTAATTATGGTACTGTAACATTTGCAATTGCACTTGTGTTCTAGAAATCATGACAACAAAGCTTAAGCTTTTAGGTTATCCTGATAAGAATGTCCCTTAATTTAGTCTTTTTCTTTAAAGTCTTCACTAGTAATTTAAGCCCTCTAATTGAAATATAAGTTTCTTCTATATAAAACTCTACTATAACTACCTGTCCCCCCACACACTACATCCTCTTAAAATATTTTAAACAAGCTTATTTAGTTTTAAAAAGAATTTATTAATAAGTTTGTGGTGTAAACTTTAGGGGTGTTCTAAATATGTAGAACTGAGAAAGACCCTTTGAACCTGATCTGGTTAGTACCAGCGAAGGGAAAAGTTAGCAATACATCATCCAAATCGATAGATGTATTTATACACTTTTTATAAAAGTACAGCGTCTTAACCTGTGCTTTCATTTCAAATAATTCCCTTCTCAAAAACCTTTATCGTTTACAGCATATTTAAAACGATACTGTATGATGATTACTATTTTGGTTAACGAAAAAGCCATGGAAATCAACTCCGATTTCAATATCCTACAACTGCTAGATAAAATAAATTCACCTCAAGATGGTATTGCGGTAGCAGTAAACCACAGCATTATTTCAAAACATTTATGGAGTGCCACAAGCTTGTCTGCCAATGACAAGGTTTTAGTTATTCAAGCTACTCAAGGTGGATAATCTCTTCACTTAATAAACTAACACAACTGAAAAAACTTTTCGATATGAAAAACAAGGACACTGCTCCAAAACAAGGTACAATCACAAGACAACCATTTCCAAATTCAAAAAAAATATACGTACCAGGCAAATTGCATCCACAGATAAAAGTTGCCATGCGTGAAATCTCCTTAAGTGACACAAAAGATTCCCTAACAGGAAAAATAACCCCTAACGAACCTGTTACAGTTTATGACACTTCCGGCCCTTACACCGATCCAAATAAGTCGATTGATGTGCATAAAGGGATTGAAAGAATTCGCGAACAATGGATTTTAGATAGGAACAATGTGGAACAGCTAGAAGATTTTTCATCAGAATACGCAAGGGAACGATTAAACGACAAAAGTTTAGACCATATGCGTTTTTCTAGCTTAAAGAAACCGTTGCGAGCTAAAAAAGGTCAAAATGTTACCCAGTTACATTATGCCAAGCAAGGGATTATTACACCAGAAATGGAGTATATCGCTATTCGTGAAAATCAGCGTATTGACGAAATGACCGAAATTAGAAAGCAACATAAAGGCGAGCATTTTGGTGCTGCTATTCCTTCTAAAATCACTCCGGAATTTGTGCGAGATGAAGTTGCTAGAGGTCGTGCTGTAATTCCATCGAATATCAATCACCCAGAAGCAGAACCTATGATATTAGGGAGAAACTTTTTGGTAAAGATTAATGCCAATATTGGGAATTCTGCCACTACTTCTTCCATTGAAGAAGAGGTTGAAAAAGCAGTATGGGCTTGCCGCTGGGGTGCAGACAATATTATGGATTTATCTACTGGTAAAAACATACACGAAACCCGCGAATGGATTATTCGTAACTCTCCTGTTCCCGTTGGAACGGTTCCTATTTATCAAGCTTTAGAAAAAGTAAACGGCGTTGCAGAGGATTTAACTTGGGAGATTTTCCGAGATACTTTAATTGAACAAGCCGAGCAAGGTGTAGATTATTTCACCATCCACGCAGGGGTTTTACTACGTTATGTTCCTATGACGGCAAAGCGAGTAACTGGTATTGTTTCTCGCGGTGGTTCTATTATGGCCAAATGGTGTTTAGCGCATCACAAAGAGAGCTTCTTATACACACATTTTGAGGAAATTTGTGAGATTTTAAAGCAATATGATGTGGCCTTTTCATTAGGGGATGGATTGCGTCCAGGTTCTATAGCCGATGCAAATGATGAAGCGCAATTTGCAGAATTAGAAACCTTAGGCGAACTGACTAAAATCGCACGAAAACACGAAGTACAGTGTTTTATTGAAGGTCCTGGTCACGTTCCTATGCATATGATTAAGGAAAATATGGAGAAGCAAATCGAAGTTTGCGACGAAGCTCCATTTTACACCTTAGGGCCATTAACTACAGATATTGCTCCAGGCTACGACCATATTACATCTGGAATTGGTGCTGCTATGATAGCTTGGTACGGATGTGCCATGCTGTGCTATGTAACGCCAAAAGAACATTTAGGCTTACCAAATAAGGAAGATGTTCGTGTTGGAGTGATAACCTACAAGCTAGCTGCTCACGCTGCCGATTTAGCCAAGGGGCATCCGGGAGCACAACATCGAGACAATGCTTTAAGTATGGCACGTTTTGAGTTCCGTTGGGAAGATCAATTTAATTTAGGACTTGATCCGGAGCGCGCCCGAGAATACCACGATGAAACCCTGCCTGCTGCGGGAGCCAAATTGGCTCACTTCTGCTCTATGTGTGGTCCTAAATTTTGTTCTATGAAGATTTCACAAGAAGTACGGGACTTTGCTGCTGTAAACGATATTGTGGATAACGAAGTAATTAAAAAAGGGATGGAAGATAAAGCGGAAGAGTTTAAAAATAAAGGTTCTGAAGTCTATTTATAGCTTATGGTAATTGTTATTTCTCCCGAAGTAGATATTTCTACGGAAACAAACACACTAAACCAACTTTTTGAAGCTGGTTTAGCGTGTTATCACCTCCGAAAACCTAATAAGAGTTTCGAGGAACATATTGCTTATTTGAATGAAATACATCCAAAATTTCACAATAGGATTGTAGTGCATTTATTTCATGAACTAGCAAGCGAATTTAATCTGAAAGGTCTTCATTTTCAGGAACAGAAAAGAAAGACATTACTAAGAAACAAAACGGCAAGCTATTTTGATAATCTTAAAGTTAACGGTTTCACTATAAGCTCATCTTTTCATAGTCCCGAGGATATTTCAAATTGTAATATAGATTTCGACTACCATTTTTTAAGTCCTGTATTTACATCCATATCAAAAAAGGAATATACCGGTCGCAAGTTTGATGTAAATAGTATAGACAAAACCGTAATTGGACTAGGTGGTATTAGTGCTGAAAACATTGCAAAAATGAAAGCACTCGGGTATAATGGCCTTGGCGTGTTAGGAGGTGTTTGGAACACTGATAATCCTGTAGAATCCTTTAAAAAAATAAAAGACCGTTTTGAACAATCATAAATACATCCTTAGCATTGCAGGTCACGACCCTACTGGAGGTGCTGGAATTACTTCAGATATAAAAACATTTGAAGCGCACGGACTTTATGGACTAAGTGTTTGCACAGCAATTACTATACAACACGATAGTGATTTTAAACATTGTATTTGGGTGGATACGGAAATTATTTTAGAGCAAATAGCTATTCTTTTTGAACGCTTTACTATCGATACCGTAAAAATTGGATTAGTAGCATCCTGGCAGTCATTGCTTCGTATTTTAGAAAAACTTCACAGTATAAACCCTTCTATAAAAGTTGTTTTAGATCCTATTTTTAAAGCAAGTGCAGGGTTTGATTTCCATTCAGAAGAAGATCAAAATAATTTAGATGAAATATTAAAGCACTGCTATATCATCACGCCAAACTACAATGAAATAATAAGCTTATATCCGAATTTAGATTTTAAAGAAACGCTTCAGTATATGAAGAAATTCACAAATATCTATTTAAAAGGAGGGCATAGATTGGACAAAAAAGGTTGGGATGAACTGCATCCAACAAATCAACAAACCTATCACTTCCCTCCTATTACCGCAAGTATTTCTGAAAAACACGGAAGTGGCTGTGTGCTTTCTTCGGCTTTGGCTAGTAATATTCGTTTAGGACATAATTTACAAACTGCCTCTGATAAGGCAAAGCGGTATACCGAACAATTTTTAAACTCACACCCTTCCTTATTGGGAGTACACAACAAAATCGAAATTATATGATTCCTAATTTACACTATATCTCTCAAGGCGAAACTCCAGAACAACACCTAGAGAACATCCTAAAAGCTTGTACTCATGGAGCTGAATTAGTCCAACTTCGACTTAAAAACGAAGCTGAAAACACTTTGTTGAAAACAGCTGAAAGGGCAAGGGAAATCACTAAGAAATTCCATGCGAAATTAATTATAAACGACCATTATAAAATCGCGAAAGCTGTACAAGCAGATGGCGTGCATTTAGGCAAAACAGATGCCTGCCCAAGGGTAGCGAGACAGCATTTGTACGATTGGCAAATTATTGGCGGAACAGCGAACAACCTACAAGACTGCCAAGAACTTATGCATAAAAAAGTAGACTATATAGGTTTAGGTCCCTTCCGATTTACCAGCACGAAAAAAAATCTGAGTCCGATATTGGGCTTAGAAGGCTACGTATCCCTTTTAAATGAATTGCATTCAGAAACTCCCATTATTGCCATTGGCGGCATCACGTTACATGACATTCCAGAATTATTAAAAACAGGCATCAATGGAGTTGCAGTTTCGGGAGCAATTACAAAGGATTTTGAGACCATAAAAGCCTTCCAAAAAATATTAAAAACTCCTGTTGATCAGGTGTGAAATTAAAAACTTAACAGAGCACAAAAATGACAGACACGTTAAAAATAGCAGATAAAACTTTCCGTTCCAGATTATTTACTGGAACGGGAAAATTTAGCAGTTCCAAATTAATGCAAGAGGCCATTGTAGCATCAGAAAGCGAGTTGGTAACCGTGGCTTTAAAACGGGTAGATCTCCACAGTACATGTGACGATATATTAATGCATCTGAAGCAAGATCACATTAATCTATTACCTAACACCTCGGGAGTACGCACCGCTAAGGAAGCTGTTTTTGCTGCGCAATTGGCTAGAGAAGCTTTACAAACCAATTGGATAAAGTTAGAGATTCATCCAGATCCAAAATATCTATTACCCGACCCCATAGAAACACTGAAGGCCACCGAAATTTTGGTGAAAGAAGGTTTCATAGTTATGCCATATATAAACGCAGATCCTGTGTTGTGTAAACGATTGGAAGATGTTGGGGCGCAATGTGTCATGCCACTTGGAGCTCCAATAGGTAGTAATAAAGGGCTTATAACTAAAGATTTTCTGAAGATAATTATGGAACAAAGTAAGGTCCCTGTAATTGTAGATGCGGGAATTGGCGCACCTTCACATGCAGCTTATGCAATGGAATTAGGTGCCGATGCAGTTTTGGTAAATACAGCAATTGCAGTTTCCAAGAACCCAGTGCAAATGGGAATCGCTTTCAAGATGGCAGTGCAGGCTGGAAGGTTGGCATACCAAGCAAAATTAGCCGAAGTTAATCAATATGCAGAGGCAAGTAGTCCTTTAACTTCTTTTCTAAATGAGTAATTTTAAAGACATATTCAATCAATATGATTGGGATACTGTAAAGCAGGAGATCTATAGTTTTACTGCTACTGATGTGCAACAGGTATTACTAAAAGACGAAATAAACTTAGCGGATTTTCAAGTATTAATTTCACCTGCTGCCAAACCTTTTATCGAAAACTTGGCGCAAAGAAGTAGAGCGCTAACAAGAAAGAGATTTGGAAACACCATACAAATGTATGTCCCGATGTATCTCTCTAACGAGTGTCAGAACATCTGTACCTATTGCGGGTTCAGCTTAACAAATAAAATCCCCAGGAAAACCCTTACTGACGAGGAAATCCTCAAGGAAGTAGCATATATTAAACAGTTAGGCTACGACCATATTTTACTAGTAACAGGAGAAGCTAATAGTACCGTTGGAGTGGCTTATTTAAAAAACGCCATAAAATTAATTCGAGATCACTTTTCTAATATTAGTATAGAAGTACAACCACTAAATCAGGATGAATACGAAACTTTGATTGACGAGGGACTCTACGCAGTATTGGTATATCAGGAAACTTATAATCGCGCTACCTACAAAACCCATCACCCCAAAGGCAAAAAATCTAATTTCGATTATCGATTAGATACTCCCGATAGATTGGGAAAAGCTGGTATTCACAAAATCGGTTTAGGTGCTTTGTTTGGTTTGGATGATTGGAGGGTGGATAGTTTTTACACTGCCTTACACCTAAAATATTTACAGCAAACCTATTGGAAAACCAAGTATTCTATTTCCTTTCCAAGATTACGACCACACGAAGGAGAAGTACAACCCAAAGTGGAAATGACCGATGCGGATCTTGTTCAATTAATTTGTGCTTATAGATTATTAGATGAAGATGTGGAATTATCTATGTCTACAAGAGAGAGTGAGACTTTTAGAAACAACGTCATAAACCTAGGAATCACTTCTATGAGTGCGGAATCTAAAACAAATCCAGGTGGGTATGTTGTGGATCGACAATCCTTAGAGCAATTTGAAATTTCGGATGAACGAGGTACGAATAAAATTAAAGCTATGATACAATCTCAAGGCTATGAAGTAGTGTGGAAAGACTGGGATACATCCTATTCTAAAAAATAAAAAATGAAAATAACCGCAGAAGAATCATATCAATATAGTAGACATCTTAGTCTTGAAGAAGTTGGAGAAAGAGGTCAATTAAAGCTGAAACAAGCAAAGGTTTTAGTTATTGGTGCTGGCGGCTTAAGTTGTCCGGCGCTGCAATATTTAGTCGCGGCAGGAGTTGGCATCATAGGAGTTGTAGATAATGATAGCGTGGATCAAACCAATCTGCAACGACAAATTCTTTATTCAATTGAAGATATAGGAAAGTATAAAGTAGAAGCAGCTGTGTCCCGATTGAAAAAATTAAACCCTTTTGTTCAACTTCACAGCTATATCACCAAATTAAGTAATGACAATGCCCTTGATTTATTTGAAAACTACGATATCATTGTAGATGGCACTGATAATTTCCCTACTCGTTATTTAATAAATGATGCTGCCGTAATTTTGGGAAAAACGGTAGTATTTGGGTCGATAAACAAGTTTGAAGGACAGGTTTCTGTGTTCAACTATCATAACGGACCCACATATAGATGCCTATTCCCTACCCCACCTTCGCCGGAACTAGTTCCTAACTGTTCAGAGGTAGGAGTATTGGGGGTGCTACCAGGTATAATTGGTAGCTTACAAGCAAATGAAGTATTAAAGATCATTTTAGGCTTAGGCAATTTACTGTCTGGGAAGCTATTAACTTTTAATGCGCTTAGCTTAAAACAGGAAATATTTTATTTTAAAAAGAATCCTTCCCTTGTAATAGCATCTTTAACACCAGATTATCAAATGTTTTGTAGTCTGGATGATGGGCTTGAGGAAATAACGTATCAAGATTATCTGAAACAGGCAGATACTTTTAATGTATTGGATGTCAGAAACAAAGAGGAACGAGAGGAACTTTATATCGAAAGTTTTCATATTCCTTTAGAGGAATTGAAAGATAGATATACCGAGCTAGCAGCAAACAAACCCCTATTGGTCTTTTGCAAATCTGGAGTACGCAGCAAACTTGCCATCAATATGTTTAAAAGTAAAAACTTCGAGAATAGACTAGTAAGTCTAAAAGGCGGCATTAATACTGCAGCTGTTAATTCTTAATGGAAGAGTTTTAGCATAAATTTGAGAGCTCCCCTCTAAAATTGAAACCATATAAACCAACAAGGGTTTAGCGAAAGCTAAACCCTTGTTTTTTTTTTATAACTAAGAATTAAAAATATAATCGCTAATCCTTTTCAAACAAAGCCCTATCTACTTGCTGATTAAACTGAATGTTATTTGAAATTTCTTCCACCCAAACATCTTTAATAACAGTCGCATCCCAATCGGATTTGGTGTATTTACGATAGGCTGGGATTAATACGCCATCAATATTCTCGTAGCTAACGCGCATTAATATAGGATCGGTTACCTTTTTGGAAACTACAGTAAACAGGAATTGATCTATTAAATCTGTTTTCGGGTTCATGTATAATTGATAAATATCCGTTGCTTCATCTGCTGCAGATTGAAATGTTACTTTTACCACTTCATAATTTTCACCTTCTAGCTGTTTTTGTCCTAAATACTCGTAATTAATACCTGGGTCTAATAGTTTTTGCATCATTGCAAACCAATAGAAATTAGTTTTACGTGTAAAAACAACACTTGCAACACTATTAGCATCGGTTATTTCTTCGCCATCTATTTTAAGCCAAAAGTCTTTTCCATTATATCCTTGCTCCATTTCCCCTTCCAACTCCGCTAAGGTTCTTTCGTGTTTTAAATATTTAGCATGCGATAATTCCCCATCAAAAATGTATGATTCGATAGAAACATCTTCTTTTTGGTCTGCAGTACGATAGGTGTACTCATAAACCACATCTTTTAAATCTAATAAATCTTGATAGCTTCCTGTTTTTTGAGTCATTTTATAAACCAATTCGTGACCTTTATTTTGGAATGCTATGGTTTCGATTTGCTCTGCTTGCTCTACTACTTTCCCTTCTCCACTCACATTACTTTTTTCTTCCTTATTTCCGCAAGCTGTGAATAGTAAGCTAAAAAGGAACACAATACCTAATTTGTTATAATACATCTTATTTATTTTAGTTTATAATATTTTTTATTGCTCCGCCAGAACTTCGGTTAAAACCTGCTTAAACACATCTACAGGCTGCGCTCCAGTTATAGCACTTTTTCTGTTAAATACTATAGTAGGAACAGAATTAACACCTAAGTCCTTCCAGTAATTCTGCTTGTTTCTTATATTTTGAGCTGCTACAGCATCATCTAATTTTGAAAGAGCTTCAGCTGCATCTAAACCTACCGCTAATAATGCTTCCTTTAATATTGCACGATCTGAAACGTCTTTTCTATCACTAAAAAAAGCTTTGGTTAAATACATTTTTAATGCTGTTTGCTTAGCAAAATCTTTAGCATAATCCAATAAAACATGCGCATCGAAAGTATTAACCATACGCATACCATTAAAATAATCAAAAGTAAAATCTACCTCAGCACCAGCGGCTTGCATTTGTTCTTCAGACTGCCTAAGCTGCTCCTCACTAATACCATATTTTTCCTTTAGATGCTCATGAAGATTTTGTCCTTCGGCTGGCATATTGGAATTCAGCTCAAAGGGCTGCCAGTTAATTTCTATTTGGTCTGCTACTCCCAATTCGCTAATAGCTTTTTCCAGTCGTTTAAAACCAATGGTACACCATGGACAAACCACATCGGAAACAATATCTATTTTCAATTTTTCTTTCATAATGTTATTTATTATTTACCTCCTTTATTTAAAAAGAAACTTATTTATTTAATAGGTTTTGGAAGGTGATTTCTATATAGTCTTCTATTTCTTCTCTACTATTTACTCGAGTTGCAGCTGCTAAACCATGCTTTGCTAACAATAAATAATTAGCTTGCTTTAAGATGGTTTCTTCATCCTTTTCAGAGGATATTCGCAGCTTTTCTACAAACATTTCTTTAAGGTTTTGCATAAAACACAGCAAATCTTGCTGCACAGCTGTGTCCTTTTTATCTGCAAATTCGTAATAGGTATTTGTTAGTAAACAGCCCTTTTCATTTCCTTCCTCAAAGCAAAGATCCACCGTATCTATAAAAAAAGCTCGTATGGATTCTATACCTGTTGTCGCTTTTTGAAACTTCTCAAAAACGGTTCTGGTCTTTGATTGGTATGCATCTAGACATGCAGAAAAAAGACCTTGCTTACTCCCAAAACTAGAATAAATAGAAAACTTATTAATGCCCATTTCTTTTTCAAGAAGTTGCATAGAGGTGCTTTCATAACCATGACGCCAAAACAAATACATAGCCTTCTCTATAACAGCTTCTTCATCATATTGTTTTTTTCTTGCCATAAATCAACTCCCTAAAACAGTTAGTATTATAGTGTACTGCAAAACTAAACAATCGGTTAGAAACTAAGTATTTTTTAACATTATTATAAGTAATTCATGGCTAAGGATAATAAAATGGGGTATTCTCTGTGTTAAAAAAAAATCGTTACCTATTTTATTAATGCTCAAGTCAGTAGAAATTATTATTTATATTTAGTCTAAATAAACTTTGAAAAACAACTAATGGGTTTTACATTTGCGGCTTTATTTAAATTCAATCTAAATTATTATGCTTAAAAATATCAGTTTATTTATGCTTTTTGCGATACAGATAACATTCGCACAAAACAAAATCAGTGGTACCATTAGTACCGAAAAACAAGAAGCTATACCATTTGCTTCGGTAATTATTGAAGGTTCTTCCAAAGGAACATCTGCCAATGAAAACGGCTACTACGAATTACAAGATGTGGTGCCTGGAACATACAAAATACGAGTTTCATTTGTTGGCTTTAAATCGGCTACTCAAACAATCACCATACAGGAAAATGAGGATAGCATCCTGCATTTTGAATTAAAAGAAGACTCACAATTAGACGAGGTAGAAGTATTTGGAAGTAGGTTTACCCACCCGGATAAAATTGAAGCATTAACAAGACTACCTTTAGCTCCTTATGAGCAAATTCAGAGTATTTCAATTATTTCTGATAAATTGATAGCGCAACAAGGAAACCTAACGATCTCTGACGCTACAAAAAACGTTCCTGGAGTCTACACTTTTGCCACCTATGGAAATAAAAGAGAAAGTATGTCTTCTCGTGGTTTTAGAGGGATTCCTATACTAAAAAACGGTGTACGTGTACATTCTGACTTTAGAGGGGTTGGTGTATTAACCGATATGCAAGGAGTTGATAATATTCAGGTGCTAAAAGGGGCTGCTTCTATCACACAAGGTGTAGCCACAGATTTAGGAAGTCCAGGTGGTGTGGTGAACCTAGTAACAAAAACACCTAAATACGTTTTTGGTGGTAATGCAGATTTACGTATTGGAAGTTACGGTCAAGCAAGAACTACTTTTGATGTGTATGGACCATTAGTAGAAAGTGGTAAAGTTGCATTTAGAGTGAATACCGCATTAGAACGTGCCGATAGCTATAGATCTATGGTCTCTTCAGATCGCTTTTATATCAATCCCTCTTTAGAATGGAAGCCAGATGATAAAACAACCTTCACTGTGGAGATGGATTATTTTGAAGATAGCCGTACGCCAGACCTAGGAACGGTAAACCTTGGTAAAAATGACGAAAACCATATTTACGATTTGCCGCATGATGTTTTTCTAGGTTTTGAAAACGATAAGTCTTTAACTACCAATGCCACCTACTCTATCCGATTTAGTAGAGAACTTAGTGATAAATTAAGCTTAAAAGCTGCATACTACAAATCTAATTTAGACTTAGATGATAAAGGGGCAAGCTTAGGAAATGTAATAAAAGATACTTCAGGTACACCAATTTATAATCAGCGAAATCGTGGTTATTCCGCTTCTACGAGAAAAGACAATAATAGCGTAATGCAATTTGACCTTATTGGTGATGATATTAAAACCGGTAGTATTTCACACACTTTCCAAGTTGGTTTTGATTACCGTACTACAAAATACAACACATCTTCTATGAGTGTTTCCAATATTGATACTATCGATGTATTCGCTAGCAACAACCATAAGCTACCTAGTGATATGGCATTTCCAGAGGCTACCTTATTAGGTGCTCAGTCTAAAGCTTTTGGTTTTGTAGCTCAGGATGTAATCACTTTCAACAAGTATATTAAAACCTTTTTAGGTGCTCGCTTTAGCAGAACGCAAACTATCACGGCTACGGAAACTACAGAAAGCAACGCCTTTAATCCATTAGGAGGTATTATCCTGAGCCCATTTAAAAATATAAACGTCTTTGCTTCCTACACCAATAGTTCGTACCCAAGAACGGCTACGCGATTAGATGCCAATGGTCAAGAATTAGGTAATGAGCGTTTTGATCAGCTAGAAACTGGAATTAAAACCAACTGGCTAAACAATAGATTACGCTTTAACCTTACCTTCTTTAAAATCAACAACAAAGACATCAACCTTCCTGTTTATGACGAAAACTGGGTGGCTACAGGATATTACCAAAAAGGAGGTAACGATGAGCGTAAGGGAATTGAGGTAGAACTTAGTGGCCGACTATTAGACAACTTAGAAGTTATTACAGGATATTCTTATATAGATGCACAGTATAAAGAACATACTTCCTACGTATATGGTTCGGCCCCTTTAAACACGCCAAAACATACTTTTAATGCCTATGCTAATTATAGTTTTAAAGAAAAGCTAGACGGACTTTCTTTAGGTGCTGGAGTATACTTTACTGGCGAAAGACCAATAAACGATTGGAGTTCTGGAGCTATTACTCACGAAGGTATCGTACCTAATCAGAAGCCTTTTAATGTAGATTCCTATACACAAGTTAATTTACAAGCGGCTTACCGTATAAACACACATTGGAACTTTAGATTTATACTAAACAATGTATTTGATGAAGTGGGATATAATGCATATAGAACAAGATATATCAACCAAACAGATCCTAGAAATTTTGCGGGAGTTTTAAGCTACTCCTTTTAATTCAATTAGTCCAAATAAAGCGTAGTCATTAAGATTACGCTTTATCATGTTAATGCACATTATGAAAAACAAAAACACATACAGTTTTAGAAAGTTTATAAACGACCTGCACTTATGGCTAGGATTAGCAAGTGGCATCATTTTGTTTATCGTTTGTTTTACAGGAACGATTTTAGTATTTGACGCAGAAATAAAGAGTTTTTTTGCAGAGGACTTTATGGTAGAAGCAAAGGCTGAAAAACATAAGCTGACTAACTTAACACAAACTTTAAAAGAGACTAATAAGGTACATGTTACAGGAGTGAGTATCCCCTACAAGGATAACGAGCCCTATACTTTTACTGTAAAAGAAGACTTAAAAGAGCGACGTGGAACAAAAGTTCTTGTAAACCCTTATACCAAGGCTATACATAAAAGTGAAAAAACAAAAGTGGATGCTTTTATGTTTACGATGTTTAAGCTACATAGATGGTTGTTGTTAGATATTAGTATTGGTAGACCTATTGTTGGCGTTGCCACTATTATCTTTTTATTATTATCTATTTCCGGAATTGTACTATGGTTCCCCAAAAAGTTAAAATGGAAAAATATAAAACAAGGCTTAAAAATAAAGACAAAAGCCAATTGGAAACGTGTGAACCATGATTTACATAATACTTTAGGCTTTTACGCTTCTATCTTTTTGCTTATTATGGCTATAACTGGCTTATGCTGGTCTTTTGAATCCTATAGAGATGGCTTGGGGCAAATTATAGGGACAAAGATTTTTGATAGATCTGCACCAGAATTTTCCCTAGAAAACAAAACGGATATGGAAGCTATTTCTTATGATGCAGCCGTCGCTTTAGCTAATAAAACGCTAAATTATCCTGGAGAGCTTTCAGTAAGCTTCCCTAGCCCTAAAAGCAATTACTATAGTTTTAGAAAGTATGCTGAAGAAAATTGGTCCCCTTCTATTTCAGATAAAGTTTATATAGATACTTATGGGCAGCTATTAAAAGTAGAGCTGTTTGACGACAAACCATGGAACCAACAAATAGCATCCTTAATTAGACCTCTACATATGGGAGATGTTTTTGGAACGGTTTCTAAAATCATTTACTTTTTAGCATGCCTTATAGCCACAAGCCTACCTGTAACAGGTACCATTATATGGTTAAATAAGCTGAAAAAGAAGCGAAAAAGAAAATAAATACCTATTCCTAAGAATTAGAGTTCCCAACGCTTGTACTTAAGGTCAAAACACTCAAATCTTAAGAACAATCTTTACAAATACCAGTTAATACACAATTCATATGTGCAACAGAATATGCATTTGGAACTGTAAAACTAACTTCATTAGGCAAACACTCTATAGTATCACACGCTAAGCATTTAAAATGAAAATGATTATCCGAAACCTTATTGTTATCATTCTTGTCACTTAAAGCAAAATACTGTTTTCCATCGTCGGCAACAATCCTATGTAACACACCATCTTCACAAAAGCGGTTTAAAACACGATATATAGTGGCTCTATTAATATCCATGTGTATTTCTTGTTCAATCGCATCTTGACTCATGGCTTTGCCAGCAGTTTTTAAAACCTCTAGAACAGCTTCTTTCGTTGGTGTGTTTCTTCTTTTCATTTCTTAATGCGATTAATTCGCGATAATTTATTGCGACTATCTTGCAATAGTATAAAAATATAATATATTTGCAAAACTAACAAATGCGACACAATTGCATTAAAGATGTATTGGTAGTCTCATAGCGTATTAATATTGTAAGTTTATATTACTTGATGAAAGTTAATTGTTTTAAAAATAAGCTTGTTTATTTATTCCTTTTCCTTTTTCTCTCCATGAAAATGGTTGGACTGCATACGCTTTCCCATGAAGAGGATAAAGACCAAGTTTCACATTGTGTTATTTGCGACTATGCGATTGCGCAGAAATTAACACCATGCTTCCATCAGGTTTCCGATGTTTTTACAGTTGAAAACAATGTACCTGTTGTCAAGAAAGAACGCTTTAAACATTATAGTTGCGTTTTACTACATAACATTGCGGTAAACCTGCTCTTTTGCAGGCCTCCCCCTTTCTTCCTATAGATTCTCTTTACATATTACTTCCATAAAACCTCAATCTGTTTCCTTACTAAGATGAGGAGGTTATATGTTTTATTGCCTTAGCTGCAAGTAAAATATGGGAATTTTCATAATGAAATAAGTTGCTTGTTCTTGGTCTAAGAACCATTACATCCAATACGTTTCGGCAAGCCAAAAAATATTTCTTAAAAAAAACAAGAAAGAATGCATTATTATAAAATGCTACTCCTTGCTTTCTTACTACTTCCTATAGTAGTATTTGGCCAACAGGATAGCACTACTATACAATTAAATGAGGTGGTAATAAAGTCTGTTAACCTCCAAAAATCTATTTATCAAGCACAAAAAGTTAGTGACTTTATACAGCAGATTAATACCGGAAAAGATTTAGCAAATCAGTTAAAATCTTTACCAGGAGTTCAAGTACGCAAATCTGGAGCAAATGTTTCAAAGCCAATAATAGACGGTTTATCTAGTAGCCGATTGGTGTATATGGTTAATGGAGTGAAATTAGAAAACCAAGATTGGGCAGACGCACATTCCCCTGAAATAGATGCAGATTTAGCCAAGAATCTAAACATATTACGTGGCGCAGAATCTGTAAAACACGGCTCAAATGCCTTAGGAGGAGTTGTACATGTGGATGCTGGGAGAATTTCAAGTAACAAAAACATAAACGGTTCGGCAACATTATACTACACCGGAAATACAAGAGGCAGGGGCGCTCACTTAAAAATACAGCAAAACTCAGGCCTAATACAAGGTTTCGCTTGGCGTTTAAGTGCTAACAACTCAAAAAACGGCGATTATCATACGGCAGACTATAATGTAGCAAACTCAGGAACAAGCGTAGCGAGCTATCGGGCTGAGCTAACTTATAAACTTCAAAACGTAGAGATAGAATCTTTTTATTCTAATTACAAGTCCAAACAAGGCAACTATTTTGGAACACTAACTGGAAATGTGGAAGAATTTGAAGAACGTATAGAACACGGACAACCTTTGGTTACTTTTCCTTATGCATTTAAAATTGAAGCGCCTTACCAAGAAAGTACCCATCAGATTGCAAACACCACTACTACATGGAAATTTTCGCGAAAATGGTTTGTAAAATCACAATATACCTATCAAAAAAACCATAGAGAAGAATTTGATGTAAGACGAAGCGTGTCAAGTACCGTTCCCGTACAAGACATGATCCTAAGTGCTAATCATTTTAATTTCGAATTGGGTTTTAAAAACAACACTTTACATGCTGCTCTTGGTGTTCAAATTAGAAATAAAGAAAACTATAATCAACCTGGAACCGGTGTAACTCCTGCATTGCCTAATTATTTATACAAAGAAAAATCTGTTTACACACACCATACTTTAAACCTCAATCAATGGCTTTTAAACGCAGGCTTACGATATGATTGGGCAATCATGAATGCTCGAGGAATTAATTTTCTAGGACAAAAATATGGTGAAAACAAAAATTTTTCGGCCCTATCAGCACAAGTGGCAGCGAAACTAGCTACAGAGAAATGGGACTTAGAATCTTCTTTAAGTCATGGCTGGCGTATTCCTGAATCGTTTGAATTATATGCGAACGGAAAACAACACGGTATTCCTATATATTTTGTTGGTAATAAGGATATGAGTGCGGAAAAAGGAACAAAATGGATGAACACGATTACTTACAAAGCAAAACACAGCCGTTTTGAATTTCAAGGCTTTATTAATAAAGTAGAAAATTACATCTATTCTGTACCAACGCATCAGTACAAACAACTTTTTTCAGGACCCGCAGCTATTTTTCAATTCAAGCAACAAGATGCTTTACTGTGTGGTATAGACCTGATTCATTCTTCTACCATAACTCCCAGATTAGAATTTACAAATAAATTCACATGGATTCATGGAGAGGAGATTAGCTCTAAAAACCCGCTGCCTAATATCTCGCCCCTACGCTTGCACAACTCCATAAATTATCAGCTTCCTGTTTTGGGTGATTTTGAAGAAATCAATCTACAGATTGGTCATGAATGGGTTGGGAAGAAAAACAATTTTAATCCGGATTATGAATTATCATCCCAAACACCTTCAGCCTATCACCTATTTAATATAGCAGCTAGTTCCCGCTATCCTATTAATCAAAAACTAACATTAAGAATAAGCGCAAGCATAGACAATCTGTTTAATACGCTTTATAAAGACTACCTAAACTTACACCGTTATTTTGTTCACGATAGCGGACGTAGTATGAATGTGAACGTTCAATGTAACTTTTAACCCTTTATTTATTTTATTATGAAAACAAAACATTTTTTTAAACCTGTATTATTTGCATTGGTAAGTATACTTATGCTTGGCCTAAACTCATGTAGTAAAGATGACGATTTGCCTGCAACTCCTAATGATGAAAATACCGAATTAGGCCATGAAGAATGGTCAAAAGTTAGCTTTAGATTTCACCGCGGACATTTACATGGATCCACTTTTCATGGAAGTCCAAGCAATGAAAATGTTAGGTATTTCAAGGCCGTTCAAGAAATTAGTTATGAGTATGATGAAGCAGGAAACTTGATACTACCGGATTCTCCTATTCGATTAATTAAAGGCGAAATCTATGCTTTAGAAATCACATACTTTAATAAAAATGGCGAACGTATAAATGCGGAGTTTACTTCGGAAATAAATGCACCGATTCATCAGCATTTTTTTCTCACAAAAAACGCCAAGCACATAGATACAGATATGGATTTTTCTAATGCCGAGTCTATATTAGACTACGTTTATCGTGACACCAATCCAGAAGACGGCATGTATACCAATGAAGGCGTGAGCTTAAGAGGAGCCGATGATCCTATTGGTTTAAAAGGATATTTTTTTGTTAATGAAGCCTATACACAATTTGAATTGAATGTGATTTTAGTACACTTAATTCATGGAACTAAATGGGATAGTAATGGAAACCCGTTTCCTTTTAATGCCCCTAGTAATGCGTTTTTAGGAACACAAGATTTAAATATTAAAATTCCGGTTAGAGTGTTTACGAAACGCCCAAACAATGATGATTTTGATCAATTTATTCAGGAGATTGCCGAAGAATTCCATGTTACTGCAGAAGAAGCAGAAGCAGATTGGTTAGAAGCTGTAGAAACCCCATTTGAAAGTGGGAACTATTGGATGTAAATTCTAGTTAATCTGAAATAAAAAATTTTTATTTAATTAGTCTTAAATGGTATTGGGAAGCTAGCTTTTCAATACCATTTTTTACTATAACTATTTTTTACTATAACTACCCTAAATTCTATTTGTAAAAGTACATACAAGAAGTTCTTTAAAAACTTATTTAAACTAGTATTCGAAAATGTATATACTTACTAAAAGAAGTTACTCCTCCATGGAAATCACTAATCGCTTTCCTGCACCCACTTGACGACTCCATAAGTCTTCTATATTCTTTAGAGAATCTACAACTAAGCCCATTTGTAACTTATCTGCTGCAGCTAGTTGAAACATTTCCGGCAGTATTTCCTTACGAAAAGCTTGAAGTTCTTCTTGAGAAAGACTTCCAAAACCAGAGCCTAATATTTCAATAGCAGAACTTCTTAATACCCCAGAAGATAAATTTATGTTTTCACCCGCCATAGAACCTACGGTTACTATACGCGTTTTATGTGTAAAATTATCTAATCCGCCACCTTTTAAGGCTTTAATTAATAATTCTACTGGTTTTCCCCACACGTAATCGATAACCAAATCTATTGGTGTTTCAGCATGCTGCTTTTTCAATTGTTCTACAATTTCCTCATCACTTTGCTTCAGAGAAATAATAAAATCTGCTCCAAGGGCTTTTGTTTTTTCAAGATTCTCTTGATTTCTCCCTGTGGTAATTACAGTTTTTGCTCCATAATATTTCGCTAACTGAACTGCTAAAAGCCCGGTAACTCCGGTTGCTCCGTTAATCAAAATATTTTGCCCTGGCTGAATCTTTCCTCGTACTTGTAAAGCCATTGCTGCTCCTAAAACAGCATTTGGTAATGCCGCTGCTGTAAAACTATCTAATCTATCTGGGACTATCGTATATTGGTTCTTAGTGATAATTGCCTTTTCTGCAAGCATCCCAGTAACACCCTGTGCATAGACTCTTGTTCCGTCTGCTAAAACGCCAACACCATCTATTCCAACAATGGTAGGTAGTTCTGTATAACTTGCATAATGAGTACCACCAGCTCTTAATTTATCAAGATTTTTAACGGCTGCTGCTTGTACTTCAAGTAATAATTGATCTTCCTTTGTAACTTCAGGAGTAGGGAAATCTTTGTAAATAGGAGAACTCCCTAATTGCTCTAAAACTGCTGCTTTCATATGCGGATTTTTATATATCTAAAAATAATAATATAATGAAAAAGAGGCAGTTTATAACACTGCCCCTATTCTGTATTTTTCTAAAGGAGATTTTAGAAAATATCTGTTATATACTTATGCTTGTTTTGTAAACTGTACGTCAACAACCATTTTTACTTTATCTGAAACCACAATGCTTCCAGCTTCTGTTACAGCACTCCAAGTTAAGTTGAAATCTTTTCTGTTGATAGTACCTGTCATTTCAAAACCAGCTTTTGTTTGTCCGTAAGGATCTTCAGCTATACCATTTAATTCTGCGTCTAAAACAACTTCTTTCGTGATGTCTCTTATCGTTAAATCTCCTACTAACTTTTCTCCGTCGAAAGATTTTGAAACAAATTTCATTTCAGGGAATTTTTCAGAGTTGAAGAAATCATCCGATCTTAAATGGGTATCTCTATCTTTATTTTTTGTGTTGATAGATGCTGTTTTTGCACTAAAGCTAAAATCTGCATTCTTAAAATCATCTCCATCTGTTTTTGCACTTGCTTCAAAATCTTCGAAGTGACCTGTTACGGTAGAAATCATCATGTGTTTTACTTTGAATGCGATTTCTGAATGTGAATTGTCTAATGACCAGTTTGTGTTCTTACTCATTTTTATATGTTTTATAAATTAATATTTCCTTTTAATAAATTGTTTACTTTTTCAATAACCAGTTGTCTAAAGAATATTTCCCTGCCCCTATTAGTGCAATAGAAATATATACTGCTGCGTAAAGAAGTGGTAATTCTTGTCTTCCAAACCCATCGGTAGCATGTACTATAAATGCTGCAACAAACATGGTTATAGCTAATGGAATTGCAGCTAGTCTAGTTCCTAAACCTACAATTAGAAGGACTGCACATAGCACTTCTGAAAAAACTGCTAAGGCTAAGGATGCTGTTGCTCCTACTCCTATTGGATCTCTAAATTGAATTGGCTCTCCACTAAACAGTGCTTCAAACTTACCTAATCCATGGGTTAACATAAAAGCTCCTCCGGCAATTCTTAGTATTAATATTGCTACACTTATATTTGTACTATTGGATCCTGAATTCAGGGCTTTATTTAATAATGTTTGCATCTATTTATTGAATTTTTACTTATCTTAATACGTCTTGAATATCTTCTAATTTCTTGAACATTGCTGCAGCAAATGGACATAATGGAGTGATTTTGATGTTTTTCTCTCTTGCCATCTCTACGATTTTATAAAGCAATTGCTTTCCTACGCTTTTTCCTTTGAATGCTGGATCTACCTCAGTGTGGTCAATGATAATATGATCTGATCCTGCTATAGAATACGTCATAGTTCCGGCTCTTGTATCACCTTCTGTTGCTAATGCAAAGCCTTTATTGTCTCTTTCTTTTATAATTATTTCCATGGTATATATGTTTTAAAAATTCCTTGTTTTATAATGACATTGGTACTTCCATTAGTAATACACGCGCATTTGCTGTAGCTTTTACATCTATGCTTTCTGTGTCCCAAATTCCCATACCGTCTCTTCTGGATAATTTTTGTCCTTCAATCTCTACTTCACCTTCAAGAATAAAGGCATAAACGCCATTTCCTTCTTTATTGATTTTGTAAGTATCTGACTTTCCTTTTTCAAACTTCCCTAAATGAAACCAAGCATCTTGATTAATCCATACTCCTTGGTCATCTTTATTCGGAGAAAGAACTTGGTAAAAAGCATTATCCTTCGCGATATCTCTAATAGATACTTGATCGTATCTCGGATCTAGATTTCTTTCTTTTGGAAAAACCCAAATTTGAAGAAATTTCACTTCCTTGTCTTTATTTTTATTGTACTCAGAATGTGTGATTCCTGTCCCGGCACTTAATACCTGCACATCACCTTCTTTGATAACAGCCACATTCCCCATACTATCTTTATGTTCTAAATCGCCTTCTAAAGGGATGGAAATAATTTCCATATTGTCGTGTGGGTGGGTTCCAAATCCCATTCCTGCTGCTACGGTATCGTCGTTTAGTACGCGTAACACACCAAAGTGCATTCTTTCTGGATTGTGATAGTTCGCAAAGCTAAAGGTGTGGTGTGAGTTTAACCAACCGTGATTTGCGTGTCCTCTTGTTTCTGCTTTGTGAATTATTGTGTTCATAGTCTTTATACTTTTATTTGGTAAATGATTAAATCCTACTTGCTGCATCAATCTGTCGTAAGTAGATTTTGGAGATTTACTTTCTTCTGCTTTAAGTGCTTGAGGGGCAATTGCTCCTACAACACCAGTTAAAAAAACATTTTTAATAAATTTCTTACGATTCATAGTATTTGCTTTAAGTATAGTACAAAGATACAGTAGAACAGAGGGTTAGGGAATATAAAAAAAAGGGATAGACTTATGAAAATCCGACATCTAAGACTTTTGCTCCTTTTTCTTAAAACTGGATGGGGATAATTGGGTGTGTTTTTTAAAAAAAGCACTAAAGTTGCCTGGTTCATTAAAACCTAATGCATAAGCTATTTCCTTGTTGGTAGCGTCTGTAAAAAACAATAACCTTTTAGCTTCGGTAATAATTCTTGCTTGTATATAGTCTTTGGCTGTTTTTCCTATTTTCGCCTTTACTGTTCTATTTAAATGGTCTGGGGTAATATGCAAGGCATTGGCATAAAAGCTAGAGGAATGTTCTTCCTTATAATGTGCTTCTACAGCTTTTTTAAATTTCCTGATTAAGTTATCTCCTGTGGTATCTACATCGGATTCTATAGGGTTGATAGAACAAATATTATTACATTCTATTAGCAAAAGCTTTAAATAAGCGCCTATAGATAATAGCTTCATGTTTGCATCACTGCGGAATAGTTTGAAAATTTGATTGGAATAATGTGCTATGGTATCAAATTTTTCTTTGGTTGGTGTTAGTGGCGGACTCTGCCCATAGTTATTGAATAGGTTTAAACTATCTATAAAAGAAAGTCGGATGGAATTTTCAATTAAAAACTGATTAGAAAAAGTCATGGCATAACCGAAAGATTTTTCAGCCTCCATTACCTGATGTACCTGACCAGGAGCAACAAAAAACACCTGATGATTGGTAAGTTCGTAGGTGTTGAAATCTATATTATGCTGACCTTTTCCTTGATTTACGATTAAAACCGTGTAGTAGTTATGCCGGTGAGGTTCATCTACTTCTCCATTTCGTTTCGTATAAATATCCTCCATTTTAGAGATGCTAAAATTGCTACTTTCTTCAGCTTTATTTACCTTTTGATATGTTTTAACGCTTTCCATTCGAGTAATTACTTCATGAGTTAAATTATAAGAAACTTCTTCAAATTTACACTTTTGATTTAAGTCTGTAACATTAATTAATGATTTTGGTATTCAAAGAAAAACCTAATAATCCCGATAGGACTTATTGTGCCTCTAGAATCTGATTCCATTATAAAAAGAAAAACACCTAAAACAATTTGGATCTCCCCATCCAAACCATTCTAAGTGTTTAAAATAAATACTAAATTTAGTATTACAATTTACGCCTATAGCGCATTATCAATTTCCTTTTGAATTTGTCTCCAATCGTAAAAATGAAAAGATTTTCCGTTTGTCATCGCTACGAGCATGCCCTTAGGAAAGTGTTCTCCTAAATTCACATTAGTTGCCTCTGCCCCATCACATTCATCTGTAGAAACAGAAACGGAAGTAATAAGGTTATGAGTGTGTTTATCATGTGAAGCTCCTTCACGTGAATATACTAAAAACTTGTTTGCTTGCTGATCTGAAACCAATATATATCCTGTTCCTTTTCCGGTAGTGTAAATTGCAATTCCCTCGTGATCTCGTTTTGCATCTTCTTGACCAAAAAATGACAATTGAGTATTATCATTTAATTCTGGATCGGCGTAATATTTACGAATTCCCGCGGTTTCATCAGAGTAATACACAAATCCCAATGCATTATCTACGGCTATAGCTTCAATTTCTTTCCTTCCGCTATATTCACCAAATGCTCTTACTTTCATACCTTTTACCACCTTATTTTCATCGGTAGAAAGTTCGTACTGCCATAGATAACTCCCTGATGGCCCTGACTTTCTTCCCACTATAGCATACACTTGAGAGGTAGAATCGGTAGTTTTTGTGTATAGTGAAATTCCCATAGGCTCATTGTGTCCTTCTCCTTTTTCATTTTCAAAAACTTTAATCCCTCCATCATCAATTGGCGTTAGATCAGGTAATCGAAAAACTCGAATACTATTTGCCTTACGTTCGGTAAGTACAGCAATATCAATTTTTTCTCCTCCCCAATTGTAACCATAGGCGATATCAACGTTGTTCGGACGTTTTAAATTAAGAACTTTATTGATGATTTTTCCATCTAAATCATAAGCATACAATCCTCCATTCATATCCTTATCGGTTCCTAAAACAATACTTTTCTTAGGATTTGTAGGATGTATCCAAATAGCAGGGTCATCCGTATCATTTGGTGTTTGCTCGGTTATAACAATAGGGTTTAATGAATTTAATTCTATTGTATTCTTACAAGAAACTAAACAGGAAAATCCAAAACCTAATAGTATACATCTATAGACTGTTTTAATCATCTTACTTCTTTTTTAAATGCATTGTGTGTAATATTTCCGCACTGTTTTTAAGTGCTTTTATGGTCTGAATTTCCATGAAATCTCCATTAACTGTAAAGCTCATAAAACCTGGTTCTGCTTTAGAAAAGATAGTTCCTTCCCGATTTCCTGCTGGGCGCGTTTCACTTCCTCCACCAGACAAAAATTGAGTCGTAAACCTACCCTTTGGTTTTATAATTTGTAAGTCGTGCTCATGACCACAGATATAAGCATCTACTTTTAAAGAATCGAATAAATCTGCAAACTGACTTTCAAAATCTTTAGTATCCTTAGCCTCTTTACGCTTTCCACCACTATACAACGGATGATGACCTACAACGACTTTCCAAGCAATGCTTTCATCTTTTGTACTCAACGTTTCAATAAGCCATTTTTTTTGCTCCTCAGCGTTTTGTGATTCAAGATGTGGGTATTTTTCGTTTTTACCTTGATAGCTTTGAATAAACGGGCTCGTATCCATAACCACTAAAAGCAACTTTTTTCCATCGTTTAATTCAAAAGTTTTACTGTAATAAGGAGCCGGCATATTCCAACGACGGCTGATATCTGAATAGGCAATTTGCGCATCAATATTTCCTCTATGATCGTGGTTTCCTAAAGCAGCATACCAATCAATATAAAGTGATGGATGGGTATAAATATTATTAAATGAAGCATGCCAATGTTCGTCATAAATACTTGCTACACCATTTGGATAAAAATTATCGCCAACCGTAACAATAAACTCTGAATCTAACATTAAAGCGGCGTTCCCCAATTGTTTAGCAACTTCTTTTTGATAGTATTCGCCTACGCGACCAAAATCTCCAAGAACTAAAAAGTTTAAATCTTCATTTTCATTTTTAAGCTCCGGAATAAAGTCGCCTTTATATCCAGCTGTTAGTTTTGATTCTATAAATGACTCTTGCCCAAACAAGGTTTGCAGCAAAAGAAAGAAAATAATAAAGTGTAATTTTTTCATGATAATTTTAATAATAAAAGGTTTTTACAAATCGAATTTTAATCCTAAATTAAATTTAGGAAGGTAGTATTCCGCTTGCATGGTACGCTCTGAAACTCCTTGGTAATAGCGTAATGGTTGATTTGTCAAGTTATTTGCTTCAGCAAAAACACGTAGATTTTCTGATAGTTTATACGAAGCATTGGCATCTAAGAAAAATTGTTTGTCGTAGTATCTGTCTTCAAATTCATTCCCTCCTAATTCATCTATATAATCAGAGCTGTAATTTGAAGAAACGCGAATTGAAAACTTATCGTTATCCCACGAAAGTGAAGCATTAAGCATATGCGGAGCAGTACCAGGTAAATCTATTCCTTTTCTTTCTTCACCATCTTCGTTTGTAATTCCCTTCGTTTTAGACTTCGTTAATGTATAGTTTACGTAAACCCCTAAAGATTTAAAGAAGTCTACTGGTATGAAATCTAATTGTCTTTGAAGTGCCACTTCAAACCCATATACACCTACATTATCACCATTTCTTGACTGAACAAAATCCCAAGTTTCACCATTTGAAATAGGATTTGATTGGTTTGGAAAATCTGATGCGAATTTTTCTTGGGTGTATTGTGAATCACTTGCAGTATAAATGAAGTTTTTCATATTCTTATAAAATACCCCTCCAGATAAAATTCCTACAGACTTGAAGTATTTATCCACCATTAAATCAAAATTAATAGCATTTGTAGCAACTAGTTCTGGATTTCCTGCAGAAATTTCATTGTCTTCAGTATTCACATTAACATAAGGTGCCAATGAATAGTAGTTAGGACGAGCCAATGCTGTTGAAACGGCTGCTCTTAAAATTAAATCATTTTGGATGTCATATTTAATAGCTAAACTTGGCAAGATATCTGTGTAGGAGTTTGTATTAGAAATTTGCCCAACTAGCTCCTCTTCTTCCTTAACATAGTTCCCCGTATAGTCAATATTAGTATGTTCAACTCTTACACCAGTAATAATCGAAAACTTATCAGATAAATCTTGATCCCAACGAAGGTAAGCTGCTGAAATACGCTCTTTAGCTTTGTAGTTTTCAGACAAATATTCTGAAGGATCTAATTCGCCTTCAAATAAACTAGTATTGGTTAGATTTAAATTTCCTAGAAAAGATTTATCTACAAAAAATCCAGGAAAATCGTTCGGTCCTGCTTCCCAATTACCACCTCCGTAGTAACTAATTGGAAGATCTGCTAATGTCCCGAAAGATGTTATTGGTTCGTACTCGTAAAAGATATTATCTCTTTTCTTCTCTTTGATTCGCAAACGAAGTCCTGTTCTTAAACGTCCTTTTTGTCCATCAATTACAGAAAATGGAATACGAATGTTCACCTTAGCACCAATTTCTTTTTCTTTAGTAAAATTATGATTTTCTGACAATTGATTCACCTTAAAAGTATCAAGACCATCACCAGAAGCATTTACTAACGGAAAATTTAAGTCACTTAAATCTTGACTTAAATCTAAGCCTTTCGACTGAAAACTTAAATAACGCTCATTAGGTCTATCCTCACTAGCTGTCGCATAATTTACTTGCCAGTCTAAATCTAACTTAGCGTTAATTAAGTGTTGCCCACCAATCGAATAATTTTGAACACGTTGATCTTCTAAACGCGTGTTTTTATTACGATTATTATCAATTCCACCCTTGGTTTCTCTTCGAATATCTCCTGTAAATCCAGTTATATTATCTTGGTCGTCATATAGAGGTTTAATTTTTCTATAACGAACTCTGTATCTATTTTCTCTATCATCTCTCCAATTGTACATGGAATTAAGAAAAAGCGTATTGTTTGAATCGAGATTATAATCTAGTGCTAAAGCAAAACTTCTTCTTACACGTTGCACATCGTACTTTCGGATATCTTTTTCACCTATATATACCTGTCCTTTCTCACCTTCTTTCCATTCAGCTTCAATATTATCAGAACCGAAATTATTGTTATTATAGGAAGCACTAAAAACTGCTCCTAATTTATTGTCGAAAAAACGATTCCCGTAAACCAATCCTGCGGTGTAATTTCCTTTTTCACGAATTGGAGCATAGCCACCTGCTAATGTTGCTGAAATTCTTTGCCCATTTGGAGAAGCTCGAGTAATTAAGTTTACCGAACCTCCAATAGCATCGGCATCCATATCTGGAGTAAGTGTTTTGTTTACTTCAATAGTAGAAATCATATCGGAAGGAATTAAATCCATCTGAACGTTTCTATTATCGCCTTCAGCAGAAGGAATTCTATCACCATTTAATGTCACCGAATTCAACTCTGGCGCCAATCCTCTAATAATTAAATTTCGAGCTTCCCCTTGATCGTTTTGAACGGTAATACCAGGAACACGCTTTAAAGCATCCCCAACATTTGCATCTGCAAACCTTCCTACTTGGTCTGAAGAGATGACATTAGTAATGTTTTGATTATTTTTTTGTTGATTTAAAGCTTTCGCTTGACCTTTAAGTCTTTCGCCGGTGATTACAACTTCATCTAAACTTAATAAATCGGAAGACATGATAAAGTCTAACTTGGTATTCTTCCCTATTTCAACTTTAGCTTCCAAAGTATGAGATACAAAACCTATATATTGAACCGTAACACGATAAGTTCCTTCTGGAACATTTAAAAACTCATAATGTCCTATTTGGTTTGAAATAGTATATCGTTCTCCACTATCAAGAATTACAGTAGCTCCTGGTAATGATAAGTTTCCTTGTTCATCAATAATTTTACCAGAAATAACTCCACTGCTTTTTTGTGAAAATGCACTAAATGCAACGAAGAGTAAAAAGAATAAAATTGTAATTTTTTTGATCATTTGATTTATAGTTTTATTTATTATTTCGGACAAAACTACCCATCACATGTTACCTCTAGGTTATTCAAATGTTTTCAAATTAAAAACATATTTTCATTTAAAAAACTGCTGTATTATTACCACTAATGAATACTATATTCTTTATTAAATTATATATTTAGCCCTTTAAAATCCAGTTTTATTTCAACAAAAAAATACTATGGACAAATCCGAAAGAATAAAAAACGCAACAACTACAATCTTTAAAGCTGTTTTCCCTAACACTACAAATCATTACGACACACTTTTTGGTGGAACAGCAATGCAAATGATGGATGAGACTGCATTTATTGCAGCTACCCGATTTAGCAGACAACAAATGGTAACGGTAAGCAGTGATAAAATAGATTTTAAAAAGGCAATTCCTGCAGGGACTATTGTAGAATTAGTGGGATATATTACCCATGTAGGAAACACTAGCCTAAAGGTTAGAGTTGATATTTATGTGGAAGAGATGTATTCCGATTATAGAGAAAAGGCTGTTTCTGGAGAATTTACTTTTGTGGCAATAGATGAAAACAAAAAGCCAGTAAAGGTTATTTAAAAATACTGAATTACACCAACAACTAGCTACATTGTTATAATATAACTTGAAAGGAATATTAATAAACGACAAAGGAATAGGAGGTTTTTAAGAGATATTCAGGTTTCAACCAGATAGCAGCTTCATCCTTTGCCTGTTATTTCGTTGTCATAAAATTACCACTAAACACTCTCTTCTATACGTCTGTCAGGAATTAACCATAAAACAGCAATCATAGCATACAAAGCAATTGCTATCCAGGTATTTACAAACGAAAAAACTACTCCTAAGGAATAACAAACAATAGATATCTTTCCTTTTCTATCGGAGCCTACCACCTTTCTTAAAGGAAACTCTTCTCCATGCGATTGGATTATTTGTGCTTGTAATATAAAATAGGCTATAGCACAAAATAATAAAACAGCACCATAGGCTATTACAGGAAGTTTTTCGTCGTAATCTGTTCCTATCCATGCAGTTGTAAACGGAATCAAGGATAGCCAAAAAAGTAAGTGCAGATTTGCCCATAGGATTTTTCCGTTCACCCTCTGAGTGATTTGAAATAAGTGATGGTGATTGTTCCAATAAATCCCTAAATAAATAAAACTAAAAATATAACTTAAGAGTATAGGTGTTTTTGCCAGGAGTGCATTTAAAGTGGTTTCCTCAGGTGCTTTGAGTTCTAATAATTGCTAAAACGCCATCACTAAATGCTTCTAATCGGCTTGTTTTCATAAGTGTCTAATATATCGGATTTAAAAAGTTGTTTTCTATTAAAATCTTGGTGTTGGATATGGAATATATTCGTTATCCCCTTTAATTTTCGGAAATTCTTGGGCTTTCCACTTTTGTTTTGCTTCTTCAATACGCTCTTTAGAAGAAGAAACAAAATTCCAATCGATAAAACGTTCTTCTTCAAAAGGCTCACCACCAAAAATATAAATAGAACTATTTTCTTGTATAGTAAACTCACACAAAGTACTGTCTTTTGCAACTAGTAATTGTTTTGCTTCATAAACGTTTCCGTCACTTTCTATACCTCCTTCTAAAATATACAAGCCAGACTCGCCATACAAATGCTCCCCAATATTTACTTTTTGTTTTGTTTTGCTCTTTATTTCTATCATAAACAGTTTACTAAATACAGGAACTGGTGATTTTTTCCCGAAAGCTTCCCCAGCAACCAAAGTAAATTCTAGATCCCCTTCTTTCCAACTCGGTATATCTTTCGCTTCAATATGAGAGAATGTCGGATCCATTTCTTCTAGTGCTTTTGGCAATGCCACCCAAATTTGCAATCCGTGCATAAACAACTCCGAATCTCTTAAGTGTTCTGGAGTTCTTTCAGAATGCACAATTCCTTTTCCTGCTGTCATCCAATTCACGGCTCCAGGTTTAATTTCTATTGCATTACCAAGAGTGTCGCGGTGCATGATACTACCTTCAAATAAAAAAGTAAGGGTAGAAAGACCTATATGCGGGTGCGGCAATACATCAAAATTTTCTCGTTCACAAAGCTTCACCGGCCCCATATGATCGATATATATAAATGGGCCAACCATACGCTTTTGTCGGAATGGCAATAAGCGACCAACCATAAAGTTACCTATATCTGCTGCTCTTTCTTCTATGATTAATTGGACATTTGACATAATTGTATATATGGTATTAGTTTTCTTAATTCAAATATATGATTTTGATTTTTATTATAGGAATACAAAGGAAACTATATAGGATGTATTGAGTTTTCTTTGAAGTGGTCAACCTATATCAGGGACATACAAATCCCTAATCTCTAATTACTAACGACTAAACACTCCCCCCTAATCCCTAATCCCTAATCCCTAATCCCTAAATACTAACTACTACCCCAAATGTTAAGGAAAAAGATAAAAAATTGTCTTTGTCAATAATTTTATAAACCTTGCGACTTACGTATAATTATAAAAAAACGAAACCTTTAGAATGTCGAAATTATTTTTAGCAATCCTATTTTTTACTTTACCAATTACTTTATTTTCACAAAACAACATCCAAGTCGATTCTTTAGAGGAGCCACTATACAGACCCTTAATAGAAAGATATATTCTAGATGAAATAAAAACCTTAAGACAAGAAAACCAAAGTTTGCGTGCAGAAGTCACTAAAAAAATTGCAGAGGCTAAATTAGAATCCTCAGACAGAGCCGTAAACTACACCACAAGCACCATCAATAATATTTTTTATATTATAACTGCTGCTGCATCCTTATTGGTTCTTTTAGGTTGGCGTTCACTAAATGATATAAAAAAGAGTTTGAAGATTGATATGGCGAAGAAGATACAAACACTTACTTCCGACTACGAAGATCGTTTACAACAAGTGGAGGTAAAAATGACAGAACGCTCTAAAGTCATTATTGAGACACAAAAAAATATAACGGACACCAATTCCATTCACTCCCTGTGGATGCGCGCTGGACTAGAGAAAAGTGACGAGGATAAGATTTCGGTTTACGATGAGATTTTAAGCATAAAACCAGATGATATTGAAGCAATGACCTATAAAGCGGATGCCCTATTAGAAATAGGAGAAATTCGTTGGGCTTTAGATCTGTCTAATAACGCTATCGAACTTGATAACGAATATGCGCTTGCTTACTGGCAACGTGCTTGTGCTTATTCTAAAATGGACAAACAAGCTGAAGCGTTAAAAGACATAAAAAAAGCAATTGATTTATCAGATACCCTAGAAGAAGAACTTCTAAATGAAAAGCATTTTGAAAACTTACACGATAATAAGTTGTTTAAATCCCTACTACCAAAATAGGCAAAAAAAAAATATATGAAACATATAAACTTAAACAGAATAGTTAGTGCATTTACGGTAAGAACCATTTTAGGTTTTATCTTTTTTATGCAAGGATTCGGAAAAGTCTTTACCTGGGGAATGGAAGAACTATATAACAAAAACTTCTTTCACGGAACATTCAAAGACATACTACCAGAATATCTAATTTATGCCACTGCCTACTACACCTCTTATGTAGAGCTCATTGCAGGCTTTTTGTTAGTAATCGGACTAAAAGTAGATTATGCTTTATATGCACTAGCTTCGGTACTAATTATTGTGACTTTTGGTCACGGATTAGCAGCTCCTATTTGGGATTTATCGCATGTGATGTATCGCACAATGCTGCTAGTTACATTGCTAATTTTACCTAAAGAATGGGATAAGTTTTCTTTAGATAGCATCCTCCAAAAACGCTCAAAAAAATAAATAGTTGTACTAAAACGCACAAGAAACAAGCAAGTCGCAATGAAAAAAATATTAGAAACTCCTATCCATTTTCCATGCGGTGCAACCATGAAAAATAAGTTCATGTTAGCCCCATTAACCAATACACAAAGTAACGACGACGGAACCCTCTCGGAAGAAGAATACCAATGGCTTACTAGGAGAGCCAAAGGAAATTTCGGCTTAGTAATGACCTGCGCTTCGCATGTTCAAAAAATAGGCCAGGGTTTTCCTGGGCAATTAGGAATATTTTCTGATAAACATATAGAAGGACATACCAGATTGGCTTCAAAAATAAAATCCTACGGAAGCCTTGCCGTAATACAACTACACCATGCAGGAATGCGTTCTCCTAAAGAACTAATCAAAGAATCACCTGTCTGCCCTTCAGATAATGAAAAACAAGGAGCAAGAGCACTAACTATTTCTGAAATAGAACAACTAAAAACAGATTTTGTTTCAGCGGCAATACGTGCTAAAAAATGTGGTTATGATGGTGTCGAAGTACATGGCGCTCATGGTTATATACTTACACAGTTTTTAAGTGCCGAAATAAACAAAAGAACAGATAGATATGGCGGAAGCCTGGAAAATCGTTCCCGCCTACTTTTTGAAATTACAAAGGAAATACGAGAAGTTTGTGGTAAAGAGTTTCTACTAGGAGTTAGACTTTCCCCAGAGCGTTTTGGTATGGACTTACTTGAAGTGAAAGAGGTTTGTAAGCGATTCATTAAAGAAAATAAAATAGACTTTCTAGACATATCCCTTTGGGATGTTTTTAAAGATCCGGAAGTAGAAGCTTATAGAGACCAATCCCTTTTAAATCATTTTACCGAAATAGATCGTAAAAACATTCGTTTAACAGTGGCTGGAAAAATAAATAATGGCACAGATGTAAAAAAAGTATTAGAAGCTGGTGTCGATTTCCTTACCATCGGACGATCTGCTATTCTTCATCATGATTTTCCTAATAAAGTGATAGAAAATCCGTTTTTTGAACCAGCCAAAACTCCTGTTTCTTCAGCATACCTAAAAAAGGAAGGCCTAAGTGTGAATTTTATAAAATACATGGAGCGTTGGCCTGATTTTGTAGAAAGTAAATAATATAAAATACTAAAAGAAATATTTCAGCTTAAAATTTATTAGTCATAATGTTGCTATCACATTACTTTAGAAGCCAAATACTTTTGAACCTCGTAAACGTTGATACTTTTATTAAACTTTTTACTTACCGAAGGGCTGTCTTCACTAGAAATCCAAATTTTTAATTCTGCATCCAAATCGAAGGTACCAGAGGTTTCTAATGAAAATCTAGAAATACTTTTATAAGGCATTGAATTGTATTCTATCTTACTTCCTGTTATCCCCTGAACATCCACAAGAATCAATCGCTTATTAGTAAACATAAACACATCTCTAAATAGCTTAAAACCTAGTTCAATCTGCTCATCATCTAATAATAACCTAGCGTACTTTTCGCTTAGTTTCTCTATAGAAACCTCACTTGCATTGCCTAAAATTTTATTTAATATTCCCATATATAGTTCTTGATAAAATATGTTTATGTATTAACATCTATAAAGTTAAGGATTTGAAATTTCCTACAAAAGAAATAGTAAAACTGTTTAGATAGTCAACTAGAATTTTAGCTCACATTATAAGTTATAACCTATGAATTTTTAACGCTTTCTACTTCTATCTAAGTTACAGCTACGGCATCTAGACAAATAAGTTAATGAAAACTCATAAACCCCATTAGTATTACCTATTCTTGAAGTATTCATATCATAAGATAAACCGAATCGGAACTCTTCATATTCTAGCCCAATAAAAGCATTTACAGAGGTTAACAAATGACTATTAGCATCATTTCGTGCAGGATTTGTTGCTGCTGTAACTCCAATAAGAAACTGGCTTAATTGAAACATCGACCCCACATCTAGCCTATTATATTCTGCTTGTTGCATATAATTTACGGTCATCATGATGCTATTGTCTCTTAGAAAAGGAAAACGGTAATTACCGTGAATGGAATAGAAAATATCTAAAGGCTCTTTTTCTCCTTCTACAAACGAAATATTAGGCCTGTTAAGATGCTTTACGGAAACCCCAAACCAATACGTGGTACCATAAACTTCTTCTTTTTCAAAAACAAGTCCGGTAGAAAAATCCATAAAAAAAGGATTATGAATATTATAGCTATAGGGATCTACAGAAACAGGATTGATTACTCCGGTATTAATATTTATCTGATCTCCTAAAGTCAAGTTTCTAAAATTATTGCTTTTATTTCCTAGCCCAACTTCAACACCTGGTCTAAAAAACCATCCACCATTTAAGTTTATGCGCTGTGCATAATTAAAGTTTATTTGATAATAATTATAATTATTAAAGGATTCGTATTGCCATACTGCGTTAACACCAATACCATAACCTAATCTTGGACCGTAGTCAAAAGATTTATTTACAAAAGCATATTGTGTATTTAATTTTAAATCTAGATTAGGCCATTGTAACCTACTTAAAAATCCTGCATACACCCTTCCATTATCTTCAAACCCCGAGAATCCAGGATTTAAAGTTTCTTGCACATAATTAGATTGTGAAAAAATAGGATCTTGTGCTCTTACTGTAAATATAGAGACAACGAATATTACCGAAAATATAATTTTAAATTTCATGCTATCTTTTATTTTATAAGTACGAATGTCCCATTTACTTCAATTACCTCATCATAAAATGTACTTGCTAAAAAGGTGAAATAATAATTCCCGTTTTCAGCTTCTTCATCTTTTATCTTACCATCCCAACCTCGAATATCCTCTCCAACTTCGGAATAAATAAGACTCCCCCAAGTATCGTAAATACGCAACTCCATGTTTTTAAGTCCAACATATTTAGGTCCAAAAAAGTCATTAACACCATCTTCATTTGCTGTAAAAGCATTAGGCATAAGCAACTTATAGCCTTTTTCTACAACAAGTGTAACAATTTTAGTATAAGAACATCCAAATGGATAAGTAACGGTTTGTGTTACCACATAATTCCCTACTTGTA
Source organism: Oceanihabitans sediminis (assembly GCF_003337215.1). Lineage (GTDB taxonomy): Bacteria > Bacteroidota > Bacteroidia > Flavobacteriales > Flavobacteriaceae > Oceanihabitans > Oceanihabitans sediminis. Next base: position 178,898 of record NZ_QPIG01000005.1, read on the forward strand.
AGTAGGTATGCACTGGGTTTTCTTCCCCAGAGAAGCTTCCATCTCCAAAATCCCATAAAACACTTTCATAATCTCCTGTAGCGGTATTGGTGAACTGTATTGGATCCTGAATGGAATAAACGCCATAATTACTATAACTAAACGAATCAACATCAAAGTCCGGATCTCCTATCATAGGAGTTTCCACATTAAAACTATAATCGATACTACAGCCTAAACTATCTGTTACTTCTAAAACTACAAGTCCATTAACATCTGTAGTCATAAACTCATTATTCATACCACTAATAGTTCCGCTAGACCAATTATATTGAAATGGCGGTACGCCACCACTAGCTACAGCTACAAAAGTTTGACTTACTGTATGAGTATCACAATCTACTTCTGTTTGTGTATCTACACTTAAAGCCAATGGTTCAAACCTATTTACCGTCCAACTACCATCAATTTCACATCCATTTGCATCGGTTACATGAGCTACATAGGTGTTTGGAGGTACGTTATCTAAATCTTCGGTAGTTGCACCATTTGACCACACAACACTAAACGGTGGTGTTCCTCCTTGTATTAGTAAGTTTATAGAACCACTATTAGGGTCATCACAATCAAAGGCATGAGAAACATTAGCGGATAACTGTAAAGGTAAAATATTATATATAGTAAAACTCTCTTGAATAACACAAGGGGTTCCATCGGTAATGGTTACAGTGTAGGTTCCTGGCGCCAAATTGTTTCGCTCTACTCCTGCTGTTGGATCATCATCCCATACAACGGTAATAGGATCCATTCCTCCTTGAAAGTTCAGAACTATTCTTGCATCATTTTCACCTGCACAGGACATTTGGGTTAGCTCTGGTTCAATTAAAAACAGAGGAGCTTCTTCTATTTCAATAGGAAACTCTTGAACACAATCCACTGCATCGGTTACGGTAAGAGTATATATTCCGGCAGACAAATCAGTTAATTCCATTCCTGTAGCAAAATTACTCCAAGAAATACTATATGGTGGTATCCCTCCCGAAATATCATTTATTGTAATTGTTGCATCATTATCTCCGTAACAAGCAATTTCTGTAGTAACATAATCAATAACAATTGCATCATTTTGACTTATAATAAACTCCTCTGTATCAACACATCCTGAACTATCCATTACCTGAACAGTGTAGGTGCCAGCCATTAAATTATCTATATTCTGACTAGTACTTGTAAAACCATCAGGACCTGTCCATAAAAAAGTATAATCAGGTCTACCTCCTACTACATCAATATCTATAGCACCTGTAGCATCACCATAACATAATACATTAGTAGAAGAGTTTAGCGTGGCTTCTAACAATGGTGGTTCTACAACAGTAAAACTCTCCACAATGGGGCCGCAATTATTTGCATCTGTTACTGTTACCTCATATACCCCTGGACCTATATTCACAAGATCTTCATCTGTAGAAAATGGCATTCCATCTAGAGTCCAAGTATAAGAATATGGTAAAGTTCCTCCTACTATATTTATATCTATAGAGCCGTCATTAGCCTCAAAACAACTTATTGTTTCTGGATCAAAATTAATACTACTAAAAGCTAATTCGTCTGGTTCTGCTATAGTAAATGTTTCTGAATAAGGACAACCTCCATCATCTAAAATAGTAAGTGTGTAAGTACCCGCTTCCAAATTAAATATATCCTCATCCGTACTACTAAATCCGTTTGGTCCTTCCCAAGTAATACTATATGGCGAAGCTCCTGTAAATGGCACTCCCCCGGTTACTGTGATTTCAATAGAGGCATTATTGGACGCAAAACATGTGTTGTTACTAATAACGGATGCAACACTAATAGACGGATTAACAGTAACTACTACTTCAAAGGAATCACCTACGCAATTTCCAGAAATAGGTGTGACGCTATAAGTAACAGTAGCTGGATTGGTAGTTGTATTTTCTAAAAATTGAGAAATAGTCGAAACAGGTGTTGCTTGTTCGGATGTTCCCGAAATACTTCCTACCGGATTAATCACAGGTGCTGTCCATGTATATTCAGTAGATACTGGCACAGAATCTCCATTGCTAGTATCAGGTAAATATTCGAAGGTGTTACCACTACAAATTAGGATGGAAGTATCGCTTACACTTGGTGTTTCATTTACAACAATTTCTGCTGTATCGGATATAATCTCAGAACATCCACCCGAATCAAACGATATAATCACATAATAATAAAATGTTTCTACCGTGGATACATCAGGGGTGTAACTATCTGAAGTTGCACCTGTAATTACTGTACCTGAAGTAGTCTCATTTACTGTATTTTGATACCATTGATAGGTTGGAGTTCCTGCTCCATTACTGTATGAAACCGTTAAATCTGAAGTTGTTTCCCCTAAGCATAGTACATCTGAAACCGGTTGCGAAACAAATTGAGCTCCTGCACTCACTGCAACCTCACTTATTACACTAATTGCTTCACAGCCTGAAACATCTTGTGAAACTACACAGTAATAATACATAGTACCTACATCGGATGTTGGTGGAGTAAAACTTGCTGAAGTAGCCCCTGTAATAGGAGTTCCTGAGTTAGTATTGTTTACTGTATTCTCATACCATTGATAGGATAAGGTACCTATTCCGCCTGAAGCAGCAACCTCTAAATCTTGAGCTGCAGTATTCTGACATAAACTTTGAAAATCAATTGGTTCTGAAGTTATAATAGGATCATTTACTACCTCAACTTCAGCCACAGCACTGCTAAGGTTTCCACAGCCACTAGAAGCATAACTAACCACAACATAATAAAAAAACGTACCAACACTAGTAAAAGCCGGAGGCGTATAGGTAGAAGCTGTAGCTCCAGAAATTAATGTTCCACCGGTATTACTGTTGCTTGTATTAGTATACCATTGGTAACTAGCTACTCCGGCACCTCCTGATACCTCCACTGAAAGTACTTCTGACTGACCTCCAACACAAATATTTTGCATACTTAATAGCTGTGTTTCAATTTGAGGGGCATTAGCGACTATAATTTCAGCCGTATCAGATATAATTTCACTACAGCCACCAGTTGAAAATGTAATTACTACATAATAATAAGTGGTACCTACCGTATCTGTAGTTGGTGTAAAAGTGGAAGAAGTAGCACCTGTGATAGCTGTCCCAGAGTTGGTATTATCTACACTATTTTCATACCATTGATAATTTGGTGTCCCAGTACCATCTATATCTACAAATAAATCATCGGCCACACCGTTTTCACAAACGGAATTTGACTGAGGTTGACTAATAATTAGTGGAGCAGGCTCCACAATAATCTCAAAATCTACAGGAGTTCCATCACACTCTCCAATTGCTGCAGTTACCGTATAAGTAAGTGTTACCGAAGTAGTAGATGTATTGATTATAGTTTGAGCGGGAATAGTACTAGAAGTTCCATTAGGGATATAACCTGTAAGACCTGATGGGTTATTAGACGACCAGTTAAATGTAGCATTCGAATCATCTGCTAAAATAGCAATTTCAGTTGTTGTTGCTCCAGAACAGATGGTTTGCGTCAAATCTGTATTGGTTATAGTTGGAACAGATGATATTAGAAACTCTTCTGTATCTATACTAGTTCCACAGCTATTAGAAACTTCAAGACTTAATACATAAGTATTAGAGGTATAAAAACTAATTTCTGGAAATTCAGAATTGGCATTTGTACCATTAACAAACTCCCAATCTGTAGGGGAGGCTCCCGTATTAATACTCCAAGTGTAAGTTCCACTACTCGGTCCACAACTAGCAACATCAGCAGTAGGCATAATAACAGAGGAAGCATCACATAAGTCTGCAATATTATTTATACTAACTTGGGGTGGTGCTGTTACAATTATTTCTTGCGGTACACTAGATGTAGTTCCACAAGAGTTAGTTCCTTTAAGGCTAACTATATAAGTACCTGGATTTATAAATTCTATTTCCGGAGATTCAGAATTAGCATCCGTACCATTTATATAATTATATCCGCTTGTTGTACCACAATAACTAGGAGTATAATCAATATCCCATTCAAAAACAGGAACGCCACATTGGTCAGTTACAACTGTGGTATTATTTAAAACAGTTGTAAAAGGAGCACAAGACTCGTTAGTAGTAGATGTGAATTCTGGGTTTAAAGGAGCTTCAATACATATTTCTTGGGTATATACAGACTCATCACAGGAAAAGTTATCTCCTGTAAGGGTTACGGTATATGTTCCTGGACTTGAGTAAACATGACTTACACTCTGAAAATCACTAGTTAAAATGGTATCAGTTCCATCCCCAAAATCCCAAATAAAATTCACATCTGAAGAACAATTAAAACCATAACCTGGCTCTGTAGTGTTATTAAATAAAATTGTAGTATCAACACAACCTGTGTCAGGTGCATTAAAACTTACATCGGGACTTATTATGATTAATATATTTGGAAGCGTTGCTGGGTTTGGATTAGGAGAACAGGCATTTCTTATCCATAATTTAGCTACATATTCACCTGGACAACTAGATTCTGTATATGAATGTGGCTGTATTGGGAAGGGTAAAGAACTTGATGGGTCTGTTGCATTATAATAAGCGGAACTAACCAACTCATCTTGAGTATAATTAACAGTAACTCCATCACCGTAGTCGACTTCATAAGTGGTATCAGAAGTGTTTGTTCCCCAATTTGTAATTTCAAATTGTATAGGAGTAGAAGGTGCACATAGATTCTGTGTGTCACCTGGACCAGAAATTCCTCCTGAAGGGTTAGTTGCATTTTTAACAACATACGTTTTAGTACTTGTACAACCATTATCACCAATTGCAGTGATTGTCATATTGTACGTTCCAAACCCTACATAATTATGTGTTATAGGAAAGCTTACATTATTATCAATTTGATTATCACCCCATGAAATATTATATGTACTAATACAGCTAGAGGAAGAATTATTACCTACTTCAACTAAAAATTCAGAACTTGTACCTGTATTTCCACAATTATTAAATGGACCTGCGATTCCCGGATTAAGATCTATGAAATTAATATCAGGTTCTTCATTAACTGTAACAGTCTCTGTTAAAGTTGTTGTTTCCCCATTATCATCTGTAACTTCAAGGGTCACATCAAAAGTCTGAGTCCCGCAACCAAAGGCTTCATAAATATACTCAGGATCTTCTTCTGTAGAAGTTGCACCATCCCCAAAATCCCATAAATATTCAAAAGGTCCATCTCCTGTGACAGTAGAGTTAAAAGACACCGTTTCCCCAGAACAAACATTGTTATTATATGAAAAACTAACGGTCGGTGGTGCTATTAAATTTTCAGCAACTACATGTATCCTATTAAAAGCAATAGCCGAAGAAACTACAATAAAAAATATAACACCTGTATAAATATAACTTCTATACCTCATAATTTAAACTTGTTTGTTAAAATGATCACACTAAAAACCCAATAAAGTTTACATCAAAAGCCATAGCGTTTTAAATGATTCTTTAAAGAATTAGTTGGTATGAGTTTCATGTTTGTTTTACTAATAACAATGACACTTATAATTTATAATATACTTATGGAATCGTTCTCCATAAGACTTAGAGTCTCCATAACTTCCATATTGAAAATTAGACCAATTTGTCGAAGGGATTCCGCAAAAGATATAAGTATTGGTCTGGTAACTATATTCGTTTTTTTTGATTTTAGCTATTACATAAGTTTTGTAATCGTAACTATAGGCTTTTACCTCTTGCAACCAGTCTGAGTCTAAGGTATAACTACTTAATGTCCCTTTACTATAAGCTTTAGTTGTTATAAAAGACAATAAGTCATCGCAAGAAACGTCTTGAGAAAAGCTAAAAAAAGAGTGTAATAAAATATAAGCGCTTAGGCTATATTTTACAAAATTGGAGCGCATAAGTAGGATTATCAATTAATTAGCCTTCAAACTTATAAAACTCAATGATAAAATCCATTGTTTTTTTATAAAACCTTTAACATTTGCTTCATTAAGCCCTAATAAAGACACTATATGTAAGAATAATACTATTTTGAAATACATGTATAACGAAGCCTAAAGGAATAGAATTTCCCATATATAGGAAAGATATAAATCAAGTTAATTTATAATAGGATACGAAAAAACAAGCAATAGATTTTCAGTCTCGTTAGGCAAAGCAACAATTCCGAAAGATTTTTTATCATGCAGCTATTAAGAAACCCTACCTCCTACGACTATAAACCTTCCCTTCCTCCAATTCTTTTCCTGCAAACAGGTTCTCAATGGTTACTAAATGATAGCCTTTTGCTTTTAAATTACTAATTACTTGAGGCATAGCTGCAACGGTAGACGGATGAATGTCATGCGCTAAGACAATGCCATTAATAGAGGCTTCACTAATCCTTTCTGCTACAATGTCGGTCTTGCGATCTTTCCAATCTAAAGGATCTAGATTCCATAAAATAATAGGCATATTCGCATGCGCTTTTACCATATCATTTAAAGATCCGTATGGTGGTCTTAAAACCTGAACATCTTCACCAATAATATTAGAAATCACCTCGTTGGTTTCATTAATCTGTTGGATAACAGCTTCCTCTGACAGTCTTTTTAAATCTTTGTGATCCCAACTATGATTACCAATTTGATGTCCTTCTTTATAAGCTCTTAAAAGTGTGTTTTTCTGCACTTTGGCCGACTTCCCTAAAACAAAAAAGGTAGCCTTAACCTCATGCTTTTTTAAAATATCTAAAAGTTGGGTGGTGTATTTTGCCGGACCATCATCAAAAGTGATAGCAACACATGGTTCCTTACTACAATCTACTTCAAAAGAAGTTTCTGCAGTTTTAGGTTCTTTTTCCGTAGGAAGTATCTCCTCCCCTTTTTCTGCTGGAATTAAAAAAACTTCTAGGTACTTTTCAGCTACTAAATGGCGATAGCTATCTGGAGATAATTTTACTTCAATAGCACCAAAATTTCCGGAGGCTACTTGATACTTATCAAAATAAATAGTCAGCTTTCCTGAGGCATCCCAAGAAAAACCATCGTAATTTTCATCACTAGGCATGGTTCCCTCTATAAGCATCTCCTCTGCATTATTCCAAAGAGCTTCTTTATCTGAAGCACTTACCCCTTCCATAGCTGCAATTTTTTCCTTTAAAATGGCTTTTGTTTCGGACTGTACGATTGTCGCTAGTTTTTCAAAATTTTCTTTAGGAGAAAATAGCCTTGAAAAAGGAAGTCTTTTTTGGTCTTTTACATCATATACATAGGTAAAAAACTGTGTGTCATAATTGTTTCCGTAAGAAGTATAACGCTCTATTAAAAATGTAAGAACAGTCGGACTACTAGCAACCAACTCAAAGTGCTGACCAAAATCTAAACCTGCAATAGCTTCTTCGTTTTTTCCTTTAGCTGCAGCTTCAAATTCCTTTAAATATGATTGAGCAAATGCTTCTTGATCGTTATTAATAAAGTTATACACCGTACTTGGGTAAGAAATATGAAGTTTATTTTTATCGTTAGAAGTATCCGACCCTACTTGAATGTTTTTTATCTGAATACTATCCGATAATGCTTCTACACTTTCATCAAGCTCTATGCGGAATGGTGCGTCTATCGCTTCTTCCTTTTTAGCTTCTTTACAGTTAAAATTAATGACAACTAAAATCAGTACGTAGACTATATTTTTCATTATATTTTTCTAGTTTTTTTTGTAGTCCTTTAATCAGTTCCCTATTAGTTATTGCAACTTATCAGCATACTTAAAAATAGCAGGCAATCCACCGGTATGCCAAAACAATACATTGGAATTCGATGGGATTTTCTTTTCATTTAAAAAATCTAACATGCCATAAAAGGCCCTTCCGGTATAAACAGGGTCTACCAAAATACCTTCCGAAGTAGCTAGCTCCTTAATAGCTTTTATTTCGTCTAGAGTAACCTTACCATATCCTTTCTTATCATAGTCTCTATATAAAGAAATATCTGAAAGGGAAAAAGCTTCTGAAAGACCTAATTTTTCAACTCCTTCTTGAACGATTTTAAAAACCACTTCCTCTAAAGAACCTCCCTGTATACCATCTTTATCTATATTAATTGGCATGAGTGTAGCATCTAGCGAAAAGAGTTCTTTTCCTAGCGTCAAGCCAGCTTGCATCCCTCCAGAACTAGAAGCAAAAAAGATATAGTCTATCTCTAAGTTTTGCGCAGTAAGCTGCGCTTTCAGCTCCTTTACAGCATGCACAAAACCTAATGCCCCTGTAAAGTTAGACCCCCCGTAAGGAATAACAAAACACTTAGCGCCTTCCTGCTGAAGCTTACTTTTTAACGCCTCTATGTCCTCCCCTTTTCTATTCGCACCTGTAAAATGAATTGCTGCACCCAAAATAGAAGATAATAACAGGTTTCCTTCATATACTTTTGGGGCTGTTCCTCCTAAAAGTAAATGACATTTTAAACCCGCTTTAGAACAAGCTGCTGCAGTTTGCCTACAATGATTAGATTGCTGTGCCCCTGCAGTAATAATAGTATCACAACCTGCATCAAGGGCTTCTTGTATAAGATATTCTAGCTTTCTAGTTTTATTTCCACCGGAAGCTAAGCCGGTAGTATCATCTCGCTTCATATAAATTTGATATCCCGGATATTTTTTTGATACGTTTTTTAAGGCATGTAAAGGGGTTGGAAAAAAGCCTAAATCAAATTTATTATCTATCATATTGTATTATTTATACTATTAGTAATTAGCTGCTGTATAACGCTTTAAAACTTCGATGTATCTAACCATGAAAACATCTTTTTAAAAGCTTCTTCTCTTACTGCTTTAGGAGATAAAAAGATATCATGTACTGCGTCATCTATCTGTATGAGAGTAACCTTGTTTCCTAGTTTTTCCCCAACACGTTGTATATCTTCAATATTTAAAACAATATCATGGTACATAGCTTCTTTAGTAAATTTGGATATTTTAATAGATCTGGAGGAATGCATGACCAAAACTGGGACTTGTATATCGGATTTCTCTAATCTTTTTTGCGCCCTTGCTATTGCCACTACCCATTTAAAATAAGTAGAAAATCCTTTTATAGGCTTCCATGCCAAATTAAAATCCCATTCCCCATAATAGTCCTTGTGAATACTTTGAGCGTATGCAGGAGATAAAACGCCATCTATCTTTGCGTAATCGGAAACGCTCGCTATTAATTTTGCAAAAAAGATACTGATGCTTTTATCTATTTTCGTCTTATTGAAGTCTAAAAAAGGAGCGTTTAAAATAAGACCTGAAACTAGATTTTTTTCCTTTCCATAATTCATATAGCAGCTAGCGGTTAGACCTCCTGTAGAATGACCCATCAAAAAAACAGAGTTACTGCTACTTTTTATTTGACGAAGAGCCATAGAAATTTCTTCAAAATACTCGTCTATACTTTTACAGTAATTCGGATGCTGATGCTTCAAAAGTGCTCTACCATATTTACGAAGATCCAAAGCGTAAAAATCAAAATCAGCGCGGTGAAACTGCTCACCCAAATGTGCTTGAAAAAAATAATCTACATAGCCATGTACAAATAAGATACTTTTTCGATTTCCAGTATTATAGTTGGACGCAACCAAAACCGCCTGCACTTCTCCTTCGTAATCAGGTGGAAGCGAAAGTACCTGACTACTGTAATCTTTTTCCAAATCCATTATTACTGCTCGATTTCTTATTTCGTTTCTAATTTAATTTCACTTTGCCTATACATTTTATGTTCTAAAACTTGGGAAGGCATTTCAATATTATTGGCATCTAAAATTCTTTTAATATCCGTAATGGCCTTACTTCTAATATTATGTCCTAGATATTCATCTGGTAAATTTTTACTAGACAATATATCTATCCAAAAGAAAATTTGAATATCGGTGGTATACTCGCCTAATTCCTGCACGACGACATTATGTGCTGGTTTTTTTAATATATTTTTATTCGTATCTAAATAGTCAAGTATCAACTTTCTAGTTTCTTCAATATCACATTCTGGAGCAATTCCTATCATAAAATTAATTCGCAAATAACCATCTTTCGTATAATTGATAAGGGTGTTTTTAATAATAGAAGAATTAGGAATAAATATATCTTTCCCTTCGGCATTTCGTAAATGCGTTAAACGTATATCTAACTCCTTCACCGTACCTTTTACGCCTTGAATTTCTATGATATCCCCAATTTCAAAAGGTCTTTTTAAAGCTAAAATAATTCCTGCTAAAAAATTCTCTCCAATATCCTTAAAGGCGAAACCAAATACAATAGCACTTACTCCCGCCCCAGCAAAAACAGTACCTGCAACTCCAGAAAACCCAAAAACACTTAAAGCCATGGTAGCTCCAAAAAGATATATAGACCATTTAATAACCTGAGCTAAAAAAGTAGAAAGAATACTATCCTGCCATTTTTTCTCTGTTGCTTTGTCTATAATTTTATAAATGATTTTTCCTAAGATGATAGCTACGACCAATATGATGATTCCCGAAATAATATTCGGAATTCTCGCCGTTATCTGATGAAAAAATTCACTAAAAATGCTATTGAAATCTATTTCCATTATTGCTGAATTAAAAAATTAAGGATAACAAAAAGCTCTGAAGGAAGGAACCAACTGTTAAGACTTTAAAGTTAATATATTTTTTTGACGAAGAAAGTCTATAAAAGCGAAAGATTACAATAAAACAAACCTCGTAAATCTGTCTTGACAAGGCATAGGAAACGACTAATACAATTCCCTTAAAATGTTAACAAAAACATAAGATTTACGCTTCTTTCTAATTAAAGCACAATCACTATTTATATCTATTCTAAATTGCTATATTTGCATTTCTAAAAATAATTCTATGAAGAAGTTAATACTAGCTATAGCAACAATTTCCTTGGTTATTTCCTGCGGAAAAAGCAAAAAGAATGAAAATACAGCAACCGAAGAAACTACAAAAGAACAGGTTGTAAACGTTTATACGCACCGCCACTACGAGCCGGACCAAAATATCTTTAAAATGTTTGAAGATAAAACGGGTATTAAAGTCAAGGTAATTAACGCTAGTGCAGATGAGCTGATTCAAAAAATGAAAATGGAAGGCAAGCAATCTCCTGCCGATGTTTTAATAACAGTGGATGCTGGTAGATTAAGCCGCGCTAAGGACGAAGGCTTATTACAAAGTATCGAGTCTGAAGTGCTAGAGAAAAACATACCTGCACACTTACAAGATGTAGATAACCAATGGTTCGGATTAACCAAAAGAGCTAGAATTATTGCTTATGCAAAAGATAGAGTAAAACCTGAAGACCTTTCTTCTTATGAAGCTTTAGTAGATGAAAAATGGAAAGGGAAAATTTTAGTAAGATCTTCTGCTAATATTTACAACCAATCCTTAATGGCTTCTATTATTGCTAATGACGGAGAAGAAGCTGCTAAAACTTGGGCAGAAGGAATCGTTGCAAATATGGCACGTTCGCCAAAAGGTTCCGATAGAGATCAAGTAAAAGCGGTAGTAGCCGGTGAAGGGGATATTGCAATTGTGAATTCCTACTATATTGGTAAAATGCTAAATTCTCCAGATGCTGAAGAAGTAAAAACAGCACAACAAATCGGATTATTCTTTCCTAACCAAGAAGATAGAGGGACCCATATAAACGTAAGTGGTGCTGGAGTTGCTAAATATGCACCAAACAAAGAAAATGCCATTCAATTTATTGAGTTTTTAATTGGAAAAGAAGCACAACAAGTATTTACAGAAGCAAATTACGAATATCCAGTTTTAGAAAGCGTAGAACCTGTTAAAGATATTCAGGCTTGGGGAGATTTTAAAGAAGACACTTTAGGCTTAAACAAACTAGGAGAAAACAACAAAAAAGCAGTATTGATTTTTGATGCAGCAGGCTGGAAATAATAACAAAGCATTCTCTCTAAAAACGAGAATTAAAAGGCTTAAAAGAGATATAAATAAGTGGTCAGTTTTTACACTGGCCATTGTTTTTTTCTTGGCCTTACCTATTATATTCATTGGAGTAGAGCTTTTTGCCGGTCCAGGGGAAACCTGGGGGCACATTGTAGACTATCTATTACTGGATTATATATGGAATTCTCTATACCTCGTACTTGTTTGTAGCATCCTCGTTTTACTCCTTGGGGTTTCTTCGGCTTGGTTTGTTTCTCGCTACGACTTTCTTTTCCGAAAGCAAATGGAATGGTTACTAATCCTTCCGCTAGCCATACCTTCTTATATTGTTGGCTATGCCTATGCTGGCTTTTTTGATTATGGCGGGAGTATGGACTTACTTTTCCGTCAACTAGGTTTAGAGTTTATGCGTATAGATATCATGAATAGAGCCGGACTAGCCTTCGTGCTAAGTATTTCATTATTCCCATACGTGTATGTAAGTGCTAGAGCTTTTTTCTTAAACCAAGCTAATAATCTTTTAGAGGCTTCTAAAATGTTAGGAGTTGGCGAACTAAAAACCTTTTTCAAATTAATGCTTCCCCTAGCCCGCCCTGCTATAGTTGCTGGATTGGTATTAGTTTTAATGGAAGTACTTAATGATTATGGAGCGGCTAAATACTACGGAGTAAACACCTTTACCACCGGAATATTTAGATCTTGGTTTTCTTTAGAAGAACCTCAAACAGCAGTATACTTATCGGCCTTATTAATCTGTTTTATTTTTGCTTTAATCCTCTTTGAAAAATGGCAAGTAAGAAAAATAAAATTCACCTCCTCTAAAACAAATAGCAACCAAATTCAAAGAAAAAGACCAAAGGGAGCCATGAAGTGGCTTATATTTTCTGTAGTATTTTTACCTATACTACTAGGTTTTATTTTACCGGTAGCACAATTAATATACTGGGCAGTAATAACAGCTTCTACAGTATTTGATATGGAATTTATTATGATTTCGCTTCAGAGTTTTGCTATCGCAATTGCCTCTGCAGTGATAACAGTTTTCTTTGCTCTTGTGCTAATTTATTTTTCAAAATGGAGCACACTTACTACTATTAAAAACATCTCTAGAGTTGGCGTTTTAGGATATGCCATTCCGGGAGCAGTGATTGCCATTGGAATCATGATTCCTACTTTAGCATTAGATAAATGGCTAATCAATATACTAGGAAATTTTGGTATAGATAGCGGATTGATTATCAACGGAACCTTGCTAGCCCTATTCTACGCCTATGCAGTACGTTTTTTAGCAGTAGCATATAATCCTATTGATTCTACAGCATTAAAAGTGGATAATTCAATTCCAGATTCCTCCAAAGTATTAGGGGTTGGAAATTTAAAAACCTTTTTTAAAATCGATTTTCCTCTGATTAAAACAGGGGTGTTTAGTGCCGTAATTTTGGTTTTTATTGATGTGATGAAAGAATTACCGCTTACACTAATATTAAAACCTTATCATATAGATACTTTAGCAGTAAAAGCTTTTGAATACGCAAGTGACGAAATGGTTATGGAGGCTTCCATCCCATCACTTTTCATTATCTTTACTGCAATGATACCGGTGATATTTTTAAATAAACTTTTGATTAAAAAATAAACATGCTTACAATAAACGCTCTTTCTAAAAGCTTTGACAAAGGGAAATCTTATGCCCTAGAAAATGTGACTTTCAACCTGAAAGCAGGTCAAGTCTGTGCCATTGTTGGAGAAAGTGGTAGCGGAAAAACCACCTTAGTGCGTTTAATTGCTGGCTTAGAAAGACCAGACAACGGTAGCATTACAATGAATGAAAAAGTCATTGCATCGCTAGATAAGTTTGTACAGCCAGAAAAAAGAAAGATTGGTTTGGTTTTTCAGGAATATGCGCTATTCCCACATCTAACCATTTTAGAAAATGTGTTATACGGGATTTCTAAAGTAAAAAACAAAAAAGAAAAAGCGCAAGAAATGCTCGACTTGGTGGGCTTAAGCGGCATGGAAAAACGGTATCCGCACCAACTTTCTGGCGGACAACAACAGCGTGTAGCCCTAGCAAGAGCATTGGCTCCGGAACCTTCTTTATTAATCTTAGACGAGCCTTTTAGTAACCTAGATACCATGCTGCGTACACAGTTACGAAACGAGGTCTTCGATATTATTAAAAAAACGGAAGTTACCGTCTTATTCGTTACACACGACACCCAAGATGCACTTTCGGTAGCCGATGAAATTTTAATTCTTCAGAAAGGAAAAGTAATTCAAAAGGATGTAGCAGAAAATCTATACGTAAAACCAAACACCCTTTATGTGGCTTCCTTATTTGGAAATACAGTACATATCAACAAAAACCTACAAAATGCCTTCCGATGTCCATTAAAAGAGGATTGCTGCCACGCGATAAGAAACGAAAAAATAATTGTGAGTCAATCTTCTACCGAAGCAGACTGTGAATACATTACTGCTGCAAAGGTGATTAAGAAAATCCCTTTAGGAAACGCCACACAATTAGTTTTAAAACTTGAATCTGGCGAACAATTAACAGTAATGACCCAAGATCAAAACATAGCAGATACCATTTATGTTGGGTTTAATTCTAAAGATATTTTAGAATTTGATCAAGAACTATAAACTATTATTTATACTCTAAAGTACTAAAGTCCTGATTACTAAAATTAGATATTTCAGGAACCTTTACTCTATTAAACTCATACCCTGTTGCTTGGTGACATTTATTACAGGCATTGGTAAGTAAGATATAACTTCTTTTAAATAACTCTAGATCTTTTTTCTCAATAGCATCTTCAATACTTTCTATAGCTGGATTTAAAATTTCAATCATTTTACTCTCCTCTCTATCTGCTTGATATTTCATAAGATCCTCCATGGTTTCTTCTATTTCATGAATCTCAAAATCGGCAAGTTTCCAATTTTCATTTTCACCAGCAAACCATAGTTTAGCATGATGATTTTGTAAAGTCCCCATAAAATCACCAAAACCTGGTTTATAAGCATCAGCAAGTTTATTTTCTAATGCTTCAATACGATTAAGCAAAACTTTATTGCTTTCGGAAGAATTATTGCAAGAAAAAAAACTAAAAACAATTAGAATTAAAAGCACTTGTCTCATGGTTCTATTGGCTATTATTTTATATTTAAAAAAGGGAAGTTAACAAATTAAAACCACTTTAAAAACTTAAGTACAGATAATGATTTTTGCACTTCGTTTATAAATATAAAAGTACTTTTCCTATACTTTACTCATTACATGAAACACCTTTTAAAGAGGTTATATATTCGCTCGGAAAAAGGTAAAATCACCTCAGCAAAATATATAATTTCAATGAAAACAACATCATGATATGTATACATACATCCACAGCAATTTGTATAATAAAAAGCAAGAAAGCATCATACGTCTTATGAAAGTTACCTGTATTATGCTTATAAATTTTTCATTAGTTTAATGGAATAAAGAACAAAAACCACAAACATCAGCCCAGCAATAAAATACTCCGTTTTTGAATAATAATTTGCTCTACCAATAATACCGAAAGTCACCCATATAAGTCTTGTTAGATGTTCCATTTTAAATAAGGTATTCACACTACTATTCCACTTTAAAGCGTAAACCCTCTCCTTAAATCATATACTGAAGAATAACAGCCTTTTGATTAGTAAAAATGATTTTTTATAAAAGTTTGTACACCCTCATTTTAAGGAAAAAATTAGAATAAATCCTTTAGTCCCACAACACCCAACAACTATTACCTAATGCCTAACCCCTAATCCCGCTGCGAACTAATAAAAGGAATTCTAGGCGCTAAAAAGTAACCGGTCAAACTAGCAAATAAAATCGGAATGAAATGCCCAAAGCCTGTTAAAGTAGCAAGCAATATAGTGGTACTCATTGGTGTTCGAGTAACACATGCATTTATAGCTGCCATACAACTTACAATAGCTAAAGTAAGATGAATAGTAGGGAATAACCGATGTAAAATAATCCCTAAGGTAGCTCCTACAAAAAATAATGGTATAATAAATCCACCTCTCCATCCAGAAGTTACCGTGATGGAAATAGCAATAATCTTAAAGATTAAAATGGCTAATAATAACGTTATAGAAAATCTAGACGAAAGGAGTTCGTTGATTTCATGATGTCCGAAATAACGTGTGATTGGTAAATAAAAAGCGATAACACCGAGTAAAATTCCTCCAATAAAAGTTTTTATATAGATGGGTATCGGACGTTTTTCAAAAAGATACTTAAAAAATTTAGTGGAAAATATAAAAGCCCAACCAAAAGCTGCTCCTACAATCGCAAATAGAACGGCATAAGCAAAATCAAATATCCCAGAATACTCATAAGCGGATAAATCCCAAATCGGACCAAGACCTAAATGAATGATGATAGCAAAAACCAAATAACTAAAACTACTTGCTACAAAAGCAGGGATAATAGCTTTATAATAAGTAGCTGCATGCTTATGATGTAATATTTCTAAGGAAAATAAACTCCCTCCCAAAGGCGCACCAAATAATGCTGTAAAACCAGAAGCCATTCCCGCAATACTTAAAGATCGTAAGGCTTCTCCTTTAAGTCGAAACAACTTCCCTATCCAGGTACCCATAGAACCTGTTACCTGTACCAAGGGAGCTTCAGGTCCAAGACTACCTCCAGAGGCTACACAAAATAAAGAGGATAATACCATGGAAAAATTATTCTTCGGGTTTAGCTTCCCCTTATTAAATCGAATATTATTGACTATAAGATTTATTTCCCCAGGATCTCCAAAAAAGTAAATAATCAAACCTACAAAAAGACCACAAGTTGCCATAACAGGAATCACTTCCCAACCACTAAAAAAAGCTAATTGATGAGTTAAAAACTCAAGTACAATCCAATAAACACCCGCAATAAGACCTCCTAATAAACCCAGGAAAGCCCACAATAAAAAAGTTCTACTAAAAACAAAAGGATTAAACCGTATAGGTTGGTCTAATATATTTAAATAACTGACTAGTTTTCTTCTACGTTTTAATTTCACTTGCTAGTTTCCTTCTTATTCGACAAATGCTTTGCTAAAAAATGCAATGTAAACATTATTAGGAAGTACCTAGCAGGGCTACCGTGTTTTTTTAGAACTCCTGCCTACTAAAAGACATAAACAAGAACCCCTGTAATTACAGCTAAAGCTAGCGCAACGTATGTTGCAATTTTCCAATGTAAGGGAATAGTTTCACTTTTATAAACACCATAAAGTCCTAATGGCGGAATAAAAATCAACAAATAACCTACTATATATCTATTATACCATTTATTCTTATCTATCATTTTAAAGCTATTTGTTCGTTTCTATTGGCGCCTATAACCCTTTATGTTAAAAGTAATTATGGCTATTATATTTATATGGAATATAAGAAATAAATTAGTAACAGAACAGGATGCAGGAATATTTATACTCTAAACTTATTGTAGGAATATATTTATGACACTTCAACCTTCATAAATGGAATTTTAACGAAAAAATAATAAACAAAATAAAAACACTAAAAACATGCGTTTTTAACATTAAAAATATACTTTTATTGCACTATTAATAAAAGCTAGTTGGTTTTTTAGATTTCATCTGAGTTATAAAGAAACGACATCTTTAAAAAATAACTCTATGAAAAAAACAACACTAGTAGCAATGTATTTACTTGCTGCAGCATCTATTTATTCACAAGAAACTATCCCTATATCAGGTGGAGACGCTTCGGGAAACGGTGGCTCATCTAGTTACACCATAGGCCAATTACTTTACACCACCCATTCAGGCGGCGGTACCTTAACCCAAGGAATACAACAAAGCATAGAACTCTACACTTTAACAAATCCTAATCTTACAACGGTAAATCTAACCGCTGGTATTTACCCTAATCCCGCATCAGACTATGTAGTATTAGCAATAAGCGATGGCAGTCTAATAGATTTGAACTTTGTGCTTTACGATATACTAGGTAGAACCGTAGCGCAAGGACAAACAAAGCAAGACAAGACACAAATAAATATGCAAGGATTGGAAATGGGTACTTATGTACTTAAAATTAACCAAGCTAGACGCACCTTAAAATCTTTTAAAATCATTAAAAATTAAAAAGAAATATGAAAAAGATATACACCCTCATACTAACCATACTATGCACAACAATAAGTATTGCCCAAACACCAGAAAAAATGAGCTATCAAGCAGTTGTTAGAGACAGTGGAGCTAATTTAGTTACAAACCAAGCTGTAGGAATACAAATAAGCATCCTACAAGCTACTCCTACAGGAACAGCTGTTTACGTTGAAACACAAACTCCTACTAGTAATATTAACGGACTAGTAACTTTAGAAATTGGAACAGGAAATATAGTATCAGGGGATTTTACAACTATAGACTGGGCAGCAGACACTTATTTCATTAAAACAGAAACCGACCCAACAGGCGGAAACAATTATAGTATAACAGATATCAGCCAGTTATTAAGTGTCCCTTATGCCTTATACGCAAAAACATCAGGAAGTTCCATTCCTGGACCACAAGGGCCAGCTGGAGAAGATGGTGCTGTAGGACCGCAAGGAGCTACAGGAAACGATGGAGCAACTGGACCACAGGGACCTATCGGCTTAACAGGACCACAAGGGCCAACAGGTAACGATGGTGCTGTAGGACCGCAAGGAGCTACAGGAAATGATGGAGCAATTGGACCACAGGGACCTATTGGCTTAACAGGGCCACAAGGGCCAACAGGTAGCGATGGTGCTGTAGGACCGCAAGGAGCTATAGGAAACGATGGAGCAACTGGACCACAGGGACCTATCGGCTTAACAGGACCACAAGGACCAACAGGTAACGATGGTGCTGTAGGACCGCAAGGAGCTACAGGAAACGATGGAGCAACTGGACCACAGGGACCTATCGGCTTAACAGGACCACAAGGGCCAACAGGTAACGATGGTGCTGTAGGACCGCAAGGAGCTACAGGAAACGATGGAGCAACTGGACCACAGAGACCTATCGGCTTAACTGGACCACAAGGACCACCTGGAACGGATGGGGTACTATTAACAGAAAATACTGATGACACAGCAACAACTTCCTTTGAAGGAACAACAACCAATCTAATCAAGCCTCCAACTAGTAATGGCATTTATGTATGGAATCAAAACGGAACTACCGGAACATGGGTTGCTCCTGCAATGGAAAACGCTAAAAACTTTATAGGCACAACTCCAACTCCGATAGATGGTGGTTCAGCTATCGCCTCTGAAATGGATCGCGATCCAATGGAAGGAGATGAATGGACTAGCTCCATAAATGGAGAGACATTCATTTTTCAAAATGGAACATGGTCATTAGTACCTGTAAGTAATGCACAAGGTGCAGCTGCAAATGTTGGTGACATGCTATATTGGAATGGCTCCGAATGGACTCCTGTAACAGCAGGTTCATACGGAGATACACTTCGATTTTGTGACGACGTTCCTACATGGGGCTCTTGCGTGCCTCATGTGACAACTACGAACATCAGCTCAATTACACCAGGTGCAGCTTATAGTGGAGGAACAATATTGTCTGATGGCGGTTCACCAATAACCCAAAAGGGTGTTTGCTGGAGCACCTCACCAGATCCTACATTAGCAAATAACTCAACCTCAAATGGAAGTGGGAGTGGCAACTATACAAGTAGTATGACTGGCTTAACAGGATCTACATCCTATTATGTGAGAGCTTATGCTACCAATGCAAAAGGAACAGCCTATGGTAATAATTTAACTTTTACAACCTTACCTCCCGGACCTCCACCACAAATAGGAGATTTCGCTTATGGAGGTGTGGTTTTTTATATAGATGGCACAGGAGAGCATGGTTTAGTTGTAACTATTGAAGACACAGCGACACAAACTGTTTGGGGGTGTAGTGGACAAACCATAGGTGGCACCTCAGATGCAATTGGTTCTGGAAAAAATAACACCCTTCGTATTGTTTCAAATTGTTCTGAACCTGGATCTGCTGCAGCAAAATGTCAAAACTTAATATTAAACAATTATGATGATTGGTATCTACCTAGTATTAATGAATTAATGCGAGTATATAGCAATCAAAGCGCTATTAATTCAACTGCAATTGCTAATGGAGGGTCTATAATATCAGGCACTTATTGGAGTTCTACAGAATTAAATCATACATTTGCTTTTCCGGTTAACATGGCAACGGGAAATAATGGATACCTTGGTAAAATCGGACAATTAATGGTACGTGCAATTAGAGCTTTTTAATACTCTTAACAAATCTAACTTACAAAATACTAAATATTGAAAGTGTAAGATAATACATTAAAACTTTACCTTATTAGCTGTTAAGCTTAAAGCAAAAAACCAATATTACATAAAATGTAGTATTGGTTTTTTTTGTGTTTATAAGATTCCTTATATATTCTTATTATTCTGAATAACGAAGTTTAATAAGCTTATCTCCTATTACTAATTCGTCAATAAGCTCTTCTTTATCTATTGAAGGTCTAAATTCTACGGCGATTTTTCTTTTCTTTTTTGCTTTAAGCTTTTGCTGAAGTTTATTGGTTCTGCTGGTTAGTTTCATAGCCATTACTACAAAATCTATAGCATGTAAATCGCCATTATCATTTCGAATAAAAACCTTCTCAAAATCAATTTCTTGATCTTCAGAAGAATTGTTTCTAAATTCAAACACTATACTTATAAATCGCCTTCCTTTTTCTGCAATAATATTTTCCGTATAGTTACCACCACCCCTGTCTATAATTCTTTTTTTATTTAAACTGAATATCCTAAATTCTATATTTTCAGAATAATCATAAAAACTTTTTCTGTCAATTTTCTGAGCGCTAATTGGTAAGCTGATAAGAAAGAAAAAAATTAGAAGTTTATACATAGTAGTGGGGTTTAAGAGGAATAGAAAATTAGTAAGGTTTAGCTTTTACAGTTAAGGGTTTACGGATTACATTTTTTTGATATTCTCCATGACTCCACCATCCACAAGAATATCTGTACCTGTAATAAAAGAGGCTTTTTCACTTGCTAAAAAAGCAACCACATTTGCAATATCTTCTGGCTGACCGTTTCTTTGCATGGGTGTTGCTTTTTTCATCATTTCCATTTGTTCAGGATGTTCTTCGGCTGCTTTTAAAGCCATATCTGTTTCAATAACACCAGGAGATACAGTAAGAATTCTTGCTTTTTTCTGTCCCCATTTATTTAGGTTTTTCTTTGATACTAATATTACTCCTCGCTTCACAAAATTATACATCCTATCAGAATTATTATGAACAAACTGGCTAACCGTTTCAAAAGAATCAGGCTTTTGCGGATGCATAAGTGCCGCATCATATTTTTCACTTGCAGGAATAGTATGAGCCATCATAGAGGAAAGTAAAATGGCCACAGAATGCGCATCTGCCATTTCATAAAAGGCGTCTACTAATAAATCTGTTGCTACTAAATCTATATCAAAAATTTTACGCAGATTTTGCATAGATCCACTTACACCAGCTGTATGAATAAAAGCTTTAAAACCACCCTTATCTGCTACATATTGGCGGAGTTTATTCACGTCCTCCTTAGAAGTTATATCACAAGCAATACCACTTACATCATAACCTTCTTTAAGTAGCTTATCTACTGCCGCAGCTACTAATTCTTGTGAATAATCTGTTAGAATAAGTTTCTCACCCTTAAAAGCTTGCGCACAAGCTGTTCCTATACCTCCTGCTCCACCGGTTATAACTATGGATTTGTTTCCTCTGTTCATTGTATAATAAGTTAATGATTAATAAGTTTTATTGTATCCGGACCTGATTGCCTTCAGAAAAGCGAATAAAAAGGTGTTTGATGTATTTTATTCTACTGTAAAATAATATTCTTTTTCAGAGCTGTCTAAGTCTCGCCAAGAAACTTCTCCACAACTATCAAAGCCTATCGAATTTGGATGATGTTCAAGAGGATATTCTGCTATTATAAACTCATTTCTATTACTGTTTTCTAAAATTCCTTCTCGCAAACTAATCACAAAATCACCACTACTACTAGGCTTTAAACCTATTCTATAACTATAAGACGCATTATTGCTTTCAAGATCTGGATGGGCTTCTATTTTTCCGTTTTCACATGAAGGCAAAAACATAAATTGCCCGGTATCTACAACAAGTTCGAATGCATCTATAGCATCTTTGCAATTGGCATCCTGTGTAGGTGTTATAAATTTATAAATAGAAAAATAGTCCGGTTCTGGAGTGCTTATAAAAACAGAGTCGTTAACAGCTGCATCAAACACATTACTAGAGACCTTTCCATGAATCCAAATAGTATCTTGCATGGTAAAACTAGACTCCGGTGTTACTTCCACTTGGTACTTATTGAAAATAAACATATTTTCCGCTACATCATCTTCGCAAGTAGTCGCCATAAAAAGTGGAGCTAGTAGGAAACACCTTAATAAATTCTTAATCATAGTTTTTTTTTAGAACTGAAACATAGAAATAGCATGCTTTCCATGTTTTTAGTCTTTGTTATTTTTATTTTTTTACATGTATGAAGCATCTAATTTAGCAAAAAAATAAAACGAAAGTTTGTTTACATCGAAAGAAATACAATAAAAAAAACACTTTTAAGAGGTGAAAAGAATAACAAGTATTTAGTTATACTAGTGAACAATACGTGTAGTTCGCTTTATTTTAATGAAATTTCTTTAAGGATTAATAAGCAATTTCTCCTTATTATATTTTTTGTGTTGAATTTTCTTTTTCTCTAGAATTGCATAAAATTTACGAGGTGATATTTTAAGATCTTTCGTAATTTCGCGCACTTTTTTCTTTCTTTTCTTATACAGTTTTAAATTCTCATTTACCTGCTTATTAAAGAAATGCTTCTCTAGCTTTTCAACAATTTGTAGTGCCGTTAGATTAGACTTCCCTGCACAATCTTCAATCTCCGAAATAATATTTTTTAAAACACCTTTACCTCTCCCCCATTAAGGATTAGTCGAAATAAGAGAATATAAGGGATAGAAACCTATGATTTTGTTTCAGAAGAAACCTCACAACCTACATAGCAGAATTGAATGGTATTGCTTTCAAGTCCTTATAATTAGCTTCTAAATGAATGTCAAATGCTTCAGCTAGAAAAGATAAATAAGAAGCATCATCTTTAAGAAAAATTTGCTCCTCCTTACCGTTAATTACCTTTTTAAATCGGTCATTATACAAAGTAAGCACACCATATGGAACAGGGAGTGCAGCAATTCTAGCGTTGATAAAAAAAGAATCTGGACTGGTAGAAGTAAAATGATTCCCAAGCTTCAAATCTATATCTAAAACCGGACTTAAATCAAAACTGTACAGGTTTTTCCATGTATCCCCTTGATTGCTTTGTAGCATATAACCAAACAGTTCACTAGAAACCAATCTAAAGCTGCGGTGCTCAAAACGAACAACTTCGTTAATAACAAAAGGAATGGGAATAGTAGGAGATTCGGCACCAAAACCTACATCTACAAGCCAGGTTTGGGAATCTATAGTTACAAGAAGGGCTTGATGCGTTCTTCCTCCTGGCTCACCTGTTAAATGAACACGTCCCAACAAAGGCCTTACTTCAAAGCCATATGCTTGAAGGGCCAATAATAGTAGTCCGTTTAACTCAAAACAATAGCCCCCGCGCTTGTGCTTCACTAATTTCTGAAATATGGAATGCGCATCTATGGGGATATTTTTTCCCAAACAAATATCAATGTTTTCAAAAGGAATGCTCAAATGTTGTGCACGATGCAAAGCCTTTAAACTCTCATAATTTACAGAAATAGGAGCTTCAAGATTAATTCGTCTTAAATACTCTTGCTTATTAAATATAAAATCGCTCATCTATCATCATTATCCATTAAATACCTTTTCCTTAAATCTAAAAGAATATCCTTTATTTTCGAATGCTTAAAAACAACTTCTGAAAATCCCATTGTTGCTAAAAGAGAAATAAAAGCTAATGCACCAAGTCCACCACCATAGCCATCAAATAACGGACTTTTGTAAATATATAATCCACAGAACAAAACTCCAGCAATTCCCAATCTAAAATAACCAACTTTAGCTTCAGAAGAAACCATTCCAATAAAGGAAGATCCGAAAAAAACTACCGGAATATTTCTTGTTAAGTAAGCAGGAAGTAAATCTGGAAAACTATAAAAAAACAATCCTACAATTAGAGAAAGTAAAGCAGAGGAACGCACAGCACTCTGCTTAAATCGGAGGCTGAAATAATAAGTAAGTACCGAACCAAGAATACTTGATAACAAAAGTATTATAACATGCATGCTAACCAATAAATTAAAGAAGTAATTACAACACCACCAAAAGCAACAGTACCAAGCTTTCCTCCTATACCTAGAAATATATTTTTGGATAACATAAAAAGTAAACCAGATAGCATACCCGCTAACATCACAAAATAAATAGAAGGTGCTATTACAACACTAGACATACCAACAAAAACACCACAGTAAATAGGACTTGGTAACTTTTTTAAGTATGCGGATTCTTTATACAAGTTAGGAAAAAAGGATGCTAACACACCTACTAAACTTGCAGATAAAACAGCACCTAAATCAGTAGAAACATATAATAGATGACAAATAATGGCACCTATTGGAACCCATATAGCTACTGAAAAATCTTCATAACCATATGCATCATGATGTAAGTCTAAATATTTATACCCTAATAAAACGGCAATTGTAACAAATAATGCAGAAAATAAAGCAATAAAAGTATCATATGCAAAATGCTTCCGTATCATCAGCATTAAAAGTGTAATTTGAAGCAGTAAAATAATAGATATAGTAAAAAACCGAATGGTTTTATGTTTATTCATATAGCAATTGCATCTTTTTGTTGAAGCTAATGTGTTACTACTTTTAAAGCAACTTCCCGCACTCATGATATATTTTAAAAGCTGTTACAACAACCTAATTTAAGGTTTGCAAATTTAAGCAAAAACAACAAAACCCCAGCATTTGCAGAGCTAGTATTATAAACTTACTTAATCAAATTATAAAAAAACACACACATACCACCCTAACACACCTCAAATATTTTAACAAATACATAAAATTTTGCAAATAAAAAACGATTTTATTCAGTATTTACGTTAATTTAGTAAATAAATTATCGTAAACAATTAAAACTATTATTAAAAACAAAAAACATAACATATATTAATAGCTATAAAATCAACTCACTTTTGATAAAGAAAATCATCCTTTTTAGACATAAAGAGTCACCTAAAAGACACCTTAACAAATCAATGAAGAGTTAAAAAAAAAAAAAACGATTAAGAATAGGAACCAGTAACAACTTCTACCCTTTATAGAAAAGATTATCAAACACCTATTCTTATCATCCAATATGAACCTTTAAATAAAACCCTATGCATTTAACAGCTAGAGAAACAGAAAAGCTCCTCATATTCATGGCGGGTGAACTCGCAGAAAAACGCAAGGCTAGAGGCGTGAAATTAAATTACCCAGAGGCCATCGCATTAATCAGCAACCGATTGCAGGAAGCTGCACGAGATGGTAAATCCGTCGCTTCTTTAATGCAAGAAGGCGCAACTTACTTAACACGAGAGGATGTTATGGAAGGCGTTCCTGAAATGATTCACGATGTACAAATTGAAGCAACTTTTCCCGACGGCACCAAGCTGGTAACCGTCCATAATCCTATTCGTTAACCTTAATTTACAAACTATGATACCAGGTGAATATATATTGAAGAAAGAAGATATTGTATGCAATCCCTTCCGAAAAGCCATCAAATTAAAGGTTATCAATAAAGGCGACAGACCCATTCAAGTTGGATCTCACTACCACTTTTTTGAAGTGAATAGAGAAATGGAATTCGACCGTGAAAAGTCCTTTGGCTACCGATTGAATATCCCTTCAGGAACAGCTGTTCGTTTTGAGCCAGGGGAAGCTACAAAAATTGAACTCATCCATTTAGGCGGGAAACGCAACTCTTTCGGACTGAACAATCTTGCTATTGGCGACACCATGAATCCTCAAAATTTAAAGAGGGCAATGCTAAATGTAGAACGTGAATCCTTCAAAAACAAAAAGTCATGAGTTTTAAAATCGACAGAATTAAGTATGCCAATATGTACGGACCAACCCTTGGCGATAAAATAAGATTGGGAGACACCGAACTATTTATTGAAATAGAAAAAGACTATACTTTCTATGGTGAGGAAAATAAATTTGGTGGCGGAAAAACGGTTCGTGATGGCATGGCGCAATCCAGTACAGCAACTCGTGATAGTGGCGTTTTGGATTTAGTGATTTTAAACTGTATTGTTTTAGATCACTGGGGAATTGTTAAAGGAGATATTGGAATTAAGGATGGTAAAATAGTGGGTGTAGGAAAAGCCGGAAACCCAGATACCATGGAAAATGTGGATCCAAACATGATTATTGGCGCCTCGACAGAGGTACATGCTGGTGAAAACCTAATCGCTACTCCAGGAGGAATAGATACACACATCCATTTTCTTTCTCCACAACAAATTGAACACGCGCTTTTTAGCGGAATCACCACCATGATTGGTGGCGGAACAGGACCTTTTGACGGCACGAACGCTACCACAGTAACCCCTGGCGCTTGGAATATAGAACGTATGCTTCAGGCGACAGATGATTTACCAATGAATTTAGGCTTCTTCGGAAAAGGTAATTGTTCACATTTAGCTCCTTTAAAAGAACAGGTGGAAGCAGGTGTTTTAGGGTTGAAAGTGCATGAAGATTGGGGAGCAACACCATCGGTTATTCACGCATCGCTACAAGTAGCAGATGAATATGATATTCAAATTGCTCTGCATTCTGATACTTTAAATGAAGCAGGATTTTTAGAAGATACTATGGACGCCATAAACGGAAGAACCATCCACACCTTCCATACAGAGGGCGCTGGCGGTGGCCACGCTCCAGACATTATTAAAGCAGCAATGTATCCGAATGTGTTGCCAGCCTCTACAAATCCGACGCGACCTTTTACAAAAAACACTATAGATGAACATTTGGATATGCTGATGGTATGTCATCATTTAAGTAAAAACATTCCTGAGGATGTCGCCTTTGCTGATTCTAGAATTAGACCAGAAACCATTGCTGCTGAAGACAGACTTCACGACATGGGCGTTTTCAGTATTATGAGTTCCGACTCACAAGCCATGGGACGTGTGGGTGAAACCATTTCAAGAACCTGGCAAACAGCGCATAAAAACAAAATTCAACAAGGTTTTTTGGAAGAAGATAAAAAAATGAAGGCAGATAATTTTCGTGCAAAACGTTACGTGGCTAAATACACCATCAATCCAGCAATTGCTCACGGTATTTCCCAACACGTTGGGTCTATTGAACCTGGAAAAATGGCCGATTTTGTATTATGGAAACCTGCCTTGTTCGGAGCAAAACCAGAAATGATTGTTAAAGGAGGTATGGCAATTGCCAGTAAAATGGGAGATCCAAACGGATCAATCCCAACACCGCAACCTATTATGATGCGCCCAATGTTTGGCGCTCTAGGAGCTGCCGTACATAAAACCTGCGCCACTTTCGTTTCTAAAGCCGCAATGAACAATAATATTAAAGAAAAATACGGGCTCAAAAAACAATTATTCGCTGTTACCAATTGCAGAAGTATTTCTAAAAAGGATTTAATCCATAACGATAAAACTCCTTTAATTGAAGTCAATCCTGAAACCTACGAAGTAAAAGTAGATGGCGTAAAAGTAACCTGCGACCCAATTGATGTGGTGCCTTTAGCACAACGTTATTTTTTATTTTAATAAGAATTTAAAGCTGCGCAACGTCGTATAAACCTTGCGTATTTTATTTTAAAACGAAATGCTCATATGCTTTGTAAAGAAGTTATTGGAAACATAGAATCTTATCCCATAGGAAACAAAACGGTAGACACACTACATCTGGAATGGTTTGAAATGACCAAACGTATCATGCGGAAAAGAACTGAACATGGTCGCGAGGTGGCAGTGAAATTCCTGAAGGAAGGACAGCGCCTTCACCAAGGGGATATTCTTTTGGAGGATGAGACAACTGTGGTAGTTGTTGATGTATTGCCTTGTGATAGCATTCAGGTAACACCAAGAAATATTGTGGAAATGGGAACGGTTTGCTACGAAATAGGAAACAAACACTTGCCTATTTTTATTCAAGAGGAGAAAGTTTTGGTGCCTTACGAAAAACCTTTGGAACGCCAGTTGGAAGCAACAGGTTATATCGTAGAGAAAAGAAATTGCAAACTGTTGAACATGTTAAAAGCCAACGTTGGCCATTCGCATGCAAGTGATACACCTTCTTTATTCTCAAGAATTTTAGACCTCACCACAAAACAATAATGAATATGACACACAACACACAGAGGGTTTTATTGGAATTGCTGCATATTTCAGATCCGACGTTGCCGATTGGCGGGTATTCGCATTCCAACGGATTAGAAACCTATATTCAGCAAAAAGTGGTGAAAGATGTGGACACTACCCGCGAATTCGTGCAAAATATGCTCATTTATAATTACAAATACAATGATGGGCTTTTTGTTCGTGATGCTTTTAAATACGGAACAGAACAAAATCTCGAAGCGCTTTTAAAATTGGATAATGAGTCGCACGCCTTAAAAACACCTATGGAACTCCGTGATGGCAGTTTAAAATTAGGCATGCGATTGCTTAAGATTTATGTGCGGCTACACGATTATGAATTGATGCATTCCTTTTTCAAAAAAGTAAAAAACAAAGAAACTCCTGGACACTATGCAATAGTTTTCGGAATGATTACCGCCCTTTTAGGTGCTGAGATTAAATTGGTACTCAGTGCATTTTATTACAACGCCGCAGTTAATATGGTGACGAATAGTGTAAAAATGGTACCCTTGGGACAAATGGACGGACAGGAAATCTTGTACAACATGCACGATTTAATTGCCACCCTTGTGAACGACACCTTAACCTTAGACGAAGAGATGCGCGGCTTATGCAACCCTGCATTCGATATCAGATGTATGCAACACGAAACTTTGTACTCACGACTCTATATGTCCTAAAATAGACGTTAGGTGTTAGGGATTAGGTATGAGGGATTAGGTATGAGGATTGAGGTCAAGATTTAAGAAGTACAACTATTTACAAAATGGATTTTTAAAGTAAATAAAAACAAAACATAAAATGTCAGAGAGAACATATATAAAAATAGGCGTTGCCGGACCTGTAGGCTCAGGGAAAACCGCTTTAATTGAAAAATTATCCCATAAAATAGCTAAAGACTATAGTATTGGCGTCATCACCAATGATATTTATACCAAGGAAGATGCGGAATACTTAACGAAAAACTCCTTATTACCTGCCGATTGTATTATTGGTGTGGAAACAGGTGGTTGTCCGCATACAGCTATTCGGGAAGATGCAAGTATGAATTTAGAGGCTGTAGATGAGATAGTTAACCGTCATCCAGAAATAGAAATTGTTTTTATCGAAAGCGGCGGAGACAACCTATCAGCAACCTTCAGTCCAGATTTAGCAGATGTCACCATTTTTGTGATTTCAGTAGCTGAAGGCGAGAAAATTCCACGAAAAGGAGGCCCAGGAATTACACGCTCCGATTTATTGGTCATCAACAAAACTGATTTAGCACCATATGTCAATGCTGATCTTGAGGTAATGCGTTCCGATTCCAGCAGAATGCGCCAAGGGGCACCTTTCGTCTTTACTGATTTGATGCGAGGAGACGGATTAGAAGATGTCATCAATTGGATTAAAAAATACGCCTTAATTGAAGAAGAAGCTCCAGAACCAGCATTACAATATTAAGGTATGGGGCAATACAGTATTGAAACCGGCTTGTACCAAGAGCGCACCATTTTAAAGGACACCTATTTTACGCCGCCGTTTAACGTGGTTGAAATACGTGAGGATAAAACCAACCCTTTAATGGAAGTGATGATTATGAGCTCTTCACCAGGCTTTTTTAATCTGGATGATTATAAAATTGAAATAAACGTTAAGACCGATACCTTGCTAAATCTACAAACACAATCCTACCAACGGGTGTATGACACACCTGATGGCGCGCGGCAGGAAATGAAGGTAATTATTGAGGAAGATGCTTACTTCAGTCATGTGCCACATCCTTCAGTACCACATAAAGGCGCTATTTTCGAAAGTAAAAACAACATCAATCTCGCTAAAAACAGTGTGCTTATTTGGGGCGAAATATTGGCTTGTGGCCGAAAACTTAATGGCGAATCCTTCGCTTTTACGAAATATAGCAGTCTGACGGAAATTTATCGCGAAGGCAAATTATTTTATAAAGACAATTTATACCTGAAGCCATCTGCCGTAGATTTTAAGACCCTTGGACAATATGAAACGTTCACCTACCAAGCCAATTTTGTAAGTATTGATCCCTTCCACTCAGCAAAAGATCGGATGGCCTTTATATCCACGGTTTTGGCCGAAGAAGAAGATATTCTATTTGGAGTATCACAACTTTCAGAAGATGCTTGTGCTTTAAGAGTTTTGGGAAATTCCGGAGAACAGCTTTTTTCAGCCTTAAAAAAAATTCAAAAACAATTAGATAAACACGCAAACGCTCTACGTAAGAAGGAAATAGAGCTCAAGTTAGTATAAGAATGGAATCAGAATTAAATGTATTATTAATGGCCGCTATATCCATTAGCGTGCTTCACACCTTAACAGGACCAGATCATTACATCCCTTTTATAGCTATAGGAAAAGCGAAGAACTGGAGCCTCAGACGCACTATTTTTTGGACCGTCGTTTGTGGTACTGGCCATGTCATGAGTTCCGTTTTCTTGGCTTTAGGAGGTGTGGCACTAGGATTTTCTTTAAACAAACTGACGTGGTTTGAAGAAGTGAGAGGTGGTTGGGCTGCCTGGGCATTATTCCTTTTTGGCATTGTCTTTCTATTAATTGGATTGTTTCAAGTCTACAGAAATAAAAAACACAAACATTTTGACGTGTATGATAGTGGCGATGTATATGTCTATGAGCATAAACACGGTCAGGGACCTGTCATGCCCACAGAACGACGCAAAGTTACGCCATGGGTCATGTTCATCATCTTTTTGTTAGGGCCATGTGAACCTATGATTCCCCTACTTACTTATCCTGCCATTATGGATTCTACTTACGGCATATATCTAATTACTGGGGTCTTTTTATTCTTCACCTTATTAATGATGGTAATGATGGTGGTTTTGGGACATTATGGATTTAAGCTAATAAAAACAGATTTCTTCGAGAAATATATGACTGCCATTGCAGGTGCAACGATCGCCATCTGTGGTGCAGGAATGATTTTCTTAGGTTGGTAAGAACCAACTTCATTGAAACAACAAAACCCCAGCATCTGCTGGGGTTTTGTATTATAAACTTATCTGATCAAGTTTTGACTAAAAGAAGCCCATAGGTTTCTTGTCGTAAGAGATCAACATGTTTTTTACAACACGGTAATGATCTAAAGCCATTTTATGGTTTTCACGACCAAATCCTGATTCTTTCACACCACCAAAAGGAGCGTGAGCAGGATACGTATGGTATTGGTTTACCCAAACTCTACCCGCTTGGATAGCACGTGGAACTTGGAACAATTCGTGAGCGTCACGAGACCAAACACCTGCACCTAATCCGTAAGGCGTATCGTTTGCGATGGCGATAGCTTCTTCAGTAGAACGGAATGTTGTTAAAGCTACTACTGGGCCAAAAATTTCTTCTTGGAATACACGCATGTTGTTATCCCCTTTTAATACGGTTGGTTGGATGTAATATCCTTCTGAAAGTTCCCCTTCGTAGTTACCAGCGTCACCACCAGCTAATACCTCAGCACCTTCTTCTTTACCAATATTAATATAACTTAATATCTTGTCATATTGTGCTTTAGAAACCTGTGATCCAATCATTGTTTCAGGATCTAATGGATTTCCTGTTTTGATTTTTCTCAAACGTTCTTGCATTCTTACGATGAAATCGTCAGCAATGTCTTCGTGTACTAAAATACGCGTTGGTGCCGTACAAATCTCACCTTGGTTAAGAGCGAACATTAACGCGCCTTCAATAGCTTTGCTATAGAATTCATCGTCTTGATCGGCTACCGATGGGAAGAAAATGTTAGGAGACTTTCCACCTAATTCCATAGTTACAGGAATAATGTTTTCTGCTGCATTATGTAATACTTTACGACCTGTTTCAGTAGAACCAGTGAAAGAAAGTTTAGCAATACGCTTAGAGGTAGCTAATGCTGCTCCTGCTTCTGCACCAAAACCAGTTACGATGTTTAATACACCTGCTGGTAAAATGTCACCAATTAGCTCCATTAATGCCATAACACTTGTTGGTGTCTGTTCTGCTGGTTTTACAACCGCTGTACAACCTGCTGCTAAAGCTGGAGCTATTTTCCAAGCTAACATTAACATTGGGAAGTTCCAAGGAATGATTTCACCTACAACACCTACAGGCTCGTTTAATACGATACTTACAGTGTCCTTATCGTGCTCTGAAATGGTTCCTTCGTCTGCACGGATAACACCTGCGAAATAACGGAAGTGATCAATACAGTAAGGGATATCTGCTGCACGAGATTCACGGATTGGTTTACCGTTGTCTATTGTTTCTAATGTTGCTAAATATTCGAAGTTATCTTCCATTACTTGAGCAATTTTCAATAACGCATTACTACGTTCTGTAGCTGAAGATGTACTCCAAGATGGAAACGCTTCGTGAGCTGCGTCTAGTGCAAGATCAATATCTTCTTGAGTTGAACGTGCTGCTTGCGTGAATACTTTACCGTCTACTGGAGATACGTTATCGAAGTACTGCCCTTTTACAGGTGCCACGAACTTACCGCCAATAAAGTTCCCGTATCTTTCTTTGAATACAGGTTTTGTTACATTTGCCATAATTATATAGTTTTAATTTTAATTCTTGATTTATGCTTGCTAAAAACAAGCGCTGTGTAATTACACTGCAAATGTAGGTCGGCTTCTCTCCTTTCTATTTATTGATACGGTTCAATAACTTATGAAAAAAGTTCAATGTGAGTAATTTTGATAATCAACTAAGCAGAAAGACGTTTTACTGGTTGATTATCAGTAATTTAAATTCAAATATATTAATTCGAAATATCTGTTGGACTAATTCCAAACTTATTTTTAAAGGCTACACTAAAGTTAGAAAGGTTGTTATAACCTATATCTAAATAAATATCTGAGGCTTTCAAGTCACCTCCTTCTAATAACTCTTTGGCTTTCTGTAAGCGCTTATCTTTTAACCATTTTCCTGGAGCTGTATGATATTCTGTTGTAAAATGCCGTTTGAAAGTAGATAAACTCATATTACACAAAAAGGCAATTTCTTCTAATTTTAAATTAGAATGCACATTACTTTCTACAATTTTTTTAAATGGCGATACTTCTTTTGAGATTAAAGAATGTAAGTAATATTCAAATTTAGAGCCATATTTATTTAAGAGATACAGCATAATTTCTTCAAACTTCAAAACCAATAAAGCATCACTAAAACTTTGGTTTGTAAAGGTTGTAGAAGACAAGGAGCTTATAAAAGAAGCAATATATGCATCATTTTCAATTACAAAATACGGTATTTCTTCCTGATACGGTTTAGAGTTATTTGTGTACTTTTTCAAAAAGTCCCTTAATTTTTTTTCAGAAAAGAAAAAGAGCTTACAATAGTAAATCGCTTCCATATCCAATAATTCTGTCCATAGCCAATTTCCTTTTTTAAGCAATAAGGATTGTTCTTTATTCACCGCAATAGAAGTATCTGCAAAATGCACCTGCTTTTTTCCTACTTGTAGAAAGCTAAACATATTCATACTAAGATTGACTTTACTTTTCACCACATCATTGGTCATTTTAAAGTCGTAAACAAATATATCTTTCGGCTCTTTTGACTCCTCTAAGTAAATTTCAGGTATGTTTTCTATGGGCATCTAAAGTGGTATTTGGCTTGCAAGTTACGAATTTGACACTAGTTTTTCTTCTAAAATACAAGCAAAGAATGCACTATAATTAGTATGCATTCTGTAATCGCAATAAACAGAATGACGAAATCAGTCTACAAATAGTATAAGTATTAACTACTCTATGTTCCTTTTACTAGGCTTTATAATCATTCTAAAGTATTGGTCTTTATAAACATAATAACCCAACCAATTATATAAGGTTCTTGTTTTATTCTTGAAGTTTACTAGCCCCATGATATGCACAAAAATCCAGATTAACCAAGCTATAAATCCTTTCAAGAAATATTTATGTTTCGGAAAATCCATTACAGCCTTATTCCTTCCAATGATAGCCAAAGAACCTTTATCCTTATAACTAAAAGGCTTCCACGCAGCTTCATTTTTCAATAAGTTTTCTGCCAAATTTTTAGCTTGCTGAATTGCAGGCTGAGCAAGTTGCGGGTGACCATGCGGGTAGTTTTTATCGCCTTCCATAATAGCACAATCTCCTAATGCGTAGATGTTTTTAGTAGCATGTACTAGGTTAAAAGAATTTGTTTTCATTCTTCTACCGCGACCAAAACTATTTTCAGGAAAACCTTTAAATACTTTTGCTACAACACCGGCAGACCAAATAAGGTTTTTGGAAGAAAGCTTTTCGCCATTAGACAAGGTTACCATATCCCCGTCAAAATCTTCAACAATGGTATTCATGATAAGGTTAACACCAAGTTTAGATAACTGTTTGCTAGTGTATTCTTGAGCCTTATCAGACATGGCAGATAGCACCGATTTTTGACCGTCGATTAGATAGATTTTTCCCAGCCCTTTTTCCTCTAACTCCGGATAGTCTTTTTGGATTACAGAGGTACTTATTTCTGATAAAATACCAGATAACTCCACACCTGTTGGTCCTGCTCCTGCTATAACAAAACTTAGGTACTTTCTTCGTTCTTCTGCATCTGAAATTCTTGTAGCAAGATCTAATCGGGTTAAAATAGTATTT
This sequence comes from Oceanihabitans sediminis, assembly GCF_003337215.1. Classification (GTDB taxonomy): domain Bacteria; phylum Bacteroidota; class Bacteroidia; order Flavobacteriales; family Flavobacteriaceae; genus Oceanihabitans; species Oceanihabitans sediminis. The sequence goes on from NZ_QPIG01000005.1 coordinate 213,951, forward strand.
CGTAAGGATAAAGCATCACTTATGGTTTTCATTGGTAAACATTTTTCTTCAATATTTTTATTACCAAAGAAATTGGTTTCCGTACCCGTTGCCATAACTAGAATATCATAGCTCAACTCCCCATTGCTTAATAGAATCCTATTTTCTTCTGGAACAACCTCTTGAAGCGAACCAAGTCTAAAACGTACATTTTTTAAATCGCGTAGAACTTTACGATACGGATAACTAATTGCCGAAGGCTCCATAAAACCACTAGAAACCTGATAGATTAAAGGTGGAAAAAAATTATAGTTATTACTATCTACTAATACGATATCGTATTTATCGGAATTCCCTAATTGTTTAATCAACTCTAAACCAGCAAATCCGCCACCAACAACAATAATTTTTTTTCTTGAAACCATAAGATACTGCACTATTTTATGACTACAAAAGTAAGTAGTTAAAACAAAAAACACCTAAGCAGGTTTAAGAAAATTTTAACTTTTTATCCATCTGCTTAAAAAACAACTTGTAAGCAAGACAAAACCACTTTACTTAATCAAGGATCATTTACACATTACTTATTATGGTATTATTTTACATACCATTCATAATTAGGGTAGCTTTCAAAATTTTTTATTACCAAAACACCACTTCTCATTGCTATATATAAATCCTTATTTTTAATAAAGGCGCTTGTAGGATACAAAGCACCCCAATAAAATGGAGACTGCAATATCTGTTTTATTATAAGATCTTTATCTATTTTCAAAACATACTGGCTTGTAATTATATAAAGAAACGTACCGTGAACGAAACTTATAGTTGGTGACTCTATTAGTTTACTAATATTTTTATATTGCCATTTTCCTTGATCATAAACAACTTCAATAATATTTCCAGTATTTAATCCTTTATATGGGTAGCCTCTAGTTGCATATATTTTATTATGAAATTCAAATATTTTTAAAATATTTTTATTTGTGTAGCCATAAATATGCTCAGGATCTTCAATTATTTCTTCTACCTCATAACTATAATCATTGTGTAGTGATACAAAATACAGTCCTCCACTTAGATAACTACCTTTTTCACCTATCAAATAGCCATTATATATGCTCTTTATATAATTTTTCCCCTTTACTATTCCTTTAATACTATCCATAGGAAATGCTAATACATCTCCTAATATTCGTTCATAGGTATTTTGAACAATATGCACACTATCATCTCGAATAACAAAAGACCAATGGGCATCTGACTTGTTTGTTTGAGACAATCTTTCCCCAATAGGGATAGAATCCTTTTTCCACTTACTTAGATCAATTTCCTGACCCTGAACTAAATAAAAAGGTGTTAGAAATATAAAAAGAAATAAATTTCTCATAGTAAGAGTAAATGACTTTTAATAGTGTAGTCTCTTGGTTTTAATATTTTTATTTGTAGCAAAAACCAAATAATAAATATATAAAAAGGATACGTATCCAGAATTACACAAGCAATTAATTTTATTTTAACCTTATCCAGTTTTATTTATACATTATACTTGTTATTTTTAAAAAATCTGTTATAAAATAACTCTAAGACATAACTAGTTCACAAATAGATTATTAGACTATCAAAAACACTTTCAAAAGTATAAATTTTAAGCCATAACAATCCAGTCTAAAAACACTCTAAACACTTTCCAACAGTAACCTAAAACAAAAATATCTAATATTATTTGTAACAAAAAATACTAATGCTAAACCTAACAACACGTAAGACCATTTCTAACAATTTACAATATATTTGTGTCTATTGTTAACTAATTAAAAATTAAACTATGAAAAAAAATTACTTTTCACTTTTTGCCGCATGCTTAACTAGTGTGTCTTTTCTCTGCGCTCAAAACAACACCATTTCCTTTGAAACAGAGGAAAGCTATGTGCTAGGAGACATAAACCAACAACAAGGATGGACTACAACTAGTCTTGGAGGTGGACAGTTTACAGATCTGCAAATTGTTACTGATGAAAGAGCAAAAAACAGGCCTAAACTCTTTACGAATTATTAATAATCCAAATATTGCTTCGCAACCATTTCCCGTTATGGGGGCATTCCGTGTTTTAGACAATCCTTTAGATAAAACAAACTTCTCTCTTGCTTATAGCATTAGCATAGACAGTTACCCTGGTGGAAACTCTTCAATCTTTGCTTTGGAATGTGGTAGTATTGTAGATAATGCACTAGTATTAGAAATCTACTTTAGCTACGATGGTAGTATCAAAATTTTAGAAAATAATGGTACAGACTTTACAGTGACTAATGTTGGAACTTGGAATAGAAATACCTGGTATGATGTTAGAGTAACAGGCGAAGGAAATGATATACGTTACTATTTAAACGGAACGCTTGTGCATACTGGTCAATTATTATACAATATTGATGAAATTCGATTTGCTCATGACAACTACTCTGGTGCTGCATTTATTGATGATGTAAATATAAATTACGACGCCCTAAGCGTACAAGATAATGTGCAAAACACTTGGACAATTCACCCAAACCCAGTGAAAGACATCTTAAACTTAAAAGGCTTAACTAATCTAGAAAGTTATGCTGTTTATGATATATCTGGAAGAAAATTAGAAGAAGCATTTCACAACACGAAACAAATAGATCTAAGCCACTTAAACACTGGTGTATATTTATTACAGTTAAAAACAGATAAAGGACAAGTTACTAAGAAGTTTATTAAAAACTAATTACTTCTTTTTTTAAACCAATAATGAAGCGGGATTTCCTAATAGATTTCCCGCTTTTTCTTTCTTACTTATTATGCATTTTGTAGCACAACATATTGACTTTATATTTATAATTTTTATGAAGCCAATAACCTACTCTAACACGCTTCAACCGAGCAATTAATGCTACAGGTATTTGTTATTGTTATTATAAAACTTAGCAACAAACTTCTCTAAACCTATGCTTACTCGATGAAAAATATAGTTTTCTTCTGTTCCTGTAAATAAACTATTCGTTCGATTACTCTAAAGGTTGAAATCCTCCATAAACCATTCTACTGCCGTCAAATATTAACTTTTTAGTATCCAATAAGGGAGCGACTAACTTTGCCATTCTTGAGTCTTCAGGTACCTTTATATTTGCTGAGTCACGAATTTCTTTTGAAGGAAAAAGCACCCAACCAAATATAATAACCTCATCCTCTTTTACTTCTACCACTTCTACAAACGATTTGGTGCCTTCTAAACATAAATCGTCACCAATAAATTCGCAGTAATCTATTGCTCCATATTCTTTCCATATTTCAGCTATTTTTCGGGAAGCATTTTTATATTCATCCAAATACTTTCTAGGGACCGGAAGAACGAAGCCGTCTATATAATTTTCCATATTTGCAAGGTGCTAGGTTTAAATGTAAAGTAACTTAGAAATTATTACTTCTTGTGACACTTCCATGTATAGCTAATTTTCTTTTAATTCATGTTAAATATAACCTACTAAAACAAGCCATTTTCATTAGGACTTTGCACATCTATCACCTGCCCTAAGTCCCAAAGTTCAACTATTTTAGAATCTTCGAATCTAAAGATATGTACTACTGCAATTTCCATATCCTGTTTTTTCACTAGGGCGTGTGTAATAACGGTATCTTTGTCTACGTACGATTTTTTCACTTCCAAAAATTCATTCGGACTAGTTTCGTGCGCTTCAATCATTGCGGTTTGCAAAGCATCTCTAGTGCCTTTGAAGTATGGATTGTGATGAATAAAATTTGCCGCTACATAATTGCTGAAACCTTCATGTACTTTTCCGCTGCTCACTAATTGTAGGAAATCTTGTGCTATCTCTTGGATGCTCATAGTGCTTAAGTTCTTAAAATTTTCTCCATTTTTCTACCCTTTGCTAATGCATCTACCAACTTATCTAGATATCGTACGTTTCGGGTTAATGGGTTTTCAATTTCTTCTATGCGATAGCCACATATTACGCCTTTAACTAAAGGTGCATTAGGGTTTAAAGTTGCTTTTTCGAAAAAAGTTTCGAAGCTGACCTTCTCCTCTATCATGGTTTTTAAATCAGATTCGGTAAATCCGGTTAACCACTCTATTACTTGTAATAAATCTTCATTAGTTCTTCCTTTACTCTCCACCTTAGTTATATAATGCGGATATACCGAGGCAAATGTCATTTTTGCAATGCGATGGTTGTGCTCTGGGGTTGTTTGTATATCTGTTTTATTTTAACCATTTTTTGTGAATACTGAAATGGGCAAACCATATTATTAAAACACCAAAAACCACCACCATAATTGGCATAGTAGCTGCTTGTCCTGGTCCATAAACTTCCATAGATTTTGTAAAAAACACATTGTGTATCATTTGCGGAATGATAGCACATAAGGATAAGATAAAGGCTAATTTTGCCCATTTTTTTCTTAGCACCAAGCCAATAGATCCTATAAAACCGCCAAATACAGCAATGGCAAAAATAATAGTAGTCCATAGCGGATAATCTCCATAAAGTTCTCTTTCTGCGTGTGGTAATTTGGCTAAAGCTTCCTCAGTAATAAAGGTATGTGCAAAAAAGGAAAGGACGCCCATGAAATTCCATAAAAGGAAAACAACTGCTATCATCCAAAACCAAACGGGCACTTTTTGTTTATAATGTTCCATGTCTATTATTCTTTTTGATTGTTTTCTTTTTGATTAGGGTCAAAGCTAATCATCCAGTTAATTCCAAATTGATCCGTAAACATTCCGAAATAAGAGTCCCAAAATGTTTTATTCATTGGCATCGCTACTTGTCCGTTTTTGGATAATTCGTCAAATAACCTATCTGCTTCAGCTTTGGTATCGGTATTAATAGAAACGGCAAAGTTATTCCCTTCGGTTATCTTACTAGCCCATTCGCCTCCTGCATCACTCCCCATTAAGGTCGTATTGCCTATTGGTAAGGATATATGCATAATATTATTAAGCTCTGATTCATCTACTTTACAGTTAGGGTCCTCTTGCGGCATATCTTTAAACGTACCTACATAGGAGAATTCTGCACCGAATGCTGCTTTATAAAAATTAAAGGCTTCTTCGCAATTGCCTTTAAATGTTATGTATGTATTTACTGTTGTCATAATATAAGATTTATTGCTTATTGTTTTCTAGTATGTTTTTTAGGTTTTGTAAGCCAGTTTGAAAATCATCACCAACCATTTTTTCAAAATCCATAAATAGTAAGAATAAATTACTAGGATACTCCGACCTTCCTGTAAACCCCCACTTTACTTTAGTTTGGTTTTGGGCTACATTTTCGGTAATCATATAGGCCGCTTCTGTGGATTGGAAAGGTTTTAAAAATCGTAACTCGAAATCGATTCTTTCGCCTTCGGTGATTTTTTTAATTTCTTGTTCCCCAGCACCAACATTTTCATCCTCACTTTCCCATGCCGAAATAAAACCTACTTGCCCATCTGTACCTGTATATGTCTTTTTCATGTTTGGATCCATACTAGCCCATTTACTAAAATGATCTTGGTTTTTAAGCTGCTTTATATATGCAAAGACTTCAGATTTAGTCACATTAATTACAATTTCTTCTTCTACAGCATAATCTTGTTTTATGAATAAAGCTGCCACTAATGGTATTGCGATAATAATTCCGATAACGATTAAAATCTTCTTTAGTGTTTTCATATGTTCTTTGGGTTTAATTTTTATTATTTAGACAGCTTATTAAGGTGCTGATTTTCATCACATAATGCTTTTACGCAAACAAAACAAAAGTATTCATTGGTTTAAAGTTAGATTTTTTAGGAACTCCATTTAATATTTTTTTCTGTTTTTTTCGTTCCTTAAACCACAGGCTTATACGGAAATTATTATTACTTAACCCCTAATTATCTGGTTCTATATGGATTAACACATGCCCTAAATTTGGTATTTCATTTCGCAAATAATCTTTTAGCTTATGTGCAATATCATGTCCTTCCTTTACAGAAATTTGCCCAGCAACTATGGCATGTAAATCTACGTGAAATTTCATTCCAGATTTTCTAACAAAACATTTCTCAGTACCTAAAACCCCTGTAACTTGAACAGATTTTTTTCTTATCTCTAGTATTAAATCATCATAAAGTTGTTCATCCATCACCTCCCCTAAGGCTGGTCGGATAATTAAATAACTATTGTATAATATAAAAGCCGAAGCAAATAAAGCGGCCCAGTCATCTGCAGTCTCATACCCTTCGCCAAAAAATATAGCGATGCTAATACCTATAAACGCCATTATCGAGGTGATAGCATCGCTTCTATGATGCCAGGCATCTGCTTTTAAAGAACTGCTATTGGTTTGTTTGCTTTTTTTAATTACAATTTGGAAGGATATTTCTTTCCAAATTATAATGAGCGCCAAAACTAATAGCGTCCATGATTTAGGGGTTTCATGAGGAGTTTGAATGTTCTGAATACTTTCATAAGCAATTATGGTAGCAGAAATAACCAAAAAAGCAACAATGGCGAAGGTAATTAATGGTTCAATTTTACCATGACCATAGGGGTGATTTTCGTCTGCTGGCCGGTTTGCATACTTAAGTCCTAATAAAACCAAAAAGGAAGCAAAAATATCTGTTGTAGATTCTATAGCATCAGCAATCAAAGCGTAAGAGTTACCAAAAACTCCTGTCAGCCCTTTTATTAATGCTAAAATGGCGTTTCCAAAAATGCTAAAATAAGTGGTTCGTATTGCAGTTTGCTCGTTATTCAATCTTAAGGTTTAATTTTTTTCAAAGCTTAGATAGTCTGTTCCTCCATTTCCACCACTAATGTCTATTAGTTCTATTTTTGTAGGAGAGTGCGAGATAAAATCCCAATCGTCATTTAAATCTTCAAAATCATTGCTTAGGTTGAAATAAATATTAAAGTCTAAATCATCTTGACTATCATCATTACTATTACTATCCGTAATACTCCAAGTGCCATCGTAGCTAATACTGCCATTATTTGCATGTAAAACCCCCGAACTGTTAAAACTAAAGTTATAGCCAGTAAAATGATTGGTTTCGTCTATTCCTGAATCTATAAACTCGGTAATTCTCCATGTCCCCATAGCAACATTATCTTGAATGGTACTTTGCGTGGAAGAACTACAATCATCCATTGGTGTTCCTTTTACAAATGTTAAATAATCTGTACCACCATTACCACCACTAACATCAATAAGGGATATACTATTAGCATTGAAACCTATAATATCCCAGTCGTCGTTTAAATCTTCAAATGCATTACTAAGGTTAAAGTGAATATTAAAATCTAAATCACCCGAGCTATCATCATTACTACCACTATTGCTAACACTCCAAGTACCATTATAGCTGTTACTGGAACTCGTTGCGACCAAAGTTCCGTCCGATTGAAACACAAAAGAATAACATAAAAAGTGCCCCGTTTCATCATTACCAGAATCTATGAAATTAGAAATAATCCAAGTTCCTGATTGTACCGTATTTTGAATTTGAGTTTGTGTTGAAGTATTTGTAGTATCATCATCGGATAAACAAGAAATCATGAAACTAAACAGTCCTAAAAACAAAAAGTAGCGAAAAAAGAAATTAGTTGTTTTCATAATTTATTGGTTTTTAGAGTTTAACGAACATGCGGTGATTTTAGTATGTAGAACATATATAGATTTTATAACTCAACCTAGCTAAACCATTTGTTTATTTTAGGATTGCATAAAATTTTATAATCACATCCCTAATTTAAGGATTTAAATTTAAAGCAATTGTATAAATAGTCCGTTTTTTTTAATTATAAAGCATTTTAAACTCATGCTGTCTTTAAAATTACTAAACCCCTAAGCATAGCAATAACTACTTGCATAACAAACCATAACCTCCCCTAACTACTCTAAAACCTTTACACTTTCAGCATATGCAATCACTTGTTTAATGGTTTTATTAGCTTCTTTTTTCCTCCAATGCATATATAAATCAATTTTTTCATCTAAAGCAATAAACCGCACATTTTGAGTCTTTGCTATTTTAAAAGAAATTGGCAGAATAGAAATCCCCAGCCCTTTAGCTACAAGATTTAAAATCATACCTCCAAAATCAGATTCAATAATTATTTTTGGTTCAAAATCATGTTTTAAAAAAAAACTTCTTAACAAAGAAGCGAAGAAGGTTTTTTCATGTAGCCCAGAAATAATAAACTTTTCATCTTTTAGTTTATTAAGGCTGGTTAAAGATGTTTCATGAAACCAATGATTATAAGGTACCGCTAAGCAAATGGATTCTGAGTGCAATTTAAGAGATTCAATATGTATGTTTTCTATAGCATCTCTACTAAATGCTATATCGGTTTCATAACGGAGCAATAGCTTTTCATGATTTTCATCTGTAGGCTCCGTTAATTCAAATTTGAGCTCAGGAAGATTGGTATTTAATACCTTTAGGAAGCTTGGTAAAAAGTTAAAGGAAATAGATCCTGGGTAACTTATAGAAATCTTCCCTGATAGTCCTTCATTAATTTTTTTAGCCTGTCTATGAATCTGGTCTAGTTCACTTATTAGATGCGTATATTTCTCTTTTAGAAAGGCGCCCGCATCGGTAAGTTTGACATTTCTTTTATCTCTTTCAAACAGTTGAACGTCTAGTTCTTGTTCTAAAGATTGAATTTGCCTACTTAAAGAGGATTGTGAAATGAACGTCTTCTCTGCCGATCTCCAAAAATGCAACTCATTAGCGAGTATTAAAAAATACTTTATCTGTTGAATATTCATAACTAATGCGGTTTTTGCATTATTATACCAAAAATATGTATTTTTTAAAAGCTATCAAAAACTTTTCTTTGCTGTCAAAATATACTTAATTTTTAAAAGCAAGAAAATATGGGTATAGAAAACTATTTGGCCTTCCTAATAACTGCGACTTTATTTGTTATGACCCCTGGAATAGACACTATGTTTGTATTAAACAAGTCTATTGGTCAAGGTAGGAAGTCAGGAGTATATGCAACACTTGGAATCAATGCAGGTGTATTGACTCATGCGCTTATTGGAGCCTTAGGACTGTCTGTTTTAATTGCAAAATCTGCTATTGCTTTTACCTTAATTAAATACATAGGGGCGGTTTATTTAATATACTTAGGTTTTATTAAACTGAAAACTAAAAAGGATCTACTAGCAAATGTTTCAATAGACAATAAAAAACCGAAGGCAAAAAACGACTTTTGGACAGGTTTTTTAACCAATACATTAAATCCGAAAGTTGCATTATTCTTTTTAGCTTTTTTTCCTCAGTTCATTAATCCTGAAGAAATTCAAAACCCGGTTCCTTTTGTGCTATTAGGTCTTACTTTTGCTATAATCGGGATTGTCTGGTATATAAGCCTGACGATATTAGCTAGCATGTTTTATGAAAGAATCATTAATAATCCAAATATTGGTTCTAGGCTAAATAAATGTAGCGGAGTGGTTTTTATATTAATGGGACTTAAAATAGGCTCAACCTAAACCCATGGTTAATCTAATTCTTAAATAAAATCACAGCAAACTAGATGCCCTTGTGCTGCTAACGTTTTTTTTAGATGAGATGGCAACAACTCAATCTATAATAGAGCTTTCCAATATGCTGTTTTACGGGTAAAAAAATGATTATACTATAAACCTTGTATTTACAGTATTTTTAAACTGCCTTTTTACCCCCTTTCCAATATGCTATTTAAATGCATTTTTAACAACTCCTCTTTGGCTGAAATAAAAAAAATCAGAAAAATGTATTCTTGAGTGTTTTATATGCAATTCAAAAAAACCTACTTTCAATACTCCCTATATGGCAAAGAACTCATAAACTCTGTAAGCTTTATACATTTTATTATAATAACTTATACTCTCCCTTTAGCTTAACAGTAACAACAATATCCTCGCCTGTTTCGTTTCTAAAATACCAACCATGCTTCCCTTCAAATGGAGTAGTTAATGTTCCTGCCATATTGTTGGAATATGCAAGCGTATAACTTTCATAAAACACTTCTTTTGGCGGGTTTTCCTGCTTTACTTCTCCATGAAAATCTATATATACAATCCCTTTATCTGTTGCCCACTCATATTTTATACTACCATGTTTTAGACTGTAAAATTTAAATTCAACGCCTTTTTTAGCGGGTACAAAAACTTCCACCAAATCCTCTCTGTTTGGGTACGGAACTTCTGGAGGGGGATTGTTAGCTTCCATTGGCTTTGCTATGCTTTGCGGAGACCCTAGCTTTTCCATGGTAATTTTATCAAAACGCAAACCTGTAGATACACTTATTGTTTCTGCTTTCGTATGGTCTTGGTGTAATTTAGAAAATCCAAACAATTCACCAGTTCCTAAAGGGTCAACTCCGTACTCCGCAGGTAAAACAGCAGTTACTAACACAACTGCTCCTATAAGAAGTGATAGGAGTAATGATTTTAATATTTGGGCTTTTGTTAAATTAAGTTGCTTTACTGTAGTCATAGTATTATAGGGGTTAAGAGATAAAGTATCCTGCTAATTGATAGCCGAACAATAAAAAGCCAGCTGCCATTAAAGCTAAGTTAGTAAGCTGGGAAAATTTGATATAACTGCTATATTGTCGCCAATAACTAATAATTAATAGTACAAACCCTAATGCTAAAAACTGTCCGATTTCTACACCTAAGTTAAAGCCAAGTAAGTTTGTAAAAAGTCCGTCTTTATCAAATTCAAATTCTTGTAATTTGGTTGCTAGACCGAAACCATGAATAAAACCAAAAATTAGAATTGCTGCTTTGGTATTGGGTTGCTTTCCAAATATCTTTTGAAATCCACCCAAATTATCAAAGCCCTTATAAACTATAGATAAACCAATTATAGCATCAATAATATAAGCATTTACATGTATATCTGCCATAACCCCATACAAAAGCGTAAGACTGTGACCAATGGTAAAGTAGCTTACATAAATAATAATCTCTTTAGTCCGATATAAAAAAAAGATAACTCCTACTAAAAAGAGTAAATGATCGTAACCCGTAATCATATGTTTTGCTCCCATGTATAAAAAAGGTCCAAAAGCAACTCCTTTGTTAGATGTTAAAAAGGACTGCGTATTTTCATCAACACCATGCCCAAAGGCTGTTGCCGATATAAAAAAACACAGTATCAAGATAAATGGATGTAATATTTTCACTAACTTCATATAGTTTTAATTCGTATGCTTACTTGGTTCTTATACCAACCAAACGCTATCTAAAATTCTTTATCCCACTTCGCAGCATGGTCTTCAAGCAAAGATTTCTTCGATACAGATTCTATTGCCACTTCAGCTTCTTCTCCTTTTGTATTTGTCTATACAGGTCAAAAATAAAACTATAATTAGTGCTTAGAAATAATTCTCATGCTAGTTTTATAAAGGAAATGATATTTGAATGAGGCAGCTTTTTGATGTCCCATACTCCCTACAACTTTTCAAAGATAAACAGTTTTGTTTATGGTAAAAATATCATGGATTCTTTTTTCCAAGATTTCCTTTTAAAGATTCATTTTAAAGTTTCAATCTGACATAATTATGTATATCGAAACCATTTTTTCATACTCGAATAAAAAGGTAAATCTTTAGCTAATAGATTTTCACTATAGAGTTCCAAACAACATATTAGCTTTTCATAACTCCTAATTACTTCTATAAAATCATTATCACTTTCAAGCATTTTTTCTAAGTAAGCCCGGCTTAAATCCGCTGAAAAAGCAATTTTTAGCAACACCTACTATATTATATCCTATAGAAAACTAGAAGGAAAATTGTATAAATTTATCAGTTTTACAACAATCCCACTTAAAGCACATTCATGAAAATATGTCATTTATTTAATGTAATCATGTGAAAATTTCACAAAAAAAAAGACAAAATTTCATCTAATCTAAAGAAAAAAATCACAAAACAACCATATTTCAATAATGGCATTTTCTTTGTAAAGTCATAAACGAAGTCGTAAACGATTTCAATTTGAAATAATGTTTAATTTAAAATTTTGTAATTATGAGCAATTTAGTTAGTGTTCCTAAAAACGGAAGTTTAACAAACAGTAATTCAAATCAAAACTTCCCTAGTTTATCAAATTGGTTTGACGATATATTTAATCGTGACTTACCATCAGTAATTAACTCAAACTTTAATACAGGTATTACCTTACCTAAAGTTAACATCAAAGAAACTGCAGATGCTTTTGTGGTTGAAATGGCTGTTCCAGGTCTTAAAAAATCAGATTTCCAAATTGAAATTGACAACCAAGTATTAGCAATTTCATCAGAAACAAAAGAAGAAACAAAACTTAAAGAGGAGAAGTATACCCGTAGAGAATTTGGATATTCATCCTTCAAAAGAACTTTTACACTACCTGAAAGTGTAAATGATGAAAAAATCAATGCAAGTTATAGCGAAGGCATCTTAAGCATTATCTTACCAAAAAAAGATGAAGCAAAACAAAAGCCGGTAAGAAATATTAAGATTTCTTAAACGAATCACTATTTCTTGTGACTAAATCTAGAAACTAGAAGTAAAGAGGCCGAGGAATCGGTCTCTTCTACACTTCTAGATATTTGTAATTTAAAACCCTTTAACTATGAAAATTTATATATCTCTTTGCTTAATTAGCTTGTTAAGTATTAGCTGCAATAGCCAAAACAAGAACTTAGAAAACACAGAAGCAAAGTATGATAATCAGAAAATAATTCAAGAACCAAAAGGATCCTGGAAAGTAGATAAGGAATTTGACGAAAACGGCAATCTAATTAGATATGATAGTATCTACTCCTGGTCATCTCAGGACAAATACAACAAACTATCCATATCACAGCGAGATAGTTTAATACAATCATTTAAATCAAAATTTTTCACAAATTTCTTAGAACTTAAAAATCAAGGATTTGAAGATATTTTTGCTAATGATTCATTAGTAAGCAATTATTTCTTTAATGACAGTTTCTTCGAAAGCAATTTTGGTTCTGATTTTATGGATCTTAATAATATAAAAAAACAATTGATTGCAAGACAAAAAGAATTTTTGAAAAAACATCAATTTAAATTGATTAAACCAGAAGACGAAATGAATTAATTTTCGTCTTTTATTCTTTAAACTTTACTTAGCAAGAAATGTTTAAATGGTGTGTATTAATTGTCTGTACCCAAAGCATATAGAGCTGAATTTAAGGATAGTCACAGAAATACTTTGGAGAAAAGGTAATATATTATTACTTTTTTAACCACGGTACTTTCTTAGTAACCGTATTTTTAAACAAATCTTAAATTATATTTCCCACATATTTCACTCACTTTTTCCATGTCTGTTGGTCCAGCAGCTAACTCCGCTAATTCTATAAACATAACCTCTAAACCAGCAGGAAAAATACTCAACATAGCTCGGGCATTTTCCTTCCCAACAACTTTCCACGAATGCGGAACACCTTTAGGGCAGAAAACCAAGTCGCCAGCTTGTAAAATGCTAGTTTTATTACCAATACTCATAGACACTTGACCAGATAATACTTGAAAAACCTCATCCTCGTTTTCATGAACATGTGGCGGAATTCCAATTCCCGGTTCATTGTTCTGCTCAATTAAAGCGTACTGACCATTAGTATCTTCGCCTGTCAACTTGATGCTTTGATTGTCTCCCAAAACGTTTAATTTAACACTTTCCCTTTTTGTAACAAGTTTAGGATTTTGTAAAATAGCTCCTACCGTTTTTAAAGACTTAACATCACTCTTCCTTGTTGATTCAGATTTGCATGCATTAAAAATTGGTATAATCGACAATGTTCCAATTCCAATTGCTGACTTTTTTAAGAAATCTTTACGCTCCATAATATGAATTTTTAAATTATTAACATTTATTTATTTCAATAAATATGGTTATGATTTGAAGCGTATTAATACATCTAAGTTAGCAAATAATAACCAAAAAGTAAAATGAAAAGATTTTTGTTCATAGATTGAAACTGGAAACAATTTTTAAATGGCGCTACTAATAGCTTCATATACCACCTCCTGTTTTAATTAGTTTTTACACTCCCTCTGCAACTCTACATTGTACAAAAAACTCTTATTTTTCCTAATTATGTTAAACAAGAAACGATTAGCCAATTTCAATATTCTGTAAGAAAATCCACATACACCTCGATACAAACAACAACATCTATTTCTAAATATAGAATGCTTTTTTTATTTCATTATCAAATCAAAAGAAGTTACGATTCCAAAACCTTTCTTTTCTTCAAAGAGTTCTTTTGTAAGATGGATGAACATAAAGTTATATGCTAAAACTACCTGACTTAGCGCAAAACTAATAAACTAGCTATTACTTTTCTTTTCGGCCTTTATAGAATAAACCATTGGGATTTTATTTTTCAAATGTTTTATCCTATACTTTTTTGGTGCAAATTCTATAGTTTCTTTAAAGCAGTCATAAGGAGAATAATCATATTCTATAAAAGCTTTTATCTCTAGTCCGTTTTTAATTAAACTACGCATTACTTCGCTCAAACTGTGATTCCACATTACATATTCTTGAGTAATATCGGCACTCTTATCAGCATATGTGCCGCTTTCAGATTCCACAATAGCCCCTGAGTTAAAGTATCTATACTTGATCTTTTTAAAATTATCATCAAACATCCATACCACTGGATGAAATTCTACAAATATAAATTGCCCCGTAGGTTTTAAAAACTTAGATACAATTTTTGCCCATTTGTCAAGATCTGGCAACCAACCAATAGTGCCATAGCTAGTAAATACAAAGTCAAATTGTTTGTTTAAATACTTTGGTAAATCATATATGTCACAACAAATAAAACTTGCTGCTGCATGAGTGTTTATGGCAAGCTCTTTTGCGCTATCGATGGCTTTATCAGAGAAATCAACACCCGTTGCCTCTGCACCAAGCCGGCTTAAAGAAATGGTATCCTGCCCAAAATGACACTGTAAATGTAAAATCGTTTTGCCTTTTAGATCTCCTAGAAGGTCTAACTCTATAGTATTTAAGGAGCTTTTCCCTTTCACAAAATTATCTAGGTCATAAAACGCTGATTTTAAATGCGTATCGGTTTTGCTATTCCATGATTGCCTATTAATTTCAATATAATTCTTCTCTTTGTCCATTTTTATGCTTGTTTCAAAATACAATAAAGTAAATATCTAAGCACTTGAAATATTGCTTATAACTTTACACATGTAATTTAGTAAAATAATAACTATAGTAGCATTACTAAATCATCTACTATTAGAACTGCGTTTTATTTATTTTACAAACTAGCATTTTATTTACAACTAGTTTTTATTTAGAATAAGCACCTGAAGAATAGGTTAGCTCATAACTATGCGTATAGATTTCAAATACAATTCCAAATGGATCTTCTACATAGCACATTTTAAAAGGCTTGTCTTTTGGGTAGTACTCCCTAATTGGCATTCTTTGTTTACCTCCATAAGCCACAATTTTATCAATCAGTTCTTCAATATTTGGATCTTGTACACAAAAATGAAAAAGACCTGTATGAAAAGGATTAAATTCGGGAGCTTCCTTAATACCATTCGGAAATGAAAATAATTCTATTCCAATACCATCAGAAGTTGCTAAATGAGCAATTTCAAAGCTGGTCCAATCGTTACCAAAAACGTCCATGCACATTTTACCAATAGCTGTTTCCTTTTCCTTTTTAACTATAGAAGGCTCCATAATAATATACCAGCCCATTACTTCTGAATAAAATTTTACGGCTTCTTTTATATCTGGAACGGTTATACCGATATGAGAAAATGATTTTGGATAATTTTTATTTGTTGTCATTACTTATATTTTAGACTGCAAAATTAACTTATATTTGCCTCATCAGCAATAACTTACCAAAAAGTAGCATAGTTACCCAAACGAGTATAATACTGATAAACAACTATATAAAATTTGAATTTTGAATAAAGATAATAGCTGCCCCTTGAATTACACAATGAATTTAATAGGGACAAAATGGAAACCTTTAGTACTATTTCATTTATTAGAGGGAAGTTTACGTTCCGGAATATTACAAAAGAAAATACCAGGAATATCCAACAAAATGTTTACGCAAACAGTAAGAGATTTAGAAAAAGATGGACTTATTACCAGAAAGGTATTTCCTGTGGTACCGCCTAAAGTAGAATACAGGCTAACGACTAGAGGTAAATCACTTGAAAATATTTTAAGAAGTTTAGATAATTGGGGGTTAAAAGATGATCAAAATGAATAAAACCCACCGCTTTTAAACTTGCTATCTATATCCCTAAGATTACTATTTGGTAAAGCACAAAATATAGCAAACACATTACTTAAAGGGAATCCGATAAGATTTTACTAAGTAGGTCTAATAAAAACAATGAATTAAAAGCCAAAATGACTGGGGTATTAACCCAAATCAATATGGCTTTTATTTACAATATTAGCAATGGCAATAAATTTCTTGCATTATAATATTTTTGTTTACCCCTGCTTACATTTTATTAAATTTGGAACAAATACTTTTTTTAGTTTTCTACTAAAGGAAAATCTACATCTACTTTTGTCAAGGCTTGCGCATAGTTCGTAAACGTAATAGCGATTACAACAGCGATAAAGTCCATTAGTGCTTTTGCGTCATATCCAAGTTCAAAAAATGATTCTCTAATTTCGTCATCAACATGACCTGCTTTCTGAGCAACTTGTTTTGCCAAAGCAGTAAGTACTTTTAATTTTGGATCAGCAATGGTGGCATTTCTAAGCTCCGCCGCCTCAGCATCAGAAAATCCGTTCATTTTGGCAATAGCTGTATGTGCAGATTTACAATAGATACAGTTATTCGCTTGAGATACAGCAAGTTTAATAGCCTCTATTTCCTTATTAGAAAAAGTCACCTTCCCCGCATTTCCTGAAAATGTTAAGAAGTTTTCTAATGCATTACTAGAATAACCAATAGTAGCATATAAGTTAGGAACCATTCCCAATTGAGATTGTAACTGATTGAAAAGCACTTGGCTTTTTTCATTCACATCACTTTTTGTTGGTACTGAAATTTTTGTTACATTTTTCATGATATACTGTTTTAATTGATTTACAAATTATTTACAGTGCAAATGTAAACCAGGACAAGAGTTGGGAGATAATCAAAACTACCTACTTAGTTGGCAATACTTCCCTATTACGAAATTTCTGAGGAGAAACCCCTTCTTGTTTACTAAAAAACCGACTAAAGGCTTGAACGTCTGAAAAACCTAATTCGAAACCTATTTCTGAAATAGTTTTGTCGGTATATGTTAGTAGCCTCTTGGCTTCCAACATTATCCGATTCTGAATGAATTGTTGAGGTGTTGTATCTCCGTACTTTTTAAATAAGTTGGAGAGTGTTTTTGGAGATTTAAATAATAACTGTGCATATTCTTTTACAGTATGCTTCGTTTTAAAGTGCTGTTCTACCAAATAATTGTATTCTCTGATGATATCAATACTTTGCGTCCTAAGTTTAGATACTAGATGTTGATCTTTGTATAGACGAGTACATAAGATAAGCAGTCGTTTTAACATCATCTGCAACATTTCTAATTGCAAATTATCTCTGGACTCCATCTCGATATATAGCATCTTAAACAGAGTTGTTAAGATATCAATGTGCTTTTCGTCAAGTTTTATAATAGGTACAGTCGATGCTCCGTAATATAAAATACCCTTACAACCTACCTCACTATCATGATCCACAACGCAGTAAAAGGATCTATTCCAACGAATTAAAATAGCATCTAAGATTGCTTCTACCTTAATGGTATGAAATTCAGTAAGACTTATAATTTCATTTGCATTAAAAACATAATCAACTGCATCGATATTTATTTTATTGCCATCTTCCTTAAACCATACCATGCACAATGCACTTTTCTTTGATTCATTCAATAGCTTGGCATTTGTTTTGTCAATGCTAACAATCTCTATGTACTCATTATTCTGACCAGTAAATTTCAAAATTCTATAATTTTATAAGAACTGTGGGCTCTGCACTTCCGTTTCTATCTATTAAAAAAATAAGCTAAGCAAATCTAAAAGTATTTTCAACCAATCTCAAAAATAGCAATAGCTCATATACATCTTATTCAATTCGTTTTATATTTATTTTAAACTAATTTCGTAATTACACATTAAAACCCCCGTATTTTATTGCTCAATTTTTCCATTTTAAAAGATAATTCAACCAAATCGGTAAGTAGCATATGCACAGCATCCTCACTTAAAACTCCTCGTTTAAGGTCTTGTGGGACCTCCCCCCTCTTCTCCGCCATAACATCTTTCATATATTGCGATTCATAATATTTCTTTAACGTCTCTAAATCTTTTAAAGAGTCTGTAAGTTCATTCATTGCTTTATCAGATTTTTCAACTACTACTGTAAGTTCGTCTAAAATGGTTTCCATTTTTGTAATTCGGTCTATTATATTCTTCATACGTAGATATTTGTGATTTTCATTTTGCAAATCTAAAATTTAGATTGGCTTTACTTTGTTAATAAATTGAACAATGTTTTGTGTAAGGTTTGCTTTGCCAGATTGTGGTACCCGTGTGTGGCGTGTTTAAGCACCTAATTTAGAAAACAAAAACGTGCCAGAGAAAATTCCGAAGGAATTTTCCAAATAAGCACTTGCCAAAGCAATTAATTATAGATGTTATGCCTGTTGCACAACTCTGTTGATAAATTTACTACAAAGGCTATAAACGCGCAATATAAATTATTAACTTAATGATATGCAAGGAAAAAAGATATATCAGGGGTAGCTGTTTACAGAATTTTTATTGAGCGAACGTGTACCAGACTCCTTGCTGTATATACAAAACAAAGCACCATGATTAAAAATAAATTACACGGTGAATCTGTTTTAGGAAACCCTAGTAAAGCAGTTGTAAGCTCTTTAAAACGTAGTTTGAAGCAAGTGCAAAAAGAAATAAAAATGCTGGAAGACAAACTTTTGATTTTAGTTAAACAAGAGCATCAAGAAGTATTAACCTGACTAAAAAGCATACCAGGTATTGGAAACAAAACAGCCCTAATGTTGGTGGTTCTAACAGATGGTTTTGAACGATTTACAAGTGGTAGTGAATTGTGTAGTTATGCAGGATGGACTCCAGTAATAAAAAGAAGTGGTAGCAGTGTAACTGGCCGAAGTAAAATAAGTAAAATGGGGAACCAAAAACTTCGAAACTTATTATTTATGTGCAGTTTTAGTGCCTGTAAATACAATAAAGCTTGTAAGGATATTTATGAGCGATTAGTTGCTAAAGGAAAAAGTAAAAAATTAGCACTAATTGTAGTATGCAATAAGCTATTAAAACAAGCTTTTGCTATTGCTAAATCTGGACTAATATATGAGGATAGTTACAGAAGTTCTTTGGTGAAAAATTAATGCTTTTTTACTTGTTTTTTACCACAGTACTTTGTTGTGCCCAGTTATTTTAAACGATAGATGGTTTTATTTTTTTCTCCAATTTTTTCAAATAAGCCTAATTCAGATCCTTTCTTTAAATCTCTACTTGCAGTTGCTGAAGAAATGTCTTTAAAAATATCCATATAGTCTTTTCTTGTAAATTCTGTTTTATTTAATGAAACATAATATTCTAATCTATCTTTTTCATTTAACGTCCGATTATTAAAATCTAATAATTGACTTATTGAAATGTCAATTACGTTAAGCATATATTCAATAAACTTAGTTGACTTTCCAGATTTATCACTTTCAGCCAAAGCTTTGTAATATTTTTCCTGGTCATTACTGATTAAAGTTTCAAAAGGTAAAAACTCAAATATTGGATATTTTTCCATTAAAATTAAAGTTTGCCATAATCTTCCCATTCTTCCATTTCCATCCAAAAATGGATGTATAAATTCCATTTCGTAATGAAAAACACAACTTTTAATTAATTCAATTTCATCAGACTTTTTCAAATATTCAAAAAGGTCTTTCATTAAGAATGGCACATTTTCAAATGGTGGTGCTAAATGCTCAACTTTAGAGCCTTTTACAATTCCGACACTTTGAGTTCTATATTTTCCAGAATTTTCGATTAAACCTTCCATTAAGTTCTGGTGTACTTTTAAAAAAGATTTTTCATTAGAAGGATTGTAATCTTCTAAATTTTCATAGATTTTGATTGCATTTAAAACTTCAATAACATCTTTTTTAGGTCCAATAACTCTTTTGTTTTCAAGAAGTGCAGTAATTTGTTCCTCTGTAAGCGTGTTTCCTTCTATTTTTAACGAAGAATGAATAGTTTTGATTCTATTCTGTTTTCTCAATTTAGGTGAAGGTCTGTTTAATAAATTAGCATTTACTTCTCCTATTTTCTCTGAAATAGAGGTTATTAATTTTAAAATAGAAGATGTTATTTCGTAAGGTGGTTTCATTTTTTTGATACTATCATTTGATACTATCAAAGATACAATCATTTAATCTGAATTATGTTATGAAACGGATTTTTTTAATTGGGCACAACGTTGTTGTGCATAATTAGCATAGATTTTTTGACCAATTGATAATGTTTTATAGCCATTGCCATCATTAAAATTTACTTGAATACTTTGAATAGTGTTAGAACTGTTACTTAACAATAAGTTTTGAGGTAAGACAACTCCAAAATTTCTTTTATTATAGGTGTTAACAGGAGAAGCAAAAGCAACAGTTTGTTTAGTTAGATATGGGTTTTGCCAAATACCATTTATATATTTGTCGTAATATTTGTTACCAATAACCTTTATTTTATTGGTATTTAAAGCATTTGGGTTTAACGTTGAGTATTTGTAATATAATCCCGTAAGCACAATAGTACTTTTATCGGTTTGATTGTAATTTTGACGTTGCGTTACCCAATTGCTAGCAATATCTTCCAGTTTAGGAAAATATTGTGTGCTTGTGGTTACTTTACCCATAAATAGAGTTTTGTAAATATTACCTAAAACATTAGCATCTACATAAGTACTATCTGTTAATGTGCCATTGTAAGCAGGCATGTTGGTAAATTCCATAGCGTAATCCAATAAAATGGCATTAGGAACATTGTTTTTGTTTAAACCTTGAAAAATGGGATTAATTTGATTTTTCCAATTGTTGTTAACTTCGGTTTGTGCATTTAGTAGCAGAGATATAAATGCAAAGCAAATAAAAAACGTAAATTTTTTCATAATTTTGTAATTGATTTTTTGTTAGACATGATTTTTTGTGTTTAGCATTATAATAACCGTTTTGTTCCAGCAAAACGGTTTTTTTGTTATTGTGTAAATAAGGTGTCAAAACGACCTTCTCGTATTTCAACGGTTTCTCCAGTAACAGGGTGCTCAATATCAAACCAGAATGTACCAGAAACGATATTGTTTGTAAAATCTAATTTGGTTATTGTAAGTTCTCCAGTGAATTGGGAGTTTGTAGAAGAAGATTCACTATTGTTTATTGAAAATGTGAAGAAAGCCACTCCAGAAGCATTACCATCTGTTGATTCTAATAATTGTAATGTTTCTTCTTGACTAATTGTTTTATGAACAGTTCCTAATGAAATACTCCAAGGTAAATTAGAATTTTTGTAATCTTGATCTTCTCCACTTATTGAAAAATAATATTCTCCTCCTGTGAATTGGTAAAAACAGTTAAAATATCCATCACTGGTATCTATAAAATTTTGTCCATTTACTTTACAAGCAAATGTGCCTGCACCTGTTTGGGTTGCAAGTGGTAGGGTTTCTGTATTGTTATCATCGTCTTTATTACAACAACTTAATGTTAGTGTAATTGTTAAAAGTAAGAGTAGTTTTTTCATGATTTTGTTTTTTTATAAAGATATAATTTTCAGTTGTAAGGTTTGCTTTCTTCTTTTCATTCAGCCGTAAACTTGCTCACGCCTTGTGCCTAACGGTTTCGTATAACCGTCAGTTACGGGTTAAATTAGCGTTTATTTTCGGTTTGGCACAGACGTTAGCAATTCCGAGTGGATTCGGACGTAGTCGAATCCGCCGTAATTGCGGTTATACATTGTTGTGAGCTGGCTTTTTATTACCACTTTTTATTTTTTCAGTTATTGCTTTTTGATTTATAATAAGTTGTAATCCAAACATAATAATCAGTTGCCATAAATTTATTATGTTGAAAAAATTCTTCACGTCCTGTTCACTGTGTATGAAACTAATCAAAACAAATACTAATGTTGTGATTGACATTATCCAATAAGTCAATCTTGTTTTAGTGTTCTTGAAAAGTAATTTTTGAAGATGCATAGTTAAGTAAGGTGCTATGATGAAAACAGCAATACAAAAAGCTAAATCGGTATAAAACCATTCTCCGATTGTAATATCATTCGTAATTCCAATGAATTCAATTATTTTATAAAAAAGTCCATATCCGAAATACCCTACAAAAAAAGCTAAATACGAATAAACAATTCCCAAAAAGAATCCAATAGGCAAGTGAAATCGGAATAAGTTATAATTCGACAGAGACAATATTATACTGAAAATCAATGGATATAAGAATAAACTCGATTCAGTAAAGAACAGAATCGAAACTGATAAAAAGGGAGTCAAAATTATTTTTAATATCAGTTTAAGTGAATCCATTTATTCTTATACTGTTTTTTCAGCTTGCTCACAACGGTTTTGTGTATGGCTCGTTGCGGAAAATCAGCTATGATTTTCCGCTGTAACCGAAAGATAGCAAATTGCAATGAATTCCGATTAAGGAATTCAGCCGCAATGAGCTATACACGTCTTAAGTTAGCATTTTAATAAAAACACTAAATTAAGACCTATAAATAAGAAAGAACAAAGGAGAGGAATAAGGTTATTATACACGCAGAGACTTTGATCTCGTCAACATTGAAAATCCCCTCTCCTTTTTGTTCATTTTTTTATATGTCTTTTAAAGGTATTCAAGAACCTCATTCTTCGGTTTCTACACAGATTTCGTACAGTTCTATGAGGCTTTTAGACCTCGCTTTTAAGTCGTTGAAACTCGCGTAGACGTCCTTTCAAAAATCATTTTATTATGAATAAAGATATTAAATTTTTTGGCATTGACATTTGCCATTTGGTTTTTGATGTTGCAGACTCTAATGGCAACTTTTACCAGTTTAAAAACACCCTTTCTGGATTTAAAAAGTTTGCAAAAATATTAGATATAGATAGCCATTGTGTCATGGAGGCTACTGGATATTATCATTACCAATTAGCTTATTATTTGTTAGAGTCAGGTATTAGAGTTTCTGTAGAAAATCCTTTAGCAGTAAAACGCTTTATACAGATGAAATTGTCTAAAATCAAAACCGATAAGAGCGATGCTAAACAGATCTGTGAATATGCCAAACAAGTCGAATTAAAGCTCTGGAAAGGTAACTCTAAGCACCAAACAGAGTGCCTTCAAATAACCAGACTCCTTGCTATATATACAAAACAAAGCACCATGATTAAAAATAAATTACACGGTGAATCTGTTTTAGGAAACCCTAGTAAAGCAGTTGTAAGCTCTTTAAAACGTAGTTTGAAGCAATTGCAAAAAGAAATAAAAATGCTAGAAGACAAACTTTTGATTTTAGTTAAACAAGAGCATCAAGAAGTATTAACCCGATTAAAAAGCATACCAGGTATTGGAAACAAAACAGCCCTAATGTTGGTGGTTCTCACAGATGGTTTTAAACGATTTAAAAGTGGTAGTGAATTGTGTAGTTATGCAGGATGGACTCCAGTAATAAAAAGAAGCGGCAGCAGTGTAACTGGCCGAAGTAAAATAAGTAAAATGGGGAACCAAAAACTTCGAAACTTATTATTTATGTGCAGTTTTAATGCCTGCAAATACAA
Source organism: Oceanihabitans sediminis (assembly GCF_003337215.1). Taxonomy (GTDB): domain Bacteria; phylum Bacteroidota; class Bacteroidia; order Flavobacteriales; family Flavobacteriaceae; genus Oceanihabitans; species Oceanihabitans sediminis. Next base: position 237,820 of record NZ_QPIG01000005.1, read on the forward strand.
TAAAGCTTGTAGGGATATTTATGAGAGATTAGTTGCTAAAGGAAAAAGTAAAAAATTAGCACTAATTGCAGTATGCAATAAGCTATTAAAACAAGCTTTTGCTATTGCTAAATCTGGACTAATATATGAGGATAGTTACAGAAGTTCTTTGGTGAGAAATTAATGCTTTTTTACTTGTTTTTTACCACAGTACTTTGTTGGCGGTAGTTATTCTTCTGCAAGCTCTTTTATTTTTTCAAGCATTGCATTTAATCCTTCTTCGGTATGGCACTTTCCCTCTTCACTTGAAAATCCTTGTTGGTGCCAAGTGAAATTTACAGAGTTGTCTTCCAAATTTTCGATTTTGTAAGTTACCAAAGAATAGTTTTCTGGCTTATCTTCCAATCCTGAAAATCCGCTCCAATAATCGTATTTAAGCGACTCATTTTTCTTGTTCTCGATTACGTTCCCTTTGTCTTTGTATCGTTGTCCGTCATACTCTCCTTGAAATATAATCGAACTTCCAATTTTCCAATCAGTTATAACTTCCGTTCCGAACAAGTATTCCTTGATTTTTACAGGATTGGTGAGAACATCCCAAACTTTTTTGGGTGTCGATTGAATGTTGATATTGCTTGAAGCTATAAGGTTTTTGTCCATTGTTTTAATTTTTACTTAGTTCCGATAATTTCATTACAGTTTTCCAATTTCTTGTTGTTGCACCAACTTTCAGTTGTTTTTCAAAAAAGTTATTGGTCAATTTGGATTCGTGATATTTTTCTGCACAAAATATAAATGCGTCTTTATCCTCAATTTGGAATTTGTCAGGTTCGTATTTGAAAGTTAGTATTTTCTCAAGGTTTTCCATATTCGGTTTTTCTTTTAAGAAGGTCAAGTGAAGCTGCTTAATATCGGTGTCTTTGTCAAAGAAAGGGTTGTTGTTTATTGAATTTTCAAGTTCTTTTTCCGTTCTCACTATTACAGGAACATCAAATCCATATTTTTCAGTAATTGCTTTTTCAAGTTCGTTTTCCAATTCGGAATTTGGTTTGTCGGAATTAAAAATCAGATTTCCGCTTTGAATGTATGTTGTTACATTTTTCAGCCCCAATTTTTCGCACGTTGATTTTAGGTCAACCATTAGGATTTTTCGTTTTCCTCCGACATTTATTCCTCTTAAAATTCCGATTTTTCTATTCATTGCGAAAGTTCTGTTTTAATTACCGCCAACGGTTTTGTATATAAAATGTAGTAGATTTATACGTGCTGATTTTCGGATTAAAAACAAGGATAGCAGAAAAGAGATAAACTTAAAGTTTAACTCTTAACTGCTATTTTTTATATACGTGGTTGTGGTTAGTTTTTTATTGTTTAATTAATCTATAGATTGTATAATATTCTAAAACTCTTGGTAATGTAGGTGCACCATCTGGAATAATAGAATAATCTAACGTTAATTTTAACTCTATATCATTAATTGTAGCATTTGTAAGATTAGGAATTGTTCTTAAAACAATATTAGTATTTAAATATTCTCTATTTGGATCTGTAATACTTAACTCTAATCTTCTTTCATCAGATAAACAGTCTTCACATTTGGGTAAAAATTTATAAGGGATAATTGAACTTCCAAATATTTTATGTTCAGATATATTAGTAACAGTATTGTCTATATTAGATAATGTATTAACAAGTTCGTTACCATTTTCGTCTATATATTGGTATTCTCCATACATTGTGTCTTCATAATAAGTTCTATTAATGTATGTAAATTGATGTTGTACTTTCTTTTTTAAAATCATAGTGAATTCTTCATTACCGTCTGTAAATTTCCAAGTACCTACAAATCTATCAAAATCATTGTAAGTGTCTTTATAATAAGCATTTTCAGTTTTTAAATATTCATTGCCATCGAATAAAGAGATTATAGGGTTTTGTGCTTTACATGATAAAGCTGTAAACGTAAATAATAAGGAGTATAATAAATTTTTCATAATATTTGAATTTTAATTACAAGGTGTTTCTTTTATGCCATCATCCGTGTCTGTTGGGTCTAATGTTAATTTTTCCCAATTAGAGCTTCCTGTAGTAATGTCGTTATTTGGTGTTTTGTATAAAGAAATACCAAAATCGTAAGTTTCTGTTACAAACTTTAAAAAGGCTTTTGTTAAATCATTTTGGTTAGCTAGCTCTGGATTCGAATGAACATTATAATACACTTTTTCTAATTCTTTCTTAAATTTTTCAATAGTTTTCTTATTAACAAAATGCTCTTGAATAGAGGTTAATTTAGTAATACCCTCAATTTTAATAGCATAGGTATTATTTCTTACAGTCATAAATAATGTTATTTGTGAAATATCGTAAGTAAAAGGGTCTCCAATTCCTGTACCATTTTCGTCTATTGTGTTTGCTAAATCGAAATTAAAAGTTTGCGATAAACTGTATAAAGAGTGTATGTCTCCATGACCAAACATCTCGAATTTACCAATATAGTGATTATGCATTACAGCATAATAAAGTGGTGCTGTTGGGTTTTTTAATTTATCATAACCAGCAGTTTGTAATTGTGGCATTGGCGTTTCTATAAACGGAAAGGTGTTGGTAAGCTTAAATGCAAACCCTGTTTCATGATCTTCGGATAAAGAACTTTCTAATTCTGAAAATGCAACTTGAGTATAAGCAGAAGCACTTAATCTATTTAATTCTAAACAGTTTTCTTCATGGTTTTCATTGTTTTCATCTTCAGTTGGGGCGTTATCTCCTGTAGGTGGTTTAACACCAACTTCAGCATTAGGAGCACAATCCCCACCAATACCTGCTATAGGTTGTCCGTCAAGAATATTTGTACCAGAGGTTTGGCAGTCGTCTTCGTTAGTATTACTGCCACCAACATAATTTCCTTCTCCTTCATTACCTGTATTTGAGCCGCCTCCCGGCAATGTTATACATGTTTCTACATTTACGGTATTAAATGGCCCATTACATCTAGGTCCTCTCGGGTGACAAGCACCTATTGGGTTACCTGAATATTTATTAAAACATTCTTCCACAATACTAATAGTGCATAGGGTTGTGGTTCTGGAAGCTATATTGTTTTGAACATTTGGGTTATTACTCCAAATTACCTCTCTTTCCAAGGAGTATTTAGTAATATAACCTTGGTAGGTTTTCAAATTAAACACATGATCTCCTTCGGGTGTAAAGTTATCTACATCATTATACCAAATTTCATCTGGCTCATAACTTAAAATATATCCAATATAACCTTGGTCGGTTTCTAATAGATGTAAGTTTTCAAAATTAATAGTGTTAGGTTGTTCACTTTCAATCTTAAAAGTATAGGTAGAAAACCCCGTTTCGTTAGTGTATTGTATAACTTTAGAAGTATCAATATTTTCTAAAGGAAGGAAGGAAGGAAGGAAGGAACTAAAATTACGGTTAAGAGCAGCAATTTTAGGTTTAACCTGTTTTATATTATTTACTACAGGTTTTAATTTTTCTATTTCGTTTAGTGAAATAACTTTATAAGACGTTTCCGTTGTGGTTATTGCATCTTGCTGGTATAGTTCTTCTTTTTGACAAGCAATAAAAAAATGGAAACCCCGAAGAGTAGAATTCCAAGTTTTAGGTAGTTTTTTAATTTTTTTTTCTTCATACCGTTGGGTTTTAAGGTTAGTTAAAATTTTGATTTTCGTGGTAAATTAACCACAACGGTCTCGGCTCGTATGTTTACGACACCTTAGTTATTAGGAATTAAAAATAGTAAATTTCTGACTAACAATACAAGTAAAATAGAAGGGATAGAGAGGTCTCGGCTAGATACACAAACAAAGAGTGATATCGTTTCATAGAAATCCCACCCTTCTATAATTTTCTTAGAGTCTGAACAGTACCTAGATCCTATACTTGAGATCGTATCAACTGCGAGCAAAGATGGTAAAGAAAATTAATCTTGTAGTATACTATAAAATTATGAATAAAAAACTAAAACAATGTTTGGGAATTGATGTATCCAAAAGCAATTTATCAATATGCTTGGGAGTTCTAAACTCTAATCTTGAAAAAGAGTTTATTGGTCATTCCGATGTTAATAATGACCTATCAGGGTTTAAGGTTATGGTCTCTTGGATAAGGAAAGCAGTGGATAATAATGTCGAACTTGTAGTTTTGATGGAAGCCACTGGAGTGTATCACCAAGGGGTTTGTCAATACTTATATAACCAAGGCTATAAAGTTAGTGTTATGCAGTCAGGAAGGGTAAAGAGATATGCGCAGAGTTTAGATCAGCGATCAAAGACAGACGCTTTAGATAGCAGAATGTTAAGTATGTTGGGGCTTGAATGAAGCCTAAGACCTTGGAGACCTCCAAGCAAGGAGCTACAAGAGTTAAAGGCACTTAGTAGAGAGCGTAGTTCTCTTTTAAAAGATAGGAATGCAGAAAATAATAGACAAGGAGCTATTGAGTCTAGTTGTTATTCTAGCTCAAAAGCTTCTAAGCGTCATTTAGCGAGGTTACATCTTATCAAGGCACAGATAGAAGCAATAGAAGTAGAAATGCAAGCATTGGTATCTAAGACAACGGCTTTAAAACGCCGTATTCTGTACTTAGAAAGTATTCCTGGTATATCATTTATATCAGCAGCTACAGTTATTGGTGAAACTTTAGGTTTTGAGTCTATAACAAGTGCAAAACAACTTACGAGTTTTGCGGGTTATGATGTAGTTTTAAGAGAATCGGGAAGTTTTAAAGGTAAAACTAAAATAAGTAAAAAAGGAAATAGTCATATAAGAGCGGTCCTTCATATGCCATCAATGACCTGTGTACGTTGTAATCCCACTTTAAAACAGTTTTACCAAAGATTAAAGCCTCATAAAGCTAAACCTATTGTTGCTTTGATAGCAGTTCAAAGGAAATTATTGATTTTAATGTATACATTATGGAAAAATGAAGTTAACTATGATCCAGAATATGAAATTAAAAAGCAGCAAGAACCAAAAGCTCTTGCTGCGCAGGATAGCATTATGGTTTAACATAAAATACTTCCTAAAAAATTTTAATTAAATTACTTGTTATTTAACACAGTACCTATGAATAGTTGCGTGGGTTAGCACTAAACTTTGCAAGTAAACACCAAACTGAAAATCCGCGAGGATTTTCAGAAGTAAGCGAGAACAAGCAATTACTTATAGCCATTGTTGTATGCAGTTTTTTATTTCAGTCGTATTTTAATGTCCATTCGTTGGTGTAAAACTCTAACAATTTCCACGATATCATTTTCCACTTTTCTATAATAAATCAGATGTGATTTTATTTTGGTCACTCGATAATTCTTTCGAGTTTGTTCTGCTGACTTTCCTGTCATAAAGTTATCAGCAATAAATTCAATTTCCGTAATTATCAAGTCATAATATCTGTCAGCTTGTTCTTTAGACCACTTATTAAGGGTGTAAATCCAAATTTTATCTAAATCTTCAATAGCTTGCTGACTTATGCGATATTTGTTTTTACTCATAAGTGTTTACGATGTAATTCTCTCAGATGTTGTTTTGGGTCAAAGTTTTCAACAAATCCGCTATTTTCTCCAACTTCGAGAGCTTTAATCAGTTCTCTTTCCTTTTTTTCTTCACGTTCTAACAAACGCAAGGCAGAACGAATTACTTCGCTAACCGAACCATATCTTCCAGAGTTTACTTCTTCTCTTATAAAATCCTCAAAATGATTTCCGAGTGATATTGATGTGTTTTTTCCCATTTTGACTATATTTTATTCAAATATACCAAATCTTGGTAACTTAGCCAAATTGCATACAACGGTTTTGTATATTATTAGGGCACGTATTTTTTTATCAGTCGCCATTCAGTTTCTCGTTTATCAAGTCCGAGGAAGCCCTGACTTAAACTCCAATAAAATCTTTCCGTATAATTGTCCCTTTGTTCATATGAGCCATCTGATTCAAAAATTTTAACATCGTCATAGGTCTTACTGTCAATATTTAAACTGGAAATTGGAACACTGTCAAATTCCGTTTTTGAGTATATATATTTTCCATAAAACCGAGATTCTTTCATCAAAATGTCAAACCAGATTATTGTTTCGTCTTGTCCAGCTGTTAATTCGATTATGCTTTTTCCATTAAGGTATCTGTCATAATTTGGGTCGGAAACTATACTTTTTAAACGATAGATTTCATGTTTATCAGGAAAAAAGGCTAATGGGTCTGAACCAGCAGAATATTGTTCAAATCCTTTTAAAAAAATAGTGTCAAATTTGTTTTCAGTCGATTTAAACACGAGAGTTTCTTTTCCATTGTATGGGATAAGTGAAAAATCAGTTTTATCAATTTTATAACTGCGACTACAGGAAGTAATTCCAAACATCATAGCTAAAGACATTAATATTAGTAGTTTGTTTTTCATATGTGCCCTAACGGTCTTGTATAAGATTAGTTGCGTGTTTTAAGCACCTAATTTAGCAAATACAAACCGAATAGAAAATCCGCGAGGATTTTTGTAAGTAGGCTTGCACTAGCAATTAATTTTATACGGCTTAAGTTAGCATTTTAATAAAAACACTAAATTAAGACCTATAAATAAGAAAGAACAAAGGAGAGGAATAAGGTTATTATATACGCAGAGACTTTGATCTCGTCAACATTGAAAATCCCC
>NZ_QPIG01000006.1 GCF_003337215.1 Oceanihabitans sediminis
CTACAAAAATGTCTGATTCAGCATTTAAAATATTGATAATCTCATCATAGATGTCTCCTTGGTTTTGGATGTTGGTTACTACATCACCAACCACGTCTACTGTAATCGTATCACCGTTTGCGTTTGTTAGTGTGTAAGTTCCATTTCCATTATCTACCATACTTGTAGTATTAGCATCAAAAGTCACTACTGTACCATCAGCAGCTGTATGTGTAAAGGTTCCGTCACCGTTATCTACAAAGATGTCTGATTCAGCATTTAAAATATTGATAATCTCATCATAGATGTCTCCTTGGTTTTGGATGTTGGTTACAACATCACCTACCACGTCTACAGTTATTGTATCACCGTTTGCGTTTGTAAGTGTGTAAGTTCCATTTCCATTATCTACCATACTTGTAGTGTTCGCATCAAAAGTCACTACTGTACCATCAGCAGCTGTATGTGTAAAGGTTCCGTCACCGTTATCTACAAAGATGTCTGATTCAGCATTTAAAATATTGATAATCTCATCATAGATGTCTCCTTGGTTTTGGATGTTGGTTACAACATCACCTACCACGTCTACAGTTATTGTATCACCATTTGCGTTTGTTAGTGTGTAAGTTCCATTTCCATTATCTACCATACTTGTAGTATTAGCATCAAAAGTCACTACTGTACCATCAGCAGCTGTATGTGTAAAGGTTCCGTCACCGTTATCTACAAAGATGTCTGATTCAGCATTTAAAATATTGATAATCTCATCATAGATGTCTCCTTGGTTTTGGATGTTGGTTACAACATCACCTACCACGTCTACAGTTATTGTATCACCATTTGCGTTTGTAAGTGTGTAAGTTCCATTTCCATTATCTACCATACTTGTAGTATTAGCATCAAAAGTCACTACTGTACCATCAGCGGCTGTATGCGTAAAGGTTCCGTCACCGTTATCTACAAAGATGTCTGATTCAGCATTTAAAATATTGATAATCTCATCATAGATAACTCCTTGGTTCTGGATGTTGGTTACAACATCACCAACCACGTCTACTGTAATCGTATCACCGTTTGCGTTTGTAAGTGTGTAAGTTCCGTTTCCATTATCCACCATACTAGTAGTGTTCGCATCAAAAGTCACTACTGTACCATCAGCAGCTGTATGTGTAAAGGTTCCGTCACCGTTATCTACAAAGATGTCTGATTCAGCATTTAAAATATTGATAATCTCATCATAGATGTCTCCTTGGTTTTGGATGTTGGTTACAACATCACCTACCACGTCTACAGTTATTGTATCACCGTTTGCGTTTGTAAGTGTGTAAGTTCCATTTCCATTATCTACCATACTTGTAGTATTAGCATCAAAAGTCACTACTGTACCATCAGCAGCTGTATGTGTAAAGGTTCCGTCACCGTTATCTACAAAAATGTCTGATTCAGCATTTAAAATATTGATAATCTCATCATAGATGTCTCCTTGGTTTTGGATGTTGGTTACTACATCACCAACCACGTCTACTGTAATCGTATCACCGTTTGCGTTTGTAAGTGTGTAAGTTCCGTTTCCATTATCCACCATACTAGTAGTGTTCGCATCAAAAGTCACTACTGTACCATCAGCAGCTGTATGTGTAAAGGTTCCGTCACCGTTATCTACAAAGATGTCTGATTCAGCATTTAAGATGTTGATAATCTCATTATAGATAGCTCCTTGGTTCTGGATATTTGTTACTACATCACCTACCACGTCTACAGTTATTGTATCACCATTTGCGTTTGTAAGTGTGTAAGTTCCATTTCCATTATCTACCATACTTGTAGTATTAGCATCAAAAGTCACTACTGTACCATCTGCAGCTGTATGCGTAAAGGTTCCGTCACCGTTATCTACAAAGATGTCTGATTCAGCATTTAAAATATTGATAATCTCATCATAGATGTCTCCTTGGTTTTGGATGTTGGTTACAACATCACCTACCACGTCTACAGTTATTGTATCACCGTTTGCGTTTGTTAGTGTGTAAGTTCCATTTCCATTATCCACCATACTAGTAGTGTTCGCATCAAAAGTCACTACTGTACCATCAGCGGCTGTATGCGTAAAGGTTCCATCTCCGTTATCTACAAAGATGTCTGATTCAGCATTTAAGATGTTGATAATCTCATTATAGATAGCTCCTTGGTTCTGGATGTTGGTTACTACATCACCTACCACGTCTACAGTTATTGTATCACCGTTTGCGTTTGTAAGTGTGTAAGTTCCATTTCCATTATCCACCATACTAGTAGTGTTCGCATCAAAAGTCACTACTGTACCATCAGCAGCTGTATGCGTAAACGTTCCATCGCCATTATCTACAAAGATGTCTGATTCAGCATTTAAAATATTGATAATCTCATTATAGATAGCTCCCTGGTTTTGGATGTTGGTTACAACATCACCTACCACGTCTACAGTTATCGTATCACCGTTTGCGTTTGTTAGTGTGTAAGTTCCATTTCCATTATCTACCATACTTGTAGTATTAGCATCAAAAGTCACTACTGTACCATCAGCAGCTGTATGCGTAAACGTTCCATCGCCGTTATCTACAAAAATGTCTGATTCTGCATTTAAAATATTGATAATCTCATTATAGATGTCTCCTTGGTTTTGGATGTTGGTTACAACATCACCTACCACGTCTACAGTTATCGTATCACCGTTTGCGTTTGTTAGTGTGTAAGTTCCATTTCCATTATCTACCATACTTGTAGTATTAGCATCAAAAGTCACTACTGTACCATCAGCAGCTGTATGCGTAAACGTTCCATCGCCGTTATCTACAAAAATGTCTGATTCTGCATTTAAAATATTGATAATCTCATTATAGATAGCTCCCTGGTTCTGTATGTTAGTTACAACATCGCCTACGACGTCGACTGTAATCGTATCACCATTTTCGTTTGTAAAAATGTAAGTTCCATCACCATTATCTACAAGTGTAGTAACAGTTTCGTAATTCTTAATAATCACCTCTAAATCAACACTATTAAGATCACCATTCTCATCAATATACTCTAAAGTTTTACCGTCTGTGTTTAATGCTAAATAGGTTAAAGTTTCTAAATTAGAAATATCTATCGTAGTCGTATTACCATTTTCGTCTGTATAGCTAAAAGTACCATCTCCATTAGAGGCGATAGTAGTTAAGGTCTCAAAATTATTAATCACCGTTGCAAGATCTATATGGGTAATCTCACCGTCTTCATCTGTATACTCCAATGTATGCCCATCTGGACTTAGTTCCAATGAAGTTAGAGTTTCTAAATCTGAAACGTTGATAACAACTGTATCACCCTGAGCATCAATATATGTAAACTGGTTGTTAACTACATCCCAAAACACAATATAGTCCGGCATATTTGACTCTGTCATTAGTCTTTGCCATTTTCCTTGATACCAATAATAATAACCCGGAGTAAGCGTATCATTAGTATTTATGTTATATACAAGTAAACTTTCTATATTCCCAGCATTTATAGTTGTTTCATCCGTAACACTTGTTAAGGATACTTGTGGTATCAAAATACCACGATTTGCTGACTTAATTTCCAACTGAGAAGATGGATTTGGCATATCTGTACCTATCCCAACTTGAGCATAAAGGCAATTACCAGCGATTAATGTTAACAACAGTAATAGTTTTTTCATAATGAAATGTAATAGTATTGGTTATTTAAAATTCTTTTTTAATTCGGGCCTTTTAGATTGAGTACTATCTAAAAAAAACACCTGGGTAATTTTTAAGGACCATCATAGTTAAATATCATACTAGCTACCCGTTTTTGATGGCGCGAATGTAGAAGAAAGAAAAGAGGCCATAAATTGTTATCCTGTGTGAATTCCGTAATATAGACAGAACACAAGCACCTTATAACCAACACATTACACTACAACCTGAAAAAGAAGCATTTTATCGATGTTATACAACAAAACAAAAAGTAAACGAATCTATATTTGGAGAAAGAAAATTGAGATTGAAATAAACCACTTAATATACTTTATATCAAATTCAATAAACCAAAGAACTCTTGGTGAAAAAAAACTGTTAGTTATTTACACTCAGATATAAAAAAACTCAACATATCAAAAATGGACTTGTTTATGTAAAATATGAAGTATATAGTTTAAATAGCTAGTTTTGCTGTGCTTTGAATGGATAAGCCATATCACTAATTCCTAAATTAGTAAACACAAGTTCTATTAAAAATTTAATAAATTAGCCTATAAGGAAGGTGGTACTGCTAAAAGATTTTTGCATGCGCACAGTATAACGCAGATCTCAATTACTGCAAAGAAATAGGGAAAATTCTAATCGTTTAGCAAGATATAATTACGATAGGTTTTTCAGAATTATTTTCAAAAAGAATTCTTAGAAGATGATACTGTTTTCTAGATAGCTTATTTCAATAATGTTGTATTAAAAGATATTATTGCTATAGAACAGATGAAAAAATGTTATTTCTTAAATAAAATTAGTAAAAATAAAGTCCCAATATTCTCAAAATATTAATTGTAATAAAAAATAAGCGGACTGATTCATCTGTTGGATTAACAATTAGTCAATTGTATGTTAAAAAACAGAACCATTTTCCTTAAAACATAAAGCTATCACAAACTAATAGTTTTTTCTTCTTTTATTCGCTCTATATACCTTGAAGGAGAAAGGCCAACTTGCTGCCTAAAACTAGCTGAAAATTTACTATGTGAAGAAAAGCCACTTTCAGCTGCCAGATAACTTATTTTATAATTTAAATATTCTGGATCTGTATTTAACTTTTCCACTATATAATTAATACGAAGTGCATTTATATAGTTATTATAATCTGTATTCTTATATTTTTTAAGTATCTGTCTTAAATATTTTTCATTACTATTCACGTAGGCTACTAATTTAGAAAAAGACATATCTTTTTCTAGAAACGCATTTGAAACTTCAAATTCCTGTAACTTAAGCATAAGCTCCTCTTTCATTTTTAACGGAAGGCTCGAATTAATAGAAACTTGCGCGTTTGAAGAAGAAGCATTACTTTTCTCTAGATTTTCCGCACCTCCTAACCTTCTCTTTCTTTTTACATAGAAAAGCGTTGCATATAAGACTAGAGCTGCAATAAATATGATAAATATAATTACATATCGATCAGATCGGATATCGGATGCTTGAGTCTCCCCTTCTGTTTCTTCAATAAAATTTTGTATTGGTATACTTAAACTATTATTCATTATTACTCGCAAGCTATCATTCAGGCTAATATATCTAGACAAATAACTTGTAGATTTCTCAGAATCACCCAATTCTTTATAAAGATAACCTATCTTTTTAAGGATTTTTACTCGCAATCTAACCCTCTTCAAGCTTTCTGCAATAGACAAAACCTCTTGATACTTTAATAATGAAGTCTGATAATCTTTTTTAATATAATAATGATAAGCATACCCCTCGGTTATATTAGACAAGTGTAATTTTGATAAGTAGTCTTCGTGCATATAAACTTTACCCTTATAAAGAGTGTCTTGAATTAAGGACAAACCATTAGTTAAGTAGTAATTAGATAATTCAAAATCTTTGTTTTTATCTAAAGCTATATCTGAGAGATTTTTATACGTTTGGGCCAAGGGATACTTCTCTAATGACTGTAGCAGATTTTCATATGCCTTGTCAGTCTGACCTAACTTTATATAAGCAATTGACATATTATTTCTAAAAACAGATTCTATAAACAAGTGATCTTTAGAGTTCTCAATAAGCTTTATAGCATCCTCCCAAAACTGAATAGCTTTTCTGTTTAAACCTAAATTCAAATAATTTCTAGCTAAACCTCCTAATAAACGTGCTTTTACTTCTTTGTTGTTACCTTGATATCGCTGTAGAATAATATTTAAATAGGTTATACTTGTATCGTATTCTCCTAAATCAATCAAATACTGTGCTTCAATAATATGCTCAATGGCACTTTGATCTGTTGCAACAGTCATTGTAGCAAAAACCTTGTCGTATTGCACAACAACACCTGCCTGTAGCAAATTACTTTGCAGACTACAATAGCATAAAAATAAAGTAAAAAGTAAATGTTTGATAGCTATTAGATCTACGTGATTTTTATTGTTCACTACAAAACTAAGTAATTATTATAGTTAATTATTAATTAACCCTTAAGAACTTCAATATAGTCTGAAGGTGTAAAATTGGTGATTTTTTTAAATTCAGCTGAAAACTTACTATGTGAAGAAAAACCACTTTCATCTGCCAGATAACTTATTTTATAATTTAAATAAGCTGGATTTGTTTTTAACTTTTCCACTATATAATTAATACGAAGTTCATTTATATAATTATTATAATCCTTGTCCTTATATTTTTTTAGAATATACCGAAGATACTTCGTATTCGTATGCAACCTACCTATTAAAACCGACATAGAAATGTTTTTATCAAGAAAATCATTGGAAGCTTCAAACTCACCTAGCTTGTCTAAAATTTCATTTTCGGTTTTTGGGGAAAGATTTAAATCATTAGTTTTATCCTCAATGCCATCTATGCCATCCTCAGTAGTCCCAAACAAATTTTTCCTTTTAAAATACAGCACCAAACCAATAAAACATATTATAACTAAAGCTAATATTTTATATATGGTATCTTTTGAAAATTCAGATTTAGTATACTCTTGAAGAGTCTGGTAGGCATCATTAACCATAGCCTTCCTTTTAGTGTTATTCTCTTTGGTGATAGCATTATATTTTGAATCGTACTTCGAAAAACTATCTAGTATATTTAATTGTTTATAATAATCAGAAGTCGTTTCATACACACGTTGTTTTAAACTGCTGTGATTTCCATTCTCTGCAATACTCAACGCCTTTTTTAAATAAATTTTAGCGCTATCTAGCTTTTTGGTTTTCAAAAGGGCGGCTGAATAACCTTGATAAATTAAAGCAGCCCAAAGTGTATTTCCCGCTTCTGCTTTATTAATATCTATATTCGCTTTCGAAAAGTGCTGTAATGCTCTTGACGGATTGTTAAGTCCTAAATAGGCTCGACCGAGCATCTCCTCACTATTACCTATTAAAAAATGTCGGAACGATTCGTTTCCTTCTTGCTCATAGGATAGCATCGCTAATCTTATGTGCTCAATAGCACGTTCAAAATCCTTTTCGTCCAAAGCGTACTCTGCCAATTCTTGGTCTGCCATTGCTTTGTACTTTGTAACCTCATCCTTATCACTAATCTTTGAACTAATGGCAACCCCGTTCCTTATTGACTCTTTTCCTTTATCTAAAAACCCAACAGTTCGATATTGTGTAGATAAAAAACCATAAATCCGAGCCTGAAAAACATAGTCATCTTCATCTTTTGCTATCTGCAATGCCTTTATAGCTTGCTTAATTGCCTCACCACGTTTTTCCTGTTTCTCAAGTATATCAGCTTTCAACATAACCGATCTCAACTTCTGTTTACCGTTAGCTGAATAAGTGTATAAAGAATCTGCCAAATGCATCGCTTTAATAGGATTCGATGAAGAAACGTTAACCGCTACATGATAGAAAACACTGTCAAATGCTTTAACAGCTATGTCATTTTGAGAAACAATATTGGAAGAAAACAGGAGAAAATAAAAAAATAAAAAAATCCATCTCTCATAACAGAGATTGAAAGGTTTTTGTAACATAAAATTAAGAATTAAGCGAAAATTCAAATATACTAAAGAATTTGATTTTTAAAGTTAAAGCAAGGTTATTTGTAGGAAAATTACTAAAACATCTAATAGTAATAAACAGGTTTACAACACAAAATAATAACCTAATAATCCATGTCTTAATAATTACTCTAGACATATCATATCAAGAAACAAAAAGCAAAACTCCTCTGCCTTCTGTGTTGTATAGTTTATCCTGAGCCTAGTCGAAGCGCACCCCAACCCAAAAACATCCAAAACCCCAAAATTTCAAAACGTAAATTCCTACAATAAATAATATTTCATTAAATTACACATCAAAATAATTCAACCTACATCCAAAGGAGTATATATAATAGGAATAAACTCCCAAGGGTGTTTATACATTTGTTGCCCACAATTATGAAAAAAATCGCCTTGACGTTAATAATGGTTATTCCTTTTATGGTCAGTTGTGTTGATGAGAATAAAAACGAATCAAATAGTGAGGTAAAAAACGAAATGAATATTTCTTTGGATTTCATCGACAAATGGAATCAACTTGAACTTGCTCATACTGATGATAAATATGGAGAATGGGGCGGGGACTCGGATGTGATTTTAGTTTACTCTGACGGCAAAAAAACTTATGCTGATTATTCAAAATATTTAGGTTCTTATGAGCCACCAATGCCACCCAAAGAAAATGAAAAACCCAAAAAATGGTATGAATATAAAATGCTGGAACTTAAGATTGATAGCATTGAGTTAAATAATGTGGAAATCGACCTTATCGAAAAAGCGATTGTGGAACTTGTAAAAAAGAAAATAAATAATCGCTCTTCTTTCTCTCACGCAGGAATAGTAAATAGGGTTATATCCAGCGATTCAAGTTTTATTATAAAAGATTATCCCTCAAACGATTGGGTGACATTTAAAAAGCTCAAAAAGAAGCTGACCGAAAAATAACTGTGGGCAACAGAACCTATGAAGTAATGCGGGCCCTGGTCTTCAATTCAAAGTTTTATCTATATTTATAAGGGCGCAAAATCTTTCCGATTTTGCTCTGAGAATAAAAAATAAATCAAAACAAAAAGCTTTTGCTATGGGCAAAACGGAATGGTAAGCGCAAGTTTGCTCCCGCACTACTCATAGCTTAGGCGTTGGGCGCAATTTAAAAAATCGATGAAAGTCAATAAAAAAATACTTGATTGAATGATTTTATAAAAATCCAAATATTAAATTTGTCGAATTAAATAAACATAGACATTTTATGAGGCAATTCATTCAAAATAAATATTTTCTACTCATCTTTATTGCTATAATCTGGGGTTCTTCTTTTATACTCATAAAAAAAATACTACCAGTATTTGACCCATATCAAATCGGAGCTTTTAGGGCAGGATTGTCAGGCTTGCTTTTGTCATTTATTGGATTCCCAGCTTTGAAAAGAATGTCAAAAAAGGACGTTTTTTGGATTGCTCTATCAGGATTATTTGGTAACTTTTTAGTGGTCTTTATTTTTCCTATTGCACAACAAGGCGTAAGTAGCTCATTGGCAGGCATCATAAATGCATTAGACCCAATATTCACACTCGTTTTAGGAGCAATTCTGTTTGGAATCAGAAATAAAGTTATTCAATATGCTGGTGCAATAATTGGATTTATAGGTGCTATCATTTTAGTTTACTCTTCCAATTCAGAAAATGGCCAAAATCATCTTTTTTATACGGTTTTATTAGTTATAGGTTCGGCACTTTATGCCGTTGCCGCACTCATTATTGAAAAAAAATTACATCACATAAAATCGACAGATATATCAACAGGTATTTACACTATTTGGATGGTGCCCTCTCTTTTTATCTTAAGTTTTTCAGGTTTTTTTACAGACTTTGATTACAGCCAAAATGAAACTTTAACTGCTCTAGGCTATTTAGTCTTTCTAACCGTCATTAGCACTACTTTGGTAATGTTTTTGTTTTTCAAGCTTGTTCAAGATACATCTGCGGTTTTTGTAAGTACCATTTCACTTTTATTACCAGTCGTTGCGGTAATTTGGGGAATTTTGGACAAAGAGAAATTTACAGTTTGGTATGCAATCGGTGGATTATTAATTTTGATTAGTGTATATCTCATTAGAGAAAAGAAAAACAAATCATTGGTAAAGGAATAAATACTGCCTACAACAAAGTACTGTGGTAAAAAACAAGTAAAAAAGCATTAATTTTTCACCCTTTCACTTAGCAATTAAACACTCAAACCCCTCTATCTTTTATATTCTTTAGACTTTCTAGTGCACAGATGAATTTCGACACTAACCAATAAGCATCCAAAACCCCAAAATTTCAAAACGTAAATTCCTACAATAAATAATATTTCATTAAATTACACATCAAAATAAATGAACCTACATCCAAAAAAGTATATATAATAGGAATAAACTCCCAAGGGTGTTTATACAACCGTTGTAGTGCATTTGAGAAAAATGGAAATGGAATATAAAACAGTAAAAAACAAAAACTACTTTGGAAGGTTCAAAACGGAATTTTTTCCACCAGTTATTGTCATTACAATTATATCATTGATTAGTTATAAATTGACCGATTTGAATTTTATTCTCTTTTTAATCCTTGGCTACGCTATTATTTGGGCAATAATCACTCATTTTATTGTCCGAAATTCCATTTATCGGATTGAAATAAATAATGGAAATATTTTAATAAAAGGAACAGAGATTAATAAAGATTGGAGTGAGTCGGATAAAATTGAAAATACTTCGATAAGAATTAAATCGCAGGGCTTTGGAAGAGGAAATGTTGAATATTATCTTAAAATTTTTCTTCCTGAAAGCACTCATATCGTTAACAAAAGAAAACAATGGGATTATAATGACTTAATTAAAATCTATAATCATTTTCCTAACAATAAATATAAGAACGAGAATAAAGAGCTTTTAGAAAAAATGAAATTGAAGGCTAAAGGTCACTCATCTTTTGAAATTGCATTTGGAAAGAATAACAAATAAAAAACGCACTACAACAATGTATAAAAATAATAGCCGAAACAGTTGTAAATTCAAAGGTTGTAGCCCGCTTTAACTTTCTTGTAACTTGACAGGAAAGTGCCACGCAATCGGCTACTATTCTTATACTAAACGTTGGAAATAATTAAAAACGAAACTTCTGAATTCAATAAGTTTAATGAAAAAAATAAACATAACTAAATGGAAAAGAAAAGAACATTTTGATTTTTTTTCTAAAATGGCAAGTCCAACTTTCGGAATAGTCACTGAAGTTGATTGTGATGTATGCTTTATGAATTCTAAAGTAAATGAGGAATCATTCTTTGCAAATTATTTACATAAATCAATGATTGCTGTTAATTCTGTAGATGAACTAAAATATAGAATCATAGATGACGAGATAATAAAATTCGAAAAAATTCATGCTGGAATAACTATAGGAAGAGAAGATGAAACATTCGGATTTGGATTTGTGAATTTTACTTCTGATTTTGAAACCTTTAACGCAGAATTAGAGAGGGAAATTTTAGCAGTAAGAAACTGTTCAGGATTAAGACTAAATAACGATGATGTTAAAAAGAATTTAATACGGCATTCAACCTTTCCTTGGAATTCATTTAGCGGCTTATTACATCCAACAAATTTTGATCAAAAAGAATCTGTTCCAAAAATAACTTTTGGAAAATTTATAATTCGAGAAGGAAAAAAAATGTTGCCGATTTCTATAGAAGCACATCATGGATTAGTTGATGGTTTTCATATAGCAAAGTATTTAAATGAATTTCAAAATCAACTTAATATTAAATAAAAACTATTGCCAACAATGTATATAAAACATAGCTGTTACAGGCTTTCCGAGAGGTTTGAGTGTATTTACGAAGAACGCCAAATTTTTAAATTTGGCTTTTAGTAAAATAAAGATAAAAAGAAAAATTTAAAAATTCGGCTCGTGTTTAATCCGAAAAGTTAGCGTCTTTTTACACGCTACGTTTCATATACGAGACCGTTGGCTACAAGCTGAAAAATTCGTTAAACCAAGAAAGATATTGATTGAATTTGATAATTTAGTATCTTTGATAAAAAGAAACTCGAAATGAATATAGAAGCTCGAAAAATAGAATTTATTCAAGAATTCCTAAAACTTCAAAGCGAGGAAGCAATTTCCAAGCTTGAAAAAATATTGAAAAAGGAAAAAGACACTTCTGACGAAAGGCTTTTTAAGCCTATGACCATTGATGAGTTAAACAAACGAATTGACAAATCAGAATCGGATTTCAAAAACAATCGATTTAAAACAAGTTCTGAACTTTTAGCCAAATACGAATAATGAATTTTAAAATTATTTGGTCAGACTTTTCGGAAACTCAACTTGACGAAATTTATGAATATTACGAAAAGAAAGCAAGTTTAAAAGTTGCTACTAAAATTGTAACTGGAATAATTAAAGAATCGGAAAAATTAATCAAAGCGTCCTTTATTGGACAATAAGAAGAATTACTTAAAGATAGAGAAATTCAATATCGTTATTTGGTTTTCAAAAACTACAAAGTGATATATTCGGTTGATGAACAAAACGGATTTATAAAAATTGCTGATGTTTTTGATACTCGACAAAATCCACCGAAAATGAAACGAACAAAATAAAGCCTGATTGCCAACAAAGTACTGTGGTAAAAAACAAGTAAAAAAGCATTAATTTTTCACCAAGGAACTTCTGTAGCTATCCTCATATATTAGTCCAGATTTAGCAATAGCAAAAGCTTGTTTTAATAGCTTATTGCATACTGCAATTAGTGATAATTTTTAGCAACTAATCGCTCATAAATAAAATACCCCTACAAGCTTAATTGTAAATAATTTATTGCTAGTTCTAGCCTACTTACAAAAATCTAAGCGGACTTTCTATCTGTGATTTATTTGCTAACTTTAGTGCTTAAACACGCAACGTGATTATACATAAACACGTCAAACTCCCCACAACCCAAAACCCGGGCCGAGCGTAAAGAAAAGGTACAGTGTACCTTTTTAGCGAAGGAGCCAGCCTGCGCAAAAGCAATTAGCGAAAAAGCAAAACCCCTCTGTCTTTTGTGTTGTATAGTTTATCCTGAGCATTGCCGAAGGGCGCCCCACCGCCTAGTTGTTTTTATGTCACAATAGTTGTACCCACCGCTATAATAGCACATGTCTTTTTTATTTAAAAGCATCTATTTTAAGAAATAGGTACAATAAAAAAGGCAAATGCGCAGCATTCACGAACACCATAATTTAAAATAATAACCAGGTGAGTAATAGCTATTGCCTAGCCTGTCTTGAGCCTGTCGAAAGGCTCAAACAACTATGCCGCCATAAAAACAACCCAAAGCTATATTTACATAACGGGTAGTTATAGAACAGCCGCTTCACCCACACTACACCAAAGCTCTCCTATAACGGTCATTATGTAAAATATCGGCTAGCCTTTGCCCACACTTCCGAACTCCTAACAATATTAGCCGATATTCACGAGTACCTCTAAAACAATAGTAACCATACGAGCTAAATATCCGCTATGCCTACGCACACATCCGAACCCCGAACCAACATCGCGGCTATTCACGAGTACCTCTAAAACAATAAAAACCACACGAGCTAAATATCGGCTTATCCAATGCTCACATCCGAACTCCTAACCATAATAGCCGATATTCACGAGTTCCTCTAAAACAATAAAATCAACGAGCTAAATATCGGCTAAACCCACGCGCACATCCGAACTCCTAACCATAATAGCCGATATTCACGAGTACCCCTAAAACAATAGTAACCATACGAGCTAAATATCGGCTTATCCAATGCTCACATCCGAACTCCTAACCATAATAGCCGATATTCACGAGTACCCCTAAAACAATATTAACCATACGAGCTAAATATCGGCTTATCCAATGCTCACACCCGAACTCCTAACCATAATAGCCGATATTCACGAGTACCCCTAAAACAATATTAACCATACGAGCTAAATATCCGCTAGCCTTTGCCCTCACATCCGAACTCCAAACCATGGTAATCCATAGGCACGGGAAAGCCGAAAAAAAAAAAAAAAAAAAATGGTTTTCTAAGTTTAGCATAATTGGCCTAAGGTTTTCGAATATTTTACTAAATTGAACTGGACAAAAAAATATACGGCACACAGCACGCTGTATAATTAATTAAAACTATTGAAGAATTTAAAAAAGATAATTTTTCCAATATTTTCACTGTTTCTTTTCTATAGAACCATTGAATTAATAGGTTATTTGAACTCAAACTCGTCAAACGAGTTTAGTATTCTAGAAATCGTAACTATTTCGTTTCTTCTAACTCTTTTTATTACAGGAATATTTGCATTTATTGGTTTTGCATACCCGACAAATAGACTATTACCAGAGTCTTATTACAAAATAAAGAATCCAAAGCTTCTTGAATACTTATATAAAATACTCGGATTAAAATATTTTAGAATTATCCTTCTTATCACTTTTTGGGGTATAAAAAAGAATCGGAAAAAATATTTTAATGGAACAAAAAAAGGATTGACTAATTTTATTTATCAAACCAAGCAATCCGAATTCGGACATTTAGGAGCTTTTTTTATGATTTTAATTTGTTCGATTATGCTACTATTAAATCGATTTTATTTAATTGTATTAATAATGACACTATTGAATATAATCGGAAATGTATATCCTATAATACTCCAAAGATTTCATAGAATTAGAATTGAAAAAATAACTAATTACAACAAAGACTGTGAGAAAAAAGTTAAAATGTATTAATTTCAATCAAAGTTCTACTCTAACTATCCGCATATACTAGTCCAGATTTTGTAGCAATTACAACTCAATACAATTTGCTTATCGTTTAAAAACATGAACCTCTAACGGCATAAGTCTCAAAAAAATATAAAACATTTTCACTATCTTTAAGCAAGCAACTTAACACTACAATATCAAAAAAATGTAAAACCATGCAATTCAGAAAGATTATTCTTTTTTTCCTATCCACCATATTACTATTGCTTTTACCGTTAATAGCCATGCAATTCACTAAGGAAGTAAACTGGACAACTAAAGATTTTATAGTAGCAGGAACCCTTATATTCGGAGCAGCAACCATATCCGAAATCCTATCCAGAAAAATAAAAAATCCCAAACACAAAATCACTTTAATAATTACAGTTTTAGCTATGATCATACTTGTTTGGATAGAACTAGCAGTAGGAATATTTAGCAAGCTGGTTAGTGATATCTAAACCGAACAGTCTACCTAATATAAAAGGACACAAATCTTTTAGTAGCCTTTCAAAAGACTGTAATGAAGTACGGAAGTTAAATACAAAAAAGCATACCTCTAATAAATACCACTATAACATTAATTGTATGAGTAGGAACGCAAATACAACACACACAAAAACTGTTTTGAATCATATGAACCTACAAGGTAGTCAACACAGTTAAAACGCTTTATATAGCAACTTTCCATAAAAAACCACTTCCACCCCTACAATCAATGACCATAAAACTTAAAAAAAAAGTGCTGTTTTAAAAATATATCGTAATATTGCAATGAAACAATTAATAACTCTAAATCATGTATTCTAATCAACAAAAAGAAATCGCTTTATTCGCAAAAGTTTTCGGACATCCTGCTCGAGTAGCTATTTTACAACAGTTATTTAAAATGGACACTTGCTATTGTGGAGATTTATCCGAAGAAATCGGTCTTGCCCAGCCTACTATATCACAACATTTAAAAGAATTAAAAAATTTAGGGCTAATAAAAGGAACGGTAGAAGGTGTCAAAGTATGCTATTGTATAGACAACGAAAACTGGTCTAAAATGAAAGTACTACTACATAAATTCTTAGACCAAGACATTCCTAAAGCAGATTGTTGCTAAGTTTTTTTTTATTTTATTCATCGCTAAATAGCAATAAACAAATAAATATAAAGAAATGAAATTATCAGAAATTAAAAACCTATTAAATAAACGGAATAAAATAGCTTTCCTATTACCTAATGGAGAATTAGTACCTAACCACTTTCACGTTACAGAGGTTGGAAAAATTTCAAAGCATTTTATAGATTGTGGAGGAACACTTAGAACCGAAGAGCTGATAAACTTCCAACTCTGGAACGCAAATGACTATGATCACAGATTGCACCCAGAAAAACTATTAAGTATCATTAAACTATCCGAACGCATTTTAGACTTAGATGATTTAGATATCGAAGTAGAATATCAAGATAGCACGATTGGGAAATTCGGACTTGACTTTGATGGAAAAAACTTCTTGTTAACCAATAAACAAACCGATTGTTTGGCAAAAGATAAATGTGGGATTCCTGAAGAAAAAACAAATCTTTCTGAAGTAAAAAACAGCCCCTCGTGTACAATAGACAGTGGCTGTTGCTAAAATAATAAAAGAATATTTTTAAAATGATAAAAAACAAACCTACCTTGTTTTCAAATATTGAACAAGTAATCAAAGAATTAAACCCTAAAACTGTTTCACCTGAACGTAAAGTAGTTTTACAACCTCTTACAGATTATATACAATCTAAAGTTTCAAAGCAACAAGATATCAGACTCAACTTTATCTGTACTCATAATTCACGAAGAAGCCATTTTTCACAAGTTTGGGCACAAACAATGGCAAATTACTTTCATATTAAAAACGTATTTTGCTATTCCGGAGGTACAAAGGCAACTGCCCTTTACCCAATGGTTGCAGAAACTTTGAGAAAATCAGGCTTTCAAATAAATGAAATCTCACAAAACAAAAACACAGTATATAGTATTAAATATGCTGAAAATGAACATCCAATAATTGGCTATTCAAAAAAATTAGAGGACGATTTTAATCCGAAATCTGAATTTGCAGCAATAATGACCTGCGATTCTGCTAATGAAGCCTGCCCATTTGTTCCTGGGGCTGAAAAACGAATCCCAATAACCTTTGAAGACCCTAAAGCATTTGATAATACACCGCAACAAGAAGAAAAATATAAGGAGAGAAGTCTGCAAATTGCAAACGAACTATTTTACATTTTTTCTCAAATAAAAGATTCTTAACTTTTATCAATACTGCTAATTAAAATAGAATTAATTATGGAATACCAAATTAAAGCTTCATCCATTTCTAATAAAAACGCTGCTATTCAAATAAAGAAAAATAATATAGCGTTTGGAACAACTGCAAAATCTGCCGATACCTTACCTAATCCTGCCGAACTTTTTTTAGGAGCTTTTGCTTCCTGTATGCTGAAAAATGTCGAACGTTTTTCTGCTATGATGAAGTTCAATTATGTAAAAGCCATAGTAAATGTGTCTGCCAAACGAACGGAAAAACCTTTGAAAATGGATAACATAGATTACAGACTAACTATTTATAGTTCTGATGAAAATTTAAATATCCCTTTGCTAAAAAAGAATATTGAAAAATTTGGTACAATCTACAATACTGTAAAATTATCATGCAATATTAACGGAATAATCGAGCAACAAAAAGACACCACAAACAACTGAATACAAGAAACATATGAAAAAATTAAGCTTTTTAAATAATTACTTAACACTATGGATATTTATTGCTATGCTCGTGGGCGTAGGAGTCGGATATTTCTTCCCATCGTTTCCAAGCATTATCAATGCAATGAGTCAAGGTACAACTAACATTCCAATAGCCATAGGATTAATATTAATGATGTATCCTCCATTGGCTAAAGTAAATTATAGGCTTTTGCCAAAAGTGTTTAGAAATACAAAAATTCTTTCCATTTCACTTTTTCTAAATTGGATAATTGCTCCCATATTAATGTTCGTTTTGGCAATTACTTTTTTACGTGATTATCCAGAATATATGGTTGGTGTAATTTTAATCGGATTGGCTCGCTGTATAGCAATGGTATTGGTCTGGAACGACCTTGCTGAAGGCGATAGCGAATATGGTGCTGGTTTGGTCGCTTTAAATAGTATTTTTCAAGTTTTTGCTTATAGTTTCTATGCTTGGGTTTTTATAACAGTGCTTCCTCCATATTTTGGATTTGAAGGGGCTATTGTAGATATATCAATAGCTACGGTGGCAGAAAGTGTAGCAATATATTTAGGACTACCTTTTTTAATGGGAATTTTAAGTAGGGTAATTTTGGTAAGAGTAAAAGGAGAAAACTGGTACACAAAAAAATTCATCCCTGCCATTTCACCCCTAACTCTAGTGGCATTATTATTTACCATTGTCATTATGTTCTCACTCAAAGGAGAATTAATTGTGGAAATTCCATTAGACGTTTTAATTATTGCTATCCCTCTAGTTATCTATTTTACTGTCATGTTTCTAATAAGTTTCTTCTTTACCAAAGCTATGGGTGCTTCTTATAAGGAAAATGCAGCCGTATCATTTACTGCTGCAGGTAATAACTTCGAATTGGCAATTGCAGTTGCTATAGCCGTTTTTGGCCTAAATTCCGGACAGGCGTTTGCAGGTGTAGTGGGACCATTAGTTGAAGTTCCAGTGCTTATCTTTTTAGTTCGAGTTTCATTTTGGTTAAAAAGAAAATATTATGACAAAAAAAATACTGCATGAGCTACTAACGAAACCAAAGCTAAAGAGCAAAAAAAATGCAAATAAAAAGCAACTCCTACAGGTAAAAAAGTAATTTTATACGCATGTGGAAATAATTCTGATTCCCAATAATCATGAAATTAAACGAATATGTAAAGAAAAGAAATGGGGTGCCACTAGGCAATTCCAAATCATTACCCAATAATATATATCGCGCATTAGGAGCAAAAAATTTCTCTTCATTTTGGAATTATTGGAATCCAATTTTCGGGTATTATTTAGGGATATATATTTTTAAACCATTAAAAAAAAAGGTTCCTAAGGAAATTGCGCTTCTAGCTACGTTTATCTTTTGTGGGATGGTACATGATGCGGTCACCATAGCTGTTAGATGGAAAGTTTCTTTTTTCTTTACCATTTGGTTTGTACTAATGGGAATTGCTCTTATAATCACAAGATACTTTAACCAAAATGTAAACAAACAAATATGGGCTATACGTGCATTAATCAATCTAAGTATAATTGCCTTGTGTTTTATACTTACAATCTACCTAAGAAAATTAACTTAATATAAAACTGAAAAGTAGAAAAAATAATGATGATCTAAACAGAGATAAAAGCCTAAAACAAAACACTTTAGCTTTAAACCAATAACTTCTACTATACCTCTTCTATAAATTGTATTATGTAACTATCCAGCTTTTTAAAATAAAAAAAACAAATTCCTTTAATTGATTATTTTTCAGCAAATTACATATTACAAACACTGTAAAACACCAAATAAGAAGAGCATAAACATGATACCTATTCACAAAAAACCGTGTAATTGCCAGAAGTAAACTCAAAAACAAGTAAAAAACTACCCCTATTAAATACTATATACTTTAAAAAGTAAATTCCCACAATTAAATATTTATACCTAATTTACAACCTCAAAAAAACCAAACACACACAAAACAGCCATATAATAGGAAGAAACTCCTAGGGTTTTATATCACCACTAGCAATAATACTCTTAAAAAAACTTCAAGAATGAAAAAAATCAGATTAGTAATTTCGTTAATTCTTATTTCAAATTTATTATCAGCTCAGAATGAATCTGATATTACTCAATTTGATAAAGCACTAAATCAATTTATTAATGTAAGGGATTTTTGTATTTCAAAAGATGGGAATGAAGCATTCTTTACTGTACAAAGCCCTAATCAAGAAATTTCACAACTTGCTTATATTAAAAAGAATAAAAATGGATGGTCAAAACCAGAATTATTACCTTTTTGTGATTCATATATGTATTTAGAGCCTTTTTTATCATTTGATAATAATCGACTATTTTTCGCCTCTAATAGACCTTTAAATGATTCTATTAATAAAAAAAAGGATTTTGATATTTGGTATGTCGAAAGGCGTCACAAAGATGAGGCGTGGTCTAAACCTAAAAACCTTGGAAAACCAATTAATTCAGAATTAGACGAGTTCTATCCTTCTGTCAGTAAAAATGGAAATTTATATTTTACAATGGTATCGCCTGACGGTTTTGGAAAAGATGATATTTATTATTGTGAATGGAAAGACGATAAATATTCAAACCCTATTTTATTAGGTGAAAACATTAACAGTGCTGGCTATGAGTTTAATGCATTTATTTCAGAAAAAGAAGATTTCATAATCTATTCAAAATATAAAGAAAAAGATGGGCAAGGAAGTGGGGATTTATATATTTCGAAGAAGGATACAAAAGGAAACTGGCAAAAGGCTGTAAATCTAGGAACTCCGGTGAACACAAAGTATATGGAATATTGCCCATTTTATGATGAGCAAAACCAAATTTTATATTTTACAAGCAAAAGAAATAATATTCATCCAAGAAATTTCAATACTATTTCAGAATTTAATAAATACATTAATGAAAGTAATAATGGCTTAAGTAAAATTTATAAGACATCACTTAAAATAGAATAGCACTACTGCTAATCAAGTAGCCGCCTCCGTCACTTAATAGGAACGGAGTGTAGCTCTCACACCTCCATACCCTCCAGCTCCGCTCAGGATAAATCAAGCGGGTCTCCTATGCGGCGTACACCAAATGGAAGTTTGCTAATTGCTATTGTAATAAAGCACTACAGCTAATAACAACTATAAAAGCATCAATTTTCCACCAAAGCATTGCTATTACACCCCTCATATATCAGTCCAAGTCTTGCAACTACAAAAGCTTGTTACAACAACCTAAAAACCAACAAAAAGCTATCCCACTTAAATACTATATACATCAAAAAGTAAATTCATACAATTAAATAATTATCCCTAAATTACACTCTCAAAACATACCAAATACAAACAAAACAGCCATATAATAGGAGTAAACTCCCTTGGGTGTTTATAAAACCGTTGTGTATAACTTAAATTCAAGTGATATGGCAAAAACAAAAACGAAAGAAACAGAGGCGGATGTCTACGAATTTATAAACTCATTTGCTAACTCAGAACAAAAGAAAAAGGACAGTTTCGAACTAATAGAAATACTACAAGACATTACTGGCGAAGAGCCTAAAATGTGGGGACCGACAATTATCGGTTTCGGTAGTTATCATTACAAATACGATAGCGGGCACGAAGGCGATGCTCCTATTCTTGGATTCTCACCAAGAAAAGCAGCCTTTTCGCTCTACATTTATTCTGACACAGAAAAAAGTAATTCAATCTTATCTGACCTCGGAAAATTCAAAATGGGAAAATCATGTATTTATGCTAACAAACTTGCAGATATAAATATTTCAGCTCTAAAAGAACTTTGTATAGAATCCATTAAATACATTAATGAACATAACGAGTGCTCTTGCAGGAAGAAATATAGTAAATAAAGCTACACACAACAATGGCTATAAGGAATTGCTTGATCTCGCCTACTTCTGAAAATCCTCGCGGATTTTCAGTTTGGTGTGTACTTGCAAAATTAATCGCTAAACCACGCTACTGCTCATACACAAACCGCTGGAAACAAGCTAAAAAGAGCACTTGCTAAGAATATTTCTCAACCACAGAATCGCCCCAATCTGCTATAGATTGAATTAACGGAATTAAGGTTTTACCAAAATCGGTTAATGAATATTCAACTTTTAGCGGTGGTTTTGATGTGTAAACTTTTCTTTTAACTATTCCATCTTCCTCTAAAGTTTTCAACTGCAAACTCAAAGTGCGTTCGGTTACAGTTGGCATTTCTTTCCTCAATTCGTTATATCTCAATTTCTTCTCAATTAAATGATATAAGATAACCGTTTTCCATTTTCCACCAATAATCCCCATTGTTAAACTTGCGCAACAAGGATATTCTTTACCTCTAAAATTAAGCATTTTTGGTTCTGCTGTTTCCATATAATTTACACTATCATTTTTGACCGTTATTGCAAAGATATAATACTATACTTACTTTTGCAACTATAAATATTATAGTAATATAAAATATAATACGAAATGAAAGCAATGATAATTAGTGAATATGGAGAAAATGCTAAGTTTGAATCCAAAAAAGTAGAAAAACCGATTTTAAAAAATGGACAGGTTTTAGTAAAAATTTCTGCATCAAGTGTCAATACAGTTGATACAATGATTAAGAATATGGGAAATGATTTGCCTTTTTCTCCCAAAAGTCCAGCAGTTTTAGGAATGGACTTTGCCGGTACAATTGAGCAAGTAGGAAATGATGTTACTGAATTTTCAATTGGCGATGAAGTTTTTGGTTGTGCAGGTGGTTTAGGGGATTTACAAGGAACATTGGCTGATTATATAACTGCTGATGTAAAATTGATTGCAAAAAAACCGAGCAACTTAACAATGAAAGAATCTGCTTCGTTACCATTAGTTGGAATAACGGCATACGAAGGTTTAACTCGTGCTAATGTTCAGAAAGGACAAAAAGTTTTAGTTCACGGCGGAACTGGTGGAGTTGGACACGTAGCAATTCAATTCGCTAAATATTTTGGTGCTGATGTTTTCACAACTATCAGTAGTGAGAAACAATCAGAAATAGTCAAATCTTATGGCGCAAAATCGATAAATTACAAATCAGAATCAGTTGAAGAATACGTAAATAAACATACTGATGGGAAAGGATTTGATGTCGTTTATGATTCTATTGGTGGAGAAAACTTGCTTAAATCTTTTGAGGCAACTGCTTTAAATGGTCAAGTTGCGACAACAGTTTCTTTGAGCGAAATTGATTTAAGTACAATGCACTTTAAAGGATTGTCCTTACACGTTGTATTTATGCTTATTCCAATGATTCATAATTTCCAGAGAGAAAAACACGGAGAAATTTTAAAAAAAATTGCTAAAATTGCCGAATCTGGAGCTTTAAAACCTTTACTTGATGAAGAAAATTTTTCATTAGAAAATGTTGGAAAAGCTTATGCAAGACTTGAAAGTGGAAACGCAATTGGAAAAGTCGTTGTTGAAAATTAAAAGCAAAATTCAACAAACTGCACGGAAAGCCAGTTGCCAACATAGGGTGATTTTAGCTTAGACAGAAAGTATTTGTGTCTGCTAAGTCGCCCTGTTTTTAATTTTAGTATTTTTAGAATTGAAAAGTTAAAAAGAAAAATTAAAAATAGGGCTTGTAACTCAACCGAAAGAAAACAGCCTATTTTCTGCCCTACTATTCTTATACAAAACCGTTTCCAACAAGCTAAAAACATCAAACTTCAAACAAAAACCCGAATTCATTTTTATATATCGGAAATTATAGATATGTGTGCCTTATGAATTTGAAAATAGCAACAGAAATTGGTAAATGTTTATCGAACCAAACAAGGTTTCAGATATTGGAATGGCTGAAAGAACCAGAGAAACACTTTCCACCACACGAAACATTAAAGCATTTTAACGATGGTGTTTGCGTTACTTATATTCAAGAAAAAACGGCATTATCTCAATCAACTATTTCAACATATTTGACCAATATGGAAAAATGTGGACTTTTAATATCAACAAGACACGGAAAATGGTCGTATTTAAAAAGGAATGAAAAGACAATTAAGGAGTTTACTGATTTTATAACATAAAAAAATTTCCAAAACATATCGACATTTCGCAATATAACAAACTATGAGGTTATTAATTGACATTTTAGGTTGGTCTGGTTCGGGATTAATAATCCTTGCCTATGCCCTAACCCTCATTGAAAATAAAAAATATTTAGATTATGGCAAGTATTTAAACTTACTTGGAGGTCTTTTAATAGCCATAAACTGTTATTATTATAATGCAATTCCACCATTTGCAACTAATTTACTTTGGAGTGTCATTGCAACATTAACGATTTATAAGTCAAGAAATAAAAAAGGGAATTGTAACAAAACTAAATGTTTAACTTAAAATTAAAACAATGAGAATTTTAATAATTGGAGGAAACGGAACAATAGGAAAAACTGTTGTTTCACATTTTAAACAAAAGAACGAAATTTTAATAGCTGGACGAACCAATGGAGACGTGACTGTTGATATTGCGGATAGTAATTCAATACAATCAATGTTCGAGAAAATTGGTAAAGTGGACGCTATAATTTGTATCGCAGGAGAAGCTAAATGGGACAATTTCAATAAACTTTCTGAAGACGATTATTATATCGGACTAAAAAGTAAACTAATGGGACAAGTTAATCTTGTACGTATTGGACAGAATTATTTAAATTCAAATGGTTCAATTACTTTATCCACAGGAATTTTAGCAGACGACCCAGTTGTAAAAACAACAAGTGCCTCAATGGTAAATGGCGGAATACATAGTTTTGTAAAAGCTGTTGCACTTGAAATTGAAAACGGAATTAGAGTAAATGTCGTTTCTTCTGGAATGGTCGAAGATGCATACGAAAAGTACAAAGACTATTTTCCAGGGCACAATCCGATACCAATGAAAAAAGTAATTAACGGATATGTAAGAAGTGTAAACGGAAAAGGAAATGGAGAAATAATTAGAATCTACGACTAATAAAAGCCAGTTGCCAACAAAGTACTGTGACAAAAAATCAAGTAAAATATATTATTTTTTCACTAAGATACTACTATAACTACCCGCATACATAATCTATCCAAAACACAGCCGAAGCACTTAAAAATAGTTGCATTATATAAGAAAACATATTCATAAGCTTAAATCAACCCTTATCCTTCACAAATAATATACACCCCATCATATAAAATGATAAACTACTCGATATAGATGACTTTTTCACCCGCATCAATAAAATCATTATACCTAAACGGACGTTTCAAACCAGATCTATCTACAATAACCAATGGTAATAGGGGCTTGCTCTCAGAGTCTTGAGATTTAACCCAATCGCGTGTATCAGTTTTTTGACTCATGCTTATTGCAACTTCTCTATAGTTAGAATCTTGTATTTTTTGAATCCAGGGCTGTATATCCACTTTACTAGAAAATAAAGTAGAAGCTGATACCGAACTTAATAGGTTAATACTACCCCCCTCCCCTTTATTTCTAGAAATCACAATAAACTTTTCAGGAATAAATAAAGTATCATAAACAAACTGAGAGGCCAGAAGGTTTATTTCATTATTTACAGTTAGAGCTATAAACGTTCTAAAATCTTTTATACCAGCTTCATTGAGGGTAGATTCTTCTAAAATATTACCATGAATACAGTCAAACCCCTGGCTCTTAGCTTCTTCACAAATGCTTTTGTTAGCATCTATAAAAATTACCTTGTTTGTCTCTGCTAAATGTTTCCCTAACACTAAAGCCAACGGATTCGCTCCTAAAATTACATAACCTTGTCTAGAGAATTGCTTAACCAATTCACCACGCTTTTTTAACCAATTTGTTGTCCAAGTTAAAAGAACCGGAACTGAAAGTGTTGTCAAAATAGCCATAAAAACAAGAATGGAAAAAATTTCCTGACTAATAATACCTTTCTGTAAACCAATACCCGCAATAACAATTTCTACAGCTCCTCGCCCATTCATTCCGGTCCCAACAGCCAATCCTTCTCGCCAACCATTGCCACTAGGTAAATAAAATAAAACCGTACCTAGTATTTTACCAGCAAAGGCAACTCCAACGATTAATAATAAAAGCTGTAAATCTGTTTTAAAAACATCTAAAGTAACATGAAAACCAGCGGTAACAAAAAATATTGGTGCCATAAATCCTATAGACACATCATGAAAAACACGTGTAATGTCTTTAGTTATTTTATCATGAAATACACCGTCCTTTATAAATACACCAGCTACAAATGCACCTAAAATACCATGTAAACCTACAAGCTCTGCCAACTCCGAAAGACCAAAAACAATAAGAAGTAATAAAGTAAAATAGGTGGTTCGGTTTTCTATATTCCTGCCAGACATCCATTTGCCAATCCTAGGAAGTACGTAAAGACCAAAAGCAGTAGCAAAAGCAAAAAACAGGATGATTTTAATAGCTATAAACAATATTTCAGCCATATTTACAGCTCCAGCATCAATAAAACTAGATAATCCCGCAAAAATGATTAATGCCAAGGTATCAGAAATTAAAGCTCCTGCCATTAAAACATAAGCAATGCGGGTGTCTAATAGCCCAAGATCAACAAGAATCCTACTCTTGGTTGCTAAAGAGGTAACTCCAACTGCAATACCTACAAAAAGACCCGCCATACTGCTTCCTCCACTTAAAGTTACCACATAATACCCCAAACCAAAAGGTACTACAAAACCACCAATCGCAGCTAGAAGCCCTGCCCAAGAAGCTTTGCCTAAATCTTTAAAATTTATTTCCATGCCTATATAAGCCATTAGCAGAATAACACCTGCTTCAGAAATAATAACTAAAGTACTTGAAGTATCTACAAGCCCAAGTAAAGAGGGACCAATTATCACACCAACTAAAAGCTCTCCTAAAATTGCTGGATAACCAATACGGTTAATTAATGCGCCTGCCCCCCAAGCCGCGAATAGGACTATAAATAAGTTTAAAATGTCAAATCCTTCCATATAATTAGTCTTTTATAGTATATTGATATTCAATAAATATCGGATATTTTTTTGAGAATCGCACACATATACACTGATTTCGAAACACATAACTCCATTAACAAACAAAAAAAGACCTCTATATCTGCCCACTATGAACCATCCTACTATTAGTTTTTTTATTAAATTACACATCTAAAAAGCTAGAAACTCCTATCCCAAAAAAGCAGATATAAATTGCAGAAAAACACATGAGGATTTAAGAAGTTACTAGCATCAATCAAATCTTAATAAAATGAAAGTTACAGACGAGAAAAATGAAAAGGTTGCTAATATGATATTTGCAACTATTTATCCTCTTTACCTGAATAGATTAGAGAAAAATGGAAGAACCAAAGATGAACTAAATCAAGTAATAGAATGGTTTACTGGGTTTAATAATAATGATTTACAAACACTTATAGAAGACAAAGCTACCTTTAGAACCTTCTTTCAAAAAGCCAAAATACATCCGAATGCACACATGATTAAAGGAGTCGTTTGTGGGTATCGAATAGAAGAAATAGAAGATGAATTTGAAGTGTACAAACAATGCAGGCGTATGGAAAAGCTTATAGATGAATTGGCTAGAGGTCGTAAAATGGAGAAAATATTACGTGAAGAAAAAAAGTAGAAACTACAACCCAACAATTAAAAGGGAATAAAAATATGGCCTGGCTAATAGACAGAAAACAAAAACTATATACACACAAAAGCAACAGAAGACAAAGGTTTTATTAAAAGACTTTATTATAGGAATAGTGACCACGCTTATCAAGCAAGTGTAACCCCTGCTTAATACATCTCATAATACCCTACTAAAAACGTATCAAACAAGCTTTCAGAAACACAAAAACTACCTTCTTTTGTTGTAATAGCTGTTCAGGTTAAAAAGCAGATAACACTACTTTTATTAAAACGTGTAGCAATAAAAAGTATAGCCTGATATAAAAACATTTAGGTTGTTGTTATAAATCTAAAATTCCTGCTAATTCTTTCAAGGTTATTTCCGAAAGCTTTGCTTCGTATGCAGCATTACTGGAACGAACCACTGCATTAATATAATTAAGCTGTGCAGCTCTAAACTCTATAGTAGGAATGGTACCTATTTTATATTTTGCAATAGTAATATCTAAGTTTTCCTTGGCAATATCCTCATTGCGTATTTCTAGTTCCATTAAATTTAAATTTGTTTGATACCTTTGATAAGCTGTCAATAGTTGCCTCATCAGGTTCTGCGTTTGTTGTTCTAGTAACAATTCAGAATTCTCTATTTGAAGCTTTGCTATTTGTTCGTTTCGTTTTTGGTTGAAACCATTAAATATGTTTAGCCTAGCAGAAAGTCCAATATTAAAACCGCGTGCTTCATTACTGGTCGAAAATCCTAATTCAGATGCCGATTCGTTAAATAAATAACCCGCCTGCGCACTAATTATAGGCAGCCGGTCGCCTTTGACTTGTTTTAGTTCTAGTTCCGCAATCCTTTTATTTATTACTTGTGCAACTAATTGTGGGTTTTGTAATTTTGTCGCTTCTTCTAACCTATTAAGATTTAAACCCTTATCTATGACAATTAAATCAATAACGCTAAACTCAGTTTTTATATCCCTACCCATAATTTCGTTTAAACGGGTTTTGGTATTCTTAAACTGTTCTTGTTGCCTGAAATATTGAGTTTGATCTGTATTTTCATCCACTTGTGCATTCAAGAGTTCTAATTTTGAAGCTTTCCCTATACGGAAACGATTGTTCGCCAATGCTACTCTTTGTCGTGAAATGACCAAGGTGCTATCTAAAGCCTTAAGCTGCCTTTTCTGTTGAACCAAATTATAATATGTAATCATAACATCGCCTACCGTACTCAAAACAGCTTGTTGCAGTTCGGCTTCTCCTAGCTTTTTAACTTCTTTTAATTGGTCGTACCGTGCAAACATCTTTAAACCATCAAAAAGGGTCCAATCTAACTCTACACCATAATTCAAATTATAATTTTGTGCATTATCCTGCGAGAGACTGGAGCCATCAGAACGTGTTTGAGTCACATTCTGATAGTTCTTATTAGTATTCGCAATGGCGTTTACGCTAGGTAACATACCTGCAAAACCTGGACTTACCAAAGCTTCATCTATTTCCAACTCATTAGACACCATCTTTATTTGGTAATTATTTTCGAGTGCAATCGATACGGCTTCGTTTACCGAAAGAATTTCTTTTTCCTGTGCCAACGCATTTAAACCTACAAATGCAAGAACTAATACAATAAGTTTATGTAAGGCTTTCTGTTTCATATTTTTCGATTTTATCAAATTCTGGGCGGTGTAACTTTTCTCTTGACCACATTAAATACAATGCAGGAATCACAAATAGAGTAAGAATTAATGAAAACATTGTTCCTCCTACAATCACAACCCCCATTCCCATTCTACTTGTCGATGCTTCTCCTAAAGACAAGGCTATGGGCAATGCCCCTAAAGCAACAGTCAAAGTGGTCATTAAAATAGGTCTCAATCGTGATTCTGATGCCTTTAATATGGCTTCCCTTTTTGCCATACCGTCTTCGCGAAGCTGGTTCGCAAATTCTAAGATAAGAATACCGTTTTTGGTTACTAAACCTATTAGCATTATAGTACCAATCTGACTAAAAATGTTCCAAGTCTGACCAAAAAGCCACAAGGAAAATACAGCGCCAGCAACAGCCATTGGTACGGTAAGAATTATTATAAATGGGTCTATAAAACTTTCAAACTGAGCTGCTAAAATCAAAAAGATAAGTAGCAAAGCCAAACCAAAAGCAAAAAGGGTGTTACTACTACTTTCCACAAAATCACGAGACTCTCCTCCTAAATCTGTGGTAAAAGTGTCATCCAACACATTGCCACTTATAGCCTCCATGGCTTCTATACCGTCACTTATACTTTTTCCTGGGGACAAGGCAGCAGAAACTGTAGCACTCATATAACGATTATTATGATATAATTGAGGTGGACTGCTCTGCTCTTCCGTTGTTACAAGATTGTCTAATTGTATCAATTGACCTTTGTCATTTTTAACATACATTGCCGTTAAGTCCATTGGCGCACTTCTATCTGCTTTATCAAATTGACCCAGGACTTGATATTGCTTGCCATTCATTAAAAAGTAACCAAAACGCTGTCCACTTAATGACAATTGCAATGTTTGTGCAACATCTAATACAGAAACGCCTAAACTTTGTGTTTTTTCTCGATCAATAGTCACATACACTTCTGGCTTATTGAATTTTAAATTCACATCACTATTTGAAAATGTAGGGTCCTTTTCAACAGCTTCCATAAATGCTGGTATCTTTTCACGCAATTTTTCGAAATTCTGCGCTTGAATGATAAACTGAATGGGCATACCTCCTCGTCTGCTTACAGAAATAGTAGGTGTTTCAGATA
This sequence comes from Oceanihabitans sediminis, assembly GCF_003337215.1. Taxonomy (GTDB): domain Bacteria; phylum Bacteroidota; class Bacteroidia; order Flavobacteriales; family Flavobacteriaceae; genus Oceanihabitans; species Oceanihabitans sediminis. The sequence goes on from NZ_QPIG01000006.1 coordinate 29,717, forward strand.
CACTTACCCGAGCATTTGTGAAATCACGAGTCCAATTGGTTAAATCGGCGGCAATTTCGTGCTGACTTTTATCTCTTTCGGAAGGGTCAACCAATGTTATAATGGCACGACCACTATTTACCGCTCCAGAACCAAAACCGGGAGATGTTATTATTAAACTAACCTGTTTCTCGGGAATAGAATCATTTATTAAATTAGTTAGCTCCGTCATATAACGATCCATATAATCGTACGAGGCGCCTTCCGGCCCTGTAACCGAAGCTCTTATATAACTGCGGTCATCATAAGGTGCCGTTTCTTTTTTTAGTAGGGTATAGAAAAGGCCTATCATCGCAATACACACCAATAAAATAGGGTAACTCAACCATTTCTTTTTTATAAAATGTCGCAAATTATCGGCATAACCCGTATTCATCTTTTCGAAATAGCGTTCTGTAACTTTATAAAATTTACCTTGCTTCTGTTTGCCAGGACGCATTAAATACGCATTTAACATAGGGGTTAACGTAAGCGAAACAAAGGCAGACACCATGACAGCGGTGGCGAGTACCACACCAAACTCACGAAATAATCTTCCCACAAATCCTTCTAAAAATATAACGGGTAGAAATACAGCAGCTAGTGTAACGGATATTGAAATAATGGCGAAGAAAATTTCTTTAGATCCTTTTACAGCCGCCTCAATAGGCGACATTCCTTCTTCTACTTTTTTATAAATGTTTTCGGTAACAACAATACCATCATCCACCACCAAACCTGTGGCGAGTACAATGGCTAAAAGTGTTAGCACATTGATACTGTAGCCAAAAAGCCACATTATAAAAAAGGTAGCAATCAGCGATACGGGTATATCAATAAGCGGTCGTAAGGCTATAGACCAATTTCTAAAGAAAAGGTATATAACTATAATTACAAGTATAATGGCAATAACAAGCGTTTCTACAACTTCTACTATGGCACTTTTTATAAATAAGGTGTTATCTCTTGAAATATTCAATATAAAATCTGAAGGCAAGTCTTTTTTAAGCTTTTCATATTCAATATAAAATGCATCTGCAATATCCACATAATTGGTCCCTGGTTGCGGCACAATGGCTGTTGCAACCATAGGTTGACCACTATCAGATAGTTTGGTCTCCATATTGTCAGCCTCTAAACGTGCCCTTCCTACATCGCTCATTCTAACTACTCGCTCCTCGTCAGCCAATATGATGATGTTGTTAAATTCTTCTTCGGTGGAAAGGTTTCCTATAGTTTTTACCGTCAGTTCTGTATTGGCACCTGTTAGTTTTCCTGAGGGAAGCTCCACGTTTTGAGCAAGCAGCGCATTTCTTACATCTGCTACGGTTACGCCATATGCAGCCAATTTAGCAGGGTCAATCCATAGTCGCATCGCATACAAGCGATCTCCCCAAACTTGAATACTACTTACACCAGGAATAGTTTGAAGTCTTGTGGCAATAACGTTTTCAACATAATCAGAAAGTTCTAAAACATCTCTATTATCGCTTTGAACGGTCATTACTATGATGGGTTCAGAGTCTGCGTCGGCTTTTGAAACTACAGGAGGTGCATCAATATCGTCCGGAAGCCTTCGTATAGCTTGTGAAACCTTGTCGCGTACATCGTTTGCTGCGGCTTCTAAATCTTTGTCTAAATGGAATTCTATATTAATACGACTAGAACCTTGATTACTTGACGAAGAAATATTCCTAATACCATCAATGGAATTAATAGATTTTTCAAGTGGTTCTGTAATCTGTGACTCAATGATATCTGCGTTAGCTCCAGAATAAGTGGTAGAGACAGAAATAATTGCTGGATCAATGGATGGGAATTCACGTACACCAAGGTAAGTGTAGCCAATAACACCAAAGAGAATTAACGCAATGTTCATTACTATAGCAAGAACAGGTCGCTTTATGCTTAGGGTTGATATATTCATTTTGTTCCGGTGGATTTGTGAGATTTCTCAAATTCTACGTTAACAGGAGCACCATCTTTAAGAGCCATAACCCCAGAAGTAAGAATAGTATCTCCTACCTTTAAGCCAGAAGTAACACGAACATCTTTATCCGTACGAGAACTTGTTTCTACTTCTATTTGATACGCCTTTCCATCTTTTAAAATAAAAATAACTTTACCATTTTGAATAGGAATTAAAGCTTCTGTAGGAACCATTATGGCATCATCTACCGTCTCTAAAGGAAGCTTAACGTTTGCAAACATTCCTGGATACAATGCTCTTTCAGGATTATCAGCAATAGCACGCACTTTTAATGTTCTTGTAGTTAAATCTATCATAGGTTCTACAGCATAAATCTTAGCTTTGTACACCGCTTTAGATCCTGAAACACTAAACGAAAGTTCATTATTCACTTGCATTCTATTGGCATATTTTTCAGGGATACTGAATGTTATTTTCAACTGATCTAAGTTTACTAAAGTAGCTATGGGTGTAGTCGGAGTAATATAGGCGCCTTTTGAAATATTTCTTAAACCAATGGTGCCAGAAAACGGAGCTCTAATGCTTGCCTTCTTTAATTGGGCAGAGATAAGCTGCGATTGCGCTTTTGCACTTTTAAAATCGGCACTGGCAATATCGTATTCCTCTTGACTTATGGCTTGTTTTTCTAATAACAACCTTGCTCTACGTTCATTTTCCGAAGCCAATTGCTGTGCAGTAGTAACTTGTGAAAGTTGTGCACGAATTTCTGTATCGTTTACTCTTAACAGCACTTGACCTTTGGAAACCTCAGCTCCTTCTTCAAAGTTAATAGCTTCTACCACACCATTTATTTCACTGCGAATTTCAACTTGCTCATTGGCTTCAAGTGTTCCGGAAAGCGAAAGCTTGTCTGTAAATTTTTCAGGGCTAACTACAAGTCCTGTCACAGTTTTAACGGTACGTGTTCCAGCTTTTTGTCCTACATTGTTTTCTTCATTATTACTAATGATTCTGTAGGCAACTAACGCAAGTATCCCAAAAATAAATACAGCGTAAACAATATGTTTGATTTTCATAATAAAAGTCTTAAATAAATCTTGTGCTTATACTCGTAATTCTTCTGTGACTAAGAAGCCTTCCTCAAAACAAGACTTCTTTTATTTTTATTCTAAACTAACACATAAATTATAGAGGAGTATGATCATTTTACAATCTATTTTTATTGATTGGCTACATTCTTCCTGTTTTTCAGATAATAATCTACAGAGTATTTACCCGCGCCAGTGAAAAATAAAGTCAGATAACCAACTCCGTAAATCAATGCTTTTTCCATTCTACCAAAATCGTCAGCAATATGAACTATAAAAACAGCTACAAACATGGTTATAATTAAAGGGATTGTCTTGTCCTGAAATATGGCTACAGGTTAAAATTGAATTTACGCTGATAATTTATATACCATATTTGGTGTTTTAAAGTTTAAAGATAAGTGTAATCTTATTTCGTTGTATAAATTAATTGCATTTTTTGCTGCTCTCTTAGCGTGAGCCACGTTATCAAAGGTTTGGTCGAGATAAAATTCGTCTTTTAAGATGCCATTTACACGTTCTGCCATTGCATTTTCGTAACAATGATTTTCTTCTGTCATACTAATATCTATTTTCTTTCTTTTCAATATTTGTGTGTATACATTGCTGCAATACTGTATTCCTCTGTCTGAATGATGAATGAGTTGTTTAATATTTTCAGCTTGATAAATAGCCTTATTAAGGGCTCTCACACAACCTTTTAGTTCCAAGCTATCACTAAGGTCATAACCCACTATTTTTCTAGAATGCATATCGGTTATTAAAGCCAGGTAGCAAAAGCCTTTTACGGTTCTTATGTAGGTTATATCACTCACCCAAACTTGGTTAGCTCTAGTAACTTCTAAGTCTTTTATAATGTTGTTATACTTATAAAAACGATGATACGAGTTTGTTGTTCTGGCACTGGTTTTCTTTCTAAGTGCTAGCATTTTATATTTTCTAAGAATATTAAACAGCGTATCTCTACCGACCTTAATATTGGCTTTAGTAAAGTCTACATCTAATGATTTTACAAGTTTTCTTACGCCTTCTCTAGGAAGGGATTTGCGCCTTTTTCTAACGATGTTTATAATCTGTTGTTCCAGTTTTATACGCTTATCAGCTCTAGATTTGTATTTATAATACGCATCCCGTTTAAGTCCGAAACAATGAGTTATAGTCGTTAAAGAAGCAAATCCCTTAGATTTCTCTTTCGCTTTGATTAAGGCTTTATACTTAGCTTTTTTTTTAGCTCTGCAACAGATTTGTAGCCTAGATCTTCAGCTGCTACTTCCAGATAAGAATCCAATACCATGGTATCCAGATCCTTTTTAAGTAACAGTTTTTTAAGCTGTTCTATTTCCTTTTGCAAGGCTTTAATTCGAGATATTTCGTCTTTAGTTTCCACTTTTACTCTGGTGTTCATTAAGTCTTTACGATTGTACTTTTTAATCCACTCATTGACTTTTGTAGGTGCAATAGAGTAGAGTTTACAAAGTTCGCTCTTTGTGTGTTTTCCGGTTGTAAGTTCGGCTAAAATTTTCAGTTTAAAGGGTTCTGAATACCGTCTAATTACTTTGTCATTTCTATACATAATGTTTAAAATTATGTAGCCTTTATTCAGGACGGGTCATTTACGCTGATAGCGTTAGTTGACGAAAAAGTTGGCGAAGTTGATGCGTTGATAAAACCAAACCCATTACCATTTCCATTATTATCACTTCTAAATCTGAATATGATATTTGTACCCGGCTTAACTGTACCACCGAGCTTTAAAATAATTTCACTATTATTATTAGTAGTCATTTCAGCCTGACTCGAGTCGGGAGCACCTAAAGCATATTCAGGATTTTCAATATTTGTTGAACTATACACCGAAACCGCAAAGGCCTCTTGAGCTACAACAGAGCCCATACTCAAAAAGACACAAAGCATAAAAGTCAGCACCATTTTCATGGTATTAGTAGGGTTTGGGGTATTCATATTTATTTTCATACTAGTTATTCTAATCAATTTACAAATAAACGCTACGTTAAAATATGACATCTGTCATATTAACCTCGGTTTACTTAAAATAAAATAGAAATAGCAAAAAACGACAAAGGTACCTCTCAAATAGGAAGCCTTTATAAGCTATAAGAGAACATTACATCTATTAACCATTGTTGTAGATTAAAAACCTATAAAACACTAGCTGAATTTTAGAACAAACAGCAAGCCATAATACCATTAAACATAAGGTCTTTACTTGACTTGCACTATAATTTGATTGAGATATAATGTAATTTTTTTGCTATTAATTAAATTATTTTACACATAATGTATCACAAAAATCATTTATTAAACATAGAAAACACAATAAATTCGTTAATTAATAATAATAATAATCGTTTAAGTGCATTTTTCATTGCTAATATACCGGTCTATTTTATATATTCTAAGGTAAATAATTAAAAACTAAACAGATAAAGTCACCTAAAAGACTGTATTTATCATCAAAGTAGCTTTTACTGGTTATTTCCTGGTGTTGAATTAGGGTCTTGCCTACTACTTGTTTCCACTTCTGCAAAATTGGTAATATCTCCACAATTTGGTCCTATGAGCACTGCTATTACTAGCGTCTGTGTGCTTCCACTCGTTACGGTAATATTGTTCCACATTCCTATATTAGAAGGTTCATCAACCGCAAAGCTAGTACTTGCGGGTACAGTAGAACTTGTTGCTATATAACTCACTCCTGCAGGCAGTACATCTTTTACTGAAGCCGTTGCGTCACAAGGTCCATTGTTAGTCAGTACAATTTTGTAGTAAATAGTATCACCTATATTGGCCTGTGTAATCTCTGCACCAGTAGCATTTTGATCGGCATAAACCGTTTTCTCCAAGCTTAAATCAGCCTCATTTACCACCGTTAAGCTTGTTGTATCTTCTGTACCACAACTATTGTTGGCAGATGATGCTAGCACCTTATACTGCGTAACAGGGGCTGCCACCTGAACATTTGATAAAGTTAAGGTGTTATTTGTTTTTCCGCTTAAAATAGTAAAGGTTGTACCGCCATCTGTACTTTCGTACCATTGGTAATTTATTTCCGAAGGATCTAAAGCTTCCGTAGTATATGGGGTTGTTGAAAAATCGGTAACTCGTGTTCCTGTTGCGTTTGCTATATAGGTAATAGTTGTTCCAGAGCAAATAGCTCCACTAACATCAGAAGTAATACTACTTATGGTCACTTTTTCGTTTATGGTAACCGCAGCTGTTGTGCTTTGTCCGCCACTGACTGCTATAGGAACTCCATTTTCATCTACATTACCCGTTATCATACCATTAGTATCCAATTGACCTGTAGTAATGTTCCCTGCTGCTTCTAAAGCATCAAAACAGCCATCATTATCAGAATCGGTATCTAAATAATCTGGAATACCATCTAAATCGGTATCACAAGAAATTTTAGCAAAATCCCCGAAAATAAGAATTTTACCATCTGGACCATCTGATGTAGCAGCACTTGTAAACGACACTCGCAATGCGCTAATCTCAGAACCTACCGGAGCCAAATCATCAATTTGAAAAAGTCCTACGAAAACAAACCCTGCACCAGAGGGATGCACCTTATGATTCGTATTAACATAATCGCCAGGGATAACTGTCAAATTTCCTAACACATTATTATCGCTATCTAAAGCTTCAATAAAATAACGGTTATTCCTTGTTCTTTCGGTCACTGCAATAAAAATATCTCTGTTGGAAACAATAGGATTATTATAACTCACTGTATAACTATCTTGTGTGTAGTTTTTTCCGTCTAAAGAATGATATAAATTTAAATCTGCACTTTGGAATGCAGGTAAAGCATTATTGTCAAAATTAGGATTATTATTATAGTCGTTTATTTGAGTTCCATGATCTGTTATATATACTTTACCATTAGAGTTTACACCACTGAATGAAGACACATAAACATCTGGTACTATAAAATAATTATAAGTACCGCCTTCTACTTCAATACTTTCCAAAATGTGATTTGCGGTATGATCTAATCGATTTGGACTTGTTATATTCATAGTATATTCGGTTCCTTTATACGCGCCATCTTTACCGCTATCAACAAAAGGGCACTCATCTATATCCAAAATTCCATCATTATCATTATCTAAATCACAACTATCTACAATACCATCACCATCTGTATCAGTTCCCGTATTTACACTCAAACTAATTGTAGCCATATTGCTTGGTTCTGCTATATCACAATTACCAATCTTTGTATCTTTTACTGTATAATTAAATTGAATATCCCCGGAAAACCCTGGGGTAAAAGTTAGTGATATCTCTCCGTTTACCGTATTTACACTAGCAGCAACTCCTGTTGGCACGTTAGATACTTGAACTGTGGTTGGATCTAAATTGTTTTCAAAATCCACATCATTTTCTAAGGGATTTATTACAACAGTTTCTGAAGCACAATATACCCCTTCTAAACTATCATCATGGGCTACTGGTGCAGCATCGAGGACAAAACCTAAGCTTTCTAAAGCTATATTTGTTGAAGTTACTTGATCAATTTTAATTAACTCAGTACCGTTAAAATAATAAAAATTCCCTCTATTTGATGTAAATAAATTACCATCACTATCAAATGCTAAACCATCTGAATCTAGTTTAGTTGCAAATTCTGGTGTAACCTGACCATTTGTTAAATCTACACTAGCCACCCAATCATCACCATTCCCACCCCCGCCAAAACTGGCAGAAATATAAACTTTATCTTCACATGTATTATAGCCCATATCTTCGTTAGTCCCAATAGTAAAATTGGTAGAACCGGGTGCCATCACTAAATCTATATGATCGTTACCTCCAAAGGCATCGGGCACAATTTGTCCAGTAGTAATATCGAATGCAAAAATAAAATCATTTCCGCTAACACCATAGTAAATATTATCTTCAGTCCTAGTAATACCATTTACTTTTTCAACTACCCTACCATCGTTAAGAGAACCAAAAAGACCGATTCCCAGGGGTTGCACCCCTGCTGAAGGACTGTTAAATCATAGATATATACCCCGGATTCATTATTATTTGGATCATTGTATACAACGTACAAATTATCTCCTATCACAATACAATCTCTCGCTCTACCTGGAAGGTCGTCCGAACCATTATTTAAATTACCAATATAGATCCAAGTATTACCTCCACTCGTACTTGGGTTGGTACTCGTGTATACTTGATATGGTGCATTTTCATTTATAGTATAAGCAGCAAAGCCATAAGTATTAAATTGTGCATGTAAACTAGAGGTGAACATAAAACAGATACTTAGAAAAATTATAAGATGTTGTGAACATTTATAATTGATATTTTTAGTTGCAAGTAGTATGGTATTCATAGGCTATATTCTTTTAGTTGAGAGGCTTAAGTCACAAATATAACTGATTTACTTAATAAACCATTTTTCAAATAAATTTTGATATAAACTATTCGTCAAAACGCTATTTATTGGGATAAAATCAAAACAATTCAAACCTAAAGCTTAACACACGAAAGAAATCCAAGCTACTTTAGAGATTTCAGAATTACTGCATTATATTTGCCGAAATTTATAATTATGAAATTTCAAGACGAAATCAACAGACGACGAACCTTTGGTATTATTGCTCACCCCGATGCCGGTAAAACAACATTAACCGAAAAATTACTTTTATTTGGTGGTGCTATTCAAGAAGCGGGAGCTGTAAAAAGCAATAAAATAAAAAAGGGCGCGACGAGTGATTTTATGGAAATTGAACGCCAGCGTGGGATTAGTGTAGCGACTTCTGTTTTAGCTTTTGAATATGACGGTATAAAAATCAACATTTTAGATACGCCAGGACATAAGGATTTTGCTGAAGATACGTTTAGAACGCTAACCGCTGTAGATAGTGTTATTGTTGTTATTGACGTTGCTAAAGGAGTCGAAGAACAAACGGAAAAACTAGTAGAAGTTTGCCGTATGCGAGACATACCAATGATTGTATTTATAAACAAAATGGATCGAGAAGGTAAAGATGCCTTTGAATTGTTAGATGAAATTGAGCAAAAATTAGGTTTGCGTGTAGCACCATTAAGTTTCCCTATAGGTATGGGGTATGACTTTAAAGGAATTTATAATATTTGGGAGAAAAACATAAATTTATTTAGCGGAGATAGCCGTAAAAATATTGAAGAAACTATTGAAATTTCGGATTTAAACTCTACGGAACTAAATAAATTAATAGGTGACAAAGCAGCTGAAACACTTCGTGAGGAAATAGAACTAGTAGAAGGGATTTACCCAAGTTTTGATAATAAGGAGTATTTAGATGGCAGTTTGCAACCTGTATTTTTTGGTTCTGCATTAAATAGTTTTGGTGTAAGAGAATTATTAGATTGTTTTATAGAGATAGCCCCAAAACCTAGACCTAAGCAAAGTGAAGAGCGTTTAGTTCAGCCTGATGAAAAAGATTTTACTGGTTTTGTTTTTAAAATTCATGCCAATATGGACCCTAATCATAGAAATCGATTGGCATTTATAAAAATAGTTTCTGGAGAATTTAAGCGTAACACCACCTACCTACATGTTAGACACAATAAAAAGGTAAAATTTTCGAGCCCGAATGCCTTCTTTGCAGAAAAAAAAGAGATAGTTGACATCTCTTATCCTGGAGATATTGTAGGCTTACAAGACACTGGAACCTTTAAAATTGGTGATACTTTAACAGAAGGCGAAATACTAAATTATAAGGGAGTTCCTAGTTTCTCTCCAGAACACTTTAGATATATTAATAATGCAGACCCATTAAAATCAAAGCAGTTATACAAAGGTATTGACCAGCTCATGGATGAAGGAGTTGCCCAGTTGTTCACACTAGAACTTAACGGAAGAAAGGTAATAGGAACCGTTGGAGCTTTACAATATGAAGTAATTCAGTATAGATTAGAGCATGAATATGGTGCTAAATGTACTTATGAAAACTTAAATGTTTTTAAAGCATGTTGGATTGAAGCGGAAGACGAAAAAAGCGAAGAATACAAGGATTTTTTAAGAGTAAAACAACGTTTTCTTGCAAAAGATAAAAGAGGTCAATTAGTATTTTTAGCAGATTCTGCTTTTTCATTACAAATGACGCAACAAAAATATCCAAGCTTAAAATTTCACTTTGTAAGTGAGTTTAATTAGAATAAAACCTCATTTAAGAGTGTTTTAAAGTATTTTAAAACTTTTTAGTCATATTACATATGCGATCTCTGTAAGTCGCTAAAAAGCAACTGTAAATAATTCGTTTTTCTAGACGCTATCAATTTAAGTTATAATTATCATCTAAATAAATAAACTTAATTTATAAATCACTTTTCATTAAAGTAAAAAAACTATTAGCTAGATTTTGGCTATTTATAAAAAAATCCCTTTATAAATTTTATAAAGGGATTTTTTTTACTTCTATTTTAAGCTTCTCCGGTTGGTCCGAAGTTTAACGGAATTGGAGGTTGCTCATAAAAAAATATTTTGAGCACCTCTAATACAAAAAGCAAATTAGTTTTTAAGCTAGAAAATTAAGCTTCTCCAGTTGGTCCGAAATTCAAAGGTATTGGAGGTTGCTCATAATCTTTGATTTCACCATGTGCATTTTCAAACTTTGCTACGTTATCGCTTAAAGCTTTCATTAAACGCTTAGCGTGTTGTGGCGTTAAAATTATTCTAGATTTCACCTTACTTTTTGGTGTTCCAGGCATAATACTAACAAAGTCTACTACAAATTCTGAAACGGAGTGATTAATTATTGCTAGGTTAGAATAAGTGCCTTCTGCTACTTTTTCGTCTAACTCAATATTAATTTGTCCGGGTTTTTTCTTGTTTTTATCTTCTGCCATTATATTCTTATTTATGCTTCCGTAGAAACGAAAGTCTTATTAGTTATTCTTTTAAACAAAGAATCCTGCTAGTGCAGGATTCTTTCATATATTTATAATTATCTCCTTAAAGAGATCCTGAAATTTCAGGTTAAACTAGAAATTCTAGCTTAATTATAATTCACTTCTTCTTTGTTTTGCATCATTTGATCAAACTCTGCTTTAGAACCTACTAAAATGTTATCGTATGTACGCATTCCTGTTCCTGCTGGAATTCTGTGTCCTACAATTACATTTTCTTTAAGTCCTTCTAAAGTATCAATCTTACCAGCTACAGCTGCCTCATTTAACACTTTTGTAGTTTCCTGGAAGGAAGCTGCAGATATAAATGATTTAGTTTGTAACGAAGCTCTTGTAATACCTTGTAAGATAGGTGTAGCAGTTGCTGGTCTTGCGTCTCTAGCTTCTACTAAAGCTTTATCTTCACGACGTAATATAGAGTTTTCGTCTCTTAACTGTCTAGTTGTAATGATTTGTCCTTCTTTTAATGTTGCAGAATCACCAGCATTTTCAACTACTTTCATTCCGAAAATTTCGTCATTTTCTTCAATAAAATCTGCTTTATGTACTAGTTGGTCTTCTAAGAAGATTGTATCACCAGAATCAATAATTCTAACTTTACGCATCATTTGTCTTACAACAACCTCGAAGTGCTTATCGTTAATCTTCACCCCTTGTAAACGATATACTTCTTGTACTTCGTTTACTAAGTATTGTTGTACTGCAGAAGGTCCTTTGATATTTAAAATATCGTTAGGAGTAATAGAACCATCAGATAATGGCATACCAGCTTTAATAAAGTCATTTTCTTGAACAAGAATCTGGCTTGATAATTTAACTAAGTATTTTTTAACGTCTCCTAATTTAGACTCTACAATAATCTCACGATTACCTCTCTTGATTTTTCCAAAAGATACAACACCATCAATAGCACTTACTACTGCAGGGTTTGAAGGGTTACGAGCTTCAAATAACTCTGTTACACGAGGTAAACCTCCTGTAATATCCCCAGATTTAGCAGATTTACGTGGTATCTTAACTAATACTTTACCAATATTAACTTTTTCACCATCGTCAATCATAATGTGTGCTCCAACTGGTAAGTTGTAAGAACGCATTACTTCTCCTTTAGAATCTTCAACGTGAAGGGTTGGTATAAGTTTCTTATTTCTAGATTCTGAAATTACTTTTTCTTGGAATCCTGTTTGCTCATCAATTTCTACTTGATAAGTAACACCTTGTTCGATATTTTCATATCTTACTTTTCCTGCGAATTCAGAAATAATTACACCGTTATATGGATCCCACTTACAAGCTACATCTCCTTTCTTCATTTTATCTCCACTCTTAATGTAGATAAACGATCCGTAAGGAATATTGTTAGTACTTAAAGTGATTCCTGTTTTCTCATCCACTAAACGAAGTTCAGATGTACGAGAGATAACAACATCTACTGGGTTACCTTCGTTATCAACACCTTGTACCGTTTTCAATTCATCGATTTCTGCAATACCGTCAAATTTAACAGCAAGTTTATTATCTTCTGAAATGTTTCCTGCAATACCTCCCACGTGGAAAGTACGTAGTGTTAACTGTGTACCAGGCTCTCCAATTGATTGTGCTGCCACAACTCCTACTGCTTCACCTCTTTGTACCATCTTACCGGTAGCTAAGTTTCTTCCGTAACATTTAGCACAGATTCCTTTTTTAGCTTCACAACTTAATGGTGAACGAGCTTCTACTTTATCTATAGGTGAGTTTTCAATTGTTTTTGCAATTTCGTCTGTAATCATTTCGTTTGCAGCAACAATTAACTCATCTGTTAAAGGATTGTATATATCGTTTAATGAAATACGACCTTCAATTCTTTCTTTTAAGCTTTCAACTTCTTCATCATTCTTTTTAAGTGCAGTAATTTCTACACCTCTTAAAGTACCACAGTCTTCTGTATTTACAATTACATCTTGAGATACATCTACTAAACGACGAGTTAGGTATCCTGCATCGGCAGTTTTAAGTGCTGTATCGGCAAGACCTTTACGAGCACCGTGAGTAGAGATAAAGTATTCTAAAATTGAAAGACCTTCTTTAAAGTTAGAAAGAATTGGATTTTCAATAATTTCTCCACCACCTGCTGTAGATTTTTTAGGCTTAGCCATTAATCCACGCATACCGGTTAACTGACGAATCTGTTCTTTAGATCCACGCGCACCAGAATCAAGCATCATATATACCGAGTTGAATCCTTGTTGGTCTTCACGGATACGTTTCATAGACAATTCTGTCAATTCTGCGTTTGTTGAAGTCCAAATATCAATAACTTGGTTATAACGTTCGTTGTTTGTTATAAGTCCCATGTTATAGTTAGCAGAAATACCTTCAACTAAGCCATTCGCTTTGTCGATCATAGCCTGCTTTTCTGGTGGGATAATAATATCTCCTAAACTGAAAGATAATCCACCTTTAAATGCGTAATTATAACCTAAACTTTTGATTTCATCTAAGAAAGCTCCAGTTTCTGGTACAGAAGTAACTTTTAAAATATCACCGATAATGTTTCTAAGTGATTTTTTAGTTAATACTTCGTTTATAAATCCTGCTGCTTCTGGTACTTTCTCGTTAAAGATTACACGTCCAACAGTAGTTTCTATAATTTTTGTTACTAATTCTCCATCTTCGTTTAAGTCTTTCGCTCTTACTTTAATAGAAGCGTTTAAGTCTACACGTTTTTCGTTGTAAGCTATTGTTACTTCTTCTGCAGAATAGAAAGTTAAACCTTCACCTTTTACTTTTACTGTATCTGTAGATTTACGTAACTTAGTCATATAATAAAGACCAAGTACCATATCTTGAGAAGGTACAGCTACTGGTGAACCATTAGCAGGGTTTAAGATATTATGAGAACCTAACATTAATAGTTGACACTCTAAAATAGCTTCTGGCCCTAATGGTAAATGCACCGCCATTTGATCTCCATCGAAATCGGCGTTAAATGCAGTACACACTAATGGGTGTAATTGAATTGCTTTCCCTTCAATTAATTTTGGTTGGAAAGCTTGTATACCAAGCCTGTGTAATGTAGGGGCACGGTTTAAAAGAACTGGATGTCCTTTTATCACGTTTTCTAAGATATCCCATACTACTGGCTCTCTTTTATCTATAATCTTTTTGGCAGACTTAACTGTTTTTACAATACCTCTTTCAATTAATTTTCTAATTACAAAAGGTTTGTACAGCTCGGCAGCCATATTTTTTGGTAAACCACACTCGAATAATTTTAATTCTGGTCCTACAACAATTACAGAACGAGCAGAATAATCAACACGCTTACCAAGTAAGTTTTGACGGAAACGTCCTTGCTTACCTTTAAGCGAATCTGATAAAGATTTAAGTGGTCTGTTAGAATCTGTTTTTACTGCAGATGATTTACGTGTGTTATCTAATAAAGAATCTACAGACTCTTGTAACATACGTTTCTCATTACGTAAAATAACTTCTGGTGCTTTTATTTCAACTAATCTCTTAAGACGGTTGTTTCTAATAATTACACGACGGTATAAGTCATTTAAATCTGAAGTTGCAAAACGACCTCCATCTAGTGGCACTAGTGGACGTAATTCTGGCGGAATAATAGGAATAACTTTAAGTACCATCCATTCTGGACGATTCTCTCTATTTTCATTAGACTCTCTAAGAGCTTCAACTACTTGTAAACGTTTTAAAGCTTCCGTTTTACGTTGTTTAGACGTTTCGGTATTTGCTTTATGACGTAACTCATAAGATAAAGATTCTAAGTCTATTCTAGCTAATAAATCTATAATACACTCAGCTCCCATTTTAGCAATAAACTTATTTGGGTCTGTATCTTCTAGATATTGGTTGTCTTGTGGAAGCGTTTCAAGAATATTTAAGTATTCTTCTTCTGTTAAGAAGTCCATTTTTTGTAATGGTTCTCCTTCTACTCCTTTAGCAATACCTGGTTGAATTACTACGTAACGTTCGTAGTAAATAATCATATCTAATTTCTTAGAAGGTAAACCTAAAAGGTAACCAATTTTGTTTGGTAACGAACGGAAGTACCAGATATGTGCTACAGGAACCACTAAATTAATGTGTCCTACTCTATCTCTACGTACTTTCTTTTCTGTTACTTCTACACCACAACGATCACATACAATTCCCTTGTAGCGAATACGCTTATATTTACCACAAGCACATTCGTAATCCTTTACAGGACCAAAAATACGCTCACAGAATAAACCGTCACGTTCTGGTTTATGTGTTCGATAATTGATAGTTTCTGGCTTTAAAACCTCACCTCTAGACTCTGCTAAAATAGATTCTGGTGAAGCTAAACCAATGGAGATTTTATTAAATCTCTTTACTGTGTTCTTATCTTGTTTTCTTGCCATTTCTTTTAGTATTCAGTCTCAGTCTCAGTATTTTGTTTGATTTTACACGAACAGAATACTGCGACTTCATACTATTTTTATTATTCCTCTAATCTAATGTCTAATCCTAAACCTTTTAATTCATGCATTAATACATTGAATGATTCAGGTAATCCTGGATCTGGCATTGGTTCACCTTTTACGATAGCTTCGTAAGTTTTAGCTCTACCAATTACATCATCAGATTTAACTGTCAATATTTCTCTTAATGTTGCTGATGCACCATAAGCTTCTAATGCCCAAACCTCCATTTCACCAAAACGTTGACCTCCAAATTGTGCTTTACCACCAAGAGGTTGTTGTGTAATAAGTGAGTATGGTCCAATAGAACGAGCGTGCATTTTATCATCCACCATATGTCCTAGTTTCAACATATAGATAACCCCAACAGTTGCTGGTTGGTCAAAACGATCTCCTGTACCACCATCATATAAATATGTGTGACCATATCTTGGGATTCCTGCTTCATCTGTAAGTGCGTTGATATCATCTATTTCAGCACCATCAAAAATTGGCGTAGCATAAGTACGTCCTAATTTTTGTCCAGCCCATCCTAATACAGTTTCATAGATCTGACCAATGTTCATACGAGAAGGTACACCAAGTGGGTTTAATACGATATCCACTGGAGTTCCGTCTTCTAAGAAAGGCATATCTTCTTGACGAACGATACGGGCAACAATACCTTTGTTACCGTGACGTCCTGCCATTTTATCACCTACTTTTAGTTTACGCTTTTTAGCAACATATACTTTTGCTAATTTGATGATTCCTGAAGGTAATTCATCTCCTACAGAAATAGTAAACTTCTCACGTCTTAATGAACCTTGTAAGTCGTTTTCTTTAATCTTATAGTTGTGAATTAAATCAGCAACTAACTTATTGGTCTTGTCATCTGTTGTCCAAGTACCAGAAGTTAAGTGTGTATAATCATCTACAGCGTTTAACATTTTAAGTGTATATTTCTTTCCTTTTGGAAGTACTTCTTCACCTAAATCGTTAAATACACCTTGCGCAGTTTTACCGTTAACAAGAGCGAAAAGTTTTTCAACTAACACGTCTTGTAATTCTGCAAACTTTGTATGATATAATGCTTCTAATTTTGCAATATCTTCTTTGTCTTGTGCACGTTTACGCTTGTCTTTTATAGCTCTTGCGAATAACTTCTTGTTAATAACAACACCGTGTAATGATGGTGAAGCTTTTAACGAAGCATCTTTTACATCTCCAGCTTTATCTCCAAAGATTGCACGTAATAATTTTTCTTCTGGAGTTGGATCTGATTCCCCTTTTGGTGTAATTTTTCCGATAAGGATATCACCTGGTTTTACCTCTGCTCCAACACGAATCATTCCGTTTTCATCTAAGTCTTTTGTAGCTTCTTCAGAAACGTTAGGGATATCATTAGTTAATTCTTCATTACCTAACTTAGTATCTCTTACTTCTAATGAATACTCATCAATATGAATAGATGTAAAAATATCTTCACGAACTACTTTTTCTGAAATTACGATAGCATCCTCAAAGTTATACCCTTTCCAAGGCATAAACGCAACCTTCATGTTTCTACCTAATGCTAATTCTCCGTTTTCAGTAGCATAACCTTCACTTAAAACTTGTCCTTTTTTAACTTTATCTCCTTTTTTAACAATTGGTTTCAAGTTGATACTTGTACCTTGGTTTGTTTTTCTGAATTTTGTTAAAGGATATGTTTTAGTATCAGAGTCGAAGCTTACTTTAGCTTCATCTTCTGTACGGTCATATTTAATTACTATTTCATTTGCATCAACATATTGTACAACTCCTGTTCCTTCTGCATTAATAAGTACACGTGAATCTGAAGCCACACGACGCTCAAGACCAGTTCCTACAATAGGAGCTTGTGGGCGTAATAATGGTACAGCTTGACGCATCATGTTAGATCCCATCAGGGCTCTGTTGGCATCATCATGCTCTAAGAATGGAATTAACGAAGCTGAAATAGAAGATATTTGGTTTGGTGCAACATCTGTATAGTGAATCTCTTTAGGATCGATAACAGGGAAATCACCTTCCATACGAGCAATTACTCTATCGTGAAGTATTTTTCCTGTTTCATCAACTTTTACAGTTGCTTGTGCAATTAACTTATCTTCTTCTTCTTCTGCGCTTAAATATGTTGGCTCACTTTTAATGTCTACAACACCATCTGTTACTTTTCTATATGGAGTTTCAATGAATCCCATAGAGTTCACTTTTGCAAATACTGAAAGTGAAGAAATAAGACCAATGTTTGGTCCCTCTGGTGTTTCAATAGGACAAAGTCTTCCGTAGTGCGTATAGTGAACGTCACGTACCTCGAACCCTGCTCTTTCACGTGATAAACCTCCTGGTCCTAATGCCGAAAGACGACGCTTATGCGTGATCTCTGCAAGAGGGTTCGTTTGGTCCATAAACTGTGAAAGTTGGTTTGTTCCAAAGAAAGAATTAATTACAGAAGACAATGTCTTTGCATTAATTAAGTCAATTGGAGTAAACACCTCGTTATCACGAACGTTCATACGCTCACGAATAGTACGAGCCATACGAGCTAAACCAACACCAAATTGTTGAGATAATTGCTCACCAACTGTACGTACACGACGGTTAGATAAGTGATCAATATCATCAATCTCTGCTTTAGAGTTAATAAGCTCGATTAAATATTTAATGATAGTAATGATATCTTCTTTGGTAAGCACTTGCTTGTCCATTCCAATATCAAGACCTAATTTCTTGTTCATTCTATAACGTCCAACTTCTCCTAAAGAGTAGCGTTGATCACTAAAGAATAATTTATCAATAATACCACGTGCAGTCTCCTCATCTGGCGGCTCTGCATTACGTAGTTGTCTATAAATATGTTCTACAGCTTCTTTTTCAGAGTTTGTAGGGTCTTTTTGAAGCGTGTTATGAATAATAGCATAATCTCCTTGTTCCGCACTTTCTTTATGTAAAAGAATTGTTTTTACATTAGCTTCAAGAATTTCTTCTATATTATCTTTTTCTAAAACGGTATCACGATCTAAAACGATTTCGTTACGCTCGATAGAAACAACTTCTCCTGTATCTTCATCTACGAAATCTTCATGCCATGTATTAAGTACACGAGCAGCAAGTTTACGTCCTAGTACTTTTTTAAGTCCAGATTTTGAAACTTTTACTTCTTCTGCTAAATCGAAGATCTCTAAGATATCTTTATCTCTTTCAAAACCTATAGCTCTAAATAAAGTTGTTACAGGTAATTTTTTCTTTCTATCAATGTAAGCATACATTACAGAGTTGATATCTGTAGCAAACTCTATCCAAGAACCTTTAAATGGAATTACTCTAGCAGAGTATAATTTTGTACCATTTGCGTGGAATGATTGACCAAAGAACACACCTGGTGAACGATGTAATTGAGAAACTACTACGCGTTCTGCACCGTTGATACAAAAAGTACCAGAAGGTGTCATATAAGGTATTGTCCCTAAGTACACATCTTGAACAATGGTCTCGAAATCCTCATGTTCAGGGTCTGTACAGTAAAGTTTTAACCTTGCTTTTAATGGAACACTGTAAGTTAGTCCTCTTTCTATACATTCTTCAATGGAATATCTAGGTGGGTCTATAAAGTAATCTAAAAATTCTAAAACAAATTGATTACGGGTGTCTGTTATTGGGAAGTTTTCTAGAAAGGTATTATATAGACCTTCGTCTCCTCTTTCTTCAGATTTTGTTTCTAACTGGAAAAAATCCTGGAAGGATTTTATTTGAATATCCATAAAATCTGGATACTCCGTTCTATTTACAATAGATGAGAAATTTAATCTTTCAGCTTGTTTTGCTAACATCAATGGACGGAATTTTGATTAAAAATAATATGTAGCGTACACGTCATACTTATATACGCAAAATGGTCTAGGTCTTAGAACGCACGTTCCAGACCTAAACCTTTAAGTTTTTTGCTTGTTAGGCTTACTTAAGCTCAACCTCAGCTCCAGCTTCTTCTAATTGAGCTTTTAAAGCTTCAGCTTCATCTTTAGAAACTCCTTCTTTGATTGCGCTTGGTGCACCATCAACTAATTCTTTAGCTTCTTTTAATCCTAAACCAGTTAATTCTTTAACTAATTTCACTACTGCTAACTTAGAGCTACCAGCAGCTTTTAACATTACGTCGAATTCAGATTGCTCCTCAGCAGCTTCTCCACCACCAGCAGCACCAGCAGCTACAGCTACAGCAGCAGCAGCAGGCTCAATACCGTACTCGTCTTTTAATATAGTTGCTAATTCATTAACTTCTTTTACTGTTAAGTTAACTAATTGTTCTGCGAAATCTTTTAAATCTGCCATTTTTCTATCGTTTTAATAATTTTGTAATAATATATTTGTAATTAAGTGCGTACTTATTTGCTTATCCCTCTTTTTGAGATAATGTTTTCAAGATACCTGAAAGCTTCCCTCCACTCGATTGAAGCGCTGAAATAACGTTCTTAGCTGGGGACTGTAGTAATCCTACTATATCTCCAATTAATTCTTCTCTCGACTTGATTTCAACTAACATATCTAGTTGCTCATCACCAATGTAAATAGCTTCTTCAATAAATGCACCTTTTAATAAAGGTTTATCTGATTTCTTTCTGAAAGCTTTAATTACTTTAGCAGGAGCGTTTCCAGTTTCAGAAAACATGATTGATGTGTTTCCTTTTAAAACTGTAGGAAGATCACCAAATTCTCTGTCTGATGCCTCCATTGCTTTTTCAAGTAATGTATTCTTAACAACTGCTAATTGTACGTTTGCTTTATAACAAGCACGACGTAAATTAGAGGTAGTATTTGCGTCTAGTCCTGAAATATCTGCTAAATAGATATTTGCATTTTCGGCTAATTGTACAGTTAAGTCTTTAATTACTTGTGATTTGTCTTCTCTTGTCATAATAAAAGTTTTTAACTAATTAACCAATTTTTGTATCTACAGCAATACTAGGGCTCATAGTAGAAGATAAAAATATGCTCTTCACATAAACACCTTTAGATGCAGTTGGTTTAAGTTTCATTAATGTTTGTAATAATTCATTTGCGTTACCTTCAATCTTATCAGCACTGAAAGATGCTTTTCCGATTGCAGCGTGTACGATACCAGTTTTATCAACTTTAAAGTCGATTTTACCAGCTTTCACTTCTGTTACAGCTTTAGCAATGTCCATTGTTACAGTACCTGTCTTTGGGTTAGGCATTAGACCACGAGGACCTAATATACGTCCTAAAGGACCTAATTTACCCATTACACTAGGCATTGTAATAATAACGTCTACGTCTGTCCATCCGCTCTTGATTTTATCAAGGTACTCGTCTAAACCTACATAATCTGCTCCAGCTTCTTTAGCTTCTGCTTCTTTGTCTGGAGTTACTAATGCTAATACTTTAACGTCTTTACCAGTACCATGAGGAAGAGATACAACACCTCTTACCATTTGGTTAGCTTTTCTAGGATCTACTCCTAAACGAACTGCGATATCTACAGACGCATCGAATTTTGTATTAGTAATTTCTTTAACTAATGCAGATGCTTCAGAAAGAGAATAAATTCTCCCTTTTTCTATTTTTGCTAAAGCCTCTTTTTTCTTTTTTGTTAATCTTGCCATTTTTAATGTCTTTTATAGATTAATTTGGCGCGTTTCCAGTCACAGAAATTCCCATTGACCTTGCAGTCCCTGCTACCATCTTCATTGCTGACTCAATTGTAAATGCATTTAAATCTACCATTTTGTCTTCTGCGATAGTTCTAATCTGATCCCAAGAAACTTTAGCTACTTTTTTTCGGTTTGGTTCTCCTGAACCTTTCTTGATTTTTGCCGCTTCTAATAATTGAACTGCAGCTGGTGGTGTTTTGATTACAAATTCAAATGATTTGTCTTTGTAAACAGAAATTACCACAGGTAATACTTTACCTGGTTTATCTTGTGTTCTCGCATTAAACTGCTTACAGAACTCCATGATATTAACTCCAGCAGCACCTAGAGCGGGTCCAACCGGTGGCGATGGATTCGCAGCACCTCCCCTTACTTGTAACTTAACTACTTTGTCTAACTCTTTTGCCATTTTAAATAATTTAGTTGATGTCTTCTTTTATTGGAAGCAAAAGTAACATCTATCTTTATGTAACAATTATTATACTTTTTCTACTTGCATATAGCTTAACTCTAATGGTGTTTTTCTTCCAAAAATTTTCACCATTACTTCAAGCTTACGCTTTTCTTCGTTGATATTCTCAATAGTTCCATCAAATCCATTAAAAGGACCATCTATCACTTTTACAGTTTCTCCTTTTGTAAATGGTATTGCTACGTTTACATCTGTGTCTACTGTTAACTCATCAACCTTACCTAACATTCTGTTAACCTCAGATTTCCTTAATGGAACTGGGTCTCCTCCTTTTGTTTCACCTAAGAAACCAATAACGTTTGTTATAGATTTAATAATGTGAGGGATCTCACCAGTTAAATTAGCCTGAATCATTATATATCCTGGAAAGTAAACTTTTTCTTTACTTATTTTCTTTCCGTTTCTAATTTGAATCACTTTCTCTGTAGGAACCAATACCTGATCAACATAATCTTGTAAACCTAAACGAGCTATTTCGTTTTCGATATACGTTTTGATTTTGTTTTCTTGACCACTTACCGCTCTAACTACATACCATTTTTTTTCAATACCTTCAGACATAAATATTTATTTATCCGTTAATTATTTTGAAATAGTATGCTATAACTTCGCTAAAAACTGTATCTACTCCCCATATTGCTAAAGAGAATATAATAGAGAAAACAGCAACCAGTATAGTTAAACTTTGTGTTTCTGCCCATGATGGCCAGCTCACATTGTTTTTTAACTCTCCGAATGATTCTTTTATATAATTTACAATTCCTGCCATTATAATGTTTTTGTTGCACGGGTTGAGAGACTCGAACTCACGACACCTGGTTTTGGAGACCAGTGCTCTACCAACTGAGCTAAACCCGTATATATAAGCTAAGGTATTCCGTTACGAAATACCTTAACTCTATATTTAATTAGATAAAATTAATCTAAAAGTTCAGTTACCTGACCTGCTCCAACTGTTCTACCTCCTTCACGGATAGCGAAACGTAAACCTACGTTCATTGCAATTGGTTGGATTAATTCTACTGTAATAGTTAAGTTATCTCCAGGCATAACCATCTCTACTCCATCAGGAAGAGCGATGTTACCTGTAACGTCTGTAGTTCTTACGTAGAACTGTGGACGGTAGTTGTTATGGAATGGAGTGTGACGTCCACCTTCTTCTTTCTTAAGGATATAAACCTCAGCTTTAAATTTAGCGTGTGGTGTTACAGATCCTGGCTTAGTGATTACCATACCTCTAGAGATTTGAGTTTTCTCAATTCCTCTTAATAAGATACCAGCGTTATCTCCAGCTTCTCCTCTGTCTAAGATTTGACGGAACATTTCAATTCCTGTAATAGTAGAAGTTAATTTCTCAGCTCCCATACCAATGATCTCAACAGGATCTCCAGTGTTAGCTACACCAGTCTCAATACGACCAGTTGCAACAGTTCCACGACCTGTAATAGAGAATACATCTTCGATAGGCATTAAGAAAGGCTTATCCATATCACGTACTGGCTCTTCGATCCAGTCATCAACAGCTTGCATTAATTCTAATAATTTGTCAACCCATTCTTTCTCACCGTTAAGTGCTCCTAAAGCAGAACCAGCAATAACAGGACCATTGTCACCGTCATATTGGTAGAAAGATAATAATTCACGAATTTCCATTTCTACTAATTCTAGTAATTCTGGATCGTCAACTAAGTCAACTTTATTCATAAACACAACAATACGTGGGATACCTACCTGACGACCAAGTAAGATATGCTCACGAGTTTGTGGCATAGGACCATCTGTAGCAGCAACCACAAGGATAGCTCCATCCATTTGAGCAGCACCAGTAACCATGTTCTTTACGTAATCCGCGTGACCTGGACAGTCTACGTGAGCGTAGTGACGATTTGCTGTTTGATATTCTACGTGTGAAGTATTAATTGTAATACCTCTTTCTTTTTCTTCTGGAGCGTTATCAATTTGATCAAATGATCTTGCTTCTGAAAAACCCGCATCAGCTAATACTTTAGTAATAGCTGCAGTCGTGGTTGTTTTACCGTGATCTACGTGTCCAATAGTACCAATATTTAAATGTGGTTTTGAACGATCGAAAGTTGCCTTTGCCATGTTTAATTTATTTTAATCTTATTTATATTAGTGTTCAATTTATTTACTATAATACTTTAAAATGAGCCAATGACGGGAATTGAACCCGTGACCTCTTCCTTACCAAGGAAACGCTCTACCCCTGAGCTACACCGGCTTAAATATTAGAGCGAGAGACCGGGTTCGAACCGGCGACATTCAGCTTGGAAGGCTGACGCTCTACCAACTGAGCTACTCTCGCAATTATTTAAAAATCCCAAACTTACAACTACACCCTTTTAAGCTTGGTAACTTAAAAAAGTGGGGAGAGCAGGATTCGAACCTGCGAAGTTAAAAAACAACAGAGTTACAGTCTGTCCTCGTTGGCCGCTTGAGTATCTCCCCAATTATAAATTTTCATCAGTCTATTAAAGAACTTGAGCCGATGGAGGGACTCGAACCCACGACCTGCTGATTACAAATCAGCTGCTCTAGCCAGCTGAGCTACATCGGCTTTTTCTTGCTATAAAAAAAGCCCGCTATTTCTAACGGACTGCAAATGTATATATTTTTCTTTTTAATCAAAACATTTTTCAAATAAATTTTTCATAAATATGTTCTTAATTTCTCTTTTCGCTTTTTTAACTGGCGTTCTAATGAGGCAATTGCTATATCAGCCCCCTCTTCAAAAGTCTTACACTGCTTCTTTACAACAAAGCTATCTCCAGGGACACTTAAACGTGCTTCAAAAACTTTATTCTCCTTATCACTGGTGTTTTCTACTTTCAAAAAAACATCGGCTTTAATTATTTTATCGTAAAAGGTCTCTAACTTATCCATTCGTTTTTGAATAAAGACTAATAATTTTTGGTCTGCATTGAAGTTGACAGATTGTGTGTTTACTTTCATACTTCTTAATTTATTATTGGTTAAACAATGAATGCTATTATTTTTTACTTCTTGGATGTGTGTTTAAATACACTTTTTTTAGTTCGGCTATACTATTATGTGTATAAACTTGCGTTGCAGCCAAACTAGAATGTCCAAGGAGCTCTTTAACAGCATTTAAATCTGCACCTTGATTGAGTAAATGAGTTGCAAATGAATGTCTTAATATATGCGGGCTCTTTTTTACTTTGGTTGATGCATTACTAAAATACTCATTAATTATTCGGTACACAAGTGTTTCATAAACTTTAACGCCTTTTTGAGTTAAAAATAAATAGCCGGTATCTTTTATGGTTTCTAGCTGGTTTCTGAATTTCAGGTATTTATTTATAGTATGAAGTACCGATCCTAATAGAGGAACAAATCTTTCTTTATTTCGTTTACCTAAAACTTTTAGGGTTTTATTAGAAACATCTATATCACATAATTTTAGCTCTACTAATTCTATTCTTCGTATTCCAGTGGAATAAAATAATTCTATAATAAGCTTATCTCTTACACCTTTAAAATCTTCTTCAAAATTTAATTCATCTAAAACAGTTGCTACTTCTGCTTCAGAAAAAGGTACTTGTATTTTTTTACTCGTTTTTAAAGCGCGATGTTTTGCTAGCGGGTTTACTTCTATCTCTCCCACTTTAAGCAGGAACTTATAATATGTATTTAAGGCAGATATTTTCCTATTGATACTTCTGTTTGATATATCTCTTTCTACCATAGAAACTATCCAAGTTCTTATTTGCGAATAATTAACTTGATCAATACTTTCTTGCTCAAATTCTGATAGATTGAATGCCAAGAAATCTGACAAATCCTTTTCATAGGCTTTTACAGTAAGCTTAGAATAATTTTTTTCTAATAAAAGATAATCGATAAAAGATTGAAATGGCATGTACGTATTTTGAAGTGTTTTGATAAAAGTACAAAGTTTTTATCTAGCAAGGAGGCTTGACTAAAACAAAAAAATCCTACTAGTTTAAAACTAATAGGATTTTATAATATTGCTTAAGAAGTATTAAATACTTTCTTGATCTCTTAAACCTTGAACGTATTCTGCTTTTTGTAAAAGCGCTCTACGTGCTACTGAAGGCTTTGTATATTGCTTGCGCTCCTGCAATTGGTTTTTAATTGTAGTTTTAACAAACTTACGTTTGTAACGCTTTAACGCTCTTTCTATATTTTCTCCTTCTTTAACTGGGATTCTTAACATAGTTCTTAACCTCCTCTCTTTTAGATTTTTTAAGGCCGCAAAGATAGTAAGGTTTTTATTTTGTGCAACTACAAAGGATTCTTTTTAGCAGTTTTTTTCGCAAAAACGATTGAACGGTTTGTTTGAGCTCTTTTTTGATAAAAAAAGCGAGTAGTGAAAGCGTGGTGCTCCTTTGCCAAAACAAAGGAGCATTTGCCCTAATTATTAATCTTTATAGAGTGAAGCTCTTTTGCTTAAATCTAAAATAAGCTGTTCATCTTCTTCGCTTTCTAGCAGGACATTATAGCTGCTCCAAAAGTCTTTATCATAAGGTTTTGGTGCAAAAATATCTGGATCCCACTTTTCTTGTTTAGAAGCCGAAATCTCATCTTTATCTAAGATGATTTCTGAGAACAAGATTTCTTGAACGGTATAATAGTAACGCTCTTCTTTATTGTAACGCTCCTCTTCTTCTTTGGTGATTCCGCGAGTTGGTTTTAAGCCTACATTAACCAGTTTTGGTGTTTCGTAGTAAATATAATTTGGATACATTTTTCCTTGATACTCCATATAAGTAATAACTAACTTATGATTTATTTGGGTATCGAAAAGTCGTTTGCTTCTAACTTTTTGAGCATCTGAAGCAGCAACTAAATTATATTCAATTTTTTTGAAAGCATAATTATCATAATAAATATACAACCAGCCTTCGGCCTCAAAACCTTCGTTGAAAATTCCTTTTGTTCCTAGACCAACAAAGTCTTTAGAACCAGAAATTTTAATCTTATAAAGCTTGCGCTCATTATCTACTAAAATAGTATCTAATTCAAACTGGTGCTTATCTAAAATATCCTCACCAAATAATGCTTTGTTATTTTTCACATTACGAAGCAGGTTCAGCTTTCCTTGAAAAAGATTTTCTAAGCCGTTAACTCTATTGTCATTCCATTTAATTGCTGTAATTAGCTGCTCTTTATTAACAGATCTACGGCTAATATCTTTTGGTTTTAACTTTCGAGTGGAGTTTTGATTTTTATACGCTGCATACGAAAAAATGCTATCTACATCTCTTAGATCGTAACTTTTACGAACCTGATCTACATTTATCTTTAGGTTTTGGGCACTGCTAGAAGTATATGAAGAATCGTAAACAGTAATAGCACTTTCTATTAACCATTTAAACTCTGTTTTATTTCTTTCTTTATGCCTTAAAAACCCTTTTTGGATATAAGAAGAATCAGGAAGGTTATGTTGTAGCTTCCTGATTGCCTTAAGTACAATTTCGTTTCCTGTTGTAGGTCTTGGTTCTGCAACTAAGACTACCTCATCTAAAGACGCTTGTTCTTCTGTTAAAAAAACTTCGGTTTCATTATTAAACTCTTGAATTGGTATTCTGAAAGTAGAATAGCCAATAGAAGAAACCACCAGCGTATCGTTTTCGTGTTTTTGCGGTACTTGTAGTACAAAATTACCATCGATATTGGTTACTGTACCAATTGTGGTATTTTTAATGTACACACTAGCACTAGCTATTGGAAAGGAATCCGATGAATCTAGAACGGTGTTTTTAAGTTCTTTTTGAGCGTAAGTTGTTCCTGCTAAAAGAATAGTTATAACAACAATAAGTTGTTTTAATTTTTTAGACATCATATTTTATGTTGTTATAAGGTTCGTTAGAACTATTTTGCTGCAGGCTTATATTCTTTCTTATCTATTACCATTTTTGCTAATATCTCACGAAGAATTTCTGAAGTACCTCCACCAATTGGCCCTAGTCTGCTATCACGCAAAAGTCGTGCCATTGGATATTCTTCCATATAACCGTAACCTCCTAAAAACTGTACACATTGGTAAGCAACCTCATCTGCCATTTTTGTAGATTTAAGCTTAGAAATAGTTGCTTCTTTTACAACATATTCTCCTTTATCTAGTCTTCTTGCTATAGTATAGTTATACTCTTTACACATTTCCATATCTGCATATAAATCTACAAAGCTGTGACGTAAAGCTTGGAATTTATCAATAGTTTGTCCAAAAGCAGTACGCTCACTCATGTATTGTCTTGTATACTCTAAAGCATACTCTGCTCTTGCGTGTGCATTAATACCCATGATTAAACGCTCTAATGCAAAATGCTGCATGATATAAGGGAAACCTTTTCCTTCTTCACCCATTAGGTTGCTTGCAGGAATAGTTACATTATCAAAAGCAATCTCTGCAGTATCACTAGCTCTCCATCCTAATTTATCCAATTTGGTAGCCGAAATGCCTGGAGTATCTCTATCCATAATAAAAATACTAACCCCTTTATTACCAAGCTCTGGATTTGTTTTTGCAGCAACCACTAAATAATCGCTATACACCCCATTAGTGATAAAAGTTTTAGATCCATTAATTACGTAAGTATCTCCTTTTTTCACAGCAGTAGTTCGCATACCTGCTACATCCGATCCTCCAAAAGGCTCTGTAATACAAAGACATCCTATCTTATCTCCAGCGATACTAGGTGCAAGATATTTTTCTTTAATTTCGTGAGATCCTTCTTTATTAACGTGCGTCATTGCAAGGTAAGTATGCGCCCAAATATTTGCTGCAAAACCACCTGAATTAACTTTCTGTAATTCTTCTAATAAAATAACGGTATAGAATAAGTCTAAGTTTAACCCTCCATACTCTTCTGGATAAGCTAAGCCAAAGAATCCCATGTCACCAAATTTCTTCCAAATAAAACGCTCTACCGTTCCTGTCTTCTCCCATTTATCTATATGTAGAACCACTTCTTTTTGTAAGAAGTCTTGTAAGCTTTTTCTAAATAATTGATGCTCTTCTGTAAAGTACCTATTGTTCATATCTTTTTTTTCGAATTTGATTTAATCTAATTAAGAGTCAAATATAATTTAATTATATCAATTTTTTGAATTGGAAAGTCCTTTACTTTTGTTAATTCCTCAAGAGACTGAAACCCCTCCCTCAAAGTTCTGTATTCAATTATTTGATGAGCAACCTCATAATCTATATAAGGAATTAAAACCAACTCATCTCTGCTTGCTGTATTCAGACCAATGGTTTTTACTTGTTTTGGGGATTTTACCGTGAACTCTTTTAAAATATTATCAATGACTTCTGGTTTTAATCCGTAAACTTCTTGAAGCTCTACATCCGCAATAAATCCTTGATGTTTATTCCTATATTTTATAATCCTATCGGAAAAGGTTTCTCCAATTCCATGTACTTTTTGAAGCTGTAAAGCGGTTGCTTTATTTAAATCTATTTTCTGCTGAAAGGTTTTTGGAGAAGTTGATGAAGGTGTCGATTTAAAACTACTTGGGGTTTTGGGTTTCGGGTTAGTAACCCATTCTGGAAACTTAAAAAAAGGAGATATTATATTTAAAAGAGAATCTGAAACCTGCGTTACTTGCTGAAACTCTTTAGTGGAATTGATCCATTTATCCTGACTTCTATATTTAAGAAGTCTATCGATTTCTGCTGTAGACATTCCTAAAGTATAACCTTTATAATCTGTTATAAAGTTAGGATTAAAAGGGTAGATTTTTGGCTTTCGTTTTTCTGCTTCCACAAAACGCAATGAATCCATTTCTTTTCGGAATAAATCTAATTGTTGTGGATTGCTTATATCTTCTGCAGAAGCTTTATTTAGTAGCTTCGGTAAAACAAAAAAACTAAAGCACTGTAAAGCGACAATAATAAATAACAACAAAAAAATCCCATTCCGTTGTTTTCTTGTAAACGTGAAATGGGATTTAATATTTTTCATTTTGGTTGGTTATTTATTTTCCAACTTCCTAAATAGTTGGTTGGCTTTTAATTTCTTTATATAATCGGCGAGATCTCCTTTTACTTCTCCAGACATTATATATAGTCCAATAATGTTAGGGAAAGACATCGCTAATATCATCATATCTGAAAAGTCAAGTACCGCACCTAAACTTACAGATGCACCTATCACTACAAATACTAAAAATAACATTTTATAAATTAACTCCACTTTTTTGCTTTTCCCAAAAAGGTATGTCCATGCTCTCATTCCGTAATAAGACCATGAAATCATTGTTGAGAATGCAAATAAGAATACTGCAAAAGCTAATAAATATGGGAACCAAGAAATCTGAGAC
The DNA here is from genome assembly GCF_003337215.1 of Oceanihabitans sediminis. Classification (GTDB taxonomy): domain Bacteria; phylum Bacteroidota; class Bacteroidia; order Flavobacteriales; family Flavobacteriaceae; genus Oceanihabitans; species Oceanihabitans sediminis. The sequence continues at coordinate 59,611 of NZ_QPIG01000006.1, forward strand.
CCAAAAGCATCAGATGTTAATTGAGCTCCAGCTAAACCTTCTACCTCATGCATACCTGTAAAGATTAATACTAAAGCGGTAAGCGTACAAACCACAACCGTATCAATAAAAGGTTCTAGTAAAGCTACAAAACCTTCAGAAGGTGGATGATTTGTTTTTGCTGTACTATGCGCGATTGCCGCAGAACCAACCCCTGCTTCATTAGAGAATGCTGCACGTTGGAAACCTACAACTAAAACACCTATAACCCCACCTTTTAATGCAGAAGGATTGAAAGCTCCTTCTACAATAGCAGAAAATGCAGGTCCGATATTTTGGATATTCATAATGATAACTGCTAATGCAGCTACTATATAAAAAGTTGCCATAACAGGAACAATTCTTCCAGTTACCTTCGCAATACTATTGATTCCTCCAATAATTACAACACCTACTAAAATAGCTGTAATAATTCCGAAATAAAAACCATTTCCTTCTAACATTGGGAATTGCCCAGCTAACTGCTCAAAAGATTGATTCGCTTGGAACATGTTTCCACCTCCAAAAGAAGCACCTACAGCAAGCACCGCAAACATAGCTGCAAGTACTTTACCTAGACCTTTCATATTTCTTTTTTCTAATCCGTAACGTAAATAGTTCATCGGACCACCAAATACACGACCATCTGGTAATATATCTCTGTATTTAACCCCTAGAGTACACTCTACAAATTTTGTAGACATACCTAATAAACCACAAGCAATCATCCAGAAAGTAGCTCCCGCCCCACCTAATGAAACTGCTACCGCTACACCTGCAATATTTCCTAAACCTACGGTTCCTGAAACTGCAGTTGCCAAAGCCTGAAAGTGTGTTACCTGCCCTGGAGCATCTGGATCATCATATTTACCACGTGCTAAATCGATAGCATGTTTGAATCCGCGAATATTAATAAAGCCCATTCTTATAGTAAAGAATAAAGCCCCTAGGACTAACCAAATTACAATAAATGAAATTGGTTTTGTTAAAGGATCACCGTTAGGGTGTGTTAATGCAATAGGCTCATCATATTTTACTTCGGCAAAATAATGTGCTCCCTGCTCGATTACATGCTCAGCATTATCTGAGTTATAAATGGTCTTCCCTTCAAGTGTTAAGTGTTTTAAGGTTCCTTTTGCTAAGGATTTTACTTGAATTTCTTTACCTGATTTATCTTGAATAATAGCAACAGGCTCATCTTTAGCAACCTTTGCACCATCTCCTTTCAACCAAGTTTTTAAAGTGTATTTGTTTTCTAAATCATTACTCCAATTAGGAATCCCTATTTGTTTTACATCTGCATAAACAACCGGATCATAAACTCCTATTGCCGCGAAAGGGTCCCAAAATAAAACGGAACCTAAAGCACCAACTGCTGGTGTCATGGTTCCATTAAAAACTTCTGTAATTGCTTCTGTTTTAACTGTAAACTCTGCTGTTTTACTTGCTCCTGTAGCATCGGTTACAACAACCGTATAAGGCACACCTTCCGTAAGGTTCATTGCCCTTTGTGAGTTTAAGGGAGTACTTTGATTATTCCATCGATAAGTAAATGGTTCAACTCCACCTTTTACTTTAATTTCTATAACTCCATCATTAATTGTCTTAGATGGGTTATACGTTTCTCCTACAATTTCAAAACTTTGTGAAAAGGTTAATATGGGTAGAATTACAGCAAAGATGACAAGAAGATATCTCTTCATAAATTTATTGTTAGTTAGTTAAAATATTGGTTTAAGTCAGCAATATCCTAAAAAAAAATGATTTTTTAAAGATTCTGTTGTTAAATTAGGAATTTAATGAATGTCGTATTCTGAATTTAATTTTTGAATTTGTTCTGGTTTTCCAAGAACAATAATTTTAGCATTTGCTTCTAGTTTCTGCTCTGCTTCCGGATTGACAAAATACTCTCCTTTACTGTCCTTATAACCAATAACATTACAGCCTGTTTTCTTTCGCAAGTCTAATTCTTTTATGGTTTTTAAACCTGCTTTCGGGTTATAAAGTTTCTCTACAGCGATTTCTTCAATATTAATTTTTGTGTTTCCCACTATTCCCAAATTATCTATAAACTCGATTAAACCTGGAACAACAACTAAAGACGCCATGTGGTCTCCACCAATTCTGTCTGGAAGAATCACATTATTAGCTCCTGCTAACTTTAGTTTTTTACAGGAAGACTCTATAGAAGCACGACTAATTATCTGCATTTTTTCATTAATCTGTCTTGCAGAAAGAACTACAAACAGGTTGTCTGCATCATTCGGTAGTGCAGAAATCAAGGTGTCTGCCCTTTCAATTCCTGCTTTTAACAATACCTCATCCTCATTTGCATTTCCATAAACAAAAGGAATCTTATCACTTTCGTGCTCTTCTATTATCTCCTTATCTTTTTCAATAACAACAAAAGGCTTTTTGTAAGCAAATAGTTTGTTTGCTGCCTCTCTTCCATTTTTTCCATAACCACAAATAATGATATGATTATGCAGTGCATCGATCTTTTTTTGCATCTTCTGTTTTTTAAAATTCTCTAAACTATTTTTACTTAAAATATATTCGGTTATAATAGACAAAGCATAACCAACCGTAATGATACTTGTTAGGATTAAGAATATAGTAAATATTTTATCTATTGGGTCTAACGGTTGCACCTCACTAAAACCTACCGTGGTAATAGTAATTACCGTCATATATAATGCATCAATCCATGTGAAGCCTGAAAGAAATCTAAATCCTATCATACCAATTAGAAGGATGATAAGCAACAAAGCGAAAGCTGTGTATATTTTCGTTCTAAAAAAGTATATTAATGGATTTTTCATACTATTATAAGTCGAAAACCGAAGAGCGTTTTGTATACAAACTATCTTTTATTTTTATCCAAAAGGCAAGAAATAAATACAAGGCAAATCCAAAACCTAGAGTTACAAAAGTGAGGTATATAAACGAAGTACGAACCAGCTTTGCCCGCATACCAAACCTATCTGCAATACGCTGGCATACATAATAGCCGTGTTTTTGAAAATATAGAAGTATTTTGTAGAAAAATTTCATGATTGCAATTTAATGTTTAGTTCCCTAGTTTAAAAGATAATATGTTGAATTTTTCAAATGGACTCGCTTTTGCTTATTTGCCTTTTAACAAACTGTTACCAATGGCACATTGCAAACATCTACTTTTATCACAATATTCGTTTTTTAATTGAATAAGTGCTTGGCTTTGCATAGCGGAAGTTGAAATAGGTTTTAAATCTTGAAATTTAGAAACAATACTATTCTTTTCTGAAGCTACTTGCTGCATAATACTAACAATCGCCTCGTCTATAAGCTTTCCTTTTTGTTTAGCAAAACTAAACTGAATAGGCACTATGGTGTTAATTATAAGTAAATCTACAAAAGACTTAGTAATTTTCTTTTTTGAAGCTTTAGAAACCTTACCAAAACTAAAATGATTTTCCCAATAAGCGGAAGTACTAACCTGAAACAAATCATACACCTCTTCTTTCCTCTTAACATTTATAACTTTGGAAAATAAATTCACCTGCTCGTGATATAAACTTGCGAGTTGTGATAAACGAATGGTTGGAAAATTAGGAGGTCGCAATCTAAAAAACTGCAAAGGGCTTACTGAGTTACTAGATAAATGAAACTTCTGTTTTAAAAACCGATACTCCTTTTGAAGTACTATATAATAAGGGTCTTGAATATCCTCATTCAGCAAATCTGCCTGACCATAAAACAAGGCTTCCAAACTAGGACTCTTGCTTTGTGTTTTTTGTATTACAGAAAAATCAAAAGAATTTGCTAGACTTAGAAAGGCTGCTCCATTTACTTTTAGTCCGAAGTTTTTAGCCAACATTTTAAACAACACAGCTTCCCAATTATTTTTAGAAGCGCTTAGCATGCTTTGAATATCTTGATATTTTCTTTCTAAGCGTTCAAAGTACAAGGGCTCTAACCAGTTTTGAAACTCAAAATCTGAAACACTAGCAAAATCATTCTCACAATTTATCCAACGTTGTTTTTTACTAAAAAGCTTTTGATAGCTCTCTAATGCAGTCGTATGAACATATTGTTTTAAAACAAGAGTTGGTATCACCGAGTTATCTTTTCTATACACTTCTGTGTCGTGCTCCCAAACCACATGTAAAATTACATTATCGTAATTCTTATCTTTTTCATGGTTATGCAGAAACCAATCACTAGATTTTATATGAATTTCTACATTACCTGCCCAAAGTTGCTCGCCAATCTTAATTTTCGCATTGAAAAAATCAGGACCCGCATGCAAGTTATGCGTACCAACCTGCAAAATAGAAACCGCTTCATTTGCTGTAGTTTGTAAATTAGCAAACGAAAACTTTTTATGTTTCCAGATATAATGTAAAAAATCCTCTTGCATACAACTAATTTACACATTGCTAGTTGATTTTCAAAAAAGCAAAAAACACTTTATAAGTGAAGTATGTTGTTAAATATTCCTTATAACTTCGTTTATAAAATTAGACATATCTATTTTTGCATTATAAAAGAATGAATAATTATACAAGAGAATAAATACAATGGAAAATCTTAAAAACAAAAAAGCAATAATTACTGGAGGCGGAAGAGGTCTTGGTAAAGCTACAGCTTTAGCCTTTGCAAAAGAAGGAATTGACGTAGCGATTACAGGTAGAAATGAAGCTATATTAAAGGAAACTGTTTCTGAAATAAAAGCTTTAGGTGCAGATGCTACCTACGCTGTTTTTGATGTTGGCAACTACGATGAAGTAAAAGTTGGTATTAAAAACCTTATAGATTCTTTTGGTACTGTAGACATTTTAGTAAACAATGCTGGAATTTCTGCTTTTGGAACTTTAAACGATATGGATGTAAAAGTGTGGAGCCAAATAATACAGACAAACCTAATGGGAATGTACTATGTAACAAAAGAGGTTTTACCACACCTAATCGAGAAGAACGAAGGTGATATTATAAACATTTCTTCAACAGCTGGTCTTAACGGAAATGCAACTACTTCTGCTTATTCTGCTTCAAAATTTGCTGTAATAGGAATGTCTGAATCCTTAATGAAAGAAGTTCGTAAGAACAACATTCGCGTTTGTACTTTAACTCCAAGTACTATTGTTTCTGATATGTCTATAGGACTTGGAATTGCTAATAAAGATTCTGAAGATAGTGTATTGCAACCAGAAGATTTTGCAGAATTAATTGTTTCAGGATTAAAATTACCTAGAAGAGCCATGTTAAAAAGTGCTGCTTTATGGTCTACAAATCCGTAATCAAGAAATTATCACAAAAAGAAAAAGCCTCCTGAAATTTCAAGAGGCTTTTTTGATACCATGGATTTAAAGTTAAAAACTATTCGATATAACCCATTTTTTTCATCCAGTCGTTGTTGTACATTTTTCCAACATATCTACTTCCGTGATCATGGAAAAGCACCACAACAACATCGTCTTCTTTGAATTCGTCTTTAAGTTGTAATAAACCTTTGATTGCAGCACCTGCACTGTTTCCTAAAAACATCCCTTCTTCTTTGGCTAGTTTTTGCGTATAAACAGCTGCATCTTTATCGGTAACCTTAGTGAAACCATCAATAATATCGAAGTCTACATTTTTAGGTAAAATATCTTCACCAATGCCTTCTGTAACGTATGGATAAATTTCGTTTTCATCAAAAATCCCTGTTTCGTGGTATTTCTTAAAAACCGAACCATATGTATCAATTCCCCAAACTTTTACATTAGGATTTTGTTCTTTTAAGTATTTACCAACTCCAGAAATAGTTCCTCCTGTTCCTACTCCAACAACAAAATGTGTTACTTTACCATCTGTTTGTTTCCAAATTTCAGGACCTGTGCTCTCATAATGTGCTTTTGCATTACTCGGATTGTCATATTGATTTACATACCAAGAATTTGGAATTTCTTCTCCTAAACGCTTAGAAACCGAATAATAAGAACGAGGATCTGTTGGCTCTACATCTGTAGGACAAACTATAACCTCTGCTCCGTGGGCTCTTAATACATCTGTTTTTTCTTTAGACTGCTTATCGCTAATCACAAAAATACATTTGTAACCTTTTACGATTGCTGCAAGCGCCAAGCCCATTCCTGTATTTCCTGAAGTACCTTCAATAATAGTTCCTCCTGGTTTTAATCTTCCGTCTGCTTCAGCATCTTCAATCATTTTTAAGGCCATTCTATCTTTTGTAGAGTTTCCTGGATTGAAGGTTTCGTATTTTGCTAAAACCAAACAAGGCAATTCTGCCGTTAATTTATTTAGTTTTACTAATGGTGTATTTCCAATAGTTTCTAGTATGTTTTTTGCGTATTCCATATATGCTCGCTACTGCGAAAATCTTTTTAAATTTTATCTAAAAATTGAAGTGCAAAGGTAAGTTTTTGCTTTTAAAACACGAAAACATTTTGAAACGAGTTGTTTCTTAGAAATATAGCTATTTAGAATAAATAGAAATTCTTAGAAAGAACACACTATTCAAAGCGAATAGCCTTCACTGGAGAAATTTTTGTGATAATATAAGAAGGAATCAAAAGCATCAATAAACAAAGAATGAATGTACCAATGTTTAATGCAACTATATAACCTATATTAATATAAACCGGAACTTCACTCACATGATATACACTAGGATCTAAAGGAAAAAGCTTGCCATATTTTTGGGCTAACAAAAGAGATATTCCTATAAGATTCCCCCAGAACAAGCCAATTAATATTATATAACTAGCGTTGTATAAAAACATTTTTCTGATACTCCAATTGCTACTTCCTAGAGCTTTAAAAATCCCAATCATTTTAGTTCGTTCTAATATTAAAACCAACAAAGCAGTAATCATATTAATTCCTGCAACAAGAATCATAATACCTATAATTCCATAGGTGTTTTTATCAAAAATACTAATCCATTCAAAAATAGAAGCATGTTTCTGTTCAACCGTATAGGTATTAAGTAAGGAGGATGTGTTCTGAAAAACCTCTTTAAATTTTTCATTTAACTGATTATAGTCTTCCAATAAAACTTCAAAACTCCCAACCTGATTAGCTTCCCATTTATTAAGTCTTTGTATATGTCGAATATCACCTATCACATAGGTTTCATCAAATTCTTTTAAACCCGAATTGTATATTCCAACTATATGATAACGGATCGGTGTTGGTAACGCGTTAGGATCTTCTTTTCTAAAAAATGTAGTAAAGCTATCGCCTAAATCAAACTGCATACGTTTTGCTAAATCTTGGGAAACTAAAACGTCTTGATTTCTTTCTTTTGTATAATCTGGAAGGCGACCTTCTATTAAAAACTCTTCAAAGTAATCCCAGTTATAATCTGCTCCTACTCCCTTTACAATAATTGCTTCAAAATCTGTTTCGGTTCTTATAATTCCGAACTTAGAAGCTACTGCTTGTACGTTTTTTATACCTTCAACACTGGTGAAAGTTGGATAGAAATCTTGTTGGGTTGAAATAGGCCTACCGCTTTCTTGTGAATTATTACTATCAAAATTCGATATAATAATATGTCCGTTAAAAGCCGAAACCTTATCTCTAATTTTCTGCTGCAATCCGATTCCGGTTGCAACCGCTATCATCATTACAATGATACCAATAGCTATTGCTGCGATTCCAATTTTTATAATTGGTGCCGAAACACTACTTTTATACGCTTTACTATCAATAATGCGTTTAGCTATAAAAAACTCAAAATTCAAATCAGGTTATGCTATTAAATATTTTCAAAAATACAGTTTTATTATTTGTTTTAGTATTTATTTCTTGTGCTTCTAAAACAAAAGAAAAAATATCTGACAGCACTGAAATTATAGAACATGTTCAACTTACAGAACAAATTCCCAACGAAGCTATACTTGTTGGAGCAAACCAAACAGAGGCATATCTTCCTTTATTAAAAGGAAAACGTGTTGGTGTAGTAGCAAACCAAACTAGTGTAATTTTCAAGGAAGGAGACTATACGCATCTTGTAGATTCTTTAGTTTCCTTAAAAGTAGATTTGAAAAAAGTTTTTGCTCCTGAGCATGGTTTTAGAGGAACTGCAGATGCTGGAGAAGTTGTTAAAGACGGGATAGACACAAAAACCGGTTTGCCAATAGTTTCACTTTATGGAAAAAACAAAAAACCTACAGCTGCACAACTTCAAGATATAGACCTTATTATTTTTGATATTCAAGATGTTGGAGCTCGTTTCTACACTTATATTTCTTCTTTGCATTATGTAATGGAAGCTTGTGCGGAAGCAAAAATTCCTGTTTTAATTTTTGATAGACCAAATCCTAATGGCCATTATATTGACGGACCTATTTTAGAAAAAGAACATACTAGTTTTGTTGGTATGCACCCTATTCCTGTTGTTCACGGAATGACAATTGGAGAATATGCAAAAATGATTAATGGTGAAAAATGGCTAAAAAACGGAATAAGATGTGACATCACCGTTATTGCCATGAAAAATTACAGCCATGATGCTAAGTATGATTTACCTATAAAACCTTCTCCAAATTTACCAAATGCCAAATCTATAAACCTATACCCAAGTTTATGTTTTTTTGAAGGAACAAACGTAAGTGCAGGTAGAGGAACTGATAAGCAATTTCAAGTTTTTGGAAGTCCGTTTTTAAATACCGAAATATTTCCTTTCACCTATCAATTTATGCCAGAACCAAATGAAGGCGCAAAACACCCAAAGCATCAGGATAGAATATGCCATGGTATGGATTTAAGTAATAGCGCTTATTTAAGCGAAATAAATTTAAGCTATGTAATTAATGCCTATAAAGCTACAGGAGATAAAAAATCCTTCTTTAATAATTTCTTTACGAAGTTGGCTGGTACACAAAAACTTCAAAAACAAATTGAATCAGGACTTAGTGCAGAGGAAATAAAAAAAACTTGGGTTAGTGGCTTAGCCGAATACGATGCTATGAGACAAACATACTTATTATATAAATAAAAAAACCTCTAGAGATTCTCTAAAGGTTTTAATTGATTTACTTTCAAATAAGTTAATCGTAGGGTTTACCGTTTGGTCGTAAATTATTTGCTCTATAGTCTTCTCGAGACTGAACAGCATATCGTCTGCTGCTAGCGTCTGTAAGATTATAAGATTTTAATTTTCCTCTTGCATGCTTTTTTCTTTCGAGATTATTATCAGCAATTATATTAGTTCTTTCTTCTATAATTATATCGTTTTCAATTAGTGAAGATACTAGATCCTGCATATCTGAATCGGTACCATTTATAGCTAAAGAACTTGCTACTAGATCAGAATTAACTTGAAGAGGCTGTACACTTTCCGACCTAACTTCCGCAATACCATCATTAATAGGTAAAACTCTAGATAGTCTAAAAATTATAGTTTTTTGATATTGGTATACATCATCACTACTTAAAATCTGATAAGCTGCAATGGTATAATCCCCTATAGGAACAGACTCTAATGGTATATACGACATCCCTTTTGAAACCTGCGTATTAAAAACTTTAGAACCTTTCTCACTAATAAACTCCACTTTAAACAAGTCGAAATCACTATTTAGTTGAAGTGTATCTCCTACAGTATTTAAATCATGCTTTAAACTTTTGGCATCAGAATTCATGTTTTTTGCTATAGTAGAATATACAGTGCTTTGAGCAAATGAAGAACTAAAAGTCAACAAGGCTACTGATAAACATAAAACAAGGTTTCTATACTTTTTCATTTTTAAAATAATTAATCGATTAACGTTTTTAGCTATTAATTCAATCAATTCTTAGGGTTCGAAATTTAATTTACGATAAAGTTAATCGTTACAAAAACACTTGAAAGAAAATTCGTTGAATTTCAAATTTAACAGACAAAACAACTACTTGCCTGAAAGAAAAGGACTTACAACTACGTAGAAAATAAAATTGTAAGTCTAAAAAACAAGCTTGTAGGTTTTAGATTTTAGTTGAAGAAATATAGATTTGTTTACTTTTTCTGAAGCACCTCCAATAATACATCTGGAAAATCTGTAATTATTCCATTTACGTTACAGTGAATCATTTCACGCATTTCATCTGCAATATTCACCGTCCAAGGAATTACTTTAAATCCCTGTTTTTGAAATTTTCGGGTTGTTTCTTTGTCTAGCAGCTTATAATACGGACCAATTATTTCTGGTTTAAAACTTAATTTATTGAGTTTTTTAGAGATTTTTTCGTCGGTATTTATCAAAATAGCCATTCTAGTTTTTGGCTCTTGTATTTTGATTTCTTCTAAAACTCGTATATCGAAAGACTGTAAATTACATCTATGTAATACCGAATGTTTTTTTAAAGTTTGTAAAACTAGCTCAACAAAAACCTTAGGACCTGGAGTATAGATTCCATCGAATTTTCGTTTTGCCTTGATTTCTATATTATACTTAATGTTTTTATTTACAGCATCACAAGCTTCAATAACCTCATCTAATGATGGTTTATATGCTTTGAGTTTTTTTTGCTTCGGAAACTTTTTATGAATCTTAGTACCACAATCAAAGGCCTTAATTTCTTCATAAGTCATTTCATATAAGTTGTACTTCTTATCGTCTTCTTTAGGAATTTCATTCCCGTTAGGGTCTAGGCAAATTTTCCTACTCATAAAAGGCTCATGAGTTACAATTACTTTGTGATCTTTAGATATGGCTATATCTAATTCTAAAGTATCTACACCAATTTCAATTGCTTTTAAAAAACCAGGAATGGTATTCTCTGGCATTAGTCCGCGGCAACCTCTATGGCCTTGTACGTCTATTTTTTCACTCATACAAAGAAGTATTAATCTTTACCCTCTATTGGTTTTACTGTAGGTGCTTTATATTTTTGAAAAGGCTGTTTTAGTAAATTTCCTATACTACTATTTTCTGCTTCATCCGGAAAAACATCTACACCATAAACTAGTTTCTTTCTATCAAATTCCATGTAAGTTCCTAAAAGTCTATCCCATACAGAAAAAATATTTCCGTAGTTGGAATCTGTATAAGGCAAAACATAATGATGATGTACTTTATGCATATCTGGTGATACTAAAAAGTAACTCATTGCTTTATCAAGTTTCTTTGGTAATTTAATATTTGCATGAGTAAACTGGGTTGCTACAAGTGACAAAGACTGATACAACATTACTAGAGCAATTGGAGCTCCTACAATAAAAACACCTACTAAGGTAAAAGCGAAACGTATGACACTCTCTAAAGGGTGATGCCTGTTTGCTGTTGTAGTATCTACTTTATGATCTGTATGGTGCACAATATGAATCATCCATAAAGGTTTTACTTTGTGCTCTACATAATGCGCTAGGTAAGCACCGAAAAAGTCTAATAATAAAACTCCTAAAAGCGCATATAACCATAAGGGCATTTCTGGCAACCAATTTATAATTCCGAAGTCATTTGCCGTTACCCAATCTGCACTGCTAAGCAATAAAAAGGCGAGAGCAAAGTTTACAATAACCGTTGTAAGCGTAAAAAACAAATTAGGAATTGCGTGTTTCCATTTTTTATATTTAAAATTATAAAGAGGCAACAAACCTTCTAGCAACCAAAATAAGGTAATTCCACCAACCAAAATAAGGCTTCGGTGTAAGGTAGGAATTGTTTCAAAATAGTTTATCAGGCTTTCCATTGTTGCTTAATTTTTATAAAAAAGGGTTGAAACTCTAATCAGTTAAGGTATTATATTTTTTTAAAGAATTAAAACTTTATTTTTCGTTTCATTTCTTCCACAATATTATAAGCTGCAGGGCAAATTGCTACATTTTTCATGGTAAGATTAGAGATTTGCTGAAACTTTTTCCTGTCGGTATGCGGAAATTCTCTACAAGCTTTTGGTCGTACTTCATAAATAGAACAATAATTATCTGCCCCTAAAAAAGTGCATGGTACCGACTGCAAAACGTAGTCGTTCTCTTCATCTATTCGTAAATAATTATCTATAAATTGCTGTGGCTTTTGCCTAAAGTATTTCGAAATTCTTTCTATATCTTTTGTAGTAAACAAAGGCCCTGTAGTTTTACAACAATTCGCACAGGTTAAACAATCTGTTTGCTGAAATTCCTCTTCATGCAAGTCCTGCATGATATAATCTAGGTTTTTGGGTGTCTTCTTTTTTAGCTTAGTAAAAAAGGTTTTGTTTTCCTTATGCTTATCTTTGGCAAGCTTTGGGAGTTGCTTTAGAAATTCTTCCATAAAACAAAAATAGTATTTTTGAAACACTTTGACTATGCTAGTTGCTACAATAAGCATAATTTTGAAACCAGACTGCAGAACAAAAATCTAGCAATAAAAATAATATGAAGAAAGATATATTCGGAAAGGCGCTATTAGATTTCTATAACGGAGATGCTACAGAAGACATAATTACCTCTACAAGTATTTCAGAAGAAGATGTTTTACCACTCTCCTATCTATTTAGAAGTTATTCCGAAATGCCAAAGATAGAACAAGAAGCCTTAAAGCTTTCCAAAGGAAAAGTTTTAGATGTTGGTTGCGGCTCTGGTAGTCATAGCTTATACCTACAAGAAAAGGGCTTTGAAGTAAAAGCGATTGATGTTTCTGAAGGAGCTGTGGAAGTTTCTAAAAAAAGAGGTGTTATGAATGTTGAAAAATTAGCACTTTTAGATGAAAAAGAAACCTTTGATACTATTTTAATTTTAATGAATGGTACTGGTGTTTTCCAAAAACTTAAAGATGTCCCGATGTACTTAAATCATTTAAAAGCTTTGTTGCATGAAAACGGACAAATTTTAATTGACTCAAGTGATATTAAATATATGTTTGAAGATGAAGATGGAGGCTTTTGGCAAGACCTAAATGCTGGCTACTTTGGTGAAGTAGATTATTATTTAAGCTACAAAGAAGAGAAAGAAGAACCTATGAAATGGTTATATCTAGATTTTAGCACTTTAAATATTGCTTGTGCTTCGGTAGGGCTACACTGTGAAATAGTTTATGAAGGTGAATATTTTGATTATTTAGCAAAAATTAGTCTTGCACCTTCCAAACCAGAATCGATAACTTAAAATCTGCATCCTTTAATTTAGATTTATAACTATTATAACGCTGTATATTAAACTCTTTTTTATAGTAATTTACAACTTTAGCATCTAAAGAACTCCCTAGACCTTTAAGGGTTTCTATATGCTTTATAGTTTCTGCGCCTTTTTCGTACTGAATGACATATAATCCATAATCATCATCAAAAGCATACTTTTTAGATCTACTAAAATTAGCTTGAAAGAAGGCCGAATTTAATTCTGAAACATTTTTTAAAATGGATGTTTCATCATGAGTTTCTAACAAGTTTTTTACAATTCTAACTTTCTGTAACTCTTCTGCTCCTCTCTTATCTTGTAAAGAAATAGAAGGATTACAAGCAGGAATAGAAAGTTTTCCATCTTCGGCTTCTGAAATATAAAAAAGCCATGTAGAATTAATGGTTGGATTAGGAACCGGACAGGTTTTGGAGGTTGAAAGCCAAACAATATTAGAAGTTAGCTTCTGATTAAAATTCTCAAGAATTTCTACTCGTAATTTCTTTGCTCTTGAAGAGTTTTTATGCGTTTCTAATACCTCAACAACCTTCGCTGTAAATACATTTTCAAAACCTTTTACTCTACTCAAAGTAGTTCCATAACTACAAGTGCAAGCATATGTACTTACTGTAAAAAGAAAAGCAAAGAATGTAAGTACAGCAGCTTTCATATATTATAAGTTGTATCCTTTTTCGCTTAATTTTTCAACTATACTTCGGTAAAAATCTCTGCTCCACATTTCAGAAATTTTACTCATAGCTTCGTTCATGGAGTCTTGTGAACCTGTGATTTTCTGCCCTGTTTCACTTCTATAAAAGACTGTTAAAGCTTCTTTATCCTCTTCCGTAAGATTACCTTCTTCTTTAAACATATTCTTTCCTGCCTTTGTAGCGTATAGGGCATTCATGTTTTTTACATCCTGATGAGTAAAATGTCCGCGATAAGCAGATACTACCATTTGACTTAGCTCTTCTAAAGATGCTTTTTTATGGCCTTTTAACTCATCCCATACAGATTCTGGAACGTTTTGTGAAGCATATTGCTGCTCTAACATTGCAAACATTTGATCTACTACATTTTCGTAATAGCCAATAGTACCGTTACTATTAATACATTTTTTCACCTCTTCACTATAAGCATCTACTTGTGAAAAACTTGCAAATGAAATTAATAATGCTAGAACTAGGGTATATAATTTTTTCATATTTAGCTGGATTTTACGTTTTATGGGAGCAATTATTGTGCCACGCCATCTATATAGGTTTGTTGTACTTTAATATTTGGTATGTCTTGAAGCGGAACTTCCATTATATCTTTATCTAAAATAATAAAATCGGCAAACTTCCCTGCTTCAATACTCCCTTTTTCCTCTTCTTCAAAATTTGCGTAAGCCGCCCAAATAGTCATACCTTTTAGCGCATCCTCTCGAGTTAATGCATTTTCTATTTCAAAACCTCCATCAGGAAACCCTTCTGTATCTTGTCTAGAAACTGCTGCGTAAAATGTTAAAAACGGACTAACCTGTTCTATCGGAAAATCTGTTCCTAAGGCAATTTTCCCACTTTGATTTAATAAAGTCTTATAAGCATAAGCCCCTTTAATTCTATCGCTTCCTAATCGTTCTTCTGCCCAATACATATCGCTAGTAGCATGTGTTGGTTGTACCGAAGCTATAATATTTTCATCATCAAAATAATCAAAATCATTATCGGTAATAATTTGCGCATGCTCTACCCTCCATCTTTTCTTATGTTGCCCTTCTAAAGCGTTTTTATAGGTTTTTAAAACAAAACTAACAGCTGAATCCCCAATAGCATGTGTATTCATTTGATATGCTGATTTAGCAATTCTACTTGCTAAATCCCTGTATGCTTCATGTCCGATAATCATTGCGCCATAGTGATTATGCTTATCGGAATATGGTTCTTTTAACGCTGCACCATGAGAACCAAGCGCACCATCTGAAAAGACTTTTACCGATTGTACGTTTAACTTTTCGGTTTTAATTTTTCCTTTAGGCAAATAGTAGTCTAGATTTTCATCTGTATTGCTAATCATAGCATACATTCTCATATTTATTTTTTTCGCTTGTTGCAAACTATCTATCAACTCAATAACATCTCTATCTAAGCCTGCATCAGAAACAGTTGTTAAACCAAGGTTTGTGCAAATTTTTTGGGCGTCTAACAAAGCTCTTATTTGTTCTTTTCTGCTTGGTTTCGGGTATACTTCTCTAACCAAACGCATAGGATTATCGACTAAAACACCTGTAAGTTCTCCGTTTTCTAATAAAATTGCTCCACCTTCAACTTTAGTGTTTTTAGTGATTTTTGCTAAATCTAATGCTGCTTGATTGCACAACATAGCATGACCATCTATTCTTGTTAAAGCAACTGGTATGTCTGGAAATAACGCGTCTAATAAAGCTTTATTGGGATATTCTTTAACTTCCCAATCATTTTGATCCCAACCGCGACCAATAATAAAAGACATGTTTCTTTCTTCCTGAAAATCAACTACTCGTTTAACAACATCTTCTAAACTAGTTGTACCTAATAAATCTACTCGTTGCTCTTGTAAACCTAATCCGTAAAAATGACAATGCACATCTATAAATCCAGGTACAATTGTTTGTCCTTTTGCATCTATAGTAGCAGCGGCAGTATAGGTATTTTGAATATGTTCTGCTTTTCCTACAGCAAGAAACTTCCCGTCTTTAATAGCAAATGCTTCGGCTGTATCAAAAGAAGAGTTTACGGTATACACCTTGGCATTTGTTATAATAGTGTCTACTTGTTGTTTCGTTTCCTTACATGAAAACAAAATAGATAGAAGTGCAAAGGATATTATTTTTTTCATTTAGCTTGTTCTTTAATCTTTTTGATATTGAATCTAGAAGTAAATATAGATGTTTTGAATTTATAATGTACTTTCAAAAGAAAACTCCTTCACTTATTTTAAGAGAAGGAGTTTTGATTATTATAAAGAAACCTCGATAAAACTTCCGTTTACACGGAAAAAAGCATGTTATTAAAAATCGAATTTATAGGTTGCCCCTGCTAGCATTTGGAATCCTTGCACCGGATAATTTTGCCAACGTTTATATTCTTGGTTTGCAATATTATTTACTCTAGCAAAAACCGAAAATCTTTCGTTTAAATGATATCCAGCGTGAACATTCGCATCAAAATAACTATCTAATTTTACAGTGCTTACTATTGGACTAATCACACTTGGTTTTACTAACTGATCTTTACGCTCTCCTACAAAAAACAGATTAGCTCCTGCAAACCATTGTTTGGTGAATTGGTAATCTAAAAACAGATTTGCTTTAAAATCCGGTAAGTTCCAAGCTTCTGCCTCCACATCTACATCATAAGCAAAATATTCTGCTTTTACTCCTAAGCTGAAATTTCTGTTTAAGTCGGCGTTTATTTCTCCTGAAATGCTGAAAGTGGTAACATCATCATAAGCAATTCCAAAAGAATTAGCATGCATATATTTTTCACCTGCAGTATTAATTGGGTTACTTATATACATAGCTTTATTAGTTTCAGACATATATTTCCCAGTAATATTATAATTTACTCCGTTTGCAATCATTCCTTTTAAACCTGCAAAAAGATTGTATTCTTGATCTGTAGGAGTGATAAATAAGGTTGGAGATACAAAAGCGTTTTCTTGAGAAAAATCAAAATATGAATTCTGAATTATCCCTCCTTTTAGTCCGGCATAAGCAATTAAAATTTCGTCTACCATTCGGTAAGAAGCCGTTATATTTGGATGCATATAAAATTTACTTTCGCCATATTCTGTGTCGTTTAAGTAAGTAAATGACAGTCCTAAATCTAGGGTTAAATCATCGCGCACTAATTGGTAAGTTGGGGAAAGTCCTATTTGGAAGTTTCCGTATTTTAATGCTTCTTCTGCATAATAATTTCTATCAAACTTTCCTCCTAGGTAATCTATTTTAAGTGCCATATTGAAATCTAAATCTTGTATAGAGAAATCTCCATTTGACTTTAAAACCAATCTGTTTTCGTTTGAATTATTATTATCTCCAAACATTCTATATAAAACACTTGCTTCGTTGATATACGAATCTGTAAAAGCAACATCTCCACCAAGATTTACTCCATAAAAAGTATGATCTACATCCCCTATAGCATCTGCAGTTTCCTGATCATAAATAGGCTGTGGTAATCCATACCAATTATAAGTTTGATGTAATAAGCCTAGGTTTACATTCCATGCTAAATATCTTTCTTTTATAGCGTAGTTTGCATGTAGTTTTGTGATAGAAAAATTATCATCTAAAAGTAGATTACTAACACCTCCTTGCGATGAATGGTGACTTAAATATCCCCCTACACTTTCGGTTCTACTAATAGCATGATTTAAATAAACTTCTCCTAAAATAGTTGTGTACATTCCTGCAGCTAGAGTTGCATAATTATCAAATAATTTAGCAGGTTTTTCTTTATCTACTACCGCCGCTTTTCCTTTTGCTGGAGTAAAAGTAGAAGCTACCGGAAAGGAAAAAATATTGTATTTTATTTCTTTTTTCGTGGTAGTAGTTTCATCATCTAACGAAGGAACCTCCTTTACTTTAAAAGCATCAGAAACTGTAGGCGTATATGGTTTTACAACCTGAATAACATCTGGGTTTAATGTGTCCTTGCCTCTTTCTTGAGAGAAACCTAAAACGCTTGTTAGCATTAAGAATAATACTAGAACTTTATTATTTTGCTTTCGCATATTTCTGTTATTTATATTTTTATTTACGTTGAAAGATTCTTAATTCTAATTATTAATCTTCCGGTACAATAGATGAGTTTGTTTTGGCTTGTTCTGCTTTAATCTTAGTTAATTCGGCCTGAGCTTCTGCAACAACATCTTCAAAATCTTTGAAGTTTTTGATGACACTTTCTAAAATATAGGTAGCTTGAAAAGCATCGTCTAATGCATAAAAGTTTTTCGCCATAAGCACTAATCCTTTTGCACTATAATATTTATATCCTGAAAAGTCTTTAGCTAAACGTTGTATCGTTGTATTAGACCCCTCGTAACTTCCTGCTTTGTTCTTGAAGTATGCATTATAGAAAAGTGCTTCTGCAGCGGTTTCTCCTGTAGCAGTAGTTTCCACTTGTGCATAAGCAGTTTTCGCTCTAGCTTCATTTCCTGTTTTCATGGCAGAACGAGCAATAATAACATATGCATCACTTTTTATTTTATTGTCAATATTGCTGTGGGTTAGCACTTTTTCCGCGTAAGCGACAGCCTCAGTATAATTTTCTAATTCGTAGTTAGCTTTCATTAAATTGGACTTAGCAAATACTACGTTTTGCGGGAAACTTGCATCAGATTCCAATCTAGATAAGACAGGAATAGCTTCTTTCCATTGTCTGTTTTCTGTATAAATTTGTGCTAGACGAAGTAAAGCTTCTTCGGTAAATTCACTTTGTAAAGCATTGGTTACATATTTGAAATGCGGAGTTGCCGTTTCTTTTAAATCTTTTTTGAAATACAATTGTGCTATATAAAAATGCGACTGTAAAGCATGTAATCCATTTGGGAACTCATGTAAATATCCATTAAACTGTTTGATTGCTTCGTCTGTATCATTATCTAAATACCTTTTTTCTGCAGCTTCGTAGGTTGCATGATCTAATTCGGCATCGGTAACATTTATATATTCTAAAGTTCTTACCCAATTTGCATAATCATCTACTCTACCTAAATCGATATAGATTAAACGAGCCGTAGCAACTGCTTGGTTTGCTTCTGGAGTTCCTGGGAACTCTGCCGCAACTTTTTTGAATTTAATTAGAGCAGGTTCGTTTTTACTTGCATTATAGTGCACCAAACCTTGGCGAAGCAATGCTCTTGGCACAAAGGTACTTCTGCTATATTCGTTATTTAATGTGTCATAAACCTGCATCGCCTTGCTGGTATTTCCTTCTTTCACATAGGAATTTCCAAGTTCGTACATTGCATCATCTCGTAATTTAGAAGTTTTGTATTGATTGATAAAACTTTCTAATGCTGCTATCTTTTTTGAAGCATTCCCTATATAACCATAGCTTAAAGCCTTTTGGAAAAACGCATAGTCAGCTTCCATTTTTCCTATTTTGATTGCTTCGTCATAAGCCTGAATTGCTTTGTCGTACTGACTAGAAACAAAATATCCATCTGCCAAACGAAGGTAAGCATCGTTCAATCTGATTTTATCTTCCTTTCTAGCTTGTATAAACTGATTGAAATAGGAAGTTGCTTGCGTATAGTTTTTCTGTTTAAAATAAGTATAAGCAATATTATAATCTAAATTTTTAACCTCTGGTGTTTCTGAAGCTATTATCTGTTGTTCAAATTGTTTGAATCCTACTAAAGCATCGCTATAATTTGTTAAGTTATAATCGGTTTCGGCTTTCCAAAATGTTGCTCTAGCAGTAAATTTCGCATCTTGTGGTTCGCTTAAAGATTTTTCAAAGAGCGTTTGTGCCTCTTGAAATTTATTATCGTTATATAATTCAAGTCCTCTATAAAAAGTTACTTTTTGATAAGCTACTTTATTTTCAAAACTCTTTTTTCCTTCGAGAAGTTTTAATGCTTCCTCGTAGTTTTTAGAAGTGATATAAGAATCGATTAATAAGGTTTCAATTTCATTTTTATAAGCAGTCTGCGGGTATTTATTCAAATAAGCCGTTAATACCTGCGGAACCGATTGGTAAGCATTACCTATTTCATAACTAACTTTCGCGTAATTTAACCAAGCATCTTCTTGAATTTTTAAATCAAAATCCATTTCAGAAGCATTTTTAAAAGCATTTAAAGCCTCTTGCTTTTTATCAACATTTACATAGCTTTCTCCTAAATGGTAATATGCGTTTTGAGCAACGCTGTTGTTCCCACCAATTATTTTGTTAAACTCACTAATTGCATTATTATAGTCTTTTTGCATGTAGTAAGCATAACCCAGTTGGTAATAGTCTGTGTTATTCCATTTTCCACGATTCCCTTCGTATTCGGATAAATACGGAATAGCTTCCGCATATTTTTCTAAATTAAAATAGCTCTCCCCTATTATTTTGTTTAGTTGTGAAACTTCACTTCTATCGCTATTTGGCAATTGCTCTTTGGCTAGTTTTATAGCTTCTTCAAATTTCCCTAGCTTAAAATGTAAATCTGCTTGATAGTAGGATAACTTTTCTTTGTATTTCTCTTCGCCTCCTACTTGTCCGAAATACTCATTTGCAGTATCGTAATCATCACTTTCGTAAGCCATAAACCCGATATAATACTTAGCTTGTGCCCCGTATTTTTCGGAGTTTTCAACTCTACTTAAATAGGATTTTGCAGATTTATAATCTTTAGTTACAAAAGCCACATAACCATTATTAAAACTAAACTTATCGCGTTCGGATCTAGCTAATCCAGATTCATCTACCTTATCATACCATTTCTTTGCATAAGCATATTTTCCGTTAGAAAAGTAATAATCGGCAACATCTATATAAGCTGTGTTTCGTTTGGTACTTGTAGGATAATCGGAAACAAAATCCTCTATTAATTGGTCGGCATTCTGCTGATTTAACCGAACAGCACAATTAGCAATATAATATGCACAATCTGATTCTAGAACCTCGGTTTTTGCAGTTTTCTTAATCTGAGTAAATAAAGATTGCGCTGCCAAATATTGCTGATTATTAAATAGAGACAAGGCTTTTTGGTAATCTACAATATCACTGGTATATGTTGCAGATTCTTGGGCGATTATTTGAAAACTACAAGCTATAGCTATCAAAAATATATAAAGTTTTTTTCTAGTCATGAACTACTGTTTAGTTAAAAAATCAAAGATAAATCAATATATAAATCATAACGTTAGAATTTTGTTATAATTATAACGGAGAATGATAATTGAAATTGAAGGTAAAATAATTATAATATACAAAGTGCGTTTTGGGATTTGATTATTTTAGTAATACATTTACAACTCTTAAAAAACAAAATTCTATATGTCAAATCCTGTTTTACAATTAAAAGATGTTTCTATTTTTCAAGGAGATAATTTAGTTCTCGCTGATGTTAACGTAGAAGTAAACAAAGGTGACTTTGTGTATTTAATAGGGAAAACCGGATCTGGAAAAAGTAGTTTTATGAAAACCCTTTATGGCGACTTAGCTTTAACGCAGGGCGAAGGGCATATAGTAGATTACGACTTACGCAAACTAAAGGAAAAAGATATTCCGTTTTTAAGACGAAAACTAGGTGTTGTTTTTCAGGATTTCAAACTACTTACAGACAGAACAATAAACGAAAATTTACTTTTTGTTTTAAAAGCTACAGGCTGGAAAGACAAGGCTAAAATGCAAACTAGAATTGACGAAGTTTTAAACAAGGTTGCAATGAAAACTAAAGGTTTTAAATTTCCTCATGAACTTTCTGGAGGAGAGCAGCAACGTGTAGCTATTGCTAGAGCATTACTAAATGATCCAGAATTAATTCTTGCAGATGAGCCTACAGGAAACCTAGACCCACAAACAAGTATTGAGGTGATGGAGGTTTTACAAGAAATCAATAAAAATGGAAATACTATTTTAATGGCAACGCACGATTATGCATTGCTTTTAAAATATCCTAGTAAAACTTTAAAATGTGATGAAAATCAAATTTACGAAGTGGTGCAGCGTAAGAATTAGACCCTTTGCTTAGCTTTGGAGTATAAAACGACGCATTAAATTCACTTCTAACAACTTCATACTTATTATCATAAATTGTTAGTTTTGAAAAACCCATCTAGAACCTATGCTTTCTATATTAATACCTACATATAACTACAGTATTGTAAAGCTAGTTCATGAAATACATAGGCAAGCAACACTTTTAAATATAACTTTTGAAATTCTTTGTTTTGACGATGGTTCTACAGAAAAAGAGCTTATTGAAACCAACAAGGAAATCAACAATCTAGCCCATACGCGTTATCATATTTTAGAAAAAAACATAGGAAGAAGTGCCATTAGAAACCTTTTGGCAAAAAAAGCTAAACACGAACACCTACTCTTTTTAGATGCTGATGTTCTTCCAAAAGAAAGCAACTTTCTTGCTAAGTATATAAAAGAAATTAAAGCAGACTATCCAGTAATTTACGGAGGCATTAGGTATCAAGAAGAAAAACCTGCTAAAGATTATATTCTACGTTGGAAATACGGAAGCTCTATAGAAAGTAAAAGTGCTTCAGATAGAAATAAAAGCAAATATGCTAGTATACTTTTTAGTAATACAATAATTAAAAAATCACTGTTTTTGAAGACACAATTTAGCAATAAACTAAGCACTTATGGTCATGAAGACACCTTGCTCGCTTATAGTTTTCAAAATCTAAACACGAAAGTGCTTCATATAGACAGCCCTGTTTTTCATATTGGATTAGACAGCAATAAAGAATATTTAAAAAAGACTAAGGAAGCTTTAAATAACCTAAAGTACATAGAAGCAAATGCTTTAGTAAACGCTGAGTTCGTTAAAATGCTTCGCTTTCACAAAAAATTAAAGTCTTTTAAATTAAATCTTGTTTTTGCAACTATATATACATTATTTAAAAGAACTATGGAGAAGAACTTAATATCTCCTATTTCTTCCCTTAAAATTTATAATCTTTACAGATTAAGTTACTTTTGCTACATCAACAAATCTGAATGAGCGCTTTTTTTTCCATAGTTATCCCTTTATACAACAAAGAACATTTTATTGTACAAACAATAGAAAGTGTCCTTGCTCAAAGCTTTCAAGATTTTGAAATCATTATTGTTAATGATGGTTCTACAGATGCAAGTTTAGAAAAACTGCACACCATCCAAAATCCTAAACTAAAAGTATTTACTATAGAAAACCAAGGGGTTTCTCACGCAAGAAACTACGGGATAAAAAAAGCAAGCTCAGATTATATCGTATTTTTAGATGCAGACGATATATGGCTAAACAATCACTTAGGAGAGTTAAAAAAACTGCTAGAATCGTATCCTAATTGTGGTTTATACGCTAATGCTTACGAGGAACGAATAGGAAAAACTATCATTCCGTCTAACTATAAAAACATACCTAGCACAAAAAATTGGAAAGGAATTGTTGAAGACTATTTTGATGCTAGCATGTATAGCAGCATAGCATGGACATCTGCTGTGATGGTTCCTAAAAAGATATTAGAAGCTGTTAACAGGTTTGACGAAAAAATAACCTTAGGTGCTGGAGAAGACACCGACCTTTGGATTAAAATAGCATTAAAATATCCGGTAGCCTTTAACAATAAAGTTACCGCTATTTATAATTTACATGCAGATAATAGGATATCAAATACTAATACCAACTCTAGAAACTTTATTGATCTAGACAAATACGAAGCGGAAGCCAAGAACAATGCTTCGCTAAAAAAGTATTTAGATATAAATAGATTTTCTATTGCACTTCAATACAAACTAGCAGGAAATAAAAAAAAGATGCATGCTTATTTAAAGCATTTAGACAAAAACAACCTCAATTATAAGCAACGCTTTTTACTTAACTGCAACAGAAGTTTGTTAGTTTTATTAAAGAAGTCACAAAACTTCTTACGCAAGTTTCAAGTAAACTTAAGTTCTTTTAAATAACTGAAAGTCTTTATATTCTCTAATATAATCTGCTTCACTAAAAACATCGGAAGCTAAAACCAAACACACAGATCCTGAAGAAAAATCTTCCAACTCCCTCCAAATCCCTGTAGGAATCAACAAACCTTTATTAGGTTTTTTAAGCACAACAGATTTTTTATTCACACTATCATCTAAAGTAACCGTAAAACTTCCACTTAAAGCTACTAAAAACTCCACTTGCTCTTTATGTGCATGACCTCCACGATATGCATCACTAGGGACATCATACAAATAATAGACTCTTTTAATAGGATAAGGAATGCATTCTTTTTCAATAACCGCAAGATTACCTCTATTATCTTCAATTTTAGGTATATCAATGATTTTTACATCTTCTATTGTTGTAGTACTCATATCCTTTCTATTAAATTTTTCCAATCTTTAGAGATAGCTTCTATTGAAAACCGCTCCACACTTTGTTTTGCTTTACCTTTACACTTTTCGTAGAGTTCTTTGTCAAATATAAAACTATCCATAGCTTCCGCTAGCGCTTTTTCATCAAAATTTTCTACTAATAAGCCATTTTGCTTATTGCTTATAATTTCTTCGGGACCAGATTTACAATTTACAGAAACAACTGGAACTCCTACAGAAAGAGACTCTATTAAAACTCTTGGAAACCCTTCAAACCTACTTGTTAAACATACAAACTTAGCTTTTGAAACTATTGGAAGTGGATTCTTCACAAATGGCAGGAACATAACATCCTCCAGTAACTGTAAACTAGCGACCTTGCGTTTTAGTAATTCTAAATCATCTCCAGAACCTAGAATTATCAGTTTCATTTTTTCTTTTGCTAAAGAAGATTTACTGTAAGCATCTAATAAAAGGGAATAGTTTTTCACGGCATCGTCTAACCTTCCGTAAGCTAAAATATACTTATAGTTTATAGTTGGCGTTTCCGATTCTTCTATACTGTATCTTTCAATAGGATTATAAATGGTAGTTACATTATTGAAGCCATATTTCTTTTCCACCAAAGATTGAATTTCTTTAGAAACAGAAACAATAGCCGCAGCATTTTGATACTGGTATTTAGATAAGTTATCCCTTTTTGGGAAGTAGTACTCTAAATTATAACTTCTTATAACATAAATGGTTTTATAAGCAGCATAAAGCCATTTAGCTATGATAGTTTCCCTGAGCCAGGAATTCCGAGTTCTATTATCAATAATACAATGAAACTGATGCTTTTTAAGATAATTTTTAAACACTTGAAGCCTGTTCCAACGTGCAAAAAACCCGTCCTTTTTTTCTTTTAATTCGCCTAAATTTAAAAGCTCTCCTGCATATTCATATTCAATAATATTAAGAACACTTACTATGTGAACCTGATACCCTAACTGAAACAGCATTTTAGATAAAAGTGCTGTAGATTGTTCTGCACCTCCTTTTCCTAAGGAAGATGTTACAATACAAATCTTTTTATTGTTATTTTGCAAGTTCTAAGGTTTAGATATCAAATATAGTAAATGAAACATTCATGAATAGCTTCTAAGCTAATATGAATTATTGAAAGCAAAATTTTAAATCCACTTTTACAAGTAAAATTATATATGAAGATTTTATTAATAGGAGAATATAGTAGATTGCATAATTCCTTAAAAGAAGGCTTAAAAGCTCTAGGACATCAAGTTACTATTGCTGGTTTTGGCGATGATTTCAAAAACTACCCTGTTGATATTCGTTTTAAAAATCCATATAGTAAAGGGATTCCTTTATTTATTAAGAAGGTTATTTACAAACTAACAGGTACAGACCTTAGTTCTGTAAGTATTGAAAAGCAATTTCATAAACATAAATCGAAACTAGTTAATTTTGATATTGTACAGCTAATTAATGAAAACCCATTTTCAACGCTACCAAAAACGGAAGCTAGGTTATTAGAACACCTATTCAGGCATAATAAAAAAGTGTATTTATTATCCTGCGGCGCAGATTATGTAAGTGTGAATTTTGCTTTCGATAAAAAATTTAGATATTCTATTTATACTCCTTATGAAAACAATAAAGTATCTAAATCGGAATATTGGAATATTTTAAAATGGAAAACAGAACCATTTAAGCTGCTACATTTATATGTGTTTAATAATGTAGACGGAATAATCTCAAGTGATTTAGATTATCATTTGCCACTACTTGGGTACAACAAATACTTAGGGCTAATCCCAAACCCAATAAACATCAATAAAATAACCTTAGAACCTGTAAGTCCAACAGACAAGCTTGTTATTTTTCACGGAATAAACGATAGAAATTATTACAAAAAAGGAAACGACATCTTTGATGCTGCCCTAGAAATAATTAAAAGCATACACGGAGATAAAGTAGAAGTCATTGAAGCTAGAAGCCTACCCTATGAGGAATACATAGAGTCCTATAATACGGCACATATACTATTAGATCAAGTATATGCTTACGACCAAGGTTATAATGCCTTAGAAGCAATGGCTAAAGGAAAAGTAGTTTTTACTGGAGCAGAACAAGAATGGCTAAATCATTATAATTTAGAAGAAGATACAGTTGCTATTAACGCACTTCCTGATGCTGAGAAAATTGCAGAAAAACTTGAGTGGCTTATTCTTCATCCTGAAAAAATCGCTGAAATTTCTAAAAATGCTAGGGCTTTTATTGAAAAAGAACATCACTATATTTTAATAGCTAAAAAGTACATAGACACTTGGTCTGTTACCGATAAATACTTTTAAGAAATACTGGTTTGATTAATTTTCATTCTCTTCTGGTAAAACACCAAACAACGAAGAACTAAATACCAATAGGATAATTAGGTAGTAGATAGTATAACTTACAAAGTGTGCTATCGTAGCGCCTTTTACTCCGTATAAATCTATAAAATAAATACTGGTTAAATATATGGTAAGCACCGAAAAAGCTTCGGTTATAATATAATGCCAAAACATATTTTTTGCCAAAAACTGATAAGCAATTACAATAGATAAAACCTTAACAAAGTCTCCTAGTAGTTGCCAGAAAAACAAATCTTCAACCGCATAAAATTCACTTGTAAAAACTACTGCAATAATGAAGTGCCTTAAAAAATAAATAGCAACTAAACCTAAAGCGAATATTGGAATAATAGTTTTATAAAAACCGAAAACCTCTTTTCTAAATTCTTTTACACTATCAATTTCTGAGAATCTTGGCAGTATGTATAGTGTTAGCAAAGAACTAACAAACATTAAATAGTAATTAGAAAGCCTATTCATTGCCTCCCAAAAACCTGCTGCTTGATAGCTAACAGTATCAATAATATAAGCTCGAATAGTAATAGCTACAAACGGCAAAACAATTGCAGAAAACAATGCCATTACCGAATAAGAGCTCAACTTTTTTATGGAAGAAAACCGAACGTTTTTTACTTTAATCAAATGAATCAAACTACGCTGATTCAAAATAGCCACAAAGGTTATTAAGAACACTACCGATTCTGCTATCACAACAGCTATCAAAGCACCGTCAATCTTATTTAACCAGATTAACAAAATGGTTATTATAGCACCCAGAACTTGCCCAATTATATTTATAATTAAGATGGTTTTGTATTTAGAAAATCCATTTAAAATGGAAAAACTAAACATATTCAAAGCATAGAAGGGCAAGGCAATGGCAAATATTTTTATAATATAAGCGAAGTTGCTATAGGACGGAAAGAGATAACTATTAATTCTCTCTGCTTGAAAATAACAAGTAAAAGCGACTAAAAAAGTAGCTATAAAACCTAAGTAAAAAACAGTTGAAATAGTCTTACTTAACTCTAAAGTATTCTTTTTAAACTCGGCTACATATTTTACTACACCATTATAAAACCCAAGAGTAGAAATAGATTGTGCAGATCGCAAAAAATCTCGCATATTCCCAATCAAAGCCATCCCCTCTGCACCAACAAAATATGCTATAGCTTTTGAAGTCAAAAAACCTGTGACTACTTTCGTTAGAATTGCAGCAGAATTTAAGGAAGCAACCTTAAATAAAACATTAGAATTTATATGTTTTAATATGCGTTTCAATCTTTATTAGAGATAATTTTTAAAAATTAAATAAGATACGACTAACTAAAAGCAAACTGTTAGTTAATACTGATTTACTGCTTTAATAACTTGAGAAACCTCAGCTTCTGAAATCACAGGACTTATTGGTAAACTTACAATGTTTTTATGAATCTGTTCTGTAATTGGCAACTCTAGAGAAGCATATTCTTTAAGAGCTTCTTGCTTATGTGGAGCTATAGGGTAATGCAATAAAGTTTCTATTTGCTGTTGCTTTAAATAAGCGACAAACTCCTCACGGTTTTCTACTAAAACTACAAAAACATGAAACACATGGTTTTTAGAATTATCGTAAAAAGGAAGTTTCACTTTATCGTTATTAATTTCTGAAATATATCGCTTTGCTACACTTCTTCTAACTTCATTATCGGCATCCAGCATTTGAAGCTTTATATTTAAAAAAGAAGCTTGCACTTCATCTAATCGATTATTAAAACCAATCAAATCATTAACGTATTTTTTGGAGGCTCCGTAGCTTCTTAACTTCACAATTACTTCAGCAAGATCTTTATTATTTGTTGTTACAGCGCCTGCATCTCCTAGAGCTCCTAAATTTTTACTTGGATAAAAACTAAAAGCTGCTGCATCACTCAAACTTCCTGCCCTCCTATCGCTTCTATCTAAAGCTCCATGAGCCTGTGCTGCATCTTCTACTAGCAATAAATCATGCTTTTTTGCTAATAAATTAATAGCAGACATATTTGCTAACTGACCATACAAGTGGACCGCTAAAATGGCTTTTGTGTTATTTGTTATATGCTTTTCTATTTCAGTAACAGAAATATTATATGTTGCTAATTCAGGTTCTACAAAAATTGGCTTTAACCCAGCTTGTATAATGGCTATTATACTCGCTATATAGGTATTTGCAGGAACAATTACCTCATCGCCATCCTGCAACAACCCAAGCTCTTTATACGCTTTAAAAATCAAGATTAATGCGTCTAGTCCGTTACTTACGCCAACACAATATTTCGTTCCACAATACGTAGCAAAATTGGCTTCAAAAGTAGAAACTTGCTTTCCTAAAATATAATGTCCAGAATTTAAAAACTGCTGAAACTGCTCTTGAAACTGCTTTTCAAAACGCGCATTGATTTTATGTAAGTCAAGGAATTTAATCATATAAAAAGGGCATCTAACTTATTAGCACTACTTAAATCTATTTCATAAAAATCTTGGGTAATAGTTCTAGCCCCAAAACCTTCTTTCCAATATTGCAACCCTGCATTGATATTTCTTCCTTGGTTTGTATTTGAAGTTCCAAAATCAAAATACATTTTATCTTTAAATACCTTTTCAATTAAATGTATATGTAAAAAATCTAGACTCCCTATAAGGTTCTTATCTACATTAGCAGATATATATTGCGAATGTGCCACTTGCTTTGTTTCAAATATAGTGGTCCCTGCTACTAGAACATCCTCTAGATACACATTAAACTGCCTTATATTATTAGGGAATTTTGTTTTTAGATAGGTGATTTCTTCTAAGCTATGCACAGGCTTTGCTTGGTGTTTTTCAGCTAAATTCGGAATGAGAATGTTATTCCAAAAAGCAGCTAAATCCTTTTCTTCTTTAACAACTAGATTTTGTTTTATAGCTCTTTTCTTTCCTGCGACTCTATCTTTAGAAAGCTTCGGTTTATTATCTAATTTTAACACAGAAAAGGTTTCTCTTCCTAGCAACTTAGCATCCAAAACAAACATAAGGTATTGCAATTCATCATTAGGAATAGGACTATAAATAGTAGGTAATTGCTTCAAGTGTAAATACGCAAAGCCATTTGATTGAAAATATTGTAATACCAATTTTAAACACACTGAAACATCTTTCAGTTTAAGCATATCTGAAAAGAGTAATCCGCCATAGGTTAATCCTTGATGTGAAAAAACACGTTTATCGGAAGCATTTGCAGGTAAGACGGCTATAAGTTTTTCTTTTTTATAAACCATTAGGGAGTAATCTTCAAATCGATCTTGATGGTAGCCCATAAAATCTCTTTGAAATAAAAACGTAGCATTCTTTGCTTTAGAAACAAAACTGTCCCAAAGTGCTTTATTTTCCGGTTTATATTTATGAATTTTTAAACTGATTTGCCTTGCTTTTTACAAGGATGAAAATACTAATTTTATTAGTAACTCATAGGATAATTCTGTAAAAACAATATCTACAACTTCTGTAGTTTCTAATAAGCTCTAAAATAATTTTTTGAGCAGCCGAATACATGATTAGTATTTCCTTAGGAATCTTCTGTTTAACTATTTATAAAAAAGGTGTTTCTATAAATGGTTAAAAACAAATTACGCCAAATAGCTCTGTATAAATACAGTTTACCATTTGGCGTAAAATTTTCTACTTAAAGTTTAAGTAGTTACTTATATATTTTTGTTTCGCTTACGCTCCACTTCTGTTAAATATATTTTACGTAGACGAATGTGGTTAGGAGTAACCTCAACGTATTCATCTTTTTGAATATATTCTAAAGCTTCTTCTAATGAAAACTTAATTGCAGGTACAATCTTAGCTTTATCATCTGCTCCAGAGGAACGAACGTTACTTAACTTTTTTGTTTTAGTTACGTTAATTGCCATATCATCTCCACGAGAGTTCTCTCCAATTACTTGCCCTTCGTAAATATCTTCACCAGGGTTTACAAAGAATCTACCTCTGTCTTGTAACTTATCAATAGAATAAGGAATTGCTTGTCCTTTTTCCATAGAAATTAAAGAACCGTTTTGACGTTCTGGAATACCTCCTTTTAATGGTTGGTATTCTTTAAATCTGTGTGCCATAATAGCTTCACCAGCAGTAGCAGTAAGCAGTTGGTTACGTAAACCAATAATCCCTCTTGAAGGAACTAAAAATTCACAAACCATTCTGTCTCCTTTTGCTGTCATGCTAAGCATTTCACCTTTACGCATAGTAACCATTTCTATTGCTTTTCCTGAAACACTTTCTGGTAAATCAATAGTCATTTCTTCTACAGGCTCACATTTAACACCATCAATTTCTCTGATGATTACTTGTGGTTGTCCAATCTGTAATTCGTAACCTTCACGACGCATCGTTTCAATTAATACAGATAAGTGTAATACACCACGACCAAAAACCATAAATTTATCAGCACTATCAGTTTCTTCAACACGTAATGCTAAATTCTTTTCTAGTTCTTTATATAGTCTTTCTTTAATATGACGAGATGTTACATATTTTCCGTCTTTACCAAAGAATGGTGAATCATTAATGGTAAATAACATACTCATTGTAGGCTCATCAATAGCAATTGTTTTTAATCCTTCTGGATTTTCAAAATCAGCAACAGTATCACCAATTTCAAAACCTTCTAAACCAACAATAGCACAGATATCTCCTGTTTGCACTTCATCAACTTTTCTACGGCCAACACCTTCGAAAACATGAAGCTCTTTAATTTTGTTTTTAACAATAGTACCATCTCTTTTTACTAAAGATATGTTTTGTCCTACTTTTAATTCTCCTCTTGTCAATCTTCCAATAGCAATTCTTCCTGTAAAAGAAGAGAAGTCTAAAGAAGTAATAAGCATTTGTGTAGTTCCATCTTCTAATTTAGGAGCAGGAACATGCTCTACAACCATGTCTAATAACGGTTCTAAACTGTCTGTTTGATTTTTCCAATCAGTACTCATCCAGTTATTTTTTGCAGAACCATACACTGTTGGGAAATCCAACTGCCATTCTTCTGCACCTAATTCAAACATTAGGTCAAAAACTTTTTCGTGTACTTCGTCTGGAGTACAGTTTTCTTTATCTACTTTATTTATAACCACGCATGGTTTTAATCCTAAATCGATAGCTTTTTGTAATACAAATCGTGTCTGTGGCATTGGACCCTCGAAAGCATCCACTATCAACAGAACACCGTCTGCCATGTTAAGTACTCTCTCTACTTCTCCACCGAAATCGGCGTGACCAGGAGTATCAATAACATTAATCTTTGTTCCTTTGTAATTTACTGAAACGTTTTTTGAAGTAATCGTAATTCCTCTTTCTCTCTCTAGATCATTGTTATCTAGAATTAAATCCCCTGTGTTTTCGTTTTCACGAAATAATTGACAGTGGTACATAATTTTGTCGACCAATGTTGTTTTACCGTGGTCAACGTGTGCAATAATTGCAATGTTTTTAATATTAGCCATATATGGTGCCTTATTTTAAGCGTGCAAAGGTACACTAAATTCTTGTTAAAATAAGAAACTAACGAATTATTTGTTAATTTCTTAATATAACCCCCCCTTTTGGTAAGTTAAATGAATTTATAAATTGTTTTACTTCGTTTTTGTTAAAATCATAATCTATTAATTATCTATTATACTTTTTGTTAATGATTTGTTAGTAGCCTTAGAATTCTTAAAATTCTTTCTATTTTTGATGCATAGACACGACTTACTAAACATTTATTTATACCGATAATATAAGCTAATAAATTAAGAAAATAAAATCATGTCCCTAATTAGCAAGTTTGCAAAGTTTATACCCTATCTATATTATATTTCTATAATAGCTTTTTGGTTTACAGAGTTAAATAAAAACCAAGGTTTAACTGCTTACGCTGTTCTTTTATTTGGCATTCCTTTTTTATGGCAAATCATAAAACCCAGTAATCAATTAAATTTTTCATTAGGTATTACTTTTGTATGTCTTTCTTCGTACATGATTATTGCTTTTATATTCGATACACTACAACTAATAAGCATTTCTAATTCTATAAAAAACCTCTCTAGTTTTAGCAGTACAGTCCTAATAGCCAACTTTCTTATGGCATTATGGATTATGAGAAATAGTATGAAAAAAAGGTTTTAAAATGATTATCTTTGCTGCTTAAATTTTAAGTAGATGAATCTTCAAGATATTCCTAAAATAAAACATACAAATAGTAATAACTTTTTTCTTTTAGCTGGTCCTTGTGCTATTGAAGGCGAGGAAATGGCTTTTAGAATTGCAGAAAAAGTTGTTGAAATTACAAACAAACTAGAAATCCCTTATATTTTTAAAGGAAGCTTTAAAAAAGCAAACAGAAGTAGAATTGATAGCTTTACAGGTATTGGGGACGAAAAAGCCTTAGAAATACTACAAAAGGTTTCTGAAAAGTTTGATGTACCAACAGTTACAGATATTCACGAAGTTAGCGATGCTGTCTTCGCTGCAAAATACGTTGATGTTTTACAAATACCAGCCTTTTTAGTCCGTCAAACCGATTTAGTAGTTGCTGCCGCTAAAACAGGCAAAGTAGTAAACCTAAAGAAAGGACAATTTATGAGTCCGGAGGCTATGAAGCACGCCGTACAAAAAGTAAAGGATTCAGGAAGCGATAAGGCATGGGTAACAGACAGAGGAACAATGTTTGGCTACCAAGATATGATTGTTGATTTTAGAGGTATCCCAACCATGCGTCAATATGCACCAACTATATTAGATGTAACACATTCTTTACAACAGCCTAACCAAAGTGCTGGTGTAACTGGTGGAAGACCAGATATGATTGAAACTATTGCTAGAGCAGGAATTGTTAATAATGTTGACGGCTTATTTATTGAAACCCATTTTGATCCTGCAAATGCTAAAAGTGACGGAGCAAACATGTTACATCTTGACAACTTAGAAAAGCTACTTACTAACTTGGTTGCTATTAGAAAAACTATAAACGCTTTATAATTCCCCAAATTATATTTTAATGAAAAAAGCAAAGCTAAAGGCATTAGTACTTTTATGCCTTACCCTATTTCCTGTAATTAGTATTGCACAAGAAACAGAAGTAGAAAGATACACAGCTAACAATAAAGGAAAATTCTTTATTAGCTGGGGAGGAAACAGAGAATCTTTTTCAAAATCAGATATACGTTTTAAAGGAGAGGGTTATGATTTTACCATTCATGATGCCTCTGCTGTTGATAAACCTAAAGGTTGGCATATTGACTATATCAATCCTACAAGAATGACCATTCCGCAGACAAACCTGAAAGTTGGTTATTTCCTTTCTGATAAATATAATATTGCATTTGGTATAGACCATATGAAATATGTAATGAAAGAAAACCAGTATAAAAATGTTTCTGGATATATTGATCTTCCTGCAGAAGAAGCCGGAAGCATCTACAACCAACAATTTACTGGAGACCCTTATTTTGTTTCTGAAGACTTTTTATTATTTGAACATACCAACGGTTTAAATTATGTGTATTTAGAATTCAATAGATTTGATGATATCTCTTCTATTTTTAAAATAAATAATACAGATAAATTTCAAGTAAATATCACCGAAGGATTTGGAGCAGGAATATTATATCCTAAAACCAACACCACGCTTTTACAAAAAGAAAGATATGACGAATTTCATCTAGCAGGTTATGGTTTATCTTTAAATCTCGGACTTAACTTCACCTTCTTTAAATACTTTTTTATTGAAACCGATTTAAGAGGTGGATTTATAAATATGCCAGACATAAGAACTACAAGTAACACCAGTGAAAGTGCTTCGCAACATTTTTGGTTCTTACAACGTGTCATTTCTTTTGGTGGACGGTTTAGAATCTAAACCAACACACCCCATAAAAAAAAGACCTCTTAAGTTATTATCTTAAGAGGTCTTTTTATTTATCTAAAAGATCTTTACTCCCTATTCTTTTCTTGAATTCTTCTTACAATAGCCGCTGCGGTATTTCTAGGTATAAACCTTGGCAGGGTTGCTAGAAACTTATTAAACCCACCCGGAATAGCATAGGCTTTTCCTTTTAACATAGCTTTATAACCATAGGCTGCCACAGATTTTGCTTCTGCCATATTGAATGTAATTTTATTGTCTTTACAATCTTCTGAAACTGTTTCTTGGAATGCAGTCTTGGTTGGCCCTGGGCAAAAGGCAGTAACTGTTACTCCTGTTCCTTTTAGTTCGTTGGCAATAGCTTCTGAAAATGACAACATATAACCTTTGGAAGCGTAGTAAATAGACATTAAGGGTCCAGGCTGAAAAGCTGCAAGGGAAGACATATTTAAAATCTTACCAGAATTTCTGGCTACCATGCCTTTTAGTACTAGCTTGGTAAGGTGTGTTGTACTCATTATATGCACGTGCAACATTGCAGATTCGCGTTCCCAATCTGTTTCTGCAAAAGAACCAAAAAGACCAAATCCTGCGTTATTAATTAACACATCAATTGGTCTGTTTTGAATATCATCTATTATTTCTCGGGCTATGTTTGGAAGACTTAAGTCTTTGGTTAAAACTATAACTTGAACTCCAAATGTACTTTCTATATCTGCTTTAGCTTTGGCTAAATTATCTGCATTTATATCTACTAAGATTAAGCTGTAAGCGTCTTTTGCTAGTAATTGTGCTAGCTCATACCCTAATCCTGATGCTGCTCCTGTTACTAAAGCTGTTTTGGTCATTGTTTGGTTTTGGTTACACACAAAACTATTATTTTCCATCTACATAATTCTGCAAATAAGAATATTTATCGGTAAGTTTTTTGTTTTGGGTAATTTTAGCACGCTTTAGAATTCCTCTTTGATCTCCATTAAAAAATGCTGGAAGCACGTTTTCTAGAAACATTTCTCCAAAACCTTCACTTGCATCTTTAGGCAATTCACATGGCAAATTATCTACTGCCATTACCGTAATTGCATTTTTTGCATTATAAGCTACTTCGCTTTCTGTTTTTGCATCATAACCATAAAAAGGATCTGCAATTGTGGATGCTCTCAATGTTGATGCAACTGGCCCGTCTACATCACAAGAAACATCTGCTATAAGATTTATTCTAAAGTCTGATGATTTAGCATCTTCTCTTGTAAATAAATAAGGTGCTCCGTTTCCGTAAAAATGCCCTGCAATAAAATAATCGGTTTCTTTGGCGTAAGGCATGAAATTACTTTGGTAGCCTGAAGGATCTTTATAGAATTCTCTTTTATTTCCTACTTTACCATCTATACGTTTGTTATATTCCATAACATCTGCCATTACATACACTGGCTCGGTAAACTTTGGAGTGGTTAGGTAAATAGCATCACTTACTTCTTTTATTTGCAAGTGGTCTAAAATTTCTTTTGCTCCTTGAGCCACCTTTCCTGTTCCTGTAAGAAGGATTTTAATATTTGGAATGGTAATTTTATCTAGTTCTGCTTTTACAGCATCTAGATCTGCTAAGGTTTCTACTTTTGGCAGGTTAAATAATCCGTCACGTAAGCCTAATGCTCTAAATCCGTTATATGCTCCTACTAGTCCGGCATATCGTCCGAAACCGATTAAACGAGCACCACTCATTTTTACAATGGTTTCATGATCATACATTTCGATATTTTTTTCAAGCATAGCTTGAAGTAGCTTACGGTTGTATGGTTGCTTTTTTATTGTATGTGAAAAGTAGAAATATTTTTTATTAGGAATTAAGTTTTCTATTGGCACTTCTTTTACCCCTAGCATTACATCACAGTCTGACACATCATCGGTTACTGTAAACCCTAGTGCTTTGTAGGCTTCGTCTGGGAATATTCGGATATCACTAGATTCTACTATAAACTCGGCTTGCGGAAATTGCTCACGAGCTTCGGCTAATTTTTCTGGAGAAAACACCACTCGCCTATCTGGCGGATTTTTACGTTCTTTTATGATTGCGAACTTCATAGAAATCTTGGTTTTTTATTGCCACTAAAGTGACAATCGAATTATTTAATTGGTTGGTTTATTATTGTCACTGTGCTATGAAATTTTGTCTGATAGTTGTGACTGGAATAATTTTTGCACTAAAGTAATAGGAATTGCATGGTTATACAAACTTTTTAATAACTTTGCACTGCAAACCGAAGCTTTTGCGTAGGTTTGTATGCGTTAAGGATTGCAGCGGCATCCTTTTTGTAAAGCTTATAAATGAGAGTTTTTGTAAGAAAAGTATTGTTTATAAATGAAATTACTTTTAGTTGATTTCTATCTGATTTACAAAAAGATACAGCGGAAAGCCTGACGCACTTTTGCCCTTAAAAGCAAAAGTGCGTAACGCCCAAAATAATATCATTATTAAAACGGGGTCGACTGGTTTTGACAGCGAGATTAATGAAATGGTAAGCACGTCGTGTAATGGCATTGATACACGTAAAAGGCTAGACCAAATTTTAAACGGCGAGAATAACTACGCTTTAGCTGCGTAATCTGAATTTCAGTAAGATTATGCCTCGTCCTACTAGGTAGGAAGGCTAAATGTCTCCTGAAAGCCTTGGTTAATGGCGTTCTATTAGAGGCATCGTAAAAGTTAACTAAGATGGTGTAGCGCTTTGATGCACTTTCGAGATTTAGAAGCTAAGTTGTAAGTGGGTTGTCTTTAACCAGCTTGCAATCGAAAAAACAAGAAAAGAATAAACGTGTAGAAAGCTATTTGGTTACTTGTTTGGACGAGAGTTCGATTCTCTCCGACTCCACAAAAAACCCTTGTATGTACCGACATACAAGGTTTTTTTTTTAGGTGATAAATTAGTGGATAATTTGCATTCAAAATCATTCTTCCTAGTGTACAATTCTCTATTTATTTCTTAAATTAGACTGTCGAACAAATTTTAATAGCCAAGTTCTACAGTTATTTTATGAAACGAACACCTTTTGATAATTTAAGCTAAAATGACTAACAAATTACTGACTGCCTTTAAAGGTTTCGGATTTTCCTTATTGTTTATTTTACTAGGCATTTACATTCTAGAAACAAGCGAAATGCTTATTGGTAAAATCATAGGCACTGCCTGCATTGTATTTTTTGGAGTTTTATTTGCATTAGGAATCTTTAAATTAATTAAAGATGCTAAGAAATAAACCTACAAATGACTTTAGTGAAAAAGTATGGATTCTTTTAAAAAAAGGGTTCATATACTAATTATACCTTAACTTTGCTTTTTTAAAGAAATTCTGATGCAAACAGCAATACAATCTATAGAAGTTAGAGATTTAGACGGGCAAACTGTTGATTTAATGAAAACCTATAAGAATCAGGTTTTACTTGTTATTATATATAATAATGATTGTTTGGGTTGCACCGGAAGAGCTATCCCTTTAGCTTATGATTTTCAACAGAAATATCCCTCTATTCAAGTGCTGGGAATTCACACCAATTTCCCTAATCGTGAAGCAGACAAAGAAGCTATTAAGAGTATTTTTACTAGTGGCGAAGTTCCGTTTCCTATATATATAGACGAACATCATAAAATCTATGACACTTTTAAAGCAGAAGGTACACCACATTGGTTATTAATTTCTGAAAAAGGAGTAATATACCGATCTGTTTTCGGTTCGCAGGACAACACGCAAAACCGACTGTATTACGCACTTGAAAGTCTAATGGATTTACAAGAATAACTGAAGAAAATAAAACAAATAACGAAACTACTATAGAAGGAGAAAGCTCTCTTATGGAAGCATTAGCTAAAAGAGATTCTTTAAAAATGCTTTCGGAAAAACTTCGAACCGTTCGTGATGCTGCACAAATAAATAATAGCGGAGATACTAATCTAAAAACCACTATTGATATCAAAAAGCTACAAGCGGAAATGGATCAAACGGCAAGAGCTTTTAGAGAAATAGATAGCAAGATTCAAGAAATTAACTGGCTCACAGAGCTTAAAGAATAAGCCGAAAGGCGAAATGGTCGGGGCTAGTGTCAGTCCCTTTTTTTACTAGTAAGGTTTTCGTTGTAAACAGAAAACACTGCTAGAAAGCAGCTGCTAGGGTTGCAGCAAAGCTTACTGCTTAAGACCCATTACTGCTTACCTATTACAATAGTAAAACGTAAATTGTACTACCAGGTACTGACCGATCATTCTTTTTTATTACCCCCACAAAAGCAACTGTTCGCTTAACTTATTTCCTCCCTTTTTATTCCTTTTTTATATCCAAGGACAGCTTTATTATCTATAAGCATACTACGAGGTATCTACGGAGTATCTATAGGGCATATACGGTATATATACGCTATACCTATTAGATATGCAGTTAATTGACCCGCCCTAAAACAACTATACAGATTAATAAACAAATCCTAATATAGTTATACAGCTTAATTTTTCTTACACTATTAAAAACTGGCTTACAAAAACTTAGACTAAATTAAAACACAGTTTTTTTTACAGAAAACACTACCAAGTTAGGATTAAATATAACCCCTTGTTTCAAATTAAAAAAACTACATAATCATATATGTAAGTTTGGAGATTTTTCCGACACACACATCGTATCATATTCACAAAATATTCCCTAAACAACAAACATACTTTCAACATATTCAACTATACTTTATCATATTATAAGCAAAACACAAATTAAAGTGCGTTTTCAAAAACAATACTAAACTAAAATTGAAGTATATATACATGTTAAAGAATATCCCTGCATTTTAACGAATAAATAATTGAATATCAGATAAAACCGCCTAAATTCAACTTACCCTTTAGATTAATAGCTTACACCTATTTCTTTTTTTTAAAAAAGAAATAAAAAAACTTATTACAACCAAATCGTGCTAAAATCAATTTCATATGATTAAAAAATCCACTTTTGTATCGCTATTAATAACATCACTTATATTTAGTTTTTCAGGATTATCCAAACCAATTAATATTAATGAATCTTCTTCCGTTCACAAGGAGAACCCTTTTTTCTTTAACAGTCCGTTAGAAAACTATGTTTCTTTCCGACCGGGCTATGATATAGACAAAGAAGATACTTCCTTTTTGAGAGGGGTAGAAAATTGTCCTTCAGATATAATACAAAACACAATATCTGGCTTTTGTAGCACTATTGTTACATGGTTTCCTCCTACAAGCTCCACTTTAGGCGCAGGAATGACTCCCATTGAAGGTCCACCTCCCGGGTCTATTT
This sequence comes from Oceanihabitans sediminis, assembly GCF_003337215.1. GTDB lineage: Bacteria > Bacteroidota > Bacteroidia > Flavobacteriales > Flavobacteriaceae > Oceanihabitans > Oceanihabitans sediminis. Next base: position 99,352 of record NZ_QPIG01000006.1, read on the forward strand.
TCCCTATTGGAACAACAACAATAAAATATGAAGAAAGATGGCTCGTAGGTGGTGCAACAACCATTCCACCTACAATCTGCGAATTTACAGTTACAATACTTGAAACTGAAGACCCAACCATCACATGTATTGGAGACCAAACAAAATCAGCAGACAATGGACAATGTTATTATACCGTTTCAGGTGCTGAGTTTGACCCAATTACAAATGATAACTGTGGAATTGCTTCGGTTACAAACAATATTAACAGTGGATCTACATTAAATGGAGAACAAATCCCTAATGGCACTACAATTAATTGGACAGTTGTAGACACCTCTGGAAATACTGCTACTTGTAGCTTTACTGTAACTGTTGAGGATAATGAGGATCCAACAGCATCTAACCCAGCGCCTATTAATGTACAGTGTGCTGGTGATGTTCCTACGCCTGATGTAACGGTTGTTACTGATGAAACGGATAATTGCTCTGGTACGATTACGGTAGCTCATGTTTC
>NZ_QPIG01000007.1 GCF_003337215.1 Oceanihabitans sediminis
TCTTTCCCGAGTGCACGATAATAATCACCATCAAAATTATTTGACTGAGAAAATAATGTTAGGTGTGAAATTAAAAGTAAGGTAGAAATTATTAGTTTCATCGGTATGTTTTAAATGTTTTACAACGTTTTTGGCTATGGTTTCGTTGCGTGAAAATCCGCGAGGATTTTCCGCCGTAAACCGAAGATAGCAAATTTGCGAGGACTTTCCGAGAGGAAAGTCAGAAGCAATGAACTATAGCCGGTGTTGGCTACAGTTATTTTATTTTTATGCCACTCCATTTACGCTAAAGTCTACAAATTCCTTTTTGTCCATTATATAATTTATATTCCAAAATCGACTTCCTCCGTCAAACCACATTTGCCATTCCGTTTTCCAAGAGTCGTCTGGTTTTGTCCAACCTCTAATTAATTCCCAAATACTATAGCCATTCCAAATGAAATTTACGTGAATTACTCTTTGTCCGTATTGGTCAATAAATCCGATATATTGTCGGTCATATTTTTTTAATCTTTTATGAATTATTGGTCCATAATGTTTTCCTTGATTCGGTTTGTTTTTATTTATCTCTTTTATTTGGCCCCGTAGTTGCTTTTCCAATTCCACAATTTCTTCTTTTGTCGGTGTAAATCTTTTTTCAATTGGTGGATTTTCGGTTAGCGGAATGTCATAAGTTTTAGGGAAAATTGCTCCATCAAAATTTCGGCTTTCTATCAACTCAATATTTTGAGAGAAAGTCAGTCCAAAATTAAGTGTTAATATTATTAGAAGCAGGTTTTTCATAATTGTAGCCAACGGTCTCGTATAACCGTCAGTTACGGGATTAAAGATAATGATTTTCGGTTAAGCACTGACGTTAGCAATTCCGAGTGGATTCGGACGTAGTCGAATCCGCCGTAATTGCGGTTATACATTGTTGTACACAGTACTTTATTCATTTATAATTTCTTTCCATTTTTCAGATTCCGCAAACTCTTTTACAATTCGGTTTCTTTCAATTAGTAATTCAGTCATATACTTTTTCAGAAAGAGCTTGTCAGCTAACTTTCCTAAAATTCCAAAAGGCGATTTGTAGTCAAAAAAGTCAGTCATCAAAGTTCCGCCATTCGATTTCGCAAAGTGATGTTCGTGTTTAAATTCCGCAAACGCTCCTTTAACCATCTCGTCCGCAAAGTAATTCGGTCTATCAAATTCCGTTATTTTGGAAGTCAGTTTTTGATAAATTCCAAAGTGTTTAGCTCTCCAAGTTACACTTTCATTCATTCCAATTAATCCGCTTGTTTTTCCAGCAATTGCTTCTTCATTAGTTTGTTCAGTCGATATTTTGTGCAAATCGATACTTCGCGACAAGTCAAACACGATATTTATGTCGGCTTTTATTTCAGTCTGAAGTTCTATTCTCGGCATTTTTGGGGTATTGTGTACAACGGTTTTGTGTATGGCTCGTTGCGGGAAATCAGCTATGATTTTCCGCCGTAGAACGAAGATAGCAAATTGCAATGAATTCCGATTAGGAATTCAGCCGCAATGAGCTATACACGTTGTTGTACCACGTATTTTTAGTTTCCATTCTGTTGTTCAATCAGTTTCTTTAATTCGTCCATTTTCCAACTTGTCGAAAATGTTATTACAATCGGAAAATCATTTTTGTCAGATTGGTCAAAATAAAAGCTGATTTTTGGAATTTCAGAGTTTTTCTCTTTTTGATAAACAACAACTTCGGATTTCACTTCGTAATCCTCGTTTTGAGTTGTTTCAATTATTGTTTTTGAGCTATATTTTTCAAATTCCGTTTTCAGTTTTTCATATTCATCGATTTGGTCATATTCGTTGGAAAACCTAATTACCAAAGAAAGTCCGAAAATTCCATATTTTTCGTCGTGAGAGCCAAATCCGATTGAGAAAGTTCCTTCTTTTATTTCCGATTTGATTGTCGGGTGTTTTTTAAATTCCGTTGTATATGAGTAATCTTTAAAATCTGCAATAACACTAGTCCAACCATATTCAAATTCAAAGTCCGATTCTTTAACTATTTCACTAGGTTTTTGGTTTAGGTTAAGTCCAAAAAACAATTCGCTTATTTTCTTTTCCATTTCTGTTTCTTGTGCAAAAATTTGAGAATGAAATACTATTAGTAAAACTCCAATTATAAATGTCAGATTTCGTTTTCTCATATGTGGTACAACGGTCTTGTATAAGATTAGTTGCGTTGTTTGCTTGCGAGGATTTTCCGCAGGAAAATCAGATGTAACAAACACGCAACGACCTTTAAATTTAGCCTAAAATAGCAATTAATTTTATACGTTGTTGCCATTTCGTTGTTTTTTCAGAGTTCAAATTATCCGACTAAATTCCGCTTTCTACTTTTCAGTATTAGAGTGAATTCAGTCAGCATTTTATTCTGTAATATTTTCAAATCCTATTGAGTGGGCAACTCCGTAACTTGCTATATTCCGCACGCAGTTCAGTTTTTAAATTCTTTCTTCAGTTTCAATGTCAAATTAATCCGAATCGTTTTCTTTGTTCAAAAAATTTTTAACTGCTAATCGATATAGTTGAATTGCAACAAAAAGATTAAATGCAATATGTAAAGTATCGAGAACAGTTTCGGATGTTATAAAAGAACTAATAATTGGTCTAAATAATAATACAGTAATTATTCCGCCAATTATAAAAGAGAGTACTCCAATAATTATTTTCATAAATATTTTATTTCGTTTTGGGTGCGTCACGCAATGAATGGCAACGTTGATGTGTATGGTTAGTTGCGTGTTCAAGCACCTAATTTAGCAAATAAAAACCGAATAGAAAATCCGCGAGGATTTTCGTAAATAGGCTAGAACTAGCAATAAATTATATACGGTGTTACCACACGTTTTTAACATATATAATATCCGATTTCTATTGACATTTGGTTGTTATTTGTTTTTTCAATTACTAAAGTCATATCACAATATCTGTCAATTTGAAAATCATAATATTTTTGATACTCTGATTGTTCTATTTCGAAAGTTCTTTTATTTAGCGACTCTTTTATAAACTCAAAGTCAGATTTATGAAATAATTTTTCAGCAATCCACAAAGCTTTTTCGAATATTTTACTTTCGTCATTTAAATTCAGTTCCGATTTGTTTAGTAGTAAATTTCCATAAAATGAAAAATGAACACAACCTCCACGAGTTACGATTAATGTATTTCCGTCGTCAAGTTTTATTGTTGCCTTTTTTTGTTCGTTATCCCAAACGTAATTTGAAAATTCAGGAATTTCTTTGAGAAAATCATCCGTTTGAGTATTTAAGTCAAAAACACAATCATCTTCGTTAAATTCCGATTCCGATTCAGTTTCTTTTTCGGTTAGTTCTACATTTTCTTGTTTAGGAATTTTTATGTCATTTTTCACTCCTTTTGCAAAGTCAAACATTTCAATTCCGAAATAAGTAATTCCGATAATTGTAATTGCAATTATTGTTATTAAAACTCCTTTTTTCATTGGTCTTGTCAAATGTGTGGTAACGGTCTTGTATATGGCTCGTAGCGTGCAAATTAGCGATAACTTTTCGGTTGAGCACGAGCCGAATTTTTAAATTTTTCTTATTACCTTTTTTTATCAATAAGCCAAATTTAAAAATTTGGCGGACTTGCAAATATGCCTTAACTTCTATTAAGCAACTAATTAGCTATGAGCTATATACGTTGTTGCCCACAGTTATTTTTCCGTTATGCTTTTTTTCAAGTTCTGAAACGATTTCCACTCTTTTGATGGATAATCCTCTATTATTAGACTTGAGTCTCTTGAAATGACTGTATTAACAATTCCGCTGTGAGCTGGATACGATTTAGAATTAATTTTTAGTTCAGTCAGTTCCAATATTGCATTTTCAATCAATTCAATTTGCTCGCTGTTCAATTCGACGCTATCAATTCTGCTTTCCAATTCTTTATATTCATACCATTTTTTTGGTATTTCATTTTCTTTCGGTGGTTTTGGCGGTTTATAAGAGCCTAAATATCTTGAATAGTTTGCATAAATTTTTTCTCCATCAGAGAAAATCACTATGATATCAGAGTTTCCGCCCCATTCTCCGAATTCATCGTCAGTTTGGGCAAGTTCAATTTGGTTCCACCTGTCGATATATTCAATTTCTTTTTCAGATTTTGCCTTGTCCGATTTAATAATTTCTGTTGCCTCCAGCTTATCTTTTTTATCAGCACAATTGGCAAATAAAATTCCGATTATCAATATTAGCAGGATTTTTTTCATAATTGTGGGCAACGGTTTTGTGTATGGCTCGTTGCGGTAAAATCCGTGTGGATTTTTCCGCGTAGCCCAAATTTAGTGAATTGCAATGAATTCCGGTAAGAAATTCAGTAGCAATGAGCTATACACGGTGTTGCCCACAGTTATTTATTCCACTACATCCCATAATTCATATGAAGTCCAACGTGTTTCCCCTTTTTTCATTATCTCAATTTTATCTTCCTCAATCTTTTTATACTCTCCGTCAATTTTGTCCCAAACATCATATTTCAAAATGATGATTCCTTTTCGGTCGCAACTCTTTTTGAGCTTAACTTGAACTTCTAATTTTTCTTTATTCAGTCCGATTATAATTCCTGTGGCGTAACACTTGTCGTCCATATATTTTTTCTCCTGTTTTTTAGAGACGAAATCATAGTCGTATGTGAATTCCACTTTATCTCCAATTTTGAATTCGCTGAATTCTTCTTTTTGTCGTTCTTTTTGCTTTTTCTCGGATTCAGTCCAATAGTCTTGATAATATTTAATTTGATTTTCTAATTCGATAGGTTTTTCGTTTAGTTTTCTGTGCAATGAAGTTAGAATTATACTTGACATATCATCTGGATGATTAATTCCTAAATCCCGAAAGTATTTTGATATATCTGAAGTTCCAGCCCATAGTTTCCAGCTATTTCTGATTGACATTCCAGTTCCAAAATGTAATTCGGCTGTTGCAGTATTTTCTTCTTTGTTTTTATAATTATCTAAATCTTCTTTTGGCCATTTACATTCAAAAAAAGAAATAGCATCGTTCAAGTCAGTAGGGATGTATTTATCTATATATTTTTCGCAGTTATTTTGTCCACTAGCGAGAATGGAAAAGGTCAGAAATAAGACAAGTAGTATTTTGTTCATAATTCGGTTGTTTCTCCAAAATTAGACTCACAATTTAATGTTCCAAAAAAACAGTTCTTTTTAATTAGGGAATGTTTGGTTTTAATTGTGGGCAACGGTCTCGTATAACCGTCAGTTACGGGTTTAAAGTTAATGTTTTTCGGTTAAGCACAGACGTTAGCAATTCCGAGTGGATTCGGACGTAGTCGAATCCGCCGTAATTGCGGTTATACATTGTTACACAACGTTTTTCTTATCCGTTTTGTATAACCAATTCGCTACATTGGAATAATTTGTAATCATTAAATATCCAATCAGAATACTGATTGCCGAAATCGCAAATTGAAAATAATCAACTTGTTCATAAGCAAATGCATCGAGCATTCCGTCAATTCCTTTACTTGAAACTTGATCTTTAAAAGCAAGATAACATTGATTTAGGAAATACGGGAAATTATCAATTATCAGTAATCCAGCAATTACGATTATCGCAATTTTTAATATGCTAATTTCTTTTAAACTCCCAAATTCAATTCGCTCTTCATCAAATCCCTTATCCAATTTGAGTAAATCAATTATTTTGTCGGCTCCATAAATCAGCGCAAACAAGAGTGCTACAATTATTAGAAAGGAAGCTACAGCTAATATTATTGTCATCGGTTCGTAAGCGTTGATTGCGTAGCTGAAGTAAGTCGGAAGTAGACTAAATATTGCTAATGTCGCCGAGTATAGTGCAAATAGTTTGATTATCACTCGGAAGAAATCACTTTTTTGTCATAGGTTGGTCAAAATGTTGTGTAACGGTCCCGTATAACCGTCAGTTACGGGATTAAAGATAATGATTTTCGGTTAAGAACTGGCGTTAGCAATTTCGAGTGGATTCGGACGCAGTCGAATCCGCCGTAATTGCGGTTATACATTGTTGTGTGTAGTATTTTATTTTTATTTGTCAATTAACTTTTTTAATAACTCAGATACTTCTTTATAATTAGTTAAATTATCTAATACATATTTATCCTCACTAAAACTAATTCCTCTTCCAGCGATTAAAGGCTCTATTTTCCCCAAGATTATATATCCAGTGTCATTCCCACTATTTTCGTACGTAACTTCGTTAATGTCCTCAATTTTTTTCTGTTTAATAATATCTCCATTTTTTAGGAAAATTACTCTTTTGTTGCTTATTAAGTATTTGATTCCATTAGTGTTGTTGTATCTAATGTAGATAGCGTTTAACATATAAACAAAACCTACTATTCCTAAAATCAGAAAACCAAAATGTTTAGTGAATCCAATTCCAAATGCTATAGTTAAAAAAAATATTCCGAAAATGATTTTAAAAAGGTCATTTGCGTGTAGCATTATTCCTTTTTTAGGAACAACTTCTAATTCAATATTTTCATCGATATTTAATATAGACTTGAAATTCATAATTTAAGAAAACTAACTTTTTCATATTACACACAACGGTCTCGTATAACCGTCAGTTACGGGATTAAAGTTAATGATTTTCGGTTAAGAACTGACGTTAGCAATTCCGAGTGGATTCGGACGTAGTCGAATCCGCCGTAATTGCGGTTATACATTGTTGTAGCACGTTATTTTATTCGGCTTTTTATTTCGTTCAATAGTTTATTTTGTTCGAGATTTTTTTCAAATTCCGCTTCTTGGTCAAATACATTGTCCTTTCCAAAAAAGAGCTGACTCTCGTGATAATAAAATAATGCCCAATTCAGACTTCCGTCAAATATTGTCAAGTCAGTATCCCAAAACATTCCTTCCCAATATTTGATTACCATTTTCCAAGTCAACATTATTGCTTGTCCAGAATTGTCGGATTCCACAAAAACATACTTATCAAATGGAATTCCGAGATTGTAGAGCCATTTTTTTATTTCCAAATCACAGTCCATTGTAATTTGAAACTTCTTTTCGGTTTTGAAATATCCTTTCGTAAATGGACTCCAATCAGTTCCAGTTGAGTAAGCTAACATTTTAGAAGAATTCAGATATTCTTTTACAATTTCAGTTCCTTTTTTATTCAGAAAATGAATTTGGTCTTTATGTTCTTCAGAAATTCTTTCGGCTTCTTCTGGTGACCAAAGAAAAGACCAACTTTTTGGAAAGTCAGTTTTATATTCCGCTAAATTTTCTTCTAAAACGTTCATTTTTTTAATGTGCTACAACGGTCTCGTATAACCGTCAGTTACGGGATTAAAGTTAATGATTTTCGGTTAAGAACTGACGTTAGCAATTCCGAGTGGATTCGGACGTAGTCGAATCCGCCGTAATTGCGGTTATGCAGTGTTGCCAACCGTTTTTTCTTTTCGAATCAGCCATTTTGAAATTCTATCGTAATTTGTCAATAGTATTATTCCAATTATAATATTAATCGTTGAGACAGTCCAATTAAAATAGTCACTTGGTTTTCCGAAACCAATTTCTTCTAAATAATTCAAACCTTTTGGTGAAACTTGGCTTTTAAATGCTAAAAATGTGTAGTGCAAAAAATTCGGCAAAAAGTCAATAATTAAAAATCCGCCAATAATAATCAATGCAAATTTTAAAATCTTATCACTATTAAAATTTCCAATTTCAATTCGTTCATCATCGAAGCCTTTGTCAATTTTAAGAAGGTCAATTATTCGGTCAGTTTTTAAAATTAGGAATATGTAAATTAAAACAACAATTGCAGTTGCTCCTAAAATCCATAAAAGTGTCAATGGTTCAAAATCATATGTCACATAACCTATATTTGATGGTATATAATTAAAAACAGTCAATATCAATGAATATAATCCAAATAGCTTTATTATAATTCGGAAAAAGTCTCTTTTTGTCATTTAATTCAGTTTTTAAATGGTTGGCAACGTTGTTGTATAAGAATAGTGCGGTTTTGTGTGCGAGGATTTTCCGAAGGAAAATCAGAAGCTAGCAAAACGGCACTAACTCTTGATTAAGCACTAAACTACGCATTATTTTTATACGGTGTTACCAGCAGTTTTATTTAATTTTTCAATCATAAATTTAACTCTTTTTGCTCCGTCCATAGAATCAAAATCATTCAATATCTGTTTTTCAGAGTTGTCCAATAAAGCAATCAACCTCACAGATGCTAATCGGTATTTAAGATGTTTTACTTTTTTAAATTCAAAACTCTTAATAGTATGTAATTCAATTTTTTTTGGAGAAATTATGTGTCTCAAAATCAAGCTGATATTTCTAATTTCTAATCCTTTTTGAATATAATTAAATTCCAATAAATTATCAGCTATCATTATTCTGTAAAATTTATACGAGAAAATCATAACCCAAATTAGAGCAATAATTATAGAGGTTTTGTCATTGTAATAAATTACTAATCCAATTGGAATAATTAAGATAAATACAATTGTGATAATAAATTCGGATAGATTATTTTTCTTTTGAGAAATTGAAAATCCATTGTCGGTATTTAAAATTTTAAATGAAGAATCACTTATTTTAAATATCTTGGAAGTGTCGTTTATCAATTTTTCTTTTTCTGTCAATGTTGGTTTTATTTTAATTGCTGGTAACAACGGTCTTGTATATGAAATGTAGCAGATTTATAAGTGCTTTTTTTTGGTTAAATATAAAAATGGCAGGTAAACCCAAACCATTAGTTTAGCTCTTACCTGCTATTTTTTATATACGTGGTTGTGGTTAGTTTTTTTAATCTATTTTAGTAAGAACTATATCTGTTGGAATAGTAAATGTCTGTGGTAACCCCACTTGACCGCCTGGTAAACGAGAAACTTCCCATGTGGCAGTTGTTGGGCAAGTAGAGCAAGTGTTCTCAAGAATAATAGTTAAACTGCCTAACTTAACCGCGAAATTTCCATCACCCGTATAAAGTACATTGTCATCTATGCTTCCACCGAGTAGTATCCCATCATATGATTTTGCATAAATAGCATAGCCAAAATAATAATCAATTTCTGGTAGCAATAATTTGTTAGATTTATAAATAACTTCGTTGGTTGAATTGTTAATCAACATATAATGTCCGTTAATAGCTTCACCTTCTGAACCTTGTACTGTAAAAAGCTCTACTTTAAAGGTTTCATTGCCATTAGTCCACTCCCAATTACCAACAAAGGGTATATGGTTGCTATTTTGTGCAAATGCATAAGCAGGTAAGGTTATAAATATAATTGTATATAATAAAGTTTTCATAATTGTTTGTATAACAGGCTTTTGCTATTGCTGAATTTGTACTAATATATGAGAAAAGCTACAGAAGTTCCTTAGTGAAAAATTAATGTTTTTTTACTTGTTTTTTAACTCAGTTCTTTGTTGTGCTTAGTTATTTTCGCACAATTTTAAATGAAACTCGCCTATTTTTATTACGACCTTTTTCCGTCTCATTTGTCGAAATCGGATTCGTATTGCCGTATCCAATCGCAGAAATTCTATCATTCTTTAAGCCTAATGATGCTAAAAAATTAGCAACCGATTTAGCTCGATTTTCTGAAAGTTCTTGATTAAAATTAGATGTTCCAACATTGTCTGTGTGACCTGAAATTAAAATTAGAGTCTTAGGATTTTTTTTAAGGAATTTATAAACAGATTTAATTTCAGTTTTTGCATTTTCCGATAGTTCAGTACTATTGAAGTTGAAAACTACATTTGTAAAAATATAATCTTTATTTAATTCAATTATTTCAGTTTCAGTTTTCACTCTTTTTTCTTTATAAACTTTAGCTTTTAGTTCATTTTCTATTTTAGGTAAATCGGTTCGTTGCAAACTTACCAAGTCTATATAGTAATAAGAGGTATTAAATCTGTTTTTATTTGAAACAAGAATTTTGTCAGTTTTTGAGTTTTTGTTGAAGTTACCAATCGTTAAAAATTGTTCAGTTCCTTTTGCAATGAATTCCTTAGATATTAGTGTCCAATTACTAGTGTTGTCATAAAATCTCGTATTATCGATTCTGTAAATTGAATAGTTATCAATTTTGGATTTTTTTAGTTGTTTCTCAGATAATTCTCTTGATATATTTGTGTTTAACTTATCTGCCGATAACATAAAATCAATATTCTTAATTGCAAAATCAGATTTTTCAGCAAGATTTACATAAAATGATACATTGTATTTAATTCCTTTTTCCAATTTTTCAGATAATTCTACTTGGATATATTCGCGATAATTTTCATCAGAGTGCAAATGGAATCCAGCATAATTCTTTCCAGATTTCGTTTCTTGCATTCCGTTGTAATTATTAGGAATTCCAACTACTCCTTTAGCACAAGTACTGAATACATCTGTCGTTCCCCAAGTTGGTGTTGACCAATATTTTACATTATTATCAAAATTTCCAATCAATTCCGCACATCTTTTGGTTTCTTCAAAACTTGGATTTTGAACCAAATTCTGTGAAAATAATTGCATTGAAAACAGTAGAAAAAGGATTTTGATTTTAGTCACTATGTTTTTTTCATAATTAAGCACAACGTTTTTGGCTATGGTTTCGTTGCGTGAAAATCCGCGAGGATTTTCCGCCGTAAACCGAAGATAGCAAATTTGCGAGGACTTTCCGAGAGGAAAGTCAGAAGCAATGAACTATAGCCGGTGTTGCCATTAGTTTTTTATTTCAGTCATTGTAATAATCTCCGTCTTCCCAATCTTTTTTTCCAAGATAATCTCCACAAAAATTATAACGCTTTATAGGTTTAACTTTATCCACATTTTTTCCGTGACTGAAAATCCAAATTTCTTTTCCGACAATTTTTATTCGATTAAATTTTCTGTCGTCGCAAGCGTCCATTGAGCAAATAAAAACTGATTTTTTCTCAAAAAGTTCTTTTCCGTTTGAATCTACAATTCGGTCAGTTACTTTTACTTTTTTATGTCTCAAAGTCCAAAATAGGAACTTGCGCTTTTTTTCAATCCGTTCCGTTTTTAGAGTTACACTCTCAATTCCGCAATCATTTTTTTCGGTCAGATTTACGTCTTGAATTTCAGTCGTTTTTATTCCGCTATCCAGATTATTGAATAAGAGAATCAAACTTAATAATATTGAAAATGTTGAATTTATTACGCTCATTTCAAATTAATGGCAACGTGTTTGTATATGGTTTGTTGCGTGGTTTAGCACGTAATTTAGCAAATAAAAACCGAATAGAAAATCCGCGAGGATTTTCGTAAGTAGGCTAGAACTAGCAATAAATTATATACGGTGTTGTACGCAGTTTTTTATTCCGTTTCTTTTATTTCTGCGTCTATTTTATTTTTTATTTCTGAATTATCAAATCCGTAAATTCCATTTTTATTTTCTGGATAAAGTTTTCTCATTGTCAGAAAGTAATCTTCTAAAAAGTGATTTAAATCTCCTAAATTATTAACATAAAATCTAATAGTGTCTTTTTTGTTTATTGCTGTTAATATCTCACGATTGTTTAAGTCTTTTAACTTGCGTTTTCCATTACGTTTTATAAAATTCTCGAAGTCCCAAATAGTGTCATTTTTCGACATTTTTTTTTCATAAACCAAACTCCATTTTAAATCATTATTTAAGTCTTGAAATTTACTTTTCACTTTTATTGAGTCCGATAATTTAGTGATTTCAATTTCCTCATAGCCTTCATAATCACATGCTGAATGGTCAAACAATACAATTATAGTATCCAAATCAGTCATTTTTTTCTTAAAATCGGTTAAATCTGTTTTTAGGTTAAAGTCAGATTTAGGTAACTCCGTTTTGTTTTCAGTTTCTTTTTTACAAGAAGCTAAAATCAGCATTAGAATTAATATTTTGAGTAAGTTTTTCAAATTGCGTACAACGGTCTCGTATAACCGTCAGTTACGGATTTAAAGTTAATAATTTTCGGTTAAGAACTGGCGTTAGCAATTCCGAGTGGATTCGGACGCAGTCGAATCCGCCGTAATTGCGGTTATACATTGTTGTACGCAGTTTTTTATTCATCTTTTATCAAATCCTGTGCGTTTTTAATTCCGCAACCAATTACAAAAATTCGAGTTCGCCAGTCATTCATTCCACCATAGGGAATTTTGTCAGTCCAGTATTCAATTCCACGCTTTATGAGTTCAGATAATATTTGTTCAACTTCTTGGTCAGATTTATACATTCCAATAAAATTCCGATTTGCGTGTTCGTCCTCTTTTATTGTTTTTAGAGCGTATTGAACAGCATCTTTTTCAGTAGCAAAATATTCTAGAACTCTTTTTTCGCCACGTTCCGTATAATACCATTGATAAAGTCCTCCATTATTTTCAATTCCACAACCTTCGTATATGAAATTTCCATTTATGCTGTAACTATGCATTGGATAGCAATTTTCTTTCAGCCATTGCTCCAATTCCAATTCAGTTTTAATTTCAGTTTCGGTCATTTCTCAAATTGCGTACAACGGTCTCGTATAACCGTCAGTTACGGGATTAAAGTTAATGTTTTTCGGTTTAGAACTGACGTTAGCAATTCCGAGTGGATTCGGACGTAGTCGAATCCGCCGTAATTGCGGTTATACATTGTTGGCAACAGTTATTTTTAATTCTACGTGATTCATTAAATATTCCGAAAACCATTTTAAATCATTCAGAACATATTTTTCATTTTCGTCGTCAAATCCGAGAATTTGATGTTTCCTTTCTTCGTTGTCTATTAAGTAAAGATTTCCCTCGTAGGTTTCTTCTCCAATTTGTTCGGCAGAGTATTCAAAATCTTTTATGCTCTTTGCGTCAAAAGTATATTCTCCAAAATCGTTTTTTATTTTAATTGCTTTGTGGTCAAGTGTTTTTAAGTTGTCATTTGATTGTTTTTTTGCTCTTATTCTTGAGTAGCTAAAAAATCCTGTTCCGAACAATAATATAATCCCAGCAATAATTTTTCCGCGAAATTCAACATCGTTTATAAACATAAATAAACAAATTCCAAGAGCAGCAACTATTGGAAGAATGACAAGTCCGATTAGTGTTCCATAATCTGCTTTTGATTTCCCAATAATTATTTTTCCGTTTTCATTTGAGTAGGAAATTCTATGTCTTTTCAATTTAGATTCTAAAATTGAAGTATTCATCTGCGTTTTGGTTTAATTGTTGCCAACGGTTTCGTGTATGAAAAGTGCGGGTTTGTGTCAGAGGATTTTCGGAACGAAAATCGGAAGAAAGCAAACACGTACTTTCTCTTTGATTAAGCACTAAAATAAGCATTTTTTATACACAGTGTTGTAAGCAGTTTTTTATTTTTCAATTCGGTTTTCAAATAATATTTCGCTGTATTTAGGATTGTTTTCAGAGTAAGTGACTTTGAATTTATCTCCGACATTTACTTTTTCCAATTCAGTTTTATTCAGTTTTTCAGTTCCGCTATATTTTTGTCCGTCAACTTCATAATTATAGTTTATGTAATAACCTCGACTTATAATACTGTATTTTTTATCAATTGTTCCGATTGTGGTTTCAGGAACTTTTTCAAGTTCATTTTTTTTAGAATAATGACTATAAATTCCGTAAGTCAAAACACATAAACAAATCAGAGTGAGAATCAGAAATGGTTTTTTTTCACTTTTATTTTTTCTATTCAATTTGTTATTTTTTTTGTCTAGATATGGTTGTTTTCAAATTGCTTACAACGTTTCGTGTATGAGCAGTGGCGTGGTTCGTCACGGACAATTGCAAACACTCACGTAACATTGGAAAATCCGCAGGATTTTCCAAGTAGGCGAGAACAAGCCATTGCTTATACACACTGTTGGCAATAGTATTTTATTCATTACGAGATTTTGATTTGTGTAATTGATAATATTATTAAAGCTAAAACTAATAATCAAATTATTCCATTTACATAAGGTTCATCTTTTAAAAAGTCTTTAAACTCCTTTTTTGAGTTCCAAATTCTTGACAATAACCAGCGTATTCCAGCACCAGGATATCTAAAAATCAAAATAATAACAGCTTCGAAAATTATTTCCATTTTGTATTCTTTAAATAATTTTTGGTAAGTCAATAATATCGGATTCTCCGTCAACTGAGTAAAATTCCAATTCAGTCGGCATTTGGTCAGTTCCGAATACAGATATTCCTATCAATTCTCCGTTTTTACCTTTTCCAGCGTAATCTATTATTAAATTTCCTTTTTGAATTTCTGAGTTAAATGTTTTCCCAAATATTATAGTCGGACATTTTACGCAACCACATCTCGCAATAACTTTGAGATTTCCGATTAAATTAATCCATTCTGATTTTTCTTTTCCAAACAGATAAGTCAGGAATTCAATTTCAGATTTTCTCAAATCTCCTTTGTTGGGGATACTGTAATTTATTAAGTAATTTGTTCGTTTTTTGCGTTTTGTTATATTGTTGCCAACGGCTCCGTATAACCGTCAGTTACGGGTTAAATTACGCAAATTTTTCGGTTTAGCACAGACGTTAGCAATTCCGAGTGGATTCGGACGCAGTCGAATCCGCCGTAATTGCGGTTATACATTGTTGTAGCACGTTATTTATATTCATATTTATTCCGCCAAACATTTTCTCCTTTCAAAAAGTCAAGAAGTATTTCAGTCATTTGGTCAACCGTTTCCAATGGCTTTACCAATAGAATATGGTCATCGTCTGTCACAAGTCCAGAGGCTAATCCATCATCTCCTAAACTTCCGCCAACGTCCAAAGCTTTATATCCATCCGCATTTTTGTCTTCCAATTGCACAATGTGAAATTCATTCCAATTGATTGATTTCATCGTACTTTTTATTATTTCCGCTGTTGCTTTTTCAGTTATAATTTCTGTTTTTTCTCCGTAATCGTAAGTGATAATGAGTTTTAATTCTCGTTTTTCTTGTCGGATTTCACGATTTCGAAATTCGGTCTTATTTTCCGCAATTCCGTGTGTGTTTGAATTCCGTTTTGAATTCCAACTAATCAAAACAAATATTCCGATTAATGCTAAAATTCCGAAAATTATGTAGGTGTTCATTCTTTTCACGCGATTTTGGTTTAATGTGCTACAACGGTTACGTATATGGAAAGTTGCGTGTTTGAGTGCGAGGATTTTCCGAAGGAAAATCAGAAGCTAGCAAACGAGCAACTAACTTTGGTTTAGCTAAAACTAGCAATTTTTTTTATACGGTGTTGTGCGCAGTCTTTTCTTTTTCAGATTAAATAATATTCGTTTGAGAATCTGACAATCCACTTTCCATTTTTATCTATAAAAAGATAAATAACTTTATAATTTTTATTAATCTCAATGTCAAAGCAAGTCCCTTTTTCAATTGACTCCACTTTTAAAATCGGTGTTTTTAAATCCGACTTATAATTATATCCGAAAGTATTTTCTATGCTATGAGAATTTGCTCCAATTTTCACAAATTCATTAAACACTAATTTGTCATTCACGTATGCTTTTATATTTTCATCAAAATCAGATAAGAATATAACTTGAAAAGCATCTAACTTTTTATCCGCTTTAGGATTATCGTTTCCAAATAATTTAGTTCGGTCATATTGTATTTCAATATTTCCGTCACAAGATATATTTTCCGCTATTTTTTCAGATACTTTGCAAGATGAAACTGAACATAATAAGGTCATTAATATGATAAAAATTCTATTCATTAAGTTTTTTTCAGATTGCGCACAACGTTTTTGTATATGGTTTGTTGCGTGGTTAAGCACTAAAGTTAGCAAATTAAAACCGAATAGAAAATCCGCGAGGATTTTCGTAAGTAGGCTATAACTAGCAATAAATTATATACGGTGTTGTACACCGTTGTTATATTATTATTAAACTTATTGGTAAATCATTTTTCAATTCCTCAAGTTTCATTTCGTTCCACCATTCTCTCGGGATTTTTGAGCCATCTAATTCAAAACCAACTTCAATCTCTTTAACCAAAATAAACACAGCGCCTTCGGCTGTTGACATATCGTCAATAGTATATTTGTTTTTCAAGTCAGCAAGAGTATTGCCCACACCAATTCCTAATTCCGTTTTGAACCTCTTTCCGTATAGCCAAATCCTCCACACTTTTTCTCCTTTCTCGTCTGGTTCAACCGCATAAATCAATTCAGAGTTTTCGTAAACATTAAAAATATCATAGTCGTCTCCTTCAAGGCTTATCGTCTCTTTCTTTATATTATATTCCTTGTTTTTAGATTCTAAAAAATCAGAAATTTCCATTCCGATTTTCACATTGTCAACGGAATCATTTTCAATGAATTCATAATTGACGAATAGTAATAATATAATTAAATTCAATATTTTCATTTTGTCTCCGTAAATGGTGTACAACGAGTTTGTATAACAGAAGTAGCGGGTTAAAATGCGCTAATCTGTCCGTTGTGTTATTAATTTTATCTTGTGTACCAACTTTCGGTCTGGCACTTAACCGCTATTTTTGTTATACGTTGTTGTGTGTAGGTTTTTATTCCACTATATTTGGTTTTCTAATTTAATCAAATACTTTTAATTCTATGTCTGCTCAAGAACTTTATGATAAATATGTTACTGAACTTGAAAATCAATTCAAAGAGAAAAAGGATATAATAGACGAAGCTTTTGAAAAATATAAAAATACTGAGCCTAATAAGCAAAGTCTGAGGGTAAGACTAAATGAGGAATCAGATTCTGTTGGTTTTATTACTTATTACTCAAATAATCTTAATTCTGAACTATCGAATCTATCTTTATCAGATAACAAATTAGCTGAAAAATTTCTAAACAAGTCTTATAAACTTGCTTTTGAACTGTTAGAATACCCTAAGATTTTATCTGACTCTTTTTATGAAGATAAGTCATAATATCTGAATATTTTTTATAGTTTTCGTGTTCAAAATCAGGTGTCATTTGGATCTTAAATGGTAAATCTGTTCCTACAATCATTTTCATAGTCTCAATATGCTGAGAGCTTATGAACTCTATTAAATGAAAAGCTTTTCTAGTTTCTTCATCGTAAACAGCTTTTTTTAAGAGGTTGCTTAATTCTTTTTCTTCTTGTTCCGTCATAAGTTTTTTGTTTTTAACTTACACACAACGTGTTGGCTATGGTTTCGTTGCGGATAAATCCGCGAGGATTTGTCCGCCGTAAACCGAAGATAGCAAATTTGCGAGGACTTTCCGAGAGGAAAGTCAGAAGCAATGAACTATAGCCGGTGTTGTGGTTAGTTTTTATTTTCAATTAGGTTTAGTTTTTTTAAAAATAATATAGTCAGAATGATTAACACAAACCACCTTGAAAAGCCAATTCCCATAGTCATCCAGCCATAAACTTGTAGTAAATCAGAATATTCGATGTTCTCAATCGGTGTGTAATGTTCTGCGTAAAGTCCAGATAATTTATTTGTTATAGGATTCAAGATTAATGCTAATAGAGCCAATCCGATAAAAGTTTTTTTAGGAAATTTGGTCAGATAAATTCCGTTCGAATTTGACTGTTGTTTAATTCTTTTAAAAATCAAGAATGTAGTCAGAACATACAAAATCAGAGTAATAATCGGCATAGAGTATTTCATAATTCCATAAGAAAGTCCCAATTCGGATTTGGCAAAATATATTAAGTAAGTAACGAAGTATAAAATTGAGTCAATTCCGCTAATGAATATAAATCCGAAGATTATCCACAATACTAATAAGACATTTTCTTTATTCATTCAGTTTTTTCAAATTAACCACAACGGTTTTGTGTATGGCTCGTTGCGGAAAATTCGGTAGAATTTTCCGCCGTAACCGAAAGATAGCAAATTGCAATGAATTCCGATTAGGAATTCAGCCGCAATGAGTTATAAACGTTGTTGTGGCTAGTTATTTTTTTAGTTTTTCATTTGGTCCATTTCTACTTCTAATTATTTTTCCAGTCAATCGGTCTTCTGAATAATACATAATATTGTCATTACTTATTTCTTCGAAAAAATTTGTAATGAACTTTAAATCCAAATAATAAATTTCTTTTTCTTTTGAATAATCGGTATTAACGTAAAGTCCAGAAATTCCATCTATTTCCCAATTCTCAATGTCATCATCCGGTAATGATTTATCGATTTTATATTCAATCAGTTTTGGGTTAAAAATGAAACTATGAATAAATAAATGACAAATCTTTTCAACGTTCAAATTCTTTTTGAGTTCGTTAGTCATATCATACTCATCTTCAATAGATTCAAAGTTTTCTTTAGTAAGTATTTTTTCCGTTTTCCTTTTGAAGTAACTGACTGAATAATTCGCACCTATTTGTTCGTCCGAAAGTCGATTTGATTCAAGAAATTTTCTCGTAATAACTGAAGAATAGAAACAATACTTTTGAAATTCTATAAAGAATTTATAACTACCTGTCCATCCATCTTCTTCTTCGTCAAAATACCAGTCAGCAGAAAATTCTGTTTCCGAAATAAGTTGTCTGAAATTATCTGTTTTTTCTTTTAATTCGATTTTCCATATTCCAGAATCATAAATCATTTTGTTTCGGATGGTATTGAGTTAATTAGCCACAACGGTCTCGGCTATGAGTAGTTGCGTGGGTTAGCACCAAACTTTGCAAGTACACACCAAACTGAAAATCCGCGAGGATTTTCAGAAGTAGGCGAGAACAAGCAATTACTTATAGCCATTGTTAGGCAACGTATTTTATTTATAATATTCAATTGTCCGTTTTACAATTCTCAACGGTTTATTGTTTTTAAATTCAATTTTTTCAATCCAATTATTTTCTGAATCATATTTAAAATCATAACTCCAAACATCATTAGTTTTTCCGTCATTGGTTTTTACTGTTCTTTGAGTTAAATCCCCATTTTCATTGTATAGATTTCTTTCAGTAATAGCGAATTCATTTTCTCCCATTACTATAATGGATTCTTTTAGTTTTCCGTTTTTGTGATACTTGTTTTTTGTTTCATCAAAAGTTGAGTCGTTTTCTACGTTGAATTTTTCAACAACTAATTGATTGTTATTGTTATAAAGATATTCGTTTTCTACTCTGATTGTATCCCAAGTTCTGTATTCGATAATCTTTTCTTTTTCTTTCAAGTTTTTACTGTTAAAACTTCTTTCGATTAATTTTACCGGTATGTTTTTATATCTAAATTGGCTTTCAGAAATTAAATTGTCGTTTTGGTCATATTCTACACTGTAAGTCAATTGTACTGTGTCATTTTGAATAGTTTCTCTTTTTATTGGTCGATTATTACTATCTCGCTCAATTTTTAGAGTTCTCTTAAATCCATCGCTAGATATTAAAACGCTAGTCAAGCTGTCTTTAGAATCATATTTAAATTCGAAGTCTAAAAACGAACCTTTACCATAATTGTCAATTTCCTTTCTTTTAATTAATAAGTCATTTTTATCATAAGTATAGATGTCTTCTTTAATTACTTTGCCGTTGTAAAGAAACTCTTTTATTGAAGTCAGATTTCCGAGTTCATTAAATTCGAGCAGAGAATTTCGGTCAAATGCAAGGGAATTTATTTTCTCTCCGATTTTAAAAGTGTCTTTCTCTATAATTAGGTGGAAAAGTTCAGATTTTACAGATTTTATTTGTCCATTAAAGTCATAATTCGACAGGTCACTTTTACCTTCGGTATTATCTGCTGATTTAGTACAACTAAACAACAAAAGGCAAATTGTAAATAATATTCCGAATGTTTTTTTCATATGTTGCCTAACGTTGTTGTATATGGTTTGTTGCGTGTTTTAAGCACCTAATTTAGCAAATACAAACCGAATAGAAAATCCGCGAGGATTTTCGTAAGTAGGCTAGAACTAGCAATAAATTATATACGGTGTTGTA
>NZ_QPIG01000008.1 GCF_003337215.1 Oceanihabitans sediminis
TACAACACCGTATATAATTTATTGCTAGTTCTAGCCTACTTACGAAAATCCTCGCGGATTTTCTATTCGGTTTGTATTTGCTAAATTAGGTGCTTAAAACACGCAACAAACCATATACAACAACGTTGTAGCACATTTGAGAAAAACGATGAAACATATATTAATTCTATTCTTTTTTACAATTTCATTTAACTCGTTTTCACAAAATTGGGAACTGAATAATATTGACAAAACCAAAGAATACGGATTTCAATATACTTTTTCATTTCAAAACGAAAATGACAAAAACGAGTTTAAGGTTTCCGAAAAAAAGAACTCAAAAAGAACTGAATTAAAAGGTCAGATTTTTGACAAACTTAATAATCCGATTTCAGGAGTTTATATTAAAATCATTTCCAAAAACAAAACTTTAAGCAAACAAATACAAGCCGATTTTGAAGGGAATTTTAAAACGGAATTACCAACTGGAGAATATTCGATTGAAATAAATTACGTGGGATATGACCAATTCAAAACTGACTTTAGAATTAAAGAAAACTCAACAACTGAATTTAAAATTAAACTCGGATTAGGACAAGAATTACGGATTTATCAAATTGACTCAAAAACAGAACTAACTGACAACGAAATTTCAGAAATTATAGATTGTGTTAATGGTAAAAGAAAATCAAAAAGTTTCAGCACAACCGAATGTTCTGAAAAAAATAAATATAACGTAACAATACAAATATAAAAACGTGCTACAACAATGTATAACCGCAATTACGGCGGATTCGACTGCGTCCGAATCCACGCGTAATTGATACCGTCGGTTCTTATACGAAAAACATTAAATTTAATCCCGTAACTGCGGTTATACGTAAACGTTAGGTGCAATTTGCTCACTCAAATGAAAATACCGAAAATAAAAGGAATAATAGACAGACGAATTTTAATCAATTACCAAATTGATAAAGAAGTCTTGGAAAATTATTTGCCAAAGCCTTTTAAACCAAAATTGGTAAACGGAAAAGGAATTGCGGGAATCTGTTTGATAAGGTTAAAAGAAATCAGACCGAAAGGTTTGCCGAAACAAATCGGAATTTCATCTGAAAATGGAGCTCATAGAATTGCAGTTGAGTGGACTGAAAACGGAAAGTTAAAAGAAGGAGTTTATATTCCAAGAAGAGATACTTCTTCTAAATTAAATTCTTTAGCTGGCGGAACTATATTTCCTGGAATACATCATTTAGCAAATTTTAAAGTAAATGAAAAGGATGGAAACTACGAAGTCGGTTTTATCAGCGATGACAAAACTTCATTATCAATAAAAGCTAAAGAAACAAACTCTTGGAATACCGAAAGTGTATTTGAAAATTTAGAATGTGTTTCTGAATTCTTTGAAAATGGTTCTATTGGATATTCGCCTGACAAAAATGACTTTGACGGACTTGAATTAAAAGCATATAACTGGAAAGTATCACTTTTGGAAGTTGAGAATGTAAAATCAAGCTTTTTTGAGAATGAAAGTATTTTCCCGAAAGGTTCTGTCAAATTTGATAATGCCTTATTAATGAAAGACATTGAACACGAATGGATTGGACTAAAAAAAATTAAAACTGCACCTAACACCGTATAAAAATAATTGCGGTTTAGTGCTTAATCAAAGGTCGTTGCGTGTTTGTAACGTCTGAATTTACTTCGGAAATTCCTCGCATACAAACCCGCAACTATTCTTATACAACAACGTTGTGCATAATTATGAAAAAAACTATGAGGATAACAATTTTAGCTCTGATATTGATTTCAAATATTGGATTTTCACAAAGTGATTTGACTGAATTAAAATTTGACACCAAATATTTTGACGCAGTCGACAAATGGGTTGCATTTCCAAAAAAAGATACGGATCCAACTTACGCTTATGGATTCATTTATTTGGATAATCAAGCAGGTTTCACCTTTAATTACGAAACTAAATTTCAAATAAAAGAGCAAAAGCTAATAAATATAAAACGAGATTCAACAGTTGGATTTATGAAATATCGACTGGAACCAAATACAAGTTTGGTTTCTGTTTTGACCGACAATCAAATTTCTGCGCTGAATTTACCTAAAGAACCTGAATGGTTATCGATTTACAAAGAAGGCTCTGACCAAGTGGATTATCTAAAACAGGAAGGTTATCATTACAATCATGTTGGTGCTTGTGAACAAGCTCTAAAACCACTACTAAAAGCCTACGAAATACAACCTCATTTTGATGGACTTGAATTTGAGTTAGCATATGCTTACAATCATTTGGGACAATTCGAAAAAGCCATACCAATTTTGGAAAAAGCAATCGAGAGCAACCCTAAAAACTATTACTTTTTCAGAGAATTGGGATATTCATATTTAGGCTTAAATAAAGTGGAAGAGGCTGAAAGAACATATCGAAAAGGAATTAAAATGTCAGACAACGACTTTGAAAAAAGTGAAATGTCAGTTAATATGGCTCAAGCTTATTTCAAACTCAAGAACAAAAAGAAATTTGATGAATGGGCTGAATTGACAAGAAAGCACTCAACTAAAGACAAAAGATACTTGCAATATATAGACCAATTTGAACAGAACTGGAATAAAAAATAACTACGCACAACAATGTATAACCGCAATTACGGCGGATTCGACTACGTCCGAATCCACTCGGAATTGCTAACGTCAGTGCTAAACCGAAAAACATTATCTTTAATCCCGTAACTGACGGTTATACGAAACCGTTACCACACATTTGCCAAAAATGACGAAAAAACTAAGACAAATATTCTATCCGACAATTTTCTTTATTGGAATATTTTCAATGTACTTTCAAATACAGATTTTTCGGAATACAATCATTAATTGGTTAATTCCAGCGTTAATAATCATTGTATTCGGAATCATAGCATACGGAATTGATTTTCGGAATTTTAAAAACACATACTTTCACTACAAAACAATAAAACTCTATGCGTTGATAAACTATTTCATCGGATTTGGATTTATAGCTTGTTCTGTTTTTATGTTTATGAATTATCACTTTGCTGACCAAAAAAGCAAAAACGAATCCTATAAAATTGTTGAACGGACTTTTATACGTGGTGGAACCAAATACAGAATCGGAGAAGAGCAACCTGTTTTTACAATAAATTATAAAGGAATTAAAAAAGAGTTGATATTTAAACACCAATACTTTGAAAAAATGAATCAATATAAAACCGTTGAATTGGAAACTCGGAATGGACTTTTTGGATTTGACATTTTAGAAAACAAAAAACTGAATTAAAACAATAACGGAATAAAAAAACGTGTGGTAACAACGTGTATAGCTCATTGCGGCTGAATTCCTAATCGGAATTCATTGCAATTTGCTATCTTTCGGTTACGGCGGAAAATCATAGCTGATTTTCCGCAACGAGCCATACACAAAACCGTTAGCTACAAGTTTAGCAGAATACTAATCAATGAAATTTTAAATTTGAAAAGAATACAATCAATAATAGTCTTTTTGCTTCTAAGTTCTTGTGCTTCTAAAAACATAAAAGGAACTTATCAATCTATCTTTGCTGATGCTGGAATGTTCATTACCACAATTAATTTCAAAACTGAAAACAAATTCGAATATATTATTTCTGGAGATCTGCCAGACAGAAATTTTACAGGATATTACCAAATCAAGGAAAATATAGTTTATTTAAAATTCGATCCTCCAAAGGAAGAAGATATTGTTAATATACCTAATGATTCGATTAAATCAATAGATTTAATTCTATTTGACGATTACCATGATTTCGCATTAAAAAATGATAATGGAATGGAATACCACCAAAAATTGTTGATTAGAAAAAATAAATTATTAGTTTATAGAATTGCATCAGAGGAATTAATAAAACGTATTAAAAAATATTCTGAAAACAATAATTTTTTATTTCCTGGAACTAAAGTAAAAACAAAGAGGTATTTTCTGAAAAAAATTGATTAAACCAGTAGCTAACAACGTGTATAGTTCATGCGTACTGATGGTTAAACAAAAGAAAAATTCTTACTTTTAGTGAAATATGATTTCCATCGGAATCATCCTACGGACGATCCCGCAACAAACCATACACGAACACGTTGGGCGTAATATGAGAAAAATCCTGATTCCAATAATAATTCTACTAATCAGTTGTTCGGACAAAAAATCTGAACCCAAAAAAACCGCAACTGAATTGGATAAAAATTGGACTGAATTTAATACTAAAGATTCTATTCCTGAATTACTCACTCTGACTTTAAAAAAAGTACTGAAAAATGACTTTGAAATTGCAAACCCTAATGAGGAATTTAATAAAACTGACGTCATAATTAACGATTCGATTCCGACAAGACAACTTCGATTATTATCAAGAAAAAACAGACTATGGAGAATTGCATATATTCAAGGTGGATTTGGGAAACATTATGTTTATGCGGAATGTGAAATAATAAACGACTCAATATCTGATTTTAAAATTTCACAAAGCAATTTAAGGTTGGAAAACAATGATAGCATTGACAAATATTTAGCGGATAAAAAACTTGAACCGAAAAAAGTAAAAATAATAATGAAATAAATACTACGCCCAACACCGTGTAAAAAACATTGCTTATTTTAGTTCAACCGTTTGGTCACTGCGCTTTTGCTTGCTTCTGATTTTCCTTCGGAAAATCCTCGCACACAAAACCGCAACGTTCCTTACACAAACACGTTGTACCCAATTTATGAAAACCGTAATTCACATAATAATTTTGACATTTATAACAGCTTCTTGCCAACCTCAAGAACTGAATGTGAATATCAAAAATGTTGAAATTAATATTCCTGGAAGTCCAGGACCTTGGCTGAAATACAACGATAATTTTTATTGTTACTTTAAAACTGACAATGACAAATTTAGTTCAGGTTCTAATCATCAATTTTACATTCTCGATAAAGACGGTAAAATAAAATCTCAAATTGATGTTCCAAAAAAACTTCAAACCTTTTATTACGATTTGTACATCAAGAACGATACAATATTTACAACGGAATATTATGACCACAACTCTTTTTATCTTGACCAAACAAATAACACTTGGATAGAAACAAAAAAAGGAATTGATTTATATTACGATGATAAAGACTATTCTGTTTATTCTCTCGATTTTGGAGAATGGGGTGGCGTAACTTGGTTCAAAGACAAACAAACGGGTAAACAATATGAAATTGGCGCAACATCGCCAGTAATCAATAAGTTAAATAACCATTATTATCTAACAACAGGTATATCCGTTTTGAAAATTAAAGACCCAACAGAGTTGGATGAAAGTAAGGAGCCCTACGATTATAAAAAAGCTGTTGCTGACCTTGAAAATAGTTATCGAAGAGAAGGGAATTATTCTACAAATGGAGCGGAAGTAATATTTGAATACAAAGATAATGACTATTTCAACCCAACTTTCTCAATAGCAACATCATTCATTTCAAACGAGAAACTCTACCATTTGTACAAAGACAGTATTTCAACCAAAATTGGAACAATAGAAAACAAAACGTTAGTTCCATTTTACGAATTTAAATATATAATCAGACCTTTTCAATGGAATTACGATACAAGAAACCCAATTCAAAATAACAACTTTCAATCTGTTCAATTCCGAACAGACAAGGATTCTGTTTACGGAATTATAGAAATTAACAAAAATGATTTTAAAGTCACCCAATTCAACAATATTTATAAAGAACCAGTATTTGGCGAAAATGAAATGAATGAATGGGTTGAAAATACTTTTGATAATTATTATTCAAATTTTAGCTCATTGACTTTAAACCAAATAGACAAAGTTGAGCAAGAGATAAATGCAACGGATATTACCCAAAAACATAAAATTTCAACTTATCGACTTGATGGTCGAGATGTTAATACGCCAAGAATTTATAGAAAAATTGAGAGTAAAGAATTAAGGCTATTAACAATATATTACTATTCAAAAGACGAAAAGAAAATAGAGTTAGTGAAATTTGAATGGGGAAAAAACAGAAACAAAAATCAAAGTATTAAAGATGTTGTTGCTTCAATGAACAATAGCAAAATGGAAGAAACACTTTACAAACAAAAATTTGATTGGATTTCAGATTACCTCAAAGGCAAATTAGGAGAACCTAACGACTTGCAAACGGACAAAAATAGTACTGAACAAAAATGGAAAAAAAATAACAAAATTATTGTTTTAGAATATAGCAAAAGAGATGTCGAACTAACAATTTACAGCGAATAAAAAACTGGGTACAACACCGTATATAGCTCAAAGCTAATTAGTTGCTTAATCGAAGTTAAGGCATATTTGCAAGTCCGCCAAATTTTTTAATTTGGCTTATTGAGAAAAAAGATAATAAGAAAATTAAAAAATTCGGCTCGTGCTCAACCAAAAAGTTATCGCTAATTTGCACGCTACGAGCCATATACAAAACCGTTGGGCAACATATGAAAAACATCCTGTTTCCATTAATAATTTTCTCAATCATTGCAAGTTGTGCTAATCCCCAAATGAATAAAACGGAATTTGAAAATGACCTACAAATTCGTGGATTAAAAGGAAAAATAACGTCAGTACGGACAGAAATTTTTGAATACAAAATAACTGAAAATAGTTTTGAGATTGGCGAAAAGATTAATTCCTATTCTGCTATCGACAGAGACGAATTATTAGAATTTAATGACATCGGAAACTTAATCAAGAGAACCGAATTCTATTCAAATGGTAAAATTTCAAACCAAACTGAATATTTTTATAACTCAAAACATCAAATCTTAAAAATTATTGAGACAGATAATTATGGCAAAGGTTCTCAAAGTATTCAAGAAAGCGTTTATGATAAAAATGATAGCATAAAGAAGTTTACTTATTCTTCAGGAGATTTCAAAAGAATATCTATTGCTGAAAGAGATGAAAATAATCGACTTATTACAAGGCGAGATATAGTCAATGATACCGTTCAAATGACCTTTAATTATAAATATGATAGTTTGGGAAATTTAATTGAGGAAAACGCTTTTATAAAAGATAGTATTCCATCCAAATTAATCAGTAGAAGTTATGAAGATAACTTATTGAAAACAGAACTGACCGAAACCTATGGACGCTGGGACACATTGCAAGAAAAGTCAATTTACGAATATGACAACCATAGTAGAATTAAGCTCATAAAAGAAGATTATGTGGACGACAATAATTTTACTCTAATTGAGAATTTCTATGACGAAAATGATAATTTAATTGAGTATAAAATTGAGCCAATTGGCGCAAAACGTTATTCAATATTAATCCAAAAATGGAATGAATTCGGAAATCAAATTGAATATTCGAGAACAGATGGACAAACAGGAAATAAGGAAATTTGGATTTCAAAATATGAGTTTGACCAAAATAATAATTGGGTTTTAAAAACTCACTTTAAAAATGGAAAACCTTTGTATATTGTAAAGCGGAAAATAAATTACGCCGAATAATACGTTGCCTAACAAAGTACTGTGGTAAAAAACAAGTAAAAAAGCATTAATTTTTCACCAAGGAACTTCTGTAGCTATCCTCATATATTAGTCCAGATTTAGCAATAGCAAAAGCTTGTTTTAATAGCTTATTGCAT
>NZ_QPIG01000009.1 GCF_003337215.1 Oceanihabitans sediminis
TGCAATAAGCTATTAAAACAAGCTTTTGCTATTGCTAAATCTGGACTAATATATGAGGATAGCTACAGAAGTTCCTTGGTGAAAAATTAATGCTTTTTTACTTGTTTTTTACCACAGTACTTTGTTGCCCACAGTATTTTATTCAGTCAGAAATTTTGTCGTATAGTTTATTACAAAATCGGAAATAAAAGATTTTATAAATTCATCATCGTTGTATTCATCGTTTTCTTTTAATTCCGCATACAGTTTTTTATATTCTTCTGTTTTTTCAAACAGCTCAAATTGACGTTTTTTGAACTTTACAAATTCTTTATTATTATATTTTCGAGCCTCATTAAATTTTCCATTCTCAATTTCGAGAAGCCAGTATTTACTATACGTTGATGCGTAACCTTGATGAACATATTGCACCATTTTTCCGTGTGGTAAAATCAGAATTCCACTAAACCAATCGATTTTTACTTTTTCCTGTCTTGGAAAATACATTCTGTAGATTGAAACCCATTTTTCTTGAAAATTTCCATCGTCATCTCTATAACCAACTGGTCTTTTCATATCAGTTAGATATAGCTCGTTTTCGATTATCTCAAAATGACCAACATATCCACGCCAAAGTGCTGTTGATACCATATCTGGTCGATTTTCAGGATTTTTCTCAAAATATGGTTCTAATGGATTTGAGTTTAAATCGAACTCTTTTCCATTGTAAATAATCTTGTCAGGATATTGAGCTGTAATTAAACTTTCAGCTTTCGAAATCCCAATCGTCAGTACGATTAATATTATTGATAGCGTCTTTTTCATATTGTGGGCAACGTGTTTGTGTAAGGATAGTTGCGTGTGCAAGCAACTAACTTACTAAAAATGGAACGAACCAGAGGAAAATCCGCAGGATTTTCCGAGTAGGCAAGAACCAAGCAATTATTTTTACACGGTGTTGTAAACTGTGCTTTTTTTTAATTCGGTTGCATTTTTACAATCAGTGTATCTTTTGTTCCTTCAGTTACAAATTCAGTCGATGATTCTCTATAATAGTTTTGGTTAATAGTTACAGTCTGGAATCCTTCTTTTTCAAAAGTCAGAGTAAAATCAGTATCGCAACTACTTATTCCACAACTAAATGTTTTAATATTACTAAAATACCCATTAGAGTCTGTAAATTCAGTTTTGTCCGCTTGGTCAGAATTAAGTATTACTTCTACATTTTCAATTCGTTCGCCTGTCAATTCATTTTCCACAACTCCGCTTTCTCCAACTTCTTTATCACACGAGGATAAAATCATTAGAATAATTACTCCAAATATATTTTTTGTGTATTTCATTTCAGCATTGTTTACAACGGTAAGTGTATGAAATGGGCGAGTTTGCGTCCGAGGATTTTCCGCAGGAAAATCGGAAGGTAGCAAACGCACATTTACACTTGATTAGGGACTAAAGTAAGCATTTTTTATACACTATGTTGGCAACCGTTTATTTTTTAAAAACCAGACGGTTGGATTGGGTATGAAGCCAGTCGGTAGTTTAAAATCGATTTTTTAGTTTTATTAAAGCGACAGAATTGAGCGCAACAGTGGTAAATCGGAAGTGCGTTATGTTCCGTAACAGTGATAAATCGGAAGAATAGAGTGAGATCTTTTTTTAGAAATTTTTGCGGTACAGCAATGGTTGCCAACGGTAAGTGTATGAAATGGGCGAGTTTGCGTCCGAGGATTTTCCGCAGGAAAATCGGAAGGTGGCAAACGCACATTTACACTTGATTAGGGACTAAAGTAAGCATTTTTTATACACTATGTTGGCAACCGTTTATTTTTTAAAAACCAGGCGGTTGGATTGGGTATGAAGCCAGTCGGCAGTTTAAAATCGATTTTTTAGTTTTATTAAAGCGACAGAATTGAGCGCAACAGTGGTAAATCGGAAGTGCGTTATGTTCCGTAACAGTGATAAATCGGAAGAATAGAGTGAGATCTTTTTTTAGAAATTTTTGCGGTACAGCAATGTCTTGTCCTGAAATATGGCTACAGGTTAAAATTGAATTAAGCTGATAATTTATATACCATATTAGGTGTTTTATAGTCTAAAGATAAATGTAATCTTACTTCGTTGTATAAATTAATTGCATTTTTTGCAGCTCTTTTGGCATGTGCCACGTTATCAAAGGTCTGATCGAGATAAAACTCATCTTTTAGGATGCCGTTTACACGTTCAGCCATGGCATTCTCGTAACAATGATTTTCTTCAGTCATACTAATATCTATCTTTTTTCTTTTGAGTATTTGTGTGTATACATTGCTACAATACTGTATTCCTCTGTCTGAATGATGAATAAGTTGTTTAATGCTTTTAGCTTGATAAATTGCCTTATTAAGCGCTCTCACACATCCTTTTAATTCCAAGCTATCACTAATATCATAACCAACTATTTTCCTGGAGTGCATGTCTGTTATTAAAGCCAGATAACAAAAGCCTTTTAGGGTTCTAATATAAGTTATGTCACTAACCCAAACTTGGTTAACTCTATTGATTTCTACGTCTTTTATGATGTTGTTATATTTATAAAATCGATGATA
This sequence comes from Oceanihabitans sediminis, assembly GCF_003337215.1. GTDB lineage: Bacteria > Bacteroidota > Bacteroidia > Flavobacteriales > Flavobacteriaceae > Oceanihabitans > Oceanihabitans sediminis. The sequence goes on from NZ_QPIG01000009.1 coordinate 2,568, forward strand.
AGAGTTCGTAGTTCTAGCACTGGTTTTCTTTCTAAGTGTCAGCATTTGGTGTTTTCTAAGCACATTGAAAAGAGTGTCTCTACCGATTTTAATATTGGCTTTAGTAAAATCTACATCTAAAGATTTAATAAGTTTACGAACACCTTCTCTAGGAAGGGATTTGCGTCTTTTTCTAACGATGTTTAGAATCTGTTGTTCTAGTCTTAAACGCTTATCAGCTCTAGCTTTGTATTTATAATATGCATTACGTTTAAGCCCAAAACAATGGGTTATAGTCGTTAAAGAAGCAAATCCCTTAGATTTCTCTTTAGCTCTTATTAAGGCTTTATACTTAACTTTTTTTTTAGTTCAGCAATAGATTTAAAACCAAGATCTTCTGCAGCTACTTCTAGATAAGATTCTTCTACCATAGCATCGAGATCCTTTTTAAGTAGCAGTTTCTTAAGCTGTTCAATCTCTTTTTGAAGTGCTTTAATTCTTGATATTTCGTCTTTTGTTTCCACTTTTACTCTGGTGTTCATTAAGTCTTTACGATTGTACTTTTTAATCCACACATTCACTGTTGTAGGTGCAATAGAGTAGAGCTTACAAAGTTCGCTCTTTGTGTGTTTTCCGATGGTAAGCTCGGCTAAAATTTTTAATTTAAAAGGTTCACTGTAACGTCTAATTACTTTGTCATTTCTATACATAATGTTTAAAATTATGTAGCCTTATTTCAGGACGGGTCACAATGGTTGCCAACGGTCTCGGCTATGAGTAGTTGCGTGGTTTAGCACTTAACTTTGCAAGTACACACCAAGTTGGAAATTCCGCAGGAATTTCCAAAGTAGGCAAGAACAAGCAATTACTTATAGCCATTGTTGTAAGCAGTTTTTATTTCTTTTTCAGGTTCAAATATTATATTTAATTTCTCACTTAAATTTACAAATTCAGGTTCGCTTAACTTCATTCGAATATCTATTATTTCACTATCCGTTTTTAAGTTTTTTTTCCCGACTTCGTTCAGTTTTAGGTGCAAGGTGTTTTTCCAAAGTTCAAGTTCTGTAATTCCACCATAACCACCTCTCGATTGGTCATTTACTTCAATATGAAACGTGTCCATTCCTAATTCAATTTCCTGTTCATCCTCTCTGTCAGAAGCATCTTGTATAATTAGATAAAAATCTTCATTACTTAATTTACCTGAAAATCCAATAATCAATAATCCATTTTCATCATAATCCGCAAATATTTTTTCCGCTTTTAATTCCATTTTTTATTTTAAATCATTCATATTTATTCTGCTTGCGAATGGTTGGGCAAATTGCTTACAACGGTTGGGCTATGGTTTCGTTGCGTGAAAATCCGCGAGGATTTTCCGCCGTGAACCAAAGATAGCAAAAGTGCGAGGATTTTCGGCAGAAAATCCGTAGCAATGAACTATAGCCGTTGTTGGGTTTTAGTGCTTTTTGTCCGTTTATAATTCTGTTCCGAAATTTTGGTTTTCCGTTGATTTATTTTTTTCGAGTTTGAGTAGATTTCGTTGTTTTTCAATTCCGCAAACCTGCTCAAATTCCGATTGTGTTTTTGTTCGGCAGAGTGGAAGTCAGACGTTTTTTTGCGTTCTGTTCTGTTTTCCGTTTTTCCGCATTTTTGTCAAATTCCGCACAGCAATTCAGTCAGCGTTCGAGTGAGCAATTCCGCTGTTGCTTTTCATTCCACGTTTGATTGGTGATTCCACAAAATCTTGAAATTCGGTACGATAATTTTTCTGAATTATCTACCTTAAAATTCTAAAAAAAATCCGAAAATAAAACCAGGCTTTTTTCAGTTGCGCAAACTTGCTCCAGCATTAAACCCAACGTGTTTGTGTATGATTAGTTGCGGGAAAGGACGCGAGTCATTTTCCGCCGTAACCGAAAGATAATTAATAAGATTGAATTTCCGAGAGGAAATTCAGCCGCAATTAATTATACACAGTGTTGGGTACAGTTATTTTTATCGGTTTAATATTTTCATAAGGTTCATTATCAGCTTTAAATTCCAGTCTGTCGAAAGCGATAGCAGATTTACCCTTTTTAATTTCCGAGTTCACTAATTTTTCTAAAAATCCGATTCCAATTGCATCTACACCATAATAGTCCAACATTATACATTCGTTTTTCTCAAAAAGAACTTTTATTATCAATGCCTTTTTATTCGTGAAATTCAAATATTCAAATTTATCTATTAGCTTAATTCCGATTTCGTCCGCAATCTTTTCTGCTGTGAGTTTTTCAATCCGCATTTTATTAATCAGATATTTTTCAACGGTCAGAGGATTTAGTAATTCCACAATTGAATTTTGTCGGTAGTTTTTCGCCCAAGGGAAATCAGACTTTATATTTTGAAAATGCTTTATTAATTCAATTGTCAAGTCAAAACCTAAAGGTTGATTTTCAGAGTCAAAATTTGGAATGTAAATTCTAATTAGATTTCCGCTTTTCAGTTCAAATTCAGGTACAGAAATTCCGTTCAATTCAAACTCTTTGTTATGGAAAATACTGTTTGTCATAATTGTACCCAACGTGATTGTATATGGTTTGTTGCGTGTTTCAAGCAACTAATTTAGTAAATAATTACCAACCAAGAAAGTCCGCGAGGACTTTCGTAAGTAAGCAAGAAGCCAGCAATAAATTATATACGGCTTAAGTTAGCATTTTAATAAAAACACTAAATTAAGACCTATAAATAAGAAAGAACAAAGGAGAGGAATAAGGTTATTATATACGCAGAGACTTTGATCTCGTCAACATTGAAAATCCCCTCTCCTTTTCTACACAGATTTCGTACAGTTCTATGAGGCTTTTAGACCTCGCTTTTAAGTCGTTGAAACTCGCGTAGACGTCCTTTCAAAAATCATTTTATTATGAATAAAGATATTAAATTTTTTGGTATTGACATTAGCCATTTGGTTTTTGATGTTGCAGATTCTAATGGCAACTTTTACCAGTTTAAAAACACCCTTTCTGGATTTAAAAAGTTTGTAAAAATATTAGATATAGATAGCCATTGTGTCATGGAGGCTACAGGATATTATCATTACCAATTAGCTTATTATTTGTTAGAATCAGGTATTAGAGTTTCTGTAGAAAACCCATTAGCAGTAAAACGTTTTATTCAGATGAAATTATCTAAAATCAAAACCGATAAGAGCGATGCTAAACAGATCTGTGAATATGCCAAACAAGTCGAATTAAAGCTCTGGAAAGGTAACTCTAAGCACCAAACAGAGTGCCTTCAAATCACCAGACTCCTTGCTATATATACAAAACAAAGCACCATGATTAAAAATAAATTACACGGTGAATCTGTTTTAGGAAACCCTAGTAAAGCAGTTGTAAGCTCTTTAAAACGTAGTTTGA